>OY282432.1:0-2257500 GCA_958295985.1 uncultured Candidatus Binatia bacterium
CCAATCCCCCTTGACCACCGGCGCCAGCGAGTTGGTGCAGGCGGCGACGATGTCGGCGCCCTCCATCACCCGGCGCGGCGTGTCCACCGCGGTCACCGGAACTTCCAGGTTGCGGCTCGTGCGGTCGGCAAAAGCCGCGCGGTGCTCCGGGTTGGGACTGTACACGAGGATCTTGCGGATGGTCCGGACCTTGGTGATGGCCAGTGCGTGCGCCGTGGCCATCCCGGCCGTGCCGAAGAGGCCCAGGACGGCGGCGTCCTCACGGGCCATGTGTTTGACGCTGATGGCGCCGGCGGCCCCCACCCTCATGTGCTGGATGTGGCCGTCGTTCATGATGGCCAGGGGCGCACCGTCGTCGGTGCTGAAAAGCAGGATGAGGCCGCAGAACTTGCCCGGCGCCACGCAGTATTTCTTGACCTGCGCCCCGCCCGGCGGAAGGATGTCGGACTTCATGCGGACCGCCAGCGCTCCCAGCTTCGGGAGCGCCGAGGCCATGGGGTCCCAAGTGTACCAGCCGTCTCCGCCCGGCCGAGGCACGGAGTGGGTCGCACGGGTGGCCGTGGCCCGGCCCAACCCGTACTCCCGATAGGATTCCTCGACGGCTTCGATGGTGTCCTCCATGGTGAGGACCTGCGCCGCGGTCTCGTTGTCGATGAAGAGCACGCTCCGTCGCGCGATCTCGCGGTCGGCCTCGGCGTTGCCGTGGTAGGTGACGTATGCGTCGTTTTCCATGGAAAGCCGCTACATCAGCCGGGCGTCCCACTTCAACGGCACGCAGATGCACAGGTCCGACTCCAGCTTGAACCCGAGCTCGACGCCGGACTTCCGCGCATAGACGTTCTTGATCTCGTGGGTCGGGAGCGCCGCCAGGTCCTCCAGGATCTTGGTCTGTGCGTCGCCCCACAATTTCTTCTGGACCTGCGGGTCCGTCTCCTTCTTGGCCTGCTGGATGTCCGCATCCGCCCCGTTGAAATGCGAGAAGTTCCTTTTGGCGCCCTTGGCGAAGAACTCCTCCAGGATGAAATTCGCGGTGGGGAAGCGTGTGGCCGCCCGCAGCACCAGGGGGTTGCTTCCCTCGTCGTTCTTCTTGTGCCAGGCGGGATGGGCGATCACGCTCAGGTTGACGCCGATTCCCACCTGCGCCATCTGGTTCTGCAACACCTCGGCGGCGCGCCGGAACATGGGCTTCTCGCTGATGAAGACCGGGTTGAGGTTGAAGCCCTTGGGCATGCCGGCGTCGGCCAGGAGCTGCTTCGCCTTTTCCGGGTTGTAGTCGTAGCGAAGCTCCGCCGGGACATCCTCGAGGGCGCCGACGAACGTGGGCGGTATCACGCTATAGAGCGACGAGGCCACGTCCGGGCCGATGAAGCGCACGAGCGCGTCCCGGTTGATGGAATGGGCGATGGCCTTGCGCACCCTGAGGTCGTCCAGCGGCTTGCGCTTCCGGTCCATGTGCAGCTTCACGACCGTGGACGGCCCGAACGATTCGATGACGACGTCCGGACCCTTCACCTGGTTGATGGCGCGCTGTTCCCGCGTCAACTCGATGATGTGAAGCTCGCCGGCCTTGAACGCGAGATTCCGGCTGCTGGCGTCCGGCAGGAAGCGGAAGTCGATCCCGCCGATGCCGGGCTTACCCAGGTGGTATTGGTCATTGCGCACCAGCACCAGCCGCTCCTGGGGGACGTGCTCCTTGAACGCGAACGGACCGGTGCCGATGGGATGGGTCTTGAGCTTGTCGCCTAGTTTCTCCGCGGCCTTCCGGCTCATGATCATTCCCGCCTGCCAGCCGAGCAGATTCGGCAGCAGGGCGATCCGGGTCTGGGGCGTCTTCAGGGTGATGCGGACGGTGTGCTTGTCCAACGCCTTGACGTCGTCGAACTCCCGGTAGAACTTGTGGTAGATGCTGGTCTTCTTGTTTCGGGCGCGGTTCAGCGAGAACTCCACATCGTCGGCGGTGAACTCTCCGAAGCCACCGTGGAACTCCACGCCCTGCCTCAGCTTGAAAGTCCAGGCCTTGAGATCGCTGGAGTGCTCCCAGTTCTCCGCCAGGTCCGGCTGGAACCGCTCGGCGTTCACCTCCCCCGGCATTGGCCGCACGAGGCCACGGTAGATGTGCTCCAGCACGGTCTTGTCCGTCGAGTTGGGGCCGCCCATGGGGTCCAGGCGGCGGACGTCGGCCGCGGCCAACCCGTATTGCAGGACGCTGCCGTCCGCGCCGACGGCGAATGGACGAAGCGCGTTGAAGCCGACAACGGCGCCGCCGGCAACTCCCATGCCCTTGAGAAACGTGCGTCGATCGATTGCTCTCATGATCCGTCGCTCCTCTCCCTTGTGGTGTTCGCCCTTCAATCTGGCTTTACCCGGTGATTTCCGCTATAGGTAGCCCCCGTATGTCTCAGCATTCCAGTGTGCAGTGCCGAGTTGCAGTTGAGCAACGCCATACCAAAGGGCGCGACGCGCTGTCAACGAAGCATTTTGGCCTTGAACCGCGCATCATGGAACACGGGATCCGACTTTCGCCCGAGGGAGTTGCGCGTGATAAAGGTTGACCCCCACAAATGCGACGGCTGCGGCATCTGCGTCTACGACTGCGGCGCTGACGTCTTCCGCTTCACCAACAAGAAGGACAAGGTCTTTCCCTTCGGCAACAAGTACTGCGTCAACTGCTTCCTGTGCGAGCTCGTCTGTCCCGAAGACGCCATCGAGGTGGTGCTGCGGCCCAAGAAGAAGCGCGCCGCGGCCGCAAGCTCCTGAGCAGACACATGACCGACTCCATCCAGACCACCGACTGCGACGTTCTCATCATCGGCGGCGGCCTGGCTGCCTGCATGGCGGCGCTGGAGGCGTCCAAGCGCAACATGGACGTGGTGCTGGTGGACAAGGGACGGCTCGGGCGAAGCGGCTCGAGCCCTACCTCCGGCGGGGTCCCGCAGGCGGCCTTCGGCCACGCCGACCCCCGCGACAGCAAGGAGATGCACTTCAGGGACACCATCGTCGGCGGCGACTTCATCCCCAACCAGAAGATCGTCCGGGCCATCGTCAACGAGGTCACCGACCGGGTCATCGAGCTGGAGGAGATGGGGCTGCACTTCAGGAAGACGCCCGACGGTCAGAAGTTCTATCAGGAGAAACGTCTGGGCAGCTCGTACGCGCGCAGTTGCCCGCCGGTGGGCGGCAGCGTGGGGATGCTGGGCTCGCTGCGGAAAGAGGTCTTCAACCGCGAGGTCCAGGTGCGCCAGTGGACCATGATCACGAAGCTGCTGCGGCAGAACGGCCGGGTCACCGGAGCCTTCGGCATCAACGTCCAGACCGGCGCCTACCAGGCCTACCGCGCCCGGGCCGTGGTGCTGGCCGGGGGCAGCGCCATCGCCATCCAGAAGTACACCAGCGCCAACTTCCTGACCACCGGCGACGCCTACGTTGCGGCCTTCGAAATCGGCGCGCCCCTGGCCAACCTCGAGTTCCTGGAGTTCACGCTGATCCCCGCCCCTGGCGGCGAGGCCATCTCCATGGCCGGCCTGTCCCCTTTCACCAGCAAGGGCGGGCGATTCTTCAACTCGCAGGGCGAGCGGTTCCTGGAGAAATACGACCCGGAGCGGCTTGAGGGCACCACCCGCGCCATCCTGGTAGGCGCCACCTACAAGGAAATGCTCGAAGGGCGAGGCCCGGTGTACCTGGACCCGTCTTTCATCCCGGATGAGAAGTGGGATGACGAGATCAGCTTCGAGTACTCCCCCAAACTCGGCAAGGCCGGTGTCAACTGCCGCTCCGACCGGTTCGAGTGGGTGCCGGCGCTGCACACCTTCCTGGGCGGGCTCGACATCAACGAGCAGTGCGCGGTCCCCGGAGTAGAGGGTCTCTATGCGTCGGGAGAATCAGCCACCGGAACCCACGGCTCCAACCGCCTCTCCGGCAACGCCATCGCCAGCGCGTTCGCGCTGGGCGCCCGGTCAGGCAAGTTCGCCGCCATTTACGCGGCGGACGCAGAGTTGGGCGAGGTGGACCCGGCGGAGACCGCCGCGGAGGTCGCAAGGATCGAAGCCTTCAAGGGCGACGAGGGGCTGGACCCCACCGAAGTGCAACAGGAAATCAAGGAGATCGCCTGGGAGAGCACCGGCGTCGTGCGGAACGAGCGCGGGTTGACCGCCGGACTGGAGCGTTTCCAGGAGATCCGCGGCGAAAAGGTCCCCCGGCTCAAGACAGACAACGTCCGCGACCTCATCAAGTCCCTCGAATGCTCGAACCTGTCCTGGGTCGGCGAGATGGTGGCCCGCTGCGCCCTGGAACGCAAGGAATCCCGCGGCCAGCACACCCGCGAGGACTATCCCGAGAGAGACGACGAGAACTGCCTGAACTGGATCACGGTGGAGAAGGATGGCGACCAGGTCAAACCCGTCATCAAGCCCATCCCGTTCGACGAGAACGACCTGAGACCGTGAACCCGCACGCAATCTTCCCGTTGTTCGCCACCGACTATCCCCACGACGACCCGGGCGGCAGCATGAAGTTCCACGACGTGCAACTGCTGGCCGTCAACCGCGACATCTCCGAGACCGACAAGAAACTTATCCGCAGTGGCAACGCTACGCGCCTATTCCATCTTGACGGCTGAAGCTGTAGCGGCATGCTCCAGCCGAAGTCAGGTGTCGTCAGTTGGGGAATTAATAGCCTGCCGTAGGCCCTCAACGAACTTGTCCACTTCCTCCACCGTCTGGAAGTCGCCCTCCAGGCTTACAGCGGTCGCCTGCTCCTCGTCAGAACTCCCACCCCACCCCCGCACATAGGTGGTTTCCCGAGCGTTCGTCGGCAACAGAGATTTCAGTGCACCCAAGTCGATTCTCAGGTGTTCGTAGAAACGAGTAGCGTGGGCGATAAATCTCATTCCCCCGTTCTCGGAGCGATGTGCGTAGACTTTGAGCATCGTCAGGTGCTTATTCTCATGAGTTTTGCGGACGTACAACACCGCGTCGCGTTGGGGAATTACGCGTACTCCACGGACACGGTCCCTGAGACGCTCGAACAAATGTCCGATATCATTATCATTGGCCATCTCGAGGAGTTTACCAATCCCGAATGCGGTCCTTCGCTTGGACCTGAACGTCTCCTTGGCCTTTTCCGGCTCCACCAGGAACACTTGGGCTAGCAACTCCCGTCCGTCCCGGTCTTTGAAATGCTGCACCGTGGCCACGTTGATATGCACGCCCAGATCCGCCAGATAGGTGACGATCCGCTCGGTACTATCGTCTATGGACTCGGCGACGACCAGAGAACGATGGTCTTCGTTCAAGGTCTCCGGCAACTCTACATCGAACCTTTCCCGAAATTGATCCTCCAGCCAACCGTCACTCTTGCCGTATTCGGACGCTATTTTCTCGATTTGCTCGACCTCCAGGTCCTTCACCCACGAAGCGTAGTCCAAGGCTTGGGCCGTTACCTCACGCGGGGTTAGCCCTTTCTTGAGCTCGACCACCACCAGAGAACCTTCTCGATCGATACAAAGGAGATCGATCTTCGTCTTGAGCCCGGTTGGCACTTGCCGCCCGATAACCAACAGGTCGGGATCAAGCATGGAAATGTCGCTTTCCAGCCAACCCTCCAAGTCTTCCTCCAAGTTGACACTACTGTGGGTCAATTCCACGGGGGCTTCCTTCGGGGCTACTTCCCACAACCGAATCTCTTGCGGCATTTGCGCCTCCTCCCTTGACGCTTCTACCGGCGCCGACGAACAGGTCAAGGCCAGCAAAGCGCAAACAAACTCACTTGGCGCCTGTCTGTACGGCGCCTACTATACTGAAACTGAGGTGGTCCTTCTTTCTTGGACAGGATGGCGACCGAAATAAAGTGTATTTCAACGTTGATCATGCCGCCAGAGTCGCGGTTATCACGCCTTCCTGTTGTGGTCAAACCGGTGGAGGGGCGGGTGAACCATGGAGCTGATCCGTTCCACCCGACGGCATCCCCGGACTGGCGACGAGAGCGGAACCGGCGAGCAGAGGCAGGCGGGACAGCGGGACTTCGCGCCGGGCGGTGGTCCTCGCCCGGCGGGATGTAGCCGCCGACAGCACCGACGGTTGGCCTCCGGCGCGAGTTGGCGTATGGTGCGACTGTGGGCTACGAATTCGAGTGGGACGAGGCCAAAGCTCGGACGAACCAGCGAGATCATGGCGTTTCCTTCGACGAGGCACTGAGCGTATTCGAGGATCCTTTGGCCATTCTGCTGCAAGATCCGGATCACTCCCACGGCGAACAGCGCTACGTCGTGCTGGGAATGTCGGACAGCCAACAGTTGCTCGTCGTGAGCCATGTGGAGCGTCCGCCTCGAACACGCATCATCAGTGCAAGACGCGCGACGCGACAGGAAAGGGTGCAATATGAAGAAGGCTAAAACCAACGAGCCGCCTGACGACGATACGCTCCGGCCAGAGTACGACTTTTCAAACGGGCAGCGGGGCGTAACGGCGCGTAGATACGCACGGGGCGTGGTCGTCCACAAGCTCGACTCGACTCGGCAGCGTCAAGGGAACCAAGGCGCCGTTGTGGTCATACCCAAGGTGTTTACCCCGGTGCCGGCACTGCACAAGGGAGAGGCTGTTTGCCTCCTTCAATTCTAGCTTGGCCGCGGGATGATGCGAAAGGAACGCACACAGACTGGACGACGGGGATTAGGCTGGCATCCGAGTTAAATGGTTCTCGCAGGAGCAACGAGACATGGCAGATGATGAGCTAGAGTGGAGAACCTACGAGAAAGTCGTAGAGCACATTTACCGTACGCTTGGACGCGCTTCCGGCGTTGAAGTGGTCTGTTCGGGGCCTTCCTGCAAAGTACCGGGGAAGTCAGGTTCTGCGCATCAGATCGACCTCCTCACGTCCCACAGCGACGGCATCCATTGCTACAAGACCGCAATCGAGTGCAAGCACTGGAACAAAAAGGTAGACAAAACTCCAATCACGAATCTCGCTTTCATTCTCAAAGACGCTGGCATCGAAAAGGGCGTCATCGTTTCGAAGGCTGGCTTCACGCCCGATGCCCGCAAGGTCGCCAAGTCCGAGAACATCAGCCTGGTCGAGTTGCGAAGGCCGTTGCCCGACGATTGGGACGGCAGAATAGAGAACATCCACATCCGCATGCATGTCGAGATGCCGGAAATCTACGGCCATGAGTTTGTCCTGCCCGAAGGCACGGATCCATCCGGCCTCCAAGGAGGCGCATGGAGCACAGACATTTTCGTGCGCTTCCCGGACGGTAGATCAAAGTCCGTCAGGGACATAACTCGTGACGAGGCGACTCGCTCGGGGAACAACGAAGGCAAAGAACGAATTCACTCTTTGGAATATGAGGACGGAACGTTCCTGTCCATCCCCGACATGCGAGTCGATCTTCCCATCAAGGGCCTTCGCTTCAAGTCACGGATCGTCACACATGTGGAGGAGATGATCTCTCGCGGCGAAGATCATGTTGCAAGGGTCATGTACAGTCTCTTTGAAGGCCGCACATTTGTGCTGTCGTCGGACGGAGAAGTCAGAGAGGTCCGTCAGCCTTAACGTCTTACGCTCCACTTCGGACACCGGGTCCGCTCACCGTCACACGTGCGGCAGCACCGCCGCCCCGAACAGTTCCATGGCGTGCAATATGTCCTTCTGCTTCAGACCCGGGGTCCAGTCGAAACGCAGCAACAGCAACTCCGGCTTGATGGACTCCTCGTAGGAACGGATCTCTTCGATGCAGTCTTCCGGCGACCCCAGGATGAAGCGGTGGCGGGCCAGGCGGTCGAAGTCCCAGGTGAGCTCGTCGGGGTTGCCCATGGCTTCGTCCTGGCCCCACTTGACGTAGACGTCGCGGTAGAGCTTGTCGAGGCACGGGCGAGCCTTGGCCACGGCCTCCTCCCGGGTGGGGGCGACGAAGCATTCCCGGACCATGACGATGGCGCCGGCGCCGGGTTTGCCGGTATCGGCCCACGCCTTGCGGAACAGCACCGCCTGGTCCCGCAGCTCCTCGATGGCCGAATGGGGTCCCACCAGCCAGCCGTCGCCGATGCGGGCGGCGCGCCGGACTCCCTTGTCGCCGTTGGCCGCGATCCATATGGGCGGACGCGGCTGCTGCAGCGGCCGGGGGGCAATGGTCACGTCCTTCAACCGGAACGCCTTGCCGGAAAACGACACGTGCTCCTCGGTCCATAGCCGCCGGACGATCTCCACCCCTTCCACGAAACGGTCGAACCGTTGCTTCTTCGTGAGGTTGAAGGCATCCAGCTCCTGTTGCCGGTAGCCGAGCCCGAAGGAGAAGAACGAGCGCCCCTCGTTCATGACGTCGATGGTGGCGAGTTCCTTGGCAGTCACCACCGGATCGTGGAGGCCCAGGAGCGTGGTGGCCGTGCCCAGGCCGGCCTGCCGGGCCTCGGCGCAGAGCCGTCCCAGGAGCGGCACCTGATGCAGTCTCTGAAAGCCGGGGATGTTGTAGTGCTGACCCATGGAGATGGCTTCGAAGCCGGCGTCGTCGGCTGCCCGGACCTGCTCCACCAGGGTGGGCAGGAGGGTTTGGGGCGGCTTGTCGATGGAAACCTGCGGGTTGAGCTGGATACCGAATTTCATCTTGATCTCCCGAGACCGGTTGCAGGGGCGGGGTTTGAAACCCACCCGTGACCAGGAGCCTGTCCGGGTATGCGAATCGTGGCAAAAGGCCGTAGATTCCTGCTTACTCGAACGGGCTCACGGAACAGACTCCCGCGCACCCGCTGGCGAAGCCCGGCTCCTCAACCCTTGCCGTTGAGGGCCCTCCAGACCCGCTCCGGGGTGAGCGGCAGTTCCCGGATGCGTACTCCGGTGGCCCGGGCAACGGCGTTGGCCACGGCCGGCGCCACCGCCACGATGCCGGACTCGCCCATGCCCTTGGCGCCCCAGGGGCCCGGGCCGTCGGCGTTCTCCATCAACGCCACCTCGAACCGGCGCGGCATATCCGTGAAAGCCGGCACCCGGTAGTCGATGAGGTTGGGGTTGAGGGGCTGTCCGCGGTCGTAGAGCAGGCTTTCGCACAGGGTGTGGCCCATGCCCATCATGGCCGCGCCCTCGTCCTGGGCCTCGGCCTGGAGCCGGTTGATGGCCTTGCCCACATCCGCAACGCTGGCGTACCGGGGCACGCGCACCTCGCCCGTCTCTTCGTCCACGGTCACCGAAGCGGCGCCCATGCCGGTCTCCCAGAACACCGGGAACTGCGCGGGGATCCCGCCGCCGGCGCGCACGTAACCGCGCCCGATGAACTCGCCCCCGGGCATGCCGAAAAACGCCTGCACCACCGCGCCGTAGTCCATGCGTTGCCCGCCGGCCTCGGCCCACCCGTCCTCGAAGGTCACGTCGCCCGGCTCACAACCCATGACCTCGGCCGCAGCCTGCCGCACCTGCTCCAGGAGATCCTCCGCGGCGAACTTGACCGCGGTGCCCATGACCGTGGTGGAGCGGCTGGCGCCGGTGGAGCGGTCGAACGGCGTCACGTCAGTGTCCGTGGCGCGCATGACGATCCGTTCCGGCGGAAGGTGAAGCGCCTCGGCCGCCACTTGGCTCAGGACGGTCCTGGCCCCCTGCCCCACTTCCGTGCTCCCGGCCATGAGCACCACGCTGCCGTCGCTCAGAAGACGCAGGATGGCCGTGGATACGGGCATGGCCTCCGAGTCCGTGACCCCCACGGCGATGCCCAGGTTGTCTGCCGGCGGATCCTCGACCTCGTCCCAGCCCACCATGGAGGCCACCTTGCGCAGGTCCATGTGCAGGTCCGCGTCCATGGGCTTGGCGCCGGGCTTCAAGGGTTCGTTGCGGCGCAGCAGGTTCTTGAGGCGGAACGCCAGCGGGTCGAGCTCCAGACCCCGGGCGACGTCGTCCATGTGGGACTCCAGCGGGAAGATCGCCTGGGGTCCGCCGATGGAGCGCATGGAGCCCGCGGGCGCGGTGTTGGTGTACACCGCGTAGACGTCGATGCGGTAATGGGGAATCCGGTAAGGCCCGTGGATCCGCGTCGCCACGCGCTTGGCCACCCGCGGGCCGTTGTCGGCATAGGCGCCGGTGTCCAGATGGACTTGCGCTTCCCGCGCCACCACGGCGCCGTCCCGCCGGACCCCGGTCTTCACCCGGCAACGGGCCGAATGGCGCCGTATGGTGAGCATGGACTCGGATGCGCTCTGGGCCAGACGGACGGGACGCCCTCCCGCGGTCCGGGCCAACGCCACCGCCAGGGGCTCGATCTTGAAGTAGGACTTGCCGCCGAAGGCGCCGCCGACGTAGGGCACCGTCACCCGCACTTTGGGCATCGGCACCCTGAACATCCGGGCGAGTTCGGCGCGGATGAGGAACGGGTGGGCCGAGGAGGTCCACAGAGCGATCTCGTCACCCTCGAACCGGGCCACCGCGGTGTGAGGCTCGAGGGAGTAGTGACAGATCATCGGGAACTCGAAGGTGTCCTCGAAGACCGCGTCGGCTTCCTCGAACGCCGTCCCGACGTCGCCGGACGCGAGCCGCTCGTGGTGGCAAACGTTCCGCGGCGCTTCCTCCTCCAGGGCGGCCAGTTCGTGGTATTCCCCGGCCAACGCGTTGGCGTCGTGCAGCACCGGCGTCTCCGGCGCCAGGGCCTCGTCCAGGGTGGCCGCGGCCGGAAGCTCCCGGTAGCGCACACGCACCCGGGACAGCGCCTCGTCGGCGACGTCGCCGGACTCGGCCGCCACCGCCGCCACCGGCTCGCCGACGTAGCGTACCCGTTCGGTGGCGATGAGTGGCCGGTCCCGCAGGCAGTGTCCGTAGTAGGGATCGATGTCCCTGACGGACTCCCGCGTGAGAACGCCGTGCACCCCCGGGAGAGCCTCGGCCTCGCGTACGTCGATGCTTTCGATCAGGGCGTGGGGAAACGGACTGCGGAGAACCCTGCCCTCCAGCAGCCCGGGAAAGTCCAGGTCACCCGTGAAGCGCGCCTTCCCGGTGACCTTCTCCACCCCTTCAGCGCGGCGGATGGATCGGCCGACGGTGGTGAAATGCGCCATCTGGCCGTGTTCGGGCGGACTACTTCCTGTAGTAGCGCAGCTCGAAGGTGATGCAGCCGTTGGGGCTCTTGTAGGGCCCGTGCTTCATGCCCGGCGGGCGGCAGCCGTACATGCCCTTGGTGAACTCCTGGTTGAGCCGGGTGTCGATCAGGCTGCCCTCGATGATGATGACCTCTTCCCAGAAGTCGTGCTCGATGGTCTCGGTGGTCTCCACACCGGCCGCGAAGTTGACCATGCGGGCGTAATCCCCGGTGTCCTTGTCCTCGCTCAAGATCTTTTCCGTGATCCCTTCGGCCGCGGCGCCCGAGCCGGCGCCCACCGGGCGCCAGCCGATGGTGTCGGTATCGAAAAACTCTCTTTCTTCCTTCGGCATCTCTTTCCTCCCTTTGAACCCGAGTCTGATCGTCCACTTAGTCGATGAGCACCCGGTCGTTGAACGCCGGGAAGACGGACCGGACCTTCGGGACCTGGGCCAGATCCAACTCCGCCCGCACGACGCACTCGCCGTCGCCCCCGGCCGCCAACGGCGTTCCCCACGGATCGGCCACCGTGCTGTGCCCGACGAAGGCCTTGCCCCGGTTGCTGCCGGTACAGTTGCTGGACACCAGAAAGACCTGGTTCTCCAGCGCCCGGACGCGGTTCAGGAGGAGCCAGGCCTCAAGCCGGGGATACGGCCAGGCCGAAGCCACCAGGAAGACCTCGGCTCCCATGACGGCCATCCAGCGGTACAACTCGGGGAACCGCAGGTCATAGCAGGTAGACAGCCCGAACTTTCCCAGTTCGGTGTCCACCACCGTCGGCGCCTCGCCCGGTGTCAAGAGCCGCGCCTCCTCGGACTGGTACCCGAAGAGATGGATCTTGCGGTAGGTCCCGGCGATGCCGCCCTGCCGGTCGATGAGGACGCTCGTGTTGTAGCAGGCGCCGCCGTCCGCCTCGACGATGCTGCCGCCGAAGAGAAAGCAGCCCTTGGCCGCGGCCTTCTCCCGCAGCATCGACACCGTGGGACCCGACAGGCCCTCGCTTTCGGCCCCATAGGCGTCGAAGGCGAAATAGCCGACGTTCCAGATCTCCGGCAGGAGGATGAGGTCGGCCCCTTCCACGCCGTCGATGAGGGCCGCGGCGCGCCGCAGGTTGGCGGCCTTGCCGCCATCGTCCATGCCCATCTGGATGGATGCGACGCGAAGGCGCCGGTCTCGATCCTCTGTCACTGCATACCTCGGATGCCGGAGTCTACGTCAGCCACTCCATCGGGCGGATGCGGTAGCGGAACGACAGCTCCCGCCCAAGCACGTCGTCGGAAAGGCGGCCCTCGAAGGTGGACGAGAACAGCAGCTCCTTGCCCAGGGTCGGCATGGTCCCCATGTACAGCACCATGCCGTCCAGTGAACCGTCCCGGACCACGGCCTTCACGCCGCGGAGAAAGTCATCGACGGGCAGGAAGTCGGCCAGCGAACCCTCCTGGTACAGGGTGCGCTCGCCGTCGAGCTCCACCCAGCTCCGGAGCTTCATCCGGTCCCAGTGCGGCTTCACGTCCGCGAGCTTCCACACCTGGCCGCAGACCACCTTGGGACAGATCACCTTGGACTTGGGAATGCTGTCCTTTTCCAGCTCCCGGTCCGTGTGATCGCTGCCGACTCCGAGGTAGACCTGATCCCCCTTGAACAGGAATACCGCCTCCACCTCGCCCGAGGTGGTATCGCCCAGCACCTCGATCTCGTCATCGGTAGTGATCATTTCCCGGGTCACCGCGTAGTAGGCGGGAATGCGGTCCGGCGCGGCCACGCCGTGGGCCCTGAGCTCCTCCACGTGTTTCATGGCCCCGGCTTGGTTCCGGCCCGTGAACCCCGCGTCCAGGATCCGCGCTACCGGGAACTCCAGGTCCGACCGGCCTCCGCCGGCGTCAACAAGCGTCAAATTCAAGGTACGCACGTTCAACTCTCCCGTCCCAGGCCGCGGCGCCTCGCCTTCCGTCATTCCGGGCTTGACCCGGAACGACGGAGAAGTGAGCACGCTACGCGAAATGCGGCTTGATCTTCCCGGCAATCAGCTCCACCTGCTCGATGTCCGGCGCCGCGGGCTGCAGGGTCACGTGTTCCATGCCCGCGTTCTCCAGTATCTTAAGCTTTGCCACGATCTGGTCCACGCTGCCGACCATGTAGCACTCCTGCAGGTGATCCCAGCTTCGGTTGCTTCCCATCATGCGCTCGATGTGGGGCTGCTGAATCCGCAACGCCTCCTCGGAGTCCTGGGTGTCCACCACGTAAATGGCCTGCACGTGGGCGAAGCCCAGGGTGGCGGGATCCCGGCCGACGGACCGGAGGAACTCGCTGACCGTCTCGAAATCACGCTTGACCCACTCGAGCTTTCCCGAGGCCCGGCAGGTAAAGACGTCGGCGTGTTTGGCGATGCGCCGCATCACGGTCTTCACCATGTAGGGCTTGTCGGGCGACAGCTTGTCGGGAATGCGCGAGCCCCCGGCGACCCAGACTTCCGGATACCGGGGAGGCATGGGGTCGATGGTGACGTCGTCGAACCGGAAGAACTCCCCCTCGAAGGAAACGTTCTTCTCGGTCAACAGCAGCTTGACCGCATCGAGGATCTCGTCGGTGCGGCGCCCCCTCTCCCGCAGGTCTATGCCCATGGCGTCGAACTCGGGCTTGCTCCATCCCGGCCCCACGCCGAAGAAGAAGCGTCCGCCCGAAATGTAATCCAGCGTCGCGATCTCCTTGGCCAGGAGCACCGGATGCCGCAACGGCACCACGAGGATGTGGGTGCCCAGCTTGATACGTTCGGTGCACGCCGCCGCGGCCGAGAGGCAGATGAGGGGATCCATCCAGGAGCCGCCGTAAAGACCGGGGGCGTCCGTCAGATGGTCCCACACGGTCAAGGACTCGAACCCCAGTTCCTCCGTCCGTTTGGCGTACTCCTGCACCACGGTGTGCGCCATCCGGTAATCCATGTCCGGCCAGGTATAGGTGGGGATGGTAATTCCAAGTTTGAGGCTCACATTCACTCCTCTTGTACGGTTTCCGGACCGAACGCGGGACGACGGACGCAGCCGTCCATTGCGAACAGTTAGAAAGACTCTCCCGCAATGTCAAGGAGACGCTTTGACACGTTGTCGCAACTGGAGTAGGCATTCGGAGCAGGAGAGGAGGGGCGATCCATGGACAGGGTTCCGATCATCGACGCCGACGGACACATCCTCGAAGAGAACGACGAGATCGAGGATTACTTCGAAGGCCCGTACGAGGGACACCGCCGGCACAAGGTGTTCACGCTGTTCCCGTCGTTGGACGGCTGGCCCCGGGGCGCGGTCAAGGGGCTCAGGAAAGCCACCCAGACCTCACCCGAAAGCTGGACCGAGTTCATCGACGGGGCGGGCATCGACGCCGCGGTCCTGTATCCCACCGCCGGTCTGGCCTTCGGCCTGATCCAGGATTCCGACTGGGCCTGCGCGCTGGCCCGGGCCTACAACAACTGGTTCCACGACAAGTACACCCGGACCAACCCGCGCCTCAAAGGGGTGGCGATGCTCCCGGTACACGACGTGCCGCAGGCCGTCGTCGAGCTGCGCCACGCCGTCACCGAGCAGGGAATGGTGGGGGGGCTGCTGCCCGCGGTCAACGTGTTCAACAAGGGATTCGGGCACGCCGATTTCCACCCCCTCTACGAGGAGGCGCAACGGCTGGACTGCCCGCTGGCCATCCACGGCGCCCCGAGCCAGGGACTCGGGTTCGACTACCTCAAGACCATGTCCATGATCCACACCCTGGAGCACCCCATCGCCCAGATGATCCAGCTCGCCAGCATGGTGCTCGACGGCGTGTTCGAGCTCTTCCCGAAGCTCCGGGTGGGCTATCTGGAGGCCGGCGCCGGCTGGATCCCGTACATGATGGACCGCATGGACGACAAGTTCCACGTGGACCGCAAGCGCAAGCACTTCCCGCTGAAGAAGCTGCCCAGCGAGACCATGAAGGAAGGCAACGTCTTCGTCACCTGCGAACTGGACGAGAAAATCCTCGACGTGGTGGCGCGGGAGTTCGGCGAGGACGCCCTGATGTACCCATCGGACTTCCCCCACGAGAAGGCGGTGGGGGAATTCGGCACCGACATCCCCGAGTTCCTGGAACGCCCCGACCTGTCCGAGGGGCTCAAGAAGAAGATCCTGTACGACAACGCCAAGCGCTTCTACGGGCTCTCGTAGCCGCGGGTTTCAAACCCTCCGCGCCCCGACGGACAGTCGGATGCCCTGTGGCATTGCCGCCAGTGCCGTGGCACACTAGCCCTCACCGCCCGCGCGCGACAGACACCGACGGTTATGGCCACAACGGAATCGAGCAAGAAGAAATGGCTCGTGGGAACCGCGGTTCTCATGCTGCTTGCTACGTCCGTTTTCGGTTTCTGGGTGTGGTCGTCGCTGGGCTACGTCGCCACGGACGACGCCCGGGTCAAGGCCGACATCGTCACCATCAGCACCGAAGCGCCCGGCAGGATCAGCGCCCTGCTGAAGGACGAGGGGGACCGGGTCGAGCCCGGCGAGATCATGGTGGAACTGGACAAGCGGGAGACCCTGATCCGCATCGAGCAGCACAAGGCCGCGGTGGACCACGCCCGGAGTCAGGTCCTGCAGGTCGAGCGGGAGCTGGGCCGGACAAGCGACGGGCAGCAACGCGAGATCGCGGAAGCCGACCGGCTGGCGAAGAAGGCAAGGGTGCGGGAGGCCGAGGCGGAGTTGCAGGAGCTCGAATTCCGGCTGGGGCTGATGACCTTGCGCAGTCCGGTGAAGGGCGTGGTGGTGCAGAAGAACTCCCACCGGGGGGAGTTCGTGCAGCCGGGCCAACCCGTTTTCATGGTGGTGGACTCGACCCGTTACTGGGTGGAGGCCAACGTGGATGAGACCGAGATCCGCTTCGTCAAGCCGGGCAACAAGGCCACGGTGAAGCTCGATTCGTATCCCGGCGTTCAGTTCGACGGCGAGGTCGTGGACGTGGGGGGCGCCACCACCTCCGAGTTCTCCCTCTTCTCACCTCACAAACTGACCGGCGTTTTCATCAAGTCCACGCAGAAGCTGCCGGTGAAGATCGCGGTGGAGAACACCGACGGCATCCTTCGGGTGGGCATGCTCGCGGTGGTGCGGATCGAGAAGCCGGAAGCGCAGCAGGACGGACTGCACGCCAGCGGCCGGCCCGCCAAACCATGAGCCCCGCGGCGCCCACCGTCCAGATCTACGACCCAGCCCAAAAGTGGCCCATCTCCATCACCCTGTCGCTGGGGATGATCGGCGTCGGGCTCGGCATCACCGGCATCGACATCGCCATACCGGCCATGATGTCGTCGCTGGGCACGTCCCTGGACCGCATCCAGTGGGTGCTGATCGCGTTCATGATCACCCGCACCGTGCTCATCCCCTGCGTGGGCTGGCTGGGGCAGCGCATCGGCGACCGCAACCTGTTCATGCTGAGCGCGGCCACCTTCGCGCTGGGTTCGTTCCTGTGCTCCATCGCCTGGGACGTCAACTCGCTCATCTTCTTCCGCATCGTCCAGGGCGTGGGCGTGGGCCCGCTCATCGGCGTGTCCATGTCCATCATGTACGAGGCCTTCCCCCGCAACGAACGCGGTCTGGCCATGGGACTGTTCATGACGGGCTGGTCGCTGGGACCCTTTTTCGGCCCGCCGTTGGGAGGTTATCTGGCGCAGTACATAAGCTGGCGCACGATCTTCTACCTGCCGCTTCCGACCATCACCCTCGCCATCGTGGCGGCCGCCTTCATCCTCCCCCGGAGGTCTTCGTCCCACAGGCCCCCGACCTTCGACCTGCTCGGGTTCCTCACGCTGACCGGTGGACTCGTCACCCTGCTGCTGGGTCTGACTCAGGGACAGGAGGCGGGTTGGACCAGCCAGCGGATACTGTCCCTGTTCGGCTCCGGCGCACTGCTCATCGCCCTGTTCATCTTCGCCGAGCTCCGCGCCGAGCACCCCTACGTCCAGATCCGTTACTTCAAGAGCCTCAACTTCAGCCTGTCCAACGTCATCGTGCTGATCCGGGTCATGGGCTTCCGCGGCACGAGCTTCATCCTCAACCTGTTCCTGCAGAAGGCGCTTCACTACACGCCGCTGCAGGCAGGCATCTTCATGCTTCCCGCGGCCGTTGCCGTGGGCGTGGTGTCCCCCTTCGCCGGCATGCTCTCGGACCGGTTCGGGCCGCGGGTGCTGCTGGTGTCGGGGCTGGCGCTCCTCACCGTGACGCTCTTCGGGCTCTCCACCATCACCATCTGGACCGGCGTGGGACTGATCTATTTCCTGGTCGTGCTCAAGAGCATCGGGCAGTCCACCATCAACGCGCCCCTGAACTCCATCGCCCTGGGCGCCCTGCCGGAGGGCCAGTCGCGCATGGGCAGCGGCATCCTGGGACTCAGCCGGGGCCTGGGCGAGGCCTTCGGCATCGCCACCCTGAGCTTCCTCCTCGAACGCCACATCTTCTACAAGGTCGAGGCCATGACTCCGCAACTCGGCGCCCGCCTTACCGAGACCCTTCGCGACGACGTGATGGTCCAGCTCCGCGCCCTGCTCCAGCAAGCCGGTCAATACGGGATTGCCCTGGAGGAACGGGCCCAGTCTCTCCTCGGATACGGCCTGCTGAGAGAAGGCGTCACCCAGGCCTACCACGAACTCTTCATCATGATCGGCCTCATGTACCTGGGTTTGGTAGTTATGGTGTGGCTGCTGAAGCTCCGGAGGCCCCAGGAGAAACCGGCGCCGGCGCCGATGGAGACGGCAGGGGCGAGGACTGCCTGATCGGTGGGCGGGGAAACTCGATGGCGCCTCTCACTCCCGGAAACCCGACTTGCCGGTGACCCACAGGCCCGCTCGGCGCAACCGGCGGAACCACGGATAGAAGAACCGCACCCGGCCGGTGCTCGACCCGAACCACCGCGCCAGCCGGTTGAACCCGTCGGTCCCGGTGGTCATGGACCCGAGCACGGTCATTGCGTCGGCGCCCTGGTAACGCCGCCCGTCGAGCACGAGCACCATGCCGTCCTCGAGGTCGCATCCGTCGCGTCGCAGCTCGGCAACGAGCTCGGGCGCCTTCCTGCCGTCGATGAGCCGCAGGCGCTTTCCGGCGGGGGTCCTGAACCTGGACTTCCGCGCATACGTCCGACAGTACATGCACTCGCCGTCGTAGAGCAGGAAGCCATCCGGGGAGGAGGCGGCAGCCATTTGAAGTCCTCCTGGCAATCCGTCCGGGAGCGGGCGCGAGGCTACCCGCCCTCCACGATACTCCCGCGCTCGATGACGAAGGTCCGGTCCAGCAGGCCGGCGACGTGGACGTCGTTGGACTCGGCCACCAGCACCGAGGCGCCCTCCTTCTTGAGGTCGTCCAGGATTTCCACCATGCGCTGGGCGAAGATCGGGGCGATGCCTTCGCCGGGCTCGTCCAGCAGCAACAGCCGCGTGCCGCACATCAGCGCCCGGGCGAAGGCGACGAACTTCTGCTGTCCGCCCGAAAGGGTGGTGGCCCCGCGGTCCCGAAACTCCGCGACCTCGGGCATGAGGCCGTAGATCCATTCAAGGCGGTCGCGTGCGTTGTCCGCGCCGGTGGCCCAGACGGGGAGCAGGATGTTCTCCTCAGCGGTCAGGTCGGGAACCAGCCGGCGGTCCTCCGGCATGAAGCCGATGCCCATGTGCGCACGGCGATGGGCCGGGGTCGCCGTCAGGTCGATGTCGCC
This sequence comes from uncultured Candidatus Binatia bacterium, assembly GCA_958295985.1. GTDB lineage: Bacteria > Desulfobacterota > Binatia > UBA9968 > JAJDTQ01 > JAJDTQ01. The sequence goes on from OY282432.1 coordinate 18,752, forward strand.
GAGCCGGACCTTGCCGCGCAGGATCGACAGCGTCCCCATGACCGCGCGCATGAACGTGGTCTTGCCCGCGCCGTTACGCCCGATGAGGCCGCACATGGATCCCGACGGGACGTCGAGATGGACGCCGCGCAGGATCGGGGCGGCGCTGATGCTCACGTCGAGGTCGCTGACGGCGAGCGTGACGTCTCCGGACCCGGAGCGCCTCGGCGGCGGCGACGGTGGTTCCGGGGCGGCGGCGCGTTCCCGGCCGAGCACGTATTCCCGGACGCCTTCGTCCCGCAGGGCCTGCGTGGTGGGCGCATCGCAGATGATCCGACCCTGATAGAAGGCGAGTACACGATCGACATATCGCTCGACGATCTCCATGTCGTGCTCGATGAGCAGCACGGTGGCGCGCTCTTCCTTCAACGCCTGCATCAGGATGTCCATGATGGCGAACTTCTCCTCCGCGCTGATGCCGCTGGTGGGCTCGTCCAGCATGAGCAGCCTGGGCTTGCGCACCGTGGCCATGGCGATGTCCAGGAGCTTGCGTATGCCCTGGGGCAGGGCGGAGCCGGTGACGTCGCGGTATTCCGCGATCTGGTAGCGGGCCAGATGAGCCTCCACCCGGTCCGCCCGCGGGTCCGCCCTCAGCGGCGTCAAGAGGCCCGCCCCGTCCTCCTCCGCAACCCCGAAGGCCATCATCAGGTTGTCGAAGACGGTTTCCGAGAGGAAGACCTGAGGGACCTGGAAGGAGCGGCAAAGCCCCATGCGCGCGATGGCGCGCACCGAAAGGCCGAGAATGCTGCGGCCCATGAATTCCACGGTGCCGCGGCCGGGCGGGAGATGGCCGGTAACCAGGTTGACGAAGGTGGTCTTGCCCGCGCCGTTGGCGCCGATGACGCCGATGGTCTCGCCCTCCTCCACCACGACGTCGATGTCATGGGCGGCCACCACCGCGCCGAAGGACTTCTCGAGATCGTGGACTTCCAGCACCGCAGACATGGCCGGCTATGCCTCTTCCTTCTTCGCCCGGAGCGCGTCCGCGGCGGTCCCGGTCCTGCCGCGCCGCCGGTCCACCAGCGACCACAGGCCGTTGGGCAGGAACATGATGATGGCGAGCAGCGTTCCGCCCATGATCAACTGCCAGATGCCCGGGAACTGGTCGAAGGCATAGGTGCGGATGAGCTCGTACATCAACGCACCGATGAAGGGTGCGGTGACGTTTCCGGTGCCGCTGAGGATCGTGATGAAGACAAAGTCCCCCGACACCGACCAGTACACCATGGAGTCGGGATCCACGTGGCCGATGGTGAGGGCGGCGATGGCGCCCCCGAACCCGCCCACGAGCCCGGAGACGACGTATTTGGCGTGGATCGCCCGTTCGGCCGAATAGCCCAGGTAACCCAGGCGGATCTCGTTCTCGCGCACCGCGGTGGTCATGTTGCCCAGGGTCGAGCGCAGATAGAGGTGCACCAGGACCGCCACCCCCCAGGTCAGGATCGCCGCGAAGATGAACAGCGCGGTCTTGTTCTCGGCCCCCAGGGGCGCGTACCAAAGATACGTCGTCGCCTCCAGGCTGATGCCATCGGTGGACCCCAGTTCCTCGAGCTTGGCCAGGACGCCGTAGAGGATCATGGAGAACGCCATGTTCAGGAGGGCGAAGAAGATGCCTCTGTACTGCCGCAGCAGAAACCCCAGCACGAAGGAGAAAAGACCGGCCGCCAGCACCGCGCAGGCGATGGTCAGGAAGGCGTCGGTGACGCCCAGGTATCGACCCAGGAGCCCCACGGTGTAGGCGCCGAAGCCGAAGTACAGGGCGTGGCCGAAGGAGATCAGCCCGCAGCGCCAGAGCACCAGGAGACCCAGCGCCACCGACCCACGGGCCAGGGAAAGCGTAAGGATGGAACGGAACCAGTCCGGCACCATGAAGTTGAGCGCCAACAGGACGGCGAGTCCGATGGTCAGACCCCAGAGCGTCTTGTCCCGGCGCCAGGTCATATCCGTCTTGCCTTCGCGGGCGCGAACAGCCCCTGCGGCCGGACGATCAGGACCGCCGCCATGATCATGTAGATCACGAACAGCTCCAGGGCCGGCTCCTGGTGGATCGCGAACGCCCGGGCCACGCCCACGATCACCGAGCCGATGAGGGCGCCGGGAATGCTGCCCATCCCGCCGATGACCACCACGGCAAAGGCCAGCACGATGACCTCGACGCCGATGCCGGGCTGGACGGAGATCGCCGGCGCCTGGTAGGCGCCGCCCAGCGCGCCCAGAAACGAGCCCACCATGAAGGTCAACAGAAAGACCCGGTTGACGTTGATCCCCATGGCTTGCGCCAGCTCCCGGTCATGGATCACCGCAAGCAGCAGCTTGCCGAAAGTGGTCCGGTTGAGGCCGTACCAAAGCGTGCCGGCAACCACGGCCGACAGGAGCACCATCGACAGGCTGTAGTTGTCGAAGGGAAGCCCGGCGATCTCCGTCTGGCCAAGCAGCCCGAGGGGCTCCGCGGCGATATAGGGGTCGGTGCCCCAGATCAGCAGCAGCACGTCCTCGAGGACCAGAAACGCCGCAAAGGTGGCCAGCACGATGATGTGCTCATCCTCGTGATAGAGATGGCGGAGCAGGCCGCGCTCGATGATGATGCCGAAGACGACGCCGAGGAAGAGCGCGGCGAACAGCATCACCGCAAAGGCGCCGAATTGGGGCCACTCCAACCGGGCGTAGAGGATCAGCAGCGTGGCGGCCAGATAGGCGCCGAAGGCATAGAGCGAGCCGTGGGTGACGTTGAGGAGCTTCTGGACGCCGCAAATGACGGTCAGACCCACTGCGACCATGAACAGGTACGAACCGTATACGAGACCGTCGATGAGGATGATGAGTAGGAGCTCGGGATCCAACGGTTAACGGTTCCTTCGTGCACGGGGATGAGGCTGGACCCGGGCGCCGGCACGTCGGCGCCCGGGTCACGGAGACGCTATGGCCGCGCGCCGCTCAGTCGCACTTGGCGCCCTTCATGCCACCCTTGAGCCAGGCCACTGCGTCGACCCCGTCGGGCGGGTTCACGCACTCCGCCTTGAAGACCTCCACGTCCTTGAGCACCATCTCGCCCTTGGCGTCGTCCCAGACGGTAAAGCCCCAGCGGTCCTCGGTGACCGCCTGATGGCCTTTGCTGAGCGCCATCTTGACCTGGGTGGTGAAGGCCTCGAAGGTGGCGCCCTCAAGGGCCGCGATCACCTGGTCCGTGGACGGGAACTTCCCGCCGTTGGCCTTCATCGCCTTGTCGTAGGCGTACTTGGCCGCCAGGACGCCCTGGGCGAACTGATAGGACGGCCCCGAAGGCTGCTGCTTGTAGGTCCTGCGGTATTCGCTCTGGAACCAGTTGTTGAGCGGTGTGTCGATACCTACCGCGTACATCCCATAGGGCCCGCGGGTGCCGACGAGCTGCCCCTCCGGGAACTTCCTGCCGAGCCGGTACGCAACCGTCTCGCCCACCCCGAGGATGGACGTCTTTCGCTTGAACAGCCCTCGGGCGCTGGCCTGGGCGATGAATGCCTCGAGGTCGCCGCCCCAGAAGCTCGAGTGGACCACCTTCTGCTCGGCGCGAAGCAGAGCCGAGATCTCGGATCCGTACTGGCCGGAGAACAGCTTGGGGAACTGCTGCTTCCTGGCCGGCTTGATGTCCGGCGCCAGGGTCTGCATGGCCAGACGGAAATCGCGCCAGGCGTCCTGGCCCCAGGCATAGTTCTGGTTGATGCCGATGTAACCGTCCCTGGCCTTGTCCCTGAGTCGGGTGGCGACATAGTGGGCTGCGCTCACGTTGTTGGCGGTGCCGTGGTTCATGATGCGGAAGAGATACCTCGGCTCCTTCACGAGTTCTTCGAAGACCCGCGGCGTGCCGCAGATCGTGAACAGGGTCAGGACCCTGAGCTCCTCGGCCACCCGGGCGGTGGCGGCGCAGGTGCCGGACGACACATAGCCGACGATGACCTCGACGCCCTCCTTCTGTACCTTGTTGCGCAACTCGGTGACCTGTTTGGTGCCGCCGCCGGACTCATCGTACACCACCAGATCGACCTTGCGACCCGCCAGCCCGACACGGTCATAGGGCGCCGGCAACGTGCCCTCGTTGATGGCGCGGACAACCAGCTCCGCGCCGTTCTTGGCCGGGACACCGAAGACCGGCGCGCCGGCGCCGGTCAGGAACGTCGGCACCGCCATCTTGACGGTCTGCGCGGAAACCGCGCCCGTCGCAAGCAACACCGTGAAAGCCGCAACCAACGTTATCGACCTGATACGGGGTATCGCGTTCATGATAGCCTCCCACGATTCCAGCCCACGACTGACCGCCACGACCCATCCGGCCGTGGGCAGACCGGTCAGGAAGTATAGCCGGATCGTGTCACAATCGCACCGGCACGGCAACACCGCCGCGATCCGGCTTCTCACGTTCGCCCGCAGCATGCTCATTAGCTATACGTACAAGCAGATCAAGTCATCTCACCGGCTCGGGAACACCTTTGTCATCATGGAGGACACCGGCGATGGAACAAAGCATGGCTCAACGAAGCAGAGTTGATCTGGAGGGGCTGCACGGCCCCGAGGTCCGGGCGATGAAAGGCATTCAGCCGCCGGCTGACATGCCCTTCCGCATCGGCAACATGGGACACGCCGTCCTGATGGTCCGGGACATCGACGTCTCCGTTCGATTCTACACCCAGGTGCTCGGCTTCAAGGTTTCCGACGTCTATCCCGACAGCATGGTCGAAGGCCGGATGGTCTTCATGCGTTTCAACCGGGACCACCATGGTCTGGGCCTCGTCGGCCAAGCCAGGGAGGCTTCCGGGTGTCGAGAGCTGCATCACCTGGCGTTCGAGGTCCCCGCCATCGACGACGTCTTCCGCGCCAGAGAACATCTCGAAAAGAACGGCGTCGCCATCGACTTCCATGGCCGGAGGCGGGCGGGCTGTCAGGTATCGGTGGAGTTCCGGGACCCCGACGGCCACAGCCTGGAGATATTCTGGGGACTCGACCAGGTGGACTGGAACGGCGAAGCGCGCCCGCCCGAAGAGTGGACCCCCAAACCGTCCCTCGAAGAGGTGCTCGACGACGCGCCGCCGGGGCAGAACACCACCCTCGCGGATCCCGGCCTTCGCCGGAAATAGCCGGGGCGACGAATCCACGAACTCGCCGGCGAGGTCCGCAAGCGCCGGCATGCCGTCGAGACCCTCATGGGCCGGTGTCCCGTCGAATCCCGGGGCGACCATGTATAGGCAACGTATTCGTGGGGAATGCCGCGCATGAACCCGGCGACCAGCCGACCGCCGGATATCATGTCCAGCATCGCATATTCCTCGGCTACCCGGATCGGGTTGACAATGGGCACGATGTTCCCGGATTGCAGGATCATCGCCTTGCGGGTGCGCTCCGCGACACAGACGCCGATCAGGTTGGGATTCGGCATCAGCCCGTAGGGGCTCATGTGGTGTTCGTTGTTGCCGATCCAGTCGAAGCCGCATTCTTCGGCGAAGACCTTGGTGTCGATCCCGGCGCGGAAGATCCGCATGCCTTCATCTGGGCGGAACTGCTTGTTGGCCACCGGCCAATCCTGCCCCACCTTTTCGATGCCGGTATAGGGCATGTGGTGCGTGTACGAGAATTTCATCACCACTTCCTCTGGCGGGCCAAGCCCGTTCCAACGGGACCGGGAACGATTCTGACTCGGTGCGCCACTGTATCCTTAACGATATGCACTGTCATACCGGGAACGACCGGCCTCGGTGGATCGATTCCAGATACGTGCATTCCATATCGGCCGGTGTTATATTCCGAATTGGACGAGACTATAATCCGAATTGGACGAGCACTCATGCCGAACGAGACGCCATACCCCGGGAAGTACGTGCCCCGGCATGCAGAGGCACGGGTGCGCGTTGCGCTGGCGGACACCCGCATTGTCGCCATCGTCGGACCGCGTCAATCAGGCAAGACGACGCTCGCTCGCCGTATCGCCCATGACCACGGCCGTCCTTTCATCACGTTGGACGATGACCAGTACAGACGGTTCGCCGAAGACGATCCCATCGGCTTTACGCGAGGCAACCCGACGGCGGTGATCGACGAGGTCCAGCGCGCACCGGGCCTCATCCTCGCAATCAAGCAAGTGGTGGATGAAGACCCCCGGCCCGGCCGCTACCTGATCACCGGCTCGGTGGATCTCTTCAAGGGCTCCATCTCTCCGGATTCGTTGGCAGGCCGCGTCGAGACAGTCGAACTGCTGCCCTTTTCCCAAGCCGAAATCGCCGGAGCCGGCTTGCCCGGTTTCCTGGACCGAGCCTTTGCGGGAGATTTCCCGAAACTCGTGAAGACCGGGCCGACGGCCGCCCTGACCGAACGCGTTCTCGCCGGCGGCTTCCCCGAAGCCCTTTCACGGGCCGTTCCCGCGCGGCGCCGGAACTGGCTGCTATCCTATGCACGCTCGCTGGCCCAACGTGATGTATCCGACATCGCCGCCATCGGAAAGCTCGATGAAATGACGCGCCTCATCGACCATGCAGCCGAGTCCGCAGGTCAGTTGCTCAACCTGTCCGGGTTCGGTTCGCGGCTGGGTGTTGACGGCAAGACCGTCGATCGCTGGCTGAACCTGTTCGAGCACATGTTTCTCATCCGTCGCGTTCGCGCGTGGCATCGCAACGACCTGAAACGGCTGGTCAGGAAGCCGAAGCTTCATTTCCTGGATTCCGGTCTGCTTGCCGCACTCCGGGGAGTGGATGCGGCGACCATCGGCAGGGACCGGCAGCAGGTGGGGGCGCTCCTCGAATGTTTTGTCCTTTCCGAGCTTGTGAAAGCCGCCGCCCTGTGCGAAGAAGCGACGGCCCTCAGCCACTACCGCGACAAGGACCAGGTCGAGGTCGATCTGGTCCTGGAGCGGTCGCCGGGCGAAATCGTCGGTGTGGAGATCAAGGCAGGCGCGACCGTACGCCCCGGCGACTTCAAGGGACTGGCCCGCCTGAAAGAAGCCGCGGGCCAACGGTTTGCCTGCGGCATCGTTCTCCACGACGGCGAGCGGGTTCAACAGACCGCCCCCAAATTGTTCGCCATGCCCGTCAGTGCGCTCTGGGAGACCTGACGGCGAAGCGGACTGGCGCGGTGATTCATGCAGCCGGCGACGACGGCTGGCTGAAAGAACCACGGGCCGTTAAGGATTTGTCACATGATAATTCGGGGAACCAGGAGTCCCGGCGCGCCATAGCCGTCACATCGACAGCAAGGCGCGTTTGACGGCTTCCGGTTCCTTTTCGATGATACGCAAAAGGTTGGCGGCCGGGCCGCTGACGCGGCGTTCCCCCTGCTCCCACTTACGGTAGCCGGAAAGACTCATACCCATCAACGGCGCCATCTGCTTACATTGCGCCAAGCAAGAAGATACACAGCATCAAGTGCTTTTGGTAGGGTGATGGAAGGCCAACGATGATTACACAGTTCTTTGCAAAGGAGCGGGCAAGTGTTCGAGACCAATCCAATACCATTGAAGAAACTGCTTGATGACGTGGAAGCTGCCCGCATCCAGCTCCCTGACTTCCAACGAGGCTGGGTCTGGGGCGACGATCGCGTTCGAGGTCTACTGGCCAGCATCTCCCGAGGCTTCCCTATCGGCGCCGTCATGACTCTCCAGTCGGGAGGTGACATCAGATTCAAATGTCGTCCGGTTGAAGGCGTATCCGACAACACTGTCGTTGATCCGGAGGCTTTCCTTCTGGATGGACAGCAACGACTCACGTCACTGTACCAAGCCCTGCGTTACGATGGCCCGGTGGCAACATACGATAACCGAGGAGGTCGGATTGAGCGACGGTACTACATCGATATGGTCAAGGCCCTGGACCCTGACGTTGATCGCGAAGATGCAATCATCAGCGTACCCAAAGACAAGAAGGTGAGAGGAGACTTCGGACGTGAAATCGTTCTCGACCTGTCCAGTCCCGAGCAGGAATACGAGAAACATATGATGCCAACCGAACGTCTCATGGATCCCATGGACTGGCTGTTCGCATACAATGACCACTGGCAAAGGAAATACCCGATTGAGCATCCAGGAGGTGACGTTGCTACCTTTCGAAATGACTTCAAAGATGAAGTTCTGACCAACTATGCCGGCTACTCACTACCGGTTATCAGGCTCGACAAAGAAGTGCCGAAGGAAGCTGTCTGCACGATCTTTGAGAAGGTCAATACTGGCGGCGTCACCCTGAACACGTTCGAACTGGTGACCGCGATATTCGCTGCTGAGGATTTCTCTCTACGCGACGACTGGAACGAAAGGCGGGACCTTCTGCATGCCCAATTCGGCGTCTTGCAAGGCATCGAGGGTGAACAGTTTCTGCAGGCCGTTGCGCTGCTGACGAGCCAACAGCGCCGGAAGCAGGCTATTGAAAATGGTAGTTCTCGGGACCAGGCACCTGGCATCAGTTGCAAGAAGCGCGATCTTCTCGAGCTGTCCCTTCGGGACTATCGTGACTGGGCAGACAAGGTACAAACAGGTTTCCTGGAGGCAGCCAAGTTCTTGAACAGACAATTTGTGTTTACAAAAAACGATGTGCCTTACAACACGCAACTTGTCCCACTGGCTGCGCTTTATGTAGAATTGGGTAAAGAGTTGACGCCTGCAAACGCAGTGAAGAGAGTGGAAGACTGGTACTGGTCGGGTATTTTCAGCGAGGCTTATGGTAGTGGAACCGAGACCCAGTTTTCCCTCGATCTGGTACAAGTTGCCGAGTACGTCCGAAACGGGACCGAACCCAGGCTTGTGACGGAAGCGAGCTTTAACCCCGAGCGGCTGATCTCTCTACGCACCAGGAACAGTGCCGCCTATAAGGGTCTTTACGCGCTTCAGATGAAAAACGGCGCGACCGATTGGCGGACCGGTAAGCGCCTGTCTCTTGCCACTTGGCATGCGGAAAATATCGACATTCATCATATTTTTCCTGTGGCGTGGTGCTCAGACTCCAAACGGAAGATAGCGGATGGGTTGTACAACTCTGTTATCAACAAGACACCTATAGATGCCAGGACGAACCGCATCATCGGCGGTCAAAGCCCCTCGCGTTACCTTGCCAAACTTGATGAGGAAATCGAGAACCTGGATCAAGTACTGCGAACACATTGGTTGCAACCAGACCTGCTGCGCAAAGACCAGTTCGCCGAGTCATTTGTGGAGCGAGGGCAAGCTATGCTTGAGCTGATCCACAAGGCAATGAGCAAGAGATCGAGCGATGGTCGCGATGCATTTCGGAAAGCGCTCACATCCGCCGGCTACACAGATACGTTCGATGAAGATATCCATGATTACGACGCGGTAGGGGATGAGGCCTACACCGATACCGACGGGAGCGAAGGTGAGCAGTAGCAGGACGGCCCCACATCTTGGACTAGTTGTGGACTCATATTGCTGCCACAGTGAGTTTTCCGACGCGCTCCAAATGGATTCCCGAGACACCAAAACTAGTCGATTCTCTCCAGCCCGCCCATGTACGGGCGCAACGCCTCGGGGACGGCGACGCTGCCGTCTTCCTGCTGGCCGTTCTCCAGGATGGCTACCAGGGTGCGGCCGACGGCGAGGCCGGAGCCGTTGAGGGTGTGCACGAGTTGGGGCCGCTGCCTGGGCGCCGGGCGGTAGCGGATGGCCGCGCGGCGGGCCTGGAAGTCGGTGCAGTTGGAGCAGGAGCTGATCTCCCGGTAGGTTCCCTGTCCCGGCAGCCAGACCTCGATGTCGTAGGTCTTGGCCGCGGAAAAGCCCAGGTCCGCGGTGCATAGCTCCACCACCCGGTAGTGCAGCCCCAGACGCTGGAGCACGGCTTCGGCATCGCGGGTCAGCTTCTCCAGTTCCTCGAAGGAGCGCTCCGGCTCGACGATCTTCACCAACTCCACCTTGTTGAATTGGTGCTGGCGGATCAGCCCGCGCATGTCCTGGCCGTAGGAGCCCGCTTCCCTGCGGAAACAGGGCGTGTAGGCGCAGTAGTTTCGGGGCAGGTCGCTTTGATCGAGGACCTCTTCCCGGTGGATGTTGGTGAGCGGCACCTCCGCGGTGGGGATGAGGAAGTAGTCGGGGTCCACGGTGCGGAACATGTCCGCCTCGAACTTTGGGAGCTGGCCGGTGCCGGTCATGGTGTCCCGGTTCACCAGGAACGGCGGCAGGATCTCCTCGTAGCCGTGCTCACGGGTCTGGAGGTCCAGCATGAAACCGATCAGTGCCCGCTCCAGAAGCGCGCCCTGCCGCCGGTAGAGGGTGAAGCGTGCGCCCGTGAGCTTGGCGCCCCGGGTGAAGTCCAGGATACCCAGCGCCTCGCCGATCTCCCAGTGGTTCTTCGGGGTGAACCCGAACGCCGGCGCCTCGCCCCAGTGCCGCACCACCGGGTTGTCGGCCTCGGACTCGCCCACGGGCACAGCCGGGTCCGGGAGATTCGGGATATCGAGCATCGACTCGCTGAACCGGCGCTCGGTCTCGCTCAACGGCTGATCCAGCGCGTCGAGCTCGGCGCTGACGGCGCCGATCTGCTCCATCAGTCCCGAGGCGTCGCCGCCCGACTTCTTGAGCCGGCCGATCTCCCCCGAGAGCTTGTTCTTCCGCTCCTTGAGCCGCTCCCACCGGGCGAGGGTCTCGCGGCGTTCCCGGTCCACGGCCAGGACCGTCTCCCAGTCGATATCCGTCCCTCTTGCCGCCATGCGCTCCCGCACGCGCTCCGGGTCCTCGCGCAAGATCCTGACGTCAATCATCCATCATCCCTTCCGATAGCGTACTGACTCGTTTGGTAGCCGGGGGTCGGGCCAGGCCCCCGTGTGCACTCCGCCTGCCCTACGGCTCGGAGAAATCAAACGCATGACGGACGTGGCGGACTGCCGGCGGATCCGAACGCAGGGAAATGCCCACGACGTCGAACTGGACGTCCCGGTCATGCAGATGGTGCTTGCTGAGATAGTGAAGGGCGACGCGCTTCAGCCGGCGCTGCTTGGCGGCGTTGACCGATTCCAGCGGCGTGCCCGATGTGTCCACCCTGCGGGTCTTCACCTCCACGAACACCACGACGCGCTTGCTGAGAGCAACCAAATCGATCTCGCCCAGCGGACACCGATAGTTGCGTTCGACGATGGCGTAACCCTGCCGCTCCAGGTAGCACTCGGCGAGATCCTCTCCCGCTTTACCCAGGGACTTCCGCCCGTCACCCATCCCTATTTCTGGCACCAAAGAGCGGGGCCGGCAAGCCGGCCGGCGCCCGGCGCCCACTGCTTGCAGGACTCCCTCACCGGCCTGAAACTACGGCGGTGGATGGGGCACGGACCGAATCGGTCCAGGGCCGCGGCGTGGCCGCGGCTGCCGTACCCCTTGTGGCTGGCGAACCCGTACTCCGGATACAGGGCGTCCAGCTCCACCATCATGCGGTCCCGCGCCACCTTGGCTACAATGGACGCCGCGGCGATGGAGAAGCACAACCGGTCGCCGCCCTTGACGGCCCGCTGCGCCGGCCGCGCGGACCACTGCCCGCCGTTCTCCAACAGGGCGGCGGCGGGAATACCGTAGGGGCCGTCGATCATGAGGTAGTCCGGCGTGACCCGCAGCCCCCTGACCGCCCGGGCCATGGCCAGCAGGCTGGCCCGCAGGATATTGAGGTCGTCGATCTCCCGTGAGTCCGCAACGCCTACCGCCCAGGAAGCCGCCTGCTCCTCGATCCAGTCAACCAGGCGCTCGCGCTTCTTCGGACTCAAGAGCTTCGAGTCCTTGATGTCGGGATTGAAGGCGCCCGGCTCGAACACCACCGCCGCGGCCACCACCGGACCCGCCAGCGGGCCCCGCCCGGCCTCGTCCACCCCGGCAATGCGTCGGAAGCCGCGGGCATGGGCGTCGGTTTCGTAGTCGTTGCCGTCCGGCCCGGCGCACTCGCGGCCGAGCAAATGGCCGGTTCGGGACGGCTCAAGGGGAGTTCGTTTGCCGGGCATTCGAGGCGTATGATAAGAAATCGGCGTGAAAATCACCAGCGAAGAGGTCCGGCACGTGGCCATCCTCGCCCGTCTGGACCTCACCCCGGGCGAACAGGAACGGCTTACCGGCCAACTCGACCGCATCCTCGAATACATGGACAAGCTCAACGAGCTCGACACCAGCGGCGTTGAGCCCATGTCCCATGCCGTTGACGTGGTCAACGTCCTGCGTCCGGACCGCGCCGTCAACCAGCCCCGGACCGAAGCCTTGCTGCGCAACGCTCCGGCCCGGGATGACGACTTTCTCAGCGTGCCGAAGATCATTGAATGACGGTGCACGACCTCACCGTTCACGAGCTGCACGACCGGCTGCGCGGCCGCGAGCTGAGCGCAGTCGAGCTGGCAGAAGCGCTGTTCGACCGCATCGAGGCCACGGACGGAACCCTCGGGGCCTACCTCGCGGTGTGCCGCGACCAGGGCATGGAAGACGCGCGCCGGGCGGACGCGCGGCTCGCCGCCGGGGACGTGTCCTCGAAGCTCCTGGGCATCCCCGTGGCGCTCAAGGACGTGTTCCTCACCGAGGGCGTGCCCACCACCTGCGCATCGAAGATCCTGGGAGGTTTCACGCCGCCCTACGACGGCACCGCGGTCAGGCGCCTCAAGGAAGCGGGGGCGGTGCTGCTGGGCAAGACCAACATGGACGAGTTCGCCATGGGCTCCTCCACCGAGAACTCCAGCTTCTCCATCACCCGCAACCCCTGGGACCTCGACCATGTGCCGGGCGGCTCCTCGGGAGGTTCCGCGGCCGCAGTGGCCGCCGGCCAGTGCATCGCCGCGCTGGGCACCGACACCGGCGGTTCGATCCGACAGCCGGCGTCGTTCTGCGGCGTGGTGGGGCTCAAGCCCACCTATGGACGGGTAAGCCGGTACGGCGTCGTCGCCTATGCCTCCTCCCTCGACCAAGTGGGGCCCATGACCCGTGACGTCACCGACTGCGCGCTGGTGCTCCAGGCCATCGCCGGCCACGACCCTGCGGACTCCACCTCGGTGGACGTGCCGGCGCCCGACTACGCCGCGGCGCTGACGGGCGGCGTCAAGGGGTTGCGCATCGGCGTCCCCAGAGAATACTTCGCGGCCGGGCTCCAGCCCGAGGTGGAGCAGGCGGTGCGGGAGGGTATCGGCGAGATGGAGAAGGCCGGCGCCGTGGTGACGGAGGTATCGTTGCCGCGGAACGACTACGCCGTGGCCGCCTACTACGTCATCGCCGCGGCCGAGGCCAGCTCGAACCTGGCCCGCTACGACGGCATGCGCTACGGACCCCGGGCCCAGGCCGAAGACCTGACCTCCACCTACATGAAGAGCCGCGCCCAGGGCTTCGGGCACGAGGTGAAACGGCGAATCATGCTCGGCACCTACGTGCTCTCCGCGGGGTACTACGACGCCTACTACCTCAAGGCGCAAAAGGTACGAACGCTGCTCAAGCAGGATATGGAGTCGGTCCTGAGCGGGTGTGACGCCATCGTCACCCCCACCTGCCCCACCACCGCCTTCAAGCTCGACGAGTTGACCCACGACCCGCTGCAGATGTACCTCTCGGACATCCTCACCATCTCCGTGAACCTCGCCGGACTGCCCGCGCTGTCATTGCCCTGCGGCTTCGACCACGCCGGACTGCCCATCGGCATGCAGGTCATCGGCCGGCCCTTCGACGAAGCCACGATCCTGCGCCTGGGTTATGCGTTCGAACAGGCCACGGACTGGCACAGGCGGAGACCGGGGACGTAGTCATCTTCAGATGAAGGCCGCACGCGCGCGAGTGGCATGACACGATGGTTTCGCTTCGCGTCCTCAAGCTGCCGACCTTCTGACTTTCGCAATCTGTCGCGTCGCCAAGGCAACCGCCGCCAACCTGCGAACCTCTTTCCAGCAGTCGGAAGCCTGGAGAGACTCCGTCGTCCAGTTCACTGCATTCACTTCGCCACTCATCCGGTCAAGTTGCCGGTCCAAGGATTTCAGTGCCGAGAGCTCGTCCGGCGTCAGTTGGTTCTGTGACTGTGCTTCGCTGACGACTCGGAAACTGTCATCGTAATCCAACGCCAATTCATCAACTGCACGTTTGTCTCCGGCCGCCTCCAGGATAGCTAGCTGTTCGCTGGCAGGAAGTGCGAGATTCAGCACCGCGTCCCACAGGGTTGACAGCCGTTTCTGTAATGCGTCTGTCTTTGCCATCGCGTACGCCCTTTCTACGATTCTGATCCCGCTGGAATGATTCTTGATTTGTTCGAGTATCCATTCACACGCCAGTATGCCTCCGATCCATGATGGCCTCCGCCAGGATGCCACCGGATCATGCGCCCGGTCGTGTGCTTTCCGTTCTCGTCATATTCACGCAATACCCAGCCCTCACCTTGCTTTGAACCGCGCCCCAGTCGTTCGACCTTCCAGTTTCCGGGTGGGTTTTGGAGATGTTCCTGAACCTCGTTGAGGGACCTTCTCCCGAGCAGGTTTGGATTGTTCATGATGTCTTCGACTGAAACACTCTCCATTTCTGCCCTTTTCTGCCACATCTATCATCCACTTGTTAGAGCAAAGTAGAGCAAAGCGAGGGTCATGAAACGGCGAATCATGCTCGGCACCTACGTGCTCTCCGCGGGGTACTACGACGCCTACTACCTCAAGGCGCAAAAGGTACGAACGCTGCTCAAGCAGGATATGGAGTCGGTCCTGAGCGGGTGTGACGCCATCGTCACCCCCACCTGCCCCACCACCGCCTTCAAGCTCGACGAGTTGACCCACGACCCGCTGCAGATGTACCTCTCGGACATCCTCACCATCTCCGTGAACCTCGCCGGACTGCCCGCGCTGTCATTGCCCTGCGGCTTCGACCACGCCGGACTGCCCATCGGCATGCAGGTCATCGGCCGGCCCTTCGACGAAGCCACGATCCTGCGCCTGGGTTATACGTTCGAACAGGCCACGGACTGGCACACCCGGAGACCGGGGACGTAGTCATCTTCAGCAGATCATCCTGCCTAATCGGCTTGGAGGATCTCACGAAACTGTTGGGGCGAGATCCGCATCGGATGTTCGCAAAACTGCCTGTAGGCCGCTTCGCGCCGGTCCGGCGCCGGCATCTTTGCCGTCAGGTAATGGTCCAGGGCATCCTGAATCAAGTCGCTCAATGGCCGACCCTCATCGGCGGCCTGCCGCTTGGCGCGGCGCAGGACTTTGGCTTCCACGGTCGTTGTGATCTTCTGTTTCATGTACAGTTTCTCTCCTTTTCGATCCTTCGGACGAGTCGAGAAATCTGTTCCACACAGTCTCACAGGAGACTTCCTCGGTTGGAGACCTTGGCGCCGGGTTCGCGCGCGCCTCACGCCGTCCCGAGGATCAACGTTGCGTGCATGGCCAGGCTGCCGCCGTGGCCGCTGATGATGCCGGCCTTGGCGTCGGGCACCTGCCGCTCGGGCTCGACCTCGTTGCCGCGAAGCTGCCTGGCGCCTTCGGTGAGGTGGAGCATGCCCTCCAGATGGGCCTGGGACAGGAGCCCGCCGTGGGTATTGAGAGGGATCTCGCCGCCGATGCCGATGCGCCCGTCCTTGACGAAGTCCTTGCCCTCGCCCTTCTCGCAGAAGCCGTAGTCTTCCAGGGTGATCATGGCGGTGATGGTGAAGCAGTCGTAGAGCTCGGCGAAGTCCATGTCCCTGGGCTCCAGTCCCGCCATGTCATAGGCCATGCGCGAGGACTTGCGTCCTCCCAGGGTCGTGAGAGTGGGCGCGTCCAGCAGGCTGAAGTGGGGATGGTGCTGTCCCATGCCGAGGATCACCACCGGCGGCTTGGGGAAGTCCCCGGCGCGTTCCAGGCTCGTCACCAGCACGGCGCCGCCGCCGTCGGACTCCAGCGAGCAGTCGAGCAGGTGCAGCGGATCGACGATCATGCGGGATTGCTGGTGGTCCTCCACCGTGATGGGCTTCTTCATGGTGGCGTTGCTGTTCAGGGAAGCGTGCCGGCGGGTGGAGACGGCGATCTCCGCCAGGTCCTCGCTGCGGGTGCCGAACTCGTACATGTGCCGCTGGGCCGCCAGCGCGTGGCCGGCGGCCGCGGCGAAGTGCCCCCAGGGCCGCTCCCAGTGCTCGTCCCCCCTGCGGATGGGGAAGCCCGGGGTCGAATCCCCGGTGGAGCGCTTGCGCGCGTGGACGCACAGGACCGAGGTGGCCATGCCGGCCTCGATGGCCATGACCGCGTGCTGCACCATGGCAATGGGCGTGGCGCCCCCCAGGGCCAGGTCCGTGGCGTAGACCGGCGTGATCCCGGCCATGTGCGCCAGCCGCACCGCGTAGCTGCGGTGGGCATCGTTCAGGGGCTGGTTGGTGACGAACCCGTCCACCGCGGCGCCGCCGACGCCCGCGTCGTTGAGACACTCCCGAATCGCCTCCAGATGCAGCGAGTGGGTGGTGGCGTCGGGCCGCTTGCCCACCAGTGTCTCGCCCACGCCGACGATGGCGTATTTTCCCCCAAGATTGGCCATGGTTCCTCCTTGCCGGGGCCGCGCCCCTCAAGCCGCTGGATGATTCCGAATCCGTAACAACAAACGGCGAATGCCGTCAAGATAGCCGGATTAGCCGGATGAAGTCGGCGGCCCGCCGGAACGCGATTGCGGAACCCCCGCCTTTTTGTTACCCGTGCCGTGGCATGAGCTACGAACCGGTCATCGGCCTGGAGGTGCACGCGCAGGTCCTGACCGAGTCCAAGATCTTCTGCGGCTGTTCCACGCGCTTCGGCGAGGCGCCGAACCGGAACACCTGCCCGGTGTGCATGGGCTTTCCGGGAGTGCTTCCGGTGCTGAACCGCAAGGTGGTGGAACACACCGTCCGCACCGGGCTGGCCACCCACTGCACCATCGCCCGGAGTAGCCGCTGGGCACGGAAGAACTACTTCTATCCCGATCTTCCCAAGGGCTATCAGATCAGCCAGTACGAACTGCCGCTGTGCACCGGGGGCCACGTGGACGTGAGCGGCGACGGCGCCTCGAAACGGGTGCGGCTGACCCGCATCCACATGGAAGAGGATGCCGGCAAGAACATCCACGACGTGCGCGGCGACCACAGCCTGGTGGACCTGAACCGGGCGGGCGTCCCGCTCATGGAGATCGTCAGCGAGCCCGACATGCGCAGCCCGGGCGAGGCCGGGGACTATCTGAGGACCCTGCGGTCGATCCTGGAGTATATCGAGGTGTGCGACGGCAACATGGAGGAAGGCAGCTTCCGCTGCGACGCCAACGTCTCGCTACGGCCCGCGGGCGACGACGAGTTGGGCGTCAAGGTGGAGATCAAGAACCTCAACTCCTTCAAGGCGGTGGAGAAGGCGCTGGAATACGAGATCGGGCGTCAGGGACGGGTGCTGTCGGAAGGGGGCACGGTGGCCCAGGAGACCCGCCTGTGGGACCCGGACGCGGAAGTCACCCGGTCCATGCGCTCCAAGGAGTCGGCCCACGACTACCGCTACTTTCCCGACCCGGACCTGCTGCCGTTGGACATCGACGACGAGTGGATCGGGGAGATCCGCGCCACCCTGCCCGAGCTGGCTCAAGACCGCCGGGACCGCTTCATGGAACAATACGGGCTGTCCGCCTACGACGCGAACCTCCTCACCCAGCGGCGCGACGTGGCCGACTACTTCGAGGCTGCGGTCCAAGCCCACGCCAACCCCAAGGCCATCGGCAACTGGCTCATGGGAGACCTCTTCCGGGTGCTCAAGGAACGCAAGCTCGACGCCGCGCTACGCATCGAGCGATGGCCGGTGGAGGCCGCGGACCTGGCCCGCATGGTGCAAATGGTGGACGAGGGCGCCATCAGCGGCAAGCTGGCCAAAACCGTCTTCACCGACATGCTGGAAACCGGCAAGGGTCCGGACGCCATCGTGGAGGAGAAGGGCCTGGAGCAGGTGTCCGACAGCAGCGCCCTGGACACCGCGGTGGACGAGGTGCTGTCGGCCTGCGAGGCCCAGGTGGCCGAGTTCCGGGCCGGCAAGGAAAAGGTCTTCGGATTCCTGGTGGGTCAGGTGATGAAGGCCACCCGGGGCAAGGCCAACCCCGGGATGGTCAACGAGATCCTGAGGCGGAAGCTTCAGGGCTGACTCGGACGGACACTTCATCTCCCGTCGTTCCCGCGAAAAGCGGGGCGTTGCGATGCTTCCTCAGGCGTCGCGTTCCTCGAAGGCCGTCAGGTGCGGTAGTCGGAGTTGATGCGGACGTACTCGTGGCCCAGGTCCGAGGTCCACACCGACGTGCGGGCGGCGCCCATGCCCAGGCTGATCCGGACGGCGAAGGACGGGCGCTGCATGACCTTGGCGGCGGCCGCCTCGCGGGTGCCGACGGCCACGCCCCGGCGCACCACCCGGACCCCGCCCAGGGCTATGTCAACGGTCTCCTCCACCACCGGCACGCCGGCATTGCCCACCGCCATCATGAGCCGGCCCACGTTGGGGTCCTCGCCGAAGAAGGCGGTCTTGACCAGCTTCGAGTCAGCCACGGTGAAGGCCACCTTGCGGGCCTCGCCCACGGTCCGGGCGCCGTCCACGCGGATCTCCACGACCTTCTTGGCGCCCTCGCCGTCGGCCACGATCATGAGCGCGAGTTCCTTCATCACCCGTGTCAGCGCCCGCTCCAGCAGCTCCTCGCCGGCGCCCCCGCGGGTGATCCGGGGGTTGCCGGCGACGCCGTTGGCCAGGCACAGCAGGGTGTCGTTGGTGCTGGTGTCGCCGTCTACGGTAATGGCGTGGAACGTTCGGTCTGCGGCCCGGCGCATCATGGGCCGGAGCGCGGCCGGGGCGACGTCCGCATCCGTGAGCACGTAGCACAGCATCGTGGCCATGTTGGGGGCGATCATGCCGGCGCCCTTGGCCATGCCAGCGACGTGCACGGCACGACCGCCGATGCGGCACCGGGAAGCCGCGGTCTTGGGCCCGTTGTCGGTGGTCATGATGGCTTCGACGGCGTCCTGCAGGCGATCCGGAGACAGCGCCGCGGCGGCGACGGCGATGCCCCGCTTGATCTTGTCCATGGGGAGCGGGACGCCGATGATGCCGGTGGAGGAAGGCAGCACCCGCTGCGCGTCGATGCCCAGGCGCCGGGCGGTCTCGGCGCACATGGCCTCGGAATCCCGGAGCCCGCCGGGGCCGGTGCAGGCGTTGGCGTTGCCGCTGTTGGCCACCACGGCCTGGATGAGCCCCCGGGCCACGCGTTTCCTGCCCGAGACCACGGTGGGGCTCTTGATGCGGTTTTTGGTGAACAGCGCGGCCGCCGCGGCCGGGCGTTCGGAGACGATCAGCGCGAGGTCCTTGCGGTTGCTCTCCTTGACGCCGCAGGCCACCCCGGCGAAGCGAAAGCCGGGTACGCTCGGCGGGGACTTCACTTGCCGTGGCATCGCTTGTACTTCTTGCCGCTGCCACAGGGACAGGGCGCGTTGCGGCCCACCTTCTCGCCGTCGCGCCTTACCGTGGCGACCCGTTCCGGCCCCTCGCCGTCCCCGTGGCTCAGCA
Organism: uncultured Candidatus Binatia bacterium; assembly: GCA_958295985.1. GTDB lineage: Bacteria > Desulfobacterota > Binatia > UBA9968 > JAJDTQ01 > JAJDTQ01. Next base: position 38,243 of record OY282432.1, read on the forward strand.
TCATCTGCCGGGGCGCCTGCCGGGCTTCCATCTCTTCCAGCTCCGCGGCAGTCCGCTCGTGGTCCACCTCAACCGTGAAGAGCTTCCCGACCACGTCCTCCTGAATCCGGTCGGACATTTTCTGGAACATCTCGAACCCTTCCCGCTGGTACTCGTGAAGCGGATTCTTCTGGCCGTAACCGCGCAGGCCGATGCCCTCCTTGAGGTGGTCCATGTTCAGGAGATGGTCCTTCCACAGCACGTCGATGGTCTGGAGCATGATGATCTTCTCGAGCTGCCGTAGCAGCTCCTCCCCCAGCCGCTCCTCCCTGGACTCGTAGCCGTCCTTCACCAGGTTGACGACCTTCTCCTCGATCTCCTCCGCGGTGATGACCTCCAGCTCCTCGGGAGTGAACTCCGGCCGCAGGTTGAAGCGGCCCCGGACACTCTCGGCGAGGCCCGCGAGGTCCCACTCCGACGCCATCGCCTGCTTGTCCACGAAGCGGTCCACGGTGTCCTCGGCGAGCTGGGTGGCCATCTCCAACACATCGCTCTTGAGCTTGTCGCCCGCCAGCGCGTCCCGGCGCTGGCCGTAGACCACCTCGCGCTGCTTGTTCATGACGTCGTCGTATTCCAGCAGATGCTTGCGGATGTCGAAGTTGTGGGCCTCCACCTTCTTCTGGGCGTTCTCGATGGCCCGGCTCACCAGCCCGTGCTCGATGGGGACCCCCTCCTCCATGCCCAGCCGGTTCATGATCCCCTGCATGCGGTCGGCGCCGAAGATCCGCATCAGGTCGTCTTCCAGCGACAGGAAGAACCGGGAGGCGCCGGGGTCGCCCTGGCGCCCGGCGCGGCCCCGCAACTGGTTGTCGATGCGGCGGCTCTCATGCCGCTCGGTGCCGATGATGTGGAGTCCGCCCGCGGCCACCACCTTCTCCCGTTCGTCCGTGGACGTGGTCCGGTAACCGTCGAGGATCTCGTCGTAGCGGTGACTGTACGCCTCCGGCGCCTTTTCGAGCTCCTCGCGCACCTCCTCCACCGCCTGAACGTATTCCTGGCGCCTGGACTCGTAAGCCTCGTGGGCCGCCTGGGTCTCCTTCTCGTAGGGGATGCGCAGCGCCTCGCAATGCGCCTCGGCTTCCTCGAAGGCCGCTCGATTGGCCTCGAACTCGGTCACCAGCGCCGCATGGTCGCCCCTGGAGACCGCGGACCGGGTGACCACGAACTCGTACTCTTCCAGGCGCTGCTCGTACAGCCGCCGGCTGTCGTCGATGGCTTCGAGCAGGCGCTGCCGCTCGCCGTCGGCGTTCTGCCAGCGTTCGACGAACCCGCCGAAGGCATCGCAGGCCTCGCGAAACGCTCCCCGAGCCGCGGGTTCCTCCACGTCCTCGCAAGCCAGGATGGCCGCATCGAGGTTCTCCCTGACCTCGATATAGGACTCGGGGATGGCGCGGAAGCTGTGCAGGGCATCGATGAGCTCGGCCGAGGAAACTCGCTCGTATTCACTCCTGAGGTCCCGGAACGGCGAGAGCTCCATGAGACGGCCCTGGATCTCGGTGAAGCTCTGCAACGCCTCGCTCCGCTGGGTCTCGTAAGTCTTCGACGCCGCCTTGTAGCGCTCCTCCGCCAGCCGCATCTCCCCGTCGTACTTTTCCTTCAACTCCCGCAGCGCGTCCTCGTACCGCTGGGCCCCCTGAAGCGGCAGCTTGGCGGCTCGGGTGATCCACTCGTTCTCCATGTCGGATCGGGACAGGAACTCCGGGTTGCCGCCGAGCAGGATGTCGGTGCCCCGACCGGCCATGTTCGTGGCGATGGTGACGGCGCCCAGCCGGCCCGCCTGGGCGATGATGGAAGCCTCCGCCTCGTGGTTCACGGCGTTGAGCACGTTGTGCCTGACCTTCTTCTTCTTGAGCATCTGGGAGAGAAGCTCCGACTTCTCCACCGACACCGTGCCCACCAGCACGGGCTGGCCCTTGGCGTGACACTCGGCGATCTCCTCCACCACCGCCTCGTACTTCTCCTGTCCGGTGCGGTACACCACGTCGGCGTGGTCCAACCGGACCATGGGCCGATGGGTAGGCACCACCACCACGTCGAGGTCGTAGATCTTCTTGAACTCGGGAGCCTCGGTGTCCGCGGTCCCGGTCATGCCCGCGAGCTTGCCGTACATGCGGAAATAGTTCTGGATGGTGATGGTGGCGAGGGTCTGGTTCTCCTCCCGGATATGCACCCCTTCCTTGGCCTCCACCGCCTGGTGCAGCCCGTCCGACCACCGCCGGCCCGGCATGAGCCGGCCGGTGAACTCGTCGACGATGATCACCTCGCCCTCTTTGATGACGTAGTCCACGTCGCGCTTGAAGATGTTGTGGGCCTTGAGGGCCTGGTTCACGTGGTGCAGCGTGTCGATGTGCCGCGGGTCGTAGAGGTTGTGGACCCCCAGCAACCGCTCCACCTTGGCCACGCCGCTCTCCGTCAGGGACACGGTCTTGGCCTTCTCGTCGATGGTGTAGTCGCCCTGCGCCTCCACGGCCGCGCGGTCCTCCTGGGAAGGGTCGCCCTGGATCACGGCGCCGCGCTGGAGCTTGGGGATGATGCGGTTGAGCTTGTAGTACTTGTCGGTGGACTCCTCCGCGGGTCCGGAGATGATGAGCGGGGTCCTGGCCTCGTCGATGAGGATGTTGTCCACCTCGTCCACCACCGCGAAGTGGAGCTCCCGCTGGACGTATTCGTCCAGCGAGAACTTCATGTTGTCCCGCAGGTAGTCGAAGCCGAATTCGTTGTTGGTGCCGTAGGTGATGTCCGCGGCGTACGCGTCCTGCCGCGAGACCGCGCGCAGGTTGAGGTAGCGGTAATCCTTGGTGACGTAGGCGGGGTCGAACCGGTAGCTGGCGTCGTGCACGATGGAGGCCACGGACAGACCCAGGGCGTGGTAGATCGGGCCCATCCACTGGACGTCGCGCCGCGCCAGGTAGTCGTTGACCGTGATCAGGTGCACGCCCTTGCCGGTCAGCGCGTTGAGGTAGAACGCCAGAGTGGCCACCAGCGTCTTGCCCTCGCCGGTCTTCATCTCGGCGATCTTGCCCTGGTGGAGCACCATCCCGCCCATCAACTGGGCGTCGAAATGGCGCAGGCCGATGGTCCGCCGGGATGCCTCCCGGGTCGCCGCGAACGCCTCCGGGAGCAAATCGTCCAGGGTCTCGCCGTCCTCCAGGCGACGCCGGAACTCATCGGTCTTCTCCCCGAGCTCCGCGTCGGTCAGTCTCTCGAACTCCGGCTCCAGCCCGTTGATCCGCTCCACCACCGGCGCCAGCCGCTTGATCTCCCGGTCGTTCTTCGTGCCGAAGACCTTCTTGACGAAATTACCGATCATCGGTTCAGGATAGCGACTACGGAGGCGACATGCAAAACTGAACCCCGGGCGCATACCGATGGGCAGAGGCGTATCCGGGGTTACGAGGTAAACATGTCAGAGTCAGGGGGGACAGGTCAATATCTTCTCGTACACGAAGGAAGTTCTTGGAGAGTTGGAGAATCGCCAAGTGGAACCTGTTCCCCTACCCTTGCCAAATTGCCTTTGAATCCAATTGACCGCGGTGCAAATCAGGCCGCCCGGCCAGTTCGTTTCCCAACTCCTTGCCGCAACTCGGGAAGTAGCCGAAGACCTGGTCCCAGACCTCACGGGTTTCCATGCAGAGGTAGATGGGGACCAGTGGGGCGGCGTTGCGTATCCACTGGCGCATCTTGCGGTACATGGCCACGCGCAAGGGCTGGAAATAGCGCATCTTGCCGTCGGGACACGGGACCTGCTCGCCGGAAAGTATCCGTGTGGCTGGGAAGCGTTGCCGCATCACCCGTTTCAGCGAAGGGGTGGTGCGCAGGACGCCCATGCTGACCCAGGCCATGCGCCGGTGGTCCAGCCGGGTGAACAGTCGGTGCACCACGTCACGGTAGCCGTCTTCCCAGTCGGGGTACTCGATCATGGGATCGAAGTGGAAACCCAGCTTGTAGCCGGCCTGCTGGCAGCGGTAGGCGGCGGCGAGCCGCTCTTCCAACGAGGCGGTCAGGCCCTCGTCGGCGTCGATCACGGCCTGCGGGTTCATGGACCAGGAGACCACCACCCGCTCCCTGGGGTCCAGGCCGAGCAGCCCCTCCACGTGGTCGCTTTTGGTCTTGAGCTCCAGCAGTACGTTGGACTGCTCGGCGAAGAACGGCACCGTGGCCGCGGCAAAGCCGATGAGGGGCTCCAGCGCCAGGCTGTCGGTGATCTCTCCGGTGCCGATGCGGAAGAGAAAGCCCCGGTGCCGCGCCAGCATCTCCCGGGTCTCAGACAGGAGGTCCTCGACGTTGCTGAAGACCTTGAGCGCCGGGTTCTCGGCGAGGTAGTCCTGCAGGTAACAGTAGCTGCAATCCATGGGGCAGTTGCTGGCGAAGTTGATGACGAAATAGTTGCAGCAGACCTGTCCGTCGCTGCCCGGGCACTGCTTCAGGAACTTTCCCTTGTGGCGCGTCAGCACCAGGTCGCGCTTGCCGCGGGACGTCCCTTCGCCGTCCGCGTCGAGCGCCGCCCGGTAACGCTGTGGGTCCGGGACCGTGACGAACGGCACCTCGGGCAAGGCTCTCCGGAGGTTGTCGTAGATGACCGAACCCTCGGAGCCGCTCTCCACGATGACCTTGTCAGGCCGGTACGCCTGCACCCTCTTCCCCTTCCAGAAGCGCGAAAACCGCCTTTGCCGTGTCGTTCTCGGCCAGGGATTCCACCTCCCGCGCCAGCCGGGCCAGCGCCTCGGCGCCACCGGCATGCAACTCCACCTTGAGGCCGCCCTCCAGTCCCGGCGCCACCGTGATCCGGATGCGCGGGTCGAGTTTCAGGCTTCGAATCCGGCGCCGGACCTCATCCTCGATGCGGGTCAAACGAGGATAGCGCAGCCGCCGCAGCGTCTCCTTGGCGTGCTTGAGCCTGTCGTTGCGCCCCATGCGACTGTCCGACAGGATCGGCGCAAGCTCCCTTCCGTCGATGACGGACGTGATGGAGCAACCGTCCCGAAGGGATATCTCCACGCACCAGTCCAGGAAATCGTTGAAGTGGTTGCCGCCGAGCCGCAGGTTGCGCGCGAGCCGCAACACGGCGTTCTGGTCCGCCTCGCTCAGCGCCAGCCAGCGCTGCACCGCCTGCGCATGAATACCCCGTTCCCGGCTGTAGCCGGTGATTTTTTCCGATGGTGTCACGGTTCCGTATCTTCAGCGTCCCATGTCCGCCCCTGGACTTCGCTCGGCTGAGCCTCGCTACGATCAGGGCGAACGGGGTTTTTCTCGACAGTGACTGCTACAGGCCCTGGGCCGCGTGGCCCTTTGCAGGATCGACACGGGCGCGCGCCCGGCGCAGCCGCTCTTCGTACGCCCGCGCCATGGCTTCGTTGCCCCGCTTACGGAAACCCTGGGCCAGAATCGTAACCTTTTTCGCCATGGCATCCAAGGCCCATCCGGCTCTCTCCGGGTCCAGACCCGCCTCGATGAGGTTGGCGATGGACAGGACGCGAAAGCGGTCGAGGCCCCAGGTGGCGCGGGAGAGCTGATCCGCGTGCCCGCCCCGTTTGGTGACCAGCGCCTCGGGGATCAGCGGGATCTCGGTATCCCTGGCGATGCGGAGCCACAGGTCGTAGTCCTCGCACACCGGCAGCGACTCGTCGAAGCCCCCTACCCGCTCGAACAGCTCCCGCCGCATCATCACCGCGGAGGGGCTGACCAGGCAAAGCTCGAGGCTGGCACGAAAGACGTCGCCCGAGGGCTTGCGGTGCCTGTTCCTCGGGTTCACGCGCGTGCCGTTGCGTATCCAGATCTCGTCGGTCTGACAGATCTCGACTTCCGGGTTGCGTTCCATGAAGTCGAGCTGCCGCTGGAGCTTCCGCGGATGCCAGAGATCGTCGGAGTCCAGGAAGGCGAGGTACTTCCCCAAGGCCCGGCAGGCCCCCAGGTTCCGGGCGGCCGAGACTCCCCCGCGGCGCTGGGTCAGGACCGTGAGCCGCTCGCCGTACTGCCGCAACCGATCACCGGTCTCCTCCGTGGACCCGTCATCGACCACGATCAGCTCGTAGTCGTCGAAGGACTGGGCGAGGACCGACTCCACGGCCTCGCCGACCACCGGCCAACGATCGTAGGTGGGGATGACGACGCTGACGAGCACTCGCGGATCCTTCGCCGTGGCCACGTGCAGGATCGTCAGCCCAGGTGGCGGGTCAGGAACAGCGACAGTTCCGGAACATAGGTGACGATCAGCAACGCGACGACGTTGATGAGGATGAACGGCGCCAGTCCCGGATAGATGCTGGCGAGCGGCGCCTTGAACAGCGCCTGGGTCACGAAGATGTTCAGTCCGAAAGGCGGCGTGAACATGCCGATGGCGAGGTTCACGGTCATGATGATGCCGAAATGGATGAGGTCGACCCCGACGGCGACGGCGATGGGGGCCAGCAGCGGCGTGAGCACCAGGATCGCGGAGGCGGGATCGAGCAGGCAGCCCACGAACAGCAAGAAGACGTTGATCGCCAGCAGCGCCGTCCAGGGCGGCAGGTCCATGTCCCGGATCATCCCGACCACGCTCTGCGGCGCCCCGCTGATGGTGAGAAGTTGCGAGAAAACTCCGGCCGCGGCCACGATGATCAGCACCTGGGCCGTCAGGTACATGGAGTTGACGGACACCTCCCAGATCCCCTTCCAACCGATGTCGCCGTAGATGAAACGCGTCACGACGATGGCGTAGACGCAGGCGATGCCGGCCGCTTCGGTGGGCGAGAAGATGCCCGCATAGATGCCCCCGAGGATGATGACCGGCATGCCCAGGGCCCACACGCCTTCCTTGCTGGCCGCCAGGAACTCCTGAAACGAGAACCCCGAAGCCTCGCGGATTCCCCGCCTGATGGCGAACGCGTAGATGTAGGCGGCCATCAGCAGCGCCATGATCAGGCCGGGAACGATGCCGGCCACGAACAGCAGCACCACCGACTCTTGCGCCGACACGCCGTAAAGGATCATGCCGATGGACGGCGGTATCACGATGGCGATGGCGCCTGACGACGTCAGCAGGCCGGTGGAGAACTGCTCGTCGTAGCCGGCTTCACGGAGGGGCCGGTAGAGCAGCCGTCCGACCGCGGCCACCGTGGCCGGGCTGGACCCGGAAATGGCGCCGAAGACGGTGCAAGTCCCGACCGCGGTCAGCGCCAGGCTGCCGCGGACGCCGCCGATGACGGCGAGCACCCAGGCGACGATGCGCCTGGAGATGCCGCCCCGGCCCATCAGATCTCCGGCGAAGATGAAGAACGGCACCGCCATCAGGGCGAACTTGTCAACGCTGCCGAACATGTTGATGTGCACCGCCATCGGCGGGACCGGCGCGAACAGCAGCAGCACGATGGCGGAAGTGGCCAGCAGGATGACGAAGATCGGAAATCCCAGCAGCAGCAGGATCACCGGCACGATGGCCATCATCCATTCCACGGAACATCCCCTCGGCTATTGGCCCGTACCACGGCAGCCGCATCGCCGGGTGCGAAAGCCGTGCCTACCGTTCATCCGATTCTTTGCCGCCGTATCGCTCGACCGTTTCGCCGGTGAACTGCCCCTTCACGTACGAACGGAAGCGGAGGACCACGGCCAGGAACATGAGCACGAAGCCCAGCAGCAGTGCGGAGTGCGGTATCACCATGGGAATCTCGGCGACCACGCTTCGCTGGCCGAAGTCCCACATGAGCTTCACCACGGTCCAGGTCTGGGGAACGACGAAGACGCAAACGGCGAGGAACGAGACCGCGGCGATGCCGTTGATGATCTCCTTCCAGGGCGAGGGCAGCATGATGGAGAAGAAGTCCATCTTCAGGTGCTGCCCGTCGAAGGAAACCAGGACGGCGCCCACGAAGACGGTCCAGACCATGATGTAGACCATGGTCTCGTCGGCCCAGATGAGGGGTTGGAGGAAGACGTAGCGCCCGATGACGTTGGCGAAGTTGACGGCGATGCCGGCGAGGATCAGCACGCCGACGATGGCCTTCGGCACCGTCACGACTACAAAGCGGAGGGGCCTCGGAAGTTCACGGTGGGACATGGTTCATGGTTGGACGCAACCCCTCGGCCCGTCGCCAAGCCTCAGCCGCCGCGCGTGCGCTGGGCCGCCTCCTTCATGACGCGGTATGTCTCGAGCACCGCCGGACGGCCCTTCAACACGTCGTCGCCCACGGTGGAAAGCCGACGCCGGAACTCCGCCTGATCCTCGGGCGGCAACTCCGCCAGCTCGCCGCCGGCCTTGACCCATACCTGGTACATGCGCTCCACGAACTTGACGGACCACTCCTGGTTGAGCGGATCGGTGGCCAGTGCCTGGTCCAGGATCGCCTTCTGAAGGTCGGGAGCCAGCTTGTCGAACCACACCTTGCTCACGAAGCGGCCGACGCAGATCAGCGATTCCCTGGACTTCAGCACGTACTTGGCGATCCGTTGGTACTTGAAGGGCACGAAGATGGTGATGCCCGCCTTGTTGCCGTCGATGGTCTTTTGCTGAATCGCCGGGACCACTTCGGAAAGGGGCATCGGCACGCCCGCGGCGCCGAGCCGGCGCAGGGCTTCGATCTCCAGCTTGCTGCCGAACACTCGGAGCTTGCGTCCGCTGAAGTCCGAGAGCCGGCGGATGGGCGTCGAGGTGGCATAGTCGGTGGGCGCGTCGCAGGTCATGCTAACGAGCTTGAGACCCTTGGCGTCACCGATGGACCAGAACGCCTTTTTGAACGCCGGATCGTGCACGGTGCGGAAACCGTGCATGAGATCGTCGAATATGCCCGGAGCGGAGAGCACGGCATAGCGCGGGTCCACCCCGGACAGGAACGCCGGGGGAGTCATCGTCATCTCGATGGTGCCTAGCTGTACTCCCTGGACCATGGCCGGAATCGCTCCGAGTTGGCTGAGCGGATAGACCTCCACCTTGATGCGGTCTCCGACCCTCTTGGCGAGGCCGGCCTTGAACGTGTCGGCCCAGTTGTCGAACGCCCCCTTGGTGGTCGCGTGCCCGATCTTCATGGTGACAGGCTGCGCGGCCGCCGGCGCGGCGAGCAGCAGGCAGGCCGTGAGGGTCACGGCCGCGGAAGAGAGACCCGGACGCAGGTTCAACATCATCGACCTCCCGGTGAACAGATTTTCTGAAACGGGGCGCGATTACACCACAAATCGTGGCATGCGACAAGGCATGGACGGTGAAGGAAGGAGGCCGGCGTGGAACCGCCGGCCTCCGCTGCGGAGATTAGACGAACCCTTCCATCTTCTTGAAAAACTGGTCTACCATCATCTTGCCCACGCCTCCCAGCATGCGCTGGCCTACCCCCGCGATCAGGCCGCCGATCTTGGCGTCCGTGACGTAGCGCAGCGTTGTGCCCGAGTCGCCGTTCTCCTCCAGGTCGATGACCAGGTCGCCCTGCATGAAACCGGGACCGCCGGAGCCCTGGCCGCTGAGCACGTAGTGGCTGGGAGCCTGTTTTTCCTTGATGGCGACCTTGGCCTTGTAGCTCCCCTTGACCGCGGCGATGCCGACCTTGACCGTGGCCTCGTACTGGTCCGGACCGGTCTCCTCCATGCTCTCACAGCCGGGCATGCACTGGGCCATGATCCCGGGGTCTTGCAGGATCTCCCAGATCCGCTCACGGGGCGCCTTGAACTCATGGCTTCCTTCGATCTTCATCCACGCCTCCCGTTGTATACCGGCTACTTGAGGGCCTTCTTGAAGACCTCTGCGTTGCCCTCGATCAGTTCGAACATGGTCTGCATCTCGGGCAGCCAGTCGTCGCCGTAGATGGGCGCGGTCTTGGCTCTCATGCCCTTGAACGCCGCTTGGGTCTCGGGGTCCTCGATGGCCGCGCGGAAGGCTTTGATGAGCACCGCCATGCGATCCTTGGGCATTTTCGGAGGCGCGGCCACCACGCGGTTGGCCGCCAGGACGTTCAACTGGGGAAACCCGAGCTCGCCCACGGTGGGCACGTCCGGGTACCTGGGGTCCCGCTTCTTGAGATAAACCCACGTGGGGGTCATCTTTCCGTCGTTGATGTAGGCCATCTGACCCGGAGAATCGAGCCCCAGAGCCCGCGCGTGGCCCTCGCCGCGTACGATCGCCATGTTCGACGCGGGCGCGCCGCCGTAGCCCATGATGAACTTGGGCTTGAACTTCATGGTCGCGGCCGTGAGCGCAGCATTGACCCAGCCGGTGGTGCCGTAACCCGATTCGGTGATGAGCACTTCCTTCGCCTGCTGAAAGTCCTTGAGCGTGCGGAGGTTATACTGTTTTCCCGACGCCCAGACGTACGGCGCCGCGGAGATGCGGCCGACCCAACTGAACTCCTTGAGCTTGTATTGCGTCTCCTTGAACAACTCGCTGACGATGGCGCCGGGCAGGTTGACGATGCCGATGGTGTAGCCGTCGGGCCTGGCCGCCGAAAGCAGGTTCCAGGAGATGATGCCGCCCGCCCCCGGCACGTTCCTGATGATGATGTTGACGCCCAGCTTCTTCCTCATGACCCGCGCCACCGCCCGGCTGTGGAGGTCGAACCCGCCGCCGGGACTGGCGTTGATCAGCCACGTAATGGCCTTGCTCGGAAACTTGTCGTCCTTGGCCGCCAGGGAACCCTGCGCCCCTGCCACTACGAGGAACAGTCCTGCGAGCACGGCGAAACAGTACCGACGTATCATGGAAACCTCCTGAAAGTATGTTTGAATTCGACTACTTCCCGCCACCGAAGGTCGCCAAATTATCATACGGCTTCACGGCGTGTCAACGCCGTGGCGTGGCTTCGCGAACGGGCAACCGGACCGACGGATTAAGGACCGGCCCGAAGACGCCGATACTACGGTATGGAGCACAATGTGGAACAGCCGATCATTTAAGTTGACAACTCCGGGGTTTCCTGGTGCCATATGCCGGTATCGGCCCTCCACCGGAAGAACCGGCTCGGAGATGAAGGCATGAGCTTGATCGTGACGGAACTCTACGATGCGCTGATCGACGCCGGAGCGTCCGAGGAAAAGGCGCGGGCGGCCGCGGCGGCAATGCCGGTTATCGAGCGACTGGCCACCAGGGATGACGTCGCCGACGTGAAGCGCGAGTTGGCGGTGGTGAAACTGGGCACTTTCACCATGGGCCCCGCCATCCTGGCCCTGCTGGTCAAGCTGACTTTCTTTCCCTGACCTTCCCCGACCCTTCGGCCGCTCCCGGCTCGACAAAGAATCTGCACAGAGGTCCCTACAACTTGTAGAACCGGGCCGCGTTGTTGCCCAGGATGTCTTCCTTTTCTTCCTGGGTGAGGCTCGCCAGCGCCCGGGTCTCGTGCACGCGTTCCCATTCGGTGTCGCCGTGGGGATAGTCGCTGGCGTACATGAACGTCCGCGGCCCGAGACGGTCGATGAGGTAGCGCAGGTCCTCGTGCTCGCTGTAGCCGGACAGGAACCGGCCCGACCGGATGTACTCGTGGGGGTTCTTGACACCGTCCGGCAGCAGGTAGGGCTCGTCCCCCCAGCCCGGCTCCCGGTGATAGCCTCCGGACACCCGCGGGGCGTCTTCCACGTGCCGGTTCACCCAGTTGGCCCAGTAGTGGAGCCACTGCCCGTCGATCTCCAGGAAAGCGAAGCGGAGGTTCGGCAGGTCCTCCATGAGCCCCATGCGGGTCACCGACATCAGCGCCACCATCATGGAGAAGGGCATGGCGGTGACGTGGGTCGAGAAGAAGTCCTTGAAGCAGTCCGCCCAAGGCGTGTCGTGCATGCCGGTGACGGCGTGGAACCCGATGGGACAGTCGAGATCGTTGGCAGCCTTGAAAAACGGCTCGAACTCCCTGGAGTGGAGCGGCCTGTTGCCCACGATGCCCGGAACGGTCACCGCCACCAGGCCCAGTTCCCGGGTCGCCCGGCGCATCTCCTCCACGGCCGAGCTCGGGTCCTGCAACGGCACCAGCGCGATGCCCTTGAGCCGTTCCGGCGCCCGCTTGCATCGGTCCGCGACGTAGTTGTTGTGGGCGCGACAGATGGCCGCGGCCAGGTCCTTGTCCTCCACGTCCGAGACGAACACCATGGCGGTGGGGTAGATCACCTGCACGTCAACGCCCAGAAGCTCCAGATCCCTGAGCCGGCCCTCGACGTCGTCCAGGGTGTTGTCCTTCATGTGCATCTGCCGATGACGCGGGCTCATGTAGTCGAAGCCGCCGGCGCCGACCCCCTTGGAGAACGGTATCCGCGGCACCACGCGGCCCTCCACGACCCACCTCCCGACCTCGAGGCCGTGATCGCGAATGGCCAGGACCCGCGGCCGCTTGGAGAAGTATTCCTTCTCGATGAACTCGTCGAAGAGATAGTGCGGCTCGTGGTAGTGTCCGTCGGAATCGATGACCGGAGGCATTGCCAACTCCCTTCCCGTATGTCACCTTGGTCGCTTGCGCCCGAGTAGACTATGGCACAACCCTATACGTGTCAACTCGCCTTGAATCCTGGTGTTTTCCTGTGCGCAGGCAGGCGCGCCCCGGCCTTCGGAGAGAATTTTGCCGCGGTCCGCTGACGGCGCCCGCGAGCCCTCCGGCAGCCCCGTTGCGGAACCGGCGACTCGCGCCGTCACGACTGCCCAACGGCTGATCTTCCGCGTGTGCGAGGGGCTGTGGCGCTTGCTCGTCCAGGTTCTGCGGGTGATGCCGCCGGACCGGTTCAAGCGTCTGTTCACCCCGGTCCTCAAGTTGCTGGTCCTTTGCGCGGTTTCGCGCCGGCGCATCGTCGCGGTGATGGACGCGGCCTTTGGCGAGTCTTACACTCCGGTGGCCAAGCGCGGCCTGGCCCGAGGCGTGCAACGACGAATCGTGGAGAACATCCTCGACTGTCTCGTGCAGATGGGCTATCCCGAACGGCTGCGGGGCGTTCTCCACGTCCAGGGCCGGGAGCACCTGGACGCGGCTCTGGCAAAGGGGCAGGGCGTCATCGCGTTGGGCTTCCACCTGGGCAACTTCCTGCTGCTCAGCGCTGCCATGGGAGTCTCCGGGTATCCGGTCCACAGCCTGCTGCGTTTTCTCGACGACGAGAGGCTCATGAACCTGGTGCTCCACCACAGCCGGTCGTTCTTCACCGAGCTCATCCCTTCCCTGCCCCGGCGGGAGGCCGTCAAGAAGATACTGGCCGCACTCCGGAACAATGGCACCGTCCTGATGCTGGCGGACAACCTCAAGCGTGGCGAGCTGGAGACCACCCTGTTCGGACAGCCCGTTCGAACGGCCCGAGGGGTCGTAAGCCTGGCTCTCCGCACGCGGGCGGCCGTGTTGCCGGTCTACCTGGTGCGCGGCTGTTCCGGCGGGTTGCAACTGGTCATCGAACCGGAAATGGAGATGGTCCGAACCGGGGAGCCGGGGGCCGATCGCGTCACCAACACCAACCGGATCATGAGGTCACTGGAAGACCTGGTACGCCGCTACCCGGATCAATGGTACTGGCTCACGGTAAAGCTGGCGCGGCAAGCCGGTGCCCTGTCCCACGAAGAAGGAACGAACAACCCGTCGCCGGCGCCAAAGGACGTTGCTTGACACCCCGGCGGGCAATGGTAGAGTCCTTTTAGAGCGTACGCGTCCCCACCTGGATTCCCGCTTTCGCGGGGACGACGGAGGGGCGCGGGGATAGCAAGACAAAGGCAAGACAAAGGAGAGCTATTCATGCAAGGCGGATCCGAGGGCCCTTGGGGGCGTCGGCGGCAGACCGGGCCGGATTGGGAGGACCTTCTCTCCCGGTTGCCGGAGTTGCCCGGTTTTCTGAAGTCCGGCGTGCCTTTTCTCATCGCCGGGGCCATCGCCGTCATCTGGCTGGCCAGCGGCTTCTACACCATCCAACCCGGCGAGGAAGGCGTGGTGACGCGGTTCGGCAAGGTGACGCGCATCGCCACCGCGGGTCTGAACTATCACATCCCCTGGCCGATGGAAGAGTTGCGGAAGGTCAACGTGGCGGAGATCCGCCGGCTGGAGGTGGGATTTCGCAGCAATCCGTTAAGGCCGAATCTCGTGCGTCTCATTCCGGCCGAGTCCCTGATGCTCACCGGCGACGAGAACATCGTCAGCGCGCAGCTCACCGTGCAGTACCGGGTCAGGAACCCCGAGCAGTTCCTGTTCAAGCTCCGGGATCCGGTGAGCACGCTGCAGGCGGCCACGGAGGTGGCGCTGCGTAGCCGGGTCGGCAACACAACCATCGAGGAGGTCCTGACGGTGGGTCGGGACCGGGTTCAGAACGAGACCCAGGAGTTCCTGCAGCATCTCATGAACACCTACGAATCGGGCATACAGATAACCGAGGTCAAGTTGCAGACCGTGGAAGCCCCCAGCCAGGTCAAGGACGCCTTCGACGAGGTGGTCCGGGCGCGCGAAGATCGCGAGAAACTCATCAACCAGGCCCGGGGCTACCGGGAAGACCTCATCCCCAAGGCCCGGGGTGAGGCTCAGGAGATGATTCAGGCGGCCGAGGCCTACAAGCAGGAACGAACGTTGAAGGCCAAGGGAGACGGGGCGCGGTTCAACTCGGTGTTGACGGAATACCAGAAAGCCCCCGATGTAACACGTGAGCGACTGCACCTCGAAGCCATCGAACGCGTCCTGCCCAACGTCGACAAGATCATCGTCGATGCACAAGGCGCGCGGAACGTCGTGCCGCTTCTGCCCTTGAAGGGGATGGCGGGATTTCCGGGAGCAGGAGGAAAATAATGAAACGGTCCTACATCACCGGAACTCTCGTCGGCATCATCCTGGTCATCCTCCTGTTTCCACCCGTACGACCGTTCTTCGTCGTGGGCGAGTGGCAGCAGGCGGTGGTGACGCAGTTCGGCAAGTTCAAGCGCGCGGTGCGCGAGCCGGGCCTTCACTGGAAAACGCCCCTGGTGGAGGACATCACGATGTATGAACGGCGTATTCTCGCCAGTGACGCCCAGCCCCGGGATTATCTGACCCTGGACAAGAAGCGCGTGGTGGTGGACCACGTGACCCGGTGGAAGATCAGCGACCCGCTCAAGTTCTTCAAGACCGCGCTGACCGAGCAACGCGGACGCCTGTTGCTGGACGATATCGTGTTTTCCGAGTTGCGGCAGGAGCTCGCGTCACGAAACTTTGCCGACATCATCGCCGGGCAGCGCGAGGCGGCCATGGAGGCCGTGGCCAAACGCTCCGCGGACAAGGCCGAAGGCGAGTACGGCGTGGTGGTCATGGACGTCCGCGTCAAGCGCGCGGACCTTCCTTCCGAGGTACAAATGAGCGTTTTCGAGCGCATGCGCGCGGAACGTGAACGTATCGCCAAACGCTACCGTTCCGAAGGCGAGGAGGAGTCGAAGAAGATTCGCGCCAGGACCAACAAGGAAAAGACCATCTTGCTGGCGGAAGCGTACCGGCAAAGCCAGAAGCTGCGGGGCGAAGGCGACGGTGAAGCCACGGCCATCTATGCCTCCTCCTATGGACAAGACCCGGAGTTCTACGGCTTCGTCCGGAGCCTCGAAGCCTACGAGAAGTTTCTGCCCGAGAAGAGCACCGCCCTTCTGTCGGAAGATTCACCCCTGTTCCGCCACCTGGGCACCTCACGGAAGGACAAGCCGGAATGAAGATCGAGAGTCTTGGCAACTTCGAACGCGTTGACCGGAATGCCGAGGTGATGGACACGCCCTACGACCGGTGGGTGGAGTCCCAGGGGATGGACGTGATCCGGGGTTACTTCGTCGAGGACCTCAAGGAGGTGCCGATGAAGTGGTGGGACCGCAAGGGCGGCCACGGCGTCTACATCAACCTGGAGGGCGCCGGCTATCTGGACGACGCCTTCGTGGTCTCGATTCCGCCGGGCAAGAGCCTCAACCCGGAAAAGCACATCTACGACGAGCTGGTCTACGTGCTGTCGGGCCGCGGCGCCACCACCCTGTGGCAGAGTAACGGCAAGGGACAGAGCTTCGAGTGGCAGGAGGGCAGCCTGTTCGCCATCCCGGTGAACGCCACCTACCAGCACTTCAACGGCTCGGGTGACCGGGAGGCCAAGCTCCTGGGAGTCACCAACGCGCCGCTGGTCTACAACATCTTCCACAACGAAGATTTCGTCATGAACAACCCCTATACCTTCAGGGACCGGTTCGACGACGACCAGGATTTCCGCGGCCACGCGCGCCTGTACAACGACCGGGTGCTGGAGACCAACTTCATCCCCGACGTGGGCAACATCGAGCCCATCGCGTGGGAGGCGCGGGGCAAGGGCAGCCGGACGGTGTTCTTCGAGCTGGTGGCGAGCCACATGGGCGCCCACGTCTCCGAGTTCCCGGTGGGACGCTACAAGAAGGCCCACCGCCACGGGCCCGGCGCTCACGTGATGATTCTTTCCGGTGAAGGCTATTCGCTCATGTGGCCGGAAGGCCAGGAGAAGCAGCAGTTCATCTGGAAGCCCGGCTCCCTGGTGGTGCCCCCCGAGGGCTGGTTCCACCAGCATTTCAACTCCGGCCCCCAACCCGCCCGCTACCTGGCCCTCAAGATGCTCAGCCGCATGTTCAAGCTGGTGCCCGGACCGATCCAGTCCGACGTCCCGCTCAACCAGGGCGGCTGGCAGATCGAGCACGAAGACGAGGACGACGACGTCATCCGGCTCTTCGTGGACGCGTGCGGCCGCTCCGGCGCCAAGGTGGACATGACCCACATCCTCGAACGGCAGGGAGCGGCATAGCCGCCCGCCCCTCCCTACCGAGGCCTTAGCCGTTCGATCGTTTCGATATAGTCCTTGATGCCGGCTTCCAGGTCGTAGGCCGGAGTGAAGCCCAGGTGTTCCCTGGCCTTGGCGATGTCGAAGATGCAGTAGCTCTTCTTCTCGCTCATGCGGAAGTCCAGCCCCGAGCCGATCTCGATCTTGCTGTCCGGGTAGAGCCGTCCGAGGATGCGCTCGAAATCGTGCAGCGTCACGCCCACGCCGGTGCCGATGTTGAACACGCGCTCGGCGGGGTCCTCGACCTCCAGCGCCAGGATGATGGAGCGGGCCACGTCGCCGACGTACAGGGCCTCGTTGAACTGATCCCCGCCGCTTTCCACCGAGAAGCCCTTGCCCGACATGACGTTCTCGATCATCTGGCCATAGAGCGACAGGGCGCCGTGCCGCACCTCCTTGCCCGGACCGTAGATGGAGCCGAAGCGCAGCGACACGAAGTCCACGCCGTACTTCTTGCGGTAGTAGGTGCCCAGGGTCTCGCAGCACACCTTGATGGTGCCGTAGAGGTCCGCCGGGTTCTGAGGGTGCGCCTCGTTCACCGGCACGTACTCCGGATAGGCGTGACGGCCGTGGATCTCGCCGTACACGGCCTTGGAGCTGGTGAACACCACCCTTTCCAGTCCCCGGTGCCGCGCTATCTCGAGAACGTTCAGGGTGCCGTCCACTCCGACCTTGATGCCGAGGGCCGGGTCCGCTTCCGCGGGACCGGGCATCAGCGCCGCCAGGTGGGCGACGTGGGTGATCTCGTGATCGGTGACGACCTTGTCCAGGCTCTCGGGGTCCAGGATGTCCCCCACGACAAGATCGACGCTCTTCTCGATGTCCGAGATCAGCGAGAGGTCCATCCGGTTGTCCAGCAGAACCGGCCGCTGACCCGCCCGGATCAGGTGCCTCGCGGTGACCGCGCCGTTCACGCCCATGCCGCCGGTGATCAGTATCTTCATGCCTTGCCTCCGTGCCGCCCGTTTTCCTTCAGGCCGGTTGATCCCATGTTGTGTCAGGTTACCCGCGTCAGATCCAGATTCCCTTCCGGGTCCACACGCAACGCCCAGCCCGGCTCCACCACCGTGGTGGAGGTCTTCTCCTCGACGATGACCGGACCCCGCAATTCCGCGCCCGGGGCGAGAGCGTCCCGGCGAAACACCGGCACGTCGTGCGCACGGTCGAGCATGACCGCCCGGCGGCGCTCCGGGGCGGGCTGCCGCTCCCGGGCCGCCGGCCCCCGGGACAACTCCGGCTTGCCCAGCGAAGCGTAGGCGGACGCCCTCAGGTTGACCACCTCGACGACCTCGTCGTCCGCCCGGTGGCCGTAGCGCCGTTCGTGGGCCTGGCCGAACCGGTCGCAGATCTCGTCTACGTTGAGCTTCGCGGGATCCTTGGCGATGGGGACCGTCAACTCGTAGGCCTGCTCACGGTAACGCATGTCCAGCAGCCAATCAACACGTATCCGGTCCGGGGACGGTCCCTGGGAGGCGAGCTCGCGCCGCACCGCGTCTTCGAGGTCGTGCAGGGACGCCACCGCGTCGCTCAGGGAATCCGGGGTGAGCGCCACCACCCGGGTGGTCACCGCGTCCGAGCGCAGGTCTGACAGCAGCATGCCGAAGGCGCTGAAATTACCCGGGTCCGTGGGGATCAGTATCCGGCCGATGCCCAGGGACGAGGCCACCGCGGTGGCCAGCGTCGGCCCCATGCCGCCGAAGGGAGCGAGGACGAAGTCCGCGGGATTGAAGCCCCGCTCGATGGTGATGGTGCGCATGGAGGAGACGATGTTGGCCACCAGCACGCGCAGGATCCCCAGGGCCGCCTCGTCCTCGGACATGTCCAGCGGCTCCGCCACGGCGCGCCGGATGGCCTCGGTCGAGAGCTCCGCATCGATGGGCATCTCGCCCTGGAGCAGCGCCCGGGGATTCAGATGGCGCAGTTGCACCAGGGCGTCGGTCAGCGTGGGCTGGTGGCCGCCGCGCATGTAACAGGCCGGTCCCGGCGCCGCGCCGGCGCTCTGCGGCCCGACCTGGAGCACCTTGCCGTAACGCACCTGGGCCAGGCTGCCGCCGCCCGCCCCCAAGCTCTCCACCTCCACCGAATCGACGCGCACGGGATGGCGTCCGATCTGCCACTCGGTGCGGAAGAGCGGCCTTCCCGGTATGAGCGACATGTCGCTGCTGGTGCCGCCGATGTCCAGCGAGATGAGGTTGGAGGCGCCGGTGCGGGCGCCCAGCTCGTGGGCGGCCACCACCCCCGCCACCGGACCGGACATGAGCGTCTGGACCGGGAACCGGGCCATGGCCCTGGGCGCGCCGATACCGCCGTTGGACTTCATCAGGAAAGCGTGCGCCCGCGGGAAGTGGCGCAGCACGGTCTCCTCCATGCCGGCGAAGTACCGTTCCATGCGCGGGCCGAGGTAGGCGTTCAGCACCGTGGTGGCGGTGCGCTCGTACTCGCGCCACACCGGATTCACCTCCGACGACAGCGACACGAACAGGTCCGGATAGCGTGACCGGATGTGTTCCGCCGCCAACCGCTCGTGGCTCGGGTTCACGTAGGAGAACAGAAACGCGACGGCCAGGGCGTCGACGCCCTGCTCCATGAGACCGGCCACGGCCTCGTCGAGGGTGTCCGGATCCAGGGGCATCATCACCTTGCCGGACTTGTCGAGGCGCTCCGGGACCTCCGCGATGCGGCGGCGCGGGACGAAACGCTTGCCCCCGGGATAGAAGATGTTGAAGACCTCCTCGCCCTTCCACTGACGCGCGATCTCGTACACGTCGCGGAACCCCTGGGTGGTGAGCAGGCCCGTGCGGCTGCCCTTTTCCTCGAGCACCGTGTTGAGGGCGTGGGTGGAGCCGTGCAACAGGTAGGAGAGCGCCTCCGAACCCCACTTGGCGCGCATGTCCGCCAACACGCCGTCGAGCACCTCCAGGGGCGCCGCGGGATTGGACGGCACCTTGCGGACTTCCCGGATCTGACCCGTCTCCTCGTCCAGGACCGTGACGTCCGTGAAGGTGCCGCCGACGTCGATGCCGATCCGGAGGCTCATCCCGTTCCGTTCCTGAAGGCTTTCATTCGCGCCGTCTCGACCCCGCATCCGATGTGCGCCGTCGAGAGGCGAAGACCCCGATCATCGAGCCGTGCTCCCCCGATACCTCATCATGAACCATACGAATCCGACCAGTCCCACCACCGTGGTGGCAAGGAACATAGCCGGATAGTTGTTGTCGGTAAAGTGGAGCATGGCGCCGGGCACGACTCCGCCCAGGCCTATGGCAAGATCATAGAAGAGGTGGTACTGAGCCATGCTCAGGCCCCGCCGCCCGGGCGGAGCCAGGTCGATGGCCATGGTCATGAGCGCCGCGTGAGCGGAGCCGTAACCGAAACCCACGAGGACCGCGGAGACCAGCAGCATCCTGGGCGAGCCCGCCAGCGACAGCACCACCATGCCCGCCAGGGCCAGGACGTAACAGGGAATGATCACGAAGGGCCGGCCCTTGCGGTCGGAGAGCGGACCAATGATGGGCCGGCCCGCCACGACCGCCACCGCAAAGACCGCGAACCAATGGCCCGGATTCTCAAGTCCCACGTCCAGGGCGTACAGTGACAGGAAGGCGATGACGCTGCCACGGGAGACCCCCAGCAAAGACATGCTGACCGCGGGCATAAGGGATTCGGGCAGGATGAAGCTGTCGAACCAGCGCCGTGTCCGGGCCTCGGCCCGGACGCGCGCCGGCTCGCGGATAAACACCGCGGCCAGCAGCCCCAGCGCCGCCACCGCGGCCGCGCTGAGGAACAACACCGGGAAACCCAGGTTCTCCACCACATCGAAGGCGATGGCCGGGGCGACGGCGCCGGCCACGGTGCTCAGCGCCCCGGAGTAGCTGATCAGGGTGCCGCGCCGGTTGTCCGGCGCGATGTCCGCCACCAGGGTGCCCACCGACGTGGTGCATCCCGACCAGCCGAAGCCATGGTAGGTCCGCAGGAGCAACGCCACCAATACCGACGCGGTCCAGATATAGCCCGTGGCCGCGGTGATGAAGATGATCAACCCGCCCACGAGAAAGAGCTTGCTGCCCAGGCGGTCGATGTACGCGCCCACCAGCGGCCGCACCAGGGTGGCGCCGAAGGGGAACGAGGCCATGACCAGCCCGATCATGAACGAGCTTGCCCCCATTCCCTTGAGGTAGAGGGGGAAGACCGGCTCGATCTGGAACAGCGCGAAAAACAGTCCGAAGCGGGCGCCGCAGGTCAGGAAGAAGTCGCGGACCCAGCTCCTCGGTGTTCCAGCGTGCGGTTCCACGGGCGGTCTAACGGATACGCGGGCAGGGGCGGGTTTGAAACCCGCCCCTGCAGGTCGTCGTCGCGATTTCCCGACAACGAGACACTACGGCCGTTCCAGTACGGCGGCCGCGGTGCGGGCGGCGCTCCTGAGGCGGCCGGTCTCCGCCTCGTCGATCTCGGGCGGCCGGCCGCTCACTGCGACGCCGTAGACCTCCCGCGCGGTTTCCACGCCGATGTAGCCGTCCCGGACGTCGTCCAGGACTCGGGAGGGCTCCCGTTCCATGGGATCACCCCGGCCGCCTCCGCCGGCGTATCGAATGCGGAACACGTCGCCCTCTCCCAGCCGCAGCCGGCTCACCTTGGACGGAAGCCGTTCTTCCCTGTCCGTACCCGGGTTGAGAAAGGCCGACGACGGCAGCGCGTGCCGCGCCCCGTGCAGACCCGGGGCGGAGTACTTGAAGCGATCGCTGCGCAGGTTGACGTAGGTCTCGTCCGCCAGCATCTTCCAGTCCCGGACCATGCCCAGGCCGCCGCGCAAGCGTCCGGCGCCGCCGGATTCCTCGAACAGCTCGTAGCGCTCGATGCGGATGGGGAACTCGGTCTCCAGCGGTTCCACCGGGGTGTTCATCACGTTGATCACCAGCGAGTTCAGCACTGCCGGACCGTCGGCGTCGGCGCGCGCGCCGCCACCGCCGCAGTTGAGATCGTAGAGCGAGAACCACCGCCCCCGGTCGGCATCCTGCCCCGAGATGGACACCGACCCCCCGGCGCCGCTGTCCGGCGCCGGCACGACCTCGGGCAGGGTTTCGGCCAGCAACATCTGGACCACCGAGGTAACCATCTGGGCGGGACGGACGTACATGTTCACCGGCGCGGGATAGCGCGGGTTCAGGATCGAGCCCTCGGGTGGAAAGGAGACGTGGATGGGCCGGGAAATGCCCTGGTTCACCGGCAGGTCCGGGCACAGCACCGCCACCACGAGGCAGTCGATGAAGTTCCTGATGACGCAGGGCCGAAGGTTGACGGGACCCCGGGCCTGCTCCGACGACTCCAGGGAAAAGTACAGCTCGTCGCCGGCCACCCGCAGGGACGCGGCGATGCGGTAGGAGCGCTCCCGGTCCAGCCCGTCGTCGTCGAGGAAATCCACGCAGGGACCGTAGCTCCCGTCCGGAATCTTCTCGATGGCCTTCCGCACCTCCGCCTCGCAGATATCCATCCACTCGCCCCAGCACGCGGTCACCTGATCGGAGCCGTAGTGGTCCATCAACTCCGCGAGCTTCTTCAGTCCATAGAAGTTGGTCTGAGCCTGGGCCTGGATGTCCCCCCAGGTAATCTCCGGCGTCCGGGTGTTGGCCATGACGATGGTCTTGAGATCCTCGTTGACCTCGCCCGCCCGGTAGAGCCTGAGGGCCGGCAGCAACAGCCCTTCCTGGATGACGTCGGTGGCGTCCGGCGAGTTGGTGCCCGGCACCTTGCCGCCCAGGTCCGGCTTGTGCGCCGTGTTGGCGATGAAGGCCACGCGCCCGCCCCGGTCGAAGACGGGAGAGACCACGGTCACGTCCGTGGCGTGATTCTGACAGGCGAAGTACGGGTGGTTGAGTATGAAGACGTCGCCCTCCACCATGAGGTCGCCGAACACCCGGATCACCTCGCCCACCTGGGCCGAGATGCCGCCGATATGGAGCGGCTGCGGCAGTCCCTGGGTCACCATGCGTCCGGCGCCGTCGAAGATCGTAAAGGTGAAGTCCTGGCTCTCCTTGATCACGCTCGAATAGCCGGTCCGGAGCATGTTGAGCGCCAGCTCCTTGGCGATCTGCGCGGTGGCCCGGTAGACGACCTCCATCTGCACTGCATCCATGATGACTCTCCCAACGGCATCCTTCACGGTTCTCGTAACACGGCGGTCGAATGGCTGCCAGACCATGCGAGTCCAGAAACCGCTACCTTGGCAGTCCTTCCGGTTATACCGGGTTAGGTCCGGGACGTCGTCGTTTCAGCCGATAGCACCCGTGCCCGGACCAATCTCCGCCCGGTCGCAGATGACCACCAAGACTGCAAACGCCCTAAGCAAACACCCTAAGCCTGAAGGGCGTTGACAACCGCGAGCGTACGTTTGACAAAGCCCGTCAGTTCCGACTGGTCAATCTGATTGGATGGGGCTTTGGCCACATCCTCGCCATGATGGTAAGCGGTGGTGTAGTCGTTGATTTGCTCCAACTCGGTGTACAGGTCCCACGCAGGATGCTGGCTACCTCCCTCGCGAATCTTCCGGACAATCTCACCAAGCCAGTCTCGGCCATCCTGAAAGGAAGCACCGTAAGTGGTCCAACAATGGGTTTCGAGAACGACTCGCATCTTGCGGATGAGGTCAACAGGGTCTCCTTCTCCCGTGGTGCGATAGGTTTGCAAGTCGTCGATATCCTTTGCTGTGCGGCCCTGGCAGGCACGCTCAAGGTCCCCCCGCAGAATTTGCGATCCCTGCGCACGGCGGTCGGCCAAATTCAGTGTGACGCGCTCAGCCGCAGGAGCCTTGTCCCAAACTTGCTTGAGGAACGTTGCATCATGAGAGAGCACAATCACTTGGGCACAGCGGCGCGCAACCTCGACAATCTCATTAACAGTCTGCTGGCGGCGGCAGGCGTCCTGACTGTTAAAGGGATCATCGAAAACGACAATCTTGTTGGCGGAGGCTAGATCGTCTTGCAGAGGGGCGAGGAAAAAGGCGAGAGCGAGTGTCGTCCGGTCACCCGCACTAAGCGTATTCTTGAAGCTGGGCCTGTCAGGCGGAGTCTTACCGTCGCCCACGTCGATGGCAGTCTCGTTAATGACGAGTTGATAGGCCGATGCGGCGGTTCCACCTGGAAAGCCGTGCTTCGTCTTGGTGATTCGAAAACCTGCGTTGAAGGCTTCAAGATACTGGTTGATGCGCTTCTCGTAGGGTTTCACTACATTGTTCGTGTGTGCCTCGAGCTGTGCGCGAACCTCGTTCTTTCGCTGTTCAATCGCGTTTTTATCGCTGGAAAACCGTTTGTAATCGGCGCATAGCCCGGCAACCTCATCGGTATGACGAACTTTGACGGCCCTGCGGCGGGCGAGCTCGGCTTCTGCGACCTGCATGTCTGCTACACCGGTTTCCTCCTTTTTGGTCGCGATAAGAGAGTTGACCATATCGATGGCGTCGGCAACCTTCTGTGCCCTGGCGTAAGCGTCTTCGTAGGCTTTGGCAGCACTGTCAAAGACAGCGTCGGGCTGCCGGATGGGCTCCAGGGGTGCTCGATCCTTGCGCTCTAGCGCGGCTTGCCTAAGTGCGCGGACTGCCTCAGACAGGTCATCGGAGATGGCAACGGACACCGGATCGAACGTACAATATCGACTCCAGAAATCGACTGCACCTCTGTTTGCTGCGACGACGGCATTCAGGCGGCCTATTGTGACCTCGCCGAATCGTTCGGTGATCTGATTGCGCATAACCGTGACATCGTCCCGCAGAGCCTTGTAGCGGTCACTGAACACAGCCCGAAACGCGGCGATAAGAAGAAGACCTCTGACGTTCTGTCCACAGAAGGGGCAGGTTTCACCGTCGGCGTGTTCCAGCCCCCTTGCGATCCAATTGCTTCCTTCCGTCCCCATGCTATGCTTTTCAATGTGTTCGGAGAGACGGGTTTCAGCGTCCTGGGCGATATCGTCGATGGTGCGCGCAAGCAGGGAGCCAAAGCCATCGGGCAGAGTCGGCAGGACGATCTTGGACAGTGGCGGGCGGTCGTTGAGCTGCTTGGCTTGGCGTATGGCCTCAACGGTCTTCTCCTCTTCCGTTATTCGGGTATCAATTTTCGGATCAGAAGGAAGAACGATGAAGTCATCGAGCGTCATACCTGCGGGAATGCGAGGTTGGATAGCCCTGGTTACCTCAGTGATATCGCTGGTTTTCCTGCGGCCTTGTCTGGCAAGGTTAGCTTCTTCCTCGGCGAGGCTTACCCCTTTCTCTCCAATGATGACTCGATACAAATTCCGCCTTTGGTCGATTGCCACTGTTTCGCCGGAATGGACGTTTTCAGCGACGAACACATCGTCGAAGATGGCGAGTGCCGGGTAGGCGGCAGACCAAGCTGTGCCGTCGAAGCACCTCACACCGTCGGAGAACAACAGCTCGACGGTTGGCGGATCCTCGACACCGAGAGTCCGCCGACCGGCAATATGGGCTGGGTCGTTGTTTTTTAGCGAGCGTAGGACCGCACAAAGCGTGGTCTTGCCATAGCCGTTGGCACCCAAAATGAGCGTATGGTGGGAAAGCTGCGAGTCACCAACAGCAGCGGAGTTCCGGAACCGGCCAATGTTCTTGATCCGGATAATTTTTTTAAGCATGTGTGTGATTTTTTCTATTCTGCCCAGAATGCCCGCCCTTTGTACGACTCTGACCTTGGTGCCCATAGACAGGCGGTAAGTGGTATGAAGGGCTCCCTTGATTCGGAGGCGTGTGGCATCATTCGGGGGATCAAAGACTGCCCGTTCATCAGACTGAATGCGGAAGCAAGGCCTATCTTATGAACACGCAAGAAATTCTCGCATCGGCATCTGTCCACCTCCAGCAACTCCCTGGACACGTGTTCGACATTCTGACGATTTCCAAGCCGCAGACGCCAAGCGCCACCATCAACTTGACAAAAGTTCTCTCGAAGCTTTCTCCTTTCCTTGGAAACCTGATTGAGTTTAACACCGTCGAGTTTCTGAACGCTCAACCTGAGTATCGGCCGTTTGGCAGGTGGATGCGACAGGACCCTGGCTTCCCGGATACGGTCTTCGTTGGGTCCGTTACGCCTACACCGGGTTTTGAAATCAAGGCATGGTTTCCTTTTTCCACGGAAATAACAGCACGGTTCAAGGACAGCCAAGAACACTTTGCACACGACCAGACTCATATTTGCCTTCTAGCGTGGCTGCCCGATCATCTGTTTTACGGTAAGCCGCGTATCATCGACGTCTGCATCGTCTCTGGTCGGTCAGTAGCCGAATCGAGGGACGTGCACTACCATAATCCACCCGACTACCTTGTGATTGAGCCAGAGGACACAACGACGCGCACCCGCAATCTCCAGCAGACCAACACCAACGGGTACAAATTCCAAGGAACATCGGAGCAGCTTGCTAAGGCGCAGAAACTGACCGACGATTGGGGCCTACAAGCGCACGGCTATCAGACGACGCCGGCATACCAGACTCAGCTACGGCAATTGCTCGCGGCTTTCCCTTATCGACTCGATACCAATTTCGCCAAGATGGATCGAATCATGCACCGAGGTATCGAGAGCTTCAAACAGCGAGTCTTGAATCGAGAATTGCATGGCATGGAAATCAGCAAGTGGAACCGCATACTTTATGGGAAGTCGGACGAAGCGAAGCAGCAAGCGCTGGAAGACCTTGATCAGGGCTAAGGAAAGGAGGGTCGGCGAGCTTCTTCAGCAAGCCGCTTGATCCCATAGTGAAAATAGGTTGGGTCGATTTCTGCGCCAAAACCACGCCTGCGGCCAAAGCGTGCAGCCATACACGCCGTGAACAACCCCCCGAAAGGCTCCCAAATGATATCGCCTTCATCCGATGAAGCATTGATGATCATGCGTATCAAGTCAAGGGGTTTTTGATTGAGGTGGATGGCTTTTCCTGAATCTCCATTAAGTTTGCGCCGTTCTGATCCTCGAAGGGCTGGACGGTCCCATACGTTGGTAAAACCGTGTGGACAGTCGAACTTGGAACGCATCGCCGCCCACTGTTCGGCCGTTCCGGGCTGTTGTCCATCAATGGAAAAATAAGGACATCCCGTCTGGTTGCCATGCGAATTCGCGTATTCTTGTAGTCGAAGGAACATCTCGGGTGGTGGAAAGTACCAAAGATGGCCCTGGTTCAGATATTTCCGCGTTGCGGCGTCCGCGACTCCACAAGCGTCGTTGGCCTTGCGAAGTGGTAGTCCGGAACGCTTCCATTCCCGCAAGAGCCATTTCTTGAGAACAAGGCCATCTATCCGGGCCTCATACACGTACTGGACACACACTTCAGAGACAACGGGAAAGCGGCGGATCCGACGTGTATTCACGTTGCCGGCAATGTGACCTTTACCCTTGTTCCAGATGTTGGCGTTCACATAGCGCCATCCATGGGCTTCGAGTAAGGGATGAACGGCAGCCCAACCAATTTCCGAGTTCCAGAACCACAGGGTTGTCGCTGGCGTCGCGTACTGTGACCATGCATCAATGTGCGGGCGGTACCAACTTGGCAAATCCAAGTGATCCGAAGTATCCCCCTCGAATCCAAGAACGCCATAGCCGCCATCAGAGACGATAACGGTCGGGGTTTCCCATCGACTGTAGCAGTCGAGACTATCTCCCAGTTGCACATGTATGAACTCGTCCGACCACTTGTTTGCCGTTTCGGAGGAGACAACCGACTTTACGGCGCGACCGCGGCCTACGGTACTCGTCGGTGTGGGCCGTCTAGCTGGAGCCGTCAGTCCCGAGGTCGTCATAGCCAAGCTCTCGTGATTCTTCTTGGAAACTCATCGTTTCTTTCATGAAAACGCCGGGTGTCGCCCGGTTCCAATGCTTGATAGCGACAGCACCTGTTTTAGTATCACTTAAGACGTTCGATCTGCAAGAACTTCTTCTCGGTATCTTCTCGGTGACGTCCGTTGCCTTGCGCTTCTTTCAACTCCGGGCTATTTGATGGTTTTGATTCGGTTCAAGACTTCTATCCCTTTGATGACCGCACCGTCGGCGACGGACGAGCGCGATAGCCTGGAGGTGTCATGGCCTTGTTCTTTCATTCTCAAGACGTGGATGAATTGGTTCCCTTCCCGGAAGCCGTTTCCATCACCGAAGCGGCGCTCAAGAAGATCGCCACCCCCGAGGGTGTGAACGCGCCTCGCAAGCGACTGAATTTACACAGGAACGTAGGAGAGGCCCCGTTCGACACGGTGCTCAACATCTACGCCGGCGGGGCCGCGAGCTACGGCGCGGTGGGCGCCCAGGTGGCGCTGCATCGCAAGGCCATCGTGGGCGACCAACAGCGGCGTCCGCCGTACAATCCCGACCAGACCGAGCTGGCGGTGATCTACGACGCCAATACCGGGACGCTGCTGGGAATCATGGCCCATCGCCCCAAGCACGCCGCGGGGGTCGCGGACCTGAGGACGCCGGCCACGAGCCTCGTCGGACTCGACCGGCTGGCCAGGGGCGACGCCCGGAAGGTGGGAATCTACGGGTCCGGGAACCAGGCGTACTCCACGTTCGTTGGATTGACCGAGTTGAGGCAGATCGACAGCGCCAAGGTGTTCAGCCCCACCAAGGCACACCGGGAGGCCTTCGCGAGGAAAATGACCGAAATCACCGGCGTGCCGGTGGAGCCCGTTGAGGAAGGCCCCCGGGCGGCCCAGGACGTGGACATCATCCTGTGCATGACCAACACCAACGTCCCGGTCATCGACGGCGACTGGCTGGAGCCGGGCCAGTACATCATCTCGGTCATCGGCAGCAACATCGAGCTGGTGAAGAGCGGCAACCTCGACAAGCCCCGCCGGGAAATCGACGACGGGACGCTCAGGCGGTGCGACTTCATCGTCGCCCTGTCCCGGGAGCAGGCGGTGGACTCCCAGCAGGGCGACATCTACTGGCCGGTCCAGGACGGCGTCATTACCTGGGACAAAGTCGTTGATATTGCTGATATCCTGACCGGCAAAGCCGAGGGGCGCACCAGCGACGACCAGATCATCCTGTACAAGAATCAGGGCGGTCAGGGCATCGTCGACCTGGCTTTGGCCAGGAGGCTGTACGATCTCGCACGGGAGCACCGGAAAGGGTTTGATCTCGATATCCGGCCGCGGGAGAACTGGTGGGTTCAGGGCGGCCGGGAAGATTACTGGACGTGAGCCGTATCTTGCCAGCCATTTGTATGATACCGGCCCCTACGCTATAAAACCCGGTTCAGACCTCGAGGTTTGCAGGGTTTTCCCGCCCTTCTGGAGTTCGGATGGCCAAGACGGATGTACCCGAAACGGTAGTGTGCCCGAACTGTAACCACAACGTCGTTATCCATCTCTACCAGGTAGACAGCACCATCAACAGCTCCCAAGGGCACTTCCACACGGTCCACCATCGCCGTGAGCCGGCATACACGGTCTACTGCATCAACTGCGGGCATTTCATCACCAACGACCCCACGGGCAAGTCGCCCAAGGCAGCCAAATCCACGGCCGTCGGGCAGGAAACCGCCAGGCCCAAGGCCGCGAAGACGGCGCCCTCGAAGCGGGAGGCCGCGCGGCCGGTCAAGCCGGACTCCGACCGGACCTCGTCCAGGAAGAAGAAACGGAGCGAGTAAAGGGGAACGCATGGTTGCGAATGAGTCGGTCCGAAAGTTCGTCAAGGAAGCGGCAGCCATGTGTCGCCCGGATGATGTCGTATGGTGTGACGGCTCGGAAGAAGAGCGGGAGCGGCTGACCCGGGTAGCGATCCGGGTTGGAGACCTCATTCCCCTGGATCAGCAGACCCTGCCCGGCTGCTACCTCCACCGAAGCGCCGCCAATGACGTGGCGCGCACGGAGCACCTGACTTTCGTGTGCTCGCGCGAGCAAGACGACGCCGGTCCTTCCAACAACTGGATGGCGCCGGACGAGGCCTACGACCGGCTCGGCAGGATCTTCGACGGTTCCATGGCCGGCCGGACCCTGTACGTCGTCCCTTTTCTCATGGGACCCGCAGGCTCCCCCTTCAGCAAGGTCGGCATCGAGCTCACCGACAGCGTCTACGTCGCTTTGAGCATGCGGGCCATGACCCGCATGGGCAACGTCGCCCTGGAGCACCTCGGCGACTCGGATGACTTCACCCGGGGGCTCCACTCGAAGGCGGACCTTCACATCGACCGGCGGTTCATCTGTCACTTTCCCGAGGAGAACACCATCTGGAGCGTGGGGTCCGGCTACGGCGGCAACGCATTGCTGGCGAAGAAATGCATGGCCCTGCGGCTGGCCAGTGCGCTCGGGGCGCGGGAAGGCTGGCTCGCGGAGCACATGATGATCGTCGGAATCGAGAGCCCGGAGGGCGAGACCACCTATGTCTGCGGCGCGCTGCCCAGCGCCTGCGGCAAGACCAACCTGGCCATGCTGGTACCGCCCGAGTCCATGAAGGGTTGGCGCGTGTTCACGGTGGGCGACGACATCGCGTGGCTGCGGGTGGGCGACGACGGGCGGCTGTGGGCGGTGAACCCGGAAGCCGGCTTCTTCGGCGTGGTTCCGGGCACTAACTCCAGGACCAACCCCAACGCCATGCGCACGATCCAACAGAACACCATCTTCACCAACGTGGGGCTCAAGCCCGACGGCGGCGTGTGGTGGGAAGGGCACGACGATCCCGTGCCAAGAAGCGTCACCGACTGGCGCGGCCGCTCGTGGAATGCCTCCAAACAGGGGACCGTGGCGCATCCCAACAGCCGGTTCACGGTCCCCGCCGGCGAATGCCCCTCCATCTCCCCCGAACGGGAGAACCCCAACGGCGTCCCCATCAGCGCCATCCTCTTCGGCGCACGGCGGCAGAAGCTGGTTCCCCTGGTGTACCAGGCCTTCGACTGGGCCCACGGGACTTTCCTTGGCGCGACCCTGGCGTCCGAGACCACCGCCGCGGCCACCGGAGCGGTGGGAGTGGTTCGGCGCGACCCCATGGCGATGCTGCCGTTCTGCGGCTACAACATGGGCGACTACTGGAATCACTGGCTCTCCATGGGCAAGCGGCTGACCCGTCCACCCAAGATCTTCCGCGTGAACTGGTTCCAGAGAGACGACCGGGGCGGGTTCCTGTGGCCGGGGTTCGGAGAGAACCTGCGCGTGCTCCGGTGGGTCATCGAGCGCTCACGGGACCGCGGGACCGCGGACGAGAGCCCCATCGGCTACCTGCCCAAGCCATCGGACATCGACTGCAACGGCGCGGACTTGCCGGACGGCGCCATGAGCCGGTTGCTGCACGTGGACCGTGACGGCTGGCGCACCAACCTGCGGAGCCAGTCGGAGTTCTTCGAGAAGTTCGGAGACCGGCTGCCGGCAGGGATTCGCGAGCAGCACGATGGTTTGAGGCAAAGGCTCAGAGCCGGGTAAACCGCACTCCTCCTGCCCATCTCCTGCCCATTCATTACGCAGTTGCCCGCTTGTTGAGCAGTTAGCGGCCTCGTCATCCCCTTCCCCTACGCTGCGGCCGGCGCTGCATAAACCCCCTCTCCCATGGGAAAACGGGAGGCAAAGGCCGGGTGAGGGCATACAACAGTCCTGCCCCTCCACGCATTGGCACTCTATTTGCTTCTTCCGTTATCATCCGCCCGGCGTAACGAACCGCCGGGAAGGAAAATACTGTTTCAACGGGGGACAAAGTGGCGCAGATCAACAGCGGCGATACCGCTTGGATACTTACGTGCTCGGCTCTGGTCCTGATGATGACCATCCCGGGGTTGTTTCTCTTCTACGGCGGCTTGGTCCGCAGCAAGAACGTGTTGGGCACCATCATGCAGAGCTTCATCGTGGTGGCGCTGATCAGCATCATGTGGGTCCTTTGGGGCTATACGCTGGCCTTCGGGCCCGACGTGGGGGGCCTCATCGGGAACCTCGACTGGTTCGCCCTCAACGGGGTCGGCGCCGCACCCAACCCGGACCTTGTCGCCGGTGTTCCGCACCTGGCCTTCATGGTCTTTCAGATGATGTTTGCCATCATCACGCCGGCCTTGATCACCGGCGCGTTCGCCGAGCGGGCGAAGTTCAGCACGTTCATCGTGTTCGTGCTCCTGTGGGCCACCTTCATCTACGCGCCGCTGGCGCACTGGGTATGGGGCGGCGGCTGGATGGGGGCCATGGGCGCCCTCGACTTTGCCGGCGGCACCGTGGTCCATATCAGCTCGGGCATCTCCGCGCTGGCGGCCGCCATGGTCTACGGCGCACGGCGTGGATACGGCAGGGAAAACATGATGCCCCACAACCTGCCGTTCAGCGTCATCGGCGCCTCACTCCTCTGGGTGGGCTGGTTCGGCTTCAACGCCGGCAGCGCGCTGGCCGCTGACGGCCTGGCCGCGGTCGCGTTCGTCACCACCAACACCGCGGCGGCGGCCGCGGCCCTGGCCTGGATGTTCACGGAATGGGCCACCGGCGGCAAGCCGACCCTGCTGGGAGCGGCCACCGGCGCGGTGGCGGGCCTGGTCTCCATCACCCCGGCCGCGGGTTTCGTCAGCCCCGGCTCCGCCATTCTCATCGGTGTGGGCGGCGGCATCCTGTGCTACGCGGCGTGCAATCTGAAGGCCCGCCTGGGCTACGACGACTCCCTGGACGTGGTGGGCGTGCACGGCGTGGGCGGCATCTGGGGTGCGTTGGCCACCGGTCTGTTCGCCTCCACGCTGGTGAACCCGGGCGGCGCCGACGGCCTCTTTTTCGGCAATCCCGGGCAGCTCTGGATCCAGTTCGTCGGCGTGGCGGCCACCATCGGTTTCGCCTTCGTGGGCACCCTGATCATCCTTGGTATTCTCAACGCAACCATGGGTCTTCGCCTGTCCGACGACGAGGAACAGATGGGCCTGGATTTGAGTCAACACGAGGAGCGGGGTTATAGCTGGTAGCCACGTCTTCCGCTCCGGCGCGCAAGGAGGAGTTTCATGAAGAAGATAGAAGCGATCATCAAGCCGTTCCGGCTGGATGAAGTCAAACAGGCGCTGACCACGGTGGGAGTCTCAGGTATGACGGTCAGCGAGGTAAAGGGTTTCGGGCGGCAAAAGGGCCATACCGAGCTCTACCGCGGGGCCGAATACACCGTGGACTTCCTTCCCAAGGTGAAGATCGAGGTGCTGCTGCCCGAGGAGTTGCTGTCGAGCGCCCTGGCCGCCATCCTGGAGTCGGCTCAGACCGGCAAGATCGGCGACGGCAAGATCTTCGTGACCACCGTGGATGAGGTGATCCGCATCCGTACCAACGAACGGGGCGACGAAGCCATCCGGTAAATGCCTCCCACCCGTGCGGGGGCGGGTTTCGAACCCGCCCCCGGCGGGCCGCCGAGCAAGCCGCCGCCATGAGCGGCGGACCGCGGGAGCGCCGGGATAGCGCTGGCGGATCCTGGCGTGTTCGTGTAGGAACCCGCCAGGGAACCGTGCCCGACAGCCTGGAGGCCCGCATGCTCATTCGTTTCATCACATTCGGAGAAAACCCCGCGGTCGTCATCGGACGCGAACGCGACCTCTTTGCCTCGCACGGGCTCCAGGTGGAGACCACCATCACACGCAACTCCACCGAGCAGATGCGCGGCCTCAGCGTCGGGACCTACGACCTGGCCTCCACGGCCTTCGACAACGTGATGGCGTGGTCGGGGCGCGAGGGCGCCGACATCCACGCGGTTGCCCGGGCCTCTCAACGCATGTCGCTGCCGGTGTACGTGCGGCCCGAGGTTCACGAATGGGATGACCTGCGCGGCCGGCTGCTGGCGGTAGACGCGGTGGACACGGCCTATGCCCTGGTGCTCAGGCGGATCCTGCAGGCCCACGGACTGGACCTGAACCGCGGCGACTACCGGCTGGACGGGGTCGGCGCCACCAAAGCCCGCTTCGAGTCCATGAAGAGCGGCAAGACCTTTGCCGGCATCCTGAACCCGCCCTGGGACAAGCAGGCCGAAGACGCCGGCCTGAGACGCATGGCCGACTACCGCGAGGTTCTACCGGACTACCCGGGCGGAGTCTTCGCCGTGACCACCCGGTGGGCGGCTTCTCATCGCGCGGATCTCGTCGGCTTTCTCAAGTGCCTCATCGAGGCCGTCGGCTGGGGCAACGATCCCGCCAACCGTGCCGCTGCCCTGCAACTGCTGCGGGACGCCCAGGGGCTCGATGAGCCAACCGCGGCCAAGGAACTGGGCTCGCTGCCGGCAACCACCGCTCTCGATCTACCCGGGCTGCAGGTGCCGTTGGACCTGCGCGTCTCGTTCGACATGACGCCGGGCAAAGGCACGAATCTCTCCGCCTACTACGACCCGCAGTACCACGCCGAGGCCGCCTGCTAGTCGTTGATTCCGTGCGGCAGCCCGGGTCCCCCGCGGCGATTCGTGATTGAAGCCCGGTCGGGTTTGTAGTAGCTTCTTGTGCTCCCGTTGCCATGTCGAGCCGTAAACAGAAATCCACGCTGCCGCTGCGGAACAAGGAAATCAGTTGGCTGGCGTTCAACGGCCGCGTCCTCCAGGAAGCGTCGGATATATCCGTCCCGCTGCTGGAACGGCTCAGCTTCCTCGGCATTTTCTCATCCAATCTCGACGAGTTCTTTCGCGTCAGGGTGGCCCAACTCCGGCGTCTCGAGCAGTTCGGCGCGGGCGCGCGGCGGCTGATGGGCGAGGACCCGGCCGCGGTCCTGAAAGAAATCCACGCCACCGTCCTGAAACAGCAGGCGCAGTTCGAAAGCACGTATCGGAGCATCCTCCGGGAGCTCCAGGAGCACGGCATCTCCATCATCACGGAAAACGAGCTCAGCCCGACCCAGGAAACCTTCATCAAGGAATTCTACCGGCAGAAGCTGCGGCCCACCCTGATCCCCCTGATGATCAATCACCTGACGGAGTTTCCGCAGTTGAAGGATCAGGCGATCTATCTGGCCATCTGCCTTTACAACAGCGGCTCCCGCCGGTCGGAGTACGCCTTGATCGAGATACCCACCGACGTGTTGTCGCGTTTCGTCATCCTGCCCGCGGTGGACGACCGGCGCCACGTCATCCTGCTGGACGACGTCATCCGATACGGCCTCAGGGATATCTTCTCCATCTTCCCGTTCGATCACTTCGAGGCTTTCACCATCAAGCTGACGCGGGACGCGCAGCTCGACCTCGACGACGACCTGTACGAGAGCTACATCGAGAAGATCTCCAAAGGTCTCAAGCAGCGGCGGTCCGGGGCGCCGGTCCGTTTCATCTACGACAACCAGATTCCCCGGCGGCTGCTCAAGCTGCTGCAGCACAAGATGGGCCTCGACGCCGAGTCCGGCTCGTTCATCCCCGGCGGACGGTACCACAACTTCAAGGACTTCATGGACTTCCCGCGCATCGGCCCGAAGAAGCTTTCGGCGACGCCGCGGCCGTCGCTGGCCCACAAGGACATCGACGCGGCCGCCACGTTCTTCAAGGCCATCCGGCGCCGTGACGCCCTGGTGCACTACCCGTATCAGACCTTCGACTACGTCATCGAGTTCCTGCGCCAGGCGGCCATCGACCCCAAGGTACGTTCCATCAAGATGACGCTCTACCGCGTAGCCCGCAACTCGAAGATCGTCAACGCCCTGATCAACGCCAGCCGCAACGGCAAGCGGGTCACCGTGGTCATGGAGCTGCAGGCCCGGTTCGACGAGGCCGACAACGTCTACTGGTCGGAGCGCCTCCAGGAAGAAGGCGTCCGGGTCATCAACGGCGTGCCGGGACTCAAGGTGCACGCCAAGCTGATCCTCATCACCCGGGTGTCACATCGAAAGACCATGCTGTACGCCAACGTCGGCACCGGGAACTTCAACGAAACCACCGCGCAGGTGTACACGGACGACAGTCTCTTCACCGCCGACGAGCGGATCACCAGCGAGGTGAGCCGGGTGTTCGGCTTTCTCGAGAGCAACTATCGACGGGCAACGTTCAAGCACCTGATGGTCTCGCCCTACGACACCCGCCGCAAGCTCACCAAACTCATCGACACCGAGATCAAGAACGCCGGCAAGGGCCGGCCGGCCCGTATCATACTCAAGATCAACAACCTCGAAGACCGGGGCCTGATCCGAAAGCTCTACGAGGCCGGTCAGGCCGGCGTCGAGGTGAGGCTCATGGTGCGAGGGATGTTCTCGCTGGTTACCGGAGTCAAGGAGGTGAGCGAACGCATCGAGGCCACGGCCATCCTCGACCGCTTCCTCGAGCACTCCCGGGTCATGGCCTTCGCCAACGGCGGCGCCGAGAAATTGTACATCGCCTCCGGTGACTGGATGGAACGGAACATCGACCACCGCGTGGAAGTCGCTTGTCCCGTCTACGACCCGTCCCTGAAGAAACAGCTCACGGACGTGCTGAACATCCTGTGGAACGACAACGTCAAGGCGAGGGTGCTGGACAAGGACCTGAAAAACCGCTACAGGACCGTTGCCGGCAGCAAGCGAACGCACGCCCAGGAAGCTATCTACGCCTACCTGAACGAACTTCACACGCCACAGCCGGAGACCGGCGTGGGACTGCGCCTGGCACGATGAGCGGCGAGTCCCACAAGTCGCCATGAAACTGTGCTAAACTGCAACGGCCGGCTTCGTCACGGGTACGAGGTCGGCAAAAGGCCATTCTGTATCATCCCCGCGGAAGCGGGAATGATACAAAATGAAACGGTCAGCATGGAAGGGCCGGGAACCACAATCGACGCGAACGACCGGTTCGGCGGAACGGGACAAGGAGGGTAGGCCAGGAAGATGAAGAAGCTGCCATTGGGAGCCGGCGAGCCGTTTGCATGGCGGTCCTGGGGTGAAGGGTTCGCCAACGTCAACGACGCCGGACATCTCGAGATCATCACGAATCGAGCCACGCGGGGCAAGGTCGACCTGGACCAGTTGGTGACCCGGTTGCGGCGACAAGGGGTGCACCCGCCGGTGCTGGTGCGCTTTCCGCAACTCATCGACCGGCAGATGGGAACCCTCCAACGGGCATTCAGGACGGCCATGGAAACCTTCGACTACCGCGGCTCCTACACGTCCGTCTATCCGCTCAAGGTCAACAGCCGCAGGGCGACGGTGTCGCGGATCTGCGACGCCGGACGTCCCTACGGCGCCGGCCTGGAGGTGGGCACCAAGGCCGAGCTGTGCATCGCCTTGTCGATGCTCGGGAACAGCCGCGGCCCGATCATCTGCAACGGCTACAAGGACGACGCCTACGTCGAGCTGGCCGCGGCGGCGAGCGAAGCGGGCTACAACGTCGTGGTGGTGTTCGAACGGCCGCGAGAGTACGAGCTGGTCAGTGAGCTGCGGGCCAAGGGACTGCCCTGCCCCAGGCTCGGCGCGCGGGTGAAGCTCAACGCCAGCGGCATGGGCCGCTGGGAGGAATCGTCCGGAGACCTGTCCAAATTCGGTCTCACCGCGTCCGACCTGCTGGACGCCACCCGGTTGCTGAAGGAATGCAAGCTGCTGGACCGCCTCCGCCTGCTCCATTTCCATCTGGGCTCCCAGATCACCAACATTCGAAATTTCAAGCAGGCGCTGCAGGAAGCGCTTCGATTCTACGTCGAGCTCAAGGAGCTGGGGGTGCCCCTGGACACGCTGGACGTCGGCGGCGGGCTGGGCGTGGATTACGACGGCAGCAACAGCTCGGCGGATTCCAGCGTGAACTACAACGTCCAGGAATACGCCAACGACATCATCTACACCACCAAGGAAGTGCTGGACCGGGCGCGCATCGCGGAGCCGGGCATCATCACCGAAGCCGGCCGGTTCCTGGTGACCCACCACGTGGCCCTGCTCGTGGATCCCCTGGAGCAGCCGCGGATGACCCCGAAGCCCGGGCGGGCCCGAGCCCGGGCGTCCAACGTGGACGCCGTCAACGAGCTCGACGACATGGCGGTGGAGATCAACAGCAAGAACTGGCGCGAATACCTGCACGATGCCTACCAGAAGAAGGACGAGATGCTCTCGGCCTTTTCCCTGGGGTTCCTTTCCTTGAAGCAAAGGGCACAGGCAGAGTCGGCGTTCTCCCGAATCGTGGAACTGGCGAGCCGTTTCTCGCATCACGGACGCTTCGACGGCGAGGACAAGGCGGCTCTGGAACGTATCGCGGCCCGGCTGCACGCCTTCAATTTCTCGATCTTCAAGTCGTTGCCGGATAGCTGGATCCTGGACATGCTGTTTCCCATCATGCCCACCTGCAGGCTCAAGGAAAAGCCCGCCGTCAAGGCCATCCTGGCGGACCTGACCTGTGACTCGGACGGCGTGATCGACAAGTTTTCGCACCCCCACGAGCCCCTGTCCACCTTCGAGCTCCACGCTCCACCCTGGGATGACTCCTACACCCTGGCGATCCTGTTCCTGGGCGCCTACCAGGAGGCCCTCAGCAGCGACCACAATCTCTTCGGCCGGCCGGCGGAGGTCACGGTGGAAACGGACGGCAGCGGCGTCATGGAGATTCAAGACGTGCGCGAGCCCAACACCTGCGCCGACATGCTGACACGTTGGGGTTTCGGCGACCTCGTTCAAGAGCGGGTTCCAGGCGAGCTCCACGCCGTACCCCACCCGGCACAGCCCGACCCGCCTTCCGTCCGTTTGGAGAGGATCATGACCCGGGTCCTCAGCGGCGGCACCTACCTGGACCGCCACCCCGCGGAGGCAGTGAAGGCCGCCCCCGGAGAAGCCGACGCGCCCATGGGAGAACCCCACAGGACCCGTGCCAAGGCCTCAACCGGGGCAAAACCGGCGCGTTCGGCAAGCGGTTCCTGAAAAGTTCCCATGATCAAATATCCATGGTTTGAGTAACGGGATTTCCTGTGCCAGGGTCGATACCCGCCCTTTCACGACTTCCCAGGGTTGACGGCTGGACCCTCGGAATACTCGCGCTGGCGGCGCTGTTCACCAGCCCGGTCCTCGCGGTGCTGGGAATCGCCCTGGAGAACAGCGGTGACGCCTGGGCGCATCTCGCCTCGACCGTTCTCGGCACCTATATCAGCCAGACCTTCCTCCTCATCGCCGGCGTCGGCGCGGGTGTGCTGATCATCGGGGTCAGCACGGCCTGGCTGGTCACCCTGTTCGAGTTCCCCGGACGGTCCGTCCTGCAATGGGCGCTGTTGCTGCCGCTGGCCATGCCCGCGTATATCGCGGCGTACACCTACACCGACGTGCTCGAGTTCGCCGGTCCGGTGCAGACGGGCCTGCGCCGGCTGTTTGGCTGGCAAGGCCCCGGAGACTACTGGTTCCCCGAGGTTCGCTCCCTCGGCGGCGCCGTGACCTTCATGTCCCTGGTTCTCTACCCGTACGTCTACCTGCTCGCCCGCGCGGCTTTCGTCGAACAGTCGCAGAACTTGTGGGACGCGGCGCGCGGGCTCGGGCTGGGAACCTGGAGATGTTTCATGCGAGTGGGCCTGCCGCTGGCCCGGCCGGCCATTGCCGTCGGCGTGCTGCTGGCATTGATGGAGACACTGAACGACTTCGGGACCGTGGACTATTTCGCGGTGCAGACCTTGACCATCGGCGTCTACCGCGTGTGGTTCGGCATGAACAACGCGCCGGCCGCGGCACAGTTGGCATCCATGGTGCTGGCCCTGGTCCTGGTGATGGCCACCCTGGAGAGGGTCGCCCGCGGCCGGCGACGCTATCAGTTCAGCCAGAACTCACCGCGACGCCACCCCCTGGCAAGGCTCCGCGGCGTCCGCGGGACGCTGGCGCTGCTCACCTGCGCCACGCCGTTGACCTTGGGCTTCATCGTTCCCGCCGGGCTCATGGCCGCCTCCGCCGTGGGGACCTACGGCTCCTCCACCGGTGTCCATACGCTGACCCTCGCCTTCAACAGTCTGGCCGTCGCCGTCCTGGCGGCCCTGGTCTGCCTGTGCGTCGGCCTCTTCCTGGCCTACGGCGCCCGCCTGTCCGGCACGGCTCTGGTCAGGAGCGCCACCCGCGTCGCGAGCATCGGCTACACCGTACCGGGGGTGGTGCTGGCGGTCGGGGTGCTCATACCCTCGGCCGCGCTGGACAACGCCATCGACGGGTTCATGAGGACCTATTTCCACACCGCCACAGGGTTGCTGTTCAGCGGCACGCTCTGCGCCCTCATCTTCGCCTGCACGGTGCGGTTCCTGGCCTTGTCCTTCGGCTCGTTGGAAGCGGGTCTGACCAAGATCACACCCAACATGGACGCCGCGGCCCGATCCCTGGGACACCGTCCCGGAGGGGTCTTGGCCCGTATCCACCTTCCCTTGCTGCGAAGCAGCTTGCTGACGGGCGCCATGCTGGTTTTCGTGGACGCCATGAAGGAACTGCCCATGACGTTGATCCTGCGGCCCTTCAACTTCAACACGCTGGCGACCCACGTCTACGAATACGCCTCTTACGAAGCGTTCGAGCAGGCCGCGGTCGCGGCCCTCGCCATCGTGGTCACGGGCCTGATCCCGGTCATCACCCTCAGCCTGAGCTTTGCCGGCTCCGGGAGGTTCTCCCGACCCGCCAA
Organism: uncultured Candidatus Binatia bacterium; assembly: GCA_958295985.1. Taxonomy (GTDB): domain Bacteria; phylum Desulfobacterota; class Binatia; order UBA9968; family JAJDTQ01; genus JAJDTQ01. The sequence continues at coordinate 78,442 of OY282432.1, forward strand.
AACGGCGTCCTGACGCGCCAGCGTCTTCCTCCGGGTGCACGTGTCCCGTCCGGTCGAGCCGCATCCAGCGTGCTCCATCGTTGAGCACCGTCTGAACAGAATCCGCGCAAAATCCGCGCGCCGCTGTAGTCGTGTCCGTAACCTACGGCGCTCGTGCAGCTCAAAGGCATGACTTCCGCGCGGAAAGCCATCCTGGCACGAAGGTTGCTTCGTCGTTGCCTTGTTTACCTTGCATCCCCACAAAATACGCGGCCTGAAAGGAACAACGTCATGACACCGAGACAAGTCATCGACTATGCCAAGAAGAACAACGCGGAGATCGTAGACCTGAGGTTCTGCGACCTGCCCGGATTGTGGCAGCATTTCTCCATCTCCCGCCAACGAGTTCGACACGGGGCTGTTCCAGAACGGCATCGGGTTCGACGGCTCCAGCATTCGCGGTTTCCAGACCATCGACGAATCGGACATGCTGCTGTTCCCGGACCCCGACACCGCCTTCATGGACCCGTATACTCGACATCCCGCTAGTCTGGACCGCAAACTCCACTATTATTCTGATTTCATTGAATTAGTCAGCAGATTTCAGTTCCAACAAGAAGTCGTGTCTCGAATCCGTAATCATAACGAAAGCGGATTCATTCAAACTTCTTCGCGTCACAGTGTACCGCTGTCGGGCTATTTTCCTGTTGCCTTCCAGTCCCGAACCACTGCTGCTTGCTCGTAAATCCACCCCGGCACCCCACAATGTCCGTCCTGGCAGCACCGACCAGATCCCCACGATGGCACCCGATTCGCGCCCGTGGTACACCGACCTGCAGCCGTCCTGGTCTTTCGCATACCGACGCTCGACGGGAGGTTTCCGAAGATCGATAAGCTGCCTGGGTAAAGTCAAGTGCAACAGACCACGACCCGATCCCGCACCTCCGCAGAGTACTGCGTAGACGATTTCATTCGCTCCCGCCCCCCAAGGACTCGACGATTTTAGTCTCCGGGAAATCCGGGTCGGTTCACTCCACGTGGAGATCAGCCGCGTACGCCACCGTGCCGAGCTCGTCACCGACGATCGGGAGGCGTTGCGCGGGCGCCTGGAAGCAGCCACCGGCGAGCGCATCGTGGCGCTCGAAACGGTTGAGCCGGAGCGGACGAAAACACCACAATCCGGGCTAGAGGCGGTACATGGCCTCAACTAGGGGGGTTGCGCCCGACCTGGGCGGGCGGACGCCTGAGCCAGAGAAGGTCCATGAACCTCGCGGGATCGAGACGGAAATGTAGTCCGCTAAGCCCGGACGCGACGTAGAGGCTTCGCGGATCTCAAACCGACGCGGCCGATGTTCTCAGGGGCGATCTAATCCTGGAGTCGCCGTGCCCCGATGTTGGACAGTTGTCGACTTGTCGACAACAATGTGCCACGGTATGCATGATGGAGACAGCAATGATTGGGCGAGGATCGACACAGATCATCGGGATCAGACTGCCGGAGGAGATCGCGGTCGCGTTCAAGAAGGAAGCAGCCGGGCGAAATGTACGGCTCAACGAACTTTTCCGGGAGATGTGGAAGCTTTACCAGCAGGCGATGCGGAAAGATCGAGTGAACGATGGCCGTCAACCGGGATAAACCTGATCGGTGGAAGCAGGATATTGCGCAGTCGGTGGATATGTACAACGACTGGGTCTAAGCCATACATGGATGGCAGGAGGAGGCTTGGCGGGATGGTTGGTACCGAGCGAATTCATGGATGTAAACTACGGTCTTTCGGTGAAACGCTATCTGCTCGACAAGGTCACACTGCTGCATATTCATCGCTTCGATCCAAACGACGTGCAGTTCGACGATGCGCTGGTGTCCTCGGCCGTGGTGTGGTTTCGCAAGGAAGCTCCACAGGCGGGGCATGAGGTGCGGTTCACCTATGGCGGGCCACTGGAACGGCCGAAGCTGGAGCGCTTGATGCCCCTCGAGACGTTACGCCGCGACCCGAAGTGGACCCGGTATCCGATGCAGGCAGGGTATGACAACCCGGATACGCCGGTTCTCGGCGATTTCTTCAGAATCAAGCATGGGTTGGCGACGGGAGACAACAGCTACTTTATTCTGTCGATAGAGGACATTGAGAGGCGCAAACTGCCGCTTGATGCGTTTCAGCCGATATTGCCGAGTCCACGCTATCTACCGGAGGATGTGGTTGCGGCGGATGCGAAAGGAAATCCGAAAGCGATTCTCGGTGAGGGTCGGGTTTACGGGGGCGGTTTGCACAAGCTTGAGCCGAGGGAGCTCGGAAACGTACCGGCGGCGTCTATCGCGGAGATGCTGCCGGGCGCAGGCAGGGTGTGCTGGAATTCACAGGGCGAACTGTTCTAAGGGACGGCTGCGCAGATGTATCGGTAAACCGGATCCCAGAGTAGGTACTGAGCTAATTGTGGTCGCGAAGCGACGGGTTGTGGATTTCCGTAGGGTGGATTATGGCGGTTGGGGTTCGCCTAGCGGTAGCAATACCTGTCAGGGCCAAACCGAGAAGACCCCTCGCTGCTCGCCGAAGGCGGATAACGAGAAGAATGAGTCATGCGCCTGAAGAAGATCACAATCTCCGGTTTTCGCTGCTTCGGTCCGTCATCGGTCAACTGCCATCTAGCGGGTAAGTTGACCGCCGTGGTTGGGCCAAATTCATCAGGCAAGACGGCGCTTCTTCACGCTCTTTCCAAGCTATTCGGAGTGTCGCGAAGCCAGCGTACCCTCCACCGTTCCGATTTCCACCTCCCGTCCGGCGTGGATCCGGAGGATAGATCGTCGCGAGAGCTCTTCATCGACGTGCTAATCGAGTTCCCCGAGCTCGTTGAAGGGGACGCCACTCCCGAAACGATTGCTCCGTCATTTCGACACATGCTGATCGAAGGACCCGAAAAGGCGCCGGTCTGCCGTATGCGCTTGGAGGCTCAATGGGACGATGACGGAACCGTCGAAGGTGAGGTTGTCCAAGAGCTGTATTGGGTGGATACGCTTGCATCCGAGCCCTCAAAGGACAAGAAGCACAAGGTCTCAGCGGCCGATCGAGGGCTTATTCAACTGATCTACACACCTGCCAGCCGCGACCCGCGGACCCAGATTCGGGACACTACTGGCGCACTGGCGGCCCGCCTGTTGCGCGCTATCAAATGGTCTGAAGACACCCAAGAGACGATCGAGAACACGAGCGAAACGTTGAGTAACGCCTTTGAAGACGAAGAAGCGATTAAGGCAATCGGGAGCGCGCTCCGCAAACGATGGTCGGCGCTCCATGACGAAGTGGTGGATACGCATCCAAAGCTCAGTCTCATGAGCCGACGGTTTGAAGAGGTTGTCGGTCGTATCAACGTCATTTTCCAACAAGGACCCAATGGCTTTGAGCGGGGGCTGGAGGCGCTAAGCGACGGACAGCAATCCCTTCTCTACTTCGCCCTTGCCGCTGCGGTGTTCGACTTGGAACGGCTGGTCGTGGCCGGCAAGGTGGAAGGTTTCCGGGCAGACGAACTGCGAATCCCAGCACTTACGGTCCTTGCTCTGGAGGAACCGGAGAACCATCTCTCTCCCTACTACTTGGCGCGGATCATCCGTCAAATCCGCTCATTGGTGAAGGGTGGCCGAGCGCAGGCGGTCGTCACGAGTCACTCACCCGCCGTCCTTGGCCGGGTGTTCCCGGATGAAGTCCGATACTGCCGTCGCAACCAGGATACCGGAGTTTCCAGCATCAAGTCGATAAAGATGCCCGCGCGCAACGAGGAAGCGTCCAAGTTCATGCATGGTGCGATGCTGGCATTTCCCGAGCTGTATTTCGCCAGATTTGTACTGCTTGTCGAAGGTGATTCCGAACGTATCGTGCTTCCCCGGTTGGCGAAGGCAATGGATCTGCTGATCGATCCCGCCTTTGTCGCGATCGTTCCTCTTGGCGGACGTCATGTCCAGCATTTCTGGCGCCTGTTGAGTCAACTGAAGATTCCATACGCCACACTCCTTGACCTCGACCTAGGCCGCAGAGGAGGCGGATTCGGGCGCGTGAAGACCGCCATACAGCGTCTGCTCGATGTCGATGTGCCCAAAGAGAAGTTGCTTGACCGCGATGATGGAACTCTGCTTTCCGACGATAATCTTCAAGAAATGCACAAGTGGCAGGAACCCAAAGACGTGGAGAACCTCATGAATTGGGTGGAGAGACTCCAACCCTATGATGTGTTCTTTTCTTCACCGCTCGATTTCGATCTGATGATGCTTGAGGCGTTCCCTGATGCCTATATGGCTCTTGTTCCACCTAACAGGAGATCGAAGAAAAAGGGCGACGAGGCTGCCGTAGCTGTGTTGGGCACGAACAGACCGGGACTTGCTCTTTACGGTAGAGAGTTCTCGTCGTTTCGCGATCATTTCCCTGCCTACCGCTATCACTTCCTTACGCACAGCAAGCCGGCTACACACATGGCTGCGATGGCACAAATGGACAGTCAAATGATACTCCAGCAGCTACCTGAAACGATAAAAGTGGTTCTGAATCACGTTGCCGAGAACGTGAGGTAGGAATGACTGCGTTGGTGTCGCGCTTGGTTCATGCCAAGGACTGGCAGCCAATCGACGTTGAGGAGTTGGAGCCCAACGCTTTAGACGTGGTGCGTTCGACTGATAACCGGTCGGTAGTCGCCGGTCCAGGAGCGGGAAAGACCGAGCTCCTTGCTCAGCGCGCTTCCTACCTTCTTCAAACGGGGACCTCGCCCTCACCACGCCGCATTCTAGCCATCAGCTTCAAGCGTGATGCAGCAACGAATCTGGCGGCTCGTGTCAGACTGCGGTGCCACCGAGATCATGCCGGTCGGTTCGACTCCCTGACGTTCGACGCATTCGCGAAGGGCTTGGTTGATCGGTTCGGTCAGGCTCTGCCGGACGTTTGGCGCCCAAAAGCAAACTACCGAATCATGATGCCCAACCTCCAGAAGTACAACGGCTTTCTTCGAGACCTCGGGGAACCACCTTCACAGGTTGGAGGACGCGCCGACATTATGGCGTTGAATACCCGCACGTTCGAACGAATTCACCTGATCGGTCAACCGTTACCCGTCGATGGCCGGTCGGGCCCCACAGCCGCCGATTGGGCTGCGGAACAGTTCTGGCATTCGGCACTACATGAGGGAAATACAACCGACCTAAGCTTTCCCATGATCGGACGGCTGGCGGAGTTGATGCTACGACTGAATCCGTTTGCACGCGACATGCTAAGGCTCACTTACTCACACCTGTTCATGGATGAATTCCAGGACACGACACAAGTTCAGTATGACCTTGTCAAAGCCATCTTTCTCGGATCGGGTACGGTCGTCACTGCCGTGGGAGACGTCAAGCAGCAGATCATGCGGTGGGCGAACGCTATCGACGCTCCGTTTGATCTTCTGGAAGCGGATTTTGAAGCGAAATCCACACAGCTATTCAACAACTACCGATCTTCTCCGGAGCTGACCCGAGTGCAACACATCCTGGCTCGCGCGCTTGACGCCGACGCTGCCAATCCCGTATCCAAGACGAAAGGAACGATTGAAGGTGATAGTTGCGCGATATGGAATGTTTCGAGTCCGGAAGTCGAAGCGGCGCAACTTGCAGATCATGTAGTGGATTCGATGGTAGAGAATGATCTTGCTCCGCGTGATTTTGTGCTTCTTGTGCGTCAGAAAGCTGCCGACTATGCGAACACACTGGAACCAGTATTCGCCAAGAGAGGGCTCGCGATATGCAATGAAGCGGCGTACACGGGCTCCATAACCCTCCAGGATTTGCTGACCGAGGAAGTGTCGCGTGCGCTTGTACGCGTCCTGCGCGTCGCCTCGAGCGATCGTGCTGGTGCTTGTTGGAGCGAGTGCCAACAGGCGTTGTCTTCGCTCCGGGGGGCGGACCCCGATGATGATACAGCACAAGCACGTCTATCCCGTGAGCTTGATTATTTTATCAACCAGTTACGAAGTTCGTATCCCGAGCCCGTCCGCAGAGAAGACCATGTTCAAGCAGTCGTAGCGACTGTTTACGACTTTCTCGATCGCGACCGCCTCATTTTTGCGCACCCCGCCTATCGGCAGGGCGACTGGTTCGACAGAGTCATCGAGGGGGCCACCAAGCACCTCTGCGAGAGCGCTGCCGATGCGAATGATTGGACAGAAGCACTTGATGTCTATGAAGGAAAACATGCCATTCCGCTGATGACTATCCACAAGAGCAAGGGTCTAGAATATCACACAGTGATATTCATTGGCCTTGACGATCAGGCTTGGTGGAGTTTTACAAATGATCCTGTAGAGGGAACAGCAGGATTTTTTGTGGCCTTTTCGCGTGCCAAGCAACGTGTGGTGTTTACGTACTGTCCGAGTCGTGGAAGCAGAAAGAAGGTCGCCCCGCTCTACGGCCTGTTGAAGTCGGCTGGGGTCAAGTCGGTCAACCTCGGCTGAAGCACTATTTGCTCTGTGTGATGTGCGAAGTGCCAGACTTGCGCGCACGCGGAAAATGAATAGCCTCTGTTTGCGATTCATGCGTTGCCAGGCAAGGATTCTGTCGCCATCTACGAACGCGACACGTTGCGTTCGTAGTATCACAATGGATGCGCTGGTGTTCGTCGGATCCCGTGTGACGACATCTTGGACCTGAAGCTTACGCATTTGTGGTTCGACGGATCCAGTTGGTCCCGGGATCCGGAACCGGTCAGATCGACTCGCCGGGCATATCTGGCACGACAGAGGAGATTTTGAGGCGGATCTGCTGGACCTCCTCGCCGCATCCGGCGGCGATCATGTCGCAGCCATGGCCTAGGCCGTGAACATGCTTGAGCGAAGCAGGCGGATTTCGTGCTCAGTGCGAGGCCATTCCCGATGGTCGAGTGCCTCGACGGCAAGTTCGACGAGGAGCTGGTTTGGCGTGGTCCCGTGTTCAATCGCGAGCGATTCGATGCGCCGACAATGCTCCTCATTGATCCGGACATGTCTGGCGATTGTCTTCGGCATGGCAGACTGTCTCCACTGGCTCGGTCCGGCTGAGGCCGATTCTCGTCATGAATCGTATCCGTTTCGCGCCGGGTTGTGCGCGGATCCCTCTCCGATTCAGTCGGGACGCCGCAGATTCCACGCACACCGTGGAGCGACCGGAATGCGCCCTTTCACGGTAGAGCGCAAGTCTGTCGTGGGCGCATCTGCGACACAGGCAACGGCCAAAACAGTCGCCGACAGCTATTATGCTTAGAAATATCAATCTGGTGGGAAGGCGACTAAAGTGGTCGCTGCCGTTTCCGGCACGACAGGACGTTGATTTGGCCAGATTCATCGTCGCCGGTCGCAGTCCTGCGCGGTCATGGCGAGCGTGCGCCCTAGGTGCATGGGGTGTGAGAACAGAAACCGCTCAGCGGTGAGGCTGGCACGGGTGAGATGCACGACCAGTCGGGCCATCGGGGCCGGAGACTTCGGGGGAGGGCAGAGTCGTCACGGGCTGCCGGGCGACGCCGTCGAGCACCGCCACCAGCGGCCGGGTCAGCGGCACCACGCGCGGACCCGCCTTGGCGTCCCTCAATCTCAGCTCCCCCGCCGTGCGGTCCACATCGTCCCAACGCAACGTCAGGATCTCCGAACGCCGGCATCCAGTCAGCAGCAGCAAGCGGATCGCTGCGATTGCGGACGGCCACACCGAGCCGTTCGCCTCCACGTCTCTCAATGCACGGCCCAGGCGCCAGAACTCCTCCGGCGTCAGAAACCGCTCGCGCGTGCGTGTCTTGTAGCGGCGCACCGACCAGCACGGGTTCCGTCCAGGCGGGATCCGCTCCCACGCCTCGGCCAGCGAGAACATCTTCGAGAGGATGTCGATCGCCGCATTGGCCATCGTGGGCGTATCGCGAAGCTGGTGATGGAGCGCCGCAATCTCGTTGCGCCCGCGCGCCGACGGCCAGCGCGCCCATCGCCGGCAAAACGTGCCTGTCAAGCACGAACCGATACCTCTCGGCGGTGCTCGGCTTGCAATGCACCAGGACATGGGCGCGCAGGTAGCGCTCGGCGAGAGCGGCCAAGGTGAGCTCGGGCTCGGATGGTGCGGGCACGGGAGATTCACCGCGCTAGATGAGGTCGATGACGACGGCCGCGCGCTTCCTCGCCTCGTCGGCTGACAGCGCGCCGTGGCGCCCGAGGGTCACCCGCTTCGGTCCGGCCGGTCTCCGCGACTGCACCACGTAGACCTTGCGGTCCGTGGCGTGGACTCGCACCCCGAAGCCAGCCAAGTCCCGGTCCCAGAAGACGCTATCCTTGGTCTCGACGGTGAGCGCATCGACGGTCCGCTTGGTGAGCCTGGGCTCGCTTCGTCTGGGCATGGCGCCTCCCCGCAGGACGTTTCGGCGCCGGAGGGTGCGGAGAATCCGTAATCAAACCGCACACAACAGGCATCGAATCGGCGCGTATTGGAACGCAAACGTGACGGGGATGAATAATATAAGTGTTTATGACGTCACGGCGTACCCCTCTGTCGTGTCACTGACGGAGATGCGGATTCTTATCCCGGTTTTCTGGACCCCTTCACGTCGCTGCCCACGTTAAATCTAACCTTCACCCTCACCCGGGGGCGGCGCCGTGAGGAGTTGCACGGCCCTGTCCAGGTCCGCGTGGCTCCCGAGCAGCACCAGGATGTCGCTCGGCCTTAGCGGGTAGTCCATGGGCGGACTCTCCACCGACACCCCCTCCCGGACCAGCGCGAGGACGCTGGTCCTGCCCTGAAAGTGGTCCTTCAACTCCCCGATGGTATAGTGCGCCCCGGGGGCATCCTCCTGCACCAGGAACGTATCGGCCGTGGCGCCGGTGAGAAACTGGCTGAACCGGGCCAGACTCTTGCCCTCCAGTCTCAGGCCGCGCAACATGCCGTAGCCTTCCCGGCGCACCAGCTCCACTTGCAGGCTGATGACGTTGCGCGGAACGTGGTACTCTTGCAGGACCCGCGCGAAGATCTCCACCGAGGTCTCGAACTCCTCCGGTATGACCTCATTGGCGCCGAGGCGGGTGAGGCGGGGGATCTCGGCCACGTACCGCGTGCGGACAATGACGTAGAGATCGGGATTCAACCGCCGCGCGTGCCAGACGATGCGCGACGTCGCCATCGGGTCGCTGATGGCCACCACCAGCACGCGCGCCCGCGCCACGCCCATCCCCGCGAGAACCGCGGGACGCGTGGCGTCGCCGAAGTCGATCTTCTCGCCCTCGTCTCGGACCCGTCGCGCCACCTCCGGGTTCAGGTCCAGTATCCTGTGAGGGATGTCCACCTCCCGCAGGACCCGGGCCAGGTTCCGCCCGTTGAGCCCGTAGCCCACGATGAGGACGTGCCCGGTCATGTCTCCGGCGGACGGCGCTTCGGCCGCGTGGCCGCGGTCCAGCGCGAACCCCAGCCGCCCCCCGCCGAGGATCAGCAGGGGCGTTGCCAGCATGCTGAGGATCGAGGTGGCGAGAAAGAGCTGTTCCTGATCCGGCGAGAGGAGCTCGAACGCGCCGCCCATGCGAGCCAGGATGAGCGAGAACTCGCCCACCTGGGCCAGCGCCAGACCCAGCAGCAGTCCAAGCCGGAACGAACGCTGCAGGAACGAAAAGATGGCGGTGATCAGGCCCCCCTTGACGAGCACCAGCAGGAGCCATGCGGCGCCGATCAGGGAAAATTCGTTGCCGACGAAGGCAAGGTCCACCTGCATCCCGATGGAGATGAAGAAGATGCCCGCGAAACTGTCCCGCAGCGGGTGGATGTCGGCGATCACCTGATGGCTGTACTCCGAATCGGATATCAGGAGACCGGCCACGAATGCCCCGAGCGCCAGCGAGATGCCGGACTGGAAGGCCAGCCAGGCGGTGCCGAGACAGATGAGCAGCACGAACAGGACGAAGATCTCCTGGTTCCGCAGCCGCGCCACCTGATGGAGGAACCAGGGCACGATGAAGCGCGAAGCGGTGAAGATGAGGGCCACGGCCAGCACGGACTTTCCCACCGTGAGGCCCACGACCTGAAGGGAGAACGCCTCGGTCTCGCCCAGCACCGGCACCGACAGCATCATCGGCACGGCGATGATGTCCTGCAGCAGCAACGTACCCACCGCGAGACGGCCGTGAAGGGCTGACAGCTCGCCGCGGTCGCTGTAGATCTTGAGCACGATGGCCGTGCTGCTGAGGGACGCGAGCATGCCGAAGAAGAAGCTGATCCGGACGGGATAGCCCAGGTGAACGCCGGCCGCGGTCACCGCCAGGGCGGTCAGGGCCACCTGCAGGGATCCTCCCGCGATGATCAATCCCTTCACCGAAAGGAACCGCTCGAAGGAGAACTCCAGGCCGATGGAAAAGAGCAGCAACACGATGCCGATCTCCGCCAACAGCTCGATCTCGGCCCCGTGGCCGATGACGCCGAAGCCGTGGGGTCCCATGGCCACACCCACCGCCAGAAAGCCGATGACCGTGGGGAGCCTCAGCTTGTGGAAGGCAAAGACCGTGGCCACCGTAAGGGCCAGGACGGTCACGAGACTCGTGAGAACGTTGAGCATGCCGCGTCCCGTATCGAAGCCTGCGCGCCTGCTGGAACCGAAGTTCGTGTCTGGAGGTGCGAGCGGATGGACTGACCGCGCCGGGTATTGAGTTCCCAGGGCCTTTCCATCGTCACCCTGAGCAGAGCGAAGGGTCCCCCCGCCGTAGCCGAGATTCTTCGCTCCGCTCGGAATGACAGGTTTGGCGGGACCTTGGAAAAACCCTGGTTGAATTCCACGTGTGTTTCAATGATGATAGACGATTAGCGACTGTATGAATAGCAACCGAGGGGATGATGATCGAGGAAAACAGGGTCATGGGCATCGACATCGGCGGCACTGGAGTCAAGGCCGCGCTGGTGGACACCCAAACCGGACGGATGACGACGGAACGTGTACGGCTGCCCACGCCCCAACCGGCAACGCCCGCGGCGGTCATGGAAGACATCGAGGAGCTGCGGCGACAACTGCAATGGCGGGGAACGGTGGGTTGCGGCTTCCCGGGCCTGGTGAAGAGCGGCCGGGTCCAGCGGGCTCCGAATCTCGATTCATCCTGGATCGGCTATGACCTGGCTGACCAACTCCGCGTCCAACTGGGGGCGCCGCTGGTGGCCATCGGCAACGATGCCGATGCCGCGGGACTGGCGGAGTTCCGGTTCGGCGCCGGCCAGGGCGTGACCGGAACCGTGCTGGTCATCACTCTGGGAACCGGCGTCGGATCCGCGGTCTTCCGTGACGGCGTCCTCCTGCCCGACACCGAGCTCGGCCATCTCGAAATGCGCGGCAAGTTGGCGGAGAAGCGGGCCGCCGCCAGCATGCGCACGAACCGGGGCCTGAGTTGGAAGAAGTGGGCGAAGCGGCTCAACGACTACCTCGTCCACGTGGAGTACCTGCTCGGCGTGGACCTGTTCATCATCGGCGGAGGGCTCAGCAAGAAACCCGAGAAGTTCTTCCCTTACCTCCGGGATGTCGGCTGCCGGGTGGAAGCCGCGCGCCTCGGAAACGCCGCCGGCATCATCGGCGCGGCCATGTTCCCGCGGCGCTGACTCTGACAAGCTCCTAACCCGGTATCCGCCGAAGCCACGGCAGCAGGATCACGTACGGGGGCTCGGTTTCGCGAAGGCTCCGGCTGAACCGGTTGAACAACTCCGGCACCTTGGCGCATTGCAGCTCCCTCTCCACCCGCATGCGCGACACCAGCACCTCAACGGCAGGCAGCGCCCGGCCGTCCCCGGCAACCGACATGGCCTGGGCGAAGTCCCGGGTCCGGGCTTCGTGCACCGTGAGATCCTGGATCCTGCCCAGGGCGTCCTGGAGCTTCTTCAAGCGCTGGACGACGCTCCCGGCCTCGGGCGTCAGATCCGCAAGGATCTCCATGAGGTAACGGAGCTGCTTGCACTCGATCCGAAGGGAGTGGAAGGCCGCGGCTTCCGTTCTTTCCCGGAGACGGAACCCTTGCTCCAGGACCGCCCGGCACTTCTTCGCCACGCGCGCTCCCGCCAGCGACAGGATGGGCTCCGAGCCTCGCGGCCCCACGCCGAGGCCGGTTTCGTCCTCGACGCATGAGCGCCACCGCTGCACCGCGCGGTCATAGTCGGCGGAAGCCATGACCTCCACCAGCGTGCGCCGTGCCGCTTCCCGCTCCCGCGCGGCAAACTCGAACAGCGGCGTCACGTCCTCCGCCAGGGCGCCCGTGAGCATACGCCGGTAGCCGGCCTGCTCGAGCAGATACACGTCCAGGTCTCTCAACCCGTTGGTGGATTTGCCCAGCCATGAAAGGCTTTTCCTGAGCCCGGCCCCGGGCTCCGGCCCGAAGACGTCCCGCAGTTGTCCCAGAAAGGACCGGGCGCGCCGGACCGCCACCCGGAAGTCGTGCAGGAACTCGGTGTCGGTATCGTCGAGGATACCCTCCTCGTTGCCGCGAACCACCTGGTACTGGCCGCGAATCATGGAGCGCACGGCATCGGCGGCCGTCATGGAGGCGTCAATCGTCATCCTGGGCATGGACGCGGTGCGCAGCGGGTCCAGGCCCAAGACCTCGATCGCCCTCCGATAGCGGGCGCCGCGGTCGACGCGCGCACCCCGCTTCTCCCACCACTCACAGACTTCCCGGAAGATCTTCTTGTAGCCCCGTACCTGCCCGACCACGACGCAGGGGTCCAGCCGTACCGTTCGCTTCCCGTCCGACACTTCGTCGTCGCTCAAGGAGACGCGCAGAACGGTCTTTTGGTCGCGGTTCCACCGGCTCCAGGTCCTGACCTCCGACCGTACCGAAAAGAGCCTGAGCAGCGCCCGGTTCCTGGTCAGCGGCAGCAGCTCGTCCCTCAGTCCCCCCGGCGGCAACCTGTGGGCGAACACCGGAAGACCCTCCGGCCCGATACGGTCCTGCGGACCCGGCCGGTCCGGACACTCGAGATGGAGCATCCCGTCGGAGCTCCACAGAGCCCGCGACCGGGCAAAGAGCCGCCCGTCGAAAGTGTCGAGATAGACGGTTTCCCGGCTGCGCCGAGAGCCTTCGTGAAGCTCATACCGTTGGCACAGCTCACGCACCAGGCGCTGACCCGCTCGACCCTGGGGAACGTCGAACGTCGACTCCGAGGTCTCCAAAGTGCGTGAGAGCGTCATCATCCGTTTGCCGGCAAGAAAACGGGGAAGCAGGCCCCTCCCCGGAATGCGCCCGGGCGCGGGTCTACTCTCCCCGGTAGAGCATCAGTGCGGCCAGCTCCTCCCACAGCTCACGATAGCGCTTCGTCGACGTACCGGCCGGCTGGAAGGCCGGAAGCGGCGCCCGCGCCAGCCCCATGCTCTCGATGTCCGCAGCGTAGGGGATCGTGGCCCGCAACCACCTCGGGAACTGCTCCTTCATGGCGGCCATGGTGGTCCGGTGCATCTTCTTGCGCGCCTCCACCATCGAGAAGAACGCCCATACCTTGTCTTCGTCGTAGCCCTTGCGCTTGATGAAGGCCCGCAAATTGGCATAGGCGCGGGCGGCCAGCGTCGACGGGACCACCGGTACCAATAGCAGGTCCGCGGCGACGAAGATGCTCTCGGCCAGCAAGGTAGCGGTAGCAGGGCTGTCCAACACGATCAGGTCATACTCGCCGCGGAACGGAGCGAATATCTCCTGCAATCGTTTCCTGGAGCGCTTGACGCGACCGAGCGCGGACGCAAGATGCCGGTGCGACCAGTCCGCGGGCAACAGATCCAGCCGGTCGTAGTCGGTTCCCTTGATGTTGTTGGAGACCCTCGCGCGCCCCTTGAGGTAAACCTTCCCGGCGTTCTTGAGCCTGGGCCTTACGCGAAAGTAGTAGGTCGCCGAACTCTGCGGATCGAGGTCGCAGACCAGAGTCCTGAGTCCGGACGCCGCGCCGAGGTAGGCCAGGTTGACGGCAGTGGCGGTCTTCCCGACGCCACCCTTCAGGTGATAGACCGCCATCACCTTGCCCCGTGCGGACTCGCCCCCCATTTTCGAGCCTATGCCAAGTCCGACGGGCTGTCAGGGTGGTGGTTGGAGGCCGCTGCTCTCATGGCCTCCAACCCTACGCTCTTCAAGTGGCTCGGGGTTTTCTGGGCGGGACGATGGCGTCCTTGCAGGCCTTGGCGATGCGAAACTTGACGACTCTCTTCGCCGGTATCTTGATCGCCTGCCCGGTTGCGGGATTGCGCCCCATGCGGGCTTTCCTGTTGGTCTTCACGAGCCGGCCGATGCCGGGTACGATGAAAACCCCGTTCTTCTTCACCTCCTTGACAGCGAGCGCCGCCAAGCTGTCCAGAAAATCTTTTGCGACGCGTTTGTTGAGGTCGCACTTGGCTGCCAGATCCGTCACGATCTGTGCCTGAGTCATCTTGGTTGCCGCCATGCCTCTCCCTTCCATGCCCACGGGTCAACGGGGCACAAGTACCAGAATTATCAACGAAAGATTATAAGCGAGCTTGACCGAATTGTAAAGAAAAATGCAGCAAGGACCGGCCTCTTACGCCCCATTGGCGGAACCACGCCAGTCGGGCAGCCGCGGGTGAGGCCGGCGGAATGCGTGGATGATATCGCTGTGGGTCAAATCGTCGTGCCTGAACGAGGGCAACTCCGAGCTGACTCGGGAGTGGTACCTCATGAGGATCAGGTACCGTCTGAGCAACTCCGGCAACAAGAAGTTTCGGCGAACGTGCTCCCGCCCCTGCCGGCCCAGAGCAGCCGCGGCGTCACGGTCGTCCAGCACCGTCGCCATGTGTGAAGCGATGGCGTCGGTGTCCAGCGGGTCAACCAGGTATCCCGTCACGCCGTCGATGATCTGCCGCTTGATGCCGCCTACCCGGGACCCGATAACCGGAGCGCCCTGCCAAAGGGCCTCGGTCACGACCAACCCGAATCCTTCCCGGGTGGACACGTGGACGAAGCCCCGGACGATGCTCATCAACGCGCCCACGACCCGGTCGTTGTCCTCCACGTTGACCCAGAACCGAACGTCCGGGTGGCCGTCGGCCTGTTGCTTCAGTTCATTCAACACCTCGTCGCCCTCGGGGTCGTCGGAGGCGGTATTCCCGATGAACACGAGGTAGGGCTTCGGGTCCCAACACCGGGCCTCACACAGGCGCTGGAATGCCTTCAGTATCGTGCCCTGGTTCTTGTGGCGGTCGTAACGGGAGATGGCCGCGAATATGGGCCGTTCGGGATCCACGTCGTGTGCCTCGAACAACGGAGCCAGCACATCCAGTGCTTCAGTCCGGGTGTAATGCCGGTTCTTCTCCGCCAGGGGGTCGATACAGGGCATGATCTCGTACACGGGAATCTTGAGCCCCGGGCCCACGAACTCGGGCATGGTAAAGACCGCCCCGTCGCAGTGGTTGATATACGGCAACAGGAACCGCCAAACGGTCTTGTCCGGAGAGGACGTATCGATATGACAACGCCAGACCACGTTGCCGAGAATCGGCGCATTCATGATCATGGCCGCGGGTTGCGGATCATGGATGACGGTGAGGTCCGCGGCAATGAAGGTGTTGCAGGCGTTCTCGTCGATAGTATCGAGGTAGGCGCCGAAGATCTCTTCAAGGGAAATGGGCGACCCGGCTCCCTGGAGGAGGTTGTGGAACTTCTTGGTGACCTGGAAGAACTCACGGTTGCCGCGAATGGTGCACCACCGGGCATCGACGCCCAACAGCCGGGCGAAGGGCACGGCACTGCGAAGCATCTCGGCCACGCCGCCGCCCACGGCCGTGGAATTCACGTTCACCCAGCCATGGCCCGTCAACGGCTCCGCCAGACGCTTGAGCTCGTCCATCCGCGGCCTGCCGATGACCGCCTCGTAGTCGGCGAGGCCGAAAGGTCCGTCCGGCCGGTGTTCTTCCAGGCCGGCAACGGTTTCGTCCCGGCCATTGCCGTTGAGGGCCTCCGGCGGAGGCGGGGGAAACTCCAAAGAATCGGTCGTATCGTTCAAGAACGTCAAGGCATCCCCTCCTGTGCTGCGAAACCGGGCAACGATTTGGCCGACTTTAGAATGAGTTAGGAGCAAATGTCAACCAGGGCCCAGGGGACCGGGAAGGAATCCCTTGCCAGCGGTGGAGGGTTAACGTATCCTCTGACTCATCCGCCGCGCGCCGACCCCGAGCCATGCAAGCCAGGAAGCCTCATTTTCTGCGCAACACGATGATCACGGGATTCCTGATCCTGATCCCGCTGTTCGTCACCTATATCCTCATCGCGTTCCTGTTCAACCTGCTCGGCAACGCGGGCACGCCGGTCCTCCGAAGCATCCTGTCCTTCCTCAACCTGGATGACCTTCGTTGGCTGACGCCGCTGGTGCCGTTCATCAACCTGCTCATCGCCCTGATGCTGATCTTCTTCATCGGGCTGTTCGGCACCAACATCGTCGGCCGGCGCATCCTGGCAACGCTCAACCAGATGGTCATGCGTCTGCCGCTGGTGAGCAGCGTCTACGGCGCCGTGAAGCAGATGGTGGAGACTCTCCATGGCCCGAACCGCAGCTTCCAGCGGGTCGTGCTGCTGGAGTACCCCAAAAAGGGCGTGTGGATGATGGGGCTCGTGGCAACCCGCAGACCCGACACCTTCAACCTCACCTCTTCGGACACGGTGCTGTCCGTCTTCGTGCCCACGACCCCCAACCCCACCTCCGGCTTTCTCGTCCTGGTTCCGGAGGAGGAGGTCATCGAGACCGACTACAACGTGGAGGAAGCGTTCAAGTTCATCGTCTCGTCCGGCATCGTAGGCAGGGAATTCACCCTCTCGGAACGCCCGGCTCCGGACCTCCGCACGGGCCGGGTCCGTGCGGCGAAGGACGCCGATTCAGGCTGACAGCTCGGCAGGTGGATCAGTGGGCGGCGGAGCGGCCGCGGTCCCGCCGGGATTGGCGAACCGATCGTTGAGGGCCTGGACGTAGCCGTTGGCTTCTGCGATCACCTGAGAGAGCTGCCGGCGGGTGCTCTGGCTCCAGCCGGACGGACGGACCGTGAACACCGTCCGGAAGGGGCGCGTGTTCTTGCGGAAACCGGCCGTGAGGGCGGCCAGCGCCTCGGTGTCGCGGGCGCCTCCCAGTTCCCGTCCGAGGCCTTTCAGCACCCGGTTGGCCACCAGCCGCCGGAAGGAGTGATGGATATATCCCGCCGCCAGCGCGGTCACCGCCAGCGCCACGTACTGCCAGACCGGCGCTCCCGCCAGCGCGGACCAGAACGGATGCGTGAGCCGTATGCCGCTCCATTCACCGGTCCACACGGTCCACACCAGGACGGCGGCGAAGAGCGCGCCGAAAGCGATGCCGTCCAGCCGCCGGACCCGGCGGCGCCATTCCGTGATCATTTCCTGAAGCCGCGGCACCAGCCGTAGCTCGATGTCGCGGGCGCCCTGCTCGAGGACCCCCATGACGCGGTACGCCCGGTCCACTTCCACCTGCCGGATCCGTCCGTGGATCTCGGCCAGGTCGAAGTCGCGCTTCTGCTCGAAGCGGGCGCGCAGGCCGTCGTCCTCCATGGCGATGGCCGCCTCGGGACTGTAGATGCAATAGAAGCGCCCGGCGGTGAGTCCCTTCTGCGCCAGTGCCCGCTGCCACGAGCCCACCACGTCTTCCGGATTGTTCTCCCGGGCCGTGTGGTCCATCTGGTTCAACACGTAGAGGAACTTGCTGGAGTCGGTCCGGTGAATGGTCTCCGCCACCAGGTGCTGCAGGGTATCCTGCATGGTGCCGGGCTCGGGATGCCTGGCGTCGAAGAACACCAGCACGAGATCCGACAGGTCGATGATGCGGTCGGTGACCCGCAACGTCGCCGTCCGTTGCTGGTCCGCGTCAAAGCCGGGCGAGTCGATGAAGATCCTGCCTCGAAGGGCCTCGCTGGCACAGGTCTTGAGACGCAGGTAGGCATCGATGCGGCTGCCCTCGCCCGCGGCGATCTCCTCGATGGCCCGGCTCATCTTGTAGAACGGAAAGCGCGGGTCGGCATCCAGGGCGACCCCCGGAAGCACGCGAACGTCCTCCTCCTTGCCGAAGCACAACACCGTGAACCGGTCATCCACGGCCTGGTTGCCCGTGGGCTGCACCGCCTGTCCCAGGAAATCATTGATGAACGTGGACTTGCCCGACGAATAGGTCCCCAGGACGGCGACCAGAGGCCACCACGGGATGCGCGTGGCGTGGGACTCGTCGGGGCCCAGGAACCCCAACCGTCGCGAGATGGCGTCCAGCCTGCGGAAACTCTGGACCGCGTTCAGGAGAATGGGGTTCTCCGTGCGCAGGTGATTCTCCAGGCTCTCCAGCCTCGCTTCCAGTTCAGCGGGTACGGCCATGGTTTCCCTTTCTCGACCCCCGAACCCGTCGTTCCGGCGGAAGCCTGAATCCAGGGAGGAGCAGGGGGATTCCGGCTTGCGCTGGAACGACGGGTTGCATTTCCCGTTCAATCCGCGGCTGCGAGCCGCTCCAGCGCGCGCCTGACGTAGACGCGGGTCATGCGTTTACGATACCAGTAATCCATGTCCGCGTTGTCCAGAGGATGGGACACGCGCATGGCCCGTTCCGCGGCCTCCTCGATGGAGGCCGTATCCAGGGGCTTGCCGCACAGGACCCGGGGCGCATCCTCCACCACTTTCGGAGCCGACGCCACCGCGGTGAGAACGATCTTCGCCGCCTCGCAGGTCCCCGACGCGGCGATCCGCAGGGCCGCGGCCACTCCCAGCACCGGGAAGTCGAAGGAGCCTCTGCGGCGCAGCTTGAGGTAGACGTTGCGCCGCCCGAAGGATTCCTCCGGAATCCACACACCCTGCAACAGATCGTCGGGCCGCTTGGCCAGATAGTACATGCCGTCGTCGCGATACAGGGCGTCCACGGGAACCTGCCGGCTGCCCTCGGCGCCGACGAGAACGGCGTCGGCGCCGAGGCTGCTGAGCACCGGCGCGGTGTCCGAGGAGCAGATGGCAAGGCAGACGCGGCTGCCGGGCGCCACCAGACAGATGTCTCCGTCCTTCTTCAGGCAGAAGCCCACGGCCTGGCGCCAGAAGAACGACTGGTCGTAGTAGTTGCAACGGGTGTCCACGAACAGGTTGCCGCCGATGGTGCCGGCGTTCCGGAGCTGAAGCGTCGAGACCAGGCCCGCGGCCGCGGCAAGCGCCGGGAAGGCGCGGCGCACCGTGTCATGGCCGGCGACGGCGTTCAGGGTTTCGCCCGCGCCGATCCACAGCCCGCGGCCCGGCTCCCGGCGGATGCCCCGGTGCTCGGCGATGCGGCTCAGCGAAACCAGGTAGCGCGGCGTGAACTGCCCCCGCTTCATCTTGGGATAGACGTCGGTGCCGCCGGCCACGGCCATGGCCTCCGGGCCCAGGTCCCGCAGCGCGCCGGAGGCCTCCGCCAGGGTGCCGGGCCTGAGATAGGTAAAGTCGGGCAGTCGCAGCATCGATACGCTCTCAGCTCTTCTGCGGCACCTCGACCCCCTGGCCCGGGGCCCAGCGGATGGGCGTGGGGAACGCGAAGTCCGGCACCGTGGGCGCCTTGAGCCGCTGATCGAGCGCCCGCAGGATCTTGTCCGGGGTCACGGGTATCTCGTGAAGGCGCACGCCCACGGCATCGTAGACGGCGTTGGACACGGCGGGGATCACCGGCAGCAACGGACCCTGACCGGCCTCCTTGGCGCCGAAAGGACCCTCGGGGTCGTCGGTCTCCACCAGGATGGTCTCGATGGGCGGCGTCTCCAGGGTGGTGGGGCTCTTGTACTCGAGGATCGACGGTATCTTGTGCAAACCCGATTTCCTGAATACCTGCTCCTCCATCAGCACCTCGCCCAGGGCCATGTACACGCTCCCCTCCACCTGTCCCTGAACCCACAACGGGTTGAAGGCGCGGCCGCAGTCGTGGGCGATCCACACCTTGTCGATGTGGATTTCGCCGGTGTCGCCGTCACAGTGGAGCTCCACCACCGCGGCGGAGTAGCTGTAGGCCGGGGTGGGGCCGACCCCGGCGCCCTTGTAGTCCCCCGGATGCCGGGGCGGCCGATAGCTGCCCGTGGCCCCCAGCGTGCCGAACCGGCTCTCCGCCCGCTCGACGCACTCGGCAAAGCCGAGACCCCGTTCCGGAAGGCTGCGGCTGCGGACCCGGCCTTCCTCCATCTCCAGGTCGTCGGCGGGCACCTCCAGGAGCTCCGAGGCCACCTCGAACAGACGCTCCTTGAGGCTGCCGCAGGCCTGGATGGCGGCGTTGCCGGTCATCACCGTGACCCGGCTCGAATAGCTTCCCAGATCCACCGGAGTCAGGTCCGTATCCGCGGTCACCACCCGCACGTCCTCCGGCTGAAGCCCCAGCTCTTCGGCCACCGCGAAGGCGAGGATCGAATCGGAGCCCTGGCCGATGTCCGTGGAGCCGCAGAAAACGGTGACGCCGCCGCCCCGGTCCGCGCGGATCTGGACTCCCGAGTGGGGCATGTCGTTCCAGTAGATGGGCAGGCCCGCGCCGCTGATGTAGGAACTGGCGGCGAAGCCGACGCCGTGCCCCCGCGGCAACGAACGGTGCTTCTCCTTCCAGCCGGAGCGCGCCGCGACCTTCTCGATGCATTCCCGGAGCCCGATGGTGCTGACCCGAAGGCCGTTCACCGTAACCGTGTTGGGCTCGACGACCTGCCTGAGCCGCAACTCGACCGGGTCCAACCCCAGCTTTTCCGCGATCTCGTCGAGCTGCACCTCCATGGCGAACCGCGGTTGGGGAGTGCCGTGGCCGCGCTTGGGGCCACAGGGCGGCTTGTTGGTGAACACCCGCACGCCCTCGAACTTGTAGGCCGGCAACTCGTAGGTCACCGTCTGCAACGCCCCGGTATAGTATACGGTGGCCAGGCCGTAGCTGCTGTAGCCGCCGCCGTCGAGAAAGGACCGGAACCACATGGCCTTCAGCGTGCCGTCGCGCTTGACCCCCGTGCGCATCCACATCTTCACCGGGTGGCGTCCCCGGTGCACGTAGAACGACTCTTCCCGGTTGAGCGTGATCTTCACCGGCCGGCCGGTGGTCATGGCCAGCCTGGCCACCGCGATCTCGTGGGAGAACGGGTCGCTCTTGCCGCCGAAGCCGCCCCCCACCGGGGTGGCGATGACCCGTATGCGCCCCATGGGCAAGTCCAGGACCCTGGACAGGGCGCGGTGCACGTAGTGCGGCGTCTGGGTCGAGGACCACAGCGTGAGCTTGCCGTCCGGGGTATGGTTCGCCAGCGCGCAGTACTGTTCCATGGGCAGGTGCGTGTTGCCCTGGAAGAAGTACGTGCCCTCGAAGACCTCGTCCGCCTCCTCGAAGCCGGCGTCCACCTCGCCGAACTCGAAGGAGACCGCCTTCTGGACGTTGGCGCGCCGGTTCCACGTGTGGATGCGATGATCCTCGGCTTCCAGCGCGCCCTCGATGGAAAGGATGGGATCGAGCACCTCGTAGTCCACGTCGATGAGGCGCAACGCCGCCTCCGCGGTGTCTTCGCTGGCGGCCGCCACGGCCGCCACCGGATCCCCCACGTAGCGGACCTTGTCCACCGCCAACGCCTCCTCGTCCTGGGTGGAGGGCATGATCCCGAACTTCTTCGGCAGGTCCTCGCCGGTGATGACCGCGTGGACGCCCGGCAGCTCCAGCGCCCGGCGCGCAGAGACGCCGTGAACCAGAGCGTGCGGATGCGGGCTGCGCAGCAGCCGGGCAAACAGCATGCGCGGCATGACCCTGTCGTCGGCGTAAAGCGTGTCGCCCGCGCACTTGGCCGGACCGTCGATGCGCGGCAACGGCTTGCCGATCACCGAGAAACCGTTCTTCTTCATGCTCGTACGTCCCTTGCGCCGGCGCCGTCTCCCGAATGCGGATTCACGACACGACACCGGCAGGCCCGGTGGCTGTCTCGAATTCCATCATCGGGTGTTCTCCCTTCATTGCTTTCGGTCCCCGTCTCCGGCGGCGCTTTCACGAGACAAGGCCGCGGCCGCCTGCTCCACCGCCTCGATGATCTTCGTATAGCCGGTGCAGCGGCACAGGTTGCCCGACAGCGCCTCCTCGATATCCCCCCGGCTGGGGTCGGGCTGCTCGTCAAGGAGCGCCTTCGCCGCCAGCAGGATGCCGGGAATGCAGTAGCCGCACTGGGCCGCCCCGAGGTCCGAGAACGCCCGCTGCAAGGGATGTGGCCGGCCCGGCAGCGCGAGCCCCTCGACGGTGGTGATCTCCGGGCCCTCGGCCTCGACCGCCAGCATCAGGCACGAATAGATGGGCCGGCCGTCCACCAGCACCGTGCAGGTCCCGCACTCTCCCAGCTCGCACCCGTGCTTGGTGCCGGTGAGGCCCATCTCTTCCCGGAGCACCTCCAGCAGGCTTCGGGTGACGTGGCCCGCCACCTCGTGCAGCTCGCCGTTGACCCGCAGGCGCAACAGGCGCTTTCCGCTGATCGTTTCGCTGTTGGACTTCTCGCTGCTCAACTCCGAAAGAACCTCCTGGCCTTGAGCTCGAAACGCGGCAAGGTCCCCGGCGCCACCACGTCCACCGCCGGGCGGATGTGCAGGTTGTCCCTGATGGACTCGGTCACACCCTCCTTGAGCCCCGCCGACACCTCCGCCGTGCCCGGCTCCACCGTGACCTTGAGTTCCGCCAATCCCTCGGTCTCCAACACGTCGACGCGAAACTCCTCCACCTCGGGAAACTGCCGGACGATGCGCTCCACCGCACTCGGGAAGACGTTGACTCCCCGCACCACCACCATATCATCCACGCGCCCGAGAACCCCACCGTTCAACACCAGAGAGTTGCGTCCGCATGGGCAGGGACCGCGGCGGGGCTCCACCAGGTCGCCGGTCCGGTACCGGATGACGGGGCTCCCGACCCGACCCAGGTTCGTCAGCACCAACTCGCCCCGGCGCCCGTCCGGCAAGGGCTCGCCGCTCTCCGGGTCCACCACCTCGGCGATGAACTCGTCCTCGTTGACGTGGACCCCTTCCGGCAGGGCGTCGCAGGCGAAGCCGAAGGCCCCCACCTCGGTGGCGCCGGTGTGGTCGAAACAGCGGGCGCCCCACGCCTCTTCGATGCGCTGCCTGGTCGAAGCGATGCTCGCTCCGGGCTCGCCCGCGTGGACGGTGACCCGGACGGCGGAGTCCCGGGCCGGGTCCATGCCCGCCCGGCGCGCCTCCGCGGCCATGTGCAGGGCATAGGTCGGGGTACAGACCAGCACGGTGGCGCCGTACTCCACGAGACTCTTGAGCCGCTGCTGCGTCGTCTGTCCGCCGCCGGAAACGGCCAGCGCACCGACCTTGCGGGCGCCTTCCCAGCCGCTCCAGAACCCCACGAACGGCCCGAAGGAGAACGGGAAGAAGACGCGGTCTCCGGACCCCACCTCGGCCGCCTCCAACACCGCCTTCCAGCACTCGCCCCACCAGTCCCACGACGCCTCGGTATCCAGCCAGTACAGGGGCCGCCCGGTCGTGCCCGAGGTCTGGTGGACGCGCACGTACCGCTCCAGCGGATAGGTCAGATCACTGCCGAACGGCGGATGCCGGAGCTGATCGTCCACCAGTTCCTGCTTGGTGGTAAACGGCAGGCGGAAAAACTGTTCCCGGGTCTCGATCGGCGGCCGGGCGCTTGCCGCCAGCTTGCTGCGATAGAACTCGTTGGTCCGGAGCACCTCGCCAAGCATTCCGTTGAGCCTGTCCATCTGTGCGCGCCCCATGGTCCCTCGGTCATTATTGACCGTAACCGGACACGTCTCAACCCTTGGCGCCTCCCGGCAGCACATTACTTCAAGGTCCCGGGAGCGCGGCCCAGGCGCAGCCCGGGATGCAGGCCGGCCTCGGCGGCGTATTCCGCGGCGGCGACCTTGGCGCCGGAGTCGTGGGCTCTCACCCGCTGCACCACCACGCTCGCCCGGCCCGCGGCCACGGCCATGCCGGCCTCGGACAGGCCCAGTATCTCTCCGGGCGCGCCCGAGCCCGCGCCCTGCCGGCTGCCGTACAGCTTCAGCCTGTTCCCGCCAACGGTCGTCCAGGCGCCGGGCTGCGGGTCGGTCCCGCAGATGAGCCGGTGCACCTCTTCCGCCGGCCTCGACCAGTCGACCTCGGCGTCCGCCTCGCGGCACCAGCCCTCGTAGCTGGCGCGGCTGTGGTCCTGCTCGATGCGCGGCGCCGTGCCGGCGCGCACCAGCTTCACCGCCTCGGCGACGGCGTCGACGCCCATGGGAAACAGCTTGCTGAAGTAGAGGCTGCCCACGGTATCGTCCTGGGCGATCTCCACCTCCCTCTGCAGCAGGATCGGACCCTTGTCCAGGCCTTTATCCGGCCAGAAAATGGTGAGACCCGTCTTGGGGTCCCCCTGTATTCGCGCCCAGTTGATGGCGCTGGGTCCGCGATGCAACGGCAACAGCGAAGGATGGTACTGGATGGTGCCCAATCTCGGTGCGCGCAGAACCCGCCGCGGCACCAGGAGAGTCACATAGGCCATGACGCACAGGTCGGACCGGAAGGACTGCAGAAGCTCCAGTGCTTCGTCCGCCTTCCAGGTCCTGGGTTGGTGGACCGGAAGCCCCCGCTCCAGCGCCGCTTCCTTGAGCGGGTCCACAGGCTGGCCCTTACGGTCCGGCGGGCAGAAGACGCCGACGATGTCGTCGGGCTCGGCGAGAAGCCGTTCCAGCACGGCCTTGCCGAACGCCTGCTGCCCGTGGATCAGAATACGCATGGGAATCCTCCGGTAAAGGCCCGACCCCCTAAAGGGGCGGCGTCGGACACGCCCCGGCCCCTGCCACGCGAGCGGGGACAACGCAGCCGACGAAAACCGACAGAAAAATGACCCGCAGGTCCATCAATCTATCCCATTCGCGGGGCACGACACCAGCGTCCCGGAACCGGGGCTATCCAAACCTGTTTGCGACCCGGGACCCCAGGACCACGTTGACACGGTCAACCCGGTTTGATATCCGCGTGTCATGGACCGCCACGGGTCCCTTGCACCGCTTGCACCGTATTCCGGATTCAGGGAGGTGACCGATGGAAAGACATGAACCGCGGGGCGTCGTGCATTGGATCGATCATTTTATCGTGGGCACCAACGACATGGTGACCTGGGTCAACTGGGCGGTGAACGCCACCGGCATCACCCGAAGGCCGATCCGCGGCATCACCACCACGGCGCGGAAGAAGGACGTCCCGATCATGTGCTTCCTGTGGTGGGACGGCGAGTCCTGCCGCATCGGCGCGTTCCTCCAGCCCGAGGTCTACCCGTCGGGCAAGCCGCTGGGCGAGGACACCCCGCGGTGCGGGTTCTACATCCGGCCCGAGGACGTGGACGCGCACCTCAAGCGGCTCGAACGCCACGACATCCCTCACACCGACCCCGTACGGACGGCCGACGGCGGTGACGAGGGTACGGTGATCCACTTCGCCGATCCCGACGGCAACCAGTTCGAGTTCTGGGCGCCGGAGCACATGCCCGAAGGCGCCATGGAGGTCTGCACCTCGGAAGGCGTCGGCCGCATCAGTCACGCGGTGTACGGCTCCCGGGACCTGGGCCGGACCGCCGGGTTCTTCGGACAGTATTGCGCCCTGGAGCCGGAAGTGAGCCCCAACGTCGCCGAGGGCATGATGGTGCTGCGCCTTCAGGCCGGCGGACGGCTCATCTACAAGCTCGTGGACGAGGTGGACGAACGCGTGGCCGGACACGGACCCTGGTGGGACATGCACACGGCGTTGACGGTGAGGGCGGAGGAATTCATGCCCAACTACCGTCGCATGTGGGAAACCCTGCCCGAGGAAGAGTTGGCCAAGGAAGAGGCCAACCTCTCCCTGGAGCAGGAGGACGCGCTGCCTGCCCGCACCGGCCTGCACCGGAGTCCGGTGGGATACCGCTGGAAGGCGATGTACGCGCGCGGCGACGAGTTCTACGACTGGGACGGCCACGCGTTCCACTTCTTTGGCGGCCGGCCCGTGAAAGACGACGGCTCACTGGCGCTTTACACCATCGTGGAGCAGGAAGATTACCTCACCGACGTCGCCGTCGAGGCCGGGAAGGCCCAGTCCGCGCACAGGTAGTTCCCGACCCGTCGCGAAACCTGTCAACCGAGCGAGGAGACTCTCATGGAAGTGGTCAAGGTCGACTTCAGGGACACCAAGGGGATTCCGCCGTCCGGTCTCTGCGTGGGCGTGCATCGCGCCGGGGCCATGCACCGGAAGATGGTGCAGAAACACGGTAACGGGCTGGCCGTCTGGTCCCTCAGACCCGAGAACGACTTCATTGCCTTCAAGGCGCTGGAAGACGAAGAAGGCATCCGTTCCACCAATGACATGCACTCCATCAAGGAGGAGAAACTCATCTACGGCGTCCGCGGCGCGCCGCCGGAGGTTCGCCGGCAGGCGCGGGAACAGGGCCTGGAGCTCCTGGCCGACGCCACGTGCCCCTTCGTCGTACAGCAGGAGGAGGCAGAGCTGGAGCTGCTGGACCAGGGCTGTCACCTGGTCATCCTGAGCAGCCGCACGCACCACGGGATCCCGCGCCTCATGGGCATCGCCACGGAAAAGGAAAGGGAGGTGTTCATCGTCGAGAAGGAAGAGGACGTGGACGACATCCGTCTGACCCGCTTCGAGCCCGTGGGCGTCATCGTCCAGACCACGTTCTGGATGGAGAGCTACAAGAAGATCATGGCCCGGATCCTGGAGCGCTTCGCCAACGTGCGCATCCGCAACACCGCCTGCATCGACTCGTTACAGCGGCTGCCGAAGGTCGAGGAGCTGGCGCGCGACGTCGAGGCCGTGGTCATCTTCGGCTGGACCGAGGGAATGACCAACCGCATGGAGGAGGTGGCGAAGGCCTTCAACGACAAGGTGTACCGCATCGAGAAGATCGAGGATCTGGACCGCTCGTGGTTCACGGGGATGTCCAGGGTCGGCATCGTCGGCGCCAACGAGACCACCGACGAACGGGTGGACGAGGCGGTAGAGCGCATCAAGTCCATGGCAGCCTGATCGGGATCGAAGCACATGTCCACGCTCAACGCCATGGAAGCCAGGCTCCCCTACCATGACCTCCGCGAATGGATGGCCCGGGCCGATGCCCTGGGCGAGCTCCGCACCGTGACCGGCGCCAGTTGGGAGGAAGACATCGGGCTCGCCGCCGATGCGGTGATCCGGGCCGACGACGGACCCGCGGTCCTCTTCGACGAGGTGCCCGGCTGTCCCGCGGGGTTCCGCGTCCTGATCAACGCCTTTGCCGGCAAGCGCCGGAACATGACGCTGGGATTTCCCGAGCATCTCACCAAACAGGAACTCAGCCAGGCCTTCTTCGACCACTACATCAAGAACCAGAGGCGGCTTCCCCACGTGGTGGTAGACGACGGACCGGTATTCGAGAACGTCCTGACCGGTGACGACATCGACGTGACCCGGTTTCCCACCCCCAAGTGGCACGCGGACGACGGCGGCCGCTACATCGGCACCGGATGCTTCTGCGTCACCATCGACCCCGAGGAACGGTGGATCAACGTCGGCACTTACCGGGCCATGGTCCAGGGCCCAAAGTCGGTGAGCCTGCTGTTCGTCCCGGGCAAGCACGCCTACATGCACCGCAAGAAGTACTTCGACAAGGGACAGCCCATGCCCGTGGCCCTGGTGGTGGGCAGCGACCCCATGTCGTTCTTCGTGGGAGGCACCGAATTCCCCTACGGCGTCTGCGAGTTCGACATCGTCGGGGGACTGCGCGGCACGCCGGTGGAGGTGGTGCAGGGCAAGGTCACGCGGCTACCTTTCCCCGCCAACGCCGAGATCGTGCTGGAGGGATTCCTGACCTCGGACCAACGGGCCGTCGAAGGGCCGTTCGGGGAGTGGACCGGCTACTACGCGGGCGGCGCCAGCGAGCAGCCCACCCTCGATATCCGGGCCGTCTATCATCGCAACGACCCCATCATCCTGGGGGTCCCGCCGCTGGGCGCGGGCTCCGACGAGATGGCCCGCTACCGGGCCATCATGCGCTCCGCCATGCTCAAGCAGGAGCTGGCCAATGCCGGCGTCCCGGACGTGACCCAGGTGTGGTGCCACGAGGTCGGGGCCTCGCGCCTGCTGCACGGCATCGGCATCAAGCAGCGGTATCCCGGCCACGCCCGGCAGGCGGGCACGCTGGCCTCCACCTGTGGCTCGGTGGTGTACGGCTGCAAGTTCGTCATCGTGGTGGACGACGACATCGACGTGTCCAACCTCGAGCAGTTGATCTGGGCCATGCTCACCCGGTGCGATCCCGAGACCTCCATCGAGATCCTGCGCAAGATGCGCACCTCCCCCGCCGACCCGCGGGTCACCCCGGACCAGCGCAAGGTCCAGGACATCACCAATTCCCGTGTCATCGTAGACGCCTGCCGTCCCTTCGAGTGGTTCGACAAGTACCCCAAGGTGAACGCGCCCGGCCCGGAGGTCGTGCGCAAGGCCCATGAGAAGTTCGGCTATCTGCTGGAGTGAGAGCCCCCGTGGCCTTTCCCGCAGGCATCTTGCTGCGCACTTGCGCGGTTAGGGTCACCAGGAAGGCCGCGTGACTCCCGGCGCCGCACGTTTCGCGCAGGCCGCCCTGGTGGGGGACTCCGATCCCCCCGGGCACACTCTGGTGCTGGCGGAGCACGCCGGCGAGATGCTGGGGCGCCGCGGCATCACCCTGGTCACCGGCGGTCGCGGCGGGGTCATGGAAGCCGCCGCCCGAGGAGCCGCCCGGGGCGGCGGCCTCACCGTGGGGATCACTCCCGGTACGGATGCGCAATCAGCCAACCCCTGGTGTGACATCGTCCTCCCCACCGGCCTGGGCCATGCGCGAAACGTCCTCACGGCGCTGGCCGGCGACTTCATCGTGGCGGTGGGCGGCGGCGCCGGCACCCTTTCCGAACTGTGCTTCGGATGGGTCCACGGACGGCCCATCTACGTCCTGCAGGGATCGGGTGGATGGTCCGACAGGCTTGCCGGCGGCGTGCTGGACCACCGCGCTTCATCGGTGATCGTAACCTGTGACGGCTTGGAGGCGCTGGAACGCGAAGTGGTGCGGTTCTGCGCCTCCAAGGCGCTCAAGATCCGGGAACCGAACGCCGGGCGGGGTTGAACGACCGTGCCCCCGAACGCTGACGGTGGTTCATGAACGCGCGCTCACAGGCATGGTTCTGGCTCCCGATCCTGGCCGCGGCGTTGCTGCTCGTCTGGCTCCTGAGCGCCATCCTGCTCCCCTTCGTGCTGGGCATCGCCCTTGCCTACTCTCTGGACCCGGCCGCCACATGGCTGGAACGGCGCGGCTGCTCACGCACCGCGGCCACCGTGCTCATCGGCGCCGGCTTCTTCGGCGCCGGCCTGCTGCTGTTGCTGCTGCTCATTCCACCTGTGGCGGGGCAGGCCGTGGACCTGCTCCAGCGGCTTCCGGGGCTGGTCTCCCGTCTCGTCCTATCCATCGGTCCGCTTCTGGTCTGGGCCCTGAACGCCATCGGCGCCGACCAGCCCGAGGGGCTGCACCAGACCCTGACCGGAAACCTGCAGCGGATGGCCGCGTTGGGGCTCCGGCTGCTCAAGGGCCTGCTGGGCGGCGGCGCCGCGGTCATCAACGTAGCCTCTCTCCTGACCATCACCCCCCTCACCACCTTCTACGTACTGCGGCAATGGCCCGGCATCCTCGCCACCGTGGACGGCTGGCTGCCCCGGGACCACGCCGACACGGTGCGCGGCATCATGCGCGACATCGACGTGGTGCTGAAGGGGTTCCTTCACGGCTCCGTCATCGTCTGCGCGGCGCTGGCGGCCTTCTACGGCATCGCGCTGTCGCTGGCGGGTCTCGACTACGGCCTCACCATCGGACTCGCCACCGGCGCCCTTTCCTTCATCCCTTACGTGGGAACGATCTTCGGGCTGGTCTCGTCCGTCGGGGTGGCCTTCCTGCAGTTCTGGCCGGACTGGACCCGGATCGCCGTGATCCTGGGGGTATTTCTGGCGGGCCAGTTGCTGGCCGACTACGTGCTGACCCCGCGGGCCATGGGTAGCCGAGTCGCCGTCCATCCCCTGTGGCTGATCTTCGGAGTGTTTGCCGGCGGCGCCCTCTTCGGCTTCGTCGGCATGCTGCTGTCGGTACCCGCCACCGCCGCCGTCGGCGTCCTCACCCGCTTCTTCATCGGGCGCTACAAGGACTCCTCGTTGTACCGGGGAGCGGACGGCGCCTGACCCGGATATCTCAACAAGTCCCTGATCGCCCGGTCACTGGGTGAGCTTGCGCTGCATGAGACGCGCCGCGTAGGCGAGCAGCGCGGCGGAGAGGGCAAGACTGTAGGCGACGTCCCAGAAGAGCATGGCGGACGGCGCGCCGTGGAACGCGGCGCGGGCCAGACGCACGGGATGGAGCAACGGCAGGACTTCGGCGATCCAGAGCCAGACCCCGGATACGCGCTCTTCAAGGGGGAAGAAGACCGACGAAAAGAGAAACAGCGGCGTGAGGAACAGAGTGAAATAGAAGCTGAAGAACTCGATCTGGAGGACCCGCAACGTAAACGCCAACCCGATGGCCGAAAACAGGAGGCCGGTCAGGGCAACCACGGGAAGCGTCCACAGGGCCGAAGGCATGGGCGCCAGCCCGGCCACCGTCACCACGAGAAAGAAGCACAGGCCGTAGATGCACGACCGGGTCATGGCCCACAGGACCTCGCCGACCAGGATGTCGAGAGGCTGTATCGGCGTGGTGATCATGGCGTCATAGGCCTTGTCGTAATTCAGGCGCAGAAAGACGTTGTAGGTCACCTCGAAGCTCGCGCCGTTCATGGCGGCCACGCACACCAGCCCCGGCGCCAGAAACTCGATGTAGGACGCCCCGCCCATGGTGGTGATGTAGGCCCCGAGGCCCACGCCGATGGATACGAGGTAGAGGACCGGCTCGAAGAAGTTGGGCAGGATGTTCCAGCTCCAGGTCCGGCGGTACATCGCCGCGTTGCGCCGCCACACCGCCAGCGCGTGCCGCCGGGAGAGGGTCACGGATGGTCCTCGAGGCGGGTTCCCGTCAACGTCAGGAACACGTCCTCCAGATGGGTGGGCCGCACGGTCACGGCGCGGCCATCCCCTCCGGCCCCGAGACGGATGCGCTCCAGCAGCGGGGCGGGGTCATCGAGGTAGATCATGCTGCGATTCCCCGACCGATAGCGCGGCGGGCTGTCGCCGAGAGCGCGCAACAGCGCGTACTCCTGTTCCGGGGTCGCGTCGAGCTCGACCGCGTGCCGGGCCAGATAGCGCTCGATGAGCTCTTCAGGCGCGCCCTGGGCGACGATGTCGCCGGCGGACATGATGGCGACGGTGTCGCACAGCCGCTGGGCCTCGTCCATGTAGTGGGTGGTCAGGAGGACGGTGGCGCCCTCGTGGCGCAAGTCGCGTACCCGGGACCAGAGAGCCAGCCGCACCGCGGGATCGAGCCCGGTGGTGGGTTCGTCGAGGATCAGCAACTCCGGACGGTTCATCAGCGAGAGGGCCACCGCCAGCCGCCGCTGATAGCCGCCGGACAGCTTGGCCACCGGCAGGTCGGCGTGGGAGCGGAGCTCCATGAAGTCGATGAGCTCTTCCACCCTTCGCGCCAACCCGGCGCCGTCCAGGAGATGGTATCGCCCGAAGATGGCGAGGTTGGCCCGGGGCGACAGGCTCTCGATGAGGACGTTCTGCTGCAGCGTGACGCCCAGCCGTTGGCGCACGGCGCGCACGTTGGGCGACACCTCCATGCCGAACACGCGGACCTGGCCGCTGGTGGGCAGGGTGACGCCGTAGATCATGCGGAGCGTCGTGGTCTTGCCGGCCCCGTTGGGACCCAGAAGACCGAAACAGACGCCCTGTGGAACGTTCAGGGTGAGCTCGTCCACCGCCACCCGCTCGCCGAAGCGCTTGGTGACGCCGGAAACTTCAACGATCACGCGCGGTGGCCGCTGGCGGAGACATCAGTTGAGACCGTAGAAGCGGCGCGCGTTGTCTCCCAGCACGGCCGCCTTGTCCTCCTCCGAGAGCTCCGCGTGGTTGCGCGTCTCCTCGATCATCTTCCGGGCCGCGGGCAGGTCCACTTCGTGCGGATAGTCCGAGGAGTAGGCGAACGGCTCGATGCCCACGCGCCGGGCCAGATAGGGCAGGCTCGCGTCGTTGCCCTCGCAGCCGATGAGCACCTGACCGCTTGCGATGTAGTCGGGCAGCGGGCGGCAGGAGAGTCCTTCCAGCTCGGCGTCCCGTTCCATGCGGTCGGCGATGCAGGTCAGCCAGGCACAGCCACCCTCCAGAAACGCCACCTTGAGGGTCGGGTAGCGGTCGAACCAGCCGTGGTAGATGAACGAGACCAGGGCGATCATGAGCGGCAACGGGTGGTGGAGCAGCCGGGAGCCCAACCGGCTGCTGAACGAATCCAGGCCCACGCCCCGGTTGGAGCCGCCGTGGATGCCCAGCACGCAGCCGAGCTCCGCGGCTTCCTCGTAGACCGGTGCGTAGAACTCGTGGCCCAGGTGCAGGTCCAGGCCGGTGGAGGGAAGCATGCCGCCCAGAAGCCCCATCTCCTTCACGCAACGGCGCAACTCCGCGGCCGCGGCCTTGGGGTCCTGCATGGGCAGCAGCGCGATGGGGTGCAGCCGCTTGCTGATGCCGCGGTAGCGCTCGGTGACGTAGTCGTTGTAGCCGCGGCACACCTTGACCGAGTAGCTGGGCTGCTGGATGAAGCCCAGGGACAAACCTTCGGTGGCGTACAGCACCGAGTCCGCAATCTCCGCTTTCTTCACGAACTCGAAGATGTCTTCGCCGGAACCCGGCCGGTCGTCGCTGGCTCTCACCGGGTTGATGCGGCTCTCCGCGGTGTGCTCCTCGGTCTCCGGGTAGTGCATGCCGTCGATGGACGGAAACACGCCCGCCCGGTTGCGGGGCGGATTCAACGCGTATTCCTTCGCTTCCGGGACCATGTACTCCGCCATCTCGGGTATGGACTCGATCAGGTGGCCATCGGCGTCGACAACGGAAATCTCGCTCATTTCAACCTCCCGCGTGGTCAGGGTTCGGAAATTGGCCTAACACCGGGTGCCGGCAAGGTCAACCGGGAGTCAGGTCAACCGGGATACGGGACGCGCCCCTCAGTCCCGTCGGAACCTCAGGGGCAGCACGATGCACGCACCTGCCAGCAGACAGGCGCCAGGGAAGAAGAAGGCCGTCATGATGTCGAAACGTTCGCTGAGATATCCCGCCAGCGTGGGCGCAGGCACCACCAGGATGTGGGTGCCGAAGGACACCAGTCCGAAGGAGGACGCCTGACTTTCCTTCCCCGCCACGTCCAGTGCCGCGGCCGTCGTCACGTTGGCCACCGTGTAGAAGAGAAACCCGATGGCGATGACCACGATCGCCAGCGTCACTTCGTTCGTCGCCCATCGCAGCAGGAAGTACACAACCCCAAGGATCAGCAGCGAAGGCGCCAGCACCGGCTTGCGGCCCAGACGGTCCGACAGCACGCCCATCACGGGCTGGGCCACCAGACCCGACACCGCCATGCACGTGAGATAAACGCCCATCAACCCCAGGCTGTAGCCCAGGTGCTCGGCAAGGTAGATGGGCAGAAACGTCATGGTCACCTGCCGTGCGATCTGGTTGAAGCTTCGCACCAGCATCACGACGAGGACCACCGGATTCCGCGCCAGCCCCTTCATCTCCCGCAACAGCCTGGGCTTCTTCGCCGGGACCTCGTCGCCCTCGAACACGCGCGCGGCGTAGATCCACACCACCCCCGCGGCCACGACGCCTACCAGGACCTGACTTTCCATCACCCTTTGCCATGCAAAGTTCTGCAGCATGAAACCCATGGCCAGCGGGGTCACGGTGTTGCCCAGGGTAGCGCCCATGCCGTAGACCCCAATGGCCGTGGCCCGGCTCTCCGGGAACCGGTTCGAAAGCGAGGCCACCGAAGCCGGATGAAACAGCGTGGTCCCCATGCCCAGGAGCGCCACGGCAAGCAGCGCCCACCCGTAGCCGGACAGCGCCCCGAACACCCAGCAAAAAAGCGCCATGCACACCAGCGACGACGTCACGATGAGCGCGCGCCGGTGGACCCAGGTGTCGGCAAGCATTCCCGACGGGACGTCCAACGCGGCCTGAACGAACATCCGCATGGAGGCCAGACCGCCCAACTGCACGTCGTTGAGTCCCATGCCCGACTTGAGGACCGGCCCGAGCACGGGCAAGAGCTGCATGAACCAGTGGATGACGACATGGGCCAGGGTGATGAAGCCCAGGAGCCTGAGGCGCGGCCGCCCAACCTGGGCGGCCAGAGTGCGGAGCGATTCCAGTGTCTTCATGAGGGTGCGCCGAATCAGGCAACCGCAGATCGGACGCCCGACGTAGGGGCGGGTTTCAAGATACAGGCTCCTAACCCGCTCCGTTGACCCCGCGGGCCTGCAGCACGAGCCGGGTCTTGATTTCATGGAGCCGGGCTTCGAGGCCCACCGGATACTCGTGCGGGTTCACCCGGCGTTTGATGCTGTTGTGGAACCCGGCAAGCTCACCCCGGGCCCGCTCTCTTGCCGTGTGCACGGACGGCACTTCGTAGACGAGCTCGCCTTCGCGGAACACCGGGATCAACAGGTCCTGGAACTCGGTGCCGCCGGAAACGTGCTTCCTGCGAGTCATGTTCATGGGGTCGACGATGGTGCAACCGTCGGCAATGCCCAGGGATTCATCGTAGATCGCATCCGCCATGAACCGGTCTCCCCGGCGGAAACGCCGCGCCTGAAGGATGCCCGGCGTCGATACCTTGATGGCCTGTTCGGAGAGCTTCACCTTGTTGATCCACTCGTTTCCCTCGGACCGCACGCACGACAACTTGTAGACCCCGCCGAGGGCGGGCTGGTCATAGCCGGTGGCCAGCTTGGTGCCGACGCCCCAGACGTTGATGCGGGCGCCCTCCTCCTTGAGCGACGCGATCAGGTGCTCGTCGAGATCGTTGCTGCCGACGATGTCCGCGTCCGGGAAACCACCCTCATCCAGGATACGGCGCGCTTCGATGCTGAGAAAGGCCAGGTCTCCGGAATCCAGCCGGATGCCCACCATCTCGTGCCCCCGCTCCCGCAGCTTGCGGCCGATCTCCACCGCCTTGCGCACCCCGTTCAGGCTGTCGAACGTGTCTACCAGCAACAGACAGTTGTTGGGCATGGCCTCGGCGTAGGTCTCGAAGGCCTCCGTCTCGTCGCCGAAGGACAACACCCAACTGTGGGCATGAGTCCCCTTGACAGGAATGTCGAAGAGCTTCCCGGCCAGGGCGTTGGAGGTTCCCGCGCAGCCGCCCACGTAGGCCGCCCGGCTCGCCGCGAGCGCGCCGTCGAACCCCTGGGCCCTCCTCAATCCGAACTCCAGCACGGGCTCGCCGCGGGCGGACTGGCACACCCGCGCCGCCTTGGTAGCGATGAGGGTCTGAAAGCAGATGATGTTGAGCAGCACCGTCTCCAGGATCTGGCACTGCAGGATCGGTCCCCGGACCCGCACCAGGGGCTCGTGCGGGAACACCACCGTCCCCTCCGGAATGGCGTCCACGTCACAGACGAACCGGCAGTCCCGCAGATAGTCGAGAAAGGCATCCTCGAACAGCCGCTCGCCGTCGTTGCCCCGCAGTTGCGACAGGTACTCCAGGTCGCTGGCGTCGAACCCGAAACGGTTCAGCACCCCGACGACGTGCCCGAGCCCGCAACCCACGGCGAAACCGCCATGATAGGGGTTCTCGCGGAAAGAGAGGTGGAACACCGCTTCCTTTTGGGCGGTTCCGGACTTCCAGTAGGCATAGGCCATGGTGAGCTGGTAGAGGTCGGTCAGCAGCGCCAGGGAGTTGTTGTAGAGCTGTTCGAGGGTATGCATAACCGGAGCACTCGATGGGTCGGGCCGGCACTGCCGGTCAGTTTAGGTGCTGGCACGCCGGTAATCAAGCGGCAAGCGGCTCGGAGGGCAGGGTTTGGCGTTGGGCGCATGGTTGCGGCGGCCGCCCGGTTGCTGCACAATCACGCGCATGGTTTTCGGGCACGGAACCGGTCCCATGCGACCCTTGATGTAGTTTCCTCGGGTTGAACGACAGAGGTGCAATCGGTGGCAAAGAGAAGAGAAAAGCTCTGGTACGACGGGGAAGCGGCGAGGCAGGCACGCCGGGACCTGGCTGCGGCCTACCGTCTCGCGGTCCACTTCGGGTTCCACGAAGGCATCGACAACCACTTCAGCCTTCTCCTCCCCGGGCGGGACGACTTGATGCTGCTGAATCCCTATCCGCTCCACTGGTCGGAAGTGACGGCCGGCAACCTGCTGCTCGTGGACTTCCGGGGCAACCGCATCGAGGGCTCGCACGAGGTGGAGTCCACCGCGCTGCACATCCACGGGCCGCTCCACCAAACCAACCCGGAGGATTTCCGCTGCCTCCTGCATACCCACATGCCCTACGCCACCGCCATCGCCTGCCGTCAGGGAGGCCGCCTCGAGATGGTGCACCAGGTCAGCGCCCGGTTCGAGAACGACATCGCCTATCTCGAAGACTACAACGGGTTGGTGCTCGACCGAACGGAAGGCGGCCGCATCGCTCACGTGATGGCGGACAAGAACGTGCTGTTCATGGCCAACCACGGGGTGATCACCGCCGGACGGACCGTGGCGGAGGCCTTTGACCGGCTGTATTTCCTGGAACGCGCCTGCAGGGTGCAGGTGCTGGCGGACAGGGGCGGACACCGGCTCCGGCGCCTGTCACGGGAAACCATCGACTACCTGAGCCGTCAACGAGGCGACGGAGAGTCCCTGGCGGCCGAACGCCACTTCGCCGCCCTGAAACGCATACTCGATCGCGAAGAACCGGACTACGCCGGTTGACGCGAGCTCCTGCGCACGCGCAGGGCGCCTTGAAGCCCGTGGACGACGCGCACGGTTACGGTTCGCGTCCGAAGAGATACGCGATCCCGATGCTGAGAAGGTAGAGGACGATCAGCGGTCCGGCCAACAGGACCTGTGAGACCACGTCCGGCGGCGTCAACACCGCGGCCAGGACGAATATCACCAAGAGCGCGTAACGGAAATGGTGCCAGAGGAAGTGGTGGTTGCAGACCCCCATTCGCGCCAGGAAAAATGAGAATATCGGGAGCTGGAAGGTTACGCCGAAGGCGACGACGATTCGGAAGAAGAAGGAGAAGTACTCCGCGACGCGGATTTCCGGTTCGACCCCGAGAGCACCGTACTGATCCAGAAAATACAGGAACGCCAACGGCAACACGGCCTGGTAGCAGAACACCGCACCCGACAGGAAGAACAGGGAAGTGGTTCCGACAAAGCCCACCAGGTAGGCTGTCTTGCCTGCGGCGCCGAACAGAGGCGCCAACAGGCGCCATACCTGATAGGAGATGACCGGGCTTCCGGCCAGCACCGCGGCCAGGAAGGCCACCTTGATCTCGACGAAGAAGACTTCC
This sequence comes from uncultured Candidatus Binatia bacterium, assembly GCA_958295985.1. Taxonomy (GTDB): domain Bacteria; phylum Desulfobacterota; class Binatia; order UBA9968; family JAJDTQ01; genus JAJDTQ01. The sequence goes on from OY282432.1 coordinate 115,851, forward strand.
GCCACACCGGTACCGATGAGGCTCTGTCCCGGCTGGAGCCGGCTCCTCAGGGGTTCTACCAGGACTTCGAAGAGCTTCGGGGCGAGCACGAAACTCACGGCAAACAGGACCAGCACCGCGGCTACGGATCGGGTGAGCGACGAACGCACCCTTTCCATTTCATCGATGAATCTCGGCAGAATCGGGGTCATGGCACGGGTGATCCAGCGGCGCCCACGGAGGTCTCGGACGCGGTCCGCGGAAATCCGCGGCCGGCACCCACCTCTGTACCAGATCGCGCCCGCACACGCGACGGAAGCGGGGGACGAACGGCAATTTCTTGCAGATAAACGTTCCTGGAAGGCAAGTATGTGTTGAACTGTCGAATGATTCAGGGTACAAGTCCGTATTGATGTAGTTCTCACCCAATAGTCGATGGACCGAACCCTTTGGAAGGAGGCATCTGTGAACTTTTCAACCAAATACGCGAGGGTGATCGGCAGGTTTGTCGTGTCCTTGGGGGCACTCACCCTGCTCGGTACCGCTTGTGGACCCCTTGAACACGAACACCCACAGTACCAGGTCAATGTTCAGGCGGTTGAAGACGCGACCAAGAAGTCGCAGGCTGCCGCCGGCGACGCAGGGGCTGCTGCCAAGAAGGCCGACGGCGCTGCCGCGCGGGCCGAAGCCGCCGCGGGCAAGGCCGGGGAAGCCGCGGCGCGGGCCGAAGCCGCCGCGGAACGAGCCGAACGCGCTGCCGCCAAGGCAGAGGCGATGTTCGAAAAATCCATGAGAAAATAGCCGCAAGGTGACCTTCGCGACGTAACGCGACATCACCTCTTCACCCGGACCGGGAATCGCTCCGTGAGGGCGGTTCCCAGGTTCCGCGCTGCCGGCCAATCCGGACTTCGCAACAGCCTTGCAGCCGTGGCGTAAACCGCCACACCGCCTGCAACCAGACCCAGAAAGCTCAGGACCTGCACCGGCAGCGTTCCGGAGCCCGGGCCCCACTGCACCCGTCCTGCAACCAGGAACAGCGGACCGGCCATGACCGCGGCGGCCGTGAGATTCCGCCACAGTGACGAGAGGTACTCTCTCCAGGCAAACCCCCCGAGACGGCGGGTGACGAGCCACATGAGCGCTGCGAACTGAAAGGTGGCGGACAGCGAGTTGGCCAGCGCCAGGCCCGCATAGGACAGGCTGAACGCGCCCAGGCCCTGACTCAGAGCCGCCACCGCCAGCACGAACGGACTGTCCCCTTCGACGGCCTCCACCCGGCCCATCAGCACCAGGCTCAGGAACAGATTGAGCACGAAGGTCCAGAACGCCACCCTGACCGGCGTTTTGGTATCCTGCATGGCGTGGAACAGGGGAACGAGAACGCGCGAGGCGGAGACGGCCCACAACCCCAGGGCGAGGAACACCAGCGCCCGGGCACTGGCCAGCACGTCCGCGGCCCCGAACGCCCCTCGTTGGAACAGCAGCGACAACGCCGGCACGGCGATGACCATCAACCCCAACGCGGCCGGGAGCGAGACGAAGTTCACCATCCGGAGCGAGCGACTCAGCGTCGTCTTCAAACCGGACACGTCGTTACGCGCCGCCAGTGACGAGAAGCTCGGCAGCGCCGCCGTGCCCAGGGCGACGGCGAACACCCCCAGGGGGAACTGGAGCAGCCGGTCCGCGTAGTAGAGATAGGAAACGCTGCCCGGCTCCAGCAGCGAAGCCAGGATGGTGCTGACGAGGACGTTCAACTGATAGACGGCGGCGCCGATGACCGCGGGGCCCATGAGCTGCAGGAACCTGAGGAGCGCCGGACTGTGAAAATCCAGACTCGGCCGCCACGAGAACCCGTGCCGGCGGAGAAAGGGCAACTGCAGCAGGAACTGCAACAGGCTGCCGAGCAAGACGCCGTAGGCCAGGCACAAGACCGGTTGGGACAGCAAAGGGAGCAGCAGGACGGCAGACGCGATGATCGACAGGTTCAACAGCACCGGGGCCAGGGCCGGGGCCATGAAATGGCGAAAGGTGTTGAGGTATCCCATGGCCAGGGCCAGAAGACTGACGAAGAAGATGCTCGGGAACATGATCCGGAGCAACTGGACGGTGAGGGAGAACTTCTCCGGCGTCGCAGCGAACCCCGGCGCGAACAAGCGGGTCAGCGGCGCCGAAAACAGCAGGCCCACCGCGGTGAGCAGGCTCAGGAACAGGACCGCGAAGGTCAGGATCGCACGGCTTGCCCTGACAGCCTCCTGGCGACCCCGTGTGGCCAGAGTTACGGACAGGACCGGCACGAAACCCGCGGAGAGGGCCCCCTCCGCGGTGAGGCGCCGCAACAGGTTCGGGATCCGGAAGGCGACGAAGAACGCGTCGGCCGCACTTTGCGCTCCCAGCAGATACCCGATCACGATATCCCGGGCGAGGCCCGAGACGCGGCTCAGGAGAGTCAGGGAGCCGACGACGGTCGTCGCTTTGGCCACCCTGTCGAACTCGCTCGCCGTTGACTCATCACGCATGCGGTGCTACAAGACTAGTCTTTCAGGAGGTAAACTTTGGCGAACCACAAATCGGCAATCAAGCGGCACAATCAAAGCATCCAGCGCCGTCTGCGCAACCAATCGGTCCAGTCCAGCGTGAAGACCTTGATCAAGAAGGTCAAGGCCGCCATCGACAGCGAGAAACCGGATCCGGAAGCCATCGCGGAAAAGATCAGGGAAGTCAACGGTTCGCTCGACAAGGCCGTGGGCAAGGGGGTCATCAAGCGCAATACGGCGTCGAGAAAACTCTCCCGTCTGGCCCGGGCCGCCCATCAGGCCGTGGCCCTGAAGGCTTCCGCCGAAGCCGCGCCCGCAACCGGCACTCAGGACTAGCGTCCCGTCCCGCACCGTCGGTCAAAACCCCTCCGCCATCCGTTGCCGTATCAAACGGGCAAACTCGTCGAGCAGCCGTTTCCTGGCTCTCATGCGGGAATCCTCGGCCAGTCTGGCATCGGTCAACTGGCTCACGTGTTCAAGGTTCAGGGTATCGTCGAGAAACTCGGAGGAACCGGGAACGACGGCGCCTCTGGCGGCGTCGTAGACCTCCCGTAGCCGTATCACCTGACGCGCCCACAACACTTCCTTCGACTGTCTGCGCCGTAGCGTCGCTTCCACGTCGAATCGGACTTCCATCCGCAAGACCTCGTCGAACCGGTTGACCAGGACGTTCCTGATTCCATAGTTCCGGATGACTCCCGAAAGGACCGCGTCCGCGTCTTCGAACCGTTCTACCACCCGTGGCTGCCGGTGGGCCGCCAACTCCCGCCGCAGTGCCAAAGCCAAGCCGTCCTCCAGTCCCACGTTACGGGTCCGGTTGACGAAGGGCTCCACGTAGACCGTCTTGACGTCGTCGGGCAGCCCCGCATTCGAGTCGACGAAACGATAGCCGCATGCCCCCGCCAGGAGCGCCGCACTCAAGGAAACCCACAGCGGCAAGGCCCACCCGCGGGTCAAGCTCATCCCTCGAGCACGATGTTGACCAGCCGGCCGGGCACCTGCACGATCCGCCGGACGCGACGGCCTTCGACGAAGGACGCCACCCGCGGGTCGCCCAGGGCAGCCGTCTCGATGTGCTCGGCTTCGGCATCCGCGGGAACGGAGACCTTTCCGCGCAGCTTGCCGTTCACCTGCACGACGATGAGCCGGCTTTCCTGAACCAGCGCCGCCTCGGCGTACTCCGGCCACCCCACGTCCGCCAGGGCTTCGGTGTGACCCAGCCGCTCCCACAGCTCACTGGCGACGTGCGGCACGAACGGCGCCAGAAGGACGATCTCGGTCTCCAGGGCGGCCTTCAGCAGCGCGGTCCCGCCCTCCTGCTGGAGGTCGTCGCGGCTCACCGAGCTCAAGGTGTTGTGGAGTTCCATGATGGCGGCAATGGCGGTGTTGAAATGGAACCGCTGCTCGATATCGTCCGTGACCTTCTTGACGGTCCAGTGGATCCGGCGGCGCAGCTCCTTGAGCCCGTCGGAGGAAGGGACGCGGCCGGAGTCCGCGGCGACGCCCGCCAACGGCTCACGGTGGCGCATGGCGAAACGCCACACCCGGTTCAGGAACCGATGGGCTCCCTCGACCCCCTGATCGCTCCAATCGAGGTCCTTTTCCGGCGGCGCCGCGAACAGCGTGAACAGACGCGCGGTGTCCGCGCCATAGCGATGGATGAGCTCGTCCGGGTCGACGACGTTCATCTTGGACTTGGACATCTTCGCCCCGTCCTTGATGACCATGCCCTGGGTCAGGAGATTCGTGAAGGGCTCCGTCACCGACAGCCAGCCCATGTCCCGCAGGACGCGGGTGAAGAAGCGGGCGTAGAGCAGGTGCAGCACCGCGTGCTCCACGCCGCCCACGTACTGGTCCACGGCCATCCAGTAGGCCGTCCGTTCCCGGTCCAGCGGTTGACGGTCCTCGTCCGGGCAGGCGTAGCGCGCGAAGTACCACGACGATTCCACGAACGTGTCCATGGTATCGGTCTCCCGGCGGGCCGGGCCCCGGCAGGTCGGACAGGAGGTCTCGTAGAACTCGGGAAGGTTGGCCAGCGGCGAGCCGCCCGCTCCCGTGAACTCCACGTTGGTGGGGAGCCGTACCGGCAGCTCGTCCACGGGAACCGGGACCATGCCGCAGCGGTCGCAATAGACCACGGGGATGGGTGCGCCCCAGTAACGCTGACGAGAGATGCCCCAGTCCCGCAGCCGGTAGCGGACGGTCCCCTTGCCCCAGTCGCGCTCCTCGAGGAACGCGGCGATCCGGCTCCGGCCCTCCTCACTGCCCAGGCCGCTGAAGCTGCCGCTGCCGGCCATCACGCCGTCGGCCGTGTAGGCCTCGGTCATGTCGTCGGCCACCAGGGTCTCGCCGCGCGGGTGGATCACCGGACGCACCGGAAGGTCGTACTTCCGGGCGAACTCGAAGTCCCTCTGGTCATGGGCCGGAACCGCCATGACCGCGCCGGTGCCGTACTCCATGAGGACGAAGTTGGCCAGGTAGACGGGGATCTCCTCCCGGGTGAACGGGTTGAGGCAGAACGCCCCGGTGAAGATGCCCTCCTTCTCCGTCTCGACGTCGCCGCGCCGGGAATGGCTGATGCCCTTCACCCGTTGGGCGAACTCCTGAACCGCGCGTTGTTGCGGCGTGCCTTCCGAGAGCTCCAGGGCCATGGGATGTTCGGCGGCCAGGGAAACGAAGGTGGCGCCGTAGACGGTGTCCTGGCGGGTGGTGAAGACGGTGAGGTCGCCCTCCCGGCCCACCAGCGGGAAGCGGATCTCGGCGCCGATGGATTTCCCGATCCAGTTGCGCTGCATGGTGAGCACCTTGTCGGGCCATCCCCGGAGCTCGTCGCATCCCGCCAGCAGATCCTCGGCGTAGGCGGTGATGCGGAAGAACCACTGCGGCAGCTCGCGCATGACCACCTCATGCTCGCAGCGCCAGCAGCGGCCATCCACCACCTGCTCATTGGCCAGAACGGTCTCGCAACCGCTGCACCAGTTGACCGCCGAGTTCCTCTTGTACGCCAGGCCGCGCCGGAGCATCTCCAGGAAGAACACCTGCTCCCAGCGATAGTAGCCCGCATCGGACGTCGCCAGTTCTCGGGCCCAGTCGTAGCTGAAGCCCATCTTCCTGAGCTGCGCCCGCATGTAGTCGATGTTCTCCACGGTCCAGCGGGCGGGATGGACGTTGTTGGCGATGGCGGCGTTTTCCGCGGGCAGGCCGAAGGCGTCCCAGCCCATGGGATGAAGCACGTTGAACCCGCGCATGCGCTTGTAGCGCGCGATGACGTCTCCGATGGAGTAGTTCCGCACGTGGCCCATGTGTATCCGGCCCGACGGATAGGGAAACATCTCCAGCAGGTAGTACTTGGGCAGGTCCGAGGTCTCGTCCACCCGAAAGCTCTCGAGTCGCTCCCACTCTTCCTGCCATCGCTCCTCGATATTCCAGAACTCGTACTTCTCCATCATGGTTCCGGCCACTCACTCTCCTTGAGTCCATTGGCGTCTGCGATGTGGTCGAGTACCCCGTTGATGAAGGCGGGGGAATCGACCGATCCGTAGCGGTCGCCGATCTCGATGGCTTCGTCGATGCTGACGTTCAACGGGATATCCGGGCAAAAGAGCAGCTCGTACGTGGCAAGCCGGAGGATGATGAGGTCCACCTTCGACAGGCGACCGAGCTTCCAGTTCTCGACCGCGGTCTCGATCACCCCGTCGATCTTCACGCGGTGCTCCACGGTCCCGACGATCAGGCGCTGGGCGTAATCCCGTGCTCCGGGACGCGAGGGGAAGTGGCCCCAGAAACTGTCCGGACCCGCGTGGGAAGGGTCTCCGGTTATCTCCATCTGATAGAGCACCTGCAACGCCAACTCCCTAGCCTTGCGGCGAACACTCACCATTGGATCGTTGCGGTTGGACCGGAGCGCGGGAGTTCAGGAGATCTCTTTGCTCAAGCTCGCCATTTCGATGGCGGTGACGGCAGCCTCGAAACCCTTGTTTCCCATCTTCGCCCCGGCGCGGTCGACGGCCTGCTCCACCGTGTTGGTCGTCAACAAGCCGAAGGCGATGGGAATACCGTACTGGTTCATGGCATTGCCCACGCCTCGCGAGGCCTCGCCGCAGATATAGTCGAAGTGGGGCGTCTCCCCGCGGATGACGGCCCCGACGCAGATCAGCGCGTCGTATTTGCCGCTCTTCGCCATCTTGTGGGCACAGAAGGAAATCTCGAAGGCGCCGGGGACCCACACCACGTCCACGTTCTCGTCCGTGTCCGCCCCGTGCCGCCTCAGGCCGCTCACGGCGCCGTCGAGGAGCCGCTCGGTAATGAAGCCGTTGAACCGGCTGGCGATGATGCCGAAGCTCATCGCCGCGGCATCCAGTTTCCCTTCGATCACTCGCATGGCCGGCACCCTCAACGGGCTGGTTCATCCTCGACGTTGGTCAGGAGATGCCCGAGCTTGTCGCGTTTCGTCTGCAGATAGCCGGCGTTGCCACCGTGAGGCTTGATCTCCAGCGGTATCCGTTCGCTCACCGACAAACCATAGCCCTCCAGGCTGACGATCTTGCGCGGGTTGTTGGTCAACAGGCGAAGCCGCCGGATGCCGAGGTCCCGCAGTATCTCCGCGGCCACACCGTAGTCCCTGAGGTCCACGTCGAAGCCCAGCTCCAGGTTAGCCTCCACCGTGTCGCGCCCGCCGTCCTGCAGCGCGTACGCCTTGATCTTGTTGGTCAGGCCGATGCCGCGTCCCTCCTGATGCATGTAGACCACGACGCCGCACTCTTCCTGGTCGATGATCCGGATCGCCGCACGCAACTGGTCGCCGCAGTCACACCGTTCCGACGAGAACACGTCCCCGGTGAGGCACTCCGAATGCACCCGCACCGCGACATCGTCGCGCCCGCTGACGTCACCCTTCACCAGGGCCATGTGCTCGAACGGGTCGAGATTGGTCCGGTAGAGGATCGCCTTGAAGGACTTGCCGTGGAGGCTTGGGAAATCTTCCTCCCATACCTGCCGTATGGTGGCTTCGTTGCGAAGACGAGACGCCACGAGGTCCACGATCGAGACCCTCCGGAGATCGTGCTGCTCGGAGAAGGCGCGAAGGGCGTCCCCGACCGCGATGGAACCATCCTCGCGCAAGATTTGGCAGATGACCGCGGCGGGTTGCAGCCCACACAGTGCCGCAAGGTCCACCGAGGCCTCCGGGGCGCCTGCCCTGGCCAACACGCCGCCCCGGCTGGCCTGGACCGGCAACACGTTGCCGGGGGTGACGAAGTCTCGGGAACCCACGTCTTGCCTGACCGCGGTTCGGATGGTATGCGCCCTGCCCGCGGCCGAGACCTCGAGGCCCAGGGCCGAGCTGGCGCCGATGGGCGCCCACACGGGCGCCTGTCCCGGGACCTGGTCCGCCGCCGAGTCCACGCTGAGTCCCAGTTTCTCCAGATGCGCAGCCTCCATGGCCAGGTAGAGAATCCCGCGCGCGTGCCGCAGCATGAAGTTGACGTGCTCCGGGGTCACCTTCTCCGCGGGCATGCAGACGAAGCCCACGCCATCGTCGCTTTCCTCGTCCATGAGCAGGACCGGACGACCCTGACCGAGTTCTTCCCGGATGGTTTCGATGGGAGTCAATGACATGTCTCGTGTAGAACGTCCCGTCCGTTGATCGGGTTGGCGTTCGCCGGTGTCCGGATGCGTTGCCCGCGTCGTTCGTTGCCTGCAGCGCGGGCGGTTTCGAGACCGGCTGCTACGAGCCCGGCGCCCCCGTGGGATAGACCTTTACACGATCCGGCCTTCACGACCTGGCCTTTACGACTTGGCCTTTACAACCTGGGCTTCACGAACTGCAGCACGTACTTCCCAATGATGTCGGCTTCGAGGTTGACTCTATCACCAACACCAAGGCTCTGCAAATTCGTATGCGCCAGCGTGAACGGTATGATCGCCACCGAGAACGAACGGGAAGTACACTCGTTGACGGTCAGACTGATGCCGTTCACGGCGATGGAACCCTTGGGGACCAGGAGACGGCCGACGGCTTCGGGGGCGCGGAAACGGAAGAAGGTGAAGTCCCCGCTCTTGTGGATTCGGGAGATCCGTCCCACGGCATCGACGTGGCCGGTGACCCAGTGACCCCCCAGCCGGTCGCTGACTTTGAGAGGCCGCTCCAGATTGATGCTGTCGCGGTCACGTACATCCGCGAGGTTCGTCCGCTGCAGGGTCTCGGGCGAGACGTCCACGGTGAGCCGCCGCCCGGTCTTCTTGACCACCGTCAGACAGCACCCGTTCACCGCGATGCTGTCGCCCGGCGAAATCTCCCGCCCCGGCAGCGCGGTCTCGAACGTGAGCTCTCCCCCGTCCGTGCCGGCGCGCCAGCGGGAGACCCGGCCGACGTCTTCGATGAGTCCGGTAAACATAGGCCCGTTCCTCGACTCGAATGTGTCATCCCGACGCGCCGCGACCGGTGTATCACAGATACGCGGACACCAGGATATCCTCGCCGAGCCGCCTGACCACCGGGCCGGCGAGGTGCGGGCATTGACGCATCCGCGTTATGCCGAGTTCCCCCATCATGGGCAGCCCCTCGGCCCCGATGAACTTCGGCGCATAGAAACACAGCACCTTGTCCACCACCTTCTCACCGATGACCCGGCCCGCCGTCACGGCGCCACCTTCCACCATGACGCTGAGCACCCCCAGGCGGGCCAGTTTTCGAAGCACCCGCCTCAACGAGACCCGACCCTGCCTTAAGGGGAAGGTCCACACCCGGACTCCCAGGTCTTCGAGTGGCTTTCTCCGGGCCGCCGGCACGCCGTCGCCGGCCACCAGTACGGTCTTCTCGGGCCGTTGCTGGTTGACCAGCCTGGCGGTGACCGGCGTCCGCAGCCGCCCGTCCAGCACGATGCGCCAGGGGTCCCGTCCCCCCGGCAGCCGGCAGGTCAGTTGCGGATCATCCGCCAACACGGTGCCCGAGCCCACCAGCACGGCGTCGACCTCGTTGCGCAGCCGATGGACGAATTTCCGTGCGGCCGGTCCGGTGACCCACTTGGAGTCTCCGGTAGCGGTGGCGATCCTGCCGTCCAGGGAGGCTGCCAACTTGAGCGTGACGAAGGGAAGCCCCTGGGTGACGTGCTTGACGAAGGCCTCGTTCAGCCGGCGGCATTCCTCCTCCCGCACCCGCACCTCGACCCCGACGCCGGCCTCCCTGAGTGCGCTCACCCCGCGGCCGGCCACCACCGGGTTGGGGTCCACCATCCCTGCCACCACTCGCTCCACACCCGCGTCGATGACCGCCTTGACACACGGGGGTGTACGGCCGAAGTGGCTGCAAGGCTCCAGATTGACGTAGAGCGTGGCGCCGCGGGCCGCGTCGCCCGCCTGCCGGAGCGCCACCACTTCCGCGTGGTCGCCGCCGGCCCGGGCATGATAACCGCGCCCCACGACGCGGCCGCCGCGCACCGCCACCGCGCCCACCATGGGGTTCGGACTGGTCCTGCCGGCAGCCCTGCGCGCCAGCCTGAGGGCCGCGCGCATGTAACGCTCATCCGCTTCCTGAGGCATGGCGTGTGGTGGATGGAGGACAGGCTCCTCGGGTTGTATCTCACGAACGGGGTTACGGTTGCGTACCCTCGGCGGGCAAGGGTTTCCGGCGCTTCTTGCGGGCGTTTGCGGTTTTCTTGGGAGGTTTGGCCGCGGTCCGATGCGTGCGCTCGTTGAGCAGGTCCTCCAACTCCGTCATGAACTCGTCGAGGTCCTTGAAGGACCGGTAGACCGAGGCGAACCGCACATAGGCGACCGGGTCGGTGTCATGAAGCTCGCGCATGGCCGCTTCGCCGATGATCGAGCCCGGTATCTCCTTCTCGCCTCTTTCCTGTATCCCGCGCTCGATGCGGTCGGCGATGGACTCGATGGCATCCATGCTGACGGGGCGCTTCTGACAGGCGCGCTTCAGGCCGTTGGTGATCTTCAGCCGATCAAAGGCCTCGCGGCGTCCGTCCTTCTTCACCACCATGGGCATGGCTTCTTCCACCCGCTCGTAGGTGGTGAAGCGACGCGAACACGCGATGCATTCCCGCCGCCGCCGGATCATCTCCTCATCTTTCCCGAGACGGGAATCGATGACGTGATTATTGGACTGGCGGCAGAAAGGGCATTTCATGGCATGCCTGAAGGGTTCCGGACGCGGCGGTCCCGGCGGCCTGTATGGCGCCGGCCGCCAAACTCAGCGCTGCTTCGCCGGCGTCAGCGCTGCTTCACCGGCGCGGTCCCGTTCCCGCGATAGACGGGAAAGCGCTCGCACAGTGCCCGCACCTCCGCGGCGATGGCGTCCAGGCCGTCGTCGTTCCCCACAAGGGCGAGGGCGCGCCGGATCAGGTCGGCGATCAGCCGCATCTCCGGCTCTTTCATGCCGCGGGTGGTGACGGCCGGGGTTCCGATGCGGACCCCGCTGGTCACGAACGGCGAGCGAGTTTCGAAAGGCACGGTATTGCGGTTCGCGGTGACCCCCGCCCGTTCCAGCGTCTCCTGGGCCAGCTTGCCGGTGAGCTCCGAGTCCCGCAGGTCCATGAGCATGAGATGGTTGTCGGTACCGCCCGAGACCAGGCGGAACCCCCGGTCCGTCAAGGCCCCGGCAAGGGCCTTGGCGTTGGCGACGATCTGCCGTTGATAGCCGGCGAACTCCGGGGTGGAGGCTTCCTTCAAGGCCACCGCCTTGGCGGCGATGACGTGCATGAGCGGGCCGCCCTGCATGCCCGGGAAGACTCGACTGTTGAGGGTCTTGGCGTGCTCCTCGCGACACAGGATCATTCCTCCGCGGGGCCCGCGCAACGTCTTGTGCGTGGTCGTGGTCACGTAGTCCGCGTGGGGTATCGGGCTCGGGTGGCAGCCGGCGGCAACCAGTCCGGCGATGTGGGCCATATCCACCATCAGCAAGGCCCCCACTTCGTCGGCGATGGCGCGAAACCGTTCGTAGTCCATGGTCCGCGGGTAGGCGCTCGCGCCCGCCACGATGAGTCGCGGCCGATGCTCCCGGGCCAGCTCGGCCAAGGCATCGTAATCGATGGTTTCCGTTTCCGCCGACACCCCGTAAGACACCACGGTGTACAGGCGGCCGGAGAAGTTCACCGGACTCCCCATGGAGAGGTGGCCGCCATGGGAGAGGTCCATCCCGAGGTAAGTGTCACCGGGTTTCAGGACCGTGAAGTAGACGGCCATGTTGGCCTGGGTTCCCGAGTGCGGCTGGACGTTCACGTGCTCCGCCGCAAAGAGCTCTTTGGCGCGTTCCACCGCCAGCCGCTCCACCACGTCCACGTACTCGCATCCGCCGTAGTAGCGCCTGCCCGGATAGCCCTCGGCATACTTGTTGGTCATCAGGCTGCCCTGGGCCTCGAGCACGGCCTCGCTCACGACGTTCTCGGACGCGATCAGCTCCAGGTTGCACTCCAGACGTTCGCTCTCCTTGTGGATCGCTTCGAAAACTTCCGGATCGACTTGCTCCAGGCCGGCGGTCGTCATCGGTGACTTTCGATGTACTCGATGACGTCATGGACCGTCTTGATCTTCTCGGCGTCTTCGTCGGAGATTTCCATCTCGTATTCTTCTTCCAACGCCATCACCAACTCTACGATGTCCAACGAATCGGCGCCCAGGTCCTCGATGAACGAAGCTTCGGGGCTGACTTCACCGTCGCTCACTCCCAGTTGTTCACATATGATTTCCTTGACCCTCGCTTCGACGTCTGTTGCCATACCGTACCTCCTGTCTGATATCACCAGTGCTGGGTTCCGAATACAAGGCCGCGGAGTCACATGTACAGACCGCCGTTGACGGCGATAGTCTGTCCGGTAATGTATTGACCGCCCGGACCTGCCAGAAACGCCACCGTCCCGGCTACGTCGCCGCAACTGCCGAAGCGGCCCAAGGGGATCGCACCAAGATACTTGCTCCGGGTGTCCGCGTCCAGGCTCGCCGTCATCTCCGTTTCGATGAAACCGGGAGCGACTGCGTTGACGGTGATCCCCCGTGGCGCCAGTTCCCGTGCCATGGATTTGGTGAATCCCACGATGCCCGCCTTGGAAGCGGCATATACGGACTGTCCAACGTTCCCCATTTGTCCGGCCACCGAGGTCAGATTGATGATCCGACCGGACCGCTGTCGAATCATCCTCCTGCTGGCCGACTTGGTGCAGTGGAAAACACCCCGGAGGTTCACGTCGATGATCTTGTCCCAATCGGAGGCCGGTTGGCGCATCAGCAAACCATCGACGGCGATCCCCGCATTATTAACTAAAATATCAACTTTTTCATGCTGGTCAACGACTTTCTTGAAGGCCTCCTCGACTTGTTCCTGGCGGGCGACGTCAAACCGCGACAGCTCGGCGCAGCCGTTGCCCCCCAGGACCTGATCGAGCACCTCCTGTGCGGCTTCCCGGTTCGCCCGGTAGTTGATGACCACCCGGGCTCCAAGGCCGGCCAGGCTCAGGACGATCCCCCGCCCAATGCCCCTGCTGCCGCCCGTGACCAGCGCGACCTTGTCCGCCAGCGGTCCCGCGGCCATGGTCAGACCCCCAACTCCGGCAGGAGCTTGTCCAGGTCCTCGGGCTTTTCCAGGTTGGACGTGCCCATCCCTCGATCGATGCGTCTGAGGAGCCCGGCCAGGACCCTTCCCGGGCCCAACTCGATCACGCGCTCGCAACCAAGCCCGGCCAGGACCTTCATGGACTCCTCCCATCGGACCGCGGCCACCACCTGCTCGACCAGAAGCGGCTTGACGCGCGCCGGGTCGGCGTTCAGGGAGGCCTCCACGTTGGTGATGACGCCCACGCCGAACGGCGTCACTTCGACATTCTCCAGCGCCTCCCGCAGCCCCTCCGCCGCCGGTTTCATCAGCGCGCAGTGGAACGGAGCGCTCACCGCCAACTCCACCACTTTCCTCGCACCCCCGCCGCGGGCCAGTTGCACCGCGCGCCGGACCGCTTCGCGGGCGCCCGAGATGACCACCTGCCCGCCGCCGTTCAGGTTGGCCGGAGCCACGACCTCGCCCTGCCCGGCGACTTCGCAAAGCTCGCGCACCGCGGCCACCTCCAGCCCGAGGATCGCGGCCATGCTCCCCTCTCCCTCGGGCACGGCTTGCTGCATCAGGCGGCCCCGCTCCCGGACCACCCTGACCGCGTCCGCCAGCCCGAGCGCGCCCGCTGCGACCAGGGCGCTGTATTCGCCGAGGCTGTGTCCGGCGACCCACGCGGGCCCGGGCGCACCATGAGCCTGCAGCACCCGGAGCGCGGCGACCGATACCGCCAGGATCGCCGGCTGGGTGTTTTCCGTCCGGTTCAGGCCGGCTTCGGGGCCGCCAAAGCAGAGCTCGCGGAGGTTCAGGCCCAGCGCGTCCTCCGCTTCCTCGAAGACCGCCCCGGCCTCCGGGAACCGCTCGCATAGAGCTCTGCCCATGCCCACGTACTGCGAGCCCTGCCCGGGAAAAACGAACGCGATGCCGTTTCGGTCCGTCATCAGTCCCGTTTGGCCAGCGCGCTCACGACGTACCCGTTGATGTCCTGTGACACGGCTTCGGCCGCCACCCGCACGGCGTTCTTGATGGCCTTGGCGGAGGAGCCTCCATGAGCGACGATGGCCACGCCGTTCAAACCGATCAGGGGCGCTCCACCGTAATGCGCGTAATCGAGGCGGTCATAGGCGCGTCTCACGGCCCCCCGGCACAACAGGAAGCCCAGCCGGCTGAGCAGGCTGCTGCGGAACGCCTCCTTGAGGACCGAGGAAACGAACTGTCCGAGTCCTTCCATGGTCTTCAACGCCACGTTGCCCGTGAAACCGTCACAGACCACCACGTTCACCCGGCCGTTGGTGATGTCCCGGCCTTCCACGTGACCCAGGAAGTTCAACTCCGTGGACCGCGCTTCACGGACCGCCTCCCGCGTGAGCTCATTGCCTTTGCCGTCCTCTTCCCCGTTGCTCAGGATACCCACGCACGGGTTTGCCATGCCCAGGATCTTCTCTGCGTAGATGGCGCCCATCTGCGCGAACTGGACCAGTTGCCGCGGCTTGCAGTCCGTATTGGCGCCCCCGTCCAGGAGCACCGTTCCCCCGGACAGCGACGGGCTCACCGTCAGGATCGCCGGCCGGTCAACCCCCGGCAACCGGCCGAGCACGAACATGCCGATGGCCAGCATAGCTCCGGAATTCCCGGCGCTTACCAACGCGTCCCCCTCGCCGGCCTTCAACCGGTCGAAGGCCACGCGCATGGACGAATCCTTCTGTTTCAGCGCCCGGGTCGGGGAGTCGTGCATGTCGATGGAGCAGGCCGCAGGGAGGACACGTACGGCCAAGGGGTTGTACTTGTGACGGGACAACTCGGACTCCACGGCGTCCGATTGGCTTATCAGGATGACCTCCACACCGTATTCTTCCGCGGCCTGCAGGGCACCCTCTACGACAACGCCCGGGCCGTGGTCACCGCCCATCGCGTCAACGATAATCCGCCGCATCACGGACGAGAAGCCGGCAAGCTAGGCCTCTTCGCCGGGGGTCACGGACCGAGCCCTGTAATAGCCACAGCCGGCGCAGACTCTGTGCCTCAGGGTCGCTTCGCCGCAGCGCGAACACGTGACCCACTGAGGGGCGGCAATGGCGTCATGAGAGCGGCGCTTGTCTCTCTTGCTGTTGGAGGTTCTTCTCTTGGGTACGGGCATGTCTGATATCCGTCCTGCCTGTTGGTTGCTGCCGATGGCCGGGGTTACCGGTCCAATCGGAGGTTACGGAAAACGGCCATGCGGGGGTCCCCCGGTGACGTGCACCCACAGCCGATACGGTTCAACTCGGCACCGCAACCGGGGCACAGGCCACGACAGCTTTCGCTGCACAGCGGCCGGAGGGGCAGGGCGAGTAGGGTTTGCTCGCGGACGTAGGGCGAGAGGTCGATATCCTCCCCGGAGTAGAAGCTCAAACCCATTTCGTCCGCCGTGAGTTCCATGCTTTTATTAGTCGGTAGGGGGTCCGGGGTCAACACGAAGTCGAAAGATTTTTCGATGACGAACGGGAAGCTCTCCAGACAACGGCTGCAGTCGCCCTCCACTTCCCCCTTCAGGCCGCCGTGGAAAAAGATCTCCCGGCCCGAACGGTAATAGCTCACCCGGACGTGGACCGGCGAAGGGAAGCGAACCGCCACCGAGAGTCCCTCCCGGCCGACGTCGGGTTTCTCGGAGAAACGGCTTTCCCTGGGTACGGTGTCGATCCGGTTCAGGGGGATTCTCAAGGCGGCTCCAGTCATCGACATTCTTACCCGGCAGACGCCGCCCTTGTCAACGTGGAGCCCCGGCCGGACAGGGGCTAACACCTTGTGAACGCGGACGGTTTCTGTTAACGCAAGAGGCCGTGGGTTGCCTGGACTCTCTTGGAACGCCGGAGCACCGTGCGGACCGCTCGTTCGTCGTCCCCCGGACGGGGGAACCCGTCGGAGGCCGGTCGTGAACGCGCGCTTGGGTCTGCTGCATGCCGTTCTCCCGGCCACGGTCGATCTCAATACCAGGGTACCGCCGGGTCATCCGTCGGCCCGGAACCTGGGCACCGAGAGAATGGGCTCCGGGACGATCGTCGATCCCGCGGGGACGATCCTGACCGTCAACTACGTTGTCAACGGCGCCGAGGCCATCACCGTGACGCTGTCGGACGGGAAGGAATATCCGGGCCGCCTCACGGCACAGGATTTCGACACCGGTCTTGCCCTGGTCGCCATCGACGCTGTCGATCTGCCGTTCCTGCGGCCGGCCGAGGCCGTCACCATCGGCCAGCCTGCGTTCATGGTCGCAAGCAGCGGGCAGCAGTCCCGGCGGGTCAGTGACGGCGGCATCACCTCCCTCGAAGGTTACGACGGACAGTGGGAATACCTGCTCGAACGATCCATCCGGGTCAGCGCCTTCAATCCGGGTTTCGGCGGCGGCACGCTGGCCGACTCCCATGGACGCCTCATGGGGGTCGTGTCCCTGAACCTGAACGAGATCGGCAAGTTCACGTTGGCGATCCCGGTGGACTATTACCTTCGCGACGCGGATGAATTGAAACGGTTCGGGCGGGTCCGCAGCCGGCCGCCTCGCCCCTGGCTCGGCCTGTACCCCCAGGCTCTGGGAGGACACGTGATCGTCACCGGAGTGACGCCGTCGGGGCCCGCGGAGAAGTCCGGTCTGGAACAGGGCGACATCATCCTCACGGTAGAAGGCCGGGAAGTGCAGACGCGCCCCCAACTCTACCGGGAGGTCTGGAAGAAACGCGCCGGCGACGACATCACCTTCCACGTGATCCGGGGAGACAGTTCACTGGATGTCCGGGTGGCCAGCCGCGACCGCTGGGACTTCAACCAATCCAGCCCGCCAGGCGGAAAAGCCGACAACTGACCAGCGTGAAGAACGTCACCGCTTATCGGGTCATCTACGGCGACACGGACCGGATGGGGGTGGCCTACTACGCCAATTATCTGCGGTGGTTCGAGATCGGCAGGACCGAGTTCATGCGAGAGGCCGGAGTGCCTTACGACCGGGCGGAACGGGACGGCATCTTTTTCCCGGTCACCGAAGTCCAATGCCGTTACCGGAGACCGGCCCTTTACGACGACCTGCTGCGAATCGAGACCACCGTCGAATCCCTGAGCCGGGTGGCGCTGAAATTCCACTATTGGATCGGTCTGGAAGCGGACCGCGCCACCCTCGCATCAGGCTGGACGAAACACGCCTGCCTCAACCGTGACCGCAAGATCACCAGGCTACCCGAACCGTATGCGCGCCGGCTGGGGACCGGCCAGGGCTAGTGTCCTGTCGTGTCCTGTCCGAGTATAGCAAGGATCTACGGAAGTTCAGCCTACGGTGACGGCGAACCCGCGGCCGGAGGGATCTCTTCGGCGGCGCCGACACCGCAATACGTCTCCGCCACCTGCCGCAACAGCGCGATATTGTCCGCATGACCGGTCATCTTCGCCGTCACGCGGCCGCGTACGGGCCGGGCGATCAGCGAGAAGTCCCCGACGATATCCAGGATCTTGTGACGCACGAACTCATCGTCGAATCGCAGGGCCGTGTTGATCACCCTTTCATCGTCGATGAGGATGCAGTTGCCGAGCCGGCCGCCCTTGATCAATCCCAGCCGCTCGAGTTTCTCGAAATCACGCAGGAAACCGAAAGTCCGCGCCGGGGCGATCTCGTCACGGAACGAGTCCGCACCCTTGTCGACATAGGTGTATTCCTGCGTTCCCACGGGGTTCGGATACTGCAACCGGTAGTGAACGGTGAAGCCGTCCGCCGGTTCGATGACGATCTCCTCCTCCCCGTCCCCGACCACGCGAAGGGTCCGGTCGATGACGATCTCCGGGCGCTTTCCCTGCTGATCTTCCACGCCGGCCTCCTCGATCAGCCGGCAGAACTCGATGGCGGAGCCGTCCATGATGGGAATCTCGCCATACATCTTGATCAGCAGGTTCGTGATCCCGTACGAGTGCAGCGCCGCCAGCAGATGCTCCACCGTCCCCACCACCACACCGTCCCGCTGTAGCGAGGTGGCGAAATCAGTGGAGCGGACGTAGTCCAAATGGGCGGGAACGGTGGCATCGCCGGAGATCCCGCCGAAATGGATACCGCTGTTCTCCGGCAACGGGTGCAAGATAACGCCGGTGCTGACACCCGAATGCAGCCCTAGGCCACATGCCACCACGCTTTTCTTGAGGGTCTTTTGCGGCGCCGCACCGGCGCCGTTGCCAGGGGATCCGGATGGGTACGACGGCCGGCCGGCCCCGCGGCTTCCGGGCGCGTGGGGCCGCTCCTCGCCGGTCGAAACCTCTCGCCTCGCGTCACCGCAAGCCCGCTCGATGGTGGCCAGCAAGCCGTCCAGGGACAAGGGCTTCTCGAGAAAGTCGAACGCCCCGAGCTTCGTTGCGGTCACCGCGGTGTGGATGCTTCCGTGGCCGGAGATCATGATGACGCGAGCCTCGGGATGCTCCCGCCGAATCTTCTTCAGGAGCACGATCCCGTCCATTTCGGGCATCCAGACGTCCAGGAGGATCACGTCGGGCTCTTCCTTCGCCACCAGGCTCATGACCTCCGACCCGTCCAGGGCCGCGATCACGCGGTAACCCTCCTCCGTAAGGATCTCCCACACGGTTTCGCGAATGACGTCCTCGTCGTCCACCACCAGCACGGTTCGTTGCGCAGACTGCATGATTGCTGGATCCTCCATCATCCACCCGGGTCCGGCACCCGCGCCGGACCCGATCCGTCCGGGCGTGGCTCCGGGAGCCTGTCCGAGGTCAGGACGCCTCGCTGGCGCGGACGTCCAACGGGTCCGCCTGGGCCGCCACCGGAAACTCGATGATGAAACGCGTGCCGTGGGGCTGGTTCGGACGCACGCGAATGTATCCCCGGTGATCGGCCACGATGGTCCCGACGATCGACAGACCGAGTCCGGTGCCGTCCTTCTTGGTGGAGTAGTAGGGTTCGAAGACCCGGCCCCGATCCTCCCGGGCGATGCCTTCACCCTCGTCCGCCACCTCCAGGCGAACCATGCCGAAGGCCTCGTCGAACCGGGTGGCGATCTCGATGCGTCCGCTGCCGTTCAGGGACGCCACGGCGTTGTCCAGCAGATTGAACAGGACGCGCTTGATCTGTTCGCGGTCCAGCTCCACGGGCGGCAACGAGGCCTGCCCGGCGAAATCGAACTCGACTTTCCGGTGCCCCTCCCTGAACAGGAACAACGCTGCGCGGACCACTTCGTTGAGATCGTCCGCGACGAGCTGCGCGGTGGGCATCCGGGCGAAGTTCGAGAACTCGTTCACCAGGGTCTTGAGCTCGTCCACCTGCCGGATGATGGTGGACGTGCATTTGTCGAGGACCGACCCGTCGCCGTCCAGGACGTTCTCGTAACGCTTGCGCAGACGCTGCGCCGAGAGCTGGATCGGCGTCAACGGATTCTTGATCTCGTGAGCGATACGGCGCGCCACCTCGCGCCACGCCTCCACGCGCTGGATCTTCTGGATCTCGGTGATGTCCTCCATGAAGACCATGATCCCGAGCGTGTTGCCAACGTCGTCCTGGAGGCTGGCGCCCACGGCCATGAGCGTCCGGTTGCTGTCCGGACCCCCGATACGGACCACGCGTTCCACCCCCACGCCCCCCGTCACCTGTTCGATCACGTCCAGCAACGGCCGCAGCTCCGCGGTTCCCAACGCCTCCTCGTATCGCCGGTGAAGCACGTCCGGCGCATGGATGCCGAGGGTGTATTCGGCGGCCTTGTTGACGATGGTCACCCGGCCGGAACGATCCACCGAGATCACCCCGGCCGTGATGTTGGCCAGCAGCGTTTCCATGTACTGACGACGCTGCTCCAGCTCCGAGTTGGTCTGTTTGAGATCCTCGGTCATCTGGTTGAAGGACGCCACCAGCGTTCCGATCTCGTCGTCGCCGCGGGTATCGATCCGGTAGTCGAGGTTGCCGTGGGCGACCTCGTGCGTACCTTCCGCCAACCGCTGGATCGGCACGGTGATGCCCTTGGCGAGGGCGAGGCCGAACCATGTCGCCGCGAAGATCATGACCAGGGTGACGAGGAGCAGAGTCAACATGTAGGTCTGCTTCACGGGTTCCTTGAGAATGGCCAGGTGTTTGTGCTCCTCGTACGACCGCGATATCTGCTGCGCCTTCTTGCTGATGCTCTTGGGTACGAAATAGTCCACCACCACGATCCCGATGATTTTCTGGCCGTCGCCGTGCACCGGCACCGCGCCCCGCAGCACGTCGCCCTCACCCAGCGGTTGCGTCCGGGTCACCTCGAGGCCCCGCAGGGCGTCGTTCAGAAAATCCGCCTGCGGGCTGACCGTGACCCCCGTGGGCACCTGGTCGTTGAAGGCCTTCACCAGCGCGGTCCCGTCCGGCTTGTAGACCTCCACCGTGCCGAGGTTGTATTCCCGCTGCTTGTCCTCCACGAGACGCTTCAAGCCGTCGGATTTCTTCGGTTCGAAGAGTTTCTCGTCGCCGATGCGCTGGCTTAGCTGACGGGCGAAGAAAAGCGCGTTGTTGGCGGAGTTCTGATAGTAGGTCGAGCTGATATCGAGGGACCCCTTGAGCGCGTTCACGATCTGGGAGTCGAACCACTTGTCCACCGAACGGGTCACGAAGCTTTCGGCAATCAGGAACAACATCACGGTGGGGACCAATGAGATGCCGACGAAGGCCAGTACGAGCCTGCCCTGAAGACGGGATCCCAGGATGCCCTTCCTCCGGTCCAGGAGCAGCTTCAGCAGGTTCCGGGCCACGAGGAAGACCAGCAGCACCAACAGGATGATGTTGATGTTGATCAGGAGAAAGAACGCGATGTTGCTGGTGAGGGAGTAGTCCGCGGCGACGTCCGGCAGGAGATCCTCGAAGAACGCGAACGACAGGATCATCAGGGCGGCAATGAGGATCACCCACCCTTCACGCCTGCGCCGCTTCCGTTCCTCCGATCGAAGCGTCTCTGCCTGTTCTTCGTCCGTCTTGGCCGTGCTCATTGGAGTGACCTGATCCGTGTCACACCGTTCTATCGCTTCCACCCGCAAAGCACAAAAGAAATGACGGCCCTCGGCAGCAGGCAGGCCGTGGTCGAGAAGAAGCGGCCGGAACGCTCACAACAGCCGCTTCTGCCGCTTCTCCCGGTCCACCCGCGACGCGGACTGGGACCGTCCCAGATGCCGGTAGGCCACCGGGGTGGCGACCCGGCCTTGCGGCCGGCGCTCCAGGAAGCCGGCCTGGATCAGATACGGTTCGTAGGCGTCCTCGACCGTGCCTCTTTCCTCCCCGATGGCGGCGGCCAGGGTGTCCAGCCCCACGGGTCCGCCGTCGAACTTGTCGATGATGGTGACGAGGAGCAGCGTATCCATTTTGTCGCACCCCTCCTCGTCGACCTCCAGCATCTCCAGGGCCTTGCACGCCACGGGCCGGGTGATCCTTCCCTCACCGTGGACTTCCGCGTAGTCCCGGACCCGTCGCAGCAGCCGGTTGGCGATGCGCGGCGTGCCGCGGGAGCGGCGGGCAATCTCCATGAAGCCCGCGTCGTCGCCCCCCACGCCCAGAAGAGACGCGGACCGGGCGAGCAACTTCGCCAGCACCCCGGGCTCGTAGAAGTCGAGCCGGAACACCGCGCCGAACCGGTTGCGCAACGCCGGGGTCAGAAGGCCGGAACGGGTGGTGGCGCCGACCAGCGTAAACCGCTTGAGGTCCAGCTTGATGGATTTGGCGCCGGGTCCCTGACCGATCATGACGTCCACCTGGAAGTCTTCCATGGCCGGGTACAGCACCTCCTCCACCACGTGGTTGAGGCGGTGGATCTCGTCGATGAACAGGATGTCTCCGGCATCGAGGTTGGTGAGCAGCGCGGCGAGGTCTCCGGGCCGCTCGATGACCGGACCGGAGGTGGGCCGGATGTCTACTTCCATCTCCCTGGAAATGAGATGCGCGAGGGAGGTCTTCCCCAGACCCGGAGGGCCGTGGAAAAGGAGATGGTCCAGCACGTCGCCACGCCGTTTGGCGGCCGTAATGGCCACCCCGAGGTTGGCCTTGACCTTTTCCTGACCGAAGTATTCGCTGAACCGCCGGGGCCGGAGGCTCGAGTCGTAGAAGATGTCCTCCTCGGTGCCGGAGGGCGATATGGGCCTGTCTTCCATGAACGCGGTCCCGCTGCACAGCCGGCTACCTGCTGAGCATGCGTAACGCTTCCTTGAGCACGGTTTCCAACTCCGCGGCTCCTTCGCTCAACACCTGACGCACGGCCCGCTCCGCATCCGCGCGGCGGTAGCCAAGGTTCACCAGCGCCGACAACGCGTCTCCCCGGATACCGGGGTCGGCCGCCGCCGGCGCGATGTCCGGGAGCGCGTCTATCCTATCACGCAGCTCCACGATCATGCGATCCGCCAGGCGTTTGCCTACCCCCGGGATGGTTACCAGGCGGGCGACGTCGCCGTCCCTCAGAGCACCCAACAACTCGCCGGCGGCCATGCCCGACAGGATGTTGAGCGCCAGCCTGGGGCCGATGCCCGACACCCCGGTCAGCAGCAGGAAGGCCTGCTTCTCCGCGGGATCGAAGAAGCCGAACAACTGGAGGGAGTCTTCCCGGACGTGGGTATACACCAGCAGCGTCACGGGCTCTCCCACCTCGGGCAGCCGGTAGAACACGCTCAGCGGCGTGAACAGTTGATAACCGACGCCGCCGACGTCCACGATGACCTCGCCCGGCGCCTTGTGGTCCAGTGTTCCGCGAACCTTGGCTATCACAACGGGACTCCGCCCGACCCGGCGGCCCGGTGCGCCCCCTGGAACACCCGCATCCTTCAGCCTTTGCCGCGAGGAAGGTCATCCGCCTGCCAACGCAACCCCCTGGAGCTTCTTCCCCTGCGGCCCGTCGCGGCCAGGACGCTGGTCTGGAAGGCGTTCAGATGGCTGTGGCATATGGCGGCCGCCAGAGCGTCCGCGGCATCCTCCTCGGGTTCGTCGGCAAGGCGAAGGATGGCGGCGACCATCTGCTGCATTTGCGCCTTGCCCGCGTGTCCATAACCGGTCAGCGCCTTCTTGATCTGGACGGAGTTGTACTCGGACACGGCGATGTCGCGTTCCGCCGCGGCCAGCAGCGCCACCCCGCGCACCTGACCGAGCTTCAACGCGCTCTGGACGTTGCGCGCCAGAAATACCTTCTCCAGACTGACGTGCCCGGGCTCGTGTTCCCGGATGATCCTGGCCAGTTCCGTGAATATCCGGTAGAGGCGCCGGTCCTGGGATTGGCTCGGGGAGGCTCGGACCGTGCCGTGGGCAAGGTGTTCCAGGCGGATACCGTCCGCCCGGACCACGCCCCAGCCGGTCTTGACGGTGCCGGGGTCTATGCCCAGGATCGTTTCGATCCTTCCTTCTCCGATGGCGTCAACCGGCCTTCTCCAGGAGCTCGTCCGGGATGTCGAAGTTCGCCGCGACGCTTTGAACGTCGTCATGGTCTTCGAGGTCCTCGGTGAGGCTGAGGGTCTGCTCGGCTTCCTTCTCGCCGAGCTTGGTGGTGTTCTTGGGAATCATGGCGACTTCGGCCGAAGCCACGGGGACCTTCCCGTCCTCGAGACTTCCCCTGACCGCGGCGAAGTCCTCGGGCCGGGTGATGATCTCGAACACGTCGTCACTCTCGGTCACGTCCTCGGCGCCGGCCTCCAGGGCAAGCCCCAGCAGCGCCTCCTCCTCCACCGCCTCCCTGGACACGACGATCAGCCCCTTGCTGTCGAACATCCATGCCACGCAGCCCGTCTCTCCCAGGCTCCCGCCATGCTTGTTGAACAGCCGCCGGATGTCCGACACCGTGCGGTTCCGGTTGTCGGTCAGGGTCTGCACCAGAAAGGCCGCCCCTCCGGGGCCGTAGCCCTCGTAGCTGACCTCTTCGTAGGACACCCCTTCGAGCTCGCCGGTGCCCTTCTTGATGGCGCGCTCGATGTTCTCGTTGGGCATGCTGTTGTCACGGGCCGTCTGCACCGCGGCGCGCAGCCGCGGGTTGGTGGCCGCGTCTCCCCCGCCCATGCGGGCCGCCACCGTGATTTCCTTGATGAACTTGGTGAACAGCTTGCCTCGTTTGGCGTCCTTGGCCGCCTTCTTGTGCTTGATGGTACTCCACTTCGAATGTCCGGACATGACGCAACGCTCTCCTCGAACAGGACTGATCCCGGGCCCGGGACCGCTTGGAACCCGCGGTCTCGCCCGCGGATCCACAGAGAAAAGCTACCACAATCCACGCCCTCCCGTAAACGGAGCCCGCCTCCGGGCGC
The DNA here is from genome assembly GCA_958295985.1 of uncultured Candidatus Binatia bacterium. GTDB lineage: Bacteria > Desulfobacterota > Binatia > UBA9968 > JAJDTQ01 > JAJDTQ01. The sequence goes on from OY282432.1 coordinate 140,151, forward strand.
CGTGGGCGGGCGGGGGAGATGCCCGCTCACCGCTTCCATGCGGGCGGCATTGCGGTATAATCAAGGCTCGATGGTTTCTGCACGCCTTGGGCGGCGGCGCCCCGGCGCCTTGCCTTACGCCGCCGTCACCCTCCTGCTGCTCTCGGCCTGCGCCTCCCCGGCGCCGGAGCCTGCGCCCCCCGGTCCCGGCCAGCCCGCGGCGTCGCTGCCCGCGGCCGCGCTTTCTCAGCAGGGCGTCGCCTCCTGGTACGGCCCCGGTTTTCACGGGAAGAAGACCACCAGCGGGACCGTCTACGACCAGTACGCCATGACCGCCGCGCACCAGACTCTTCCCCTGGGCTCCAGCGTCCTGGTCACGAACCTCGCCAACGGCAAGTCGGTTACCGTGCTGATCAACGACCGTGGACCGTTCGTCAAGGACCGGGTGATCGATCTTTCCTATGCCGCGGCCCGGGCGGTGGACATGATACGGCCGGGAACGGCGCCGGTGCGGGTGGAAGTGCTGGACACCGGCGGCCACGACCTCAAGGCCATCCCCCACCGGCTCGACTATACCCTGCAGGTGGGAGCGTTCGCGGACCCGGACAAGGCCCGGGAGTTGAAGGCCCGACTCGAGAACCGCTACGACAGGCCCGTTGTCATCGAGCCCCACGAGAGTTATTACCGGGTCCGGCTCGGGACCTTCGTCGATCATTCCGAAGCCAGCGAATACGGCGCCCGTCTGTCACGGGAGGGGTTGCCCGTGGTGGTTGTGGAGAAGTGGCCTGCGGTGGAGAAGCCCGAGATGGAGAAGAAAGGCGAGCCTGACGCTCGGGAACCCTTGTGCAGCCTCAGGTCCCGTCACCCGGGAAATACCGGTCTCCCTCTTGGTGGACCCGTTTCTCGGCCATGAGCTTCAGTAGATGGGCCTCGACGGATGAGCGGGCCACGCGCGTGAGCGCCGGCGGATAGTCTGCGTAGATGACCGCCACCAGATCGCCGATGGAACGCCGCCCTTCCCGCAGTCCTTGCAGGATCTGCTCCTCCCTCATGACCCGATGGTCGATGTATTCCCGGATCTTCCCCATGGGGTCGGTCACGAACGGACCGTGCCCCGGGAGCAACAGGCGGATGTCCAGCGAAAGAAGCTTTTCGAGGGACTCCATGTAGTGGACCATGTTCCCTTCGCCGGCCGGCACCACCGTGGTGCCCTTGCCCAGGATGTGGTCCCCGGAGAAGAGGATCTTTCGCTCGCGCTCGTAGAAACAGCAATGCCCCGACTCGTGCCCGGGAGTGAACACCACCTCCAGCTCTCCGCCGTCATAGGCGATCCGGTCTCCCTCGACGTAGGTGAAGTCCTCGCCGCCGAGATGGCCCGCGCGCACCCGCGAAATGCCCACCTCCGCGCCGGTCCGCTGCTTCAGGGCCAGCGCGCCGCCGCAGTGGTCCAGGTGGATGTGGGTCAGCAGGATCCGGGTGATGCGGGTCCCGCCCAGCGCCTCCATCTCGGAGAGCAGCCCGTCGAGGTTGGCGTCCGAGCCGAGGGCGACGTCGATGACGGTGATTTCCCGACGGCCCAGGAGATACTGGTTCGTTCCCCTGAGGGTCATGTAGCCGGGATTGGCCGCGGTCAGGCAACGGATGTTCTCCGCGTTCTCCACTTCGGGCATGTCGGCGTTCTCCTCCATGTCTCGCGCCGGTTATCGAGCGCCGGCCCGCGGGCGGAACCTGAGCTCCCATTCATCCCGCAGTCTTGGCGGTCGCCAACGTTTCGGCAAGTTCCAGGGTCCGGCGCGCCCGCTCGATGATGGGACGGTCGATGAGTTGACCGCCGAACGCCACCGAGCCGTCACCCCGGGCCGCGGCCTCCTCGTAGGCGTCGATGACCCTGCGGGCGTAGTCGATCTCCTCTGCCCCAGGGCTGAAGGCGGCGTTGATGGGCGCGATCTGCGACGGATGGATCGACGACATGCCGGTAAAGCCCAGCCTCCGCGATTGCAGGGCGAACCGCTCCAGGCCCTCCGGGTCCTGAAGGTCCACCCACACGCCGTCCACGGCCTGGACATGGGCCGAAGCCGCGGCCACCACCAGCGCCGAGCGCGCATGGAGGAGCTCCTGCGCCTCCCCCTGTCGGGACGCCGGCAGTCCCAACTCCAGCCCGAAGTCCTCGGCGCCGAACATGAGCCCGACGACCCGGGCCGAGCACGCGGCGATGGCCTGCGCCGCAAGCAGCCCCTTGGGGCTCTCGATGGCCACCAGCAGCTTCACCGCGGCGCCGCACGCCGCCTCGTGTTCCGTGACCCTGGCCTCGACCGCGGCGATATCTTCCGCGGACTCCACCTTCGGCAGGACCAGCCCGTCGAGTCCGGGGCGCAGCACCGCGGTCAGGTCGTCGTCCATGCGTTGGTGCCCGATGGCGTTGATGCGCACGAACCGCAACGGCTCACGCGGCTTGCGCTCCCGGGCCAGAGCCTCGCCGATGAGCCGCCGCGCCGGGTCCTTCTCCGCCGGAGCGACGCCGTCCTCGAGGTCCAGCATGAGGGCGTCCGCGTCCAGCCCCAAGGCCTTGTCGATCATTCGTTGCCGGTGACCCGGAACGAACATCCAGGAACGTTGCAAATCCATAAGCAGTCCCGTCCTTGGGCCCACGCGGCGAAACCGTCACCGGTATACCAGACGGTCCTGAACCGTGCGAGAAACCGGCGGGCGGGCGACCGTGGGGACGCCGGTCGACGCGTTCGCGTCGTGCCGCCTCGTTCAATAGGACCGCGGCATGCCCAACACGTGCTGCCCGAGATAGGCCAGCACCAGGTTGTTGCTCACCGGCGCGATGGTCAGCAGCCGGGTCTCGCGAAACTTCCGCTCGACGTCGTAGTCCACCGACAACCCGTAACCGCCGTGGGCGGTCATGCAGGCGTTGGCCGCCTCCCACGAAGCTTCGGAGGCCAGGAGCTTGGCCATGTTGGCCTCGGCGCCGCAGCGTTCGTTGCGGTCGAACTTCGAGGCGGCGTGATAGCGCACCAGATCGGCTGCCTCGATATGCGCATACGCCTGGGCGATGGGAAACTGGACGCCCTGGTTCGCGCCGATGGGCCTGCCGAAGACCTGTCTCTCGCCGGCGTATCTCGACGCCTTGTCGACGAACCACCGGCCGTCCCCCACGGCCTCGGCGGCGATCAGGATACGCTCCGCGTTCCAGCCGTCGATGATGTAGCGGAAACCCATCCCCTCCTCGCCGATGAGGTTCTCAACCGGCACCTCCAGGTCCGAGAAGAAGAGCGCGTTGGTATGATGGTTGATCATCATGTCCAGGGGTTTCACCGCCAGGGCCTCGCCCGCCTCCCTGAGATCCACCAGAAACACCGACAACCCGCGGGTCTTGTCCGGAAGCTGGTCGTAGGGCGTGGTGCGGGCCAGCAGCAGCATCAGGTCCGACTGCAACACCCTGGAGATGAAGATCTTCTGGCCGTTGACGACGTAACGGTCTCCCGTTCGCACGGCCGTGGTGCGGATCCGCGTGGTCTCGGAACCGGAGTCGGGCTCGGTGACCCCGAAGGCCTGGAGCCGGAGCTCCCCGCAAGCCACGCCGGGCAGGTAGCGCCGCTTCTGCTCCTCGCTGCCGTGACGCAGCAGCGTGCCCATGGTGTACATCTGCGCGTGGCACGCCGTGGCGTTGCCGCCCCAGCGGTTGATCTCCTCCAGGATGATGCTCGCCTCGGTGATGCCGAGGCCGATACCGCCGTACTCCTCCGGGATCAGGGCGGCAAGCCAGCCCAGTTCCGTGAGCTTCCGCACGAACTCCTCCGGGTACTCGCCGCGCGCATCCACCCCGCGCCAGTAGGGATCGGAAAAGTCCCGGCAGACCTTGCGTATCTCCTCCCGGAGTTGAACCTGATCTTCGGTAAGGGTGAAATCCATCGTGCGCGCCCGCAACTATACAAACGAGAGGCAGGAATGCCAATCAGCCCGGGCGCCGGCAAAAACTCATCAGTAGCGTACTCCCGATGGGTCGAACAAAACCGGAGGCTAATCCCGATTGGTATATGCTTAAGGCGCTTGCGGTGCACGGTTCACCCGAGACTTCGGGGACTCGCCACCCGACGGCTACTGCCCGAGCCGGTTGTCCACAGTCAGAGGGCGCACGCGGCGCACAGTGTTCACTTGGCCAAGGCGATTGTGTATCATGCGGTCATGCTCTCTCTAAAGAAACTTGCAAGCCGGGTTGCGTTCATCGGCTGGATGGCCGCACTGTCCGCGGCGGTCGCTCTCCTTGTCGCCCCCCGGTCGGAAGCGTGCACCCACGGCGGACGCACTCTCAACGTGGGGTTCTATTCCGACTTCAAACCCGTCAGCTACAGCGAAGACCGCACCCCCGGTTCCCCCGGGTTCGACGTCCATCGCGGCTACGAAGCCGACCTGCTGACCGCGCTGGAGGCATTGGAAGGCGCCGGACTGTCCTTCTCCCGCCGCGGTATCGGCGATCCCTTCAGCGGCATCTGGCTCAAGGCCGCGCGGCCGGAATACGACGTGGTGGGCGGCGGCATCACCATCCGTGAAGACCGCACCCGCAACAACGCCGGAAAGAAGGCGGTGGTGTTCACGTCGGGACACATCTCGTTCCTGCAGACCCTGCTGGTGCGCGCCGCGGACAAGGGGCGTCTCGCCAGTTACGACAGGCTGACGAGCACCGACCGGGTGGGCGTGGTGGCTGAAACCACCGGAGAAGAGCGGCTGCTGCAACTGACGGGTCTGACCGATGAGAAGGGGGTTCTGGCCGCGGGCACGAAGGTGGCGGTGGCGGGAGGAGCGGTAGGGACCGCGGACGGCGGCAAGGATTACTTCATCACCGCAGCCGGGGAGTCGGAGCAACTCAAAAGGCGGACATCCATCACTCCGGCGGTTTCGACGATGCCGCAGGTGCGATACTACGCCCAGGAAGGAATGATGCTGGACGCCCTGAAGAAGGGTGAGATCGACGCGGTGGCGAGGGGCAACATCGGCAACAGCGACGCCAGCGCCGCGTCCGGCGGCGCCCTGGTGATCGCGGTGCAGGACCCCGACCCGGCCAAACGCGAACGCGGCGGCTTTGCGCTTGATACACAGCACACCGCCCTGGCGGCCTGCCTCGACCGGAAGATCAACCTGCTTACCGACAACGGACGCATCGACTATTCGGACTGGCGGGCCAACCCTTCGGTCTTCACGGAACGCGCCCGGACCCTCGGGAAACGATAGGGCAAGGACTGCTCGGACGAGTTCCGGGGACGAGGAGGATCGCATGGGTCGTTCAGCCAGGCATACGATCCCCGGGTCCCTGGTCGGAGCCGTCGCGGCATGCCTTATCCTTGCCTTGACCGCGCCAACCCTCCAGGGACAATCACCGGCCACCCTCGAAGTCGGGAAGTTCTCGGGCGCGAAAGCCGGTGGACCCTACCCTGATTCCTGGCAACCCTTGACCTTCGAGAAGATCGAGAAACATACGCAGTACTCTTTGGTGGACGACGACGGGACCGTGGTCCTCAAGGCCGTGAGCCAAAGCTCCGCCTCCGGCTTGACGCGGGCCGTGAGCATCGACCCGAAGCAGTATCCTGTCGTCGAATGGCGGTGGAAGGTCGAGAACATCCTCAAGAACGGCAACGTCCTGGAAAAGGACGGCGACGACTATCCGGCCAGGTTGTACATCACCTTCGAGTACGACAGCAGCAAGATCGGTTTCTTCGAAAGGGCCAAGTACGAGACGGCCCGGCTCATCTACGGACAGTACCCGCCCCTCGGAGCCCTCAACTACATCTGGGAGGCCAAGAGCCCGGTGGGAACCGTCGTCCCGAATCCCTACACCGACCGCGCGAAAATGATCGTCCTCCAAAGCGGCGAAGCAAAGGTCGGTCAGTGGATCACCGAGTCGAGGAACGTTTACGAAGACTACCGAAAGGCCTTCGGCGCAGACCCACCCCTGATCTCCGGCGTGGCCGTGATGACCGACACCGACAACACCGGCGAGTCGGCCGTCGCCTGGTTCGGCGACGTCGTGTTCAAGCCGTTGTGAGCCGTCTGCGCGTTCCAGGATTGGCCCGCTGTGGAGCGACCCAGCCTTCGTCCGTCTGCGTTCAATCTGCTTTGATACCCGGCGATCTGACGTGCAACTGCCCGAGACCAATCACCGTACCCTTACCAATATGAACCCATTGCAACGCAATGAGTAACGGCAGTAGCGGACCGGCGCCCGCAGGGAGCTCGATGGCGCCGGCAACGCCGCGCAACTCCAACTCGGCCTGCTGACGGGCCGACCAGCGAACAAGGTCCAGCCGACCTCCACGCCACCTGCGCGCAGATAGGCGGCCGGCAATCTGAAGCACAGGATTCCACAATTGGCGTAGGTCGGCCTGCGCATCTCGGGGCAGCAAGGCGCGCAACCGGCGCAAACCACCCAGCACGATATCCGGCAAGCTCGGCTCGGTTACGAGTTGACCGCCGCGAATCAGACGTAGCGGCGCATCGAAGACCAACTCGCATGGCTCGTCAGCCACAACCGGCGGCGAGACGGCCGCATGGTCGAGAGTCCAATCGGGAGCCGTGTCATCGTTTGCGGACGGGTCTTGGTTCGGGCGCAACCGAACCATCGTCTTGAGGTAAAAGCGTCGCCGATCGGGACCCAAACCCATACCGGAGGCGACGTCCCAAGCACGCCGCAAGACAACGTCATATGCGAGCGCCGGACCGAAGCTGATCCATTCGACCGCAGGCGCAATGGCCGGATCCGGAGGAGCCGGACGCAGGATATAGCTCGGGGTCCGCATTGCCCCGCCACCGCTTCCTTCAAACACGGTCTGCCACGCATCGGCATCGAGACCATGCAACGCCGCTCCCCATACGCCGCGAAGCATGGGCACGGTAGCCTCCACCCCGGGAGTATCCAACAGTATGCGTCGGGGCCTGACGACGATTTGCGACAGCAGCGCCCCGAGTCCGGCGATAGCCACGCAGGCCGAAGCAGTGTCCGATCCTGATCGCTGGTTCGCCATGCCCTACATCCTACCAATGCCGTTGCCGGTCAGGCAATTCGACGTATTACCAGTACGCTCTCTTCGGAATTGACCTCAGATGCAGAGACCCGGATATCACTGCCTTGGTCGTGGGGTTTCAATCCCCTTCTTGGCGGGGCGGTCTCTGCATCCGAACGAATGGAAGTGGGCCAAGGCGGACCTCGCACAGATGTTTCAATCCCCTTCTTGGCGGGGCGGTCTCTGCATCCTACCATAAGTGCGGCGCTTACGTGGCGGACTGTTACGTTTCAATCCCCTTCTTGGCGGGGCGGTCTCTGCATCAATCATCGAACGTGAGCCCGGCGGGTACGCACACATTCAAAGGTTTCAATCCCCTTCTTGGCGGGGCGGTCTCTGCATCACGAATCAGCACATTATGAGAGACCAGAACTCATTGAAGCAGTTTCAATCCCCTTCTTGGCGGGGCGGTCTCTGCATCTTCAACAAGGCGCTAGAGGTCAAGGCTGAAGAGATCAAGTTTCAATCCCCTTCTTGGCGGGGCGGTCTCTGCATCATGAAATCCTGGTCAAGAAGGGCGAAGATACTATCGAGTTTCAATCCCCTTCTTGGCGGGGCGGTCTCTGCATCCCACCCAACCCAGAAGACCTAACCACGTCCGACTACCTCAGTTTCAATCCCCTTCTTGGCGGGGCGGTCTCTGCATCTGGTCAAGAACCTGACCGATGAGGAACTGAGGGCCCTGTTTCAATCCCCTTCTTGGCGGGGCGGTCTCTGCATCGTGATCTTTGCCTACCCGTACACCGGGAAGATCAAGGATCGTTTCAATCCCCTTCTTGGCGGGGCGGTCTCTGCATCAACATCACTCGCGGGCTGGTGAAGAAGGAGGATACGGGTGTTTCAATCCCCTTCTTGGCGGGGCGGTCTCTGCATCGATAAGTTTCTACATGAATGTGAATTTGAAATAGTTTTGGTTTCAATCCCCTTCTTGGCGGGGCGGTCTCTGCATCTCTGGCAGTGGGTCTATTTTGATGATACCGTCAAGTCGAGTTTCAATCCCCTTCTTGGCGGGGCGGTCTCTGCATCGCGATGTCTAATTCACACGGTATAGATTTGAGGTCTAAAGTTTCAATCCCCTTCTTGGCGGGGCGGTCTCTGCATCGGCACCCTTCGGGGAGACTATATGATTCAACAAGTTACGGATCACTCATTCGTTACCTCCCGCATATGCCCCCCGGAACACGTTGTCCAGCAATACAGTCTTAACGATACATACTCTGAAACCTCTTCGGGAACAATGGGTTATCAGAAATCGTAACATCCCTGGTCCATTCATCACTGTTGCGGTTACGACTGACGACCAACTTAGACAATGTGGACCTTTTCGCCACCGACGTCCCGCCCCTCGGCCGATCCACGATAAACACGCCGGTCATCGCATGCAGCGCACAGCACATAGGCTGCGATGCTATCCACAGCCGGGTCGATCAACTCGGCCAGCTCCGATAGACAAGAGTCGAACAACTTCGCGTCCAGGACGGCTTCAAACACACTCTTTTGTATCCGGTCGCCATAGCCATCCAGGCATTCCGACACCAGACGGCGCCGATGTTCAGAGCTTATATCATAGCAGATGACATACCGCATCCCTCTGTTTCCTTCCCTTACGCGGCGTCAGCGTGCAATCCTAACGGGTCCGTATGACTCGCCGCCGCGCAGGTCCGAGGCAATACGCTCGACTTGACGGCGCATAACCTGATGCACGGAAAGCACGGTTTCCGCTCCATCTTCCTTTACGGATCGATCCAGGTTCTTTTCCCATTCCCTCAGAAAGATCTTCAGCCCGGCCTGTGTGAGGCGAACGCCCTTTTGATCAGGGTCTTCGGTGAACATCTCCGGACGAATGATCCGCAGGTTGCACAAGCGGAGGACAAACCGGTCCACCACAGGCGATCGCAACTCTTCAACGAGATCAAGTGCCAAGCTCGGCCGGCCCGGACGTAACTCGTGGTAGAACCCGATGGACGGGTCCAGTCCCCGAGCCTCAATAAGACCCGACAGCAGGTTGCCGAGCAGCACATAGGCCAATGATAGCAGGGCATTGGCCGGGTCTGGCGGTGGCCGCCTGACCCGGCCGGTGAACACGATGTCGGATGTGAAGCCACGTCCCAAGCCGGTAAAGTACTGGCGTGCCGCTGCGCCCTCCAAGCCCAGCAATGCCTCAACTGTTTCTACCTCGGCCAGTCTGTCCGCGGCGCGCCGGCCTTCGACGATGGCTGACGCGAGGCCAGTATGACCAGGCCGATTACTCTGCAAGCCGCGCAGCACCTCGACCCCGTTCCGGATTTTCGCCTCGACGATTTTCCGGGCAAGAGCAAACCGACCGGCACTATCCTCGGTTCGGCGATACTGGGCGAGACGAACCTCGCCTGAACGCGGGAGTCCCGACACTACTCGACCGAGCAGACGGCCGCCTCGCGTGAACCAAGCCAAGTCCACGCCTTCGCGTAAGCAGTATCGGGTCGCATCCGAGGTGATATGGACACGACCGAAAAGCGCGACGAGTTCCAAACGATGAGCCTCCACCTCGATCAGGCGTCGACGGTGCTCAGGCAAAGGTCCGGCGCCGTCAGGGTCTTCGTCGAGCGTGACCACAATGGAACCCGCCGACCGGCGGACCACCGCGCCCGGCTCGGTGACGTACAAGGCAGGCAAAACGCTACTCCTCGGAAAAGCACAGGCTTCTGGCTACCTTGAGATGCTCGGCCGCCTTCCAATCATCTTCGTTCAGCAGCTTTTCAAGGTCGTACAGGACTTTCTGTAAAGCGTCCCTGTCCGATGCCTTTGCATCAAAACCGTGTATCAGAACGCTATGGTTGCGGCTGGTGGCTCCGAACTGGCCTTGTGTATCGAAATTCAGCAATCGTTCGGCGAGCGGGTCACCAAGCTGTTCCAACAAACGGGCCGCGGGTTCGCGGGGAGCGGTCAACGTTATCTTGTTCTTCCCGCGCTGATTCTCACCGAAACCATGACGTCCCTTTGCCTTTAATTTATCCTGAAGTTCCTTGATCTTTTCGTCGTCCGGCGGCAGGGCGGCACTGTCGTAGCCGCGAGCGAACAGCCGAATCTGCCCGACCAATTCGAGCACGCGATAGCCGCGCAACAGGGCATCCTCAAAGTGAAGGTCGCGAAGACGGCGCTCGGCGTTAGCGAGCAGGTCACAAGCCAGTAAACGCAGGTATTCCGCCATCGCCTCATGATCGACATTCGCCGGATGACGCGCCAGCCTATTGATACATTCGCGCATATCCGGAGTCGGCGCGAAATCGCCCGCCTCCGCAGCCGTCGGCCCAAGCTGCTTCATCTCTTCAGCCGCAGCCCCGTAGTCGAGCCGGTCCCAGGAAGCGTAGATCTGCGCAGCGGCGCGCAGGGCGGCAAACTTGTGTTGTACGGCTTGCGGTACGAGGTCAGTCAGCAGTTCAATCACGGCGCCGAAGTCACCATGACGCATCAGATTCATAGCGAGGTCAACGCGCCGGCGTGCGGTTGCCTGGGTCGTCCGTATCTCCCCGATCTTCTCGGTACCGGGAACCACCATGCCGCGCTCGTCTCGCTGCTCGCTGTGGACATAGCGCAGGATTGGAATGCCATGGCCCACCGCCGCCAAGACGAGAGCAGCGCTCATCGCCTTAGTCCCCCGGGTGAAGTCCGCAACGATACCGCTCGGCGCGCAGCCATTATCGAGAAGCTGAGTCAGCACGGAATCGAAATGCCCGAAACAGGCGTCCGCGTCATTCTCTTGTCCCTTCTCGGGCAAGGTTTCGATTAGGATATGGGAATAGCCTTGATTGCGCAGGCGGTTGGACAGGACTTGAGCGGCCTTTCGGGTCTCGTGGGAAGGAAGCAGGATGATCCGCTCCCATTTTCCGTGCCGAATGCTCAAGAGCATAGGCCCGAGCAACGTCTGCTCAACGTCGTCAACGTTACCCGTACCGACAGTCAATACCAGTGCTTTTTGGAGGGTGTCGATAGTGTCAGTCGTCATCGGCGTCCTCCTCTTCCAGACCCGTGGCGTTTGTTTCGGGCGGACCTGTTCTTCTGGGGCGGGGGTTCGGCCCATTTGAAGTCCATCCCCTTTGCGCTCACGGAGACAACCGTCAGTTTCACACGTTGCGCCGGCTCGGCGTCCTTGGGCACGTTCTGGTTATCCTGAATCGGACCTACTAAGCCGCTGTCTATATGCCTGGCTTTCCAGCCGCCCTTCCTGGTCTTCTTTTCCAGTAGTTCAGCGTCGACGCGTTCGCCCGTACTTGGTCCGCCCGGCTGAGGGTGCGGAAAGTCTATCTGCTGCGATTTTGTCGCGATGCGTCCGATACCGAATGGTCCGCGGCTTCCTTGCCCACTTGAGCGTGGGGACTGCGGAGCCTGTCGCTTCAATTCTTGGCTTGCGAAGTCAAGAAGGTCCTGCAGGATTTTCTTGCTCTTGGCTTTTTCAGGCAACCGTGCCGCGGGGAATGCGACCAGACGGACCAGGAGATCCCCGTCTTGGCCGCTCGTAAGGCTCCAGAGCACCGGAGAAGCATGACGCTTGATGTTTCCAGCCTTGAGATGCTGCCTCCCCACACTGCGCGGAAGGCCGAGCGCGAGGCGATCGCTGCCCGCACGACCCTTAGCGAACAGTTGGAGCGCCATCCCGGTTTGGTCGAGCGCGCACCAAGGATCCTTCCAAGCCGTTGCCTGCTTCACGATCAGAGCATCTTCCAGCACAGGCGCATCTGTCGATCGATCTGCTCCTCCGAGGCCGCAGCTACCCCGAAACCGTGCCGCGATCTCGATACAATCCGCTATCGAGCCGATGCCTTGCACCTCAATATCCTGGAATGAACCAAATCCTTTACGCGACCGTGAACCAGCACCGCCGAATTGAGTGAGCAGCCACAACGCAGCCTTGGCCTGTTCTAAAAGCTGCTGAGGTTCGAGAGAGAGCCCGTTGGCCCGACCGATTCTCGCGGTCAAGGTCAAGCGCCAAAGCGACCCCGGGGGGCGAAACCAACGACGAGTCTTTTCCGCCATGCCGTAGGAAGCATAGAACAAGCCCTGAGTGACCTTTTGCCCACGCAGTGGTTTCGGCAGGTTGTACTGCTCCGGTGGCCCACCGTTGACGTAATCCACGGCAATCTGCACTGGACTGCCCGACTGCGCGTCACCCCACACCGCGGTTTCCAGCCGCTTGAGCTTGTCCCGGTCCAGGTGAGCCGCGTGCATGGTCCGCCACCACCAGCGCAGCAGGCCGCGCAGGGTAGCCGGACGCAGGTCGCAGTCGTCCTTTTGCTGGGAGGCACCGGCAAGAAAGGCCGGTGTGACCAGCTTCAGGTCGAAACTCGCGCTGGCAAATCCGGCCTTGGCGAAATCGGGTAAGAACGTCGTAAACACTTCATCTTCGACCGGCTTGAAGCGGCCATAGCCCGCCACTGTCTTGGCGCCTGCGCCTTCGGTTGTCAGCGCGCCTTTTAGCCAGCCGCAAGCCAAGTCCAGCAGACCGTCGTCGTCAGGCCCGCGGCCGGAGATGGCAAACTCAAACTCCTCGCCTCCACCAATGGCAAGAAAGTACACCAAATTTGGTTGTTCCCAGTCACCGGGGTCGTCGTCGCCCGCGTAGTACTTGCCGTGGTGGTTGTTGATGACATCTAGTACAAGGCGTGGCCAGCGGACCGGCCAAGTGTCGTGGAACACCAAGCGACCTGTCGCGGCTCCCGGCTGTGGCTCTATTTCGCTCGGTCGCCAACCCGGCAATCCCTTCTTCGGAAACTTGTGGTTTTCTGAATGAGGACTCCAGCCAAAAGCTTCTTCAATTTTCCGCCACGCCTCCTTTTTGTCAGACTGCCCCGCGGCCCACACCGTTTCGGCCCAGGCCCGGACCAAGCCCTTGATGCCGCTGCCCGGCAGATACACGAAGCCGTAAACCGGATGCAGGGCGATGCCGGCGTTCTCCATCGCGCCCGAACGTGACAGGTGCAGGGTCAACGAACCACGCGTGGTCATCCGTAGCCGCCGTGCGTTGAGGGGGAGCGTGTCGTCGCGACGGCTCAAGAGGTCCTTGAGCAACTGTTCGTCCCGAAGCGTCTTGGTCACATTAACGAGAGCCGGTTTCTGGGCTTCCATCCTGCCCTCACCGACGGGTGACAGTTTGTCGAGTTGCAAACCGGGATGACGCCGCTCAAGCGGGACTGGCGACTCATCCACATGAACAAGCCTACACGTGGACCGTGGGAGGACTGGTTCCATGAGCAATCTCTCACTTGGCATTGTCACCCGTCCTCGTCAGGCTTGAACTCGGCCTCGCTGAACCGGGTCAGCCATTGCAGGTACAGCAACGCTTCCTCGGTGGCGCGGCGCAGCCGGTTCGCGTCGCCATTGATGATAGCCTTGATTAAGGCGTTGCCGTCGTTGGCTCCCTCCGTCGGAGATGCCAAACCACGCTCTTTCAACAACCAGTCACCCAATTCCGTCAGCAGCCGACTCCGGTAATCATCGCCGCCCTTGTCCGACTTCGACTTGGCATTGAGAAAGGCCAAGGCTTGGCCCAGGCCGGCGGTCTTGATGCGCACGGGCAGCCGCTTGGCTTCGCGGGCAAAGTCCTTGGTTTCCTTGAGGTTGCCGGCTTGTTCCACTGCCTTCCAGGCATGTTGGGCGCGGCGTTGGTCGAGAGTAGGCCGGCCGTCGCTCATTGTTTCTCCTCCTTCGTCGGCTCTGCCAAGCGGACCGCGCAGAACCCCTTGCCGACCGTCTCGCCACCGCCGATCTGGAGCGTCTTGGGCGCGTTGTTGCGTAGCCAGTTGAGGATATCGGCAGCGCTGGAAAGCTGCGAACCGGGCCGCCGGCTGTCACTGCACATCACCACCGAGTAGAAGATCGTCTCGGCCGGCAGATACTCCTCATAGAAGAGCGCGCCCTTGCTGACGGTCTTCGTATCGTAGTCAAGCCTGACCCGGGCTACCACCTCGGTGGCGTTGCGGACAAAGTGGGTGAAATCATCGTCGTGTAGAACCGCCAGATGCGAGCGCAGCCTCTCTTTCGTGCCTTCGTCGTCCATCGCCTGACCCGCAATCCAATTCGCAACCTTTCCTGCGTCGTTGTCGTGCGAGTTGTCACGCGAGAACTCGAACTCTTCCAGCATCAGTTGTTCGCCATCCGCCAGCAATGGACTGTTCTCGGTGCAGGCAGCCTTGTCATTTTCGACCGGTGGGATGGAGGGGAAGCCGTCAACGCCGACAAGCCCAAGATCACGTGAAAGTCGGGTCAGCACCGCGGGACAGGTCACCCAGGCGAACACGCCGGTCAGCGAGCGCACCGGGAAGGCGAGGATGCGCGCATCCGAAAAGGCGACTGCGCCGGCGTGGTCGGACGCAGCGACAGGCTCCGGCCCGAACGCCGCCTTGACGCCGTCGTCATCCTTGCCGTTTTTCCGCGCGCATTCGGCCCGCATGACCCCCTTGAGCGACGAGCCGGGTATCAGCGGCCAGTGGGTGTGCCGCTCGCGCTGCACCGGCAAGTCAACGACTCCCAAGGCTGTGCCACTGCCGGGGTGTAGTCCGGTCAGGGCGTGAACGAACAGCAAGGTTTTGTCAGACATAGCTCTGGTTTCCCTTCAGAAAGTTGCCTCAACTGACGGGCGCGTTCTTGTCGTCAGCATAGTTCCAGTTGCCCTCCAGAAGGCATCCACAGCCAACGCTCGCGTCTTCGCCACCGCCTGATACGTCCGGGACCGGGGTGTCCGGTTGAAAAAAGTAGACGGCCCCGGCGGGAACCATGAAACGGTTGGGCTTGGGACGACCCTTGGCCAAGTCCCAGCCAGAAACCGCCTGATGACCGCTGACGGCCGCTGCCACCGGCTCGGTCCCTGGGGGTTTCCAGCCGTTGAACCATGCCGGTGTGGTCAGCAGCGCCAGCCGACCCTTGCCCGACACACGCAGGACGTTCGGCCAGTCAAGACCACGCCGTTCGGCTCGGACGATGACCTGCCGGCTTTCGCCGCCGAACTTCATCAGCAGCGGTTCAGCCATAAGCGGCGCCAGCGTTGCAGCCGGGCCGCTCAACTCGGCGCATAGACCTGCTTCGGACTTTAGGACCAGCATTCGGATGCCGTAGATGACTCCCTCCGCGGCGGTGTTCTTCTCAGGATCAATGCCTATGCCGGTGCGGTCTTCAAACTCGTATACATCCTTCGCCGGCACCAACTCACACGGTTCCGGTACGCCGCCTTCAAGGAAACGGCGCAGACCCGACGGCTTGAGGAAGTCCAGAGCCGCCTCCCCATCTTCCCGCCCGTAACGCCACAAGGGCAGCATGCCCGGCGTTTCTGGTCGCCAGCCGGGTGGCGGAGATTTGAGCGGGTCGAGCCGGAACACGCAAGGTTCGTCCCGGTCCTGCTCTTCAGTTTTATCTTCTCTCTTCGCTCGCCTCAGGTTGGCGGGCATCGGCGTTAACGCCTCACCGTTCAGCGTGAACCACGGACCGCGTATCCGCACACTGGCTATGCCCGCCGCTTCGGAGCCGAACCCGGCAAGCGCTTCGGCGAAGGACCCACCCTTCTTCATCCGTTCTCCGAGACCCCTGAAAGCCACCCCGTGCCGCTCCAGCAGCAGGCTGCGAACAGCGCCCGCCAGGGTCTGCGGCAAGGGTAGGCCGGACACTCCACGGCTGGCCGGCTCGAACGGCCGCGCATCGCGGAAGAACAAACTATCGACCGGCTCGATCGCCAGTCGGAGCCGGGCATCACCGTCAGCCATCGTGACCTCGCGCTACGAACGCCGCGCCCTGACACAACAGAGTGAACGACTCAAGAAGCTTCGTTGTGGACCGGCCACGTAGGTGACCGGCTTGGGAATAATCCCGCCACCATTGTTCCGCTTTTTCACCCGAAAGAGCAGTGGAGGTCGCTGTATCGCGATCCTTTTCAGTCCGGCCTGCGAGCCGCCGTATTTCGGCGCTCACGGCCGCCTCGGGAAGGTCGTCTGCCGTCAAGGTCGGCAGTTCCTGACGCAGGCGATAGGCCCAGCGGTCGGTCGCTCCACCAGCGAATATCTGCACCAACTCCTGGAACCACGGCGTAAGCGTCCACGACAGAACAGCCTCGGAATGTTCGCCAGAGCGACGCATGAAGCGCAACGTAAGCCAATCCCTACCACCA
Organism: uncultured Candidatus Binatia bacterium; assembly: GCA_958295985.1. Lineage (GTDB taxonomy): Bacteria > Desulfobacterota > Binatia > UBA9968 > JAJDTQ01 > JAJDTQ01. The sequence continues at coordinate 156,321 of OY282432.1, forward strand.
TGCTTAGCCGCCGCTTCCGCTTGGCGGGCTGCATCAAGCGCCAAACGCAGATCCTCCATGAAGTGCACGAAGGCAATACCTGCGGACAGTGTGGCTCGGTTGCCCATCGTCAGTAGCTGTCGCCCGTTTTTCTCCGTCCAGCCCGGCACGGACCCGCCCTCGCCGCGGAAGGCGCGTCGCAACTCAGCCGCGCACTCGACCGCCCCGCACGCCGGCAGCAATGCCAGGACATCGTCGCCGCCCGAGTAGATCATGGTTCCGTTGTACTCTTCCACGATGCCCGGGGCGACGTAGCTGGCGAAGTTGTTGAGCGCTTCGCTGATAGAGGCATGCAGCGCCGGTCCAACCGGCCGTCTGGCGTCGAGGCCGTCCTTGGCCTTGTCGCCAAGCCGCTCGTAGTAATCAACTATCTTGGGGTGCATGACCTCACGCACCTTAGGGGCGTGATTACCCTTGAGCCAGCGGCCCATGCGGTCCGCGTCCATAGCCAGAATCGCGTAGTAAGTAGGTGGTCTTTTCTTCTCCCGCGCCGCCTCTATCGTCTGCCAGACTGTCTTTGGCGGGCAGGCTTCGCCTTCGTCCACGTCCTCGCGATGCTTTTGATGAAGCCATCGCCCGTTCCAGTCGCGGTACTCGTGCCGCACTTCATCCGGATCGATCTTCGCTTCCTTGAGCCATTCCGCAGCGGCCACCGTCGCAGTGTCGGGAAACCGCAAGTGAGACCGATCAAGACCGAACTCGTGCGCCAGGGTCGCCGGGACAGCGAATCGCTTACACAACGAGACGGCAGAGAAGCGTTCGCCGCGACGAAGGCGGACGCCGTCGATCCTGACCTTGGCAACGGCTTCTTCCCAGAACCGGCGGGAATCGTCGAGACCCGCAGGCCCCATCTGCTCATAGGAACCGAGCAGGCTGCACTTGGGCGGCGAAACCTCGTCCTGCGCGACCTCTTGGGCCGGAACGTGTCGAATGGATCGCTGCGCTTCCATCAAACGCGCCGACGCTTCCAGTTGGGCCTGCCAGAGGCCGGCTGAGCGCTGTTCGTAGTGCGGACTGTCACCCGCTGGAATCAAGTCGGCCAGCCCGCGCACCTTGGCGGCGGCGGGCCAGACATCTTCGAAGGAGGAGGTGCCTCCAATCAGACGGGCCAGAGTCTCGTCGTTCATGGCCCGAACTGGAAGGTGCGCTGTCCTGACCTCGAAGAAGCTGTCCACCTGAGTCTGCCAGCGGCACGCCCAATCTGGTCCGTCTGGTTCGATGTCCCGTAGTATCCGGTCGAGACAACCGTGGACTTCGTCCGCTAAACGGCGCCAAGCCGCACGGACTGACCGGGCACAGATGTCGGCCATGTCACGAGCCTCTGCGCCGTCCGAACCCCAGGGCACGAGGGCAACGAAGCGGTTGGGGAGGGAAGGCGAGCGGCGCGATTCTCTTGATGGAAGCGGCACGATATCCCCGAGACGGGCGGGGTCGCGCAACCACAGATCCATCAGAGGATTGCCGCGCAAGGCCGGATAGACGAGCGCAGTCGGACCGAGCGCGTCGAGCACTGGACGGATGCCCTGGAAGGTGAGCCATGACAGGATCGCGCTGCCGGACCACAGGTCGCGCACGCTACGGGCAGCGGCAATGAAGGATTGCACCGGACCGAGCGAGACCGATAGCAGTGCGCCACCGTGCGCGCCTCCCCGGCTGGCATATAATCCGCTGGTGATGTCTGCGTGCTGAATCAGGGTGTGGTCGGGCACGCGGGTATTCGCCGGCAGCCGGGCGAACTTTTGGCCCAAGCGTTCCGGGAGCAATCGCCAGAGGGCGAGAAAGCGCCGGCGCGGGTCGGGCAGGCCATCAACGATGCTGCCGATGGTTTCCAATACCCCGCTCTCGTCGACCGCCAGATCCACCAATACGTCAGGCTGCGAGCTGACGGGGTGGCGCACTTCAATCCGCCCATCTTCCAGGCCGACGGCGCGCTCGCCGTTTGGGCCGGCGGTCGGCATCGGAACCCGCTCGGCCTTGGCGGCAGGCTGATCCCCCAACGAAGCCGTGCGTTTTATCTCTTCTCGTGTCACGTCCCGGTCGAGAGCACGAGAGGCGTAGCGCGCCGCACGGGACTCATGCCCGCGTATGTCCAAAGCCTTGTCGATGGGGTCGTGGAGATAGACCAGAAGCAACTGATCCCAATCGATTGAACGAAGTCTTGCCGATCGGTCGTTGTCCATCCGAATCATGATAGCATAATGTGGGAAACGACCATGAAGGCGTAAGGACAAGACCACGACGACGGCTATCTGAAGCCAAACATTCCATGCTATCTGTAGTTCCGAGGAGAACCCCCATGGCAGTGATAACAGGCTGGGAAGGACGCTACTTCGAGGACTTTACGGTCGGCGACGTGTACCGATGCCGTGTGGGGCGCACGGTCACGGAGAACGACAACATCTGGTTCACGCTGCTCACCAACAACACGAACCAGATCCACTTCAACAACGAGTACGGCAAGCGGACCGAGTTCGGCAAATGCCTCATCAACAGCGCGCTTACCCTGGCCATCGTGGCCGGCATGGGGGTGGCCGACGTCAGCGAGAACGGCTTTGCCCTGGGCTGGGACCAGATCCGGCTGCCCAACCCGCTGTTCGCCGGAGACACCCTTTACTCCGAGTCCGAGGTCCTGGAGAAGCGCGACTCCAAATCGAAGCCGCAGTGGGGCATCGTCAAGGTCCGCACCCGGGGCGTGCAGCAGGAGGGCAAGGTGGTCATCGACTACGTCCGCAGCGTCATGGTGTGGCGCAAGGCCCATGCCCCCCGGCTGGACATCTTCCCGGAGATCGTTGACGGTGAGTAGCCGCCGGCGACGAGCGCAGCTCCATCTCCTCACCGTTTCGTCACCCGAATAGACCCGATCGAGGAGCCATCTCGTGGAGTCAACACCATCCGACGGCCGGCTGGCCTTGAGCGGCGTGCGGGTCATGGCCTTCGAGCAGGTCCTGGCCGGTCCTTTCGGCACCGGCCTGCTGGCGGAGATGGGGGCCGAGGTCATCAAGATCGAGCGCCCCGGCACAGGCGACCTGATCCGCCACTGGGACACCGCGGTGAAGGGCTTGTCCTCCGGCTACGTGTGGCTCAACCGCAACAAGAAGAGCCTCACCGTGGACGCCAAGAAGCCCCAGGGTCTGGAAGTCCTCCACCGGCTCGCGCACACCAGCGACGTGTTCTTCGAGAACTACGCGCCCGGAGTGGCGGAGCGCCTGGGCCTGGGATGGGAGCGGCTGCACGAATTGAACCCGCGTCTCATCTACTGCTCGCTCTCGGGCTACGGTCAGGACGGCCCGTACCGTGACGTCAAGGCCTATGACCTGCTCATCCAGGGCGAGGCCGGCATCATCGCCACCACCGGCTATCCCGACAGACCCGCGCGCGCGGGCGTGTCCGTCTCCGACATCGCCTCCGGCATGTACGCGGCCCTGGGCATCGTCCTGGCGCTGTTCCAGCGGGAAAAGACCGGCGCGGGTCAGGTCATCGACATCTCCATGTTCGAGAGCATCCTCTCCTGGCTGGGGTACTTCCCGCATCACTACTGGCACCGGGGCGAGGAGCCCAGCCGGGTGGGCATGCGGCACCACTACGTCACCCCCTACGGACCCTACCTGGCGGGCGACGGCGAATACGTCAACCTCGCGGTGGCCACTCCAAAGGATTGGGAGGTCTTCTGCCTCAAGGTGATGCAGCGTCCCTCGCTGGTGGAGGACCCCCGCTTCGCCACGGTGGAGGCGCGCAGGGAGAACCGCGGCGTGCTGGAGCAGACCATCGAGGAGCTCTTCCTGGAGCACGACCACGAAACCTGGCTCAAGCGCCTGCAGGACGCGGAGTTGCCCAACGGACGGGTCCGGGGCATCGCCCAGGTGCTGGCCCATCCCCAGGTGGCGGCCCGGCGCATGATCCGGGAGGTGGATTCGCCCGTAGGCAAGGTGCCGGTCATCGGCAGCCCGCTGCGCCTGTCAGAAAGCCCGGCGCGCCTCGACCCCATCCCCGACCTCGGCGACGCCACCGACGCCATCCTGCAAGAGCTCGGCTACGACGCCGGCGCCATCGCCCAACTGCACCGGGACCAGGCGGTCTGATTCCCCGCGGTTCATCGCGGGTATCGCTCCCCTCGCCGTCGCGGTCGCTTCGCCGTTCCGCGCGTTCCCGCGGATTTGGAAAGCCGCACCGGTTACGCTAGAAAGGACGGGTTTCAAGGCCTTGCGGCTTCCATCCGCCTACGCCTTCCAGACCGCCCGAGACCGAAATCCACACCAAGGAGCTCACCATGGCATCACAGAGCATCGACACGTTTCACACCTCGTCTTCGCTGGACGTCGGGGACGACCGCTACCGGATCTACCGGCTCGAAACCTTGGCGAAGGAGACCTCCCTGCCGGTGGACCGGCTGCCGTTTTCCTTGAAGATCCTCCTGGAGAACCTGCTCCGGTGCGAGGATGGCCGGCACGTATCCGCGGCCGACATCCGGGCGCTGGCGGGCTGGGACCCGGCTGCGAAGCCCGACAAGGAGATCGCCTTCATGCCGGCGCGCATCCTGTTGCAGGACCTCACCGGGGTTCCCGCCATCGTGGACCTGGCGGCCATGCGGGAGGGCATTCGGCGGCTGGGCGGCGACCCGGGCCGCATCAACCCGCTCCAGCCCGTGGACCTGGTCATCGACCACTCCGTGCAGGTGGACCACTTCGGCTCCGGTCAGGCGTTCGCCTCCAACTCGAAGCTGGAGTACGAGCGCAACCGGGAACGGTACGCGTTCCTGCGCTGGGGCCAGAAAGCCTTCGACAACTTCAGCGTGGTGCCCCCCGACACCGGCATCGTCCATCAGATCAACCTGGAGTTCCTCGGCAAAGTGGTCTTCACCCGGCAGTCGAACGGCGACACCCTGGCGTATCCCGACACCCTGGTGGGCGCCGATTCCCACACGCCCATGATCAACGGGCTGGGGGTCGTGGGCTGGGGCGTGGGCGGCATCGAGGCCGAGGCCGCCATGCTGGGCCAGCCGCTCATCATGCTGATCCCCGAGGTCATCGGCTTCAAGCTCCACGGCAGGCTTCCCGAAGGCGCCACCGCCACCGACCTGGTGCTGACCATCGTGCAGATGCTGCGCAAGAAGGGCGTGGTGGAGAAGTTCGTGGAGTTCTACGGTCCCGGGCTGTCGAGTCTGGCGCTGGCGGACCGGGCCACCATCGGCAACATGGCGCCGGAGTACGGCGCCACCGTGGGCTTCTTCCCGGTGGACAACGAGACGCTGGCGTACCTGAAGTTGTCGAACCGGAGTCCCGAGCTCATCAGCCTGGTGGATGCCTACTGCAAGGAGCAGGGCCTGTTCAGGACCGACGACACGCCGGACCCGGTCTTCTCCGACACCCTGGAACTCGACCTGGGCGAGGTGGAACCCAGTCTGGCGGGCCCCCGCCGGCCCCAGGACCGGGTGCCGCTGCGCGGCGTCAAGCAGGCCTTCGCCGAGGTGCTGCCCGGCATGAAGGGAGGCGAAACCGCCAGCCGCGTGCCGGTTCAACAGAACGGGGACTCCTTCGAGCTCACCCACGGATCGGTGGTGATCTCGGCCATCACCAGTTGCACCAATACGTCCAACCCGTCCGTGATGGTGGGCGCGGGGCTGCTGGCCAAGAAGGCCGCGGCCCGGGGCCTCAAGGCCAAACCCTGGGTCAAGACCAGCCTGGCGCCGGGCTCCAAGGTCGTCACCGAGTACCTGAAACAGACGGGACTGCTGGAGCCCCTGGGAGAGATGGGGTTCCATCTGGTGGGCTATGGCTGCACCACCTGCGTGGGCAACGGAGGCCCGCTGCCGGACAACATCAACGACGCGATTCAGGAAGGCAACCTGGTGACCACGGCCGTGCTTTCGGGCAACCGGAACTTCGAGGGCCGTATCCACCCCAACGTCCGGGCCAACTACCTGGCGTCGCCTCCCCTGGTGGTGGCCTACGCCATCGCCGGCAACATGGATGTGGACCTCTACAACGATCCCATCGGCCGGGACTCCGACGGGCGGCCGGTGATGCTGCGGGAGATCTGGCCCACCCCCGAGGAGGTGCGCGCGGAGGTGGCCAGGGGGGTCACCGCCGATGCCTTCCGGAAGGAGTACGGCAACGTCTTCGAGGGAGACGACACGTGGCGGAGCATGCCGGTCCCCGAGGGAGAGCTCTTCGCCTGGGACGCCGACTCCACCTACGTCCGGCAGATCCCGTTCTTCGCCGGCATGCCCGCGGAGCCGGCCGAGCCCGGCGACATCGAGGGGGCGCGAGTCCTGGCCCTGCTGGGTGATTCGGTAACCACGGACCACATCTCGCCGGCCGGTTCCATCGAGCGGAACGGCCCGGCCGCGCGCTATCTCACCGAGCACGGCGTCGAGCCCAGGGACTTCAACCAGTACGGCGCCCGCCGGGGCAACCATGAGGTGATGATGCGCGGGACCTTCGCCAACGTGCGGCTGAGGAACCAGATTGCCCCGGGAACCGAGGGCGGCTGGACCGTGCACCAGCCCGACAACGAGCAGATGGCCATCTTCGACGCCGCCATGAAGTACCAGGAGGAAGGGACGCCGCTGATCGTCATCGCCGGCAAGGAGTACGGCACCGGATCGTCTCGGGACTGGGCCGCCAAGGGGCCGCGCCTCCTGGGCGTCAAGGCCGCCATCGTCGAGAGCTTCGAGCGCATCCACCGGAGCAACCTCATCGGCATGGGCATCCTGCCGCTGGAGTTCATGCCCGGCGAGAACGCGGAGTCGCTCGGGCTCACCGGCTTCGAGACCTACGACATCACCGGCGTGGCCGGCGGCCTGAGCGTGCGCAAGGAGTTGGAGGTCACCGCCACCCGGGACACCGGGGAGGTCACCACCTTCCGGGTGACCTGCCGCATCGACACGCCCGCGGAGCTGGCGTACCACCGGCACGGCGGCATCCTCGAGTACGTGCTCCGGCAACTGGCGGCATGACGTGACCGAGGAGGGACCGTAAGCGATTCGTTTCGCAGGGAACGGACGGGCGGACGGCTTGCGGTCCTTGACCCCTGACCGCGGCTCAGTGCGCTGACCCATTCATCATGACGAGGAACAGGCCCAGCGTCATGCTTGCCGCGCCCAGCAGCCGGACCCTTGCGTCTCCTTCGCCAAGGAGGCGCACCCCCATCAGCGAGCCGATCAGGATGCTGACCTCACGGGCAGGCGCGATGTGGCTCACTGGTGTGACCCGCAAGGCCGTCAGCACGAGGACGTAGGCCAGCGGGTTCAGCAGGGCGACCCCCAAGGCTTCCCGCCGATGTTCCAACCAGGCCGTGCGCAACTCGCGCCGGCGGCGCATGGCGACAGGCGCCAGCAGGACGGCGCGTCCGCAGTTGGTGCCCCAGTCGAGCAGCAACGGCGCGATCGCCATTCCGCTTACGGCGTTCTTGTCCCATAACGTATAGCCGGCGATCACCACGCCGGTGGCCAGACCGTACATCACCGCGGCCCGAGACGGTCCTTTGCCGCGGGACCGGACGCCCCCGCCGCTCACGACGAAAACGCCCAGGATGATCAGCATCCCGCCGGCAAGAACCCCGAGCGCGGGACGCTCCCCAAGGATCAGCACGGCGCCTATGGTAGCCAGGAAAGGCCCGGTGCCACGGGCGACGGGGTAGACCAGGGACAGGTCGCCCACGCGATATCCACGCTGCAGAACGCCGTAGTAGAGCGTATGCAGCACGCTGCTCCCCATGATCACGGCAACCGTCTTCGCGTCCAGGAGAGTCGGGCGATACCAGTTGAACACCACCACCGCGGGCAAGTACAGGCCCACGGACAACACGGCGAACAGCCACTGGAAAGCGGGCCCGCCTTGAGCCCTCTTGAGCAGGAGGTTCCACGCGGCGTGGATGAAGGCGGCCGTCAGTATGAGCGCGAGAGCGAAAAACGACACGGTCTTGCCTCAGGGAAGGAGTACGCGGTCGGTTCGAGTAGTCCGCACAATCGCCGTGGTGTCAAGGGAGACGCCCGCCTGGAACGCTGCTTGGCCATCGAATGGAGCCCCGGTCCCGGCGCGCCTTCAGGTGGACCTGCCCCGGCCCTTCTGGCATGAAGGTGGGCCATGGGGGAGGAACGGCTCTCGGTTCGGGTCGTCCGCCGCATCAACGAGGTGCCGCGAGAAGCGTGGGATTCGCTCCTGCGGGACGGCTCGCCGTTCATGCGTTGGGACTGGCTGGACTGCCTGGAGGACTCGGGCTGCGTCTGCGACAAAACCGGGTGGGCGCCGCACCACCTCGTCGTCGAACGGGGCGAGGAGCTCCTCGGCGCCTGTCCCATGTACCTCAAGTCCCACAGCATGGGGGAGTTCGTCTTCGACCACCAGTGGGCCGGCTACGCCATGCAGACGGGCATCGAATACTATCCCAAGATGCTCGTGGGCGTGCCCTTCACGCCGGTGGCGGGCTCTCGTTTCCTCACCGCTCCGGGAATCGACCGCAGGGGCGTCATCGCCGTCCTGGGCCGGGCACTGGTGGAGATCTGCCGCGGCAACGAGCTCTCGTCCATCCACGTCAACTTCTGCGACCGCGAAGAGATGGACGCGCTGGAGGAACTCGACTTCATCCCCAAGATCGGGCTCCAGTTCCACTGGGAAAACCGCGACTATGACACCTTCGCCGACTACCTGGGCGCCTTCCGCAGCGAACGCCGCAACAAGATCAAGCGCGAGCGGCGGGAGCTGGACAACCAGGGCATCCGCATCCGCGCGCTACCCTATGACGAGATCGGCCCGGACACGCAGCGCACCCTGTTCGAGCTGTACAAGCGCCACATCGACCGTCTCTACTACGGCCGGCAGTACCTGAACGGCCGCTTCTTCGACGAACTGCTGAAGCGGCCCTACCCGTTCCTCTGTCCCATCGTGGCCCAACGCGACGGCCGCATCATCGCCGGCACCTTCAACGTCCGCGGCCCCAACGCCCTCTACGGCCGCTACTGGGGCGCCTTCGAGGACCACCGCTACCTGCACTTCAACGTCTGCTACTACGCCGCCATCCAGCACTGCATCGACGAGTCGCTGGACCGCTTCGAAGCCGGCGCCGGCGGCAGCTTCAAGAACCTCCGCGGCCTCGATCCGGCCAAGACCTACAGCGCCCACTACGTCCGGGACGAACGCTTCCGAAACGCCCTGGCCCGCTACCTGCAGGAAGAGCGCTCGGAAACCCTGGCCCGGCAGGAATATCTGCTGGAAGGGAGCCCGCTGAAGAAGGGGGAGGAGGGAGGCGGCTAGCCTTCGGCTACGATGCCGTGGGCCGCGTAACGGCCGTCATCCTCCGTACTCGAACACCAGGTTGCCGTCCTTCTCGCCGATGCGCACGCGGCCGCCGTTCTGGAGTTGGCCGAACAGGATCTCGTCGGCCAGACGCTTCTTGATCTCGTTGTCGATGAGGCGGGCCATGGGGCGGGCGCCGAACTGGGGGTCGTAGCCCCGCTCGGCGAGCCAATTCCGGGCAGCGGGGTCGAGCTGGATGGTGACCTTGCGCTCGTTCAACTGGGCGTCGAGTTGCGTGATGAACTTGTCGACGACCTTCTCGATCACCGCCGGGCTCAGGGAGTTGAAGAAGAGGGTGGCGTCCAGGCGGTTGCGGAACTCCGGGCTGAACATCTTCTCGATGGCTTCCTTGCCCTTGCCGGCGTTGGAGTTGTGGGCGAATCCCAGGGCGGCGCCGCTCATCTCCCGGCCGCCCGCGTTGGTGGTCATGATCAGGATGATGTTGCGGAAGTCGGCCTTCTTCCCGTTGTTGTCGGTGAGGGTCGCGTGGTCCATGACCTGCAACAGCACGTTGAACAGGTCCGGATGCGCCTTCTCGATCTCGTCCAGCAGGAGCACCGCGTAGGGCGTCTTGCGGATGGAGTCGGTCAGGAGCCCGCCCTGATCGAAGCCCACGTACCCCGGAGGCGCGCCGAGGAGCCGCGACACCGTGTGCTTCTCCATGTACTCGCTCATGTCGAAGCGCAGGAACTCGATGCCCATGATCTGGGCCAACTGCTTGGCCGCCTCGGTCTTGCCCACCCCGGTGGGTCCCGAGAACAGGAAACAGCCGGTGGGCTTTTCGGGCTGACCGAGACCGGACCGCGAGAGCTTGATGGTGCCGGCGAGAGCGTCGATGGCTTCGTCCTGGCCGAAAACCACCAGCTTCAGGTCCCGGTCCAGGTTGGCCAGTTGCTCCTTGTCGGAGGTGGAGACGCTGCGCGGCGGAATCTTCGCCATGGTGGCGACGATCTGCTCCACGTCCCTGGGTCCGATGGTCTTCTTGCGTTTCTCGGGCGGCAGGATCCGCACCGACGCGCCCACCTCGTCGATGACGTCGATGGCCTTGTCCGGCAGGAAGCGGTCGTTGATGTGCCTGGCCGAGAGCCGGGCCGCGGTCCGCAGGGCCGCCTGGCTGTAGGACACCCCGTGGTGCTGCTCGTAGTGGGGCTTCAGGCCCTGCAGGATCTTGAAGGTCTCGTCGATGCTGGGCTCCGGGACCTCGATGCGCTGGAACCGCCGGGACAGCGCCCGGTCCCGCTCGAAGTAGCTCCGGTAGTCGTGATAGGTGGTGGAGCCGATGCACTTGAGCTCGCCGGAGGCGAGCACGGGCTTCAGGATGTTCGAGGCGTCCAGAGAGCCGCCGCTGGTGGCGCCGGCGCCCACCACGGTGTGGATCTCGTCGATGAACAGGATCGCGTCGGGGTTGCCCTTGAGCGCGGTGATGATGCCCTTCAGCCGCGCCTCGAACTCGCCGCGGAACTTGGTGCCCGCCAGCACCGCGCCCATGTCCAGGGCGTAGATGCGGGTTTCCAGCAATGCTTCCGGGACGCTCTTCTCATGGATCCTCAGGGCCAGTCCCTCGGCGATGGCGGTCTTTCCCACGCCGGGGTCGCCCACGTAGATGGGATTGTTCTTGCGGCGCCGGCATAGCACGTGAAGGGTGCGGGCAATCTCGCTGTTCCGGCCGATGAGCGGGTCCACCTGCCCCTTCGAGGCCTTTTCCACCAGCTCGACGGTGAATGCCTGCAACGGGTCACGCTGGCTCCCCTGCCCGCCTTCCTCGTCCTCCTCTGCCCCGGGCGAGTGCTGCGGCTCTTCCTCCGGCAGCTTGGAGACGCCGTGGGAGACGTAGTTGATGAGATCGAAGCGGCTGATGTCCTGCGCTTCGAGCAGATAACGCGCGTAGCACTGCTGCTCGCGGTACATCGCCACCAGCAGGTCGCTTCCCTGGATCTCGGCCTTTTCCGACGACTGGGCGTGGATGAAGGCCCGCTGGACGATGCGATGGAATCCCAGGGTCTGCTCCGGCTCCTTGTCCATGCCCTCCGGCAGCGTCTCCAGGCGCGTCTCGAAGAACTCCTGGAGCTCACGCCGCAACCGGTCGAGGTCGCCGCCGCAGTTGACGATGGCGTCGCCGGCGCTCTTGTCCTCGAGCAACACCCACAGCAGATGCTCGACGCAGACGAACTCGTGCCGCCGCTTCCTGGCCTCGTCGAACGCCGCCTTCAGCACGGCCTCCAGGTTCTTGGTGATCACGTCATTCCTCTTCGATGCTGCACTTGAGCGGATACTCGTACTGGCGCGCCAGACCCTCCACCGTCTTCACCTTGGTCTCGGCCACCTCGTAGGGATAGACCCCGGCCACGCCGATGCCCTTCCGGTGTACGTGCAACATGATCTGAACGGCCTCGGTGTTGTCCTTGTTGAAGACGTACTCCAGGATCTGGACCACGAACTCCTTGGTGGTGTAGTCGTCGTTGTGCAGCAGCACCTTGAAGAGAGACGGCCGCTTGAGCTTCTTCTCGGTTTCAACGACAACGTCACGGTCCAGGTCGCGCTGGTGTTCGCTCATCGAGGGCCTCCCGAAAACCCAACCGCGCCGCCCATGTTAGTACGAGCGGGGCGAGGGTTCAACGGAGCTTCTATGCCTTCTTCCAGCGGGGCACCTTGTCCCGGTGCGGGATGCCGTCGCCGAAAAGCGTCCGGCCGCCCAGGGGAAAGTCCTTCGGCGGGATCCCTCCCATGATCAGGAACACCACGTCCCGCCCGGAGTCGTTGCCGATGGCCCGGTTGACCTCGGGACTGACCCGGACGATGGTCCCCTCGGGCATGGGTATCCTGCGGCCGTCCAGGATGAGGGTGCCTTCGCCCTTGAGGGTGATGAACACCTCCTCCTGCACCTTGTGCTGGTGCACGTACTCCGCGCCCTTGCCCGGCTTGATGCGGACGATGCCGAAACCGACCCCTTCGCAGTTCAGCCTGCGCGCCAGAAACTCCTTGTCCTTCACGTCCTTGATGGGCATGGACAGCTTGTTGTACTTGGCCATGGCAACCTCCTCGAAAGAATAGAATAGCCCGTTAAGAATAGCCCGTTAACGTCCGAGCCGTCGTTCCGGCTTGCGCCGCAACGACGGGTTCGGGCAATCCCCTACCCTGTTACCGCGCCCTCCGCGGCCGACGACACGAGCCGGGCGTACTTGGCCATGACGCCGGTGGCATAGCGGGGCTCCGGCGCCTTCCATTGGCGCAGACGCTTGTCCACCTCGTCCTCGGACAGCTCCACGTCCAGCCGTCTGGCGTCGACGTCGAACACGATGGTGTCGCCGTCCCGTATCGCGGCGATGGGACCGCCCTTGGCCGCCTCCGGAGCCACGTGGCCGGCCATGAGGCCGTGTGTCGCACCGGAGAACCGGCCGTCGGTCAGGAGCGCCACGGACTCGCCCAGGCCGGCGCCAACCAGGGCCGCGGTCACGCCCAGCATCTCGCGCATGCCCGGACCTCCCATGGGCCCTTCGTAGCGGATCACCACCACGTCGCCCGCCTCGATCTCGCCGTTCTGCACCGCCTTGAAGGAGTCCTCCTCGCGGTCGAACACCCGCGCCGGACCGCTGTGCCGGGTGCGCTCGTGGCCGGCGACCTTGACCACGCAACCCTCCGGCGCGAGATTGCCCCTGAGGATCACGAGCCCACCCGTGGGCTTCAGGGGCTCGGACACCGGGCGCACCACCTCCTGGCCCGGCGTTTCCTCCACTCCTCGGGTTTCCTCGTCGAGAGTCCGTCCGGTGACGGTCATGCAATCGCCGTTCAGCCGGCCCGCGTCCAGCAGACGGCGCGCCACCAGCGGGACGCCGCCCGCCCGGTAAAGGTCGTTGGCCACGAACCGGCCGCCGGGTTTGAGGTCCGCGATCAGCGGGGTCCCGGAACTGATGCGGTCGAAGTCGTCGATGCGCAGATCCACCTTCGCTTCGCGCGCCACGCCGAGCAGGTGCAGCACGCCGTTGGTGGAGCCGCCGGTGGCCGCCACCGCGGCAATGGCGTTCTCCAGCGCCGTGCGCGTGATGATCTGCCGCGCGGTGAGGTTCTTCCGCACGAGATCCATGACCATCTCGCCGGCGCGGAACGCGACGTCGTCCTTCCGGTCGTCCATGGCCGGCACGCTGGCGGTGCCGATGGGGGAGATCCCCAGGATCTCGAAGGCGGTGGCCATGGTATTGGCGGTGAACTGTCCGCCGCATGCCCCCGGCCCGGGACAGGCGTGGCTCTCGAGATCCAGCAGCTCGGCATCGGTCATCTTCTTGGCCGCGTGGGCGCCGACCCCCTCGAACACGTCCTGGATGGTCACGTCGCGCCCCTGGAACCGGCCCGGCATGATGGAGCCGCCGTAGAGCATCAGCGACGGCAGGTCCAGCCGCGCCAGCGCCATGACCGTGCCCGGGATGGTCTTGTCGCAGCCCGACAGCGCCACCACCGCGTCGAACAGATGCCCGCGGGTGACCAACTCGATGGAATCGGCAATGACCTCGCGGCTGATGAGCGAGGCCTTCATCCCTTCGGTGCCCATGGAGATGCCGTCGGAGACCGCCACGGTATTGAACTCGATGGGCGTTCCGCCCGCGGCGCGAACCCCCTCCTTCACCTTGGCCGAGAGCCGGCGCAGGTGGAAGTTGCACGGCATGACCTCGATCCAGGTGTTGGCGATGCCCACCAGAGGCCGGTCGAGATCCTCATCCGTCAACCCCACCGCCTTGAACATGGCCCGGGAGGGCGCCCGATCCGGCCCCTGGGTGATGGCCCGGCTGTGTCGATTCAATGGTTCCGGCATGTACGTCGTCTCCTACCTCCGGCCATGGCGCGAGGGATCTTCTCCGCGTGGAGTGTGCGGCCCCTGAGCGTCTCGACCCCGTCCGATGGCCAAGGAACGTCCGCTGAAATAATGCCGTATAAACCAATGTTCACTGGATATTGCAAGCCTGCATCCGGGCGTCGGTGCACCGGAGGTTTGACCAGGGACGGGAACTCGCGTTACCTGTTACGCAACACTAAATCCTCTTCCTTCAGTGATGTTGACGTCGGCCCTGTATTGGGATACGCCTTCCGGCAACGTTCGACGCTGTGCCGGGATCGGCCTTTCCCCGGAGCCATCGACCCGATGCCCATACGTCAAGGAAACAATCCCAAACGGAGGATCATCCCGCGGAACGAGCTCGATCTTGAAGATCTGGGCCGTCTAGCCGAAGAGGCGCGTTACGTGGGCAGCGCCCATCACAAAAGCAAACCCGCGGATTACGGGTTTACGCCGCCAACGAGTCCGCGCCCGAACAAGTCTCTCTGCGACAGAAAACGAATCGTGAGGAAAGGGGAAGCGAAAGCGCTTTTTCTCCAAGGGCTGTCGCGAGGCATGGTGAGCCGCTATGCGAAGAACGGCTTTCCCAAATACGTCTGGGCGGTTGACCGGGACGGTGAAGTGTACGAAGCCAAGGTGGGAAGTGATGGGCAGAGCTACCACGGCTACGCTCTGAGCGCAGACGAGGAGCGAGACCAGTGTCGATTGGTGATCACGGAATGGACGGCGAGGGCCGGGACAAGCTAACGTTTTCCCTCGACCCCGAAACCCTGGACGAGGGATCGGCGGAAGAGAAGGCGGGCTTCGGCACGATCAAGGTCGTGGCGGATGGACACTGCCTGACCGAGGGATTCGACGGGCACGTACAGATCTATCGGGACGGCCCGCTCGCCTCCGGTTACCACCTTGCCGAATGGCTGATCTGGAACTGGTGGCGTCTGCGGTGGGAGCCGCCTCGCCCACAAGTTCATCGCACCCTTGAGTGGGCGTTTGCACACCGCATGTCAACGATCGGCGAAGGTTACGTCTGGCCGAACGTCACCATTTATTCGGACGGATTCCAGTCCGTGCTGACGTCGGAACGATCGTCGCAACACAACACCGGATCGTTCCGCTACTTCGGCGGGCCAACGGCATCCATTCCGGCGAAATGCCTGGAATCGGCGATCGACCGCTTCGCGTCAGACGTCCTGAAACGCCTGAGGGAGGCGGAGCTTGGCGATACCAACCTCCACCGCCTTTGGGGTGATCTTCGAATCGAGCGGGAAGACCCTACCGTATCATGCTTCCGCCGGCTGGAAGCTCTCCTCGGCCGCGACCCTGGCGAGGCCGATGCAAAGGAGATCGAACGTCATCTCGCCGATGCTGCCGACCTCGGCGAAGATGCGCTGGAAGAAGTCGCCGCCGGTACCGAGCCCCGTGCCCAGGGGCCGATCGACATGTTGTCGGCGGTCCGGATCAAGGAGATCGCGAAGCAGCAGGGTTTCGATGCGAAACCTGCCGACGCAGTTCGATTGGATTCCGGAACGAGTCTCCCGGTATGGGAAGAAATCGAGGCTTGGCGTGTAGGTGAGGCCGCCGCAGACGCGATTCGCCGTCAAGAGCAACTGGGCATGGAGCCTATCGGCAATGCCCGTCTTGTCGAGATTGCCGGAACGACGGCTCCCGCAATTTCAGATCTCACGAGACGCTCCGACGAGCTGGCCTTCGCCCTCGACAACGACGGCGAGGGTACGCGAATGGCATTCCGGTCCAAAGGGGGGGAGACAGGGCGCCGCTTCGAACTTGCCCGGCTGATCGGTGACCGGTTGTTCGGCGGCACCGGCCCGCTTTTCCCCGTAACGCAAGCATACGGCTATCGGCAACGAGCACAACGGGCCTTCGCGGCAGAGCTATTGAGTCCGTTCGACGCGGTGAACGAGATGCTTGGAAACGACGACTCCGACGAAAAGCAGGCGGACATCGCCCAACACTACCAAGTCTCGCCGAGGGTGATCCAGACTCTACTGGTGAACAAGGGACGTATCTCTCTGCAAGACGCCCCCGATCTTCTCGACCGTACCCACTATTGAAGAAAACCGGGATCCCGATTCATCGGCGTTCCTCTCCGCACTTCAACACGCCCCGTCCTCAGTCGTCCAGCCACATGAGCTTGGCCGGATTGTCCTTCAGCATGACAGCGATCTGCTCCTGGGTGATGCCGAAACCCAGCAGCGCGCGAATGAACACCCGCATGCCGTCGATGGCGTTCAGGTGCAGGACCTGGCCGAAGTCGCTGCCGATGATGCAGCGCTCGGGGCCGATCTCGGCGATGGTCTTGACGGTTTCCATGGGATCGGCCACCGGCTGATAGAGGCTGGGGATCATGGGCTGGCAGTAGGTCCCGACGAACACTCCCAGGTCCGCCAACTCCTTCATCTCGTCCAGCAGGAGCTTGTTGAGCTCCAGCAGCGGGTGGTCCAGGGTGGCCCGCACGCCCAGTTCCCTGGCCTTCCTGGCCAGCGGCAGCAGCTCCTCGAAATCGGTGTGACCGAAGCCGATGCCCGCCTTGTGCTCCACCGCAAGCTTCATGATCTCCACCACCTCGGGCAGCACCTCGCCCTCCTCGCTCACCAGCCGCACGCCACCCTTCTCCGGGTGACCCGCTCCGCGCCAGAAGCCCAGCGACGTGAACGTCGGGAACCAGATCATCTTGGCGTTGGGGTACTGCAGCGCGATACGGACATACTCGGGATTCATGCCGTGGCACATGCCCGCGCCGCCGTAGACCTCCACCCGGTGCTCCAATTCCTCCATCTCGAACAGGTAGTCGATGTGACGCTGCACGAGGTAGCAGGCGTTGGCGCTGACGTTCCAGTGATCCTTGAAGGCCAGCGCCCGCATGCCGGCCCTGGAAGCCTCCACTGCGATCTGGATCATGTCCTGGGAGCGGTGGACGAAGTCGGGATACGCGTGGATGTGGCAGTCGATGGCCCCGTCGAGCAACTCGTCCTCGATGCCCGGGTAGATCTTGAGCATCTCGGGGTTGTCCTTGAGCATCTGATAGAAGTAGTCCTTGGCATTGAGTTGGCGGACGCGTTCCAGGGTAAGGGTCCGGCCCACCAGGATGCCGGCGGCCTCCGCGTCTGCAGCAAAATCACACATGGTCTCCTCGCTTTCCGGTTGCTCGTTCCTGCCCGCCGGCCGGGTTCGGCGCCGGAAACGGGCACGGGCGGGTTTGAAAACCGCCCTGCATTTTCTCATCGGGCCTTAGCCGGCCTCGTTGCCCCAGGCGGTGATGAACCGCGCGGCGTCCTCCGCGGCCGGCTCGCTGACCGGAACGTACGGCACCACCATCCGCGTCACCCCGGCCTCCACGTACGGCCCCAGCCGGTCCTTGATCTCCGCGACCGACGTCGCCGGGATCACCGGCAGCCGGTCCATGTAGTCGTCGGTGAGGGCGCTCATGGCAGCCTTGAAGCCGCCGCTTCGGAACGCCTCCTGAATGGCGTCCACCTCCGCGACGAAGCCCTGTTCCCGCAACATGTCACTATAGTGGTCCGCGATGTTGTAGAAAGTCAGGGCCTGCCGGAGCCTGGAGCGGGCAACCTCCCGGTCCGGATTGAGGGACACCCGGACCTTGCCGATGACGTCCACCGGGCCTCGTCCTACGGCCTGGGCCGCTGCCTGGGTCCGGTCCGCGATCTCGCGGACCTTCTCGGGCGTCGCCATGTTGATGAAGACCCCGTCCGATATCCTTCCCGCCAGCCGCGTCATCTGCGGCCCCAGGCCGGCCAGATAGACGGGTAATCGCGGGTGCCGCGGCTTCCACGAAAGCTGGAAGCGCTTGCCGGTCTGATAGATCTCGCCTTCGTACTCGACCCGCTCCCCGGCCACCACCTTGCGCACGATCTCCATGTACTCCCGGGCGCGCCGCAGCGGGCGGTCGAAGACCCCGCCATGCCACCCGGCGATGGCCTTGTTGGCCACCCCGAGGCCCAACAGGACGCGCCCCTCCGAGAGGTCCTGTAGCGTCGCCGCCTGCAACCCCAGGGCCACCGGACTGCGGCCGAAGATGTGGTAGATGGCCGTTCCCAACTTGATGGTGCTGGTGCGGCTGGCCGCTGCCGAGATCAGCACCATGGGGTCGGTGCTGTTGGATTCGCCTTTCCAGAACGCGCCGAAGCCGGCCCGCTCCGCCCGCTCCACCAGCCCCACCACGTCCGCTGCCGGGTAATGTGCCGCGGAGTTGATTTCGATATCGTAGATCACGTGCCTCCTCGTTCAGGTTCGGGTTTCCGCGCAAACGAATCTGCCGCGCGTTACTCTTTTCGGGATACTAACCGGACGTCTGCCGGGCGGTCATGAAATTGATCATCTTCATGCTCATGACCACGTCACCGTCCTGATTCAGGGTCTCCAGGAACGAGTTGACGATGCCCCGGTCGGGTTTGGAGCTCGACCGCCGCGTTTCCAGCACCGTAACCCGGACCGTCAATCGATCGCCCGGACGCACCGGCTTGTTCCAGCGAAGTTCGTCCACGCCGGGCGAACCGAGATTGGCCACCGCCGAGAGATAGTTGTCGGAGTATACCCGCATCATGGCCGCGGCGGTATGCCAGCCGCTGGCGATGAGCCCTTTGTAAATGGTCTTCCTCGCTAGCTCCGGGTCCGTGTGGTACGGCTGCGGCACGAAACGCTTGCCGAACTCGACGATCTCGATCTCGTCGAGGCTCACCGGGCCGAACTCGTGTACCGCGCCGGCCAGGTAATCCTCGAAGTACCGCTCCTCTCTGGGAACATCGAATCCGGACTCCTGCATCCCTCACGAGTACAATGAACCGCGATTTGCTGCAACTTTCCGTCGAGCGCCACCCTCCCCTTACCACAGGTACCCTGCCGCTCATTTCCCTGGGCCGGGCTTGGCCGGCGGCGTGGTCCAGAACATCAGCACGGTGGAGGTGAAGGCTGAGCCGGCGAAGATCGTGAGGGGCACGGTGTAGCTGTGGGTCAGGTCGTAGAAGAACCCGGCGCTGATGGGGCCCATGACGCTTCCGGCGGTGACGAACAGGCGGCTGAACCCCTGGATGCTGGCGAAGTGGCGGATGCCGAAGTAGTCGGCGCGAATGGGTTCCTGGAGCGAGGCCAAGCCGCCGTAGCAGAGGGAGTAAACCACCAGCGCCGCCATGAACCACGTTGACGAGGCGGTGGTGGCCATGGTCAGGACCGAGGCGCTGAGGACGCCGAGCAGGCCGATCATCAGGCGGCGCTTGTCCATGAAGTCCCCCATCCAGCCGAAGGCCAGACGCGCCGGGGAGCCGATAAGCGCGGAGACACCGAGCAACGTGCCGGCCAGGTCCTGGCCCCAACCGCGGTCCACCAGAAGGACCACGAGATGGACCGAGATCCCCTCGGTGACCATCTGCCGCAGCCCCATGACCGCAGAAAGCAGCCAAAACGACCGGGTGCGGAGCGCCTCCTTGAGGGTCAGCGAGACCTCGGGGTCCGGGGCCGGTGTACCGGGACGTGGGACGTTCGTGTCCGGAAGCCCGACGCCCCTCTCGTAGGCGTTCCCGATGGCGCGGGCCAAGGGCCAGCCCATGGCGACGATGATGACCGCTGATGCCACGGCCGCGGTGCGCCAACCCCACCACACGATCATAAAGGCCACCACCGGCACCATCCCTCCGGATAAACCCGGCCCCATGCGGAAGATGCCGAAGGCGAGGCTCCGGCGGGCGCGGAAGAGCGTAGCCACCACGACGCTGATGGGGATGTAGAAACCGATGCTGGTGCCCAGCACGATGCCGGCGACGATGGTGACGTAGAGCATGGGCAGAGAAGTCACCATGCTCATGCCGACGAAGCCCAGTGCACAGATCACGATGCCGAGGTACATGACCCGCTTGGGACCCAGGCGGCGGGTCATGTAACCCTCGGCGGGACCCAACAGGCCCGACTCCACCCGGGCCATGGAGAAGGCGCCCGAGATGGCGGTGCGGCTCCAGCCGAACTCCCGCTCGAAGGACGGGAAATAGACACCCAGGCCGAAGTAGGCCAAACCGGTGCTGACGGCGTGGGCCAGGGCGCCGGCGAACACGATCCACCAGGTGGACGCCATCGCCACGAAGCGCGCGCGGAAGTCCGGAGTGGCCAAGGCGCCCTACACCGACATCCTCGACAGGACCTTCTCGGCCGTGATGGGCAACGACCGGACGCGCGATCCGGTGGCGTCGGCAACGGCATTGGCCACCGCCGCGGCAAACGGGATGATGGGCGTCTCGCCGATGCTCATGCTGTTGTAGGGGCCGCTGCCGGTGTCGGACTGGATCAGGGCCGTGCGCAGCTCGGGCACGTCGCGGATGGTGGGGATCTTGTAATCGCCGAGGTTGACCGTGGTGACCTTGCCGTCGTCGAACTGCACGTCCTCCATCAGGGCGTAGCCGACCCCCATGACGATGGCGCCGTCGATCTGGCCCTGGTGCATCAGCGGGTTGAGGACGGCCCCGGTGTTCAGCGCCGCGGTGACCTTGCGCAGCTCCACCTGGCCGGTTTCGGGATCCACCTCCACTTCGGCCACCTGAGCGCACATGGAGGCTTCCGGACCCATGGTGGCGTCGTTGTAGTGGCCCTCGCCCCGGATGGCCGAACCCTTGACCCGGGCCAGCTCGGCGTAGGTCATGCGCTGCTCCGCGTCGAGCCGGGTCACGCCTCCGTCGGCCACGGCCACCTTGTCGACCTCCGTGCCCATGGCCTCTGCCGCGATGCCGAGCAGTTCCTCCTTCACCGCGGTCACCGCCCGGTAGGCCGCGTTGCCGTAGATCCGGGTGCCGCGGCTGCCGCCCAGGCCCTGGTCCTTCAGCACCTGGGTAGAATCCAGGGTCTCGAGGTTGACGGACTCCAGCGGCACCTGAAGCTCTTCCGCAACCAGTTGCCGAAGCACCGTGTAGGTGCCGCTGCCCTGGTCCATGGCCGCGGCCGAAACCGTGACCGTCCCGTCCGTATCAAGGGTCACGAAAGCGTAGCACTCGCCCCCCAGAGGCAGCCACTGGGCCACGGCCACGCCCCTCCCGGTGTTGGCGCCCTTGGGAGCGCCATAGCCGGACTCGACGACGGCCTTGTCCAGGGTCTCCTCGGCCTTGATGTGGTGCAGGACGTGTCCGGTGGGCGACTCGTCGCCGTCGTGCATCAGGTTGACCTTCCTGAACTCCACCGGGTCCATGCCCAACTCCCCGGCCACCGCGTCCATCTGGCTCTCGGTGGCGAAGAACCCCTGCGGGTCGCCGGGCGCGCGCATGTGCCCGCACGGGATCTTGTTGGTGTACGTCACCCGCTCCTCGCTCAGGTGGTGCGGCATGTTGTACGCGCCCCCCGCCTCCTGGGCGCCGAAGAGAAAACCGATGGGCTTGAAGGCGCCGTAGGCGCCGCTGTCGAAGATGAAGTCGAGATGGTGCGCCATGATCCGGCCGTCCCGCTTGACCCCGGTGCGCACCTTGATCGTGCAGGCGTGGCGCGGGTTCCCCGCCATGAGCTCCTCGTCGTAGTCCATCACCATCTTCACCGGACGCCCGCTTTTGCGCGACAACACGTAGGCCACGGCCACGTCCATGAAGTCGCCCTTGCCGCCGAAGTCGCCGCCGATGTAGCAGGGATGGACCATCAGGCTCTCGAACGGTACCTTGAGGGCCTTGGCAAGCTGCTGGCGCAAGGCGAACGGAGTCTTGCTGCAGGACCAGATCTCCGCTGCGCCCGACGGCTCCACGCTCACCAGGCAGGAATGGGGCTCGATGTAGCCCTGGTGCACGGGCTGGGTGTAGAAAGTGTTCTCCACGATGACGTCGGACTCGGCGAAACCCTTCTCGATCTCGCCCTTGCCCCAGGAAAGGTACACGAAGGTGTTGGTGGGCGACTCCAGCGGGGCCATGAGCCCCTCATAGTTCATGACGTCCGGATGGATCACCGGGGCCGAAGGCTTGACCGCCTCCAGCGGGTCCAGCACCGGCTCCCCGTCCTCGTATTCCACCTCGATCAACTCCACCGCCCGTTCCGCGGCCTCCTCGCTGTCGGCCGCCACCGCCGCCACCTTCTCGCCCGCGAAGCGCACCACGTCCTCCGCCAGGATGGGCATGTCGTACAGCCGCCGGCCGATCTTCAGCCCGGCCACGTCCGCGCCGGTGACCACGGCCCGGACCCCGGGCGCCTGCTCCGCCCGGCTCGTGTTGATGCGCTTGATCCTTCCGCAGGGTATGGGGCTCCGCAGCACCTTGCCCCACACCATGCCCGGAAGGGTCACGTCCACCGCGTACACGGCCTCGCCCGTCACCTTGCCCACGCCTTCGGCCCGGGGGGTGGGGACTCCGATCTTTCCTGTAGCCATGGGTTACCTCGGTCGTAGGGGGAGTCTTGCGTTCCCGGCTGAGTCCTTGCGCCATGGATGGCATATCGCCCCGGATGGACCGAGTCAATGGACATCCGACCTGTATGTCTATCCATCCATCACGGTTTGACTTCTCGGAGGACATTCGAGAGACTTGGACGCCTATGACCCTCGACGACTTCGCCTCGATACTTCGGCGCGCCACCGACGTCGTGTTCTTTACCGGCGCGGGCATCAGCACCGAATCGGGCATCCCCGACTTCAGAAGCCCGGGCGGCAAGTGGACGCGGATGAAGCCGGTGTACTTCGACGAGTTCATCAGCAGCGAGGAAGCCAGGGTTCGGGCGTGGCAGCGCAAGAAGGAAAGCCACCTGCTCTACAAGGAAGTGAAACCCAACGTCGGGCACACGTCCATCAGCAACTTCGAGAAGCGCGGCAAGCTCCTGGGGCTCATTACCCAGAACATCGACGGCCTGCACAGCCGCGGCGGGGTCTCGGACGGCAAGATCGTGGAGCTGCACGGCTCGGACCGCACGGTGGTGTGCCTCGGCTGCGGCAAGGACTTCGATCCGGAGGAGGTCCTGGAAAGCCTGGGTGAGACCTTCACCTCGCCCCGCTGCGACGCGTGCGACGGACTGCTCAAGTCCGGCACCATCTCCTTCGGCCAGCCCATGCCGCAGGCGGCCATGCAGCAGGCTCAGGTCTGGAGCGAAGCGGCCGAGATCTTCGTCGTGGTGGGTTCGTCGCTGGTCGTTCAGCCCGCCGCGTCCTTCCCGGTCATCGCCAAACAGGCCGGTGCCTTGCTGGCCGTCGTCAACCGGGAAGCCACCCCCATCGAGTCCCTGGCCGACTACAGCTACGAGGGCGAGATCGGCGAGTTCTTCCGCAAGCTGAACCCGCTGCTGGCCGACGCGTAAGCGCCCGAAGCCGGCTTGACACCCCCGCGGCAAGACTGATAGAGGTCGGCAAGCAAAGCACCTCTATACGTCTTACGCCAACCCGCGGGAGGAGAGCGCCATGAGCGATACGAACGGTCATACGAAGGCACTCCACGTCATGACTCATTCCGGGTGGTACCGTTTCGAGAAGAACGGCGATGCCTGGAATCAGGTGGATCGCGACCTGACGTTCTGGAGCCTGAGCTGCATCGCCGTGGATCCGGAAGATCCGCTGACCGTGTACGCGGGCACCGAGCACTCGGGCCTGTTCTTCACCCACGACGGCGGCGAGACCTGGACACGGTCCGAGCCCAACGTACCGCATCTCGATATCTTCTCGCTGTGGGCCCTGCCCGGGTCGCTGTTCGTCGGCACCCGTCCGGCGGCACTCTTCCACGGGGCCCCCGGTAAAGGTTGGGAGGAACTCCCGGACGTGCGCGAGAGCGGCTCCGGCGGAACCTTTCCGCCCAACCCGGCCCAGGCTCCCCGGACCCGCTACCTTACCGCCGACCCTTCCGCGCCGTCACGGCTCTACGCCGGCATCGAGGTGGGCGGCCTGCTCCTGAGCGACGACAACGGCGGGGGCTGGCGCGGCGCCAACGAGGGCCTGTGGGACCGCGACCTGCATCAGCTTCACCACTCCAGGCATGAGCCCGAGTTGGTGGTTGCAGCCTGCGGCGAAGGCATTTTCCGCAGCCGGGACCGGGCCGCCCACTGGCAGGAGATCACCCCGTCGGACACCCGCACCTACGGCACCACCGTCACCGAGACGGATGACGGCAGCCTGTATCTCGGCGTGACGCTGGGCCGGCCCAACACCTGGGTGCGCAAGGAGCGGGCCAGCTCGGCCATCCTGCGGAGCGAGCACGAGGCCGCCGACTGGAAAGTGCTGGCCGAGGGCTTCCTCGGCGGCATCATGGACACCGTGCCCGACCCCGACGGCCCCGGCATCATCGCCGCCACCTCCGAAGGGGAGATCATGGTTGTCGAGGGATCGAACTGCCGCACGGTGGCCAGCGGGCTGCCGTGTATCAACGAGATCGCCTTCGGCGCCTAGCTTGACCGTCTTCGCCCAAAGTACGGACACGCCCGTGAGGGGACCGTACACGACACCCTCCCGGGACCGCTGATCCGTGCCGGTTGCGACTCCTGCGTCCACCCGGACCGACTGGGGGTCCGTAGCGGTTGCGGCCCTTTCCGCGGTGGGACCGGCCATGGTGGTCGCGGTTCTGGGAATCGGCCTCCCTGAGATACGCGCAAGCCTGGAGCTCTCCGAGGTCTGGGCGGGTACGCTCTTTTCCGCCATCTTCGTGGTCGCGGCGTGCGCGAGCTGGTCGGCCGGGCGGCTGTCCGACAACCTGGGCCGGCGCAGGGTCCTGGTTGCCGGCGGCCTCGCCCTGGGCGCCGGGTTCGGCCTCGTATCGACCATCCAGAGTTACCGCGCCGCGGTCGCCTTCCTGGCCGTGGCCGGCCTGGGATACGGCTTCATTACCGCCTCCGTCCTGTCTTTGGTGTCCGATCTCCTGCCCTCGCGACGCGGACTGGGGATGGGCCTGCTCTCCGCCACCTATGGCCTCGGCAGCGTCAGCGGTCCCATCGTGGCCGCCGCCATCATCCAGCGTTTCGGGTGGCGCGGCGCCACTGCCACGGTGGGCTGCATCGCCGCCGCCATTGCGGCCATCCAGTGGCTGCGCGTCCGGGAACCGGTCCGGGCGCAGGCCGTTCCTCGCGCCGCGGGCGCGGGAAGGCCGGGGGTGATGAACCGCAACATGATCCTCCTGGCGGTGGCGCAGTTCTTCGGCGGCGCGGTGTTCTGGATCACCTCCTCCTGGACGCCGACGTTTCTGCGCACGGCTGCGGAGTTGACGCTCGACCAGGCGGGCATGGTCATGGCGGCCTGGGGCGCCACCCCCATTATCGGGGCCATGGCGCTGGGGATCCTGTCCGACCGTCTGGGACGAAAGCGGATCATTCTGCTGGGCGCCTTCCCCGGCGTGATCGTGGTGTTGGCCGTCTACGGTTGGCTTGTCCACCCGTTGGCCCTGGCCGCGGGCATCTGTCTCCTGGGCCTGTGCAAGTCGCCGGTACCCTCGCTGGTGGTGGCGCTGGCGCAGGACTCTGCCGCCAAAGGCCGGGTGGGCGCCGCCAGCGGCCTCATCATGTCCATGCACTACGTGGCGGCCCTGACCACCCCGGTGGCCATGGGGCAGCTCATCACGTGGCTGGACAGCATGACGCTGGCCATGCTGTTGGGGTCGGCGCTGGCCTTCGCCGTGTTCGGACTGCTCGTGACGAGCGTCCGTGAGACCTCCTGAGACACCGGGCAGGGAACCGGCTCTCACCCAGTCGCACAGGCTTCTCGAATGTCCAGGACACGCGTTTTCATCACCGGGTTCCTCGCCGGATTCGTCCTGGTCCTGGCAGGAACGCCCCTTCTTCCGGGTCCAGCTCCGAACATGCGCGCCATACTCGAAGTCCTCGCAGCCCCCGGAGTGATACTCTCGCTTCCCGTCATCAACCTCGTCCAAAGTCCCGTGTGGGCGGTGGGGTGCATCGGGGTTCTCAACGGTGTCGTTTACGGAATAGCGGGATCGTTGATCTTTCGTCTGGCGAGGAAGGTCAAGGAGAGCATGGCGTGACGGGTTTGGCGGGGACTTTGGAAAGGCCCGGTCACGCGGGCTTGACTTGATTTCCCGAGTTTCTCTACTATGTCGTCATCCATCCCGACAGGAAGACGAACGCCGCTTCACCGGCCGGACGAATGCGTCCCGGAAGCGGGGGCGGAAGGAGGAAAGAAATGAAACGACGCAGCTTCATCAAGACGGTGGGCACGGCGGGTCTTGCGACGGGAGCGCTTATCGCCGGCGCCCCCGCGGTCCACGCCCAGAAGAAGTATCGCTGGAAGATGGTCACCACCTGGCCGAAGAACTTTCCGGGCCTGGGGACCGGAGCCAATTACCTCGCCGATATCATCGACAGGATGTCCGGCGGCCGCCTGACGGTGAAAGTCTACGGGGGTGGGGAACTGGTTCCTCCCTTCGAATCCTTCGACGCCGTTTCGCAGGGTACGGCGGAGATGGGACACGCGGCCGCCTACTACTGGAAGGGCAAAAGCCCGGCGGCGCAGTTCTTTGCCGCGGTCCCTTACGGACTCAACGCCGACGAGATGGCCGGTTGGATCCACTATGGCGGCGGACAGAAGCTGTGGGACGGACTGTACGCCGATTTCAACCTCAAGCCCTATGCCGTGGGCAACACGGGCGTGCAGATGGGAGGATGGTTCAACAAGGAGATCAACTCGGTGGACGACTACAAGGGCCTCAAGATGCGCATGCCGGGTCTCGGCGGGGAGGTCATCAAACGGGCCGGCGCCACGGTCGTCAACCTGCCCGGCGGCGAGATCTTCCCATCGCTGCAATCCGGCGCCATCGACGCCACCGAGTGGGTGGGTCCGTACAACGACCTGGCCTTCGGCTTCTACAAGGCTGCCTCCTACTATTACTGGCCCGGCTGGCACGAGCCCGGTACGGTACTCGAAGCCTTCGTCAACAAGAAGGCTTACGATGCGTTGCCGTCGGACCTGCAGGCGGTCCTGGACCAGGCGGCCAAGGCGGCGTACAACGACATGCTTTCGGAGTTCACCGCACGCAACAACGCGGCTCTGGTGGAACTGGTGCAAAAACACAAGGTCAAGCTCAGGAAGTTCCCCGAGGCGGTGCTCAAGAAGATGGCGGAACTCAGCCTGGAGGTGGTCGCCGACGCCGCGCAGGCGAGTCCCGATTCCAAGGCGGTGTTCGAGTCCTTCGACAACTTCCGCAATCAGTCTGCCAACTGGAACCGTATCGGCGAGGCCGGCTTCAGCGCTGCGAGAAGCCTGGCCATCAAGAGCTGAATCCCGCTCCCCGGCCGGGCCGGCGCCTGCGCGCGCCCATCCCGGCCGGGACCGCCCCTCCTCCTCGCGGCCCTGCCGCCCCGGACGTTGAAGCCTCCCGGCCAAATGGCATACAGTGTCCGGTCATGAAAACGGCCTTGCACTCCATCGTAACGCGGCTCGACGCTTTGAACGATTGGGTCGGACGCGCCGTCGCCTGGCTGACCCTCACCATGGCCGTCGTCACGTTCATCGTCGTGACGTTGCGTTACGGCTTCAACATGGGGTGGATCTGGATGCAGGAGTCGGTGGTCTACATGCACGGCATCCTCTTCATGCTGGCCGCCGGTTACACCCTCCTCAAGGAAGGCCACGTGCGGGTGGACATCTTCTACCGCCCGCAGAGCGTCGCCTACAAGGCCGTCATCGACCTGTTGGGCGCCCTCCTGCTGTTGCTGCCCACCTGTTTCCTGATCCTGTACTACGGTTACCCCTACGTGGCGGAGTCCTGGAAGGTCCTCGAAGATTCGAAAGAGGCCGGCGGCATCCCCGGCGTGTTCCTGCTGAAATCGATCCTGTTGCTGGCCGCCGGGCTGCTGGGACTTCAGGGACTGTCCCAGGCGGCCCGCAGCCTCCTCACCCTGGCAGGCGAACCGACGCGATCCCCCGAGGAAAACCGCTAGCCGCGGAACCGGCGTGGAAACGTACCTGCCCATTCTCATGTTCATGGCCACGGTGGCCGTGCTGTTGCTGGGCTATCCGGTGGCCTTCAGCCTCTCGGGCACGGCCATCGCCTTCGCCCTTATCGGCGCCTGGACGGGCCACTTCGATCTCGTCTTCCTCGGGGCTTTTCCCCAGCGCGTTTACGGCATCATGGGCAACGAGACGCTGATCGCCATCCCGCTTTTCATTTTCATGGGCGTCATGCTGGAGCGGTCGAAGATCTCCGAGGAGCTGCTCACGACCATGGGCCTCCTGTTCGGCAGTCTCAAGGGCGGCCTCGGCATCTCCATCTGCATCGTCGGCGCTCTGCTGGCCGCGTCCACCGGCATCGTCGGCGCTACGGTGGTCACCATGGGGCTCATCTCGTTGCCGGCGCTGCTCCGCTACCGCTACGACCCCTCCCTGGCCACGGGGATCATCACCGCATCCGGCACCCTGGGACAGATCATCCCGCCCAGCATCATCCTGGTCATCCTGGGCGACGTCATGAGCTCGGCCCACCAGCAGGCGCAACTGGCCTTGGGCAACTATTCTCCCGGCTCCGTCTCGGTCGGAGACCTCTTCGTGGGCGCGATCTTTCCGGGCCTCGTCCTGGTTTCCCTCTATATCGTCTACATCGGCGTCCTTGCCTTCCTGAAGCCCCACATGGCCCCCGCCATACCGGAAGCGGAGCGCGCCCTGGTGACCTCCCGGGAACTCTTCCTGCGTACCTTCAAGGTCCTCGTTCCGCCGATCCTCCTCATCGTCGGCGTACTCGGCTCGATCCTGGGCGGGGTGGCAACGCCGACCGAAGCCGCGTCCGTGGGGTGCATGGGAGCGCTGATACTGGCGTGGATCAAGAAGCAGTTGAAGCTCGGGGTGTTGAAGGAGGTCATGCAGAGCACCACGCAGATCAACTGCATGGTGTTCGTCATCCTCCTGGGCGCCAGCATGTTCTCGCTGGTCTTCAGGGGCTACGAAGGCGACGAACTGGTGCAGGATTTTCTGACCCGGTTGCCGGGCGGTCTGCTGACCGCGTTCCTTCTCGTCATGGCGGTGATGTTCGTCATGGGGTTCTTTCTCGACTTCTTCGAGATCACCTTCGTGGTCGTGCCCATCGTGGGCCCGATCCTGCTTCAGATGGGCCTCGATCCCGTCTGGCTCGGGGTCATGATCGCCATCAACCTGCAAACCTCGTTCCTGACGCCGCCCTTCGGCTTCGCGCTCTTCTACCTGAGGGGAGTGGCGCCGCCCTCGATCACCACCATGCAGATATACAAGGGCGCGTTCCCCTTCATCCTCATCCAGCTCCTGACCCTGCTGGTGCTGTGGTTCTGGCCGGAGCTGGCGACGTGGCTGCCGCGCGTGGTCTATGGAACGTGATTGGACGTGATGCGCCCCGAAGCCAAAGCCGGTACACCCGGACCCGAAGAGCACCATCCCGCTCTGGCCCGCGGCCTCGCGCTGGACCTGGAAGTCGGCAAGGAGGATGGCGTCATCCATGCCTTCGGCGCGGTTCGCGCGGATACCGGCGAGAGCCTGACTCATTCGGGCGGCGGACTCGGCGCAGCCCTCGGGAGGCTCGATGAGTTCGCGGACGGCGCCTCCTTCATCCTCGGCCACAACCTGATCTCCTTCGACCTGCCCTTCCTGACCGCGGCGAAGCCCGACCTGCGGCTGCTCGGGTTGCCCGCGGTGGACACCCTGCGTCTCAGTCCGCTCGCCTTTCCCCGCAATCCCTATCACCATCTCGTGAAGCACTACCAGGACGGCGGACTCCGGCGCCGGCAGTTGAACGATCCGGAGCTGGACGCGCGGCTGGCGCTGGAGCTCTTCGGGGACGAGCGCCGGGCCCTGCGGGATGCCGAGCCCGGCCTGCTGACGGCCTGGCATTGGCTGGTCACGCCGAAGCCCGCGGGCGAGGACCGCGCCCTGGACGCTTTCTTTTCGGAGCTGCGCCGCAGTCCCCGGCCTGCCGACGCCGAAGCGCGCGCGGCCGTCCACGCGCGGCTGGAACGGGCCGGTTGCGCCGTCCATGCGCAGGAGGTGGCCGCGGGGGCCGGCTCGGGCTGGGCGCTGGCCTATGCGCTGGCGTGGCTGTCGGTGGCGGGGGGCAACTCGGTCATGCCGCCCTGGGTGCGCCACCAGTTCCCGGAGGCGGGCCGGCTGGTGCGCCGGTTGCGGGACACGCCCTGCACCGACGGCGCCTGCGGCTGGTGCCGGGACCGCCACGACGCCCGCAAGGAGCTGACCCGCTGGTTCGGCTTCAAGGACTTCCGCCCCGAGCCGGTGGACGCCGAAGGGCGTGCGATGCAGCAATCCATCGTCGAGGCGGCCATGGCCGGACGGCACGTGCTCGGTATCCTGCCCACGGGTACGGGCAAGTCGCTCTGCTACCAGATACCGGCGCTGTCACGCTACCACAAGACCGGCGCTCTGACGGTGGTGATCTCGCCCCTGGTAGCGTTGATGGCGGATCAGGTGGCGGGGCTGGAGGCGCACGGCATCGGCTGCGGCGTGACGGTCAACGGCCTGCTGTCCATGCCGGAGCGGGCCAACGCGCTGGACCGGGTGCGGCTGGGGGACGCGGGGATTCTCATCATCTCGCCCGAGCAGCTCAGGGCGCCCGCGCTCCGCCGGGTGCTGGACCAGCGCGAGATCGGCGCCTGGGTGCTGGACGAGGCCCACTGCCTGTCGCGCTGGGGGCACGACTTCCGGCCGGACTACCTCTACGTGAGCCGCTTCATCCGGGAGAAGGCTGCGGCTGAAGGCCCGCCGCCCGTGCTCTGTCTCACCGCCACCGCCAGACCGGACGTGGTGGACGACGTCACCCGCCACTTCCGGGACCGGGTCGGCATCGAGCTGACCGTCGTCAACGGCGGGGTGGAGAGGGCCAACCTCACCTTCGAGGTCATGCCGACGACGGGGGCTGAAAAGCTCGCCCACGTCCATCAGGTGCTGGAGTGGCGCCTGCCGCCGGAGGCGTCCGGCGGCGCCATCATCTATTGCGCCACGCGCCGGCGGAGCGAGGAGGTGGCGGAGTTCCTCCAGTTGAAAGGCATGGCCGCGGGCCATTTCCATGCCGGGCTCCGGCCGGAGACCAGGAAGGACGTGCAGCAGCGCTTCATCGACGGCAGGTTGCGCGCCATCGCCGCCACCAACGCCTTCGGCATGGGCATCGACAAGCCGGACGTGCGGCTGGTGGTCCACGCGGACATCCCGGGCTCGCTGGAGAACTACCTCCAGGAGGCAGGCCGCGCCGGCCGCGACCGGGCCGCCGCACGCTGCGTGCTGCTGTACACGGCCGATGACGTGGAGCGGCAGTTCGGCATGTCGGCGCGCTCGCGCCTGACCCGGGCGGAGATCGGCGGCATCCTGAGAGCGCTGCGCAAACTGGACCGGAAGAAGCGTCTGGGCGGCGAGGTGTGGGCCACCGCGGGCGAGATCCTGGGGGAAGACGAGGAGCACGTGTTCGAGCGCGATTCCGCCACCGACGACACCCGCGTGCGCACCGCGGTGGCGTGGCTGGAGGAGGCGGCGTTGCTGACCCGGGAGGCCAACCGCGTGGAGGTGTTCCCGTCGTCGCTGCGGGTGCGGTCCGCGGAGGAAGTCCGCCGGCAGCTCCGGCCGGCGGCCATCACGGAGGCCTATCGCGACAAGCTGGAGCGCGTGGCCGGGGCGTTGATCAACGCCAGGCCGGACGAAGGACTCACCACCGACGAACTGATGGGCGTGTCGGGCCTCAGCCCCGAGGGCGTGCGCCACGCGCTCTACGACCTGGAACGGCTGGGCATCGCCAGCAACGACACCGCGTTGACCGCGTTCGTCCACGCCGGCGTGGAGCGCTCTTCCCTCAAGCGCCTCGAAGCGGCCGCCCGACTGGAGACCGCGCTCATCCGGCACATGCGCGAGGCCGCGCCGGAGCTGGGCAAGGGCGACGCTTCGTCCCTGCACTTGCGCGTGGCCGCGCAGGTGTTGCGGGACGAGGGTCTGGCCGACCCCCTGCCGGAACGGCTGTGGCGCATCGTCCGCGGCATCGCCTACGACGGTCGGGGCGAGGACCGCGCCGGCGGCAGCCTGACGGCGCGCAAGCTCGACGCCGAGACCGCACGGGTGACGCTGCATCGCGAATGGGGGGCGCTGGAAGAGACGGCGCGGATCCGGCGCGAGGGAGCCAAACGGCTGCTGGAGCACCTCCTGGCCTGTCTGCCGTCCGGCGCTCGCGGCACGGATCTGCTGGTGGAAACCACCCTCGGCAAGCTCACCCATGCCATGGAATCCGACCTGGAGATCAAGAGCAAGGTCAGGAACCCCGCCAAGCTGCTGGACCGCGCGCTGCTGTGGCTGCACGAGTTGGAGGTCATCCAGCTCAACAAGGGGTTGGCGGTATTCCGTCCGGCCATGACCATCCGGCTGCGACGGGACCGGCGAGGCTTCACCAGCACCGACTTCAAGCCCCTTGAACTTCACTACAAGGGGCAGGTCCGGCAGGTCCACGTGATGGTGGAGTTCGCGGAACGCGGCCTGGGATCCGTCGCCGAGGCGACCCGGCTGGCCATGGACTACTTCACGCTCAAGGGAGAAGACTTTCTGCGCCGCTGGCTGCCCGGACGGACCCGGGAGATCGGCCGTGAGACCACGCCCGAATCCTGGCGAGCCATCGTCGAAGACCTCGAGAACCCCGTACAGCAGGGCATCGTCGCGGATGACCGGGAGCGGACCAACGTGCTGGTGCTGGCGGGGCCCGGCTCCGGCAAGACCCGTGTGCTGGTCCACCGCATTGCCTACCTCATACGGGCGCGGCGCGAGAATGCCCGCGGCATCCTGGCCCTGGCTTACAACCGGCACGCGGCCGTGGATATCCGCCGCCGCCTCGGGGAGCTGATCGGCGAGGACGCGAGGGGCGTGATCGTGCTGACCTGCCACGCCCTGGCCATGCGGCTGGCGGGCGCCAGTTTCATGGCGGGAGCGGAGCGGCCGGACGACGAGGTGTTCCGGGAGGTGTTGCGGCGGGCGGTTGAGCTGCTGCGCGGCCAGGGGTTGCCGCCGGAAGACGCGGACGAGCAACGCGCGCGGCTGCTGGCGGGCTTCCGCTGGATCCTGGTGGACGAGTACCAGGACGTCGGCGCGGACCAGTACGAGCTGATCTCCGCGCTGGCCGGCCGCACCCTCGACGATGAGGCCGGCAAGCTCACCGTGTTCGCGGTGGGAGACGACGACCAGAACATCTACGCCTTCAACGGCGCCTCGGTGGAGTTCATCCGCCGCTTCGAGGAGGACTACGGGCCGCGGCCCGTGCACCTCGTTGAGAACTACCGCTCCACCGCCCATATCATCGACGCGGCCAACGCCGTCATCGAGCCGGCGCGGCAACGGATGAAGGTCCGGCAGCCCATCCGCATCGATGAGGCGCGCGCGAAGGATCCGCCCGGCGGTGCGTGGCAGGAGCGGGACCCGGTGGCGCGGGGACGGGTGCAGGTCCTGCCCGCGCCACGGGATCCGGTAGCGCAGGCGCGGACCGTCATGGCGGAGTTGCAGCGCCTCTCGGCCCTTTCACCGAATTGGGACTGGGCGCGGTGCGCCGTTATCGCACGCGAGTGGAAGTATCTGGTTCCCGTGCGCGCCTTTTGCGAGACCCATGGGGTTCCGGCCCAGATGGGCGACGAGGAGATCCCGAGCTTCCGGCGGCTACGGGAGACGCGGAACTTCGTCGAATGGCTGCGAGGACGGGACGCGGGGCTCGTGGACGGCGCGGCTCTGCGCGGTTGGGCGGAAGCGCATCCGTCCGGTCCCTGGCACGAGCTTTTGCGGCAGGCCATCGACGAACACATGCTGGAAACCGGCGCCGGTGAAACGCCGGCGGACCACTTCATCGAGTGGCTGGCCGAATGGGGACGCGAGATACGCCGGCGCCAGCGCGGGCTCCTGCTGCTGACCGCCCACCGCGCCAAGGGACTGGAGTTCGATCATGTAGCCGTGCTGGACGGCGGCTGGGAGCGGATCGGACGCGACGAGGACCCGGACGCGCCGCGCCGGCTGTACTACGTGGCCATGACCCGGGCTCGGGAGACCCTCGCGCTGGCGCGTTTCGAGGGCGGACACCCGCTCCAGGACGCGTTGACGGCCCATCCCTCGACGCTGCGCCGGGAACCGGCCGGGCTGACGCCCTGCCCTCCGGCGCTTCAGTACCACTACGTCCAGCCCGGCGTCCGGGATGTGGACCTGGGCTTTGCCGGACGCCACGACACCCGCCATCCGGCGCACCGCGCCATCGCCTCGCTGTCGCCCGGCGACGCGCTGGAAACGCGGGTGGTGGACGGAGGGCGCTGGGAACTGCTGGACCCGACGGGCACAGTGGTGGGACGCCTTGCCGCGAGCTTCAAGCCGCCGCCCGGGATGCACTGCCGGTCCGCCCAAGTGCTGGCCGTCGTCAGGTGGACCCGCGAGGCGTCGCAGCCCAAGTACCGCGATACCATGAAATGTGATTCCTGGGAGGTAATCGTGCCGGAGCTCACGTTCGAGCCGGATGTCTCCGCATCACATGACGTATCTCAATTGAGATCCATCTAGTTGGCAAATGGAGGAATGCCCAATGCCCGCTCAGACGTCGATGCTTCATGTCCGCGTGGACGATCAACTCAAGACCAAAGCGGCCGACACGCTGGCTGGCGTCGGCCTGACGCTCTCGGATGCCGTGCGCATCCTCCTGACCCGTGTTGCTGCGAAGGGCGGGTTGCCGACGGGCCTGACCACCGACCCCGAATCCCATGACGCGTGGTTCCGTGCCAAGGTACGGGAAGCCCTGGACGACCCGCGTCCCACTGTTCCACACGAACGGAAGCTGAAGTGAACGCGGGGGGCGGTTCGAGCCCGAACCCCGTGCCCGGACCGCCGTTTCGCTCGGAGCCGGCCCCCGGGGCGCTTACCGAGACGCCTGCCAACATCGTCGTTCAGTGTTCCAGCCTCTGGCCGATCTTTGCCTCGTCGTCGTGTTGCTTTGCCTCCCGGTCATAGCTGGTCGCGATGCTTTCGAGAACGCTTCCCACGTAGGGATAGTCGATGGCGTGCCGCTTCGCCCAGCTTCGATATTTCGTGGCAAGCTGGCGTTCCTGCGCGCCGCCTTCTCCAAATGCTCGTGAGGTTACGCCGCGTGCATTGTAGACACCAATGCTGAAGCCCTGACCGATTTCCGGGGAAGCGATCCTTTCCATCGCTTCGCACACCGGAAGGCATGGCCATAATCCGTCCTTCCCGACCGGGGCTCTGGAAAGAAGCTCGCCGATCATCTCGTCGCCCACCTCGGCCCGGCCATATTCGGCGCAAAGGCGCCGCGTCTCGGCTATCCAGGCGGACAGCGCTTCGGTATCGATCCTGCCGTTTTCTTCGGTGCCGGGAATGCGACTGATTTTTCGAAGAAGGCGGTAGGCGACGGCGGCCATCCCGGCCCGTTGTTCCGGGTCTTCGATCCGCCATTCGGGAGGATCCTGTCCATTATCTCGGCGCTTGAACATCAGAGCCAGCACCTGAACGAAGGCGTCTGGAGACTCCACGATCCGCCGTTCCAGATTGGGAATACCGTGCTTGCTGTGATCGAGTGCTTTTATGTACATGAATTCGAGCCGCGCCATCTCGTCGGGCGTGACGCCAGTGCGACCGTCGAGCGAATCGAGCGCCTCCGAAACCTCATAAGCATCAAGCCTGTAAAGATCGGCAGACTCGGCATCCACGGTCGCGGCATCGACGAGAAGACGTTTCAGCCGAGACGTTTCGATCCGAGGCCAATCCAGCCTGAGGGGCTCGAAAGCAGCGCGGGGACGCTTCGCTTCGAGCAGGCGGTCGACGATCTCGTTCAGCTCCGCGTCGCCGTAGCCGCGGTGCAAGGACGGTAAAACCGTCCGCCAATATCGGGCTCGGATCGCGTCGTCGTATCGGTCGAGCAGCCGCCACGTGTCCTGCCCGAACGCGGCGCACCGGAACAATCGGACGATCCGGTCGGCGTCTGCGCCCTCGGCGGCGCTCGACAGGGCCGCGTCACGCGCCAGGGTCTGTGGGCTCTCTGTCGGGGCGGGCATCGAGCTCCAGACCCTCGGCTATCTTGAAACCGCTTTCCTTCAGCATCCAGCGGTAGGGGATAACCAGGGCACCCCAGGCCGGCACACGCATAGATCGGGGCAGGATGTGCGTGTGATCCTTGCTCCGTGTGGAATAGGCCATCACGCTCTCGAATGCGTGTTCGTGAGGACTTAGAAAGCTAGCGCTGGCCCGGAGACAGGGCGGGAGTTGCTCCCGCTGCAATTTGTCGAACGCCTCGGCCGCAATACCTTCCTCAAGAATGTCCTTGCGGTTCTCAGCAATGAGCTTCAGGGCCAGGCAGGAGCTGTTCTCCAGCGGTGCATTGCAGATGTGCCCGTCCCATGCGCGGTCATGCCAGGGCACACGTATAGACAAGTGACGCACCAGCCCCATAAGCTCCTCCTCCTATTTTGATCCCATTGCCTCAAACAATTGACATGTACCGATATTCTGATTCCGTGTCAGCCTGGAAGGCCGGAGGCATCTTCGCCATCGATCGTGGCGGCGACTGTGCAGGCGTCATCGAACATTACCGCTCCCCTTTCCGCCTTGCCCACGGCGGAGATCGGAGTACAACCTGCTCGCCCCGACTCGGATTCCGATTCAGTACGACGCTGCCCGTTCCGGTCGATGGGGGAGTGGGAGCCGCATCCGCGGTGACTCAAGTCAGCATCCGCGCGCCTTCCGGTTCAACCCTCGCGCGGCTCTCGCATCCAGGCCGGAATGTCCCGCGCCCCATGCAACACACGCCAGACATCGATTTCCGCTTCCCTCTCAACATAGAAGACCAGATACGGAAATCTCCCTGCCGACCGGAGGCGCAGGCCGGGAATGTCCAGCTCGTGCGCATAGCGCGGCGAGCCGCTCCCCGGCTGTTCGCCGATTTGACGGCGGGCATCTTCCAGCGCGTCGATGAAGGCCAGCGCAACGGCCTCTCCCGCCTCGGCCAGATAGTGCTCGACCGCCTCATCGATATCGCGCAGCGCCGTCTCGCGCAGGACAACTGGTTTTCCGCTCACCGCCCGCCGGCTTCGCGGACCCGACCGCGGAGCCGGTCGAAGTAGTCTGCATCGGCCGTGGCCGCCTGCGGCGACGCGGCGCCTTCGAGAAGCAGGCCGCGCAAGCGCTGACGGTCCTGGTCCTTGCGAATCAATTCGCGGATATACTCGCTTGAAGTGCTGTAGCCGCGTGCGCTGACCTGATCGTCCACGAAGGACTTGAGGGCCTCGGGAAGCAATATGTTCATCGTACTCATGGGCCGAAGGTAGCGGCATTGACAAAGTTTGGCAAGAAGCTGTCCGTCGGTCCGCAGTCCTTGAGACAACGACAATCGCCGCCGTTCGCCGACAGGTGCGCGAACCAGGATGTTCGTATCTTGTTCCCTGTCTGGAAAGCGCGTATTTCGGCGGGATGGACACCCATGAAGCACCGATACGCACACCCGGCGGGGGACGATGGCGATGGTGGCGTCGATTGGCAAGATCGCGTCTCCGGCGCAGGGTGCGAGCTATTGCGAACACGACGGGTACTACGCCAGGGACGATCCGGCGCACAGGGAGGCGAGCGCCTGGGCTGGCAGGGGCGCGGTGGTGCTCGGGCTCTCGGGTCCGGTCGATCCCGACACCTTCACCGCGATCCTCCAAGGCAGGGTGCCGGGCGGTCCGCGCCTGGGCAAACGGGATCGGGACGGCAACGTCTACCACCGGCCTGACCGCGACGTCACGCTGTCCGCCCCGAAGGGGCTACGGGCTGCGCCACTCGGCAAGGAGATCGAGGACCTCGATGCCGCCCAAGGTCAAAGCGACGCAGGCGAGACCGTCGCGAATCGGACGAAGGTAGGACTTGCGTCCTGGTATGGCGGGATTCATGGCGATCGGACCTTCGGCGAGGCTCAGGCCCGCTTTGTTCACCCGAAGGACGAGCTCGGTCTGCGCGCCCATGCCGTGGGAGCGGATCGGCAGATCGCGGATCGACGCGGTGCGAAACAGGCGCACTCCGGCGTGCAGATCGGAGAGCGGGATTCCCCGCGCGCGTCGCGCAAGCCAAGTGAGCGCGGGCGAACCGAGCTTCGCGTTGTACCAGGGGCGGGTGCTCGAAGTGCGCCAGCCCAGCAGGAAGTCGGCGCCGGAACGTTCGAACTCGTCGATGAGCCGGGGAAGGACCGGTTCGAGAGGCCATTCGCCGTCGCCGTCGGTGACGACGCACCAGGGCGTCTCGACCGAGGCGAGCACGGCGCGCCAGGCATGGCCGAAACCGGGTTCGGGCACGAAGACGACCCGCGCGCCCGCTTCTCGGGCGCGGTCGCCCGAACCGTCGGTCGAGGCGTTGTCGATGACCAGGAGCCGGGAGCCGGGCGCGGCGCGCGTCATCGAGGACCGTGGAGATCGTCTTCGCTTCGTTGCGGCAGAACACCGCGATGGTGAGGGCGTCCGGAATCACTGAAACCTCCGCTCGAACGGCGGGCACTGCCAAGCGCCGCACGTCACTCCGGGCCGGAGTCGGGTCGAATCCGGTCCCCATTGGCCGGCGTTTCGTAGAGATACAGATAGAAATCCTCGTCGAAAGCGATGGCCCCCGTGAAGGACGCGAGCGGGCGGACACGCCGTTCCTCGGGCGGAATCCCCAACTCGACCGCGAGGACCATCAAAACCTTGCCATCGTTGCGGGCGGCCAGGGCCTGCGTTTGGGAGATCAAGGTCGGGGCATCGATGCTGCCTCGCGGCCCGGCGCCGATACGCGATCCGTCCCAACGAACGAAGGAGCCCTCCCGGTTTCCCTGCACGTAGTGGATCCGCTTCTCCGGCGACAGGTGCCCGAGCACGGCGAGGGCGGACCAGTCCGGGAAACCGATCATCGGCAAGGACTCCAGGTCGTTGGCCCGGATGTATTCGGCGGTGCGCTCCGCAAGGGAAAAGGGACGTTCGACCTCGATGGCGACGGCTCTCAATCCGCCGAACGCATGCATCGCCAGGAAACCGGTCAGCAGAACGCTTCCCGCGCGACGCGCGGCGACCGCACGACGGCCCGCGCGGTCGGTGGCGGGGCCGCCGTCCAGATACCTTCCGCCCCACACCAGCACCAGAAGGGAGATCAGAAGAAAACCGTGGTGCCGGAAGGAACCGTAATGGATCGTGTAGAAGAAAGTCAGGAATCCGGTCACGAGGCAGAGGAACAGGAGCAGCGCGACGGGCCTCCGCCAGCGGAAAGCGACGACGGCCGCCACCAGCGCCAACGCCATCGCGACCCCGTAGACACCCTCTGCCTGCCCCGGAAGGGTCACCACCAGCAAGAATTTCGGGTCGATGGGGAAGAAGACGGCGGACGGAATGGTTTTCAAGACGTGCGCCAGCCGCGACGGGTTCCATTCCAGGTACCACGCATAATGCCAGGTCGCGCTCAGCGAAGACAGAGTCACATCGGGCGGTGGAATCATTTGCAGTATCGCGAGCAGGATCCCGACGACAGCGACGGCGAAGCCGGAGTAGAGCCTTCGCGTGTCCACCGCGTCGTCTTCCGCCAGGGCGCGGCGGTTGAGCCAGTAATCGAGCGCGAGAGCGAGCAGCACGCCAATGGCGACGATACAGGCGTGGGCGCTGGTGTTGCTCATCAGGGCCAGCGCCAGGGCCAGCCACAGCGGCCTTCGGTAACGATGCCGCAGAAGCGCACACGTCACGACGATGAAGAACAGGCCGAGCGCATAGTTGCGCGACATCACCCCGTATTCGTAGAGAGGAAAATAGCCGAAGGCGAACAGAACCTTCTGGAGCGGGCCGAAGGGCGCATATCGCGCCACCACGAAGATGGCGGCGGAGGCGATCACCCAATGGAAGATCTGCATCCCCACCGGAGAAGACGTCAGCCGCGTGATCGGCAGCAGCAACAGATGCCACAGCTTCGGGATCGTCTCGTATTCCATATTGCGGAACAGGTCCAACGGCCCCGTGCTGTCGCGCGGGAGCATCCAGTGCTGGAGTTCGTCGCGCCACAGTTCGTGGTGGAACAGGGTGAAGGCGAGCAGCAGGGCATAGGCCGCGGTCAGCGCCGGAGCGAACCACGACGCCTCCCCGATGGATGGGACCGCGGGAAAAGACCGGGACGGCGTCTTCGGGTCGGGAAGACGACGCTTGCGAGGAGCGGAGGGACTCCTTTTCTGGTTGTGTCCGCTCACGAATCCGGTCAGACCCTCGAGACTCCGGCCCCGGCGGGCGGCTGCGACTTGCCCGGCAGCCATTCCGCATCCTTGCGCGGGCCACTGCTGCTGACCGAGAACCGGGCCTTGCCGATCTCCAGGGTGTCGCCGTTGTTCATGGGGCCGAGGCCCACGTGATAGGTGCCGGTGGCGATGACGTCGCCGGGCTGGAGCTGGATGAACCGGGACAGCCAGGCAACCAGCTCCGGGATCTTGTGAGCCATGTGGCGGGTGCTGTAGTCCTGCCGGGCCTCGCCGCCGACCCAGGACCGGACCGTCAGGTTGTGCGGGTCGGGGACCTCGTCCGCGGTGGTGATCCAGGGTCCGCAGGGGCTGTGGGTGCCCTGCCCCTTGGGGAGGAACTGGGTCCTGCGCACCATGCCCCTCGATGAGACGTCGAAGAACGGCACATAGCCGAACACCGCGTCCATGGCGTCGGACTCGGCGACGTTCTTGCCGCACGGGCCCATGACGAAGGCCAGCTCGGCCTCGGGCTGGGTCACCACCACCGCGGGGAGGTCGGGCAGTTCCACCGCGCCCTCCGGCCCCAGCAGCTCCGGCGCCTTGTAGAAGAACTCGATGGGCAGGGTATCGGGGGTGCGCTCGGGCGAATCCAGGTAGTTCACGAAAGCGGCCAGACACTTGCCGGGCCTGGGGATGGGCGCCAGCAGCTTGACCACGCTCAACGGGAAGCCCGACCCTTCCCGCAACAGCCTCTCGAACTCCTTCCGGTAGTCATCGAAGTTCGCGATCACCTCCTCCATCACCCGCTGGGGACCCTTCTCCACCCGGTACTGGATGATGCCGCTCACGTCCACCACGTTGCTGCCATCCTTGAGAACGCCGATGCGATCGTCATTGAAGCGAAGGATTTTCATGGACCACCTCTCCCTGTCCGTGGCTGCGTAGCGCGCGCCGTACCGGCGCCGGCACACCCGACTTCACCCCTGTTGCGACAGGACCCTTCCTGGGTCCGTGTGGAGCGCAAGCCGTACCGGCGCCGGCGCTGCTGACCGCCTGCCGGCCCCCGAGCGTCAGTCGTTCACGGGCTCCAGCCAGACGTCCACCAGCGCCAGCCGCCCTTCCCGGGCGGCCTGGAGACCCCGTTCGAGGGCCGGCTTGACCATGGCCGGGCTCTGCACCCGCTCGCCGAAGCCGTCGAAGGCCCGGACGATGGCTGCATAATCGGGCGCGGGCGCAATGGACGTGCCCACGAACTGGTTGGTGCGCACGGCCCAGCCTTCCGGATAGTACGCCGGCACGCCGCGCTTCATGGATTTGTAGCCGTGGTTGTTCAAGAGCACGATGAGGATGGGCATGCGAAATTCCTGGGCGAACCCGAATCCCGCAATGCCGGGGTTGTAGTTGAACGAGCCGTCGCCGATGACCAGCACCACCGGCTTCTCCGGATGCGCGGCCTTGACGCCCAGGGCCGTACCCAGGCCGGTACCGAGGCCGCCGATGCAGCCGCTGAAGAAGTTGCCGGGCCGGACCCGGTCCAGATATTGGTGCACCGCCATGCGGTGGGTGATGGTCTCCTCCACCAGGTAGACGTCGTCGGGAATCGCCTGGTTGAGTTGGTAGATGACCCAGTTGGTGTCCATGGGCTCTTTCGATTCGAGGCTCCGGGCCTGCGCGGCCCACTGGGCCCGCCGCGCCGCGCCCTTCTCGCGCAGGTTGGCCCGCCGTTCCGCGGCCTCGGCGCCGCCCTCCACGCCGTCCTTGCGGAGTCGCTCCAGCAACGCGCCCAGGGATGCCTCCAGCTCTCCGGCGATGCTCAGGTCCACCTGGACGCCCCAGTAGGGCAGGTTCATGTGGAGCGGCTCCTCATCCAGCGCCGCCACCTTGGCGCCCTGCGCCACGGCCGCCGAGGCCGGATGCCACGGCTGGGTCGTGCCGATGAGACAGACGACGTCGGCGCCGGCCATGAACTCCCCGGGCTCGAAGCCCCCGTGCAGCTCGTGGTCCCGCGGGAAGTTGAAGTAGCCGCTGCTCCGGGTCTCCACCACCGGGGCGTCGAGCAGCTCCGCCAGCTCCACCATGCGGTTGACGATGCCGGTGTTCCTGCCCGCGTTCTCACTCACGATGACCGGGTTCCGGGCCGTCCGGAGCAGGCTCGCCAACTCGTCGATCCCCTTGGGATCCGGGCTCGGCGGAGAAGGCATGGACACCTTCAGGGGCGCCTCCTGCGTGACCTTGTCGAACAGATACTCCATGGGCAGCGACACGAACACCGGCCCCTGGGGCGAGCTCATGGCCATCTGGCAGGCGCGCTGGATGGTGGAAACCAGGATGTGCTTGTCGTTGACCCCGAAGCTCCATTTGACGCACCGGTCCACCAGGCGGGCCGGGCCGCCCACGTCCGAGAGGAAGCGCATCCACTGGCCGCCGGGGTCGGGGCCGTCATCCTCGCCAAAGGCGATGGACTCGCCGGTGAAGACCACCATGGGAACCTGCTCGTGCAGCGCCCCGCGCAACGCCATGGAACCGTGAAGCGCGCCCACCGTGGTGTGGATCATGACTCCGGGCAGCTTGCCGGTGGCCTTGGCGTAGCCGCTGGCCATGGCCAGGGCGATCTCCTCGTGGCGCGAGCTGAGGTAGACCGGCATGCTCTCGTCCGGCTTGGCCAACGCCTCCCATACCGGCGACCACTCCGAGCCCGGCGACGCGAAGATCCGCTCCACGCCCATGCCGGAC
Source organism: uncultured Candidatus Binatia bacterium (assembly GCA_958295985.1). GTDB lineage: Bacteria > Desulfobacterota > Binatia > UBA9968 > JAJDTQ01 > JAJDTQ01. The sequence continues at coordinate 199,304 of OY282432.1, forward strand.
AGAACGCGCAAGAACGCTTCCCCACCCGTGAGTCCATTGACTTCGATCATGTTCCGTTCCTCCGTTGCCTGATGAAGAACACCACCCTAAGATACCCCGCAGGGTCGGTCAACTACTCCTCAACCAGCCTTGGCGGCGAAGGTGGGAATCCATCCCGCGGGGGGCCTCAGGTCCAGCGAGTCGCCGTCGATGGAAGTGCGGCCCGACAGGAGTACCCGCTCGCCTCGGTACGCCCACACGCGCAGGTCCGCCCATACGTACGCGTCGCCGGCGAGATGGATCTGCGGCCGTCCCACTTTCCTCTGGGCGACGTAGCCCTCGCCTCTCCGCACCAGCCGCTGCAAGCGCGAGCGCCCGACGCGCGAGCTGGGAAGAAAGCCCCGGCTGGCGTGGCTGCGGCTCGGCTTGAACACGAACTGGCCTCTGTTCTCGACGATGGCGTCGAGGTTGTCGGGCCTGAGCAGACGGGTCTCGGGGATGTGCCGGCTCAGGACGGCCCGCTCGCGGGCTTCGATGCCGAGGTCCCGGTCCCATGAAGGAAGCGACAGGAACTCCAGCAGCCGCTTGTCGCTGCGGGTGGCATAGGTGAAAGGATTGGGCGCGACGTACACGCCGCCGTTCAGAAACGCGTCCCGCAACGGGCGCGTCGCCTCCTTCTCCAGAAGAAAATCCGTGGAACGGTTCACGATGAACGACACCGGCTCTCCGCCGTGCCGGAGCCGCTCTCCGTCCCAGCGGAGACCTGCCGTCGTCCCCACCTCCGCGGGCCAACCTTCCTCGCGGAAGAGCTCCCGCAACATCTCCATCTCCGCGCCGAACTTGCCCCGCTCCAGGGCTTCGGGCTCGTCGAGGATCAGAAAGAGCCCTTCGGGCATGGCGCCGAAGAACGACTCGGCCTCCTGGCGAACCATCTGCCTGATGCGCCGTCCGAGCTCCGCGGCCGGCGGCGGCGCTTCGAGGGTCGCCTGCCGGGCCGGCTCCAGCAGGGCGTGGAAGCATTCGTTGATGAGGCCGGCGTACAGGAGGCCGGAGCCGTTGTCGTTGAACTCGATGACCTGCCACGGCCCTTCGGGGGGCAGATGGAAGTCCCAGGCGCTGAAGAAACACACCTCCGGCCGTTTCAGCGGCAGGCTCTGTCCGGACGAGCCGATGACGCTCTCCTGCCACACCGGCCGGGTGGTCACGTCCTCGAAAACGCGGATGAAGCCGTCGATTTCGGCCAGTACCGCGGCCGGGATCGCCTGGTGGGCGAAGGTCACCGAGAACTCGTCCGGAACACCGGGGATTCCAGCCGTCCGAAGCCGGCTCCACAACTGTTCGCGCCGGTCCTCCATCAATCCTCGGAGCAGGTGCGTCCGGGGGAACGCAGGGCGGGGCGCGTCCGTCTCCATGTCCTGCCCGGACTCATGTCAAGCGGACTCATGGATCGTCCGTGCAAGACGTTCGAGGAACCGTCCTACCTCCGCGTCGTCCTTGAGCCGGTAACTCGCGGCCGTCGGCCCGGGCCGGTCCTCCACGAGGATCCCCACCCCCCTGCCGGCCACGGCCTCGAAGCCGTCCTCATCGGTGGCATCGTCGCCCACGTAAAGGGGCATGGCGTCCGGTTGGTCGAGCCCCATCGCCTGGAGGATCCACTGCACCGCCTTGCCCTTGTTCCAGTCGAACCGGGGCCTGATCTCGAACACCTTCTTCCCATGGGTCTTGCGCAGCCCGGGATAGTCTTGCAGCAGGCCGTCGATCAGAGCTTCGACCTCCGCCACGGCCCCATTTTCCACGAGGCGGTAGTGAACGGACATGGAGTAGCCCTTGGTCTCCAGCAACAGGCCGGGGACGCGCGCGAGGGTGCGGTGAAGCCGCTGATGCAACTCCTCCATGGCCGGGAGAAACTCTTGTCCTACCTGGTGGTGAATGCCGGAACCCGCGGGCCCGACGATGTCGAAACCGTGGGTCCCCGCGTAGAAGAGATTGTCGAGGCGGACCCGTTCCTGTACGTCCTCGCGCCCGCGTCCGCTGACGATGGCCGTCACGCAACGGTCACCCAGGCGCCGCACGGTCCCGCGCATCTCCTCGGAAAGCACGGCCTGCGCGGGCGTGTCCACGATGGGGGTCAGGGTACCGTCGTAGTCGAGGAACACCGCGGCCCGTCTGCCCTCCAGCGCCCTCTCGATGTCATGGAAATCGGTCAAGGCGGACGGGATCGTCCATTCAGGACTCACCACGGCGCCACCCTCACCCTGTTCGCCTCGACAACCCCGCCGTCCTCTCATGCCCGCTGACGGCCCTCATCCGCGGGTCCGTCCCGCGCAGTCCACCTCGGCCCATTCCTTTTCGGGAATGGCGTAGGAGTGGGTCCCGGCGATCAACCCCGCGCGATTCAGGTTGCTGGGGCATATGGTGCGCTCGTCGATGTCCTTCTCCGCGAGCCTGGCGTCCATAAGATCATGGCTACGGTCCGAATGGCCCAGCCCCATGGCGTGCCCGATCTCGTGGGCCGTCATGTTCTGGGCCTCCACCGCGCCCACCCCCCTGAGTCCGAGGTAGACGTACGCCTTTCGGATGCCTTCCCGTCCGTTGCGGCACTTCACCCTGGTGGCGCCGACGATCCCCGGCAACACGTCGTCGAACAACTCGATGGTGATATCGGCGCCTTCGCGCGCCGTTTCCCACATGGCGTAGAACGGCTGCACCCGGTTCCATTGCAGCACGCCGCGGCGCACGGCAAGCGCCACCTCCAGAGTCACCCCGGCCCAATTGTTGACCTTGAACCGCACCATCTCGCGATCCACGGAGTTCCACCGGGCCACGGCTCCGTCCTCGCACGTCATCCGCTGGATATGGACCATGCGCCGGGCATCGTCATGGCCCCGTGCATCGTCGTCAGGCCGGCAAGGAACGCCCGAGGCCGCATCGACACCGTCCGTGCAAGCGTCGCCGCTCGAGTGAACCAGGGTCAGGGAGAGTGCCAGAGTCAGAAGAAAAGGGATTGAAGGGATTGCCTGAATGGCCGTGATCATGGTGATCTCGTCCGCTGCGGAAGAACCTTGCGGCGGGCGAGCCCATCCACCGCCAACCGCGCCTTTATACAACGTCAACCCATTGTCCACAACCACGCGCAGGACAACCCCTCGTCCACGGACCCATCGGGAGCTGCCTCGCGTTCGGAGCAGACCGGGCCGAGTCCGCCCTTGCCCTTCCGCACGGCCCGTGCAATATCTCTCCGCGTGCGACGTTTCCCTGTGGACGGTTCCGGTGATCGGTCCGTTGCGGGCCACCAACACGAGCGAGGCGGCACATGGCATTCAAGCATCTGCGCAGACTCATGGGTGAAGGCGGCGGCGAAGACGAGGACGAAGGCAAGGACCTCGATATCACCTTCGGCATCGAGGAGGAGTTCTTTCTCGTCGACCCCGACACCCGCGATATCATCGCCGACCCGGACCCGGGGATCTTCGACTGGTGCGAGAAGAACCGCGGGCCTCACGGGTTCGTGCACGAGTTGCTTCGTTCCCAGATCGAGACCAATACCCGCGTGTGCGAGTCGGTGGCCGACCTGCGCAGCGCGCTCAAGGAAACCCGCCGGATCGTGGCAGAGGCGGCAACGCGGCACGGCGCCGCGGTCATGGCCGCCTCGACTCACCCCTTCGCAGCGTGGGAATCACAGATGACCACGCCCAAGGAACGGTACGAACGGCTGACCACTGCGTTCCAGGACAGCGCAAGGCGGCTGATGGTCAGCGGCATGCACATCCACGCCGGTTTCGGTGACCCCGATTCGCGCATCCGGGTGATGACCGCCATGCGGCGCTACCTGCCCCTGCTGCACGCCGCCTCCACTTCGTCGCCGTTCAACGCCGGCCGCGAGACCGGGTTCAAGTCCTACCGGCTGACCATCATGGGAGCGCTGCCGCGCACCGGCCTTCCCGGCCCGCTGTGGTCCCGAGCGGAATTCGACCAGCTCGTGGCCGACTACCGGAGAATGAAGCTGGTCGAGGACGGCAGCGAATTGTGGTGGGACATCCGCCCGTCCGTGCGCTTTCCGACCATCGAGCTGCGCATCTGCGACCTGTGCCCGCGCATCGACGACGCCATGTGCATCGCCGCGCTGTATGCCGCTCTGATCCGGCGGCTGTCGCGGCTCGACCGTGAAGGCGGGCTGCCGCCCGAGCCGCCGACGGAGATCATCGCCGAGAACCGCTGGCTGGCCCAGCGCTACGGCGTGCTCGGCTTCCTTGGCAACACCCGCGACGGCGGCCGCACGGACATTCAGGATTACACCGCGGAACTCGTCGAGGAGCTGGACGGCGACGCCCGCGCCCTGGGTTGCGAGAACGAACTCCGCCACAGCCTCGCCATCATCCGCGAGGGCACCGGCGCCGACCGGCAGCTCGATCTGTTCCGCCTCCGCCGCGTGGAGGGAGACACCGACCCCCAGGCGCTGCGCGCCGTCGTGGACCTGGTGATCGGGGAGACCCGCGAGGGGATCGAGGAAACGTCATGAGCTCAGGAATGCTCGAACCGCACCCGGTCGTTCGGCCCGAGACCAGCCGTCGATCCCGCAGAGAAATTGCCGCCGCCCGCGATTGTTGCTAGTGTGGTGTCCTGTATAAACGGTGGATAAGGTGCGCAGGACTTTTCGTCGTCGGCAAGGCGCGACAACGAGCAGTGGCCAATACCACGCGAGGAGGAGCAACGCAGCCGACGGCGAAAAGGACCAGCAGATTATCCACCGTTTATACAGGACACCACACTGTGTACGGGAAAAATCGTGATGCGAGCCTGGAGAACACCGGCGGGGCGAGTCCCGGCGGTGCCGGGCGCAGGAGGTTAGCCATGTCCGTGATCGATGCCGATACCCATGTCGACGAGTCCGAATCCACCTGGGCCGCGTTGGAGGGGACCCCCCATTCGAAGTACATTCCGGTGACGGTCACCATCTCGCCTGAAGAGGCGCAGCGCGCCGGCTTCAACAGCACCACTCGCCGCAGTTGGGTGGTCGAGGGAAGGCTCCAGAACCGCGCGGTCCGGGACGAGATCAACCATCCGCCGCGGGTGCGGCGCGAGCTCGATGACGTGGAGGGCCGTCTCGCCGAGATGGACGAGATGGGCGTGGATATTCAGGTTATCTTCCCGACTTTCTTCATTCGTCACAACACCAGGAATGCCGAAGCCGAATGGGCGCTGGCCACCACCTACAACCGCTGGCTGGCCGAGAAGTGCGAACCCACCAACGGGCGCTTGCAGTGGGCCGCGGTGCTGCCGTGGCTGAATTCGGAGGCTGCCGTCGAGGAGCTGCGGTGGGCCAAAGAGCACGGCGCCTGCGGCATCTTCAAGCGCGGCTTCGACATCGACCGGAAGGTCACCGACCCGCACTTCTTTCCGGTGTACGAGGAGGCCAGCCGCCTGGACATGCCTGTGTGCATCCACACCGGCCATCCGCTGCCGGCCCGCGAGTGGGACCGGGGTTTCCCCATCATGTACGCCTTCGCCGAGGTGGTGACCTCCAGGATACCGGAGATGTTCCCCAACCTGCGGTTCGGATTCATCGAGTCCGGGGCGTCCTGGATTCCCTACGTGATGTCGCAACTTGGAGCGACGAAGCGTGCCGAGTTGCGTGGCAAACAGGCCAAGGTACCACACCTGTTCGATCTGGACCCCGAGATCTTCCGCAAGAACCGGGCCTTCATCACCATCGACCCCATCGACGACGTGGAGTCGATCCTGAAGTTCCACACCGAAGACAACCTGATGATCGGCACCGACTACAGCCACACCGACATTTCCGCCAACCTGAGCGGGATCAACGAGGTACGGAACTGGGTGGACGAAGGCCGGATCGACAACGAGCAGGGCGAGAAGATCCTCAACACCAACTCCCGGGAGTTCTACGGACTGTAGCGGCGGCCGCTTACGAACGGGGCCGCTTCGGTTCTTCATGGCCGGACCGTCAGAACTCCATCAGGTCCTCGGCGACGACCACGTCGCCGGCGAAGTGCTTTCTCACCTCTTCGGCCCAAGGCTCGTAGTCGGTGGTGTCGACGCGGCGGGTGAGGTGGGACAGCACCACCTTCTTGACCGCGGCCTGTGTCGCCAGCGCACCGATGTTGTCCAGCCCCATGTGTCCCTGCGTGGCCTGCCGCATGATGCCTTCCTGCTCGGCCGGGCTCATGGCCTGCCAGCGGCCGTCCTTGATCATCGCGTTCTTGCGCTCGTCGCATGAGGAGGTTTCGGTGACCAGCACGTCCGCCTCCCTGGCCAGCGCGGTGACGGCGGCGCTGACCCCGGTGTCGCCGGTGAACACGATGACGCGGTCGGGGGTCTCGAAGCGGTAGGAATAGGACTTGTAGCGGCCGGCGGCATCCCCCCGGTGGAAGCTGAAGTGGGTGTTCTCCACCGCGGTCACCCGGACGTTCTCGTCCTGGTAGACCTCCCCGATGCCCTCGTCATGACCGAAGAATACCTTGTCCAGAGGAACGCTGCGGCCACCGTCGGCGATGCGGATGTCGGCGCTGATGCTACAGTACTGCACCGTCGCGGCCACCAACTCCTCGGTCCGGGGCGGGCCGTAGACGTGGATGGGCTCGGTGCGCTGGCCGTCCCAGGCCAGGGACATGAGCGTCGCCAGACCCGCGGTATGGTCGTCGTGGTGGTGCGTGAGGAAGATGATCCCGACCTTGCGCACGTCGGCGCCGGCCCGGGCCATGCGCCGCGCCACGCCGTCCCCGGCGTCCACCACGTAATACGTGCCGTTGACGGTGAGCAGATGGGAGGTCTGCGCCCGACGGGGCGTGAGCGACGGCCCGGCCCCGGTGCCCAGAATGATCAGTGACGATGGCGTTTTCATGTTCTCCTCCGGGTCCACCTCGGCTCTGGATGGGATGGAGCCGCCGGCACGCGGCAAACAACAAGACCCCGGGGGGAATTCCCACGGGGTCTTGGTCTACGGGTGTCTGGATCGGCGGCCGAAAAATATGGCTCCCGGGGAGGGACTCGAACCCCCGACAAAGTGGTTAACAGCCACCTGCTCTACCGACTGAGCTACCCGGGAACGACTCGCGTGGTGTCCTGTTCAAACGGTGGATAATCTGCGGGTCCTTTTCACCGTCGGCTACGTGGCTCGGCCTCGCGTGGTATGGGCCACTGCTCGTTGTCACGCCTTGCCGGCGACAGAAAGTTCGGCTCACCAAGTCCTGCGCACTTATCCACCGTTTGAACAGGACACCACACTAGCACAGGCCCGCGTCAATTTCCAGGAGCGCTGAATCCCAGGCGGTTGAGTTCCTCGACCATGAGTTGCTGGTGGGTGGCGGGCCAGAACACCTGGCAGCAGCCCGGACAGACCGAGAAGACTTCCTGGGTCTCGAAGACGTACGGGGGCACGGTGTCCTCGACTTGCTCCCTGGCCATGGGTTGAAGCGGCTCGTTGCACGCGACGCACCGGGTCAGGAGGCCCGCGAAGGGGTCCAGCCCGCACGCTTCCACCACTTGTTTCAACTGCTCCCGGAAATGATCGTCCCGGATGAAGATGCATCGGTCCCGATTCAGGCGCCATACCCCGCGGTCCCGGGTCAGCATGACCCGCCGCTCCCGCGTTGCCGCGCTCACCAGGCCCTGGCCGGACAGATGCCGGCCGTAGATGACGTCCCGGCCGATGATCCGAAGCCACTTGACCAGCCGCCCCAGCATCCTGTCCGCGGCGAATCTCAACTCGTCGTCTGCACGCTCAACCATGGTACTAGTGTCCTGTCCCAGAAATAACTGCGCCAATCTGCTGGTCCTTTTTGCCGTCGGCTGCGTTGCTCCTCCTCGCGTGGTGCTGGCCACTGCTCGTCGTCGCGCCTTGCCGACAACAAAAAGTCCTGCGCATCTTGGCACAGCTATTTCTGGGACAGGACACTGGTCCTCTCTTGCCCCCTACCTCGGATCGATCACCTGGTCGAGGTAGATCCACAGGACCCGTGAATAGCGGAACAGGAACGGGGCGCACGCGAGCAGCACCAGGCACGAAACGATATAGATGGAGGCGGCCGAGAAGCCGAGCAGGAGCATGGCGACGATCACGGGCAGGACCGCGGCGAGCGAGAGCGCGTAGCCGAAGTACATGGCGCCGACAAAGTAACCCTGCTCGCGCTCGAACTCAAGGCCGCAGACCGGGCACTGGCGGTTCATCCTGAAGAGGCTCGCAAAGATGTGACCGGTAGCGCAACGGGGGCAGCGCAGCCGGATGATGGCCAACAGCTTTTTCATGTGACCTCACGGGGTTCGTCAGTGACGTCGGTCATGTTCGCCCTCGCGGGACCCGCCGTAACGGCGCTGGGGGCCGTCCTTGTGGAGCCCCGGCCGGCTCGCAGGCGGCGGCGTTGCCGTGGGTCCCCGGGCGGACGCCCCGGGCAACGCGTCGAACGGATCGCCGGCGTCCCGGGCGGCGATGCGCACGGCCTCGATGGCCAGGGACAGCCGCTGCCCTTCCCGACGGTAGAGCTCCTCGAACCGCGCCAAGTGGGTGACGTAGAGCAGGCTTTGCAGGACCACGGCGTTGTCCAGTGTGGTCCGGCTGAAGGAAGCGTGGAGATGATCCGGCCTGCCGTCCAGCGCCCTTGCCCACTCCTGCTGGCTTTGGGCGAACACCTGCTCTCGGCGGCGGAGCTTCTCGGCCTCCGGCACCGGTTCGGCGTAAAGCGCCCGTAGACGTCCCGCCAGCTCCATCATCAGCCCGGAGAACTCGATCTCCTCCTGCCACGCCCGGAGGGCCGCCCTGGCTTCAGGGCTCTTTGCGCCGTAGCGCCAGGCAAAGAAATCGACGGCGCCGCGCTTGCCGACGAAGTTGGCCAGGCTTTCGTTGAAGGCCGCGGAGCCGGGCAGGAACAGCGTGTTGTGGAGCAACTCGTGCAGGACGACGTCCGCCAGGCTCACCCGGCCGAGCTCCAGCAGGTGACCGAGCAACGGATCGTCGAACCAGCCCAGGGTGCTGAAGGCCCCCGCCGGACGGATGTTCGTGTCGTACCCCTGGGCCGCCAGGGATTCGGCTTCCTTCCGGGCGTCGTCCGGGTCGAAGTAGCCCTTGTAGGGGACATGGCCCACCAACGGGAACCACCAGGTGTAGGGATCGAGGGCGGTCTTGGGCACGGCGGTCAACACGTGCAGGAGCACCCGCCGGTCCACGCGGGAATAGGCGGCGTAGCTGCCGCCCACGTTCAGCCGGAGCCGGTCCGCGGCAAAGTCCCGAAGCTCCAGCACCATCTGGAGCTTGCGGCGCACGTCCGGCCCAATCCTGTCCTCGGCCAGCATCGCGGCGATGGGCTTGCGGCGCCACAGGATCCGGCCCTCTTCGTATGCGGCGCGGATGAAGTACTCCGGAGAGCAGCCGAACAGGCCCGGCAGGAGGCACACCCACAGCCATCGTTTCAGGATTCCGGCCACGGCCTGAGCTCTCGGCGCGCGGCTAATCCACGGCCGCGGCATCGCCGGCCGCCGGCGTGGCCGCGCCGCCGCCCTGCCCCTCAAACTGAAGTTGGTGGAGCCGGTAGTACACATCGCGCTTCTCCATCAATTCGGTGTGCGAGCCGATTTCACGTATCACGCCCCGATGGAACACGACGATACGGTCGGCGTTTCGGATAGTCGAAAGGCGATGGGCGATGACCAGACAGGTCCGGTTGGCCATGATCTTCTCGAAGGCGCCCTGCACCAGGAACTCGGTCTCGGTGTCGACGCTGGAGGTGGCCTCGTCCAGCACCAGGATCTCGGGATCGACGACGAACATCCGCACCAGCGCCAGGAGCTGCCGCTGTCCGGCGGACAGGTTGTTGCCGCGCTCGCGCACCGGGGCGTGCAGCCCGCCGGGGAGGCGCCGGATGAAACCCTCGGCGTTGGCGCTGCGCAGCGCCGCCCGGATCCGGTCCTCCGGAATCGATCCGTTGCCGAGCTGGAGGTTCGAAAGGATGTCCCCGGAGAACAGGAAAACGTCCTGGAGCACCACCCCCATGTGACGCCGCAGGGCGTCGAGGTCCCATTCCCGCACGTCCCGGCCGCCCACGCGCACCACCCCGCTGTCCACCTCGTAGAACCGGCTCATGAGCTTGATGGTGGTGGTCTTGCCGGAACCGGTGGCGCCGATGACCGCCACCCGCTCACCCGGCTCGATCTTGAAGGATATGCCCTTGAGCACCGGGTCGCCGGGCCGGTAGCTGAACCAGACGTCGTCGAACTCCACCGCGCCGCGGGACGGTTGGACCACCGCAGGCACGGCGGCCGGGGTCGTGGCGGCCGGGGAGGCGGCCCGGCCCGGGGTCTCCACCGACGTATCCAGAAGATCGAAGATCCGCTCGGCCGCGGTCATGGCCGCCTGGATCACCGCATACTTGTTGCTGAAGTCACGCAACGGCACGAACAGCCGGCGGATGTACTCGCTGAAGGCCACGAACGTGCCGATGCCCACGATTCCCTGGAGCACCTCGCCGCCGCCGTACCAGAGCAGCAGCGCGATGCTCAGCGAGCCCGCGGCCTCCACCATGGAGAACAGCGATGCCTCGTAGACGTTGGAGCGCTGGATGGCGTCTCGGTGGGCGCGGTTGAGGTCGTCGAATTCCTCGAAGCTCCGGGCTTGCCGGTTGAAGAGCTGGATCACGGCCATACCCGGAATGGCCTCTCCAAGATAGGCGTTGACACGGGCGATGCGGGTTCGGATCAGCCGGTAGGTCTGCCGCGCCTTGATGCGAAAGACGTTGATGCCCAGCAGGAGGAACGGGATCAGCGCCAGCGACACCAGAGCCAGCTCCAGGTGGAGCGAAAGCATGATGGCGACGATGGCCATGATGAGGACCAGGTCGGCCGCCAGGTTCATGGCGCCGGCGGCAAACATCTCCTGGAGCACCTCCACGTCCGTGGTCATGCGGGTCATGAGCCGGCCCACCGGGTTGCGGTCGAAGTAGCTCATGGGCAATCGCTGCACGTGGGAGAACAACGCGACCCGGAGATCGGCCAGACAGCGCTGGGCCACCAGCATGGACAGGTAGTACTGGAAGAAGTACGCCGCGGCTTCCGCCAGCAGGGCTGCGCCGAAGAGTACTCCGGTGGTGAGCAAGGTAAAGCCGTCGCCGGCGCCGACGGCGTCGATGCCTGCCTTGAGGAGCAACGGCTGGGCCAGGTTGAAGCACTGGTGCACCGGCAGCAGCAGCAGCGAGAGGAAGAACACTTTCCGGTGCGGCCGGATGAACTGCCACAGACGCCGCGCCAGCGCCGCATCGTAGGCCTTGCCGGAAACGTTCTCGTGGTCTTCCCGTGCATTCATCAGGATCAACTTCTCGCGCCGGGACCGGCCTACAACTCGTCGAGCTCGTCCGACATCTGCTGCCGGCGGTACATCTGCGCGTAAACCCCGCCGGCCTGGAGCAACGACTCGTGGTTGCCGCGCTCGACGATGCGGCCCTCCTCCAGGACCAGGATCTCGTCGGCTTCCCTGATCACCGCCATCCGGTGGGAAATGATGATGCAGGTCTTGTCCTTCAGCACGCTCTCGAAGCCGTGGAGAATACGCTGCTCGGTCTGGGAGTCCACGCTCGAAAGGCAGTCGTCCAGGATCAGGAACTCGGGATCCGCCAGGATCGCCCGGGCCAGGGTCGCCCGCTGCTTCTGGCCGCCCGAGAGGGCGATGCCCCGCTCCCCCACCCGGGTGTCGAGGCCGTCCGGGAAGACTTCCACCTCGCTCTCGAGATCGGCTGCGCCCAGCACCCGGCGGACCTCCTGCTCGGTGGCGCCGGCGTCGCCGAACCTCAGGTTCTCCTGGATGGAGGTGGAGAACAGGAAGGGATCCTGCGGCGCGTATCCGATGGCGCCCCGCAGCTCTTCCAGGGACAGCGACCGGATATCGACGCCGCCCACGCGGACGGCGCCGGAGGTGACGTCGTACAGGCGCGGGATCAGGTGCGTCAGGGTGCTCTTGCCCGAACCCGTGCGTCCGACGATGGCCACCTTGCGGCCCGGCGGCACCACGAAGCTGATGTCCCGGAGCGCCGCCTCGCCGTCGCCGTTGTAGGCAAACGACACGTTCTCGAACTCGATGCCCCGCTCCCGGTCCGTCAGGGGCGCCGGGCGTTCCGGATCGGCGATGGACGGCTCCACCTCGAAGATCTCTTCCAGCCGCTCCATGGCGGCGCGCCCGCGCTCGATCAGCGAGATCATCCAGCCGAAGGCCGCCATGGGCCAGGCGAGCACGTTCAGGTACAGGAAGAACGCCACCAGGTCGGCCACCCCGGTCTGCTGGCGAAGGATCAACCAGCCGCCGTACCACAGCACCACCAGCACCGTGAGCCCGTGCAACGCCACCATCAGGGGGTTGATCATGCCCCGGCAGCGGGCCAGGTCCATGCTGCGCACCCGGTACTCGTCGTTGAGCCCGGCGAACCGGGCGGTCTGGGGCTCCGCCTGCACGTACGCCTTGACCACGTGCATCCCGCTGAGATTCTCCTGAACGTGGGCGCTCATGCGCGACATCTGCCGCTGGACCCGCAGCGAAGCTCTTTGTATCCGGCCGCGAAACTGCCCGAACACCCATATCAGCAGGGTCAGGCACGCGGCCACCGCCAGCGTCAACTGCACGTTCATGGCGAACATGAACACCGCGGCATAGCCGAAATAGAGGGGGGTATTGACCAGGTTGAGAAAGCCGGGGCCCAGCAGCATGCGCACGGCGTTGATGTCGTTGACGGCCCGGGACATGAGGTCGCCGGTCCTCTGGGACTGGTAGTAGCTGAGGGGAAGCTTCTCGAGATGGGCGAAGAGGTCGTTCCGAAGGTCGTACTCGATGTTCCGGCCCGCGTTGAAGATGATGGACCGGGAGATCCCACGCAAGAGACCGCCGCCGGCCGCGGCCAACGCGGTCAGCAACACGTAGCCGCCCAACTCGGACTCGGGATCACCCCGCTCGATGACCTCGATGGCGGCCCGGACCCACCACGGGACCATCATGAGCAGGCTCGTGGTGCCTGCCAGGCACAGCCCGCCCAGCAGGTAACGCCGCCGGTACTGCCAAAGACATTCGATTAACCGTCCGATGCCGGCCATGATGGAAAGAAACGCGGCCCCCTGAAAATTCGGGTACTTGGAAGCCTCACGGTAGGTGGACACGCCTGAAGGCAACCTCTTTCAACTTACCCAAGAACCTGGCGAATTACCAACCGCCCGGTGGCCCCGGGCCACGCCGAGCCACGGCTTGCGCCTTGACAACGAGACCATGAATTGATAGTCAAATTTTACGGTTGATTTGACATTTTTTCCTTGAAACGACATCGTTGCCGGGTCCATCCGAAGATGTCGCCTGACGGGTCTTTATGCCGCGAACAATTTCACAAAAGAACATGGCCGAGTTGGGAGCGCACGAGAGCAGGCTGTACTCGGACTTGGCGCCCCTCTACGACAAGACGTTTGCGAAATTCTTCTATTCTCGCGAACGGACCATCATACAGAACCTGAATCTCCCCGCGGACACCGAGGTCCTGGAGGTCGGTGTCGGCACCGGCACGTCGTTTCCCGCCTACCCGCGCAATTGCCGCGTCACCGGCATCGACCCGGCGCCCCGCATGCTCGCCCGGGCTCAGGAGAAAATAGCCGAGAACAACTGGCGTCACCTTCAGGTGATGGAGATGGACGCCCTGAACCTCACCTTTCCCGACAACGCATTCGACTACGTGATGGCGTTTCACGTGGTGTCGGTGGTGCCGGACCCCATCCGGATGATGGCCGAGATGAGGCGCGTCTGCCGTCCGGGCGGCAGCATCGTCATCGTCAACCACTTCACCAGCGAGTCACCGATCTGGGGCACGCTCACGAAATCCCTCGATCCCATTACCCGCCGGTTGGGCTGGAGCACGAACCTCCGGCTCAGGCCCTTTCTCGAGGACGCCGCGTTTACCGAGTGCAAAGCCTACAAGTTCTCGCGGTTCTCGCTCTACACCGTGGTGGTGGGCGTCAACGACAAGGAATAGCCGCCCGGGACCCTCACACCCGGGACACGACCCCCGGACACTGCCCCGACTCCTGGACACTACCCTATTGTCCCGGCATGGGCGGATTCACCATCGCGCTCTCGTCGCCGGCATCGACGCCGTCCCCCGTCACCTTCACCTTCCTGCCCTCGATCACGAGCCTGCCTTCGCTGTAGAGCTGAATGGCGCGGGGATAGATCCGGTGCTCCTGGACCAGGATCCGTTGTGCGAGGCTTTCCTCGGTGTCGTCGGGCAGCACAGGGACGACGGCCTGGATGATGATGGGGCCTTCGTCGCAGCCTTCGCTCACGAAGTGAACGGTGCAGCCGGCGAACCGCACGCCGTACTCGAAGGCCTGTCTCTGGCCGTGGAGGCCGGCGAAGGAAGGCGACAACGCGGGGTGGATGTTCATGATGCGGTCGGGGAAGCTCTGGATGAAGAACGGCGACAGCAGCCTCATGAATCCGGCCAGGACCACGAGCTCCACGCCGTGCGTCTCGAGGTGCTCCGCCAGCACCCGGTCGTAAGCCTCTCGGGAAGGGAAGCCGCGATGGTCGAGGACCGCGGCCGGGATGCCGTGGTTGCGCGCGCGGGTGAGCCCGTAAGCGGTCTCGCGGTTGCTGACGACCGTGCGGATGCATGCGTCCAGGCGACCCTGCTCGACGGCGTCGATGATCGCCTGGAGGTTCGTGCCCCCGCCCGAGAGCAGCACACCGATGGAGACCTTGCGGCTCATGAGAAGACCCTATTTCAGAAAGGAAACGCCGCGACGGCCCTGGCGGACCTCGCCGATGACGGCATAGGGCTCGCGGCGACGCCGCAGAGCGCGCTCGACCCCCGCTGCCGCATCCGCGCCCACCACCAGGGCCATGCCGATGCCGTTGTTGAAGGTGCGGTCCATCTCCGCCTGCGGCACGCCTCCCGACCGCGCGATGAGATCGAATATCGGCGGCACCGCCCAACTTCCCCGGCGCACCCACGCCCGTAGCCCGGACGGCAGCACCCGCGGCAGATTCCCGACGATGCCGCCGCCGGTGATGTGGGCGATGCCCTTGATCCGGTGCCTTGCGGTCAGGCCCCGGATCAGCCCGGCATAGATCCGGGTGGGCTTCAACATCTCGTCCGCCAGGGGATGTCCCAGGTCCGCCACCCGGGATTTCAGTTTGAGCTTCGCCGTTTCCAGAAGGACCTTCCAGGCCAGCGCATAGCCGTTGCTGTGCAGCCCGCTGGACGGCAGGCCGATGATCACGTCTCCGGCGCGCACGGCGCGGGGGTCCGGTATACGGTCCTTCTCGACGATGCCGACGCCGAACCCCGCCAGATCGTACTCGCCGTCCCGGTAGAAGGACGGCATCTCCGCAGTCTCTCCACCCAGGAGAGCACACCCCGCCAGGCGGCAGCCTTCGGCGACTCCGCCCACCACCGCCCGGAACGTGGCGGGTTCCAGCTTGCCGGTGGCGAAGTAGTCGAGGAAGAACAGCGGCTCCGCCGCCTGGGTGATGATGTCGTTGACGCCCATGGCCACGAGGTCGATGCCGACCGTGTCATGCCGGTTCGTCATGAAGGCGACCCTGAGCTTGGTGCCCACCCCGTCCGTGGACGACACCAGCACCGGACGCCGGCCGCGGATGCGGCTGAGGTCGAAGAGCCCGCCGAACCCGCCGATGCCTCCCATGAGTCCGGGCCGGGCGGTCTTGCGGGCCATGGACGCGATCGAGCGGACCAGCCGGTTGGCCCCTTCCACGTCCACGCCGGCGTCCTTGTAGGTGAGCTTCGCCATGGATGACTGAACCGCGGGAGAGCGGGGCCGGGACACTAGGGTTGCTGCCCCTGGAGCATCTCCAGGGCGCACCGCGCCGCTTCCTGCTCGGACTGCTTCTTGCTCCGGCCTTCCCCCTGACCCACCAGATGGCCGCCCACCCGGATCTCGGTCTCGAAGCACTTGTCGTGGCTCGGGCCGGTCTCCCGCACCAACCGGTAGATGGGCGGGACCCGGTAGATGCGCTGGCTGACCTCCTGGAGACGGGTCTTGTAGTCGTCCAGACCCAGTCCGGTGTGGTCGAGGTTCGCGGCGAAATGGCGCTCCACCACCGGCCTCACCGTTTCGTACCCGTTCTCCCAATAGATGCCGCCGAGCAGCGCCTCCAATGCCGCCGCCAGGATGGATTCCTTGTGCCGGCCGCCGGTGCGCTCCTCGCCCTTGCCCACCCGCAGGATCGCGCCGACCCGCAGGAGGCGCGCCTTTTCCGCCAGGATCTTCTGGTTCACGAGCGACGCTCGCATGCGCGAAAGATCGCCCTCGCTCCGTTCGGGGAACCGCCGCATGAGCATGTCGCTGATGGCCAGGCTCAGCACCGCGTCGCCGAGGAACTCCAGGCTTTCATTGTGGGCGTCCATACCGCCGCCGCAGGACACGTGGGTCAGACAGCGGTTCAAGAGCACCGGGTCCTCGAATCGATAGCCGAGCGCGTCCTGGAACCGCTCCAACCCGGTGGCATCCGCGGTCAACATTCGACTTCCCCCCACAGGCGGCCGCGGGACTCCTGCCGAAGCCTCACGTGGACTTCGCGATGAACGAGGTCGGGGCCGCCGGCAAGGAGCACCGGCAGATAGTTGCGGCTGTAGCCCTTGACCCGTCCCGGGTCACCCGCCACCGGCTCTTCCACCAGAACCGACACCCGGCGTCCGACCTCGCTCCGGTAGAACTCGTGCTTCTTCCGGGCGCCGAGGTCGCGCGCCCGGCGCGAGCGTTCCTTCTTCTCGGCCGGCGATACCTGACCGGCCATGTCCGTGGCCGGCGTGCCGCGACGGGCGGAGTAGGGGAATACATGGAAGTAGGTGAGCGGCAGGTCCACGAGGAAATCCAGCGACGACCCGAAGGCGGCTTCGGTCTCCCCCGGGAAACCCACGATGACGTCCGTCCCCAGCGCGGCGTGGGGCAGCTTCTCCCGTGCCCGCGCCATCAACCCGGCGAAGTAGGCGGTGTCGTAGTTGCGGCGCATCTTCTTGAGTATGCCGTCGTCCCCCGCCTGGACGCACACGTGCAGGTGGGGGCAAACCACCTCCGAATCAGCCATCACCGCCAGCAATTCCCCCGTCACCTCCCGCGGGTCCAGGGAACTCAAACGCAGCCGGCGAATCAACCCGCTCCCGGCAATCCGCCGCACCAACTCGCTCAGGGACACCCGGGGCGCGAGATCGTAACCGTACCCCCCGAGATGGATGCCGGTGAGGACGATCTCCGTGAAACCGGCCTCGGCGAGCCCGCGCACCTGCTCGAGGACCCGCGGCGGCGGCACGCTGCGGCTGCGCCCCCGGGCGGTGGGGATGATGCAGTAGCTGCACGCGAAGTTGCATCCTTCCTGTACCTTGAGAAACGCGCGGGTGCGGCCGAGGAAACGCCGCGCACCCAGGACGCCCACGCCGCGCTCGTCCCGCGGATTGCCGACGGATACCGCCGGACCGGCGCCCGACCCTCCGTCCCTGACGTAACGCACCAGCTCATCCATGCGGTTGAGGCCTGCGACGAAATCCACGCCCGGAAGCCCGGACACCTCCTCCGGACTGACCTGCGCGTAGCAGCCGGTCACCGCCACCCGGGCCGCCGGACTCCGTCTCCTGGCCTGGCCCACGAGCCGGCGTGCTTCCCAGTCTGCCCGGTCCGTGACCGTACAGGTATTGATGACGTAGACGTCGGCCGGTTCCTCGAAGGGAACGAAGGAGCAGGACTCGGCGGCCAGACGTTCCCGGATCACCGCGGAGTCATACTGGTTGATCTTGCAACCGAGTGTCTTGATGGCTACACGCATGGAGTTTCCCTGGGCGCCGGCATCGGCCGGCAGCGCGACGCCGGCGCGCGCGGGTTTGAAACCCGCCCCTGCGTCGGGCGTCCGATCTCTACGGCGCAGGCCCGTCAGCGCCCGAGGTCAAGAGCGCGGTCGCGCAGCCGGCGCCTTGTCGATCCAGCCGCCGCCGAGCACCTGCTCGTCGCGGTAGAACACCGCGGCCTGCCCTGGGGTCACCGACGGCAACGGCCCTTCGAGACGTACCTCGACGCCGTGGCCGTCCCGGGGACTCAGGGTGCAGGACACCGGCTTCGAGCGGTAGCGCACCTGGACCTCCGCGGCGGACTCCTCACCGAGGGGCGGCTCGAGCCAGTTCAAACGGCTCGCGGTGAACGACGGGGTGCACAACGCTTCGCGCGGGCCCACCACCACCCGTCTCCGTTCCGCGTCGATCCGAAGCACGTACAACGGCCGCGCCGCCGCGATGCCAAGGCCCCTTCTCTGCCCCACGGTGAACCCGTGCACTCCGTCGTGATGACCCAGTACGTTCCCGCGGCTGTCCACGATCTCCCCGGAACCGAGCTGGTCCGCCCGGGCCAGGGACTCCACCACCGTGCGATGGTCTCCGAGGCAGATGTCCTGGCTCTCCGGCCGCTCGGCCACCGGGAGCCCCAACTCACGGGCCTTGGCGCGCACGGCGTCCTTGTGCAGCTCACCCAGTGGGAACAGGGTGCGCTCGAGCTGGTCCCGCGAGAGCGCGAAGAGAAAATACGACTGGTCCTTGTTGCGGTCCGACCCGCGCAGCAGCGAGGCGCCGCCGCACCGCCGCCCGATGCGGGCGTAGTGACCCGTGGCCACGCGGGGGATGCCCCGGTCTTCCGCCCAGGCCAGCAGCTTCTCGATCTTGAAATGCCGGTTGCAGGCGATGCACGGATTGGGCGTGGAGCCCTCCAGATAACCCTGAGCGAAAGGCGCCACCACCGCCTTGCGGAAATCGTCCCGATGGTCCAGCACCGTGTGCGGGATGCCCAGCCGAGCCGCCACCTCTTCGGCTCCCCGGTGATCCGAGCAGTTGCGCGGCCCCGGGTTCCGGCCCTCCCAAAGGCGCAGCGACACCCCCACCACCCGGTATCCCCGTTCCACCAGGAGACCGGCCGCCACCGAGCTGTCCACGCCCCCGCTCATGGCCACGGCCACACTCTTTTCCGCCGATGCTTTCACCGTACTTCTCCACGCGCGTCGGTGCTTGCCCCACCCCTTCCGGATTCCGGCTTTCGCGGGAATGACGGTGCGGGAGGTCCCGGGGTCCGGGATTCCGTTGTCCCTGGTTTCTCCCTAGTTCCTGTACCGGCGAGTTTCTTCCACTTCTTCCCGGTGCCGCGCCTCCAGGCCGCCCTGCTTGGCGTCGAGATCGTTCACCCGCTGCTCGAGTCTCTGGATGTATTCCGCGAGATTGCCAAGGGACTTGGCCATGGGGTCCGGCAACCGATCATGGTCCAGGGCGATGTGGTGCTCGACCGGGTCCCGATGCACGCCGTCCCCTTCCACGACCTTTCCCGGCACGCCCACGACCGTAGAGTTCTCCGGCACGTCCTTCACCACCACCGACCCCGAACCGATCTTGCTGTTCCGCCCCACCACCACCGGGCCCAGCACGATGGCGCCGGCGCCGATGATGACGCAATCCTCCACCGTGGGATGACGTTTCTCCCGGCGCAGGCTGATGCCGCCCAGGGTCACGCCCTGATACAGGGTCACGTCGTCGCCGATCTGCGAAGTCTCGCCGATGACCACCCCCATGCCGTGATCGATGAAGAACCGGCGTCCCACGGTAGCGCCCGGATGGATCTCGATGCCGGTGAGGAAACGGCTCAGGTGACTCACGAAACGTGCGAGGTTTCGCCAACCGCGGTGCCACAGCCGGTAGGCGAAGCGATGAAGCAGCAGCGCGTGTACCCCCGGATAGCTGACCAGGACCTCGAACAGGTTCCGCGCCGCGGGGTCCCGCTCGAACGCCACCCGGACATCCTCTTTCAGAATACTCCACATGGGCGGCTGGTGTCCTGCCTCACGGAGTCCTGGCCGGACCCTTCCCTCAGGGCGCGGGCGCCGCAGCCGCCTGGCCTTTCCCGGCGTGGCTCTTCCCGGCGCGGCCTTTCCTCTTCTTGTCCTTGTAGAGCTTGTAGTCGATGCTATCCACGAGCGCCTGCCAGCTCGCCTCGATGACGTTCTGCGACACCCCCACCGTGCCCCACTGGCTCTGCCCGTCTCCCGACTCGATGAGCACACGGACGGTGGCGCCGGTCCCTTCCCCCGACGACAGCACCCGGACCTTGTAGTCCAGAAGCTCCACTTCCTCCAGCGACGGGTAGAACCCCGTGAGCGCCTTGCGGAGGGCCCGGTCCAGCGCGTGGACCGGACCGCCTCCCAGGGCCGCGGCGTGCTCCATCACGCCGCCCACCTCCACCTTGACGGTGGCCTCCGACAGGGGCGGCTCGCTTTCCACGCGCTTCTCGTCGATGACCCGGAACCCGTCCAGCCGGAAGTTGCGCTTCTTCCTTCCCAGCGCCTCCTGGATCAGCAGCTCGAAGGATGCCTCCGCGGCCTCGAACTCGTAGCCCCGGCTCTCCAGCTCCTTGATCCGGTTGAGGATCTGATGCACGGCCTGGTCCTGGCCGTTCAGGTCGATGTCGTATTCCCGGGCCTTGTAGACGATGTTGCTGCGCCCGGAAAGATCCGAAACCAGCACGCGCTGGCGGCTGCCCACCAGCTCGGGTTCGATGTGCTCGTAGGTCTCGCGGTTCTTGATGATGCCCGAGACGTGGAGCCCGCCCTTGTGCGCGAACGCACTGTCGCCCACGTAGGCTTGCCGCTTGCTGGGCACGATGTTGGCCAGCTCGTACACGAGATGCGAGATCTCCCGCAGCTTGCGCAACTGCGACGCACGAACGCACTTGTAGCCCTGTTTCAACTGGAGGTTGGGAAGCACCGAGCACAGGTTCAGGTTGCCGCAACGCTCGCCGAAGCCGTTGATGGTGCCCTGGACCTGCCTGACGCCGTTCTCCACCGCCACCATGGTGTTGGCCACGGCCAGCTCGCAGTCATTGTGGCAATGGATTCCCAGCGGCACCTTCAACTCCGCCCTGACCCGCGCCACCGCCGCGCCGATATCGCCGGGCAACCCGCCGCCGTTGGTGTCACACAGGACGATCCAATCGGCGCCCCCGTCCCTGGCCGCCTCAAGGCACTCCATCGCGAACTCGGGGTTGCTGCGGTATCCGTCGAAGAAGTGCTCGGCGTCGAAAACCACTTCGTCGACGCGTGTCTTCATGTAGGCGATGGAATCGGCGATCACCTCCAGGTTGGCCTTCTTGCTGATGCGCAGGTCGTCGCGCACGTGGAGGTCCCAGGTCTTCCCCACCAGCGTCACCACCGGCGTCCTGGCCGCCAGCAACAGCTTCAGGCTGGCGTCCTGGGCCGGCTTCGCCGACGGCCTGCGCGTGGTCCCGAAAGCCGCCACCCGGGTCTTCTTGAGGTCCAGGTTCCGGACCGCCTGGAAGAACTCGGCGTCGCGCGGGTTGGATCCGGGAAAGCCGCCTTCGACGTAGTGAATGCCCAGCTCGGCCAGCTTCTCCGCGATCCGCAGCTTGTCCTTCAGGCTGAAGACGACATCCTCGCTCTGGCACCCGTCCCGCAGGGTGGTATCGTAGAACAACAAATCACTCATGCACTCACCTGCCTTCGATCAATGAAGCGTGCAGTGAATCCACCGCCCGGTGGCTGTCCTTCTCGTCCACCACCACCGAGACCTTGATCTCGGACGTGGAGATCATCTCGATATTGATCGATTGCTCCGCCAGGGCCTTGAACATCTTCGCCGCCACGCCCGCGTGCGTTCTCACACCGACGCCCACCACCGACACCTTGGCGATGCGGGTATCGGAGGCGACTCCCCTAGCTTGGATCAAGGGCGCGGTTTTTTCAATCAGTTCCATGGCTTTTCGGTGGTCCTTCTTGGGCACCGTGAAGGTGACGTCGGTGGTGCCGTCGGCGCCGGCGTTCTGGATGATCATGTCCACCACGATGTTGGCCTCCGCGATGGGGCCGAAGATCTGGGCGGCGAGGCCGGCGCGGTCCGGCACGCTGCGGATGGTAATCTTGGCTTCGTCGTTGTCGCAGGTCACTGCCGAGACCAGAACCGAATCCATTCGTTGATCCTCCTCGACCAGCCAGGTGCCCTCGACGTCGTTGAAGCTCGAACGCAGGTGGACCCTGACGCCGAACTTCTTCGCCAGCTCCACCGAGCGGATCTGCAGCACCCGGGCTCCCAGACTGGACATCTCCAGCATTTCGTCATAAGTGATCCGATCCAGTTTTCGCGCCCTGGGGCACACGAAAGGATCGGCCGTGTAAACCCCGTCCACGTCCGTATAGATCTCGCACACCGAGGCGCCCAAGGCCGCGGCCATGGCCACCGCGCTGGTGTCCGACCCGCCGCGCCCCAGGGTGGTGATGTTGTCGCCCTCGTCCACCCCCTGAAAGCCCGCCACCACCACGACCTCGTCGCGCTTCAGCGACTCCACGACGCGGGCGGAGTCAACGCTCTTGATCCGTGCCCGGCCGTGCACGCTGTCCGTGGCGATACGCACCTGGTGACCGAGAAACGAGCGCGCCGGTTGTCCCAGGTCCTTCAGGGCAAGCGTCAGCAGGGCGCAGGAGACCTGCTCCCCGGACGCCAGCAGCACGTCGATTTCCCGGTCGTCCACGTGCGACGACACCTGATTGGCGAGGTTCAGCAGCCGGTTGGTCTCGCCGGACATGGCGGAGACCACCACCACCACCTCGTTTCCCTGTTCGCGGGTGGTGGCCACGCGCCCGGCGACGTTGCGGATACGCTCCACCATGCCCACGGACGTGCCGCCGTATTTCTGTACGATCAATGCCATGTCCGGCGTCCTGCCCGGAAGTCGCACGGGCGGGTTTGAAACCCGCCCCTACCCATCGTCGCGCCTGGTCGACGACACCCGCGGCCCGGACGTCTCGAGGTCCGCTCCATGCAGCGCGGCGATCATCTCCCCGTAACGCGTTCCGTGAGCCGCGAAGCGCAGCGCCCGCCGCTCCTCGCTCACGTAGCGGAAGGTGACGCCCATGAACTCCTCGACCCCCACGGCATCCAGGCGCTCGAACCACTCGACGACGCAGACGCAGCCGGACGCGAAATACTCCTCCAGGTGCAGGTCCTCCATCTCCGGTCCCTGGGCCACGCGAAAGAGGTCCACGTGGACCAGCGACAGCCGGCCCTGGTACTCGTTGATGAGCGTGAAGGTGGGGCTGCGGACCCAACTGTTCCGGCCCACCTCAAGCCCCTCGGCCAGTCCGTGCACGAAGCAGGTCTTGCCGCTCCCCAGGTCGCCCGACAGTCCCAGGATCTCGCCGCCGCGGAGCATCCGCCCCAGCGCGCGTCCCAGCGCCCGGGTCGCTTCCGGCGAATCGGTGGTGACGTGATACTCGTGGGTGTTCAAGCCCGTACCAACTCCCTGGTCTGCGTCAGCTCCTCGATCGCCCGCGGCAACTCGTCCACCAGGTCCGACGCGATGAGCCCCACTCCGCCGCGTTGGTCCGCCACGCGGTCGCCGGTGCGGCCGTGGAGATACACGCCCATGCGAACGGCGTCCTCGGGCGGCAGGCCTTGCGCCAGCAACCCGGCGACGATGCCGGCAAGGACGTCGCCCATGCCCCCGCTCGCCATGCCGGAGTTGCCGGTGGGGTTGATGGAAACCCGCCCCTCCGGCGTGGCCATGACCGTTCTCGCACCCTTGAGAACGAGATGGCACCGATTCTCCGCGGCAAAGGCTCGGGCGATGCCGATCCGGTCGCCGTTGACCTCCGCCGTGTCCAACCCGGTGAGGCGGCTCATCTCCCCCGGATGCGGCGTCAGCACCGGCGGAACCCGTGCCTCCCGAAGCCGGCTCACGTCCCCCGCCAGGTTGTTGAGCCCGTCGGCGTCGATGAGCCACGGCAGGCGGCAGTGCTCCAGCAGCGTTTCCAGCGTCGTCCGGGCGGACCCATGGACGCCCACGCCGGGTCCGAACAGGACCGCGCTCTTGCGCTCCGCCAGACCCTCCCAATCGACGGCGCCCAGCGCCGGCCATCGGTCCTCGCCCGGCTGCCCCAGCGGCTCGGTCATGGCCTCCACCAAAGCGCCGGCCAGGATCTCGTTGAGTCCGCGGGGCGCCGCCAGGGTCACCAGCCCGGCGCCCACGCGCATGGCCCCCCGGCAGGCGAGCACCGCGGCGCCGGTCTTGCCCCGGGACCCCGCCATCACCAGCAGATGGCCGTAGCTGCCCTTGTGCGAGTCGTCCGCGCGTCTCGGCAGCAGCCACGCTACGTCGGCCGAATCCAGCAACTCCACCGAGGGCGCCACCTCGGCCACCGCCTTCGGGTGGATGCCGATATCGGCCACCACCAGGTCGCCGCTGTAGACCACGCCGGGGTGGATCACCTGGCCGACCTTGGGGAAACCGAAGGTAACCGTGACCTCGGCCTGGATCGTCGCTCCCAAGGGCGTCCCCCGGTCGGCATCCAGCCCCGACGGCGTATCCACCGCAACGATGGGCAGGCCCGAGGCGTTCATGAACTCCACCACGTCCGCCAGGAAGCCCTCCACCGGGCTCCGCAACCCCGTTCCCAAGAGCGCGTCCACCAGCAGGCCCTTGTCCCGCATGCGGCTGCGCAGGGGGTCCAGGTCCCCGGCCGGGATCTCCGTGAACGGACCCTTCATTGCGCGATAGCGCTCGAGATTGGTCGTCGCATCCGGCGACAGATCTTCCGCCCGGGCGATGCACGACACCTCGCACGGGAACTCCCTTTCACGCAGCAGCCTGGCGATGACCAGGCCGTCGCCGCCGTTGTTGCCCTTGCCCGCCACCACCAGGACACCGCGCTTCGCCAAGTGGGGCCAGCGCTTCAGGATGACCTCCACCACGCTCTGCCCCGCGCGCTCCATCAGCGTCAGGCTCGGAACGCCGTGGGTGTCGATGGTGAGATGGTCCAGGCGGCGCATCTCCGCCGCAGTCACCACGCGCATGGGTCAACGCCCGGGGGATCCCGCCGCAGTGATGAGGGCTTTCATTTCCTTCACCGCCTGGAGCATCCCGACCATGATGGCCCGCGCGACGATGCTGTGCCCGATGTTGAGTTCCACGATCTCCCCGATGGCCGCGATGGGCGTCACGTTGCCGGTATCGAGGCCGTGGCCGCCGTGAACCTCCAGCCCCATTCCCGCGGCCGCGGCCGCGGCCCGTTGCACGGCTTCGAGCTCCTGCGCCACCCGCGGCCCGCCGGCGTTGCAGTAGGCCCCGGTATGGATCTCCACGCCGTCGGCGCCCAGCTCCCGGCCGGCTTCGAGCTGTTTCACGTCGGGGTCGACGAAGAGACTCACGCGAATCCCCGCTTCCCGCAGACGGGACACGACGTCCTCGAGTTGCTTCCCGTGGGAGACGACGTCGAGCCCTCCTTCGGTGGTCAGCTCCTCCCGCCGCTCGGGCACCAGGCACACGTCGTCGGGCTTGAGCGACAGGGCGTGTCCGGCCATTTCCAGGGTGCCGGCCATCTCCAGGTTGAGCGCGCCCGTCAGCCGTTGCCGCAGCCGGGCCACGTCCCGCTCCTGGATATGCCGGCGGTCCTCGCGCAGGTGCACCGTGATGACGTCGGCGCCGGCCTGCTCGGCCAGGAGCGCCGCCTCCACCGGGTCCGGGACGTCGATCATCCGCGCCTGGCGCACGGTGGCCACGTGATCCACGTTGACGCCGAGACGGGTCATGCCGGAAGCCCCAGATTGGACTGGATGGCCTCGGCGATGTCCTGCGCCAGCCGCCGTATCTCGTCTTCCGACTCTCCCTCGATCATCACCCGGGCCAGCGGCTCGGTGCCGGAGTAACGCACCAGGACCCGGCCCCGGCCGTCCAGCAGGTGCTCGCTCTCGGTGATGCGCGCCTGTACCTGGCCCAGCCCGGAAAGAGCACGCTTCTCGCGCACCGGGACGTTGACGATGACCTGCGGCAGCTTGTCCATGATCCGGCGGAGCTCGCCCAGGGACTTTTCCCGCTCGGTCATGAGGGCCAGCACCTGCAACGCCGTGAGACAGCCGTCGCCCGTGGTGTTGTGGTCCAGGAACAACAGGTGCCCGGACGGCTCACCGCCGAGATTGTGGCCGTCGCGGCGCATGGCCTCCACCACGTAGCGGTCGCCGACGGCCGCCCGCAGGACGCCGATGCCGTGTTCGCGCAGGGCGAGGTCGAGCCCCATGTTGCTCATCACCGTGGCCACCACGGCGCCGGTGGGCAGCCGCCCGGTGCGTTTCATCTCAACGGCGCACATGGCCAGCACCGCATCGCCGTCCACGAGCTCGCCCTTCTCGTCGATGAAGATTGCCCGGTCGGCATCGCCGTCCAGACACACGGCGAGGTCCGCGCCGTGCTCCAGCAGCGCCGACCGAGCCTTTTCCGGATACATCGAGCCGCAGTCCAGGTTGATGTTCGTGCCGTCGGGCTCCACCGCCACCGGAACGACCTCGGCGCCGAGTTCCCTCAAGACCTCGGGCGCCACGTGGTACCCCGCGCCGTTGGCGCAGTCCACGACGATCTTCAGACCTTCCAGGGTCAGGTGGCTCGGGAACGTGCTCTTGAGAAAGGCGATGGTCCTCCCCAGGGCATCGGCGATGCGGTACGCCTTGCCGATGCCCGTCGCCTCCGGGCGGTGGACGTCGTAGTCCCCATTCCACACCATGGCCTCCATGCGCCGCTCCCACTCGTCGGGGAGCTTGAAGCCGTCGCCGGAAAAGAACTTGATGCCGTTGTCCTGGTAGGAATTGTGCGACGCCGAGATCATCACCCCGGCGTCCGCGCGCATGCTGCGGGTGAGATAGGCCACGCCCGGAGTGGGCAGCGGCCCCACCAGCAGGACGTCCGCGCCCATGGAGCAGATCCCGGATGCCAGCGCGGTCTCGAACATGTAGCCTGAAAGGCGGGTATCCTTGCCGATGAGGATATGGCGCCGGTGCACGCGCTTTCGCCCCAGGGCGCCTCGGGCCTGTTTCCCGGCGCCGTCGCCGCTGACCACGTGGGCTATGGCCCGACCCAGTCTCAACGACGTCTCCGAGGTCATGGGCTCCTGGTTGGCCGTGCCGCGGATTCCGTCGGTGCCGAACAGCCGGCGCCGGCCGGGAATGGCTTGGGGTCTGTCCGAGGTCATGGGTTTCCCTTCCAGAAAAATCAGCGGACCTGGCCGGCGGGACGCGTTTCCCGGGCGCCCCGGATGGCGTCCGCGACGCGCACCGCCCTGCAGGTCTCCAACACGTCGTGGACCCGGACCATGTGGGCTCCGGCCAAGACCGCCGCGGTGGCCCCGGCAAGGCTCCCGGCCAGCCGGCTCTCCGGTCCCCCCGGCGGATGCGTCGATCCCCCGGATCCTTCCAGCCGCCCGAGAAACGACTTGCGGGACAAGCCCACCAGCACCGGCCGCCCCAGGGACCCGAGCGCTTGCAGATGCCGCAACAACGCCAGGTTGTGCTCCAGGTCCTTGCCGAAGCCGATGCCCGGATCCACCACGATCCGGTCAGGGGCAACGCCGTTTTTCACGGCATGGGCGACACGCTCCTCGAGAAAGGCGGCGACCTCGCGCACCACGTCGTCGTAGCGTGGCGCGCGCTGCATGGTCCGGGGCCGGCCCTTCATGTGCATCAGCACCACCGGGACCGCCTCGCGCGCCACCAGACCGACCATGCCGGGGTCGAATCGCAAGGCGCTGACGTCGTTCACCATGTCCGCGCCCGCGTCCAGCGCCCTCCGGGCCACCTCCGCCTTGCAGGTATCGATGCTGATGGGCGTCGCGACCCGCGGCCGCAGCTCGCAAATCACCGGGAGAACCCGATCCATTTCCTCGGCCGCGGAGACCTCGACCGCGCCCGGACGCGTCGACTCCCCGCCCACGTCCACGATGCTCGCGCCCTGGCCCACCATCTCGATGCCTCTGGCAACCGCGGACTCGATATCGGGATAACGGCCGCCGTCGGAAAAGGAATCCGGGGTGACGTTGAGGATCCCCATCACCGCGGTACGGCAACTCATGTCCACCTGCCCGTGGCGTGTCGCCAGAACCGGGCTCGACCCGGGGCCGAAGCTGTCGAACGCTAACCGCTCGGGCCGGTTCCGTTTGGTACGCATGGGTGGGACTCTAGTGCGCTGTAGCGACCGGGAAGCCGCCACTTCGCAAAGAGGGACCCGCCAGGTCAAGCGCTGGCGGGAACGGGTGTCGTGGGCAGGTCGGGACCGGTTTCGCCCATGTATCCCTTGACGATGACGTCGACATCCGCCCCGTCCAGCACTTCCTTGTCCAGCAGCTCCTTGGCGACCCGGTGCAAAAGCTCGATGTGGGTGGTCAGGATCTCCTTGGCCCGGTTGTAGCACTCCTGGATGATGTGCCGGACCTCCCTGTCGATCTCGATCGCGGTGTTTTCCGAGTAGTCCTGCTGTTGGGTGAAGTCCCGGCCGAGAAAGATCTGCTCTTCCTTCTTGCCGAAGGTCATGGGCCCCAGCTTCTCGCTCATGCCCCACTCGCAGACCATGCGGTGGGCGATTTCGGTGGCGCGCTCGATGTCGTTGCCGGCGCCCGTGGTCATGTGGTCGAGGATGAGCTCCTCCGCAACCCGCCCGCCGAACAGGATGGTCACGTTGTTCAGGAGGTACTGTTTGTCCTGGCTGTGCCGCTCGTCGACGGGAAGCTGCTGGGTAAGACCCAGCGCCATCCCGCGCGGGATGATGGTCACCTTGTGCACCGGGTCCGCCCCCGGCAGCAACTTCGCCACCAGCGCGTGGCCCGACTCGTGATAGGCCGTGTTGCGCTTCTCCTCGTCGCTGATGATCATGCTCTTGCGCTCGGTCCCCATCATGACTTTGTCCTTGGCGAGCTCGAAGTCATTCATGTTGACCTTGTCCTTGTCGTTCCGCGCCGCAAGCAGTGCCGCCTCGTTGACCAGGTTCTCAAGATCCGCGCCGGCAAAACCGGGAGTCCCCCGGGCCAGCACCCGGATGTCCACGTCGGTCTCCAGCGGCACCCGCCGGCTGTGGACGGCCAGGATGCCTTCTCGTCCCTTGATGTCGGGCCGCGGCACCACCACCCGGCGGTCGAAGCGGCCCGGCCGGAGCAATGCCGGGTCCAGGACGTCGGGCCGGTTGGTGGCGGCGATGAGGATCACGCCGTCGTTGGCCTCGAACCCGTCCATCTCCACCAGCAACTGGTTGAGGGTCTGCTCCCGCTCGTCGTGCCCGCCGCCGAGGCCGGCGCCGCGCTGGCGTCCGACCGCGTCGATCTCGTCCACGAAGACGATGCAGGGCGCCTGCTTCTTGGCCTGGACGAACAGATCCCGCACGCGGGAGGCGCCCACGCCCACGAACATCTCGACGAAGTCCGAGCCGCTGATGCTGAAGAACGGCACCCCGGCCTCACCCGCGATGGCCCGCGCGAGCAGGGTCTTGCCCGTGCCCGGAGGCCCCACCAGAAGGCAGCCCTTGGGGATCCGTCCCCCGAGGCGGGTAAACTTCTTGGGGTCCTTGAGAAAAGCAATGACTTCCTGCAACTCGTCCTTGGCTTCGTCCACCCCGGCCACGTCGCTGAACGTGACCCGCGCCTGGGTTTCGTTCAACTGGCGCGCCCGGCTCTTGCCGAAGGACATGGCCTTGCCGCCCCCCACCTGCATTTGCCGCATGAAGAAGACCCACACGCCTACCAGCAGCAACATGGGGAACCAGTTCACCAGCAGCACGAAGTACCACGGAGATTCGTCCTCGGGTTTGGCAGCGATGCGGATATTCTTCTCCCGCAGCGTCTTCACCAACTCCGGGTCGCTGGGCGAAAAGGTCCGGAACCGCTCACCGCTCTGGTACTTGCCGTGAACGTGCTGACCCTGGATCGTCACCTCCTGGACGTCGCCGCGCTCCATCGCGGACCAGAAGTCGCTGAAGATGATCTCGGGCTCCCGCCCCTGCTGCCGGGTGAAAACGTTGAAGAGCAGCAGGAACATCAATCCGAGAACGAGCCACAGGGCAAGGTTTTTCGTCGATTGGTTCAAGGGGGGTCTCTCCAGAATTCGCGGTGCACCGAAAACGTTAACATATGGGTTAACATACGGGTATGGTTACTTCAATAAGAACGGCGGCGGCCCAAGTCAACCGACGGCCTGCCACGGGCCGCTACGAGACCTTGACCCGCCAGACCGTTCGGGTGTCGGACTCCACCTTGGCGAAATCGCTCCGGGCGCAACCGGGAACCCAC
Organism: uncultured Candidatus Binatia bacterium; assembly: GCA_958295985.1. GTDB lineage: Bacteria > Desulfobacterota > Binatia > UBA9968 > JAJDTQ01 > JAJDTQ01. Next base: position 229,398 of record OY282432.1, read on the forward strand.
ACGATTTCCTCTCCTGCCAGGAGCAGCGGCAGGGTCCGGCGCCGGGACCGCAACACCTTCTTGTCGATGAAAAGGTCCTTGAGCTTCTTGTGTCCGGCCATGCCCAGGGGCCGGAATCGATCGCCGGGCCGGGGATTGCGCAACCGGAGCTGCCCGCCGTTGCGCCTCAGTCGGGAGAGGTCGAAGGCTGCCTCGAGATCGCCCTCCGGCCGTTCCCGGCCGGCGGAGCACCACGACGTGACCCGGACCCCGGCCTCGGGGATCACGAGTTCGCCCTCCAGCGGGAGAGGGTAGGAATAGCCGGCTGCACGGGGGCCGGCTACACGGGGGCCATCGACGGACCGGGTCAGCCGCACCCGATCATACTCCCGAACCGCCGTCCAGGAGCCGGGGAGGGACACCCTGCCGTGGGGACTGTTTCCGTCGATGAGGTGCAGGACGGCGTCCACGTGGGCGAAGCCGATACTCCGGAGCGTCCCCAACCCTCGCTTCAACCAGAACCGCACCATCCGGGGCCGGAGCTCCGGTTCGAGCCCCAGAAAGCCCGCGCGGTCCAGCGCGTCCCCGCAGGTGATTTGCCGGTAGGCCCCGGCCACCCGCCGCTCCAGGAACGCGTGGTCGGACCGCAGCATGCCGCCCAGCCGGGCGAGACGGCGCTCCAGGCCGCGGTCGCTCCGTTCCCGAAGTCCGGGCAGCAAGGTGCGGCGGATCCAGTTCCGCAGGTAACTCGTGTCGCGGTTGGTGCGGTCCTCTCGGCAATTCAGCCCCCGGGATTCCAAAAAAGCCAGGATCTCCTCGCGAGAGACCTCCAGCAGAGGACGGATCAATACCGTGTCCCCGGCTCCGGCGGCGCCCGGCTCCAGGGGGCGCACCGCGGGCATCCCCGTGAACCCCTCGGGGCCGCAGCCCCGGAGCAGCCACATGAGCATGGTCTCCACCTGGTCGTCGCGGTTGTGGCCCACCGCCACCTTGCCGATTCCCCGCCTGCCGGCCACCTCGGCGAAGAACCGGTAACGCCCCTTCCGGGCCAAGGCTTCGAGGTTCCCGGCACCGCGGTCCCGGACGGATTGCGTCAGCCCCAGGCGGGTGAGATGGAAAGGCAGAGACAGTCCGGCGGCAATGCCGCGGACGAACTCGCCGTCGTCCCGGCTCTCGTGCCCGCGGAGGCCATGTTCGATGTGGGCCACCTCGAGGCTGAGTTGAAGGGATGGGCCGATCTCGTGCAGAACGTGCAGCAGCGCCACGGAATCCGGGCCGCCGGACACGCCCACGAGCACCGCGTCTCCGGGCGCGAGCATGCCGTTCCGGACCAGGGTCTCGCCCAACTGCCTGGCGAGGCTCATGGCAGCGGGAAGGAGTACCGTTTGATGGCAGGGACCACGATTGTTATAGCCTACCTTCGGAAACCATCAGAATACACCGCACCTTAGCCGCTCACAAACAAAGTCGCGAGCAACCCACAGGAGCAACCGCATGGCTTCACCGTTGAATCCACCCCGGAGAATTCTCCTCGGACCCGGCCCCAGCAACCCGCATCCACGGGTCCTGGAGGCGCTGTCGGCCCCGGTCGTCGGTCATCTGGACCCGGAGTTCTTCAAGATCATGGAAGAGAACAAGGCCATGCTGCGCCGGCTGTTCCACACGGACAACGAACTGACCTTCCCGGTGTCGGGCACCGGCAGCGCGGGCATGGAGGCCTGCCTCGTGAACCTCATCGAAGACGGAGACACGGTGCTGGTGTGCGTGAACGGGGTCTTCGGGACGCGCATGGCGGATATCGTCGAGCGCCTGGGCGGAAACCTGGTGAAGGTCGAGGCCCCCTGGGGCGAGATCATCCGGCCGGAACAGGTGGAGCAGGCACTCAAGGACCACAAGGTCGACATCGCGACGTTGGTGCACGCGGAGACCTCCACCGGAGTGTGGCAGCCGGTGGAAGAGATCTCCCGGCTCACCCACGACGCCGGCGCCTTGCTGGTGCTGGATACCGTGACCTCCCTGGGGGGTTGTCCGGTGACCATCGACGCCTGGGACGTTGACGCCTGCTACAGCGGCACGCAGAAGTGTTTGAGTTGCCCTCCCGGGTTGTCGCCGGTGTCGTTCAACCAGGCCGCGCGCGACAAGCTGGGCAGGCGCAAGGGCAAGGTCAAGAGCTGGTATCTGGACCTGACCATGATCGAGCGTTACTGGGGCGAGGACCGGGCCTATCACCACACCGCCCCCATCTCCATGAACTACGGCCTTCACGCGGCCCTGAGCGAGGTGGAGCGGGAAGGGCTGGAAGCCCGCTTCAAACGCCACGAGTTGAATCACCGGGCGCTGGCGGCCGGCCTGGAGGCATTGGGCATCCCCCTCGCTTCACAGGAAGGCCATCGCCTGTGGATGCTCAACAGCGTCAAGATTCCCGAGGGCGTCAACGACGCCGCCCTTCGCAAGCGGCTGCTGCTGGACTTCAACATCGAGATCGGCGGCGGACTCGGCGCCCTCGCCGGCAAGACCTGGCGCATCGGACTGATGGGAGAATCGAGCCGGAAGGAGAACGTCGTCGCGCTCGTCGAGGCCCTGGGGCGGATCCTGAAAGACGAAGGCGCCGACGTTCCGGTGACGGATGCGCTGGACGCCGTGGAAGGAGTGTATGCGGGGGAGTGAGACGTTGGAACCTCGCCTGAGGTGGTCCCGGTAATGGCGCCCGCTCAAGGACTCAGGTCAATCGGACTTTTCCGCAGTTCGCCAAGTGGTGCAACACAGCGATTTCGGAGACGTTTCGCTCAGCGGCGATCTCGTCAACGCCCATGCCCTCATCCTGCATTTGTGCAATAACGTCAGCCGGAGCAAGCATCTCCGCCGCGAACGCGCGGCCGACGGCCTGGCGATAGGAGTGTGTGTCGTTAACCGGCGCGCGACCGTGAGATCGGTATACGAGATAGTCTCCAATTGCACGCATCGTTGCAAAATTCAGCGAACTTGGGTGCCCGTAACTTGCAACCACAACTCGAGGATAATCGGCCATACCATTTACCTCTGCCCGCAAGCCATTGGCACGATTGGAGCAGGTCGTGAACTGACTTGCTCCAAAGAGACTGGCTATCTCAGACGGATCCCGCAGGGAGTGTGTAGCCGCAAGATCAATCTGCTCACGGCATGCCTTCGCAGCCAGATAACCCACCTCCCAAGGTCGATCTTCACCCACGTTAGCTTCGAGGCGCTCACGAACAGCGGGGACAACACCCGGTAAATCCGGGAGCGCTGCACGATCGCCCAGCGCGGCTTCTGACTCTTCCACCCACTTGAGCGCTTCTCGGATTCCGTCAAGCGCACACCCCGCAAGAAACTCTGGCAATGCGTCGCCCGCAAACGGCTTCGCAGACAACTCGACAAGAGTAGCCTCTTCATCCGTGCAAAGATAGGGATCGACCCCAAGAGCACCAGCGGCTTCACAAAACAACAATTCGTCGGGGTCTTCCTGACACTCTATGATAGCGTCCCATCGAGCCCGCAACCAACTGTTTTCGACCTTCTCCTCGGAGAGTCTCTCCAATACGGATTCGATAAACGCACCCATGTCCCGCTCGAACGCACTGATGGGAATCCGCTCGCTACACCGGGCCGTGAAGTTAACTGGCGGGTTGCCATACTCGAAAGGCTCGGCCGTGATGTTGACGAAGCGGCCGTCCGGTTCCAACTGAATATCCGGCAACGTAAAACCCTCACGAAAGCTACGTAACCGAAAAGTCTGAGTACGACCGGCCATCAACGACCACCAGTTGCGCGCGATTCCCTCCGCAGGCGGATAGGCCGGCATGACGACACGGTTATGAGCACGATTGGTACGGTTATCGACGAAACGACTAACCAACCGCTCTCCCACGAAGATCTCAAGAAAGCAGTCTGTCGCCCGCAATTCGGCCGACTCGTTTATTCCATCTTCCAGCCACTCAGCCGAAAATCTCATGCCATTCATCCTCTTCTATCGGCCATCCCTTGTATTCGCCTTTGTGATTTGCGAGTGAGGTTAAGTCATCAGGGATTTGAGCTTCTCGCCAACGGCGTGGACGCCTCGGCCCCATGTCAACTGCCTCGGTTCACTGGAGCGTCCGCAGCTCCGGATAAACCTCCGTGGCGAACAGCTCCATGCTGCGCCTGGTTTCCTCATGGGTGAGGAAGCCGGCCTGGTTCATCATCAGCAAGTGGCCGACGCCGCAGCGGTCGTGCAGGTATTTGACCTTCTCGATCACCTTCTTCGGGGTGCCGGCGATGATCACGCCCTGCTCGATGAGTGACTCGTAACCGCGGTTGTAGCGCGCGTTGCCCTTGGGATCGAAGAACCGCGTCAGGCCCTGGGGCGGCACGAAACCCGGCGGGGCGAAGAACCCCACGGGGCGCCGCTTGTTGAGGTACCAGAGAAGCTTGCGTCCCCCCTCTTCCGCCTTCTTGTCGGTCTCGCCGGTGAAGGTCAGGGCGCAGTACGCGAACTTGTCGGCGCCGGGCTCGGGGTAGTTCATCTCCTCGCAGCGTTTCCGGTAGGCGCCGAAGATCTGGTCGGTCTGATCGTAGGAGGTGAGCACGGTGGCCAGGGTGTAGTGGTGGTCCGCCACCCACGGCACCGCCGCCGGTTGGCTGCCGGTGATCCAGATGGGGGGATGGGGTTGCTGGTAGGGCCGCGGCCACGGGTTCACGTAGCGGTAGTGATAGTGCTTGCCCTCCCAGTTGAACACGTCCTGGGTCTTCCACGCCTTGATGATCAGGTCGTGGGCCTCCTGCATCCGTTCGCGGGTATCGGACGGGTTGGTGTTGGCCGGGTGGATCTCGGTGCCCACGCCCCGGACGAACCCGGCGATGAGGCGCCCGCCCGACATGACGTCCAGCATGGCCGCATCTTCCGCCACCTGGATGGGGCTTCGGTGCGCCAGCGGGAAGCCCAGGACCAGCAGCTTGGCGCGCTTGGTGCGGCGGACCAGGGTAGCCGCGGTGATGGACACGTTGGCCGCCAGGCAGGTGGCGGTGGCGTGGTGCTCGTTGAGCATGATCTCCAGGCCCAACTCGTCGGCGTACTCGTATTCGTCGAGGTAGCGGTTGTAGAGATCGTGGGTGATCTTGGGGTCGCAGTAGCGGCTGGGCAGGGTCACACGCATGGCCCCGTATCGTTCTTCCACGTCGTCCGGCAGGAAGGGATAGGGCATTTCGGTGAAATGATAGGCCAGCATTTCCCGGTCCTCCTCTCGTTCGATGCGGTCGCGCTACTTTTCCAGGAACTCCGTGACCGCCTTTGCCAGGGCCTCCGGCTGCTCCCATTGCGGGTAGTGTCCCGCGCCTGGTATCGCCGTGAAACCCGCGCCCGGAATGGCCTGCTGAAGCGCCCGACCGTAGTCCGGCGACACCACCCGGTCGCTCCCGCCCCAGAACACGTGGGCGGGCACCCGCACCCGCGCCAACCTCCGCAAGAGCTTGGGATCGTACATGAAAGGACGCCACCCAAATTTCAGCACCGACTGACGGTTGCGCAACAACGTGAGCAGCTCCTCGTCGACCACACCTTCCATGCCCGGCCATTTCAGCGCCCTGGCGGCCCCGGGGTCGTGCCACGCCAGCTCGGCAACCTCCTGGAAGGTGTACACGTAGACGTCCTGCACGTCACGCACGGTGGGGCCGGAAATCTTCACGCCCACCGAGTCGATCAATGCCAGACGCCGGATATGCTGCTGCGAGCGCACCGCCATCTCCGCCGCCACCCATCCGCCAAACCCGTGGCCGATGACGTCCACGGGACCCGCATCCAGGACCTCCAGCAGGTCGAGCCCCAGGAAGGCGAGGTCTTCCATATCTTCGATCCAATCGGGCAACTCCGACCGGTTCACCCCGGGCAGGGACGGGACCACCGCCCGGAAACGCTCGGCCATGGAGTCGTCGAAAGGCGGCACCTGCGTGTCGAGTTGATCTCCGTAGAGAATCACCAGCGGTTTTCCATCCCCGTGCCGGCGGACTCCCAGCTTCACCCCGCCGACTTCCACCGTCTCCGAATGCCATGTCATGGCCGCGGGTCCTTCTCCGAGTGCCGCGTGATGAAATCGATGGCCAATGCGTTGAACTCGTCCGGATGCTCGGCGTGCGAACAGTGCCGCGACCGGTCGAAGACCTTCACCTCCGATCCCGGTATCTCGCCCTGGAGATCGGTCGCGTAGGTCGGAAACCGCAACGGGTCCTGGGCGCCCGCCACGATCAACACCGGACAGCGGATCTTGCCGTAGTCGGGCCGGACCGGACGAAAGCCCCGGGCCTGTCCCTCGGGCGCCAGGCGAGCGGCCGCGCAGGCTTCCCACACTCCCGGTTCCAGGCTGGCGCGCCAGCGCTCCTCCACCACGTCGTCAGCCCACCACCGCTCGTGGTAGAAGCAGGCGCGCAGGATCTCGCGCATCTGTTCCCGGTCACCGGTGTAGCCGGTGAGCACCTTGCGAGTATCGTTGTCCGGGGCCTTGCCGCCGCCGCTCACGGCGATCACCGAGGCCACGTCGAAACGCGTGTCCACGGCCATCTGCAAGCAGAACCCGCCGCCGAAGGAATTGCCGATGAGATGCACCGGCCCGAGACACAGGGTCTTGAGGAACCCCTCGACGTGCTCGAGCCGGAACCCCAGCGGATCGGTGAAGCTGTAGACAAGATCGGTACGCCCGAAGCCGGCAAGATCCGGCGCATAGACGTGGAAGCGTTCCCCGAGTTGAGCGATGTTATAGCGCCAACTGAACTCGGCCCGGCCGCCGAACTCGCCGCTGTGGATCAGCAATACCGTGGGGCGGCGGCCGGCTCCCGCCTCCAGGTAATGGGTACGGATCTGGCCCACCTGCACATGATGACGGCTCACGCCTTTCGGTAGATTGCTCACGGACCCCTGCTTAGTGTCCTGTCCCAGAAATAACGGTGCTAATCTGCTGGTCCTTTTTGCCGTCGGCTGCGTGGCTCCTCCTCGCGTGGTATCGGCCACTGCTCGTCGTCGCGCCTTGCCGACAACAAAAAGTCCTGTGCATCTTGGCACCGTTATTTCTGGGACAGGACACTAGCCCAAAGCCCCATACCTGTCAAATCGAACGCGGGCGCGCCCTCTCCCCCTCCACCCGGGGATATCCCCTTGCGCTACGTGCCCTCCGTCATGCCGCCGCAGACTTCGGACTCGCGGGCCGTTTCAGTATATGTTAGGGTCTGTTCCTGTCTCGCGTGAGACGGAAATCAGTTTGGAACGCAGGGAGGCCGTATGCACTGGGGTATGGAAAACAGAATGGCGCGCATCATCAAACCGGACGATGGGCGTTGCGTGATGCTGGCCGTGGACCACGGCTACTTCCTGGGGCCGACGAGCGGCCTGGAGCAACCGCGGGGGACCATCGAGCCGCTGCTGCCCCACGCCGACGCCATCATGCTCACCCGCGGCGTGCTGCGCAACGCGGTGGACGCCAGCATGCAGGCGCCGGTGGTGCTGCGCGTGTCCGGGGGCACCAGCATCCTGAAGGAGCTCTCCAACGAAGACATCACTGTGTCCATCGAGGACGCCATCCGGCTCAACGTCTCGGCCATGGCGCTGTCGATCTTCGTGGGCTCCGAGTTCGAGAAGGAGACCTTGGTCAGCCTGGCCAAGCTGGTGGACGAGGGCGAGCGGTACGGCATTCCCGTGCTCGCCGTCACCGCGGTGGGCAAGGACATGGCCCGGGACGAACGCTACCTGGGTCTGGCATGCCGCATCGCCGCGGAACTCGGCGCCCACGTGGTCAAGACCTACTACTGCGAGAACTTCGAGAACGTGGTCGATAGCTGCCCCATTCCGGTGATCGTGGCCGGAGGCAAGAAGACCCCGGAGATGGAGGCCCTGGAGCTCACCCGCAACGCCGTGGACCACGGCGCGGTGGGCGTTGACATGGGCAGGAACATCTTCCAGTCCGACAGCCCTGCGGGGATGATCCAGGCGGTGCGGGCCATCGTTCACCGCGGCGCCTCCACCGAGGAAGCCTACCGGATCTACGAGTCGGCGAAACCGTCGGCCGCGGAACGGGCGGCGAGCTAGTGTCCTGTCCCAGAAATAACCGGGCTAAGATGCGCAGGACTTTTCGTCGTCGGCAAGGCGCGACAACGAGCAGTGGCCCATACCACACGAGGCGGAGCAACGCAGCCGACGGCGAAAAGGACCAACAGATTAGCCCAGTTATTTCTGGGACAGGACACTAGCCGGCCTGCCTTCGAAACCGTCATTCCGGCGAAAGCCGGAAGCCGGGGGCGGTGGAGGGGGCAGCGGCCGTGTTTCTTCCACCCTGCTCCGCCTGGACTCGGGCTTTCGCCGGAACGACGGTTTCGCCCATCCGTGCGCTGTCCGACGGAAGACGCGGGTGGGGGCTCACCGGGACCGTATTTCCAACTTGCAGGAACGAGCCATGCGTGTAGCCATGTACTACAGCAACGATGACGTTCGGTTGGAGGATCTGCCCGTGCCCACGGCGGGTCCGGGGGAGTTGCTGCTCCGGGTCCAGGCCAGCGGCATCTGCGGCACCGACGTGCTGGAATGGTACCGGCGCAGGCAGGCGCCGGCGGTGCTCGGGCACGAGGTCGCCGGCGAGGTGGCCGCGGTGGGCTCCGGCGTGACGGGTTTCGCGCCCGGCGACCGCATCGTCACCACCCACCACGTGCCCTGCAACGACTGTCACCACTGCCGTTCCGGGCATGCCTCGGTGTGTCAACTCATGCGACGGACGCATTTCGATCCCGGGGGCTTCGCCGAGTACCTGCGGCTGCCCAAGGTCAACGTGGACTCCGGCACCTTCCTGCTTCCCGACTCCCTTTCCTTCGTGCAAGGCTCCTTCGTCGAGCCGCTGGGTTGCGTCGTCCGGGCGCAGAACCACGCCCGCGCGCCCGTGCAGGAAAACGTGCTGGTCATCGGCGCCGGCATCACCGGCCTGCTGCACGTCCAACTGGCCCGGAGCCGCGGCGTCAAGACCCTGGCGGCGACCGACATCAACGAGGAACGGCTGCGTCTGGCCCGGTCCCTGGGCGCGCACCACGCGTTCCACGCCACGGACGACGTGCCGGCGCGCCTGCGGGAAGCCTGCGGCGGACGGCTGGCGGACCTCGTGATCGTGTGCACCGGCGCGGCTCCGGCGATTCGGCAGGCGTTCCAAAGCGTCGAGCGCGGCGGACGGCTGCTCTTCTTCGCCTCCCCTCCCGAGGGGCACGAAGTGCCCGTGCCGCTATACGAGATGTGGCGCGACGAGGTCGGCCTCGTGACCTCGTATGGCGCGAGCCCGCAGGACCTGCGGGAGGCAGTGGATCTTTTGGCGAGCGGCAAGATCGGCGTGGATGCGCTCGTCACCCACCGCCTCACACTTGCCGAGACGGGAAAGGGCTTTCAACTCGTCGCCAACGCCCGTGATTCGCTCAAGGTCATCATCGAGCCGCAGAGAGCCTGACGGAACGGGCTTCGAAAGCCGGTTGAAGCCGGGTCATAGGGCCAGGGCCGTTTGTGCTTCATGGTCGGTCCTGCCCTGATCGGGCAAAGACCGGGGGTCGATCTACTCGAAACTCCGGCAGCTCACTCGGTTTCGGCGACTTCGGACCGCGCTTCCCGGACCTTCCCCGCGGCCACCTCCCGCAGGGCCACGACGATCTCCCGGTTGTCGGAGTCCACCAGCGGCTTGGCGCCCTTGAGGAGTTGCTGGGTCCGCTGGGAAGCGAGCATCACCAGCTTGAAGCGGTTGGAAACCTCGTTGAGACAATCTTCGACGGTAATTCGTGCCACGGCCTGTTCTCCCACAAAGTGAATGCCGGCGGGGCTTGCCGGCGGCGACAGTTCCTGCGCGCCCGAATCCGGCAGGTCGTTACGCGATACTCTGCTGCTCCAGAAGGGCGTGCTGACCCGACGTCTCGATCTCGAAGCCCAGGTCGTCGATCATTTGATGGGCGTCGGAGGCGGCCTGACCCGACGTCGTCAGGTAACCGTTGACGAAAATGGAGTTGGCCGGGTACAGGCTCAGCGGCTGCAACGAGCGCAGGTTGACCTCCCGGCCGCCGGCCACGCGGATCTCCTTGCTTGGGTTGACGAACCGGAACAGGCACAGCACCTTGAGACAGTACTGCGGCGTCAGGTTCGAACGCTCTTCCATGGGGGTTCCCGGGATGGCGTGCAGGAAATTGACCGGGATGGAGTCCACGTCCAGCTCCCGCAGCGACACCGCCAAGTCCACCACGTCCTCGTCCTGTTCGCCAAGGCCGATGATGCCGCCGCAACAGGTGGACAGCCCCGCGGCCTTGACGTTCTCCAGCGTCGCCACGCGGTCGTCATAGGTGTGGGTGGAGACGACCTCCGGGTGATGGCGGCTGCTGGTATTGAGGTTGTGGTTGATCCGCTCGACGCCGGCATCCTTGAGGATCCGCGCCTTGGACTCCGTGAGCAGCCCCATGCACGCGCAGATGTTGATGGGAACCCGGCGCTTGATCTCGGCCACGGCCTCGGCCATCTTCTCCGTTTCCCCGAGCGTGGGGCCGCGGCCGCTGTTGACCAGGCAGAAGCGCATGGCGCCCGCCTCCCTGGCCTTGACCGCGGCGTCGACCAGCACCTCCTTGGCGAGGAACGGGTACTTGTCGACCTCGGCCTCGGAAACCGACGATTGGGAACAATAGCCGCAATCCTCGGGGCAGAGCCCGCTTTTGGCGTTCATCAGCACGTGGATCTGCACCTTCTTACCGAAGTAGTGATAGCGGACGCGGAACGCAGCCTCCAGAAGTTCCGGCAGCCTTTCGTCGGCGCCGTCGATGACCGACTTCATTTCCGCAGGCGACAGGAGTTGCCCGGCGAGCGATTTCTCCGCGAGCGCAGCGTACCTCGGTTCCACGTTGTTCATGGTGCTTTCGTGTAACATGGGGGGTCCGATCTTGCAACCAAACCGCCGGTTGTCCCCGGTTATCAGGGGCCCCTTCCGACGAACAGCGTGAAGACGGCGCCTCGCTGATTCGACACCGTTTGCGGCTTCAGCAGCCGCGGCTCGGGCGACAGGGCGCTTTGCGCGACCTCCCAGTTGGTCTGCGGCAGCGGGTCCAGCGCGCGGATCTCGTCCAGCGAGAGGTACACGGCCCGGTCCACTTCCCGCAGGTCCGGCGTGGGTTCCGGGGTGAGGCCCCGGAGCAGCAGCACGACGTACAGGCTGTTGCCGGAATCGGCGTCGAAGCGGCTGCGGACCCCGAGCACTCCCTGAACCTCCGCCTCCACTCCCGCTTCCTCGGCCACCTCCCGGACCACCGCCTCCTCGATGGTTTCGTCCGGCTCGATGAAGCCTCCGGGCACCTGCCAGTTGCCGCGCCCGCGGCGCGACGCACGCCGGACAAACAGCAGGCGTCCGTCCCGGACTACCGCCCCGCCCACGCCGATGTTGTAGCCCGTGTTGTAGCGTTCCGGTATCGCCATCTTGTCCTTTCCCCCGTCCTTTCGGCCCCTTCAGTTCCGAGACACCAAGGTGTTATACCTTGAGCCAGGCGCCTGTGCCATACACATGCGCGTCGGGACGCACGAGGATCTTCGTCGTCGCCAGGGCCGGCGGCGAGGCGTAGGGGCGGGTTTCGAACCCGCCCCTGCCCCGTGTTCGATGCCGGCCGCCAAAGGAGGACCTGAATGGTTGACGCACTGGGCTGGCGGCGAAAATTCGCGGTCATCGCCCCCTCCACCAATACCTCGGTGCAGCCCGAGTTCGACGACATGAGGCCACGCGGCGTCACCAACCACTTCGCCCGGATCCGGATACCCGACGATCCGATCCACGACGACGCGGATTTCGAGCAGTTGATGGAGAACATCCGCGCGGAGACGGACAACGCCATCGATCGGGTGATGACGTGCCGGCCCGACTACCTCGTCATGGGCATGTCCTCCGAAACCTTCTGGGACGGCGCCGAGGGAAGCCGGCGGCTGCTCGATTCGGTGGAGCGGCGGGCGGGAGTCCGGGTCGCCATGGGCTCCTATGCCTGCACCGCGGCGCTGGAGGCCTACGGCGGCATCAAGCGCATCGGGGTCATCACGCCGTACATGCCCGTGGGAGACTCTCAGGTGGTGCGCTTCTTCACCGACTGCGGCTACGAGGTCGTCCGCCTCAAGGGGCTCAAGTGCGAGAGTCCGGTGCTGATCGCCCATGTGCAGGCGGACACGCTGGAGGCGGCGATCCGGGAGGTGGACGGCAGCGACGTGGACGCGGTGGTGCAGGTGGGCACGAACCTGGCCATGGCGCGGTTGGCGGACGAAGCGGAACGCCGCCTCGGCAAGCCGGTCATCGCCATCAACACGGCCATCTACTGGTACGCACTGCGGCAGAACGGGCTGCCGGACAGGTTGGACGGGTTCGGCGCATTGCTGTCGCGATTCTAGCGTAGTGTGGTGTCCGGAGCGGGGGCCGTGGTCCGGGCGCGGGCGGGTTCGAAACCCGCCCCCTACGTTTCCTCATCGGACCTCGGAGAGCCCGGACACGGGAAGGGCTCATGGAACTAACGGTTTATCAGGTGCCCGATTGGGAGTCCGAGCCCGGACTGAGACACGGCTTTCTGGGCCGGGGCGGCGGCAACAGCCGGGGAGCGTATGCCGGCCTCAATGTCTCCTTCGGCGTGGGCGACAACCCCCGGGCCGTCAAGGACAATTACTGTGACATGAAACGGGCCATGGGGATGGCCGGCGCCCGAATGGTCACCATGCGGCAACGGCACGGCGACACCATCATCGACGTCGCCGAGCCGTGCAAGGACGCCGGCGAGGGCGACGCCATGGTCACGGGCGCGCCGGGCGTGTTCCTCGGCGTGCTGACCGCGGATTGCGTGCCCATCGTGTGCTGGGCCCGCACCTCCCAAAGGAGGTTGGCGGCGGTCATCCACGCGGGTTGGCGCGGCACCCTGGCCGGGCTGGCCATGAAGACGGTGCGGCACATCGAGAGCCGCCATGGAACGCGCGCGCGGGATCTTCGGTGCGCCCTGGGTCCGGCCATCGGGCCCTGCTGCTACGAGATCGGCCCCGACGTCTCCGACCCTCTGTTACGGGAGTGGGGCGACAAGGCTGAGCCCTCGCTGCGACGGGAAGAGGGCAAGACCTACCTCGACTTGAGACGCTTGAACGCCGCATTGCTGGCGGCGGCGGGAGTACGGGAGGAGCGCATTGCTTCAGCGGGCCCCTGCACCCGGTGCAACCCGACGGAACTCTACTCCTACCGCCGGGAGTCGCGGAACGGCGTGCGCAACACCGGTCGCCAGGCGAGCTTCATCGGGTGGGCGGGAACGCCGTGAACGGAAATGACAAAGCCCCGGCTGGCACGCTGGCCAGCCAGGGCTCGGTGTACTGCCGGAATTGACCAGACCCTCAATTCCGAACGGCTCGAGAGCCTAGGTCTCAGTCACCTCGCAGCTACATAAATCACTCATGTATTGACCACCTCCTTTCTCTGCTGACGTTCATCCTAAGGGAGCGAGGTGACTTTGTCAAACTTTTCATCGCTTACGACGCCCCTACCTCCAGAAGCCGCTTCACGGCGAACCTCGCGGCGTTCCGCACCCGGACGTCGGCATCGTCCGCGGCGGCGCTCCTGAGGGCATCCAGCGCCTCGGTCCCGACCCCGGGGGCCTTCGCAAGGGTGGTGACCACGGCCACCCGAACCAACGGTTCCGGGTCCCGAATGGCTTTCAGCAACACCGCCTCCAGGCCGTCCGCGCCGATGTCGCGCAGGCAGTAAACCGTCATTCGTCGTTGGGTGGCGGAACCGTGGCCCAGCAGACCCTCCAGACGCACTCCAACATCCGGATAACGCCTGCCGAGGTCGGTTAGCAGCAACTGCGTGGCCCACCGAAGGTCCTGGTCGCCACTGCCGAGTCCCCGGACGAGAATTTCGACGCAGGGCGCGGATGGGCGAGTGATCCGGCCAAGGGCATAGGCGATGGGCCACCGCGGCGCCGCGCGCAGCCGTTCCTCCAGCACCTCGGCGACCGCGGGCTCCTCGGCCGCCAGCGCCACCAGCCCCTCCACGGCGCGGCGCACCGCCGCCCTGTCGGTTGCTTCCAGCGCATCGAGCAGCGGCCCCATGCGCTGGTCCAGCGTCCCGGGTTGCATGGGCGGATGGAGGGGCCGCGTCAATCCCCTTCGGATTGACGGACCACGGCCCGCAGGCGGGCAGGGTAATCCGTGACGATGCCGTCGACGCCGAGCGCCAGGAGATCCTTCATCTCGTCCACTTCGTTGACCGTCCAGACGTGGACCTCGACACCCAGGCCGTGGGCGGCCGCCACGGACGCCGGAGTGATCAACGCGGCGCCCTGGTAGAGCCGCGGAATCTGCAGCGCCTGCCCGGGGACCTCGGGCGGCAGCGCCTGTCCCGTCCACAGCGCCGTCATGAATGCGCGGATCTCGCCCAGGGAGAACCCGGTGGCGACGGGCAGGCCGCGGCCGCGTATGACCGTGCGCGCGGCGTCCATCATGACATCGTCCTCGGCCGCCACCAGCACTTGCCGGGTTTTGCCGAACTCCTCGACGAGATCGAACAGCGTCTCGGTGGCCGGCGCCGACAATTCCTTGATCTCCAGGGTGGCTTTGGCCTGGGGAAAGTCCGCAAAGAACTCACGCAGGGTGGGGATCCTGATCCCCCGGTCCCGGAACGGATGGGTGGCGCCGCCGTCGGCCGTGAACCTGAAACCGGCGTCGAGCCGCTTCAACTCCTCCAGGCCCATCTCCCGCACCGAACCGGCGCCGTCGGTGGTCCGCTGGACGGTCTCGTCGTGGATGACGACGATCTCGCCGTCGCGGGTGGCGTGGACGTCCAGTTCGATGAACGTGGCGCCTTCCTCGAGCCCGCGGCGAAAGGACACCAGGGTATTCTCGGGCATGGTGCCCGCGGCCCCGCGGTGCCCGGCGATCCTGGGCAGCGGGTCCGAGAAGAACGAACAGGCGGATGATCGTGTCATGGCTCGGGGTGTTGGAGGCGCGCGACATCCGCACCGCTGGCAAAATGAGGACGCACTCCGGGGCAATCCTTGAATTTTTCCTTCCTGGAGCCTATGATCCAGGTTTATTTGTAGTCCAGGATCCACCGACATTGATAACCGCGGCGACCTTCCCGGGTCAAGAGACGGCGCCGTGCATCCGGCCGGCAGGCCGTGCCACGACACCGCAAGACCCATCGGACGGGGCGGTCATGGACCACCCGCAGGCGGCAGGCAAGGGACGTTGATGGCTGTAGAGGATCGGCTTCTCAGACTGAAAGAACTGGACCGCCGCGCGGAACTCGGCGGCGGCGAGGTGCGCATTCGCCGGCAGCACAAAGAAGGCAAGCTACTGGCGCGGGAACGCATCGAAATCCTTCTGGACCAGGGCAGCTTCGTGGAGCTGGACCGCTTGCGGACCCACGGATGCACCGATTTCGACATGCAGGATCAGAAGATCCCGGGCGACGCCGTGGTCACGGGCTCCGGCGCCATCGACGGCCGCAACGTCTTCGTCTACGCCCAGGACTTCACGGTGTTCGGAGGCAGCCTGAGCGGCGTCGTGGCGGACAAGATCTGCAAGGTCCAGGAGATGGCCATGAAGAACGGCGCTCCCATCCTGGGCATCAACGATTCCGGCGGCGCGCGCATCCAGGAAGGCGTCGTCAGCCTCGACGGCTATGCCCGCATCTTCGCCAACAACGTCATGGCTTCGGGCGTCGTCCCGCAGATCTCCGCCATCTTGGGCCCCTGCGCCGGCGGCGCGGTCTACTCGCCGGCCATCACCGACTTCATCTTCATGACCCGGGAGACGGGGTACATGTTCATCACCGGCCCGGACGTCATCAAGACCGTGACCCACGAGGAGGTCACCAAGGAAGAGCTGGGCGGCGCCGAGACCCATACCCGCAAGAGTGGGGTGGCGCATTTCTCCGCGGACAACGATAAGGACTGCCTGCTCATGATACGCGAGCTCATGAGCTTCCTGCCCGGCAACAACCTGGAAGAACCGCCGTTTCGTCCCACCGAGGACGACCCCGACCGGCGTGACCAGCGGCTGCAGCACGTGGTGCCGGAGAATCCCAACCTTCCCTACGACATGAAGGATCTGATCCGCGCGGTGGTGGACGAGGGCTACTTCTACGAGGTCCACAAGGAGTTCGCCCCCAACATCGTGGTGGCCTTCGCGCGGTTGGGCGGACGGCCGGTCGGTATCGTCGCCAACCAGCCGGCCCACCTGGCCGGGTGTCTGGACATCAACGCCTCGGTGAAGGCCGCGCGCTTCGTGCGGTTCTGCGATTGCTTCAACATACCGGTGATCACCTTCGTGGACGTTCCCGGCTTCCTCCCGGGCACCGGGCAGGAGTACGACGGCATCATCCGCCACGGCGCCAAGCTGCTGTTCGCCTACGCCGAGGCCACGGTGCCGAAAATCACCGTCATCACCCGGAAGGCCTACGGCGGCGGGTACATCGTCATGGCCAGCAAGTTCCTGCGGGGCGACATCAACCTGGCGTACCCGGCGTCGGAGATCGCGGTGATGGGACCCGAAGGGGCCATCAACATCGTCTTCCGCAACGAGCTCAAGGAAGCGAAGGACGAGAAAAAGACCCGGCAGAAGCTGGTGGACGACTACCGGAGGATGTTCGCCAACCCGTTCCGGTCCGCGGAACTCGGCAACCTCGATGCCATCATCGTGCCCGAGGACACCCGCCCCACCCTCATTCGTTCGTTGGAGATGCTGAAGAAGAAACGGGAGAACAGCCTCCCCCGGAAACACGGCAACATGCCGCTCTGAGAGCGGGGCCGCGTAGCGGAGCCGTCCGAAGATGTTCAAACGGATCCTGGTGGCCAACCGCGGCGAGATCGCCGTCCGGATCATACGAGCGTGCCGCGAGCTGGACATCCAGAGCGTCGCGGTCTACTCCGAGGCGGATCGCGAGGCGCTTCACGTCAAGTACGCCGACTACTCCTATCCCGTGGGACCGGCGCCGTCCGCGGAGAGCTATCTCCGCATCGACCGGATCATCGACGCCGCCAGGAAGAGCCGGGCCGATGCCATACACCCGGGTTACGGCTTCCTTGCCGAGAACGCGGCGTTCGCCCGGGCCTGCAACGAAGCCGGCATCGTCTTTCTGGGGCCCTCCCCGGAAGTCATCAAGCAGATGGGCGACAAAGTCCACGCCCGGGCCCTGATGAAGAAGGCGGGACTCCCGGTGATCCCGGGCTCCGACGACATCCTCAGCTCCGAGGAGGAGGTGCTGGAGACCGCCGAGGCCATCGGTTACCCGTGCGTCCTCAAGGCCGTGGCGGGCGGCGGCGGCAAGGGCCTGCGGCTGGTGGAATCGGACAAGGAAGTGCGCTCGGCCTATCGCGCGGTGCGCTCCGAGGCGGCCTCGTCCTTCGGCGACTCCCGCCTCTACGTCGAGAAGTACCTCGAACGCTGCCGCCACATCGAGGTCCAGCTTCTGGCCGACATCTACGGCAAGGTGCTGCACCTCTTCAACCGGGAATGCTCCATCCAGCGACGCCACCAGAAGATCATCGAAGAGTGTCCCGCCCCGGGGACCGACGCCCGCATGCAGAAGGCCATGGGCAAGACCGCGGCCCAGGGGGCGCGGGCGCTGCACTACACCGGCGTCGGCACCATGGAGTTCCTGGTGGACCGCCACAAGAACTTCTACTTCCTGGAAATGAACACGCGCCTTCAGGTGGAGCATGCCATCACCGAACGGGTGGTGGGCATCGACCTGGTGAAAGCGCAGATCACCGTCGCTTCCGGAACGCCCCTACCCTGGTCGCAGCGGCAGGTCCGGGCCACCGGTCACGCCATCGAATGCCGCATCTACGCCGAGGACCCCGAGACCGACTTCATGCCGTGTCCGGGAAAGATCGAGGGTTTGCGGTTGCCCGAGGGATTCGGCATCCGCAACGACTGCGGCGTCTACGAGGGCGCGGAGATTCCCATCCACTACGACCCCATGATCGCCAAGCTCATCGTCTGGGGAGAGGACCGCGCGGAGGCCATACGGCGCCTCAAGCGGGCCCTGCGCGAGTACCAGGTCCGCGGGGTCAAGACCAACATCCCCTTTCATCAGTGGATGCTGCGCCACCCGCAGTTCATCGAAGGCGACTTCTACACCGGGTTCGTGGACGACCAGCGGGGCTTCATGACCATGGAGCAGGTGTATCCCGACCGCCACGTGGCGCTGGCCTCCGCCGCCATCGTGGCGCTCCATCGGGAGCAGGAACGCGCGCTCCGAATGGTGGAGAAAGGGGCGGCGGAGCCATCCGGGTGGCGCGAGGCCGGACGAAGGGAAGCACTGCAACTCGACTCCGGCGGGTCGAGCCCCAGGCGCGCGTGGTAGGCCCATGGCATTCATCGCAAAGCTCGGCGGACAGACCTCCGTGGTGCGCATCACCGAGACCGGGAAATCCCTCTACAAGGTGGTGGTGGACGGGCACGAGTTCATGGTGGATGGACGAAGGACCGGCCGCAACAACTACTCGCTGCTGATCGACAACCGGTCCTTCGAGGTGGACGTGGACACCACCGAGGACGAGTACCGCGTGCTGCTGGACGGCCGGACCTACCACATCAGCATGTCCGACGAGCGGCAGGTCCGGGTCGGCGGCCGGCAATCCGGGATCGAAGTGTCGGGCAGGCAGGAGGTCAAGATTCCCATGCCGGGCAAAGTGGTGGCGGTGCTGGTGAACGAGGGCGACACCGTGGCCAAGGGCCAGGGGCTGGTGATCGTCGAAGCCATGAAGATGGAAAACGAGGTGCGAGCGCCCGGCGCCGGCGCGGTCAAGGAGATCCGGGTCAAGACCGGGGAGTCGGTGGAATCCGGCCAGGTGCTCGCGATCGTCGAATGACCGTCGGAATGATCCTCCGACCGGACATCGTCTCTCCCGGGAAGCCTCTGTCGAAGAGCTGCGCAGTGCGGGCGGGTTTGAAACCCGCCCCTACGCCGTCGTGGTCCTGCGGCGCAACCCCTAGTCCTCGTCCTTCCCCGTGTCCTTCCGCCGGATGAAATAGACCAGCACGATCGTGAACCCGTAAAGCGCGGTCAACGGCAGCGCCAGCAACACCTGCGAGATCACGTCGGGCGGGGTGAGGACGGCGCCCAGCACGACGATGCCCAGCAATGCGTACGGGAAGTGGCGCATCATCATGCGGTGATCGATGAGCCCCACCCGGGCCAGGAAGACCCCCACCACCGGCAACTCGAAGACCACCCCGAAAGCCAGCATCAGCTTGGCCGAGAACGACAGGTACTCGCTGACGCGGATGGCCGGACGGATGTCCAGTTGCTGGTACTGGTCCAGAAAGAACCGGTAGCCGATGTCGAAGATGACTGCGTAGCAGAAACCGGCTCCGAGCAGAAAGAACACCGTCCCGAAAGCGACAAAGCCCTTGGCATAACGCTGTTCGTGGCGGTAGAGGCCCGGCGCCACGAACTTCCAGCCGTGCCACAACAGCACCGGCAGCGACAGGAAGATCGCCGCCACGAACGCCACCTTCAACTTTGCGAAGAATGCCTCGGCCACACCCGTACCGATCACGGTGAGGCCGGAAGCCTCCAGCCTGAGCAGGGGCGCGGTCATGAACCTGATGAGATATTCCGCGGCCAGATAACAGGCGAGAAAGGCCGCCAGCACGGCCAGTGAGGACCTGATCAGTCGGGAGCGAAGTTCCTCCAGGTGAGCCGTCAGGGGCATGCTGGCGTCGTTGGACAGCCGCTCCCCTTCCTCCCCGCCCACTCCTTCGTCCGCGTTCACTCTTTCCTGGTGGGATCGCCCGCTGGAGATATGGTATTGGCCGGTGCGCCTTCTCCGGACGGCTCGGTATCCGCTTTGTCGCTCTCCGGACGCGCATCGAGATCATCCGCCGCGGCCTGCATTTCCCGCTTCACGTCATCCGTCGTGCGGCGAAACTCGGCAAGACCCCGTCCCAGGGAACGTGCGATCTCCGGTAGTTTCTTGGGCCCCAGGACGATCAGGGCCACCGCCAGGATCAAGAGCAGCTCCGGCATACCGATACCAAACATTTCGACTCCCAGGAGCTAGGCTAAGGCATTTGCGCGAGCGAGTCAAAGAGCGGCGTTGTCCAATGATAAGTGAGCCTTGAGCGGGTTGGCGGCGCCGAAGCGCTACTCGGGACTCCCGGTCCGGTTGATGATGATGCCGATCTTTGACTCCGCGTCCAGCATGGTGATAAATTACGCGGGACATGCCACGTTCCGCCATCGTGGCCGACCCGGTGTTCCTGAAGCACCAACCCGGCCCCTACCATCCCGAGAGCCCGCAACGCCTCAAGACTCTCCTCGATCTCGCCGGCGAGGTCGTGGGCGGCAGCGCCGGCTTCGAGTTCCTGCCGCTTCGCGCCGCGGTACAGGAGGAACTGGAGCTGGGCCATGGCGCAGGCTACATCGACCTGGTCCGCTCCACCTCCGAGCACAACCGGTTTGCGCTGGACGGGGACACCATCACCTGCCGGGATTCGTTCGGCGTGGCCCTGATGGCGGTGGGTGGGTTCCTGCAACTGCTGGATGCCATGGCGGCGTCCGATTACCGCAACGGCTTCACCATGGTCCGCCCGCCGGGACATCACGCCCTGCGAGACCGGGGCATGGGGTTCTGCCTGTTCAACACCGTGGCCATCGGCGCCCGGTATCTCCAGAAGACGCACGGCGCACGGCGGGTGGCGATCATGGACTGGGACGTGCACCACGGCAACGGCTCGCAAGACGCCTTTTACGACGATCCTTCGGTGCTCTTCCTGTCCACGCACCAGTATCCCTACTATCCGGGAACCGGGGCTGCGGACGAGGTGGGCAGCGGCAAGGGAGAAGGGTATACGGTGAACGTCCCGCTGCCCGCGGGCTGCGGTGACGCCGAGTACCTGGCGGTCTTCCGCGAAATCATCGTCCCGGTCATCGAGCGCTACGAACCCGATTGGCTACTGGTATCGGCCGGCTTCGATTCGCACCGTGACGATCCCCTGGCGGCCATGAACGTCACCGAGCGGGGTTTCGGCGTCATGGCCAACGCCCTGCTGGAACTGGCTCGGAAACACGCCGGCGGCAAGATTGCCTTTCTCCTGGAGGGCGGCTACGATCTCTCCGCGTTGCGCAACTCCGTGGCCACCGTACTGGAGTGCATGCAGTCCGAGGACGCCGCCCAATGGGACGGCGGCGGCGAACGCATTGCCGCACGCATCCGGGACGTGCTTCAAATCCGCGAGAAGTATTGGTAGTGACGATCATGGGTCGATCACTTGGCGCACCCGGCCCGAAAACAAGGTGGGGCGCCCTTCAGACGACTGCTTGAGCAGCCGACGACAGACACCATGGGAACTCCTGACGGACGCAGAGTAGTCATTACCGGGATGGGGATGTTGACGCCCCTGGGCATAGGTGCGGACGCCAACTGGGCAGCGATCCAGGCCGGGCGCTCGGGTATCGGCCCCCTCACCCGTTTCGAGGGCATCGAATCATTCTCTACCCGGATCGCCGGCCAGATCGACGATTTCAACCCCAATGACTTCATCGACGCGAGAGAAATCAAGAAGATGGACCTGTTCATGCAATACGCCCTGGCCGCGGCCCAGCTCGCGGTGGAGGACAGCGGGTTCTCGGTCGACGGCGATGAGGCGTTTCGGGCCGGGGCCATCGTGGGAGTGGGGTTCTGCGGCATCGCCACCATCGAGCACTACCACGAAGTGTACATGAAACAGGGTCCGCGCAAGATCTCCCCGTTCTTCATCCCCAAGGTCATCTCCAACCTGGCGCCGGGCCAGATCGCGATCCGTTACGGCCTGAAAGGGGTCAACTGGACCCCCACTTCCGCGTGCGCCTCGGGCAACAACGCCCTGGGAGAGGCGTTCCATCTGATTCGCGACGGCCGGCAGGACGCCGTCATCGCCGGCGGCTCGGAAGCGGCCACGACCCCCATGGGACTGGGCGGGTTCGCCGCCATGAAAGCGCTGTCCACGCGGAACGACGAGCCGGAGCTGGCCAGCAGGCCCTTCGACAAGGACCGGGACGGATTCGTCATGTCGGAAGGCTCGGGCATGCTGGTGCTCGAAGATCGGGAACGGGCCATCCGCCGCGGCGCGAGGATCTACGCCGAGATGATCGGCTACGGCACCAACGGGGACGCCTACCACATCACGTCCCCCTCCCCGGAGGGCGAAGGGGCCGCCCGCTGCATGGCGCTGACCCTTGACGACGCGGGCATCGCCGCGGCGGAGGTGGACTACATAAACGCCCACGGCACCTCGACACCGTACAACGACGCCAACGAGACCTCGGCCATCAAGAAGGTCTTCGGCGACCGCGCCCGCGACCTGCCGGTGAGCTCCACCAAGTCCATGACCGGCCATCTCCTGGGCGCGGCCGGGGCCGTGGAGGCGATCTACAGCGCGCTCGCGCTGCACCACGGAGTGCTGCCGCCCACCATCAATTACCGGACGCCGGATCCCGACTGTGATCTCGATTACGTACCCAATGAGCCGCGCGACGCAGACATCCAGGTGGCCCTTTCCAATTCCTTCGGATTCGGCGGCACCAACGCGTGCATCCTGCTCAGGAAGGCATCATGACACGAACAGAACCGCGAAGCGCCATACTGGGTACGGGCTCCGCCGTTCCCTCCGCAGTGGTCACCAACGACGACCTCGCCAAGATCGTCGACACCACCGACGAGTGGATCACCACCCGCACGGGCATCAAGGAACGGCGCGTGCTGGAGGAGGACAAGGCCGCCTCGGACCTGGCCCGGCTCGCCTCGGAGCGGGCGCTGGAAAACGCCGGCCTGGAGGTCGCGGACCTGGACGCCATCATCGTCGGCACCTGTACCGCGGACTACCAGTTTCCCAGCCTCGCGTGCGTCCTGGAAGCCAAGCTGGGGGCGAAGGACGTGTTCTCCTTCGACGTGAACGCGGCCTGCTCGGGTTTCCTGAACGCCCTTTCGGTGGCGGACATGTTTGTCCGGTCCGGTCGCATCCGCAAGGCCCTGGTGGTGGGCACCGACGTCCTGAGCCGTTTCCTCGACTGGCAGGACCGCAGCACCTGTATCCTGTTTGGCGACGGCGCCGGCGCTGCGGTCCTGGGAGTCAGCGACGACGATCGGGGTATCCTCAGCGCCCGCCTCCAGACCGACGGCTCCTATGCCGAAACCCTCTACGTACGGGCCGGGGGCTCCAAGCGGCCGGCCACGGTGGAGACCGTGGAGAACCGGGAGCACTCGATCTTCATGAACGGCAAGGAAGTCTTCAAGGTGGCCGTCCGGTCCATGGAAGAGATCAGCCGCCGGGTCCTCGGGGAAGCCGAACTTTGCGTGGAGGACGTGTCCCTCGTGGTCCCGCACCAGGCCAATCGGAGGATCATCACCGCCCTGGCCGCCCGGCTCTGCATCCCCATGGAGAAGGTCATCGTCAACTTGCACAAGTACGGCAACACGTCGGCGGCATCCATCCCCGTGGCGCTGGACGAGGTCCGGCGGGAGGGCCGCATCGCCGCCGGCGATATCGTTCTGCTGAACGCCTTTGGCGCCGGATTCGCCTGGGGCGCCGCGGTCATCCGTTTCTGACCGCCGCACGCCTGACGGAATCCATGCCTCTCACGTGATCCCGGCCGAAGCCTTCGCCCTCGCTTGCGGGCTCTTCACCGCCATCAACCTGATCCTCCTGAAGAAGGGGATGGCGAGCGGCAACCCCATCACCGCCATCGTCATCTCCCTGGCCATCAACGTGCTGTCCTTCTGGAGCTTCGTCTTCATGGTGCTCCCGCTGGACCAGATCCTGCGTCCGGAGTTGCTGATCTTCGTGCTGGTGGGCCTGATCCAGCCCGGCGGCACCCGCTTCCTGGCCTACCTGAGCGTCGAGAAGGTCGGGGTCGCGGTGACGGCGCCGCTCCGGGCCACCACGCCGCTGTTCTCGTCGCTGCTGGCCATCATGGTCCTCGACGAGCAGCTCACCGTCGCGGTAGCCGCGGGAACGACCCTGGTGGTCTGCGGCATCATCCTGCTCAGCACGCGGGAGGAAAAGACCGGCGGGTGGAGGAACATCTTCGTCACCCTGCCGCTGCTGAGCGCCTTCGTGGCCGGCTCCACCCAGGTGATCCGAAAGATCGGCCTGGAGCAGATCACCCTGCCGATCCTGGGAGCGGCCGTCACCACCGGCACCTCCTTTCTCGCCGTGGCGCTCTCGCTGACCGTGTCACGAAAGTGGGCGACCCTCGACTTCAATCGCGGCTCCCTGGGCTACTTCCTCGCCGCCGGCTGCGCCGTGACCCTGGGCGTCGCCAGCGTGTACATGTCCCTGTACCTGTCGGACGTGGTCATCGTCGCACCGCTGGCAAGTCTCAGCCCGCTCTACAGCCTCGTGCTTTCCGCCCTGTTCCTGCGCGAGGTGGAGGTCATCACCACACGGCGGGTGGTGGCCGCCGGGTTGATCGTGCTGGGCGCCGTGCTCATCACGGCCATCCGGTGACGGTGTTGAAAATTCGCGCCCGCCGGGCCACATTTCGGCTACGAAGGAGGAACGTCATGAAGCAAGTATTCCGCGAGCACGTACCCGCCAACAGCGGCTGGTCGGGAGATCTCAAGAAGGGTCAGATCATTCGCATCATCGCGATGTCCACGGTGGACTTCCTGGTGCTGGACCGGCACAACCTGCGGGAACGGTTCGATCAGGCCCGCAGCAAGGTCTACAACGGGAAGATCTTCCTCAGCACCGGCGACAAGTTGATGTCCCGGGACAACCGGCATTTCATGACCATCGTGGCGGACACCTTCGAGGAAGGGACCCACGACCTGCAGAAAGGCATGTGCAGCGGACGCCGGTTCCAGTTGGCCAGGGAGGAAGGGCGGCTGCGGGAGTACTACCACCGGGACTACCGGGACGACGAGATTCCCGATCACGGCTGCTGGGAGAACCTGTCCAGGGCGCTGGCGCCCTACGACATCGCCCCGGAGGACATCCCGAGCCCGTTCAACATCTTCCAACACATGATCATCGACGGCAAGACCGGTCTCATGCAGCACACGGCCGTCCGGCCCAAGGCGCCGACTCACGTCGATATGAAAGCGGAACGGGACCTGCTGGCGGCCTTCAGCGCGTGCCCGGACATGCCGGTGGGCGGCAAGCCGGTGGACGTGGAGATCTACGAAGAGGACTGACGGGACTGGCGGAGGCCCCCCACGCCCCCGCCTGATTCCGGCTTTCGCCGGAATGACGGGTCCGGGCGTTCCCGACAGGGGGTCCGCTACTCGAATCCCATGCGGCGGCCCCAGTTGGCGGGGTCGTTGAGGAAGTCGAGGATTTGATTCCTGGACTCTTCGGAGAAGAACTCGGTCTCTTCTCCGGCGCTCAGGACATCGTCCCAGTTGGACAGGGTATGGAGGCTGATCTCGTGGTCTGCGAGGTTCTTCTTGCCCTCGTGCAGGTCCAATTGGTCGGAACTGTACTCGAAGACACAGAGACAGTGGGTGATCCGGGCCTTCTGCGCGCGGACGCCGATGTTGAAGCGCAGCTTGCTGAAGCCGTCGGTCACGAGGTCTTCCACCAGCGTGACCCGCTGCCCCTCATCGAGAACCCCTTCGATCTGATTGGTCTGCCCGTAGCCTTTGGGATTCTTGCGGATGTAGATCATGGGCTTCCGCAGGTAGTGGGACACGAAGGCGGCATAGGGAATGCCCGCGGTCTCGCCGCCGGCCACCACGTCCATGTTGTCGAGCCCGATGTCACGGCGCGCGATCTGGGCCAGGGCCTCGAGGATCTCGTCCCGGGCCTCCGGGAAGGAAAGCAACCGCCTGCAATCGATGTAGACCGGCGAGACCCGGCCCGACACGAACACGAAAGGCCTGTCACGGTATACCTGGATGGATTGCGTGCTCAGCAGCAACTGGGCGATTCTCTTTCCGGTCTCCGACATGGATGTGGTTCCTCAAGGTCGAATGGCGGCACCATGGGCAGACATGGGCGGCCCTGGCGCGTCCGGCGCCCGGCTCGTGGGGCTTCTTAACACGACGGATGTTCGTTTGCCAGCCGTTGTTTCCAGCCGCTCTTCTTTGCTACCATGCACACCTTTCCGGACCCGTCGAGTCGTTGGATGGAAATCCCCGAGATCAATAAAGACAGGCTGTTACACGACCTCAACGCGGTCTCGCGCATCGGACTGGGCGAGGGCGGCTCGGTCACGCGGCTGGTCTTCTCCGTCCACGAGCTGCGATCCCGCCAGTTGCTGGTCCACCTGATGAACCTGGCCGGCCTCGACGTGCGCGTGGATGCCGCCGGCAACGTCTTCGGACGGCTGCCGGCGGGGCGGGACGCGCCCGCGGTGCTGGCCGGCTCCCACCTCGATTCCGTCGTCCAGGGAGGCCGTTACGACGGCCCGGTGGGGGTCATCGGCGCCCTCGAAGCGGTGCGGACCATCAAGGAAAGCGGCCTGCGGCTGCCGGTTCCGCTGGAGAGCGTCTGCTTCGTGGGAGAGGAATCCAGCCGTTTCGGGTTTGCCACCCTGGGCAGCAGCCTGCTGGCGGGCGACGTCACCATGGATGACTTCGCCAACGCGGTGGACGCCGGCGGCACGCGGCTGGAAGACGTGCTTTCGAGCTTCGGCATCTACCGGGAGAACCTGGCTTCCCTGAAACGCGACCCGAAGACCATCAAGGCCTACTTCGAGCTACACATCGAGCAGGGTCCCGTGCTCGAATTCAAGAAGAAGAAGATCGGCGTCGTGACCGCCATCGCCGCCCCGAGCCGGTTCAGGGTCGTCTTCCGGGGACAGGCGGACCACAGCGGCACCACCCCCATGGAAATGCGGAAGGACGCGCTGGTGGCCGCGGGATACCTGATCACCTACATCGACGAAGTCTGCCGGGAGTACGCCTCCGCGGACAAGGGCCGGGTGGTGGGCACGGTGGGGGCGATCAAGGTCGAGCCGGGCGTCATCAACGCGATCCCGGGGCGGGCGGAGTTGCAGGTGGACGTGCGCAGCATCACCGCCTCATCCAAACGCAAGGTGGCCGGACGGATCAAGCAGCGGGCTCGGCAGATCGCCCGGGAGCGAGGCATGAAAGTCGAGCTCCTGACCATCCGGGAGGAGGAGCCCGTGGCCTTGCATCCGCGACTGATCTCCCTCATCCGCACCACCTGCGAGGAACGAGCCGTCCCCTTCGAGGTCATGCCGTCGGGGGCCGGCCACGACGCCATGCAGATGGCCAAGATCACCCCCACCGGCATGATCTTCATTCCCAGCGTCAACGGCGTCAGCCACAACCCCACGGAGTGGACCGATCCCGAGGACATCTGCCTCGGGACTCAGCTTCTGGTCGAGACCCTGATTCGAGCCGCCCATGCAGAAATCTAAGGCAACCAAGAGTTCACAGGTGCTCAGCGAAACACAGCTTAAGAGAACCCTCGCGGGTTTTGCCGCGCGAATTTCCGAGGAGTACGCCGGCACCGGTTCGCTGGCCTTCATCGGCATACGGACCCGCGGCCCGATCCTGGCCCGGCGGGTGGCCGCAGTTCTGAAGGAAAAGCACCACTTGCCGGTTCCCGTGGGCGAGCTCGACGCCACGCTCTATCGCGACGACCTGAACACGCTGCTGCCGAAGGGGCGCATCGACGCCACACACATATCCTTCGAAGTAACCGACAAGACCGTGATCCTGTTCGATGACGTGCTGCATACGGGCCGCACGGTGCGCGCCGCCGTAGATCACCTCATGGCATTGGGGCGGCCCAGGGCCATTTTTCTCGCCGTGCTGGTGGACCGCGGCGGACGGGAACTGCCCATCGAGGCCAACTTCGTCGGCAAGAAAATCGAGATGGCCAAGGGCGGAGACGTGCGGGTGAGACTTGCGGAAATCGACAGGGTAGACGAAGTCATCAAGGTCTGACGACAGATGGTCAAAACCGCTTGACAAGGTGCGCCAATACTCGTATGAGGCAGGGTTTAATCGCTTTTGTAGCCATTTCTGCGTCCATCGGAACCCATGAGTAAAACACGACCAATACCTCTCGAAGACACCCCCGACCCTTCTCTTGCCGCATCCGTGAAGGGTGTCTACAACCGCCACCGCATCGGCATCAACTTCTTCCTTTCCGTGATCCTGGCCCTGGTGACGTGGGAGTTCATCGACTTCATCTTCGACGATCCCGACTTCTTCACCGGCCCGGTGGCAGTGGCGATCGAATTCACCGTGCTGATCTATGAGCCGCGGTTCTGGGAGAACATCAACTACAGCGGCACCGAGCTGATCTATGGCTTCGGTCTCGCCATGATCCTGGGGGTCGTCATCGGCGCGGCAGTGGCCTTCAGCAAGACCCTGGACGAGATGTTCTCCCCCATCCTGGTGGGCCTCTACGCCACACCGCGTTCGGTGGCGGCACCGCTGTTCATCATCTGGCTGGGCCTCGGCATCGCCTCCAAGGTCGGCGTCATCACCCTGGCCTCGGTGTTTCCCGTGATCATCAACACCCAGGCCGGCATCAAGAACGTTCAGGGCGAGTTCCGCATGCTGGGACGTGCCTTCAACATCTCCTTCTGGTCCATGCTGACCAAGATCATCATACCGGGGTCGCTGCCGTTCCTGATCGCGGGACTGAGGCTGGGCTACTCGCGGTCGGTGGTCACCATCATGGTGGCGGAGTTGTTCGGGGCCGAAGCCGGTATCGGCTACATGATCGACCACGCGACGCAGACGTTCCACGTGGCGGAGATGATGGTGGGCATCTCGCTCTTGACCATCATGGGCATCGCGGGAAACGAGGTCCTGAAGGGCATTGAGCGCTG
Source organism: uncultured Candidatus Binatia bacterium (assembly GCA_958295985.1). Lineage (GTDB taxonomy): Bacteria > Desulfobacterota > Binatia > UBA9968 > JAJDTQ01 > JAJDTQ01. The sequence goes on from OY282432.1 coordinate 258,167, forward strand.
GGCCACGCCTTACAGAAAGACTTTGGTCTGAGTCGAGAGAACCCCATGGAAGCCTTGTCAAACATCTATCAGCAGCAGCGAAAATGGATAAACGCCGTCCTCGGCATCGCCATCGTGACGGTGTTCTGGTCGTTCGCCAACTGGCAGGTCAACAGCGAGCTGTTCTTCGTGGGCCCGTGGCGGGTCGTTACCTACACCTACGGGCTCTTCGCCAGCGGCGAGATCCTTGACGATCTACGCATCAGCGGAATCGAGTTCTTCTGGGGATTCGGCGTGGCCGCGTTCGCGGGCATCGCCTTCGGTATGATCTTCGGGATCAGCCGGGTATTCCGCGAATTCTTCGATCCCTGGCTCAGCGCGGTCTATGCCACACCGTCCGTGGCCCTGGCCCCGCTCATCATCATCTGGTTCGGCGTGGACCTCACGGCCAAGATCTTTATCGTCCTCATCACCGCGGTGGTCCCTATCGTCCTCAACACCTACACCGGGGTTCTGAGCGTCGGCAAGGAGTTCCAGACCCTGGCCAGCTCGTTCTGCATTCCCAAAACCCAGGTTCTCTACAAGATCCTCATTCCGGGTTCACTCCCCTACATCGTTACGGGGTTGCGCCTCGGCATCTCCCGCGGAATCGTGGGAGTTGTCGTGGGAGAGTATTTCGGCGCGTATGCGGGACTCGGCTATCAACTGTTCAAGGGACTGGATACCTTCAACATGCCCCTCATGATGTCGTGCGCGGCCATGCTCGCCGGCACCGGCGTGGTGCTCAACCAGGTCATCCTGATCATTGAGCGAAGGATGGCGCCGTGGCGTGATTCCACATTACAGGAGTAGTTCGTGTCATCATCGATTCAGGTAGAACAGATACACAAGACCTTCATGAAACCCACCGGGGAAACCGTCCATGCCGTGGGCGGCGTCGACATGGATCTCCGTCCGGGGACATTCTATTCGTTCGTGGGACCCAGCGGCTGCGGCAAGACCACGTTGCTGCACATGATCCACGGGCTGCTGCCCCCTACCAGGGGCCGAATCCTGCTGGACGGAGAGGAAGTGACCGGTCCGACGCCCAACAAGGCCGTGGTGTTCCAGCAGGCGCTACTGCTGCCTTGGCGGAACGTTACCGACAACATCCAGTTCGGCATCGAGAACGACCGCAGCATGTCCGCCAGCGAAAGGCGCGAGATCTGCGACAAGTATACGCAGATCGTCGGGCTGCGGGGCTTTGAGAGCCACTACCCCCACGAGCTCTCCGGCGGCATGCAGCAGCGGGTGAACCTTGCCCGGGCGCTGGCGGTGGACCCGGAAATCCTGCTCATGGACGAGCCGTTCGCCTCCCTGGACGCTCAGACGCGGCTTCTCATGCAGGAAGAGCTCCAGCGGATGATCGACTGGAAGAACTCGGGCAAGATCGTCGTGTTCGTCACCCACGACATCGAGGAAGCCGTGTTTCTTTCCGACGTCGTTTTCTGTTTCAGCTTCAGGCCGGGTACGATCATGAAGGAGATCAAGGTACCCTTTCCCACCCCCCGCACGCTACGAGTCAAGGAAGAGCCCGAGTTCCTGCAGATCAAGCACGACATATGGGAACTGCTGGCTGACGAGGCTCGCAAGGCCATGGAGGAGTAAGGGAGGGTTGATCGAGGGGTCTCGAAGCATGACCACACCCTGTGGAACGACAGAAAAGCGAAATTCCGGGCTGAATCTCACTTACAAGGAGGGAAGCCAATGAAATATGAACTTGTCGCAAGAGAAACCGTCGCAGCCTTTCTGGTGGCAAGCGGTTAGAGCCCTGGCTCGGTACGACAACAAGAACTGGATGAAAAAGTAACGAAGGAGGACTACGCATGAAACGTAAGCGCATTGCAAAAGGAATCGCCGCAGCCTTTCTGGGAGCCGGCCTGCTCTGGAGCGGACAGGCGCTCGCGCAGGAAGATCTCCGAATCCCGGTTGCGATGACCAGCACCACCACCGCTCTGGTGGAGCAGGTGGCCATCCACAAAGGCTTCTTCAAGGATATCGGCTACAACGCCAGGGTCTACTCGGTATCGGGTGGTGAGAACGCCGCCGTCCTCGCCCTGGAACGGGGCCAGCTCCCCTTCTTCGGCTCGGACGACAATATCCCCCTGGCCATTCGCGCCGGCAGCAACATCCGGGTCATCGGCAGCGAGATGAACGTGTTGCCGTACTGGCTCGTGGCCGGGAAACACGTGAAGTCCTACAAAGACCTGCCGCGGCCGGTGAAGGTCGGGATCAGCTCTCCCACCTCGGGTAACGTCTACGTTTCCCTCAAGCTGCTCGAGGCGGCCGGCATCCCGACGAAGGACACCCGCCTGATCAAGGTCGGCGGATCGTCGGCTCGGTTGGCGGGCGTCAAGGGCGGCAAGATCGACGTGGGCTCGCTGACTTTCGGCATGATGCTGCGGGCCAGGAAAGCGAACTTGCAGATCCTTGGCGCGGCGAACCAGTTCGTCAAGGAATACGCGTTCCTTCAGGTTGCCATGAACAAGAACTACATCAAGGACCAACCGGACAAGGCCGCGGCCATGTTCGGCACCCTTATCCGCGGGTGCGCCTACGTGAACGACCCCAAGAACCGGGAAGAAGTGCTGCACGTCATCGAGAAGGTCATGCGCAACCCCGCGGACATCGCCAAGGAGATGTACGAGATCGAGGTGGCCCAAGGGTCCATCCCCGACCGCTGCCAAGCCACGGAGGCTGGCATCAAGGCCTTCATCGAGTCGGCCGTCTGGAGCAAGTCCATCGCCGCGGACACCAAGATTCCGCCGGCAAAAGACATCATGTTCCCCGAGTTCTATAACAGGGCCCTGGCTTGGTATAACAACAAGGGGTGGATGAAGAAGTAAGGTAGCAAGGTAAACTCACGGCATAAGGGGCTGGAGCAAAGAGAGGGATCCGTCTGATGCCCCACAGGACATCGGAAGGGTCCCTTCAGGAGGAAACACATGAGGGCCAAGAGCATTGCAAAGGGAATCGCCACAGTCTTTCTGGGAGCAAGCCTGCTCTGGAGCGGGCAGGCGCTGGCGCAGGAGAAGCTTCGCATCCCGGTTGCGCAGACCAACTCGACCACCGCGTTGGTGGAGCAGGTGGCCATCCACAAGGGGTTTTTCAAGGACATCGGCTACGACGCCAGGGTCTACTCGGTATCGGGCGGTGAGAACGCCGCGGTACTCGCGCTGGAGCGGGGTCAACTCCCCTTCTTCGGGTCGGATGACAACATCGCGCTGGCCATTCGACCGGGCAGCAACATCCGCATCGTCGGCACCGAGATGAACACCCTGCCCTACTGGCTCGTGGGCGGGAAGCACGTCAAGTCCTACAAGGACCTGCCGCGGCCGGTAAAAGTGGGCATCAGTTCTCCCACGTCCGGCAACGTCTACGTCTCCCTCAAGCTGCTGCAGAACGCGGGTATCCCGGAGAAGGATGTGCGTCTGGTCAAGGTCGGCGGTTCGTCCGCGCGGTTGGCCGGAGTCAAGGCCGGCAAGATCGACGTGGGCTCTCTCACCTTTGGCAAAATGCTGTTGGCACGGGAGGCGAACTTGACGGTTCTCGGCGCCGCAAGCCAGTTCGTCAAGGAATACGCGTTCTTGCAGCTCGCCATGAACAAGAACTTCATCAAGGAGAACCCCGAAAAGGCCACCGCCCTGTTCGGCACGCTCATTCGCGGATGCGCCTACGTCAACGACCCCAAGAACGCCGAAGAAGTGCTGAACGTCTACCAGAACGTGATGCGCAACAAACCGCACATCGCCAAGAAGATGTACGAAATCGAAGTCATGGAAGCGAAAGCCATCCCCGATCGTTGTCAGGCGACCGCGGCGGGTATAGATGCATACGTTGAGTCGGCTTTCTGGACCAAGTCCATCGCGAAGGATACGAAGATCCCGCCGATGGACCAGATCATGTTCCCGGAGTTCTACAACAAGGCGCTGGCCTGGTATAACAACAAGGGGTGGATGAAGAAGTAGGCCGGAGCGAGAATTCGACAGGGCTTACGCACGAACGAAGGGAGCCCTCCGGCGCCGCGAGGCATCGGAGGGCTCCCTTTTTCATCGGAGGGCCCTTCCCCTTTCCGTTTGCAAGACCCTGTCAGCGTCCCGTCGCCGGCACGGCTCAGGTCAGCATCCGGAGCGCGGCAGCGGCATAGATCCTGGCCGCCCGGCGCACCTGCGCCAGCGGCACTACCTCGGCGTCGGTGTGGGCGAAGGCGAGGTCGCCGGGTCCGAACATGACGGTCTCGATGCCTTTCTCGTTCAGATAGCCCGCGTCCAGCGCCGCCGGGAACCAGATCGGCGGCCCGGCCTCCCCCGCGGTCTCGCGCGCCGCCCCGAGCGCCACGGCCACCTCGCTGCTTTCCGGCACGTCCGCGGGATACATGAAGTTGCCCCGGGTCACCACCACCCGCCACGGGTTCATGCCGGCCAATGCCCGTGAAATCGCGGCCAGTGCCTCCCCCGGATCCTCGCCCGGCATGAGCCGCCGGTCCAGCGTCAGCCGGCAATGATCCTGAATGGTGTGCAGGATGTCGGGTCCGCTCTCGATGTGGGTGGCCACCAAGCTCGCCTCGCCCAGCTCCGGGTGAGCAATCCCGTCCACCAGACCGTCCAGGCGCTCCAGCACCGCGCGGGCGCCGTCCACCGCATTGACCCCGGCCCACGGCGTGCTGCTGTGGCTCGCCTTCCCTCGCACCACCACCTCCACGTCGATCCTTCCCTTGTTGCCCAGACAGACCCGGTTGGTGGTGCCGAGACCGACGATGCCGTGCCGGGCCGCAAGACCGCCTTCCTCGACCATGTACCGGGCGGCATCGTGCCGTCCGGTCTCCCCGGCCACGCTCACCGCCAGCAACAGCGGCCGCGCCAGATCCTGTCCCGACCGGCGCACCGCGGCTGCGGCCGTCAGCATGGCCGCGAGGGCCGCCTTCTGCTCGCAGCCTCCCCGGCCCCACACGCAAGGCCCCTGAAGTCCATGGGGCTCTCCGGGCACGAGGTTGCCCGAGAACGGCTCCGGCATCGAGCCGGCAGGATACGTCATGGCGTAGCCCATGAACAGCAGCCCTTCCGCCGGCTCCGACGCCGCTCCGCCGCATTGCCAGAGAAGGTTGCCCATGCCGTCCGTCCGCGGCGCGACCCCGGTGAGCGCTTCGAGGCGCGGCTTCACCACGTCGGCCACGAAGGCCACGAGCGCCGGGTCCGATTCCATGAGGTCCGTATGGACCGAAGGAACGCGCAGCAACTCGCTGAACAGCGCGTCCAGCTCTGAATCCACGACGTGCTCGCCGGCAATGCGAAAGGCTTCCCGGGCATCCATGGTCATGGGTCCTCCGGCTCGAAGATCTCCACCCGGACCGCCTGTCCCCGGCCGGACTCCGGACAGGCGCTGAGGGCCACCAGACAGTCCATCTCGGCGCGAAAGTCCACGTGGGCCTCTTCCTTTGGCCGCACGAAGGTGTCGAACATGGCGCCCGTGTCCGGGTCGATGCGCATGGTCTGAAAGATGTTGAACGGGCTCGGGATGTCCACCGGGGCAATGTCCCACGGGCGGACGGCCTCGGAAAGGTTCTCGTAGCACCCGTGGGTCGGAATGTCCTCCGGCTTCCTGGGATTGGGGTCCACCCCCTCGATGAAGTTCCGCTGGGCGAGTCCCGCGGCCACCAGCTCGAAGCGTTTACGGCTGCACATGCCCTTCTGGAGGTCATGGCGCCCTTCGGAGAACGTGTCCGCCACAATGGTGAGCAACGGATTGTTGAGCTTCGACAGGAGCCGGTCCCCGGTGCTGATGAAGATCCTGGCCTGGTTGGTCTTGGTCCTGGCCTGATCGAAGCGCTCGGTGAGATCGTGAAGGTTGAAGGCGACGAAATCCACCACCGATTTCCCCGCCACCCGGATGCACCGGCCCTTCCTCACGGTAAAGGCGCGCCCGGAGTTCTTCGGCACCGTAACACTGCTGTGGACGCTCTCCGACATGCCGGTTCTATTCCCCCCCTCCTACGGGTTGCGCGGGTCAGTTTAGGGTGCGGACATCGCCGAGTAAAGAGCCTGTCCCGCCCGGCTTGCGTTCGACCACGGCTTCTGTTACCCAATTTTAATTGAAACGTTACGGAGGAGAAACTCCATGTTCACCGATAAGGTCGAGCTCAAAGACTTCGAGAAGACGGATCCGGAGTATCAGGATCTGCTGAAGCGGGTCCTTGCAATCCAGTGCGACTGCGAGATCGGCGGACCGCATCTCTACCTGGACGAGATACTTCCCCACGCGCCCACCAAGCTGTACCGGCTGGTTGTGGCCCGCACCGCGGCCGAAGAGGTAGACCACTACCGCAAGATGGCCAAGCTGGCCGGAGACATTGGCGAGGACGTGTCATACGTGCTGAGCTGGCCGAACCAGAAACGTTACGTGGAGGCCTTCCGCGGCAAGATCACCACATGGGAAGACTTCGCCGTCTTCGGCTTCCTGATCGACCGGGTAGGACGCTACCAGCTCGAGGAATTCGAGGACTGCAGCTACGTGCCGCTCTCCGACATCCTCTCCACCATGGTGCAGGAAGAATCGGCCCACATCTCCTTCGGCACGAACGTATCCCGGGAGCTGGCCGAAGGCGGAGACGAGTCCAGGGAACGCATCCAGAAGGCGGTGAACTACTGGTACGTCAAGGGCCTGGACATGTTCGGCAAGTCGGAATCCAGACGCTCCGAGCGCTACCGCTACTGGGGTCTCAAGCGGCGCACCAACGCCCAGCAACGGCAACAGTACACGGAAGAGGTCAACGCCCTGATTGCGGACATGGGCCTCGAGATCCCCGATCCCAACGAGGGGCGGCTCTATACCTGAGGCGGAAATGGAAATGGCACAGGCACCCCATACGGCGGAACTCGACGAGCACCTGAAGGAATGCATCACCGCGGTCCACGGGGCCGTCAACCGGGCGATACCCAACATCAAGGACGAGAAAATCGTGGACCAGGCCCTTCAGGACTGCCAGGAAGTGCTGGACATGGTAATGGAGGGAAAGGTATCCGAGTGGGTGGAATGACCGCACCGGAACCCCTGTGTCCTCCCGCCATCGCTTTCGAGCCCACGTCATAGCCCGGCTCAGGCCGGCTTCCACTACCCTTACCGGAGGTTCGAACCTTGGACATCGTGGTCTGCGGCAAGATCATCCCTGCCAGCACCGTGACCATCGAGATCGACCCCGCCACCAGGCGGATGATCCGCAAGGGCGTCGCCCACGAGTTGGACCCGGCTGCGGCCGGCGCCGTGGAAGAGGCGTTGCGGCTGATAGAGCAGGTGGGCGGCACCGTCACCCTGATGACCATGGGGTTCAACGAGATCACCATCGGCATACGGACGGCGCTGGCCATGGGCGCCACCTCCGCGGTGCACATCTTCGACGAGGCGCTCGCCGGATCGGACGCCCTGGCAACCGCCAAGGCCCTGGCCGCGGCCATCCGGAAGAAACCCTTCGACCTCATCATCTGCGGCACCGAGAGCAGCGACAGCTATTCCGGCATCGTGCCGGGCCAGATCGCGCGGCTGCTGGGTGTTCCGCCGGTCACCTTCGCCAACGAGATGGCCGTGGAGGGATCGACCCTCACCATCAAGCGCCAGAGTGAAACCGGCTACGACGTGGTGGAGGCCGGCCTCCCGGCGCTGGTGACGGTCACCAGCGGGATCAACGAACCGCGCTACCCGCAACTCAAGGGCATCATGTCGGCCAAGAGAAAGGAAATCCTGCAGTACTCCGTCGAGGACCTCGGCCTCACGCCGGACGAGGTGGGCGAGTCGGGAGCCCGTGAGAAGGTGCTGGAGATCGACAGGCCGGCGCAACGACAAGCCGGGGACGTGGTGGAAGACGACGGCGAAGGGGGCAAGCGGATCGCCGATTTCCTGGCCGAGGTCAAGGTCCTGTAGATGTCTGATATCGTTTGGGTCTATGGAGAGGTGGTGGATGACGCCGTCACCTCCACCACGCTGGAGATGGTGACCAGAGCCGCCCAGGTGGCGACCGCCGAGGTGATCCTCCTCGGTCCGGCGCCCGACAACGCCGTGGACTTGCTGGGCGAGCACGGCGCGAGCAAGGTCTATCGGTCGACGGACCCGGTCTTTCGCGACTACCTGACGCTGCCGGCGGTGGCGGTGGTCGAATCCCTCATTCGGGAGCACAAGCCGGCGGCGGTCCTGTTTGCGTCGAGCTATGGCGGCCGCGACGTGGCCGCGGCCATAAGCGCCAGCCTCGACTGCGGCGCCATCACGGACGTGGCGGACTTCACCCTGACGGGCGGCACCGTCGAGGCCAAGATCCCCGCCCTGGGAGCCAGCTACTGGAACACGTCCACGCTGGTGCACGACGACGTCAAGATCCTGTTGGTGAGGCCCAAGGCGTTCGAGCCCGCGTCCAATCCCAAGACCCCGGTGGTGGAGGAAATCGCGGCTCCGGACGACGCCGGGCTTTGCAAGGTCCGGCTGAAGGAAAAGGTCACCGCCAAGGCCGAGGGACCGCAGTTGGACGGCGCCAACGTCATCGTGTCCGGCGGACGCGGCCTGGCCGGAGCCGAGAACTTCGACATGCTGCGGGAATTGGCAGACCTGCTGGGCGGTGCCGTGGGCGCCACCCGCGCCGTGGTGGACTCCGGTTGGGTGCCCTACTCCCTGCAGATCGGTCAGACCGGCAAAACCGTCAAGCCCGAACTCTACATCGCCTGCGGCCTCTCCGGTGCCGTGCAGCATCTGGCCGGCATGAAGGATTCCAAGCTGATCGTCGCGGTCAACAAGGATGCCGACGCCCCCATCTTCCAGATGTGCGACCTCGGTATTGTGGGCGACGTCTTCAAGGTCATCCCGCAGTTGATCGAAGAGATAAAAGCGCGCAGGTAGAGGCGCTGCAGGGGCGCTCGGCCCTATTGACAACCAGGGCCAATCCGTAGTAAATTCGGGTTGTTCCGCTGACACACCAGCTAATCCCCTCGGGATCGTGCCGTAACCGGCCCCCGAGGGGTTTTCACATCCGCGTTCCTCCGAGTACGACGCGCTCGCCTCATCAGACGACACGAAACCGTCGACGAGAACGTCACGGATCGACGATCCCGTCGAACGCAACTTCTGGAGGTTCCTGAAAATCGCGTCATTTCAACGCCTTGGCGTGGCGCCTCTGATGGCACGGTGTTTGCGTCAGCAGGACATCAAGAAAATTCCCTTCGAGCGAGGAACCAACGATGCAATCACTCACGCTTCTCGATGTCATCAACGCGGTAGGCGAGTATGCCAGGACCCCTAACGAACTGAAGGCCGTCGTCATCCACCTGGTCAACAGCGGCAAAGTCCAACTAGGCGGCGATCTCGCCGGTTGCAGGATTGACTTCGGCCCGGACGCCACGCGACAGCCTGCCATCGTCGGGTCCCAAACCGCGCTCCCCCAAGAAGCGCTGGATCAAGCAGGCTGAAGGCGCGGCGCAAACGGCGAAGCGGCTGCCCGCCGGTGCAGGTCCACAGCGCCTTTCCCCACCCGGGGCCCGACCATCGCCAGAAAGATGCAGCAGGAACTCCTGAAGGCCATGGACCGGCACGGCGTGCGGTAAGTGTCGGAGATCGCAGGCCCGGCCGCCTGACGGCCGACGGCAGCCACCTTCAGAACGGCTGCCGGTCCAGGCTGCGGTACTGGATGGCTTCGGCGATGTGCGGCGGCCGGATCTCTTCGGCGCCCGCGAGGTCGGCGATGGTGCGGCTGACCTTCAGGATCCGCACGTAGGCGCGGGCGCTCAACCCGAGCCTCTTGATGGCGGTCTCCAGAAGCTGCTCGCCCGCCGCCTCCACCAGGCAGTAGCGCCGGACGTCGCGAGCGCTCATGCGCGCGTTGGCGTGGATTCCGGTCCGCTCGAAGCGCTCCACCTGCACCCTCCGCGCCTGGTTGACCCGTTCGCGAATGGTATCGGAGGGCTCGCCCGGCGCCCGGGACACCAGCGCCCGGTACTCCACCGCCGGCACTTCCACCTGGATGTCGATGCGGTCGAGCAGCGGTCCGGACAACCGGGAACGGTACCGGGTTATCTGCATCGGGGTGCAGCGGCATTCCTTTTCCGGGTCCGAGTAGAAACCGCAGGGGCAGGGATTCATGGCCGCCACCAGCATGAATGCGGCCGGATAGTCGATGGAGCCGGCCGCCCGGACGACCGTGATACGGCCGTCCTCCAGGGGCTGGCGCAGGACCTCCAGGACGTTGCGGCGGAACTCCGGCGCCTCGTCGAGGAAGAGCACGCCGTTGTGGGCCAGCGAGACCTCCCCGGGCTTCGGCACCGCGCCGCCGCCTACCAGCCCGGCATCGGAGATGGTGTGATGCGGCGCCCGGAACGGCCGAACCGCCACCAGCGCCCGACCGTCCAGCACCCCTGTCACACTGTGGATCTTGGTGGTCTCGAGGGCCTCCGCCAAAGTGAGATCCGGCAGGACGGTGGGAAGCCGCTTGGCCAGCATGGTCTTTCCGGAGCCCGGAGGCCCCATCATCAGGACGTTGTGGCCACCCGCGGCCGCCACCTCCAGCGCCCGCTTGACGTGGGGCTGTCCGCGAACGTCGCTGAAGTCGGCATCATGGACGGCGTGTTGGCGAAACAGGCGGCCCAGGTCGACCCGGGTGGGGTCGATTTCCCGTTCTCCGTTGAGAAACTCCACGACCTCGGCAAGACTCTCCACGCCGAAGACGTCGATGTCCTGGATCACCGCGGCTTCGGCGCTGTTGGCAAGGGGCAGGATCAGGCCCTTCAAGCCCTGGTCCCGCACCGCGGCCGCGATGGGCAATGCGCCGCGAACGGGCTTCACCGCGCCGTCCAGAGAAAGCTCGCCCAACAACAGGTAGTCGGCGAGGCGGGACGGCTGCACGGCCCCTTGAGCCGCGACGATGCCCATGGCCATGGGCAGGTCGTAGCCGGACCCTTCCTTCTTGACGTCGGCGGGCGCCAGATTGATGGTGATCCTCTGCGGCGGGAACGGGTAGCCGCAGTTCCTCAGCGCTGCGCGTACGCGCACCTTGCTCTCGCGTACGGCGCCCTCGGGCAAACCCACCATGGCCAGCTCCGGGAGGCCCGACGCGATATCGACCTCCACAGCCACCTTGAGGGCGTCGATGCCGTGAAGCGACGCGCCGTAGATCCTCGCAAGCATGCCTGGATATCTGTCGGCATTTTGCTCCGGGACTTTAGCTGCCCCTGACCCGAATGATGCAATGATACGAAATCATGGGTGAATCGAGCGCGGTCCGCGCACGGACCCGGATCGGCGGGAAACCGGAACTTGCCAGCTCAATTGAATCTTGCTAGGAGATGCCATGGACCCCATGATGACGCGGAAAGACCAGGAAAGCCCAGGCGGACGTCTGGGTTTTTTTGTACCAACCGCTTCGAGGTGAAGGATGCTCGATCAGGAGATCTTGCCCATTGGACTCACGTTCGATGACGTGTTGTTGGTCCCGGCGGAATCGTCGATCCTGCCGCGCGACACGGACGTTTCCACCCGGTTGACGGAGCACATCCGGCTCAACATCCCCCTGCTGAGCGCCGCCATGGATACGGTCACCGAGGCCCGAACGGCCATCGCCATGGCCCAGGAAGGCGGCTTGGGGTTCATCCACCGCAACATGTCCGTGCAGGCGCAGGGCAAGGAGGTGGAAAAGGTCAAGAAATTCGAGAGCGGCATGATCTCGGATCCGGTCACGGTAAGCCCCCACCAGAAGATCGCCGAGGCCCGGGAGCTGATGGACCAGCACTGCATTTCAGGCCTCCCGGTGACGCAGAAGGGCCGCCTGGTGGGGATCCTGACCCACCGTGACCTCCGCTTCGAGAAGAACCCGGACCGTTGTGTCGACGAGCTGATGACCAAGGAGAACCTGGTCACGGTGCCGGACGGCGTCGACCTCGACGAGGCCCAGCAGATCCTGCACCGGCACCGCATCGAAAAATTGCTGGTGGTGGACGAGCACTACCGGCTGAAGGGCCTCATCACGGTCAAGGACATCGAGAAGAAGACCCGTCACCCGCTCGCCTGCAAGGACGACCGGGGACACCTGCGGGTGGGCGCCGCGGTGGGCGTGGGGCCGGACCGGGAGGAACGCGTGGACGCCCTGGTACGGTCCGGCGTCGACGTGATCGCGGTGGACACGGCCCACGGACACGCCAGCAAGGTGCTGGAGACGGTGGCACAAATCCGTAGCGGCTATCCGGACCTGGAACTCATCGCCGGCAACGTGGCCACGGCCCAGGGAACCCAGGCGCTGATCGACGCCGGGGCCAACGGCGTCAAGGTCGGCGTCGGACCGGGCTCCATCTGCACCACCCGGGTGGTGTCGGGGGTGGGCGTACCCCAGCTCAGCGCCGTTGCCGACTGCGCCCGGGTGGGTGCCCGCACCGGCGTTCCGCTGGTGTCCGACGGCGGGATCAAGTATTCCGGCGACATCACCAAGGCGCTGGCGGCCGGCGCCAGCGCCGTGATGATCGGCACGCTGTTCGGCGGCTGCGAGGAAAGCCCCGGAGAAACGGTGCTCTACCAGGGCCGAACCTACAAGGTCTACCGCGGCATGGGCTCCATCGGCGCCATGCGGGACGGCAGCAGGGACCGCTACGCCCAGGACGACGTCGAGGACGAGGTAAAACTGGTCCCGGAAGGGGTCGAAGGCCAGGTCCCTTACCGCGGCACTCTGGCGGCCAACGTCTATCAGCTCATCGGCGGGGTCCGCGCCGGCATGGGCTACGTCGGCTGCGGCAACATCGAGGAGCTGCAGACCAGGGCCCGGTTCATGCAGGTCACCGCGGCCGGCCTGACCGAAGGCCACGTTCACGACGTCTTCATCACCAACGAAGCGCCCAACTATCGAAGAGAATGATCGTCATTCTGGACTTCGGATCGCAGTACACCCAGCTCATTGCGCGCCGTGTACGCGAAGCGCGCGTCTACTGCGAGATACACCCCTTCGATACCCCCGTGGAACGGCTGGCGCGGCTCGAGCCCGCGGGCGTCATCCTGTCCGGGGGGCCCGCCAGCGTCTATGACAGCGGCGCACCCGCGGTGAACCCGGAGTTGTTCCGGCTGCCCGTACCCTTTCTGGGCATCTGCTACGGCATGGGCATCATCAACCAGGCCATGGGGGGCGGCGTGGCCGAGGCCTCCGAGCGCGAATACGGTCTCGCCGACCTCTACGTCGATGACGCCACCGACCTCTTCGCCGGCCTCGACCCGGGCGCCGGCCAGAGCGTGTGGATGAGCCACGCCGACCGGATGACGTCGCTTCCGGAGCACTGGTCGGCGATCGCTCATACCGGCAACTCCCCCATCGCCGCCTTTGCCGACAGCCGGCGGCGCTTCTACGGCCTCCAGTTTCATCCCGAGGTGGTCCACACCCAACACGGGCGAACCATGCTGGAGAACTTTCTGTTCCGCATCTGCCGGTGCGCGGCCGATTGGGACATGGAGCACTTCGCCACCGCCGCGGTGGAGAAGATTCGCACGCAGGTGGGCGACGGCCGCGTGCTGTGCGGCCTGAGCGGCGGGGTCGACTCGTCGGTGGCCGCCACCCTCGTGCACCGCGCTATCGGCGACCGGCTCGTCTGTGTCTTCGTCGACAACGGGCTGCTGCGGCAGGGCGAGGCGAAGGCCGTGTCCCAGGTCATGGGAGAACGATTCGGCGCGGGCTTTCGCTGCGTGGACGCCTCCCGGCGCTTCCTCAACGTCCTGGAAGACGTGGAGGACCCGGAGGAGAAGCGCAAACGCATCGGCAACCTCTTCATCCGGGTGTTCGAGGAGGAGACCCGGAAGCTCGGCGACTTCCCCTTCCTGTGCCAGGGGACCCTCTATCCCGATGTCATCGAGTCCGTGCCCCATGCCGGCCCGTCCGCGCTCATCAAGAGCCATCACAACGTCGGCGGGCTTCCGAAGAACATGAAGTTCGAGCTGGTGGAGCCGCTACGAGAGCTCTTCAAGGACGAAGTCCGCGCCCTGGGGCGGGAGCTGGGACTGCCGGACCGGTGGATCCACCGCCAGCCGTTTCCCGGGCCCGGTCTCGCCATCCGCATCCTCGGCGACGTGACCGAGGAGCGGCTCGGGATCCTGCGGGCCGCAGACGCCATCGTGGTCGAGGAAATCCGCAACGCCGGGTTGTACGAACGCATCTGGCAGTCCTTCGCCGTCCTCCTGCCCATCCGCACCGTGGGCGTCATGGGCGACGAGCGGACCTACGAGAACGTCGCGGCCGTAAGAGCGGTGGACAGCCAGGACGGCATGACCGCCGACTGGGTCTCGCTGCCCCCGGAGCTCCTGGGCCGCATCTCCAACCGCATCATCAACGAGGTGCGCGGCATCAACCGGGTGGTCTACGACATCTCGTCCAAGCCCCCCGCCACCATCGAATGGGAGTGACGGTATGGGGAGGTGCCGGATAGTGCCGGATAATGTTGGAAGCAGCCGGTGGCGTCTTGCCGGCCGCGTTTCTCTTGGCGACCATTCGCTTCGGGTCGCCGATAGTGGTCGTCACGGCGGCGGTTGCCGTCGTCAGCAGTTGTTGCAGTAATTCCATGAGCAAGAACAGTTTCGTACACCTTCACTGTCACACCCAGTACAGCCTTCTCGACGGCGCCAACAAGATCGACCCGCTGATCGAACGGGCCAAGAGCCTGGGGCAGCCGGCCATCGCCATGACCGACCACGGCAACATGTTCGGCGCCGTGGAGTTCTACCGGAAGGCGGTGGCGGCCGGCATCAAGCCGGTCCTCGGCTGTGAGGTCTACGTGGCTCCGGGCAGCCGCTACGAGCGCCAGGGGGTCGACCGCGGCAACAGGGAATACAACCACCACCTGATCCTCCTGGCCATGAACAACGAGGGCTACCGCAACCTGTGCCGGCTGGTCACGCAGGGCTTCACCGAGGGGTTCTACTACAAGCCGCGGATCGACAAGGAGCTGTTGCGGGAGCACAACGCCGGCATCATCGCCTTGAGCGGTTGCCTGAGCGGCGAGATGGCCAAGGCCCTGACCCTGGGCTCCATGGAACAGGCCAGGCAGGTGGCGGAAGCCTACCGGGCCATCTTCGATGACCGCTACTATCTGGAAGCCCAGGACAACAAGCTGCCGCTGCAGGAGAAGGTCAACAGCGGGATCGTCGAGCTCGGCAAGGAGCTTTCCCTGCCCATAGTGGCGACCAACGACTGCCACTACCTGGACCCCGACGATGCCCAGGCCCACGACGTGTTGCTGTGCATCCAGACCGGCAAGGGCCACAACGACCCCAACCGGATGAAGATGGACACCGAGGAACTCTTCCTCAAGTCCACCGACCAGATGCTGGAGGGCTTCGCACACCTGCCGGACGCCGTGGACCAGAGCGTGACCATCGCCGAACGCTGCGACGTGGAAATCGAGTTCGGCAAGTACCACTTTCCGCAATACGAGGCGCCGAACTCCCAGAGCCTCGACGACTACCTGGACGCGTGCGCGCGCGAGGGACTCGACAAGCGGCTCGAGGACGCCGGCGACACCGACCGCGACGCCTATCGCGCCAGGCTCGACCACGAGCTCGACGTCATCAAGAGCATGCAGTTCCCGGGTTACTTCCTCATCGTGGCGGACTTCATCAACTATGCCAAGGATGAAGGCATCCCGGTGGGCCCGGGACGCGGCTCCGCGGCCGGCAGTCTGGTGGCATACGCCCTGCGTATCACCGACCTGGACCCGATACGGCACAACCTCCTGTTCGAGCGCTTTCTCAACCCGGAGCGGCGCTCCATGCCGGACATCGACGTGGACTTCTGCATCCGCGGCCGGGACCAGGTGATCCAATACGTCAAGCACAAGTACGGCGCCGACAAGGTGGCCCAGATCACCACCTTCGGGACCCTCAAGGCCAAGGCCGCCATCCGCGACGTGGGACGCGCCCTGGGACTCTCGTTCGCGGAGACCGACGCCATCGCCAAGCTCGTGCCGGCTCCCAAGCAAGGGTTCGACTGCCCGCTCACCGAAGCCCTCCAGCAGGAACCTCGGCTGAACCAGCTGGCGGACGACGACCCGCGCGTCGCCAACCTCATCAACCACGCGCTGCGCCTGGAGGGCCTCACCCGGCACTCGTCGACCCACGCCGCGGGTGTGGTGATCTCCAACCTTCCGCTGGTGGATTACCTGCCTCTGTACGTGGACCGGGACGGCGGCATCGTCACCCAGTACGACATGTCGAGCGTGGAGAAGATCGGCCTGGTCAAGTTCGACTTCCTGGGACTCAAGACGCTGACGCTCATTCACGATTGCCTGGAGCTGTTGCGGGAAAGCCGCGGCGAGACCCTCGATCTCCAGAGGCTCGCGCTGGACGACGAGGAAAGCTACCGCCTGGTGGGCAGCGGCAACACGACCGGGATCTTCCAACTGGAAAGCACGGGCATCCGGGACATGAGCGTGCGCATCAAGCCCGACTGCTTCGAGGACCTGGTGGCCATCCTCGCCCTCTATCGCCCGGGGCCGCTCGATAGCGGCATGGCGGAAGAGTACATCAAGCGGAAGAACGGCAAGGAGAAGACCTCCTATCCGCACCCGGCCCTGGAATCCATCCTGAAGGACACCTACGGCGTCATCGTGTACCAGGAACAGGTCATGCAGATCGCTCAGACCATGGCCAACTACAGCCTCGGGGACGCCGACATCCTGCGCCGGGCCATGGGCAAGAAGGACCCCGAGGAGATGGCCAGCCAGAGGCAGCGGTTCGTGACGGGGGCGACGGACAACGGCATCGACCCCCAGCAGGCCACCGTCATCTTCGATCAGATGGAAACCTTCGCGCGTTACGGCTTCAACAAGTCCCACTCCGCCGCCTACGCCCTGGTCTCCTACCATACGGCCTACCTGAAGACCCACTACCCGGTGGAGTTCATGGCTGCCCTGATGAGCTCGGAAATGGGCGACACCGACAAGGTCATCAAGAACCTCGCCGAGTGCCGCGAGCAGGGCGTGGAGGTGCTGCCGCCGGACGTCAACGAGGGCGGCGCCCGGTTCACGGTGGCGGGGGACCGTATCCGTTTCGGCCTCTCCGCGGTCAAGAACGTCGGCGAACGGGCCGTGGAGGCGATCGAGGAGACCCGCGACCGGACCGGTCCGTTCGAGTCGCTGTTCGACTTCTGCCGGCGCGTGGACCTCAAGGTGGTCAACCGGCGGGTGCTGGAAAGCCTCATCAAGTGCGGCGCCTTCGATTCCACCGGCGTGTACCGCGCCCGCCTCATGGCCTCGCTGGACGACGCCCTGAAGACCGGCCAGTCGTCCCAGCGGGACCGCGACAGCTCCCAGTTCGGCATGTTCGACCTGCTCGAGGCCACGCCCACGGACCCCATGGACGCCTATGAATCCGTCGACGAATGGACCGGCGGCCAACTCCTGGCCTTCGAGAAGGAGACCCTGGGCTTCTACATCACCGGCCATCCGCTGGATCGATTCGAGGAGTCCCTCAACCGCCTCCGCGTGCTGCCGGCCAGGCAGGTTCGGGGACACAACAACGGCGAGGTGACCATGGTGGGGGTGGTGACGGCACTGAAGCTCAAGAACACCAAGAAGGGTGAGCGGTACGCCAACTTCAACCTGGAGGACAAGACCGGGTTCGTGGATACCATCGCGTGGCCCGACACCTACCGGCTGACCGCGGACTGCATCGGACGCGACGATCCCATCCGGGTCAAGGGCAGGCTCGACGTCGGCGAAGAACGCGTCACCCTGATCGCCAACGACATACTGCCACTGGAGGAGGCCTGCGCGCAGGCCATCGCGACCCCTTCGAACCCGACTCCCCGCGAAGTGCACTTCTACCTGAAAGAGGTCACCCCGCGGGAGTTGCAGGCGTTCCATGACCTCATCGCCCCGGAACAGGGGCCGGCCTCCGTCTATCTGCACATGACCACCGCCGCCCAGGAGACCAAGGTCATCGGACCCGCCGACTTCCGCATCAACCCGTCGAGAACGCTGCTGGATACCGTGCACCGGACGTTCGGCGCGCGGATCACCGCCAGAAGGCACTGACCGGGCATAACCGGAACCGAGGATGACGTCCTTCGACTTCGCTACGCTACGCTCGGGACGAACGGTTGCAACGTCTTCGTCACCCTTGCACACGGACAAGGGCCTGATGCAACCGGACGACGGGGAACGAGGCCGTTTGGCCGAACGGACCGAACGCGCGGTGCTGGTGGGCGTGGAAACGCCGGCCTCCCGTGAAGACGTTCCGCTGGAGGACAGCCTCGAAGAACTCCAGGGACTCGCCGCCAGCGCGGGCGCCCGGGTCATCGGCGTGTTCAGCCAGAACTCGGGGAGGGTTCACACCGCCACCCTGGTGGGCTCCGGCAAGGTGACCGAGATCCGCGCGTTCGCTGACGAACACGGGCCGGACCTGGTCATCTTCGACAACGACCTCACGCCGGCGCAACAGCGGAACCTGGAGTCGGCCCTGAACCTCCGGGTCGTCGACCGCACCCAGCTCATCCTGGATATCTTCGCGCAGCGCGCCCAGAGCCGGGAAGGCAAGCTCCAGGTGGAGCTGGCGCAACTGGAATACCTGCTGCCGCGCCTGACCCGGCTTTGGTCCCACTTGTCCCGGCTGGCCGGGGGCATCGGCACCCGGGGTCCGGGCGAGAGCCAGCTCGAGGTGGACCGCCGGCGCATCCGGGAACGCATCGGCCGGCTCAAACGGCGGCTGAAGGGGGTCGCCAAGACCCGGGGGCTACAGCGCAAGGAACGCGAATCCGTCCCCTACCCCACCGTGGCGCTGGTGGGCTATACGAACTCCGGCAAGTCCACGCTGATGAACCGCCTCACCCGGGCGGGCGTGCTGGTGGAGGACAAGCTCTTCGCCACGCTCGACCCGCGCACGCGAGCGCTGCGGCTTCCCAACGGGGAAACCGTCATGCTGGTGGACACCGTGGGCTTCATCAACAAGATCCCCCATACCCTCATGGACGCGTTCAAGGCCACCCTGGAGGAGATTCACCAGGCCGACCTGCTGTTGTGCGTGATGGACCCCACGAGTCCGCTGGCCGAACGGCAGTTCGCCATCGTCGAGTCCGTGCTGGACGACATAGGCGCGGCCGAGACCCCTCGGTTGATCGTCCCCAACAAGATCGACGTCGCCGAGTGTCTGCCCATCTACCCGCCAAAGGGCCACGAAGGCCTTAGCCCGATCTCCGCCCGCACCGGGGCCGGCATCGAGGACCTGCTGGAAACCATCGGCACGGTGCTGGACCGGGGAAAGCAGCAGATCCGTTTAACGCTGCGGCCATCCGAGACCGTTATCATCCCGTTCCTGAAAGCCCGGGGACGAGTGCTGACCGAGGAATACGACGAAGACGAGGTCCGCATCACGGCGCTGGTGACGGCGAAGGTCTCGGGACAGCTCGGCAAGCTCGTGGCCGCGGGCAAAGCGGAATCCTGATTCGGCCCGGCAGCGCCCGAAGCCTCCGACGCCATTGCCTTCATGTTCATCACCCTTGCTCCCACCTTCGTCCCAACAACCTACTCCAAGTCTTCTCGACTTCAAGATCGGCTGACAGGTGATGTACGAGAGTTTGTGTCAGCGCGGAGAGAGGGGGTACTCCGGTGGGATAACCAAAGTTCACCAAGGAAAGGAGCACCCCCGATGCCACAAAGGGCAACGATACAGAGTATACCGCAAGCGTTTCGGATGCTGAAGCAGATGCGCGTGCACGAGATGGACTGGGGCGAGGACTACCGCCGGGCAGGAGTTGAAGCGCTGAAGAAAGTGCTGGAGCAGGGGATGGCGGGGCGGATCGACGGTCATCTGGAAGCGATGGCGGAGCGGGGGGAAGCGGACCGGCGCAATGGCAGCTATGGGCGGTGGCTGATGACGGAGTTGGGGGAGACCGAGTTGAGGGTGTGCCGCGCACACGCCGGTACAGTGCCCAGGAGGTGGTGCGGGCCTGTGCGGCGCGGGCGCCGCATATCGACCCGACGACCCTGGCGTGCTTCGTGCTCGGGCTGTCCACCCGCAAGGTGGCGATGGCGCTACAGCCGGTGCTGGGGCGGCGGATCAGCCCGGGCACCGTCAGCCGGGTAGCCAAGATGCTGGATGGGGCCGTGGCCGCCTTCCACCGCCGGCCCTTGAAGAATTCCTACCCGGTGCTGATGCTCGACGGCGTGGTGCTGTCGCGCAAGACCGGCCTGGGCGCGCTACGCCGCCCGGTGCTGGTGGCCTTGGGGCTTCATCCAGACGGTCGCAAGGAGGTCCTCGACTACCGCCTGGCCACCGCCGAGAGCGCTGTCCAGTGGAAACGCTTCCTCTGTGACCTTTTCCGCCGCGGCCTCGAAGGAAAGAACCTCGAAGTGATCTGCACCGACGGGGGTCAAGGCCTCCTTGCCGCCCTGCCTACGGTCTATCCCAACGTCGCGGTCCAGCGCTGCTGGGCTCACAAGATCCGCAACGTCCTCAACAAAGTCAAAAGTCCGACCAACCCCCCGTCAAGGCATCGGGGACTTCCGCCCGGGAGCCTTGGTCTCCCAATACCGCAAGTGCGGCAAGCCTACCTGCCACTGTGCCCGACCGGACAGTTCGGGACACGGGCCGTACTGGCTGATCACGCACCGCAGGGCGGGCAAGACCCGCTCCCAGGCGGTTCCGGCGGAAGCCCTGGAACGCGCCAGGGAACAACTCGAGGAATACCGGCGCTTGCGGGGTCTGTGGCGGGAACTGATGGAGGTCAGCGAGCGGTTG
Source organism: uncultured Candidatus Binatia bacterium (assembly GCA_958295985.1). Lineage (GTDB taxonomy): Bacteria > Desulfobacterota > Binatia > UBA9968 > JAJDTQ01 > JAJDTQ01. Next base: position 278,906 of record OY282432.1, read on the forward strand.
TGCGAGAAGCAGTTGGTGGAGGACATGGACTCGGCGCTGGAAAAAAAACGGCGCTCGCAAAAGCGTTCGCCGCACAGGCCGAGGCCGAGATCGAACGGCTGATGGGCGTGGACAGCGCCGAGGGGCTGGACTTCGAGGCGGTGGAGACCGCAGCCAAGCGGCTGGCACTGCGGATCATGGGCCAAGCGCTCGCCGGGCGCCTCAACGCCGACCGTTCCGGCCAGCAGGGTTTCGGGCAGCCCTGCGGCTGCGGCAAAATGGCCCGTTACGCCGGTCGCCGACCCAAGACCTTCACCACCGCGCTGGGCGACATCGAACTGGAGCGCGCCTGGTATCACTGCCAACCCTGCCGCACGGGCTTCAGTCCGAGGGATCGGGCGTTGGGCCTGGAAGGAACCTCGCTGTCGCCCGCAGCCGTGCGCATGGCCGGCCTCACCGCCGCACGGGTCAGCTTCGCCGAGACCGGCGAGTTGCTGCGCGAGTTGGCCGGGCTCGACATCGACCCCAAGCTGGCGGAACGCCAAGCCGAGACCCTCGGGCGCGAGATCGCCGACGACGAGCGTCAAGTCATCGAACCCAAACCCGCCCAGGCTCGAACCCTCTACCTCGGTCTCGACGGCACCGGTGTGCCCATGCGCAAGGCCGAGACTCAACATCGCCAAGGCAAGCAGCCCAACGGTTCCGCCAAGACCCGCGAGGCCAAGGTCGTCACCGTCTGGTCAGCCGAGACCACCGCCCCCGACGGCTTGCCCGTGCGCGACCCAGGCTCCGTCTCCTACAACGCCGCCATCGAGACCGTTGCCAGCCGCGATACCGACTCCGAGCCCTCCCCCTTCGCCCGACGCGCCGTTCGCGAAGCCCTACGCCGCAGCTTCCTCCATGCCCCCAGGCAAGTCGTCCTTGGCGCCGGCGCCCCTTGGATCTGGAACTGGGCCGACGAGCATCTCCCCAACGCCATCCAGATCGTCGATGTCTTCCACGCCAAGGGACATCTGGTTCAGGTCGCCAACGCCATCTACGGCGCCGCTACCGACCTCGCCCTCTCCTGGGGAAAACAACGCCGCGACGATCTCGACCAAGGCCGCATCGACCGCCTCCTCGCCGCCCTCCATGACCATGCCCATACCTGCGACGAGGCCCGCAAGTGCATCGACTACTTCACCCGCAACCGTCAACGAATCCGCTATCCCACCTTCCGCGCCATGGGCCTTTGCGTCTCCACCGGCGTGGTCGAGGCCGCCTGCAAGAACATCGTCGGCACACGCCTCAAACGCGGCGGCATGCACTGGTCCCTCAATGGCGCCAATGCCATCCTCGCTTTGCGTTGCGCCATCCTCTCCAACCGTTTCCTTGACTTCTGGGAACACCGTGCTTGCGCCCAATAACCCCCATGCTCACAAATCTGACGTGCACCCGCTGTGCGCACTTACCAATGCCATCGAACGCAAGTTCCGAGAAGTACGAAGACGCACCAGACCCACGGGTGTCTTCCAGGATCGTACCTCCATGGATCGCATCCTGTTCGCCGGCTTCGCCCATGAAAACACCTCTCAGGGAGTCCCCACCCTCTTCCCCTTGACACAAACCTTTTGACATTATCCCCTGACAAGAGAGTGTCAACCCAAAGCCAAAATGTCCCCTTGGGAGGTTTTGGGATGAGGGGTTGGGAGGGGGCACGGACGCCGATTGGTGCTCCAAGGGTGTCGGGGGGTGGCCTGTGGACAACCCCGTTGCCGCCTCCCCCGACCCCCGGTTGCCCACAGGCTTCACGCGCTCGCGCGAAGGGGGGCAGGAACGGTCAAGACAAGACAGGGGGAGGGTGTCGAGGAGATACCCCTGGACAGGCCCGGTTCGGCTTGGGCCGGGTGATGATCGCTGGGGTGAGTGGCTGGAGGCTGACCCATCCCCAGGGGGCTGTGGATGATCAGGCGCAGGGCCATGGGCGGGTTTGAGGCAGCGTAGAGTGGCAACCGCTCACGCGGTTGCAGTCCCGTCCCCCTGGCTGCGGCGCCGGAAGCCCTGGGGCCAACCCTTCCGCTCCGAGGGGCGGGGGGTTAGCGGGGAGGTTGCGAGACAGGAGAGGAGGGAGTGTGTCTCCAGCGGTTCCAGGGGTGGTCTGGGGAGGGTTTGTACTTGGGGCGTTTGCGTTGGAGCCCACGGGCGGTGTCGACGGTTCGGTGGAGGCTCTTCTCGTCGTCCACCGGGATGGGAGTTGGGCCTTGGGCGAGGAGGCGGTAGTCGAGGGTCTTGCCCTGACATAACAGGGTGACGCGACCGTCGAAGTCCTCGCACACGGTGACGGGGCTTGATCGCAGACGGTAGCCCCTGCCTTGGTTCAAGACCTGGTATTCCCTGTTGCGGTATCTCAGGGTGAGGTTGCGGCTCAACTTGCGGGTGGAGTGGCAGCTCACGATGAGGTCGAGGGAAGCGGGGTCGTGCAGCACTGGGCGGTGGGCGTCGTGGGGGTTGTGGGGCGGGCGGGCGAAGCGGCGGTTGTGGTCAGCCATGTACTTGTGAGGTGGTCCCGGTTCATAGGACAGGGGGGCGGCAGAAATAAGGTGTATTCCGGGTTGATCCTCATGCCGCCAGAGTCATGTTTATCACGTCTTGCTGTTCTTGTTGAGCCGGTGGAGGGGCGGGTGAGCCATGGGGCTGATCCGTTTGATCCAGCGGCCTGCCGTTCTCGTAAGCCTCGACCGGGGTCGCGCCTCCGAGGGCGGAATGGGGCCTTGTGGTGTTGTAGAAGTCGATCCAGGTTCCGATGACCCGTTGAGCCGCGAAGCCGTCGGCGAGTTCGTGCAGGTAGACGGCCTCGTACTTGAGGGAGCGCCAGAGGCGCTCGATGAAGATGTTGTCCAGGCATCGTCCTCTGCCGTCCATGGAGATGGCGATCCCGGCGTCTTTGAGCACACCGGTGAATTCGAGGCTGGTGAACTGGCTGCCTTGGTCGGTATTGAAGATCTGAGGCCGACCGAAACGCTCCATGGCGTCAGCCAGGGTCTCGACGCAGAACCGGGCATCCACGGTGTTGGACAGCCGCCAGGAGAGCACTCGACGGGTGGCCCAGTCCATGACGGCTACCAAGTACAAGAAGCCGCGCTGGACGGGAATGTAAGTGATGTCCGCCGCCCAGACCTGATGGGGCTGCTCGACGGCGAGCCCCTTGAGAAGATAGGGGTAGACCCGGTGTCGGGGATGCCGGGTGGTGGTCCGGGGCGCCTGGTAGATGGCCTGTAGCCCCATCAACCGCATCAGACGCCGGACCCGGTGGCGACCCGCACGGACGCCATCCCGCCACAAATGACGGACCATCTGGCGACTGCCGTAGAACGGGTAGTTCAAAAACAGCTCGTCGATGCGACGCATCAACGCCAAGTTCTGCGGGCTCTCCCCCTTGGGCCTGTGGTACAGCGAGGATCGACTCAAGGAAAGCAAGCGGCATTGACGGCTCAAGCTGAGCTTCGGATGGCAGCGCCGGATCATGGCCTTGCGCCCCGCCCGGCTCACTACTTGAGCCCTTTGGCCAAAAAATCCCGCTCCACCGTCAACTCCCCGATCTTCGCATGCAGGTCCCGAACCTCCGCCTCATGGTCCCCCCGAGACCGCTCCGTTCCCTTCGAGAATACCTCCCGCAAACCCTCCATCGCTCGCTGCTTCCAGGCGCTCACCTGGTTCGGATGGACCTTGTGCCGCGCCGCGATCTCCTGGATCGTCTTGTCCCCTCGCAACGCTTCCAGCGATACTTTCGCCTTGAACTCCCCCGTGTAGCGACGTCGTGTTGCCATTTCGTATCCCTCCTCCTGTCCGGGGAATACACCTTAGCAACCTGTCCGATTTTCCGGGACCACCTCACTTGGGCAAGAAGGCATTGGCCTCGTCGATGGAGTCGATGCCGCAAAGGCGCAACTCCTTGACCAAGCGGTCCTGGAGGGTCTCGTTGGCCCGTTCCACCCGGCCCTTGGCCTGGGGAGTGTTGGCGTGGATGGGTTGGATGTCCAGGGTTTGAAGCGCCCGGGTGAACTGAGTCCGTTCGCCCTCGCGGTCCTGTTGATTGACCCGGAAGATGCTGTGCTTGTCCGAATAGACGGCCACCGGACGCCCGTACTGGTCCAGATACCTGCGCAGGGTCCTCATGTAGGCTTCGGTGGTCTCGGCCTCGACGAAACGCAGGGCCATGAGCCGGCTGGTGGCGTCGTCGATGAACACGATCAGGGTGCACGACGGCCCCCGCTCCTCGAACCATCGGTGCGGCGAGCCGTCGATCTGCACCAACTCGCCCACGGCCTGCCGTCGGGGACGGCTGTGATGCACCCGCATCCCCCGGCGCTTCTTCGACCGCCACAGCCCCTGTGCCGCCATCCACTTGCGCAAGGTCTCCACCGACACCCGGTAGCCGTGCACCTCCCGCAGCTTCTCCCAGGCCAGGGTCGGTGAAAAATCTTCGTAGCGCTCCCGCACCACCGCCAAGATCTCTGCCCGAACCTCCGGTGCTATCGCGTTGCTCGCCTTGCGCCCCCGATGCCCCGAAATCAGACCCTTTGCCCCCAACTCCCGGTAGCGCCGCACCAGCCGCTTCACTTGCCGCACACTCAGCCTCAACCGCTCCCCCGCTTCCCGTTGCACCAGCCGCTTCCCCACGACCTCCCGGATCACTTCCAGCCGGTCCACCTCGCGCAGGGTCATCCCCTCTTCTGGCTTCGCCATCCCTTGTCCCCCTTCCTCAAAGGGGACATCTTAGCTTTGCTCAGTAGGGGACATTATCGCTTTGCTCTAACAACCCTAACAAGAGAGTTGACTTTGATGAGTGGGCGTACTAAGAAAAAGAAGGGAATAAGTGTAGCAAAAACGAGAAAGGGCTGTCAAGAAACACCGGGTGGAACCATGCCGTACTTTGTTGTTGCCCTAGAGGAAGAGGCCGAACTGGTGCGGCAGATCATCGAAGCTAAATATCCCGAGAATCACTGGAAGCTGAATAACAGCACCTTCTTCCTCTATTTTGCTAAGAAACAGAAGGCCTCGGAGATCGCCAAAGTAGTCAATATAGAAAACGGCCCACACACCGGTTTCGTGCTACATGTAGACTCATGGATGGGCTTCATCAACAAAGAGTTTGGTGAATGGCGAAAAAAACAGGAAGCGGGCGGGTGATCTATGAACAACGGTGGCATCTCCGAAAGCAACGAGTATGACCATCTAGTCAGAGAAGCCGAGTTGCGGGAACTTGAAGGCAACTTCAATACCCAATTAAGCGACGTAAAGGGGGAGGTCAATACCCAATTCAGCGACGTAAAAGGGGAGGTCCGGACCCAATTCAGCGACATAAAAGGGGATATCCGGGTCTCGTTGGAAAGATCTCTCACAGCGATTCAAAAAGCCGCCAAGGAGCAGGAGAGGGCTTCGAAGCAACAACTAATTTACATCATTACCATAATCATTTCTGTGGTCTCACTTGCGGTGATCATCATCATCTGGTGGATACCAACAGCACCAACTGTGCCCGTGAGGGTTGAACTCGTTCCTCCGTCCATTCAGGTTCCCGCACCCCCACAGGAATTTGGCCCAACCAGCAGACCGTCGTCGAAGTAGTTCCCTTTCTCTCCTGGATAAACTGCTATATAATTCCCAAATCAAACCTTTGCGAAGGTGAATCGAGGCACGTAGCTCAGTGGGAGAGCGCTTCCTTGACGCGGAAGAGGTCGGCGGTTCAATCCCGCCCGTGCCTACCATGCCCCGCGAGAACCTGCTCCGACCGATACCCGGGATAGGATGAAGAACATTCGCGTAACCGTACCAGGGGGCGAGACCCTCGAGGCCGCTCCCGGCACCCGGGCCGGCGACATCGGAACGCCGCGGTCCGGCGGCCAGCGCATCGTGGCCGCCGCGGTCGACGGCGCCGCGGTCGATCTGACCCGGCCCGTAACGGAGGACTGCGCCGTTGACTGGATTCCCCTCGACAGCCCCGAGGGTATCGACATCCTGCGCCACTCCACGGCCCATCTCATGGCCCAGGCGGTTCAGAGCCTGTTCCCCGGCACCCAGGTGACCATCGGCCCCACCACCCGCGAAGGCTTTTACTACGACTTCAAGCGCGACAAGCCGTTCACGCCCGACGAGATCGAAAAGGTCGAGGAACGGATGCGCGAGCTGGCGCAACAGAATCTGTCCATCGCCCGCGAGGAGCTGCCGAAGGACGAGGCCATCGAGCTGTTCCGCGGCATGGGAGAGGATTACAAGGTCGAGATCCTGTCCGGGATCCCCGAAGACACCGTGTCCGTCTATCGCCAGGGGGAATGGGTCGATCTGTGCCGCGGCCCGCACCTTCCCGGCACCGGGTTCATCCAGGCCTTCAAGCTCACCTCGGTGGCGGGGGCCTACTGGCGCGGCGACGAGAACAACGAGATGCTCCAGCGCATCTACGGCACCGCGTTCCCGTCCCGGAAGCAGTTGAAGGAACACCTGGCATTGCTGGAGGAGGCGCGCAAGCGGGACCATCGCAAGCTGGGCAAGGAACTGGACCTGTTCAGCTTTCATCCCGCGGCTCCGGCAAGCCCGTTCTTCCATCCCAAGGGAGCCCTGGTCTACAACACCCTGGTGGAGTACATGCGCAGCCTGTACCGGCGCTACGGCTACGAGGAGGTGATCACGCCCCAGATCTTCGACGCCGGTCTGTGGCTCCGGTCGGGGCATTACGATCATTACAAGGACAACATGTACTTCACCCGCATCGACGAGCGCGAGTTCGGCGTCAAGCCCATGAACTGCCCGAGCCACACGTTCATCTACGCCGCGAAGAAGCGCTCTTATCGCGATCTGCCGATACGGCTGGCGGATTTCGGGCGGCTGCACCGTTACGAGAAATCCGGCGTAACCGCCGGGCTCACGCGGGTGCGCAGCTTCTCGCAGGACGACGCCCACATATTCTGCACCCCCTCACAGATCGAGCAGGAGATCGCCTGTCTGCTTGACATGCTTCGCGAGGTGTATCATAGGTTCAACTTCGAAGACCTGGAGGTCTTCCTCTCCACCAGACCGGACCAATACCTGGGAGCCCTGGAGACCTGGGAACGGGCCGAGGCCGCCTTGGCCGCATCGCTGGAGAAACGGAACGTAGCCTATGAGATCAGTGAGGGCGACGGCGCCTTCTATGGCCCGAAGATCGATTTCGTCGTCAAGGATGCGATGAAGCGCGGCTGGCAGCTCGGCACGGTTCAACTCGACTTCTCCATGCCCGAACGGTTCGACCTCGGCTATGTCTCGCCCACCGGGGCGGAGGAGCGGCCGGTGATGATTCACAGGGCGATCCTCGGCTCCATCGAACGCTTCATGGCGTTGTTGATCGAGCACACCGGAGGGGCCTTCCCCTTGTGGCTGGCGCCGGTGCAGTCACGCATCGTGACGGTGACGGATCAACAGCAACCGTACGCCGCGGACGTGCGCGACAGGCTGCTGGCGGGTGGCTGGCGGGCGGAGCTGGATGACCGCAACGAGAAACTGGGCTTCAAGATCCGCGAAGCCCAGGTGGCGAAGATTCCGTACGCGCTGGTCATCGGCGACAAGGAAGTGCAGAATGAGACCCTGTCGGCGCGGAAACGCGGCGGCGAAAACCTCCCGGCCATGTCGGTAGAAGCCTTTCTCGACAGGCTCCGGGAGGATGTGCGGCAGGAAACGGAGCCGGTCCAGTGAAACCGGGGGTGCAGATCTTTGCAGGAGGTGCTTTATAGCGCGGCCCACAAGAATCAACCAGCAGATCCGAGCACGCGAGGTCCGCGTCATCGACGCGGAAAACGACCAACTCGGAGTCATGCCGTTGCATGAAGCTCTGAGCATCGCGGAGCAGAGAGAGCTCGACTTGGTGGAAGTAGCCCCTGACGCACAGCCTCCCGTGTGCCGCTTGCTGGACTACGGCAAGTTTCGCTACCTGCAGAAGAAGAAGACGCAGGAGGCGAAACGGAACGCCACTTTCGTTGCCGTCAAGGAAGTCAAGATGGGAGCCCGGACCAACCAGCACGACCTGGAGTTCAAGGTGAGAAACATCCGCCGCTTCCTCGAACGGGGTCAGCGGGTCAAGGTGTCGGTGTTCTTTCGCGGCCGCGAGATCACCCACCCGGAGCTCGGCAGGGCCATGCTCAACGGGGTCTTCGGCGAGGTGCAGGATGTGGCGAAACTGGATGTGTCGCCGAAGCTGGAAGGGCGGAACATGGCCATGCTACTGACACCCAAAACCAACGCATGAGACGCGAACCGAAAAAGGGACGAGGAAATTCAGGATGCCCAAGATAAAGACCAAAAGGGGGGCGGCCAAGCGGTTCAAGGTCAGCAAGAGTGGAAAGGTCATGAGGCGGCACGGCTTCACCAGCCACATTCTGTCCACCAAGAGTCGCAAGCGGAAACGCCGGCTGAGGCAGGCCGAGTCCGTGTCGAGCTACGAAACGAAGACCATGCGGCGTCTCATCCCCTACCTGTAGGGAAAGGCGGCGGCTCACGTCCCGGGGACAGGCGCCGGGACCCACCGATACAAGAACCCGTTCAGACGAGTAGAGGGTCACGGGACAGGACACCAGGGCGCGCCGTGCCCGGCCGCGCCCCTGTTGACATTTGTTCGAGGAGCACAAGCCATGCCTAGAGTCAAAGGCGGACCGGCTTCCCGCCGGCGCCGAAGAAAGATCATGAAGCTGGCCAAGGGGTACGTCGGAGGCCGCCGAAGACTGTACCGCGTCGCCAGGGAAACCGTCGAGCGCGGACTCGTCTACGCCTACCGGGACCGCCGGGTACGCAAGAGAACTTTCCGGGGTTTGTGGAACATCCGCATCAGCGCCGGGGCGCGCGTCAACGGACTGTCCTACAGCCGGCTGATCCACGGGTTGAAAAAGGCCGGGGTGGAGTTGGACCGGAAGATCCTGGCCGACCTCGCGGCGCGTGACGCGGCCGTGTTCGACCAGGTTGCCCAGTGCGCCAGGCATGCCCTCGACGCCGATCGGGAGCATGCCCCCGACGCCGGTGCGGGGGACTCTCTCAACGCCTGACACCCTTCCCCCGACCCATGATCGAAACCCTGGAGAGGCTCCGAGAGGAGGTCACCGGGCGCCTTGAAGGGTGCGCCTCGGAACAGGAGATCGAGCAGGTCCGCATCGACTACCTGGGCCGCAAGAGCGGCAAGCTCACCGCGCTGTTGCGCGGGCTGAGGGAGCTTCCGGCTGACGAGCGACCGCGCGCCGGCCAGGAACTGAACCGGCGGCGAGCGGAACTGGAGGGGCTTCTCGAAGCGCGGCTCAAGGACCTCCAGGAAAGCGGGAAACCCCGGTTGGACGGCGCTCCCGGCCTCGACGTGACGCTGCCCGGGAACCGCGTGGAGCGGGGCCGCGTGCATCCTCTGACGCGGGTGACGGACGAGATCATCGACATCTTCACCGGCATGGGGTTCGAGATCGCCCGGGGTCCGGACGTGGAGGACGACTACCACAACTTCGAGGCGTTGAACATTCCCAGGGATCATCCGGCCCGGGACATGCAAGATACCTTCTTCGTTTCGGATGACCACGTCCTCCGCACCCACACCTCGCCGGTACAGATCCGTGTCATGGAGCAGCGCCGGCCGCCGTTGCAGATCATCGCGCCCGGCGCCGTCTACCGCCACGACGACGATGCCACCCACTCGCCCGTGTTCCACCAGGTGGAGGGCTTCATGGTGGACCACCATATCACCTTCGGGGATTTGAAAGGCGTCCTGACCCATTTCCTGGAGCAGATCTTTCAGAACGAGGTGCGCGTACGCTTCCGCCCGAGCTTCTTCCCGTTCACCGAGCCCAGCGCCGAGGTGGACATCGGCTGCCTCCTGTGCCGCGGCGCCGGGGACGCCGGCAATTGCCGCGTGTGCCGGGGGTCAAGGTGGCTGGAGATCCTCGGATCGGGAATGATCGATCCCAACGTCTTCCGGTTCGTGGGTTACGATGCCGAGACCTTCTCCGGCTTTGCGTTCGGCATGGGCGTGGAGCGTATCGCCATGCTGAAATACGGGATGGACGACATCCGAATGTTCTTCCAGAACGACATCCGCTTTCTGAGACAGTTCCCGGCCTAGTGTCCCGGATCCAACCATGAAGCTCACCTACAACTGGCTGATGGAGTTGGTGGAGGTCCCCGACACTGCCGGCGGGGGGTCTTTCGGGCCCGCCGAGCTGGCCGAGCGGCTGACCCACGCGGGCCTCGAGGTGGAAGCGGTGCGGCCGTTGCCGGACGATGCCGGCGCAGTCATCGTGGAAGTGGCGGACGTCCGGCCTCATCCCGATGCCGACCGGCTGTCCGTGTGCGAAGTCCACTGCGACGGCGAGCCGTTGCGCATCGTGTGCGGCGCGCCCAACGTCCGGCCGGGCATGAAGACCGCGTTTCTACGGGTAGGCTCCGTGCTGCCGTCCGGACAAGCCATCGAACGCCGCGCCATCCGGGGAGTCCCCTCGGAGGGCATGCTCTGCTCCGAGAAGGAGCTGGGGCTTTCCGACGATCACCGGGGCATCATGGAACTGCCCGGGGACGCGGCCGCGGGCGCATCGCTGCACGAGTACCTGGGCCTGAACGACTGGATGATGGAGGTGAGCGTCACGCCCAATCGGGGCGACTGTCTCAGCGTCCTGGGCCTGGCACGGGAAATCGCCGCCCTTACCGGAGGGAGACTCCGGGTTCCCGCCATCCCCGACCACCTCCGCGGCCACCCGCCCACGATGCCGGTCTCCGTCGAGATCATGGACGCGGCGCTGTGCCCGCGCTACTCGGCCCGGTTGATCCACGGGCTCCGGCCGTCGCCGTCGCCGCCATGGCTCCGTTTTCGGCTCGAGGCCTGCGGTATCCGCTCCATCAACCACATCGTGGACGTCACCAACTATGTCATGCTCGAGGCAGGCCAACCGCTGCACGCTTTCGACGCGCGGCGCATTGCCAGCGGGCGCATCGTGGTGCGGACCGCGGGCGAGGTCGGCACGTTGACCACCCTTGACGGATCGGAACGAGCGCTCCATCCCGACGACCTGCTGATCTGCGACGGGGACACGCCGGCGGCCCTCGCCGGAGTCATGGGCGGGGCGGGCTCGGAAGTGACCGAGGAGACCGAATCCGTGCTGCTGGAAAGCGCCCACTTCGATCCGCTCACCATCCGGCGAACGGCCAAACGCATGGGGATGCACACCGAGGCCTCCCACCGATTCGAAAGGGGAGTCGATCCGGAAGGGACGCGCTACGCCATGGATCGGGCGGTGGCGTTGTGGGAGGAGATGGGCGAGGCGCAGGTGGTCCCGGGGTTCGCCGACGTGTACCCGGGGGCGCGCAAGCCGCCCGATGTCACGCTCCGGTATGCCAGCGTCAAGCGCGCCCTGGGGGTGAAACTGCCGCCGGATCGGATCCGCGATATCATCGAATCCCTGGGAATCGAGCTGAAACGCTCTTCCGGGCAGGAACTCGTGGTGTCGCCGCCTTCTTTTCGTTTCGACCTCACCCGCGAAGCGGACATCGTGGAGGAACTGGCGCGCATCCACGGCTACGACAACATTCCGGCCACGCTGCCGGCGGTGCGGATGGGCGCCGGCCAGGGCGACCCGCTGTTGCGCAGGATGCGGAAGACCCGTTCACTGCTCGCCACCGAGGGGCTGAGCGAGCTGGTGACCCTGCCCTTCTGCTCTCCAACGATGAACCGGACCTTTCCCGGACTCTGGGCCGGCGCCGGCAAACCCGTGAGGGTCACCAACCCCTTGCGCCAGGAAACGGACGAAATGCGCCTGAGCCTGCTGCCCGGGTTGATCGAGAACCTGCACGACCACGCCGAACGCCGCAGCGAGAGCTCCATGATCTTCGAACTCAACAAGGTCTTCTCGCTCGGAGACAAAGGCGGGTTCACGGAACGGATGAACGTTGCCGGGCTCATCCGCGGTCGCCGGCCGCGGCGCGGGCTGAAGCTCGAAAGCCGGGACTTCGTCTTCGCCGACATGAAGGGAATCGTGGAGGACCTGCTGGAAGGCCTCGGCCACGCCCATCCGCGTTGGACCGCCGGAGACCCTCCACTCATGATGCACCCGGGCCGGTTCGCCACGGTCTCCTCCGGGGACGCCCGCATGGGCTACGTTGGCGAGATAAGTCCGCGAGTTCGTGAAGAAATGGACTTGCCCTCCTGCTTCCTTTTCGAACTTGACTTCGATGCGATGGCTCACTATGCTCGGCCAGATTTCAAGGTGCGTCCCATTCCCCGTTTCCCGTCGGTGGAGCGGGATCTGGCCATCGTCGTAGCGGAAGACTTCCCGAGTCAGACAGTGATCGATTGGGTGGAGGGACTGGATCGAGCTCTCATCGAAAGAGTGGGGATCTTCGACGAATACACCGGCGCTCCCATCAGCGAAGGAAGGAAGAGTCTGGCCTACAAGGTGTTCTATCGATCGGCGGAGAGAACCCTCACCGATCACGAGGTCAACGCCATGCACGAGGACTTGACCCGCCGGCTCTGTGCCGCGTTCAACGCCACTCTGCGGTAGCGGACCCCGACGGAGGGTAACCATGACCAAGGCCGATATCATCAATCGGATCTACGAAAGGGTGGGCTTTTCCAAGAAGGAGGCCACCGACGTCGTCGAGGCCACGTTCGAGATCATCAAGGCCCGCCTCGAGAAGGGCGACAAGGTCAAGATCTCGGGGTTTGGAAACTTCGTCATCCACGGCAAACAGCCCCGCAAGGGCAGAAACCCTCAGACCGGCGAGGAGATCACCATCGCGGGCCGCAAGGTGCTGACCTTCAAGCCCAGCCAGACCCTCAAGAAGAACATGAACTCCGAGCCCGCCGAGCCCCTGGACACCGACAGCCTCACCTTTTCATGATATCATGGGACCCATGGCCGTCGTCATTCCCGACAAGCTCTACTTCAAGATCGGCGAAGTCAGCGCCCTCTTGAACCTCAAGCCGCATGTGCTGCGCTACTGGGAAACCGAGTTCGACATCCTGAACCCCGGCAAGGCGCCGTCCCGCCACCGCCTCTACAAACGCAAGGACGTCGAGCTGCTGCAGCAGATCAAGCAACTGCTGCACATGGAGGGGTACACCATCGAAGGGGCCCGAAAGAAGCTCAAACAGCGCGACCCGGCCAACAACGAGCCGGCGCTGAACCCGGAATACAAGGACGCCCTCCTCAAGATCAGGGACGACCTTACGTCACTCCGGGACATGCTGTCCTAATGGGTGTCCTCACCCGGCCTCCCCTCCCGTTTTCCGCCTCCCGCGCAAGCCGAGAATTGACCCGCTCTCCGTGGAGTGTTAAGAGTTTTCAGATAGTGTCGGGGCGTAGCGCAGCCTGGTAGCGCACACGCTTGGGGTGCGTGTGGTCGCTGGTTCAAATCCAGTCGCCCCGACCATTTCTTACCGCGCTTCCGCCTCGATCTATGGCCGTGAGTTCCAATAACCATAGCGTCTCAGGGTTCGAAGGTGCCAGGGATCGGATGGTCCAGACCCAATTGCTGGACCGCGGGGTCCAGGACCCGCGCGTCATTCATGCCATGCGCAAGGTGCCGCGTCATCTCTTCGTGGAGCCCGCCCTGGTGAACCGCGCCTACGACGATGACCCGCTACCCATCGGCGCGAAACAGACCATCTCCCAGCCCTATATCGTCGGTTACATGTTACAGGCCCTCAAGTTGAAGGGGACCGAACGCGTGCTGGAGATCGGCACGGGGTCCGCCTACCAGACGGCGCTGCTGGCGGAGATGTGCACGAACGTCTTCTCGGTGGAGAAGCTCCGGAGCCTGGCCGTGCAGGCGCGGACGATCCTCGACGAGCTATGCTACTACAACGTGGCGCTCCACCTGGGGGACGGGACCGTCGGATGGTCGGAACACGCCCCCTACGACGCCATCATCGTGGCGGCGGGGGCGCCGAACGTGCCGGCGCCGCTGGGCCGGCAACTCGCGGCCGGCGGAAGGCTCATCATTCCCATCGGCGGAGACCAGTCCCAGACCCTCAAACTCACGTGCCGCACTCCCACGGGCCTTGAAGAAACGGACCTCGGAGGATGTCGGTTCGTCAAGCTTCTGGGGAGGTACGGTTGGCCGGGCTAGCGTCGCGCGCTCTCGGGCTGCTCCAAATCCTCATCATCCTTGCCGTATCCGGCTGCAGTTATGTCGACAACCGTGATGTCGCCAGGCGCGCGCCCGGAAAGCCGCCGGCCAAGGCTCCCGGGAAAGCCGGCATCTACCACGTCGTCAAGAAAGGCGAGAACCTCTACCGCATCGGCAAGGCGTACGGCATGGATCACGTCACGCTGGCGCGTACCAACCGGGTCGCCGATGCGCGGGACATCCGGGTCGGGCGCCGGTTGTTCATTCCCGGCGCGACCCGTCGGCTGCCCGTCGAGATCATCACCCCCATCAAGGACCCCAAGCGGAGTCCGTCCCGTGCCAAGGCCCCTACCCGAAAGAACTCGGGCGCCCGAGCCGCCCCGTCCAAGGCCGCCAGGGCCAATACCCGGGGCGCCCGGCGAACGTCCGCGAAACGGTCGCGACAGGGTTTCATCTGGCCCGTGAAGGGAAAGATCACGGCCAGGTTCGATTCACGACACGACGCCCTGAACGACGGGATCGATATCTCCGCGCCGTCGGGTACCCCGGTCCGGGCAACTTTGGCGGGACAGGTCATCTACAGCGACCGACTGCGCGGCTACGGCAACCTCATCATCGTGCGCCACCGGCGCGGATTTGCGTCGGTCTATGCGTACAATCGCAGGAACCTCGTACGGCAGGGACAAAAGGTGAGCCGCCGGCAGGTCATTGCCGAGGTCGGCGCCACGGGCCGGGTCACCACCCCGCACCTTCACTTCGAGATTCGCAGGAACAACGTCGCCCGGGACCCGCTTTTCTATTTACCCTGACTGTGTTAGCCCATGCTCCATGACAAGCACCCAGGATGCACGCCGCATCGACGACAACGACAGCATCGCGGAAATTCGAGCCGTCATTCGCGACATCCACGACTTCCCCAAGCCCGGGATCGTGTTCAAGGACATCACGCCGCTCGTGGGTAACGGACCGCTGTTCCGCAAGACCATCGACCTGTTTGCCGAGCGGTACGAAGCCGCCCCGGTGGACACGATCGTTGGCGTCGAGTCCCGCGGTTTCATCATCGGCGCAGCCCTGGCCTATCGGTTGGGCAAGGGCTTGTGCGTGATCCGCAAACCCGGAAAGCTCCCGTACGACACGTTGAAGGCCACCTACGAACTGGAATACGGCGCCGACACCCTGGAAGTACACAGCGACGCCCTCGCGCCCGGCGCGCGCGTGTTGTTGGTGGACGACCTCGTCGCCACCGGGGGAACGGCGACGGCCGCCGCGGCCCTGGTGGAACAGCTCGGCGCCGCCGTCTTCGAACATGCCTGCATCATCGAGCTCGGCTTTCTCAAGCCACGGGAAAAGCTCAACCAGGAGCTGTTCTCGCTCATTCGCTACGATTCGGAATAGTCCCGCGGCCGGACGGTCAGCACCACCGACCGCCGCTCGCCGACCGGAAGTTGCGATTTTCTCCATTCACGTGTTGCCGACGACAACATCGTCCACATCCGGCGGCGCCGGCGTATTGGACGATTCGCTACCTTGCGCCGCAAGTCCGTATGCGATAGAAGGGAAGGGCCGTAAGGCGTTATCCCACCAGCGCGGAGAGGGGGTCCGCAAGGACCAGACACGACTCCGGGAGCCCCGGAGGGGAGGCAAGTCATGCCGAAGACAAACGGAGAGGTCAACCAGAATGCCGTGATCACCACGGACCCGTTCCCGGCCTCCAGAAAGGTCCATGTCTCCGGGGCGGGATCCCACCACGTCAAGGTCGCCATGCGCGAGATCAGCCATGGCGGCGCGCCCGCGAACGGCCACGGAACCGATGAACGTCCCCGACTGCGCGTCTACGACACCTCCGGCCCCTACACGGACCCGGCGGCTCGACCCGACGTGCGCACGGGACTCCACCCCCTGCGCCTCGACTGGATCGCGGCCCGGGGCGACACCGTGGAGACCGGGTCGCACTACCGGCCCAACGGCAAAGACGTCGACGGCGGCCGTTTCCCCGATATGGCGCGAAGGCCCGTGCTGCGGGCCAGGGACGGCGGCAACGTGAGCCAGATGCACTACGCGCGCCAGGGCGTCGTCACGCCGGAGATGGAGTACATCGCCGTCCGCGAGAACCTCGGCCGCGAAGCCGCGCTCAACGGCGGCGGCGCCGGACACCACGCGGGCAATTCCTTCGGAGCGTCCATCCCGCAGTTCGTCACGCCGGAGTTCGTACGCGACGAGGTGGCGCGCGGACGGGCCATTATACCCGCCAACGTCAACCACCCCGAAACCGAACCCATGATCATCGGCCGGAACTTCCTGGTGAAGATCAACGCCAACATCGGCAACTCCGCGGTGACCTCCTCCATCGAGGAAGAGGTGGAGAAGATGATCTGGGCCACGCGCTGGGGTGCGGATACGGTCATGGACCTTTCCACCGGCGCCAACATCCACGAGACCCGCGAGTGGATCCTGCGGAACTCCCCGGTGCCCATCGGCACCGTACCCATCTACCAGGCGCTGGAGAAGGTCGACGGCAAGGCGGAAGAACTCACCTGGGAAGTCTATCGGGACACGTTGATCGAACAGGCGGAGCAGGGCGTCGACTATTTCACGATCCACGCCGGCGTGCTGCTGCGCTACGTGCCGCTGACTGCCGGACGCAGGACCGGCATCGTTTCACGCGGGGGATCCATCCTCGCCAAGTGGTGTCTGGCGCACCATCAGGAGAGCTTCCTCTATACCCGCTTCGAGGAGATCTGCGAGATCATGAAGACCTATGACGTCGCCTTCTCCCTGGGCGACGGGCTTCGCCCGGGCAGCATCGCCGACGCCAACGACGAGGCCCAGATGGGCGAGCTGGCCACCCTGGGCGAACTCACCAAGATCGCCTGGGAACACGACGTCCAGGTGATGATCGAGGGCCCGGGCCACGTCCCCATGCACCTGATCCAGGAGAACATGACCCAGCAGCTCGAGCTGTGCCACGAGGCGCCCTTCTACACCCTGGGGCCCCTGACCACGGACATCGCACCCGGCTACGACCACATCACCAGCGCCATCGGCGCCGCCATGATCGGCTGGTACGGCACCGCCATGCTTTGCTACGTGACCCCCAAGGAGCACCTGGGGCTGCCCAACAAGAAGGACGTGAAGGACGGCGTCATCACCTACAAGGTCGCCGCCCACGCCGCCGACCTGGCCAAGGGACATCCCGGCGCCCAGATCCGGGACGACGTCCTGAGCGACGCCCGTTTCGAGTTCCGCTGGGAAGACCAGTTCAACCTGAGCCTCGACCCCGACACCGCCCAGGAATTCCACGACGAGACGCTCCCGGCCCAGGGCGCCAAGGTGGCGCACTTCTGCTCCATGTGCGGCCCCCATTTCTGCTCCATGAAGATCACCCAGGACGTGCGCGACTACGCCGCCGGCAAGGGCCTCGCGGCCGACCAGGCGCTTACCGCGGGCATGCAGGAGAAGGCCGAGGAGTTCAAGAAGGCGGGCAGCGAGATCTACCCGGCGATGGAGACGGGCGACAAGCGGGCGCCGTAGGGGATCCGGTCACCCCACGTACTTGCTCACGTCCACCCGTTTCATGGCTTCCAGGGGCACCTGGTTGCGGATGGGGAACTCTCCTTCCAGGGGTCGGGTGGCGTCCACCACGGCCACGCTGTCGCCGAGCCAGCCGCGGAAGTTCTGAACTTCCCGAATGACGTCCAGGTCCCGGTCCCAGTGGGTCCGGGTGCCCACCGCCCACATCACCTCGCGCTCGTTGAACACGTCCACGTCGTCATCCACCACCACGCACAGCTTGAGGTTCGGCATGTCGGCGAAGGCCTGCATGGCGGCCTTCTTGGGCTCGTTCGGGAACTCTTTCTTGATGGCGATGTAGCAGATCACCCGGCCGCAGCCCGAGGGCGGCAGGTGAATGGCCTTGATGCCGTGGATGTTGCGCTTGATGGAGTTGTAGACGCTGCCCTCCTTGGTGATGCCGCCCAGGTTCCAGTGATCCTTCTGGCCGGCCCAGATGTCTTGCAGCACGGCGTTCTTCCGATGTGTGATGGCGGTGACCTCCACGACGGGCACGTCCATGGTCACCTGATAGTAGCCCAGCACCTCGCCGAACGGGTTCTGGGACCTTCGCACATGGGGCGGGACCTCGCCTTCCACGATGATCTCCGCGTCCGCGGGCACGAGAAAGTCCTCGCCCCAGGTGACCGACGGCGTCAGCCGCAGCGGCTCGCGCATGAACGCCGCGGCGCTCTGATAGTCGTCGTTGCCGTAGGGCGTCATGCAGCAGGACGAGAAGTAGAATGCCGGGTGATGTCCCAGCACGATGATCACCGGCGCCCGCTGATCCTTGGCCTCGTTCTCGGTCACGATGGCTTCGAGGTGATGGTGCTTGTGCGCGGAGAAGCTCATCGTCCGGCCGTCGTAATACAGGTTCTTGGTGAACGTGATGTCGTAGAACGGCGCCGCCTCCCCCTTCATGACGCAGGCCATGGTCCAGTAGGGTCCCACGTCCAGGTCGTGGTGCATGGGTATGGGGAACCGCGCCAGATCCGCCTCGGACCCCTTCAGGACCACCTCCTGGCAGGGAGCGCCGTCGGGCGGGACCACCTCCGTGTCCCCTTTCTCCTTTTCCAGCCGCGAGACCTCCAGGCTCAGTTCCATCCTGGAGGCGAGGTCGCCCATGCCGATACCGTCCGCGCAGAACTGCCGGCTCACCCAGGGGTTGTAGAAGAGCGGGAACGGCGACGGCTTGCCTTCCAGGGTCGTCACGTTCTCGAACAGCACCATCTTTTCCAGCCCGCGGTCATCGAGGTGCTTGAGAAAGGCAATGGTCTCACACCGGTTCGGGTCGATGGGGTCCGTCACCCGGATCAACGCGCCCGGGCGCCGGCTCTCCTCTGCCGCAATGAACTCCTGGAGGTCTCTCATGTTCGGTACTCTCCCAATCGCTTGGTCCTTCTTGCCGTCGTCGCGCCCTGCCGGCAAGTCCTGCGCATCTTAGCACAGTTGTCCGTGGAACGGCACACCGGACCGGAGCGGGATTCAGCGCAAGGATCTCCGCGTCAGGGAAGGTTCCCGAGAGTGCGCCGCGTCACCGCTCGCCGGCCCTGGACAGGCAGGCTTCCATCCATTCCAGATAGCTCTCGCTGCCGTGGGTGATGGGAAGGGCGATGATCTCGGGCACGTCATAGCCGTGGAGCGCCCGGACCCGCTCCTTGAGCCGGTCGAAGAGGTCGGCCCGGGTCTTGACGATGAGGAGGTCTTCCGTGTCGCGTTCGACCCGGCCCTCCCAGGCATAGGTGGACTCGACCCCGGAAACACGGTTCACGCAGGCCGCCAGCTTCTCGCGCACCAGTGCGCCGGCCAGGCGCTGCGCTTCCTCTCCGGGCGCCGCGGTGATGTAGACAACGAGGAATTCACTCATGGGACCGCTCCTGATTCCTTGAGGACAACGCCGCGCAAGTCCGGTTGCGCGCCCACCCTTTGTATGTTTTATTTTTGCCTATTGCGACCCAGGCGCCTGTCCGAGTCCTGGGCGCCCTGCGACCCATCCGTATGGCACGGGCACGGGTCAGACCCGCAGCCTGTCGGGCTACCGCCACCGCGGGACCGCAGCGCATTCCCGAAGACAGCCACGAGAAGGGGGTAGAGACCTGAATGGAGACCATCGATTTTGCCAAGGGCGGAGGGATCGTGCCGGTGGTGGTGCAGGATCACGAGACCCTGGACGTGCTCATGCTGGCCTACATGAACGAGGATGCCTGGGAAGCCACCCGAAAGACCGGCAAGGCCCACTACTTCAGCCGTTCACGGGACAAGCTGTGGCTCAAGGGCGAAGAGTCCGGCCACGTCCAGGAAGTCAGGGAGATGCTGGTGGACTGCGACAACGACACGCTGATCCTCAAGGTCGTCCAGCATGGCGGCGGCGCCTGCCACATGGGTTACCGGACCTGCTTCTTTCGCCGCGACACCGGCGCCGACTGGGAGATCTGCGCCGAGAAGGTCTTCGACCCGGAGGAGGTCTACAACAAGTGAAGCAACTCAAGCTGGGGCTGCCGAAGGGGAGCCTGGAGAACGCCACCATCGAACTGTTCCGAAAGTCGGGATGGAAGATCAGCGGCATGAACCGGAGCTACTTCCCCTCCATCGACGACGACTCCCTGCACTGTAGCGTGGTACGCGCCCAGGAGATGTCCCGGTACGTGGAATCCGGGACCCTGGACGCCGGCATCACCGGCAAGGACTGGATACAGGAGAACGATTCGCAGGTCGAGTTCGTCACCGAGTTGGTGTACGCCAAGGCGAGCTTCCGGCCGACACGGTGGGTGCTGGCCGTGCCTCACGACTCGCCGGTGCGGAAGATCGAAGACCTGAGGGGCAAGAAGGTGGCCACCGAGATGGTCCATTTCACCCGGCGGCTGTTCGAGGCCCATGACACGCCGGTGGAGGTGGAGTTCTCCTGGGGCGCCACCGAGGCCAAGGCCGCCGAGGGCCTGGTGGATGCCATCGTCGAGGTCACCGAGACCGGAAGCACGATACGGGCTCACGGCCTCCGGATCGTGGCGGACCTGCTGGAATCCGCGCCCCAGCTCATCGCCAACAAGACCGCATGGCAGGACCCCTGGAAACGCGCCAAGATCGAGCAGATCAGCATGCTGCTTCAGGGAGCGCTGGCCGCGGAGCACAAGGTCGGCATCAAGATGAACGTCATGGAGTCGGACCTGCAGAAGATCATCGACCTGATCCCCAGCCTGACCGCGCCGACGGTGGCGACCCTCTACCAGACCCCGGCCCTGGGCGGCAAGAAATGGTTCTCGCTGGAAAGCGTCATCGCCGAGGACGTGGTCCGCGAGCTCATCCCCGAGCTCACCCGCAACGGCGCCGCCGGCATTATCGAGTACCCCTTGAACAAGGTGGTCTGATCACCGGACGCCGGCATGCCCGGTCTCTCGCGGCGATTCACCGACCCGGACAGACTCCCCTCTCCGCCCGCGCGGCAAGACTACCGAAGGAGATCCCGAGAACCGGGGTAAAGCAGGCGTGGCGCCCGCATAGCCTTGCAATTCATCCAGTCATTGGATAATTTGCAAGGTCATGTTGCCGCGAAGAGTCAAGGACCAGGTTCTGGAGGCGCTCACTCGCCAGGCAGCGGTGGCGCTCCTGGGCCCGCGGCAGGCCGGCAAGACCACGCTGGCGCTGGAAATCGCCCGCACGCGAGACGCGCTTTACCTGGACCTCGAAAACAGCGACCACCGCGCGCGGCTGAGCGAGCCGAACCTGTTCCTGGAGAGCCTGGAGGACCGCCTCGTCATACTGGACGAGATCCACCGCACGCCCGAGTTGTTCCAGACCCTCCGCGGCGTCATCGACCGCGGACGGCGCAAGGGCAAGGGCGTGGGCCGCTTCCTCGTGCTGGGCTCCGCCTCCATCGACCTGCTGCGCCAGTCCGGCGAGTCGCTGGCGGGACGCATCAGCTACATCCAGTTGGGGCCGTTTTCAGTGCTGGAAGTGGAGGACCGGCAAGCAGACCGCGAGCGGCTCTGGCTGCGCGGCGGCTTCCCGGACAGCTACCTGGCGACCTCCGATAAAGCGAGCCTGGCGTGGCGCAGGGATTTCATCAGGACCTACCTGGAGCGCGACATCGCCACGTTCGGACCGCGCGTCCCGGCCGCCACCCTGGAGCGGCTCTGGACCATGCTCGCCCACAACCAGGGCGTCATCCTGAACGCCTCGTCGTTGGCGCAGGCGTTGGAGGTGAGCGCCCAGTCCGTAACGCGCTACATCGACCTGCTGACGGACCTGCTGCTGGTGCGTCGGTTGACGCCGCTGCGAGCCAACGTGGGCAAGCGGCTGGTGAAGTCGCCGAAGGTCTATGTGCGGGACAGCGGGCTGGTCCACGCATTGCTGGGCATTCCATCGTCCATCGAACTGGCAGGCCATCCCGTAGCAGGGCGCAGTTGGGAGGGTTGGGTCATCGAGACGCTGCTCTCGGTGCTGCCGTGGCCGTCGCCGGCCTCCTTCTATCGGACCAGTGCCGGCGCGGAAGTGGACCTGGTGATCGAACATGCGGGCGGCAGGGAGACCTGGGCCATCGAGATCAAGCGTTCGCTGAACGCCACGGTCAGCCACGGCTTCCACACCGCGCGCCAAGACCTCCATCCGGCCCGGACGTTCGTGGTGCACGCCGGAGAGGAACGCTACCCGGTAGCGAAAGACGTGGAAGCCATCGGGGTCCGAGAACTGGCAACCCGGCTCGCGAGCCTGTAGCGCGCGCCGCAGACCCTCTTGATCGACCGTGGCCGATATCGGCGGACAGCGTTCTGTTGAAGGAGCCCATGGAGAACCCGGTCAAGCCCCGGTCGCCTGACGAGAGCGAGGACAATTCGGAATCAACGGTCGCCGAAAAGGAGCGAGAGTCATGAATGCTTATCTCCTGACCTATAGTCAAGCATGCACACCGACAAACGTGCATCAGCTACTCAACGATACCCAGGCGGTAGAAACATGGGTAACGCCGTTTCCGTACGCGGCAATTCTCATATCCAAGCTCAACGTCAATGATCTCGCTGCCGTGCTTCGGGACCGGATCCCCGGCATCTGGTTCATGGTGACAGAACTGAATCCTCACTCCGTACAGGGTTGGCTACCGGGAAACCTCTGGGAGTACGTGATCGATCCGCAGCATGCACGGTCAAAGAACCTGTTGGCAGGATGGAGCGAAACACCACCTTTACAGGAATGAGCGAAATGAGGTGGTCCTTGTTGGACTTATCCTATGTTTTGTAGGGGTATAGCCCGTAGCGTATAAAGGAGGAATGGGACGATGGCAGCGTTTGTGATCAGGACGACTGACATTCCCGGCATCTTTGACGAACTGCAGGCCGGCCGAGCGAGGATAGGCTGGTCGTATGAGGATCGGCTCGACCTCCGTCTAATAAAGGATAAAATCGATCAAGGTGAGGCTCTGGACGAACACGAGTGCGCCGCTAAACGATGCCTTGGCTTCCTCACGAGAGTTGCAGAGAACGACTATTTGGTGTACCCGCACCAACCCAAAAGACGGCAGTTCACTGTTGTGCAAGTAACCGGCGGGTACGATTACTCTGGACCGGAGGAAAGGCTTAAGAACGATTTTCGCTCATATAGGCCCTGTTCCCTAGAGACCCCACACCCGGTTTCATCGTACGACCGGATCGTGCCATCGCAGCTTCGTCACCGCATGGGAACACAAGCACGTTTCTCGGAGATATACGACACCCGATCGCTGTTCCTTTTCTTGGAAGCCGTGCCAGATGCAGGCAGACCACAAGATGATTCCAATCAACCGGCGATTTCGAGAATTTACAGCGATCTCAGAGAGTTGCTACCGGATTCGCTCCATCGAGAATTCAGCAGCGTTGACCTCTCGCGGCGTTTTTGCAAAGATCTATTCGAGCGCATGGGCTATCCTGTGTATGTTCAAGAAGGCCCTCACGAGGCCGGCTCCGATGTCGTTGTCACCGTCTCCAGTCAGTTATTGCCGGAAGATGTGGAGTTCCGAGTCGGTGTGCAGGTTTTTTCGTATAAAGGCAACATTGAGGCATCAGCTCTCGAAGACAAGCTGAATCAGTTGCTTGAAGGCTGGGACAAGAACAAGCTTGACTACGGGCTATTGCTTACGACAGGAAATTGCGGAGAAGATGCCAAACGTGTCCTGCGCGAGCATTATTCCAACGAGCCATGCAAGAAAGTTCGCCTGATAGAGGGCGATCAACTTGCCGACTTTTTCCTACGCTATTTCCCGCTTGACTACTGATCGATCCGTGGGTCGCGGGACATCGCTCGCCTTCGACGCCAAGCGCTTCTTGGCCGGGTCTCAAGCCGGCCTGCCGTTCCAAATCAGTTCCGTTCCTCTCCTACCATGGTGACGGTAGGACAAGGGAAATCAATCGGTCTCAAAACGGTAGTCAAACACGCAGGACGCCCCCAACATCTCCCGAAACCACAAGGTTGCGTGGGCGCCCAGCGAATCCGTCAAGCGGACAGGCTCGTTCAAGGCGAAGTGGATCGGCTGCTGCACGCCATCGTTGATGGCCACGTTGTCGGCGTACAAGTAGGTTCTGTCGTGGTTGTCGAGGATGGGATTGAGCCGCCCTTTAATGCCTGGCAGGCGCCCCGTTTGACTGGCGATTATCAGCGACCCCCCGCCCGGCAGCGGCGCCATGCGCAGTTCCAGCGGCCCGTTCGGAAGGCAGTCCCTCGCCACATGTGCGGCGAACCCCGGCGCGGCGCAGAGAACGGTCATCGGCAGCCGGGAGTGCAGCGTGAAATCCGCATGGCCGAAGGCGTCGGTACGCCCCTCGCGGTAGGTCTTATTGGGATAGAGCATCAGCACATGGGCGTCCCGTAACGGTTCACCGCTGCGGTCATCGCGCACCAGAACGCGCACGGCGATGCCATCCGGCAACGGCGGGCTGGCCGCCGGCAGCGCCAGCTTCAGTTCCCGTTCTCCGATCATCTCGAAGACGGGCTTCCTGCCGGTGAGCGCGAAGGTCTCGTCCTCGATTACGGCGACGCCCTCGCCACGCCGCTCGATGAAGTACTGCCTGTCGCCGGCCCCGGGAATGTCGCCCACCGGGCATTGGCCAAGCCGAGACGCCAACAGTTCGTTGCGGGTGAATTGGCTGATGCGGAGATCTTCCGTGGTCATGGAATTGCACAGGCCGCCGGGGGAATAGAGCTCCAGACGGTCTTCGAACATGAACAGGCGAATGTGGGAGCCGGCAACCGCGTAGTCCCGATGCACCACCGCGTTCACCACCGCTTCGAACACCGCCCGTTCGCTGTATTGCGGCACCTCGCTGCGTCCCGGCGCCTTGCGCGCGGCCACTCGGCGGTTGCGCATCACGAAACGCATGGCGTCCCGTACTTGCCTATCGAGCGGCCCGCTGATGTTCTGGGCGTCAAGTTGCCGGTTGCCGTCCATTCGATGGCTGTCGTAGCAGACGGCTTGAATGTAGGCGTTCGGCAGCCACTCGCAAGGCTCCTCGCAGCCGAGCAATACGCCGCCGACCGTGGCGCGGAGCGCTCCTTGCCGGTCCGTTTTGACGAACTTCAACTTGGAGAGGGCGATTTCGGCGGGCTCGCTGGTGCGCGAACTCGCATAGCGCCGCCACAGTTCCGGGCGCAAGGTGTTGAAACTGGTGTCGGCGACCGTCTGCGTATCCGTGGCGGCGGCGGACTGGCCTCTGGCCTGCAACAGGCGGCGAATGTCGTCCGGCTGCATTTCCCGCTTGGCGTCGCCGCGGCGGCTGTAGTAGCCGCCGGGGGAGCGGTGAACAGCGTCTCCCGCCAAAATCTCAACCATGAGGGCGCCGCCATCGCCAGGGGAGGGAACGGGAACGCGAATGGCGTCGAAGTCCAGCCGCGGCTTGATGCTGTTCTCACAAATCTCCCTGACCAGGGCCATCAGCGCATCGAGCTGCGCAGGATCAAGGGACTGCGGCGTTCGATCGTCCCTCACGCCGAGCAAGAGGCGGCCACCCCGGGCGTTGGCGAACGCGGCGAATTCGTCGGCAAGGTCATCGCGGGCGGGGGCTGACACGCGCCGGTCCCGGAAGCGCGCTTCCTTCAGTTCAAGGTCGCTATCCTCACCGAGGCGCACCGCCTCCCACAGACGCTTGGTGTCAATCCTCATCGCCATCTCCGAAACCTCAAGGATACACCCTGGCCACCCTTCCTACACCAGTGCTCCGCACCCGCGCCAGCAATGAAATTACCGGAAGGTCTGGATGCAGAGGGCTCATGGATCCCCTCACTTTCTACGCGAGACAGGGTTTGCAAGATATTGAATATGGGGGAAAGTTCAACCTTCAAATTCTGCGAACTGACGGACCGTCCTGAGACTTTCGTTGCTATCGTCGTATCAAGCGACATGAACTGGGAACAGGCGTATCTTCATCATTGAACACACCTTGCAGCATTGCCGGTAGCAGACCATCCACATCCTGGCCGGCGCTTCCCCGTATTGCCTCTGTCTGGTGAACCTGTCTCTGCAAGCGGTCGAACCAGCGCTGCCTGTGTAGGGACGGCACGGGAACGGTGATGGCGTCCAGCTTCTTCAGGCCGAGAGTACGATTGCGTCCTGCGCCACCAGGGGAAGCGTCTCCAAGTTTTTGAAGTCCTTCGGTTGTCAGAAGGTAGAAGCGGAGGAAATCAGCAGTCGCTCTTCTTTCGTCGGGAACGCAGGTAAGAAAACGATGTGAGCCGACGCGCCCATCGTCCTGGGGTTGAGCAATGGCAACTGCACCTTCCCATGCGAAAACAATGTTGAAGAGCAAATCGCCTTCCCGGATGCAAAAGAGCTTCTTGGATCCGACGGCTACGCCTGCCAATGCCGGTTTGTGAAAGGTTCCCCGTCCAAACGAACGGACACCGAGTTCAGCGTAACTCCGGTCAATCTCAATTTCCACCGGCCGGCGGACCAGCGGCGCGACCTCGGCCATAGGGCGGTACGACGCGCCGTCGATAATCTCGCGGAAGACGCTGGACAGCATGGCTTGGGCCTCGCGCTCGGCTGTCTCAATGACTCTTCTTCGTTCCCCCACCAACCCCGCCACCTTGTCCAGCTTGGCGACGATCCGTTGCTGCTCGGCGAGAGGCGGAAGAGGAACCGCTATTCCGAGAAATAGGTTTTCTTTCAGGCGAACTCTGTTGGTCGATCCCTCGCTTGCCTGTCGGCAGAGGCTAATGAAGCCTTCTGTCCGAGCATACCAGGCAAAGTAATTGGTCAGGGCAAGTACCGGATCGATATCGAAACACGGAAAGTCACTGCTCACCAAGGCCCCGTCGAGGCTTTCGGGAACGATGCCGAAAGCCCCATGACGCGCGTCTATGCGCGACAACAGGAATTGCCCGGCTTTGACTCGCAGTTGACGCGACGCCGCGATCTGCGAGCCGGGAACCTCAGATCGAAGCGTCAGACCCTTTCCCCAAAGCCGCACGGTAATCTGTTTGTAGGTGTCGTCCGATTCTGGTTCGACCCAATCCTGGGACTTGCTCAGGAAATCACTGATGCGGACCTTGCGAACGGTCATCCCACTCCTCCCCCAGCGTCGCCTTGATCTCGTCCATGATGGCGAGGATACGGCGTTCTTTTTCGATGATGCTGTCCACGATCTCGGCTGGCGCGCGGTGGTCCACGGTCTCACCTGAATGGGGGTTCTTGACGTCGAGGTTACAGGCCGCTACCCGGCCCTGCTCGTCGCGCCGGACCAGCCCCTTCGTGTCCACCTTCCAGGCGCGATCATTTTCTTCCCGGTCCTTCCACCAGGACAGGCAGTCGGCCAACTCTTCGTACAGCAAAGGCGCAGTCTTGGAGTATTTCCGGCGGCCCTCCGGCCGGGGTTGCTCGTAGTACCAGATGGTCTCGGTGGCGCCGCTGGTGTCGAAGAAGATCAGGTTGGTGGGGATGTCGGTATAGGGCGCGAACACGCCTTCGGGCAGACGGACGATGGTGTGCAGGTTGAAACGCTCCAGCAGATCGGCCTTGATCCGCGCCGACAGGCCGTCGCCGAACAGCGTGCCGTTGGGCACGACCACCGCGGCGCGTCCGCGGCCGCCGCGCTTCAGGCGCCGCATGATGAGTTGCAGGAACAACAGGGCGGTCTCGGTGGTGCGGCGGTCCTCCGGGAAGTTGTTGAGGATACCGACCTCCTCCTCGCCGCCGAACGGCGGATTGGTCAGGATGACGTTCACGCGTTGATCCTCGCCGACCTCGGCCAAGCGGAAACGAAGCGAGTTGCCCGGGTCGATGCGCGGCGCGTGGAGCCCGTGGAGGAGCAGGTTCATCTGGGCCAGCAGAAAGGGCAGCGACTTGGACTCGCCGCCATAGATGCTGCGGTCTTGCAGGACGGCGCGCTGCTCCACCGTATCGGCGCGACGCTCCAGATGCCGGAATGCCTCGGTGAGAAAGCCGCCGGTGCCGCAGGCCGGGTCAAGGACCGTTTCGCCAAGCTGCGGGTCGGCGACCTCCACCATGAAGCGGACTACCGGACGCGGGGTGTAGAACTCGCCGGAATCACCGGCCGCATCGCGCACCTCGCGCAGCAGGCTCTCGTACAGGCGGCCCAAGGTGTGGATTTCGTCGGACGAATCGAAGTGGATGCCGTCCACCAGGTTGATCACGTCGCGCAGCAGATACCCGCTCTCCATGCGATTGCTCAACCGCTGGAACACGGTGGCGATGACGTCGCGCCGCTCGCGCCGGCCGTCGTCGCCGCGCAGACCCTGGAGATAGGCGAACAATCCGGGACCGGGCGTGCCGTCGGCACGCGCCGTCCGCTCCGCGGTCAGGAAGGTCAGCAGGTCCGGCCCGCTGATACCGTCGGCCGGAGCCGCCCAGTCCCGCCAACGGTAGGGCTTCTCGATGATCGGACAGTACTCCTGCCCCGCCAACTCTGCCCGCCCCTGTTCGAGCCGTTCCATGCCGTCCAGGAACTTGAGGAACAGTATCCAGGTGAGCATGGGCAGTCGGTCCAGGTCGCCGTTCAGCCCCTTGTCCTTGCGCATGATCTTGCGCGCCGACTTGATGATGCCGTCAAGCCGCTGAACGGTCGTCATGGGTCTGGCCGCAGCCTTCCTTCGGATATCCTTGCTCAAGCTACTCCGTTCCTTCCCGGTAGCGCCGACTACGAAAACCCCTGTGTTTGGAAGCTGGCGGTGGATACCCCCTGACCCGAACTCCCTCAATGGGAAAGGAGGATCGAATCATGCGGCGTAGAGCAGACGTTGGAGGTCGCTGACCGCGCTACGAAGCTGCCGGCTGCCGCCGAAGCGATCGGCGATTTCGATCACGTTGCCCCAGCCGCTGAACGGCGACACTTCGAGGATATCGGGCAGCTTGAACTGAGCGCTGCCGTGCTCGGCGTATTTTTCGAGCAGGGCGTCCAGCACCTCGCGCGCCTGCGGACCGAAGGTGTCGAAGAAATCCCTTTGCTCGCGCCGCAGCCGGTCGGCCCGCTCCCGGCGCGTGCGCAGCGGCGCGTTGTAGGCCAGATGGCACAGGAGATCGAAGGGGTCGGCTTCCGGCTTACCGACAGCCTCGGCCAAGGTTTCCAGGATGATCCCCCTCTGCTCCAGATCCTCGACGACCTGCGCCCGACGGTCGGAATCGAGCCAGTCCCTGCGCAACTCGAAGGCTTTGGGATAGAGCGTTCGAACCCTGTCACCCGTGTAGTCGGTCAACTGACGGGTCGATAGCCGTTTCCCGTCGGGGTCCAACTCATAGACCAAGTGCCGGAGAACCTCGACCATACCGCCGTCCACGTAGAACTTGTGCGGCTCTGCATCCGGCGGCTCGTGGATCTCCGGGGTATCGTCGGGATCGCCCACCGGGAACACGACCTCGGGCACCTCATGGTCCTCGATCACCTCGCCCTCGGCATCGACGACCGCCTCCTGCCCGCCCATGGGCTCGCCGTCGAAGGCCGGGTCGGCGAACTTCTCGGTGGCGCTGCCGGTGTAGTCGATGATGTTGAAGGCCAGCTTGCCGTAGTCGGGGCGCAACCGTGTGCCGCGCCCGATGATCTGCTTGAACTCGGGCATGGAGCCCACGACACGGGAGAGGACGACGTTCTTGCAGGTCGGCGCGTCAACGCCTGTGGTGAGCAGGTGCGAGGTTGTCAGGATGACCGGCGTCCGGGTCTCGACGTCCTGGAACCGGGCGCGGTGTGCGCTACCGACGTCGCCCTCGTCCGCGGTCACCCGGCAGACATAGTCCGGGTGCTGCTTCACCAAGTCGGTGTTGAGGGAAACGAGCGCCTGGCGCATCTCCGAGGCGTGCTCCTGGTCAACACAGAACACGATCGTCTTGGCGAATCGGTCGGTCTTCTGGAGGAAGCCGGTGAGATGACGGGCGATGGCTCGGGTTCGGGCGCGGAGGGCAACGACGCGCTCGAAGTCCCTGGTGCCGTACAGGGCGTCCGGAACCTCTCGTCCGTAGCGGTCGAGCTCGCGCTTCGTCGGACGCCAGCCCGCGGCGTCGTAGTCGGTGATGACCCGGTGGACACGGTAGGGAGCAAGGAAACCGTCGGCGATCCCCTGGGCGAGACTGTATTCGTAGAGTGGGCCGCCGAAGTAGGCGTAGGAGTCGGCGTTGTCCTGCCGGCGCGGCGTGGCCGTCATACCAAGCTGATGGGCCGGCTCGAACCATTCCAGTATCTCCCGCCAATTACTGTCATCGCGCGCACTGCCGCGGTGACATTCGTCCACAACCACGAGATCGAAGAAGTCTCTCGGATAGTCGCGGTACAGCCCCGGGCGGTTCTCGTCACGGGCGATGGCCTGGTAAATGGCAAAGTACATGTCCCGGCTCTTGACCGCCACGCCGCCGCTGATCTTCTGCCGTGCGTCGCCGAACGGGCGGAAGTCCTTGGCCATGGGATCATCCACCAGGACGTTGCGGTCGGCCAGGAACAGGATCTTCGGCTTACGCCCCCCGCCTCTGGCATTCCAGCCGGCCGTCCACAGCTTCCAGCAAATCTGGAAAGCCACCGCGGTCTTGCCCGCGCCGGTACACAGGGTCAGGAGAACACGCCGGCGTCCCTGCAGAACAGCCTGCACGGCACGGTTGATCGACAGTTCCTGATAGTAACGGAGGGGCCGAGTCCGGTCGGGATGGTTCGGCGTGAGCAGGGTGTCGGCCACGCGGTCATCCGTGATGGCTTCCGCCTCTCGCAGGCGGCACCACAGTTCCTCGGGCTTTGGAAACTCGGCGATGTTGCGTTCGACGCCGGTCGTATAGTCGAACTCGATGATCTCGGCCCCGTTGGTTGCGTAGGCGAACTTTAGACCCAGGGTTTCGGCATAGTCCTTGGCCTGCTGGAGTCCGTCGCTAGCCCCTCTGTAGTGGGCCTTGGCCTCGACCACCGCAATCGGGAAATCGGGGCGGTAGCGCAAGAGGTAGTCGGCGCGCTTCTGCCTGCCGCGCCGGGCCTCGCCGCGGACGAAGATCACTCGTCCGTCCGTGAACGTCTGCTGCTCGTTGATGGCATGGGGAGGGTCGTCCCATCCAGCCCCCTGCAACTTGGGGACGACGAACCTGCGGCAGGTATCGGCTTCGGTCAGCGCCACGAGAGCCTCGATGCCGTCGCCTACAGGCCCTCCATCTGGCGGTCCTCGAGCTCCTGCTTGCCCTTGTCGTCGATGAAGTGAACGCCCTCGTCGGACGAGATCAGTTCCGGGTCATAGAACAGCTTCGACACCTCGAGCCCGTCCTCGTACTCCACCATCCGGATGGCGTCCCAGGGGCAGATCTTCTTGTCCAGGCGATCCTCGGAGTCGGTGCCGATGAGCTGGAGTTCGCTCTTCTTGGGCTCCTGCTCCTTTTCCAGGGGCTTCTTCCGGTTGTCGTAGAAACGGTTGCCGTACTCGAAGAAGATCTCTCCGGTAGTCTTGTGCTCGTGGACCTTGGTCAGGTCGTCGCTGTAGCACATCTGACAGCCGATGCATTTCTCGTTGTCCACCCACACCCTGTAGGGCTTGAGGCCGCCTCCGGGCACTTCCTCGTAGAGCAGGTTGATGCAGTCGTCGACCGGACAGTGCACCTCGCACACGGGGGACCCGGCGCAACTCGTGCAGTTCTCGTTCATCACGGCCAAAAGCGCCGTGCCCTTTCGCTTCTTCGCAACTTCAGCGGCCATCGAGAGTCACCCTTGCCTTCCTGTGAAAATCCCCCATTGTCATCCTCCGGGGTGGCGCGTGCGCGCCCATGAGCGTTTGTACCGGAAATAGAAGAACAGTCCCAAAGCCAGCAACAGGAACACCCAATAGTAGCGTATCAGACCGACCCTGGCCCATTCGAGCCAATAGATGAAGTTCGGCGAGCGGTGGCCGAGCCGGGCCAGGGCATCCTGGGCGCCCGAATAATCGCGCAACTCCCTCCGTACCCTGGCCAGGCCGTGCAACGCCCCGTCGTCCTCGGGATCGACGGCAAGGGACCTCTCGAAATCGTCCCTGGCCGCCTGCCAGTTACCCTGCTCGACGTAGGTCCAACCGCGGTTGCTGGCAGCCTGGGCAAAACCCGGATCAGCCTCCAGGGCCCGTGAGAAACTTTCGATGGCCTGCTCCAGGTCGCCCGTCCGCTTGACCGCCACGCCCAAGTTGTTGTGGGCCTCCGCCACTTCGGGCTTGAGCTCGACAACCCTCCGGTACGAAGCGATGGCCGCGGCCACGTCGCCGGTGACCTCCAGGTCGAGCCAACCCAGGAAGGTCAGCGCCTCGGCGTCGTCCGGAGCCAGGGCCACGGACCGTCTCACGCGCGCCACGGCCGTCTCCGTATCCCCTCCCTTGAACGCGGCCATGCCGAGCACCAGATGGAGTTGGGGCTCCTGCGGATATTCCTCCAGCAGCTTCTCCAACTTTCCCCGGGCGTCCGCCACCCTGCCCGCGGCCAAGTCCTGCCGGCCCGTCCGCCACAGTTCTTCATCCACCAGGGCGGCTTCTCCGTGGACGGACAGGCCCGAGAGAACAACCGTCGCGAGAACAACCGTCAAGGCAGCCAGGGACCGAAGGCCTCGACGCCTACTTCCACATGCGCTCGGGTATTTCGTCCTCCCGGCCCTCATCGGTCAGCCTGTCGTTCCTCAGAGCTTGCCGCAGGCCGACCCAGGTAAAGAACAGGACGAGGATCAGCATGCCCACGATGGGAATGTTGTCGGGTTTGGAGACGATCTCCATGAAATAGTACAAGCCGGACTCTTCTACCATACGAACTCGACCACCTTTGTTGAATTGCGAGTAAAATTATTGCAAAATCACAGGCTTGTCAACGTCCCGGGCCGCCTTGCCCGCGACGTCCCGGTCGGCCTTGTCAGCGGGCGTCGAAACGAAGTCATGCGAGCACTCGGCATCATCATCCTGGCCGCCGGCCGGGGCAGACGAATGAGGTCGTCCACCCCGAAGGCGCTGCACCTCCTGGGCGGCAAACCGCTACTGTCCTATCCGCTGCGGGCCGGCGCGGGGCTTGGGCCGGAAAAGGTATTCGTGGTGGTGGGCCACGGCGCCGACCGGGTCCGGAAAGCCTTTCCCGAGATCGACCCTCCCGGTTGGGTCATGCAGCGTGACCAACGGGGTACCGGCCACGCCGTCCTGTGCGCGCGACAAGCCGTCGGCGACTTCCGGGGAGACCTGCTCATCCTCAGCGGAGACGTGCCGTTTCTCTCGCAACGCAGCCTGTCCGAGATGCTGAGGGCGCACCGCTCCGGAGCGCACGACCTCACCCTCGCAACGGCCACGCTGGCGGACCCGTCGGGGTACGGCAGGGTCCTGCGGGACCCGGACGGCGCGATCGCCGGCGTGGTGGAAGAGCGGGACGCCACCGGGGCGGAAAGGGAGATCCGGGAGGTCAACGTGGGGCTCTACGTGGCCTCCGCCGGCTTCCTCTTCCCGGCCCTGGAGGAGCTCGGCAACGACAACGACCAGGGGGAGTACTATCTGCCGGACACCGTCAGGGTCGCCGCGGAGAAACAGGCTCGACTCGGCAGCCTGACCATCGACGACCCGCGCGAATGCCGCGGCGTGAACAACAGAGAGGAGCTCGCCTGGATGGAAAAGGCATTGCAGCAGGACATCAACCGGAAGTGGATGGAGCGGGGCGTGACCCTCGAGGATCCCGAGAACACCTACATCGACGCCGACGCCGTCATTGGAGAGGACACGGTCATCGGCCCCAACAGCCATCTGCTGGGCCGCACGGTGGTAGGGGCCCGCTGCCGCATCGACGGCAGCGCCTACCTTACCAACGTGCGCCTGGCCGACGAGGTCCATCTGCGCTTCTCGGTGGTGCTCGACGACTGCGAGGTCGAGGAGCGGGTCAGCGTGGGACCTTTCGCCCATCTGCGTCCCGGCACCGTGCTGAAGCGCAACGTCCATATCGGCAACTTCGTCGAGGTCAAGAACTCCTCGGTGGGAGAGTCCACCAAGGCCAGCCACCTGAGCTACATCGGCGATACCGAGCTCGGACGGGACTCCAACATCGGGGCGGGCACCATCACGTGCAACTACGACGGCTTCACCAAGCGCCGGACCACCATCGGCGACCGCGTCCAGGTGGGCAGCGACACCCAGCTCGTGGCGCCCGTGGCGGTCGGCGACGACGCCTATATCGGGGCCGGCTCCACCATCACCCGGGACGTGCCCGCGGGCTCCCTCGCCCTGAGCCGGGCGCCGCAAGAGCACCGGGAAGGCTGGGTGGCCAGGTTCCGGGCAAGGAACGGGAAGCAGGAGTAAGGCATCATGTGTGGAATCGTCGGATACATCGGCGCCCGGGACGCCACGCCGGTGATCGTCAACGGCCTGAGAAAACTGGAGTACCGCGGCTACGACTCCACCGGAGTCGCCATCCTCGACCGCGGGCGGCTTTCACTCCGGCGCGCCGCAGGCAAGCTCGACAAGCTCGAAGCCATCCTCGCCGGCGCGCCGGTCCAGGGCCACGCCGGCATCGGCCACACGCGCTGGGCGACGCACGGGTGTCCTTCCGAATCCAACGCCCACCCGCACCGCGCCGGCGATACGGTGGTGGTGCACAACGGCATCATCGAGAACTATCTGGAGCTCAAGGAAGCCCTGCTCGGACGCGGGGCAGAGCTGCGGTCGGACACCGACACCGAGATCGTCGCCCACCTGGTGGAAGAAAACATCGAGCAGGGAATGGACCTGCTCGAAGCCGTACGTCGAACCATCCGTGAAATCGACGGTTCCTACGCTCTGGTCTTCCTGAGTCAGCGCGAGCCCCACCGGCTCATCGTTGCGAAGAACTCCACCCCCATCGTCATCGGCGCGGGCGAGGGAGAGACGTTCATCGCCTCGGACATCCCTGCGCTGCTGGAGTACACGCGCGAAGTAGCCTTCCTGGAAGACGGAGAGGTCGCGGACGTCCGGGCGGACGGGTTCCATATTCTCGACTCGGACTCAAGGCCGTTGGAGCGGGCCACCAAGACCATCACCTGGGATGCCCTGGCCGCGCAGAAAGGGGGCTACCGACACTTCATGCTGAAGGAGATCCACGAGCAGCCCCAAGCGGTGACGGACACCTTGCGCGGACGGATCTCCGCCATGTCCGGCGAGATCGATCTCGCCGAGCTCGACCTCGACGGAGACCTGCTGGCGCGGGTCAGGAAGATCCACCTGGTGGGCTGCGGGACGGCGTGGCATGCGGCGCTGGTCGGCAAGTTCCTGATCGAGGACCTGGCGCGGATTCCCACCGAGGTCGACTATGGCTCGGAATTTCGCCATCGCGCGCCGCTCATCGACTCGGATTCACTGGTGCTCCTCGTAAGCCAGTCGGGAGAGACCGCGGACACCCTCGCGGCCCTGGATATGGGGCTGCAGAAAGACGCCAGGACCGTATCCATCTGCAACGTCGTCGATTCGTCCCTGGCGCGGAAATCCCACGCCGTTCTCTACACCCACGCCGGACCGGAAATCAGCGTCGCCAGCACCAAGGCGTTCACCACCCAACTGACCGCCCTCTACCTGCTGGCCATAGGACTGGGACGGCTCAACGGGCGCCTCCGGCCCGATGCGGCCACCCGGTTGCTGGAACACGCCGCGCGCCTGCCCGGGTGGATCGAGACGGCCCTCAAGCTGGAGGAACCCATCGCCGAGCTGGCCCACGGATTGAGCCACGCCAGGGACGTCCTCTACCTGGGCCGGGGCATCAACTACCCCATCGCTCTGGAAGGGGCGCTCAAGCTGAAGGAGATCTCCTACATCCATGCCGAAGGGTATCCCGCGGGCGAGATGAAGCACGGCCCCATCGCCCTTATCGACGAGACCATGCCGGTGGTGATGATCCTGCCCAAGGACCACTACTACCCCAAGACGCTCATCAACCTGAAAGAAGTCGAATCCCGCGGCGGAAACGTGGTGGTCGTCACCGATGAACCCGACCCGGGCATGGCGTCGAAGCCCACGCTCACCGTTCCCAAGGTCCCCTACCATCTGGCGCCGGTGGTGTTGACCGTGCCCTTGCAGCTACTGGCCTACCACGTCGCGGTCCACCGCGGCACGGACGTGGACCAGCCGCGCAACCTGGCCAAGAGCGTGACCGTGGAGTAGGCGACTACCCAGGGCGGTCTTGCCGCGGGTCCGGGGCGCGCTTGAAACCCCTGGCCACCAGGTAGAGCTCGGACGACCCCTTTCGCGTGGCCGCGGAACGGACCCGCTGCGCCGCGTGGAAATGATCCGACATCTCGTCCACCAGACCCTCCACGTCGGCGCCCGTGAAGGTCTTGCACAGGAACGCGCCGCGGGGTTTCAGGACCGTCCGGGCGATCCCGAAAGCCTTGCAGGCGAGGTCCAGGGCGCGCCGGCGGTCCGCGTCGCGGATGCCCGACAGGCGCGGCGCCATGTCCGAGAGGACGCAGTCCACGGCGCCTCCCAGGAGCGCGCCGATGCGCTCCGCGGCATCTTCCGCCAGGAGGTCGAGCTCGAACGTCGTTACGTTCCCGCCCGGGAGGGGCTGTATGGGTTGCAGGTCGAAGCCGAGCACCCGCCCGCGGGGGCCGGCAAGCTCCGCGGCCACCTGGAGCCACCCCCCGGGCGCCGCGCCCAGGTCCACCACCGCGCAGCCGGCCCGGATCAGACGGAACCGCCGGTTGAGCTCCAGCAGCTTGTACGCCGCCCGCGAACGATAACCCTCACGCTTGGCCTTGCGAAAGAACCCGTCTTGCGGTTGATACGGCATGGGTCAAATATAACCGCCCCCGAACTCGTCGGCAAAACCCTCATGGGCGGTCGGGGGGCAAGGACCGTCTCCCTCGCTTCCCGTTGCACAAGCCGCTTCCCCACGACCTCCAGGATCACCTCCAGCCGGTCCACCTCTTGCATGGTCATCCCCTCCTCTGGCTTCGCCATCCCTTGCCCCTTTCTTTCCTCAAAGGGGACATCTTAGCTTTGCTCATAAGGGGACATCTTAGCTTTGCTCATAAGGGGACATTATCGCTTTGCTCTAACAACTTCCCGCCGTCATCTTGACATTGCCGGACCGTGATGATAGGTGCGGCTCATGCTGTTCCGTAGTATCCACAAG
Source organism: uncultured Candidatus Binatia bacterium (assembly GCA_958295985.1). Lineage (GTDB taxonomy): Bacteria > Desulfobacterota > Binatia > UBA9968 > JAJDTQ01 > JAJDTQ01. The sequence goes on from OY282432.1 coordinate 316,047, forward strand.
TCCTTTCTCGTGTTGCTCTCAGTGCTTGCCATGGGCTCTCTCCCGTGGGGAAACCAGGCAAGGGCCGTGGACATCGGCTCCGGCGAGGTCGAGGCGAACCTCGACACCACGCTCTCGTATGGCGTGACCTTCCGCGCCGCCGACCGCGACAAGAAACTGGTTACCGACCCCAACGGCAACGACGGCAACCTCAACTACAAGCGCGGCATCGTCAGCAACGCCTTCAAGTTCACCACCGACCTCGACGTCGGCTACCGCAACTTCGGGTTGTTCCTCCGCGGCAGCGGGTTCCTCGACATCGAGAACGAAAACGGCACGCGGGAGCGCACCCCGCTGTCCGCAAAGGCGAAGCGCATGGTCGGGAAAGACATCGACCTGCTGGACGCCTACGTGACCGGAGCGTTCGAGATCGGCGAAGCCACGACCGATGTGCGGATCGGCAAACACGTGCTCAACTGGGGCGAGAGCACGTTCATCCAGAACGGCATCAACGCCGTCAACCCGTTCGACGTGGGCAAGCTCCGGGTTCCGGGCGCGGAGTTGCGGGAGGCGCTGGTGGCGGTTCCCCTGGCGTCCACAGTGGTGGAGTTGCCCAATGGCCTCTCGGTGGAGGGCTTCTATCAGCTCGATTGGGACAAGACCGAGATCGACCCGGTGGGCAGCTACTTCTCGGTCACGGACTATGTGGGTGCGGGCGCGCGTCAAGCGGAGATTGATGTGACATCCCTCCTACCGACGATCCAGCCGAACGATCGCGACGACTTCCTGTTCGTGCAGCGTGGCCCGGACCGCGTCCCCGGCGACTCGGGCCAGTTCGGGGTCGGCCTGCGGTTCTTCGCCGAAGACCTCGGCAACACCGAGTTCGGCTTCTATTTCATGAACTACCACAGCCGCCTGCCGCTGGTCACCGCGCGGTCCGGCACCCGTCTGGGAATCACGCAAGGTCTCGGACTGGTCCGCGATACCATCGGCAGATTCGTCATCGGAACCGATCTTCAGGCTGCGGCCAGCGCCGCTCTCATGGATAGTAACGGCGCCAGTGCCGGCGCCGCCGCCGCCCGTGCCAATCCTGCCGGGATGGCTGCTTTCAACCGAGTCCTCGCCGCAGGCGGCACCCCGCAGCAGGCTGCCGCGGCCGCCATCGCCGCGGTCCCGCAAATAGCCGGTCCCGCGGCCATCGCCGCCGCCTCCGAGGCAGCGGCCGTTGGCGCCGCCCGCGCCAATCCTGTCGGGATGGCTGCTTTCAACCAAGTCCTCGCCGCAGGCGGCACCCCGCAGCAAGCTGCCGCGGCCGCTGTCGCCGCGGTCCCCGGAGCTGCCGACGCCGGCGCCGCCGCGGCCATCAACCGCTACGGGAAAGACGCACGGTACTTCGTGGAGTACCCGGAAGACATCCAGCTCTTCGGCGTCAGCTTCAACACCCAGCTCGGCACCTCGGGCTGGGCGCTCCAGGGCGAGTATTCATACCGGCGCGATGCGCCCTTGCAAATTGATGACGTGCATATCCTGACAACCGGCCTGCGCCCGATCAGTACGGCGCTGGCTTGCCAATTACAACCACAATCGCAACAACTGCAATGCATCGGGAACGCGATGGCGAGCATTCCGGCTGACGGTGGACCCGTCCAAGGCTTCGTATTGAGCGATGTGAGCCAGGCGCAGGTCACCGCAACCCGAGTGTTCGGTCCCACCCTGGGGGCAGACTCCTTGGCGTTCGTGACGGAAGTAGCGCTGATGCATGTGCATGACATGCCGAACAAGATGACAACACCCCTGGAAAGCCCCGCTGACATTACAGTCGGCGCCGACGCCACCTCCTTCGGTTACCGGATGGCGTCGCGTCTCGACTACAACAACGCCATCGGCGCGGTGAACCTGTTCCCGTACGCGCAGTTCCAGCACGACGTGAGCGGCAACAGCCCCTCGCCCAGCGGCTCGTTCGTGCAGGGACGGACCGCGCTGACCCTGGGGTTGCGCGCCAGCTATCTCAGCCGCTGGGAGGCCGACATCGGCTACACCAGCTTTGCCGGACGGAGAAACAAACTGAGAGACCGTGACCTCGTCACCGCCACGGTCAAGTATTCTTTCTGAAAAGCCATGAGTATGAAGACATCCACGATTCGATTCGCCACGGCTTTGGCTCTGGCGTGCGCACTGGCTTGGCCGGCCGCGGCCGAGATCTCGGCCGACGACATCGCGCGGCTCGGCCGCGACCTGACCCCCCTCGGGGGGGAACGGGCGGGCAACGCCGAAGGCACCATTCCGGAGTGGACCGGCGGCATCACCAAGCCGCCGGCCGGCTACCAGATCGGCGAGCACCATCCCGACCCCTACGCCGCGGACCAGCCGCTCTTCGTCATCAGCGCCGCCAACCTCGACCGGTATCGCGACAAGCTCTCCATCGGCCACCAACGCATGCTGGAGACCTATCCGAAGTTCAGGCTTCCGGTCTATCCGACCCGGCGCAGCGCCTCCGTCCCGCAGCGGATCTACGACGCCACCCGGAGGATCGCCGCCACCGCCAGGCTGGTGGACGACGGCAACGGCGTGGGCGGCGCGGTGATCGGTATCCCGTTCCCGATCCCGAAGAACGGTCTGGAGGTGATCTGGAACCACCTGCTGCGCTACCGGGGCGAGACGGTAAGCTGCACCCTGGGCCAGGCCGCGGTCACCCGCGGCGGCGCCTACACCATGGTCAAGTACGCCGTGGACATCAAGCTGCGCTACTCGCTCCCGGACATGACCGAGGAACGGCTCGGCAACACCATGATCCTGTTCAAGCAGAAGGTGGCGGCGCCGGCACGGCTCGCAGGCGACCTCCTGCTGGTGCACGAGACCATGAACCAGGCGCGGGAGCCTCGTCACGCGTGGACCTACAACCCCGGCCAGCGCCGGGTGCGCCGCGCCCCGAACATCGCCTACGACAATCCCGGCACCACCTCGGACGGACTGCGCACTGCGGACCAGTTCGACATGTTCAACGGGGCCGTCGACCGCTACGAGTGGCAACTCGTGGGCAAGCGCGAGATGATCGTCCCGTACAACGCCTACAAGCTGCACAGCGACCAGCTCTCCTTCACCGACATCCTCACGCCGCAGCACGTCAACCCGGCGCACCTGCGCTACGAGCTGCACCGGGTCTGGGTGTTGGAGGCGACGCTCAAGGAAGGCGCGCGTCACATCTACAAGCGGCGCACCCTGTACGTGGACGAGGACTCCTGGCAGGTCTTGCTGGCGGATCTCTACGACAACCGCGACCAGCTCTGGCGGATGTCGGAAGGTCACGTCATCAACTATTACGAGAAGCCGCTTACATGGCCGACGCTCGAAGTGCATGCCGACCTGCAGGCGAGACGCTATCTCGCCCTCGGGCTCGACAACGAGTTTCCCATATGCACCTTCGATCTGGAGTACACGTCCAGGGATTTCACACCGGCTTCCCTGCGCCGCGCGGGCCGGCGATAACGCCCGTCCTCCCGACGCACCGATTTCGTGACGCCCGCACCGGCGCGAAACGCGCACTGGCCGGTTTGTCGCTTGCACTCGTCCTGGGATTCTTCGGGCCGGCCGAGGCCGGCGCCAAACGGGCCGTCCAGGCCCCCCTCGCCATCGAGTCCCTGCTGCTGGACGGGGCCGCGGCCGGCTCGCGGGTGGTGGTGGTGGGCGAACGCGGTCACGTCCTGGTCTCCACCGACGACGGCGCAAGCTGGAAGCAGGCGCAGGTCCCCACCCGGGCCTTGCTCACCGCGGTGCACATGCACGACGAACGCATCGGCTGGGCGGTGGGGCACGACGCGGTGATCCTCCGCACCGACGACGGCGGCGATAACTGGCGGCTGGTGCACCGCGCGCCGGAAGAGGAGCGGCCCCTGCTGGACGTCTGGTTCCGGGACCGGGACACGGGCTTTGCGGTGGGCGCCTACGGTTACTTCCTGGCCACCCGGGACGGCGGCGACACCTGGACCTCCCGCGCCGTCAGCAAGGACGACTTCCACCTCAACGAGATCGTGGCCGCGGGGACGCAACGGCTGTTCATGGCCGCGGAGGCGGGGGTGGTGTACCGTTCCGACGACGGGGGAGATAGTTGGCGGGAGCTGCCCTCTCCCTACGCCGGCTCGTGGTTCGGGGCGCTCGCCCTCGATGAGGACCGGATACTGCTGCTGGGGCTCCGGGGGCATCTGTTCCGCTCCGAGGACGCCGGCGAGAGCTGGACGCAAGTGGCCACCGCCACCACCGCTACCCTCACCGACGCCGTTCGGCTGCGGCGCGGCGTGGTGCTCATCACGGGCCTGGAGGGGACCCTGCTCACCAGCCGGGACCGCGGGCGCAGCGTCTCCACCATACGACGGCCGTTGCGCCAGGGCATCTCGTCGGCGCTGGCGCTGCGCGACGGCGGCGTGCTGCTGACCGGAGAGTTCGGCGTCCGGCGCCTCACGGTGCCACGGGCGGAATAGGTCTCTTCGTGTCCGTCTCCACCCCTTCTCCTCCGCTTCCCCCGGGTGCTCGTGCTCCTTTCGCCGCGCGGGCTTCGTTCACGGCCCGCGCCGAGAAACTGCTGTTCGCCCGCCGCGGCCTGGTGCTGGCAGCGTTCGCGCTCATTACCCTGGCGATGGCGTGGTGTGCGACGGGACTCCGGGTCGATGCCGGCTTCACCAAGCTGGTCCCGCTGCAGCACGAGTACATGCGGACCTTCCTCGACCACCGGGAGGAGTTCGGAGGCGCGGACCGCGTGGTGGTGGCGCTGGCGGCGCGCGACGGCGACATGTTCACCCCCGGGTTCTTCACCGCGTTGCGCGAGGTGACCGACGCGATGTTCTTCCTGCCCGGCATCGACCGCACCCAGGTCTACTCCATCCTCACCCCGAACGTGCGCTTCATCGAGGTGGTGGAGGACGGCGTCACCGCCGGCAACGTGTTGCCGGCGGACTTCCAGCCCACCGAGGCGGGCTTTGCGCGGCTGCGGGAGAACATCATCAAGGCGGGCATCGTCGGCCGCCTGGTGGCCAACGATTTCACCGGCGCCATCGTGAGCGGCAAGCTCCAGGAGTTCCATCCGAACACGGGTGAGCGGCTGGACTACATCGAAGTCGCGCGTGAACTGGAACGCATCCGCGGGGAGGTGCAGACGCGCGCCGGCGTGGACGTGCACGTCATCGGGTTCGCCAAGCTGGTGGGGGAAGTGGCCGCGGGCGCGACCCGCGTGATGGCGTTCTTCGGACTCACCTTTCTCATCACCGCCCTGTTCGTGTACGCCTACACCCGGTCGGTCCGTCTGACCCTGCCGCCGCTGGCCTGTTCCCTGGTGGCGGTGGTGTGGCAACTCGGCGCGGTGACGGCCCTGGGCTTCGGCGTCGACCCGATGTCCATCCTGGTGCCGTTCCTGGTGTTCGCCATCGGGGTCAGCCACGGGGTGCAGATGGTGAGCGCGGTGCGCGCCGAGGCGGTGGCCGGCGCCGGCGGCCTCGACGCCGCGCGGGCGAGCTTCCGCCGCCTGCTGCTGCCGGGGGCGGTGGCGCTGGCGTCCGACTCCGTCGGCTTCATCACCATCTCGCTCATCGAAGTGCAGGTCATCCAGGAGATCGCCGTCACCGCGAGCCTGGGGGTCGCCGCCATCATCCTCACCAACCTGGCGCTGCTGCCGGTGTGGCTCTCCTACTTCGAGGTGGGGGACGACGAGCGCCGCGCCGCGCGGGCGAGGGACGACTTCCTGCGCCCAATGTGGTCCTGGGTGGCGCGGGTGGCGCGCCCGGGTCCCGCCGCGGTGGCCATCGGCGTGGCCGCACTGCTGCTCGTGGTGGGCGCGCGCCATGCGACGGAGGTCCGGGTGGGCGACGAGCACCGCGGCGTGCCGGAGTTGCGCCCGGAATCCGTATACAACCGCGACAGCGCCGTCGTCACCGAGCGCTTCGACATCGGCGTGGACGTGCTGACGGTGATCGCGGAAACCGTGGCCGAGGGTTGCATCGACCACCAGGTCATGAGCACCCTCGACGACTTCGAATGGCACGTGCGCAACGTGGACGGCGTCCAGTCCGTGCTCGGGCTCGCGGGCGTCGCCGGTAACGTCAACGCGAACTGGAACGAGGGCAGCCTCAAGTGGCGCACCTTGCCGCGCAATCGCTACACCCTCGTACAGGCGGTGTCCCCGGTGCCCACGAGCAGCGGCCTGCTCAACACCGACTGCAGCGTGATGCCGGTGTTGATCTACACCGCCGACCACAAGGCCGAAACCATCGAGCGCATCGTCAACGCCGTGAAGGACTTCCGCGCCGCGTACCCCGACGCCGACCCCCGCGTCACCTTCCGGCTCGCCGCGGGCAACGTCGGAGTGATGGCGGCCACCAACGAGGAGGTGGAGGCGTCACAGTTCCCGATCCTCGGCTACGTCTACGCCGCGGTCATCGTCCTGTGCCTGCTCTCCTTCCGCTCGGTGGCGGCAACGGTGTGCATCATCGTGCCCCTCGCCATGGTCTCCCTGCTCGCGTACGCGCTCATGGCCCTGCTGGAGATCGGGCTCAAGATCTCCACCCTGCCGGTGGTGGCGCTGGGCGTGGGCATCGGCGTGGACTACGGGATCTACATCTACGGACGGCTTCGCGTTCATCTCGCAGAGGGGCTCGACTTCGCCGCGGCCTACGAACGGACGCTCTCCACCACGGGCGCCGGGGTCGTGCTCACCGGTCTCACCCTGGCCGCGGGCGTGGCCACCTGGATCGTCGCACCGCTCAAGTTCCAGGCCGACATGGGCACGGTGCTGATGTTCATGTTTCTCGTCAACATGGTCGGCGCCGTCGTGCTGCTCCCCGCCCTCGGCGCGTGGCTGGTGCGACCGAAGACGGCGCCGGCCACGGAGAGCGCTGCCGTTGTCGACAGCCCCTGAGCGGCGGCAGGCTGCTACGCGAACCCGGCTTGCACTTCCTTCTCGTAGGCAAGCAGCTTTTGGACGCTGGCGCGGGTCTGCATGCGCGCGAAATGCGCCCGGCAGTTGGGAAACGTGGACAGGTCGAGCTCGAACTGCATGCTGCGGCGAACACACCAGAAGAAGTGCGCGTCCGCGGCCGTGAAGTGGTCGAAGAAGTAGTCGCGTCCGGCCAGCAAGTCTTCGGCGATGCCGAAAGCCTCGTACAGGAAATCAGCCGCCAGACGGCGCACGCTCTCCTCGGTGTCCGCCACGTCACAGACCTGAGACAACCTGTTGATCCGGCTCAGATAAGGGTGGATGCCCGACGCGCACCAGGCGAGCATCGAGACCGCCTTGAGCTCCTGCCAGGGATCCGCGGGCAGCAGCCTGGCCTCCGGAAAGCGGCGCGCAATCCATAGCTGGATCGCGACGTTCTCGGACAGGGGCTGTCCGTCCACCAACAGCAACGGCACCTTGTGCTTGGGGTTGAGCTTCATGTACTCGTCGGCGCGGTTCTGCCCCGCCCGGAAGTCGAGAGGCCGCACGACGAACTCCGCCTTGGCTTCGGTGAGCGTGATGTAGGGAACCAGCGCACAGGTGATGGGAGCATAGTAGAGTTGAACGTCCATGGGCGCCTCCGGGGAACAAGCTGACGGTAGATGGTGCCGGAGGGGGGACTCGAACCCCCACAGGGTTGCCCCTACTGGATTTTGAGTCCAGCGCGTCTACCAATTCCACCACTCCGGCACGGAGAAGAATTGACTAACTTATGGAGGGAAAGAGGTCAAGCTCGCCGGGTGCGTTCAGCGTTCGTCCAGGAGTCCCTCCAACGGAATCGCCTGCTCGACGAGCATGACCGGAATGTCGTCGCGGATCACGTACAGGTACCTGCGGTCCCGGCGTATGAGCCCGCCGCTGATCGGTTCGGTCACCTTCTCGCCGGCGCGGTTGACCAGTTGGCCGGCATGGATCTTCCGGTTGAGGTCGTCGATGACGGTGTCCTCGGCCAGCAGGACCCCTTCCCCGTTCTCGGGACACGCCAGGACTTCGAGCAGTTGCCGATCGATCACGTTCATCTCCCGCCGGACTGCCGAGACTACCGATGCGGCGTCAAATATCCCTTGCCGTAGCGCCGCTGTCAATCGCGCCTTCAGCGCGGCGCCGTTCCTGGAGTGCCCGGACTCCACCCGCAGCCCGGGAGCCTTTCCGAGAAAGCAAGGATCTACCACCCGGCATGGAAACGAGTCCTTTCGAGTCCGTTCCCGAGCCTCTCGCTACGATTCGCCGACCCGGACGGACTCCCGGTTGATGCCGCATGGGGTCTTGGCTATGTTGCCGTCTGGAGGTGGAAAGCATGAACGCAACCTTTAGGGACTACATCGAGTTGCTGCGGGCCCATGATGAGCTGTTGGACATACGCAAGCCGGTGGATCTGAGAGACGTGGCGGCGCTCACGGCTCAGAGCGACCGCGCGCTGCTGTTCGAGAACCCGGTGGGTTATTCGTTCCCGGTGGCGTCGGGACTGCTCCAGAAGAGGGAACGCCTGGGTCTGGCCCTGGACGCCCCCTACCCGGAGATTCACCAGCGGTTCCAGCAGGCCATGTCCCACTCCATCGAGCCGGTCCTCGTGGAGGACGCGCCGGTAAAGGAGGTCATGCAACAGGGCGACGACGTGGACCTGTTCCAACTGCCGGTGCCCATCTTCTCCACCCTGGACGGCGCGCCCATGATCACCGCGGCCGTGGTTATTTCGGAAGATCCCGAGTACGGCATGAACGCCGGCGTCTACCGCCTGATGCTGAAGGAGCGGAACGTCACCGGCATCGACATCGTCACACCCAACAACCTTCGCAAATTCGCCGAGCGGGCGCTGGCCGAGAAGCGGCCGCTGCCCATCTCCATGTCCATCGGCGTGCACCCGCGGGAGCTGATGGGGGCGCTCTTCAAGGCGTCCCTGGGGACCAACGAGATGGGCTTTGCCGGCGGGCTCGGCGGGCGTCCGGTGGAGTTGACGCCGGGCGTCACCGGGCCGGTGCCGTTCATCGCGGGCGCCGAGTTCGTGCTCGAAGGAGAGATCCCGCCCGAAGGCTGGGTGCATCCCGAGGGCCCCTTCGGCGAGTTCTCGCGCCTGGTGGGGGGCACCCACCGCAATCCCAACGTCCGCGTGAAGTCGGTGCTGCACCGGCGCGACCCCATCTACTACGCGCTCCACATGCCCTGGGAGAACCTGTGGATGAGCGCGCCCATCTACGAAGCCGCGGCCTGGCGCGTGATGGCGGAGACCGGGGTGCGGGTCACCGCCATCAACGTCACCCCCGGAGGCTGCTGTCACTGGCATATCGTGGCGGCCATCGAGAAGAGCCCCGGCGACGGAAAGAACGCCATTGCCGCGCTCCTGTCCATCGCCGACATCAAGTACGTAGTGGTGACGGACTCCGACATCGATATCTTCGACCCGCAGGAAGTGGAGTGGGCCATCGCTACCCGCGTCCAGGCGGACCGGGATACCGTCATCCTGTCCAATGCCCGTTCGAAGCCCCTGGATCCATCCATTCCGCCGAGCACCCATGGCGTTCCCACCACGGCCAAGATGGGCATCGACGCCACGATTCCCGAGAACGTGCCGCGCTATCGTTACAACCGCATCATCTACCACAACCAGGGAAGGGTCACCCTCGACGACTACCTCGGCGAGTCCCCGGCCGCGCCCCGGCCGGCGGTGGCCGGCGACGACGACATGGAACGGCTGGCGGCGCGCGCGCTGGCCATGCTGGAGGAGAAGCGGCTGACCTTCAGCGAGCTGCTGGACGCGTTCCCGGACTCGGCCTTCGCAACCGTCATGGCGCTGGTGGGGCGGCTCAACGAGCGGAAGCGGATCACGCTGGATGAAGAGGGGAAATATATGCCGGCGGAGGACGCGTGAGCCCGCGGATGGCCGGTGGCCGGCACCGTGCGAATGGCGGGCCGGCCACTCGCCACGGTTCGGCTACTGCCCCAGCCGGTAGAAGCGGCGCGCGTTGTCCGCGAGGATGGCGGCCTTGTCCTCGTCGGTGAGCGTCGGGTTCTCGGCCACCTCGGCGATCTCGTGGCCGATGTCGCCGGGACCGATCTCGTGCGGGAAGTCGCTGGCGAAAAGAAACCTCCCGTTGCCGGCCCGCTGGATCTGGTAGTCGAGACCGGTCTCCCCGCCCTCGCAGCCCACGAACACCCTGTCGAGGAGCCCGTACCGGCTCGGCTGATGCTCCGGGTCGGGGCCGTGGTAGTTACCGTGGGAATTGAACTCCCCGAAATAGCCGTGGCATCGATCCATGCGGTCCATCCAGAAGCTCAGCCACCCCGCTCCTCCTTCCAGGAAGGCTACCCGCAGGTTGGGGAACCGATCGAAGACGCCATGATAGACCATGCCGGAAAACGCGATCATCAGGCTGAAGGGGTGTCCCAGTCCGGCGATGGGCACGAACGCCTCGAAAGTGTCGAGGCCCATGCCGTGGTGGCATCCGCCGTGGACCGCCAACCCGCAGCCCAGCCTTTCCGCCTCCTCATAGACGCTCCAGTAGGTCTTGTGGCCCAGATCCATGGGCAACCCGCGTGAGGGCAGCATGGCCCCGAGCATGCCCAGTTCCGTCACCGCCCGGCGCAACTCCCTGACCGCCTCCTCCGGGTCCTGCAGGGGGATCAGCGCCATGCCCTTGAGCCGCGGGTTGTCCTTGAGATACCGGTCGTGGAGCCAACTGTTGTAGGCGTGGGCCACCGCGCAGGCCCAGTCCGGCTGGCTGATGTTGCCCATGGCGAGGCCCCAGGTGGGGTACAACACGCTGCACTCGAACCCTGCCTCTTCCACGAAGGACCGCCAGTCCGACGGGGTCACCGGCTCGCCGCCGCCGAAGGCGCCCTTGCTCAGATACTTGAGCCCCAGGTGATGGTGGTCCAGGGAGGGAAATATGCGCGTCAGGATCCGTTTGCTCGCCTGGCTGCGATAGGGCTCTTCGATGTAATCGACGATGGACTCGTCCTCGATCACATGGCCATCGGCATCGATGACGGGTAGGCTCATGGAACGGCTCCTGACTAGTGGATTCCGGTTATCTTCACGCTCGCGTGCTTCGACTTGTAGCGCCGGTTGAGGGCGATGAGCACGCCGGTCAGCCCTTCCACCACGTAGGCGTTGGCCGCCGGGCCGGCATCCAGGCCGGTGGCGCCGATACGGTCCAGCAACTCGATCACCCGCTCCTTGGCTTCCTTGCTGTCGCCGCAGACCAGCACGTCGCCCAGGGGCTCGTCCGGGCGGCTGAGGTCCAGCGCCGAGATGTTGTGCAGGGCGCCGATGACCGGAGTGCCGTCGCCCAGGATCTTCTGCGCCTCCAGCAGCGCCGAGCCGGCCGCGGGCACGAACGGCCTGCCCTTGAGCAGCGGCACCACCGCGTCAATGACGATCTTGCCGCGCAGCTCTTCGGCCAGGTCGCTTACCATCTTCGCCTGCCCCTCATAGGGAACCGAGATGACGGCCAGCTCGGCGTCCCGGACCGCGTCGGCGTTGAGCATGCCCTCCACGAGATCCTGACCCAGCGTCTCGTTCAAACCCTTGGCCGCGTCCCGGCCCCGTTGCGCGTCCCGCGAACCGATGATCACGCGCACGCCGGGCCGCGCCAGGCGTCCCGCCAGGCCGAGCCCCAGACTTCCGGTTCCTCCCACGATAGCGATCGAAATGGAATCTTGCATGTGAAGGCTCATAGCATGTTCCTGCGGAGTCCTACAAATTCGGGCGCGGGCGGCTTTGGAACCCGCCCCTGCGGCAGCCGCATCGGGATGCCGCCCGGAAACCTCGCGTTACCGGCCGCGGAACAGATCGACCGCGGCCGGACGGATCAGCTCTTGCGCCGACCCGTCGTGCTGCGGCAGCTCGCAGCCGCGGACGATGGCCGCGGGCACGCGGCCGGTCTTTCCCATGACCAGCTCCGCCGCGCCGGCGATTTGGTCCGCCACCGCCGTGACCGAGGCCTTGAGCTCGTATCCGTACGGGTCCGTCTGCCCGCGGTAGTCGATCAGGGGACCGAAACCGGCCACGCCGATGGCCACGTCGGTGGTGCCGAGACGCCAGGGGCGCCCGAACGTGTCCGTGATGATGACACCCGCGGCCGTCCCCGTGAGCCGTTGCGCCTCTTCGCGGATGCGCCTGGCGGAACCGTCCGGATCCTTCGGCAGCAGCAGGGCGCGGTGGACGCCGATGTTCGACAGGTCGATGCCCGCGTTGGCGCACACGAAGCCGTGGTGGGTCTCCACGACGATGGTGCTGCGGCCTTTCGCCACGATGCGGCGGCTTTCCCCGAGGATGAGCTCCAGCAGCCGGGGGTCCTTGCCCTCGAGCTCGGCCGAGAGCCTCGACGCCTCGGCCGACGGGGTGACTTCGCGCAGGTCCACGGTGCGGCCTTCCGCCTTGGAAACGATCTTCTGCGCCACCACCAGCACGTCGCCGTTCAGCAGGTCAACCCCCAGGCGCGTGCACGCCTCCACCAACAGCCGTCCCAGGGGATCGCCGGACTCGATTTCGCCAAGCCCCTCCACACCGATGACCTCGATGCGCCGCATCAGCCTGCGCCGGCAAAGAAGCCGCTGCCGCTGTCCTTCATGGCCGCGAGGCGCTCACCCGTCCTCCCGCCCTTCAGCCGGCAAATGAGTTGCCGGAGATCGGCGGGCTCGTCGATATCCAGCGCGATCCGCGCATTCTCCACCACCTTGACGGAGACCCCGCGGACGGCCGCCTCGTTCAGATGATAGCGGAAGCTGTCGTGGCCGAAACGGAGCCGGAGGATGGACGGCGGCGCCAGCAGCAGGGCGTTGGTCCCCATGCGGTCATGCGAGGGCACCAGGACGGCGAAGGGCGGTTCCGGGTCCGCGGGAGCGCTCCGGAGCACGGACTCCACGTCTTCGGCGCGCAGGAGCGGGATATCCCCCGGCAACACCAGCGCGACGTCCATCCCCGCTTCCTTCATCACGTCGAAGCCGAAGTGGACCGCATCGGTCTCGCCGGTCTCGTCACGTTCCCGGATGACTTCCACGTTCAGGGCTGAAACCCAGTGCGCCACCTCGTCGGAGCCGGTGACGACGTACGTCTTGTGGATACCCCTGGCCCGGATCACCTCGACCAGCACATCGTGCACCATGGCCTTCATCAGCTCCGAACGCTCGGGCAGGCTGAGCCGCGACGCAAGCCGCTGCTTGGCTCCGTGAAACCCCTTGACCGGAATGAGCGCGCCAACCTTCATGATCGAACGACGCTACACTAGCACCCGGTCGGGATTTTTTGAAACTTTCGTCAGGATGAGAGCTGCAGGAGATCCCGGGCGAGCCGCTTCTTGTCGTCCAGGCTGTCCATGCGGATGGAAGTCGCCCACACCTCAACGCCGAGTTTCTCGATGGCCGGTTGCAGGTCCTGATCCTCCGCGTCGATCACCAACACGTCCACGAAATCGCGGTAGGCCCCGGCGAGCCCCGTCACCGATGCCTCCACGCCCAGCGTCGCCATGAGCTTGTGGGCCGGGCCGCTGAAGGAACGCCCCTGCACCATGGGACTCACGGCCACCACCCTGGAAGACGTCTCCCGCAATGCCTGCCGCACCCCGGGCACCGCGAGGATGGGGCCGATGCTGGTAGCCGGGTTGCTGGGGCACACCACGACCATCGCCGCGTTCCCGATGGCGTCCAGCACCCCCGGCGCCGGGAGGCACCGTTCCATTCCCCGGTAGCGCAGGGTTTGAACCTCCGGCTGCCAGCGCGCCTTGACGAAGTACTCCTGAAAGGAGAGATCCCCTACCGAAGTCGAAAGCCGCGTCTCCACCCGCTGGTCGGACATGGGCAGCACGGTGGACCTCACCGCCAGCGCGCGGCAAAGCGCGGCAGTGACGCGCGACAACGGCTGCCCCTCGGCCAAGAGACGGGTGCGGGTCACGTGGGTGGCGATGTCCCGATCTCCGAGGCGAAACCAGCTCTCGTTGCCGAGCCGTTGAAGCTGGTCCAGCACCGTGAAGGTGTCGTCCCGGATGCCCCAGCCCTTGGCCGGGTCGATGAGGCCGGCCAGGGTGTAGACGATGGTGTCGACGTCGGGGGATACGTGGAGGCCGTGCACCACCGAGTCGTCGGCGGTGTTGCACACCACCACCAGGTCTTCGGGCGCAGTCTCCTCGTGGAAGCCCAGAACGAGCTTTGCGCCCCCCGTGCCTCCCGTGAGGAGGACCAGCATCGCCCTACAGGCCGGCCGCCGGTTGGGCCGAAGGGCTGTCGGATGGCGCGAATTCACCGGCGGGAAGATCGGGCTCGTCCCCCCACGTTCTGAGAACCTGGTAGCCGGTGGACCGCTCCGCGGGTACCCGGTTGATCCTGCGGATCAAGGAACGAAACTCGTGAGGCCAGATCATCTGCCCCTCGGTGGAGCCCGCCAGCCGCGAGATGCTCTCTTCCATGAGCGTGCCGCCGAAGTCGTTGGCGCCGGACCGCAGGCAGAGCTGCGACATCCGCCGGCCCATCTTCACCCAGGACACCTGGACGTTGGGAATGGTGTCGTTCAACAGCACCCGCGCCAGCGCGTGGACCCGGATGTCCTCCTCTTCGGTGGGGCCGGGCCGCGCCAGGCCCTGCTGGTAGAGCGCGGTATTCTCGTGCACGAACCCCAGCGGAACGAACTCGGTGAAGCCCCCGGTCTCCTTCTGGATGTCCCGCAGCAGCAGCATGTGGTTCACCCAGTGGCTGCCGTTCTCCCGGTGGCCGTACATCATGGTGGAAGTGGTGAAGATGCCCACCTCGTGGGCGGTCCTGATCACCCGGACCCACTGCTCGGTGCTGACCTTGTTCTTCGACAGCACCATCCGGACCTCGTCGTCGAGGATCTCCGCGGCCGTGCCCGGCACGCTGTCGAGGCCGGCGTCACGCAACATCTTGAGGTAGCCGTCCAGGGGCAGGCCGGTGAGTTCGACGCCGTAGGTGATCTCCATGGGCGAGTAGGCGTGGATGTGGATGCCGGGAACGCGGGAACGGATGGCCTGCAACAGGTCGCGGTAATAGTAGGGCGTCATGCCGCGCGGCAGACCGCCCTGCATGCAGATCTCGGTGGCGCCGCGGTTCCACGCGTCTTCGGCCCTGTCCGCCACCTCTTCCAGCGAATGGTCCCAGCTTCCGGCCTTGTTGGGGCCGGTGTGAAACGCGCAGAACTTGCAGCCGACGTAGCACACGTTGGTGAAGTTGATGTTGCGGCACACCACATAGGTGACGCGGTCGCCCACCTTGGCCTGCCGCATCAGGTCGGCCGTGACCGCGAGGGCGGCGAGCTCATCGCCGCTCACCTCCGACAGCACCAGCCCTTCCTCCCGCGTGACCTCGCGGCCCGCCAGGGCGTCCTCCAGGATCCGCGCGACTCGTTCGTCGATGCGGGGCAGCAGCCGGTTCAGCCGCTCCCCTCCGTCGTCATAGTCGAACATCGCTTCGATCTGGCTCATGATATCCTCCAACCGCGCCGAGGCCGTCCTCGCCGCACAACCTCTCTACATAGGGGATCAGTTCGGGCGCGATGAACCGCTCCGCCCGGGAGATGTACTCCGGATAAATGGGAAGCCGGGGTCTCAGGGTGAAACCCGCGGCCGCGGTCCGGTCCGCAAGCTCGACCAACTCGGGCCAGGGAGCCTCCGGGTTTATGAAGTCGCGGGTCACGGGCGAAACCCCGCCCCAGTCGTTGATGCCCGCGTTGAGGTACCGATCGTAGCACTCGGGAGTCAGGTTGGGCGGCGCCTGGATGTTCATGTCGCCGCCCAGGATCAGACGCGCCAGCGCAAGGGTCCGGGCCTCCTGGTCGTAGTCCGGCTGCGGGTGATCGCGCATGGGGATCTCGGGTTTCACGCGAAAGTTCTGCACGATCACTTCCTGAATGTTGCCGTAACGTTGCTGCAACTCCGCGATGGCGTACAGCGAGGCGATCCGCTCCTCCCAGGTCTCGCCGATGCCTATCAGGATCCCGGTGGTGAACGGAATGCGCAACCGGCCCGCTTCCGCCAGGGTCCGGAGCCGGGCCGACGGCTTCTTGTCGGGAGCGTCGGCATGGGGGCCGCCGGGTTCCATGAGGCGCTCGCTGACGTTCTCCAGCATGAGCCCCATGCTCACGTTGACCTGTCTGAGCCGTTCCAGATCCCCGCGCGCCATGAGCCCGGGGTTGGCGTGGGGCAGCAACCCGGTCTCTTCCAGCACGGCTCGACAGGCCTCGTACAGATATTCCAGGGTCCTGCGGTGACCGCGCTGCCTCAGGAACTCCCGCATCTCGGGGTAGATGGCTTCCGGCTTGTCCCCCAGGCTGAACAGCACCTCGGTGCAGCCCATCATCCCGGCCCGCCGCACCGTCTCCAGCACCTCGTCCGGGGACAGGGTCCGGGCGCCTTCCTCTCCGGGCGCCTTGCGAAACGTGCAATAGCCGCAGAAGTCGCGGCAGAGGTTGGTCAGCGGAATGAAGACCTTGGGGGAGAACGTGACGATCCGGCCCTTGTGACGGTCGCGCAACTCCGCCGCCGCTCCAAGAAGGGCCGTGAACTCATCTCCCTCGACACTGGACAGCAGAAGGGCGTCGCCCGGCGCTAAGGCCCTCCCATCAAGACATTCCTTCAGCAGTCGTAGGAGTCGGCGCGTCGTCATTGGCCAAACGCTCAAAATGGTTTGAATAACGGATAAGGGTGTTCAGGTCAACTGGCGCTCCGCCGGGTGTCGGGTTGGAAGGGGCTTGCTTTTTCTCGGCAGATGAAGGAAATTTTTATCAAGTTCCAAGGCATGTCTCCGGCGCAACGGAGACAAGGAGTCCGTCCATGTCCGATGACCCGCAAGATGACGATAAACCGCCGTCGCGCATACCGCCCTCGAAGGCTCCCATCGTCCTCCTCTGCTTCCTCGAAATCCCGTTTTGTCCACCTGGACGCATGTGCCCCTAGACTGAACTGAACGTCCCGGGAATTTCCGCGCCCGGCTCGCCCGGGAGCGGATTCTTCCGTGCCCCTTTGCATCCGGGCATTCCGGACGGGAGATCCATTGATGCTTGAGAGTATATGGTTGGGTGCAACGGTCATCTTCTTGTTGATCCTTGCCAACGGATTCTTCGCCGCCGCGGAGATCGCCGTCATTGCGACGCGCAGGACCCGCATCGACCAGATGCGGGTCAGAGGCGCGCGCTCGGCGGCAGCCCTCGACCGGCTCAAGGAGGAGCCGGACCGGTTTCTGGCCACGGTTCAGATCGGCATCACCTTCGTCGGCACCCTGGCCTCCGCCATCGGAGGCGCCGGAGCCATCCAGTTGCTGGAGCCGCACATCGAGTCGCTCCCGATCCCATACGCCCAGACCTGGGGCAACTACGCCGCCATCCTCATCGTGGTCCTGCCCATCGCCTATCTGAGCCTGGTCGTGGGCGAGCTCGTGCCCAAGTCCCTGGCGCTGCGCTATTCCGAACGCATCGCGTTCTTCGTGGCGCTCCCCATCGACGCCATCTCCAGGAGCACGTCTTTCCTGGTGAAGCTGTTGACCCGCTCCAGCAACGCCATCCTCCGGATGTTCGGCGGCAAGGAGACCGGCAGCGCCAGCTTCATCTCCGAGGAAGACGTCAAGTCGCTCATCCGGGAAGGCACCGCCAAGGGGATCTTCGACGAGACCGAGAAGGAGCTGATCCACAGCGTCTTCGACTTCGTGGACACCCCGGTAAGGGCCGTGATGATCCCCAGGACCGAGATTCACGCCATCGACATCGAAACGGAGCCGGCCGACATCCTTCGGAACTTCGTCGAGAGCGGCTTTTCCCGGTTGCCGGTTTACCAGAACGACATGGATCAGATCCTGGGCATCCTGTACAACAAGGACATCCTGCGGGCGATGCAGGCGAACGAGCCCCTCGAACTGCGCAGCATGATGCATCCGCCCTTCTTCGTGCCCAGCTCGCTGCCCATCAGCCAGCTCCTGAAGGACCTGCAGCGGCGCCGCATGGCGCTGGCCATGGTGGTGAACGAGTACGGCGAGGTGGAAGGGCTGGCGGCCCTGGAGGATATCATCGAGGAGATCGTCGGCGAGATCCGCGACGAGTACGACGCCGAGGAGCGGGGCCCGGTGGAGCGGCTGCCGGACGGCTCACTGGTGGTGTCGGGCTCGGCCCTGCTCAAGGACCTCCAGTCGGATTACGACCTGCCCTTCGAGGAGTCGGTGGACTACCATACCCTGGCCGGGTTCGTGCTGGCCAAGCTGAAGCGCATTCCCCGGGGCGGCGAGAAGATCGAAACCGATGGCCACCGGCTCACCATCGTCGACGTGGAAGGCCGGAGGATCGTCAAGATCCGGGTGGAGGAGAACCGGCGGAGCGGGGCCGAGGCCGCGGCCGCGGGATGAGCCGGCGGCGCTCGCCCAAGCACATCCGGGTCCGCGACTCCGCTGCTACGAGGCCCTTTGCCTCAGGCGATGGCCCTGCAACAGCGACTCCGTTTCCCTGAGCAACGCCTGGACCTCCCGGGGTCTTCCCACCGTAACCCGGATCATGCTCCGAAGCTCGGGGGTATCGAAGAAGCGCACCAGGATGCCCCTTTCCCGGAGCCCGTCGTGAAGCCATCGGAGGCTGTCCCCGTTCAGTTGCGCCATCACGAAGTTCGCCTGTGACGCATGCACCATGAAGCCGAGCTTGCGGAGCCCGCGGACCAACGTCTCACGGGTTCTCTGGATCCGCCGAACGTTCCGCCTCATCCAGTCCATGTCGTGCAGCGCCGCAGAGGCGGCAGCCAGGCTGAGCCGGCAAAGGTTGTAGGAGTCCTTGACCTTGACCATGTTGCGCACCACCTCCTCGGCGCCGAAGGCCAGACCCACGCGCATGCCGGCAAGCGAGAAGGCCTTGGAGAAGGTTCGCAGCACCACCAGGTTGGGGAACTGCTTGACCAGCGCGATGGCGCTCTCGTCGCTGTCCGCGAAGTCCACGTAGGCCTCGTCCACGATCAGGAGACCGGACACGGAGCGCGCCAGACGGGCGATCTCGCTCAGGGGCGCAAGCGTTCCCGAAGGGGCGTTGGGATTGCACAGGATAGTGACCCTGCTCGACTGGGAGTGGAGCGCCGAGGGTATCGTGAAGTCATCAGGATAGGGGAAGACCAGGCTCCGTCCGCCCTGTATGGCGATCAAGGTCTCGTAGAGCGTGTAGGTGGGGACGGGATAGGCCACGCAATCGCCCTCGTCAACGTAGCAGCGCATCAGTATCGACAGCAATTCATCAGACCCGTTGCCCGCCATGACGTTCTCGGGCCTTACGCGGTAGGTCGCGGCCGCGAGGTCCCGCAACTCCCGGGCCACGGGATCGGGATAGAGGCGCAGTGACGACGCGGTCTCCCTGCGCACCGCGGCCAGGACGCGAGGCGACGGCGGATAGGGGTTCTCGTTGGTGTTGAGCTTGATGAGGTCGGTTCCCTCGGGCTGTTCCCCGGGGGTGTAACCTTCCAGATCTTCGATGTTTTTTCTCGGACGGGACTGCATCCCGGGGATTCTAGCCAGCCGTGGCAGCCATTGCAACTTTGAGCGCATGTCCCCGCAAGAACCGTTCACCCTGCTTTCATTCACGAGCCGGCAGCCGGAATCGTTATTCGACGTCAGAAGGGGGTTCGCCTCACCCGAAAGGCGCGGCATTCCCGGAGAGCGCGCGGCATTCCCGGAGAGAAGAACCTACAGATGCCGCCAAGCACCGATCTGTTCTTCCAGTTGTACCAGCAACTCCGCGATTCCCTCCCTGCGCCCTTCCGTCTCATGTTTTCCGACGATCCTGGCAATCTCCGAAGTGGAGCGACCGACCTCGGAAGCGAATGCTTCCAGGTTGTCCTTGGCCGGGTGCTGCTGTCGTACCGCGCCTTCCATCATCCGGGCAACGTCCCGCATCTTCCTTCCCACGTCCAAAGGCGTCAGCCCCAACCATGCGGCGTAATCCTGTGGATTCTGTTGCAGGACTTTCCAAATCCAGCCTTCCGGTGGTGTTGTTCCGGGAAGAAACAACGGCTGTAAGCTGTGTCCGTATTCTTCTGCAATCTTCTTGATAGCAGCCTCCATGTGGCGGGAGTCGCCATCCAGCACCACGATGAAGTCCCTGAGTTTTCCGAACTTGCCGAGAGTCCGAACATGGGATGGGAACTCATCCCGTCCCGTGTTTCTTCCTATGACGAAGTCTTCCCGACGGAGCCCCAGTCGGGATTGCAGTACGTCCAGCACACCAAGGAGCACGCCCTCGGCAACCGCATCCTCGCATAGTATCGAAAGTTGGTCTCGGGATTGCCCGTAGAGGGATTTCTGGAAGATGTCCCGATAGGCCGGCATCAATCGAACTGCCGCGGTCTGCTCGTCGCGGTCCAGGAATTTCCGGCCTTCAGGGGGCACGCTGTCCAGTATCACTGGACTATGCGAGGCAACGATGATCTGCAACCTTTGCCGCAAGGCGATCCGCTGCAGCTCCAGCATGAATTGCTGTTGCGTGTAAGGATGCAAGCCGGTATCGACTTCGTCGATCAGGATAAGAGCGTCCTCGAGATGAGAGATGTCTTTTGACATACGCAAGATCGTGCGTTCGCCAGATGACATGTGGAACTCGGAGTATCGAATGTCTCCACTCCCTTCGATCTCCGCGAACAGCAGATCGCGAGCCTGGGCGCTGATGACCGACAACTTCTGGTAGCGCTGACGCAGTATCCGGTGGGCGAATATGAGCAGGTTGGAAGTGAGAGTTTCCGACTGGTACTGTTTCCGGCCGATCTGTAGAATGCCTCGAACCTCGGAAGGGTTGGTGAGGTTGGCGAGCGTGCGAAGGTAGAGGCTTCGCTCCGGCTGTCTGCCTCCCTTGCGCCCCATAAAGCTGCGGTCCCACGACTTGCCTCGCTTCCAGGCCATCGCCAGTCGCTCGCCTTCATGCAGGTAGTGGAACTCCAATTCCGTTCGCTCAGTGGCGTCCGACAGCGCTCCCGCCAGTCTATCCCTGAAATTTGGAAAGAGGTTGCTGGGAGCGAACTCTTTGGGTCCGCGGCCGGGGACGCGGTACGCACAGGCGCAGGCGAACAACACCGTGGACTTGCCACAGCCGTTGGGACCCGCCAATACGCAGACAGGGTAGTTGAAGGGCACGCGCAGGTCCCTGATACCACGGAGGTTTCTGATTCGGATTTCCTGAAGGCTATGGCGGCGCTGGTCGTCGCTTGCCCGCAACGCCTCCCATACTTCCTCAAGCTGCTCCGCGATCAAGGACATGTTCGGGTTTTCTCCTTCCTGCAGATACCACCGTAGGTTTGCTTGATTTATTGAATTTGGCGACAGAGTTCAACGATGGAAGCGGACGCCGGCTACGCAGCGTCCGCGACCGAAGAAGCCGACACGCAGAGGCCGGCGCCGTCGTGGTCCACCACGACGCGGCTGTGGTCCTTGATCTCGCCGGCGAGGAGTTTCCTGGCCAGCGCCGTCTCCAGTTCCTTCTGGATCAGGCGTTTCAGGGGCCGGGCGCCGTAGGCGGGGTCGTAGCCGGTGTCGGCGAAGTAGTCCTTGGCCTTCTGGGTAAGGGCAAGGCGGATGTGACGTTCGCTCAGGCGTTCCCGCACATGACCGAGCTGGATCTCGACGATCTCCCGGAGGTCGTCGCGGGTGAGGCCGTGGAACACCACGATGTCGTCGACGCGGTTCAGGAACTCGGGCCGCAACTCTCGCCGCAAGGCGTCCAGGACCTCCCGTTTCATGGCCTCGTAGGCCTTTTCATCGTCCCTGCCGCCGTAGGTCAGGATGAGCTGGCTGCCGATGTTGGAGGTCATGATGACCACGGTGTTCCTGAAATCCACCGTGCGGCCGTGGCCGTCCGTCAGACGCCCCTCATCGAGGATCTGCAGCATGACGTTGAAGACGTCGGGATGCGCCTTCTCGAACTCGTCGAAGAGAAGCACCGAGTAGGGGTGACGGCGCACTGCCTCGGTGAGCTGTCCGCCTTCGTCGTATCCCACGTATCCGGGCGGGGCGCCGATGAGTCGCGCCACGGTGTGCTTCTCCATGTACTCCGACATGTCCAGGCGCACCATGTTGCTTTCATCGTCGAAGAGAAACTCCGCCAGCGCCCGCCCCAGTTCGGTCTTGCCCACACCCGTGGGGCCGAGGAAGATGAACGAGCCGATGGGCCGGTTGGGATCCTTGAGTCCGGACCGGGCGCGGACCACGGCATCGGCCACGGCCGTTACCGCCTCGTCCTGGCCGATCAATCGCTTGTGCAGATGCGCGCCCAGGTGCAGCAACTTCTCCCGCTCGCCCTCCAGCAGCCTCGATACCGGAACGCCGGTCCAGCGGGACACCACCTCGGCGATGTCGTCTTCGTCCACCTCCTCCTTGAGCAGGACCCCGCCCTCATCCGGCCCGAGGCTCTGCTTCGCCAACTCGCTCTCGAGCTGGTTCAGCTTGCCGTACTTGAGCTCGGCCACGCGGTTGAGGTCGTACTCGCGCTCGGCCTGCTCGATGGCCCGGCGAGTCTCGTCGATGTCCTCCTTGAGCTTGCGCAGGCGGGCGATGGCGCTCTTCTCCATCTCCCAGCGCGCCTTGAGCTTGTTGGCCTCGTCCTTTAGGTTGGCAAGCTCGTGCTCGATCTTGGCAAGGCGCTCCCGGGAAGCCTCGTCACTCTCCTTGCGCAGGGCTTCACGCTCGATCTCGAGTTGCATGACCTGACGGGAGGCCTGATCGAGCTCCGTGGGCATGGAGTCGATTTCGGTGCGCAGCTTGGACGCAGCTTCGTCCACCAGGTCGATGGCCTTGTCCGGCAGAAAGCGATCGCTGATGTAGCGATGCGACAGCACCGCCGCGGTCACCAGCGCTCCGTCCTTGATGCGCACGCCGTGGTGGAGTTCATAGCGTTCCCGCAGACCCCGCAGAATGGACACGGTATCTTCGACCGTGGGCTGGTCCACCGTGACCGGCTGGAAGCGCCGTTCCAGCGCCCGGTCTTTTTCCACGTACTTGCGGTACTCGTCCAGCGTGGTGGCGCCGATGCAATGAAGCTCGCCGCGGGCGAGCATGGGCTTCAGCAGGTTGCTGGCGTCCATGGCGCCTTCCGCGGCGCCGGCCCCGACCACGGTGTGGAGCTCGTCGATGAACAGGATCACCTCGCCCGAGGACTCCTGCACCTCCTTGAGCACGGCCTTGAGGCGCTCCTCGAACTCGCCCCGGTACTTGGCGCCGGCGATGAGGGTCCCCATGTCCAGCACCACGATGCGCTTGTGTTTGAGGCCCTCGGGCACGTCGCCCGCCACGATGCGTAGCGCCAGCCCTTCGACGATGGCGGTCTTGCCCACGCCGGGGTCGCCGATCAGCACCGGGTTGTTCTTGGTGCGGCGTGAGAGCACCTGGACCACCCGGCGGATCTCTTCGTCGCGGCCGATCACGGGATCGAGCTTGCCTTGCGCCGCGAGTTGGGTAAGGTCCCGGCCGTAGCGTTCCAGGGCCTGGTACGTGCCTTCCGGGTTCTGGCTCGTGACCCGCTGGTGACCGCGCACCTTCTGAAGGGCGGCCAGAAGCGTGTCGCGGCCGACCCCCTGGGCCTTGAGCACCTGGCTTGCCCTGCCGCCCTCTTCCAGGATGGCCAGCAGCAGGTGCTCGACGCTGACGTAGTCGTCCTTCAGGCTCCGGGCCTCGTCCTCGGCCCGGGTGAGCAGGCGCGACAGCCGCTGAGTGACGTAGAGCTGCTCCGGCCCGGCCGCCGCTCCCGCCCCGGTAACCCGCGGGATGCGGTCGAACTCCTGGTCGAGGCCCTTCTTCACCGCCGGCACCGAGACGCCGGTCTGGACCAGCAGCGCCGTGACGATGCCGTCGGCCGGTTCCAGCAGGGCGGAAAGCAGGTGCTCGACATCCACCCCCTGATGATTGCGCCGCGACGCCAGGGTCTGGGCCTGGCGCAGCGCTTCCTGCGATTTGTCGGTCAAACGATTGATGTCCATGATCCCTCCGAGTTCCCGCAAGCCGTTCGAGGCTGTTCTTCCAATGCCTCGGACACTTCCGGGCAACGCGGGAAGCCTTAGAGAAATCTAGGTACGGATTCGTCAAAGTCAACGCGACCTGCGACGGAGGATTCTATCCCGCGGGTATCCGGTTCCGGTTTCGGTCATGGTATTATCTACGCGATCGTGCATCCCCGAACCGAAACAATGGCCGGTTTCATCGAACGCAGGCTGGAGGAACTCAAGAGCCGGAACCTCTACCGGCAGTTGCAGGTCGTCGACGGCGAGCAGGACGCCACCGTCCGCCTGAACGGCCGGGAGGTGCTGAACCTCTCCTCCAACAACTACCTGGGGCTGGCCAACCATCCCGCCTTGAAGGCCGCGGCCAGGGAAGCGCTGGACCGTTACGGCTGTGGTTCGGGAGCGTCCCGGCTGATCTCGGGCAACATGACCCCGCACGAGGAGCTGGAACGGCGCATCGCGCGCTTCAAGGGAACCGAGGCGGCGCTGGTGTTCAACAGCGGATACCAGGCCAACGTAGGCATCATCGCCACGCTGGTGGAGAAGGATGACGTGGTGCTGAGCGACCGCTTGAACCATGCCAGCATCATCGACGGCTGCCGCCTCTCCCGGGCGGCGGTGTCGGTGTACCGCCACTGCGACATGGATCACCTGGAGAGCGTGCTGAAGGATGCGCCGGCCAGGGCGCGGAAGCTCATCGTCACCGAGTCGATCTTCAGCATGGACGGCGACGTCGCGCCGCTGCGGGAAATGGTGGAGCTGGCCGAGCGCTACGACGCCATGGTGATGGTGGACGAGGCCCATGCCACCGGGGTGCAGGGTCCCAACGGCGCCGGCGTGGTGGCGGAACTGGGCCTCGGGGACAGGGTCCTGGTGCAGATGGGTACCCTGGGAAAGGCCCTGGGAGCCTTCGGCGCGTATGCCGCGGGCAGCGCCGAACTCAAGGAGTTGCTCATCAACCGTGCGCGCAGCTTCATCTTCACCACGTCGCTGCCGCCGGTGGTGCTGGCCATGGCCGGTGCGGCTCTGGACCTGGTGGAGGCGGAACCCGCGCGGCAATGCGCGTTGCAACGCAACACCGGGCAACTCCGAGACGGCCTCCAGGGGCTGGGCTACACGGTGGCGGGCAGCACCCAGATCATTCCCGTCCTGGTGGGAGAGGAGCAGCCGTGCATGCAGCTTGCGGCGCGGCTATTGGAATCAGGCCTCTACGTGCAGGGCATCCGGCCGCCCACGGTGCCGGCGGGCACGTCGCGGCTGCGGGTCACCACCATGGCGACCCACACCGTGGAACAGATGGAACAGGCACTCGACGCCTTCGCCCGGGCCGCGCGCGGCGTCTGACAACGACTCGACCAACGACGAATGAAGGACCATGAACACGAGTGACAAGTACGAGACCTTGAAGCGCATGGACCACACGCATCTGTGGCACCCCTTCACACAGATGCAGGAGTGGATGGGAGAAGATCCCTGCATCATCGCGGAGGGCGAGGGCAGCTACCTCGTCGACGTGGACGGCAACCGCTACCTCGACGGGGTTTCCTCGTTGTGGTGCAACCTGTTCGGCCACCGCCGCCCGGAGCTCGACCAGGCCCTCAAGGCGCAAACCGACCGCATCGCGCACTCGACCTTCCTGGGGCTCACCCACGTGCCGGGCATCGAGCTCGCCGCGCGTATCACCGCCATGGCGCCGGCGGGCCTCACCCGCGTGTTCTATTCGGACAGCGGCGCCACCGCGGTGGAGGTAGCCCTCAAGCTGGCGGTCCAGTACTGGCAGATCCTCGGGAACACGCAAAAGACCCGGTTCGCGCGCCTGGAGGAGTCCTATCACGGGGACACCGTAGGGGCCATGAGCGTGGGCTACAGCGACCTGTTTCACCATTTCCACCGAGACCTGCTGTTTCCCACCCTGGCGGTGAAGCCTCCCTACGGCTACCGGCGGGAGCAAGGCGCGAGCGAGGCCGAGGCGATGGAGCGGTCGGTCGAGGAGGCCCGGGACACGGTCGCCCGGGAAAGGGATCGTCTGGCGGCGTTCATCATGGAGCCGGTCATGCAGGGAGCGGCGGGCATGTGGCCCCAGCCCGCCGGCTACGTCAAGGCGATCCGGGACCTCTGCAAGGACAACGACGTGCTCTTCATCGCCGACGAAGTGGCCACGGGTTTCGGCCACACCGGACGCATGTTCGCGTGCGAGCACGACGGCGTCCGCCCGGACCTCATGTGCATCGGCAAGGGCATCACCGGCGGCTACCTGCCGCTGGCCGCGACCTTCGCCACCGAGGAGATCTTCTCGGCGTTCCTGGGGGACTACGGGGAGTTCAAGAGCTTCTTCCACGGCCACACCTATACCGGCAATCCCCTGGGCTGCGCGGTGGCGCTGGCGGGGCTCGACATCTTCGAGCGGGATGCGCTGATGGAGAAGGTCCCGGCCAAGATCGCCTGGCTGGAAGACCGGCTCCGGCAAGACGTCCTCACCCTCCCCAACGTGCGCGAGATACGCCAGCGCGGATTCATGGTGGGGATCGAGCTGGTGAAGGACAAGGAGCGCGGAGAACGCTATGACCCCGGCGTGAGGATCGCCAACCAGGTGGTGCTGGAAGCCCGGCGGCGGGGCGTCATCGTCCGTCCGCTAGGGGACACCCTCATCATGCTGCCGCCCCTCACCATCAGCGACACCGAGCTGCATACCCTGGTGGAGGTGGTACGGGATTCCATCCACCAGGTAACGGGAACTTCATGAGCCGCGGCTTTTTCATCACCGGTACCGACACCGGCGTGGGCAAGACCCTGGTGGCCTGCGGCCTGGCCGCGGCATTCAAGGACGCGGGGTTCAAGGTCGGGGTGATGAAACCGGCGGAGTCCGGGTGCCGGAACGAGAAAGGGCGCCTGGTGCCCCAGGACGCCGCCTTCCTCAAGGCCGCGGCAGGCAGCGACGAGTCCATCGAGCGGATCTGTCCCTACCGGCTCGGAGTTCCGGTGGCCCCGAGCGTCGCCGCGGCCCACGCCAGCATCCGGATCCGCCCGGACTTCCTGGTGCGGCTGTGCCGCGACATGGGCGCCGCCCACGATCTCATGCTGGTGGAAGGGGCCGGCGGCCTGCTGGTCCCCCTGCTTTCCAACTACACCTACGCGGACCTGGCCCGGGAGCTGGGCCTCATGGTCCTGGTGGTGGTGGGCAACCGCCTGGGCGCCGTCAACCATGCCCTGCTGACCCTCGAACACGCCGCGTGCCTCAATCTCAAGGTCTCCGGCTACTTCCTGAACGATATCGAAAGCGAGAGCACACCGGCCACGGCCACCAACGCGCAGACCCTCGAGGAAATGACCCGCGTGCCGTGCGTCGGGAAGATCCCGTTCCTGCGGCCGCAGAGACGGCCCGCGGACGCTCCGCCCGAGGCGCGAGCCGACCTGGGAAGCCTGTTCGAGCGCCACGCCCAGCTCGACTACCTGAAACAGATCATGTGAACGGCGCCTACCCGGCGCCGTCGATGAAACAGCGGGTGACCTCGTCGTAGACGGCCTTCAACGGCACCTTCTTCGACGCCGCAACCTTCCGCGCCTCGTCGTATTCCGGCGTCGCCCTCTTGCCCCCACCGGGCTCCTCGGCGACTTTCACCGTGAGGGTTCCGAAACGGGTTTGGAGCTTCAGTATCTTCCGCTGCAACACCAGCCGTTCCACCCCGTAGCAACGGACCCCCAGGGTCGAAGTCTCCCGCAGCACGACCTCTGCCAGCGTGTCCCGGAGCCCCGGCTCCGCGACGATACGCAACAGCGTACCGGGGCGGTTCTTCTTCATCTGGACGGGCGAAAGCGTGACGTCACGGGCGCCCGCGGCGAACAGGCGCTCCAGCACGTAGTCGTAGATCTCCGGGTTCATGTCGTCGATCTGGGTCTCCATCACCAGCATTCGCTCATGGCCCAGGGCCGGGGCACCCTCCCCCAGCACGATCCGCAGGACATTCGGCCGGTCGGGGAACTCCAGCGTACCCGCGCCGTAGCCCGTCCGCTCGATGCGCATGGCCGGGGCTGCGCCCCTCTGCGACACAAGGGCCGAGAGGATGGCGGCCCCGGTGGGGGTGACGTTCTCCGCCTCCAGCCCCGCGTCTTCGACGGGAAACCCCTTCAGCAGCTCCATCGTCGCCGGAGCGGGCACCGGCAGCACCCCGTGCAGCGAACGGGTCAGCCCCCGGCCCAGCGGCACGGCGGAACAGGCGAAGCCGTCGATGTCCAGGTGAGACGTGGCCACGGCCGCCGCCACGACGTCGACGATGGAGTCCACCGCCCCGACTTCGTGGAAGTGAACGTCCTCCGGCAAGACCCCGTGGACCTTCCCCTCGGCCTCCGCCAGCTTCGAGAAGACGGCGATGCTCCGGGCCTTCACCTCCGCCGACAGCCCGCTCCCCTCGATCAGCCCGTGGATGTCGGACCAACTCCGCCTCGGCTGCCCCTTCCCGGGCAGCACCTGAAACCGGGTCGCCCGGATGCCGTTGACGTTCTTCTTGCCTACCCGGATTCGGAAGCTGACACCCCCAAGCTTCCCCAACTCCTCCCGGAGTCTCTTGGCCGGAACCCCCAGGTCCAGTAAAGCGGCCACCGTCATGTCCCCGCTGATGCCGGAGACGAGATCGAAATACGCGGTTCTCATGCTGAACGCAGGCGTACGAAACTCGCCGGTGCCGTGTCAAGGGCAGGGGTAATTCATCCGGCTACGGTGGTAGATGCATTTACTTGTGGGTTGAGGAATGCTACCTTCCAAGGACTGCAAGACACGTGGGGCCGTAGCTCAGCTGGGAGAGCGCTAGGTTCGCAATCTAGAGGTCGTGGGTTCGATCCCCATCGGCTCCACCAACAACCCATTCAAAGCCGTCCGAAGACGGTGATCTCAGACCAATTCTGCATCCAATTGTTGTAGGATAGCGCTTCTGCGGCGCGCTTCCGATCATCGACCGACTCGTTCATACCATTGCATGACGACGTTCAACACCTCTCGCCGAACTCTCCCGTTTCGTGTATCGTGGCTGTCGGATCGACGGAACAATCCCAAGGACAGCCAGGAGGAATCCCATGAGCAACGGCCTTCGAGGCAAGTACGCCATCGCGGGAGTGGGACACAGCGCGCTCGGCAAGGTGCCGGCGATGGGGCCTATCGGGTTGTTTGCGGTGGCGGCGAGGAACGCCATTGCGGACGCGGGCCTGACCAAGGCGGACGTGGACGGGCTGATCACGCGGGGGCCGGATGACGTCTACTGCCACCACCAGCGGGTGGGCGAGGCGCTGGGGCTCAACGTGACCTACAGCACCTCCACGGACAACGGCGGGGCGAGTCAGGTGCTGGGGGTGGCGATGGCCTGCATGGCCATCGACGCGGGGCTGTGCAACACGGTCATCGTCGGGTTCGGGCGGGATACCTGGTCCCGCACGCACCGCAACGAGACGGCGCGCAAGCGGGTCAACATCGGCATTCAGAACCAGGGGGAGTTCGGCCCGGAATTCGGCTGGTTCGGCGCACCGTCCAACTACGCGGTGTCGGCCAGGCGGCACATGCAGCTCTACGGCACCACCAAGGCTCAACTGGGCAGCATCGCGGTGGCGTTCCGGGACCATGCAAGCCGCAACCCCAACGCGTTCTTCCAAAAGCCCGTCAGCATGGAGGAGTACCTGAGCGCGCGGCTCATCGTCGATCCGCTGTGCCTCTACGACTGCAGCGTCTACATCGACGGCGCGGCCGCGGTGGTGGTGACCTCGGCGGAGCGCGCCAGGGCACTGAAGAGTCCTCCGGCCTATATCATGGGGTTCGGCTTCGGGAACCGTCTCAGCGGCTGGTTCGAACAGAGCAACATGCTCACCACGGGAGCCAGGGAGGCGGGCGAGGCCGCCTATCGCATGGCCGGTATCGGCCCCGAGGACGTGGACACGGCTCAGCTCTACGACTGTTTCACGCAGATGGTGCTGCTCCAGCTCGAGGACTACGGCTTCTGCAAGAAGGGCGAAGGCGGCCCCTTCGCGGCCTCGGGGGCCTTGTCCCTCGACGGGGCCCTGCCCACCAACACCTCAGGGGGGCAGCTTTCGGAGGGGCATACCGAAGGCATGCTGCAGATTGTGGAGGGCGTCCGGCAGATCCGGCACGAGCACGGGCCGGGACGGCAGGTGAAGGACGCCGAGGTGGCGTTGGTCAGCGGCCACGGCGGCAACACGGCCTGCCAGTCGGCGCTGCTCTTGGCGAGGGAAGCATCATGAGCGAGTACGCCAAACCGTTGCCGGTTCCTACGGTGGAGTCCGAGCCCTTTTGGGAGGGCTGCAAACGCCACGAGCTGCTGTTGCCACAGTGCCGCGGATGCGAGGGATACTGGTTCCCGCCGGCCGCTACCTGCCCCCATTGCTGGAGCACGGAGTGGGACTGGCGGAAGGCCTCCGGCCGCGGCAAGATCTACTCGTTCGGCGTCTACCATCGAATGTACCACCCGGGCTTCGAAAGCGATCTGCCCTACGTGCTCGCGGTCGTTCAACTGGAGGAAGGGCCTCGGCTGGTGAGCAACGTGGTGAACGAGCCGGCGGAGAAGCTTCGGTGCGACCTCCCGGTGGAGGTGGTGTTCGAGGACGTGACCGAGGACGCGACGCTCTACAAGTTCAAGCCCGCCTCGTGACCTGTCTCCAAAATTCGTCCACGAAGTTGCACGGACCTGGGTCCTCGGCGAAACGCCATGACTTTGCAGGGGCGGGTTTCAAACCCGCCCACGCTACCGCGACGCCTCGGTGAGTATCTTGATGAGAGGGTCTGCCTGCTCGTTCTTGAACTTTCGCCGGAGCAGGATGTCTCGAGGCGAGACCTTGGGCTGCCCGTAATAGGTTTGGTTGTCGGCCCGGTTGATGGCCACGACTCCACCCTCGATGGCCACGCCCGCGAACAGTCCCTGGATGCGGGCGAACGAGAAAATGTCGAAGATCTCGGCCTTGGCTCCGATCCCTTCGGGACCCATGCCGATGCTTGCTTCGGCGCCGAGCTGGAACTTGTCCCTCAGGAATCTTCTCAACCCCCTTTCCGTCATGATCATGAGGATGACCTGCCCGCCCGCGGCGCCGAACTGAAGGCCGAAGGAACCGGAAGCCACGTCATAGAAGGCCGGATGGCTCCAAGTGCCGGCGCTGTCCTGGGCCAGCAGCACGCCCTTGCCCCCCGATCCGCCGACGAAAAACCCTCCCTTGAGGAGCACCGGCATGATGAGCAGTCCCTTGGCGTAACGCACGTTCTGCCGGAACCACGTCATCCGGGCATCCCTCTGGAAATCCCGGAACGCGAACTGGGCCTTGGTCACTCTTTGGGCCAGGTCCTCCTGGGTGACCTGCGCTTGCGAAGGGACGGCGGGAAACGCAGCGAACAGGAACAGGACGGCAAGTGCAAGTGATACCGGGAACTTTTGCATCGGATGCCTCTCTTCCTCTGGTGAGTGGTTAATCATCAACGGCCCTCGCCGGCTTCCGGTGATCCGCCCGCGGCGGCGCTTCGCAAGCCATCGCCCCCTACCCGGAACTACCCCTACCCAGCGAATCTAACACGCCGGACCCGGATAGAAAACGAGACGCCGCCGAACCGGAGGCAGGTTACGCAAAGAAGCGTTCCAAGAGAGACGAGGAGCAGATAACGGCGACGATCGAGAGCGTTCAGAACTCCATCCCGATGCCCGCGGCCCGGGCCTTGTCGTGGACCAACCGCGCCAGCGCCATGTATCCCACGCCCTGGTCGCTGTTCTGCTTGAACAGGGTGATGTCCTTGTCGCTGCGGCGTCCGGGGGTCTTACCGGTCACCAGCGCGCTCAGGTCCTCGATGTCGTTCCAGGCGAGAACGCCGTTCCGGACCGGCTCGAGCAGGTCCCCCTGCTCGTCCTGAATACCTTGCTGCACCAGGGTCGCGACGATCACGTCCGCCCGCGCCAGCACCTCGTCGTCCAGCTCCCGGCGCGGCCGGCTGACCAGCCCTTCCATCAGCAACTCCTTGTTGCTACCCACGATGGAGGTGACGTGGACTCCCTCCTCCAACCACCGCCCGAAGACCACGGGCATGTTGCTGCCGGTGGCGCAAACGATGACGTCCACGTTCCGGGCTGCGTCCTCGGGCCGGTCCACGGGCTTCAACTCCGCGTCCACGTGGGGCTGCATGGTGTCGCAGAAGGCGCGGCGGTTGCCGGCGCTGCGGCTGTAGACCCGCACTTCCCGGATGGGCCGGATGGCGCACATGGCTTCGACATGGCGGCGCGCCTGGCGGCCGGTGCCGTAGAGTCCCAGCACCGCGGCGTCCTGCCGGGCCATGCGCCGGGTGCCCACGGCGCTGGTGATGGCGGTCTCGGTGGCGAACTCGTCCCCCGCGGCTTGCCGCCGGTAGAAAGGCGGGCAACCGGCGATGATCGCCAGCAGCGCGCCGGTCTCGCTGTCGTAGCAAACGTAGACCCGCGTTCCGACCGCGGCGTAGCTCTGGTCCTGGGCCGTGTAGTTGTGCCGTTCGTAGTGGACGAAGGTCCCGGCCACCCCGAGGGGCACGCAGCCGCCGGAATGAACGGTGATGCGACGGTCGTTCGCCAGCATCCGCTGGCGCGGCAGGCTGAAAACGGGATGGTCCTCCTGCGAGGCGAATCCCTTCTCGACGGCGTCGACCGCCTCGGTGATTGAGATGAGCCCGGTGAGCTCTTCGGACCTGATGAACAATGCCATGGGCTTTGCCCCGCAGCGCTATCTGTGGGCTCGGGTGAACTCCAGCGCGCGCTCGCACACGTTCTCGGTGGTCTGATCCGGCGGCATGACGTTCCAGAACTCCGGCTGAGGCAGACACTCGCGCAGGTAGTGGGCGCCCGAGGTGGCGTGGGACGGATCGTCACCCGGTATCACCAGCGCCGGCGCCTTGATGCCCATCACCTCTTCCGGCTCGGCGCCGGTGGCGGTATCCCGGTCGAACAGACCCGGGCCGCTGGTGGCGATGATCCCGGTGTAGCGCTCCGGGTCCTCGGCCGCGAACTGCTCCGCGAACGCGCTGTCCCGGGCGATCACCGACGCCCAGGGACCGGACGCGGGGTCGGTCCAGAAGGTCGTCCCCCTGGCCGCCCGTTCCACCACTCCCCGGAGACCGTTCTCCCGCACGAAGTCGAGATGGTCGGCGAAGCGCGCCCGGCTCGCGGACTTCCAGCGGTATCCGCCCACCGGCCAGTGGAGGATCATGCCGCGGGTCGCCTCCGGAAAGTTGACGCCGAAGGAAAGGGCCACCGAGCAGCCCATGCAGCCGCCCATGACGAAGGCCGAATCGATCTGGAGATGGTCGAGAAGCCGTTTGCCCTCGCGGGCGTAGGCGGTCCAGGTCAGGCGTTCCACGCGCCCGCCGGACTGTCCCGACTCGCGCCGGTCGTAGGCGATCACCCGATGCTCCGAGGCCAGCTTCGCCAGCGCGTCGATGCCGGTCCAGGCGTTGGCCACGCGCCACTTCTCGATGGTGGAATCGAACCCCCCGGGCGCGAGCATCAGCAACGGCGTTCCGGAGCCGTAGGTTTCGTAGTAGATCTCGATCCCGTCGATGACGGCAGTCGGCATGAAGTTCCTCCCGAATAGCCCATGAGCGCGTGCAGAGCGCGCGTAAACAGGGCGTTCATGATGTTTCCCCACGATTAGCCCAACCGCGTGGACCAGTCAAATTCACGGGCGTCACCGCGGCCGCCGGACGGGTCATTGACCCGGTTCGGTGTCGGGTCCTATACTGCCGGCCTGAAGTTCCAGCGGCCGGCCGTACCGGCACCACGGAGGACACCATGTTGATCGATTGGCATTCACACCACACGGCGCCGGCGGTGGTGGACGCGTTTCGGCAGAAGGCCGGGAAGTCACCGAAGGTCGACGCTTACGATTCGGGCAACTTCGACAAGCGACTCGCCGAGCTGGACCAGGCGGGGATCGACTTCCAGCTCGTCTGTCAGGGAGCCAGCGAGGACGCGGACCAGCTCGAGGCGGGAGACGCCATCGAGGTGGCGCGCCTGTCCAACGACGTGCTGGCGGAGCGCATCGCCGGGCACACGGACCGGTTCGGCGGTATCACCGCCCTGTCGTTCAAGAACGTGAGGGAGTCGGTGGAGGAGATCGAGCGCATGGCCTCCCGTGGTTTCAGGGCGGTGCTCATCTACCCGCGGGTGGACGGCGAGATGAAGGTGGACCTGCCGGAGATCGATCCCGTTTTCGCCAAGGTGGCCGAGTTGGACCTGCCCCTCTTCCTTCACGGCAGCGGAGGCGCCAAGGACCCCACGCTCGCGCGGCTGGAGGACGGCGGCGCCGGTGTCGCCTACAGTGTGCTGTCGGATGCCAGCGTGAACGAGTGCGTCATGCGCATGATCGCGGGCGGTGTCTTCGACCGTCATCCCAACCTCAAGGTGGTGATACGCAGCGGCGGCGGCGGCATCCCCCTCCTGGTCCAGAGGATGTCCTGGAAGCACAAGGGGGCCAAAGGCGACAGGCGCTACTCCGACATCTTCCTGGAGCACTTCCTCATCGACACGGCCAGCGTCAAGCCCGGCGCGCTGCCCTTCCTCACCGATGTGATGGGGTCCGGGGGCATCGTCTTCGGCTCGGATTATTGCGGCGGGTTGGGGCCCCTCACAAGGGCGCTCACGGTCGTGGACGAGCAACGGAACGCGTCGGAGATCCGCTCCTGGACGGAGCGGAATTCCCGCGAGCTGCTGCACATGTAGCAGCCCGATCGTCAGTCCTTCACCCTGGCGACGAAGATCCGAGGGTTCGGAGAAAGCTCGGGTGCGACCGCCTACTCCTTCCGCGTGGTCAGCTCGATCTTGTAGCCGTTGGGGTCCTCGATGAACGCGATGACCCCGCCGCCGTGCTTCATGGGACCCGCATCGCGCGTGATCTTGACTCCCTTCTTCCGCAGGTCGTCACAGGTGGCGTACACGTCGGGCACTCCGATGGCGATATGGCCGAAACCGTCGCCCACGTCGTACTCGTGGGTGTCCCAGTTGTAGGTCAGCTCGATGACGGCGTTGTCGTCCTCGGAGCCGTACCCCACGAAACAGTTGGTGAAGCGGCCGGACTCATAGTCCTTCTTCTTCAAGACCTCCATCCCCAATCCGTCGCAATAGAAGTCGAGGCTTTCGTCCAGGTGCTTGACCCGAATCATGGTGTGAACGATTCTCATGGGATCCTCCCTTCTCGGGCTTGCTCGCCAATTTGTGAGGGGTCGGTCACCGCCTCCCGGATCTCCCAGCCGTTTGACCGCGTGAAGCTCACGTGGCTGAAGTCACAGGGTTTCAGATGAAAAGTGCGATACTCGTTCAGCGGCGTCCGGCTGATGCGGCACAATACGGAAAGGATGGGAAAACTGTGGCTGACCACGACGATGGTATCCCCGTCGTCGTGACTCTCGACGATGCGGTTGAGCGCGGACCAGACCCGGCGGTCCACGTCGAGCAACCGCTCTCCGCCCGGCAGGTCCACGGCCACGGGTTGCGAGCGCCACTGTTCGATCAGTCCCCCGAACCGCTCGCGGACCTCGACGAACGTGAGGCCTTCCATCTCGCCGTGGTCGAGCTCACGCAGGTCGGGCTCGATCTTCACGGCGACGTCATGGGGTCCGCCGACGATCTCGGCGGTTTGCCGGGCTCGCTGGAGGTCGCTGGAATAGACCGCATCGATACGGCGGCGGCTCAGGTGTTCGGCCACCTCGCTGGCCTGCCGGCGGCCGAGCTCGTTGAGCGCGATGTCCGAGCTCCCCTGGCACCGGCCTTCCCGGTTCCAGCGGGTCTCGCCGTGACGTAACAAAAAGATCTGCATGGGAAGGGCGGCGCGTCAGATGAATTCCGGATGGATCTCTATCACGGCGTTGGCCTTCAGGTTCTCGATCAACCTCCTGAACGCGCGCTGCCGCTTCTCTGCCCGTATCTGCTGCGTCAGGTCCTCCTTCTCCTTGACGAGGCCGGCCGGGTCGGCATCCATGGTCTTCCTCAGCACCATGACGTAAACCGTGTCGTCCCGGAGGTAGGCGGTCTCCACCACCGGTTTCTCCTCCGTCACCGTGAGCCGTCCCAGTGGCAGCGGGAGAATCCCGATCTCGGGGATCTCGGCCTGCCCGCGCGGAAACAGTCCGGTGTCCTCCACGTCGAGCCCATCGGCTGCCGCCACCCTGGCCAGATCCGGCGCTTCCCTGAGCTCCGCAAGGAGGTCTTCGCCCTTCTTGCGGGCCAGCTCTCGCGCCCTCCTCCGGGTGAGGGTCTCGGTGATCCCGTCCTTCACGTCCTCCAGGGGCGGGACCACGGGTTCTATCCTCTCGGCGCCCTCCATCAGGTACAACACGTCGGGCGCCGCGATGATGGCCCCTACCTGATCCGGCTTGAGGGACAGGGCCACGCGGTAGAAGTCCTCCACGTCGCCGATCTCGTCAAGCGTCTCACCCGCGCTGAACCGTCTCGTTTCCGACAACGCGATCCCCCGTTTCGGGGCGACCTCGGCCAGCCGCGAACCGTCAAGCGCCCTTTCGCGGTCCTCCTCCGCCGCCCGCGCCGCCCTGGCCGCGCCGCGTTCACGCTTGAGCGCCTCGACGATCTCCTCCCTCACCTCATCGAGCTCCACGACCCCTTCCTCCTGTTTTTCCACCGCCTTCAACAGGTGCAGCCCTAACGCGCTTTCGACGACCTCGCTCACCTCGCCCGGCTTCAGGACGAAGAGCGCCTCATCCAGCGCCGCCACCAGTTGACCCCTGCCCACAAAGCCCATGTCGCCGCCCTGCGCGGCGCTCTCGTCCCTGGAGTGCTGCCTGGCCAACTCGGCGAAGTCCGCGCCTTCACGGGCCTGCTTCAGAACCTCTTCCAGTTGCTGGCGCGCCGCCGCCTTGCCTTCCGGCGTCGTACCTTCTTCCGGCGCCGGGACGAAGATCTGGCTGAACTTCACCGCCTCCCGCCTGCGGAACCGGCGGTCACGGTAGACGTCGTAGTAGGCCCGCACGTCCTGGTCCGAGACCTCGATATCGGCCGCAAAGTCTTCCACGCGATACGCCAGGTACCGTGCCTTGACCTTGAGCGGTTCCCGCAACAGCGCGCCGTTGCCGTCGTAGTAGGCCTTGATCTCCCCGTCCTCGACCTTGATGCCCTGGAGAAAATCGTCGGTCTTGAGACGGACGAAATTCAGCGCGATCTCCTGGTTGTCCACCCGATAACGTCGTTCGACCTCGTCGGCCGTGACCGGGATGGAGTCCTGGATCAGATCCTGGAGTTTCTGGATCGCCAAGGCCTCGCGCTGCCGCGCCTCGAACTCTCCCGGAGTCAGCCCCTGTCCGCGAAGCGCCTGCTCGTAGATATTCTTGTTGAACTGGCCCGCAGCCTGGAACGCCGGGTTGCGCGCGATTCCCTGCACCAGCTCCTCATCGGTGACCTGAAGCCCCAGCTCTTGAGCCGCCTGCAACAACAACCGTTGCTGGATCAGCTCCTCCAGCAACTGGCCCCTGAGATTGAGCGCCTCGATGTCGGCGGGAGAGAGCCGTCCCCCGGCCAGTTGCCGGTAGGTCTGCAGCATCCTGTAGTATTGGCCCTCGAGCTCCGTGTAGGTGATCTTGTCCCCGTTCACCTCCGCGATGGTGACCACCTGCTCCTGTCCTCCCTGGGGACCCACGCCGACCATGACGAACGCCAACACACCGACCCCAAGCAAGAGCAGCACCAACCACGACCGTTTTCTCTTCCGTATCACGTCAAGCATATTCGAAACTCTCCTCGGAGCACCGCAACCTGTTCGGCAAACTCGTTTGCGATCTGTCCGGCGCGCGGCAGAAATACGAACCCGGGCTCATTATAGGTAGCCCTGGTGCCGAAGTGAAGGGCAGCGGCACTGCCGCAGCGGCCAACGCCTCCTTACCCTTGCAGTTTGTTGTACTACGGGTTGACTTCTGATACCTTTACCCGAATCTCAGGACCTTGTATTCAGCCTGCAAGAGGGGTGGCATGCGGTTTCTCGACAGGATCTATGGCTTCGTTTCCAACGATCTGGCCATTGATCTGGGCACTGCGAACACGCTGATCTACGTCAAGAACGAGGGCGTGGTGTGCAACGAGCCATCCGTGGTCGCAGTGCAGAAGAACGGACGCGGCGAGAAGCGTATCCTGTCCGTCGGCACCCGGGCAAAGAGGATGCTGGGACGCACGCCCGGCAGCATCGTCGCCATCCGGCCGTTGCGGGATGGCGTCATCGCCGATTTCGAGACCACCGAGACGATGCTCGAGTATTTCATCAAGCAGGTGCACCACCGCCGCTCGCTCGTGCGCCCGCGGGTGATCATCGGGGTTCCCTTCGGCATCACCGAGGTCGAGAAGCGTGCCGTTCGGGAGTCCGCGGAATCGGCGGGAGCCCGGGAGGTCTACCTCATCGAGCAACCCATGGCCGCGGCCATCGGGTCGGGGCTGCCCATCACCGAACCCACCGGGAACATGATCGTGGACATCGGCGGGGGGACAACCGAGGTGGCGGTCATCTCCCTCGCCGGTATCGTTTACTCGAAGTCGATCCGGATGGGCGGCGACAAGCAGGATGAAGCCATCGCTCAATTCATCAAGCGCCGTCACAATCTGATGATCGGGGAGCGCACGGCGGAGCTGATCAAGATAACCATCGGCTCGGCCTATCCCGGCGAAGAAATACAGACGATGGAGATCAAGGGACGGGACCTGGTGGCGGGCATACCCAAGACCGTGCTGATTTCCGACGAGGAGATCCGCGATTGCCTGCTGGAGCCCATCAACCAGATCCTGGACGCCGTCCGCGTTTCTCTGGAGCGTACGCCTCCGGAGTTGGCTTCGGACATCGTTGACAGAGGTATCGTCCTGGCCGGCGGAGGGTCGTTGCTCAGGAACCTGGACTCGCTGATCAGCGAAGAGACCGGGCTTCCGGTGACCCTCGCGACCGATCCCCTGACCTCCGTGGTGATGGGAGCCGGCAAGGCTTTGGACGAGATCGACCTGCTCAAGGACGTAACGATCAACTGAAAGGAGAGGCTGAACTTGCCCGCAGCCAGGACGGGGAGAACTGCGGACTCGCCCCGGTCAACGCAGCATCCCTCTGGAAACCGCCAGCCGGACACCCGCTCGAGCACAGCCGGGTTTCTGGCCATCACGGT
Organism: uncultured Candidatus Binatia bacterium; assembly: GCA_958295985.1. Classification (GTDB taxonomy): domain Bacteria; phylum Desulfobacterota; class Binatia; order UBA9968; family JAJDTQ01; genus JAJDTQ01. Next base: position 355,084 of record OY282432.1, read on the forward strand.
ACTTCGCCGGTATCGGATACCGATCCACTGCCTGTGCGCTCTGGCCCTGGCGTTCTACGTCGTAACCGTCTCATCCACCGCTCCTGACAAGGAGGACCCGGTTACCAGGGTCCTGTCGCAATCCGTGAGACCGCTGCAGATGTCACTCCACGCCCTGGGCGCGGCGATGCGCAACCTGCAACTCAACTACGTGGCCTTCAAGGACCTCTGGAACGAGAACCAGGCCCTGAAGGAACAGATCGCCGTGCTGGAGGCCGAACGCAATCGACTCTTCGAAGCCAAGCTCGCCAACGTTCGCCTGACCGAGCTGCTGGAGATCAAAACGCGGATATTGAGGGAATCCGTGGCGGCCACGGTGATCAGCAACAGCCCCAGCAGTTGGTTTCGCACCGTCACGGTAGGCAAGGGCGGGCGTGCGGGCATCCATCAGGGCATGGCGGTCATCACACCGAGGGGCGTCGTCGGCAGGGTCGTGTCCGTGGAAGACGACACCGCCAAGGTGATGCTGTTGACGGACCACAAGAGCGGGCTCGACATCGTCACGCAACGGACCCGGGTGCGCGGCATCGTCTCCGGGTCGGTGGACGGAGAGCCCATCGTGAAGTACATGGGCCGTAACGAGGACGTCCGTCCCGGCGACAGACTGATCACCTCGGGGCTGGACGGGACGTTTCCCAAGGGACTTCTGGTCGGCACCATCGTCAACGTCGAGGATGACGGTCCCGGGCTTTTCCAGCGGGTTCGCGTCGCGCTGGCGGTGGATCCGTTGGTGATGGAAGAGGTGCTTTTCATCTCCGACAAACCCAGACCCGCGGTTTCCTCCGCATCCAGGGAGGACGGGGAGAAAACGCTTCCGGTTATGCCATGAACGTCTCCCTGGTCTTGTTCGGCATCGGCCTGGTCTTCGTTGTCCTGCAGTCCACGTTCCTGCACCTCGCAAGCTGGACGACGCCCATCATCCCCGACCTGACCCTGATCCTCTGCGTCTATTGGGCGCTCAACCGCCCACGAGTAGAGGCCGTTTGGGCGACGTTTCTGCTGGGATACGCCATCGACATCCTGTCGAGTCCTCAACCGGGCTTGAACGCCCTGGCCTTCTCCGCCGTCTTTCTGGTGGTATACGTCGTCTTCCGCTACATATGGGCCAACGGCCCCCTGGTCAGCGCTGTGACCGTATTCGTGGCCGTATGGCTGAAAGTCGGCACGCTGATCGTCATTTCCCCGCTGTTCGAGCTGTCCGCGGGTAGTTGGGTCGTCGTCGCCGACGCCATCTTGCGGGAAGCCCTCTTCTCTGCCTGTATCGCACCCTTGCTGTTCCTGATGCTTCGCTCCATCCAGACCCGCATGGAGACCGTGAAAAAACCGTCTTCTCTCGTCAATGCTTCCTCGTAGGCCCACCTCTCGTACTCTGACGGAGTTTCGAGGGCGAATACGCATCCTCGGGCTGTTGATCCTGTTGATTTTCGCCTTCCTGACGTACCGCCTGTGGACCCTCCAGATCCTGCAAGGCAAGCGTTACACCGTCATGTCCGAACACAACCGGATCCGGCTGGAACCCGTCCCCGCCGTCCGCGGCATGGTGTTCGACCGGAAACACCGGTTGCTGATCAACAGCCGCCCGTCCTTTGACGTGCGGTATCTGGCCAACGATTCGCAAGACCGGGAAACCACCCTGCGGCGCCTTGCGGACATGGTCGAGGGCGACGAGGAGCGGTTCCTCGAAGCCGTCCACCACAGCAAGGGACCGAGAGGCGTCACGCTCATCCGCGACGTGGATTGGCCGTCCGTGGTGGCCGTGGAGACCCATCGACTGGATCTGCCGGGGGTGTACGTCAGCGTCAGAGCCCGGCGCAGCTATCTGACCGACGAGATGACGGCCCACGTGCTCGGCTACCTGGGGGAGATCAACACCGAGCAATTGCAGCAGTTTCGCAGAAGGGGCTACCGGCGCGGAGACGAGATCGGACAGGCCGGCCTCGAGAAGAGATGGGAACGGCATCTGGCCGGCCGTAGCGGAGGCGAAAAGGTGGAGGTCGACGCGACCGGCCGCAAGGTGCGCGTCATCGACCGGATCAAGGCCACCCCCGGACACAACGTGGTGTTGACCCTCGACATGGACATCCAGCAAGTGGCGTACCGGGCGTTGAAGGACAAGGAAGGCGCCATCGTCGTCCTCGACGTGGATACCGGCGCCGTCCTTGCCCTGGTGAGCACTCCCGCGTTCGACCCCAACTCGTTTGCGCGGGGCATGACGCCCGGGGAGTGGCATCAACTGGCGGACGACGACGAAACGCCGCTGCACAACAGGGCGTTGCAGGGGCACTTCCCGCCGGGCTCGACGTTCAAGATCGTCACCGCCCTGGCCGCATTGCAGGAAGGAGTCATCTCTCCTGATCAACGGCTGTTCTGCAACGGCTCGTACCAGGTGGGCAATCGCGTTCTACGGGATTGGAAGAAGTACGGGCACGGCCATGTTGCCATGCACCAGGCCCTGGTGCAGTCGTGCGACGTCTACTTCTACCAGTTGGCCCAACGGCTCGGCGTCGACAAGATCGCCAAACACGCGCGGCGTTTCGGATTCGGCGCACCCACGGGCATCGAGATCGACGGCGAAAGCGGCGGGTTGGTTCCCGACCGGGCGTGGAAGCGGCGCCGTTTCGGCGTCCGCTGGTATCCCGGCGAAACCCCCCTCGTGGCCATCGGGCAGGGGTACCTCGGCGTGACGCCGCTGCAGATGGCAAGTCTGGCCGCCACCGTGGCCAACGGGGGGACGGTGTATCGCCCCTGGTTCGTGAAGCAGGTTCTTTCGCCCGACGGCGAGGTCATGGAAGAATATGGCCCGGTCCGTACCGGCACTGTGAAGCTGCAAGAAGAAAACCTGGCCGTCGTACGCAAGGCGCTCTTCGACGTGGTCCACGGAAGGAAAGGGACGGGCAAGCGGGCGCGCTCGGATATCGTCGAAATTGCCGGAAAGACCGGCACCGCCCAGGTGGTCGAGATGCGTGGGGAAGCCGTCAAGAGCGAAGACCTGCCGTACGTAGTCAGGGATCACGCGTGGTTCGTGGCCTACGCTCCGGCTCGGAATGCCGAGATCGCCGTTGCCACCCTCGTGGAGCACGGCGGACATGGCGGCGCCACGGCTGCGCCCATCACCCGGGAGATCATCGAAGCCTATTTTCGCCTTCAAGAGGATGAGGTGGAAGACCCTGAAGGGACGCACGGTCCGCTGGCGGTCTCGACCGGCGGCAGGCCCCAAGGGTAAACCATGCAGATCGACCGCCGGCTCGTGTCCAGCTTCGACTGGCCCCTGTTCGTCCTGTCCATCGGGCTGGCCCTGCTGGGTATCATGACCATCTATAGCGCCACGTGCAGCGCCGACGAGGAGTGCTCGCGCTATCTGGCCACCCGGCAATCCTACTGGCTCGTCATCGGCCTGGTGCTGATGGTCGCGACCTTTTCCGTGGATTATCAGCGCTTGAACCGCTGGGCCTATCCGGTCTACGTCACGGTGGTCATCCTCCTCGCCCTGGTGCTGGTCATGGGCATCACCAGCGGAGGTTCTCAACGATGGCTGGACCTGAGGTTCTTCTCGTTCCAGCCCTCGGAGCTCGCCAAGCTCATGCTCGTGCTCGTGCTGGCCAAGACGCTGTGCTACTACGAGCCCGGATATTCCCTCACGGCTCTAGGGGTGCCGCTGATGCTGTGTGCACCGGTGCTGGCGCTGGTGCTGCTGCAGCCGGACCTGGGGACGGCCGTGCTGATCTTTCTCATCGCCATGGTGGTCGTGGTCATGTCCGGACTGCGCTTGCGGTCCCTGCTCTACTTCACCCTTGCCGCCGTTGCCGCCCTGCCGGTGGGTTGGCAGTTTCTGAAGCCGTATCAGAAAACCCGCATCTGGACCTTCATGAATCCGGAGTCGGACCCTCTCGGCGCCGGCTATCACGTCGTCCAGTCCAAGATCGCCATCGGCTCGGGGCGTCTTTGGGGAAAGGGGTATCTCCAGGGCAGCCAGAACCGGCTGGAGTTCCTCCCGGAGCAGCATACGGATTTCATCTTCTCCGTATTTGCCGAAGAATGGGGGTTCTCGGGCTGCGTGCTGTTGCTGGCGGGGTATGCGTTGCTGATCCTGCTCGCGCTCCGGGCGGTGCGGCGGGCTCAAGACCGTTTCGGAGTGCTATTGGCCGCGGGAATGACCGCCATTCTGTTCTGGCAGACCACCATCAACATCGGCATGGTGACCGGCCTCCTGCCCGTGGTGGGGATTCCATTGCCGCTCATCAGCTATGGCGGATCGTCCCTGGTTACGAGCCTGGTGGCGGTGGGCCTGCTGATCAGCATCAGCATGAGACGCAACACGCGGCCGTAGGGGCGGGTTTCGAACCCGCCCGTGCCCGCATCGCGCCGTGGGACCTTCAGCCCAGGGCCTTGTCGATCTCGCTCACCAGTCTGGCTTTGGGAGCCGCGCCCACGATCTGGCCCGAGAGGCCGCCCTCCTTGAAGATCATCAGGTTCGGGATCCCCCGCACGCCGTAGCGGCCGGGTGTTTCCGGGTTCTCGTCGACGTTGATCTTCACCACCTTGAGCTTGCCGTCATACTCCCGCGCAAGCTCTTCCAGCACCGGCGCGATGGATTTGCACGGGCCGCACCAGGGAGCCCAGAAATCCACCAACACGGGCATGGACGCGCGAATGACCTCTGCTTCGAACTCGTTGTCCGCTACGTGGGATATGTCCATCGAGACGCGTCTCCCTTTCCAAGCGCTCTCGGCGAGGGCAGGATGCCCTCGCACCCTGGCAGGGGCGGGTTTCAAACCCGCCCCTACTGGATTCCGGAGAGAAGATTCAACAAGGTCCGGACTCCGAACCCCGTTCCCCCTTTCGGGCACGTAACCTGATCCTTGCCGGCAAACGCCGGTCCCGCGATGTCCAGGTGCGCCCAGGGAACTTCGCTGACGAATTCCTGCAGGAACAATGCCGCGGTGATGGCGCCGGCCGAGCTGCCTCCCACGTTCTTGATGTCCGCGACGTGGCTCTTGATGTCCTCGCGATACTCGGCTGCCAGAGGCAACCGCCAGAGACTCTCGCCGGCGTCGCGGCCGCATTCGATGAGCTTCCCGGCAAGGTCTCCGTCGTTGCTGAAGAGCCCCGCCAATTCGTTCCCCAGGGCGACGATGCAGGCGCCGGTGAGGGTGGCGAGATTGATCATGCAGTCCGGCTTCTCCCGGCCCGCCAAAGCCAGGGCGTCCGCCAGAATGAGCCGCCCCTCCGCGTCCGTGTTCATGACCTCGACGGTCTTGCCGTTGAGGTACCGGATGACGTCCCCCGGTTTCTGCGCGCCGCCGTCCGGCAGGTTGTCCGTGGCCGGCACCAGGCCCAGCACCTCGGCGTTGGGCGCCAGCTCGGGCAGCACGCTCATGACGCCGATGACCGCGGCGCCCCCCGCCATGTCCAGCTTCATGGTCTCCATGGAGCGGGGCGGCTTGAGGGAGAGCCCGCCGGAATCGAAGGTAATACCCTTCCCGATGAGAGCGATCTTCTTCTGCGGCCGGCCCTCGGGCTTGTAGCGCATGTGGATGAAACGCGGTTCCTCCCGGCTGCCCTGATTGACCGCCAGAAGCCCCGCCAGTTTCATCTGTTCTATCTTCTTCTTGCCCCACACCTCCACCTTCAGCCCCTCGCCGCGGCAGTGAGCCGCGGCCTGCTCCGACAGATAGCTGGCGGTGGCCGTGGACGGCGGCTCGTTTACCAGGTCCCGGGCCAGGCAGACTGCCGACGCCGACAGCCTGGCCTTCTTCACCGCCCGAGTCAGCGCGACGCTCCTGCCCGACGCGGTCCGGCCGAGAATGAGCGCGCGCACCCGACTCTTTTGGTTGTCGTTGGACCGATACCGGGTGAAGCGGTAGGCGCTGAGCAGGGCGCCCTCGGCGACCGCGCCCACGACGGGTCCCGTCTGTTGGTCCGGCGGCAACATGAAGACCGCCTCGTCGGCCCAAACCCGCCCGGCCTCCTTGGCGGCGACGGCGCCGGCCACACGCCAGTCGTGGAGTCCTTCCTCCTCATGCTTGCCCAGTCCCACCAGCAACACGTGGCCCGCGGGCATCGCACCGTGGGTCGCCACCAGCAGCGAACTCCCGCGCCTGGCGACAAAACGGCTCTTCTTCACCAGCGCGCCCAGCTCGCCTTTGAGCTGGCGGTCGAGGCGCCGGGCCAGACCCTCCTTGAGGCTCTTGTCCGTCACCGGCACGGCCAGTAGCGCCGTCCGGACCCGCAAGGGAGCGATTTCTCTCAGCTTGATTTCCATGAACGTCGGTCAGGAGCGATGACTGCGAATGAGGGTCATGAACTCGGCGCGAGTCTTCTCCTCCGTGCGGAAGGCCCCCAACAGGGCACTCGTTATGATGGTGGAGTTCTGTTTCTGAACGCCCCTCATGCGCATGCACATGTGCTCTGCCTCCATGACCACCGCCGCCCCCAGGGGCTTGATGCGCTCCATGATGGTATTCGCGATCTGGTTCGTCAGGCGCTCCTGGACCTGCAGGCGCCGGGCATAGGCGTCCACCAGCCGCGCCAGCTTGGAAACGCCGACTATCTTCTTGCGCGGGAGGTAGGCGACGTGGGCCTTGCCGTGGAAGGGCAGCATGTGATGCTCACAGAGAGAATAGAAGTCGATGTCCTTCTCGACGATCATCTCTTCGTAGTCCTCCGTGAACAGGGCGCCGTTGATGATGGTATCCGGATCCTCCCGATAGCCGCCGGTCAGGAATCTCCAGGCCGTGGCCACCCGCTTCGGCGTCTTCTCGAGCCCCTCCCGGTCGGGGTCTTCTCCGAGGGACGCGAGGATGGCTCTAACGTGTGTTTCCAGGGAATCCGTCGGTTGCTCTGAGGTCTCGGCAGGCTGCTGAACGGGCATCACGGCAACGTAACATCTGCCCGAAAGCGGGTCAAATCGACCTCCGGGGCACCGCCGCGGCTTGCCGATAACGAGAAATCCTGCGTATATTCGTCCACGAACTCCGGTACGGACACTGGAAGACAGCCATGGCCCAGATACCCGAAATCATCACCGAGGACGACGCCTCTTATCTCGTAACCCTTGAAGAAATCAGCCGGTTCGTCGACGAAGCCGGGGATCTGCAAGGCTGCCTCAACAGCATCGCGGAGATCGTGGCCAAGCGCATGCAGACCGAAGTCTGCTCGGTCTATCTCCACGATGCCGAGAGCGGGAGGTTGACTCTCAGCGCCACCAAGGGCCTGTATCCGGCGTCCGTGGGACGCGTGTCCATGCTGGCCGGCGAGGGCCTGGCCGGGCTGGTGGTGGAAACACGGGAACCGGTGATGGTCACGGACGCTCCGTCGCACCCGCGCTTTCTGTATTTCCCGGAGACCGGCGAGGAACGCTACCATTCCTTCTTCGGCGTTCCCGTCAGCGCCCGGAAGACGCCCATCGGCGTGCTGGTGGTACAGACTTCCCGCCCGCGCGAGTTCATGCACGAGGAGGTCCGGCTCCTCAAGGCCATTTCCGCCCAGGTTTCCACCATCATCGTCCGCGCCCGGCTGGTGGATTCCCTCAAGGACAAGGAGCGTGAACGCAAGCGGTCACGGCAACGCATGGTCAGTGCGCTGCGACGGCTGCGGTCGTACGAGGGAAGGGGAAAGGAACGAGCCGGCGAGCCGCCGCGAAAGTTTCGCAGCCGTCTGACCGGGATCGCGGCCTGCCCCGGCTTTGCCTACGGCAAGGCCCACATCATGCAGCGCCTCGTGGACCTGGACGCCATCGGAAAGACCCACGCCACCGATCCCGAGGGGGAGATCGAGCGTTTCCGTGCCGCGGTGCAACGAGCCGTGGGCCAGGTGCAAGAGATCAAGACCCGCATGATCGCCCTGATTTCCGACGAGGCGGGGGCGATTTTCGACGTGCACGAACTGGTGCTGAAGGACCCGGTGCTGCAGAACGAAATCGAGAACCGGATCCTCGGAGAGCACCTGACCGCCTACTATGCCGTCAGCAGCGCATTCCGCGGACACATGCAAACCGTCAGCGAGGTCGGCGACCGGTATCTGAAGGAGCGGACGGCGGACATCCGTGACGTCGCCCAGAGACTGCTGGACAACCTTTCGGGCTCCGAGGAAAGGCGGCTCGCGGTGCCGGACGGAGGCGCTATCCTGGTCGCCGAAGATCTCTCTCCCGCGGACCTGACCCTGATCGAAGGCGACCGCTTTCAAGGTATCGTGCTCGCCACGGGGGGCGTCACCTCCCACGCCTCGCTGCTGGCCAAATCCTTCGAGATCCCCACCGTGGTGGCGGCGGAGGGGCTGCTGGAAAGCATCCGCAAAGAGGACTCGCTGATCGTCGACGGTAATTCCGGGGTCGTGTTCATCAACCCCAACAAGGAAATCGTGGGCGAGTATGACCGGCTGGAGCGTCACTATCTTGCCGTCAACCGCGAACTCGACGAAATGCGGGATCTGCCGGCCGAAACCACCGACGGCCACCGGGTTCACCTGTTCGCCAATATGGGACTGCTCACGGACATCCGGTTTGCGCAGACTCATGGAGCGGAAGGCATCGGCCTGTACCGGACCGAGATTCCGTTTCTGGCGTATCATGACTTTCCCACCGAGGCGCAGCAGTTCACGCTCTATCAAAAGGCGGTGGAGGGCATGGGCGGCAAACCCGTCACCATCCGGACGCTCGATATCGGCGCCGACAAATATCCCCCTTACGTGAGCATTGCCCGTTCCGAGCCCAATCCGTTCCTCGGATGGCGTTCCATTCGCGTCTCGCTGGAGGTGTCCGAGACTTTCGAAATGCAGCTCCGGGCCATCCTGCGGGTGGGAGCGCTCGGTCCGGTGCGTCTCCTGATCCCCATGGTCTCCAGTCTGGAGGAAATCCTTCAGGTCAAGACCATGTTGCGGAAGGTCATGGCCGATCTCGCGCGCGACGGCCTGCCCTTCGACGCCGACATGGAGGTGGGGATCATGGTCGAGGTGCCCGCGGCGGTACAGATGGCGCATCGGCTGATGGAGGAAGTGGATTTCGTCAGCATCGGGACCAACGACCTGATCCAGTACCTGTTGGCCGTCGACCGCGGGAACCGCAAGGTGGCGTCTCTCTACGAGCCCTTCCACCCGGCGGTCCTCGCCGCGCTCAGCCAGGTCATCCGGGCCGCCAAGGACAAGGGCAAGCGCGTCGCCATGTGCGGCGAGATGGCCGGGGACCCGTTGTCCACCCTGTTGTTGATGGGCATGGGCCTGGAGGAGTTCAGCATGGAGTCCCTGTCCATTCCCCTGGTCCGGAAACTGGTGCGCTCCGTGAGCTATGAGAGGGCCTTTGCCATCGGCCAGGCGGCTCTGCGCATGCACCGGGTCGATCAGATCAAACGCTATCTCTTCAGCGAGATGCGTGCCCTCGGTCTGGTGGAGTTGATGGAGCTCTACCGCTAGCGGGGGAGATTGCCGCTCCGGGACCGCCGACCGAATGACGCCCGTTCCTCACTGTTGACACTCGAAGGCGTTTGGTTTCCCCCCTCGGCCATCGCTAAGTGCCGGTGGTCCTTCGGTTCCTGATCCCTGCCATCCGCTGGCACGGCCGTTGCTCTCTTGTCCGTTCATGAAGGAGCCGCCGTCCGGGACCCGACCGGCAACCTATCCGGTGGTGGAGCAACACGACTCCCCTGCAGACGTCGTCACCACCTACCTGCCGCTCGTCCAACACATGGCTCGCCAACTCCACCGCCGGTTGCCGCCCGGCCACGATCTCGACGCGCTGGTGAACTCCGGTGTGGTGGGGTTGCTGGAGGCCCTGGAGCGATACGACCCGGACCGGCGGGTATCGTTCCACGTCTACGCCCGACACCGTATCTACGGGGAGATGATCCAGTGCCTGCGCTCCCTTGACTGGGTGAGCCGTTCGATCCGGGCCTGGGGACGGCGGATCACCGCGGCACGCAGACAACTCTCCGAACAACTCTGCCGCGAAGCCACTTCCGAGGAGATGGCGAAGGAGTTGGATTTACCGTTGGAGACCTACCACAAGATCAACTACCGGATCGGAGAGCACGGGTGGTTGAGCCTCGATGACCTGTCTTGCGACGGGCCGGACCGGGTCCCCGACGAGAACGTGACGGGACAGGGGCTCTATCAGGACCCGGTCGTGCAGGTGGAGCGCCGTGACTTGGTTGACAAGCTGAAACGCGCCGTGGCGCGGCTCCCGGAACGTGAACGTCTGGTGGTGACCCTGCGCCACTACCAGGAACTCAAGTTCAGGGAGATCGGAGAAGGACTGGGAGTGACGGAAGGGAGGATCTGTCAGATCTATGTGCAAGCGCGCAAACGCCTGCGGAAGGCGCTCGACGATTGAGCGCCGGACCTGGCCCCGGCGGCCGTCAGCCGCCGGCCCGGATGGCGGCGATCTCGTCCTTGATCACCTGCCGCCTCGGCGAATCCTCCGCGTACTGCTGGGCGGCGCGCTCCAGGGAGTCGATGGCCTTGCGGGTCTCGTCCCGAAGCAGGTACGACTGCGCCAGGTAGTAGTGGGCTTTCCCAGGCTGATTCAGCTTGCGGTAGGCATAACCCAGCCGCCGGGCGGCTTCGGGCCAGAACGGCGCGAGTTGGCGCACCCTCAGGTACGACCGCGCCGCTTGCCGGAAGCGCGATTCCCTTTCGAGGAGACGACCCCTGTACAGGTGCGTGACGGGATCGTCCGGTTCCCGCGCCAGTGTTCGTTCGAAGGCCGCGTGAGCCTTGGCGAACGCTTCCGTGTAGAGGTACGCCCGTCCCAGATCCCGATCCAGGCTCGACGCGGTCGACTTCAACCGTGCCGCCCTTTCCAGCATTTCCCGCGCGCGAACCCACCGGCCGACGGCGGCATGGGCGATGCCCAGGGAATACGCCGGCTCGGCTGCTTCCGGATCGCGTTCATGGGCCTTCCTCAACCGCTCGACCACCGCCTCCGGCTCTTTTCTCAACTCGATCAGAAGCTTGACCCGTTCGATATCGTCGGCGCCCCTGAAACGGGGGCGCGTGAGCCCGAGAGCCCGGATCGATGCCGTCAGATTGGCGATCCGTTTCTGGGTCAGAGGGTGCGTCAGCAGGTAGGAGGGTCTGCCCACCGGGTTCAGGATACGTTCGCGATGGTTCCTCTTCATAAACGCCACCGCGGCCTCAGGATCATAACCCGCGCGCGCCAGGTAGCCGACCCCCAGGTTGTCCGCCTGTTCCTCCATCTGCCGGCTGAACTCCAATTGCCGGGTCATGGCGACCGCGGGGCCGGCAAGCGCCGCAGGCCCCATGACGGGCGCCAGGAACACGAGCATTCCGATCAGCATGGCCGCGTCGGTACCGGAAGACAGGGTGGCGAAGTGCCGGGCATTCACGTGGACGATCTCGTGGGCGACAACCGAGGCCAGCTCGTCCGAGGTCTCCGCCCTCTGGATGAGTCCCGAGTGGAGAAAAATGCTGCCGCCGGGCACGGCGAACGCATTCATCGAGGAGTCTTCGATGACGAAGAAGCGGTACGGGTATCGTGTGTTGCCTACGGCTTCGAGGATCCGGCGGCCGATCCGGTCAACGTACAACTCGACTTCCGGGTCCTCGATGAACTTGAACCGGAGACGGGCCTCCCGCCGGAACTGGCGGCTGATGCGGATCTCCTCGTCCTGGGAAAGGGCATGGGAAACGGGTACACGGAGAAACGCCGTTGCGTAGCACGCGAGCAGCAATACCACAGCGCAACAGTGGAAGGCTCTCCGCATGCCTTGAACTCTATCCGACGCCCCATACCGGGTCAATACGCCCAATCCGTGGCGCCTCCGACCCCTTCCCCCAACGAGAGAGGGGGTCGAAGGCGGCGGAATGGACCCTTGCGGCACCGGCCGCCGGGTCTCAATCGAGTCCCAGCCAGACGAACAGGTCGCCTGGCGGAAACGGCAGATGCAGGATCATGTCGAAGATGCCGGCAAAGAACAGGTAGGCCACCGCCGTGAGGATGATGGTAATGCGCCAGCCTTCCCGTGCGCCGAACTTGAGGTAGAGAAAGGTCGCGACCAGCGACGAGTACACGAACCCGATCAGCCATATGGAGACGAAGAAACCCACCACCCAGGCACTGATGACCAGGGTTCGCCGCCGGGTTTCCTCCGGAGACGTTTCCTCGACTTCCTCGACGCCTTCCTCTCCGTGCACCACCTCCCTGGAGGTGTTCATGATCTCCTTCGCGAACACCGCCGCGCTGATGAAAAAGGCCGGAAGCCCGATGACCAGCGGGAACAGGGCGGCGCGCTCCTCGTCGGCGCCGAAGCCGAAGAAACATTCGCGCAGAACGTAGGCGAACAGCGCAACGAAGCAGAGGGCAAAAATGCCGTTGGCCATGCGCTCGTTGCGTGAGATCACTTCCACGGTCTTGGTGATCCCGGGTACCTCGAACCTGGCTTCGTGCCGCTCGAGACGTTTGCGCTCCCGGTAGGCCTGGAACATCGGGTAGCACAGCCCCGCGACGATCAGCAGCGCAATCAACAGTACCCCGGGCCGCAACAGGAACGCGCCGCCGTAGACCTTGGTGGCGATGAAGAGGTTGTTTTCCGCGATGCCGCCGAGAACGAGCCCCAGCAGGAGCGGCGGCCGCTGCCAGTCGAACCGGACCATCAGCCACCCCACCGCGCCGAATATCAGCACCATCACGATGTCGCCGAAGGCGTTGTTGACGGCAAAGCCCCCCAGATAGATCAGCAGCAGGAGGAACGGGATCAGGTAGGTTCCCTTGACGAAGGTGACCTTGGCGAGCTGGTTCAGGAACAGCAGGCAGACGGCCACGGTGATGATGTTGGAGACGACGATGATCCAGACGAACGAGAACGTGAGGTCCAGGTGCTTGGCGGGATCGAGCAGGTCCGGTCCCGGGACGATCCCCTGGATGATGAAGGCCCCCAACAGGATAGCCATGGAGACGCTGCCCGGGACGCCGAACGCGATGGTCGGAACCAGCGAGCCGCCTTCCTTGGAGTTGTTGGCCGCGCCTGGGCCGAGGACACCTTCGATGGCGCCCTTGCCGAAACGGTCCTTGTCTCCCTTGGAGCTCTGCACCGCGTGCGCATAGGCCACCCACTGGGCCGGCCCGCCGCCGAGTCCCGGAATGAGGCCGATGTAGGACCCGATAGCGCTGCACGCCAGCACCAGCTTCCAGTGCCGGAAGGTATCGATGACGCCCTGCATGACGCCGCCCAGCTTTCCGGTGGACGACCGGCGCGCGATGCTCGACCCCTGGACCGACAATTCGATGATCTCGGGAATGGCGAACAGGCCCACCGTCACCGACACGAGGGACAAGCCGTCCCACAGGAAGAGCGCGGCATCCTCCCCGATGAGGGGGTCGAGGGTAAACCGCGGGACGCTCTCGATGGGGTCCAGGCCGATGGTGGCCAGAACGAGTCCAAAGGCGCCGGTGCACAACCCTTTGAGGATGTTGCCGCCGCTCAGAGACGCCACGAAGGTGATCCCCAGCAGCGCCAGCATGAAGAACTCCGAGGATCCGATGGAAAGCACCAGCGGTTGGACGATGGGGATGGCCAGGGCCAGGGCGAACGCACCGAAGACCGCGCCCACCAGCGAGCTCATGAGCGCGGCGCCCAAGGCGCGGCCGGCCTCTCCCTTCTTCGCCATGGGATGGCCGTCCACGATGGTGGCGGCGGTGATGCCCTCTCCCGGCACTCCGAACAGGATCGAGGTGATATCCCCGGTGGTGGCGGTCACCGCGTTGGAACCCAAGAGAAACGCGAACGCGGTGGTGGGGTCCATCTTGTAGATGAAGGGCAGCATGAGCGCCAGGGTGGTGGCGCCTCCGAGCCCCGGCAGAATGCCTACGACGAACCCGATGGCGATGCCGATGAGCATGAACAGGAACGGGTCCTGTCCGGCGGCGGAGAACGGCAGGATGTTGGCCAGTCCGATGTAAAATGAGTGAAAGGTGTCCATGGGTTGATCTCTGACGTTGGGAGTTCGAACCGAGCGGCTTACCGTGCTTTCGCCGCCAGCGATTCGTAGCTCGTGCCCTCACCGTTGTCCCGGCTCACCGGAAGACCCAGGCCCGCCCAGCCTTCGGCCACCACCTGTCCATAGGGGTCGCGCATCCCGTCGAAGCCGCCGCGCACGCTGGCCACGTCCTGGTAGCCCCGTTGCTCCAGGAGGTTGGCCGCACTGTTGGACCGGGGACCCGCCTTGCAGCCCAGCAGCAGCTTCCGGTCCTTGGCGAAATGGCTTTCCACGACCTCGACGAAGTCCTGGTTGTACACCATGCCCTGCGCCGGATCGTGAGACGCGATGGGGATGTTGACCGCCCCCTCCGGATGGCCGGCGGTGAACTCCTCCACCGTGCGCACGTCGATGTACACGGCCTGGGCGTCCTGCCGTAACGTATCGTAGGCTTCCTGCGGCGTCATATCCTTCACGGTCGCTCCCCTCGCATGTCCAACGGTTTCCTCTTTCGAAGACTCTGGTCTCACATGCCCATTACGTTGTAACCCGCATCGACGTGGATCGTTTCCCCGGTCACTCCGCTCCCCAGGTCGCTCACGAGATAGACCGCGGTCCGGCCGATCTCCGCGGGCTCGACGTTGCGCTTGAGCGGCGCCCGCTCGCCGGCGTAGCGCAGCATGTCCCGGAACCCGGCGATGCCGGCGGCCGCCAGGGTCTTCACCGGACCGGCCGAGATGGCGTTGACCCGTATCCCCTCCGGACCCAGGTCGTGGGCCAGATAACGGACGCTGGCCTCCAGCGCCGCTTTCGCCACCCCCATCACGTTGTAGTTGGGGATCACCTTCTCGGACCCCATATAGGTCAACGTCACCACCGCGCCGTCACGCCCCTTCATGAGCCCGGCGGCGTGGCGGGTCAACGCCACCAGCGAATAGCTGCTGATGTCCAGCGCGGTGTGAAACCCCTCCCGTCCGGTCTGCACGTAGGGTTGCGACAAGTCTTCCTTCCTGGCGTAGGCGATGGCGTGTATCAGGATGTCGAGGCCGCCCCACTCGCGGCCGACGCTCTCGAAGACCGCTTCGATCTCCTCGTCCCGGGTGACGTCGCACGGCAGAACGAGGGTGGAACCGATACCCTCCGCCAACGGCCGGACGCGCTTCTCCAACACTTCTCCGGCATAGGTGAAGGCCAGCTCCGCCCCCTGGGCGTGCAACTCCCGCGCCACCGCCCAGGCAATGCTCCGCTCATTGGCCACGCCGAAGATCAACGCCTTCTTCCCTTCGAGGATTCCCGCCATTTCCGACTCCCGTCGCCCACTTCCCGGCAACGAACCCGCGCCTTGCGCGCGTCCTGCCTAAGAGCCCGCAGGCCCCTTCGTCAAACCCCTTTGCCAGAGGTACTCGGTCTCGCCGAGATTCTTGCCCACCCATCGTCCCAGAACGTAGAAGAGATCGCTCAGTCGGTTGACGTACTTGAGGAGCCCCTCGCCGACGTTCTCGCCTCGCGACAGCCGCAGGATCTCCCGCTCCGCCCGCCGGCACACCGTGCGGCATTGATGGAGCTGGGCGCTGATGGGCCCGCCTCCCGGAAGGGTGAACGACTTGAGCGGCTTCAGCTCTTTTTGGCATTCATCGATGAGCCGTTCGATACGAACCACTTCCTCCTCGCCCACGCGGTGCATGCCGTCGTAGGTGAAACCCTCCGGAGTCGCCAGCTCGCTGCCCAGATCGAAGAGCCCCTGCTGGATCTCCTGAAGCGTGCCGTCGAGCTTGAGGCGCAGCTCGCGTTGCCCCGTCCCCTGCTCGTTCCAGGCGCGCACCAAGCCCACCACCGCGTTGAGCTCATCGACGGTGCCGTAGGCCTCGACCCGGGCCGAGTCCTTGGGCACCCGCTCCCCGCCCACCAGACCGGTGGTGCCGTCATCACCGGTCCGCGTGTACACGCGCGTGATTCTGATGGCCATCTCGAAAACCCTGGTTCATGACGGAACGACGCGAACAAGCCTATCGGGTTCGGTGGCAGAAAGCCAATCGTCACCGGCGCCCGGCGGCGTCAGGCGCCCGCATGGTCTGTTTCGTTCAACCCTCGAAGATGGTAGGAGAAAATGGTGATGTTGACGAAGGCCGGCTACCGCAGGCTTCTCTTCCAGGGTTGGCTGGTACTGCTGGGCCTGACGCTCCTTTCCGGCTGCATTCGAGAGGAGGAGATGAAGCTCGTCTACGCGCAACGCTGCGCAAGCTGCCACGGCCCCGCGGGCAGGGGCGACGGCCCCATCGCCAAGGCGCTTTCGGCCAACGTGCCGGATTTTCGCCACACCGTGGACAACCGCGACGTATTCGAGATCCGCCGGATCATCAAGGAAGGCAAAGGCATCATGCCCGCCTTCCGGCCTGCCCTGGAGAAATACCAGATCCAGGACATGGTGCGCATGGTGCGGGTATTGAGCATGGAAGGCCGTGACGTGGAGTGGTGGGAGAAGTTCGAACCCCTCGTCTGGGCCCACTGCTCGGTGCCCTGGCAGTACGTCTACGATTACGAGGCCGCCGGCAAGAAAGACAAGCGGTCGTAACGCCTCGCGGCAAGATATTCCTGTATACTCCTCCTGCTTACCAACCCTACTATCTGTTCAGGCGGCGGCCCCGGCGGGTGACGGTCCCAGCGGCGGCACGGTCTTCCTGGGCCGGATGCTGAGCCCGAACGCCGCGGCCATCAGTCCCATCCAGCCGCCGGCGAAGAACGCCATCTCGTAGTTGCCGACATAGTCGTACAGCAGGCCGCCGGCATTGGCCATGGCGAACCCTCCGATCTGGTGCGACAGAAAGATCCAGCCGTAGATCCGGCCGATGGACTGCTTGCCGAAGGTCTGGCCGGCGAGGGTGACCACCGGCGGAACCGTGGCGAACCAGTCGAGGCCGTAGATGACGGTAAAGATGAGGAGTCCGCTGGTGTTGTCCACCAGCGTCAGATAGAAGAGCGCCAATCCCCGCAGGGTGAACACCGCGGCAATCAGCTTTCGGGGATCGACCCGGTCGGTCAACCAGCCGGAGAACAGCGTCCCGACCACGTTCATGGTTCCCATGAGGGCAAACGCGACGCTGACGGTCCCCCGCTCGAATCCCTGCTCCAGGGCATGGGGAATCAGATGGGTTCCGATGAGCCCGTTGGCGGTGCCGCCGCAGATGGAGAACACCCCGCACAGGAGCCAGAAGGTGGGGGTCTTGACGGCGTCCCGGATGCCCATGACCGGCCCCGTGGGCGTTGCCGGCGGCGTGGAAGGGCGGGTCTTATCCTCTCCTCGGGGCCCCTCCTCGTAGGGCTCCAGGCCGACATCCGCGGGCTTGTCGCGCATGAGCAACCAGACCATCGTCACCGCCACGACCGCGCAGGCTACCAGCACGTAAGAACCCATGCGCCAGCCGATGTATCCAATGATCAGAAGCATCAACGGGGCGAAGACGATCTGTCCCGAAGAGCTGCCGCTGCTGAGGATGCCCACCGCGAGTCCGCGCCGGGAGTTGAACCAGCGATGCGCTACGGAAGCGGAAAGTACCCCGGACATGCCGCCGGCCCCCAGGCCGACCATGACTCCCCAAGTCAGCCAGAACTGCCATAGCTCGCTCACGAGAGTGGTGCCCAGAAGACCCGTCGAGAGCAGCGTCAACGAGGTCATCATGACCCGGCGCGGTCCGTACCTGTCCAGAATCCAACCCACCACCGGAGCGGCGACGCCGTAGAGCAGGAGATTGATGGAGATCCCGAAGGTGATGGCCGAACGAGCCCATCCGAAGTCCGCTTCCAGCGGATGGATCAGCACGGTGGGAACCACACGGATGCCGGCCCCGTTGAAGCTGGCAAAGAAGGTCACCGCGACGAT
Organism: uncultured Candidatus Binatia bacterium; assembly: GCA_958295985.1. Taxonomy (GTDB): domain Bacteria; phylum Desulfobacterota; class Binatia; order UBA9968; family JAJDTQ01; genus JAJDTQ01. The sequence goes on from OY282432.1 coordinate 372,926, forward strand.
GAGCCAAGCGTAATGAAAAGGTAACCGGAAGGGTGGACGCGCCTGCGTATCCGGGCCGGCGGGATGATTCATCCGATCTCGCTTTCCGTGGTAGCGGGGGAACAGGGGTCCCTCCGGAGGCCGACCCCTGTTCCCTGATCGCTGCTACTTCGGCAATGCGTCGCGCATGGCCTGGGTGTACTTGCTGTAGTTCTTCACGTAGTTGTCCAGGTCCGCCTGTGCCGCCTTGGAGTCGCCGGGGACGATGGGGCTCTTGGACTTGGCCAGGAACTCCCGGTATTCCGGATCGTTCATGGTCTTCACGAACAGGTCCTCCAGGATCTTCTTCCTGTCAGCGGGCAGACCCGGGGGCGCCACGATGCTGCGGCCCACGTAGAGGCGGAGGTCGATCCCCTTCTCCTTGGCCGTCGGCGTATCGGGGGCGTTCACCGGCCGCTGGTCGTGCAGGTGGAGGACGGGCCTCACGTCGCCCGACTTGATGTAGGTGGCGGTGGTGGGGTGGTCGATGGGTTGCAGGTAGACGTCGAAGTCATTCCGGATCATGGACGGTATGCCCTCGCTGGTGCCGCGGTACCCCGACACCACGTCCATCTGGATGCCGAGTTCCCTGGCCGCGACAAAGGTCGGGATCCAGCGCGACACGCCGATGCCTTCCACGCCCCACTTCACGCGCTTCGCCTTCTGGAGATCTTCGAGAGTATGGAAACGGGAGTTCTTGCCGACGATGAGGCTGTAGGGTTCGGCTCCAACCCGTGCGATATAGGTGAACTTGGTGACGTCGTAACCGGTCTTCTCGGCTCCGCTGATCAACTGCTTCCCGAGCATGCCGTCGGTGAACAGGTGCCCCAGCGTGTAGCCGTCGGGTTTGGCCCGGTACATGGCCACCGTGCCGATGACCAGTCCGCCGCCGGTGATGTTCTTGACCACGAGATGGACGCCCTTGGGCAGGTATTTCCGCATAGTCCTGCCGATGCCTCGGGCCAGCCGGTCGAACCCGCCCCCGGGAGAGCCCGCGACGATGATGATGATGTTCCTTTTCGGAAAGTCCGCTGCTGAAACGGTGGTCGATTGCGCAAAGGCCACCAGAGTGAACAACACAGCGATGGCAATCCACTTTTTCATAACGGGTCCTCCTGTTGGTAAGCGCCGTATCTGCCCGATTTTTCGAGGCTCCCTAAGAAACAACATACAGGGGATGTTGTCAAACTCCGCATTGCCTGCGAAGCATCCGGATCATCTATCCATTGTCTTTCATCGGCGCCTCTCCTTTCGCTTTTCTGTTAGATCAAGATCTCCGGCATCCGTCGGTGGACCCGCCTGCGCCTCGTGGTAGAAACCTTCCAGGCCCCTTACGCTACGCAGCCGAATAAACCGGAGAACGGAGGACATCTTCCATGGTCATCGACATTCACGCTCATTTCACCCCGCCCGAGTGGATCCGGGCCATGCGCCGGGACGGCGGGCGGCACGGGTGCCGCATCGAGGAGGACGGCTCGGGCGGGTTGTCGTTGCGGGTCGGGGAAGGCCGTCCCGCGGCGCTGCAACCGTTTCTCTCGGATCTCCCGGCCCGTCTGGACGCCATGAGGGAACGGGGGCTGGACCGACAGGTGCTGTCGCCGCCCATGACCATCGTGACCTATCAGTTGGAGGGCGTTCACGGGCAGGCGGTTTCGCGGCTGTTCAACGAGACCAACGCCGAGGCGGCGCGGGAGACACCGGGGTTGATCCCCGTGGCCACCGTTCCCATGCAGTCGAGCCGGGAGGCGGTAGAGGAGCTCCGGTACGCGGTGGAGCGGCTGGGCATTCGGATGGTGGAGATCGGCACCCACATTGGCGGCGTGAACCTGGACCATGAGTCGTTCCGGCCGTTCTTCGAGTGCGCGGCTGACCTCGGCGTGCTGGTGCAACTGCATCCCCACCGCGTCGCGGCCGCGGACCGGTTGAACCGGTATTACATGAGCAACCTGGTGGGCAATCCCATGGACACCGCCATTGCCGCGGCTTCGTTGATCCTGGGGGGCGTACTCGAGCGCTACCCTTCCCTCAACGTCTGCCTGGTGCACGGCGGCGGCGCCCTCCCCTATCTTCTCGGTCGGGTGGTCCACGGTCACGGGGCGGTTGCCGCGGCTCGCGCGGTCCCCGGTGATCCGGAAACGTACTTCCGTCGTTTCTACTTCGACACGATCCTGCACGACCCGCGTATGCTCGCCTTCCTGCGCGAGTTGGCAGGCGAGGAACGGATCTTGCTGGGAACCGACTACCCCTACGACATGGGGGAAAGCGATCCGCTGGGGCTGCTGGAGCAGGCGGGCTTGGGCGACTGCGACGCCGTTTGCGGGGGGAACGCCGCGAGGCTGCTGGGGCTCAGGGCAGAGTCCTGACCGGACGTTGCGGTGACGGATGGGAGCTACTCGACCCGGTGGTCGATGGGCGGCAGCGAGCGCAGGTAGACGGCGATGGCGGTGAGGTCTTCGTCGGTCATGTGTTCGTAGCCATGGACGATGACTCGCTCCATCAAGCCTTGAACGTTGTCACCGTCGGGCTTGTAGCTGCTCTTCAGCAACTCCACCATGTCCTCGACGGACCAGTCACCCACCCCGGTCGCCTTGTGCGGCGTGATGTTGGGCGCGGTCTCACCCTCGGGTCCGTCCGCGGCGCCCGCCATCAGCATCTCCCGGTTCAGCCCGCCGGCCCAGTCCCGCGGAGTGTGGCACTCGCCGCAATGGGTGACGGCCTGCACGAGATAGGCGCCTCGATTCCACTGGACGGATTGGTCGGGGTCCAGAGTCCACGGGCTTTCCTCGAAATAGCGCCACTTCCAGCCCGCCAGCAAGAAGCGCCAGCCGAAGGGGGCCGTCAACTCGGGCGCCCGGTTCTCTTTGCGCACCGGCCGGACCGTGGACAGATAAGCCTTGATGGCCAGGATGTCCCCATCGGTCATGTTCGTGAAGGAGGTGTAGGGGAAAGCCGGGAAGAGGTGCCGGCCACCGCGGCCGACGCCTTTTCGCATGGCCCGGAGGAAGTCTTCATCGCTCCAACGGCCGATGCCGGTCTCCGGGTCCTGAGTGATGTTGGTGCTGTAGATGATGCCGAAGGGTACCTCGATGGCGTAGCCGCCGGCGAGCTCGGCGCCTTTGTTGTCGTAGTCGGTGTGGCAAGCGATGCACAGGCCGGCCCGGACAAGGTACTTTCCCCGCGCCACCGGGCCGTCCGCGGCCCCGGCCGAGGACAGCCACGAGAGCGCCCAGAGCGCCAGCGCCAACCCGGCTATGGCGGGGCCCTTCTTGCATTGGGCCGAGGGCATGTCCGGCAGACCCCTCTCCGCGGTCAATCGTTACGGCACACGATGATCTCCCGCGGACAATCGTGCATGTTTTCCAGTCCAGTGTCGGTGACGCGCATCATCTCGCCGAACTGGACCCCGCGCAACCCGTCTTCGGTGACCACGTTGGGCTGGATCACCAGACACATGTTCGTCTCGAAGCGGAAGTCGGGCGGGACGCCGCGGCTGGTCTTCCGCGTCCGCAGGATCGGCGGCAACTGACTGGCGCCGTGGACCACGTCGTCGTAGACCGTGAAACCCCGCTCGTGGACCACGTCCGCGGCTTCCAGCACCTCCGCGGTTCCGGCCCCTGCCTTGATGACGCCGGCAATACGGTCGAAGGCCTCCATGGCCACGTCGTGGAGCCGCCGGTATTCCGGGGTCGGCCCCTCGCCGATGGTAAAGGTGCGCAGGACCTGTCCGGTGTAGCCAGAGTAGTTGGTACTGATCTCCGTGACCAGCACGTCCCCCTTCTGCAGGATGCGGTTGGACAGGTGCTGCTGCGGCACCCCGCCCCTGGGGTCGTGCATGGAGGTGGTGATCATGAAGTGAATGCCGTTGATGCCGCCCTTGCCCAGGTAGACGTCCTCGACGATCCGAGCCAGCTCGTGCTCGGGGATGCCGGGCCGCGCCCTTTCGGCCAGGGCCGCCACCGAATCGTCGCTCATGGCCGAGGCCTGGCGCAGACGCTCGATCTCCTCTGCGCTCTTGACTTGGCGCTGGTCGCGCATCTCGGCGCTGAAGTCCGCCCACCGAACTCCCGGCAGTGCCTCACTCAGCCGCAGGTAATGTCGGTAGGGCACGCTGCCGCAAAGCCCCACGTTGCCCTTCTCCAGACCCCGGTCCTTCAGGTTCTCCAGCACCCGCGGCACCGAATCCACCGAGCCCGTGGGGCCGGAGCCGCCGAAGCGGACGTCGTCGATGACGGCCATGCGCCTGGCGTTGGGCAGGTGATTGGACAACTGCACGAAGAGCGTCGGGTCTCCCTGGCGCGGGTAGATGAAGTAGGCCTCGGAGGTGGTGATCCAGTTGCACAGGTAGTGGATCTCCGGCGCGGTGCGGCTGCCGTAGAATACCACGGCCTCGAGGCCCAGGCGGTCCATGCGCGCTTGCACCGCGGCATGGCGGCATTGGTACTCCGCGTCGGAAAAGCTGAGGTAGTTCGGATCACAGGCCATGGGGTTTCTCCGTGATTACAAGCAAATACACCGACAATGCAAAAACCGTCATTCCGGGCTTGCCCCGGAATCCGGGGAGGCGGCGGTGGGCGTGTCCGTATCTCTTCCCCGGCCCCCTCCTCCCGGATTCCGGGGCACGCCCGGAATGACGGTTTGAAAGGATACTGCCACTACACTGGGTCACGCGGCGGCCAGTCCGGGCTGCGGCGCCGGCAACGTCGCCCGCGGCTCGTCCTTGGAGATGGCCAGAGACATGACCGCGGCCAGGGCCGCCAGCAACGCGCCGATGAGGAAGGCCGGCACGTAGTCGCCGAAGTAGTCGAAGATGATGCCGCCGCCCTGGGCCATGGCGGCGCCGCCCAACTGATGGGACATGAAGATCAGCCCGTAGATGCTGCCCACGGAGTTCTTGCCGAAAGTGTTGCCCGCGATGGCGACCACCGGCGGGACCGTGGCGAACCAGTCGAGCCCGTAGACCACCGCGAACACGAACATGCCGTTGGCGTCGGTGACCACAGGCAAGATCAACAGCGCCACCGCCCGCAAGCCGTAAACCCCGGCCAGTACCTTGCGCGGGTCCATGCGGTCGCTCAGCCACCCGGCGCCCATGGTGCCGATGAAGTTCATGCCGCCCATGATCCCCACCGTCCAGGAGGCCGCAGCGTTGCTGATGCCGATGTCCAGGGCGTGGGGGATCATGTGGCTGCCGATGAGCCCGTTGGAGGTGCCGCCGCAGATGGCGTAGGCGCCGCACAGAAGCCAGAAGGTGCGGGTGCGCGCGGCGTCTCTCACCGAGGTGCTGACGACGGCCGGGGCGCTCGCGCTCCCGGAGGCTGCGAGCGTGTCGGACTGGCCCAGCGGCTCGTCGCCGACGTCCGCCGGATCGTTGCGCATGAGCCACCACACCAGCACGAAGGCCGCGGCGGCCAGGCAGGCCAGGGCCGTGGCGGCCGTGCGCCAGCCCCAGACCGTGATGATCCCCATGACCACCGGGATGAAGATAAGCTGTCCGGTGGAGCCCGCGCTGTTCAGGAAACCCAGCATCACGCCCCGGTGGCGCACGAACCAGCGGTGCGCGACGCTGGCCGCCAACACCGACGACATGCCTCCGGCCCCGGTGCCGACGATGATGCCCCAGACGAGGATGAACTCCCACAGATCGTCGATGAACGCGGTGAGGCCCACCCCGACGCCCAAAAGGATCAGCGCGGCGAGCATCACCACGCGCACCCCGTGACGGTCCTGGATGCGGCCGCCGATGGGACCGATAGCGCCGTAGAGCACCAGGTTGATGGATACCGCGGACATGATCGACGCGCGGCTCCAGCCGAAGTCGGCTTCCAGAGGCCTGACGAAAGTCTGAGGGGCCGCCCGGATGCCCGCCGCCAGGAGCGTCGCCATGAAGGTCAGCGCGACCACGACCCAGCCGTAGAAGAACCGGACGTTCAGCGGATTGCGGGCCTGCGCGCCGGGCACGTTATCCATGGTGTTCATAGCCGTCCCTACGGGCGCGGCCCCAGGGCCTCGACGGCGCCTTCATAGTCTTCGAGCCGGGGCAGCAGCAGCGCGTGCTCCACCCCGGCCTCGCGGTACTCGGCAATGCGCCGGCGGCACGCCGCGGCATCCCCCAGCAGGTAGAACGCCTCCACCATGGCATCCGTGATCAGGTGCACGGCGGACGCTTCACCCCGGCTCTCCGCGGTGGCGCGGAGCGACGGCAGGATGCCCGGGTCGAAGCCGCCACGCTCCAGCAGGACCTCGCCCACGAAGGGCTCGGCCAGGAGCCGTACCATCCGTTGCTTGAGGGCCGGCATCATCCGCGCGGGATCGTCGGTCAGCCGCACGATGAGCATGCAGGCGATGTCGATGGATGCCGGCTCGCGGCCGGCCTCCCTCGCCGCTGACTCGATCTCCCGAACCGCGTACCGGACGTAGCTCGCCGGCACGTAGGCGTTGAGCAGGACGCCGTCGGCCACCGCGCCCGCGAGCCGCAAAGCCTTGGGGCCGATGGCGGCCAGGTAGATGGGGAGGCGTTCCTGCAAGGGCTTGACCGCAAGCCGCACGGCCTTCAGGTCCCAATAGACGTCCCCGGCGCTGATGCGCTCGCCGGCCAGGAGCTGCCGGAGCTGCCCCACCGTCTCCCGCATGGTGTCCAGCGGCTGCTCGTAGGGCATGCCCATGCGGCCCTCGATCACCCACTTGTCGCTTCGGCCCAGCCCCAGGAGGAAGCGGCCGCCGGAGATTCGGTCCAGGGTCGCCGCGCTCATGCCCATCAGCGCCGGGTTCCGCGTGTAGGGATTGGTAACGCCCAGGCCAAGCCGTATCCGCTGGGTGGCGGCGGCGAGGAATCCCAGGAGCGAGAAGGTTTCCTCGTGAAAATAACGCTCGGTCACCCACAGGGAGTCGAAACCGGCCTCTTCCGCGACGCGCGCGTAGTTCCTCAACTCGTCGCCGCTGTCGATGCCGTGGTAGAGAACCATTCCCAGCCGTGACATGGGTACGTCCAGCCCGCTACGTGGATTCCCGCTAGTGTCCTGTCCCAGAAATAACGGTGCTAATCTGCTGGTCCTTTTTGCCGTCGGCTGCGTTGCTCCTCCTCGCGTGGTATGGGCCACTGCTCGTCGTCGCGCCTTGCCGACAACAAAAAGTCCTGCGCATCTTGGCACCGTTATTTCTGGGACAGGACACTAGATCCCCGTTCCCGCCCGCTTGAGCCGTGGGTCCAGGACGTCCCGCAGGGCGTCGCCCAGCAGGTTGATACCCAGCACCGTCACGAAGATGGACAGGCCGGGGAACAGCGCCAGCCACCAAGCGGTGCTGATGTAGATCCGGCCGTCGGCCAGCATGGTGCCCCAGGTGGGGATTTCGGGGGGCACCCCCAGGCCCAGGAAGCTCAGGCTGGCCTCGGAGATGATGGACGACGCCATGGCGAAGGTGCCGATGACCAGGGACACCTGGATGAGGTTGGGGATGATGTGGCGCGCGATGATCTGCGCGTCGCTGGCGCCCAGCGACTTGGCCGAGATGACGAACTCACGGGCCTTGAGGGACAGGCTCTGGCCACGGGTCACCCGGCAGTACTGGATCCAGCGCTGGGCCACCAGGGCCAGGATCAGGTTGAACAGGCCCTGTCCGAGGAACGCCATGATGCTCAGGGCCAGCAGCAGCGGCGGGAAGGCCCACACCACTTCCACGAACTTCTGGATGGTGAAGTCGACGTTGCCGCCGAAGTACCCGGAGGTGGCCCCCAGCACCACCCCGACGACGCCGGAGATGAACACCACGGCAAAGGCGATCAGCAGCGAGACCCGGGCGCCGAAAACGATGCGGCTCAGGATGTCCCGGCCGAGGTTGTCAGTGCCGAGGAAATGGGGTCCCCAGAACCACTGGGGCCCCTGCAGCATGGTCTCCAGGCTCTGATGATTGGGGTCGTAGGGCGCCACCAGCGGCCCGAGGGCGCCCGCGATGATGAAGATCACCACGATGGAGCCGCCGACGTAGACCTTCGTCCGCATCCACCGGCGCCACCACGCCCGGCCGGACCGTCTCGCGCCGGACACCGGCATGCCGGTGTCAATAGCGGATTCTTGGATCGATGATTGCATAGAGCACGTCGATCAGGAAATTGATGGCGACAAACGCCGCCGTGTACACCAGCACCAGCCCCGTCACCAGCGGATGGTCCCGGGCGTTGAGGGCGATGACCAGCAGGCTGCCGCTGCCGGGCCATGAGAAAACCGTCTCCACGATGATCGAGCCGCTCAGGAGGGTGCCGAGCTCCAGCCCCACCACGGTAATCACCGGGATCAGCGCGTTGCTCACCACGTGGCGCCACAGCACCTTGCGCTCCACCAGGCCCTTGGCCCGGGCCGTGGTCACGTACTCCTCGTGCATCACCTCCAGCACCGACGACCGGGTCACGCGCATGAGGATTCCCAGCATGTTGGAGCCCAGGGCCAGCGCCGGCAGGAAGACGTGCTCCACGCCGTCGCGAACTCCGGCCCAGTTCCCCTGGAGGGCGCTGTCGAAAATGTAGAAACCGGTGATGCGCGGCCCGGCAATGCCGTAGGTATCCCGTCCCGCGGACGGGAGGATATTCAATATGCCCGCGAACAGCAGGATCAGCATGATGCCGAACCAGAAGCTGGGCATGCTGATGCCGAACAGGCCAAAGGTGGTGCCGGTGTTGTCCACCCACGAGTTGGGCTTGGCCGCGGCCCATACCCCCAGCGGGATGGCGAAGATCACCGCGATGATGACCGAGGCCGTGGCCAGCTCCAGGGTCGCCGGAACCCGGTTGAGGATGACGTCCAGCACCGGCTCGTCGTACTTGAAGGACCGCCCGAAATTCCCCTGGGCCGCGGACATGAAGAACTTGACGTATTGGACGTAGATGGGCTGGTCCAGTCCCCATCGCGCCCGGGCCTCGGCAATGTCCTCGGCGGTGCTGTCCTCCCCCAGCAGCATGAGCGTCGGGTCGCCGGGGGCCGCCTGGATCAGCAGGAAAACGAGCATGCTGATCAGGATCATGACGGGGATCGTGCCGACCAGGCGGCGAAGCAGATAGGTTCCCATGGACAGGTTTCTCGAAACCTTATCGTCTATGCCATAGGCCGGTTGATTTCAAGGACCGACGGTCGTCTTGCGCATGAGACGGGTCGGCCGGCAACGAGGTCTGCCGGCAACGCGGGCCGTGAGGGTCGTCCGGGGCGTCGAGGGCCGTCAAAACAGCACGGGAGTGTGCTATGGAAAGGACCAACAGCCCACGTCTGCGCGATCACGAAAGGACGGCATCCATGGCAAAGGACCTGCGCGCGTTCATCGAGCAACTGGCGGCCGCGGCGCCGGACCAGATCCACATGGTCACCCGGCGGGTGGACCGCAGGTTCGAGATCACCGCCATCGCCGAGAGGCTGGGCGAGGACGGACGGTTTCCGGCGCTGATCTTCACCGACGTGGAAGGCTCGTCGATGCCGCTGGTCATCAACCTGACGGCCACCTACGAGCGGCTGGCCCTGGCCCTGGACACCCGCGTGCCGGACATGGCCCGGGTGTACGGCGAGCGGCAGGCCAACCCCATCCAGGCGGAAACCGTCGCCGACGGCCCGGTGAAGGAGGTGGTGCTCAGGGGAGACGCGGCCGACCTGTCGGCCCTGCCCATCCCGTTCCACAACGAGCTCGACGCCGGACCCTACGTCACCGGCGGCGTCATGATCCTCAAGGACCCCGATACCGGCGCCCAGAACGCCGGGCTCTACCGCCACCAGGTGCACGGCCCCCGCACCCTCGGGGTCTATATCCAGGGCAGCCACCACGGCGGCCACATCTACCGGCGGAACTCGGAACGGGGAGAGCCCACCGAGTTCGCCCTGGTGATCGGGCACTACCCCACCTTCATGCTCGGCGCGGTGTCCCGGCTGCCGGGCATCGGCGGCGAGTTCGCCGAGGCCGGCGCGCTGCTGCAGGAACCCATCGCGCTGGTCAAGGCCGAGACCGTGGACCTCATGGTCCCGGCTCATGCCGAAATCGTCATCGAGGGGCGGCTCCCGGCGGACGAGACCCGTCTCGAAGGTCCCTTCGGCGAGTGGACCGGGTACTACGTCAGCGTGGGCGCCCAGCCGGTGATGCACGTGTCGGCCATGACCATGCGCAAGGACCCCGTCTACTACGACGTCTTTCCCGCGGGCCAGGAACACCTGGTGCTGGGGAGCCTGCCGCGCATGGGCACCATCTACCGCCGGGTCCGGGAGGCCGTCCCCGGGGTCGTGAACGTCAACGTGCCGGCCCACGCGCGTACCCACTGCTACATCTCCATCCGCAAGACCCGGGATTCGGAGGTGAAGCGGGCGGCGCTGGCCGCCATCGCCACGGAGCCCGAGAACCTCCGGTGCGTGGTAGTGGTGGACGACGACATCGACGTGTTCAACGAGCCGGAGGTGACCTGGGCGGTGGGGACCCGCATGCGGCCGGACAAGGACGTGCTCACGATCCCGGACTGGAACGGGCCGGGCGATCTGCTGCCGTCCAACTGGGACTACACCGTGGACGGGACCCACGAACCCGTGATGGGCGCGGTCATGATCCTGGACGCCACCAAGCCGGCGCCGCCGGTCCAGTACCCGCAGCGGGCGCGGGCGCCCCGCGACAAGGTGCGCGAGGTCAACCTGGAAGGGTTGCTCCAGGCCTTCGACCCCTCGCTGCTCCGCAAGTAGCCGTTGACAGGGAATCGACGGGGCGATAAGGTCCGCACCGTGTCGTAGCACCTCTCGCGTCCCGGAACCGAGGCTTCGGGACACTTGCGCAGCCGAAAGGAGTCGTTATGCGAACCTTGAAATCGTCGAGCAAAGTCGGTCTGGTCCTGCTCGTGGCGGGAGCCCTGGCGCTGACGGGCGCGCCGGCAACGGCCGCGGACGAGTATCCCGGCAAGCCCATCACCATACTCGTGGGCTTCTCGGTGGGAGGCGCCATGGACACCGCGGCGCGGCTCCAGGGCGACGTCCTGTCGAAGATCCTGGGCGTACCCGTGGTGATCCGCAACGTACCGGGCGCCGGCGGCAGGAACTCCGTGACCATCCTGAACCGGTCCAAACCCGACGGCTACACCATGGCGGCCATCAACCTGCCCGGGCAGGCTGTCAATCAGGTGGTACGGGGGATGAAGCCCGACCTGCGCAGCTTCACCTGGATCGGGCGGCAGGTATCCAACCCGTACTTCCTCCAGGCCACGACCAAGAAGGGCATGGATCAATGGACGTCCTTCAAGCAGATGAAGACGGCCAAGAAGCCCATCAAGGCGGGCATCACCGGAACCGGCGGGAACACCTTCCCCATCTCCGTCATCACCGCCAATCTCGTGGGCTATCCGGTGGACTTCATCGCCGGCTTCAAGGGACCCGAGCTGATTACCGGCATCATCCGCGGCGACATCACCATCACCAACCTGCCGCTGGTAAAGCGCTGGACCACCGCGGTCCAATCGGGCGAGGCCAGGGCCATCGCCGTCTACCTGCCGGAACGGCATCCCAAGTTCCCCGACATCCCCACCGGCGTAGAGCAGGGATTCCCGGAGTTGGGGTCGGCCTCCCTGGTGGGCCAGAACCTCTACGCGCTGCCGCCCAAGACCCCTGCCAAGATCGCCGCGGTGCTGGAGGCGGCCCTGGTAAAGGTCAACAACGACGCCAAGCTGAAGGACAAGATCGAGGCCAACGGCAACATCGTGGCGCCGTTGAGCTCGACAGATACCTCGAAGCTGATCGGAGACATGATCGACCTCGTGGGAAACAATGCGTCCCTGCTCAAGAAATACGTCAAGTGACCACGGTCCGTTACCCCGTGAGACGGTCCCGCGGGCTGCGCGGGACCGTCTCGTAACTTCTCCTTCCCTTATTCAGCCGTCGCGCGTTCATGTTTGAGGGATTCGGCGGCGCCCTGGTCACCATCTCGGAGCCGCACGTCATACTGACGCTTTGCATCGGCAGCGTCATCGGGCTGATCTTCGGCGCGGTCCCCGGACTGGGCGGCATCCTCGCCATGTCCATGCTGCTGCCGTTCACGTTCACCTGGGACGCCATCACCGCGGTCTACCTGTTCTCCGGCATCATGGGAGCCAGCTCTTTCGGCGGCTCCATCAGCGCCATCCTGCTCAACACCCCGGGCACCCCGGTGAACGCCGCCACCTGCTTCGACGGCTACCCCATGGCCAAGCGGGGCGAGGCCGCCCGTGCCCTGGGGCTGTCGGCCGGGGCCTGCCTCCTGGGGGCGCTGTTCGGGCTCTTGATCCTGGCGCTGCTGATCCAGGTCATGCGCCCGCTGGTGCTGGCCTTCGGTCACCCGGAGATCTTCTGGCTGGTGGTGTTCGGGCTGGTCACCACCGCCACCGTCAGCCAGGGCTCGCTGCTGAACGGCCTGATCGCGGGCGGAGTCGGGATCCTGCTGTCCCTGGTGGGCCTCAACGAGCCCACCGGGCTCATCCGCTACACCCTGGGCAGCGAGTACCTGTGGGACGGCATTCCCCTGATTCCGTTCTTCGTCGGGCTGTTCGCCATCGGCGAGCTCATCAACTACTCGGCCCAAGGCGGCACCATCGCCCGGGACGACATCGAGGCGAGCATCCGGGGCGCGTGGCAGGGCGTGATGGAGAACTTCCGCTACGCGGTGTGCCTGCTGCGCAGCTCTTCCATCGGCACGCTTGTGGGGATCATACCGGGGGTGGGGGGCGAGACCGCCAACCTCATCGCCTACACCGTGGCCGTGCAGTCTTCCAAAAACCCGGGCTCCTTCGGCAAGGGCCATCCCGAGGGCGTCATCGCCAGCGAGGCGGCCAACGATTCCAAGGACGGCGGGGCGCTGCTGACGACCCTGAGTTTCGGCATTCCCGGAAGCCTCGCCATGGCCCTGCTCCTGAGCATCTTCATCATGCACGGGATCTCGCCCGGGCCGCAGTTGATCGTGGAGCAGCCCATCTTCATCTGGACGCTGCTCAACGGCTACGTGGTGTCCAACGCCTTCGCCAGCATCTTCGGCCTCTTCGCCGCCCGCTACCTGGCCATCATCACCCGGGTGCCGGTCCATTACCTCTCGGCGATCATCGCGGTGGTCTCCCTGGCCGGCACCTATATCCTTCGGGAGAACATCTGGGACGTGGTGCTGGTGGTGCTGCTGGGCGTGCTCGGCTTCGGCATGAGACGCGCGGGAGTGCCGGTGCTGCCCCTGGTCATCGGCTTCGTGCTGGGCAACCTGGCCGAGAAGTCGTTCCTGCTCACGCTGAGGATCCACGACGGCAGCTATCTGGGTTTCTTCGACAGCGCCATCTCCTGGATCCTCATCCTCACGATGGTGGTGGTGCCGGTGGCCAAGCGCCTGCGCACCCGCTGACGAGACGGCCATGAAGCGCGTGAACTACACCTACGTGATCGTCAACCTGCTCTACCTGGCTGTGGTGTCGCTGGTGGTGGCGCTGTCCCTCGGGTTCGAAGGACAGGGGGGGCTCGTGCCGGTGGTGTTGGGAGTTCCCACCCTGGCGCTGATCCTGTTCTCCCTGGGCCGCGAGCTGCTCCACCCGAGCGCCGCCCCGGACGACTCCGTGGACGTGGCGCCGTGGGCCGCGGCCGCCCCCGTCGTCGCCTGGCTGGGGGTCTTCTGCGCGCTGGTGCTCCTCATCGGCTTCCAGCTCACCATCCCCATCTACGTGGTCCTGTTCCTGCGAAGCTATGGCCGGACCTCATGGCCGGCGTGCGCCATCGCCGCCTTCTCGGTCTGGGTGCTGGTGTACGTATGCCTGGAGCTTCTGTTGCACAGGACGCTGTTCGAAGGCGTGCTCTTCGGCGCCATCCTGCCGCTGCTGTGAACCGTCGACTCAGGTCATCTGTGCTTCCTCCCACGGATGGAGATCATGACGGGCTCATCCTGACGCCCTAGCCAGAACACCGGTGGGGATCAGATCGTGGACGTCCCCATGTCGAAACTCTTCCTTATACAGGGCTTTCAGATCCTTTTCTCTACGTTCTAATGAACTGATTGCCTCCAGAACCGTGGTTTTCCCGGATTCGTTGAGACCCACAAGGGTAACTACCCTACCAGCCGGTCTCTTGTTGAGATTGATTGTCTGATCGGAAATACCCTTGAAGTTCTTGATATGAAAACTCTTGTATTCCATGGATTGATCTCCCTGTTCTCGGTTCAGGGCTCAATCTCGATCGAGTGACGCGGCTGGTTTGCAAATTGCTCGATCGTTGCACTGACCTTGCCCATGTCCGAAACCATGGCATAGTCCCAGACCCCGAACCCTCCGTCCGCGTTCACGGCCCGCACCCACCGTTGGGCCGCCTGTGATTTGACTTCCTTGAGGGGATCGTAGCCCTTGGTTTCCAGGATCACGTAGCGTTCGGCGTCTCCTGTCAGGCGGACAATGAAGTCGGGCAGGTACTCGTGGTGCTCGCCGTTGTGCAAGTAGGGGATGGCGAAACCGAGGGCGGCGTTCTTGACGAAGGAATGCACGCGCTCGTGCGTATCCAGCCGGTAGGCGGCCAATTGCTCCCACTTGGCGGTGTCGGGCACGACCGCGTTGACGTGGCTCTTGACGACGGGGTATGGCTCCCGCCGCGTCTCGAAATCGACCTCCGCACTGGAGCCGGGGCCGCGTCCGCTTTCGTAGCGCGGCAGTTCGGCGTCCTCGCCGGTCTCGTGGTCAGGCTCAATGGCGGCGATGAGCCGTTCCACCAGCCAGCCGTACCAGGGAGAGAGGAACGCATCGACGGTCCGCGCCGGCTCCACGGGGCGGACCTTCTCGCTAACGTACCGGTTGACAATGGTGGCAAACTGGATGAACAGCACGTGAGCAGGTGCATCGCAGCCGGGTTGCTGCCGGTATTCACGTGTCAGGTCCCGGGCCATCTCGAACACCAGCCGCTGGAGGCGCCGTCCCTTGCGGTAGGGGTTCAAGTCCACGCGCTCCAGGCGCCCCGGGCCCACGAGCGAGGGGCGGCCGGTATTGTCCGGAAGCCCTGCCTTCATCTCCACCTCCGGTGGGATATGCAGCGGATCGAGACGGAGGGGAGCGATGCTCTCCCAATCGACCTTCACGCGGTGACGGATCTCCCGGGTGTAACCCTCGACGCGGGGAAACCGGATCTCCAGGTGGGCCTTCTCGGCGACCGCCCGCACCCGCCAAGTCTTCGGGGGCGGCTTCGGCCCGTTGCCGGGAGGATTCCCCTTCAGCGGGACGATCTCGAACGGAACGCCGAAGATCTTGGCGACCTCCTCGCCGAGCTTTCCGTCTTCTCCCACCGTATAGCTGGAGCGCCGCAGCCCACGGCCAACCACCTGCTCACAGAGCAACTGCGACATGAACGGGCGAAGCCCCACGATATGGGTGACGGTGTTGCAGTCCCAGCCCTCGGTCAGCATCCCCACGCTGACGATGCACCGCACGTCTCGGCCCGGCGGATGCAGAGGCCGTTGGAGCTTCGTGGCGAGCGCCTCGAAACCTTCCGGGTAGATGGGCCTTCCCTGCCCGTCCCGCGGCCAGTCGGTCTTGCCGACCGTATCCAGGGTCACGCGCATCCACCGGTCTTCGTCGGACTTCGCTTCCCCGCTGTCGGATTCGCGCACGACTTTGGTGTCCACCCGGACGGTGCGGACGGCCCCATCCACGTTGCGCAACCCGTCGAGGCGCGCGGGCGGGATTCCCACCGGCGCCTTGTCCTCGGCGAGCCACCGATACACCACCCTGGCGAGCGCGGTATCCTTGCACACGATGATGAACACCGGCGGACGACCTTCGTGGCTCCATTTCTGGCGCAACGCCTCCCACAGCCCGCCGAGCATGGCCATCGGCACGTGCGCATACTTGAGCACCGCCTCCGGCTTTACGCTCCCCCGCCGGCCGCCACGCTCCGCCGGCGTCAGCTTCGGAAGGATCCAGCGCCAGATGTTGAAGTAACCGGGGATGGGTGCACCGCTCGTGTCTCGGACCGCAAGCTGCGGGATCTTGACCAAGCCGGACTCGATGGCGTCGATGAGCCCGAAGTCGCTCACCACCCACGGAAAGGGCCGGTTGGCGTTCTGCCCGACCCGCCCCAGGTAGTAGGGCGTGGCGGAGAGGTCGATGCAAAGGTTGATGCCGCGATGCTTGTGTATCCGGTCGAGGCCGTCAACCCACACCGTCGCCTCCCGGTAGAACGCCTCACCGTCATCCGTTTCGCCGAACAGATCATCCTCGCCCTCGTCCGGCTCCGCGCGGCGGATGCGGTAGGCGTGATGGGCCTCGTCGTTCATGACCAGGAGGTTCCGCTTGCCTCCCACGTCACGTCCGAGCACACGCTCGATGAGCTTCTTGTCACTCTCGACATAACGGACGGACTCCACGGAGACCGACTTGAGATTCCCCTGGCCGTCCCTGTGTTCGTCGAGAACGCGGATCAGGCCGGTGGCCGCCTGCCGTTCGAGATCCTCCAGGGTCAGGTAGCGGGTTCCGCGCGCCGTCGTCGTCCGGGCGCCGATGCGGATGGTCTCCCGGGTTCGGACTTGGCGCCCGGTGCGAAGGACCTTTGCGGTCTCGCCGGCGGCCTGCACGGTCCTGGGCTCGAACACGTGCCAGTTGGTGACCAGCACGTGTCCGCGCGCCAACTGCGGCATGAGATGCGACGGCACGAGGTCGCGAGTGCGGTACAGGCTGGCCTCACCGCCTTGCGGCTTGAGCTCTTCGAGCCGGTTGCGGATGGTCACGTTGGGGCAGACCACCAGCACCACGTCCGAGAAGCGTGTGTCGCCCCGGGCCGCTACCTTGTTGAGAATGCTCCAGGCCGCAAGCATGCCCATCACCGTCGTCTTCCCCGTGCCCGTCGCCATCTTGCAGGCGTGGCGGCGGAACGCCCGGATTCCGTCAGCCTTGGCCTCCTCTCCCGGCTCGTCGAGCGGGACGTTCACACCTTGCAGCAAGTCAGCGCGGGCCTCGATGAGGAAGATGACGGTCTCGGCCGCCTCGATCTGGGCGAAGAACAGCGGATGCCTTCGCCCTTCCCGCCGCCAATAGCGCAGCAGATCCATGGTGGTGCGGGTCACCCCGCCTTCGCCGCGCAAGGCCAGGGACCGCCACTCGGCGAGCTTGGCGCGGATGCGGTTGACCAGCTTCAGCCCGATGGCCGTCCCAGCCTCCTGGCGTTCCTGTGACGCTTCGCGTCCCGGGGGCCGGTAGAAGTACATGGCCGGGCGCCGGCCCGCACGCCGTTCCGGCGGATCGTGCTCCGTGATCCACCAGTGCTCCTTCGGCTCCTCGAACGGGGAGTTGAGGATCGGCTCGGGCACCTCGTGCGCGTTCATGGCTCGACTCCGAAGGCGCGGCAGATCGCATCGAGCTTTTCCACCACCTCGGGGTGGATCTCCTCGGGGAGCATCAACGCAGCGATCTCGTGGTAGCGGGTGTAAGGCAGGCCGTGGAGTCCGGCTGCTTCCAGCAGTGGAGGGATAAGCCGCGTACGGGCCTTGGCTTCGATCAGGTATTCGTGGTCGGCGAGCGGCGCCTTCACCACGTCCGGAGGGAACGCTCCGCGCCAGCAGGCGAGCATGTCCTCGACGTGCACCGCGGCAGAATCGGTTCCGACTACCGCCTCGACGAAACGGGCGAGCGCATCCGGGTGGACAAGATAGCTCTCGATCTCGTAGCGCCGCCAGCGGAGCCGCTGCAAACCGACACCCGTGATCTCCGTGTCCGGGACGGGCGGTCGTGCGTCCCCGTCGCTAAGCTCAAGGCCGCGAAGCCCCTCGCGCACGAGCTGCAACGCCTCGAAATGATTACGCGCCCTGATCCCCCGACGTCCCTCCTGCGCCTGGAAAACCAGCGGCTTCCACATTAGTTCGGTGTTGAGCAGGCCCGCAGCCTGGTGTTCGAGGATCGCTGCCCAAGCGCGCAGGATGTTGATGTCCGTGTAGTCCTCGACGTAGAGGATGCCGCGCACTTCCATCGCCTGCATGACGTCCGCATTGCTCAACACGCGTAGCGAGGTAATGAGCCGGCTGCGCTCCTCGTTGTCGGCGACCATCCGGGGCTTATCGAGCATGACGCACAACTCGCGAGGTTCCACCGCGTTGATGACCACTTCGGAGTGCGTCGCGACGATGAGTTGCGATCTCTGCCGAGCGGCTACGGTCCGCAACTCGTGATAGATGGCGTCCTGGAGGATGACGTGCAGATGCGCATCCGGCTCGTCCAGGAGCAGTACGGCACCCTCCCGCGTGTGGAGGAACGTAAGCAGCATCAACACCTGCTGGAATCCGCTGCCTGCGCTGGCAATGTCCAGCAATGGGCCCCCTTCGCTCATCATGTACTCGGCGCGGATATACGGGCTGTCGGCGTCCGGGGGCAACAGTTGATAGCCGAACAATCTTGCGATCGAGTTCTGAAGAGCGTCCCAGGCGGCCTCGTCACGACTCGCGATAACCAGCAGATTACGCAATACTTCGCCGGGGCGGCCGAGGCCGAGAATATGCTCTACCGCCACGGGTTGAAGCAGCCGTTCATTCGTCTCCAGTCCGGTCATCGAAGGCACGTACACCGCCGGAAGATCGGTCCCCCGCAGTGCATCCGCCGGTACGTCCGACCTAGGCCGGACGTAGATCTGCTCGGTGCTGTCGGAGATGAACTCCATTGTCACCGACCAGCCCGCACCGTGCCGGAGCTCGATCTCGATCTGCCCCCAATACCTTCGATCCATCCAGAGGAGATCGAAGTTTCGTAACGGGACCGCCCAAAACGCCTGTCTGGCGATCGGCGCCCGGGTGTATCCCTGCCGTGGATTGAAGTCGTTGAGCTCCCGCCACCGCCGTAGAGCCAGCGACCATGACGCGATGGCCTGGAGCACCGTGGTCTTGCCGGTGTTGTTGGGGCCGGCAAGCACCACGTGGCCCGGCAGGCTGAACTCCACCTCATCGAAGCGCTTGAAACCGCGGATGCGGACCGTGTGGATCACGCATCCCCCTCCGCTTCCGAGAGGGGCTTGACCACCAGCAGCTCGTTTCCCCGGTCATCGACGACCTTCACCGCGACCTGCCCGCGCTCCCCCGCCTGAAAAGGCGCGCTGACGGTTCCCGAAAGGTGCGCCCATACGCTGTCCTCGAACTCGCCTCGGAGGGATCGCTTGAGGCCCTCCCAAGCGGAAGTTCGCGGGAAGAACGCCTGGCAGACGTGGAAGCAAAGTCCATTGTAGTCCGTATCGAGGAACCAGGCCGGGACGTCGTTCCCCTCCCGGTGGTCGGAGTCCATCGCCACCGGGTCGAACACGTCGAAGCCGAGCAGCTCGACCTGGTAGCTCCGCGCCGACGATGCCGCCGTCCCATCCGTTCCCGCACGCATGATCCGCACATCCGGCAGCCCGCATACCGAGAAGATCTGGCTCGACCGCAAGTTCTTGAGCAGGTCTCCCATCACCAGATCCATGCTCGCCTGCACGTAGGTCGCAGGCACCCCCACCGCCTGTTCGCAGTCTTCGATCAGGCGTCTGGCGTTGGGCTGGATGGCGAAGCCTACGACGTAGAGATGGCCGTAGCCCTTGGCGTGGGCCTCGCGCGCCGCCTCGAACACCAGGGCCTCCGAGACGGCGCCGTTCTCTGGACCGAAGACGATGGCGACCGCCTGCTCTCCCTCGCCTGCAATGACCGCCTCCGCGGACAGGCTCAGGGTCCGCGCAGGCGGGCGCACCTTGGCGAAGCTGACCGAACGGCCGCCTCCGAGACGCAGAACCGGCGAATGCCGCAGCAACTCGATCATGCGATCGACGTGGCGGGAGGCGACAGAGTCCTCCTCGCCGTCACCCTCCCAGTCCACCGGGGCCGGAATGGTAGCCTCCACGCAGAAGGGGCCGCTCACCCGGGTGACGCTCCCGTCCGTTTCCGGCCGGTCCACCAGCACCTCCTCCTTCGCCGGCTCATCGTTGGCGATGGATTCCAGGGTGACATGGGGCACGATGCCGCCGGTCTCCTCGCCTCTCCGGTTCTGCCGGCGCCGGTACTCGAAGCCGCCGGCGGGTCCGCGCTCCGCTTCCTTGAGGCGGTAGAAGTCGAAGGTGCTCGTTAGCAGCCGCTGCCGCGCGAGCGCGAGCGGCACCCGGGAGGTGTCGGCGGTGATCCACCGCCGCCCCCACTTCTCCGCGCACCAGGCGGTGTTCCCGGAGCCGCAGGTGGGGTCGAAGACGAGGTCGCCCGGATCGGTGGTCATCAGGAGACAGCGCTCGACGACCTTGGGGTTGGTCTGGACGACGTAGATCTTCTCGTCCGTGAAGCTGCCGGTCAGGGTGTCGGTCCAGAGGTTCCCCCGCTCCTTGTAGGGGAAGTCCGAGGCGAAACGCCGGTACTGGATGCTGTTGGCCGCGACGTGGATCCGCCCCGCGGCGGCGAGACGTTCGAGCCCTGCCGGGTAGTTGGGCTTCCAGTGCGAATTGGCGCCCGGCTCGTAGGCCCTGCCCTCGAACTCGAAGGGCTGCGGCTCGCGGGACGCGCCCTGGCCCTGCAAGTCGCCGGGCTTGTAGAGCCGGGCATCTTCGGGGAGCGGCGCTTCCCCGCGTTTCTCCGCCGCGCTCACCCCCCGATAGCTGCCGTCCGGGAGCAGCACCCATCGCGCGTTGCCCTCGCCGAGGGCCACGGGTTGGTCCTCGAACAGCTTCCGCACCTTCAACCGTTCCGGGTCGCGCGCGTACCACAGCAGGAAATCGCCGAGTGTCGCGAGTGTTTTGGTCGAGAACCCCGAGGTGGTCTGGAAGCTGATCTGCGAGACGAAACACTCCGGCCCGAACACCTCGTCCATCACCTCGCGCACGTGGTGCAGGTTGGTGTCGGACATCTGCACGAAGATGCTCCCCGAAGGGTGGAGCAACTCCCGCGCGAGCAGCAGCCGGTCCCGCAGGTAGGTCAGGAAGGAATGGATCCCCAGCACCCAGGTGTCCCGGTACGCCTGCACCATCTCCGGCTCGCGGACCATGTGTTCGTCGTCGCCGTGGGTCACGTCGCGCTTGCGCACGAAGGGTTGGAAATTCGAGCCGAACTTAACCGCGTAGGGCGGATCCATGTAGATGGTTTGTACCTGACCGCCGAGGCCCTCGTATCCGATGAGGGAGTTCATCACCACCAGGGAATCGCCGAGGATCAGCCGGTTCACCCACCCGTTCTGGTGCTCGTATGCCTTGAGCAGCCGGTCGCGGATGGGGAGGTCGCTCTCCCCGAAGAGATCGAACATGTCCACTTGGCGGTCGCGGGTGTGCCCCTTCAGGGTTTCGAGGACCGCGGCGGTGGACAGCCGCTCGTGCACGAACAGGGGCAGCGTGGGCACGTCGAAGGAGAGGCGCTCAGCCTTTCCGGCCCAGTCGAGCGCCGGAGAAAGCGAGGAATCGTATCCGTAGGTTGCCGGCGGCTTCTTCTTGCGGAACTGCGCCTGCATGCCGACGTCGGGCCGGAGCAGCGCGCTCGCCTCGGGGTGGGCGTAGCTGCCGGCGCTCCGTCCCTGTCCGGCCCGGCTCGTCCTCTTCTTCTTGGCTGGCATCGGTTGCGTCGCTCCTGTCACACTTGGCTACGCCATCGTTGTCTGTCCTCGACCCGAGCGGTCATTGACGACCGATCCGGTCATCGGCGAAAACGGGCCGCCTCAGTTCCCCCCATGAACCGGCGTGGTCTGGGGATCGGTGAGGTCGAGGCCGATTACTGCAATGCGAACGTCATGCGCTCTTTCCGTCTCAATGTCTCGTGCTTCGTCCTTCAGCAATTCGACCACCTGTGAGAACGTCCGTTTCTTTCTGCTTCCTTGGGGAACCTTGTGAAACCAATACTGCTTTCTCCCATGGTAGGTCAGCAGCAGACAACCGGCCTTGCAGGTTGAGTCACGCAAGTATTGGCCCAAGAGTTGTTGGCGAAGCGCTCGCCGGAGATCGGCCAACGTCCAGCCGTTATCTGCAATCTTCACTTCGATGACAGCCCTCTGATCGCCACCGACGGTGGCGAGCCGGATGTCCGGATGCTTGCCATCGGCGACCTCTCCTTCGCGCGTCACTCTGTAGGCGCCCTTCGCTCTCTCGAAGAGTCGATTGGCAAGGGTGCGCTGCATCTCCGATTCTTTCTCAATGCTTCGAACCGTCCGTCGATCCGTGAAATCGGAATGGTTCAGGTCATAGTCGAGGTCCTCCAATCGGTCCACCATGACCGTAAACAGGCCGTCCCTGTCGGCGGGCGGAGCTTCGACGCGCTTTTCGAGGGCGCAAACCTGCTCGGGGGTAAAGGCGGGAAACTCGGCGTCGGCCGCCGCTCGTTGCCGGGCACGGAACCTTAGCCAGTCGGCCATATTCGCAAAGTCCTCCTCGTCCGCAAGGGCCATGGTGACCCGGTGAGCCTCGGGTCCGGGGGTGTCGAGCAGTCTGGAAAGCAAACTGTTACGAGCGCTTTCGGCGCGGTCTCGCGTGTTCGGGGAATAGACTCCTTCGTGAACCATGTCCTCCTCCGGGCGAACGAAGGTATATGCGCACCGGACAAGTCCTCCGAGGAGGCCGGCGCGTTGATCCGGATCGTCGACCTCCGAGACAATGAGGTTTCGGTCGCCAAAGAGGTTGGCGAACATCTCGATCGCCTCCTTGCAAGTGCCCGGATCCCTACTGTCTGCCAGCTTCCCGACCAGCGTCTGCATTCCGCGCACCGCGTCGAACCGGAACAGGCCCCTGAGCCAGGAAATCGCTACCGCGCCGACCGGGTCGGCTTCGTAGCGAATGGAGCAGATCCGGGCGATTTCCTCCCGATCCGCCCCGCAGGTCGTCTCGCCCAGGATCTGTAATACTTGCTCGAGATGGCGTGCCCAACTCGGCTCGGTCTCGTCCGTAAAGGTGTCAGGCCAGGACTTCAGTCCGGCAAGCAGGCGAGGGATGAGAAGCTGCTTGAGCTTGCCCTCCGCAGCAGTCAGGTGTTGAAGGGTCGGTAGATAGCCATAATCGCCGCCGACGCTCAGTTCGGCGCTTACTTCACCACCTATCACCTTGTCCACTTCCCGAGGATGCGATTCTACGAGGTCGGCGATGAACGGTGCGAAGCCTCCCAACTCGATGGTCGCGTAGGCCGCCGCGGTCCTGGCTTCGGCGGGCGACAGCGAAGCCGTCCACCCCGGTGTCGAGGCTTCAGCCGAGACGCTTGAAAGTCCAAGAATCCATTTGCGGGGAGTGCTGTTCCGTTCGCTAGCGGGCCGTGCAGACCAGAGTATCGGCCGGATAGTACGCCAGAGATCCCGAAACGCCCGTTCCGCACGGTCGGCGATGTCTGGACCGAAGGCATCTATCAGCGCGTTCTTGTCCCAAGCGTTGAAGCGATTCCGGTGTTGCTGCTTCTCTTTCAGCCATGAGAACAGTTTATGCACTGTCGCTGTCTGTTCCTCCTCTGAGAAAGCATCGTCAGGATCAGCGAGTAACGCCGCGCGCCATTGCTCCCAGTCTTCCAAGCGTTGCGCCTTACGGATCTCTCCAGCTCTATGGTTGCGCTCTAACCTCTTGATTGCTTCGCTTGACTTCGACGGCGCCGTGTACTCTTCCAGCATCCGGCCCAACTCCGTGTCCCCCTTCAAAGCTGTGCGGATGGCGTCCAACTCCGAAGCGACCGGCCCTCGCTGACGCCGGTCCCGGGTCAAGGCATGAAGCGCAACCGCACGTCGTTCCGGCCGGCTTTCGTCTGCGAGCGCCGCCAGAAGCCAGGATCGATCCGCTTCGTCGAGAGGAGCTATAAGGCTGTCTTCTTCCACCTGATATAAACGGAACCAAGCATCGTCAGCCGGAACGATCTCGTCCATTAACGCCAGTTCAGCCCAAAAAGCGAGGTTTCGTAGTCCTGGCTTATCACGAAACCGATCCCGGAGCCTGCCCACTGGTTCACGTGCACGGTAGTTGTCGCCACTGAACCGGGAAGCGATCACGCTGGCCCGGATCAAGCGGTCATGGAGACCGTCCGAAGCTTCGGACAACTGCCGATGGCACAGCGTCGCCAGCGCCGGCGCGAGGTAACCGAACTTGCTGCGAATGTTGTAGGATTCTTGTGTGGACTCTCGACCTCGCCACACGAGATCCGCCAATTGGTCGCGCAACGCGACCGCCGCTTCTGATCGCGGCTCAATGGTCTCCGCTATCTCTGGCGATACGTACTTGAAACTGAGGACACTGCCCGTTGGCTCGTGCGTTCGCTCCATCAGCTTGATCAGTTTGCATGCCGTGATGATCTCTGGAAACAGATCCTTTGCGACGCCATACACGATTCTATCAGGCCAGGATTCTGGTTGATCCAACATGGAAGTCGCAATTTCGCGGACGCTGGCATTGCATCCGCAAGCAAGCAGGGCACGGATTGCCATGGCGCGAAGATCGGGATCCCAGCCGGCGTCGTGCGCCGCGTTGTAGACCAGATCTCCACAGTCCTTGACTGGCCCCAGCCGGATCAGCGCGACCAGCAACTCGCGGACCTCGTCGTTGGTCGGTCCGCTACCCCAACACTCCCGTATTACCGATGCGAGATCCGGATGTGCGAGCTTGCCAACTTCGGCGATTGGAACGTCCAGGCCGCGCCAACTTCCTCCACCGTACTTGGCCACGAACTCTCCAACGAGAACTCTTTGCGCGGTGATGTCGAGCGTCTCGGGATCGCCCAGCGAGAGAAGCGCCTCCGGTTCACGCTTGGTCACCTCCTTGCAGACGGCGTCATCCCACAGCGCGAGCCATGCGGCGATGGCGCGCATCGAGGGGAACACGACTTCAACGCCGTAGCGCTCCGCGAACAGCAGGCGAAACAACGCCTTCGTGGACATTCCTCTATCGCGCAGCGCCTTCAATCTCCGGGCGGCCAGGTACTCCTGAACCGACCGGTGATGAAAGTGCACACGCCCGTAGGTAGCAGGGTCGAAAAGGGCGCGTCGAAGCAATGCCTGCCGTTTCGCCTCGGTCCAGTCGGGAAGGATCTCTGCGGGTTCGAGGACGCCATCCGAGCGGAGGGTGTCCAGCGCCTGTTCCGGTGATCGGATGGTGAGTTTACGGGTAAGGGCCAAGGCGAGGGCCAGGCGCTCTGCCCCAGCGCGGGCCTCGGTGTCGGAGAGGACGGCAAGACCGGGGCGACCAGGGTCGTCTCTCAACCTGGCCGTGACGTTTACCTCGTGCTGCTCTGTGCGGGAGCCGAGGCGCCGGGAGCCGGAGCACCCCGAACTCGTCCATGTGGCGATCAGATTGGCCAGGTCCAGGGGGCGACGGGCGAAGGTCCAGGCGTCTTGCCGGTCAACCTCTTCGAGAAACGCAATCGTGTCTTCCATACCTTGCTGCTCCGCGAAGAGCTTGATCTGCCCATCGCTCATCGGAAGCATGGCCACCGTTCGCACGGCTTCACGACCCTTCTCCGGAGCCGGCAGCTTGTCCCGTACCGTGTTCAGGTCGCTGTTTGGACGCCAGTCACTCGGACGGCATGAGATGATGATGCGGGCACGGTGGAGGCGGCCGTCGATCGCCTTAGCCAGTCGGTGAAGCGCTCGGTCAAGCTTGCCCGCCGTGAGCTTCAATTCATCTACCGCGTCGAGGAAGAACCAAGCCGGCGCCTCACCGTCTGTCTTCCATGCCTCGAACCTCTTTTCCTCGTCCCTGGAGAGGGTGTTTTCAATGGGTTCGCTATCGAGAGATTCCAATGCCACGAAAAAGGCGAACTTGCCTGCCTTGAAGAGGCGCTCCGCCTGCTTGCGCATCTCCGTGGTCTTTCCGGCCCCGGCTCCTGCCAGAAGGACGATGCGATCGTGCCTCAACAGTTCCAGCCAGTCCATGCCCGGGCGAATCCCGACCTCGTCCCAATAGGCGAGGAACTCGATATCTTCGAGTTCCTTCTCCGTCAGTTCGTGAAACCGCCGTTGGAGATCGATGAAGGTGTTCATTTTCGACGCGCTTGATGGCTCGTGCGCATGTCGTGTCCCTGATGGACCATGGACATGAGTGGCCGGGTAATCGTGCTACTCCAGATAGTGCTCCATAGGTGAGGTTCGTCAAGTGCGGGAGATCATCGCCCGTTACGTGCCCGAGGGCGTGAGCCCGACGGACGAACTCGTCCGGGAACGCCGTCGCGAAGCGGTCTCCCTTTCCCTGTAGAGATATGGCAATTATTCTATCCCAGGTGGTGCTCCAGGGGTAGCGGCTCGATGCGCATGGGCCGGAGCCTCTGATGACCGGGCCATGCTTCCCGGGGCGGCGCCTTCGACAACGACACCCATGCGACCCGAATTCATAGCCCTCGCCGCGGCCATCCTCTACTCCGGCGGCTCCATCACCGCGCGCATGGGAATGCACCACTCCACTCCCTTGACCGCAGCCTGCGTATTGCTCTTCCTCCGCACCGTCGTGTTCTGGAGCGGCGTCTTCCTCACCGGCGGCGCGCCCCGCGTCGAATGGCTGCCGCTGCTGTTGTTCGTCGGGCTGGGCATCCTTCAAACCGCCACGAGTCTTCTCCAGTTGACCGGTATCCACCGGCTCGGGGCCGCCCGGGCCGAACCCTTGCGCAACACCTATCCCTTGTGGAGCGCGCTCATCGCCATCGTGTTCCTGCGAGAGCAGGCGGGTTTGGGTATCCTGGCCGGAACGGTCCTGGTGGTGGGCGGCATCGGGCTGATCTCCTGGCAGCCGGTGGACTCGGGCCTGCGCTATCACTGGTGGGAGGCGGTCTTTCCGCTCCTGGCCGCCTTGTTCGCCGGCATCGCCTTCCCGATACGGCGCATCGCCTTCGACATCTCCAACGAGCCCCTCTATTTCGCCGCGGTTCTCTCCATCGTGTCCTTCGTCTCGCTAGGTCCCTACGTGGGCGTTCGTCTCAGGACCGAGAAGCTCGCGCTCAACCGCAGCGCCTTGCCGCGGTTCATCCTGTCGGGCTTCTTCGAGTCCGCAGCCTCCTTGTTGTCCCTCATCGCCGTGAGCCTCGGCCGCGTCGTGGTGGTGTCCCCCATCGTCGCCTCCACCCCCTTGTGGACCCTGATCCTGACCGTGGTCTTCCTGCGCGGCATCGAACGCATCAACGCCCGCACCGTCACCGGCACCTTCGCGGTCATGACCGGCACCATCTCCATCATCCTGAGCCGGTGAATGCCCTGTGAACGCCCCTTATTGGCGGGCTGTTTTCATGATAACGACGTGGAGGCGCCGCGCACGGCGGACTTCATTCCGTAGATTGGCGGCGCCGCTCCAGATACGCCTGCATCAGGGTATTGTACCAGGGCGTGGCGGAGTGGCGGCCGTGGAAACCCACGTGGCCGCCGCCGTCGGTCAGGGCCAGGGTTACGTGAGGCGGGGTGTCGCCGCGGAGGTCCTCGTAGGCTGCGGACGATATCCAGGGGTCGTTGCGGGCGTGGACCAGCAGCAAAGGAGTTGCCACGTCATCCAGGATTCCCGTGGCGGAGCAGCGCGCGTAGTAGTCGTCGGCATCCGCGAATCCGTTGTGAGGGGCGGTGAAGGCGTCGTCGAACTCGTAGATGCTGCGGGCCGCCAGGACGGCCGCTCGTTCCCGTGAGGAGACCCGGGCGGCGCCCGTGGTGACCGCGGTCTTCATGCGCGCCAGCAGCCACCTTTGATACAGGGCGTTGCGGGGGCGCATCATCCGCCGGATCGCGGCCGCCAGGTCGAGAGGAGCCGAAACCGTGACCGCACAGATGGGCGTCACCGCATGGGCGCGCCGCGCCAGATAGTCCAGGACGACGGTGCCGCCGAGGGAAAACCCGACCAGTACCACCCCCCGGCCGGACTCGTCGGGTCCCAGCGCCGACAGCACCGCTCCGATTTCGTCGCCGGAGCCGGCGCAATAGCTGCCGCGGCACGTGTCCCGCGACGGGCCCGCGCCCCGCAGGTTGAGGCGCAGGACGGGATATCCCAGGGCAAGGAAGGAACGCGCGGTCTCGAACATGTAGGAGCTGCCCTCGCATCCGGTCAGCCCGTGCACCAGGATCACCAGCGGGCGATCCGCGGCGCGGGCCGGGCGATGCAGTACCGCGAGCAGGGCGTCGCCGCCTGCGTCCCGGAGAGGGAAGCTCAGGCGCTGCCCGGGCCAGGCGGACAGATCCGCGTCGCCGGGGAAGAAATAGTAGCGGAGCGTCTGCAGGTCGCCGCCCAGCCACGGAAAGCGGGGCGCGAAATCGGGGCAAGCCGCCTCCTGCCGCCACAAGGAAGTCCCGGGCATCGATCCGGTCACGGAGCGGTCACGGCCGGCTTCAGGTCCTGGTGACGCCCAGGCCCGGGCCTTCCGGGGCCGTGAGCTTGCCGTCCACCACCTTGATACCGGTGAACGGGTCGCCTGTAAGGGCCTCGCACTCGCCGATCTCGCAGAACCCGGAGACCCCGGGGGAGCTGAGGGCCAGGTGCAGCAGGGCCGCGTCCCCGACCATGCAGGCCGCGATGTTGCTGAGGCCGCACTCGGTTCCCGTGAGCGCGCACATGTCGGCGATCTGCCGGGTCTGCTGCACGCCGCCGGCCTTGAGGATGCCGGTGTTGATGGAGTCGCAGGCATTGTCCCGGATGAGCCGGAAGGCCTCATGCACCGAGCCCGCGGACTGGTCGGCCTCGATCTTGATGCTCGACCGGTGCTTCACCTCGGCCAGGGCCGCGTGGTGATGCCGGGGTACCGGCTGTTCGAACACCGCCACCCCGAGCTCGGCCATGCCCGCGGCCATGCGGATGGCGGATTTCGCGTCGAAGGCCTCGTTGGCGTCCACCTTGATGTAAACGTCCGGCCCCACCGCGTCGCGCACGGCCGTCACCCGCGCCAGGTCCAGCCCTACCTCGCCCTTGACCTTGAGCTTGAGGGCGCGATAGCCCTGATCCACCAGCTCCCGGCACTCTCGGGCCATCTCCAGCGGTTGCCCCACGCTCACCATCTTGATGGCCGTGATCTCCGTCCGCACGAGCCCCCCGAGAAGGACGTAGAGCGGCGCTCCGTAGCACTTGCCCAGCAGGTCGTACAGGGCGATCTCCACGCCGCCCTTGGCCCGCCGGTTGTCCACCATCCGGTAGTTGATGAGCGCGCTCAGCCGGGCCAGGTCCTCGATGGATTGCCCCACCAGCAGCGGGCGCATGATCTCTTCGATGGCGTATTTTGCCGACCCCACCGTCTCCCCGGTCCTGGGGAACACGTCGATGTAGCCGTATCCGGTGATTTCCCCTTCAGCCTCCACACTCACCAGGAACCCGTTCGACGAGTAGAACTGGTTGGTGGCCGTGATCAGGGGCTTCTTGTAGGGGAGCTCAAGCGTTTCGAGCTGCAGGTCCGTGATCTTCATGATCGCACTCCTTGGAACGGGAACCCGGATGCCTCGGTTGTCCTTACCTCAACGAATCCATGGTCCGTGGCAAGCGGACACGGGCGGGTTCGAGACCCGCTCCTACAAGTCCTCGCGCCCCGCCCGCGGCGAGGAGTCCCGTGCACCCGCGCATCGAACCAGCGTATCCACCGCCAGCACCCCCTGTCCCTCCGGCAGGACCATGAGGGGGTTGAACTCGATCTCATCCACTTCGTCGCGAAAGTCCAGCGCCAGCCGCGACAGCGCCACGATGGTCCGCGCCAGCGCGTCGACATCGGCCCTGGGCCTCCCCCTGACCCCTGTGAGCAGCGGGTAGGTACGGATTTCCCGGATCATGTCCCGGGCCTCCCGGAGGCCCAGCGGCGGCAGCCGAAACGACACGTCCTTGAGCACCTCGGTGTAGATGCCGCCCAGGCCGAACGCGAGGCAGATGCCCAGGTCCGGCGTGCGCGAGGCGCCGATGATGACCTCCGCCACTCCCTCCACCATCTTCTGAACCAGCACCCCGTCGATACGGGCGGCGGGCGCGTTCCGGGCCACTCGTTCCATCAACTCGTCGTAGGCCGCGGCCGCCTCCTCCGCGCTGCCCAGGTTCAGGCGCACGCCGCCCACCTCGGTCTTGTGCGGCAGGTCCGCGGACTCGACCTTCAAGGCGACCGGAAACCCCATCTCCCCGGCCGCCTCCGCGGCCTCGTCCGGGGAGCGCGCCAGATGACTGGGGGGCGCGGGGATGCCGTAGACCCGCAGCAGCCGCCGCACCGTGGCGTGGGATGCGTCTCCACCGGCAACGAGCCGGCGCAGCGCCTCGCTCTCCGCCGGGTCCGCGGCGGGCGTTGCGGCGTCCGCGGATTCGCCGGCGTGGCTTTGCCGCGACAACCCGAGGACGTCCCTCATTGCGCGCAGCGACTTCTCGTATTCCAGCAGGAACGGCACCTCCAGCTCGGTGAAGAACTCGAACCAGGACCGGTCGAGCAACTCGCTGGCCCGGGACAGGAACAGGAACCGCTTGCCGCTGCGCCGAGCCACCGCCGCGGACTCTCGGTACAACCGGGTCAGCCGATCGGTGGGGCTCTTGGGCAAGTTCAGGCGGCAGCAGACCACCACGAAGTTGTCGTCCCGCAAAAAGGTTTCCAGGCACTCGAGATACCGGGGCCGGTCCGCCCAGTGCAGTTCCTCGATGTCCAGCGGGTTGCCGTTGAAACGGTCCTTGTCGAAGTAGCTGCGCAGCGCGTCATAGGTGGCGTTGGAGGGCTCGGGCAGGTCCACGCCGTTGCGCTCGCAGATATCGGCGAGAAAGCTGCAATCACCGCCCGAGATGGTGACGATGCCGACGCCGCCGGGGCCCGACGGACGGTACGGCTCGGGGGTCGCGGCGGCCAGGGCGGCCGCTTCCAGCATCTGGTCCATGTTGTCCACCGGGATCACGCCCTTCT
The DNA here is from genome assembly GCA_958295985.1 of uncultured Candidatus Binatia bacterium. GTDB lineage: Bacteria > Desulfobacterota > Binatia > UBA9968 > JAJDTQ01 > JAJDTQ01. The sequence continues at coordinate 403,664 of OY282432.1, forward strand.
GGCGGAACAACCCGTCCCATACCGCGCCGGAGGTGGCCATGTTCCCCGAATGGGAAGTGATCGCCCGCTCGCCCTTTCGGGATCTCCCGAGCCTCAACGCAATGACCACCTTCTCCCGTTCCCGGGCCAGGTCCAGCACCCCCGCCATCTCCTCCGGACGGCTCATGGACTCGATGACGGTGAGGATGACCCGAGTCCCGGGATCGTCCACCGCGGCCCGCAGGTAATCGGTGAAGCTCGCGCCCACCTGATTGCCCGGCGCCACCGCGTAGCGAAACCCCAGGCAACGGTCCGCGGCGGTGTTGAAGAAGAGGTTGAGCAGGCCGGCGCTGCTGAACACGGCGCTCAACGGCCCCATGGCAAGGCGTTCGGGGAGCGGCGACGACCACAGGGCGGCGCCGCTTTCGAGGGCCAGGTAGCCGAGAGTGTTGGGACCGCACAGCGCGATGTCGTGCTCGCGCACGATGCGGGCGAGCTCGGCCTGATACCCCCGGCCCGTGTCATCGAACTCCCCGAAGCCCGTGGCCACGGTGAGCGCGGCCCGGACTCCCTTGGCGGCGCATTCCTCCATGGCCTGGACGGTGCCGTGCCGGGGTATCGCGACAACCGCGAGATCCACGTCTCCCGCCACCTCCTTCACCGAGGGGTAGCAAGCCAGATCGAAGACCTTCTCGTAGCGCGGATTGACCGGGTAGATCCGCTCTCTCGGAAAGCCGAACCTGAACAGGTTCCGCAGGAGCGCCGCGGCGTGAGGAGCCCGCTCCGACGCGCCGATCAGAGCGATGCTCCGGGGCTTCAGCAATGCCGCCAGGCGGTCAGGGTCGGGAGCGGGGTGCATGGTCGTTCGTTCGCACGGCCGCGGCGCGGACCGCCCGCATGATGTTGGGGTAGCCGCCGCAGCGGCACAGGTTACCCGAAAGGTACTCGCGGACCTGGTCGTCGGTGGGGTCGCGGTTTTCTTCGAGCAGCGCCTTGGCCGCCATGATGAAGCCGGGCGTGCAGTAGCCGCACTGAGCCGCGTCGTGATCGAGAAAGGCCTGCTGGATCGGATGCAGCTCGCCGCCGCCGCTCAGCCCCTCGACAGTCTCCACGGAGCGGCCGTCCAGGCGTGCCGCGAGCAGGAAGCACGCGCTCACCGGCCTCCCGTCCAGAAGAACCGTGCAGCTTCCGCAGGCCCCCACGCCGCAGGCCTCGCGCACGCTCCAGAGCTTGAGCCCGTCGCGCAGGACCTCCAGCAGGGTATCGGCGTCGTTGACTTGCAACTCCCGTTGCTGCCCGTTGACCGTCATGCTGATGGTACGTTCCATGACCCTCGCTCCGTCACCCCGGTCCTAAACGATAGCCGCACCTCCCTGCCCTCCGTATTGCGGGCGCGGCCGGGTTTGAAACCCGCTCCTACAACTTGCCGCCGTTCACCTTCCCCGCCGCTTTCAGCGCCTGGTGGATCCGTTCCGCGGTCAGCGGGATGTCGCGCACGCGCACGCCCACGGCGTCCTCCAGCGCGTTGGCTACCGCCGCGGCCACGGTCAGGGCGCCGGTCTCGCCGATGCCCTTGGCGCCGAAGGGGCCGTCCTTGTGGGGCACCTCCACCACGATGGGGTGACAGGCCGCGGGCACGTCCTTGATGGATGCGATCTGGTAGTCCAGCAACGACCCGTTGAGAAGCTGGCCGTCCTGGAACACCATCTGCTCGAACAACGTCAACCCGAGGTGCATGGTGGCCGCGCCCACGAGCTGCTGCTCGCAATACTTGGGGTTGATGGCGGTGCCGGCGTCTCCGGCCGCGTGGAATTGCAGCACCTCCAGGCGGCCGGTCTCGGTATCCACCTCCACCTCCACCGCGCTGGCCGAGGCGAACCAGTACTCGGTGCACTTGTCCGATTGCCCGGTCTCGGGATCCATGGGCGTCACCACCGGCTGGCACAGGCCCTCGCCGGTCATGGTGGTGCCGAGGCTTCCGAACCGGGCCAGGAACGCCTCGGTGACGGTCAGGCCCCGCTCCTCGGCGCCCCGCACGAACACCCGGCCGCCGGACGCCTCCAGGTCGCCGAGGTCGATCTCCAGCGCCTGCGCCACGGTTTCGAAGAGCTCCGCCTTGACCTTGGCCGCGGCCGCGCGCACCGCGTTGCCCATGTGGTAGGTGGAGCGGCTTCCCGCGGTGATGGTGTCGTAGGGGGTGACGTCGGTGTCCGGTTGCACCACGTGGACCCGGTCGAAGGGGATCCCCAGCTCCTCGGCGACGATCTGGGCCAGCGCGCTCTCGGAGCCCTGGCCCATTTCCACCGTACTGCTCAGGACGTTGGCGCTGCCGTCGGCGTTGAGGATGACGATGGCGCCGGAGATGGACGGCGTGAGCACGGCCTTGACGCCGCACGCGATGCCCTTGCCGCGGCGTTTGGCGCCCGAGGCCGCCTCCCTGGGCCGGTCCCACCCGACGGCTTCCGCGGCCCGTTGGACGGATTCCTTCAGGCCGCAGGCATGGACCGGCGTGCCGGTGACGAAGAGGTCCCCTTCCTCCAGCGCGTGCTCCAGGCGGAACTCCACCGGGTCCACGCCCAGGCCCCGGGCGATGATGTCCGTCTGGGAGTCGTAGGCCCAGATCACCTGCGGCACGCCGAAGCCGCGAAACGGCCCGGCCGGCGGCTTGTTGGTGTAGATGCAATAGGAGTCGATGGACACGTTGGGGATCTTGTACGGCCCGGAGGAGGTATAGCCCGACTTGTGGACGATCCGCGGCCCGATCTCGGCAAACGCGCCGGTGTCCCAGTAGACCTCGCACTTGCGCGCGGTCATGGCCGAGCCCTTGACCGCGGTCTTGAGCTTCACCACCACGCCGTGTTTGGTGACGGTGTGGAACTCCTCCTCGCGGCTCAGGCTGTACTTCACCGGCCGGCGGGTCTTCAGGGCGAGGATCGCCACCAACGGCTCCAGCTTGTTGTAGAGCTTGGCGCCATAGCCGCCGCCCAGGTACGGCACGCGCACGCGAATGCGGTTCATGGGCACGCCCAGCATGCGCGCCAGTTCCCCCCTCACGAAGGAGGGCGACTGGCTGGCGGTCCAAAGGTTGATACGCTCGCCCTCGTCCACGTAGGCCAGCGAGACGTGAGCCTCCATGGGCACGTGCTGGGCCGGCGGCGCGGTGAAGACGTCCTCGAACACGCGGTCGGCCTCGGCAAAGGCACGCTCCACGTCCCCCTTGCGCAACTTGTAGTGGTAGCAGACGTTGGAGCGCTCGCCGGCCTTGACGTGGGCCAGGTCCGCGAACGCCCCGGAGGGACGGAGCTCTTCGTGGATGATGGGCGCGTCCGGCTGAAGGGCGTCGAGCACGTTCAGCACGGCCGGCAGGGGCTCGTACTCCACCTCCACGAGCTCCAGCGCCCCTTCCGCGGCGCGCAGGCTCTCCGCGGCCACCGCCACCACCTGCTCGCCCACGTGGCGCACCCGGTCGATGGCCAGCACCGGCTGATCCGCGAACGCCGGCCCGTGGTACGGGACGATGCCCGGCATGGCGGCGATGTCCGCACCCGAGAGCACCGCGGCCACGCCGGGTTGGGCCTCGGCCCGGGACTTGTCGATGCGGACGATGCGCGCGTGGGGATGGGGACTTCTCAGCACCGCCACGTGCAACAGCCCCGGCGGCTCCAGGCTGCCCACGTGCAGCGCCCGGCCCGTCACCTTCTGGACGGCGTCCCCGCGGTCAACCGACGTACCGACGATGGAATAGTCCGCCACCCGTTTACCTCAAGGAGAAGGAGCCGGCCGAGCCTGCCCCTGCAACGTTCGCTTGACCAACACGCGAGTCATCTCGCGCTTGTAGTCCGCACTGCCGCGCAGGTCCGACACCGGGGATATCTGCTCGTCGATGGCAGCGCAGACCGCATCCCAAAGCTCCTCCGAGCAGCGCTCCTGACGAAACCGGCCCAGTCCGGCCGCCAGCAGGGGCGCTTCCGCCACGCCGCTCAAACCGATTCGAAGCTCGCCCATGCGCTCCCCTTCCAGGGACAGGCAAACGGCCGCGCCGATGCAGGGCCAGTCGTTGGCCGACAGCGAACTGAACCGCGAGTAGACCGTCCGGGAAGCTGCCGGCGCCCGCGGCACCCGTACCTCCAGCAGGAGTTCTCCGGGCTCCAGCGCGGTCTCGTACATGCCGCGATAGAAGTCCTCGAGCGCCACCACCCGCGTTCCCCCGGCCCCGGCCAGGACGACCTCGGCATCGAGGGCCAGCAGCACCGGCGGCGGGTCGAGCCGGTAGTCCGCGTGGGCCAGGTTTCCGCCCACGGACGCCGTCTCGCGGATGCGCACGTTGCCCACGCAACTGAAGGCATGGGCCAGGGCGGGGGCGCGCCGAAGCACCACGGGCGACCGCTCCACCGAACGGTGGGTGGCCAGCGCCCCGATGCTCAGGCCGCCGTCGGTCTCGGTGATCCGGTCCAGGCCGGGAATCGACTGAAGGTCCACCAAATGGGAAAAGCGCAACGCGCGCTGTTTCATGAGGATGACCAGCGTCGTGCCGCCGGCGATGGGTCTCGCCTCCTCACCGTGGTCCAGCAGCATGCGACTGGCTTCGGCAACGGTGCGGGGTCTCAAGAGATCGAAAGCTGGAATGGTCATGACCGATGGAATGCCCGGTTCGTGTCCCGATTTATAGCGCTTGCGATTCCCCTTGACAACGTATCTCCTAACGCTTCTCGACACCCGCGTCCTCATCCATATCACGTTCGACAGGCGCCTGCGGTTTGACAAGGTGGCAACCGGTTACTACCTTGACCCGTCATCGAGGTACAGGCTGATGACCATCGGGATTCTCGCATACGGTTCGTTGATCCCGGATCCCGGAAGGGAGATCGAAGCGGCCACGGCGCGCCGCATCAGCGGTGTGAAGACTCCCTTCAAGGTGGAGTTCTCGCGCAGCAGCCGGGTGCGCGACGGCGCCCCGACGCTCGTCCCCGTTGACGAAGGGGGCGCGAAGGTCTTGGGCGTGGTCTTCGTGCTGCGGGAGTCCGTTACCGAGGCCGCGGCGCAGGACATGCTGTACCGGCGGGAGCGAAACAGGGTCGGAAGCGGCGACGTCTACGCGGATGTGGACGAGACGGATATCGACGCCGCATTCCTGGGGCGCCTGAACGACTTTGCGGGGCTTCAGGTAGTGTTTCACGCGGCGTTGAAGGCGAACATCCGGGACCCTACGCCCGGTCTGTTGGCCCGCTTGGCCACCGCGAGCGCCGCAGCGCACGCCGGAGCGGAAGAGCGGGACGGCGTCAGCTATCTCAAGGCGGCGAAAGAGAGCGGCCTCGTCACGCCGCTCATGGCCGACTACGAAAGGGAGATCCTCCGCCACACGGGCGGACACAGCCTGGATGAAGCCTTGGCCATTGCCCGCAAGGGAGCGTGTTAGCCAGGCAGCGCACGCCGCCTAGTCAATGCCCCACACCCCGGCTCTCTCCCGAGGCGACCCGTGCACGTAGGGGTACGCGGTCGCCGGCAGGTCCGACGCACATCACTCAACCCAAGGGAATCACCGGCCGCCGGTCAGTTTCCGGTCCACGTGCCACATGGCCAGACAGTCGTCTCGGTTGCGGCGGATCGCCTTCTCGGCCATGTCGCGGTTCCCGGTGTCGAGATAGTCCCAATAGCAGAGCATTGATTCGATGACGCCGAAACCGCTCTGGCGACGCTTGAACCCGAGGGCGGGCGCGACGCTCGCGAGGGAGAACCGCGGCACCGGCAGGTAGACGGCGTCCTGGATGCATTGCTTGAGATCCACGCAGGAGCCCATGAGCCGCGTCAACGGCCCGGCCAGCCTGGGCCAGCGGAGCATGACGGCTTTCATCTGCGTGATCTCGTAATCGGTCCAGTGATAGAGCCGCGACCGCTCGACCTCATCGCCCACGTAATCGATGAAAGCGTCGAAGATCTCGGGCTCTTCCCCGGCCCCGCGGGCGAAGAACTCGACGCATTGGCGCTTGGCGCCGTCCCGGCACCCGATGAGGTAGACGTGGGGCGGCATGGCGGGGTGTACGTCGTCGGAGGTCCCGAAGGCGAAGTAGAGGCGCCTTTCGGCCCGGGGAATCCGCAGCTCATGACCGGGCCTGACGATGGGTTCCCCGGTCCTGTAGCTCTGGGCCGTGTGGTAGGCCACGGCGCCGTGATGCGGACCCAGAAGATCGTTGACCTCTTCCGGAGGGCGGCGCCACAGCTCGTCCACGCGGTGGATGCCGGCCGCCCTGAGCCTGGCCCGCTGAGGCGCGCCCACTCCGGCCAGCAGCACCAGGTCCTGCCGCTCGTGGACCAGTTTGTTGCCGTACACCCGCCAGGGCGACTCCGCGGCCCGGGGCGGTGGTCCGGGCTCAGGCACGACGGCGCCGTCGCGGAGTTCCCTCCACCGCGACACCACCCGGTCGAGCTCCTTCCCGCGGCCTGAGACCTCCTCATGGCGAGTTCCCTCCCTGAGGGCGATGGTCACCCGGTCGGGGGTGTATCCCTGGATGGCGCCGACGGTGCGGTTGTACAAGGCCGCCTGGAGTGCGAAGGAGTCTCTGAGCTTGCGCGCCCGCTTTATCTCGATGACCCGGTAGTGGTACGGCCCGAGGTCCGAGCCGCGGCTGTCGTCGCGCACCAGCAGGTCGCCGCGACCGTAGACGTCGCGACCGAGATCCCACAGTTGCGGCTGGTGAATGGCGGGAACGCCCTCCAGCATGGCCCGGAGGGTCCGGGTGAGGGCCTCGTAGCCGAAGTCGGGCCGGACCGCCAGGGCATCGGGATAGCGCGCGGCCACCCAGGCGTTCTCGTGGTCGATGCCGCGACGGTAGCGCATCCGCTCGTAGCGGCCGACTTCGTTCACGGCCTCGCCCGGGGGCTCATGATAGCGGCACCAGACCCAGAACGGGTCTCGCAACACCTTGTCGACCAGGGACGGGCGGAAGCGGGACCTGCGGTTGACTCTCTCGCCGGAGGTGGCGCGGTCGAGCAGCGCGCGCAGCCGCACCTCCTGACCCTGAAGCGGCAGCGTTAGCTGAATGCGGGCTTCTCCTTGGGATAGTGCGCTTCCATGGCGGAGCGGTAACGTTCCATGAGGCCGCGGTTGAGGTCCAGCGGCGGCTGCTGATCGTCAGGCAGAAGCGGGCGGTACTTCACGTCGCCGATTTCCTCCTTGAAGGTCTCCCTGGCCCGTGCCACTAACTGCGGGTCCATCAGCAGGTCGACGGCCGACGCGGCCAGGGTCTTGGCGCCGGCAACGGCGCCCTTGTGGGCGACCGAGGTGGCCAGGGAGACCCCCGCGCCCCAGTGGTGGTAGGCGATGCCCGGGATGTTGGAGGGGAAGTTCACCACACCCGACGGCACCACCCAGCAGACGTCTCCGGAGTCGTTGGCGGACACGGATTGCACCGCCTCCCGAAGCTGGGCGACCTGCGTGGGCATTCCCGTGGCCTTGACGTTGACCTTGGCCTGGACGTCGGTCACGAGCTTCTGCTCCGCCTCGGTCCACTGCGGCATGCCCACGGCCTCGATGTTCTTCTGGATCACCTCTGCCAGGGTTCGGTTGCACCGGGTGGGCGCCACCGCGCTCAGGACGTTCACCGAATAGGTGGTGTCGGCCATGGTGGCCGCGCCCTGGGCGACGCGCCTGGCCTTCTCGAAAAGGGCCCGGGCCTTCTCCGCGGTAGCCTCGCGGAAGAACCACCAGATGGTCGAGGTGTTGGGGATGACGTTGGGCTGGTCGCCGCCGTTGCTGATGACCCTGTGGCTGCGCTGGGAGGGCTCCAGGTGCTCCCGCAGCTTGTCCCAGCCGATATCCATCAGCACCGCGGCGTCCAGCGCGTCCCGCGCGTTCCAGGGCGAGGTGGCGGCGTGGGCGCTCTCGCCCTTGAAGGTGAACTCCGCGGAGATGAGCGCGTACTGCCGCAGGCCGTACACCGTTCCCAGGTTGTACCCGATGTGATCGTGCAGGGCCACGTCCACGTCCTTGAAGTAGCCATCGCGCACGAAGTAGGGGCGGCTCACGAGCTGTTCCTCGGCCGGGGCGCCGTACACCCGGAGCGTCCCCTGGATGTCGAACTGCTCCATGGTCTTCTTGATGGCCACCGCGGCGCCGATCATCACCGCGGCGTTGACGTTGTGCCCCTCGGTGTGCCCCGGCGCGCCGTCGACGATGGGCCGCTGCTCGGCCACGCCGGCCATCTGCGAACTCGACGGCGTGGCGTCGAACTCCGTGTGGAGCGCCACCACGGGCGTGCCCGACCCACAGGTGGCGATGAAAGCCGTGGGCATTCCGGATATGTTCCGCTCGATCTCGAAGCCCGCCTGCTCCAGGACCTCGGTCATGAGCCCGGAGGTGCGGAACTCCTGCATCCCCAGCTCGGCAAAGTAGAAGATGTTGTCGCCGAGCAGGGCAATGTTGTTCCGGTTCTCCTCGACGGCGTCGATGGCGAAGTGCTTCTGCTTCGAGTCCTGCATGGTAACCTCCTGCGGGCATGGCGGACCGGAGACGCGCGTGGCAACGGCTCCCGCGGCCCGTCCCTCATGGCATCCGCGGATCTTATTACAAGGAACACGGCGAGTCGAGGGGAGTTGCGTCGAGGGGATATGTTTGATCCGGTCCAGGGAACCGGGCGTCGGCGCGGCCTTGCCCGTGTGTGCCGGACGGGTTACATTGCACGACCATGCCGGATACCCGACCCGTCATAAGGGGCGCTTCCGCCATGCTCGCCCACACCCCGGGCCTGGTCCGCTACGGCTCGAAACCGTTCCGGGAGAGCAAGTCCCGTCCGGAGTTCCCGGCCGCACTGATGCGGGGTCTATGGAGCTACGACGAAGCCTGCCGCTACCTGCCCAACCAGGTGTTCATCGGCAGCCAGCCGCCGGCCCGGCTTTGGGAGGTGGAGCAGCCCTGGTTCGACAACCTGACCGCGGCGGATGACGGCGAGCCGCCCTTCGGACACATCATGGAGGAACGGCGTTTCCTTGCCCTGCTGGCCGGCGCGGACCCGTTCAGGCACGTGTTGCTGCGGGAACGGTTCTGGGAAGAGATGAGTCCCGTGCTGTCGGCCTCGCCGCTCACGGCGCCGCTGGCGTCCCGGACGCCGCCGCTTCTCGGCGACACCCAACTGGACACCGAGTTGGAGGCCGCGGATTGCCTGCCGCTCTTCGCCGGTGGTGAAGGCGCGCCCGTCGGGGTCGTGAAACCGGGACACTCCGAGGACGAATCGCTCTCCGCCCCGGTGCTGCTGGAGAATCTCTGCTGCAAGGTCTCGGGGGCCCTGGCCGTTCACGAACTGCTGAACCAGGTGGAAGGCCTCGGCCTGAGCGACGTGGACCTCGTGCTGAGTTGCTCGGAGGAGGCCGTGGGCGACCGCTACCAGCGCGGCGGCGGCAACATGGCCAAGGCCATCGCCGAGTTCGCGGGTTGTCACCTCGGCACCGGCATCGACATCAAGGACTTCTGCGCCGCGCCCATTCCCGCCATGGTCATCGGCGCATCGCTGGTAGACAGCGGTGTGTTCAGGAACGTGGTCGTGGTGGGCGGCGGGTCGCTGCCCAAGCTGGGCATGAAATCCCTGTACCAGTTGGAGCAGGGCATTCCGGTGCTGGAGGACGCACTGGCCGCGGTGGCCGTGTGGATCGGACGCGACGACGGCCGGAGCCCGGTCGTGAACCTGCAAGGCGTCGGCCGCCATCCCGTAAGGGCCGGCGCCGCCCTGGACAAGCAGTTCAAGGAGCTTGTTCTGGAGCCCCTGCGGCGGCTGGAATGGGGTGTGGACCGGATCGACCGGGTGGTCACCGAGTTGCACAATCCGGACATCATGGTGTCCGCCAAGGCAGGCGACGTGGCCGCCCGCAACTATCGCATGATGGCCGCCATGCTGGCCGCGGCCAGGGAGATCGACCGGAGCGACATCGTCGGCTTCGCGCGAGCGAAGGGGGTATGCGGTTACGCCCCCACCCAGGGGCACATCGCTTCGGGCTTCGTCTACGTGCCCCACGCGCTGCGGGAGATGGGCGCCGGCGCCATCCGGAACTGCTTTCTGGTGGCGCGGGCGAGCCTGTTCCTCGGCCAGATGACCGAACTCACCGACGGCATGTCGGTGCTGATCGAACGCAACGGTAACGGGTAACGGGTAACGGGTAGAGGTGAAATGGGACCATGTTCGCACGGAAAGTACAGAGTCCAGGATTTTCCAGGATCTGACCCCTGAAAGGATGACAGAGGAGCCCAAAGGAGAATCGCATGACCGGAGAAACCATCGAGCTTAACGGCAAGAAGCTGATCATTCTCGGGGAGCGGGACGGCGTCCCCGCGCCCGTGATCGAGCAGGCAATAGCGGGACTGGGAGGCGAGGTCGCGTACGCCGCCACCCAGTGCTTCGTTTGAACAGCCGCTGGGGCCATGGACCTTGAGGATCAAGGTCGAATCAAAGAACTCGCTGAAGAATACGGAAAGGACGGCATCGTGGTGCTGCTCGGCGCCCCTACCACCGAGAGCAGCCAGGTCCAGTTCGAGACCGTCACCACCGGCGACCCCTCCTATGCCGGACCGCTGGCCGGCGTGGAGCTGGGCCTCGAGGCCTACCACGTATTCGAGCCCGGCGTGAAGGCCGCCATCGAGCCCGAACAATACGCCGACCTCATCGAAGTCCTGGAGATGGGGCTGGACGCGGACGCGATCGTGAGCGCGTTGGCGGGAATGCGGGCGGGGTAGGAGGCAGCCCATGGTCAGACGTCGAGCACGTTCCGCGACGCGCCGGCTCACATTTATCTCCGCCCGAAGATGGAGCATCGCGCTCCTCGCGGCGTTGTTGCTTGGCGCCGCCTCCGCCCACGCAGCCGGGAACACCCTCCAGCGGGGCAACGGCGCGGAGCCGGAAACCCTGGACGTGCACCGGTCATCGGGGGTTCCCGCGGCCAATATCCAGCGTGACCTCTTCGAGGGCCTGGTGGCGGAAGCCGCGGACGGCTCCCATATCCCCGGCGTGGCGGAGAGCTGGACGCTGAGCGACGACGGCAAGGTGTACACCTTCCATCTCCGGAAAAACGCCCGGTGGTCCAACGGGGATCCGGTGACGGCCCACGATTTCGCCTTCGCGTTGAGGCGGGGGGTGGACCCCGCCGTGGGCTCGAATTACGCCTTCATCCTCTGGCCCATCGTCAACGCCGAGGACATCACCAAGGGCAGGATCGAGGAGCTGGACCGGCTCGGAGTGGAAGCTGTGGACGCGCACACTCTGAAGGTGGCCCTCAAGGCGCCGACGCCCTACTTCATCGGGCTGCTCACGCACCACCAGGCGTACCCGTTGCATCGCAAGACCCTGGAGCGCCACGGCGACAAGTGGACCCGGGCCGGGAACCTGGTCTCCAACGGCGCCTACCGCCTCGCCGAATGGGTGCCGCAGAGCCACATCCGGCTGGAGCGCAACGCCCACTACTGGGACGCCGCCAACGTGCGTATCGACGCGGTGGTCTTTCACCCCACCGAGGACGAGAGCACCGAGGTGAAGCGGTTCCGGAGCGGCGAGTTGGACGTCACCGATGACGTGCCCACCGACCAGATCGCGTGGGTGGAGAAGAACCTCGCTGAACAGTTCCGCAACACCGCGTATCTCGGCACCTACTACTACGCCCTCAACCTGACCCGGGCGCCGTTCCGCGACCGGCCGGGGCTCCGCAACGCGCTGGCCATGACCATCGACCGGGAAATCCTCACCGGGAAAGTCACCAAGGGCGGGGAGATCCCCGCGTATGCCTGGGTGCCTCCGGGCGTCAACCGGTACACGGGCGCCAAGGTGCCCTGGAAAGGCCTTTCCAAGGCCGGGCGCCTGGCCCGGGCCAGGGAGCTCTACGCCGAAGCGGGGTACTCCAGGGAGGCCCCGCTGAAGGTGCAGATCCTGTACAACACCAGCGACAACCACAAGCGCATCGCCATCGCCATCGCGGGCATGTGGAAACAGGCTCTCGGCGTGAAGACGGAGCTTTTCAACCAGGAATGGAAGGTCTACCTGGCGACGCGGCGCGCGAGGCAGTTCCAGGTCCTCCGGGCCGGCTGGATCGGCGACTACAACGACGCCAACACCTTTCTGGAGTTGCTCAAGGGTGACGTCGGCGCCATGAACCCCGCGGGATACGTCAACCCCGAATACGACGCTGTCATGCGCAAAGCGGAGAAGGAAACCGACCTGGAGGTCCGGGCGCAGCTCATGCAGAAGGCGGAGAGCCTTCTCCTGAAGGACCTCCCCATCATCCCCATCTACCACTACACGACCCAGCACCTGGTGAGCCCGCGGGTCAAGGGGTGGAAGGACAACGTCATGGACGTGCACCCGACCCGGCACCTGTCGCTCGCGCCTTGAGCAGTCGGGGCCCCGCGTAGAAGGCCCGCCAGACATCGTGGACCTCCCTTGTGGATCTATGTGATACGGCGGTTGGCGTCGGCGGTGCCGACGCTGTTCATCATCATCGCCATCGCGTTCTTCATGATCCGGCTGGCTCCGGGCGGACCCTTCGACCGGGAACGCGCGGTCCCGCCTGAGATCTCGGCCAACCTCGACCGCGTCTACCATCTCGACGAGCCCCTGCCGCAACAATTCCTCCGTTACCTCAAGGGCCTTGCCCGGGGGGATTTCGGTCCGTCCTTCAAGTACCGCGACTTTACCGTCACCGAGCTGATCGCAGCCGGCTTTCCGGTGTCGCTGAAGATCGGCCTGCTCGCCATGGCCGTGGCGGTAGTCCTCGGGGTCGTCCTCGGCGCCTGGGCGGCCCAGCGCCGCAACTCCGCGGCGGACCATCTGGTCATGGGCGTCGCCATGACGGGAATCGCGGTTCCCAACTTCGTCGTCGCTCCGCTCCTGTCACTGGTCATCGGCGTGTACCTGAACCTGTTGCCCGTGGGCGGCTGGGGCGACGGCGGCGCGCGCCACCTGCTGCTGCCGGTGATCTCCCTGGCCCTGCCGCAGGTGGCATACATCGCGAGGCTGTCCCGGGGCAGCATGATCGAGGTGCTGGCCAGCGACTTCATCCGCACCGGCCGGGCCAAGGGTCTGACGCAACGGCGCATCGTCTTTCGCCACGCCCTCAAGAACGCACTGAGGCCGGTGGTCTCCTACCTCGGGCCGGCCACCGCCGCCATCGTCACCGGCTCGGTGGTGATCGAGCAGATCTTCGGGATCCCCGGCCTCGGCCGCTACTTCGTCCAGGGCGCCCTCAACCGCGACTACACCCTGGTGATGGGAGTCGTGGTCACTTACGGTGCCCTCATCATCGTCCTCAACCTTGCGGTGGACCTGCTCTACGGCGTGTTGGACCCCAGGGTGCGCCATGACTAATGCGGCAATGGACACCGCCGGGCGCCGGTCCCCCGCCACCGCCGCCCGAAGCCCCTGGCGCGCCGCGGCTGCGCACCTCCGGCAGAACCGCGCCGCCATGGCCGGTTCGGCCACGCTTGGCGTTCTCGCCGTCCTCGCCGTCGCCGTCCCGATGCTCTCGCCCTACGCCATCGACGAGATCTTCTGGGACGCCATCGGCACCGGCCCCTCCCTTGCCGAGGGACACCTGTTCGGCACCGACGCCAACGGGCGGGACCTGCTGCTGCGCACGCTCTACGCCGGCCGCATCTCCCTGTCGGTAGGGCTCGCGGCGTCGGTGGTCAGCGTTCTCGTGGGGGTCGCCTGGGGCACGGTCGCCGGATACTTCGGCGGGGTCACCGACTCCCTCATGATGCGCTTCGTGGATGTCCTCTACGCCCTCCCCTTCATGTTCTTCGTCATCCTGCTGATGGTCTATTTCGGCCGCCACGTGGTGCTGATCTTCGTCGCCATCGGCATGGTGGAATGGCTCGACATGGCGCGGATCGTCCGCGGCGAGACCCTCTCCATCAAACGCCGGGAGTTCGTCGAGGCGGCCCGGGCCATGGGAGCGCCGTCCATGGGGATCGTTCTGCGGCACGTGATCCCCAACGTCTTGGGACCCGTGGCGGTATTCGCCACCCTCACCGTCCCCCGCGCCATCCTGTTCGAAAGCTTCCTGAGCTTCCTCGGCCTGGGCATCCAGGAGCCCATGACGAGTTGGGGGGTGCTGATCAGTGAGGGCGCATCACAGATGGAATCCCAGCCCTGGACCCTGATCTTTCCCGCCGCATTCCTCGCAGCCACCCTTTTCAGCCTCAATTTCCTGGGGGACGGCCTGCGCGAGGCACTGGACCCCAAGGAAAGATAGAGATCGAGGAACGCCTGGGCCTGACCTGCGTCTTCATTTCCCACGACCTCAACGTGGTCCGGTTCATCGGTGACCGGGTGCTGGTGATGTACCTGGGCCGGCTCCGGGCCGGCTAGCCCGATGCGCCCGGACGGGGAATTTGGATTGTTGAGCAAATCCAGCTAGTGACCCAGAAAACTCATCACGGAGGATACCATGGCACACAACGTTGATGGGCCGCTTTACTATGAACGCATGGGACGCACGGGGCCGGTCATGGCCTTCATCCACCCCAACCCCATGGACCAATCCTGCTGGATTTTTCAGATGGCGCACCTTTCCACTTGGTATCGGTGCATTAGTATCGACATTCCGGGCTACGGGCGGTCACCCAAGGGAGACGCCGGGCTTAGCATGGACGACATGGCTGAAGCCTGCTGGGAGGCCGTGGACGACGCCTTGCCGGGGGAAACCGCCATACTCGTGGGCTGTTCCACCGGATCGGCCATCAGCCCGTTCATGTGTCACCAGCGTCCGGACCGGACCGCGGCCATGATACTGACGGGCACGGGCTATACGCCCGGCAAGGAGTTCGCGCAGCGGCGGATCGACGCCTACACCGCCAACGGCGTCGATTATCGCTGGAGGTACGCGTTCGAGGACCTGAGCCCGGCATTCCGCGCTACGCCGCTGGCGCATTTCTTCGCGAACCTGTTCGCCGAACGCAACCCGTTCGCCGATGTCGAAACCATCATTCACCAGTTCAGGGCGCTGCAAACACCCGAGCCCGAGGGCCATCACGCGCGCATCGCCTGCCCGGTCATCATCCTGACCAGGAGCGAGGACGGCGCCCATCCAACCGCCTTTGCGCTGCAGGAGCGCATACCCGGCTGTGAGCTGAGAGTCCTGCCCGGCGCCGGTCACGCCTGCCAGATCGAGCAGCCCTGGCTCTTCGATCGGTTCATGATCGAGTTTCTCGACAAGCACGGCCTGTTCCCGGGCGACCCCAAACCGCTGGCCGGCGGCTTTTGAGCGGAGGATGTCCACCCGGATTTGACGTCCGTAGCAGCAGGACCTTATTCTTTCAGGCATGTTTCTGCTCCGACCTTACCTGAGACGAGCCCACGCACGCAGTGAGAAGCGCTGGGCCGGAGAGGTTGAGCGGTGCGTGACGGTGGACCATCTCCGCCAGGTGATGGAGAAGCGTGTGCCGCCCATCGTCAGGGAATACTACCGCGGCGGCGCCGACAACGAGATCACCCTCAGAGACAACGTCGAAGCGTTTCAGAGGGAACGGTTCAAGCCCAGGTCCGGGGTCCGCCTTCCGTCAGTGGAGATGCGCACCGAGATGCTCGGTCACGAGATCGACCTGCCGGTGATCGCCGGACCCATCGGCAGCCCCCGGATGATCTGGCCCCGGGGCGAGGCCGTTGCCGCCAAGGCCGTGGGCGAGGCCGGGACGATATGCACGCTCTCGACCCTGACGGGCACGGACCTGGAGGAAGTCCGGGCCGCGTCGAAGGGACCGTGCTGGTTCCAGCTCTATCTCATCGGCGGGGAAGAGGTCGCGGCGCGGGGTATCGAGCGGGCGAAGAACGCGGGCTATTCCGCCCTCGTCCTCACCATCGATACCGCGGTCCCGGGAAACCGCGCCCGCCATGAATGGATGGGCGCTGCGCGGGCCATCAACGGCACCCCGATTCAGAAACTCAGGTTCGCCCCGCAGATGCTGCGGCATCGCTCCTGGCTGAAGAGCCACTACGCGGACGGCGGGATGATGCAGTTCCGCAACGTCATCCTGAACGACGGCACGCCCATGCCGTACACCGACATCGGGACGCAACTGCGCGCTTCCGCGGTCACCTGGGAGCACCTGCCGTGGGTCCGGGGAATCTGGGGTGAGGACAGACCCGTGATCATCAAGGGGGTGCAATGCGCCGAGGATGCCCAACTCGCAGTGGAACACGGGGCGGACGCCATCGTCGTCTCCAACCACGGCGGCCGGCAGATGGACCGCGTCTATCCGACCCTGTACATGCTGAAGGAGGTAGCGCCCGCCCTGAAGGGCTCCGGCGTCAAGGTCCTGTTGGACGGCGGCATCCGGTCCGGCGCCGACGTCGTCATCGCGTTGGCGCACGGAGCCGACGCCGTACTCGCCGGACGGGCTTACGTCTACGGTCTCGGCGCCGGCGGTGAGGCGGGTGTCCGCAAGGCGTTCGACATACTGAAGAAAGAGATCGAGGACACCATGCGGCTCCTGGGCTGCGGCTCGATCCACGACTTGAACGCCGGGACCCATCTGCTTCCCCATCCTTTTGCCGGGAGCCGGCCTTGATCTGGCTCTGGCGGGCCTCCATGGCCGCTCCCCCGCCACCTGCCGCACCAGGGCTGTACCGCCCGTCAAAAGGCTCTCCCACCGCCCGGAATACGTTGGTGGTCTGCGCTTCGTGGTATGAAGTCGTCAGATGTTCTGCTAAAATTTCGTAGACTCCAAAACGATAAAGGTGGCGCGCTAGAGGAACCGGTGATGGGTAGACCGAAGGAGTTCGACGAGCAGGAAGCCCTGATGAAGGCCTTGCGGCTCTTCTGGGTCCATGGGTACAAAGCAACGTCCATACAGGATCTCGTGGACGGTATGCGAATCGGCCGAGGCAGCCTCTACGGGACCTTCGGTGGGAAACGTTCCCTGTTCATGAGAGCGTTGCGCCACTACGACAGGGATCGCGCGGATTTCTTTACCGATCTCTCGACATCGCAGCCGCGCCAGGCCGTGCTGACCCCGTTCGAGACGGTCGCGGACCGGGTGCTGGATGAAGGTTCCCGCGATGGTTGTTTTCTGGTCAACACGGCCCTCGAGCTGTCGCCGCACGACCCTGAGGTCGAATCCGTCGTGGCCGACGGTTTTGCCGACACCGAAGGTTTCTTCCGCACCACGATCGAACGAGGGCAGGCCGCCGAAGAGATTTCGCACGCCGTGGACGCGACTTCCACCGCGCAAACCCTTCACACCCTGTTGCTGGGCATGCTGGTGCTCGTGCGCAGCCGTCCCCGGTCGGCGTTGTTGCAGTCCATCGTCGAGCAGGCGGGCGGTTTGATACCTGAGCCGGGTTAGCAGGCCCGCGCCCCACCCTTTCTCGAAGTTCCCGCGGAGGTCGAACGGACGGGACCCCTTCGAGCCCCGTTCACGAACGCGCCGTCTCGCTCAGCGCATCCCTGATGAGGTCCTCGGGCAGATCGTCAAAGGAAGTGTAGTTGAGAGCGTAGAGCCTCGCGTACAGGCCTTTTCGCCCCGTCAGCTCCTGGTGCGTGCCGGTCTCGACGATCCGGCCGTCCTGCAGGACGATGATGCGGTCGGCGTCCCGCACCGTGGCGAGCCGGTGGGCGATGACGATGCCGGTGCGGCCTTCCAGCAGCGCGGTGAGGCCGATCTGGATCTGCCGCTCGGTGTAGGAATCGATGTTGGCCGTGGCTTCGTCCAGCACCAGCACCCTCGCATCCGCCACCAGCGCACGGGCGAAGCTCAGCAGTTGGCGCTGTCCCAGGGACAGGTTCCCGCCTCCCTGATCGAGCACGGTATCGTAGCCGTCCGGCCAGCGCATGATGAATGGATGGGCGCCGACGATCCGTGCCGCCCGCTCGATGTCCTGGTCGGTGGCTTCGGCGGTGCGGAAACGGATGTTGTCCCGAATCGTACCGGTGAACAGGAACGGGTCCTGCAGCACCATGGCGATATTCTTGCCCAGCGCCGCGGAGGAGTAGTCCCGCACGTCGTGTCCGTCGAGCAGGATGGCGCCCGTCCACACGTCGTAGAAGCGGTGCAGCAACGCCGTCGTGCTGGTCTTGCCGGAGCCGGTGGGCCCCACCAGCGCCACCGTCTCCCCCGGCTCGATGGTGAAGTTGATGTTCTTGAGGACCGGTTGGTTTTTCTCGTAGCCGAAGGTGACGTCGCGGAACTCGATCCGGCCCGCGACGGTCTCGGGTGAAATGGCGTCGGGCTTGTCCTGGACCGCCAAGGGCACGTCCAGCACCTCGAAGATACGCTGACCGGAAGCCATGGCCCGCTGCATGATGCTGTACTGGATGGTGAGGGAGCGGATGGGATCGAAGAACCGCTGCACGTAGAACAGGAACGCGGCCATGACGCCGAGGTCCAGGGCATCGTCCAGCACCAGCGAGCCGCCCACCACCATGACGACCCCGAGGGCCGCGCCGGTCAGCGTGTCGACGATGGGCACCATGACCTGGGCGTATTGCGCCGAGCGCAGGTGGGCATTCAGGTTATCGGTCGCCTTCTCGTCATAGAGATCGAAGTTGATGGCCTCCCGCCGCATCCCCTGCACGGTACGCACCGCGTGGATGCCCTCGGCCAGGGCGCCGTTGGCGATGGAATTGGTCTCCCGGGCGTGGCGAAAGGCCACTCGTGCCCGCGGCAGCCACACCATGCGGACGAAGAAGAGAATGGGCACTACCGACAGCGTCAACAAGCCGAGGTCGAAGTCCAGCCACAGCATGATGGCGACGATGCCGAAGAGCAGCAGGAGATCGCCGAACGCCGTGATGGAGTTCTCCAGGAACTCCTGGAGCGAGTACACGTCCCCCTGCAACCGCGACATCATGCGGCCGACTTCGGTTTTGTCCATGAACGCCAGGGCGACGTACTGCAGATGGGCGAACATGGCTCGGCGCAGGTCGAAGATGACCTGCTCGCCGGTGAGGCTCACCAGCCAGTCCTGCGTGAAGTTGGAGGCGTAGTTCACCAGGATCACCAGGGCGAAGATGATGACGGCGAAGCCCAGCAAGCGGGTATCGCCGCCCAGGGGAACGATGGCGTGGTCGATGGCGTAGCGGATGACCAGGGGGATGGCCAACTGGGCGCCGGTAAAGAGCAGCAGGGCGCCGATGGCGGCATAGAGGCGCCGCCTGTAGGGATGAACATACGTCAGAAAGCGCCGCACCACGTGCCGGTCGAAGGCGGCGCCGAACATCTCCTCGTCGCGGCTGATCTGCGAGCCCACCACGGCCCGCGGCGGACGCGTCCGGCCCTCCCAGGCTTTCACGGCGCTCATGCCCGTCTTCCCTCCGTGACCCCGGCTTCCGCCGCAAGGTCCACGATATCCTGAAGGGGGCCGTCAAGGGTCTGCAGGGCGAACAGCGCCGCGTATCTCCCGCGCAACGCCACCAGCGCGTCATGGGCGCCGCGTTCCACGATGCGCCCGTCCTCGATGAAGATGATCTCGTCGGCGTGGCGCAACGCCCCGAGGCGATGAGAGACGATGAGGGTGGCGCAATTCTTCGTGTGTTCCCTGAGCGCTTCGCGAATACGCTGCTCGGTACCGGCGTCGATGGCGGCCATGGAGTCGTCGAGCACCAGGACCGCCGGCCGCAGCATCGCGGTCCGGGCGATGGCTACGCGCTGCTTCTGCCCACCGGACAGCGACACCCCGCGTTCTCCCACCAGGGTCTCGTACCGGTCCGGCAACTGGTCGACGAACCCGCCGATCTGGGCGGTGGCCGCCGACCCCTGGATGGCGGCGTCATCGGCCCACGGGTCGCCGTAGGCGATGTTGTTCTCGATCGACGACGTGAACAGGAACGTGTCCTGCTGGACCACGCGCACGGTCCGGCGGAGGGACTCGAGGGTGACGTCGCGAATGTCCTGGCCGTCCAGCAGGATGCGTCCGCCGGTAACGTCGTAGTAGCGCGGAAGCAGATGGGCGATGGTGGACTTGCCGCTGCCTGGAGGGCCGACGATCCCGAGGGTCTTGCCCCGTTCCACCCGGAACGATACCCCGCGCAGGACCGGAGGCGCGCCCTCGCCCGTATAGGCAAAGGACACGTCCTCGAACTCGAGGACGCCGTCGGTGACCTCCAGCGGCATGGCGCCGTCACGGTCGCGAATGGGCGGCTCCAGATCCAGCACCGCGAACAGCCGCGCGCCGCAGGTGGTCGCCCGGGCGAAGGAGTTCACCACCATGCCGAGCTGACGCACGGGCTGCTGGAGAATGGTCATGAAGAACAGGAACTCGGTCAGCGTGCCCACAGTCATGTGGCCGTGGATCACCCGCGATCCCCCGGCCCACAGCACCAGGCCCATGGCCACGAAGAACGCGAAGTTCATGGAGGTGGCGGAGGAAACCCGCGTGCGGATGCGCCGGCCCGCCAGCGCCAGGGCGTGGTCGGACGCGGCCTGGTACTTGTCCAGCTCGTGGGGCTCCGCACCGAACGCCCGCACCACCCGGATGCCGGTGAGGTTTTCATCCATGATCCGGCCGAGCACCGCCAGTCTCTCCTGCAGGATGAACCACATCTCCCGCAACCGGAGCCTTACGGTGGTGGAACGCCACGCCACGAACGGCACGAAGCTGAGGCTCAGTAGCCCGAGGAACACGTCCGTGGACAGCAGCACGTAGGCCCCCACCCCGATGAGGACGGCGAACAGGAGCACCCGCAGCGGCCCGGTATTCATGAAGGAGCGCACCCCTTCCAGATCCAGCATTCCGCGGGTGACGAGCTCCCCTGTATGGACGTGGTCGTGGAAGGAGAAGTTCAGATGCTGCAACTTGTCGTAGAAGCCCAACCGCAGCCTGTACGCCAGGTGGTGGCCAAGCGTTTCACCGCAATAGTTGTGGGTCAGGGTGAACAGGCCGCGCAGGACCGAGGCGCCCAGCAGCATCAACGCGGCTTCGTACAGGGCCTCCTTCGCGGATTCCGGCGCGCTCTCCAGCAGCAGGACGGCGCTGTCCACGGCATCTCCCAGGTACTGGGGGATCATGAGCTGAAAGACCGCGGCCGCCAGGATCGCGGCCACTGCCAGGACCAACCGCAGCCGCTGCGTTGCCGCGAGCTTGAAGATCCGCCACAGGACCGCGGCGTCTTCGCCGGCATCGGAGGCCTTGTCGATGTCCATGCCGGCATACTTACGCGCGTACACGTATTTCCCGGCCGGGGGGTCGGACCCGTTGCCGGAAGCCGCATCTCTTTCCAGTGTTCCGATAGTCGCCATCGATCAGGGTGCAGGCTCCGTCTTCATGCCTGCGTGACACACGTCAGTGCCCGGTCAACCCATACTGAATAGTTCCTGACGGGCTACGGGTCAAATCTTTGGTCGCCCGGCCGCCGGAGGCCTCCCCTGAGCACCTTCCGGTCCCGCGAGTTGCTCGCCCCGCACGGCTACCAGAACCGGTCCGCCACCATCATCACCATCGCGAGGACGACCACGCCGACGACAACGGTCTGGAGCCGTCTCGGGTGCATCCGCTTGCACAGGGCGGCGCCATAGTGGACCCCGGCCAGAGACCCCACGGACATGAACACCGCGGCGGACGGATCGACGTCCGTGACGCCCTGACCCCGGCCGATGAACGCGTAGAGAGCGGACATCACGGTCATCAGGAGGAGCGCGACCAGGATCGACGTGCCCACGTATCGGGACGTCTCCCGGTAGAAGAGCAGCAGCGAGGGGATGATCAGGATGCCTCCCCCGATGGACGTCATCCCCATGACCGCGCCCACCATGAAGAGGCACGGGAACTTCACCACGGCGCCCCTTCCTGACGAGATCAAACGGGTGTCCAATCGTTCGTAGTCGAGCAGCAGCGCCACCAGCGCGAAGCAGATGGAAGCCATGACCATGTAGCCGACCACGTCCTGAAGCGTCTCGACCCCGCTCGGGGAGAGGGACACCCGGCTCCATTTCACCGCCAGTGAGCCGGCGATGACGCCGGGTACCGAAGCCAGAAAGAGACGGATGCCGGCGTCCAGGTTGACGGTTCCCTGCCGGTAGTGTCGCACCGCGGCCCAGACCTTGGTGAGAACGCCGTAGAGCCCCGCGGTCCCCACCGCCGCGATGGGCTCCAGCTTGATCACGAGCAAGAGGAACGGGACCGTCAGGACCCCGCCGCCGATGCCGGTCAGGCCGATCAGGAAGCCCAGCACGAGACCGGACATGAGAAAGAGAACGATGTCGGAGAGGATGACGTCGGGCATCGCGGTTCCCGCCCCATGGACGGGACTGCAAGGTGTTTGTCTCGTCGGGAACCGGGGTGGACTCTCTCGTCTCTTATTGCATTCTTCGCCGGTACTGTCCAGGAGGATGCGGCCGGGCCGCATTGACAGCGTCCACGGATCCGTCGTAATCCAGAACCCGGTTCTTTCCCGGTTCCGCACCGGCCCCGTCCATGGATTACGGCGTATTCGATCACCTGGACCGCGGCGACCTGCCGTTGAGGGACTACTACGAGGCGCGTCTGACGCTCATCGAGGCGTACGAGCGCGAGGGATTCTACGCCTACCACCTGGCGGAGCACCACTCGACGCCCCTGGGCATGGCGCCGTCCCCCAGCGTGTTCCTGTCCGCGGTCGCCCAGCGCACCCGGCGGCTTCGTTTCGGACCGCTGGTCTACGCTCTGCCGCTCTACCACCCTCTCCGGCTCATCGAAGAGATCTGCATGCTCGATCAGTTGAGCGGCGGCAGGCTGGACATCGGCTTCGGCCGGGGCTCCTCCCCCATCGAGCTGGCGGTGTACGGGCAGGACCCTGCCCAGGCGCAACGCATCTACGCCGAGGGCCTCGACCTCGTCCTGCAGGGATTGACCCGAAAAACCCTCGATTTCGCGGGCGAGTTCTTCACCTTCGAGGACGTGCCGATGGAGCTGGAGCCGTTGCAAAAGCCCCACCCGCCGCTTTGGTACGGCGTCCACTCGCCGGAAAGCGCCGAGCGGGCCGCCCGCCGTGGACTCCACATCGTGAGCCTGGACCCGGCGGTTCCCACGCGCGGCTTCACCGATCGGTTCCGGGAGGTCTGGAGGGAGGTTCA
Source organism: uncultured Candidatus Binatia bacterium (assembly GCA_958295985.1). Classification (GTDB taxonomy): domain Bacteria; phylum Desulfobacterota; class Binatia; order UBA9968; family JAJDTQ01; genus JAJDTQ01. Next base: position 426,660 of record OY282432.1, read on the forward strand.
CGGAGACGGTGAGGCGGCTCTGCCCAAGATCGGCCTCGGCCGGTTCGTGGTGGTGGCCGACGACGACGCCGAAGCGCTGCGCATCGCCCGGCGCGCCTATCCCGTCTGGCACCGGAGCTTCAACCACCTGTTCCGGCTCAGGGGAAGCGCCCCGAGGCACCAACGTCCGCCGGACTTCGACGGCGTCATCGCCTCCGGCCAGGGGATCGCCGGCAGTCCGGGCACGGTCCGGACCTTCCTTCAGTCACAGCTCGAAACCGCGGGCGCCAACTATCTCATCGGTCAGTTCGCCTTCGGCGATATCTCGCTCGACGAGGCCCTGCGATCGGTCGATCTCTTCTCCGAAATCGTGATGCCCGGCCTGCGCTAACTAGCCATCCCTTGCCCCCCTTCCTCAAGGGAATTATATAGAAAAGTGACAAACTCCGTGCTACGATGATCGCCGCGTGACAGGCCGAGGCTTCTCCAAGTAGGTGATCTCCACAGGACGGGTCAAGGCGCGCATGACTTCGGTAGGCGATGGCACTGACCCGTCCGCTTTCCTCAGCACGACCTGTTCTTCCTGCTCGGCTTTCGTCGGCTGGTAATCCTGACGAGTTAACTTGATGGGATTCTTCTTGCTCATGGCGTCCCTCCTAAGTGGCGGATCACTTGGCATTCGACCACCCTTTTCCGCCCTTGCTGATCTTCGCCGTACTCATGCTGAAAACCTGATCGCGGACCCGCACCAAATTCGATAAAGGACCCCAATGCTTGACAATGGTCATATTGTATAGTCTGATAGCCTATATACTCACCCACCCAAGGAAAGGAGAGAAGGACATGCCCAACGACAAACTCAATGGGAGCGTGGAACTGTTAGCCCAGTCCCTGCGGGATGTCTTCGGTGAGGCCATGACATCCGTCAGGAACGGCCTCAAGGCGGACATGAAGGACATGGAAGGCCGCCTCAACACGGACCTGAAGGACATCAAGGCGGACATGAAGGACATCAAGGCGGACATGAAGGACATGGAAGGCCGCCTCAACACCCGCATCGATACGACCGACTCCAACATGGCGGTCATGTTCACCGATCAAGCGAAGAAGATGGGCGACATGATCGACGACAGACTTCAGAAGATGTCCGAGTAACCGACGACCTGCTTGGGCTCCTGCCCTACAAGATCATCATACCTCAACCGCTTCCCGACCATACCACGGACCACGGCGGCCATCTGGGCCGCCGTGTCCTCGTTTCTGATGTTGTGGCGTCCCGCAAACTCGTTGACGTAGCGATCAAGGTGCTTGTGGGACATTCGGTGATAGGTGCCGTGATAGCCGCGCTTCAACAGACTCCAAAAGCTCTCGATTCCCTGCGTGTGCGCCATGCCGTCCACGTACTCGCCTACGCTGTGCTTGACCGTCTCGTGATTCGGCAGCCCGTGGTAGCCGCCGTGATCGTCCGTGTAGACCTTCGCGTCCTTGCTGACCTGTCCAAGCACGAAACCCTGCAAGGTGTCCGCGTCCGTCCGCTTGATGGGCCTCGCTGTCACTTGGTTGGTATCCCGATCCTTCGCGCCGATGACTGCCACCTTGCCTACGGCTCCACGACCCTTGTTGAGCTTCTTGTTGCCGTGCTTGTTCCGTTCCTTGCCGCCCATGTAGGTCTCGTCTACTTCAACCGGACCGGAGAATGCAATCCCTCCGTCATCCTTCCACGCTTCGCGGAGACGGTGGGCGAGGTGCCAAGCCGTCTTTTGCGTCCGCTTAATGTCCCTGCGGAGCTTCATCGACGACACTCCCTTGAGGTTTGTCACGTACAGATACACGGCAATGGCCCATTCCTGATATGTGACCTTCGACCCCTCCATGACCGTGCCCGTCTTGGTGCTGAACGGCTTGCGGCAACCCTTGGACTGGCACCGATGCGTCATCGTCTTGTGAGCGGTTGGGTGCTGAACCTTGTCGGAATCGCAGTACGGACAACGCGGACCATCGGGCCAACGAGTGTCCGCGATCCAGCGTTCCGCCGTCTCGTTGTCGGGAAACATGCGGGTGATCTCTATGAGACTGAGACCTGCGCGGTGGGCTTTGCCGGGTGCTTTCTGTGACATCCTTTGACCTCCTGATCTACAGATGATATTACAGGAGAGTGATAAGGTTGTCAAGCAAAAATTGTCACTTTTCTATATAATTCCCTTAGCTTTGCTCAAAAGGGGACATTATCGCTTTGCTCTAAACAAATGGGGTAAAATTCTTGATAGAAGCACCTGTTGCTTGGTAACATCAGTCCTCATGTACATTGAGTCCGTACCCAACCGAAACTCCCCGCCCGCTATCCTCCTCCGGGAAGCCGACAGAAACGTCGCTTGACCGACCGAGATCTTGGGCCAGTACAAAATGGGCAAGCACTTCGAGACGGCTATCTCCGATGACGTTTCTGCTCCTTTCCCTTTGTAAAACAATGAGTTACTATCGGCTGTCGCTTGAAGCAGCGATGCTTGCCCTCGGGCGACTCCGGTTACGCAACGCGCTATTCGTCCTGTTCATCGGCCTTGCACCCACCTCCGTGCCGGCTCTTGACCACACGGCTCCCTCGACGCCTGCCGCCAAAACAGTCGGGTTGTTCCTGAACGAGCCGGAGGCATTCGCCGGCTACACTTTATTTAATAAAATCCGAAGCGAGACGATTTACCTGATTGATAATCAGGGGCGGGTAGTTCACAAGTGGGAATTGGATTTTAAGGCCGTGTTCGCAAGGTTGCTGGAGAATGGAAATCTGCTGACTTTAGACGGATACCCGGACCGCGACACGAAGCGCAGTGTGCGGGAAATTGACCGGAATGGGAACATCCTTTGGGAATGCACTCAGGGCTTGCCGCATCATGACTTCCTTAAAATGCCCAACGGGAACGTGCTGCTGCTGTCCCGGCAACATAAAACGCCGGAGGAGGTCATCGCCGCCGGCGCCAACCCGGAATTTATCAGCGATAAGGGCTTGGTGGCGCCGCATATTGTGGAAGCCCGAATTACCGGGCCGGCAAGCTGCGAAATTGTTTGGGAGTGGTCGGCGTGGGATCATCTAATTCAAGACTTTGACCCCAGCAAGGCGAATTACGGGGTGGTGGCCGAGCATCCGGAGTTGATTGACCTTAACTTCCACCTTTCCGATTTAGTCGCCTGGTTCGACCCGTCGGACTGGATACACAGCAACGGAATCGACTATAACCCGGAATTGGACCAGGTTGTGCTATCGCCCCGTCATTTCAGCGAAGTGTGGATTATCGACCACAGCACCACCAGAGCCGAGGCGGCCGGCTCCAGTGGGGGAAATAGCGACCAGGGGGGCGACCTGCTCTACCGCTGGGGCAACCCCCGCGCCTATAGGGCCGGGACGCCCGCTGACCAGCAACTTTTCTGGCCCCATAATCCGCAATGGATTCCCCCCGGACTGGCGGGCGCCGGCAACATCCTCGTTTTCAACAATGGCAACGAGTTCCCGGGTTCACGGCGCCATTATTCGTCGGTAGATGAGATTGCCCCGCCGGTGGACGGGGCCAGCTACCGGCTGGATCCCGATCGGGCTTATGCTCCGGTCGAACCGGTATGGACTTATACCGCCCCAACGCCCAGCGACTTTCTCGCCCGTTATATGTCAGGGGCGCAACGGCTGCCCAACGGAAACACGCTGATTTGCGATGGGGTACAAGGTACGCTTTTCGAGGTAACGCCGGCCGGCAAAACGGTTTGGAAGTACGTCAACCCGATGACTAGCAACGGCCCTTTGCGTCAAGGCGAGCCGGTGCCGTTGGAACAAGCGAGAAGAGGTAGAAGAGAAAGACGGGCTAATCATGTGTACCGCGCCTACCGGTATGCGCCGGACTACCCGGGTCTGCAAGGGCTGGACTTGACTCCGGGGGAGCCAATCGAACTTTACTCCACATTCAGCCCGACTCGAACCGAGACAATGTCTGTAAGCGATGGGGTGGGGAATGCCACACCGTAAACGGCGGGGTCGAAACGGCACTGGTGATCGGTGCCATCTCGGACATCGGCCGCGCCATCGCGTACACGCTAGCGGAGGACGGCTGGGCGTTGCGGCTTACGGTCCGCGACGTGATCTACATACGCCGGGTCTGCCGTCCAATCTGTTCGTCCCGCGAGGTCTGCGCCAGGAATTACGACAGGGCAGCTTCCATGTCGACGCGCCGGCGGATGACGGGAACGCCGCACCGTGAACGGCGCCGATGGGTCGTTGGCGCGCTCTGGCCGCCCGCTGCCTGAATCCGGCTAACGGGGTCCGCCGCGGATGGAGGGCGAAGACGCCGGGGTGGAGCCGGTTCGAGAACCGACCCCGCTCTCGGCAACGACTCAACTCAAAAGAGGATTTCCCAACACTCATCCAGGGAGCTCACTCCCACCAGCTCGGGGTGTTCGACGTGCGTGAGCTGCTTGCAGTTGCCCTGGGGCAGGACACATTTGCGGAATCCCAGCTTGCCCGCCTCGGCCACTCGCGCCTCGGCCCGGGTCACGGTGCGGATTTCTCCCGCAAGACCCACTTCGCCGACGAAGATCATGTACGGGTCCACCGGCCGGTCCTGAGCACTGGAGGCCACCCCCACCGCGATCCCCAAGTCAACCGCGGGTTCGGATACGCTGACGCCGCCGGCGACGTTGATGAACACGTCCTTGTCGAAGAAGTTCATGCCCTTCCGCTTTTCCAGGATGGCCAGGATCAGGGCAAGGCGGTTGGTGTCGATGCCGATACAGGTACGCCTGGGCAGGGTAAGAAAGGACCGGGTCACCAGCGACTGGATCTCCACCAGGATCGGACGGGTTCCCTCCATGCTCGGGACCACCACCGAGCCCGACCCTCCCAGGGGGCGTTCGGAAAGGAAGATCCGCGAGGGGTTGGGTACTTCGCGGAGGCCGGCTTCCTGCATCTCGAACACGCCGATCTCGTTGGTGGAGCCGAAGCGGTTCTTGACGGCCCGCAGGATGCGGAAACTGTGTCCCCCCTCGCCCTCGAAGTAGAGCACCGTGTCCACCATGTGCTCCAGCACCCGCGGGCCGGCGATGGCGCCGTCCTTGGTCACGTGACCCACGAGAAAGGTGCCGGTGCCACTTTTCTTGGCCATGGAGATCAGCGCGCTCGAACACTCCCGGACCTGTCCGATGCTCCCCGGAGCGGAAGGGATGGCGGACGTGTGGACCGTCTGTATGGAATCCACCACCAGCACCGCGGGCTTGACGGCCTTGACCTGTTCCAGGATGCGCTCCAGCGACGTCTCGCTCAGCACCAGCAGGTTCGAAGACGCCAGGGAGACGCGCCGGCCCCGCATCTTGACCTGCTGCTCCGACTCCTCGCCGGAGACGTAGAGGCAGGGCGGTCCGTCATGGCTCAGGGCCGCCACCGCCTGGAGCAGCAGCGTTGACTTGCCGATGCCCGGGTCGCCGCCGATGAGCACCGCGGAACCGTCCACCAGGCCGCCCCCCAGGACCCGATCGAACTCTTCGATGCCCGAACGCAGGCGGCTGTCCGTGTCCGTGGTGACGGCGTGGATGGGCGACGGCGCCCGCGCGGGGCCGGCGTCCCCGTCCCCCCGCGCGTTCGACTGGACCGTGGCCGCTTCCTCCACCAGCGAGTCCCACCGGCTGCAGTCCGGACACCGGCCCAGCCACTTGGGCGACTGAAAGCCGCAGTTCTGACACGCGTAGACGACCCTGGCTCGCGCCATGCCTCACCCCCTGTTCATCATAGGGTGGCCGCAAGAGGAATGCCACTCTCATGCGGCTCTCGCCCCGTTCCGCCGCACCCGAAGAGGCTGATAGACTCCCCGGCGTCAGGACTGTTAACATGGACTCGTGCCCTTCTACCTGCACATCGACATGGACTCCTTCTACGTGTCCGTGGAGCGCGTCCTCGACCCTTCCCTGGCAGGCAAGCCCGTGATGGTAGGCGGCGCCGGCCGCGGGGTGGTCACCTCCGCGTCCTACGAAGCCCGTCAATACGGGGTCCGGTCGGCCATGCCGGGATTCCAGGCGCGAAGGCTCTGCCCCGACGGGATCTTCGTTCCCGGCCGGCTCGGGGTCTACAGCGAATTCTCCCGGAAGGTGTTCGACCTGCTTCGCTCCTTCTCGCCGGACGTCCGGGCTTTTTCCATCGATGAGGGGCTGGTCAACCTGACGGGCACGGAACGGCTGATGGGCCATCCCGTCCGCACGGCCCACGAGATCATCGGCCGCATCGGGAGCGAACTCGGACTGCCGTCGTCCGGCGGCGTGGCCACCCACCCGACCCTGGCCAAGATCGCCGCCACCGCGGTCAAGCCCCGGGGCCTGCTCTACGTGCCGCCCGGGTCGGAAGAGCGCTTCCTTGGGCCCCTCGATGTCTCAGTCATCCCCGGCATCGGCCCCAAGACGCACCGCGGGCTGGCGGACCGGGGCATTGCCACGGTCGCCCAGCTTCTCGCTCACCCCCGGCTGGGGCCGCGCTACCTGAACCTGGACCGCCCGGCGGGAAGCGGACGCGCTCACGAGCATTCGGTTGGGAGCGAGACCACGCTCGCGCAACCGCTCACGGACCCGGCGGCCATGGAGCGGGTGCTGGGCGGGCTCGTGGAGGACGTGGCCGTCAGGCTGCGCCGCCGGAAGGGCCGGACCCGGCGCGTCACCGTCAAGATCCGCTATTCCGACTTCAAGACCATCACCCGGTCGCGCACCCTGAAAGCGCCCACGTGCTTCGATGTGGACATCTTCAAGGTCGCGCGGGAATTGCTCTCTACGAACCTGGCGCCCGGCCGGCCGGTACGCCTCCTCGGCGTCAGCACCAGCGGCATCACCACCGAGGGGTGGCAGGACTCCATCTTCGACTATCGCGAGCGGGCGTCCATGGACCAGCTCTATGAGGGCATCGACCGGCTGCGCCGCAAGTACGGCGAGGGGACCGTCTCGCTGGGGGCGGGAAAGAGCCGCTAGCCCGTATCGAACAGAGCCCAGGCACGCCCCATGACCGATTCGTCAGACCATCCGTTCCTCACCGCCTGCCGCCGCGGCAAGACCCCCTACACGCCGGTATGGCTGATGCGGCAGGCCGGGCGTTACATGAAGCATTACCGCGATGTGAGGGCAAGAGTCGGCTTTCTCGAGTTGTGCAAGACCCCCGATCTTGTGGCGGAGGTAACCGTGACACCCGTGGAACGCCTCAACGTGGACGCCGCCATCCTCTTCGCCGACATCCTGCTGCTGCTGGAGCCCATGGGGGTGGGCCTGGAATACGCTGACGGCGGGCCGGTGATTCAACGGCCGGTGAGGACGGGCCGGGACATCGACAGGCTCCGCGACCCGGCGCCGGAAGAGTCCCTGTCGTACGTGTACGCGGCGGTCCGCAGCACCCGCGCGGCGCTGGCCGGACGCGTGCCGCTGATCGGTTTCTGCGGCGCACCCTTCACGCTGGCCTCCTACCTTATCGAAGGCGGCGCCTCGCGGAACTACCTCCACACCAAGCGGCTGTTTCACACCGACCCCGGCGCCTGGAGCGCGCTCATGGAACGGCTGGTGGCGTCCACCCTTTCCTACGTCAACGCGCAGATCGAGGCCGGCATCGACGCCCTTCAGGTCTTCGATAGCTGGGTGGGCTGTCTGGCGCCCGGCGACTATCGCGAATACGTCCTGCCGCACATGCGCCGCCTGATGGCAGGGGTGACGCCCGGCGTCCCGGTCATCCACTTCGGCACCGGCACCTGCGGCCTGCTGGAGCTGATGCGGGAGGCGGGCAGCGACGTGCTGGGCGTGGACTGGCGCGTGGACCTGGACCGGGCGTGGAGCCGCGTGGGCCATGACGTGGCCATCCAGGGCAATCTTGACCCTGTGGCCCTGTTTGCGCCGCGGGCCGAGATTCGCCGCCGTGTCCAGGACATCCTGCGCCGCGCCCAGGGCCGCCCGGGCCACATCTTCAACCTCGGCCACGGCATCCTGCCGGAAACCCCCGTGGACCACGTAAGGGCCATGGTCGATGCGGTGCATGAACTGAGCGCGTAGACGAAACCTCAATTAAATCAGGCGGTTCATCCAATTAGTCCAAGATAGGACCCGTGGCCGGGTCCTTACGGCGGCAGGAATGACCAAACACATCATCGTCATCGGCGGCGGCATCTCGGGTCTGGCCGCAGCGCACCGGCTGACGGAGCTGAACCGCACCGGGTCCATCGAACTACGGGTCACACTGCTGGAAGCCTCCGACCGCCTCGGAGGCGTCATCGCCACCGAGCATACTGAAAATCTCCTCCTGGAGCTCGGTCCGGATTCCTGCATCACCGACAAGCCCGCGGCGTTACGTCTGTGTGAGCGGCTGGGCCTGACCGACCGCCTCATCGCGCCACAAGACACGGGGTCGAAGCTCTACACCGTTCACCGGGGCGCGTTGGAGCCGCTCCCCGAAGGGTTCCTGTTGATGGCCCCCACCCGCGTGGGGTCGGTTCTGCGCAGCCCCTTGTTCTCCTGGGCCGGCAAGGTGCGCATGGGGCTGGAACCCCTCATCCCCCGCCGGCCGGACGACGGCGACGAGAGCCTCGCATCGTTCGTGCGCCGCCGGCTGGGCCGGGAGGTCCTGGAGCGGGTGGCGCAGCCCCTCATCGGCGGCATCCATGCCTCCGACCCGGAGACCCTCAGCCTGGCTGCCACCATGCCGCGCTTCCCGGAGATGGAGCGAACCCATGGCAGCGTCATCCTCGGCACCCGCCGGGCGCAGAAACACCGCGCGCAGACCGCGGACGAGACCGGGGCGCGCTGGAGCCTGTTCGTCAGCATCGACCGCGGCATGGAGGTGCTCGTGCGGCGTATCACCGACGCGTTCGATCCCGGCGTGGTGCGCCTCGGCGAGACGGTCCGGGAGCTCTCCTGGAATCCGGGCGCCCGCGGCTGGCGAGTGGAAACCGGCCGCGCCGGACTGGAGGCGGACGCCGTCATCTGCACGCTGCCGGCGTTCGCGGCAGCAGGGGCCCTTGCAACGCTGGATGCGGAACTGGCCGGCGAACTGGAGGCGATCCCCTTCTCATCCACCGCCACCGTCAACCTGGCGTACCGGCGGAGCGACATCGCCCATCCCCTCGACGGCTACGGGTTCGTGGTCCCCCACGTGGAACGCCGGAAGATCATGGCCTGCACCTTCAGCAGCGTGAAGTACGCCGGAAGGGCCCCTGAAGACATCGCCCTGCTCCGCTGCTTCGCCGGCGGCGCCCTGCAACCCGCCCTGCTCGACCAGCCCGACGAGGCCCTGGAAGCCCAGGTCCGGGAAGACCTGGAAGCCCTCCTCGGCATATCCGGCGCACCGACCCTCTGCCGCACCACCCGCTACCCCGACTGCATGCCCCAGTACAACATCGGCCACATGGACCGCGTCGGAAGAATCGACGCCCTGCTGGACCGTTTCCCCACCCTGGCCCTCGCCGGCAAGAGCTACCGCGGCGTGGGCATCGCCGATTGCGTCCACAGCGGCGAGACGGCCGCGGAGCGGATTGCGGCGACTCTCATGCAGGGGTCGTCACGGCAGGCGCTCAGCTAGCGAGCCGTACATCATCCGTAATCCCTTGGCCCTGTTATTTTGCCGACATAACAGTAAACTCGTGGGATGGAGACCCGTCGGCGAGGACCATAAAGAACCGGAAGCCTTTCCAATCTGTGGCAATGTTGGAAACACTGGAAATGTTGGTGGACCCGACCTCCCAGGTGGAGACAGTTTTGACGGAGCCATTGGTTTCGTCGTTATAGTTGGGAAATAAACGTAAATTCTGCGAGCATCGCCGGACGTAAAGCCGGCGCGTTGTATATCGGTATACTCTTTGGAGGCTCAATTTCATGAAATTTATCCGTAGCCTCGAAATTCAGGGACTCCTGTCGTTTCCGCCCGACATGCCGCCCTTTGAACTACACGATCTCAATGTTCTCATCGGACCGAACGGGTCGGGCAAATCGAACATCATCGAAGCCATTGATCTCCTTCGCGCGACGCCGACGGATTTTGCCGGCGTGATCCGGGAAGGCGGCGGGGCCGCAGAATGGCTCTGGAAGGGAGAAACCGTAAGAAGGGTCGCCAAAATGGAGGTGGAGACCGAGGAGACGAGCATCGGTCTGACGACACCTGCCCAACAGTCATTGCGCCATCACACCGGTCTGACGACACCTACCCAACGGGCATTGCGCTATCGCCTTGAGTTCACCACCGACAACATGCGGGTTGAGGTGGTCGATGAAGCCATCGAGGACACGGAACCGTGGCCGGGTCATGACCATCCCTACTTCTACTATCGCTTTCAGCGGGGAAACCCTGCCGTCAATATCAGGGATCGGACCGAAGGCGATCGCTGGGAGAAATCGCCTCGCAGGATCAAACGTTACGAAATGCTTCCGGATCAATCGGTTCTGGCACAGATCAGGGACCCGCAGCTTTATCCGGAACTCACTTGGTTGGGACGGCAGTTCGGACAAGTTCAGTTGCTGCGCGACTGGACTTTCGGGCGCTACACCGCACCACGTCAGGCGCAACCAGCAGACTTGCCCGAGGACCGGCTCCTTCCCGACTGCCGCAATCTCGCACTGATCCTCAACAAGATTGAACACAACCAAGCCTCGCTTGAATTCAACAGGCTGCTCAAACGCTTCTTTCCCCGCTTCGAACGGATGACCACCATGGTTTCCAACGGTAGAGTCCAGTTCTACCTGCATGAACCGGGTTTCCGGTCCCCGGTTCCGGCAACGCGCCTCTCGGACGGCACGATCCGGTTCGTCGCGCTTCTCGCGACGTTGCTGACGCCTTCGCCGCCGCCGCTGGTCTGTATCGACGAGCCGGAATTGGGTTTGCATCCCGACGCTGTCTCCCTTGTTGCCGATCTCATCGTAGACGCGTCCGAACGAATGCAACTTATTGTCGCCACCCATTCGGACGCGCTCGTATCCGCTCTGACCGGCAAACCAGAGACCGTTGTCGCTTGCGAGCGGATTGGGGCGGGAACGACGCTACGTCGGCTGGACTCGGCGAAACTTGCGGATTGGCTGAAGGATTATGCACTCGGCGACTTGTGGCGGATGGGCGAGTTGGGCGCAAATCCGTGAACGTCGCTATCTACATGGAAGGAGGTGGGGACGGCAAGGACTCCAAAGCTGCGTTGCGTCAAGGGATGGAAGTATTTCTGGCCGCAATCAAGGACGCCTGTCGTGAACGGAACTGGCATTGGAGGCTGGTCTGTTGCGGTTCGCGCAACGAGGCATACAAGCGTTTCCGAAACGAGCTGACGAAACGTGACGCTGGAATCGTCGTGCTTCTGGTGGACTCGGAAGCGCCGGTCGACGGGGAACCCGCTGCGCATCTGACGAAACGTGACGTTTGGGACCTCCATGGCATTGATGAGGCAGTGATCCACCTGATGGTTCAGACCATGGAGACATGGATCGTTGCCGACCGGGACGCACTTGGAGGCTACTACGGTCAGGGCTTTCAGGAGAACGCTCTTCCTCACCGCGCGAATCTTGAGGAAGTGAGCAAGGACGATATCGCAGAGGGTCTATTGCGCGCCACCGAGAGGACGCAAAAGGGACCGTATCACAAGATCCGGCATGCCCGACATCTTCTTCAACGCATTGATCCGGCGACTGTACGCCAGCGATGCGGTCACTGCGAACGGCTGTTCGCGACACTTTCAGACTTGATCGGCCAAAACGGCTGAGACCGCTGATGTGGAATACTTGTCCGTACAGTCACTCCCCTCCGACCGTCTGCCTGCTCAGGGTCGGCTCGTAGAGCATCTGGATGACCACCCCGTCGGGGTCGGCGCAGTAGAACGAGGCGCTGCCATCGCGATGGAGCTTGAAGGGCTTGATGATGGTGACCTGTCTGGCGCGGAACTCCCCCTCCATCTCCCGGACGCGGTCGATGGCGGAGACGATGAAGCCCAGGTGGTCGAGGGAGGACGTGGCCGCGGCGGGCGCCCGGCGGTCGGGGATCTCGTGCAGGGCGAGGTTGTCCGGGCCGGAGCTCAGGTAGGCGTTCTTCGGGTCGGGCTGCCACACGACCTCCATGCCCAGGACCTCCTGGTAGAAGGCTTTGGAGCGCTCGATGTCCCTGACGTTGAGGGCGATGTGGCGCATTCCCATCAAGCCGCTGAGCGCCTCGGGCATGGTTCCATCCTTGGCCGTCGGTAAGAGGCCGGCAGCCGCCGGCCTCGGCAGTCACGCTAGCCGTTCAGGGCGTCGTCGATGGCGCGGGCCGTGTTGAGCCGGGCCAGATGGGAGCGGAAGTCCGCGGACGCGTGGATGTCGTCCAGGGCCGTAACGCCGTCCGTCACCTGGGCCGCGGCCGAGGCGATGAGATCGGCGGTCAGCGCCTTTCCCTTGAGTTGGTCCTCCACCGCGGTGGCCCGAAAGGGCGTTGCCGCAAGGCCGGTGACGCCGATGCCGGCGTCGGCACAGGAGTCGCCGTCCATCCGCAGGCATACCGCGATTCCGACGATGGCGAAGCCCGAGGCCTTTTGCTTGACCTTGCGATAGGTGGAGCGGGCGCCGGCCGCGGGCACGGGAACACTCACCGCGGTCAGGATCTCGGCAGGCTCGATGGCAGTGGTCAGGGGTCCCAGGAAGAAGTCCCCGGCGGCGACCGAGCGCGAGCCGTCCTTGCTGGTCAGTGTCAACTCGGCGCCCAACGCCAGCAGCGCCGCGGGCCAGTCCGCGGCCGGGTCCCCGTGGACCACGCTGCCGCCGATGGTGCCGCGATTGCGCACCTGCGGGTCGCCGATGCTTGCCGCGGTCATGGCCAGCAGCGGACAGTTGCCACTCACCTCGTCGGACGTCTCCACCTGGTGATGCGTCACCAGGGCGCCGATGCGGAGCGCGCCGCCCTCCGAGCGGATCTGCCGCAGGGCGTCGAGCCGCTTGAGGTCGATGACCACCGAGGGCTGAGCGAGCCGTAGCTTCATCATCGGCAGCAGGCTGTGCCCGCCGGCCATCACTTTGGCGTTGTCGCCGGCCTCCGCCAGGCTGGCGGCCGCGGTCTCGAGGCTATCCGGTACGATATAATCGAAAGCTGCTGGTATCATGATCGGCTCTCGCTAATTGGTCTTCGGGCCTCCCTGACAGAGGCGCCAGATCTTCTCGGGCTTGAGCGGCATGTCGATATGGGTGACCCCGAACGGGGCCAGAGCATCCACCACGGCGTTGACGATGGAGGGCGTGGAGCCGATGGTCCCGGCCTCGCCCACTCCCTTGACCCCCATGGGATTCACCGGCGACGGGGTCTCGGTCCGGGCGAACTCCAGGGGCGGCAGGTCTTCGGCCCGGGCGACGGCATAGTCCATGAGGCTGCCCGTGACGAGCTGGCCGTCCTCATCGTAGACCACCTCTTCCAGAAGCGCCTGTCCAAGTCCCTGGGCGATGCCGCCCTGTACCTGACCGTCCACGATCAACGGGTTGATGACCTTGCCGCAGTCATCCACCGCGACGTACTTCTTGATCTCGATGTCGCCGCTCTGGGTGTCCACCTCCACCACGCAGATGTGCGTGCCGAAGGGGAACGTAAAGTTCGACGGCTCGAACACGGACGTCGCCTGAAGCCCCGGCTCCATTCCCGCGGGCAGCTTGGTCGCCACGTGCGCCTGCAGGGCGATCTCCTGGATCGTGATGCCCTTGTCGGGCACGCCCTTGACCGTGAACTTGCCGTCCTCGAACTCCAGGTCCTCGGCGCTGCACTCCAGCACGTTGGCGGCGATGGCCTCGGCCTTCTCCTTGACCTTCTGCGTCGCCATGTACACCGCGGTGCCGCCCACCGAGATGCCGCGGCTCCCGAAGGTGCCGATGCCGTTGGGCACCACCGCCGTGTCCCCGTGAAGCACGGCCACGTCCTCGATGGGAACCCCCAACTCGTCGGAAACGATCTGCGCGAAGGTGGTTTCCTCTCCTTGTCCGTGGGGCGACACGCCGGTCAGCACGGTGGTCTTGCCGGTGAAGTCCAGCCGCACGGTGCCACTTTCCCATCCCCCCGCGGGCAGCGCCGCGGAAGGACCCATGGCGCAGATCTCGACATAGGTGGAAAAGCCGATGCCGAGGTAGCGGCCTTCCTCCCTCAACCGCTTCTGCTCGGCGCGAAGGTCCTCGTAACCCGCCACCTCCAGCGCCTTGTCCAGCGCCGCCTGGTAGTTGCCGCTGTCATAGGCCAGCCCGGTGGCCACCGGGAGCGGGAAATCGTCAGGCTGGGCAAAGTTCTTGCGGCGCAACTCCACCGGGTCCATGTCCAGCTCCCGCGCGATCAGGTCGAGGGTCCGCTCGATCACCAGCGTGGCTTCGGGTCTTCCGGCGCCGCGATAGGCGTCGGTGGCGACCTTGTTGGTGAAGCCGCCGGTAGAACTGAACCTCAAGGTGGGGATCTTGTAGCACCCGCTGATCATCAGGCCCGTCAGCGGCGGCAATCCCGGGGTGAGAAGCTGGAGATAGGCGCCGGTATCCAGCAGGCTGTCGTAAGTGACGCCCAGGATGGTGCCGTCCTTCTTGACCGCGGCTTCCACGGTGCCCACCTGTCCGCGTCCGTGGATCGTCGCCTGGATATTCTCGCGCCGCCCTTCGATCCACTTCACCGTACCCTTGAGCTTCATCGCGAGATAGGCCAGCAGACCCTCCTCTCGGTAGACGTTCAGCTTGCATCCGAAGCCGCCGCCCACCTCCGGGGCGATGATCCGGATGCGATGTTCCGGGAACCCGAGCATGAGCGCCAGCATGGCCCGGAGAAGATGGGGGATCTGGGTCGAGCTCCAGACGGTCAGCTCACCCTCGCCCGGAAAATATCGCGCTACCACGCCCCGGGTCTCCACCGGGATCGGCGCGAGCCGCTGATGGATGAACTTCTGCTTGATGATGACGTCCGCCTCGGCGCGGGCCTTGTCCATGTCTCCCGTGCCCAGCGCAAAGGTGAAGGCCTGGTTGTCGGGCCACTGGGAGTGGACGACCGGGGAGTCCGGCGACAGCGCCTTCTCCAGGTCCGAGACCGCGGGCAGCGGCTCGTAGTCCACCTCGATGAGGTCGAGGGCGTCCCGGGCGGTGTAGGAATCCTTGGCGACCACCGCGGCCACCGGCTCACCCACGTGACGCACGAAGTCTTGGGCCAGCACCGGGTGCGGCGGCGTGCGCAGCGTCGGGTTGGCGGCCGCGCACGGGACCGATCCCACGCTGTCGCCGATGTCCGCGCCGGTGACGGCGGTGACGACGCCGGGCAACGCGAGCGCGGCTTCCGTGTTGATGCCGCTGATGCGGGCGTGGGCGTGGGGGCTGCGCAGGATGGCCACGTGCAGGACGTCCGCCATCCGGAGATCGTCCACATAGTGCGAGAGACCCTGCACCAAGCGCGGGTCTTCGCGCCGCTTCACTTTCGTTCCTACAAGCTTGCTTACCGGCATGGCTTACGTCCCAGCTTTCATTTGTTCCGCGGCCTGCTTCACCGCGTCGATGATATGCTTGTACCCGGTACAGCGGCAGATATTGCCTTCGAGCCCCTTGCGGATCTCCTCTTCCGATGGGCTCGGATGTTCCTGGAGGAGTTGCTGAGTGGCCATGATCATGCCCGGAGTGCAAAAGCCGCATTGCAGCCCGTGGCACTCCCAGAAGGCCTCCTGTATCGGATGAAGCCCTTCCTCGGTGGCGAGCGATTCGATGGTCCGAACCTCGCACCCGTCGGCCTGTACGGCCAGCAGCGTGCAGGACTTCACCGCCGCGCCGTCCACCATGACCGTGCAGGCCCCGCACAGGCTGGTCTCGCAGCCGATGTGGGTCCCGGTCAGACCGAGCGCATCCCGAAGATAGTGCACCAGCAGCAGACGGGGCTCGACTTCGTCCGTCCGGCCGGCGCCGTTGACCTGAACCTCGATTGTGGTTGTTTTGCTCATCGTCCCTCATCCTCGCTAGCCCTGAAAATATACCCGGTCCAACGGCAGGTCAACAATAATTTTGCCTTCCCTCTCCGTTGGAGAGATGGCCGGGGTGACGGTCATTTTGCTGTGAAAGTACAATTTTCATGCCTTCGGGGCGGTCGTGCAACGGCCATGAGCGTTTGCGTCGGTTTTCGCGTTCGCCGCACGGGCATATTCCGGTTGGTCAGGCAGGATACGGGCGGAGGCAGTGCTTGCATGACGGACCAGGCTCCGCCACAACAGAAACGATGAGCGGAACGAATACGCGGTTGACGACCGCGGTGGAGACTTGGTTCGCCGACCTGCGGCGGGTACGCTCCTCGGGCGGCGCAACCGGAGAACGATCGAGCTACGGGCCGCTCGCAAACCTGCTGAACGCCGTAGGCGCGACCCTGAAGCCCAGGGTGTTCTGCGTCGGCGAGCTTGCTGACCAGGGCGCGGGCCACCCCGACTTCGGCCTCTACACCGCAAAACAGGTGCAGAAGGGCCAGCCCCGCAAGGGGCAGGCGCCGGAGCGCGGCGTGGTCGAGGTGAAGTCGCCGCGGGAGGACGTGCAGGTCACCGCGGTGCGCGAGCAGGTGAGCCGCTACTGGAGTCGCTACCAACTCGTGCTGGTGACCAACTTCCGCGAGTTCACGCTGGTCGGCCCGGACTCGACGGGTCAGGAGACGGCGCTCGAATCCTTCCGTCTGGCCGAGAGCGAGGAAGCGTTCGATCGCCGGCTGGAGAAGCCCCGCGCCTTCGCCCGTGAAGCCGGCGCCGGGCTGGGCGAATATCTGTGCCGCGCGCTCTCGCACCGCGCGGCCCTCGCGGAGCCGAAGGACTTGGCCTGGCTGCTCGCCTCCTATGCCCGCGACGGGCTCGCGCACGTCGAGGCGGCAGGCGATACGCCGTCGCTCAAGGCGGTGCGCTCGGCCCTCGAAGAAGCCCTCGGCGTGCGCTTCGAGGGGGAGAAGGGCGCGCGTTTCTTTCGCTCCACCCTGGTGCAGACCCTGTTCTACGGCGTCTTCTCCGCCTGGGTGCTGTGGTCGCGGAAGGTCGGGGAGTCAGAAGACGCGCCGCTTTCCGCCGGCGGCCACGGCGCCAAGCGCTTCAACTGGCGCGAGGCGGTATGGCACCTGCGCGCGCCCGTGTTGCGGGCGCTGTTCCAGCAGTTGTCCGATCCCGGACGCCTGCAACCACTGGGCCTCGTCGAAGTGCTGGACTGGACCTCGGCTGCGCTCGACCGCGTGGACCGCGCCGCGTTCTTCGCCCGTTTCAACGAGGGCGAGGCAGTGCCCTACTTCTACGAGCCCTTTCTCGAAGCCTTCGACCCCGAGCTGCGGAAGCAATTGGGCGTCTGGTACACACCGGCGGAAGTCGTCCACTACATGGTCGCCCGGGTGGACCGGGCGCTGAAGGACGAACTCGGCATCGCCGACGGGCTCGCGGCGGAAAACGTCTATGTGCTCGATCCGTGCTGTGGTACCGGGGCGTACTTGGCGGAAGTCCTGCGCCGCATCGCTGCGAACCTCCAGGGCCGGGGCCTGGGTGCGCTCGCCGGTGCAAGAGTCAAGCAGGCGGCAACGGAACGGGTGTTCGGCTTCGAGATCATGCCCGCGCCTTTCGTCGTCGCTCATCTGCAAGTCGGCTTGACCATGCAGGAACTCGACGCGCCGTTGGCCGAGGACGGCACGGAACGCCCCGGCGTTTTCCTGACCAACGCCCTGACCGGGTGGGAGCCGCGGACGACCAAACCGCTGCCGTTCCCCGAATTGGAGGAGGAACGCGACCGGGCGGAGCGGGTGAAACAGGAGAAGCCGGTTCTCGTGATCCTCGGCAATCCGCCCTACAACGGTTTCGCCGGCATGGCCGTGGACGAGGAACGGGAACTTTCGGAAGCCTACCGCACGACGAAGCGCGCGCGGCGACCGGAAGGACAGGGGCTGAACGATCTGTACGTGCGCTTCTTCCGCATGGCCGAACGACGCATCGCAGAGAAGACCGGCCAAGGCGTGGTCTGCTTCATCTCCAACTATTCCTGGCTCGACGGGCTGTCGTTCACAGGTATGCGAGAGCGCTACCTTGACGCGTTCGACGCGATCTGGATCGACTGCCTGAACGGCGACAAGTACAAGACCGGAAAGGTGGCGCCCGACGGCTCGCCGGACCCGAGCATCTTCTCGACGGAAGGCGACCCGGTGGGTATTCAGGTGGGCACCGCCATTGCAACGCTGGTGCGCAAGGCCGATCATGCCCCGGCCGGGCAGGTTGGTATTCGCCATCTGTGGGGTCAAGCGAAGCGAACGGACCTGTTGGATTCATCGCACACAGAACCGGAGACGCTTTATCACACCGTGGAACCGGTGCTGCCGCTGGGCCTGCCCTTCGCACAAACGGCAGTCAGCGATGGCTGGTTCGACTGGCCCGCGTTGCCGGACCTGTTCCCGGTATCGTTCCCCGGGGTCCAGACCAGCCGCGATTCATTCCTCGTCGATACCGACCTCGACCGGCTGAAGGCGCGGGTCGGGGACTATTTCGATCCCGCCCTGAGCCACGAGGAGATCGCCCGGCGCTACCCGGCAGCGATGCGGGCTACGGCGCGGTTCGACGCTAGCGCGGTGCGCAACGCGCTGCTTGCCCGCGGCGGGCCGGACGAAAGCGGCTTCGTGCGCCACGCCTACCGGCCGTTCGATACCCGCTGGCTCTATTGGGAGGTGGACGGTGTTTTGCTCGATCGCCCGCGCGCCGACTACAGGCCGCACGTGTTCAAGGGGAACCTGTGGTTCTGCAACGGACAACATCTGCGGAAGGATGCGGAAGAACCTCAAGCGTGTTTCACGCGGTACATGGGCGCGCGGCACGTGATCGAGCGCGGCGCCAACTGGTTTCCCGCTTGGCTTGGTGATGACAGCACGCGCCACCCAAACCTCTCGGGCACGGCGCAACGCTATCTCGACCGTCTCGGCTTGACCGTCGAGGATCTGTTCCATCACGTCCTCGCCACTCTCCATGACCCCGCCTACCGCACCTCCAACGCCGGAGCGCTGCGCATGGAATGGCCGCGCGTTCCGCTCCCCGGCTGGCCCGTCTCTGGGAGCGTGAGCGTTCTGCCCGCTACGGGCCTGCGGCATGTGCATCTAGAAGCAACTGAGGTACTTGCCGACGCAACGGAAGCGCTGGCCCAGTCCGCGGCGCGCGGACGTGAACTAGCCCGCCTGCTCGATCCCGACACGCCGGTTCCCGGCGTCACTCAAGGGACCTTGCGCCCGGAAATAGCCGCCGTCGCTGTCCCCGCCACTGTTGACGAGCGCAACATGGCCGGCGACGATTTCGCGCTCACCGCCGGTTGGGGACATTACGGCACCGGCAACATCATAATGCCCTCGCAGGGTCGCATTGTCGAGCGCGCCTATACTAGAGACGAACGCGCCGCCTTGGGCGATGCCCTGCCCACCCTCGGCTCAACTACCTTCGACGTATATCTCAACGCACACGCCTTCTGGCGTAACGTCCCCACCTCCGTCTGGCGCTACAAGCTCGGCGGCTACCAGGTTCTCAAGAAGTGGCTCTCCTACCGCGAACGCAATATCCTCGGGCGGGCACTGGCAATCGAGGAAGTCCAGCAACTCACCGACACGGCGCGTCGGATCAGTGCCATGTTGTTGACTACGGCCTGAATATCCGCCTTCTACCTTCAGCCAAGGCGAAAAATTCCAGGAAGCCACAGCGTAGCGGGGAACGCAATTCTGTCGGTAGCTTGCAGTTTTCTCAAGTTACGAGAACGAACCTTGCCATCGGGAGTCAAAACGTCGATTTCCCTTTCGCTGGCGAGTTTAAGGACGACCTGATCGAGAACCGAGAAGGGAGCGGCCGTTTCGTTTGCGAAAGTATGCCGCATTGCGTCTACTGTAACCGGACCTTCAGAGGCCAGGCTGAAGAGCTTTCCTGGCATCGAGTTCAGAAGTTGCTCCCATACCTGCTGAGCTTCAAACTCTCCAAATCGAAACAGCGGCAGTGTTTTAACGTCCTTTAGTGCATCCCATCCCATCATTGCGAAGTCGCCGGAACCATAATGCTCGAAGGTGTTATGGATCTTCCAATGGGGGTAGTATCTGTTTGCGTTTGCGTGAAAAGTTGTGCCATATTCTTTGACGTGCGTTTGTTGAGAATCGTCCGGTTTGATTGTATGGGAGGGCATTTAGATGGCAAGCAAGAAAAATCAAAAGGGTTCGGGTAGCGTAGCACGTCTTGTGTCACGTGAGTTGAGTGCGGTCCAACAGATTTCGGAATCGGTCAAGTTGTTGACGACTCGAATACCCGTTGTTGATCCGTTGAGGGATTTGAGGGCATCAACCGCAGGGATTCTAGGGGCGAGAGGGTTGATGGGTTCCGAGCGGTTGTTGCGTCATATTCAGGAGGATCAAAAACGAAAGGATGAGTTTGCCCGTCAAGTGTCGTCGGCTTGGAAAAAGACAACTGCGAAGTTTGATTATATGCGGCAGGAATTGGACAATCAGGCAAAAGCAGCATCGGCCTTTTATCGTCAGTTTACCGCGAGGAACAAGGCGTTGTTGCCGAGTGCAGCTTATGTCCCTCAGATGAACACGCTTGTTGAGGTGGCAAAGTTGAGTGAGGCACACTCTCGTCGGATGAAGGAGATTGAAGCGGCGTTGTTGCCGAGTGCGGACGTGGTTCGTCGGCTGGAGGAGATTGGCGCGACGTTAAAGCCAAGCATGAGGTTTGGGTTGAATCGAGAGTTGATAGAGTCTCTAGTCCGTCCTGGTCCCGTGCTGTACGCTCGGGGTTTGGAGGGTAGTGTTCAGGAGACTTCGCCAGAATCAACGTCACGTGTGGTTGTCCCATTTTATCATCAAAAAGGTTACGGGTTACAACATAATCGACCTGTGTTTCAGGTTAGCAGTGTGTCCTTCGATTCCGTCAACGGTCATATTGATAAGGCTTTGAGGTTTATGCGGTCCGGGGAGGTAAGGTCTTCTATATGTGAGAGCGTTCACGCGGTAGAGTCTGCCGTTCGTACATTAACAAGGGCTGGGGATATTGAGAAAGGGCTGAGACAGCTTGAGCAGCGGGGGTATTTCAAGAGTTCACGTTACATTCGGAAGATGTACTCACAGTTTTTCGGGTGGGGAAGTGATACGGTTAGACATTGTGAACTTCCTTGGAAACAGTGTCGTTTTGAGAGGCTGGACGCGGAATATGCTTATCATACTGCCGTTGCTTACGTGAATGATTTGGTGATTGTGGCGGGCGGCGGTCGTATTGACGTTGATGATGCTTGAGGAGTAGGATACACGGCGCGGAATAGAGCGTTGCGGGTTGCACCTATTATGTAGGCGTAGTGTAGTTAGGTGATTGACTGTTGATACGAAGAGGCAACAAATGAACCAGACCTTAACGAGGCATCCCATGAACGTGGTATTGCCGCCACAGACGGCGGCTGATTACGAGTCGTTGAAGCGGAGCATCCGGGAGCACGGCTATTGGCCTGGGTCCCACATTGAGTTGCACAAGGGGATGGTGCTCGATGGTTGGGGGCGGTATTGTGCGGCGCGGAGCTGTGGTCGATAACTCCTCAGTTGAAGGCTGTGGCGTTGCCAGCGGGCAATCCTGGGCTAACGGCTACCGGAAACCACCCGATCCAAGTACCCGAGGGCGATACTGTGGTGCAAGGCAATGTCGAGTTTTCCTGTCCGACAGGTCATAGAGACTGTGTTGTAACGGTGACGGATGGCAACGTTGCCTACTGGGCCACGGACGGCACGCCTTCGGTAGCTTCTCAAACTCCTGCTTTAATTGGGGTGCCTATGGATCATGGGTTGGAAACGGGTACTTACAACATTGCTGCCGGAGGAACGAAGCGGCGCGGCAATGTCGATCTCATTTGTCCCGCGGACGGGGAGGATTGCGTTGTGTCGGTACAGCGCGATGGCACGGTTCGTTATGCGGCTACGGGCGGCATTCCAAGCGTTAGGCCGGCGAGTTCTACCCCTACACCGGCACCGACTCCCCAACCGAAGCCAGAGCCGAAACCTGATCCTGAGCCGGAACCCGAGACGAACCCTGTATCGGTACGTGACCCTGATTCCGTTCACGGGCTGGAGCGGACGAGCCTCTATGAGTATTGGGGTGCGTGGATGGATTGGGGGGCGTATTGGATGCGTAAGCGTGTCCGGGATGGGGCGGAGTGGCAGCCGTATGTGGAGAATGAGTGGTATAGCGAGACGGCTCCCGCGGTTCAGGCGTCCTATAAGGGCGGTATGGTGGGCGTAGTGGGCGGCATTCTGGTGCAGGGGGATGCTCGGTTACGGTATCGGAATCGCAAGCTGGATGCGGATTTCTATCGGAATACGGCTACTGATGGCACGGAGTTGGATCAGACGAGGGTGAGTTTTCGCAATGTGGGCGTGAACTCCAAAGGGAGGTTTGAGATGCGTCATGGTGTGGGCGTGAAGGGCGGGTTTACCGGCCCGAATCACGAGGAGGTCATTGGGGAGTTGAGATGCAACAACTTCCATGATGGCAAGCGTCTTGTTGGCTCGTTCGGCGCGGAGAAGCAGTGATGCGGGGGCCTGGGCTTGCCGAGGCGTGCGGTAAAGGGCCGGATACTGTAGAGGATGAAAAGCCGAAGACTCGGAGTATGAGAAAGCTGTTTCGGCTTGCGGAGAGCAAGCCGGGACGTGTGTTGTGGGTGTCCATTGAAAGAGACACGGGTAGGGGAGTTCCGGAGCAAGTTTGGGGGCTTCCGGAGTCCTCTTACATTATGGACAGTAGGGATGCGAGTCTTGCGTGTGATCCTGAACAGGACTGGTTGGATGCGGAGATTGTAACGCAGGATGAGTATGACAATCTCAAGAGGCTGGTGGATTATGGGCGTATGGATGGGGAGGTCGGGAAGGTTGACGTGTTGGATGGGAGGGCGTACTGGCATTGCTTTCGATGCACCATGCAGGGAGTCCGATGGTACTCTTTCAGGGGTTGGGTTGAGAGGGCTGCCGCTTTTCTCAAGGACATGTGGATGTTGTTGACGAGCACTGTTGGCACGATCAGCATGGCAGCTGTGGCTTGGTCTCCGGTGCGTGAATGGGTGATGGTGTTGTATGAGTTGGTTTCGGGATAGGAACTCGTGGGTGGGACTCAGTGTCGGCATGGCGCCCACCCGACTTGGGTGTCGGACCGCCCCACTGCTTGAAAAAGAAGTCAACCCCTTCTCGCTCGCAGATATCCCTGATGTCGAGGACCCAGCGCTCTTCCATGGGTCGGGCGTTCGGGCCGCTCTCCCCACCTACGATGACCCAGGAAATTCCTTCGACGTCGATGTCTCCTACAGGTCCCAGAAGGGGTTCGATCGAAAGGAACCGAACGGAAGCCGGCGTTTTTCGAAGATGCTGAATTCTGGCGGTCGCGCTACGATCCTCCACGGACACCCCGCACCAGATATGCTCTGGCGCCACGCCTCTACCGTATCTGCGTTGCAGATACCTCTTCATGAGCGAGCCGCGCTTCGTCAGCACCTGATAGACGTGCCGGTCGGCGACCTCCATGGTGTCGAAAACGCGGTCGATGAACTCTGTTGGGATCTCCTTGTGAAACAGGTCGCTCATGGAGTTGACGAAGATCCTTCGCGGCCGTTTCCACGAGAGGGGTTGGGAAAGCCGCTTCCGGTGCAGCGTGAGATCGAACCCGTTCTCGAACGGATGGCCGCGCTTGCCTCGGAACCGCTCGGCCAAGCGTTCAGCATAGCAATGATCGCAACCGCGCGTGATCTTGGTGCATCCCGTCACCGGGTTCCACGTTGCGTCCGTCCATTCGATTCCGGTTTTGGCGCCCATATAGAATAATCTTGTGAGATCGCTTGGTCTCGTTGCACCAAGTCATTGATGTTGCTGGTAGTTTATAACACAAGGCATCGCCTTCAAAACGATTCCCCACCTGCTTGGCGGCCTCTACGAGGAGCCTGTCCGTGAATTGCATGCCGGTGCTGCTGAGGCACCGGGCGGCCGTATACCGTCGTGGTGACGCCCCGGCCAAGTTCCGGTTGCCTCCTTGACGGGCCGATGAGTCATGTGCCAGATTTCACGCGGCCCGTGTACGCGACCCACGGTGGACGCCTTTGAGCAAGAGGCTACGCCCCGCGGGCGTCAGGAATCGTGCGGAACCAGGACGGGGAGGGACTTCATGAAAATCTTCATCACCGGAGCCGGCATGATCGGATGTCATACGGCGCGGGAGTTGACCCTTGAGGGACACCGGGTCCACATCTATGACCTGAACCCCGACCCCGCTTACGTTGCAGCCATTGCCGGCAGCCAACGGGTGACGACCCTGCGCGGTGACCTCCTGGACCTGCCCAACCTGCTTCGAGCCCTGTCCCGCGCCAAACCGGACGTGGTCGTTCACACCGCCGGGCTCATCGGCGGGCAGGTGGAGAGCCCGCCCTACCGCGGCTTTCGGACCAACACCGTGGGTTCCGTCAATGTTTTCGAAGCCTGCCAACTCTCACGGGTGAAACGGTTGGTGCACGTGAGCACGTTCGGCGTCTACGATTGGGCCAACATCCGCAAAGGCCCGGTCAGGGAGGACTCCCCGCGCTGGGGCAACCGGTTCTACCCCGCCACCAAGGTGGCCAACGAGGTCCTGCTGGACGCGTACGAGAACTACTACGGCATGGACTGCGTCCGCATCCGGCCCACGGGGGTCTATGGGCCCGGGCACTATCGTGGCGGCTCCGGGGGCGGGATCGCCATGAACGACCTGGTGCGGGCGTGCCTGGGCGAGGGAGCCATCCAGCTTGAGGACCGGCACGTGGGTCCCAACGATTTCGTCTATGCCGCGGACGTAGGCCGCGGCATAGCGCTTGCCTGCACGGCCAAGGATGCGCCCGGCAAGTCGTTCAACGTCGGCGCCGGCCAAGTCTACGGCCCGCAGGACTTCCTCCGGGCGCTGCGCAAGCTGCTGCCGGATCGATCCGTCGAGCTCGCGGAAGGGGCGGGCCAAGGGAAGGCGCGCCCCCGCGTGGACCTGTCCGCGGCGTCGCGCATCCTCGGCTACAAGCCGCAGTTTCCCCTGGAGAAGGGGCTTAAGCACTACATCGAGGTCTCCCGACGACACGGCTTCTGGAATTGACGCCGGCGCCGGTCTCCTCCCCTGATGGCTGCCTGACTCCCCAGCCCACACGCGGGCGCCGTATCCTCAAAGAACCTTGAATTGATCGCTTCCATATTCAAGGATACGCGTTATCCTTGAATATGGAGAACTCATGGCACATCTGGAAAAACGGCGATGGGAGGGCGAAGTCGCTGGACCGACCCGACGTGACCGCCGCCCATGCGACTACGCGGCCTACTTGCCTGATACATTGGCCGGCCGCCTGTTCGTCATCGACGGTGACGTTGCTGCGGACATTACCGATGCCGAGACTGCGCTTGTGCGGCTCGACATGACCGCAGCCACACTCGCCGACACCGAGGCGCTGGCCCGGCTTCTGCTCCGCGCCGAGTGCGTTGCCTCGTCGCGCATCGAGGGCCTGGAAGTTGGGGGACGGCGGTTGCTCCGCGCCGATGCCGCACGGCAGCTTGGCGAAGACCCACGAGACGTGACGGCCGCAGAGGTGCTCGGCAACGTTGATGCAATGGTCTGGGGAGTCGGCACGGTCGAGCCTGACGGCCTGATTACCGTCGAGACTCTGTTGGAAGTGCACCGTCGTCTGCTGGCCGGCACACGCCTTGAGGAACATGGGGGCCGGATCCGCGACGTCCAGAACTGGATCGGCGGCAGCGCCCATAACCCTTGCTCAGCCGAGTTTGTGCCGCCGCCGCCCGAGGCCGTGGCCGGTCTGCTGGACGACTTGGTGACATTCTGCAACGACGACTCGCTTCCGGCGCTGGCCCAGGCCGCGGTTGCCCATGCCCAGTTCGAGACGGTCCACCCCTTCGTGGACGGCAACGGGCGCACCGGGCGGGTGCTGTTCCACTTGGTCATGCGCCGCCGGGGGGTCGGGCTCCGCGTCCTGGCTCCTGTCTCTCTTGTCCTTGCCACGTGGTCGCGGGACTATGTTGGCGGCCTGATGGGGACCCGCTACGTCGGCGCGTCCGACTCCGCCGAGGCTCATGCAGGGATCAATCGCTGGGTCGCGCTCTTCGCGTCGGCGTGTCACAGAGCGGTGGAGGACACCAGGCGATTCGAGGAGCGCGTGCGCGCGCTGCAGGAGTCTTGGCATGAGCGGGTTGGACCCGTCCGCCGCGACTCGGCAGTACGCCTGCTGATCGGGGCTCTGCCGGCGGCGCCGGTGCTCACAACCGCTACCGCGTCGGCGTTGATCGGCCGGTCGTTCCAGGCCGCAGGCCAAGCGGTGGATCAACTCATGGATGCAGGGGTGCTTGCGCAAATTACCGTCGGACGGCGTAACCGCGCATTCGAAGCGCCCGAGTTGATCGAGACCTTCACCGCGCTGGAGCGACAGCTTGCGAGTCCCGAGGGGGACACACGGATCTCCGGGCCTGCCCGGCGTGTGCCTCAACGTCGCGGGTGAGCAGTCACGGGCCGGCAGCGGGTTTAGCTTGGCTGCCGCGGGGTGCTGAAGTCCCGGAGGATACCGTCGACGTCGACGCCGAGGTCCCGTCCTTCGCGGATTACGCCTTCCTTCTGGCTGCCCCAGCTCTGGACGAACATGTTCTCCAGGAACTCCCGGTTGCCGGGGTCCTCGGCAAAGCGCGCCAGCTTTTCCATGACCCTGTCTTCGTGGCCTTCCTCGTCGTCCACGATGTCCTTGGCAAGTTGCCGCACCACCGGATCGGGAGTCACGTCCCTCAGGTGCTGCATGAACACCACCGCAGATTTCTCGGCGATGTTGCAGAGCCGGAACGCCCGCACGTCGCCGGTGAGGAACTGCCCGAAATAGCCGTCGTAAGCATCCGCGGGAATATCGTCGCGGGCGTCGCGGCCGGCGAGGTAGTCCGCGATCAGGGCGTAGTGCCTGTACTCGTCCGCGGCCTGTTCGGCCACGTGGGCGCGTTCATGGGGCTCCAGCTCGGCGTACTGCAGCAGCGCCTTGGTGAACGCCACCCCGTGGGCCAGCTCCTTCTTGGCCTGCCGCTGCATCAGCGCCACGAATTCCGGGCTCTGCGGGTCCAGCTCCGCCAGTGCCTTGCGGATGGCGATGACGGGCCCCTCCAGTTCGTCGTGGTACCGGCTCCACAACGATTCGACGAATTCCTTTCCGGTCATGGTGATGGTTCCCCCGAATGAAAGCTGACCCACACTAACGGCCGGCTCCGACGGTGTCAATTGTCCAAGCCTTTGCCGTGCATGGCCGTACTGCTACAAGAGAGCACGGGTCACGTGAGTACGAACCGTGAGGACACGCTGCACGTGAACGGGAAAGGAGACGGACATGGCGGACGACGCGCGCAAGGCTTTCGAGGAGGTTTCGCTCGGGGCGGTGAACAAGGCCTACGACATCATCGCCGAACTCGACCCGGAATACTCCAGGCACCTGACAGGGCTGTTCGTCGACGGCACCTTCGGACGCGAGGGCGCCCTCGACAGGAAGACCAAGGAGCTCATCATGGTGGGCATCACCTGCGCCCTGAACCGGCCGCGCGGGGTGCGGCTTCACAGCGAGCGGGCGCTCAAGCTCGGGGTCACGCCGCGGCAGGTCCTGGAGGCGGTGGAGGTGGCGGCGATACCCGGGGGCATGCCGGGGCTCTGGCTCGGGGCCGAGACGCTGAACGAGATCCTGACCGAGCAGGGCATGGAATTCAAATGAACCCGGCCAACGGCCCGCTGCACGGGGTCCGCGTGCTGGACCTGTCGCGGGTCCTCGCCGGCCCGTACTGCAGCATGTTCCTCGGCGATCTGGGAGCGGAGGTCGTCAAGATCGAGCAGCCCGGCACGGGGGACGACACGCGAAGCTGGGGACCGCCGTTCCAGGGAGGCGAGAGCGCCTACTTCCTGTGCGTCAACCGCAACAAACGAAGCGTGACCCTGGATCTCAGGACCCCGGACGGCATCGAGCTGCTGCGCCGGCTGGCGCTGGAGGCGGACGTGCTGATGGAGAACTTCCGGCCCGGGACGCTGGCGGGCTGGGGCCTCTCCGAAGCGGCGATCCGGCGGCAGAACCCGCGGCTCATCTACGCGTCGCTTTCCGCCTTCGGCGCCAGTGGACCGATGAAGGAGCGGCCGGGGTACGACCTGGCGGTCCAGGCCTGGGGCGGCCTGATGAGCGTCACCGGCGCCGCGGACGGCGAGCCGTCCAAGGTGGGCGTGGCCATCATCGACATCGTCGCGGGTCTCATGCTGGGCAAATCCATTGCCGCGGCGCTGTACGCGCGGGAAAAGACCGGCGAGGGCCAAAGGATCGAAACCTCCCTCATGGAAGCCGAAGTTGCCAGTCTGATCAACGCCGGCAGCAACTATCTCGTGACCGGCAAGGCGCCGGGCCGGTGGGGTAACGCCCATCCCAACATCGTGCCCTACCAGAGCTTCGCGACCGCGGACGGCCATCTGGTCGTCGCCGTGGCCAACGAGGCCATCTGGGCGCGGTTCTGCAACGGCGCCGGCAGACCGGAACTGGCCGCGGATCCCCGGTTCGACACCAATGCGCACCGGGTGGAGAACCGGGACGCGCTCATCGCCATCCTGAAAGAGATGTTTCGATCCCGGCCCGGCCGGGAGTGGATCGAGCTCATGAACCGCGCGGACGTGCCCTGCTCCCCGGTCCAGGACATCTCGCAGGTGTTCGACTCCCCCCAGGTGCTCGCGACGGAGATGCTCCGGGAGATCGACCATCCCACGGCCGGGAAGGTGCGCATGGCCGGGTTGCCGGTGAAGTTCTCCGGGACTCCGGCCTCCATTCGTCTCGCGCCGCCGCTGCTGGGGGAGCACAACGACCAGGTGCTGCAGGACTGGCTGGAGCTGGACGATGCGGCGCTCGCCGGCTTCCGAAGGAAGGGAACCCTTGGCTAGCTCTGAAACGGGGAATGAAACATGCAACACGGGATGACCTGGGAGGAATATCGGCCGGGCGACGTCCATGAAACCGCCCGGCGCACGGTCACGGAGACCGACGTGGTCCAGTTCGTCAACCTGGCCGGTCTCATCGAACCCCTGTTCCTCGATGCCGGGTACATGCGGGACGAAACCGATTACGGCGAGCGCATCGCCCCCGGAAGCCTCACCTTCGCGCTGGCCGAGGGACTGACCACCCAGACCGGCATGCTGCACCGCACGGGCCTGGCGTTCGTCGGCCTCCTGGGCATGCGGCTGTTCCGGCCGGTCAAGGTCGGCGACACGATAGCCGTCGAGATCGAGGTGCTCGACAGCCGCCGGACCCAATCCCGCAACGCGGCCATCGTCCGTTGCCGGCACCTGGTGAAGAATCAGCGCGGCGAGACGGTGATGGAATACACCGTGGAACGGCTGATACGCGGCAAGGAGTCGTAGGGGCGGATTCGAAACCCGTCCCTACGGCGTCCGGTCGTCCCCGCCCGGCTCTTCGGGGAAGAGCACTTTCCGGAGCTGTACGATGCGCTTGGGACTCAGCTTGAAGAGTCCACTCACCGTCTTTTCGATCTCGGCCCCGTCCAGCGGGCGGATCTCCAGCCCCAGACTGTTGGCGTCGGCGACAAACGACGGGTCCGCCACGGTGTCGGCAAAGGCCTTGCGGAGAACCGCCACCCGCTCGTCCGGGGTTCCGGGCGGAAGCGAATAGGCGCGCGCGATCTTCGCGGGGTCGTGGACGCCGTACATGATCAGGAAGCGGGCGTCCTGGGACTGGGCGAGGTCCAGGGCGTTGGGTACCGAGGGCAGGTCGGGATGGGGCCTCGTCATGGCCTGTAGCACCACCTTGCCGCTCCTGGCGGCCAGCATCTTCTGCCACGCCTTCTTGACCGCCTGCCAGTACCAGCAGCTTCCCTGCACTTCCTGTTTCGCGGCAGCCAGACGCGCGTTCACCGGGCCCTTGTATCCGTCGATGATCTTGATGGGCAGGCCAAGGGCCGCGCCGAAAACACGCGACATGGTGGCGGCGGCGTCATTGCGCCCGCCCACTCCCAGCTTGACGGGTTTCTTGGCGGCGGCCCAGGCTGGCAAGTCGCCGATGCCGCTGGCCCTGGTCAGCACGCAGACGGGATGCAGGGTCGTTATCGCGCCCACCCAGGCGAACCGCCGCGTATCGAGCTTCACTTCCTTGCTGCCGAATATCTGCTTGTGGATGAGACCGCCCGCCCAGTTCCCCACCGTTCGTCCGTCGGGCCTGGCCGTGCGGTAGAGGTACTCGGCCGCGACGCTGCCGCCGCCGCCGACCATGTTCCTCACCACGACGTGGGGCCGGTCTGGCAGATGGCGGCCGATGTGTCCGGCCAGAGTGCGGGTGTAGTTGTCGAAGACGCTCCCGGCCCCCGCCCCCACGATGAAGGTCAAGGGGCGCTGCTGCGCCAACGCGCGGTCCGCGAAAGCCGGCGGGAGCGCCAGCAGCAACGCTGCAACCAAAAGGCCGCTGGAGAGAATCGCCACGGTTGTCCACCTCGCGGCAAGGACTCGGGTACGGCGGCTCAGGCGCCGTTCAGTCTTGGCATGACCTCCTTGTGGAAGAGGTTCAGGGAATCGATCACCTTGTCGTGGGCGAGGTTGCCGATATGGAACATGCCCATGAAGTGCTCGGCGCCGGCCTGGCTCATCTGTTGGTTGACCTGCCGCGCCACGGTGTCGGGACTGCCGGCGATGACGAACCCGGTCTCGAGGAGTTCCTCCCAGCTCATGGGATGGAAGTTGACCCGCTCCTGGTTGCCTTCGCGGAAGTAGTTGAAGGACTTGGCGCTGACCATGGCTTCCTTCACTTTCCGCTGATCGATGGCGACGTCCGTCTTGGCCTCGTTGAAGCCGCGGTTCCACAGGGTGAAGAAATACCTCAACGGCGGCTCCGCAACGGCCCGGGCCTGCTCGTCGGTCTCGCCCACGTAGATGTGACGGCACAGGACGAACTTGTCGGGTCCGCTCTCCCACCCGTCCTCCTTCGCCACGCTGCGGTAGTAGTTGAAAGTGTCCTCGATCTGGTCGTTGGTCTGGTACACCTGCGCGATGGGGATCTTGCGCTTCACGCACCATTCGATGGACTCGGAACTGCGCGCCGCCACCCAGATCGGCGGGTGCGGTTGCTGCACCGGCCGCGGCCAGATGGCGCAGTTCTCGAACTGGAAGAACTCGCCTTGGTAGCTCCAGACCGGTTCGGTCCAGGCGGTCATGATGACGTCGAATGCTTCCCCGAACCGCCCCCGGGACTCCTGGGGCTTGACGTTGTACCACAGATACTCGGAGGGGATGCCCCGGACGAATCCCGCGATGAGGCGCCCTTCGGACAGACAGTCGAGCATGGCGTACTCTTCGGCCACGCGGACCGGATGCTGCCGCAGCGGCAGGATGTTGCCGAGGACGCCTATCTTCATCCGTTTGGTCTTCTGGCTCAGGGCCGCGGCAATGAGGTTGGGCGACGGCATGGTGCCGTAGGCGCTGTAGTGATGCTCGTTGAAGACCACGCCCTCGAACCCCAACTCCTCGCAATAGGCCATCTCTTCCAGGTGCTCCCGATAGTTGCGCGAGCCGATCGGCGGATCGAAGTAGGAACTCGGTACGGGGGTGCCCGGGACGTCCTCAGGAACTTCCGGATAGGCCAACAGGTCGAAGTTGTATACTTTCATGAGGACCGATTCTCCTTTGCGGGATGCCTTGTCACCGGGCGGTGGGGCCACCGGAACTGAAGGGACAGCCTAGTCCCATCCCTCGGCCACTGTCAATCACGGCGCGGGACCGCGGCCGCGGACTATCCCGTGAACATCTCGATGAGCGTTCCCGGCGGAAACGGAAGCGCCAACGAGTACTCGAAGACCGCGTAGAACCCCGCCCAGCCGAGCAGCGTCAGCAAGACGCTGATGAACCACTTCTCCCCGGCGCCCACCTTGAGAAAGAGGAACGTACACAGCGGAACCGTGATGGAGAAACCGAGCAGCCAGATGGAAACGAAGAAACCGAGAATCCAGCCGACGATGGCGAGTGTGCGCCGGACCACTTCCGGTTTCGCTCCCTCGGACGGCGCCCCTGCTTTCCGCTCCCTCAAGAACCCCGTGACGTCGAGCTCGAGTTGCGACAGGGCAAGCACGATCCCGGGAAAGCCGATGACCCAGGGGAACAGGCTGGCCCGAAAGCCCCATTCCCTGGCCTGCCACACGCCCCAGGCGAATCCGGCCAGGATCGTCAGCGTGAAGAGCACGTGCCAGACGCTGAGATGCCCGGAGGCTTCGGCGGTCTCCGTTTCCGGTACCGGAACGGACGCGGGAGCGTCTCCCGCGGATTCCCGTTTGGCGTCACGCCGCCGCTGGTAAACCGGGTAGAGAATACCCGCCAGGATGATGGCTCCGATGGTCAGCACTCCCGGGAAGCCCACCCACACCCAACCGTAGTTGTCGGTGGCGAGGAACAGGTTCTTTTCCGCCAGCGAGCCCAGCACCAGCCCCAGCAGGAGCGGCGGGCGCGGCCAGTCGAGCCGCACCATGAGCCAGCCCAGCAGTCCGAAAGCCAGCACCACGATGAGGTCCTCGAACGCATTGTTCTGGGCGAAACCGCCGAGGTAGATGAGCACCAGGAGGAACGGCAGGACCAGGCTGCCGCGCACCTCGGTGATGCGCGCCAGTTGCTTGAGAAAGATGAAACAGATGGAAACGGTGATGATGTTCGAAACGACGACGATCCACACGAACGAGAACGTGAGCTCGAGGTACCCTCCCTGGCTGGCAGGCATCAGCATCGGGGGGCCGGGCACGAGACCCTGGATGATGAAGGCCCCCAGCAGGATGGCCATGGTGACGCTGCCCGGGACCCCGAATGCGATGGTGGGCACCAGGGCGCCGCCGAGGTTCGAGTTGTTGGCCGCGCCCGGTCCCAGGACCCCTTCCACCGCCCCCTTGCCGAAGCGCTCCTTGTCGGAGGACGTCTGAACCGCGTGGGCGTAGGCGACCCACTGCGACACCGCGCCGCCCATGCCCGGAATGATCCCGATGTAGGTCCCGATGGCGCTGCACCGCAGCACCAATGCCCAGTGACGGAAGGTGTCCTTGACGCCTTCCATGACGCCGCCCAGCTTCTCGACCTTTCCCTCCGCGATGCTGGAACCCTTGACCGAGAGATCGATGACCTCCGGGATCGCGAACAGGCCGAGGGTTACGGGGACCAGCTTGATGCCGTCCCAGAGGTAGAGGTTGTCGAAGGTGAAGCGTTCAATGCCCGATATGGGGTCGAGCCCCACCGTGGCCAGCATGAGCCCCATGGCCGCGGCGGTCAGGCCCCGGATGACGGCCTGGCCGCTGAGGGATGCCAGGAACGTAACCCCCAGGAGCGCCAGCATGAAGAATTCAGGCGAACCGATGGCGAGCACCAGGGGACGGACGATGGGGATGGCGAGGGCCAGTGCAAAGGCGCCGAAGACGGCGCCCACCAGCGAACTCATGAGCGATGCGCCCAAGGCGCGCCCGGCCTCGCCCTTCTTGGCCATGGGGTGGCCGTCCACGATGGTGGAGGCGGTTATGGCCTCGCCCGGGATGCCGAACAGGATGGAGGTGATGTCTCCGGTGGTTGCCGTCACCGCGGACATGCCGAGCAGGAAGGCGAAGGCTTCCACTGCCTCCATCTTGAAGATGAACGGCAGCATCAACGCCAACGTGACCGGCCCGCCGAGTCCGGGCAGAATGCCCACGGCGAAGCCGATCACGATGCCCAGCATCATGAGCGTGAAGGTCGTAGCCGTGAAGACTTGTGCCAGGCCTCCCGCAAAGGCCTGGAGCATGTCACCCATGACCCTTGACTTTCACGCCCCGGCGCACGGTTTCCTCCATCCGATGCGTGGCTACTTCTTCGGTGAGAGGACTTCCTTCAACAGGGACAACGTGCTGGAATCCATGTTGTAGAGCCCCTTCATTTTCTTCGCCACCCAGTTGCCGTCGCTCGGGTTCAACTCCAGCTTCGACTTGTTGGCGTTGGCGATCAGCTCAGGATCCTTCAAGGTAGCCATGAACGCCGTCTGGAGCGTCTTGACCCGGTCCGCGGGCACTCCCGGCGGCAGGCTGTAGGGCCGCGAGATGGCGCGGTAAACGTCGGCGGCCACCTGCAGGAGTTTCTTGCCGGTGTCGTCCTTGGCCAGCTTGGTCGCCACGGCCACGTCCTGGAGGTCCGGGTGCTTGTCAGGACCCACCTGCAGGATTGGCTTGACGTTGCCGCTCTCTATGCCCTGCCGCCAAGTCGGCTTGATGGACTGCCACGCCCAGCAGCCGCCGTCCAACTCGCCCTTCTCCGCCGATACCCGGATGATCGCGGTGCCGCCGTAGCCCTCGACGATCTTCATCGGCAGGTCGGTTGCGGCCTTGATCAGCTTGGGCACGTCATCGGTGGTCGAGCCCGGTGCGGTGGCTCCGATCTTGATCGGCCTCTTTGAGTTGATCCAGTCTTCGATGCTGTTGATGCCGCTGGCCTTGGTGAGCGCGCAGGTGTTGTCGTCGGTGGACGGGACACCCAGCCAGTTGAACTTGCGGCCGTCGAACTTGATGCCCTTCTTGCCGAGGACGTGCTGGAGCACCAGCGGGCCGATCCAGTTGCCGATGGTCAGGCCGTCCGGCTTGGCCCTGTTGAAGATGTAGTTGGCGGCGATCATGCTGCCGGCGCCGGTCCTGTTCTGAACCACGGTCCTGGGATTGCCGGGCACATGCTTGCCGAAGTGGCGGGCGATGAGCCGGGTGTAGGTGTCGAAGCCGCCGCCCGGCGAGAATCCGACCACGAAACGAATGGTCTTGCCCTTGAAGAAATCGTCCGCTCCCAGGGAGAGCGACGGAACCAGCGCAAGGGCAAGCGCCGAAAGCATGACGATGCGGATGAACCGACTGACCATAACGAGCCTCCTAAGCTTCTGTCTTCGTGAGACAACCCCTTTGGCACCAAACGGTCTTTGTCTCACAAATCCGGGCCAAAGAAAAGGGCAGGCAGGAGAAATTCACCGGCGCATGACGGCCAAGCCTCCAAGGAGGGTTGACGTTGGCGCCGCAATGCATTACTTTAGCGAACGCTCGTTTGAAACCCCATAGGAAACAAGGAGTCACGGAGATGACGAAGATATCGACTTTCGACGACTGGATCGACTGCTTCAAGGAATGGCAGAAGGACATCGGGTATGACGCGGACCTGCTGGGAGACTACAAGTTCGAGACCAAGCTTGGCGACTTGCACACCGACGACATCGAGTTCGGCGACTATTCGGGCCAATCCAAGTGGGAGCGGGTGGCCCAGATACCGAACCAGTCCATCCGGGACGCGTTGCTCACCCTCATCGTCTATCAGGGCGACACCGAGTTCGCTTCGGTCGAGCAGCAAAAGAACCTGCTGGACAACGCCCCGACCGAGTACGACCGCCGGGCGCTGATACGGGTCAACAGCGACGAGATGCGGCACGGTTGGCAGATGTGCTACCTGCTGGTGAAGTACTTCGGCGATACCGGCAAGGTCGAGGCGCGAAAGCTGCTGGAGCGCCGGGCCAACGAGCAACAGCGCCTGCTGGGGTCGTTCAACGAGCCCGTGAACAACTGGCTGGATTTCTTCACCTACACACAGTTCGTGGACCGGGACGGCAAGTTCCAGCTCACCATGCTCAGCCACTCGGCCTTCGCCCCGCTGGCGCGCAGCGTGTCGGCCATGCTCAAGGAAGAGTTCTTCCACATGTTCACCGGGAATACCGGCCTCACCCGCATCGTCAGGGCGAACCGGATCCCCGTCCCCATCATCCAGAAGTACTTCAACAAGTGGCTGTCCACGGCCTACGACCTCTTCGGCACCGACCACTCCTCGTCGGCCCAGTGGGCTTACGTGTGGGGCATCAAGGGTCGCTTCGACGAGGCTGCCGCCGATGGCCCCGCGGACAAGGAAAAGCTCAACGAGTTCTCCCGGACGCACTATCTCAACGAATGCCGGGGGCTGGTGGACAACCTCAACAACTTCATCCCCGAGGGCGAGCCCCACCTCGAGATTCCGGACGTCCGGTTCAACCGCTCCATCGGCGACCACGCGGGCATGCGGTACGGCGTCCACGGTGATTTGCTCTCCGAGACGGAATATGAGAAACATCTGTCCGAGGTGCTTCCCGGCGCCGAGGACGAGCGCGTCCTGAACGAGATCTTCAAGGACAAGGACTGGGTCCTTCAAATGAACTAGTCCGCCGCCTCGTTGCCGAGGGCCGCGGTCTCCGAACGCCGCGGCCTGTTTCCCTCTGCCGGTAAGGAGAACCCTGTGAATCGATTCTGCCTCGTCTGTCAGAACGTGGACTGCAAGAGTCGGGGCTCCGAGGAGCTGATGAAGGAGCTGCAGGAGCGGGTGGCGGCCAAAGGGCTGGATGACGTGGAGGTGCGTTCCTACATGTGCTTCGGCGCCTGTCAGGAAGGCCCCAACATGGTCGTCTATCCGGACAAGTGCTGGTACGCCGGGGTGAAGATCGAGGACCTGGACGACGTCGTCGCGCACCTGGCCGGTGGACCGCAGGTAGACAGGCTGGACAAGATCGACCCTTCGCTCAAGGAACTCATCTACCAGTTGCTCGACACCGGAGTCTTTTAGCCGTCATGGAAGGCATCCTGTTCCCGCGGGGCGTGGTCGAGGGGCCCGAAGACCTTGACGCCTATCGCTCGAGGGGCGGTTATCAGGCCGTCGGCCGGCTCGGAGAACTATCCCCGCAAGACGTCATCGCCAGGGTAGACGCCTCGGGTCTGCGCGGCCGCGGCGGCGCGGGATTCCCCACGGGCAAGAAGATGGCGCTGACCCTGGAATGCCCCGAAACGCCCCGCTACGTGGTCATGAACGGGGGCGAGGACGAGCCCGGCAGCAACAAGGACCGCGTGCTCATGGAGAACGTCCCCCATCTCCTCCTCGAAGGGATCATCGTCTCGGCCTACGCGGTGCAGGCGGAGAAAGCCTACCTCTACATCAACCACGGCTATGGAGCGGCCACGCGCTCGGTGGAGACCGCCATGCGTGAAGCCCGGGAGGCGGGCTACTGGGGCGAGGACGTCGCCGGTTCCGGTTTCGGCCTCGAACTCGTGCTGGTGGCGGCCCCGTCGAACTACGTTGCCGGAGAGGATACCGCGGCCCTGGAAGTCATCGAGGGCAAAGAGCCCCTGCCCCGGCAAAAGCCGCCTTTCCCGGTCACCGCCGGCCTGTTCGGCAAGCCCAGCCTCGTCAACAACGTCGAAACCTTCGGCAACATCGCGCCCATCGTTGCCAAAGGGCCGGAGTGGTACCGCTCCTTCGGCACCCGCGAGAGCCCCGGCACCATGATCTTCTCGCTGGGGGACGAGATGGAGAGGCCCGGCGTCTACGAGATCCCGCTGGGGACTCCCCTGCGGCGCCTCGTGGAAGAATGCGGCGGCGGCCTGAAGGGCGGCAAGGGCATCAAGGCGATCTTGCCGGGAGGCCCGTCATCCGGGTTTCTGCTACCCGACCACCTCGACATCCCGCTCGATCACGCCTCCTTGCGGGAAGCCGGCTCGTCCATCGGATGCGGCGTCGTCAAGGTCCTCGCCGAAGACGATTCGGTAGTGGATGAAGTGGCGCGGATCGCGGATTTCTTTGCCAGAGAGTCCTGCGGCCAGTGCCCGGCGTGCCGCATGGAAACGAACATGCTGGCGGCGCTGATCAAGAAGGTTCAGCAGGGCCAGGGGAGCGATGCGCTGACGGACCAGTTCGGCAAGGTGCTCGCCTTCAACAAGGGGAAAGGGTTCTGCAGCCTCATCAACATGCCCGGCCCGCCCATCGAGAGCGCCGTCCGGCTCTTCCCCGACGAGTTTCGCGGCGCGTAACCGGCAGCCGTCGCTTCACAGATTCAGGTTCTTCGTCGGCACGTTGAAGACCACGCCGTCGGCGTTTTTCACCAGACACATGTCGTTGCTCCACTCCTTCACCACCTCGACCTCGTCTCCCGGCGAGAACGACGCTTCCTCGATTCCGGAATTCTTGGTTGACTGATATTTATAGGTAAACGCTTCCTTGACGCTGGCCATTTCAGGCCCCTCCCTTCCTTTTCGATCGGTATCAGCGTTCAGTCCCGCCAACTGCCGTGACGGGTCGGATGCCGCAATGCCGCTCCCAGACGCTCCAGGAAAACCGCCCGGGGCACCTCCCTGGCGCCGAGGCTCAGCATATGGGAGGTTGTAACCTGTGCATCGATGAAATGGTAGCCCCATCCCGAGAGCCTGTCCACCAACCGCGCCACTGCCACCTTGGAGGCGTCCGTCTCGCGGTGGAACATCGACTCGCCGAAGAACCCCCTGCCCAGAGCAATGCCGTAGATGCCTCCGACGAGGTCCTCACCGAGCCAGCTCTCCGCTGAATGGGCCACTCCCGCTTCGTGGAGACGCACGTAAGCCCGTTCCATTTCCGGCGTGATCCAGGTGCCCTCCTGGCCGCGCCGCCCCACGGTTGCGCAAGCCCGGATCACGCCTTCGAAGTCCTCGTCGAAGGTGACCCGGTATCTCCCCTGGTTCAAGACGCGCCGCAGCCGCCTGGAGACGTGGAAGTCGTCGAGGTCGAGGACGCACCGGGGGTCCGGCGACCACCACAGGATCGGCTCCCCTTCGCTGTACCAGGGGAAGATGCCCATGGAGTAGGCCAGCAGAATGCGAGCGCTGCCAAGGTCGCCGCCCACCGCCAGCAGCCCGCCGGGTTCCGCCTCGTGCGGGGAGGGAAAAGCGAGGCGACGGTTCAAGCGATAGACCGGCATGGATGGTGCCATGGTGCAGGTTCGAGGCAGCGGATGCAAGGAAACGCCGTGAATTCGCGTTATCGACGCTGGCAGCGAGCATGGCCCCCTGCCCGGGAGCCGTTCTGACCATGCTGTATGCAGCGCGTTCAGGTCCGGGGGAACGAACTCGCGGGACTTTGGACGGCGTTCGTGATATATCCTGGACGGGGAGACTGCAATGTTCAAGAGAATCGACCATGTAGCGCTCCATGTCGCGGACCTGGACCGTACCGTCGCCTTCTACGAGGAGCACTTCGGCTTCCGTAAGTACTTTCAGCACGAGGCCACGGCGGGGATGCAGATCGCGTACCTGAAGCTCGGAGACACCGTTCTGGAGTTGACCCACAGGAGCGAGGGCTCCATGACCGGGTTTCATTTCTGCCTGGAGACCGACAACTTCGACGAAACGGTGGCGGAGCTGCAACAGCGCGGCGTAACGCTGCTGCGGGCGCCCCACGGTACCGCGGCGCGGGAGCCGCGGGAGGAAGGCTGGCGCCGGGTCGTCTTCGGCGGCCCCGACGGCGAGCAGATCGAACTGCGGGGGTAGCCGGTAACCCGGGACCATCATGCCGGACCAGGAAGCTCAAACGATCAAGCTGGCTTGCCCCTGCTGCGGCGCAACCCTGATCGTGGACCCGTCGCTGGCGGTGGTGTTGCGGCACGAGCTGCCGCCGCCGCAGCACAAGGCGCCGGAGCTCAAGGACGCCGGCCGCCTGCTTCGGGAAGAAGCGACACAGCGCGACCAGAAGTACCGTCACATCCTCGATGCGGAAAAAGACAAGGGCAAGGTGCTGGACCGAAAGTTCCAGGAGCTGCTCAAGAAGGCCAGGGACGAGCCCATCGAGAAGCCCCTCAAGGACATCGACCTCGACTAGTGGCCTTATCGGAAGCCACAAGGAGGGAGACCATGACATGACCACCTACGCAATGGCAACCCTCGCCATCAACGCCGCTCACGCCGTCGCCAGCCTCGGGGCCGTCGCCGCCATCCTGGTAGGCATTCGGCAAATGCGCCGCGCCGGCGACCTCCGCGAGAAGCGCGAGGATGCCCGCCACCGCGAAGCCATGCGCGACGCAGACCAGCGCCACGCCGAAGCCATGCGGTCGCTTGAAGCCATCATCAAAGGCATGGAAACCGTGATCGAACGGACAGGGACACGGGCCGAGCGCCCGGTCCCGGAGAGGAAGGGACTGACATGACCACCACCGCCTTGACGCCGAGCGCCTCCGGTGCGGTAGCCCTCTCGGGCGCCGCCCGCGGCCTCTATTTGCACCGGGACGATACCTCGGAGATCGCTTCGCGGGCGCCCGTCATGTCGAACTTGACGGTGATCGGTCCGGCGTTATAGGCGCGGGCCCGGACCCTCACCACACGCGCCGCTTGCAACCGATCCACATATCTATCGCCCCATGTGAAGATCAACGAATCCGGCTGAGTAAACAGCCGCTCCTTGGGCTCCTCGTCAAACCGGATAAACACCGCCCCACGCACCGTCCGCAGCACTCGGTTGGACGAAAACACCGCCACCCTCGTTTCCCGCGTCCCGGTCACGACGGCCTTGCGCCCCTCGGCTCGTAGCCGTACACGAGCTCGAGCAACTGCTTGACCATCCGCGCCGTGGCCCCCCAGATATCCCACTCCTGATACTGAAAGTGATAGATGGGCTCCGACCTCCTGGACAAGCGGGAATCCAGGGTCAGGGCGTCCTGCTTCAACAGCGCGGCCACCGGCACGGAGAACACCGCGGCCGTTTCCCGGGGGTCGGGGCGAAACTCGTACGGATGAGGAATCAGTCCCACGAAAGGGGTCACCAGAAAGTTGTAGCCCGCCATCACCTGGTCGAGCCGGCCCAGGATGCGCACGTGGCCGGGATCGACGCCGATCTCTTCCCGGGTCTCCCGTAGCGCCGTGGCCACCGCGCCGTCGTCTCCCGGATCGACGCTCCCTCCCGGAAACGCCACCTGACCGCTGTGAGAACTCAGGTCGTCCGCCCGCAGCGTAAGGACGAGGTGATCTCCGTCCTGACGTTCCTGGATCGGCGCCAGGACGGAGGCCAACCGGAAGCCGTCTCCGGCGATGGCCTTGGGCGTCCGGGTCCGAAGGATCTCGAATCTGTCAGCGTGGGCAGGCACGTCCGCGGTCAGGGAACGGTTGGCAATGACAGGTCGGTGTTGCAGTTCCGGTCCGTGCTAGCTGTCCCGCTTCAGCGACTCCGGGAAGTAGCGCGACGGGGACCAGATCTGGGCGTCGAAGTTGGTGCATCCCAGAATCCTCAGCTCGCGCATGATCCGGATGTAGTCTTGTGATTCGATAAAACCCTCCCACGCCTGGAGGGAGTCGAACTCGATCATGATCGCGACCTGGGGACTGACCTCCAGGGGGTTCCGGAGATTGCGAATCTCCCTGACCCCGGGGGCCGCCAGCGTCATGGGCAGCCAGTCGTTCTTGGCCTTGTTGCTGTAGATCGTCAGGTTGGCCTTCTGATCCGGCAAGTCCCATTGAACGATATAGTAAACCATGGCGCCTTCCTTACATGAGTGTCCTGACGAGACCGCCGTCGATCAGGAGCGTCGTTCCGGTGATGTAGCTCGCACGGTCGGAGCCGAGAAAGACCACCAAATCCGCAACTTCCTCGGACTGCCCGAAACGGCCCAGAGCAATCTCGGCCTTGCTCTGCTCCTGAACTTCTTCCAGGGGCAGGTTGAGCCGCTTGGCCCGGGCCACGTTGAGGTTGTGATGGCGCTCCGTGTCGATGCGTCCGGGCAGCACCGTGTTGATGAGGATGTTGTCGGGCGCCAACTCACGGGAGAGCGTCTTGGCCCAGCCCACCACACCCGTGCGGAAAGTGTTCGACAGGATCAGTCCCGCGATGGGCTCCTTGATGCCGTAGGAGGTGATGTTGATGATGCGTCCCGCACCGACCTCCTTCATGTGGGGCACCGCTTCGCGCGTGAGCCTTACCGTACCCATGAGACTCAGGCTGTACGCCGCGGTCCAGTCCTCTTCGCTCAACCCGTCGAACGCGCCGAACGGAGGCCCGCCGGCA
Organism: uncultured Candidatus Binatia bacterium; assembly: GCA_958295985.1. Lineage (GTDB taxonomy): Bacteria > Desulfobacterota > Binatia > UBA9968 > JAJDTQ01 > JAJDTQ01. The sequence continues at coordinate 468,449 of OY282432.1, forward strand.
TTGTTCACCACCACGTCCACCCGTCCGAAGGCCTCGACGCTCTTGGCCACGAAGTTCCGGATATCGTCGTACCTGGACATGTCCGCCACCGTGGCGAGGACGTCTCCGCCCGTGGCCGTGCGAATCTCGTCCGCGGCCCGTTCCAACGCTTCACCGCCTCTGGCGCAGATACTCACCTTCGCGCCTTCCCGCGCGAAACCCGCGGCGATGGCCCGCCCCATTCCCTGACTGGCGCCGCCCACCAGCGCCACCTTGCCCGTCAATCCCAAATCCATCCAAGGCTCCCCGTGCGGGATGCGCCGGGCTCACCCGAAGGCGGCGCCCCGGCGGACATCCGCCTTCACTTCTGCGTCCAATAAACGTTGCCCTCGAACTCCGAGTCCAGCCGCATCAGGTAAAGCGACAACATCCCGTGGGCACCCAGCGGCCGCAACTGCCGCGGGTCCCGTGTCTTGATGGCCGCGATCTCCTCCGCGCTGAGGTCATAGCCGGACAAGGCCCCGTCCAGGTCAACGAGTGCCCGGCTCAGGGTATCCGGTTTCATCTTCAGGTCAAACAGGAAACGGTTCAGGTGGTAGCGGCTCATGGGATGCTCCCGTAGACCCGTGCTCGTGCCATCGGCGCGCCCTTCCACACCGGCGCGTCAAATTCTCCAACTCGCGAACCCCCAACCGGTGGCCACGTGGTCGGGCATGTAGAAGGTCTCAGCGGCCGGAGTATCGCCCACGGCCCCGATCGTGACCATCCAGTTCAGAAACTCGGAGTTCCCCGACTGCCGCAACTGGTCGAGGGTCAGGCCGGCCAACGCGGCGCCCTGGCCCGTGCGCATCTGCCGGAGCAGCCCTTCATCGAAGCTGGTATCGATCTCACCGATCCGGGGGGACCCGGGGAAGTGCGACAGTCCGCCGGTGGCGAGCATGGCCACCCGGTCGGCGGCGGCGTCCGCCACCTGCCGTATGAGGTTCCCCAGCGCATGGCACCGGGCCGGAGTCGGTAACGGATCGATCCAGGTGTTGACGAAGATGGGCAGGATGGGGATCTCCGGCTCCGGCAGCAGAAAATGCAGCGGCACCATCTGAGTATGTTGAAGCTCGATGTCCTCGCCGAAGGACAGGTCCAGCCCGGCGGCGACCCCGGCCCGGAGGATCGCCCGGCCCAGTTCCGGGTGGTTCCGGTAGTGGAACTTGTGCCGGGTGAACCGGCCGTCGACCTCGTCCGCCAGCGTAACGAAAAAGGTCGGTATGTTGTCGAAGAAAAAGTTCACGAACTGATCGTTGGCGACCACGATCAGCACGTCGGGCCTGGCGGCTTCCAGGTCGGAGCGAAGCACGGCAAGGGCATTCTCCGCGTCCTGCCGCAACTTTTGCTGCACCTCCAGAGACGGCCTGACGCCGGCCGCCTGCGGCGCCATGCGGTAGTGCAGCGTCATGAAATCTTCCCACTCGGCGCCCGGCTCGAGCAGCATGTTGGGTGCGTGGCTGGCGGCCAACGCGGCTACGAAAGGCATTTTTGCGGTCCTTCCTGAACTGTTTGGGGAAAAGATGTTATAATCCGGTTTGAGAAATTTCAACCGAGTCACCGAGTCGAAGCGAGTCAAACCGGGTCGATTCCAAACGGGTTCACCCAACCGGCGCTGCCGGTGTCGCGCAGGCCGGGGTACCGAGATGATGGAGACGGTCGCATGAGGTTAACGTTTGGCGCTGTGTTGATGGTCTGTGGGATGGCGGCCTTCGCCCTGCCGTCCATGGGGAGTGCCTGGAAGCCCGGCGCCACCGTCTTCGAGTATCGCGAGTCCCTGGAAGGCGACGCGGACCGGAGTCTCGATTCCACCATCATCGGAAGCCCCGCGATACACGTCGCCGAATTCGAGGACACCCTCCTCGACATCGCCCGCCTGAATCACCTTGGCTATCAGGAGTTGAAACGGGCCAATCCCGGTGTGGATCCCTGGCTCCCGGGCAAGGGCACGCGGGTCACCCTCCCCACCCGCTGGATTCTCCCGGAGGCGCCGCGAGAGGGACTGGTCCTGAACATTCCCGAGATGAGGCTGTACTACTACCTGCCCGGCTCCAGGGTCATGACCTTCCCGTTGGGGGTGGGCGTGGAAGGTCAGGAGACGCCGGCGGGAAGCTATCGTATCGGTCAGAAGCGCACGAACCCGGTGTGGTACGTGCCGGTCGCGATCCAGGCGGAGATGGAACATCCGCGCAAGATCGTCCCTCCGGGGCCGGACAACCCGTTGGGGAAGTACTGGATGCGGTTGTCCCACACCACCTACGGCATCCACGGCACCAACAACCCGTGGGCCATCGGCCGCCGGGTGACCCACGGTTGCATCCGGCTGTACCCCGAGGACATCGCCTTCCTGTATCCACGGGTGCCGAAAGACACGCCCGTGCGGGTCATCTACCAGCACGCCAAGGTCGGCGTCCGGGAGGGGAAGGCCTACTTTCAGATCTACCGCAATGGAGTCAAGGTAGACGCCGAGCTCATGGGGGACCTCATGAGACAGATTGCCAATCTGAACCTCCGCGCCGACTTGCGGGAGGTCCGGCGACTGCTGTTCGACCTGCCCGACGGGGCCATGACCCCGCTACCGCCAAGGAAGAGCCTCATGGCCGGTACTTCTCGTCCAGAGCGTACTTCTCCTCCAGCCCCACGATCTCGTGAAACTCGTCGAACGGCAGCAGCCGGTCCATGAGGGCCTCCCCCGTGCCCTGCTCCCTGAGGTTGGAGTAGTAGTTCTTGAGCGCCATGGCCGCGGAGTAGAGCGGACCCACGGGCCAGACGATGAGTGCGAAACCAAGCTCCCCGAGCTCCGCCGGCGTCATCAGCGGCGTGGTCCCCCGCTCGATCATGTTGGCCACCAGCGGCCCCGGAACGTTGCGGGCGATCTCCTGCATCTCCTCGCGGCTCTCCGGCGCCTCGATGAACACGGCGTCGGCGCCGTTCTCCTTGAAGGCGTTGCCGCGCCGGATGGCCTCGTCGAGGCCGAGGGCCTGGCGCGCGTCGGTCCGGGCCACGATGAAGAGGTCTCCGTCCCCCTTCGCCGCCACCGCGGCGTTGAGCTTCTTGAGGTACTCGTCCAGGGACACCACCTGCTTACCCCTCATGTGACCGCAGCGCTTGGGCCAGACCTGGTCCTCCAGGAACATGCCCGCCGCTCCCGCCCGTAGCAGCTCGGTGACGGTGCGGACCACGTTCACCGCGTTGCCGTAACCGGTGTCCGAGTCCACGATGACCGGCGTCGGCACCGCGCCGCAGATGCGGTAGATGGTGCTCAGCATTTCGGTCTGCGTGAGGATGCCGAAGTCGGGCTCCCCCAGAAGCGTCGCCGAGATACCATAGCCGGTGGTGAATATGACGTCGAAGCCGGTGCGTTCGGCGATGCGAGCGCTCAGGGCATCGTAAACCCCGGGCATGACCAGGGTTCCCTTCCGGTCGAGCGCTTCCTTGACTCTGCTCATTTTGGGCCTCCGGCTTGATGGGTTCGACAATAAGGCCCGACGTCAGCGGCCTGATGACGCGCGTATCCGGTCAACGTGGGAAACTACTCCGCGGGAATCTCCACGATCACGTCGCCGATCAGCTTGGCAACACATCCCAGACGGTCGGCAGGATCCGAATCGAGCATGGACAGCGTCAACTCCTCGTTGTCGTCCATGGGGCTCAGGTTGTTCTCTCCGGCCAGGATCCTCACCTTGTCGGTGCCGCAGATGGCCTCGGTGCAGTCGTGGCGAAGTTTGACGCCGTTGCGAATCGCCGCCACCAGGATGGTGGTGCCGTCCTCGACCTCGAAACTCTGCCCCAGTGGCATGAAAGTGACTCTAGGCATGGCGGGTTGTAGGAGACGCTCGCCGGGAAGTCAAGTTGCCCCGCCCCTCCTTTCTGTAAAATATAGTACCTATCAGAAATCCCGCCAAATACCTGCCCTCAGTGTACCTTCCATAACCCCCTCCCCCAATCCTCACTTTCTTGACGTACACTGGCGGGCGTCCTGCCCTCCACCGCTTGATCACAACAGCAAGGCGTGATAATCAGGAGTCTGGTGGCATGATCGACTTTGGAATACACCTTACTTCGGCCACTATCCTGTCCTATGAACCGGGACCACCTCAGCGCGAGGCGCTGGCCTCGGTGCGCCGCTACCTCGCCTCCATTGAGATTGTTCACTAGCGGGAAGACGCAGCAGGAGCACGTATCGTTGCCGGCGCGGTGGAGAATGACCATGTGTAAGGTTCGTGCCGGGAACGCAGCGGTAACGCCGTTCCCTCCCCGATAAGGAGAGACAAGATGTCCACCAACGACCAGAGCACCGACGACCTGGAAATGGAGCCGATAGGGTCCGAGGAGGAGGACTACGAAGGTGCCCCGCCAGACTATCAGATCACGACCTATCCTGCCGATTTCACTCTGGAGGTGCTGCATCAGAAATGGCAGGCAAAGGACATCGTAGTTCCCGAGTTTCAGCGACGGTTCGTCTGGAAACAGCCCCAGGCCAGCAAGCTCATCGAGTCCTTTCTCGTAGGCTTGCCGGTTCCGGCCGTGTTCCTGTACAGCGAAAGAAAGAGCCGGAAATACCTCGTCATCGACGGACAACAGCGGTTGAAAAGCATTTTCTACTATTTCGACGGATATTATGGGCCCTCCAAGGGTGGAAAGCGCGTAGTTTTCCGGTTGAAGGGGTTGAATCAGAACAGTCGGTTTCACGACAGAAGCTTCGACGACCTCTCGGAGGAAGACCAACGAGGATTAAAGAACGCAGTACTCCGGGCGTTTATCGTGCAGCAGCTTGATCCGGAGGACGATACGAGCATGTATCACATCTTCGAACGGCTCAATACCGGTGGCACGTTGCTTGCGAATCAGGAAATTCGTAACAGCATCTACTATGGGAGGTTCTCGAGGTTCCTGGATGAAATCAATGAACTTACGATTTGGCGGAAGATACTTGGCAAGCAGCAACCGGACACCCGGAGGAGAGACGTCGAGCTGATCCTGCGGTTCCTGTCGATGCGGGATTCGACTGCCTACAAGAAGCCCATGAAGGAGTTCCTCTCGAAATTCATGCAAAAGAACAGGGAGGCATCGAAGCAACGGTTACAGGGCAGTCGCGCCCTGTTCGAGCGGACCTGCGAAGCCGTGGTGACGGACCTTGGGGAAAAGCCGTTTCACGTGCGCAACGGGTTGAACGCCGCGGTGTTCGACGCGGTCATGCATGCCTTTTCCAATCATCTGGACGACAGGCCAGGGAACGTACGGCAGCGCTACGAGAATCTGGTTCGTAATAATGATGACTTCGACCGCAACACGCGAAGTGGGACGACGGACATGGAAGTCGTGCACCGCCGGCTTCGCCAAGCGTCCGAACAGCTTTTCGATGACTAGGTAGTCGCGGTCCATATGCATATCGAACGGATCGATGATTCGCTAGCTCGTTGTCGAGGGCACCTTTCGGCAATGGCGGCTGCCGATGAGAGATCGGAGATCGAGAACCTGTTGACGCAATCGTTGCTGATTCTCATCTGCGCAGAGTTCGAAAGGAAAATCCGGGATTTGATATTGCGACGCTGTTCTTCCGTGTCAGATGGATCAATCAAGGAATACATTGACAGCTATGCCAGGAGAGCGCCTCGCAGCTTGCGACTCGGGGATATCACGGAGTTGCTCGCTCGATTCGGGCCTTCTCACAAGGACGAGTTCAGGCGACAACTAGTCGCGAATCCGGTAGCCGAGTCACTGTACAGCAGCATCCTGACCGACCGGAACAGCGTAGCGCACGGAGAGGGTAGCAACGCAACCTTTAGAGACATTGTGCGCTATTACGAAGAGGGGCACGTGGTGCTGGACTACTTCCGCGACGCGCTTTTTCAGGATGTCGGTGATTCAGCATGAAAATGCCAAGTGGACGCTCAAGCGATACTCCTCCCGCCGTCAACCGCTCGATTTCGGGTTTCTGAACGCCCGGCTCCAAGACACCAAGTGCTACGACTGCATCGGGGATGGGACGTGTAGGGTAGTCGCTACGGGAAAGGGGCGGCCATCATTCCGCGGGAATCTCCACGATCACGTCGCCGATCAGCTTGGCAACGCATCCCAGACGGTCGGCAGGATCAGAATCGAGCATGGACAGCGTCAACTCCTCGTTGTCGTCCATGGGGCTCAGGTTGTTCTCTCCGGCCAGGATCCTCACCTTGTCGGTGCCGCAGATGGCTTCGGTGCAGTCGTGGCGAAGCTTGACGCCGTTGCGAATCGCCGCCACCAGGATGGTGGTGCCGTCCTCGACCTCGAAGCTCTGCCCCAGTGGCATGAAAGTGACTCTAGGCATGGCGGGTTTGTAGGAGACGCTCGCCGGGAAGTCAAGTTGCCGCCGCCCCAGGCCCGGACGCCGCAGTTCCGCATTTGCGGCGCCGGGCAACGTCCGCGCGGGCCGGCCCTGGCCTGGATGCAACCGACATCAAGCTGCCGGTGTTCGAGCTGGCCTGCGCGAGCCGGCCGTCGCCTGGACGCAATGCTCATAGCTCCACCACCAGTCCGTCCTCCGCGGTGCGGACCGGCAGCGTGTGGCGCCGGGCCAGCATCTCCTCTCCCATGTGCGTCAGGATCAGCCGTTTGCACGCCAGGCGCTCCCGGTGTGCGGCGATCTCCGCATAGTTCATGTGCGAGGGGGACGGGAGGTCGTAATGGCAGCACTCGCAGATGAACAGGTCGGCGTCCCGGCTGTGGGTGATGAACTGGTCCGTCCAACTCGAATCACCGGAGAAGAGCACGGTGCGCCCGCTGACCGTGACCCTCAGCCCGAGGGAGACGGCATCGGTCTGGTGCGGGACCCGGAAGGCCCGCACCTCGGCCCCGGCCACTGGGGTGGCGGTATCCGGCTCCAACACCGAAAAAGCGACGAAGGGCAGCTCCTTCTCGCCGTACATGAGCCTCATGAGATCGCGTACGCGCTCCTCTGTTCCCGTGGGCCCGGCCACCTCCAGCGGACGGCTCCGGGGCCGGTTGTACAGGTAGTGGATGAAGAAGAAGGGCAGGCCGCCGAAGTGGTCGCCGTGGAGGTGGCTGAGGACGACCGCATCCAGGTCCGCCGGGTCCAGACCGGCGCGCTTGAAAGCCGGCAGCGTCGATGGACCGCAGTCGAGGAGATACAGGTGCGAGCGGTCTTCCAACAGATAGGCGGTGTGGTTTCTGCCGCCGCTGCCGAAGGCGTCCCCGGAGCCGAGAAAATGGACTCTCACGCAGCCGACATTAGCAGCGCCGGGTTGACCTTGGCAACGCGTGCCGGGTCTGCCAAAGTCGTGGGAGGCTCAGGTTGTTCGAGATGCCCTTCGACAAGCCCGTCCCGAGCTTGGCCAAGGGCTCAGGACAGGCTTGGACCTGATCCCGGCTGCTCCATGAAGATCTTTCTCGGTCCCTATCATCCTCAACTCGAAGACGCCCTGGCGGAGGAGATCCGGGCGCGGCGGGAGCAGGACCCGCTGGCCCGGCTCCTGCTGGTGGCGCCCTCGGAGACGCTGCGCCGCCGGATGAAGGTCCTGCTGGCCCAGGAGCGGGGCCTCAACCTGCTGAACTTCCACGTCCTCACCTTCTTCCAACTCAGCATGAACCTGTTCCACGAAGCGCACGGCCCGGCGGAACCGACACTGCGGGACCAGACGTTCATGGAGGAGGCCCTGAAGCGTGTGATCCCGGCCGGTGGACGGTTCGCCCGCATGATGGAGAACGACGGCGCCTGCTCGGCCCTGTGGCAAAGCCTGCGGGACCTGAAGGATGCCACGGTGGATCCCGAGGCCGCTCTGGAGGCGCTGCGGGAGGGACTCTTCCGCAACCGGAACCGGGAAGCGCTGGGCGATCTCTTCGCGTTGTACCGGGAAGTGAGGCGCCGCTTCCCGGAGTGGCAGGCTCAGGACCACCAGGACCTCGATGCGACGGTGGCGCGGCATGCGCCGGCCTCGGCCTATCTCGGGCAGTTCGAACGCATCTACTACTACGGCTTCTACGACCTGACCCAGAGCCAGTTGGAGCTCTTTCGGAGCCTTGCCGGCAACTACCCTGTGACCCTGTTCTATCCCCTCGTCCAAGGGCATCCGCACTGGCTCTTCGCCCAGGACTTCTACGACCGTTACCTCCGGGGTCTCGCCGGGGCGGACGAGGTGGTGGACCTGCTGCACGCGAACCCCGACGCCTCTCCGGGCGGCCGCAACCCGGCGCCGCGCCCGGCCCCAGGCCGGTCTCCCCGCTGCGAGATCATCAGTTGCGCGGGACCCCGGGACGAGGTCCTCACGGTGGCCAAGAACGTGCTCCGGCTCGTGGAGGAGAAAGGGTTCGAGTTCCAACGCGTGGGGGTGGTGGCGCGGGCGCTGGACGCCTGGCTGCCGTGGATCCAGGAGATCTTTCCGGAGCACGGCATCCCCTTCCACACCCCGGCCAGCGAGCCGTTGCGCCGCTTCAATCGCGTCAGGGCGGTGCTGACCCTGCTGGACCTGCCGGTCCACGACTACCCGCGGGCCGGCGTCATCGACCTCGTGTCATCCCACGACTTCAACTTTCAGGTTGTCCTCGGCCCGGCCATCGACCCCAGGCCGGATCTCTGGGATGTCGCCACCCGGGCGTTGCGCATCACCCGGGGCATGGCCGAATGGCGCCGCCTTGAGCGCTATCTGGACCAGGGTCTCAACCTGAGCCTCATGGATGAGGAAGAGGGCCGCCCGCTGCGCATCTGGCCGGAGCAGATCGCCGCGCTGCTGAAAACCGTCAACGCCTTGCACGAGCATCTGAGCGGCCTGCCCCAAGAGAGCACATGGTCGGACCTGAGCACCCGCTGGCGCGCCCTCATCGACCGGTTCCTCAACCCCGGCCGGGACGAAGCCGCGGACGCGGTGACCCGGGCCATCGACGAGACCTTCTCCGGGCTGGCCGCGCTGCACACGATAACACCGAAGGTCTCACCCGAGTCGTTCGCCCAGGCCCTGCGCAAAAGCCTGGACCGGGCCTCGGCGCCGCTGTCGCGGGAAGTCGTGCAGGGTGTCCAGGTCATGGACGCCGGCTCGGCCCGCGGCATCCCCTTCCAGGCGCTCTTCCTCGTGGGCATGAACGAGGGCACGTTCCCGCGCACCATCCGCGAGGACCCGTTCCTGCGGGACCACGAACGGCGCGTCCTGGAGACGGACCTGGGCTACAAGACCTCGCCGAAGCTGGCGGGCTACGACGAGGAGCGGCTGCTGTTCGCCCTGCTCTCGGGCTCGGTCTCCGACCGCCTCTATTGCAGCTACCAACGCTCGGACGCGGCCGCCCGCCCGCTGGCCCCGTCCTGGTACCTCCGCGAGGTGGATGCCGTGTCCGGCGAGGACGGACACGGCATGGACACCTTCCAAATTCCGAAAGGCGTCCTCGGCAAGCAGCACCTGCCTCCGTTCGACGACCCCCGGTGGCTTCTGCCGGAAGAGATGGCGGTGCGGCGGGCGCTGGGCGGTCAGGACCCGGCCCCGCTGGTGCGCATGAGCGGCGTCTCCGTGGAAGGTTTCGAAAGGAGCGCCGCGGCCGTCCGCGCGCTGGAGGACGGCGCCGGGATGCCGGGGTCGCTGGACGGCATCACCGGTCCCCTGGAAGACGTGTGGAACGAGTTCCTGGACCGCGGCGTCTCTCCCACCACGCTGGAAGCCTACGGTCGCTGCCCTTTCCAGTACTTCGCCCGCCGTGTGCTCCGGCTGGAACGGCTGGAGCGCCCGGAGGCGGCGGCGCCGGTCCAGGCCCTGGAATGGGGGCGGATTTGTCACGAGATCCTGCAACGGTTCTACCAGGACGCCGAGCGCGCCTGGGCGGACGGTTGGAGCGCATGGCTCGACAGCGCCGCGGCCGAGGTCCTGTCCGACTTCGAGGAAACCTGTCCCACGGGCTACCCCGCGGCGTGGGAAGCGGCCAAGGAAGAGCTCGCCGGCATGCTGCGGCAGGCGGTCCGAGCGGACCGGGACGAGATGGCGCGATCAGGCTTCCGTCCCGTGGAGTTCGAACAGGAGCTGACCGCACAACTCGGCGCGGACTGGCCCGGCGATCTCCGGGACCTCACGGTTCACGGCCGCCTGGACCGTGTCGATCACGATGACCGGGACCGTCGCTACCGGGTCATCGACTACAAGTACAAGACCGGCAAGGGACCCAATCCCGAGGACAGGGATCCGTTGCTCGCGGCGATTCGGGGACAGAAGCTGCAACTCCCCCTCTATGTCCTGCTCGCCGCCGAATACGCGAGCGCCCGAGATCCCGCCACGCCCCCGACCGTCGAAGCGGCCTGGTACTTTCTCGCCGGCCGCTGGAAGGACGGTCCGCTGGCCTCCCGCGGATTCCCGGGACAAGTCATGCGGGAATCTTCCGGCGAACTTGTCCGCGACGCGGTGGCGCGACTCCTGCGGGGCATCCGGTCCGGGGAATTCTTCATCATGCCCGGCGGATATTGCCGTTATTGCGAGGTATCGGAGATCTGCCGCAAGGACCATTTCCCCTCCTCCGTCCGCGCCGGGCGGCATCCGGCCGCGGAGGGGTTGGCGCAGATGCGCAAGCAAAAGCCCGTAACGAAGACCTGAGCCCTGATGATTCCCCCGCCCGCAGATGACCTGGAACGCCGGCAGGCCACCACGACCTTCGACCGCAACGTGGTGGTGACCGCGGGCGCGGGCACCGGCAAGACCACCCTGCTGGTGGAGCGGTGCGTGAACCTGCTGATGCGCCCGTCGGATCCGGTGAAGATGACGGAGTTCGTGGCCCTCACCTTTACCAACAAGGCCGCCAACGAGATGAAGGCGCGCTTGCGGGACCGCCTGGAAGTGCTGGCCGGGCGCCGGGCCGGCGGACCCGCGGCGGAAGAGGCGGAAACCGCGGCGATCGACGCCCTTCGCGAGCGCTGTCCCATCACCGCGGACAACGTCCACGGCCGCGCCGGGGAAGCGCTGCAACAGCTCGAGCGAGCCCAGATCGGCACCATCCACAGCTTTGCCGCCTCGCTGCTCAGGCTCTATCCGCTGGAGACCGGACTGGACCCGCAGTTTCGGGAAGACGACGGCAGCCTGCGGAAAAGACAGTTCGACGTCGATTGGGGTTTATGGCTCGACGAAGAGCTGTCGGGCACGGGGCCCAGGACCGCGGATTGGAAAGATATCCTCGCCCGCTTTTCGTTGGACCGGCTCGGCGAGCTGGCGCTGGCCCTTTGCGCCGAGGACGTGGACCTGGACGGGCTCCTGCGCCCGGGCGGACCGGGTGATCCGGCCGGTGTCCTTGGACAGTGGCTGCGCGGACTGGAGGATGCCGCTACGGACCTCATCCGCCGGCATCCAAAGCAACGGAAATTCGAGCGGGCGGTGGCGGTGGCGCGGAAGGTGATCCAGGCCGCTCGCGCCCCCGGCGCCAGGTTCGATGACGAAGAGTTGAACCTCCTGTGGGGCTCAACCCCGCCGGCGGACTGGAGCCGGGAGGATGGCGGACGCGCACGGGACCTCGTGACCGACGCGCGGCTCCTCGCCCAGGTGGACCCCGTGGAGATCGACCGGCTGTGCGCCCTCCTGGCGCCGTTCGCCCGGCAGTGCCGCGAGAGCTTTGCCCGCAATGGCCTGGTGACCTTCGACGGACTGCTGGCGCGGGCGCGGGACCTGCTGCGCGACCATCCGCAGATTAGGGAGGAGTTGAAGGCGCGCTTCAAGGCCATCCTGGTGGACGAGTTCCAGGACACCGACCCGCTGCAGTACGAGATCCTCCTGTGGCTGTGCGAGGAACGCTCCGGGCGGGCCGCGAACTGGCGCAACATCCGCCTCGCCCCCGGCAAGCTGTTCGTGGTGGGGGATCCCAAGCAATCCATCTACGGGTTCCGCGGCGCCGACATCGCGGCCTACCTGCAGGTGGTCAAGGAAGTGATCCAGGCCCAGAACGGCGTCGAGTACCGGCTGACCGCCAACTTCCGAAGCGACGCCCGGATCCTGGACGTCGTCAACGGCGTCTTCGAGCGCCTGATCCGGGAAGAGCCCGGCCTTCAGCCCGAGTACATCGCCCTCCAGCCCGGCCTCGACCGCGCCGGCGAACAACCCGCTCACCCTGAGCGTGGCGGAGCGCCCGCGGAGCGGAGTCGAAGGGTGCGCGTGCGCCGGGTGACCGGCTCGGACGGGACTCCCAATGCGGAGGGAGCGCGCCGGCTCGAAGCGCAATCATTGGCCCGCTGGCTGCAAGAGGAAGTACTGGGACACGCCTCCTTCCAGGACCGGGACGGAAACCGCGTGCGGGTAAGGCCCGGTCACGTGGCCTTGCTCATGCGCGCCCTGAGCAACGTACAGGTCTACCTGGAAGCGCTGCGCGGACACGGCATCGGTTACGTGGTGGAAGGCGAGCGGGATTTCTACGCCGCCCAGGAGGTCATCGACGCCGTCAACCTGCTCCGGACCGTGGACAACCCCCACGACCGGCTGGCGCTGGTGGGGGTGCTCCGCTCGCCCGTGGGCGGGTACGACGACGCCGAGGTCTTCGCGCTCAGCCGCCAACACCTGCTGGACTACCGCCTGGTGGCGGGCCCCCAGTGGGTGGACCTGCCCCGCGGCGTGATGGACCTCTACCAGCGCCTCTTCCGGCTGCACCGCGAAGTGCGCTTCCTGGAAGCGGGCAAAGCGGTGGAGCGAGTCTTCAAGGAACTGCCGCTGTCGGTGCTGGCCGCGAGCAGGAGATCGGGCCAGCAGGCCGTCGCCAACCTGGAGAAGGTGCGCGTGGTTGCCGAGGAGGCAGGCGCCAACGGCAGCGGCACGCTCAAGGACGTGGTGGCCGAGCTGGAACGCCGGGTCCGGGAAGAAGAAAACGAGTCCGAGAACGTCCTGGAGGAGGAAACCCTGGACGCGGTAAGGATCATGAGCATTCACCGGGCCAAGGGCCTTGAGTTTCCCGTGGTGGTGCTGGTGGACGCCCTGGCCGGGGTGAACAACCGAACGGGGCCGCCGGCCGAAGTCCGCCAGGATTGGGCCACGGGTCTCGTGGGAGTCCACATCGACGACCTGTGGAGCCTGCCCGGCGTCTTTCTCCAGGCGAAACGACGCGAGCGGGAGGCCTACGAGCAGCGCCGGCTGCTGTACGTGGCCATGACCCGGCCTCGTCAACAACTCATCATTTCCTTTGCCCAACGAGGACAGCAGCACAGGGACAGCATGGTCTCCATGATCGACGAGGCAACGGGCGGCGCCCTCGCCCAGGCGGTCCCGCCCGCGGTGGCCTGCGGCACGGGCGAGATGGCGGTAGAGGTGGCGGAGGAGGATCCGGGGGCGGATGAACACGGCGACGGCCTGCCGGCACCGCCGCCGGACACCACGGACTGGTCATGGTACGAAGACCTGTGGGCCCGCCGGCGCAGCGACTACGAAGCCCGCGGCCAGACCCCGCTCTTCCTGGCGCCCACCCGGTTCAAGGACGCGGGGGAGGCGGCCGAGGCCCGGCCCCGCGCCCGCGGCCTCGAACGCGACACCGCGCTCTTTCTTGGGTCGCTCGCCCACCAGGCGCTCGAGCACTGGGATTTCCGGACCACACGGATCGAGGAGGATCTCGACGGAGCCATCGCCCGGCATGCCCCGGAGCTGCCGGCGGCGCAGCACCGGGTGGTGGTCCGGGAACTGAAAGCCATCTGGGCCACTCTGACGGACTCCCCGGTCTACGAGGAGTTGCGGGACGCCCGCATCCTGGGCCGGGAGATGCCCTTTGTCCTGCCGTGGGACGGTCAGATCATGGAGGGCCGCATCGACGTGGTCTACGAGCGGCAGGGACGGATCTACGTGGCCGACTACAAGACGGACCAGGTGACCGACGGGGAGATCCCCGGAGTCATGCACGACTACCGTCACCAGGCGCGGATCTACACGGAGGCCGTGAGGCGTGGCCTGAACCGGGACGTGGCCGCGTTCCGGTTGATCCTCCTGCGGCTGGGCCGCGGCGTGGACGTGCCGGCCGAGGTCGCCGGCGGGACGCCATGAGAAGCGAGGCCCACTTCACCGCGGAGAAGATGCTGTCCAGGCTGGGGGTCAAGCCCGGCGCCCTCGGGAAAGTCGCGCTGCTTCCCGGTCCCCGCGATCGGGCCGCGAAGCTGCGGTGCGCGCTGGAGAACCCCCGCCGAACCCTCGCCTTCCAGGGCTACGAGATGCACACCGGTGCCCTGGGTGCTCAACGGGTCACCGTGGGCAACGGCGGGCGCTACTCCCCGGACGCCGCCATCACCACGGAGCTGCTGTGCGCCGGGGGCGTGGAGACGCTGGTGCGGGTGGGAAGCTGCGGGTCGCTCCAGGAGACGGTGAAGCTGGGAGACATCGTCATCGCCACCGGTGCGGTCCGGGGCGACGGCGCCAGCCCCCGCTACGTACCGGAAGATTTCGCCACCCTTGCCCACCCGCGGGTGGTGGACGCCCTCGCGCGGGCCGCGGACAGCCTCGGGGCGCCGGTGCACCGCGGCCAGGTGTTCACCACCGACGCGCTGTTCCGGGAGACCCCGGAGCTCCTGGCCGAGCTGGAGAGCCGGCGGATTACGGCCATCGACATGGTGACCTCCGCGTTTCTGACGGTGGCGCAAGTCAGGAACGCCCGGGCCGGCGCCATCCTGGCGGTCTCGGATGAATGCCTCACCGGCAAGCTGGGATTCCGCGACCCGTCGTTCCTGCAGGCCGAGGAGCGGATCATGGAGGTCGCCCTCAAGGCGGTGGAATGGCTCTGAGCGGCATATTGGCGAACGGCGGGTTTCGTACTAGAAGAGGGTGAGGCGGACGGTCTGTTTCCACGGCAGTGCGCTCGAAAGGACCGCGGGCCGCCTGAGATCATCGCCTGTTGCCAGGACCGCAGCGAATTCGTACCCTTGAGCTTCTCTTGGCGGAAACCGTGCACTGCCGGCTTGTGATGCCTGACCAACCGAAGACGCCGGCCTGGGAACCGGCGCTCCCAAAAAGGAGGAAAGACCATGAGACCGAATCGTGTTTCCGTGCTCCGAACCGCCCTCGGCATCGCTCTCATAGCCATGACCGCAACCGCGGCTTCGGCCGAGGACTTCTACAAGGGCAAGACGGTGCGCATCATCGTCGGCTCCGCTCCGGGCGGCGGTTTCGATGCCTACGCACGGCTCGTGGGCCGGCACATCGGCAAGCACATCCCGGGAGCCCCGAGGACCCTGGTCACCAGCATGACCGGGGCCGGCAACCTTATCGCGGCCAACTACATGTACAACAAGGCCAGGCCGGACGGCCTCACCATCGGCCACTGGGTGGGAACGCTGGTGCTGCAGCAGGTCCTGGAGAACAAAAGGGTCCGGTTCGACGCCCGGAAGTTCGAATGGATCACCGTGCCGAAGCCCAGCTACACGGCGTGCGTCGTGGCCAAGGACAGCGGCATCACCAGCATGGACCAGTGGCTTGCGGCGAAGCAGCCGCTCAAGCTGGGCGGCATGGGGCCCGGGAGCTCCATCTCGGACATCCCCAGGCTGGTGGGCTCCATCACCGGGGCGCCGCTCAAGCTGGTGGAGGGATACGGCGGAGCCGCCAGGGTCCGTTTGGCCATCGAGAAGCGGGAGGTCTTCGGCGGTTGCTGGAGTCCTGACGTCATCCTCTCGTACTGGCCGGAGAAAATCCCTGGGGAACTGAACTTCGTGGTGCAGGTGGGGGTCGGCAGACACCCCAGGCTCCCCGACGTGCCCAACATCATCGAACTGGCCAAGACCGAGGAACAGCGCCAGTTTGCGGGCGTGGTGGGGCGCAACGCGCACGAGATCCTTCGGGGCTTCTCGCTGCCCCCGGGCACGCCCAAAGACCGCGTGGAGCTCTTGCGCAAGGCCTTCGCGGACACCTTCCAGGACCCCGAACTGCTGGCCGAGGCGAAGAAGGCCAAGCTCATCATCAATCCCATTCCCGGCACCCGGGTCGCTCAGGCAGTCAACGAGTTCTTCGAGCTCGACTCCGAACTGAAGGCCAGACTGAAGCAGATCCTGGTGCCGAAACGGTAACGGACGTCCGGGCACGGCCGGCGGGCGGCCACCGGGTACCGGTAAAGGAGGTTTCTATCATGCGTTTGGACGGGAAGGTCGCGATCGTTACGGGCGGCGGCATCGGCATCGGCCGTGCCTACTCCAGGGGACTGGCGCGGGAAGGCGCCAAGGTCGCCGTGGCCGACATCCAGGTGGAGGCCGCCACGCAGGTGGCGGAGGAGATCAAAAAGGACGGCGGCGAGGCGCTGCCCGTGGCGGTGGATGTCACCTCGCGGGAAAAGACCCGCGAAATGGCCGACGCGGTGCTGAAGGCCTACGGGCGCATCGACGTGCTGGTGAACAACGCGGGCCTGTACACGGCACTCACGAAGAAGTCCTTCATGGAGATCCCCGAGGACGAGTGGGACCGGGTCATGGCGGTGAACGTCAAGGGTCTGTTCCTCTGCGTGCAGGCGGTCTATCCGGCCATGAAGGAGCAGGGCAAGGGCAAGATCATCAACATCTCCTCGGGAACCATCCTGGGCGGGACGCCGATGTTCCTTCACTACGTCTCGTCCAAGGCCGGCGTGCTGGGGTTCACCCGGGCGCTGGCGCGCGAGATCGGGTCCGACAACATCTGCGTCAACGCCATCACTCCCGGCCTCACCATATCGAGCGACAACCAGCAGGGCGTCACGACCCCCCAACAACTGGAAGCGCGCCGCCGCAGCCGGGCGTTCCAGCGGGATCAGTTCCCGGACGACCTGGTGGGCACGGTCATCTTCCTGTCCTCCGACGACAGCGACTTCGTGACCGGCCAGACCATCAACGTCGACGGCGGTCAGCACATGCACTGACGCGGCCGTGAACCCCCTCGCCCGGCAAGCGGCAGCACGACTCGTACCCAGGTTGGTTGCGAAACGGCCATGATGCGCGAAAACCACGCCAATCCCGCGGCCGGAGGACGCCATGAGCGGCCTTGAACTGGCGGAGTACCGCGTGCGCGAGATCCGGCTCGGACGGGAAACGCGCTATGCCTCCGGTGTCCTCGAAGTGGATGCCGAAGGGTTGGCGGCCTTCGCCCGGGAGGACCCGCGCGTACGTTCCGCGAGATTCGACGTGGTGCGCCCCGGCGAGAAGGCGCGGGTCACCGGCATTCGCGACGTGGTGGAGCCGCGGATCAAGACCTCCGGGACCGGACAGGTGTTTCCGGGAATCCTGGGGCCGGTGGCTCCCGTGGGCCAGGGACGCACCCACCGGCTGTCGGGCATGGCGCTGGTCACCGCGGTCGCCTACGAGGGCACCGTCCGCACCGGCACCACGGCCCAGCGCAGCGCCATCCTGGACATGTGGGGTCCCGGCGGGGACATGACCCCGTTCAGCTCCCTCGTCAACCTGGTGCTGACCCTGGACCTGGAGGACGGACTGTCCGCGTACGAGGCGCATCAGGCCATCCAGCGTGCGGAGTACGGCCTGGCGTTGCGGCTCGCCGAGACCACCACGGGCCTTGAACCGGACGGCGTGGAGATCCATGATCCGGACGCTCGCGCAGACCATCTCCCGTCCGCCGTGGTCATCATCGGCTGCTTCACCGAACCCAACCACAAGCCCTCCAACGTGGCCTACTACGGCCTCCCGGTCCAGGAGTCGTTATCCACCGTCATCCACCCCAACGAACTCACCGACGGCGCCGTCACCCCCGGCACCATCCGCACCGTCAGCTATCATCCGATCACCTGGAACTGGCAGAACCAGCCCCTGGTCCTGGAGCTCCTGCGCGACCAACGGTTCCGGTTCGCGGGGGTCATCCTGGAGCGCATCGGCTTCGAGACCTCCCGCGAAAAGGAGATCGCGGCCCACAACGCCGTTCGCGTGGCCGCTTCGCTGGGCGCCGACGCCGCCCTGATCACGCGCACGGGCTCGGGCAACGCGTTCATCGAGGTGATGCTGACGGTGCGCGGCTGCGAGGAGAACGGCATCAAGACCGTCCTGGTGACCTACGAGTACGGCGGCAAGGACGGCGCGGACGCGCCGCTGCTCTACTACGAAAAGGCCGCGGACGCCGTGATCAGCACCGGCAACCGGGACACGGTGGTGGAGTTGCCCGCGGCGGACCGGGTCGTGGGAGCCTATGACAGGCTCCAGCTCATCAACTACCCCGGAGCGCCCTACGTCGCCGCCCACGAGCCCTTGACGCTCGAGGCGCGGGACGTCATCGCCGGCGGCATCGACATCTGGGGCGGACGCGACCGCGTCTGCCGGCCCTACTAGTGTGGACTTCGAGCGACAGCCGATAGTAACTCATGAGTCCCCTGCCCCGCTCCCTACTCCGGATACAGGGGCGCCTTGTACTCGGTTCCCGGCACCACGACGCCGCCGGCCGGGCGTTCCCCGTCGTTCAGGTGGGCGAAACGGTCGCGGTACGCCGGCGGCAGCGGCCGCCCTTCGGGTGTGCCGAGCCACAGACGCAGCAGGTTGCGCCTGCGCTCGGGCTCGGGGTAGTCCTCGAACTCCGTGCGCGAATGGGCCGTGACGTGGTTGTGCAGTATCTGCACGTCTCCCTGCAGGAACTCCATGTCGTACGACAACTCGTCGCACAGCCCGGCAAAGAGGGCCAGGGCCTCCTTGAGGGCCTCGGAGTGGCGCGGCAACTGCTCGAACCGCTGGGCCGAGCGGATGTAGGTGCCTCCCGCGCTCACGGTCAGATAGTCTTCGTAGAAGTTGAATATCGGGAGCTGCCACCACGGATCCTTGCCCTCCGGGATCTCGTCGCGCCGGTCACGGTAGATGGGGCCGGCCAGTTCGGCCACCAGTTCGGGGCGGCGTTTCAACATTTCGTTGTAGACGTTGACGGTGCTGGTAAACCGGCTGCTGCCGCCGGACTTGGCCGGATGCAGGCACATCAGGACGACCACGTCGCAGGCATCGCAGTGGAAGGGCAGCATGTCGTGGGTCTGATAGCCGCGGTGCTTCGGGTTCTTGAGGGACGTGCCGCCGAGATCGGCCACGTGGCCGAGGAGGTGTCCCTTGGAGTTCTGGGACACGGGCTCGCCGAGGAAAAGGCCGATTCCCCAGAACGCGATGGCGGACTGCAAGCGGCTGTAACGCTCCACCGGCACGCCGCGTATGAGCGCCAGACCGCGACCGTCGACGACTTCGGCGGCGATGTCGTCGAGCCTGTCTCCCAGGGTCGGAAGCACGAAGTCGTCACGAGTGATGTCCATGATGTCGAGCCCGCGTTCTTCCACCCTTGCCACGGCCGCGTCGAGGTCCGCAACATCACCCTCGGTCAGCGGGTGTATCCAGCTTTGGTCGTCGGCCAAGTCCTTCGCGGTCCAGGCCGCGGGGTCCACGACGGGCTCATTCAGCACGGCCGGTTTTCTGATCGTGTCGTACATGGGTCTTCCTCCCAACTTCGCCCCGAGTTTTCTCTGAACTTTCTCTTACAGAGTATCGACCTTGGAAATGCGGCACGGCATTCCGCGCGTGTCCGCCGATCCCGTAACCGGGTCCCACGGCCCATCATAGCGCATGGCGGCGTTGATGTTCACCTCGAGCGCGCCGCGGTGGGGGCCTTCAGCCTCCGGGTACCACCAGCCCATTCCGGTCCGCGCCACGCCCGGCAGGGTCCCCTCGGTGACCCGAACCTTCAGGCGGCAGCGGCCCGGGCCGCCGGCAGTCTCCACCCATACCCAGTCATCCTGGGCCAGCCGGTATTGCGTGGCCGTCTCCGGGTGCAGTTGCAGCCAGGGGTCGGGCGAGACCTTGCGAGCCCAGCCCTGGTCGCGAAACCGTGAGTGGTGATAGGTGCGTTCCCGGACTCCCGTGAGCAGCGTCAACGGGTAGGCGTCGCGCACCGCGTCGGTCTCCCGCTCCGCCCGGGTGGGCGTGTAGTCGGGCAAAGGGTCGAGCCCGAGCTCGGCGAGCCGCTCGGAATAGAGCTCCACCTTGCCGGTACGGGTCTTGAAGCCGGCCTTCTCGAAATCGCCGCAGGTAAACGGAAAGTCCGCGTACCCCTTCTCCCGCATCTGCTCCACGGTGACACCGCAGTCGCCCAGCAGGAACTCGTTGAACTCGCGCTTGGTCTCCCAGGGAATGAACCGCCGCGCTTCGGCGACGCCCCGGGCCTCGATCCGCCGGGCCAGGTCGCGGGCGATGCGGAAGTCGCCGCGCGCCTCCCCCTGTGGCTCCACCACCGGCTGGATCAGGCTCAGGCACGGCCCGGAGCCCTCCAGCGAAACCTCTTCATCCTCCAGCCCGGTGGTCTTGGGCAGAACGATGTCCGCGTATTCCGCGGTGGGGTTCATCATGTGGGTGGCCACCGCGAAAAAGTCCAGGGACTTGAGTGCCGCCAGGGTCTTCTGCGTGTCGGGATAGGTGATCACGATGTTCACGCCGCTGACGTACATGGCGCGCACCGGATAAGGCTTGCCGGTGAGCACCGCCTGGATCACCGAGGGATTGTGACACGCCGTCTGCCAGCCCTCGGGTCCCGCCCACAGCGGGAAACGGTCCGCGCCGATGGTCCGCTTCTCCACCTCCAGGGGCAGCCGGAAATCGGGCTTGTGCAGCACCTCGATATAGTTGGTGAACCCCGCCGGCCGCTTGGCACGCCGGTTGCCGCCCTTGCGGTCCAGGTTGCCGCTGACGGCCACCAGGGCATGGAACGCGCGGAAGGTCTGAACCCCGGCGCTGAAGGCGTCGATGCCGTGCCCGCTCACGAAGCAGGAGGGGCCGCCGGCATAGAGCTCCGCGGCCCGTTCGATGTCCTCCCGCGGCACACCCGTGAGCTCGGCTGCGCGCTCCGCCGGGTACTGAGCCACCCGCTCGGCCAACGCATCGAAGCCGTGGCACCAGCGTTCGACAAACTCGCGGTCGTAGCGGTCGTGCTGCACGAGCCAGTGGATCATCGCCAGGCCGATGGCGGCATCGGTGCCCGGTCGGGGCCGCAGCCACACGTCCGCGATGGCCGCCGCGGGCGTTTCGCCCGGGTCGATGACGACGATGCGCGCGCCCTTTGCCCGCGCGCGCTTGAGGGCCTGCCACTGCGGCGGATCGGCCGCTGCCGGGTTGCGCCCGACGATAAGCGCACAACGGGTATGATCGATGTCCTCGCCCTTGCTGATGGCCAGCCCTGTGATCCGGTCGCTCAAGGCGCGGCACCCGCCGCACAGATCCTGGTTCATCATCCAGTTGGGCGACCCGAACGCCCGCAACAAGAGCGCCAGCATCACCCCGCGACTGAAATGCGCGTTGCTCACCGCGCCGCAGAGGGCCGTAGGACCGTACCGGTCGCGCACCGCCAGCATCGCGTCCGCCATCTCGTCCAACGCCTCGTCCCACGACACCCGCTGCCATTGCCCGCCGCCCCGGGGCCCGGTGCGCTTCATGGGGTAGAGCACCCGGTCCGGATGGTAGGTCAGCTCCGGCAGCCCGCGAATGCCCTTGACGCAGAACGCCCCCAGCGAGGCCGGATGGTCCGGGTTGGGCGCCACCTTGGTCACGCGCCCGTCCTCCACCGTAACCAGCGATCCGCAATGGGCGCTGCACTCCCAGCACGTGCTCGGGATGACGACTTTGCCGTTGTCCATGACCGGGATGATGTGAGTGACTCCTGTTGGAAAGTGGAATCAGGGATTTCGACGGTTGTTTTTCCGACGGTTGTTTCTCAGTTTTCCGACGGTTGTTTCTCAAGGCCGTTTTTCTTAGGGCGATATTCCCATATCCATGGATTGCTGGTCAATCGCGCAGTCGCACTCAAGCGCACTCAAGACGCTAGCCCGGCGGTAGGCTGAAGCATGGCGGCCCGTGAACATCCCTGCTCAAACCCGGAAGTGTGTGACAAGTGTATGACGATGGGCAAGGCGGCAGTGTCGAATACCCCGTGGGTTGCGTCGGGGGTATTCAATGAGGGTGGGGTACATGCGCCCCGGAATACCGCCGTAATCACGGTCGGTCCCGCGGAGGGTAGCGGTGCTTCAATGAGGCCGGGGCACATGCGCCCCGGAATACCAACGCCGTTTTTCCGACCCTTTCCGACCTATTGACGCTTCAATGAGGCCGGGGCACATGCGCCCCGGAATACCGTTTCATAAGCAGTCCGTCCGTGGCGTCGGTCCTGCTTCGCTTCAATGAGGCCGGGGCACATGCGCCCCGGAATACATGAACAGTTCAACAAGATACGATCCTTTGTCTACTCGCTTCAATGAGGCCGGGGCACATGCGCCCCGGAATACTATTCACCAGGGTAGGCGAGCGCCGTGGATTGAAGCTTCAATGAGGCCGGGGCACATGCGCCCCGGAATACACGGGAAGGGCGATCGCGTGGACGGAAAGCAATGGGGCTTCAATGAGGCCGGGGCACATGCGCCCCGGAATACCAACGGGACCGGCAAAAGGATACCGGTGAGCCAAGTGCTTCAATGAGGCCGGGGCACATGCGCCCCGGAATACTACGAGACCGAGCTGAGAAGGACGTACCAGGCAGGGCTTCAATGAGGCCGGGGCACATGCGCCCCGGAATACAGCTGGTCTACTAATGGGGCTATGCCCCTTATGTCCGCTTCAATGAGGCCGGGGCACATGCGCCCCGGAATACGTCCCCCACACCGGCTGCTTGGTGCCGGGGCCTCCGTTGAGCTTCAATGAGGCCGGGGCACATGCGCCCCGGAATACGAGACATACGAAGCCGCCCTCAAGGCGTTCGCCCTGCTTCAATGAGGCCGGGGCACATGCGCCCCGGAATACCTGAAGGAACCGGAATCGGAGGGTCCCGCCGCCCGGCTTCAATGAGGCCGGGGCACATGCGCCCCGGAATACATCCTGATCCTGATCCTGATCCTGATGAGGAAAAGGGTAAGCTTCAATGAGGCCGGGGCACATGCGCCCCGGAATACCCAACCCTACACTAGTTGCTTGTGGTAGGCCCGTAAGGCTTCAATGAGGCCGGGGCACATGCGCCCCGGAATACGGCGACACGGACTGGCCCGAGAGCGGCGACTACGCGCTTCAATGAGGCCGGGGCACATGCGCCCCGGAATACTGTGGTGTACCGGCTCGGACGGCATGAGAGCTCCTGGCTTCAATGAGGCCGGGGCACATGCGCCCCGGAATACTTGAGGGGGTGGTGTCGGGAGAGGGGGTGGTGTCTTATGAGCTTCAATGAGGCCGGGGCACATGCGCCCCGGAATACGGACCGAAAAGCTACGCATGGCAGAGCTATCTGGCGCTTCAATGAGGCCGGGGCACATGCGCCCCGGAATACGACGACGAAGTGGTGGTGCATTGACGAGACGAATGAGCTTCAATGAGGCCGGGGCACATGCGCCCCGGAATACTCAGGTCCCGCACCACCTCCAGGCTCTTCTCGCCCGTGCTTCAATGAGGCCGGGGCACATGCGCCCCGGAATACTCGTCGAATGGTTGAGTCGTATCTGTTCGTATGGGGTTGGCTTCAATGAGGCCGGGGCACATGCGCCCCGGAATACGCAGCGACTCGTCCACGTAGTACGAGTGCCGCACGTCGCTTCAATGAGGCCGGGGCACATGCGCCCCGGAATACCGCGGAACCTTACCCTGACGTGCGTTCGGCACGGGGTGGCTTCAATGAGGCCGGGGCACATGCGCCCCGGAATACATGGCGCTGATTATGAAGCGCGGTTCGGCTGCGATGCTTCAATGAGGCCGGGGCACATGCGCCCCGGAATACGAGCGGTAGTCCGTCGCGGTCCCTCGATGTGGTGGTAGCTTCAATGAGGCCGGGGCACATGCGCCCCGGAATACGCGCTCCAGGCGCCGGTGTTGGCGTCTCGCGTCCGGCTTCAATGAGGCCGGGGCACATGCGCCCCGGAATACAACAAGTCCCTCGTCACACGGCCCGTACCTCGCCCTGCTTCAATGAGGCCGGGGCACATGCGCCCCGGAATACAGCAGTGCACAGATACGGCCAACCGCAAATACGCATGCTTCAATGAGGCCGGGGCACATGCGCCCCGGAATACTGGCGGTACCCGAGCCACGTCCAACGCTACACCCGGGCTTCAATGAGGCCGGGGCACATGCGCCCCGGAATACCTAACCTAATGGCCTGCATGATGGCGCAGCCTGCAAGCTTCAATGAGGCCGGGGCACATGCGCCCCGGAATACCGGCGCCGGCCTCGAGGGCCTGGGGCAAAATCCCGCGCTTCAATGAGGCCGGGGCACATGCGCCCCGGAATACTGGTCAGCCGTCCCGCCGCGCCGTAGCCGTACACCAGCTTCAATGAGGCCGGGGCACATGCGCCCCGGAATACTTGGGAAGCTGGTTGCGGACTACGGCCTGATAACACCGCTTCAATGAGGCCGGGGCACATGCGCCCCGGAATACGAGACTTCCGGCGAGTTCGACTCCCCCCGTACCGGGCTTCAATGAGGCCGGGGCACATGCGCCCCGGAATACAAGACGGGGATGCGGTTCGACATTCCGGTCGAAATCAAGCTTCAATGAGGCCGGGGCACATGCGCCCCGGAATACAGCGCAACGTCGGGCTGTGGCAACGCCGCATGGCGGCTTCAATGAGGCCGGGGCACATGCGCCCCGGAATACGTACTTCGACGAGGCCGTGAAGCTCGGCTTGGTTACGGTGCTTCAATGAGGCCGGGGCACATGCGCCCCGGAATACTCGACATGGTGAAGATCGGGCAGCAGAAGGCCAGACTGCTTCAATGAGGCCGGGGCACATGCGCCCCGGAATACGCTGGGAGTATGGCTACTCAGCACCAATAGCAGTCAGCTTCAATGAGGCCGGGGCACATGCGCCCCGGAATACAGAACTTGATCTGACCGTTCTGACCGTCCCAAAATTGGCTTCAATGAGGCCGGGGCACATGCGCCCCGGAATACTTCGTTGCCGACAACACCCGGAAGTTCGTTGGCGTTGCTTCAATGAGGCCGGGGCACATGCGCCCCGGAATACATGATGGATTTTCCCCTGTCTTGAGTACTATAACTTGCTTCAATGAGGCCGGGGCACATGCGCCCCGGAATACTGAACAGGAGGGTCTTTCCGACGCCCTTGGTTCTGGAGCTTCAATGAGGCCGGGGCACATGCGCCCCGGAATACTTGTCGATTCCGGCCGCGCCGGACTTGCGCAGTCGATGCTTCAATGAGGCCGGGGCACATGCGCCCCGGAATACGGTGTGTCCAGAGTACTCCGTGAGCCATAATACCGATGCTTCAATGAGGCCGGGGCACATGCGCCCCGGAATACCGCCCCGGCGGTAATCGTCCTGGCGGAACGAGATTCGGCTTCAATGAGGCCGGGGCACATGCGCCCCGGAATACGCGCCAGGTACATGCTGGATCGGCCAGTCCTCTACCGGCGGCTTCAATGAGGCCGGGGCACATGCGCCCCGGAATACTGTCTTTGCGGGGCACAAAGGGCGCTCGGGGGTCGGGGCTTCAATGAGGCCGGGGCACATGCGCCCCGGAATACACCTCACAGTTAACATGAAGTATGAAAAGGAAACCGCTTCAATGAGGCCGGGGCACATGCGCCCCGGAATACGCCGTGGGAGCGTGAGGTCATCAAGGCGTTGTGCAAGCTTCAATGAGGCCGGGGCACATGCGCCCCGGAATACCATGGTTAGTATAGTGCCACATAATGAGGATGGTGTGCTTCAATGAGGCCGGGGCACATGCGCCCCGGAATACAAAGAGTAAATGCAAACTTGTATGGTATACAATTTGGCTTCAATGAGGCCGGGGCACATGCGCCCCGGAATACAGTTGAAGCGATCATACCAAGCGCGGCGGTACTCGGCTTCAATGAGGCCGGGGCACATGCGCCCCGGAATACTGGTGCCGTGGGTGGAGCATGAAGCGGACTTCCCCGAGCTTCAATGAGGCCGGGGCACATGCGCCCCGGAATACGCACACCGCGACTGGTGCAGCTGCCGAATGAGAGCGTGCTTCAATGAGGCCGGGGCACATGCGCCCCGGAATACCCAACGTCTCGCTCCGCTTGTGGCGAGAGTGCTCAAGCTTCAATGAGGCCGGGGCACATGCGCCCCGGAATACCGGCATCCTTGGTGTCGTACAGCATGCTGCACAGCGCGCTTCAATGAGGCCGGGGCACATGCGCCCCGGAATACTCGTGTAGCCGTACCCGATCAACATCGGGACGCCCCTGCTTCAATGAGGCCGGGGCACATGCGCCCCGGAATACGCTTCACCCGCCCCCCGAGCTCTCGATCCCTCCGGGGCTTCAATGAGGCCGGGGCACATGCGCCCCGGAATACAGGTTCACGGAGGCCGATGCCGAGGTCCTGAACAACCTGCTTCAATGAGGCCGGGGCACATGCGCCCCGGAATACCGCCGGAACGGTGACGCCATGAAGCCGGGGAAGGTCGTAGCTTCAATGAGGCCGGGGCACATGCGCCCCGGAATACCGCCGGAACGGTGACGCCATGAAGCCGGGGAAGGTCGTAGCTTCAATGAGGCCGGGGCACATGCGCCCCGGAATACTAGCCCGCGCCAAGGTGTCCGCAATCAGCGAGCAGGCTTCAATGAGGCCGGGGCACATGCGCCCCGGAATACTTTTCGGTAGCGGCTTGAAAATCCTGCCGACTCTGGCGGCTTCAATGAGGCCGGGGCACATGCGCCCCGGAATACTCGATGTAATCAGCCGCCGCCGAAATGTACTCGGTCAGCTTCAATGAGGCCGGGGCACATGCGCCCCGGAATACAAGCCGCCCGAAGCGCCGCGCCGTGGTAGACGCGGAAGTGCTTCAATGAGGCCGGGGCACATGCGCCCCGGAATACCTGGGTACCCCTGGCAAAGGAGGCAACTATGTCCAAGCTTCAATGAGGCCGGGGCACATGCGCCCCGGAATACTCCCCGCCGCCCTCTGATACACACGCTCCTGTTCGGCGCTTCAATGAGGCCGGGGCACATGCGCCCCGGAATACCACCTGGAGAAAATGCCCCTGGGGGTGTTGACGGCGGCGCTTCAATGAGGCCGGGGCACATGCGCCCCGGAATACGGAAGCGTCGTAACAAGGGAGGGACGATATGGCACGGCTTCAATGAGGCCGGGGCACATGCGCCCCGGAATACGTCCGAGAATACGATACGCCCGTTCACGTTGGCATGGGCTTCAATGAGGCCGGGGCACATGCGCCCCGGAATACATCGCCTGCTCCACGGACAGCCCCGCCGACCTCAATGTGCTTCAATGAGGCCGGGGCACATGCGCCCCGGAATACCACCGGTCCGGGTGGTGGAATGGTTGAAGCCTCCGGCTGCTTCAATGAGGCCGGGGCACATGCGCCCCGGAATACTACCAACATGATGATGGATGGACGCGGAAGCGTCGTAAGCTTCAATGAGGCCGGGGCACATGCGCCCCGGAATACCCGACGTTCCTCGATCAATCAGGTACACCGTGCCGCGCTTCAATGAGGCCGGGGCACATGCGCCCCGGAATACTGGACCTTGCGGATAGCTTTTTGCTGGCCTTGAGCACGGGCTTCAATGAGGCCGGGGCACATGCGCCCCGGAATACCGATGAAGTGGAGTGAGATCAATGCGTGGTTGACCGAGCTTCAATGAGGCCGGGGCACATGCGCCCCGGAATACACCTCCCAACGCGATGTTCTGCCCCGACAATGCGTGCTTCAATGAGGCCGGGGCACATGCGCCCCGGAATACCGAATGTTGGTTCCGAAACAAAAGGGGGAGACATGGGCTTCAATGAGGCCGGGGCACATGCGCCCCGGAATACGGCGGCGAAGAAATGCCGTAGAGAGTGAATTATGACGGCTTCAATGAGGCCGGGGCACATGCGCCCCGGAATACCTACGTGGGCGCGGGGGACCCTCGCACGGGAAATTTGCTTCAATGAGGCCGGGGCACATGCGCCCCGGAATACCTGCTTGTCGGCCCTGTCCCGCACGCCCCAGGGCATGCTTCAATGAGGCCGGGGCACATGCGCCCCGGAATACCATACCCCCACAGGTTTGCAGGGTTGATGCTCTGCCCGCTTCAATGAGGCCGGGGCACATGCGCCCCGGAATACTCTCGAACACAGGCCCGAGAAGCTGCTGGTAGGACACGCTTCAATGAGGCCGGGGCACATGCGCCCCGGAATACCTGAACAAGGTCCGTACCGGCCTTAACGTAACATCGCTTCAATGAGGCCGGGGCACATGCGCCCCGGAATACGTAACACGTACACGACCACGGGGGACAATATCGCCTCGCTTCAATGAGGCCGGGGCACATGCGCCCCGGAATACCCGACGTGAACGTGACCTACTGGTATCAGAACGTCCCCGGGCTTCAATGAGGCCGGGGCACATGCGCCCCGGAATACCTCCAACGGCGTATTCACACGACGCCCAGGACCTAAGCTTCAATGAGGCCGGGGCACATGCGCCCCGGAATACTGTCATCGCTGCCGAAGTCCGGATCATGTCCCACATCGCTTCAATGAGGCCGGGGCACATGCGCCCCGGAATACCGAAGTCCGTCACTCATACATTCGAGGTCGTTCACCCGCTTCAATGAGGCCGGGGCACATGCGCCCCGGAATACAACCCACTGATCCGGTCATCAGGTGGGCGAGTGGAATGCTTCAATGAGGCCGGGGCACATGCGCCCCGGAATACCGTCCACTTCCATCTCTTTGTGTGGCTTGGCTTATTTCGATACGTTGCGAGCGCTGCTCTTTGCTGGTTCCGAGAGATACGTACTCCTTTCGAACGTTCCATATGGGTTCCCGGTATCTTCATGGTATACAAAGGAAAAACCCGATGCGAGCACTGCCCGTTATTTCATGTCCACTAAAGCACTCGCAGGCGGTGCGGCACATCGGGGCCTATACAATCGTAGCCTGCCGGGCCGGCGCGTCATAGCTCTTGCCAAGGCTCTCGACACGGGGGTCAACACTGTCGGCGGGACCCAGGTCGACGATCAGGATGTGGTCCTCCGAGGGCCGGATCAGGCCTTCCAAACGCATGGCCATCTCGGCGCGTCGCCGGGCGGTCAGCCGACACTGAAAAACCGATAACTGAAGCCAGTGGCCATAGCCCTTCATGGTTCTGAATATCTTCTGCCAACGCTTCGGCTCGGTGATGTCATAGGTCACAATATAGAGGCGCTCGTTGGCCATGATGTTCACCGGGGGAGATAGTGCGGATAGACGCGGATCTCTCCCTGCAAGTGCCGGGCGAGCAACCGTGCCTGGACGTCGATCAACCGGCGCATGGAGACGCGATAACCGAAAACCGGATGGGTAGTCTCCTGCTCCATGCGGCGCTCGAAGGCTGCCATGAATGCCTTGCGACCGCCGGGCTTCAGCGTACAGCTTGGTCCATTAAAGACAAAGTCGCCCGGCCTGACCTCGCCGTTGTTCACGGCCTGGATCACACAGGAGTCGGCGACAATGGGACGAAACGGCTCCATGAGGTCGAGGGCCAGGGCAGGGCGGCCGTGGCGCGGGCGGTGGTACAGACCCATGTAGGGGTCCAGCCCTGTTGCCGAGATCGTGGTAGCGAAGGTTCGCGTCAGCAAAGCATAGGCCAGCGACAGCATGGCGTTCACGGGGTCCGTGGGAGGCCGCCGGTTGCGTGTCGAGAAGGAGAAAGTCGCCACGCCTTCTTCAGCGTTCGATGCAAGCATGTTCTCGAAGCGGGCGAAGTAGATCGCCGCAGCTTCGCCTTCGATACCCAATAGCTGTTGGGCACTTTCGGCGTAAGGCACACGCTGGGTTATACGCTTGAGCCGTTCCAACGCCTCCGCCTTCTCGCCCGTGTCCCGGTCGGCGCGCCAGTTACGGCGCAGCAGGGTGCGTGAGTTGCGCACTTTGGCCGCGACCAGATCGCGCGAGAAAGCCAGACAGCGGCGGTCATCAAAGGCAAACCGGTACTGGGCCTCGCGAACGGCAACGTTGCCGTTTCCGGTTCCGACGGTATGGCCGAGGAACCATCCTCCGGTGGAGAACCAAGAGACCGGAACCTCGGCGTTCATCAGGGCGTGCAACGCAGGGGTGGTCACGGAGACCGGACCGAACAAAGCCACTTGGGAAACGTCTATCATCGGTACTTCGACCTTCTCCTCTTCCGCCTCGATGATAAACTGCTCTCCACTCTTGCGCAGCCGTGCACCCGGCGTCTGCACGTACAGGGGCAGGGCCGGGTTGTCGGACGGATTGAGGGGGCGTGGCGGATGACCTTTTCGAAACAGGTTGGTTTCGTCCGGCAAGCAGATGCCCGCCAGCGAGCATCGCGGGCATTTCGGGCTGTTTTCGAGCGGCGGCGGCCGGTAGCTGGAAGCCGCGGCCGCCCGCAAACCCGAAATCGCCTCCAACGTTCGGGCGCGAAGCTCGCTGTCCAGGACGATCGGCACTTTCTCGCGCGAGCCAGCGTACCACAGCGCACCCTGGCTGACTGTGTAGCCGTTGTCCTCCAGGATCATGGCCTGTGCACAGACTTGGACGCGCTCGGGCTCGTAGGCGCCCGCGGCCACGTGCGGTCGCTTGCCCTTCTTGAAGTCTACGGGCGTGGCCGATTCCCCGTCCGCCTCCACCACGTCCATCTTTGCGATGATGCCCAGGCGTTCTGAGGACATGGTGACCGCCCTGGCCCGGGCCATCTCCTCGTCGAGATCTTCAGGTGCGGGCAAACGGCCGCCGCCTTCGTCCACCCGCGCGTGAGCGCGCCGCCCTTCCGCGGTGTCCGCGCTATCGGCCCATTCGCCCTCGACCCATTCCAGGTAGGCGAGACGGGGGCAGTAGACCCATTCGTTGATCATGCGGACGGGGATGAGCGGGGTATCGCCGGTCGCCGGAGGCGGCGGCAGGCCAAGCATGAGTTGTTGTTCATTGCTCATGCGACTCACCAGCATGACTTCCGGTCAGCGCCGCCCTTGGAACTGGCCGTCGGTTCCCTTCCATTCGGTCGGGACAGAAACGAAGAAACCGATACGCAGATGTCGGGCACAGGCAACTGGAAGTCACTCCGACCACGGATTGAAGATCGGGACGCCGGTTCTGCGAAAGTCTTTCTCGTTTCGCGTACAGACCGTCAGGGAATGCACTTGGGCGGTGGCGGCGATGAACAGGTCCGGCTGGCTGAACAGTATCCTTTGTTTCCTGCCTCGCTCCACCATTCGGCGCCATTCCAGGATCACCTCCTCGTCTATGAGCAAAATACGCCCGGCAAACCACGGTCTCAGCCGGTGGGTCAGCCAAGTTTCGAGTTCTCCGCGGAACACCGAATCGGCTTGGCACTCAATCCCGAAACGGACCTCGGCAAGCGTAACGCTGCTGAGAAAGAAACTGTCCGGCGCTTGCGCATCCGACCATGCTTTCACACGGCGGTCGGGCCGGACTTTCCGCAACTCGGATACGACGTTGGAGTCGAGCAGCCATCCATTCACAACTCGACCTTGCGGACCGGGCTCCGCACGCCCTTGTCGCCGAACTCCAAGCGGTTCAAGGGGGATTGAGACAGGAGATCGTGCAACCTTGTCGATGTGCCCAGCGACCGGAGGCGGTCAAACTCGGACGCCGAGACAATCACCACTGCGTCCTTGCCGTGAACCGTCACACGCTGTGGCTGACCCGAGGCTGCAAGGCGAACGACATCGCTGAACTTTGCCTTGGCCTCTCCCAGCTTCCAGCCGGAGCGCAGCACCGGACCAGTCTGCCTAGCTTGACGAGATTTGCTCATAAGACCCCTCTTACTTCATAGTGACCAATTTAGTCAAAATACAAGGAAGGGAGTTCCGTTTCAAGGCAGCGGTACACATCACGGCTGGTTGTGTTCAATGCGGTAGACCGCCTCTTTTGAATCACGATACCTGCCATGCAACCTCTGGCGGACCGAATGTTCCATAGCCGCCCTGAGCAGATCGGCGGATCGGCGACCGAAGCACCATGGAAATGCCCCATGCGCGAAGCGTACGGCCGCGTTGGACGGCTTGTGTCGGATCGTAGGCGTGGGCAAGGAGCGACTTGAGAGCGTTGAGGGACGCCGCCTTGCGCCATAGGGGCCAGGAGTACCAGCCCGCTTTCCATGTTCCCGAGCAGCCTTGGGTGAGAGTCCGATTGCGGCCTGCAAACACGGGATGCCGGCTGAGCCCCAGGATGGCTAACGCTTCCGCGCCGGGATTGGTGAGTTTCTTCTCTGGCGCAGGATCGTAGGCGCGCAGGGCATAGACACGGTCGTCGCTTACATCCCACATCAACGAAGGAAGTCTGCTCGCGTATTCCCACGGCCCTTTGAGCGCTGAGACCACGTCCGATTGGGTCGTCTGGTCCAGAACTTGGCGGACCATTTCCAGGAATTTCATCTGTCCCGCGGTAAAATAGAGGTCGGACGGTTTGGCGGCATCGTTGTTGTCGAGGCTGCCCTCCGCCAACAGTGCCGTGATCAAAGCACCAGCCGGCCCACACTGGCGGGCTTGACCGAGGTATGCCCGCATATCGGCAGGCGATAGCTTGAGATCGTCGCCCTTGGGCATGGGCGATCCGTCTGCCATCCGGGGAGACACGGCAGGGCTGCGGCTCCATCGTTCGAAAGTCTCCTTTGCCTGGGCCGCGATTCGTTCTACCGTAAACTCGTCATCCACCACTGCGTGCGGGACCACATCGTCGCTCCACCAAAGTCGCGGCTGCGGCGACTCCGACACGAAAGCCACCTGCACGCCGAGGGCGGCGAGGAATGCAAGGGGATTGGTTCCCTCCAGTCCGGTCAGATGAGCACCATTCATTCTTGCACCGCCTCCTCGGCACTCTGCTGATGGTCGGCCAAACGCAGGATCGCCTCCAACCACGCCAACCCATGATATCCGTAACGTTCCACCAAGCGCCAAAATCGGTCTGCCATATCGAGAGCCAGGGGGCCTGCCACGAGATCTGAGTTGGCTTCCACGCAGTGTCCATCGAACGTATAGCGGAGAGTCTGTGGATCGGGGTCTTCCAGGATCGGTGGCAACGGGCGCCCCCAGCCGTGGTGTGTACCCACCAAATAGAGCACCAAATCTTCATCGTGGGCGGGTACGAGAACGGCCGGGTTTGATTCGACCATGGCCACGCTTGCCACCTCGTGTCGCATCCCGGTCGGATATCGTTGAACCTTGGGCGCGCTCGGCAGTGACTTGGCCAGCGGTTCTTCGAGCATCTCCAATGCAACAGGGTCACCGCCTACCAACTGGCTTTGAAAGCGTCGATCCACCTTGCCGATGTCGTGGAGCCGCGCGGCCAATTGCAGATCATCGACCAATTCGTTTGCCAGATGCAGCCGCTTCGCGAACTGCCGGGCTCGATCTCCGACGCCGTCGAGGTGGCGTCGAAGCGTCACACCCGTGCCGGTCATGGATCCGCATTCGTCCGACCCGTCCATGGTGGTCGGGTCTATTTTCGGCTTTCCAGTGCGGGAATCGCGTTCGCTTAGCACGTAGTAACCATCGCCCGCGCCTGCGTGGTCCAGATTGACTGGCGTCAGCTCGAAGTTGCTGCCCAACTTCTGGGCGGCTGCCGGCACCCATTCAGGTTGATTGCCAGATTCGGTTATCCGCTGGCCCAGCCATTGCACGATGCGTTCACTGGCGGGAGTGTCTGACTCGGCTTCGTCAGCGGGAGAGGGCGGGGAAACCAAGCCGAGCACACGCGGGTCCAGGCGCAACGTGACCCGGCGGCCATGTTCCAGTTGGGCGGCGTCTCCCAAGTCCGTGACCGGTTCCGAAGCTGATGGATTCCACGTTCCTGCATTCAGCCCCCCAAGACTTGGATCGACGATGAGGACATCCCCAGGCCTGATTTCGTCAACGCCGATCTGCTCTGCACCCGCGGCAAATCCTCCCCAGCGCACCCAGTCGGTGGCAGCCGGAGCGGTGGCGGAGGAGCGTTCGTGGCCGCCGGCTGAGGGCTGCTGCGTCACGTCAGCTACCTCCACTTCCTCGCCGCCCGACAACCACGACCTGGCAGCGTCGATCGGCACCTGAAGGAACTCGGCTTGGCGGGGAGGAACCAGTTGCAGTACGTCCGGTCCGCGGTCATGGCGCCACAAGATCGAGACCTCTGCCGTTCGCTGGTGGTCAATGCCGTGGAGGAACGGCTCTATCGCAGGCTGCACGAGCGGCTCCGGGCGGGTTTGGGTCCAGGCGTCCAGGTGCGTATCCAGCAGCAACGGCGCGTGCGGCCGAGGGGCGCTTGCCGCCTCGGGGAAATCCGTCAACGAACGCGGGCCGACGTCGATTCGACCGTCTCGCGCGCGGCGTTGCAGTTCCTCCCAAGTCACCTTCACCGAATCGCCATAGACCGGATCCGGCTTCATCGAGGCGATGACCGACTTCAAGCCAATGATCCAGGCGTCGGCCGGAGTACCAGCGCGTTCGAAGCCGAGGCCTCGGCGGTCGAGGCGGCCGAATCGTTGTCGCAAACTATCCACTGCGGCGCATTCGGTGATAAGCGCGTCAAAGCTGAAATCCGCGCCAACTTCAATGGCCTGCGTGGCGACCACCACAGTGAGATTTTCGCCGTCCCGTTCGCCGTCGGGGTCGATGGCAGGTCTGATCTCACGCAAAACGTCGACCCGGTCCAGTGGGCGCATGCGCCCAGTGATCAGGAAGGTTGCGTAGCCCTCGGCCTGAAACGCCCGACACGTGTCGCGCGCAGTGCGCACGCGATTGACGACGATACCGACGCTGCGGACGTTCTTCTCGGGTTCTGCCGTTTCAATCGACCTGACGATCTTCAACGCGGTGCCGGGAAAGGCGTCGGCGTTCCGAACCTCGACGAGCCCCGCCGCCTTGGGCGCACCGACCCGGCGCTGTAGCTCGGCACATTCCTCCAGGTCGGTGGCTTCCAGCCTGAAACGAGCCGCTTCGGTGTTGCTCGGCGTTGCCGACATTTCCACCACGGTAAAGCGTTGCGGCAACCTCGTGGACCGCGACGCGGAGACCTGTTCCAGGGTCTCTGCAAAGGGTACGCTCAAGTGCACTTCATCGAGGATAACCAGGCAGTCGTTGCCTGCCAACCCGGCGTGAATCGGGCGCATTCCACTCCGTACTCCGTAGCCGCGAAACAGGAGGCGTGAACCGAACTGATCCACCGTGGATACCACCACCCAGGGTTGGTCCGGACGGTGGGTCCACTCGTTGTCCAGGGGCACGCCGCCGCGCAGCGCAGCCACCCCAAGCGGTTCACCGTCGCCGAGCGCCTGAAGGCGTTCGCGGACCCGCCGCAGGATCGGCGTGTCACCCTCCCGCACTTGCTCACTGATTCGTTGTGCACGTTCATAAACCTGGTCCACCACGATGCGGCGGTCGATCACGAATACGACCCGCCGGGGTGCAGTCGCCGGATGTGCCGCCATGGCGAATACTGCGGTGTCGAGCACGGCGGTCTTGCCGGTTCCGGTGGGCAGGTCGATGACCTGCGGCCACGCTCCCCGGCTGAGTACCTGTGCCGTCAGGCGCTGCTGCCAAGGGAACGGCTCGGTGCGGTGGACGTCCCGGAAGAAGCCGGCGAAATCGTCAGCCGTCAGTTCCTGTTCATTCATCGACTTTATCCATGTCAGAGTCGTTGGGCCGCGCCATTGGCGTGGGCCGCATCAAACCCAATCCCAGAAACCGGCCCGCTCCAAGAATCAGAGGCCCTACCACAGGCTCGTCGAAACTTACGGCGGCATGAACGAGTTGCCGCCTGATGGGTTTTCCGCCCCGACCCTTCTGGCTGAAGGGTGGATAGGCGGTTGCTGGGCGCACGCCGGCAAGGAACGGGCTGAATCCCACTTCTACCGCCAGCGGCTCGGGCAGCCCGACATGCATGCAGGCTATTTTCACCGCTGCTTCTGCCTCGGCCCACGCCTTGGCGCGTGCGGCCCCAGTCCCTCCGCTGAGCCGGCCGGGGTGTCTGGGCAACGCAACAGGCGAGACCGACACCCAGCGTCGCGACCGTTGGAGCCACCAATGAGAGCGCAAGGAGATCAAGGTGGCAGGCCCGCGCAACCGTTTCATCTCGATCACGCCGGCCGTGCCCAGCGTGAGCCGCAACCGCCCCTCTGCGGCGGTTTTCTCCCATGTGCCTATGGCGCGATACAGCGCCCGACGCGCAGTGGACCCCAACGCCTCGGGTACCGATACCGCGATCCCCTTGAGGCGGCCGTCAGCGCGCTCGTATCCGACATAGGGAAGCGGCAGGAATGCCACGTGCGCCGCCGCCGTCGGCGTTCCGTCTTGCCGATGGCCGCTCAATTCCTCGGGTATGGGGTCTTCCGCATAATGGAAGACCGCGGCGCGCATCGCCATTGCCACCTCCACCGCCTGAGTGGCAGGCAGGGTCCGGCACTGGGGGGCAAACTCGAACACGATCAATTCTCCTGCCGTGTTAGGCGATAATGGCACCAAGTCCGCGCTGGTGTCGGTCACGGCTTTGTAGCGAACACTGGAAAACGGCAGGGAACGGGGCTTGACACCGCCATGGACCGCGAATTGTCGCTCCAGAGCCGCCAATTGACCGTTCCGGACGGCTCGAAAGCTCTCCCCTTTGTCGCCCGGCACCAACGTCCTGGCGGGTAGAACAGGCGCCAGCCGGCACGATACCAAAGAGGAGGAATGGCCCAATCGGGTAACTCGCTGGAGCAGATGATCGACGGCATCCCATAAACCGCCAGGTATCCGGCCGTCCCAGAGATAGGTCACGCGGGTTTCGTGGGGGGCCATGGTGGGGAAAAAACGCTCCTGCTTCCTGCGATGCTCTGGAAGCATCTGCAGGGCCAACGATGGCGGCGTGTTTCCGGTGTCACGAACCTGAGCGGTGACTGATCGCTCTGCGGCCAGCTTGCGCTTGATTTGATCCACGTTCCTGGTGGCCTCGCCCCCCGAGTGGGTCCATTCGTCGCGAAGCTGGTTCGCCAACACGGCGAGCCTGTCGGCCTTGCGCGCCTGTAGCGCCTTGCTGATGATGGCGGCGTCGTTCACCGGTACGAAATACGAGACGACCTTGCGCGGTGTGGCAGGGGAGGCGGCGATGGCAGGAGCACCCTGCTCTTCCAGCCACTCCAGCGCTTCCCGTTCCATCGGGTCCGGTTGATTGGCGTCGGCCCATGTCGCCACGAGGGCGGAAAACAGGCGGGCAGGGTGAGGCGGCCACTCCGACCGCCTACGGTCGTTATGGAAAGTCGCCGCGTAGCGGCCCGTCAGGAAGTTCACTTCGATCCCAAACTTCTCGGTAGTGGACATTGCTTACTCTGTGGGCTGTTCTGTAGCCGAAACCTTTCGACTGCGCCGAATCAGTTCCAGCAGTTTTGGGGCAGGGACGAGGCGCAGTTCGTCAGTTTCCCAGCCAAGCCCTGCTTCCGCCGCGTGGGCTGCGGCAGCGGAAACGATCTCAGCCGCTACCGTTCGGTCCACATCCAGGACTTCACCGGCAGCGCCGTCCCGTCCCAGAAGTTCGAGTCGCGGAGGATGGATCGGGAGCAACAGACAGCGGGACCGAAGATCGAAGTCGGTCTCGTATTGATAGGCGATAGCGGCTACGCCCAGCGCGGCCACCGCCGTGCGCGCGGCCGTTTGGGCCTCCCGGCCCGCGCCTCTGAATCGCAGCCGGCGCAACGCCGCCAGGGAAATGACCGTGGTCTGTTCCGCCTTCGATATGGTGACGCCGCCGGCCAACGAATCGATGGTGGGCACGATGTTACCGTGGTTGATCTTGGACGGCTGCCCGGCCTCACCGCTTGCGCTGCCGCGCGACGCGTGGACCGGTTCGCCCTTCTTGTTCTTTTCCGCGCTGTGCGGATCGAGCGTCCACACCTCGGCCGGATCCTCGCTGTTGAATGCGCGATCCTCCGACGCTACCTTCTCGATCTGTAGCGGATCGATACGGCTTCCCACCTTCCTGCCGACCACGGCGTCAAAACCCACGATCTCCGAAACATAGGCGCGTTGAAACTTCGAACCCAGACCACCCTTGGGGCCTGTGGAGTCCCACATACCGAACAACAGCGAGGTGGGAGAGTAGCGGAACAACTCGGTGGCGTTGCGCGGCGTTGCGTCGGTGATGGCGCGACCGATGTCCGACAGCCGGAACAACGTCCCATCCAGCAGGCTGTCCCGGAAGATTGCGTCCGCCAACCGATGCGGGGCTTCAAGAACGGTCAGCCTCTCGTAGTCCACTGCATCGCCGGCCTCCGCGAAATCGACGAAGGGTACGGGAAATCCCAGTTCGCCTCGCTCCCAACCTTCGAGCAGGGCCAACTCCGCCCGGTTCGCCTGGGACGCCACAGAATCCAACAGGACGGTGGTGGTCACCTTGTC
The DNA here is from genome assembly GCA_958295985.1 of uncultured Candidatus Binatia bacterium. Classification (GTDB taxonomy): domain Bacteria; phylum Desulfobacterota; class Binatia; order UBA9968; family JAJDTQ01; genus JAJDTQ01. Next base: position 506,705 of record OY282432.1, read on the forward strand.
CATATCGCCGACTTGGCGTTCTTCCACAGCATACTTGTGCTCGGTGCGACCTTCGACGGCGTAGGACGGCGGGAACACCTTGTCTCCCACGCCGCCAGCGGGTTGCAACTCCATACGCGACCGCAGAGCCACCGCATGGCCGTCTACGGCGTCCCGGAGTCGCTCAAATGTCAGCTTGGGCATTGTCTTGCTCCTTTCCTGCTGGTGATGATCGATGGTCATCGTGTCTGTGTCTGTGATGGCGCGCCTGCGCCCGGTACTCACAAGTAGTCGAGTGCCGCCGTCCGGTCAAGCAGTTGCGCCCGTTCCTTGAGCTTCTTCTTTCCGACCTTGGTGGCGCGTTCGCGGGGTTTACCGCGCCGCCAGCCGTCGACCAAGTCGGTGGCGTGAACCGCACGAGCGAAGGCCTTGCGCTCCTCAGCGTCCTGGAGGGGTTCTTTTTCCAAGTGAATCCGCACCAAATCGAGTATCTCTTCCTCGGATTTGTCCTTGATCTCCAAGCGCCATCGTCCCTCCGGGCTCTTCATCGCTTCCTGACGTTCCCGTTCCTCTCGATACCGCAGGGCCTCGCTACGAACAGATTCATTCCACTGGTGTGTCTGCTTGTCGTCGTCGCGGAAGCGCCCGTAGCCGATAGCCGTTTTTGCGCCGCCTCCCGCATAAGCCAGAGCGCATCGAAGCCACTTCGAGACGGTCTCGATGTCTCTTGCCGCAACGGTGCGGCAGGGGATGATCCCGAACAGGAAACGAGTCTCGGCAGCGGTAACCAGGAAAGGGATGGGAATCGGAGAGCACCAGTCTCCCGGCGGATCATCATCGCTCCACCCTGCATAGTGGGGCGTCATGATGTCGGCTTCGAGGTGCACGGGAGCAACCGGAACTGCGTCCAGAAAACACATAGTCCCTGCGGTTCCAGGCCCTCCCAACAGACGTTGCTGTTCCGTTGGCGCCACGCCCTCAGCCTTGGCCCATGAGCGTACCAACCCCTTGACCGAACTTGCCGGTAGGTAGGGGGTTCCCAGGGTCGGATGCCACGCAAATCCATTCTCGACAGGATGGCTGCGGCCCAAACCCGTCACGAAACGGGACTCGGTGGCGAACACCGTGGCCCGGCCGTTCCGTGACTCGATGAGGCGCATCAGCCGGAAAACGGTTTCTTCGATGAGGTCTCGTGCGCCGATGGTGTTGGCACCGGCGAGTGTTTGGATCCACTCAAGCTTGGGGTTCTTGTCGCGACTTGGCGACGTCGCCTCCAACTTTACGGTGGATTCTTCGATCGGCCACCGGTTGTAGAATTTGTCGAACCACAAACCCGCGTGCCCTCTGGCATCTCGGCTCGGTGGCTCCTGCGCTGCATTCCTGTACAGAGGGCGGCTCATGTGTTGTCGTCCTCACCCTTCGGGAAAGAGGCGCGGCAGCATTTTTTGTGCCACTCCAGCCACGCCAAAGCCTCGGCCTGCGCCTGCAGGTAATGGGACTCGTCGTTTTTGGTGATAGCTGTCAGAAGGTCCTGAGCCGAGGGAAACACCCCGCCTTCAGCCCGACAGAGCCACTCATGCAGGTTTTCGTAGAGGGCGGCGTGGGCTTGTTTGTCTTCTCCTTCCGGCTTCGGTCCGGCGGCGACGCGCTCCGTCGCGAGCGCCTGCCCTAGGCCGTTCATGATGATGGTCGGGCCCAGGCGATCCACGTAGGCACGGTACTTGTTCTTGAAACCTGATGACTTGCCTTCCATCGCGTCGATACGTGAAAAGGCGTCCGCAGCGCGCTGCTGCTCAATGGTCTGCTGCTTTTTCGCGATCTTCATACCGGACCTCCTGCGTCGTCGGCTCGACGCACCTTGACGGCGAACCAGCCTTGTCCCACCGTCTCGTTGCCGCCCGCCTGCAGGTACGAATCGTTCTCGGGGAAAAGCGCATCCAGTGCGCGAAGGACTTCGTCACCACGACTCATGATTATGGCGTGCATGACTGTGTCCGGAGGCAGCGTCTCCTCATACCAAAGACCCTGGCTCTTCTTCGTCCCGGCTTCCAGGACGTTGCGCGCCTGGATGGCGAGGCCGTAGCGGACGAACCAAGCGCAGTCATCGTTATCCAGGATGGCGATCTGGGACTTCAGACGGTTCCGGGTTTCCTCGTGAAACACAAGTGGCGCGATGGCATCCATCAAGTCTGTCGCCGGTTCCCCGCTGATGATGAACTGCCTCTCTTCAAGGAACATACTGCCGTTGCCTGCTGCAAGGACGGAGCCACTCTCGACGGAAGGAACCTCTGGTCTGGATGCAAAGCCCGCTCGGGCGAGGTCACGAACATACCGCTCGATCAGATGAGGACATGTTACCCATCGGAACGAGGCTGTCAGGCTTCGCACGGGAAGCAGCAACAGCCGTGCATCCGAGACCAGTAGATCCCCTGCCTGATCCGGTTTTCCAAAGCGTTGAGCCGCGTCTAACTGGTTAGTTTCATTGTTGATCGTTTCCGCCTTGTCCTTCAACGCCCCCTTCAGACTCGATCCTACGAGCACCGGGTAATCCGTGGCAGCCTCACGGGCCACGGGAAGGTCCACGACCCCCATGCCGCGTCCGGCGCCGGGATGGATTGGGGTTTCGGCCAGGAGACCGAGGATTGCCGAGTTCATGATGTCACCTCCGTTGGGTCAGACCAGATACCGAGTGCTACGAGACCGAAACCGTGCTGTCGGCGTGACCCGACACGCACCAGTCGGTCGTTGGAACTGATGGCGTCGACGAAACGCCCGGGTTCGCGTGTTTCGCAGAAGAGCACGCTGCCCGGCGGCAGTACACTCCGAAGGGGCAGCGGCCGGTGTGCATGAGAATCCCAGCCGCCGATCCGTTGGGGACGGTCGAGACAAGCGGACACGATCCTGACGTCGCCGGTAACATCCAACGGATGCTTGCCAAGGTAGACCGCTTCCTCAATGTCGAGGGGGGTCAGCGCAATGATCGTAACCCGGCCATGGGATTCGATCTCCTGCAAAGGCATGTCGAGGGTTACATCGGCGTTCCATTCCTGACATTCCGCGAAACGCCCTTCACCCCCCAGCGGCACGATGCGACCGAAGGGGTGTGTCCAGTCATCAGGTAAACCGGCAATCTGCGCCCCAAGCGAGACACCTTGCGCTAGGCGCACATGCTGGGTGCTGTACAGCATTCCTTCCTGCGCCGTCCGTGTATTTCTGTCGCGCGCAAGGCCGATACGCGGCTCGTTGCTCCAGAGCTCATGCCTCGATACGATCCCAGTTCCTGATGGGATCTCACCACGAAGCACGTCAGCCATGTCCGTCCGCGTGAGCCACCAGTCGTCGCCGGTCTTGAGGTCCGGTCTTTGGTCGCTGGTTGGCGGCACAGGAAGCCGAACGGCATCACCCAAGTCGCACGCCGCCGCAGAACCTGGGCGGAGCAGGACGCGCGGCGTCCACCCGTCGTGGTTAATCGAGCCGAGCAAGTGCCGCGGCGCCCGGAAGAGCGGCTGGCCGCAACGGAGGAGGAACGGACCGTCGAACGAGAGCATACCGAGGTCGTCCGGGCCGTCTCCGAGAACTCCGTTGTGTTCCTCCGGCCACAACCCTCGCCCATTCCAGCCGTTGCAGAGAGCCAGGGCCGCGCGGATTGCGCCGGTTAGCGACCCTGGATGGGGCGGAAACACGCTTGTCACGCCGTCCTGCGGGGAACTGTCGGCAGAAAAGGGTGTACCGTCACGAAAAAACAGAGTGTCCACGGGATCGAGACTCACGCCGATCACAGGTTGGTCTCCTCAGTTCCGGAATCCGCGAGGAACCGCGCGAGCAGCAGGGCGTCGACCCCCGCTTGAGGATCGTCGCCGTTCCCGCCGGCACGCGCACGGATCATTACCCTCCGTGCCAAATCAGCCAACTCCTGGGCGCTGGCCTCTGCGCTCTCCACCGAGGTTCTGGCCAAACTGCGGAGGATTTCCGCACGAAGCAGGGCGTGAACGTCGATGTCCTGTCGCAGGTCGCCCCAATGGCCCGGCAGCCAACGGTCCCAGCCGCCGAGCATGGCCAGCGTGTCCCGTATCCGGTAGAGGAGTCCCGACGACAGGCCCGGGTCCCCAACGCATTTCCTGAAATGCTCGGTGAGACGTTGGAGCAGTTCCGTGGCGCGCGACGAACTGCCGTCCGGATGATTTCGATTCCAGGTGGTTACCCACTGGCAGTTCAACCCGCCCGGCTTGAGGACACCCGCGGCCAACGAGTCTCGCCCGTTAGCATCCTTGGCCACGTGGTCCAGCAGGCGATGAGCCTCTGCAACCACGGCCTGGAGGGGAGATCGGACCTGGGCGAAGACTACGGCCGCGGATAGCGTCGCCCTTGGCTCATTGACGAAAGCGGACTGATAACAACTCGACAGTGAATCTGCGCATGAGAGGGCCTGCGGTACCGGCAACATAGCCAGCACGTCGTCCCCTCCGGCATAGATCGTTACTCCGTCATTCTGCCCTACGATGTCTGGAACCTTGCTTGTGAAAGTCGAGAGTGCCTGGCTGACAGATTGCCCGTCCAGTTTGTCCACCAGCTTGCCCAGGCGGTCGCCATCAGCGAGCAGCAGCGCGTAGAACGACGGTGGCGGCCCCAATCGGCGGTGGTTTGCGTCCCTGGAATCGTATATGCGCTCCAGGCGTTGATCCAGTTCATCCCGTATGTCCGGCGGTGTGCTGTCGCCCAACGGACACTGGCGTTCGCTCTTCACAGATTCACGGCGGAAGTAGTTAGCGTCGAGCTTGGGAAAGTCACCTGCCGTCAGAGCCTCCAAACCTGCAAACGGAGGCCGACTTTCAGCCAGTACGGCACTCGCGTGGTTCCGGACGACGTTGGCATACTCTTCAGCCAGATCAGGCGCCACGGACATCACCCGACGAATCCACGGCACCGCTCCCACGTACACCGTCGAAGGCCAGTGTGACGTATTGACGGGCCATCCGATGGCCTCCTGAGCGACCTTCGGGAAAAGTCGCTTGATGAGAGCGATAGCGCACAGCCGTTCGTTGTCTCGCATGTCCAGAGGACCAAGGCGATCACGTACGCGACGCCAGAACCGATCTTGCTTCTCTCGGCCTTTGCGACCTTCCGCACGAACGTACCCCGAAAGCTCCTGAAGGTCGTGCATGACCGTGCACTTGTCGCCGGGTTCGTCGGGCAGGCGTTGGCTACGCCAGTGCTTCCGGCGCGCAAGCAACTCGCTGCCGGCCCGAGGGTCGCCGGCGAGATCATCCCGAACGGGGCGCCAGTGCTTCGGGCGCGCAAGCAACTCGCTGCCGGCGTCGAACGCCCCCGCGGTCCAGGTTACTTCCCAAAAAGAAGCTATCTGCCGATTCCAAATGGCTTCTGTGTCGTACCCGTCGGGGCAGGCGTTTGCGACGAAACGTTCCCACACCGCGCCACATACCTGCTCCCATACGCGTTTGAACGTTCCGAGGCTGGCGTGCGCCACATCCTGCGCTTCCCCGTTCACCTCGACAACAAAGTGATTCGGCAACGTTCCAATCCAAGGCGTACCGCCCTCTTGGCGACCGGCGACCCACCGGTAAAGCGGATCGTCATCGATAACCGGCTGGACAATTCTGCCGCCGGCCAAGTGCGCTCCGTGCATCCCGTGCGCGGACAGAAACGACAGCAGATATGAACTGCCCCACAGGTCACGGGTGCGCCGCGATTGGGCGACGAAGCCCTGTACCGGCCCGATGGAGATATCGAGGCGTTTCGTCACGATGGCACCTCCACGGCCTCGGTGAATGGCTCTTTGCGCTGTTTCGGATCGAGGAGACGGTCGAGAAACTGATGAATGGGGCGGTACAGTTCTTGTTCAGGAGCCTGTGGAACCTTGGTTCCTCCGACGGAAATGGCATTTCTGCCCTCGGGCAGGAACCGCGCCGGAAGGAACGACAGAACTGCGACGGACGTACCGCCGCACTCATGTATGTGGATGAACAACGGGCTCGCCCGCCGGTCGAGATGCTTGTTGTTCTTGCCATTGAACGGGTTGACTTGTTGGTTCTTCTTCTGTCCGTAGTTGTGTGGCAGGCCGAAGGCGATACGGCGGGGATGAGTCTTGGCCGGCTTACTACTCATCACATCCTTCATCATGTCGTGGTCATCCTCGAACTGCTTTTCGGAATCTTCCTTGTCTCCGAGGATCTTTCCTTTGCGGCCCCAGCTTCGGAACCTGACCATCTCACGGCCGACAAGATCAAGCAGTTCCACAGGCTCCTTCTTGCTGCTGCTTGACAGCAGCACATAGCGCGTCTCATTGGACAATGCCGTGAATTCGGGGAACGTTGCCGCACTGCGAGTACGTTGCTGAGCCGCAATCTTGTCTCGCAGATCATTCATGGACTGCGGTGCGCTCCACTGGCTCTCCCCGTCCTGTTCCAGGGATTGAAGGACCAGCGAGCCATAACCCTTACGGCTCCTGGACCCCATGCCCCCGAGCATTCCAAGTGTGATCGTGGCCTCCTTAAGCGATTCCAACTGCGCCTTGAACTGCGCCTTGTCTCGACATCGCATCTGAACGGTGAAATCGAAAGGTGCGTTGAGACAGCCACGTATAAGCTGACCAGCCCTCGTGTTCTTTATCCCGCTCGGATACGCCTCCATGACCCCATAGCCAAGGTAGCGGGCTCCTTCCCCAACGACCTGGTTCATTCCAGGAACGTTCAGCACCTTGTTGACGGGAGTCATCTTCAACTCGGAACCCGGCACCAAACGCATGGCCACGCGGGACTGACCTCCCTTGGCGCTTCCAAACAGTGCGTCTTCTTCGCGCCGGATGACCTTCAGGTCGCCATTGTGCAGCGACCATGCCAGCGCTCTCCACCAGAACCGCAGCACACCCTTGAAGCTGGAAAGGCGCAGCTCGGGATATTCCGGACCGGCGCCAGCGCAGAACAAGGGTGTGACGACCCGGTACGTAGCGTCAATCACTGTCGTTGTCGGCATTGCTTCCTTCCGTGTCATTGAGCCAGAACGGTTCGCCCAGTCGATACGGCTCCGCCTCCTGCTCCTGGGGCGACCGGCGGTCGATCAGCCCGAACCGGCGAACCGGCCTGGCAAGCCTGCCAGCGGCTTCCGCGAGCCGTTCAGCAACGAGGCCCATGAGCGTTGTGCCCCCGGTGATGTTCACCACCACTTCGTCCGCGCCGACAAAGTGAATCTTCGTCGCCTTCACCATCTGCTCAATCTCGGAGATGCCACCGTAGGGGTCCTCCAGGCGTAGCGACACGACGGTCCCTCCATAGCCGGAGCGCTTCGCCGCTTCCGGGATCAACTCTGCGGTCTCCGACGAGCAAACGACAAGCCATTTGCTCGGTTCACCGTATTTTTCGCAACATGCATGCGATGCGCTAAAGAGTACCCCGGGACGGTTCCCGATGGGGCTGACCAGCACTCGGCCGTCAGACGAATCGCCCAGTGTCAGGGAAATATCCGGGAATGAACGGAGAGCTTCCCTCCAAAAGTACGTGACGCAGTCAAAGGTGTCGCTGCTCTGCTTGCCCCCAACGAGATCCTGCTTTCGCATCCCGTGGTGATGATACCCGTTGCGAAGGCTGCTGAGGTAATGCCAGAACCTACCGAGTTCGCGCTGTTCATCGGTGAGGAGGTGGCTAAGTTCTGGATCTCTACCGACGGCCTCCATTGCTTTCAGAAGTTTGGCAGCCTTGTCACGCGCCCCGTAGTAGTCGAGCCACTCGCCTTGCCAACCGAGGCGCCACACGACCCACGACACAGTCCACTCGTTCATGAGTCCCAAGGCTGCTGCCGTATTCCCGTGATTCAACAGCTGGTCAATGATTCGAGCTTGGCGTTCAAGTTCACTCCTGCACAGTACAACCCGCTGTTTCCATCCGTTGCCGCCCCCCGGCGTCGCAAGTGCAAAGGGTGCGAGAAGGCCGTCGAGAGTCTCGCTCAGTTCGCGGGCAAGCGGCAGCTGGTGCTTGTCTAGGAGCGTCGTCAGTTGCTTGGGAATGTACTCACGGACTTCGCTGGCCTGCCTGCCCGTCTCAAGAGGCAGACCTGGTAGGTATCCCTTCGAAAATCCCAGCAGCTTACGTTTTATTCTAGTGGCAAGCTGGTTTGGCTGGCCGTCGTCGAGAATTTCGCCCATGGGGGCAGTGCTGCCGGTTTCACGCAGAACTTCCAGGGCATGCAGCCAACGTGGCAGCTTCAGCAGCGGACGCAGATCCAGGAATGGGCTCGACTCACCTTCACGCAGAAGGCCATAGTATGCGCCCCGCACCCGAACTCCGCGCAGAGCCGCCAAGTAAAGGACCGCGATATAGATCAGAAACGAGAGATGTCGATAGCCGTGGGTAACGTCCACAGTCAGATCGGCTTGCCGAGGCACCGCGTTGGTGACGTTCAAGAGGAAACGGTCGATGTCCTTTTGAGTCTCACCCGTAGGAACATCAACCACTTTGAGCGCGTAATCCCGATTCAGCGCTCGCTCAAGCGTCGGCCAACTTTCCAGCTTCGCCTCGGGTGTGCAAACTACAAGTACACCATCGGGTCTATCCTCGGGCGGCAACAGGTCGAGCAGGGCGATTGATGCCAGTGACGCTTCCGTCTTTTGTCCCTTCAGGGCATAGCTTGCCGGGCGAGGATTCCTTCCGAGCACGGACAGCAACAGGTGCTGTCCCAACGAACAGTCCGCGGCGTGGTCGTCTACGTGCATATGTTAGTCCCTTCTGGTATCACCTGTCGTTGCTGTTGAATTGACGTTTAGATTATGGTTTATTTCAAATTCAATTCCACCGAACACAATACCTTTCCCTTTTTGCGTTGTCAAGAGGGGCTTCATTGAAGAGGTGGGATTGAGTTTGCTCCCGGCCGAGATCTGCGGGCTTCCGGGCCGCTAGGCCCGGCCTCATTGGCGATTCTGCGCTTATCTTCCCTCGCTTGGCTTCATGGCCATGCCGAGTTTCAGTAAGGAGGTCACATGAAATCCCTCGGACTCATTCTGCTGGCTATGCTCTCAGCCGGACTGCTTTCCGGTCCGGCCCACGCCGGCGCCATAGTGGAGGTATTGCTCATCGACCGTCTGGACGATCCCCGTGGCTATTGCCTGGACATCCTCGGCTACAAGCAGCGGGCGAGGCTCGACAGAGGGCTTCAGGGGCACAGTTGCTACAGCTATCAGGGTGCGATCGGCGTGGACCAGGGATTCGACAGCGACGCCATCGAGGCGGGGCGGTTCCACATGCCCGGCTTCGACGTGTGCATGACTGCGAAAGCGGCCCAAGCGGGCGCGCGGCTGGGTCTGGCGAAATGTGACGGATCTCCGCAACAGGGCTTCTCGCTGACGGCCAAGGGCGAGATCGTCTCCAAGAGCGCGCCGAAACTGTGTGTGACGGTGGCAGGGGGTGAGGCGACCCCCGGTGGTGGCGGCCGGCCGGTGCATCTCAAGCGCCGGCTGACGCTGGAGCCTTGCGACGCAAGCCGTTCCCGGTACCAGCGGTGGCGGGTGCGCAGCGAGGCCGATTAGCCAGCGGCAGGCGTCAAACCCCACTCGTGTGGCGGCAGCCGGCAAAGGTTCGCCGCCAACGCGCTGTCAAAATGGCCGCCCACGTGCGTCAAACCCGCCCGTGTGGCGGACGCCGGCGAAGGAGCAACGCACCCATCCGCAACAAGACCCCGTGGATGGACGCCCGATTCAGCCCCGTTCCTGCTTTTACCAGCCGCTATGTCAGTCCGAAGAGCGTCTTCGGGTTCTGATCGATGATCTTCTCGTACTGGGGCGCGGTGATGCCTCCCTGCTCCTTCAGGTTGCGCAGCGCCTCGATCTCGGTGGACTGGTCGTTGTGGCCGTAGTCGGTGCCGATAACGATGTTGTCCTCTCCCGAGTATCTGAAGATGTAGTCCACGTCGTCGTCCGTCTGGCATGACACGTACTGCCGGTATTCCTTGAGCGGGTTGTCCGGAAAGTCCTTTCCCTGGGCGCCCCAGCGGCGTTGCAGGTCCTTCACGACATACGGTATCCACAGCGCCGCGGCCTCGGCCCAGTGAAAGCGGAGCTTGGGGAACATCTGCGGCACTTCGCCCATGATGACCGAGTGAAATGCGCCGATGACGGGGATGCGGAACTTCCAGAAGCTGCCGCCGCCGTTGTACTGGGACACGAGGTCGAGCTCCTGCGGGTTGCCGTTGCCGACGTGGACGCCCACGGCCATGTCGAACCGGCTCATCTCCTCGTAGAGGGGATAGAAATAGGGATCGGTCAACAGCCGGCGTCCTTCGATGCCGCGCATGAAGACCCCGCAGGCGCCCTCCTGCTTGCAGAACCGCAACTCCTCCAGGGCGGCGCTCATGTCGAGCAACGGCAGGACGCAGATCCACCGGAGCCGTCCCTTGCCCTGCCGGTGGATGTCCGCCAGCCAGCGATTGTAGCCCTTGCAGATGGGGATCTCCCACTCGGGCTTCTCGGTGATCTGCTCGATGAACATCGTCGGATAGAGCACCTGGATATCGATGCCCAACTCATCCATGTGCTTGACCCGCGCGTCCACGTTCTCCATCTCGCGGGTCTCCTGAGGCGTGAACATCACGCGGCCGGTGCGGTCGGCCACCTCGTCGAGCTCGTGAGCGGTCATGACGATCCGCACCAGACCGCGGATCTTCCCGTCGATGAACCAGTATTCGCCTCCCTGATCGCCGCTCGGCTTGACGACGATGGGGCGATACTTCCGGTCCGCCTCATCCATATAGTCCCAGGTGCGTTCGGATTCGACCACGTGGGCATCAGCATCGATGGTCGGCATAGTCCATTCCTCCTGAACGTATAGAGTTTAGAGTTCGATGCAGGTTCGCCGGTGAGTTGTACGTAGCCTGCTTAACACCTTTTCCACGGCAGAATCCAGCGAAAAACGGCGGCGCCCGCGGCGGCTCCCGATTCCCTTGACAAAAAACACGCCGGCAACTACTCACCAACAGGTACAGGTGGGACAGGCCACCGGAATCGCCGCTCAGGCCGGCCCCCTCTGAGAGCTCTGAGAGAAAGGAAGCGCCATGCCAACGAAGTCTCGGGCCGCGGTCCTGGTCGAATCGCGCAAGCCCCTGGTGGTGGACGAGGTCACGCTCCCGGACCCCGCACCCGATCAGGTGCTGGTGAAGCTCTTCGCCAGCGGCATCTGCCACTCCCAGCTCCACCAGATCCACCGAACGCCGGAGGAGCAGCGGTCCAAGCTGCCAGCGCTGTTGGGGCACGAATCCACCGGCGTGGTGGTGGCCAGGGGCCGCGACGTCACCCACGTGAAGGAAGGCGACCGGGTCTTCACCACCTGGGTCGACCGCAACGCCCCCGAGTCGCCGCTGCCTCCCGTGTCCCATGCCCTCAACATGCGGCCGCCCATCCCGGCCGTCTGGCGCGGCGAATCCATCTGGGCCTCGGCGTCCACCTGGGCAGAGCACCTGGTGGCCTCCGAACGAGTGGTGCTTCCCCTGGACGACGACGTGGACACGGAGGTGACCTCCATCATCGGCTGCGCGGTCACCACCGGTTCGGGAGCCATCATCAACACGCTGCAAGTGCGTCCGGGGCAATCCGTGGCCGTCTACGGCGTGGGGGGCATCGGCATGTGCGCCATCTCGGCCGCCGCGGTGGTGGACGCCTACCCGCTGATCGCGGTGGACCTGGACGACGAGAAGCTGGAGTTCGCCAAGGGCTTCGGCGCCACCCACTGCATCAACGCCGGCAAGGTGGACCCCGTCGAGGCAATCACCGAGCTCACCCGCGGGGGCGCGGACTACGCCCTGGACGCGGTGGGGCATCCCACCACCCAGGAGCAGATCCTGCGCTCCGTGCGCACCGGGGCTCCCGGACTCGAGCGCGGCGGGACCGCCCTTCTGATCGGCCTGCCACCGCCGGGGGCGACACCGCTTATCAACACCAATCTTTTCGCCGGAGGACGCTACTTCACCCGCACCCACGCCGGCGACTGCCTCCCGGACCGCGATTTCCCGACCTTCGTCCGCTGGTACCGGGAAGGCAAGTTGAAGCTCGACGACCTGGTGACGCGCCGCTACTCCCTGGACCAGGTCAACGAGGCCGTAGCCGACCTGGGAGAAGGAAAGATCCTGGGCCGGGCGATCTTCACGTATTCGTGAGCTCTTCGACTCCGCTTCGCTGCGCCTGTCCCGAGCTTGTCGAAGGGCTCAGGACCAACGGAAACCCGGTACACGCTATCAACGACCACGGAGGACGGTGATGTACATCGACTGCGACACCCACTATTTCCCGGTGAAGTTTCTGGAGGGGATCAGCGATCGATACCCGGAGTCGCCGCGGGTCGTGCGGAGCGGCGACGAGGTCAAGTCCGTACTGCCGGACGGCACGCTCATCAAGAACCAGGCGCCCAAGGGCCGCTGGGACCTGGACACCCGGGTGCAACAGGCCGACTTCGAAGGCTTCGACAAGCACGTTCTCATACCCGAGAACCGGGAACTGCTGTACACCTGGGACCGGGACCTGGGGTGCGAGCTGGCCCGGCGCTACAACGACGCGGTGGCCCGGGACCTCGAGGAATGCGCCCATCCGGAGCGCTACATCGGCGTCGGCTGGGTGTTCCTGCCGGACGTGGAAGAGTCCTGCAAGGAACTGGACCGCATGGTGAACCAACTGGGGCTCAAGGCGGTGAAGTTCATGGGCGGCTTCGAAGACGCCAACCTCGGGGCGGAGCGGCTCTGGCCCTTCTACGACAAGGTCTGCCGGCTCGATGTCCCGATCCTGGTGCACGACACGGCGTCGGACCGCCAGGGGCACCCCAACCCGGCCCTCGTGGGCATCGAGCAGCTCTTCCTGGAGGCCGACAACAACGCCCTGCCCTTTCTGCTGGCGTTCCCCTTCCGCTACATCGTGGACATGGGCAGCCTGATCCTGCGCGGCGCGCTGAAGGAGTTCCCCGACCTCCGCATCTGTTTCGTGGAGGGCTCAGCCGCCTTCGTGCCCTGGCTCATGAACCGCCTGGATATGGACCCCGACGCCCGCAAAAAGCTCGGCAAGGCCCCCAGCGAGTTCTTCAGTCAGATCTGGGTGTCGGCCTTTGCCGCGGAGACTTCCATCCGCTACGCTTGTGATTTCTGGAAGGACCACAACCTGACGGTGGGCAGCGACTACCCGCACAACGATCCGTCGGGCACCTGGAAGGAAGGAACCGTCAGGATGGTGCAGGAACTCGAAGGCATCTCGGACCTGGACAAGGAAAAGATCCTGGGCGGCAACGCCATGCGGCTGTTCGCCATGTAGCGTGGAGACGCCCACCGGCAACAAAGAAACACGAATAAACACGAACCCATCGGTACGCGTTTTGCGTCTCATACAGGGTCTATGACGAACCGACGCCACCGTGCGCTCGGTGTTCGTCATCGGACCGGACAAGAAGATCAAGCTGATGCTGACCTGTCCCATGACCACCGGGCGGAAGTAGGCCCATGCCGAAGCTGGATCCCACAACCCTCACCATCGCGGGCGTGGCCCCGCGCATCGCCTCCCGGGAAGTGTCGCCCGCGGAACTCATCGTCAACTACCTGGACCGGGTCAAACGGCTCAACCCCGTGCTCAACGCCTACAGTACCGTCATGGAGGATGAGGCCCTGGCGGCGGCGCGGCATGCGGAGGAGGAGATCCGCCGCGGCCGCTATCGCGGGCCGCTCCACGGTATCCCGGTGTCCATCAAGGACAACCTGGCCGTCAAGGGTTACCCCACCACCGCGGGGAGCAAGATCCTGGCGGACTGGAAGCCCGACTTCGACGCCACGGTGGTCCGCCGGCTGCGGGAGGCCGGGGCCATCGTCCTCGGCAAGAACAACATGCACGAATGGGCCGGCGGCGGCACCACCATGAACCCCTATTTCGGCGCCACGTACAACCCCTGGGACACCAGCCGGGTACCGGGAGGATCCAGCGGCGGCTCCGCGGCCGCGGTGGCCGCCGACCTGTGCCTGGCGTCCATCGGCACCGACAACGCCGGCTCGGTCAGGAACCCGGCCGCCTGGTGCGGCACCGTGGGCCTCAAGGCTACCTACGGCCGGGTGAGCCGCTTCGGCGGCGTCGCCGGCACCGGCGGCTTCTCGTCCGACCACTTCGGCCCCTTCACCAAGACCGTGGAGGACTGCGCCCTGGTGCTGGGAGCCATCGCCGGGGAGGACCCCAACGACCCCCTGAGCTCTCCCGAACCCGTGCCCGATTACCGGGAAAGCCTGGGCAGCCCGGTCGCCGGGATGAAGGGCGGCGTCGTCAAGGGCTACTTCGACGAGCTCATGACCGACGAAGTCGCCTGGGCTTTCCGGGACGCCCTCGCCGCGCTGGAATCCCTGGGCATGCAGTTGACGGACGTGACCATCCCCCACATGGACGCCGTCCCCGCGGTACAGACCGCCACCAGCCGCTGTGAAAACCTGGTGGCCCACGATCCCTATATCCGGAAACAGCCCCGGGACTACAGCTTCGAGTTGCTGGCCCGGAACGTCGCCTCCCTCACCATCCCCGCCTCGATTTACGTCACCGCCCAGCGAGTCCGGCGCCTCATCTGCCGCGAGTTCGAGGAAGCCCTCCAAGACGCGCAAGTCATCGTCACCCCCACCGTGGGAATGGCCGCGCCCACCCTTGAAGAATGCAGGCAGGGTTTCGCCGACGCCGGCGGCCGCCGCATCCCGTTCCGTCACCCCAGCGGCAGCTTCGGCACCCGCTGCACCATCCCCTTCAACGTCACCGGCCACCCCGCGGTAAGCGTGTGCTGCGGGTTCACCGCCTCCGGCCTGCCCATTGGCCTGCAGATCGTCGGGGCCTGCTTCGCGGAGGGTTTGGTGTTCCAGGTGGCGCACGCCTACGAGCAAGCGGCGAAGTGGTATGAGAAAAAGCCGGCGTTGGCGTAGGACCGAGCTCCGGAGCACACGTCAGGCAGACCGGGCCCAGGAGTCTGCGCCGTAGGAGTTGCTGAGGCAATAACAGGCAGGTATCCACCCTCTCGAAAAAAGACCGCGACCATTCCTTGTCGGTCAACCTTGCAAATCTGAAAATCTGGAATCGCGTACCCGCTTTGCGATGCTGAATTGGGAAGAACCTCGACGAAAGACGCCAATCACAACGAAATCGGGATCACAGGTCCCGATCCCACAGGTCCGGCCGCTTCACCACCAACCCCGCGGTCAGCCCGATGCAGACCGCGGCCGTGACCACCAATGTCCAGGGAGCGCCGATGAGGGCGGCGACGGCGCCGGAGTGGGCCTCGCCGAGGGAGGGAGCGCCCACGCCCAGCATGCGCTGAAAGCTCGCGGCGCGCCCTCTCAGGTTGTCCGGGGTGCGGGCCTGGATCACGACTTGGCGCACCACGGCTTGCAGGGCATCGAAGACGCCCACCAGGAACAGGACCGCCACCGACCCGAGAAACCAGGTCGAGAACGCCAGCCCGAAGAGGCAGCCGGCGTAGGCCATGACGCTGAACGCGATGAACAGGCCCTTGTAGGAGATATTCCCCAGCCACATGACCGCGGCCACGCCGGGGAGCGAACCCAGCGCCGGCGCGGCCAGGAGGATGCCCAGGCCTTCCGGGCCGAGGCCCATGGCCACGGCGAAGATCGGTAGCAGCGCCCGGTAGCTGCCGAAGAAGACCGCGGCGAACTCGGTCACCAGCAGGACGACGATCAGCGAGTTGCGCCGGATGAAGGCAATCCCTTCGAGCAGGCTCTTCACCGGGGACTGCTCCCGGTCCAGCGGCCCGGACTCGTAGTGCATGCAGACCATGACCGGGACGGATACGACATAGATCAGGCAAGCCACCCCGTAGGTCCATCCGGAGCCGGCGGCGCCGATCAGGACGCCGCCCACCGCAGGGCCGACGAGCTGCGACAGTTTGCGGACGGACGCGATCTGCGCGAAGGCGTTGACCAGCAGTTCCCGCGGCACGAGCCCGGGGACCATGGCGGTCCGTGCCGGTCCGGCCGCGGTGGTCAGGGTCGAGTTCACGAACGCCGCCAGGTACAGATGCCACACCTGGATGAGCCCGGTGAGGGCCAGCGTTCCCAGGGACAGGGTGATCAGGGCGTTCACGACCTGGACCAGGATCACGAACCGCCGCCGGTCGATACGGTCGGCCACGACTCCTCCGGCAAGCTGGAATGCGAACGTGGCCAGGCCGCGGACCAGACCGGTGAGACCGGTCAACAAGGGGGAGCCGGTGAGATCGTAGACCAGCCAGAGCTCGATGGTGCGCTGGAGCTGATAGCTGACCGAGGTTCCGAAAAGGGCGATATAGAGCAGCCGGAAGTCACGAACGTCCAGCGCGGCCAGGGTACGGCCGGTTCTCGTGGACCGGCGGAAGCGCCATCGCAAGGGCCTGGGCCTACCGGCCGTTGCCGGCCCCGTCCCGGCTCGCGGCGTGGGGGCCGTACAGGTCGGTCTCCATCAGCTCCGCGGCCGCGGCGCCGGCCTGGGTGAGGCGCAGGGTGCAACGCGACTCCAGCATCCACGCGTAGTAGCCCTCGGGCACGTCCTCGGAGGGGCCGTGGTGCATCACGCCCTTGGGCACGCAGGTGAGCGTGCCCGGCTCGGCCACCCCTCCCCAGGCGCCGGGGCCGGCGAAGTAGTAGATCAGCTCGTCGTAATCCACGTTGTTGTGGATGGGCGGGCGTCGCCGGCGCCGGGCGCTCAGGTTGTAGAACAACTCGTCCCGGCCGGGCGACGAAATGAACTGCACCGGGGGACCGTTTTCATCGGTCGGGACATCCCGGAGGTTCAACTTCCACACCGGGCTGGGGCCGTCGGCGAGGGCCTGGGTGGCCAGCGGGTTCGTGGGCTTCACGTACCGCGTCACGCCGTCGAAGGACTTGAGCAGCAGCACCGTCTCCAGGTCTTCGGCTTCGCCCTCGTCGATCACCGCACGCCGGATACCGGAACCGAAGGTTGGCGACGGATCGAAGCGGACCGCTCCGGGGGTCTCGACGATGACGGACAGGCTCGACCCGGTCAGGGCCCGGACACGGTAGGGGATGCCACGGGGGATCACCACGAAGTCGCCCGGCGCCCCGGTGAGCGTGCCGTAGGCCGTGCGGAACTCCAGCTCTCCTTCCTGCACGAAGTGCACCTCGTCGGCTTCGACGTTGGACAGCACGAAGGGCATGGCGTGGGCGCGTCCGGAGACACTGAGTTGTACGCCCGTGCGCCCGGCGAGGAAGGGCACCGGAAGCGCTTCCGCGTCTGCGCGGTCGGGCAGCGCCACCGCGCCGACGTTGAGCCGGTGGGGCGCGTGCGGACCCGTGACCGAAATATAGTCGGGGCTGTGGTGGGTGCGGGTGACGTTCACGCCGGTCCCCGCGAAGCCTTCCCTGCCCCAGTGTTCCCGGTACTCCGTGCTTTCCTTCGCCATGGCCGTTCCTCCGGAATCGCCGTCCAAACGGCGCCGCCTGCCGGCGCCGCGGGCCCGCCACGACAATAACACCGCGGCCGGACAACTGGAACCCCGCCCGCGCCTTGCCATCTGCCATGCGACTGGGCTAAGAGAAGCGTCAGACACACGGGCCGAGGGCATTCTCAACACCAAAGCCGGGAGCACGAACCCATGGACTACTTCGAACCCAAGACCGTGAGCGATGCGCTTTCGCTGCTGGACCGGTACGGCGACAAGGCGGAGGTCATCGCCGGCGGTACCGACGTGATGGTGGACATCAAGTACAAGGACGAGCCGGGATGTCTGGTGAACATCAAACGGATCCTGGACCTGGCCGCCATCCGCGAGGACAACGGCGGCGTCCGCATCGGACCGCTGGCCACCATCCACGAGATCGAGGAGAGCGACCTCGTGCGCGAGCGGCTGCCGCTCTTGTGGCAGGCGGCGCACCAGTTCGCCTCGCTGCAGATCCGCAACACCGCCACCATCGGCGGCAACGTCTGCCGGGCTTCTCCTTCGGGCGAGACGCTGGCGCCGCTGCTGGTGCTGGATGCCCAGGCCGAGCTGGCCTTCTCCGACGGCGCCCGCACCGAGGCGTTCAGCGCCTTCTTTCGCGGCCCCGGCCAGACCAGCCTCGGCGCCAAGGGCCTGCTGACGGGCATCACGGTGCCCTTCCCCGCGGCCGGAAGCCATGCCGCGTACCTCAAGCACGCGGTGCGCGGTCCCATGGACATCGCCATGGTGGGAGTGGCCGTGATGGCAACGCCCAACGCGGACAAGACCGCTCTGGACGACGTCCGCATCGGCCTGGGGGCAGTGGCGCCCACGCCCATCCGCGCCGCCAGGACCGAGGCCATGGTTCGCGGCAAGGGGCTCGACGCGGCGCTCTTGAAGGAAGCCGGTGCCAGCGCGGCAGCCGAATCGAGCCCGATTACCGATCAGCGGAGCAGCGGCGAGTACCGCGGCTGGATCGTCGAGGCCCTGACCCGCCGGGGGCTGGCGCAGTGCTGGCAAGCGATCACCGGCAAGGAGGTGGCATGATGAGCCTGGAGATTAACCTGACGGTCAACGGCAAGAACCACACGGCCGAGCTGGAGCCGGCCACCGCGCTGGTGGACTTCCTGCGGGACACCCTGGGCTACAAGGGCGTCAAGCTCTGCTGCAACACGGGTGAATGCGGCGCGTGCACGATCCTCATGGACGGCAAGCCGGTGAACTCCTGCGTGGTCCTGGGAGCGGACGCGGCCGGGACCGACGTGGTCACGGTGGAGGGCATCGCCGACGGCGACGAGCTGCACCCGGTGCAGCAGGCTTTCATCGACACCGGCGCGGTGCAGTGCGGCTACTGCACGCCGGGCTTCATCGTCTCTCTCAAGGCCCTGCTGGACCGCTCGAAGAACCCCACGGCCGAGGAGATCGAAGAGGCCATTTCGGGGAACATCTGCCGGTGCACCGGCTACACGAAGATCTTCGACGCCGTGGAACTGGCCGCGAAGCAGATCTCGTAAACGGATTGGGAAGGAGTTAGGACCCATGGCAAAGGCGGAACACACGGTCCTGGGAACCAACATGCCCCGGATGGGCGGGGTGGAGCGGGTGGTCGGAAAGGGCATCTACGGCATCGACCTGAACCTCCCCGACGCCCTCAGCGGCGGCGTGCTCCGGAGCGAGCACGCCCATGCGAAGATCGTCAGCATCGACACCGGCGAGGCCAGGGCCATGCCCGGCGTGCGCGCCGTGGTGACCGCGGCGGATGCGCCGGACGTGCGGTACGGCCGGTCCTACATCGACCGCTACATCCTCGCCAAGGACAAGGTCCGCTACATGGGCGACCCGGTGGCGGCGGTGGCCGCGGACAGCCAGGCGCTGGTCAAGGAGGCCCTCAAGAAGATCAAGGTCACCTACGAGCCGCTGCCGGTGGTGGTGGATCCGGAAGAGACCATGAAAGAGTCGGCGCCGACCATCCACGACGACATGCCGCTGCCGAAGAACCTGCCGGAAGGCGTCAAGGTCAAGAACGTCTGCGGCTACGCCGCGGTGAACATCGGCGACGCCGAGACGGCCATGGCGGAAGCCGACGTGGTGGTGGACGAGGTCTACGAGACCCGGATGATCCACCCGCAGTACCTGGAGCCGCGCATCGCCGCGGCCCGGCCCGAAGAGGACGGCCGCATCACGGTCTGGGCCAACGCACAGGCGCCGTTCCCGGTGCGCACCGAGGTAGCCAACCTGACGGGACTGCCCCTCAACCGGGTGCGCGTCATCTCCACCGACATCGGCGGCGGCTTCGGCGGCAAGGGCAGCGGGGTCACCTCCAGCGCCGGCCTGGAGCCCATCTGCGCACTCCTGGCGCTGACCGCGGGTCAGCCGGTGATGATCGTCCTGGACAAGGCCGAGGAGACCATCTCCACCACCATCCGCTCGGGCTGCAAGATCTGGATCAAGAGCGGCGTCAAGAAGGACGGCTCTCTGGTGGCGCGCCAGGGCAAGGTCGTGTACGACGCCGGCGGCTACTCGGGCTTCGGCAACCAGGCCGGCGGCCGCTGCACCCAGATGGTGGGCGGCTGGTACCGCCTGCCCAACATCCACATGGACGGCTTCACGGTCTACACCAACAAGCAGGTTTGCGGCCCGGTCCGCGGTCCGGGCGGCCCCCAGGCCACCTTCGCCATGGAATCCCACATGGACTCCATCGCCGCCAGGCTGGGCATGGACCCCGTCGAGTTCCGCCTGAAGAACGCGCCCGAGAAGGGCGACGGCATCGTCGGCGTTCCCAAGCTGCGTGACAGCTCGCTGGCGGAGACCCTGCGCATCGCCAGGGAAGAGATCGGGTGGGGCAAGGTCAAGCTCGGGAAGAACCAGGGCATCGGGTTCGCCACCGGTGCGTGGATCGAGGGCTCGGGCCCCGGCGGCGGCGCGGTGGTGAAGGTCAACGAGGACGGCTCGGCCACGGTGCACATCGGCAAGGTGGACTACGGCACCGCCGCCCGGTTCGGCATTCCCATGATCGTCGCCGAGGAGTTGGGGATCCCCACCGACGACGTCACCGTGCTCAACGTGGACACGGACGCCAGTCCCTGGGACGCGGGCACGGTGGGAAGCCGTTCGATGCTGGTGTCCGGCAACGCCGTCAAGCTGGCGGCCGAGGATGCCCGGGACCAGATCCTGCGCATGGCCGCGGCCCAACTCGAGGCGAGTCCGGAAGACCTGGAGATCCGGGACCGGCAGATCCGGGTCAAGGGCGCACCGTCCCGGTCCGTGTCGCTGGCATCGGTATGCACCGCGGCCCACAACGAGATCGGCGACGTCATCGGGCGGGGCTACTTCGACTCCAAGGCCTCCCAGGCCGACGAGCGGGAGCGCGGCAGCTCCCAGCCCTTCACCACTCACGCGGCCATGGTGGAGGTGGACACCGATACCGGCAACGTGAAGGTGCTGAAGTACGTGGCCGTGCACGACGTGGGCTTCGTGGTCCACCCCAAGGCGGTGGAAGGTCAGATCGAAGGCGCCGCGGCCATGAGCCTGGGCCAGGCACTGTGCGAACAGGTGGTCCACGACAGCCAGGGACGGACTCTGAACCCGACCTTCGTCGATTACCTGATGCCGACCATCAACATGCTGCCGCGCATCGAGGCCATCACCGTGTCGGGCTACCCGGGCGCCGGCCCCTACGGCACCAAGGGAGCGGGCGAGATCGGCTCCGTGCCGCCCATGGCCTGCATCGCCAACGCCATCTGCAACGCCACCGGCGTGCGGGTCCACAAGCTCCCGCTGAGCCCCGAGAACGTGCTGCGGGCGCTCCGGGAAGCCGGGGAATAGGGCCGAGCCGAACGGGCGGCCTGCCGGACTTGACAGTGAACCACGGTCAAGCGACAGGCCGTCCGGCGGGTGAATCCGCTTGCCCTCGATCAGGAGCCTGAAGCGCCGGCTGTCGGGACTGTACTACGGCTGGCGGATGATAGCGCTGACGGCCCTCATCCGGACCCTTGGCGGCGGACTCCACAGCTTCGGCTTCACCGTCTTCTTCCTGCCCATCAAGAACGAGTTGGGTTTGAGCTCCGCGGCCACGGCGCTGGCCTTCTCCCTGGCTCGGGCGGAGGGCGCCATCGAGGGTCCGCTGGCGGGCTTTCTCATCGACCGCTTCGGGCCGAAGCCCGTGATACTGACCGCGGCGCTGATGTGCGGCATCGGCTATGTTCTCTTTTCCACCGTTGGAAGCTACACGAGCTTCATAACCATCTACGTCGGGGTCATCTCCCTGACCTTCACGCCAGGCTTCGTACACGCTCCGGCGGTGCTCGCCGTCAACTGGTTCAGGCGCTACCGCGCGCGTGCGCTGACCTGCCTGAGCGCCGCCATGCCCCTCGGCGGAACCGTTATCACGTTCCTGCTCGTCGTGGCCGTCCACCTCTGGGGATGGCGAACGGCCTCGATCCTCGTGGGATGCGTGTTCCTGTTCGTGACCGCGCCGCTGTCCTTGAAGATCCGCCGGTCACCGGAGAGCATGGGCCTGCAACTCGACACGGGGACGGCGTCGTCCCCCGGGCCGGGGGACGACGGGTCGAAAGACCACGGTACGGACGGCGAGTCCGACTACCCGGTCGGCCGCGCCATGCGCACGCCGGTCTACTGGCTCTTCGTCCTGTGGATGACCACCCGGAGCGCCGCCTACACCATCGTCCTCGCGCATTTCATACCGTTGATGGTGTGGAAGGGCTTGACGCCCCTGGCCGCGGGAATGCTCTTGTCATGGTTCAACTTCATGAATATCGTGGCCCACTTCATCCTGGGATGGATCGCCGACCAGACCAACAAGATACGCCTCGTGGCCGGGTGCATGGTGCTTTCCCTCGTCGCGACCCTCGTACTGATGTGGAGCGACACCGTATGGGGGTTGCTGCTGTTCGCCGTGCTCTTCACCGTGCTGGACGCTTCGATACCGGTCATATGGGCGGCGGTGGGAGACTATTTCGGGCGCCGCCGCTTCGGCACCATTCGCGGGAACATGAGCTTCTTCTACATGTGGGGGAGCGTCCTGGGTCCGACCCTGGCCGGCATCATTGCCGACCGCTTCGAGAGCTACGCCTATGTGCTGTGGCTGCTCCTGGGCCTGGTGGCGGCCTCCGGGGTCACGACGACCCTGCTCATCAGACCCTGGACTCGCGGGGTCGAGCGCCGGGAGGTAGTAACATGACACTCATCATCGACAATCCGACCGTGGAGAAAGTCCTCAACCCGTCGGAAGTAAACGATGCGTTGGAGTTGGCGGCTTTGGAGCTGGCAACCGGCGGAGCCGTCAATGCGCCGCCGTATCGGGTCTTTACGCCAAGGGACCCCGACGATTATCGGGATCACTCCAGGTTCCCCGAAGGGGGCGGCAACCCGACACACCACTCCTATACCTCACTGAGCGGCGCCATCGCCAAACTGGATGCCACAACGGACCGCATCGATTCCGATATCATTACCTATTTCGAACAGGACGGCAGGACGCTTCAAAGGCGCGTGCCGGGCCGCAAGGACGGCAAGTTCTGCGGGCTCATCTATCTCTACAGCTCTCGTACCGGCGAACTCCTGGCCATCATTCACGATGGCTATCTTCAGAAGTTCCGGGTAGCGGGCACGGGAGCGGTGGGCGCGAAGTATCTGGCTCGGAACGACTCGCGCACGGTGGGGCTCATCGGAACGGGATGGCAGGCCCAAGGCGCGGTTCATTGCTTCGCTGCCCTCGGCAACCTGAAGACGATCAAGGTGTATAGCCCGACCCCCGGCAAGAAGGAGACGTTCGCGGAGCAGATGTCCAAAGAGGCCGGAATAGCCATGGTACCGGTTCCTTCGGCCCGTGAGGCGGTTCGAGGCGCGGATATCGTCTACATGGCCACCAACTCCAAGGATCCCGTGGTAAT
Source organism: uncultured Candidatus Binatia bacterium (assembly GCA_958295985.1). Classification (GTDB taxonomy): domain Bacteria; phylum Desulfobacterota; class Binatia; order UBA9968; family JAJDTQ01; genus JAJDTQ01. Next base: position 530,016 of record OY282432.1, read on the forward strand.
GGCTGACTGGCTGGAGCCCGGTCAATTCGTCAGTAACGTGTCAGACGTTGAGTTGGAGCTTGCGGGCTGGGAACGCTGTGACGTGCTGACCATGAACCGTCATGGCAGGCGTTGGATGAGGTATGCCATAGGCGGCGCCGAAGCGATCCCCGAGCATGCGAAGGATCAGTATACGCGGCCGACCCGCATCGAGTGGGACAAGCTGACGCTGTTGGGTGACGTCATAGCGGGGAACCACCCCGGACGGACGTCTGACAGCCAGATCACGGGACTCGTCCTGCGCGGAGACGGCGTGCAGTTCACCGCGGTCAGCCATCTCATCTATAGTCACTGCCAAGCCATGGGCTTGGGGACTGAAATTCCCAGTGAACTCTTTCTGCAAGACGAGAAATACATACCCTGACAGGGTATGACAGCATGACGTTGCGGCCCCCGTCCACGTCTCAAAAGGGGATTAGATAGTGAACTTGATGGAGGTTCAAATCGAATATGATGTAATGGCGACAATACATCGATCAAAGGGTCCGGGAAGGTCATACCGTAGGGGAGTCACCTTGATGGAATTGTTCGATATGTTCCCGAACGAAAGTGCTGCGGAGGCGTGGTTTGAGCCTCACAGATGGGGGGATCGGGTTATCACGGGATGCTGGGATTTGATCACGAGAGCGTGAAACACAGTGTTGGGGAGTATGTGGACGGGATGGCCCACATAAACGGGATTGAGAGTTTCTGGAGCATGTTGAAGCGGGGGTATCACGGCACGTATCACCGGATGAGCGCCAAGCATCTTCAGAGGTATGTTGACGAGTCTTCCGGTCGGCACAACATTCGGGGACAGCAGAGAAAATATATGGTTTCCTATAAGTTGTTAAGATTGATCTTCTCGATGAGTCGGTGGCTCCGGCAGGATTTCTTGGAAAGCTCGGTGACAAGCAGCCTGAGGGAATTCTTCTCGGGGGGCCTAAGATCCTCCATGAGTAGGTTGAATACTTCGTTTTTGGATCTGTTGTCTTCTATGAGCCATTGAGATTTGAGAATTCTTACGGCGTCTAGGCCCTAGAATACCACCTTCAGTTTCTCATAGATGATTGAGGGGTCTCTTGCGGTTACGTCATAGCTGACGAGTTAGAGTGCCATGAGTTGATCCTCCTTTACCAAGTAGATCCGGATCTTTGCCGTTCTGATTTATCGGAGTTGGTGGATTTAATGCGTTTGAGTATGGTGCCTTTTTGAATGTTAAAGGGTTCTCCAGCAATTTTAGCGCGGGCGAATTTGGATTCGGATGCGGTGATTTCGACGATGCCTAGTTGGGTTTGTTCGGAGCCGAGGATTTCGCCGGTGTCGGGGTCTTTGAAGGATTCGCCGATGGAGAAGGCCTCGAGCTGGTCTCCGGGTTTGAAGAAGACGTTGCCGTAGTTGAGGATGAGGGTTCCGTTGGGTTGGATGGCAATGACTTTGACGGGGATGCGGGAAGTGACGAGGACTTCGGCGATGCGGGCTGCAACGACACGTTGGACATCGGCGAAGGGGTCGGCGCTGGCTTGTGCCTGTTGGATACCACCGATGGAGACGGAGGATCCGTGTTTGACGGAAGCGGAGACGGAATCGGCAACAACGATGTTTCCTGTGGCGATGTCGGTGATTTTGATGTCAACTGCCATTTCGGTGGTGACACCTGCCATAGAGACGTTGCCGACGGCGCGTTGTGCTTGGCCAGGGAGGAGCGAAGATAAGCCGGAACCGGATCTTATGTTGAAGCCGGATTTTTGCGAGCCGAACTTGGTGATGGTGCCATAGATGGAGTAGTCGGCACCAGTGAGTCCGCCGATTTTACCGCCGCTTGTGGTCAATCCCACTTGGCCGAGTCCTTGTTCTCGGTGTATGGAGGAACTTTGGTGTCGTTCAACGACGTTCATTTTTCGGGTTTTGATGATGGCGGTTTCGAGCATGGCGCGGAAGCCGTTTTGCAGTCCTTGTGTGCAGTTAGTACGCCAGTTTCTACAAGAGATGTTTTGGGTGGACAGTTCGATGGTGTTTACGGCTACGACGGGTTTGGATTTCGAGGCGGCTAGGGCATGTGGGGCATGTGTTGCGATGAGAAAAAGGAGTATGATCTGGATGATAGGTGCTTGCATGGTTCTCTCCTTAAGAAGTGTTGGCGACACTTGGTAGGGGTGCCGGGTCATTGCCAACATCTCTCGGAAAGAGGAAAGTTCCCACCTATTAACCCGGGCGCGGGTAGCTAACCTTAGCCGGGCTAGAGGCTGTCATATTCAGCGGGTAACCCGACTTGCGGATTACCGAGAAATGTTGGCAACGGGGAGCATCCCACAAGGGGGATTGGGAGTCAAGTGGGTTTAGGGTGCTGTTGAAGTTGGGTTGGGGTCATCAAGTTAAGTATGTAATTCCCTATCCAAACGTGCCGCCGAAATGAACAGAGACAAACGCATCACCATCTACCGCCGGCTCCGGGCCCGCAACCCCAGCCCCTCCACCGAGCTGGACTGGGTCGATCCGTTCGAGCTGCTGGTGGCCGTGGTGCTGTCGGCCCAAGCCACCGACGTGAGCGTCAACAAGGCCACAGCCGAACTGTACCCGGTGGCCAACACTCCCGAGAAGGTCCTCGCCCTGGGCGTCTCCCGGCTCAAGCGCTACATCCGCACCATCGGGCTCTTCAACAGCAAGGCCGAGAACATCATCAAGACCTGCAAGATCCTCATCGACGAGCACGGCGGCCAGGTGCCGAGCACCCGGGAGGCCCTGGAGAAGCTTCCCGGCGTGGGCCGGAAGACCGCCAACGTCATCCTCAACACCGCCTTCGGCGAGCCCACCATCGCGGTGGACACGCACATCTTTCGCGTGGCCAACCGCACGCGCCTGGCAACGGGAAAGAACCCGTTGGAGGTGGAGACCCGCCTGACCCGATTCACCCCTCCGGAGTTCCGCAAGGACGCCCACCACTGGCTCATCCTGCACGGCCGCTACGTCTGCAAGGCGCGGAAGCCCGATTGTCCGACCTGCATCATCGCCGACCTCTGTGAGTTCCGCGAGAAGACGCCCGAGCCCTGATTCGCGGCAAAGGGCACGCAGGGCAATGACGCCCCCGGTCCGGCGCGACCTTTCCGCGGTGCGACTTGACCCGGTACGATGACCAGGTTTATCTATTTCTATGAAGACGATGCTCGTATCCGAGTTCAAGGCGAAATGCATTGCGGCGCTCAAGGAAGTACACCTCTCTCGCGAGCCGATGATCGTCACTCTGCGTGGAAAACCCATCGTCACCATTCAACCCTTCGCCGATCTTCCTTCCGGCGAGCGACTCGGCGGATTGAAGGGCAAGATGACGGTTCACGTCGATCTCGTCCACTCCGAGTCGACCGATGACTGGGACATGCCGAAGTGACGCTGCTGCTCGACACCCACGTCTGGGTCTGAGCACAGGAGCAGCCTGAAAAGTTGGGAAACGAGCGGCACGGGCACTGGTTCCCCGGATGAGGTCAACACCGTCTGTGCGATTTCCACGCTGGAAATCGCCCTTCTGGTGGCCGGCGGCGCCATCTCGTTGGCCATGCCCCTCGCCACCTGGATCACGGATTCCCTCAGAGAACTGGACGCAACAACGTTGGCGGTGTCCCACGAGATTGCAGCGGAGGCTTACGCCCTTCCCGCCCCCTTTCACAGGGACCCGGCAGACCGTGTCCTCGTGGCCGCCGCCCGTATTCACCAACTGGTTCTGCTGACCGCGGATGAGCAACTTCTTCAATACCCCGACGTCCGTACCATGGACGCTCTACGCTGATCCATCATCCCCCTCGTCCGGCTTCGCCATCCCTCGCCCCTTTTATGGTAGAGTTCCTTGAAGGTCTGGTGACCCCATAGCAAACCGTCGGAGGGTATAGCGCCTTGACCAATCCATTCTTCGAGCAGCCCGTGCTCAACTCGCCTTACAAGTACCCGACGCGCCATTGGGAGCTGCACGAGAACGGGCAGCCGACCCAGAAGATCGTCGAACGCCGAAGGCCGGTTCAGTTCATCACACCCGTTCCGGAACCCAAGAAGAAACGGGGAACGGCGGCGGAGCAGACCGCCATCCTGTTTGACGAAGGCCAAGGCCTTTCTACCAAGCAACAGCGGTATGAGCACACGGCCCTCATAAACTCCGTTCGTCGGCAGGTGGACCGGTGGCGCAGCATCGCAGACCCGGGCCGGTGGCAGGTGACGCCGGAGACCGCCCGTCTGCTCCAGCACTGGCGGGGCAGGGTGCTGGACCTTTCCGCAACACCGTTCTTCCTGCGCGGTTCGGGCTACGCGGAAGGAACCCTACCATGCGGGTGAAAGCCGTCACGCCCGAGCGCGACATGTGCGAGATTCGCTTTCCGCGGGTGGAGGGCTACCGGGTGGAATTGCCGGAGGAACGCCTGTCCGCGGAGTTCAACGACGATTCGACCCTCGAACTGACGCCCGAACTCGTGGGGCCGACGAACACGCTGAACCAGGGCATCATTGGAGAAGGGGTCGATTTGAACCTGATCCATACCGGTGCTCTGCGCCGCTCTACACTCCTGTATCACCTGACCAGACGCCTGCTCGAAACCAAGTGGCGCGACCCGGGAGACGAGCCGAAGATCCATCTCTTCGGCCAACTCAAGCGGATCACCCGGCAGTGGCTGGACTCCCACCTGGTCTGCAAGGGGGGGACCCATCCGGCCCAGCTCATGTACCAGGCGCTTGCCGACGTGTGCTGCGAACGCATCACCCGCGGCATTGTCTCCAGGATAGAAGACGAGTGCCCCATCAAGGCGGTGCTCGACCCGTACAACCCGACAGGCTCGACGGTACACGTGAACTTCACGACGTCGAAGAGTATCCGCTGGAAGACCGCCGAACGCCGTTGCCACGTCAACTACGTTATCTGCGACAGCGATTGGGAGGCGGAATTCTGCCGCGTGGTGGAGGCGCATCCGCGGGTACGCGCCTACGTGAAGAACCAGAGTCTCGGATTCGAGGTTCCGTACCAATTCGGATCGGAGGCGCGGCGCTACCTGCCCGACTTCATCGTCCTGGTGGACGATGGGCATGGCGCGGATGATCTCCTGCACCTCGTGGTGGAGATCAAAGGCTATCGACGAGAAGACGCCAAGGACAAGAAGGAGACAATGGAGACCTACTGGATACCCGGCGTCAACCGTCTCGGCTCCTGCGGTCGTTGGGCCTTCACCGAGTTCAGGGACGTTTACGAGATGCAGTCCGACTTCGAGACCCGAATGGAAGCCGAGTTCAACGGCACGGTGAAGCGGTTCCTGCCAAAGGATGAGTTCGAAGCCGCGGGATGGCTGGCTCGGGCAGGGGGCAGGGCGCCCGATCTCGAACATGTCCCACGTCGCCAGAGTGAACTTGGGCGACGAGGTGATGAAGGTGTTCCGGGCGTGAACCGACTCGTCCAACGCCGGAGGACATCCCATGGCAAGCGCTGAACAGATCAAGGCACTGTTGCGGTCGCACCTGGAAGGCGACGACCAGCACTTCTTCTCCGTCGCCATGCAAGTTGCTGCTCACGAAGCGAGGCTGGGTCACGGCAAGCTCGCCGAAGAGTTAAGGGAGATGATCGACAAGGCCAAGGGTCGGCGTAGCGCGAGTTCGCCTGTGCCCATCGGCCGTCCGCGCGGCGAGTTGGCGAACCTTCTGCAAGCCTCCTACCCGAAGGCCCGGCTGGCGGACATGATCGTCGGAGACATTCTCGCGGAACAGATTTCGCGCGTCATCCGCGAACAGCACCATGCCGGGCGAATCCTGGAGCATGGTCTTTCGCCTCGGCGCAAGCTCCTGCTAACGGGTCCTCCGGGTACGGGCAAGACGCTGACGGCGTCCGTCCTGGCGGGCGAACTCGGCCTGCCACTCCTTCAGGTACGACTCGACGGGCTCATCACCAAGTACATGGGGGAGACCGCAGCCAAGCTGCGACAGATCTTCGACGCCACGGGCCAGACCCGGGGCGTCTATTTCTTCGACGAGTTCGACGCCATCGGCTCGCAACGCGGACTCGCCAACGACGTGGGCGAAATCCGCCGGGTACTGAACAGCTTCCTGCAGATGATTGAGCAAGACCGCTCTCACAGCCTCGTCATTGCAGCCACGAACCACCCCGCCATCCTCGATCTGGCGCTCTTTCGTCGCTTTGACGACGTTTTACACTACGACCTTCCTGACAAGGTACAGATTGCGAGACTCCTGAAGACGCGCCTTGGCCGATCCGCTCCTGAAGGCACCCAATGGCAGAGTCTCGCCGACTTGGCCGCGGGCCTGAGCTACGCAGAAATCACACGCGCCGCCAACGAGTCCTTGAAGGATGTCTTGATCCACGAGCGCCTCGGGCTGAGTGAGGCAGACATTCGTAAGACGCTCACGGAACGCAAACAAATCACCGAGAAGCTCAACGAGAAAAGGACGTAGCGGGAGGAAGACTACTGCGATATGGCAAACGGGAGCGAAAGGAGATACCGGCACTTCATGCTCGAAGGAGTGACGGAGGTCGAGCCGTATCGCTCCTCGGGGACGGGACACCAGCCGGACATTCCAGAACGAGAGCGGACACAACACGGCAGGCGTTTGCTGGATCAGATCGATTCGCTCCGATTGGAAGCGGAATCCGTCCGGGAGGCGCAGCGCGACGCGGGGATGGAAGATGGTATGGGACTTCGAGTCGAGTTCGAGAGCTTTCCCGATATCGAGCTTGCCTTCGAGAGTCTGGCGCGAGAACGTTCGGGAATCGAGTTGTTGAACGTTCGTCATGAAGAGAATCGAACCTGTGCGACGGTGTTCGTACCCGACGGAAAGCTTGATCACTTCGCGAAACTAATCCTGGCCTACTTGGAGAGGAAACATGACCGTGCTGGTCGCGTTCGTGATAACAGGCGATTGATCGACGCGATCCAGCAAATCCGGGCTGCGAGTCTCCGGGCGCTCTGGACCGATGCCGAGGATGAGTTTCCTACTTCCGATGAAGGACCATTCTGGTGGGAGGTATGGTTGCCCGTCAGGAAAGGTCGGCATACCATGGTTTCGGCATTCCAAGAACGAGCCAAGGCCCAGAAATTGCGCATGGCGCCTGGATTCCTGGAATTTCCGGAGCGTACGGTTCTGTTGGCGTACGCATCGGTCGACGAGATGCAACGTTCAATGCTTATTCTCAACAGCATCGCGGAATTGCGACGTGCCAAGGAGACTGCGGAGTTCTTCGATTCCTTGCTACCGGAGGAACAACCCGACTGGCTTAACGACCTTTTGGTCCGGAGCCGGTACCCGACCAACACCGATGTACCGCATGTCTGCCTCCTCGACACAGGAGTCAACCGTGGACATCGACTGATCGCCCCCGCTCTCGCTACCGACGATCTACACACGGTTGAACCTGGATGGGGCACCGACGATGCCGAAGGCCACGGGACGGCGATGGCAGGATTGGCGCTTGCCGGAAACTTGACGGAACTCCTCGCCGGCAATGACCCCGTAAGGTTCGGTCACCGCCTGGAATCGGTGAAGCTGCTGCAAGCGGGTGGGGCTACTGGAACCGACCCCCAGCACCACGGACATCTTACGATAGAAGCGGTGGCGCGGCCTGAGATAACCGCCCCAGCCCGGCCAAGGGTCTTCGGCATGGCTGTCACGGCCCGGGACAATCGCGACCGAGGACGACCATCGGCGTGGTCGGCGGCACTCGACTCGCTCGCGGCGGACGTCAATGGAGACGGAGCGAATCCACGCCTGTTGGTCGTCTCCGCGGGTAACGTATCTCCAGAGGACTGGATTCATTACCCCCACAGCAACGAAACTGACAGCGTGCACGATCCTGCACAGGCATGGAATGCACTTACGGTTGGGGCCTTTACGGACCTCGTGCAGATTACCGAGCCCGATGCGGGTGATTATTCTCCTGTCGCCCCAGGGGGATGCCTGAGCCCATTCAGCACGACTTCCTTGACCTGGGAGAAGCACTGGCCCTTGAAGCCCGATGTGGTGCTGGAAGGTGGCAACGTGGCAAAGGACTCATCCGGTGCGATAGAGATGCCGATGCCGAGTCTCAGCCTGTTGACGACGAATCATCAACCTGCCCAGAAACTCTTCACGACAATCAACGCTACCAGCGCGGCCACCGCGCTCGCAACTCGTTTGGCGGCTCAGGTGATGGCCCAGTATCCCAACCTGTGGCCGGAGACGGTTCGTGCCCTGATCGTACACTCGGCGGAATGGACCGACGCCATGAAGCACGCCTTCTTGCCGAGAAGTGGGAGGGCATCGAAAGAGGACTATCGACGCCTGCTTCGGCGGTGCGGGTTCGGCGTGCCGAGCGTCGACCGCGCTCTCTGGAGTGTCTCGAATTCCCTGGTGATGGTAGTGCAGGAAAATGTCCATCCCTTCCAGCGCCAGCCCACGAAGCAGCCGACGCTTCGTGACATGCATCTCCACAGTCTGCCGTGGCCATGCGACGTACTGGAAAATATGGGAGAGACCCAGGTCGAGATGCGGGTCACACTCTCTTACTTCATTGAACCCAACCCATCACAACGGGGTGTCCGTTCACGCTACCGCTACGAGTCTCATGGATTGCGTTTCGACGTTAAACGACCGGCCGAAAGAGTCGGCGACTTTCGCAGCCGGATTAACTTGGCAGCGCGAGACGAGGAAGAAGGAACAGTTGGAGGCAATACCGATCCGTCTTGGTTGATAGGTAAGCAACAACGCCACCGAGGTTCGCTGCATGGAGACATATGGCGAGGAACTGCCGTGGACCTTGCAAGCCGTGAGAGCATCGCCGTTTACCCCGCACTCGGCTGGTGGAAGACACGTTCCGCCCTTGAACGATATGATAAAGCGGCGCGGTATGCCCTGATCGTCAGCATCAGTGCTCCGGAAACCGATATCGATCTGTACACCGAGGTGGCGAATCGGATCGGCTTACCAGTTGAGGCAGAAGTCTAAGGTTTGTCGAAGCGAAGCGCCGCGGCATGACCCGTTCGGCGTTCCTGTCGAGCGTGGCCCGGAACGAGATCGAAGGACGGCGTCAAGTTGCTCCCTTTGGCCTCTCCTGGATTGACAGCACGCCGCCTCATCACCTACCTTTGTCGCCAACGCCAAACCAAAGAGAGGTGACGTCGTGACCACCCCCGACACTCCCCCGGATACCGAAAAACAATCCGCTCCTCTGGACCCTGAAAAGCAACCCGCGCTGGTGCGCACGGACTCCTACGCCGAGTGGCGCAACCGCGAGGGGGTCCCGCTCGTGGGCGGGGTCTATATCGAGGACATGAAGGCGGTGGAGGTGGGTCCGTGGCCGCGCAAGGGCGACGGCGTCAAGGGCGCCTTGTGCTACCTCGACGGCGACAACGGCGGCGACGAGCACATCGTCGAGCTGCCCCCCGGGGGTTACACCGCGCCGCTGCGCCACATGTACACCGAAGCGATCTACGTGGTGTCGGGCCACGGCTCCTGCTCGGTGTGGCGCGAGGGCAGCGAGAAGCAGACTTTCGAATGGGGCCCCGGAAGCTATTTCGTGCCTCCCACCAACGCCTGGCACCAGTTCTTCAACGCCAGCCTGTCGCAGTCGGCGCGGTGGTTCTCCGTCACCGACCTGCCCCAGCTTTTTCGGCAGTGGAACACCGAGCATTTCATCTTCGACAACAACTACCACTTCAACGACCGCTACCAGGGTGAGCCCGACTACTTCAGCGCCGAGGCCCGGCTGTACCGCGGCCGCGTGTGGGAGACCAACTTCATCCCGGACATCCGCAAGCTGCCGCTCTACGAGTGGAAGAGCCGCGGCGGAGGCGGCACCAACGCGTTCATGGTCATGGGCGCGGGGATGATGGAGTCCCACGTGTCCCGCTTCGAGTCGGGCTACTACAAGAAATCACACCGCCACGGCCCGGGCGCCCACCTCTACATCATCGAGGGCGAGGGCTACGTGCTCGCCCAGCGGGGCGACGAGGAGCGCATCCGCTGCGACTGGAAGGAAGGCAGCCTCTACCTCTCCGGCGCCGGGCAGGGCCTGTGGCTGCACCAGCACTTCAACGTGGGCGCGACGCCGGCCACCTACCTGGTGATGAACCAGGGCCTGTCGCGCAAGTACGCCGTCAACCGCTGGCAGGCCCAGGAGTCCACCGTGCTCCGCACCGGCGAGGTCAGCGGCAAGAAGGGCGGCTACCAGGTGGAGTACGAGGACGAGGACCCCGAGATCCATCGGATCTTCGAGGAAGAGCTGCGACAGCGCGGGCTCACCTGCAAGATGAAGAACATGGTGCCGTGGTGCACCGGCGAGTCCGGGGCAGAGGCCGTCAAGGTCCTGTTCCCCGACGAGCACGGGAACCTGCCGGGTGAACAGGGCAACCTCCCGGACGAGCAGGGAGGCTTCATCGACTGAAGCGGTAAGCCATGCACGACATCGCGGACGACCACGATCACGACGGAGCGGCGCCCGAGGAAGAGGAAGACCATCCTCTCTGGAAGCTCGACACCATCACCCTGACCAGCGTCGGCATCGACGTGGGCACGGCGACCTCCCAGATCCTGTTCTCGCGCCTGGTGCTGCGGCGGTTGGGACGGGAGCTGTCCAGCCGCTTCGTGGTGACGGACCGGAAGACGCTCTATCTCTCCCCCATACGCTTCACTCCCTACACCCCCAACCGCGAGCGCATCGACGACGAGGCCCTCGGCCGCCTCGTGGACGCCGCCTATGACGAGGCAGGGCTCACCCCGAACGACGTGAACACCGGGGCCATCATCCTGACGGGCGAGGCGATACGGCGAGACAACGCCCGGGCCATCGCCGACCTCTTCGCCGACCAGCGGGGGGACTTCGTCTGCGCCACCGCCGGCCACAACTTCGAGGCTCTGCTGGCGGCCCACGGCTCGGGCGCCGTGGCCTATTCCGCGGCGCAGCAATGCCGCGTCCTCAACATCGACATCGGCGGCGGCACCACCAAGCTGGCCCTGGCCGAGCGCGGACGGGTGCTCGGCACCGCCGCCTTCCACGTGGGCGGACGGCTGCTGGCCACCGATGGCGACGGGACCATCACGGTACTGGAGCCCGGCGGCAAGGCCCTGGCGAGCCACGTGGGGCTGAACTGGAACGTCGGGGACCGGGCAAGCGTCGCCGACGTCGAGCGGCTGGCGAACCACTTGGCGGACGTCGTCCTGACCCTCGCCCGGGGCGGCGACGCCGGCCCCGAGATGGAACGGCTCTGGCTGAGCCCTCCCTTGAACGTCAACGGCGAGTGCGACGCCGTGGTCTTCTCCGGCGGCGTCAGCGAGTACGTGTACGGCAACGAGAATCAACCTTACGGGGACCTGGGAGCGCCGCTGGGCAAGGCGTTGCGGCGCCGCATCGACGACGGCGCGCTGCCCGGCGCCCTGGTCAGCGCCCGCGAGTGCATCCGGGCCACGGTGATGGGGGCCGCGCAGCACACCGTGCAGGTGTCCGGCAACACCATCTACCGCTCCGACGACGGACTGCTGCCGCGCAAGAACCTCCAGGTACTGCGTCCGCCCGTGGACCTGGAAGCCGGCATCGACCCGGCCGTCATGGGTCAAACCATCCAGAGCCACTTTCGGGCCTTCGACCTGGTGGAGGGCGAAGCCGAGGTGGCCCTCGTGTTCGTGTGGCAGGGACCGCCCGCGGCCTTTCGCCTCGCCGCGTTCTGCCGCGGACTGCTGGCAGGGTTGCCGCGGACCGTGGCGCGGAAACGCCCCATCTACCTCGTGTTCGATCACGACATGGCCGGCCTCGTGGGAACCATCCTCAAGCAGGACTTCGGACTCCGGGGGGACGTCCTGGCCCTGGACGGGGTCACCCTGCGCGACTTCGACTTCATCGACCTGGGCAGGGTACTGGAGCCGTCAGGCACGGTACCGGTCACCATCAAGTCGCTGGTGTTCCAGTTCTAGTGCCGGTCATGGATCGATTTTGAGACACCCCGGAAAGCGGGAATCCGGGAGGGGTGGGCAGAAAGAGGCATCCTAACGGGACCATGGCAGGAATTCTTCTGGAAAAGACCGGCAGGGTGGCGTCCCTGGTCATCGACCGGCCGCCCCTGAACGTGCTCAACCTGGCGTTGCTGCGCGAACTGCGACAGGTCCTCGACGAGTTGGACCAGGACGATGGCGTGGAACTTGTCGAGATCAGGGGTGCGGGCGAACGTGCCTTTTCCGCGGGCGTGGACGTGAAGGACCACACCCGGTCGCAGGCGCCCGAGATGCTCGACCTGGTGCACGGCGTCATCCGGAAGCTCCTGAGTCTCCCCCAGCCGACCATCGCGGTAGTGGACGGTCTCTGCCTGGGCGGAGGCTGCGAGCTGGCTTCATCCTGCGATCTGGTCCTCGCCTCGGAGGACAGCCTGTTCGCCACGCCGGAGATCACCGTGGGCTGTTTCCCGCCGGTGGCGCTGGCGCGGTTCTCCTCGCAGATCGGCTATCACCGGGCCGCGGAGATGATCCTCACCGGCCGCCGCCTGTCGGCAAGGGAAGCCGAGTCCATCGGACTCGTGAACCGCGTGGCGCGCCGGGACCGGCTCGGTGAGGCGCTGGAAGCGCTTCGGAACGAGCTGCTGGACAAGAGCCGCGCCGTGCTGCGCATCACCCTCAAGGGCCTGCGGGAGATCGGCCTCAAGGAGATCTCCACCGCCCTCGCCCGCTCCGAAGAGATCTACCTCAAGGAGCTGCTGGAGACCGAAGACGTGGAGGAAGGCGTCCGCGCCTTCGTGGAGAAACGCAAGCCGAACTGGGTGCACCGTTAGCCGCGGGACATGTTTACGAGGGAGGCGGTTGGAACAGCGGGTTCCGGGCGCCGATGATGGCCTTCACCATGACGCGGGCTGAATGCGGACCGAGTTCAATTTTGATGGCGGTCCGCATTCCCACCTGTGGCAGGCTCATTCAGGGGCGCTCACCGTGGTCATGTTCGAGCATCCAGGCCCAGGCCGGCTGCGCCGTCACGCCGTCCGGCATCGCTCCGGGAATGCCGTCACTCGTGAGGGTCAACAGGCGCATTCCGGCATCCGGATATTGCTCACCCGCTGCATTCAGGGCCCGGAACTCGCGTTCGGCGGTGGCGGGATCGGACGCATCGGCGCAAATCTGGATCAATTCACGCCGTCCGTCCGCGGAGCGGACCAGAAAATCCACCTCGTAGCCCTGGCGGGTACGGACGTAGGTGACATCGAGCCGTCGCCGCTCCAACTCGATGAGCACCGCAGTTTCAAGCGCGTGGCCGGTGTTGACGCGGCCCGTGCGGTCGAAAACGGGGATCAGGCCCGGATCCACGGGATACGCCTTGCGTGGATTGACCATGCGCTGGCGCTCTGAATCGGACTCCATCCACACGACGCGCACCAGAAAGCAGTCTTCGAGGTGGCCGAGGAACTGGTGCACCGTGTCTCTGGCGATGGCAATGCCTTGGGACCTGAGGGCGCCGTGGAACTTCTCGACGCTGAACGACCCGCCCGCGTTCCCCAGCAACCGGCGCACGAGCCACCGGAGCCCAGTGACGTTGCCGACCCCGTGGCGGTCCACGACGTCGCGAAGCACCGCAACGTCCACGTAGTCGCGCAGCAATTGATGCCGCGAAGCGGTATCAAGCCCCTGGGCTTCCGGAAACCCGCCGGCAACCAGCCACGCCGTGAATTCCCGTTCCAGGCGCACGCGCTCGTCGCGGGGCAGGACCTCCGTCCGTTCCGGCAGTTTCATGCCCTGATGGCGTAGCGCCTCGTCGAACCCAAACGGGTGCATGAGCACCTGCCACGCCCGGCCGCGCAACGCCGTGGCGATTTCACGGGACAGCAGCGCCGCTGAAGAGCCCGTCACGAACACCTCCACGGCCCCGGTATCCAGCAACCGGCGCACGAAGCGCTCCCAGCCGGGCGCCAACTGGATCTCGTCGAAGCACCACATGACACGTGAACCACCTGGTCCCGCGGGTGCAAGCCGTTGGTATTCGTCAAGGAGGAAATCCAGATGGCGTCCCTCCAGGCCCGTTAGCCGTTCGTCCTCGAACGAAACATAGGGCGCCCGGGATGGGGCCGCGCCCGTTGTCATGAACTGCTGCCGCAACTGGTGCAGAAAGGTTGTCTTGCCGGCCCGGCGCATACCCACCACCGCGGTCGCCTTGCCCGGGAACCGCGTCCGCCCGTACACACGGCGCGAGGTGTGGGAGGGAGGCGAGGTCTGCAATGATCCGGCAAGCTGTTCGGACAACACTTGCCGGAAGGTTGTCGGGAGGGCTTCCACGGTACTTTTCTCCTTATCAAAAGGAGAGTGTAGCAGACTTTTCTCCTTTTGAGAAGGAGAAATGGGGTGCTATCAGGCAGGTTGACTGTCGAGCGCCCGGTGCACGGCTTCCGCGATCCGTTCCTGGTTGGGGACGAAACGGCTTTCGAGCGGCGGGGCGCACGGCACCGGCGCGTTGGGCGCGGCCACCCGGAGGATCGGACTGTCGAGGTAGTAGAGCGCTTCTTCCTGGACCCGGGCGGCGACCTCCGCACCCACCCCTCCCTGCTCCACCGCCTCGTGCACCACGATGAGTCTCGAGGTCTTCTTCACCGACTCCACCAGGGTCTCGACGTCCAACGGTACGAGACCGCGGAGGTCGATGACCTCAACGGAGACCCCTTCGCCGGCCAGCGCTTCGGCCGCCTCCAGCGTGGGTCCCACCATGCTGGAGAGCGCAGCCACGGTCACGTCCGCGCCCGTCCGCAGCACCGCGGCCCGGCCCATGGGCAAGCCGCTCCCGCCCTCGGGCACGCCGGCCCGGGAAAAGTACAGGCCCCGGTGCTCCACGAACAGGACCGGGTTGTCGTCGCGGATGGCATCCCTCATGAGGCTCTCGGCGTCGGCCGGATTGGACGGCATGACCACCTTGAGTCCGGGGACGTGGAGGAACCAGGATTCCAGGCTCTGGGAGTGGTGCGCGCCCATGTTGCCCTGGACGCCGCACTGGACCCGCACCGTCAGCGGCACTTTCAGTTGTCCTCCCGACATGTAGTGGAGCTTGGCCGCGTGGTTGACGAGTTGATCCATGGCCAGCGTGATGAAGTCCACGAACATGATCTCCACCACCGGGCGCAGGCCCGAAAGGGCCGCACCGATGGCCACGCCCATGACCGTCCCTTCGCTGATGGGCGTGTTCACCACCCGGTGCTCGCCCAGTTCCCCGGCAATGCCCTGGGTGACCCCGAACGGACCTCCCTGCGCCACGTCCTCGCCGAAGACATAGACCGAGGGGTCCTGTCTCATCTCGGCCAGCAGTCCCGAGCGGATGGCTTCCAGGTAGCTCAGCTCCGGCATGTCCACCTCACGCGGTGACCTGGGTCCCGGTCTCCTCGGGCTCGGGCCAGGGCGACGAAAGGGCAAACGCCGCGGCCTCTTCCACCCGCCGGCGCGCGTCGCTCTCCGCTTTCTCGAAATCCTCGGAGGAGGCGGCCCGTCGCCGCTTCAGGACCCGTGTGAAGCGCGCGATGGGGTCCTTCTTCTTCCAGCCGGCCAACTGGGACAGCTCCCGGTACTTGCCGGGGTCGCCCTCGTAGTGTCCCCGGAGACGATAGGTCAGGCACTCGATGAAGTTCGCGCCCTTCCCGTCCCGGGCGTTGCGGACGGCCCGGCCCATGGCCTCGCGCACCGCCAGGACGTCGTTGCCGTCCACAGTGGCGCTGGGGATGCCGTAAGTCTTGGCGTGTCGGGCCAGCCGCTCCACCCGGGTGTGGGCGGAAAGCGGCGTGAACTCGGCGTAGCCGTTGTTCTCGCACACGAAGATCACCGGAAGCTGCCACAGGCTGGCGATGTTCAGGGACTCGTGGAAGGGACCGGTCTGGCCTGCGCCGTCGCCGAAGAACACCACCGCCACCCGGCCCGCGCCCTTCTCCCGGGCGGCAAAGGCCGCGCCGAGGGCCAGAGGCACGGTGCCGCCCACCACGCCGCTGGCAGTGACGAAACCCGACTCCGCGGCCACCACGTGCATGGACCCGCCCTTGCCGCGGCAATAGCCGGTGACGCGCCCCGCCAGCTCGGCCATGAGCCGGTTCACGTCCGCCCCCTTGGCGATGGCGTGCCCGTGGGAGCGGTGCCCGCCGAACACCGCGTCATCGGTGTCGAGCAGACTGCACACGCCCACCGCCACGGCTTCCTGCCCGATGCCGAGATGGAGCAGGCCGACGATCTCCCGGGCCGCGTAGAGCGCGGACACCTTCTCCTCGAAGGCGCGGATCACCCACATGCGCCGTAGCAGCGACACCAGCCCGCGGTTGCCGTCCCCGCGGGCCGCCGGCGCCCGGCCGCCGGGCCGGCCCGCCGCGTGCTTCGATCTCCCCTGCTTCGCTGCCTTCATGCTCCCCCTCCCGGTCCTTCCGTCCGCCCGACCAGCGGCGCCGCCGGCCCGTTCACGGCCAACCGGCGGAAACGCGCCCGGTCGATCTTGAAGCTGTTCGGATCGGTGGACGGCCACCGGTAGAACGCGTCCGGCACCTTGTAGCGCGGCAAGGTCCGACCGAGCCACGCAGCCAGCGCGGCGCCGTCGGGACCCTCCTCGCGCGCCTGGATGAACGCCACGCACCGCTGGCCGAACTCTTCGTCAGGGATGGGCACCACCACCGCCTGCTCGACTCCGTCGTGATCCGTCAGGACACGCTCGATCTCTTCCGGATGAATGGTCTCGCCGCCAGAGAAGAACCGGTTGTCGCGACGCCCGACGACCGTCAGGTATCCGTCTCCATCCAGACGCCCGAGATCGCCGGTGGCGAACCAGCCGCCTTCGGTCACGGGACGCCGCACGCGGTCGCCCTCGACATAGCCCGTGAACAGGGTTTCTCCGGCCAACTGGATCTCCCCTTCCGCTCCGATCCGGAGCCTTCGATACGGCAACGGCTTCCCCGAGGTAAGACGCTGGGCCGTGGTGGAGTCGGGTCCCGTGGTGGCCACCTGCGAGGCCATCTCGGTGCAGCCGTAGCTGGCGAAGACCGGCAGGCCGCGGGCGCCCGCCCGTTGCAGCAGCTTCAGCGGCGCCGGGCTGCCCCCCAGGATGATGTAACGGAGCGAAGGGTACCGCACCGACTCCGGCTGCTGCAACAGCCGGTGCAGTTGGGTCACCACCACCGACAGATGCGTGACCTCGTAACGGCTCAGGACCGCGTCCAGGGTCTCTCCCCGGTCCGGCATCACCACCGTCGCCCCCGTCAGCAGGCACCGGAAGAGAATCCCGAGGCCGCCCACGTGGTAGAGCGGCAGGTCCAGCAGCCAGCGGTCGCCCGCGGCCAGCGGCAGGTTCCGGTTGGAGCCGAGGGCGTTGTAGTAGTGATTGCCGTAGGAGTGGAGCACCGCCTTGGGCACGCCGGTGCTGCCGGAGGTAAAGACGATGGTCGCGGGGCGGCCGAGCGGCATGATGGAACCCCGGACATCCTCCTCCAAAAGACCTTCGGCCGGCGCCAGGTCACGGCCCTGGATCACCTGCACGTCGCCGGTCACTTCGCCGAGATCCTCCTCCGGCGCCTGCGCCACCAGCTTCCGGCAATCGACGCGCCGCAGGAGGTCCGCCACCGTGCGGTTCGGGAGACGGGTGTTCATGGGACAGCAGACCGCGCCCAGACGAAGGATCGCCAGCAACCAGACGAGGTAGTCCGGGCTGTTGGGCGCGAATACGGCGATGCGCTCGCCCGGTTTGCACCCGGCCCGCTGCAACGCCGCCGTCATCTGCGCCACGCGGCGACGGAACTCCGAGTAGGAGACCACCCGGGCTCCGTTGACGACCGCAGGGCGGTCGCCGTGGCGTTCGGCGGCTTCTTCGAGGGGGCAGCGGACCTCAGTCATGCCGTATTTCGCTCAGCCTCGATTCGTCGATGCGGTGGCCCCGCGCCAAGGCTTTGCTCCATTGAATCGCTCCCTTACGGAACGGAATACGCGGCCGGACTACGTCGGCGGCGAGCCAGCGATAGGTGTCGAGGCCCGCGGGCACCGCGTCCCTCGTGGAAGCCCATGCGAATCCGGCCAGCGCCAGCAGCCCGACGCCGCTCTCGAAGCAGGCACTCACCACCGGACGCACGTTCAGCGCCAGCGCCTTGCCCACCCATTCCCGGGCCACTGCGACGCCGCCCAGGAGCGCCGGCTTCAACACCACGGCGCCCACCTCCGGGCGTGCTTCGAGATCGTCCGGTCGAAGCTCCAGGAGACTCTCGTCCAGGGCCACCGGAATGCCGGTGGCATCGAACAGCTCTCGCAGGAGCGCCGGGTCGCGCAGGGGTTCCTCCAGGTACTCGACACGCACGGCACCCATCTCCCGGCCGAACGCCACCGCCTGCTCCAGGCTCCAGCGCCGGTTGGCGTCCAGCCTGAGGCCCATGCCGTCTCCGATCACGGAACGCACCGCGCCTGTGATATCCACGTCTTCCGCTACCGGCCGGCTCCCCACCTTGAGCTTGACCGCGCGGCAACCCTCGTCCCGGAGCCGGCCGGCGTCCGCAAGCACCTGCTCGCGGGAACCCGCCAGCAACCCGTTGACCGGAACCGCGCCCTCGAAGCACGTCAACTCCGCCCCCGCCCCGTCCTCCATCCGTCGCAACAAGCTCGCCAGCGCCGTCTCCAGCCCGAACCGCACCGAGGGAGACACCGCTACCGCCGGCCCGCACTCCGGCCACGATTCCAGGCCGTGGGCTCGCGGTTCGAGACTTGCGCCTCGCAGGCGCCCGGCCCAGGCTGTCAACTCCGCCTCTGCCTCCCCGAGGCTCTCCGGGCTGAACCCCGGCAACGGCGCTACGTCACCCCAACCCGACGTCCCGGTGTCCGAATCGAGCCGGATCAGGATACCCGCTCGCTCGCGTATCACGCGGCCCGCCAGCGGCAGCGGCGCCACCAGGGGCAGGCGGTAACGAAAGATCCGGCAGCGTGAGACCGTCACAGGATCCGGGCTCGTGGAACACCAGTCTCTCACAGGACCCAACCGATAGAGAACACGGCGCTGTAAAGCAAGAGCAGCCGGGCGGTATAAGCGAGCACCGAGTTCAACGAAGGCCCCTCGGCAACGAAGAGGCGGCGGAAGGCCGGCAGCGCCACGGCGACGACGGCGACGGTGGCCACCGAGTAGGGGTGCCGGCCTGAAGCGAGGTAGAGCGGCAGCGGCAGCAGGCAGGCCGCCACCACCGCGGCGATGTATTCCCCGCGGGCGAAGCCCGGGCCGAAGCGCACCGCCAGCGTCCGCTTGCCGGTCCGGCGGTCTTCGTCCGCGTCGCGGAGGTTGTTGACCGCGAGGATGGCGACGGACAGGAGCCCCGGGGCCAGCCCGGCCACCACCACCGTGGCGTTGACGGTCAGAGCCTGCACGTAGTAGGTCCCGGCCACCGCCACCGGCCCGAAGAACACCAGCACCAGAAGGTCGCCCAGGCCCAGGTAGCCCAGGGGACGGGGGCCGCCGGTGTAGAGGATCCCGGCGGTGACCGAAAGAACGCCGATGAAGACCGCCGGCCACCCGCCGCGCCAGATGAGGTAGACGCCGCCCAGCAAGGTGAGCAGCAACACCACGACAACGCCGCGTTTCATCATCCCGGGGGTCACGAGTCCCGCTTGGGTGACCCGCAACGGGCCCTGGCGGGCCTCGGTATCCGCGCCCTTCTCGAAGTCGAAGAGATCGTTGGCGAAGTTGGTGGCAACCTGGATCAGCACCGAGCACGCCAGCGCCGTCAGCGCCGCGGGTGCGTGGAAACCGCCGTCGCCGAATGCCATGGCGGTGCCGACCACGACCGGGGCGACGGACGCCCAGAGGGTCTTGGGTCTCGCCGCCAGCAGCCATACGGAGACGGCGCCTGGCGGCTCGGGGCGGCTGTCCTGTCTCACCGGCTCCCCTTGGGGTCTCTTGCGGCTCAGGGGCGCCTGGGGAACTTCGAGAAGTCCGGCTTGCGCTTCTCGACGAAGGCGTTTCTCCCCTCCTGTCCCTCTTCAGTCATGTAGAAGAGCATGGTGGCGTTGCCCGCCAGCTCCTGCAGGCCGGCCTGACCGTCGCAGTCCGCGTTGAACGCGGCCTTGAGGCAGCGAATGGCGATGGGTGAGTTGGCCAGGATCTCGCGGCACCACTGGACCGTCTCCTCCTCGAGCCGCTCGTACGGCACCACCGCGTTCACCAGGCCCATATCGAGGGCCTGTTCCGCATTGTACTGCCGGCACAGGTACCAGATCTCCCGGGCCTTCTTCTGTCCCACGATGCGTGCCAGGTAGGTAGCGCCGTAGCCGCCGTCGAAGGAGCCCACCCTGGGACCCGTCTGCCCGAAGACGGCGTTGTCCGCGGCGATGGTAAGGTCGCACATGACGTGCAGCACGTGGCCGCCGCCCACGGCGTAACCCGCTACCATGGCGATGACGGGCTTGGGGCAACTGCGCATCTGGCGCTGGAACTCCAGCACGTTCAGCCGGTGCACGCCGGCCCCGTCCTTGTACCCGGAATCCCCCCGCACCTTCTGGTCGCCGCCGGAGCAGAAGGCCTCCCTGCCCTCGCCGGTGAGGATGACCACGCCGATGGTCTGGTCGTTCCGGGCATCGTCCAGCGCCCGGATCATCTCCTCGACCGTCAGCGGCCGAAAGGCGTTGCGAACCTCCGGGCGGTTGATGGTGATCTTCGCGATACCGTCGGTCTTGTGATACTTGATGTCGGTGTATTGTCCCGCCTCAGTCCATTCGATCATGACCATGCTCTAACCTCTATCCGACGACCCCGGCCGCTTCGTGACCCGAAAGGGATTGATACGGGTCAGTGGCAGGACGCCAGAAACTCCCGCAAGGTGCGGGAGAACGCCTCGGGGTTCTCGAAATGCGTGTTGTGGCCGGCGTCCGGGATGGTCGCCAGCTTGCCCTTTTCCGAGAGGCTTACCATATCCTGCATGGTTTTTCTGTAGCGCGAGTCGAGCTCGCCGGCTACGGCAAGCCACGGGAACCGTATCTCCGGGAGTTGCGGCCACAGGGAGGGTTGGGAGCCCGTGCCCATGAGGCGAAGGGAGCGGGCGAGGCCCGCGGGGTCGTTATGCCGCCGCCGGTCCATCAGCGCGGCGAAGCGCGTCTCGTCCCGGCGGATGGAATGGAACAGTGGTTGCCGGTACCAGTCTTCCAGAAAGGCATTCAGGCCCTGCCGTTCCAATTCCGACGCCTTGGATTCGTCCCACTCGCGCCGGCCCTCGCGTTCGGGCGCAAACGCCAGCCCGGGGGAGGCCGATTCCACCACCAGGGCGCGGCAACGCTCCGGGCGGGTCAACGCCAGGTAGAGGGCGAGCCGCCCGCCCATGGAATAGCCCACTGGCACGCACTGACCCACGCCCAGGCCGTCCAGCAACGCCAGCAACGCCAGAGCCGCCTGCGGCATCGGATAGAGGCCGGCCGGGCATCCGGCGCTCAGCCCGTGGCCGGGAAGATCCACCAGGATGCACCGGCAGTCGGGCAACCCCTCCACCGTCTCCACCCAGTCGCGCCCCGAGCCGGTGAAGCCGTGGAGAAAGAGAAGCGCCGGCCCTTGGTTCTCACCCCTGAGTTCGTAACGAAGTCGAAATGGATCAGGCAACGCGGATTCCTCGTCTCGGACGTCACTCACTGAGACGACGGGTTGCGCTACAGCCCGTCCAGGGCGAAGCTCCGCAGGCTCACGTGGAGGTCGTGGTTTTCCCGGCGCCCGGTCTGCACTTCTATCAGCGTGGCTCCGGCCCGGCGCCGCGCTTCTTCATAGACCCGGACGAACTCGTGGGCCGAGCGTGGCTTGGCATAGCTCAGGTCGAACAACGCCGCGGCGTGCTCGAACGTCATGCCGTGGGGGGCGCCGAAGTAGCGCTCGAACACGTCCGGGAAGCCGGCGATGGGAAGGAACGAGAAGATCCCTCCGCCGTCGTTGTTCAACACGACGATGACCAGCGGCGTATCAAGCGTCTGCAAGAGGCTCAGGGAGTTGAGGTCGTGAAGAAACGCCACGTCCCCGGCCATGAGGGTGACGCACTTCCCCAGGCCACGGGCGAACCCCGCGGCCGTGGCGATGGCGCCGTCGATGCCGCTTGCGCCTCGGTTGGCCCCCACCACTGCCGGCGCCGGCCTTGGACAGCCGAAGGTGTCCATGTCGCGGACCGGCATGCTCGACGCCAGATACAGTCCTTCACCCGCTCCGATATGGCGCGAGACCAGCCACGCGACCTTGGGCTCGCTCAGGGTCGGGTCCGAGGAGAGACTCGCGGCGAAACGCCGGCCTACGTGCTCCGACGCCCGCTGCCAGCTCGCGAGCCAATCGGGATCACCGGCTTCCCCGGTTGCCGCCGCTTCCACTGCATTGCCGGCCTCTCCGCGGTCCCCGATCACCTCCATGAGCCCCTCGCAGAAAGCCGCCACCGGGAGCCGGAACCGCCGTGTGGCCCGGTGGATGGGGTCCTGGCGGTCCGGGTGGCCGTCCACCACCACGTAGTCCTCCGGCCGCACAACCTCCAGGTGGTCCATGAGCCGTCTCGACGTCAACTGGCCGCCGACGTGTATCACGGCCTCGACAGGGTGCCGTTGCATGAACTCTTCAGAGCCGAGCAAGACGTCGTGGTAGGGCACGGCAGTCCGGGGCCGGCTGTCCAGCCGGAGCCCCGAGGTCACGTCGGGAAGGAGCGGCCAGCCCAGGGCCGCGGCGAGACCCGCCACCGCGGCGCGCGCCGCGGGTTCGGCCAACCGGCCGGCCACCAGGAGGCCGTGAGGGCGGCGCCCGGCCAGCGCCGCGACCTCCGCCAGCAGCTCCGGCGCGGGGCGGGCCGGGACGCTCTCGTAACGGGTATAGACATGGCCGGCGTTGCGCCACGCGCGCACCGGTTCCAGATACGCGTCGAAGTCCTCGCCCTGCTCCGTGGGGGCCAGGGGCTCACGGAACGCGCAGTTGATGTGAACGGCCCCGCCGGACGGCCCGCGGCAGCGGCTCACCGCCTGGTCCACCGTGGTCAGCACCACCGCCGGATCGATGCCGGTGGAAGGACACGGGAGACTCGCCGACCACTCTGCATAACCGCCGAAGAACTTCACCTGGTCCATGGTCTGGTTGGCGCGGGCGTCCTGCAGCTCCGGCGGACGGTCCCCGCTCAGCACCAGCAGCGGCACCCGCTCCAGCGAGGCCTCCACCACCGCCGGCCACACGTTGGCCAAGGCACTGCCGGAGGTGGTGATGACCGCGGCCGGCGCCCCGGTCGCGCGCCCGTATCCGAGGGCGTGGAAGGCCGTCCCGCGCTCATCGTAGTGGATGATGTCCCGGGCTCGGCCGTTACGCGCCAGGGCCACGACCAATGGCGTGCTGCGCGAGCCCGGAGCGACGCAAAACGTGTCGACGCCGTTGCGAACGAGCTCCTCGATCAGCAGCGTCGCCCAAAGATGGTTGACGTTCGGGGCTTGCGGATCGGTCATCGCGGGAGGTTCAGGGCCTCGGTGAAGTGGCTGATCTTGTAGTCCAGCTCCTGCCATTCGTCTCCGGGCACCGACCCGGCCACGATCCCCGCACCGGCGAAAACCGAGAGCGTCGAGCCCTCCACCAGCCCGGAGCGGATCCCCACTGCGAACTCGGCGCCGTCCCGCCCCACCCAACCCACCGGACCCGAGTACCAGCCCCGATCGAAGGGTTCCCTGGCCGCGATCTCCCGGACCGCCCGGTCCGTGGGGTAGCCGCCAACGGCCGGGGTCGGGTGCAACGCCTGCAACAGCTCGGCGTCGCCGTCGCCGTCACGGAGCGCGCCTTCGAGAGTGCTCATGAGATGCTGGCACTGCCGCAGCTTCACCACGGACCGGCCCGCCCCTGCGGTCAACGGGCCGCACAGCGGCGCGAGGCTTTCGCGGACGCCCCGGACCACGTAGTCCTGCTCCCGCCGCTCCTTCTCGCTGCCCATGAGGTCGCGTTCCAGTTGCCGGTCCAGGGAGGTCCCGTTGCCGCGCGTGCGCGTGCCGGCGATGGCATCGCATCGGATCCGCCGCCCCTCCCGGCGGTACAGCCGCTCCGGCGACGCCCCGAGAAAGGCCCGCCCCGCGGCCGGCACGAAGCAGAACCGATAGCAGCGCTCCGCTTCCGGCAACAGCGCCTGAAGACAGGCCAGGGGGTCCAGCTCGGCAGCAAAACCGAAGGTGGATTTCCGGGCGAGGACGACCTTGTCCAGGGCTCCCGTGGAAACGAGGTCCAGGGTCCCGGCCACCGCGGCCTCCCATCCGGCCCTGTCGGGCAGGTCCTCGCGGCCGGTAGCCGCGGGGTGGACGCAAGGGACCTCCGGGGCCGGCAAAGTCAGCGCACCGACCTCCTGCATCAAAGTGTCGGCCGTCGCCGCCGAACGCAGCCACTGACACGCGAGCACGCTGTCCGGGCCCCTGTGGCTCAACTCGAACCGCGGCAGCACGAACCGGCAGCTGCCGAAATCCCGCCAAGCGGCATCCAATGCGCCGCTACGATTGAAGCACATGCCGCCGAAGTATTTGACCGCTGCCTCCCCGGCTTCGAGGCGACGGCGCAGTTGCTCGAACGTCGAGTCGACGCCGTCCGGTTCCCCACCTGCCGCAAGGTCCGCGGCGCCCACCCCGGCCACTTCATTCTGCCCGTCCCGGTCGGCCCAGTAGACCTTGACCGTATGCCCCTCTTGCGCCCGCAGCCATGACACGGCGTCGGTGCGCGGGATCACCGTTTCCACTCGGACAATGCCCTGCGGCCCCCTCCGGGAGCACTCCCGGTGAATCAACTCCCGCATTTCGACCGATGGATTATACCCTCTTCGATCCATTCGAGCGTTCACCGTCCCTGCAAAATTCACTTCCAGACGATTCGATGGCCGCTCAAAAGGACGTTATCAGATCGACCTCAAAGCGGCGAGGGGCCTGACCCTTCGGTAGATTTCTTCTCCGTCAGGTAGATTGCTTCTCCCTCATTTTGCACCAGACTTACATTCTGCACTAGACTTGCTTGGGATTAGCCTCGTTGTCCGTCTATTGCGGACCCGGGAAGTTGCTGCTCCACGGAGGTTCCATGAATCAACTGAACGATGAAGGCGATGAGGAATGGTACCGCAAGCGCTTCGGCACCGCGGATGTATGGCTCATCGCTGCCGGTCGCGACGCGGGTTTCTGGCAAGAATTCCGGGAACGTAGCATCGCGACAATCGGTTGGCCCGCCCATGTCGTTAGAGGGGGGAAAAGCTCCTCGCTAAGGTTCGCAAGGTGGCCCATGAAAGGTCGCACCGCGGCAATCCGTTGGTACGCCCTTGGAGACCTCAGTGAATACCGCTCCAGGGAGGACATCCACAGTGCGTTGATCGAGAGCGGCGCAGGACAGAAGCCAAACCACGCTTCACTCGCGCTGTGGGAATTCGCGCATGAGATGAGGATCGGAGACGTTCTTGTCGCTACGAAAGGACTACACACCGTTCTTGGATGGGGAAAGGTAACCGGCGACTACACGTACGATTCCGAGCGCAAGGAGTGTGCGAACGTCCGGTCGGTCGAATGGCATCCTTGTATCCCACCCGTAGAAGTCAAGGAGATGGTCAGCCAGAAGACACTGACTCGATTAACTTCTGAAAAGAAGCAACTGCGGGGTATATTCAGATCAATCGAAGACAAAATCGAAGACAATGACGGACCGATTTCGCATCCGCCCCCCGAGCCGGACCCCCCAAAACCGAACCCGTATGACCCCCCAACGGCACTGAGCGATCTGTTCATCGAAGAGACGCAGTTCCGTCGCATTCTCGACTCTATCGCACTCCGCAAGAACATGATCCTCCAGGGGCCGCCGGGTGTCGGCAAGACGTTCATCGCCCGGCGGATCGCGTGGTGCCTGATCGGGCGTCGGGACTCAGAGCCCATTGAAATGGTGCAGTTCCACCAGTCCTATGCCTACGAGGATTTCGTGCAAGGCTGGCGGCCGACGGAGACCGGTGGCTTCAGGTTGCGGAACGGCGTGTTCTTCGAGTTCTGCAAGCGCGCGGAGCAGCAGCCGGAGACACCCTTCGTCTTCATCATCGACGAGATCAACCGGGGCCATCTGTCGAGGATCTTCGGGGAATTGCTCATGCTCATCGAGTCGGACAAACGCGGCCCGGACCACGCGATCGCGATGACCTACGGCGCGCCCGGAGAACGCTTCAGCGTCCCTGACAACGTGCATCTGCTGGGATTGATGAATACCGCGGATCGTTCTCTTGCGATGGTCGACTACGCGCTGCGCCGCCGGTTTGCATTCGAGACGCTTGAGCCCGCGTACGGCACCCCGAAGTTCCGGGAATACCTGCTCGAAGCAGACGTGGACGGGACCCTCGTGGACCGTATCGATCGGAACCTCTCGACGCTCAACGAGCGCATCCATGACGACAAGGACCTCGGACCCGGTTTCCGAATCGGACACAGCTACTTCGTGCCTGACAAGCTCGTGCCCGACAAGCTGGCGGACGAACAATGGTACCTCAACGTCATCGACACCCAGATCGCGCCGCTACTACGCGAGTACTGGTTCGACCGTCCCGAACAGGTGGATGGGCTGGTCGAGGGCTTGCGGAGGTGAAGGACAGGAAGATCCCCATCGCCAACATCTACTACCTCCTGTGTTACGCCTGGAGCCATGTCGAGGAATCGGATGTCGTAAGGCTGGCGGAGTTGGAGGGGCTGAGTCGGGTGCATGACCTCCTGGGCAAAGTGCTGGCCGAGGGGACCTTCCGGCTGATCCGCAGAGGCATCGACCGCGGCTATCGGGAAGTACGCGAGGACCTCGCCGGCATCCGCGGGAAGATCGCCGTGGGCGAGACGGCGAAACGAGCGCCACGCGCCCGCGCACAGGTCACTTGTGATTTCGAGGAACTGTCTCACGACGTGCTGCACAACCGCATCCTGCGCTCCACGCTCAGCTCCCTCCTGCGGCTCCCGGACATGCATTCGGGCGTGCGTGCCGAGGTCCGAAACGCCTACGTGAAGCTTGATGGCGTAAGCCTGGTCCAGTTGGACCGCCGGTTGTTCCAGCGGGTGCAACTCGACCGCAACCGCCGGTACTATCGGTTCCTGTTGTCCGTTTGCCGGCTCATCCATGAACAGTTGCTGGTCGACGAGCGGTCCGGGGAGGCGAGGTTCACCGACTTCAGCGAAGAACGGATGGGCAAGTTGTACGAGCACTTCATCATCGAGTTCTATCGCCGCGAGCAGGACCGCTACAGGGTCAACCAACACGGGCGTGGGATCGCCTGGAACGACGAAGGGACGGCGGACGACCAGCGCTCCAGAATTCCGCGAATGGAAGCCGACGTCATCCTCGAAGGACCGGGGCGACGGATTATAATGGATGCCAAGTTCTACCCGGAGGCTTTAGGCGGCCGTTATGGCGGGAAGCTGCATTCCGACAATCTCTACCAGCTTCTGGCCTACATGCGGAATCGTGAGGCCACCGCAACGCCGGGGCCGAAGCACGAGGGGATTCTGCTCTACCCGGTGGTCGACGCGTCGCTGGCAGCCGACATATGCCTGGAAGGCTTCTCGATCCGGGCCCGGAGTATCGACCTTGCCCAGGACTGGCGCAACATCCACGCCGACATGTTGACCGTGATCAAGTAGGTTACAAGGCCGCCCGCGGGGCAAAACAAACCCGGAAAACCCCTCGCTCACGGGATGACAATGGAAAGGCCCTGGGCGATTCCAGCACGCTAGCTGGCTGCGAGTTCCTTCTTGATGTTGTCGATGAATTTGGTGAGCATCTGGTCGGCCTTCTTGCGGATGATGGGCTGGCCGAACTCGCCGATCTTGCCCAGGATGTTGACGTCGGTCTCCACCGTGAGCTCGGTCTCGCCGGCGCTCAGTTCCTTGAGCTCCATGGTGGACTTGCCGCGCATGGCGCCGGCCACCCGCCGGTCTTCGGCCTCGGCCCGGAGCGCTGCGCGCCAGTCATCCTGGTTCTTTTCTTCCAGGACGATCTTGCCTTGCAGGCTCAACGAGATGGGGCCTACACGGACCTTCAGGGTTCCCTGGTAGGTTTCGCCGTC
The DNA here is from genome assembly GCA_958295985.1 of uncultured Candidatus Binatia bacterium. Classification (GTDB taxonomy): domain Bacteria; phylum Desulfobacterota; class Binatia; order UBA9968; family JAJDTQ01; genus JAJDTQ01. The sequence continues at coordinate 558,020 of OY282432.1, forward strand.
GACCTGCTCCACGCCCTCGACTCCGGGCAGGCAGGTGGCGACCCTGGGAATGTCCATGAGAAGCTGCCACAGGGGCTCGCGGCCCGCGGGCACCGTCGCGCTTTGACTGAATTTCACCTCGTTCCTCCCCTCCGGCGATCAGGCCGCGTCGGCGATTGCGCTTTCGAGCGCCCGCCTGACGAACACCGCGGCCATCTGTGTCTTGTAGGAGCCCGAACCACGGAAATCGCTGACCGGGTCGGTGTGCTCCTTGGCCTTTTCCCCGGCTTCGCGAAGCCCCTCGGGCTTCACCGGCTGGCCCTTGAGCACGGCCTCGGCCGCGGTGGCGCGCACGGGCGTGGTGTTGACGCTGCCCATGGCGATGCGGACGTCCTGGATCGTGGTCCCGGCGGCGTCGAGCGTGACCACCGCGGCCGCGCTCACGGTGGCGTAGTCGTCCGCGGAACGCGGCAGGAACTTGAGATAGGCCGCGCCGCTGTTGGCCGCCATCAACGGCACGTTCACGCCGGTGACGATCTCTTCCGGCTCCAGCACGGTTTCATAGTAGTCGCTGAAGAAATCCTCGGCTGCCACCGTGCGGCTGCCGCGGGCGGAACTCAACTCGAAGCCGGCGCCCAGGGCGATGAAGGACGGCGGGGGATCCTGGTTGGGGTCGGCGTGGGCCAGACCGCCGCCCACCGTGGCCATGGTGCGCACCCGCTGCGTGGCCACGTGGTGATAGGTCGCGGCCAGCATCGGCAGCTTGCCCTGCACCACTGCGGAGGCGTCCAGTGCCGCGTGGCTCACGAGACCGCCGATGTGCACGCTGCCGTTGTTTTCCGACACGTCGCTCAGGCCCGCCACGTTGCGCAGGCTGATGACACAGCTCGGCTGCAGGAGCTGCTGCTTCATCATGATCACCAGCGCGGTGCCGCCGGCGATGAGCTTGCCGTCGGAACCGAGTTCCTTCAGATCAGCGTAAGCCTCTTCGAGGCTTCCCGGAGTGCGATATTCGAAAGCGATCATTCCTCAACCCCTTACTTGGCGAACTCGTGCGCCTTCTCGATGGACTCGATGATCTTGTAGTAGCCGGTGCAACGGCACAGGTTCCCCATCATCCAATCCTTGATCTCTTCCTCGTTGGGCTTGGGGTTGCGGTCCAGCAACGCCTTGGCCGCCACCACCTGGCCCGGCGTGCAGATGCCGCACTGGAAGCCGCCGTAGCGGATGAAGCTCTGCTGCACCGGGTGAAGCTCGCCGTCCTGGGCCAAGCCCTCCACCGTGGTGACGTCGTGGCCGTCGGCGAATACCGCCAGGGCCAGACACGAACTCACCATCTCTCCGTCGATGAGCACCGTGCACGCGCCGCACACGCCGACGCTACAGCCTTCCTTGGTTCCCGTGAGGCCCAGATCGTACCGGAGTACGTCCACCAGCAACCGGTTGGTGGGCACCTCCATTTCGTGCTCCGTCCCGTTGACGCAAAACTTGATCTTCTTGTCCATGAAAATCCGTCTCCGATCGTGAGATTCGTTACTTGGCGGGGTCCGTGATGATACCCGGACGCCGCTCCGTTATAGGAAGATTTGAGTTAAAGTGCAATCCCGGCTCAGAGTCCTTCCACCGGTTTGTCCATGAAGCCGGCGATGCGCGCCGCGAGCGCGTCAAGCCGCTTTCCCCCGCCCCTGTCGAGCAGCACCGACTGTGAGCCGGAAAGGAGCAGACGGAGGGAACGGGCGGGAAATGACTTCTGCCCGGCCGTCGAACCGGCCACGGCGAAGCCACTGTACACCTGATCGTCGCCCACCCTAAGGGCGCGGACCTCGTCGAACGCCACCACCAACCGGCGGCGCATCAACAGGCTGCTTCGGCTCAGGTACACCTCGCCGGCGCGCCGGTCGATCCGTATCTCCCGCTTGAGGGTCAACAGGAACAGGGCGACCCCGAACAACACCGCGTTCATGGCCGGGAAGTACCACAGGTTCCCAACCGCGCTGTCGAGACCCTTTGCCAGGATGGCGAGGAATACCGGCACCGAGAGCAGCAGCAGAAAAGCGGCGATACCGAGGCACAGCAAGGCCGGGAAACGGCCGCCACGCCAGACCAAGTCGAGTTCGTGGTCGCCCGAAGGTTGCGCGCGGAATCCCAGCCGGTTGCCGATGGATTCGAAGTGTCGTGGATTCCCTGTCATTCGCGCCGCCCGGTGGGCCGTACCATGCCACTCCGGTGGCCGGATCGTATCGTTACTTCTCCGGTTTGACCCCGTGCTTCCGCAGTTCCCGGTCGGAGCGGTCGCGAGTGTCCCGCTGGCTTCCCTGGGCCTGGGCGCGAATCTTCTCGTTGCAGGGCTGGCAGATGCCGCCGCTCAGCGGCACGACCTTGGCGCATACCATGCAGCGTTTCTGTGGCCGGTTCTCCATAAGCGTCGAGCTTAACCGAAAACACCCGGTGATCCAACAAAGAGCCCGGATCGCGGCCGGGAGACCAAGACGGGGCAGCCGCTGGATGATGGCCGCTGCCGAGACGGGCCGGCTGCCATCCTCTTCGCGGCCTTCGAGATCAACCTCTCCGCGGCGGCCCGGGACGCAGCAGAAGTATTCATTGTTGGCTTGTTGACTTTCCAGTTGCTAGAAACTCTATATTGCCTGCGAGGCGTGTCAACCGGTGTCGGAATGGCCGTCATGACGGCCAAGATCTCCATCGACGGATGGCGCCGCCACACATGGCGCCGGGCATCGAAGAACACGGCGTGGTGTTTGCGCTGACCGGCGGCGCAGCGCCGACTTGGTGGGTGGTGCCGATCATGCCGGCCGCCAGCTTCGTCACCCTACTTCCCTACACCTGCCGGCGGCTGAAGGGGCTTGGAAAAGCATGTCACTGAAGCGGGGCGCGATCCTGTTCCTCCTGGTCGCCGCAGTCGGCATCGCGGGACACCTTTATTTCGGCGAAAGCGATGACGACGACGGAGCGCCCGGCGACGGAGCGCCGATCGTGTCGGTCAACGTGCCGGAAACCCTCTCGGCACGGGCGCAGTTCGGGCGGACGGTCTACCAAGCCAACTGCGCTTCCTGCCACGGTCGCAATGCGGCGGGACGGGACGGGGTCGCCCCGCCGCTGGTCCACGTCATCTACGAGCGCGGGCATCATGGCGACGAGTCGTTCCAGCGCGCCGTCGCCCGGGGCGTCCGGGCCCACCATTGGCGTTTCGGGGACATGCCGCCGGTCGAGGGGCTCACCCGGCGCGACGTGGCGGCGATCGTGGCCTATGTCCGGGAACTCCAACGGGCCAACGGCATCCGATGAGGGGAAGAAGACCGAGCACGCGCTCGGGCTGGACGAACTTCTTGCCCTCGCGGAAGCACTGCGCCTCCTGTCACGGCGCAAAGCTCGAAGGCCAGCCGAACCGGCGGCAGTCCGGAAAGGACGGGATCCCGCCCACACCTCCGCATGATGCGACTGGCCATACGGCTCCCATTCAATCGGCGCGGAGAACCTGCGGGATCGCAAGCGCAAGCAAACCGTCTACGTGAAGTCCGACGCCTACAAGGACATGGACCGGGACGCCATATGGAACGCCGTGAGGATCGAGGCTCTGTCAAAGGAGGGATGGGTTACATGAAATGTGCCCCGATCCAAAGGCCCAAGTAGTGACGGCAAGTGATGACATGACGGCAGACTTTCCCTTTCCGGGACCGGGCGCTAGGCCCGTCCCCCTGTGCGTTCGATGAGCGCTTCCAGTGCTCGCATGGCTTCGGCGTGGCGGGCATCTTCGCAGACGGCCCGCTGATCCCCGGACCGGCGCATCTGCGAGATACCGAACCAGATGGACAGGACGGCGGCGGCGCTGACGATGAGTAACAGGGTTTCGTAGGTGCTCATGGTGCGTCTTCCTTCGGCGCGGTCCGGGCGATCACGGTTTCCATGCCGTGGATCAAGGCCCGTAGCGCTTCCATGCTTTCGCGGTGGCGGGCATCTTCGCGTTCGGCGCGGGCATCCTCGCGGGCGGCGCGGCTGTCCAGTTCGCGCATGACTTCGGCGTGGCGGGCATCCTCGCGTTCGGCGCGAGCGTCTTCGCGGGCACCCCGGCTGTCCTGTACCCGCATCATGGCCCGGATGCCCCAAGCGACTACGGCGACCTGCCCGATCCCGACCAGGGCGGCAGCTATCGGGCTGGCTACTGTGGCGACTTCAACGGCTGTCATGTGGCGTCTCCTTGCGCTGTGATTACGTCTGATAAGGAATTTAACGGACATAAAAATCGGCTTGTCAAGGCCAAAGTTTCCGTCCGGATCGCATGAAACCCGCCCCTGCAACTCGGGCTGCTCATCCGGGCGTCAAGGCACGGCCTTGATCTGCTCCGGGCTCTCCAGAATCATCTCCAGTCCATACTTGGGATCGTCCTCGATCCGTCCGGTGATCTCTACTTCCTGCCCCTGGAACTGATTCGGGTGAACGTTCCGGCGCCGGAAGGTGTCCGCGGCAGAGGAGAAGATGACCGCGGTGAAAGCGGACCGGGACGGCCCGAAGTCCAGGAAGTAGGTGTTGCTCCTGGACGAGTGCCCCACGCGGTGGACCCGGCCGCGGACCCGCGCGAGCACGCCCGCCAGCTCCTGGAGCCTCTCCACTTCCATCACGTCCACGACCGGAAGTTCGGCTGTGGCAGACGGATCCGCGGCGGCAGCCGAAACGCCGGCCGGACACTTCGGGCATGGCGGCGGCCCGGTCCAACGCCCGTACAGGAAATGAGCCAGGAAACCGGAAAGAAACGCCCCCAGGAGAAGCGTTGCCTGTGAAACGGAAAGTCGTTGAACGAGACCTGGCGCCATACGTCGACTCCTGCGAGCCCGCGCCGCGCGGGAAACGAGGGCGTAGAGGCGGGTTTCAAACCCGCCCGCGTCCGCACGGCGCCCGCGCGGTCGGGAGCGGCCACTGGACTATCCACCGTTTATACAGGACCCCACACCAGGAGGACCCCACACAGGGTATCGGCATAGAGTATCGGCAGGACCGACGGGATCTTTAGCGATGGGGGTACATCCTGCCCGTTCACGGGCGGCACATTTCCAGGATCAGCCGTTCCATGACGGCTTGGGGTTGGTGACCGGACGACTTGAGGCGGGCATCGGTCTCCCGGATCAGCCGAAGGAAACCCTTGAGCTCGGTAAAGGTGAAACTTTCCGCCCGCTGCAAGGTCAGGTAGTTGGCGTAGGGGCTCTTGGTGGGGAGGCCTTCGGTATCCGCGGGAACCCGCTGCTGGAACTCGGTGTAGGACATGCGCCGGCGCCAGACCCTGGCGAGTTCATGGTCCAGGAGTTGCCGGGCGCTGAGAAGGCGGCGCACCTGGCTGGCGATGGCGCCCAGCACCCGCAGCGGATACTCGCCGTTGGCCATGAGGCGCCTCAGAAAGCCCAGGGCCTGGAGTGCATCCCTTTGCCCCAGGGAGTCCGTCAGGTCGAACACCCAGCTTTCCGACTGGTCCGTGAAGATCTCCTCGACGTCGGCAACGCCCACGGTGTCCGCCTCCCCGACGTACAGCAGCAGCTTCTCGATCTCCTGGTGGACGGCCCAGAGCTCATTGCCGCAGCGGGACAGCACCGCGTCCCGGGCCCGAGGATCGATCTTCTTGCGTGCCCGCCGGAGGCCCTGATCGAGGAAGGCCGCGAGGGACTCCCGGCGGATGCGCCCGCTCCGGTCCCGTTCCACCGACAGGTCGAGGACGCAGCCCTGGCGGTTCAACTGCTTGTAGCCGCGCCCACGCTTGTCCACCTGGGGCGCCAGCAGCAGCAGACGGGAACCGTCGGGCAGCCCACGCTCCAGGAGTTGCAGGACCCGGCCCTGCTCATCGACCCTGGGATTTCCGGGAAGGAGATTCTGCTCGCGGCAGTATTGCCAGACGGCCTGGATCTCCCGGGCGTGCGCCGGGTAATCATCGAGGGTGCCCGCCAGTTCCGACGCGTCCCCCGCTTCCAGCCACTGCTCCCGCGTCCACCCCTCCGATCGCAGCAAGACCATGAAGGCGCGCCCGCTCTCGTCACGCCGACCCTCCTCCCAGAGACTCAGGGACTTGTCCAGCAGATCCACCTTGCGCTCGGCGGGAGCGAACCAGGGAACGTTTTCCACCACCACGGTGCAGGCAGGGGCGAAAAGGGACGGAGTCATGAGGGCGGCTTCGACCTCGCCCCATGACCTGGACCGGCCGTCGAATATCGAGGTGCCGAGGGCGCGGTCGGCGTCAGCGGCGATGAGGTCCAGAATGGCGCGGCTCGCTCCGCGGACGCGAAACTCGTCGCCGTGCAGCAGGATGATTGCAGGCCCGTCGCCTTCGCGGAGGCCCTTCAGGAGCGCTTCCAGGTCTTGTGCCATCCATCAAGCCCGCGGCGGGGCTGTCAACGTTTTGACACCCACATCTGGTTCTTCTCGCTCCAGGCGTAGTCCGATTTCCAGATCTTCAGGCCCACCGTGAAATCCCCGCCCGACCGCGAGAGAAAGACCTTTTGCGTCGAGTGGGGAACGTCCACCCTGGCTACCAGCATGACCTGCCTGCGCAAGTCCCCCTTCACCAGCACGCGGTCCCCCACCTCCATGGTCGTACGTTGTCCCTTGGCTCTCTTCACACCTGAAAAGGTAACATCACCCACCCGTCTGCGCAATTTCACGGCGCCGCGGACCCGGGCGGCGCCCGTGGGTTGACAACGGTACGGCGCTTCTCTATGAGGATATGGCGTTCTTCTCAGGGCGCTCGTCTCCAGAGATATCGACAGAGAGTGGGAGAGACCCGCGAAGGATCCACCGGAAACGGACAGGAGGTCGTCGATGCGCTTCGTCACGTACAGTTTTCGCAGCAAGACCCGGCTCGGGATGATGATCGAGGAGGATCAGATCGTCGATCTGCAAGAGGTCAGCAAGCGCTATCTTCCGGGGAGCACCGCCTCGTATCTGGACAGCATGCAGACCTTCATCGAGGCAGGCGCCAAGGCCGTCACCACGGCAAGGAAGGCGGCCCGGTACGTCGAGGGACTGGACTCCAAGGGCGCCCGGAGACTCGCCCAGGCGGGGATGCTGGTGAAACGCAATCGCACCCGGTTGCTGTCGCCGATCCCGGTGCCGCGAAAGAACGTCATCTGTCTCGGGGTCAACTATCAGGAGCATATCGACGAAGGCGACCGCGTTCGGGACGTCAAGCTCAACACTCCCCAGGCGCCGGTGTTCTTCACCAAGCCGTCCACCGCCGTTATCGGCGACCAGGGCCGGGTGCTGGCGCATGCGGCCACCGACAAGATCGACTGGGAGGTGGAGTTGGCCGTGGTCATCGGCAGAAAGGGAAGGAACATTCCTCGGGCCAAGGCCAACGACTACATCTTCGGTTACACGGTTTGTCTGGACATGACCGCCCGCGACCTCCAGCGCCGGCACCTTCAGTGGTGGAAGGGCAAGTCTCTGGACACCTTCTGCCCGCTGGGACCCAGCATCGTGCACAAGAGCGCCATGCCCGACCCCAAGAGCGTCCGGCTCCAGTGCCGCGTCAACGGCGAGACCATGCAGGACGGCAACACGCGCGACATGATCTTCGACATCCCCACGACCATCGAGTCGCTGTCCCACGGCCTGACCCTGGAACCCGGCGACATCATCAGCACCGGAACACCCTCAGGGGTAGGCTTCGCCCGGACTCCGCCCATCTTCCTCCACCCCGGGGACAAGGTGGAAGGGGAAGTGGACGGCATCGGCGTCCTGGAGGTCAAGATCGCCGCGGCGCGCTAGCGGCCTGGCCGGTTAGCGCGTATTCTATAAGTATAACGCTCGGACCGCAGGGAGTCCGTTGTGGTCATCCGTATCAACGGCAAGGACAGCGAGGTGCCGCCGGATATCAGCGTCGCTCAACTCCTGGAGGACCTGGAGCTCCGGCCCGGGCGCGTGGTGGTCGAGCTCAACGCCGAGGTCCTCTCGCGAAACGCACACCCCGGCACGCGCCTGAAACAGGGCGACGAGGTCGAGATCGTTCAATTCGTCGGCGGTGGATGAAGTCATGACCCAACCCCCAACATCCTCCGACTGCCTGCGGCTGGCGGGGAAAGAGTACCGGTCGCGGCTGATCGTCGGCACGGGGAAGTACCGCGACTTCGAGGAGACCCGCCGCGCCATCGAGGTTTCCGGGGCGGAGATCGTCACGGTGGCGGTAAGGCGGGTCAATATCGTCGACCGGGACCGGGAAAACCTGCTGGACTACCTGGACCCCGGGAAGTTCACCCTCCTTCCCAACACCGCGGGCTGCTACACGCCGGATGAAGCCGTGCGCACCTGCCGCCTGGCCCGTGAGGCCGGGGTCGGCGACATGGTCAAGCTCGAGGTCATCGGCGACGACAAGACTCTGTTCCCCGACACGCCGGGCACCCTGGAGGCCGCGCGGCTGCTGGTGGAGGACGGCTTTACGGTGCTGCCGTACATCAGCGACGACGTGGTCACCGCCAAGAAGCTCGAAGACATGGGCTGCGCCGCGGTCATGCCTCTGGCCGCGCCCATCGGCTCGGGCCTGGGCATCCGCAATCCCTACAACATCCGCATCATCCAGGAGAGCGTGTCCATCCCGGTCATCGTGGACGCCGGCGTGGGCACGGCGTCGGACGCGGCCATCGTCATGGAGATGGGCTGTGACGGGGTGCTCATGAACACCGCCATCGCCGGCGCCAGGGACCCCATTCTCATGGCCGACGCCATGAAGCAGGCCGTCGAGGCCGGGCGCAAGGCATTTCTGGCCGGCCGCATCCCCAGGAAACTCTACGCCACGGCCTCGAGTCCGATCGAGGGCCTTCTTACCTGACCGACGGTCGCAAACGGCCACCAGGCAACCGACCCTTGAGAACCGTCGATTTCGACCTGTATCTCGTCACCGACCGCAAGACCACCGGGGGCCGCGAGTTGTCGTGGGTGCTGGAGCAGGCTCTGGAGGGCGGCGTCCGCGCCGTGCAGCTCCGGGAGAAGGACCTGGGCGGCCGGGCGCTGCTGGAGTTGGCCCGAGACGTGAAGCGGCTTTGCGACCGCTACGGCGCCGAGCTCTTCGTCAACGACCGCGTGGACGTGGCCCTGGCCGCGGACGTCGCCGGCGTACACTTGGCGGCGAATTCCATGCCCGTGAAAGTCGCCCGGGAACTCCTCGGTCCGGACCGGAAGATCGGCGTCTCCACGCATTCCCCCGCGGAAGTCCGCACGGCCTCGGACGCGGGCGCGGACTTCGTCCTGTTCGGACCCGTCTACGCCACCTCCTCCAAGCTGCCCTTCGGAGACCCCCAGGGCCCCGCCTCGCTCAAGGCCGCCACGGATTGTACGTCGCTGCCGGTCTTTGCCATAGGCGGCATCGAGCAGCGCCACCTGCCCGAGATCAAGGCCCACGGCACTGCGCGCATCGCCCTCATCTCCGCCATTTCCGAAGCACCCGGTCCCCGGGCCGCTGCACGGGACCTGCTGGCGGCGTTGCGGGCGTGAATCGCATTTGAGTGTCGTCCGCGGTTTGATATATGCTACGGCCCACGAGGAGGACGAGAATGAGAGATTGGGAAAAGATCATCCCGGAGTATGACCGCAAGGTCTACGAGAAGGCCGGTTACACCGGCAAGCAGGCGTTCGGACAGCGTCCGGCATTGCTGATCATCGACGTCATCACCTCCTTTACCGGGACCCGGCCCCAGGAAACCCTGGCCGCCATCGACGAGTTCCGGTCGAGCTGCGGCAAGGCCGCCTGGCAGGCGCTGCCGCACATCCGGAAACTGCTGGTCGCGTGCCGCAAGAGCAAGGTGCCGGTGATCTACTCCACCAGCGATCCCGACTTCAAGGCGGTGTTCGGCAACGCCACCAAGCGTGTCAGGGAGCCCACCACCATGACCGACCTGGCGGTGGAATTCCCGCAGATGATCCGCCCGCGCAAGGACGAGTACGTGGTGCACAAGGCCCGCGCCAGCGCGTTCTTCGGCACCCACCTGATCACCTACCTGACGCGCAAGAACGTGGATTCGCTCATCGTCACCGGCTGCTCGACCTCCGGCTGCGTCCGGTCCAGCGTCATCGACGGCTACTCCTACGGCTTTCCCGTGTTCGTGGTGGAGGAAGGGACGTTCGACCGCTCCCAGTTCTCGCACCTCGTGAACCTTTACGAGATGAACAGCAAGTACGCGACGGTGGTGACCCGGGCGGAGGCCGTGGCCCACGTCGAGTCGCTGCACGCCGGCCCGGGGCTCCGGGCGGCGCAGCGGTAGGGAGGCCGGCCGCACGGATGCGGCGCTTCGGCCACGGCCGTAGCGGGCGCTCGAAAAGCAGGGAGAACAGGCAGGGGGAGATTCAATGAGAGACCTGGGACTCAAGGACAAAGTGGTTCTGATCACCGGCGGCGCCGGCGTGCTGGGCACGGCCTTCTCGCAGGGCTTCGCCGATCACGGCGCGAAGCTGGCCATCAACGACCTCAAGGAAGAAAAGGCCCTGGAGTGCATCGGCAAGCTCACCGGGCCGGCCGTCGAAGCAGTGCCCGCCACCGGCGACGTCTCCGATGACGCGGACGTGGCCCGCATGGTGGCCGGGGTGGTGGAACGCTTCGGCGCCATCGACGTGGTGGTCAATGCCGCGGCCGTACAGATCTATCCGCCCAAGAGTATCACGGACATGGAGCCCGGCGAATGGGACTTCGTGCTGGACATCTGCCTCAAGGCCGCCTACCTGAGCACACGCCACGTGGCGCCGGTGATGAAGCGCCGGGGCGGCGGCAAAATCGTCAACATCGCCTCCATCGCGGGACACCGGGGCACCGCCGGCGGCGCCGCCTACAGCGCGGCCAAGGGCGGCGTCGTCATGCTCACCCGACAGATGGCCGTGGAGCTGGGCCGGGACAACATCAACGTCAACTCCGTCAGCCCGGGTTTCACGCCCAACCGCCTGACCACCATCTACGAGTACGAGGCCCTCGCGAAGGGCGCCGGCCAAGGCCCCGAGCCCTCCCACGCCGCCGGCGAGTTCACCCCGCCCGCCCTTGGACGCAAAGGCGAGGTCGAAGACTTCGTCGGCCCGGTGCTGTTCCTGGCCTCCCGCTGGGCCGACTACATCACCGGCGCGGACCTGCCGGTGGAGGGAGGGCGGATGGCGGCGCGGTAACCGGCACGCGGCGTCCATGACGGAACCGGCGGGAAGCCGCTGCAAAGCTTGCCGAAGCACGCCCCCGACTGTTAGATTGACGGTTGCCCTCTGACTGAGGGTTCCCCTCTGACGCAACCTGTCCTGGCCACCCTAGCTCAGTTGGTAGAGCAACTGATTCGTAATCAGTAGGTCGCCGGTTCGAGTCCGGCGGGTGGCTCCAGTCTTCTTCGTACCGTGCCCGATGGCCTGTTCGGCCTGTCACGACCGTCAGTAGTACCGGGTCTCCAGGTCCACCTCGCCCCAGCTCTCGGCTTCCATCATCATGGACCAGCGGGCGTAGAATTGACGGAGGCGCCTGCCGCCGCCGAAGGCGCCGGACTTTTCCTCGTGTCCGAGGTGGGCCTGGATGTTCTGGGGGTATCGCCGGGCGACCACGCCGCGGGCAGTGCCGGTGCACTGCTCCCAGTTGTTCATGTCGTCCTGCTCGAGGTTGCCGCTGGGTCCGAAGGTCTGGGTGAGGTGCCGGCGCATGGCGGTCTTCACTTCCGGGGGCGCTTCCTTGTCAACGACGCAGTAGGACCAGATCTCGGTCTTCTCCGGGCCTCTGGGGTGCCAGACGCGGATCATGTGGCGGATGAAGTTCGGCGAGACGTTGGGGAAGACGGTGGTGACCAGCCCTGCCTGTTGGGCGAGGTCGGGGCCGATGCGTTGGACCGTCTCGTCGAAGTGGTCGAGCAGGTAGTCCCGGAAGATGCCTCCGGCAACCCGGGTGAAACCGATGTCGTCGGCATAGGGGCGGGGTTCCTCGTTGGTGCGGGGGTAGGACAGGTCGTCGACGGGGACCTCGCGGACCGACACGTGGGTGACGGTGTGGTGGCCGTCGTCCCCGAAGAAATTGTCCGCGGCATACTTCCAGTTGGCGTTCATGATCCACTTGTGCACGCCGCCGATGATCTCGGTGCCGCCGGCGCGCCGGTCGAACATGACCCCCAACTCCTGCTCCTGGCCGCCGAGATACTCCAGCAGGGGCGGGGCCTTGGGGTCGAAGGTGGCAAAGATCAGCCCTCTGTAGCTGTCCAGTTGGGCCACTTCCACCAGGCCCCACTGCGTCATGTCCAGCTCGCCACTGTAGATCTCCTTCATGCCGGGCACGCCGATGAGCTTGCCGTCGTTGCCGTAGCACCAGCCGTGGTAGGTGCACATGAACGACGCGGCATTGCCCCGGTCGGCGCGGCACACCCGGTTTCCCCGGTGACGGCACATGTTCAGGAACGCCCGGATGACGCCGTCCGCGCCCCGGCATAGCAGTACCGGGTCCTCGCCCATGTACGTGGCGAGGAAGTCGTTGGGATTGGGGATCTGGGTCTCGTGTCCCAGGAACAGCCAGCAGCGTGCGAAGATCCGCTCCAACTCCTGCCGGTAGATGTCCCGGGAGACGAAGATCCGGCGGTCCAGCAACCCCTGCCGGGTGTCCACGAGATCGTTCAGGTGATCCATCCCGCTGCCCCCTAGAAAAAGATGCTCAGGTTGGGAGATTGCAGCACCGCCTGATCCAGCACGATGGTACGGCGGGCGATCTTCCACTCGTCGCCGACCCTTCGCAGCACGTCGTCCCGTTCGCCCACGAAGACGTCCTGGCTGTGCTCGAGCTGGGTCCGGTACACCATGAAGTAGGAGCGCACCCGCAGCTCGGATTCGTTCTCGCCGGATTCCACCTGCACGTTGGTGACCAGATGGCGCGTGCGGGACGGCGGCACTTCCGACCACGCCATGCCCGTGGCCAGACGCGCCACGCGGGTGCGCAACGTCTCCTTGGTCTCTTCGAACAGCGCCAGCTCTCCGGGCTTGGAAACGCTGTCCGCCGGATCGCTGCTTTCCCACGGGTTCGTCCGTTCCGGCATCCAGTAGACGATGTCGTCGGTGAAGAGCTCCAGCCACGCCTCGAAGGCGCGATCATCCAGAAGCCGCGCCTCGCGGACGAGGAAGTCATGGATCTCATGCCAAAGATCGTGGTCGTTCACGTTGCCTCCGCCTTGCCGTGGTGTCCCGTGCGCAGGAGCCTGCGGGGCCGTCACCAGTACCGGGTCTCCAGATCGACGTCGGACCAGCTCTCCGCATTCATCATCATCTCCCACCGGGAGTAGAACGCCCGCAGGCGCCTGCCGCCGCCGATGGGCGGGCAGCGGTCCTCGTGTCCCAGATGGGCCTGGATGTTCTGCGGGTATCGCCGGGCCACCACGCCCCGCGCGGTGTCGGTGCACTGGATCCAGTTGTTCATGTCGTCCTGCTCCAGGTTCCCGGCCGGGCCGAAGGTCTGGGTCAGGTGCAGCCGCATGGCGGTCTTCACTTCCGCGGGCGCGTCCTTGTCCACCACGCAGTACGACCAGATCTCGGTCTTGTCCGGACCCTTGGGGTGCCACAGCCGGATCATGTGCCGGCTGAAATTCGGCGACAGGTTGGGGAATACGGTGGTCACCAGCCCGGGACGTTCGGCGCGCTCGGGGCCGATGCGCTGCACCAACTCGTCGAAATGCTCGGAGTGGTAGTCGCGTATGACGCCTTCGGCGACCCGGGAGAGCCCGCGGTCGGTATCGGGGCGTGCATCGTCGTTGGTCTGCGGGTAGTACCGGACGTCCACGGGCACACGGCGCACCGACGCGTGGGTGACCGTGTGGTGCCCGTCGTCGCCGAAGAAATTGTCCGCGGCGTACTTCCAGTTGGCGTCCATGACCCATTTGTGCACGCCGCCGATGACCTCGGTGCCGCGGGCGCGCCGGTCGAACATGAAGCTCAGCTCCTGATCCTGGCCGCCGAGATATTCCAGCAGCGGCGGGGCCTTGGGGTCGAAGGTGGCGAAGACCAGCCCCTTGTGCGTGTCGAGTTGGGCTACTTCCACCAGCCCCCACTGCGTCATGTCCAGCTCGCCGCTGTAGATCTCCTTCATGCCGGGCACGCCGATGAGCTTGCCGTCGTTGCCGTAGCACCAGCCGTGGTAGGTGCACATGAACGACCTGGCGTTGCCCTGGTCCGCCCGGCACACCCGGTTACCCCGGTGGCGGCACATGTTCAGGAACGCCCGCACCTTCCCGTCGTCGCCTCGACAGAGCAGCACGGGATCCTCCCCCATGTAGGTGGCGAGAAAGTCGTTGGGGTTGGGGATCTGGGTCTCGTGCCCGAGAAAGAGCCAGCAGCGCGCGAAGATCCGCTCCAGCTCCTGCTCGTAGATGTCCCGTGAGACGAAGACCCGGCGATTCAGCAAGCCCTGTTCCGCATCAACGAATTCGTTCATGTGATCCATCCCGTTCGCTCGAACCGTTCGGCTCACGCCTCGGCCCGCGTTCGTCGATTAGTCTAATTGGTCTAGTGTCCTGTCGGGTGATTCCGTGGCGATTATATAGGGTTCCGGCGGATGCCTGTCAACTTGAAACCTTGCCGGCCTTCACCGGCGCCCGGCTTGACACCGTTCCTTCCTGCGGCATAGTAGCCTGTACCATGAAGGGCGTTGCAAGACAGTGAAGGCCGGCGCGCCTCCCTTGTCCGGAGTCCGCGTCCTCGACTTCGGGCACGTGCTCGCGGCGCCGTTCTGCACCCGGCTGCTGGCGGACCTGGGCGCGGACGTGGTCCGGATCGAGAGCAGCAAGCATCCCGACTACCCGTGGCCGTCTTCCTACCGGCACCCGGACGGCCGCCATGCCTCCTACTTGAACACCAACCGGAACAAGCGCTCGGTGACCCTCGACCTGAAACACCCGGCGGGCCGTGATATCGCCCGGCGTCTGGCCGCGGCCGCGGACGTCGTGGTGGAGAACTTCAGCGCAGGGGTCATGTCGCGGCTGGGACTGGGGTACGAGACGCTCAAGACGTCCAACCCCCGGCTGATATTCGCCAGCATGTCGGGATACGGCAACAGCGGCCCGCGCCGCGACTGGACCAGCATGAACATGAACCTGCAAGGATACGCGGGTCTCATGCAGGTCACCGGCGCGGCGGAGGATCCGCCCACCGCCATCTCGAATTCCTGGAACGATTACATCGGCGGGCTCCACACCTGCTACGCGATTATCGGCGCCCTCACCGAACGCGAGGCCACCGGCAAGGGAATCCATCTGGACATCGGCCAGTTCGAGTGCAGCGTGTCGATGATCGCACCGCTTCTCCTGTTCAGCGCGGTGAAGCATAGGAACCCCGCAAGGATGGGCGTTCGCTCGGTCCGCTTCGCCCCCCAGGGAGTCTATCGTTGCGCCGGACAGGACGAGTGGTGCGCCATCAGCGTTCACGATGACCGGCAATGGAGGGCGTTGGCCGAGGCCGTGGAGAAGACCATCCCGGGTGCCCGTTTGGCGAGCGAGGCTCGCTTCGCCACCGTGTCCGGACGGATGCGCCATCACGACGAGATCGACGAGCGCATCGAGGCGTGGACCGGCGACCTTCCAGGCGCCGAGGTGGAGGCTCGGCTGAAGCGGACCGGGGTGCCCGCGGCACGCATGCGACGGGTCCGGGACCTGCTGGAGGACGGAGTGCCGTCCATGGCCTACAAGAGAATGACGGAGCCCAGGGTCGGCTCGATGCTGACGACGGCCCTGCCCGTCGAGCTGTCCGAAAGCTCCCTGCCCGGGGCAACGCCGGCCCCCGGCCTCGGCCAGCACACGCGGGAGGTGCTGCGGGAATGGTTGGAGCTCTCGGACACCGAGATCGCAGGACTCGAAGGCGAAGAAGCCCTGGTGTAGTCCCCTCCGACCGATCCGAACGCCACAGGACAGTCCATGAACGAGTCCGCGGAAACCATCATCACCGAAGAGTTGCGGCGCTGCGTCGGCCAAAGAGGCCCGGTGCGTTCCCTCGATCTCTTGAGCGCCTCGGACGTACGCCGTTACGTCGACGCGACGGGCGACGCCAATCCCTTGTGGCTGGACGACGGCTTCGCCCGCTCGGCCGGCTACAAGGGGCGTCTCCTGCCGCCCATCCTGGTGGGCTGGACGCCGTTCAGCCTCAAGGAGCCGGAGGAAGGGAAGGGGTCCTCGTTCGACGTGCGACGGCAGCTTCCCGTCCCCACGGCCTATGCCAACGTTCGCAACGCGGGCAGCGAGACCGAGTGGCTGAAACCCGTCCACCTGGGCGAGCCGCTTTCCTGTCAGGGCCATATCGTCGATATCACGGCCCGGGAGGGGAAGATGGGCGTGGGGATCTACGTCACGCAGCAAGAGGAGGTGCGCAACGGAGAGGGCGAGCTGGTGTTCACCCGGCGCCACACCGTCGCGCTGTTCCCGGAACGGACGGTGAAGGAGTGAGAGCGAATTTGCGCGTCATCGATCTCGGGTCCCTGGCCGGAGCGTACGCAACGCGTCTTCTCGCAGAGTCGGGGCATGACGTCATCCGCATCGATCCCGCGGGTGGCGACTCCGTGCGCCGGACCGGTCCGTTCCTGGGAGACGCGCCGGACCTGGAGCAGGGAGCGTTCCACCGTTTCCTGAACACCGGCAAGCGGAGTTTCTCCCTCAACCTGGAGTCCCGGACAGGGTGGCAGGTGTTCGTGGAGTTGGTACAGACGGCCGACGCCGTGGTGACCAGCCGGCGGCTGCCCATGGCCGGCGAGACCGCAAGGGCGGACCTCGTGTGGACCGACGTGGAGGAGGAAGAGGACGAGCTCTGCGCTTATGCCCGCTCCGGCCTGCTTTCCCTGACCGGACCGCGCGACGGCCGGCCCACGCTCCTGGGCGGCCATATGATCTATCTGGCCACCGGCATCCAGGCAGCCGTCGGGACCGCGGCCGCGCTTCGCGTGCTCCAGGCCGCGGGCACGGGCCAACGCGTCCGGGTCTCCATGCAGGACTGCCTGGAGACTTTCGTCGAGCAAGCCATGGTCGAGTACACGTTCTCCGGCACCCGGACCGAGCGACGGGGCAACCGCGGCGCCATTACGGCCATCTCGGGAGCGCTGCCCTGCAAGGACGGCCACTGGGTGGTGAGCCAGATCAACCGGCCCGGCCGGTGGGAGAAGTTCATGGAGTGGGTCCGGGACCCCGAGTTGATGGCGGACCCTTCCCTGGCATCGGACGGCGCGCAACGCGAGAAGAAGGACTTCATCATGGACCGGGTGCTGGCCTGGTCGAAGCAGTTCACCCGGTCGGAGATCGTCGAGGAGGGTCAACGGCGCCGTTTTCCTTCTTCGCCGGTATCGTCGCCGCTGGACCTGACCGAGGACCCGCAGCTCATCGCGCGCGGATACCTCACCGAAGCGGATGATCCACGCTTCGGGCGCATCCCGTTTCCCCGCGGCGCCGTCGCACGAGTCCGGGGACAGGAGATGAGACCGGCGCCCACCCTCGGACAGCACAACGCCGAGGTCCTGGCCGAGTTGGGCTACTCCGAGACCGACCATCGAACGCTGGTGGAGACCGGCGCGGTCTGAAAGAAATGCTGGAACGGCAAACATTCTTCGAAGACGTTCAGCCCGACACGGAACTGGTGAGCCGCGAATACGGCCCCCTGACCGTCATCGACACGGTCCGCTGGGCCGGACTCCAGGAAAACACGCAACAACTCCACTACGACCGCGACTGGGTGCGAGAGCACGCCGGCCTCCGCACCTTCATCGCCAGCGGCGCCTACCGGCAGGCCCTGCTGATGCGCATGCTGACGGATTGGGCGGGACCCCGCGGGCGGCTGAGAAAGCTGAGCGTGCGGCACACCCGGCCCACCTTCGAAGGGGACACCATGCGGTTCACCGCCCGCGCCGCGGAGAAGTCCGGCGACCTCGCCGACCCGTGGATCGTGTGCGACCTGGAGGGAACGGACCAGGAGGGACAGCGGATTCTCGCGGGTCAGTGCGCCGTTGTGCTTCCCTGCCGGAAAGCCCCTGAACGCACCGCTTCCAGATAGAAAGCCTTTTCGTCAACCGCGAGGTTTCGTGGATGGAATTGCCGCGCGACGTGGCGCTGGAGAACGTCGTCATGAGGACGGGCCTGGGCCGTGCTCATCGGCATGGTCATCTCCGTCACCACCGCCGCCTGCGAAAGCTGGCGTCTGCACCGGAAGGAGGCGGCGGCGCCTACCAGCGCATCCGTCCGCTCAGCGTCAGGCCGTGCTCGGCGGGGTCGGTGCGGCTCTCCTTGCGCTCGCCTTCGAGGCCCATCTCGAAGGCCGGGCCGAGCAGGAAGCGCGCGCCCAGCCGGTAGCCCCGCGTGCCGCCCTCGGACAGTCCGAAGCCGCCGTAGGGGGTCAGCACCCCGGCGAACGCCGCCAAGCCGTAGCCCATCTCGGTGTCCAGCCGCGCGGTTGGGGATGCCTCGGTGGTCCCGGCTTCGGTGGCCCCGGCGCCGCTCCCGGCCACGCCGTGCTCCCACAGCCGCGAGAGACCGCTTGCGGTGTCCCCAT
The DNA here is from genome assembly GCA_958295985.1 of uncultured Candidatus Binatia bacterium. Lineage (GTDB taxonomy): Bacteria > Desulfobacterota > Binatia > UBA9968 > JAJDTQ01 > JAJDTQ01. Next base: position 576,488 of record OY282432.1, read on the forward strand.
ACGAGGGCGCCACGCTCAACGACAGACCCAGGCCCGAGGCCGGTTTCAGCCGCACCGCACCGCCTACGCTCCAGTCCTCCGTCTCCCCCTGGTGCGCGAGCAGCACCCGGCCCGTCACCTCCGCGCTCAGGCCCCAGGCAGGGTACGCGTAGTCCAGTCCGCCTCCGAGTTCCACCCCCGCCCCGGTCTCGCCGTCGCCCCCGTCGAAGCGCACCCCCAACTCCACCGAGGGCGTGAACGATAAGCCCCCGGCCACCGCGAACTCCCGCGAGCCTTCCGCCGCCACCCGCACCCGGTGGGTCGTGACCTTCAACCCCGCCATGCCCTCGCCGTTGTCCTCGACTTCGAGCCGGGCCGTCCACGCCTCGCCCTTGAGGTCCACCGTCATCGGGCCGAACACCCCTGGACCCTCGCCCGAGAGAACCCGCACGCTCCCGCCCGCCGCAGCGCTGCGCAACCGGCTGTCACTCGTCTGACGGCCCGCTTCGCCGTCCAGGATGGTGATGTCGCCCCGACCATAGCCCAGCGACACCCAGGCCTGCATCCCCGCCGGCCATGACCATCCGAGGTAGGGATGAACACTCCTCATCCGGCTCTCGTACTCGCCCTCGACCTTCTCACCAAGGGCGTAGGCGGACGTGTCCGTGTAGTCGAAGCGCCCCTCGCTCATCGAGAGCGCGAGTCCGGCCAGACCTCCGGCCCCGAACCGGGCGTCCAGCCCCAGGTGGCCGCCGAACAGGTGGCCGTCCCAGTCCACCGCGCTCCCCTTGCCGGCACCGGACAGGTTCCGGTAGTCGCCCGCGCCCCACAGGGTCACGCGCGCACCCGCGGCCGTCCCGATGCCCGTTGCAAACCCGCTCCCTTCGCGCTCTCCACCGGCCCCGGAGAGCGCGAAGGCGAAGGTCCGCCCGTCGAGTTCCTGCTTCCACGACCACGTGCCGTCCTCGATGGCCTTCTCGTTCGCCTGGAGGATGCCGGCGAACGCCGTGAGCACATCCTCGGGGGCCGTCGTGGCCCCGCCCGGAGAGAGCGCCTGCCCGATGCGCCCGGTCACGGCCTCCATCGTGCTCGCGGTCATCGCGCGGGAGAGGTCGGGCAGGATCGCTTCGTTAACGCCCTTCAGACGCAACTGCAGGCGGTCCACCACTTCGATGGTGAAGCCGAGGGTCGCGCTATCGCCGTTGGCGTCGGTGGCGGTCAGGGTCCAGGCCGCGGGCGGCGCAGGCACGGTGGGCGTGCCGGCCAGGGCGCCGGGGCGGGTGGGGCGGGTCGCTGCGGACTCGGACCACGCCAGCCCCTCCGGCAGGGCCAGGGCCGAGGCCGGTCCCGGTCCGGTCAGCGCATAGACGAGCGGTCCGTTGCCGCCCGTGGCCGCAGGCAGGGCGAGCGGCGCAATCTCCGTGTCCTGCATGTAGCGCTGCGGCGGCACCTGCGCATTGCCGAAGGTGGGACTGCGATCCGGCGCCACTTCGACGGTGAAGGTGAGCATGGCGACATCGCCGTCGGTGTCGGTGGCAGTAAGGGTCCAGGCGGATTCCTGCTCGGGCCCGACCGGCGTGCCGGTGAGGGTCCCGCCGCTCGTGGCATCCGCGGGCGGGGTCCAGACCAGCCCCTCGGGCAAGGCCCCGGACGGCCCCGGCCCGGTGAGCGCATAGGCGAGCGACCCGTCGCCGCCCGTGGCCGCAGGCAGGGCGAGCCGCGCAATCTCCGTGTCCTGCACGTAGCGCTGCGGCGCGACCGTCGCATCGCCGAAGGTGGGCTTTAGGTCCTGCTCCACCTCAAGGGTGAACTCCAGCGTGGCGGTATCGCCGTCGCTGTCCGTCACCGTCACCGTGTAGGCCGCGGCTTGCGCGGGCACGGCGGGCGTGCCCGTGAGGGCCCCGCCGCTCGTGGCATCGGCAGGGGCGGTGTACTCAAGCCCCTCGGGCAAGGCCGGCGAGAGCGTGTAGGTCAGCGGCCCGTTGCCGCCCGTGGCCGCGGGCAGAGCGAGCGGCGCAATCTCCGTGTCCTGCATGTAGCGCTGCGGCGGCACCTGCGCATTGCCGAAGGTGGGACTGCGGTCCGGCGCCACTTCGACGGTGAAGGTGAGCATGGCGACATCGCCGTCGGTGTCGGTGGCAGTAAGGGTCCAGGCGGATTCCTGCTCGGGCCCGACCGGCGTGCCGGTGAGGGTCCCGCCGCTCGTGGCATCCGCGGGCGGGGTCCAGACCAGCCCCTCGGGCAAGGCCCCGGACGGCCCCGGCCCGGTGAGCGCATAGGCGAGCGGCCCGTCGCCGCCCGTGGCCGCAGGCAGGGCGAGCCGCGCAATCTCCGTGTCCTGCACGTAGCGCTGCCGCGCGACCGTCGCATCGCCGAAGGTGGGCTTCAGGTCCTGCTCCACCTCAAGGGTGAACTCCAGCGTGGCGGTATCGCCGTCGCTGTCCGTCACCGTCAGCGTGTAGGCCGCGGCTTGCGCGGACACGGCGGGCGTGCCGGCGAGAGCCCCGCCGCTCGTGGCATCGGCAGGAGCGGTGTACTCAAGCCCCTCGGGCAAGGCCGGCGAGAGCGTGTAGGTCAGCGACCCGTCGCCGCCCGTGGCCGCAGGCAGGGCGAGCCGCGCAATCTCCGTGTCCTGCACGTAGCGCTGCGGCGCTACCGTCGCATCGCCGAAGGTGGGCTTTAGGTCCTGCTCCACCTCAAGGGTGAACTCCAGCGTGGCGGTATCGCCGTCGCTGTCCGTCACCGTCAGCGTGTAGGCCGCGGCTTGCGCGGACACGGCGGGCGTGCCGGCGAGAGCCCCGCCGCTCGTGGCATCGGCAGGGGCGGTGTACTCAAGCCCCTCGGGCAAGGCCGGCGAGAGCGTGTAGGTCAGCGACCCGTCGCCGCCCGTGGCCGCGGGCAAGGTGAGGGGGTCAATCTCCGTTCCTTTCCGGTAGCGCTGCGGCGCGACCGTCGCATCGCCGAAAATGGGCTTCAGGTCCGGGTAGCCCGTCGCAAACGGGGAGAGCGTCACCACCCCGGAGGCGCACACCCGACCACGGGCCGCGTCGTCGCGCGAGCCCGCCACCGGCTCCCAGCCGCTCCCGCCGTAGTGCAGCAGCCGTAGCATCCGCTCCCCGGACTCCGCGCGCAAGGACGCGGTGACCGGCAGACAGATCTCCAGCCCCCCGGACGGAACCGGCTCAGCGGTCACATCCACCACCGTGCGCCGGTCGGGGGTCTCCCCGAGCCCGAAGCGGGCGCTCTCGAGGGGCACGCCGGCCGCGGGCGGGGCGAAGCGCAGCACCACGTCCCGGGCGAGCGCGACCGACCCCGCGAAGTCCACCACGATCCCTTCCGGCGCCCCGGCCATGACCGTCACCGTCACCCGACGCCCCTCGATGAAGTAGGTCGTCGTCCCGGACGCGCCGCCGCCCACCCTCACCGTGGTCTCGCCCTCCACCGACACCGGCAGCGACCCGGACACCCCGCCATAGCCGCCGCCCGACGCCCTGTGCGACAACGACGACGGCTCCGCGTCCTCGTTCCCGTCGTCCCGCGCCGTCACCGTCACCGTCTGCTCCTGCTCCCAGTCCCTCGCGGTGAAGGTCAGGCCGGCGGGAGACACCGAGAGGAACGGGTTGTCCGCAGCCACCGCCACCGCCACCGCCCCGACCGGCTCGCTCGTCAGCGCCACCGTGTACGCCACCGGCGCGCCGCCCTCCGTCACTTCGAGCAACTCCGCCGGCCTGAGCACCAACCCCTTCTCGTCGTCGTCGGTAATCGTCAACTCCGCAGCGGTCACGGCCAACGTCGCCGAATCGGCCGCAGCCCGGGCGTTCTGCGCCACCCCCGATACCGTCACCCTCTTGTTCGCCGCGTCCACCTTGTTGTCGTTCGCCGCGATCGTCACCGTCCCCACGCTGGCCATAGACCCCGACGCGATCGTCAGCGTCGTTCCCGTCCGCGTGTAGTCGCCCGACACCGCCGGGGCCACCGCCGCAGTCGCCACCGTCACCGTCGTCGCCGCGACCGACGGGTGCGAGAGCGTCGCCGTCACCCGCGTCACGCCCCCGTTCTCCGAAACCGAAGCGGGCTCCAGCGACAGCGTCACCCCCGGCGCGTCGTCGTTGTCCCTCGTCGTCACCCACACGTCCTCGTCGTCGAGGCCGTCGTAGTTGGCGTCGCCCCCGCTCGACGTGTCCAGCAGCACCGCCCAGGTCACGTCTCCGTCGTCGGTGGCGTCGTCTGCGCCGGTCACCGTCACCGTCCGCGCCGTGTTCCAGTTGCTCGTCTCGAAGATCAGCGACGACGGCGACGCCGTACCCTCGCTCGCATCCCGGCTCGTCACCGTCACCGTCACCGCGGCCAAAGGCCGGGCGACCAGTTCCACCGTGAAGGTCGCCGTGCCGCCACCCTCCGTCGCCTGCCCCCTCACCGCGCCCAACTCCAGCCCGTACTCGTTGTCCGCGTTCACCGCGTACACCGTCACCGGGGAGAGACCGGCGTAGTTGGTGTCCACCGTGCTCGGGCTCACCGTCAGCGTCACCGTGTAGTTCCGATTGCCGTCAGCGAGGGCGTCGTCCACGCCGGTCAGCGTCACTGTCTGCGCCGTGTTCCAGGTCGTCGTCGTGAAGGTCAGCGAAGAGGGGGACACCGTGCCTTCCGCCGTGTCCGAACTCGCCACGCCGAGCACCACGTCCCCCGTCGGCTCGGTCGCCAGCTTCACCGTGAACGCCGCAGTCCCGCCCGACTCCGTCGTCCGCAGCCGGGACGACGACGCCACCGCGAACCCCGCAGTGTCGTCGTCGGTGATGGTCAGCGACGCCCCGGTGACGGTCATCGTCTCCGAATTGGCAGCGGCCTGGCCGTTCGCGGCCACGCCCGTCACCCTCACGTCACTGTCCGCCGCGTCCACGTCGTTGTCCACCGCGGCGATCGTCGCCGTGTCCGTGCTCGTGGTCGAACCCGCCGCGATCACGATAGTCGCGCCCGTCCCCGAACCCACCGTATAGGACCCCGACACCGCCGTCACCGCCACCGTCGTCGCTTCGCTCGACCCGTGCGTCAGCGTCGCGCTCACCGTCGTCGAGCCGCCGTTCTCCGGGATCGCTGACGACGCCACCGTCAGCGTCACCCCCGGCGCCGCGTCGTCGTCCTCCAGCGTCAGCGTGGCCCCCGTCACCGTCCCCGTGCCCTGGCTGTTGGTCAGCGTCCCCGTCACCGTCGCCGTCCGGTCCGGCTCGTCCGTCGCGTTGTCCACCGCCGCGACCGCCGCGGTGTCCGGCGCGTTCGCCGTCTCGCCCGCCGCGATCACGATCACCGCGTCCGAACCCACCGTGTACAACCCCGACACCGCCGTCACCGTCACCGTCGTCGCCTCGCTCGACGCGCGCGTCAGCGTCGCGCTCACCGCCGATACCCCGCCGTTCTCAGAGACCGACGCCGGGTTCAGCGAAAGCACGGCGTTCGGCGCGTCGTCGTCGTCGGTCACCGTCAGCGCCCCGCCGCTCACCGACCCCGCGCCCATGTCGTTCGATACCGTCGCCGTCACCGTGCCCGCCCGGTCCGGCGCGTCCGTGTCGTTGTTCACTGCCGCGATCGTCGCCGTGTCCGGCGCGTTCACCGTCGCGCCCGCCGAGATCACGATCGTCGCGTCCGAACCCACCGTGTAGAAGCCCGACACCGCCGTCACCGTCACCGTCGTCGCCGCGACCGACGGGTGCGAGAGCGTCGCCGTCACCGTGGCCGCACCGCCGTTCTCCGAAATCGACGACGGCGACACCGTCAGCGTCACCCCCGGCGCGTCGTCGTCGTCCCTCGTCGTCACCCACACGTTCTCGTTCGCCAGCCTGTTGTAGTTGGCGTCGCCGCCGCTCGACGGATCGAGCCGCACCCTCCAGGTCACGTCACCGTCGTCCGTGGCGTCGTCCACCCCGGTCACCGTCACCGTCCGCGCCGTGCTCCAGTTGCTCGTCTCGAAGGTCAGCGACGACGGCGACGCCGTGCCCTCGCTCGCATCCCGGCTCGTCACCGTCACCGTCACCGCGGCCGAAGGCCCGGCGGCCAGCTTCACCGTGAAAGTCGCCGTGCCGCCACCCTCCGTCGCCTGACCCCTCACCGAGCCCAACTCCAACCCGTACTCGTTGTCCACGTTCACCGCGTACACACTCACCGGGGAGAGACCGGCGTAGTTGGTGTCCACCGTGCTCGGGCTCACCGTCAGCGTCACCGTGTAGTTTTGGTTGCCGTCGGCGGTGGGATCGTCCACCCCGGTCACCGTCACCGTCTGCGCCGTGTTCCAGGTCGTCGCCGTGAAGGTCAGCGACGAGGTGGACACCGTGCCTTCCGCCGTGTTCGAACTCGCCACGCCGAGCACCACGTCCCCCGTCGGCCTGGTCGCCAGCTTCACCGTGAACGCCGCGGTCCCGCCCGACTCCGTCGTCCGCAGCCGAGACGGCGACACCACGAACCCCGCAGTGTCGTCGTCGGTGATGGTCAGCGACGCCCCGGTGACGGTCATCGTCTCCGAATTGGCGGCGGCCTGGCCGTTCGCGGCCGTGCCCGTCACCGTCACATTGCTGTCCACCGCGTCCAGGTGGTTGTCCACCGCGGTGATCGTCGCCGTGTCCGTGCTCGTCGTCGAACCCGCCGTGATCACGATGGTCGCGCCCGTCCCCAACGCCACCGTGTAGGACCCCGTCACCGGTGTCACTGTCACCGTCGTCGCCGCGCTCGACGCGCTCGTCAGCGTCGCGCTCACCGTCGTCGAACCCCCGTTCTCCGGGATCGACGACGACGCCACCGTCAGCGTCACCCCAGGCGCCCCGTCGTCGTCCGTCAGCGTCAGCGTGGCCCCCGTCACCGTCCCCGTGCCCTGGCTGTTGGTCAGCGTCCCCGTCACCGTCACCGTCCGGTCCGGCTCGTCCCTCGTGTTGTCCACCGCGGCGATCGCCGCGGTGTCCGTCGCGTTCGACGTCGCGCCCGCCGCGATCACGATCACCGCGTCCGAACCCACCGTGTACAACCCCGACACCGGTGTCACCGTCACCGTCGTCGCCGCGCTCGATGGGTGCGTCAGCGTCGCGCTCACCGTCGTCGAACCCCCGTTCTCCGGGATCGACGACGACGCCACCGTCAGCGTCACCCCAGGCGCCCCGTCGTCGTCGGTCACCGTCAGCGCCCCGCCGCCCACCGTCATGGCCGTCCCGTCCGCCGTGGCCCGGTCGTTCGTGACCGTCGCCGTCACCGTGTCCGCCCGGTCCGGCGCGTCCGTGTCGTTGTCCACCGCCGCGATCGTCGCCGTGTCCGTGCTCGTCGTCGAACCCGCCGTGATCACGATGGTCCCGCCCGCCCCAGACGCCACCGTGTAGGACCCCGACACCGGTGTCACCGTCACCGTCGTCGCCGTGCCCGACGGGTGCGACAGCGTCGCCGTCACCGTCGATTCCCCGCCGTTCTCCGAGATCGACGACGGCGTCAGCGTCAGCGTCACCCCCGGCGCCCCGTCGTCGTCCGTCGTCGTCACCGACACGTCCACGTTCAAGAGCCCGTTGTAGTTGCCGTCGCCGCTCGACGGATCGAGCCGCACCGCCCAGGTCACGTCTCCGTCGTCGATGGCGTCGTTCGCCCCGGTTACCGTCACCGTCTGCGCCGTGTTCCACCCCGTCGTCGCGAAGGTCAGCGACGACGGCGACGCCGCGCCCTCGCTCGCATCCAGGCTCGATACCGTCACCGTCACCGCCTCCGACGGCTCCGTTATCAGCGCCACCGTGAAGGTCGCCGTCCCCCCCGCCTCCGTCGCCTGACCCGTCACCGAACTCACCCTCAGCCCGTACTCGTTGTCCGCGTTCACCGCATACACGGTGACCGCAGAGAGCGCGTCGTAGTTGTCGTCCGCCGTGCTCGTCGTGTTCACCGTCAGCGTGACGGTGTAGTCCTGGTCGCCGTCCGCAGGGTTGGTCGGGGCGTCGTCCACCCCGGTCACCGTCACCGTCTGCGCCGTGTTCCAGGTCGTCGCCGTGAAGGTCAGCGACGATGGGGACACCGTCCCTTCCGTCGTGTCCGAACTCGCCACCCCGAGCACCACGTCCCCCGTCGGCTCGCTCTCCAGCGCCACCGTGAACGTCGCGGTCCCGCCACTCTCCGTCGTCCGCAGCCGCGACGATGTCGTCGTCGCCGGCGATACCACCAACCCCGCGTCGTCGTCGTCGGTGATGGTCAGCGATGCCCCGCTCACCGTCCCCGCACCCTGGCTGTTCTGCGCCGTGCCCGTCACCGTCACAGGGTTGTCCACCGCGTCCACGTCGTTGTCCACCGCAGTGATCGTCGCCGTGTCCGTCGCGTTCGACGTCTCCCCCGCAGCTATCGTGATCGTCGCGTCCGACGAACTCACCGTGTACGACCCCGTCACCGGTGTCACCGTCACTGTCGTCGCCGCGCTCGATGGGTGCGTCAGCGTCGCGCTCACCGTCGTCGAACCCCCGTTCTCCGGGATCGACGACGACGCCACCGTCAGCGTCACCCCAGGCGCCGCGTCGTCGTCGGTCAGCGTCAGCGTGGCCCCGCTCACCGTCCCCGCGCCCTGGCTATTGCCGAGCGTCGCCGTCACCGTCGCCGTCCGGTCCGGCTCGTCCTTCGCGTTGTCCACCCCCGCGATCGCCGCCGTGTCCGTCGCGTTCGACGTCGAACCCGCCGCGATCACGATCACCGCGTCCGAACCCACCGTGTACAACCCCGTCACCGCCGTCACCGTCACCGTCGTCGCCGCGCTCGATGGGTGCGTCAGCGTCGCGCTCACCGCCGATGCCCCGCCGTTCTCCAACACCGACGCCGGGTTCAGCGAAAGCCCGGCGTTCGGCGCGTCATCGTCGTCCGTCACCGTCAGTGCCCCGCCGCTCACCGCCAGGGGGGCCGTCCCGTCCGCCGTTGCCCGGGCGTTCGTGATCGTCGCCGTCAACGTGCCCGCCCGGTCCGGCGCGTCCGTGTCGTTGTCGGCCGCCGCGATCGTCGCCGTGTCCGTCGCGTTCGCCGTCGCGCCCGCCGCGATCACGATCGTCGCGTCGGACCCCACCGTGTAGAAGCCCGTCTCCGCCGTCACCGTCACCGTCGTCGCCGTGCCCGACGCGCGCGACAACGTCGCCGTCACCGTCGATTCCCCGCCGTTCTCCGAGATCGACGACGGCGTCAGCGTCAGCATCACCCCCGGCGCCCCGTCGTCGTCCGTCGTCGTTACCGACACGTCCACGTTCAAGAGCCCGTTGTAGTTGCCGTCGCTGCTCGACGGGTCGAGCCGTACATCCCAGGTCACGTCTCCGTCGTCGATGGCGTCGTCCGCCCCGGTCACCGTCACCGTCTGCGCCGTGTTCCACCCCGTCGTCGCGAAGGTCAGTGACGACGGCGACGCCGCGCCCTCGCTCGCATCCAGGCTCGATACCGTCACCGTCACCGCATGCAACGGCTGCGTCACCAGCGCCACCGTGAAGGTCGCCGTCCCCCCCGCCTCCGTCGCCTGACCCGTCACCGAACTCACCCTCAGCCCGTACTCGTTGTCCGCGTTCACCGCATACACGGTGACCGCAGAGAGCGCGTCATAGTTGTCGTCCACCGTGCTTGTCGTGTTCACCGTCAGCGTGACGGTGTAGTCCTGGTCGCCGTCCGCAGGGTTGGTCGGGGCGTCGTCCACCCCGGTCACCGTCACCGTCTGCGCCGTGTTCCAGGTCGTCGCCGTGAAGGTCAGCGACGATGGGGACACCGTCCCTTCCGTCGTGTCCGAACTCGCCACCCCGAGCACCACGTCCCCCGTCGGCTCGCTCTCCAGCGCCACCGTGAACGTCGCGGTCCCGCCACTCTCCGTCGTCCGCAGCCGCGACGATGTCGTCGTCGCCGGCGATACCACCAACCCCGCGTCGTCGTCGTCGGTGATGGTCAGCGATGCCCCGCTCACCGTCCCCGCACCCTGGCTGTTCTGCGCCGTGCCCGTCACCGTCACAGGGTTGTCCACCGCGTCCACGTCGTTGTCCACCGCAGTGATCGTCGCCGTGTCCGTCGCGTTCGACGTCTCCCCCGCAGCTATCGTGATCGTCGCGTCCGACGAACTCACCGTGTACGACCCCGTCACCGGTGTCACCGTCACTGTCGTCGCCGCGCTCGATGGGTGCGTCAGCGTCGCGCTCACCGTCGTCGAACCCCCGTTCTCCGGGATCGACGACGACGCCACCGTCAGCGTCACCCCAGGCGCCGCGTCGTCGTCGGTCAGCGTCAGCGTGGCCCCGCTCACCGTCCCCGCGCCCTGGCTATTGCCGAGCGTCGCCGTCACCGTCGCCGTCCGGTCCGGCTCGTCCTTCGCGTTGTCCACCCCCGCGATCGCCGCCGTGTCCGTCGCGTTCGACGTCGAACCCGCCGCGATCACGATCACCGCGTCCGAACCCACCGTGTACAACCCCGACACCGCCGTCACCGTCACCGTCGTCGCCGCGCTCGATGGGTGCGTCAGCGTCGCGCTCACCGCCGATGCCCCGCCGTTCTCCAACACCGACGCCGGGTTCAGCGAAAGCCCGGCGTTCGGCGCGTCATCGTCGTCCGTCACCGTCAGTGCCCCGCCGCTCACCGCCAGGGGGGCCGTCCCGTCCGCCGTTGCCCGGGCGTTCGTGATCGTCGCCGTCAACGTGCCCGCCCGGTCCGGCGCGTCCGTGTCGTTGTCGGCCGCCGCGATCGTCGCCGTGTCCGTCGCGTTCGCCGTCGCGCCCGCCGCGATCACGATCGTCGCGTCGGACCCCACCGTGTAGAAGCCCGTCTCCGCCGTCACCGTCACCGTCGTCGCCGTGCCCGACGCGCGCGACAACGTCGCCGTCACCGTCGATTCCCCGCCGTTCTCCGAGATCGACGACGGCGTCAGCGTCAGCATCACCCCCGGCGCCCCGTCGTCGTCGGTCGTCGTCACCGACACGTCCACGTTCAAGAGCCCGTTGTAGTTGCCGTCGCTGCTCGACGGGTCGAGCCGTACATCCCAGGTCACGTCTCCGTCGTCGATGGCGTCGTTCGCCCCGGTTACCGTCACCGTCTGCGCCGTGTTCCACCCCGTCGTCGCGAAGGTCAGCGACGACGGCGACGCCGCGCCCTCGCTCGCATCCAGGCTCGATACCGTCACCGTCACCGCATGCGACGGCTGCGTCACCAGCGCCACCGTGAAGGTCGCCGTCCCCCCCGCCTCCGTCGCCTGACCCGTCACCGAACTCACCCTCAGCCCGTACTCGTTGTCCGCGTTCACCGCATACACGGTGACCGCAGAGAGCGCGTCGTAGTTGTCGTCCGCCGTGCTCGTCGTGTTCACCGTCAGCGTGACGGTGTAGTCCTGGTCGCCGTCCGCAGGGTTGGTCGGGGCGTCGTCCACCCCGGTCACCGTCACCGTCTGCGCCGTGTTCCAGGTCGTCGCCGTGAAGGTCAGCGACGATGGGGACACCGTCCCTTCCGTCGTGTCCGAACTCGCCACCCCGAGCACCACGTCCCCCGTCGGCTCGCTCTCCAGCGCCACCGTGAACGTCGCGGTCCCGCCACTCTCCGTCGTCCGCAGCCGCGACGATGTCGTCGTCGCCGGCGATACCACCAACCCCGCGTCGTCGTCGTCGGTGATGGTCAGCGATGCCCCGCTCACCGTCCCCGCACCCTGGCTGTTCTGCGCCGTGCCCGTCACCGTCACAGGGTTGTCCACCGCGTCCACGTCGTTGTCCACCGCAGTGATCGTCGCCGTGTCCGTCGCGTTCGACGTCTCCCCCGCAGCTATCGTGATCGTCGCGTCCGACGAACTCACCGTGTACGACCCCGTCACCGGTGTCACCGTCACTGTCGTCGCCGCGCTCGATGGGTGCGTCAGCGTCGCGCTCACCGTCGTCGAACCCCCGTTCTCCGGGATCGACGACGACGCCACCGTCAGCGTCACCCCAGGCGCCGCGTCGTCGTCGGTCAGCGTCAGCGTGGCCCCGCTCACCGTCCCCGCGCCCTGGCTATTGCCGAGCGTCGCCGTCACCGTCGCCGTCCGGTCCGGCTCGTCCTTCGCGTTGTCCACCCCCGCGATCGCCGCCGTGTCCGTCGCGTTCGACGTCGAACCCGCCGCGATCACGATCACCGCGTCCGAACCCACCGTGTACAACCCCGTCACCGCCGTCACCGTCACCGTCGTCGCCGCGCTCGATGGGTGCGTCAGCGTCGCGCTCACCGCCGATGCCCCGCCGTTCTCCAACACCGACGCCGGGTTCAGCGAAAGCCCGGCGTTCGGCGCGTCATCGTCGTCCGTCACCGTCAGTGCCCCGCCGCTCACCGCCAGGGGGGCCGTCCCGTCCGCCGTTGCCCGGGCGTTCGTGACCGTCGCCGTCACCGTGCCCATCCCGTCCGGCGCGTCCGTGTCGTTGTTCGCCGCCGCGATCGTCGCCGTGTCCGTCGCGTTCGCCGTCGAACCCGCCGCAATCACGATCACCGCGTCCGAACCCACCGTGTACAACCCCGACACCGCCGTCACCGTCACCGTCGTCGCCGTGCCCGACGCGCGCGACAACGTCGCCGTCACCGTCGATTCCCCGCCGTTCTCCGAGATCGACGACGGCGTCAGCGTCAGCGTCACCCCAGGCGCCCCGTCGTTGTCCGTCGTCGTCACCGACACGTCCACGTTCAAGAGCCCGTTGTAGTTGCCGTCGCCGCTCGACGGGTCGAGCCGCACCGCCCAGGTCACCTCTCCGTCGTCGATGGCGTCGTCCGCCCCGGTCACCGTCACCGTCTGCGCCGTGTTCCACCCCGTCGTCGCGAAGGTCAGTGACGACGGCGACGCCGCGCCCTCGCTCGCATCCCGGCTCGTCACCGATACCGTCACCGCCTGCGACGGCTGCGTCACCAGCGCCACCGTGAAGGTCGCCTGACCGCCACCCTCCGTCGCCTGACCCGTCACCGTACCCACGTCCAGCCCGTACTCGTTGTCCGCGTTCACCGCATACACCGTGACCGGGGAGCTCGCGAGCGCGTCGTAGTTGTCGTCCGCCGTGCTCGTCGTGTTCACCGTCAGCGTGACGGTGTAGGGCCGGTTGCCGGCGGAAGGATTGGGATTGGAGAGAGTGGGAGAATCGTCCACACCGGTCAGGGTCACCGTCTGCGCCGTGTTCCAGGTCGTCGCCGTGAAGGTCAGCGACGACGCGGACACCGTGCCTTCCGTCGTGTCCGAACTCGCCACGCCGAGCACCACGTCCCCCGTCGGCTCGCTCTCCAGCGCCACCGTGAATGTCGCGGTCCCGCCACTCTCCGTCGTCCGCAGCCGCGACGTCGACGACGACGACGGCGACACCGCGAACCCCGCCGTGTCGTCGTCGGTCAGCGTCAGCGTCACGCCCAACGGCGCCGCGACATTGTTGCCGCCCGCCACCGTGCCGGAAACCGTCACCGTCTCGTCCCTCTCGTCCCTCGCGTCGCCCACCGCCGTCACCGTCACCGCGCCCGCGCTCGTCGTCGAACCCGACGCGATCGTCAGCGTCGTCGCGGTCGACAGACTGAAGTCACCCGCCGACGCGGTCGCGCCCGCCGCCGACACCGTCACCGTCACCGCTTCGCTCGACGCACCCGACAGCGTCGCCGTCACCGTGGATACGCCGCTACTCTCCGAGATCGACGTCGGCGACAACGCCAGCGTCACCGTCGGCAGGGCCTCGTCGTCCGTGATCGTGATCGTGGCCGAGTTCACCGTCAGGCTGCCCGACGAGCCGCTCACCGTCACCGTCTCGTTGGTCTCGTCCACCGCGTCGTCCGTCGGCGTCAGCGTGAAGGTCCCGGTCTTGCTCTGTGCCTCCGCGGCGATCGTAATGTCGAAGTCCGTCACCGCCGCGAAGTCCACCGCCGTCGCCGTGCCGCTGCCCGCCACGCTCACGGTCACCGCCGTCGCCCCGGCGAACCGGATCGTGCCATCCACCGTGGCGGTCACCGTGATGGTGGTCGCCCCGTCGCCCTCGCCCACGCTGTTGTCGTTCACCGTCAGCGTGATCGAGGGCGTCGCGTCGTCGTCCGTCAACGCGATCGTGGCCGAGTTCACCGTCAGGCTGCCCGACGAGCCGCTCACCGTCACCGTCTCGTTGGTCTCGTCCACCACGTCGTTGGTCGGCGTCAGCGTGAAGGTGCCGGTCTTGCTCGCCTCCCCCGCGGCGATCGTGATGTCGAAGTCCGTCACCGCCGCGAAGTCCACCGCCGTCGCCGTCCCGCTCCCCCCCACGCTCACCGTCACCGTCGTGGCATCAACGAACCGGCTCGTCCCGTCCACCGTGGCGGTCACCGTGATCGTGGTGGCCCCGTCGTCCTCGGCCACGCTGTTGTCGTCCACCGTCAGCGTGATCGCGGTCGGGGCGTCGTCGTCGTCCGTCAACGTGATCGTGGCCGAGCTCACCGTCAGGCTGCCTGACGTGCCGCTCACCGTGATCGTCTCGTTCGTCTCATCGAACGCGTCGTTCGTCGGCGTCAGCGTGAAGGTGCCGGTCTTGCTCGCGTCGGCCGCGCCGATCGTAATGTCGAAGTCCGACACCGCCGCGAAGTCCACCGCTCCCGCCGCGCCGCTCCCGGCCACGCTCACCGTCACCGTCGTGTCCGTGATGAACCGGGTTCCGCCATCCACCGTGGCCGTCACCGTGATCGTGGTCGCTCCGTCGTCCTCGGCCACGCTGTTGTCGTCCACCGTCAGCGTGATCGAAGTCGGCGTCGCGTCGTCGTCCGTCAACGTGATCGTGGCGTCGTTCACCGTCAGGCTGCCTGAGTAGCCGGCAAACGTCACCGTCTCGTTGACCCCGTCCAACGCGTCGTCGACCGGCGTCAGCGTGAAGTCGCTGGCGCCGCTCGCCGCCCCTGCGGCGATCACGATGTCGAAGTCCAGCCCCGCCGAGAAATTCACCCCTCCCGGCGTACCGCCCCCCGTCACGATCACGGTCACCGTCGTGGCCTCGGCGAACCGGGTCGTCCCGTCCACCGTCGCGGTCACCGTGATCGTGGTGGCCCCGTCGCCCTCGCTCACGCTGTCGTCGCTCACCGTCAAGGTGATCGCGGTCGGCGCCGCGTCGTTGTCCGTCAACGTGATCGTGGCCGAGTTCACCGTCAGGCTGCCCGACGAGCCGCTCACCGTCACCGTCTCGTCGGTCTCGTCCACCACGTCGTTGGTCGGCGTCAGCGTGAAGGTGCCGGTTTTGCTCGCCGCCCCGGCGGGGATCGTAATGTTGAACGACGACACCGCCGCGAAGTCCACCGCCGTCGCCGTGCCGCTCCCCGCCACGCTCACCGTCACCGCCGTGTCCTCGGCGAACCGCATCGTGCCGTCTACCGTGGCCGTCACCGTGATCGAGGCCGCCCCGTCCCCCTCGCCCACGCTGGTGTCGTCCACCGTCAGCGTGATCGAGGTCGGCGCCGCGTCGTCGTCCGTCAGGCTGATCGTGGCCGAGTTCACCGTCAGGCCGGACGAAGTACCCCTGACCGTGATCGTCTCGTCGGTCTCGTCCACCGCATCGTCCGTCGGCGTCAGCGTGAAGCCCGCGGTGTCGCTCGCCGCCCCCGCCGCGATCTCGATGTCGAACGCCTCCACCGCGGCGAAGTCCACCGCCCCCGCCGTGCCGCTGCCCGCCACGCTCACCCGCACCGTCTTCGCTTCGGCGAACCGGGTGGTTCCGTCCACCGTGGCGGTCACGGTGATCGAGGTCGCCCCGTCGCCCTCGCCCACGCTGCTGTCGTCTACCGTCAGCGTGATCGAGGTCGGGGCCGCGTCGTCGTCCGTCAGGCTGATCGTGGCCGAGTTCACCGTCAGGCCGGTCGACGCGCCGCGCACCGTGATGGTCTCGTCGGTCTCGTCCAGTACGTCGTCCGTTGGCGTCAGCGTGAAGTTTGCGGTACCGCTCGCGTCGCCCGCGGCGATCGTAATGTCGAACGCCGACACCGTGGCGAAATCCACCGCTGTCGCGGCGCCGCTGCCCGCCACGTTCACCCGCACCGTCGTGGCCGAGCCGAGCGTCGTCGAGCCGTCCAACGTGGCGGTCACCGTGATCGTGGTGGCCCCGTCGCCCTCTCCGACGCTGTTGTCGTTCACCGTCAGCGTGATCGAGGTCGGCGTCCCGTCGTCGTCCGTAAGGCTGATCGTGGCCGGGTTCACCGTCAGGCCGGTCGAAGTACCGCTGACCGTGATGGTCTCGTCGGTCTCGTCCTCCGTGTCGTCCGTCGGCGTCAGCGTGAAGGTTGCGGTACCGCTCGCCGCCCCGGCCGCGATCCCGATGTCGAAGGCGGGCACCGTCGCGAAGTCCACCACGTTCCCCGTCGTGCCGCTCGCCGACACGCTCACCCGCACCGTCTTGGCTTCGGCGAACCGGGTCGTCCCGTCCACCGTGGCGGTCACCGTGATCGTCGTCGCCCCGTCGCCCTCGCCCACGTCGTTGTCGTCCACCGTCAGCGTGATCGTGTCCGGCGCGCCGTCGTCGTCCGTGATCGTCCCATCAACCCTTAGCGCATTGGTGACGACCCCGCTGCGCGACGAGATCGTCGCGTTCGCCGCGTTGCTCCAGTTCACCACCACGGTCTCGTTCGACTCGTTCACCGTGTCGCCCGTCACCAACACGCTGAAGGTCTGCCTGGTCGTCCCCGCCGCGAAGGTCAGCGTGCCGCCGGTGATGGCCGTGTAGTCCGTCCCGGAAGTGGCCGTCCCCGTGCCCGCGTCCGCATACTGCACCGTCACCTGGCGGCCGGAGGCCGCGCTCAGGGTCACCGTATACGTCAGTGACGTCGAGCCACTGTCGCCCTCCGCCACGCTCGGCGAGCTGATCGACAGCGTCGGCGTCGCGTCGTTGTCGGTGATCGTCCCGGTGCCGGTGCCCGCCGTGGTCGAGACCGCCGCGTTCATCGGATCCTTCAGCCGCACTGTCACCGTCTCGTTCGCCTCGTCCAGGACGTCGCCCGTCACCGACACGTTGAAGGTCTGGCTGGTCGTCCCCGCCGCGAAGGTCAGCGTGCCGCCGGTGATCGCGGTGTAGTCCGTCCCGGAAGTGGCCGTCCCCGTGCCCGCGTCCGCATACTGCACCGTCACCTCGCGTCCGGAGGCGGCGCTCAGGGTCGCCGTGAAGGTCAAGACCGTCGAGCCGCTGTCGCCCTCGGTCACGCTCGGCGAGTCGATGGAGAGCATCGGCGCGGGATCGTCGTCGGTGATCGTCAGCGTCACGCTCGACGGCGCCGCCACCCCGTTGCCGCCCGAGACCGTCCCCGACACCGACACCGTCTCGTCCGCCTCGGCCGTCGTGTCGTGCTCCGCCGTCACCGTCACCGTGCCGGCGCTCGTCGTCGCCCTGGCCGCGATTGTCAGCGTCGTCGCGCTCGACAGGCTGAAGTCGTCGGTGGACGCGGTCGCGCCCGCCACGTCCACCGTCACCGTCACCGCCTCGCTCGACACGCCCGAAAGCGTCGCCGTCACCGTCGCCACTCCGCCCGTCTCCGAGATCGACGCCGGCGAGACCGCCAGCGTCACGGTGGGCAGCGTCTCGTCGTCCGCGATCGTCAGCGTCACGGGAAACGGCGCCGCCACCCCGTTACCCCCGGCCGCCGTCGCCGAGACCGTCACGCTCTTGTCCGGCGCATCCGTCGTGTTGTTCACCGCCGTAATCGTCACCGTCCCCGCGCTCGTCGTCGAACCCGCCGCGATGGTCAGCGTGTTCGCACTCGACAGCGTGAAATCCGTCCCCGACCCCGGCGATGCCGACACCGTGAGCGTCACCGCCTCGCTCGACGCGCGGTCCAGCGTCGCTGTCACCGTGCTCGACCCGGGGTTCGTCCCGTCGTGCTCGTCGATCGTCGCCGGCGACAACGCCAGCGTCACCTCCGGCAGGTCCTCGTCGTCCGTCAGCGTCAGCGCCGCCCCGGTCACCGTCACGGTCTCCGAATTGGCCGCGGCCTGGGCGTTGGCCGCCGTGCCCGTCACCGTCGTCGAACGACCGGCCGTCCCCTGGTGCACGTCGTCGTTCGCCGCCGTGACCAGCACCGTGTCCGTGGCGTTCGCCGTCTCGCCCGCCGCGATCTCGATGGTCGTGTCCGAACCCACCGTGTAGAAGCCCGTCACCGCCGACACCGTCACCGTCGTCGCCGCGCTCGACGGATGCGACAGCGTCGCCGTCACCGTCGAAACGTTCGACGCCCCGCTCTCGTCGATCGACGACGGCGACAACGCCAGCGTCACCCCGGGCGCCCCGTCGTCGTCGGCGATGGTCAGCGTCGCGTCGGACGGAGCCGCCGCCCCGTCGCCGCCCGCGACCGTCGCCGAGACCGTCACCGACTTGTCCGGCGCGTCGGTCGCGTTATCGACCGCCGCGACCGTCACGGTTCCGGTGCTCGTCGTCGAACCCATCGCGATGGTGAGCGTATTCGCGCTCGACAGGCTGAAGTCGCCCGACACCGCCGGGGACACCGCCGCCGCCGACACCGTGACCGTCGTCGCCTCGCTCGCCGCCTTGTCCAGCGTCGCGGTCACCGTGGCCACCCCGCCGTTCTCCGAGATCGACGACGCCGACAGCGACAGCGACACGACCGGCTTGTCGTCGTCGATGACCGTGACCGTCACCGCGAGCTGGTTCGTCACATCCCCGCGGCCATAGTTGGCCGCCGTGTATCTGATCTGCTTGATCTCGTCCTGGAGGTCGCTGTCCCCTTTGGCCGTGACGGTCACCGTCTTCGCCGTGCTCCAGTCCGACGGCGTGAACGAGAGGTTGTACGGGTACGTGAGGGCGGAGTTCAGATCGAGCTCGATGTCGGGGGGAGTGAGACCGGCCCCGGGGGGAGTGAGACCGACCCATGTTGTTCCCAATCCGGGGGCGGGCTCGGAGTCCAGGACCACGGTGAACGTCGCGCCGGCGCCTTGCTCGGTCACCGTGATGGTGGTGGGGTTGAAGGTCACGCCGGCGGTGTCGTCGTCGGTCAGCGTCAGCGTCGCGTTCGACGGGTCCGCCACGTTGTTGCCGCCCGCCGCCGTGCCGGAAACCGTCACCGACTTGTCGGCCACGTCCACGTCGTTGTCGTTCGCCGTCACCGTCACCGCGCCGGCGCTCGCCGTCGAACCCGCCGCGATGGTCAGCGTCTTCGCCGTGCTCAGATCGAAGTCCGTGGCGATCGCGCCCGTTCCCGCCACCGCGTCCACCGTCACCGTCACCGCCTCGCTCGACACCCCCGACAGCGTCGCCGTCACCGTGGAGACCCCGCCGTCCTCCGAGATCGACGTCGGCGACAGGACCAGCGTCACGAAGGGCTTGGCTTCGTCGTCCTCGATCGTCAGCGTCGCGTCCGACGGCGCCGCGACGTTGTTGCCGCCCGAGACCGTCGCCGAGACCGTCACCGTCTCGTCCGCCTCGGCCGTCGTGTCGTCCACCGCCGTCACCGTCACCGCGCCGGCGCTCGTCGTCGCCCCCTCCGCGATGGTCAGCGTATCCGCACTCGACAGACTGAAGTCGCCGGCCGACGCGGTCGCGCCCGCCGCCGACACCGTCACCGTCACCGCTTCGCTCGACACCCCCGACAGCGTCGCCGTCACCGTCGATACGTTCGACGCCCCGCTCTCGTCGATGCTCGAAGACGACAGCGACAGCGCCACCGTCGGCAACGCCTCGTCGTCCGTCAGCGTCAGCGCCGCCCCGGTCACCGTCACGGTCTCCGAATTGGCCGCGGCCTGGGCGTTGGCCGCCGTGCCCGTCACCGTCGTCGAACGACCGGCCGTCCCCTGGTGCACGTCGTCGTTCGCCGCCGTGACCAGCACCGTGTCCGCGGCGTTCGCCGTCTCGCCCGCCGCGATCACGATGGTCGTGTCCGAACCCACCGTGTAGAAGCCCGTCACCGCCGACACCGTCACCGTCGTCGCCGCGCTCGACGGGTGCGACAGCGTCGCCGTCACCGTCGAGACCCCGCCGTCCTCCGAGATCGACGCCGGCGACAGCGAAAGCGTCACCCCCGGCGCCGCGTCGTCGTCGGTCAAGGTCAGCGTCACGTCCGGCGGCGCCGCGACATTGTTGCCGCCCGAGACCGTCCCCGACACCGTCACCGACTTGTCCGGCGAATCCACCGTGTTCCCGTTCGCCGTCACCGTCACCGCGCCCGTGCTCGTCGTCGAACCCGCCGCGATCGTCAGCGTCGTCGCCGTGCTCAGATCGAAGTCCGCGGCGATCGCGCCCGTTCCCGACGCCGCGTCCACCGTCACCGTCACCGCCGCGCTCGACACCCCCGACAGCGTCGCCGTCACCGTGGAGACCTCGCCACTCTCCGAGATCGACGCCGGCGACAGGACCAGCGCCACCGTCGGCAACGCCTCGTCGTCCGTCAGCGTCAGCGCCGCCCCGGTCACCGTCACGGTCTCCGAATTGGCCGCGGCCTGGGCGTTGACCGCCGTGCCCGTCACCGTCGTCGAACGACCGGCCGTCCCCTGGTGCACGTCGTCGTTCGCCGCCGTGGCCAGCACCGTGTCCGCGGCGTTCGCCGTCTCGCCCGCCGCGATCTCGATGGTCGTGTCCGAACCCACCGTGTAGAAGCCCGTCACCGCCGACACCGTCACCGTCGTCGCCGCGCTCGACGGGTGCGACAGCGTCGCCGTCACCGTCGAGACCCCGCCGTTCTCCGAGATCGACGACGACGACAGCGAAAGCGTCACCCCCGGCGCTCCGTCGTCGTCGGTCAAGGTCAGCGTCACGTCCGGCGGCGCCGCGACATTGTTGCCGCCCGAGACCGTCCCCGACACCGTCACGCTCTTGTCCGGCGCATCCACCGCGTTCCCGTTCGCCGTCACCGTCACCGCGCCCGAACTCGTCGTCGAACCCGCCGCGATCGTCAGCGTCGTCGCCGTGCTCAGATCGAAGTCCGCGGCGATCGCGCCCGTTCCCGACGCCGCGTCCACCGTCACCGTCACCGCCGCACTCGACACCCCCGACAGCGTCGCCGTCACCGTGGAGACCTCGCCACTCTCCGAGATCGACGCCGGCGACAGGACCAGCGCCACCGTCGGCAACGCCTCGTCGTCGGTCAGCGTCAGAGCCGCCCCGGTCACCGTCACGGTCTCCGAATTGGCGGCGGCCTGGGCGTTGGCCGCCGTGCCCGTCACCGTCGTCGAACGACCGGCCGTCCCCTGGTGCACGTCGTCGTTCGCCGCCGTGACCAGCACCGTGTCCGCGGCGTTCGCCGTCTCGCCCGCCGCGATGACGATGGTCGTGTCCGAACCCACTGTGTAGAAGCCCGTCACCGCCGACACCGTCACCGTCGTCGCCGCGCTCGACGGATGCGACAGCGTCGCGCTCACCGTGGCCGCGCCGCCGTTCTCCGAGATCGACGACGACGCCACCGACAGCGTCACCCCCGGCGCCGCGTCGTCGTCGGTCAAGGTCAGCGTCAGGCTCGCCGGGGCCGTCGCCCCGTTGCCGCCCGCGGACGTGGCCGAGACCGTCACCGACTTGTCCGGCGCGTCGGTCGCGTTGTCGTTCGCCGTCACCGTCACCGTCCCCGAACTCGTCGTATCCCCCGCCGCGATCGTCAGCGTCGTCGCCGCGCTCAGCGCGAAGTCGCCCGACGCCGCCGGGGCCACGGCCGCCGCCGACACCGTGATCGTCGTCGCCTCGGTCGCCCTCCGGTCCAGCGCCGCGGTCACCGTGGCCACCCCGCCGTTCTCCGAGATCGACGACTCCGACAGCGACAGCGACACGACCGGCTTGTCGTCATCGACGACCGTGACCGTCACCGCGACCTCGTTCGTCACCCCGCCCGCATAGCCGGCCACCGTGTACCTGATCTCCTTGGTGTCGTTCCGGACGTCGCTGTCCCCGGAGGCCGTGACGGTCACCGTCTGCGCCGTGCTCCAGTTCGTCGGGTTGAACGAGAGATTGTACGGGTACGTGCGGACGCCGTTCAGATCGATCTCGGCGTCGGAGCGACCGAGACCGACCGTCGTCGTCCCGGGGGGAGGCTCGGAGTCCAGGACCACGGCGAACGTCGCGCCGGCGGCGTCTTGCTCGGTCACGGTCAGGGCGGTGGGGGTGAAGGTCACGCCCGCGGTGTCGTCGTCCGTGGTGCTCACCCTGACGGTGGAGTTGCCGACAGCGCGGTAGTGGGCGTCTCCCGCCGACCCTAGCGCGCTGTCGGGATTCAAGATGACGTTCCAGGTCACGTCGCCGTCGTCGCCGTCGTCGTCGACGCCGGTCACCGTCACCGTCTGCGCCGTGTTCCAGACGCCCGGCGCGAAGGTCAGCGACGACGGCGACACCGTGCCCTCGCTCGCGTCCCCGCCCGTCACCGTCACCGTCACCGCCGCCGTCGGCCGCGTCGCCAGCTTCACCGTGAAGGTCGCCGTCCCGCCCGCCTCCGTCGCCTGCCCCGTCACCGCGCTCACCGTCAGCCCGGCGACGTCGTCGTCCTCGTTGGGCACCGACACGGTCTGGGTAACCACACGGTTATACGGCAGGTTACTGACGCCGGTCTCGCTCGGGTCTACCGTCACCCGGCAAATCTGGTTGCCGTCGTTGACATCGTCGTCCTTGCCCCGCACCGTCACCGTATGCGGCGAATTCCACAGGCTCGCCGCGGCCGCCGTGGCGTCGCCGCCGGTGGGCACCATGGCGACGGTCCCGGAGACGCCATACGTCGCGCCGCCGTCCGCCGACACCTCGCATTCGGAGGTGTCCTGGCTGGTAACCAGTACATTCACGGTCTGGCTCGGGTTGGACGTCAGGCGCACCGTGAACGTGTCCGTGCCGCCCGCCTCCGTGGTCGCGGTCGAACCGCCGCTCTCGACCACGGTCATCCCACCTTCGTCGTCCGTGACGGTCAGCGTCGCGTCGGGCGGCGCCTTCACGTCGCCGCTCGCCGTTGCCGAGACCGTGACGGTCTTGTCCGGCGCGTCGGCCGCGTTATCGACCGCCGTCACCGTCACCGTCCCGGTGCTCGTCGTCGAACCCGTCGCGATCGTCAGCGTGTTCGCCGTGCTCAGCGTGAAGTCGGCGGACAACGCCGGGGCCACCGCCGCCGCCGCCACCGTGAGGGTCGTCGCCGCGCTCGCCGCCTTGTCCAGCGTCGCCGTCACCGTGGAGACCCCGCCGTTCTCCGAGATCGACGACGGAGACAGCGAGAGCGTCGCCTTGGGCGGCGCGACGATGGGCACCCACTCCGTGTTGTAGTAGATCACGTTGCTACCGCCCCCCCACTCTCTCGTGAAGAGGATGACGATGCCGTCGTTGTCGATCATCGGCTGCGTGATCCCGATCGTCACGGACCTCGCGGACCCGATGTCGTTGGCGAGTTTCGTGCACTCGGTGCTGCTCGGCCCGGGGATGCCGGTATGCGCCCGCTGGGTGACCTGCTTGTTGGCGCACGCCCAGACGTCGGTAGTCCCTTGCTGGTAGCCTCCCGTGAACGCGATCGTCTGCGAAGTCGTCTCGGCGACCAGCGACGCCGTGGTGACGTCCCAATTGGTCTGTGGCTGGCCGATGTTGCGCCACGTCGTATCGCTGCCGGTCGGCACGGAGCCGTCGTTGTCGGTGATCGTCAACGTCAGGCCCGCCGGGGCCGACACGCCGTTGCCCCCCGATACCGCGCCCGAGACCGTCACCGTCTTGTCCGCCGCCGCCTCGACGTTGTTGTTCACCGCCGTGAGCGTCACCGCCCCCGTGCTCGCGGTCGAACCCGCCGCGATGACCAGCGTCCTGTTCGCGGTCAGCGCGTAGTCGGCCACCGTCGCGCCCGACGACGGCGCCGCCGACACCGTGATCGTCACCGCTTCGCTGGATGCGCCGGACAGCGCCGCGGTCACCGTGGTCACGCCGCTGCCCTCGGAAATCGACGACGAAGACAGCGCCAGCGTCACCGTCGGCAGCGTCTCGTCGTCGGTCAGCGTCAGCGTCACGCTCGACGGCGCCGCGACATTGTTGCCGCCCGATACCGTCGCCGAGACCGTCACCGTCTCGTCCGGCTCGTCCGTCGTGTCGTGCTCCGCCGTCACCGTCACCGCGCCCGTGCTCGCCGTCTGCCCCGCCGCGATCGTCAGCGTGTTCGCCGTGCTCAGCGTGAAGTCGGACCCCGAGATCGGCGTCGTCGACACCGTCACCGTCACCGCCTCGCTCGACGCCACCGACAGCGTCGCCGTCACCGTCGCCACGCCGCCCGTCTCCGAGATCGACGCGGACGACAGGACCAGCGCCACCCTCGGGAATGCCTCGTCGTCGGTCAGCGTCAGCGTCACGTCCGGCGGCGCCGCGACGCCGTTGCCGCCCGAGACCGTCCCCGAAACCGTCACCGACTTGTCCGGCGCATCCACCGCGTTCCCTCTCGCCGTCACCGTCACCGCGCCCGTGCTCGCCGTCTGCCCCGACGCGATCGTCAGCGTCCTCGCCGTGCTCAGATCGAAGTCCGCGGCGATCGCCCCCGTTCCCGCCGCCGCGTCCACCGTCACCGTCACAGCCTCGCTCGACCTGACCGACAGCGTCGCCGTCACCGTCGCCACGCCGCCCGTCTCCGAGATCGACGCCGACGACAGAACCAGCGCCACCTCCGGCAGATCCTCGTCGTCCGTCAGCGTCAGCGCCGCCCCGGTCACGCTCCCCGCCGTCCCCTGGTCGTTGGCGGCCGTCGCCGTCACCGTCGTCGTCCGGTCCGGCTCGTCCTTCGCGTTGTCCCCCGCCGTGACCAGCGCCGTGTCCGCGGCGTTCGCCGTCTCGCCCGCCGCGATCACGATGGTCGCGTCCGACCCCACCGTGTAGAAGCCCAACGCCGCCATCACCGTCACCGTCGTCGCCGCGCTCGACGGATGCGTGAGCGTCGCCGACACCGTCGCCACCCCGCCGTTCTCCGAGATCGACGCCGGCGAGACCGCCAGCGTCACCCCCGGCGCCGCGTCGTCGTCCGTGATGGTGAGCGTCAGGCCCGACGGGTCCGCCACCCCGCGCCCGCCCGTGGCCGCCCCCGAGACCGTCACCGACTTGTTCGGCGAATCCGTCGTGTCGTTCGCCGCCGTGACCGTCACCGCGCCCGCGCTCGTCGTCGAGTCCGCCGCGATGGTGAGCGTCGTTCCCGTCAGCGTGAAATCCGTCCCCGCCCCCGGCGAGGCCGAAACCGTGACCGTCACCGCCTCGCCCGACGGGTGCGAGAGCGCCGCCGTCACCGTCGCGACGTTGCCCGAACCGCTCTCGTCGATGGTCGAGGCCGACAGCGACAGCGACAGCGTCGGCAGCGCGTCGTCGTCCGCGATCGTCAGCGTCACGCCCGACGGTGCCGCCACCAGACCGCGCCCGCCGGCCACCGTCCCCGAGACCGTCACCGTCTCGTCCGCCTCGTCCGTCGTGTCGCCCGCCGCCGTCACCGTCACCGTGCCGGTGCTCGTCGTCGCCTCGGCCGCGATGGTCAGCGTCCTGTCGCTCGACAGCGTGAAGTCGCCGTCCGCCGCGGTCGCGCCCGTCGCCCCCACCGTCACCGTGATCGCCTCGCCCGAAATCCCGCCGCTCAGGCTCGCCGTCACCGTCGTCGCGTTGCCCGCGCCGCTCTCGGCGATGGTCGAGGCCGACAGCGACAGCGACAGCGTCGGCGTCGGGTCGTCGTCGGTCAGCGTCAGCGTCACGCTCGACGGCGCCGCGACACCGTTGCCGCCCGCCGCCGTCCCCGAAACCGTCACCGTCTCGTCCGCCTCGTCCGTCGTGTCGTCCACCGCCGTCACCGTCACCGTGCCGGTGCTCGTCGTCGCCCTGGCCGCGATGGTCAGCGTCCTGTCGCTCGACAGCGTGAAGTCGCCCGCCGCGGCGGTCGCGCCCGTCGCCCCCACCGTCACCGTCACCGCCGCGCTCGACGCCCCCGACAGCGTCGCCGTCACCGTCGATACCCTGCTACTCTCCGAGATCGACGTCGCCGACAGCGCCAACCTCACCTCCGGCAGCAACTCGTCGTCCGTCAGCCTCAGCGACGCCCAGGTCAGGCCGCCCACCCCCTGATCGTTGGACACCGTCGCCGTCACCGTCGTCCGACGCCCGCGGCTGCCCTGGTGCACATCGTCGTTCACCGCGGCGATCCTCACGCTGTCCGTGGCGTTCGCCGTCTCGCCCGCTGCGATCACGATGGTCGAGTCCGACCCCACCACCGTGTAGAAGCCCGACTTCGCCCTCACCGTCACCGTCGTCGCCGCGATCGACGGGTGCGAGAGTTTCGCCGTCACCGTCGATTCGCCGCCGTTCTCGGAGATCGACGACGGCGACAACGACAGCACCACCCCAGGCGGCGCGTCGTCGTCCCAGATCGTCAGCGTCACGCTCGGCGGCGCCGCGACACCGTTGCCGCCCGAGACCGTCGCCGAGACCGTCACCGTCTCGTCCGCCTCGTCCGTCGTGTCGTCCAACGGCGCCACCGTCACCGTGCCGGTGCTCGTCGTCGCCCCGGCCGCGATGGTCAGCGTCCTGTCGCTCGACAGCGTGAAGTCGCCGGCCGCCGCGGTCACGCCCGTCGCCCCCACCGTCACCGTCACCGCTTCGCTGGACTTGCCCGACAGCGTCGCCGTCACCGTGCTCGCGCCCGACCAGCTCTCGGGGATGTCGTCCGGATTCAACGGGTCCGGCTCCGACAGCGCCAACGCCAGCATCGGCAACGTCTCGTCGTCCTCCAGCGTCAGCGGCGTCGCCCCGAACAGGGTCACTTCCCCCACCCCCTGGCTGTTCACGGCCGTGCCCGTCACCGTCGTCGAACGCCCGCCGCTGCCTTGGTGCACGTCGTCGTTCACCGCCGTAATGATCACCGTGTTCACGCCGATCGGGTTCGCCGTCTCGCCCGCCTCGATCACGATGGTCGCGTCCGAACCCACCGTGTAGAAGTTCGAGACCGCCGTCACCGTCACCGTCGTCACCGCGCTCGACGGACGCGAGAGCGTCGCCGACACCATCGATTCGCCGCCGTTCTCCGAGATCGACGACGAAGACAACGCAAGCAACACCCTCGGCGCCGCGTCGTCGTCCGTGATCGTCAGCGTCGCGGCGGGCGGCGCCCGCACGTCGCCGCTCGCCGCCGCCGATACGCTCACCCGCTTGTCCGGCGCGTCGATCGTATTGCTCACCGCCGTGACCGTCACCGTCCCGGTGCTCGCCGTCCCCCCCGTCGCGAAGGTCAGCGTCGCCGCCGCGGACAGTGTGAGGTCGCCCGCCGGCGCCGACACCGTGAGCGTCGCCGCGGAGAGCGCCGCCTTGTCCAGAGTCGCCGTCACCGTCGACACCCCGCCGTTCTCCGAGATCGACGACGGCGACAGCGAGAGCGTCGCCTTCGGCAGCGCCACGATGGGCACCCACTCCGCGTAGACGTACTGCGCGCTGCTCGGGCCGATCCCTATCACAAAGACGATGACGACGCCGTCGTTGTCGATCATCGCCTGCGTGAGCGCGATCGCCGTGGGCTGGCTGTTGTTGCTGAGTTGCGTACAGGTGGTACTGCTCGGCACGGCGTTGCCCTGACTGGTCTGGTCGACCGTCCTGGTGGCGCACGCCCAGACGTCGACGACGTTTATGCCGTAGGTTCCCGCGGTCTCGATCGGCTGCGAAGCCGTCTTGCCGAGCAGCGACGCCGTGGTGACGTCCCAATCGGCGGACGGCAGGCTGGGGTTGCTCCAGCTCCTCCCGCTCCCGGACGGCACGCGGCCGTCATTGTCGGTAATGGTCAACGTCAGGCCCGCCGGGGCCGCCACCCCGTTGCCTCCCGACGCCGCGCCCGAGACCGTCACCGTCTTGTCCGCCGCCTGGACGTCGTTGTTCACCGCCGTGAGCGTCACCGCCCCCGTGCTCGCGGTCGAGCCCGCCGCGATGACCAGCGCCTTGTTCGCGCTCAGCGCGTAGTCGGCCACGACCGCGCCCGACAACGGCGCCGCCGACACCGTGACCGTCACCGCTTCGCTGGATTCGCCCGACAGCGCCGCCGTCACCGTGGTCACGCCGCTGCCCTCGGAAATCGACGACGAAGACAGCGCCAGCGTCACCATCCGCAGATCCTCGTCGTCCGCGATCGTCAGCGTCACGCTCGTCGGCGCCGTCACCCCGTTGCCGCCCGTGGCCGTCCCCGACACCGACACCGTCTCGTTCGGCTCGTCCGTCGTGTCGCCCGCCGCCGTCACCGTCACCGTCCCCGAACTCGTCGTCGAACCCGACGCGATCGTCAGCGTATCCGCGCTCGACAGACTGAAATCGCCCGCCGCCGCGGTCACGCCCGTCGCCGACACCGTCACCGTCACCGCCGCGCTCGACCTGCCCGACAGCGTCGCCGTCACCGTCGATACCCCGCCCGTCTCCGAGATCGACGCGGGCGACAGAACCAGCGTCACCTCCGGCAGATCCTCGTCGTCCGTCAGTGTCAGCGTCACGTTCGACGGCGCCGCCACCCCGTTGCCCCCCGACGCCGTGCCGGAAACCGTCACCTGCTTGTCTGGCGAATCCACCGTGTTCCCGTTCGCCGTCACCGTCACCCACCGCACCGCGATCCCGCTCGTCGTATTCCCCGCCGCGATCGTCAGCGTCCTCGTGTTCGACAGCGTGAAGTCCGCCGCGATCGCCCCCGTTCCCGCCGCCGCCCCCACCGTCACCGTCACCGCCTCGCTCGACACCCCCGACAGCGTCGCCTGCACCGTCGATACCCCGCTACTCTCCGAGATCGACGTCGGTGACAGGACCAGCGTCACCTCCGGCAGGTCCTCGTCGTCCGTCAGCGTCAGCGCCGCCCCGGTCACCGTCACGGTCTCCGAATTGGCTGCGGCCTGGGCGTTGGCCGCCGTGCCCGTCACCGTCGTCGAACGACCGGCCGTCCCCTGGTGCACGTCGTCGTACGCCGCCGTGACCAGCACCGTGTCCGCGGCGTTCGCCGTCTCGCCCGCCGCGATCTCGATGGTCGCGTCCGAACCCACCGTGTAGAAACCCGGCTCCGGCTGCACCCACACCGTCGTCGCCGCGCTCGACGGATGCGTGAGCGTCGCCGTCACCGTCGCCGTGCCGCCGTTCTCGGAAATCGACCCGGGCGACACCGACAGCGTCACCCTCGGCCCGTCGTCGTCGTCCGCGACGGTGAGCGTCAGGCCCGCCGAGTCCGCCACCCCGCGCCCGCCCGTGGCCGCGCCCGACACCGTCACCGACTTGTCCGGCGCATCGGTCGTGTTATCGACCGCCGTGATCGTCACCGCGCCCGCGCTCGTCGTGTCCCCCGCCGCGATGGTCAACGTCCTGTCCGCGCTCAGGTTGAAATCGCCGACCACTGCCGGAAGCACCGGCGAAGCCGAAACCGTGACCGTCACCGCCTCGCCCGACGGGTGCGAGAGCGCCGCCGTCACCGTCGCGACGTTGCCCGAACCGCTCTCGTCGATGGTCGAGGCCGACAGCGACAGCGACAGCGTCGGCAGCTCGTCGTCGTCCACGATGGTCAGCGTCGCGGCGGGCGGGGACTCGGCCCCGTTGCCCCCCGACGCCGCGCCCGAGACCGTCACCCGCTTGTCCGCCGAATCCGTCGTGTCCGGACTCGCCGTCACCGTCACCGCGCCGGTGCTCGTCGTGTCCCCCGCCGCGATCGTCAGCGTCGTCCCCGTCAGCGTGAAATCCGTCCCCGCGCCCGGCGAAGCCGACACCGTGATCGTCGTCGCCGCGCTCGACACGCCGGAGAGCGTCGCCGTCACCGTCGAAACCCCGCCCGCCTCCGCGATCGACGCCGACGAGAGCGCCAGTCGCGTCGTCGGGGTCGCCTCGTTGTCGGTGAGCGTCAGCGTCAGGCTCGCCGGCGCCGCGATCCCGTTGCCCCCCGTCGCCGTGCCCGAGACCGTCACCTCCTTGTCCGGCGAATCCACCGCGTTGTCGTTGGCCGTGATCGTCACCGCGCCCGTGCTCGCCGTGGCGCTCGCCGCGATCGTCAGTGTCGCCGCGCTCGACAACGAAAAGTCGCCCGCCGCCGCGCCCGTTCCCGCCGCCGCCGAAACCGTCACCGTCACCGCTTCGCTCGACGTGCCGTTCAGCGCCGCCGTCACCGTCGCCACGCCGCCCGACTCCCAGACCGACGACGACGACAGCACCAGCGACACCGTCGGCGTGCCGTCGTCGTCGCGGATCGTCAGCGACGCGTCCGGCGGGTCCGCCGCCCCGCGGGTCCCCGACGCCGACCCCGAGACCGTCACGCTCTTGTCCGGCGCGTCGTCCGCGTTGCCGACGGCCGTCACCGTCACGGTCCCCGCGCTCGTCGTCTGCCCCGCCGCGACGGTCAGCGTCGTCGCGCTCGACAGCGCGAAGTCGCCCGCCACCGCCGGGGCCACCGGCGCCGCCGAAACCGTCACCGTCACCGCGGCGGCCGAGGGGTTCGAGAGCGTCGCCGTCACCGTCGCCACGCCGCTCGACTCCGAGATCGAGGCCGGAGACAGCGCCAGGACCGAGCGCGGCCGGGCGTCGTCGTCGGCGATGGTCAAGGTCAGGCCCGCGGGCGCCGCCACCAGACCGTGCCCGCCGGCCACCGTCCCGCCCACCGTCGCGGTCTCGTCCGGCTCGTCCGTCGCGTCGTCCACGGCCGTCACCGTCACCGTGCCCGAACTCGTCGTCGCCCCGGCCGCGATCGTCAGCGTCTTGTCGCTCGACAGGCTGAAGTCGCCCGCCGCAGCGGTCGCGCCCGTCGCCGCCACCGTCACCGTGATCGCCTCGCCCGAAATCCCGCTGCTCAGGCTCGCCGTCACCGTGGTCGCGTTGCCCGTCCCGCTCTCGTTGATCGTGATCGTGTCGGGATTCCCCGGGTCCGGGTCCGACAGGGCCAGCGCCAGCGTCGGCGTCGGGTCGTCGTCCGTGATCGTGCCCACGCCGGTCGACGCGCTCCCCAGTACTGCGCCGGAGGGGTTGCTCAGCGCCACCCGCACCGTCTCGTCCGGCTCGTCCAGCGCGTCCCCCTTCACCCCCACCTCGAAGGTCCGGCTCGTCGCCGCCGCGGCGAAGGTCAGCGTCCCGCCCGTAATGGTCGCGTAGTCGGCGTCCGCCTCCGCCGTGCCCGGGTCCGCGGCCGCGGCGTAGTCCACCGTCACCTGCCGCCCCGGCGCCCGGTTCAGGGTCACGCCGTATTTCAGGGTCGCCGTCGCGTCCGTCGCGCCTTCCGCCACGTTCGGCGAGGAGATCGAGACCGCGATCTCCTCGATCTCGATGGAGAAGCGCAGCGTCCCCTTGTCGCCGTCGGCGTCCGTCGCCGCCAGCGTGTAGTTGTTCGCCTGTTGCGCCGCCGTGGGCGTCCCGGAAACGGTCCGCGTCGCCGCGGCGAAGCTCAGCCCGGCCGGCAGGCTCTCCTCAATGGTGTAGGTCACGCCGCCGTCGCCGTCCGTCGCCGCCGGCACCGCCGGCAGCGCCTGCGACACCGCGTTGTCCTTCACCCAGCTGTAGGCCGGGCTAGCCGTCGAGCCGAAGCTCGGCACGGTCTGCTCCCCGCGCACCTTGTGGTTCGCGTCGTCCGGCGTCGGCCCGAAGTTCAGGGTCACCCGGTTGTCACCGCCGCCGAGGAGGCGGAAACGGAGGCCGCCGATCTTGCCGGTGCCCATCGGGTTGTTCGGGAAGGAGATGCCGTCGCCGTCCCAGTCGCCCGCCTTCACCGCGTAGCTGAAATCGAGCTTGTCCCAGCGGCTGGAGTCCGAGGTGGAATAGGAGGGGTTGCACACCCGGGGGTTGCTGCTCCCGATCCGGATGTTCAGGCACACGCTCGACTGGACGAGCGTGAGCCGGTGCGTGAGGTCCACCCTCACGGTGATGGTGTCGTTGGTCCCGAACGGCGCGACCTTGCCGTAGGTCTTGTCCGCGCCGGGGTTCGACGTGATCGCGATCGACTCGATCCCCGCGCCGGCGCTCACCTCCAGGGTGAAGACCAGGTCGGCCGTGCGGCCGAAGCTGTCGGTCGCCCGCAGCGTGTAGTTGTTCGACGCCAACGCGCTGGCATACGACCCCGTGATCGTCGCCGTGGACGCGTCCAGTGTATAGCCCGTCGGCAGCGGCCGCGCCGACGTCACCGAATAGGTGACGTTGTGCGCGTCGGCCGCGTTCGCCACCCGCGGCAGCCGGTAGTTCACCGACGCGCCCTCGTAGAAGACGACGGCCGGAGCCAACACCCCGGAGAAGGTCGGCGCCGGCGTGTCCACCTTGTGACCGCCCTGGGCGCCGAAGCCGTGCAAGTCCGTTGACAGTTCGAACGTCGTCCCGATGAAATCGCCGCAGGCCACGCCCCTGATGCTGCTCCCGGTGGTGCCGGGGGAGCTCAGCGCGTCCTCGGGGAGGCTCACGCCGTCGGTGTCGCGGTCGCCCGCTTGCACGACATAGTCGAAATAGAGCCACGTGCCGTCAAAGCCGCTTCCGTAGCGGTTTCGCCGGTTCTCGTATTTCCCGGTGAGCGTGCGCGTGACGCTGCCGACCGTCAGCTCGAGCTCGACGGTGCCGACGGTGTTGACCTGGATACAGCGGCGGTTCAGGGTCCGGCCCCACGGGACATACACCGTGATGGTTTCGCCCGGCAAGTAGGTGTCGCCGGACGCGGGGCGAGTGATGATGCGCGGAGTGTCCAGGTGGTGCGGGTGGGTAAGGTTGTGGAGTGCGCTGCCGCCGGTATGCGCCGCCGCGTCCGGCGCGGCCGCCAGGAGGGCGAGGCCCAAGAAGGCAGCGGCCCAGAGGCCCCTGCCGAGCGCGCGCCTCACGCCGCCGCCTCGCGCGGGGGGAGGGGCATTACGACGAACACCCGCCACGCATGGAGGCCACCCAGATGTACGGTTCCATACTCGATCCATAAACTCGCCATGGCTCCACCCCATCGACCGCGCCGCTGCCGAAACGAGAACACGGCAAGCACGGCGCACGGGACCACGACCATACAATCGTTTCGTGATCGCCGGCAATTCTCGATCAGGGTGTTAGGAGCACGTAGTGTACTCTACAAGCCATTGATTACACATCCGAGGGGTCATATATCGCAGGCGAGTTGAGTAAACAAGGACTAAATCAGGTAAAAGAGTGGACCAGATACGAGTGGCGGTTGAGGTGGGTCCCGGACAACTCATTTTGCGGAAGCCGGCGTCTGCACCGGAAGGCGGCGGCGCCTACCAGCGCATCCGTCCGCTCAGCGTCAGGCCGTGCTCGGCGGGGTCGGTGCGGCTCTCCTTGCGCTCGCCTTCGAGGCCCATCTCGAAGGCCGGGCCGAGCAGGAAGCGCGCGCCCAGCCGGTAGCCCCGCGTGCCGCCCTCGGACAGTCCGAAGCCGCCGTAGGGGGTCAGCACCCCGGCGAACGCCGCCAGGCCGTAGCCCATCTCGGTGTCCAGCCGCGCGGTCGGGGATGCGTCGGTGGTCCCGGCTTCGGTGGCCCCGGCGCCGCTCCCGGCCACGCCGTGCTCCCACAGCCGCGAGAGACCGCTTGCGGTGTCCCCATACGAGGGCGCCACGCTCAACGACAGACCCAGGCCCGAGGCCGGTTCCAGCCGCACCGCACCGCCCACGCTCCAGTCCTCCGTCTCCCCCTGGTGCGCGAGCAGCACCCGGCCCGTCACGTCCGCGCTCAGGCCCCAGGCAGGGTACGCGTAGTCCACTCCGCCACCGAGTTCCACCCCCGCCCCGGTCTCGCCGTCGCCCCCGTCGAAGCGCATCCCCAACTCCACCGAGGGCGTGAACGATAAGCCCCCGGACAGCGCAAACTCCCGCGAGCCTTCCGCCGCCACCCGCACCCGGTGAGTCGTGACCTCCAACCCCGCGATGCCCTCGCCGTTGTCCTCGACTTCGAGCCGGGCCGTCCACGCCTCGCCCTTGAGGTCCACCGTCATCGGGCCGAACACCCCAGGACCCTCGCCCGAGAGAACCCGCACGCTCCCGCCCGCCGCAGCGCTGCGCAACCGGCTGTCACTCGTCTGACGGCCCGCTTCGCCGTCCAGGATGGTGATGTCGCCCCGACCGTAGCCCAGCGACACCCAAGCGTGCATCCCCGCCGGCCATGACCATCCGAGGTAGGGGTGAGCACTCCTCATCCGGCTCTCGTACTCGCCCTCGACCTTCTCACCAAGGGCGTAGGCGGACGTGTCCGTGTAGTCGAAGCGCCCCTCGCTCATCGAGAGCGCGAGTCCGGCCAGACCTCCGGCCCCGAACCGGGCGTCCAGCCCCAGGTGGCCGCCGAACAGGTGGCCGTCCCAGTCCACCGCGCTCCCCTTGCCGGCACCGGACAGGTTCCGGTAGTCGCCCGCGCCCCACAGGGTCACGCGCGCACCCGCGGCCGTCCCGATGCCCGTTGCAAACCCGCCCCCGGCGCGGGCTCCACCGGCCCCGGAGAGCGCCAAGGCAAAGGTCCGCCCGTCGAGTTCCTGCTTCCACGACCACGTGCCGTCCTCGATGGCCTTCTCGTTCGCCTGGAGGATGCCGGCGAACGCCGTGAGCACATCCTCGGGGGCCGTCGTGGCCCCGCCCGGAGAGAGCGCCTGCCCGATGCGCCCGGTCACGGCCTCCATCGTGCTCGCGGTCATCGCGCGGGAGAGGTCGGGCAGGATGGCCTCGTTAACGCCCTTCAGACGCAACTGCAGGCGGTCCACCACTTCGATGGTGAAGCCGAGGGTCGCGCTATCGCCGTTGGCGTCGGTGGCGGTCAGGGTCCAGGCCGCGGGCGGCGCGGGCACGGTGGGCGTGCCGGCCAGGGCGCCGGGGCGGGTGGGGCGGGTCACCGCGGACTCGGACCACGCCAGCCCCTCCGGCAGGGCCAGGGCCGAGGCCGGTCCCGGCCCAGTGAGCGCATAGACGAGCGGTCCGTTGCCGCCCGTGGCCGCAGGCAGGGCGAGCCGCGCAATCTCCGTGTCCTGCATGTAGCGCTGCGGCGGCACCTGCGCATTGCCGAAGGTGGGCTTCAGCTCCTGCTCCACCTCAAGGGTGAACTCCAGCGTGGCGGTATCGCCGTCGCTGTCCGTCACCGTCACCGTGTAGGCCGCGGCTTGCGCGGACACGGCGGGCGTGCCCGTGAGGGTCCCGCCGCTCGTGGCATCGACAGGGGCGGTGTACTCAAGCCCCTCGGGCAAGGCCGGCGAGAGCGTGTA
Source organism: uncultured Candidatus Binatia bacterium (assembly GCA_958295985.1). Taxonomy (GTDB): domain Bacteria; phylum Desulfobacterota; class Binatia; order UBA9968; family JAJDTQ01; genus JAJDTQ01. The sequence goes on from OY282432.1 coordinate 611,502, forward strand.
GGTCAGCGACCCGTCGCCGCCCGTGGCCGCAGGCAAGGTGAGGGGGTCAATCTCCGTTCCTTTCCGGTAGCGCTGCGGCGGCATCTGTGCATCGCCGAAGGTGGGCTTCGGGTCATCGTAGCCAGCGGCGAACGGGGAGAGCGTCACCACCCCGGAGGCGCACACCCGACCACGGGCCGCGTCGTCGCGCGAGCCCGCCACCGGCTCCCAGCCGCTCCCGCCGTAGTGCAGCAGCCGTAGCACCCGCTCCCCGGCCTCCGCGCGCAAGGACGCGGTGACCGGCAGACAGATCTCCAGCCCCCCGGACGGGACCGGCTCCGCGGTCACGTCCACCACCGTGCGCCGGTCGGAGGTCTCCCCGAGCCCGAAGCGGGCGCTCCCGAGGGGCACGCCGGCCGCGGGCGGGGCGAAGCGCAGCACCACGTCCCGGGCGAGCGCGACCGACCCCGCGAAGTCCACCACGATCCCTTCCGGCGCCCCGGCCATGACCGTCACCGTCACCCGACGCCCCTCGACGAAGTAGGTCGTCGTCCCGGACGCGCCGCCGCTCACCCTCACCGTGGTCTCGCCCTCCACCGACACCGGCAGCGACCCGGACACCCCGCCATAGCCGCCGCCCGACGCCCTGTGCGACAACGACGACGGCTCCGCGTCCTCGTTCCCGTCGTCCCGCGCCGTCACCGTCACCGTCTGCGCCTGCTCCCAGTCCCTCGCGGTGAAGGTCAGGCCGGCGGGAGACACCGAGAGGAACGGGTTGTCCACAGCCACCGCCACCGCCACCGCCCCGACCGGCTCGCTCGTCAGCGCCACCGTGTACGCCACGGGCGCGCCGCCCTCCGTCACTTCGAGCAACTCCGCCGGCCTGAGCACCAACCCCTTCTCGTCGTCGTCGGTAATCGTCAACTCCGCAGCGGTCACGGCCAACGTCGCCGAATCGGCCGCAGCCCGGGCGTTCATGGCCGTCCCCGAGACCCTCACCCTCTTGTTCGCCGCGTCCACCTTGTTGTCGTTCGCCGCGATCGTCACCGTCCCCACGCTGGCCATGGACCCCGCCGCGATCGTGAGCGTCGTCGCGCTCGACAGCGTGTAGTCGCCCGACACCGCCGGGGCCACCGCCGCCGCACCCACCGTCACCGTCACCGCCGCGCTCGACACCCCCGACAGCGTCGCCGTCACCGTCGATACCCCGCCACTCTCCGAGATCGACATCGGCGACAGCGCCAACGTCACCGTCGGCAACTCATCGTCGTCCGTCAGCGTCAGCGTCACGCTCGACGGGTTCGCCACGTTGTTTCCACCCGCCGCCGTCCCCGATACCCTCACCTGCTTGTCCGGCGAATCCACCGCGTTCCCGTTCGCCGTCACCGTCACCGCGCCCGCGCTCGTCGTATCCCCCGCCGCGATCGTCAGCGTCGTCGCGCTCGACAACGTGAAGTCCCCCGACACCGCCGGGGCCACCGCCGCCGCACCCACCGTCACCGTCACCGCCGCGCTCGACACCCCCGACAGCGTCGCCGTCACCGTCGAGACCCCGCCGCTCTCAGAGATCGACATCGGCGACAGCGTCAGCGTCACCGTCGGCAACCCATCGTCGTCCGTCAGCGTCAGCGTCACGCTCGACGGGTTCGCCACGTTGTTTCCACCCGCCGCCGTCCCCGATACCCTCACCTGCTTGTCCGGCGAATCCACCGCGTTCCCGTTCGCCGTCACCGTCACCGCGCCCGCGCTCGTCGTATCCCCCGCCGCGATCGTCAGCGTCGTCGCGCTCGACAACGTGAAGTCCGCGGCAACCGCCCCCGTTCCCGCCGCCGCGACCGTCACCGTCACCGCCGCGCTTGACACCCCCGACAGCGTCGCCGTCACCGTCGAGACCCCGCCGTTCTCAGAGATCGACGTCGGCGACAGGATCAGCGTCACCGTCGGCAGCGCGTCGTCGTCCGCGATCGTCAGCGTCACGTCCAACGGCGCCGCGACACCGTTACCACCCGCCGCCGTCCCCGATACCGTCACCTGCTTGTCCGGCGAATCTACCGCGTTCCCGTTCGCCGTCACCGTCACCGCGCCCGCGCTTGTCGTATCCCCCGCCGCGATCGTCAGCGTCGTTCCCGTCTGCGTGTAGTCGCCCGACACCGCCGGGGCCACCGCCGCCGCACCCACCGTCACCGTCACCGCCGCACTCGACACCCCCGACAGCGTCGCCGTCACCGTCGAGACGCCGCCGCTCTCCGAGATCGACATCGGCGACAGCGTCAGCGTCACCGTCGGCAACCCATCGTCGTCCGTCAGCGTCAGCGTCACGCTCGACGGGTTCGCCACGTTGTTACCACCCGCCGCCGTCCCCGATACCGTCACCTGCTTGTCCGGCGAATCCACCGTGTTCCCGTTCGCCGTCACCGTCACCGCGCCCGCGCTCGTCGTATCCCCCGACGCGATGGTGAGCGTCTCCGTGCTCGACAGCGTGAAATCCGCGGCAACCACCCCCGTTCCCGCCGCCGCACCCACCGTCACCGTCACCGCCGCGCTCGACACCCCCGACAGCGTCGCCGTTACCGTCGATACCCCGCCGCTCTCCGAGATCGACGTCGGCGACAGGGTCAGCGTCACCGTCGGCAGCGCCTCGTCGTCCGCGATCGTCAGCGTCACGTCCAACGGCGTCGCGACACCGTTTCCACCCGCCGCCGTCCCCGATACCGTCACCTGCTTATCCGGCGCATCCACCGCGTTCCCGTTCGCCGTCACCGTCACCGCGCCCGCGCTTGTCGTATCCCCCGCCGCTATCGTCAGCGTCGTCGCGCTCGACAGCGTGAAGTCGCCCGACACCGCCGGGGCCACCGCCGCCGCACCCACCGTCACCGTCACCGCCGCGCTCGACACCCCCGACAGCGTCGCCGTCACCGTCGAGACCCCGCCGCTCTCAGAGATCGACGTCGGCGACAGCGACAGCGTCACCGACGGCAACCCATCGTCGTCCGTCAGCGTCAGCGTCACGCTCAACGGCACCGCGACACCGTTGCCACCCGCCGCCGTCCCCGATACCGTCACCTGCTTGTCCGGCGAATCCACCGCGTTCCCGTTCGCCGTCACCGTCACCGCGCCCGCGCTCGTCGTATCCCCCGCCGCTATCGTCAGCGTCGTCGCGCTCGACAACGTGAAGTCCCCCCGGACCGCGTTCGTTCCCGCCGTTGCCGCCACCGTCACCGTCACCGTCTCGCTCGACGCCCCCGACAGCGTCGCCGTCACCGTCGCCACCCCGCCCGACTCCGAGATCGACGAAGACGACAGCGCCAGCGTCGCCGTCGGCGTCGGCTCGTCGTCGGTCAGCGTCAGCGACGCGCCGGTCACCGCCACGGTCTCCGACTCGGCCGTGGCCTGGGCGTTGGACGCCGTGCCCGTCACCGTCACCGAGCGGTCGCCCACATTGTCCACATCGTCGTTCACCGCCGCGATCGTCGCCGTGTCCGTCGCGTTCGCCGTCGAACCCGCCGCGATCACCATCACCGCGTCCGAACCCACCGCGTACGACCCCGACACCGCCGTCACCGTCACCGTCGTCGCCGCGCTCGACGGGTGCGTCAGCGTCGCCGTCACCGTCGAGACGCCGCCGTTCTCGGAGATCGACGACGCCGACAGCGTCAGCGTCACCCCTGGCGCATCGTCGTCGTCCGTCAGCGTCAGCGTGGCCCCGCTCACCGTCCCCGCGCCCTGGCTGTTGGTCAGCGTCCCCGTCACCGTCGCCGTCCGGTCCGGCTCGTCCGTCGTGTTGTCCACCGCCGCGATCGCCGCCGTGTCCGTCGCGTTCGCCGTCTCGCCCGCCGCAATCACGATCACCGCGTCCAAACCCACCGTGTACGACCCCGACACCGCCGTCACCGTCACCGTCGTCGCCGCGCTCGACGGGTGCGTCAGCGTCGCCGTCACCGTCGAGACGCCGCCGTTCTCGGAGATCGACGACGCCGACAGCGTCAGCGTCACCCCTGGCGCATCGTCGTCGTCCGTCAGCGTCAGCGTGGCCCCGCTCACCGTCCCCGCGCCCTGGCTGTTGGTCAGCGTCCCCGTCACCGTCGCCGTCCGGTCCGGCTCGTCCGTCGTGTTGTCCACCGCCGCGATCGCCGCCGTGTCCGTCGCGTTCGCCGTCTCGCCCGCCGCAATCACGATCACCGCGTCCAAACCCACCGTGTACGACCCCGACACCGCCGTCACCGTCACCGTCGTCGCCGCGCTCGATGGGTGCGTCAGCGTCGCCGTCACCGTCGAGACGCCGCCGTTCTCAGAGACCGACGCCGGGTTCAGCGAAAGCGCGGCGTTCGGCGCGTCATCGTCGTCCGTCAGCGTCAGCGTGGCCCCGCTCACCGTCCCCGCGCCCTGGCTGTTGGTCAGCGTCCCCGTCACCGTCGCCGTCCGGTCCGGCTCGTCCGTCGTGTTGTCCACCGCCGCGATCGCCGCCGTGTCCGTCGCGTTCGCCGTCTCGCCCGCCGCAATCACGATCACCGCGTCCAAACCCACCGTGTACGACCCCGACACCGCCGTCACCGTCACCGTCGTCGCCGCGCTCGACGGGTGCGTCAGCGTCGCCGTCACCGTCGAGACGCCGCCGTTCTCGGAGATCGACGACGCCGACAGCGTCAGCGTCACCCCTGGCGCATCGTCGTCGTCCGTCAGCGTCAGCGTGGCCCCGCTCACCGTCCCCGCGCCCTGGCTGTTGGTCAGCGTCCCCGTCACCGTCGCCGTCCGGTCCGGCTCGTCCGTCGTGTTGTCCACCGCCGCGATCGCCGCCGTGTCCGTCGCGTTCGCCGTCTCGCCCGCCGCAATCACGATCACCGCGTCCGAACCCACCGTGTACGACCCCGACACCGCCGTCACCGTCACCGTCGTCGCCGCGCTCGACGGGTGCGTCAGCGTCGCCGTCACCGTCGAGACGCCGCCGTTCTCGGAGACCGACGACGCCGACAGCGTCAGCGTCACCCCTGGCGCATCGTCGTCGTCCGTCAGCGTCAGCGTGGCCCCGCTCACCGTCCCCGCGCCCTGGCTGTTGGTCAGCGTCCCCGTCACCGTCGCCGTCCGGTCCGGCTCGTCCGTCGTGTTGTCCACCGCCGCGATCGCCGCCGTGTCCGTCGCGTTCGCCGTCTCGCCCGCCGCAATCACGATCACCGCGTCCGAACCCACCGTGTACGACCCCGACACCGCCGTCACCGTCACCGTCGTCGCCGCGCTCGACGGGTGCGTCAGCGTCGCGCTCACCGCCGATGTCCCGCCGTTCTCAGAGACCGACGCCGGGTTCAGCGAAAGCGCGGCGTTCGGCGCGTCATCGTCGTCCGTCACCGTCAGTGCCCCGCCGCTCACCGCCATGGTCGCCCCGTCCGCCGTTGCCTGGTCGTTCGCGACCGTCGCCGTCACCGTGCCCGCCCGGTCCGGCGCGTCCGTCGTGTTGTCCACCGCCACGATCGTCGCCGTGTCCGTCGCGTTCGACGTGCTCCCCGCCGCGATCACCACCGTCGCGTCCGAACCCACCGTGTACAACCCCGACACCGCCGTCACCGTCACCGTCGTCGCCGCGCTCGACACGCCCGACAGCGTCGCCGTCACCGTCGAGACGCCGCCGTTCTCGGAGATCGACGACGCCGACAGCGTCAGCGTCACCCCTGGCGCATCGTCGTCGTCCGTCAGCGTCAGCGTGGCCCCGCTCACCGTCCCCGCGCCCTGGCTGTTGGTCAGCGTCCCCGTCACCGTCGCCGTCCGGTCCGGCTCGTCCGTCGTGTTGTCCACCGCCGCGATCGCCGCCGTGTCCGTCGCGTTCGCCGTCTCGCCCGCCGCAATCACGATCACCGCGTCCGAACCCACCGTGTACGACCCCGACACCGCCGTCACCGTCACCGTCGTCGCCGCGCTCGATGGGTGCGTCAGCGTCGCCGTCACCGTCGAGACGCCGCCGTTCTCAGAGACCGACGCCGGGTTCAGCGAAAGCGCGGCGTTCGGCGCGTCATCGTCGTCCGTCAGCGTCAGCGTGGCCCCGCTCACCGTCCCCGCGCCCTGGCTGTTGGTCAGTGTCCCCGTCACCGTCGCCGTCCGGTCCGGCTCGTCCGTCGTGTTGTCCACCGCCGCGACCGCCGCCGTGTCCGTCGCGTTCGCCGTCTCGCCCGCCGCAATCACGATCACCGCGTCCGAACCCACCGTGTACGACCCCGACACCGCCGTCACCGTCACCGTCGTCGCCGCGCTCGACGGGTGCGTCAGCGTCGCCGTCACCGTCGAGACGCCGCCGTTCTCAGAGACCGACGCCGGGTTCAGCGAAAGCGCGGCGTTCGGCGCGTCATCGTCGTCCGTCAGCGTCAGCGTGGCCCCGCTCACCGTCCCCGCGCCCTGGCTGTTGGTCAGCGTCCCCGTCACCGTCGCCGTCCGGTCCGGCTCGTCCGTCGTGTTGTCCACCGCCGCGACCGCCGCCGTGTCCGTCGCGTTCGCCGTCTCGCCCGCCGCAATCACGATCACCGCGTCCGAACCCACCGTGTACGACCCCGACACCGCCGTCACCGTCACCGTCGTCGCCGCGCTCGACGGGTGCGTCAGCGTCGCCGTCACCGTCGAGACGCCGCCGTTCTCAGAGACCGACGCCGGGTTCAGCGAAAGCGCGGCGTTCGGCGCGTCATCGTCGTCCGTCAGCGTCAGCGTGGCCCCGCTCACCGTCCCCGCGCCCTGGCTGTTGGTCAGCGTCCCCGTCACCGTCGCCGTCCGGTCCGGCTCGTCCGTCGTGTTGTCCACCGCCGCGACCGCCGCCGTGTCCGTCGCGTTCGCCGTCTCGCCCGCCGCAATCACGATCACCGCGTCCGAACCCACCGTGTACGACCCCGACACCGCCGTCACCGTCACCGTCGTCGCCGCGCTCGACGGGTGCGTCAGCGTCGCCGTCACCGTCGAGACGCCGCCGTTCTCAGAGACCGACGCCGGGTTCAGCGAAAGCGCGGCGTTCGGCGCGTCATCGTCGTCCGTCAGCGTCAGCGTCTCGCTCGTCGGCGCGACGATACCGCTGCTACCCGCCACAGTCCCCGAAACCGTCACCTCCTTGTCCGGCGAATCCACCGCGTTCCCGGTCGCCGTCACCGTCACCGCGCCCGTGCTCGTCGTATCCCCCGCCGCTATCGTCAGCGTCGGCGCGCTCGACAACGTGAAGTCGCCCGACACCGCCGGGGCCACCGCCGCCGCACCCACCGTCACCGTCACCGCCGCACTCGACACGCCCGACAGCGTCGCCGTCACCGTCGAGACGCCGCCGCTCTCCGAGATCGACGTCGGCGACAGCGACAGCGACACCGTCTGCGCCCAAGCGGCGGGCGCCGCGGCGAAGGCCGCCAGGAGGGCGATGCCCAGGAAGGCCGCGACGCAGAGGCCCCTGCCAAGCGCGCGCTTCACGCCGCCGCCTCGCACGGGGGAAGGGAGACCCACTATTTTGTATGTCCACCCACTACGCATGGACGCCGCCCAACCGCACGGTTTCACACTCGCCATGGCTCCACCTCATTGACCGCGCCCTGCCGAAACGAAAATATAGCAAGTACGGGGTACGACTACACAATAGTTTCATGATCGTCGGCAATTCTCGTAAATCAGGGTGTGAGGCGCACATAGTATGCATATACAGTGGTACTCTGCAAGCCATTGATTATAATATATTTAAGGGGTCGTATAGCGCAGGAGACAGGAGCAAACAAGGAGTGGACTAGATGCGAGTGGCAGTAGAGACCGAGTTGACGGAGGGAGAGGGAGTCAACATGGACCCGGTGCATCCGGGGGATACCCTCCGGGAGGACACTCCACCGGCCTTCGCCGTGGGCAAGACCGCCGGGGCCGGGGTATGCTTCGTCGTCCCCACGTACAACGAAGCGCCGAACATCGTTCCGCTGCTGCGGCGCTTGACCGGGCTGTACACGGACCCGGACGCCGCCTTCCTGGTCGTCGACGACGAAAGCCCGGACGGCACCGGCCGCCTGGTCCGGGAGTTCGCCGCGGCGGATGGCCGCGTCCACCTGCTCGAGGGTCCGCGGCGCGGGTTCGGGCAGGCCTACGTGCGGGGGATGACGTATGCCCTGGAGACCCTCGGCGCGAACGCGGTCGTGCAGATGGACGCCGACTTGTCCCACGACCCCGCCGATGCGCGGCGGCTGCTGGACCGCCTCGCGGACGGCGCCGACGTGGCGATCGGCAGCCGCTACGTCGCCGGCGGCTCGCTCGACCCGCGCTGGCACGTCGGACGGCGGCTGCTGTCCCGTTGGGGCAACCGCTTCGCCCGGTATATCGCCGATATCCGGGGAGTCCGCGACTGCACCTCGGGCTTCAAGGCGATCCGGGCGGAGGCGCTCGAGGCCGCCAGGGTGAGGGACATCCGGGTGCGGGGCCACACCTTCCAGATAGTGCTCCTGCATCGCCTGATCCACGCCGGCGCGCGGGTCGTCGAGGAACCGATCCACTTCCGCGACCGCGAGCGCGGGCAGACGAAGCTCGGCGCCCGGAGCATCCTGGAGTTCTTCGTCACCCTATGGTGGCTGCGCCTGACGGGCCATCGGGTTCTGCTCAGGTACGGGCTGACGGGCCTCGTCGGCGTGCTGGTCAATCTCGGATCGTTCCAGATCCTGCTCGATCTCGGGATGCACAAGTTCCTGGCGTCGCCGGTCGCCATGGAGCTGTCGATCGTCTTGAACTTCCTGATGCACAACTACTGGACCTTTGCCGACCGGGTCATGATCGGCCGCAAGCGCGTCCGGGGCCTGAAGTACAACGCCGTCTCGCTGGTGACCCTCGCCCTGAGCTACGGCGTCTTCGTCGGCCTGTCGGTCCTCTTCCCGAGCGCCTCTCCGGTGCTGCTCCAAGCCTGCGCCATCGTCCCCGTCGTGGCGTTCAACTACCTCGCGAACTCCTACTGGACGTTCCACGACACGGCCCCGAAATAGCGGCGGCGCACGGGAAACGCGGGGCCGGCCCGCGTTTCCCGCCCTGGCCGACCGCCCGATCGCGGCAGGCCATGCGGGCGTGCGGGTCCGGAGTTTCGCGGCGGGGACCGGCGTCAGGGGGACCCTCGCGCCGTCATTCCGGAGCGGCGAAGCGGATCCCGAAATCGGCCGGCGGCCGCGGCGCGTCGGGATAGAGAAGCGGCATGATCCGGTCGGCCGATCTTTCGGTCACGGTCGGCGTGAATTCGCGCCAGCGACGGACGGGAGCGTCGTTTTCCACGCGGCGCAGGACCCGGATGCCGCCGAAGGTCCGTTCCTCCGCGTAGCCGGGGGCGGAAAGGCGCGGATTCGCGGACAGGATGTGGCTGACCGAGGCCAGGACCGCCGGCATGTCCGCGCCGACGAGGGCGGCGCCGGTCGTGGCGTCGTAAAGCGGTATCCCGCGGTGCAGGTAGTAATAGCCGGGAAGGGCGTGGTAGTGGCGGTCGATGTGCCACACGGCGAGGACCCCGGGCGCCTCGGCGAGGTAGCGATAGGCGGCGAAGACGGGACCCCGGTCGCGGACGAACCGGACCGGGGTCTCCTCCGGCGCGAAGATCAACCTGTAGACGTCGTCCTGGCGCGGCAGAGCATTCAGGAGTCCGGCCAGGGAGACCGCGGCGAACGCGGCGCCGGCCGCGCCGAAGACCCAGGCCCGCCGGCGGGCGGCGAGCCGCGCCGCCACGCCGGCGCCGATCAGCAGCCACAGCGGGACGACGACGAAAACGAAGCGGTATTCCTTGTGCGCCTCCGCGGAATGGACGATCAGCGCCAGGACGACGAGCCCGAGGAGAAGCCCGTAGCGGCGCGGGTCGCGCAACGACGCCGCCAGGCAGAGCGCGCCCAGCCCCGCGGTGGCGAGCAGGAACCACCACAGGTATTGCCAGGCCGGGCTCGAACCGGCGCGCGTCTCCTCCAGCGCCAGATTGAACCGCAGGTTGGCGAGATAGGAGTGGAACGGCTCGGCGCCCCACGTCAGCGCGTCGAACAAGCCGACCGCGAGGAAGAACAGGGCCGCGGCGAACGCGAGCTGCGTCCGCGCCCCCCGCCACCACGCGCCGCCCGGCCCGGACGCCCCACCGGCGCGCAGGAAGAGCAGGCCGAGCAGCACCAGCGCGAGCGGGGCGTACTGCATCCGCACCGCCGCGGCCAGCACCGCCAGGAGGGCCGCCGGCCAGACGACCCCCGGCCGGGCCGGGTCCGGGCGCGCGCACAGCGCCAGCAACGCCATCAGCAGGCCGGTGGCCACGAACTCGGTCATCGGCTTGTGGGCGAAGCCGACCAGCTCGTACCAGAAGGCCCCGGCCACGAGCGCCACCCGGGCCGCGCTTTCGTCGAAGTGGCGGCGAGCGAAGAAGTACATACCGGCCGGAACCGCCAGGGAAAGGGCGCAGAAGACCAGCTTGACGCCGCCGACGTACCAGACGGGCCGGTCGAGGCCCACGGCGTCGAACAGCGCCAGGACCCCGGCGATCAGGCCGGGCACCAGCCACGAACGCGCGCCGTAGAAGTGCTCCCAGTGGACGATGCCGGCGCCGAAGACCAGACGGTGCGCCTGCTCCAGGTACTGCATGATCTCGTCCGGATGCAGCGCGAAGTCGCCGGACAAGGCGACGAACGCGCGCGCGGCGAAGGCCAGCGCGAGCACGGACCACAGGTGCTTCCACACCGGTCCCCCGGGCTCGCTCAGGTGCGCCGTGGCCGCCAGCGCGGCGCCGGCGGCCACGCGCGGGCGCGTTGTGTCGTCCCTTCTCGGCCGGGGCCGCTCCGCGCGGCGCGCCTCCCGCGCGCCCTTCCGCCGCTTCGCCATCGCTCGTCCCCGAGTCCTCATCGGCCGCCGGAAGAGTCCAGCTTCTCGAGCGCCTGACGAGCATGATTGTCCGCGCCGCGGTCGATCGACAGGGATTCCCGGAACAGCGTCCTCGCCTTGCCGGTATCGCCCCGGCGCAACGCGATGTGCCCCTCGACGAAGCGTTCCGTCGCCCGGTCCTTCTTGCCGCGGTCGTCCCCGGCCAGCTCCAGGGCCCGCCGCAGGTAGGTTTCCGCCAACCGCAGCGATCGGCCGCCCGGCTGGGTCATCAGCGCCTTGGACATGCCCATGAGCGACCAGTAATTGCCTTCCGCCAACGGCACGACGTCCGCGACGTAGCCGTTCATCGAAGACCGTTCGTTGACCTGGGCCAGACCCAGGTATTCGCCGTAGGCCCTCAGCATCTCGTTGCGATGGATGGCGCTCGGCGGGTCCCGCGGCGCCGGCATCGCGATCAGCTTCCCGAAATACGCCTTGGCCTTGTCGTTGGCCCTGATCTCGATTCGCCCCGGTCCGGCGCCCTCGTGGACCCGCACGAAAAAGCCCAGATGCGCCAGACCCGCCCCCGAGAAGGCCGGACCGTACCAGAGGGAATACACCGGCAGGTCCGTATTCCGGAGAAACTCGGCCCAACCCGCGGTCTTGCGCCCGGTGGGCCACAACGGACGCACGACGCGGTCGGCGATGTAGACGCCGTGATACTCCAGCAACCGCAGGTTCGGGCGCACCCCCTTCACCCAGTGAAGATAGGACATCGGGCCGACGAACGGGTCTGCATAGAGGACGAAGACGCCGTCCTCCTCGGCGATGTCGAGCAACGCCCGCGCCTGTTCCTCGGCGAAGCGGTCGTGGGGCCGGTAGTTGACCCCGACGTTCCAGGCGCAGAGGCCCGCCACGAGGAGCGCGCCCGCGGCGTGGAAAACGGGAAGCAGCGGCGCGCGGCGCGCGCGCGCCCATCGGAACAGCGCGTGCGCGCCGTGGCCCAGCCATAGCGCGAGGATGCCGTAGGCGACCAGCGGATAGGGGCGGAAGGTGGAAATCCGGAGGGGTTCGTAGTTGAAGCCGAGCAGGGCGACGAGGAGGAAGCTGCTGGCCACGAACGCCAGCGCCTCGCACGAGAGCCCGAGACGCCGGCCGCCCCGGAAGGACGCGAACGCGCCCCACAGCGCGACGAGCGTGCCGGCGACGCCGAACTGCACCAGCGCCTGCGTCGCGAAGTGTCCGGCGAAGAACAGCTTGTCGGCGAGGCCGGCGTTGGGGCTCTGGTCGATGTGAGAGTAGATGCTGCGGTCGACGAAGGAGAGGAACTCGCCCCAGGACCCGATCGGCCCCAGGAAGTTGACCGGCACCGGCTGGTGGGAACGCCACGCCATCCAGCCGTACAGCGCGGCCGCGGCCAGCACGGCGACGGCGGCCAGGTAGACGGCCCGGCGTCCGAAGTCCCTTCCCGCGCCCGCGGCACAGGCGAGGAACAGGGGACTCGCCAGGATCAGCAGCGGGTAGTGATTGGCGAGGCCGAGGCCGTAGACCGCGGCCGCCGCGATCCACAGGCGCGCGCTCCGCGCCGCCGCGGCCTCCTGCACGAGAGCCAGGGTCAGGAACACCGCCGCCGTATTGGTGGTGTAGACGTCGGCGATGATCGCCTGCGACCAGAAGTGCTCGGAGACCGCCAGCGCGGCGCCGGCCAGCCAGGCCGCGGGACGGTCGCCGGTGCGGCGCAGTACGAGCCAAGCGACGCTGGCGCAGGTGAGCGCACCCATCAGGCCGCTCAGCGCATGGACGCGCCAGGCGACCTCGCCGAGGGGGACCAGCGAAGCGAGCCAGCCGAGCAGGACGTACAGGGGATATCCCGGCGGGTGCGCGACGCCCGCGAACGCCGCGGTGGTAACGAAGAGGCCGTCGTCCTCCAGCATCACGGTGCGCGGCGCCGAGACGGCGTAGAGGACGAACGCGCCGGCGAAGAGCAGCCCGACGCCGAGAGCATCCGCCCGCGGCTGGAGCGGATGCAGGTCGGGGAGCGGCGCGCGAGGCACGCGAAGCAACGGTTCCCACCACCGCGCCGGAGGCGGCGGCGAAGACCCTCTCGCCGGCCCGCCGGCCGATCGTCGCTTCTTGCCACTCATCGTGAAACTGAGGTTGGTCCCGGTTCATGGAACGTGTATTCCGGGTTGGCTCTCCTGCCGCCAAAGTTGTATTTATCACGTCTTGTTGTTCTTGTCTCACCCGCCCTCTACCGGCTCGACTACATCGACTACATTGAGAAGGTTTGATAACCAGGACTCTGGCGGCAGGATCGACTACGGAATACACCCTGTTTCTGCCGCTCCCCTGTCCCAAGAACCCGGACCACCTCAAACCGGAACCATCTCAGTCCACGAAATAGGGGCAACTCCAGGCCCAGGCAACAGGAGGCCAGCGCCATGGTCATGAACGGACCGACCAGACACCACATTCCCCGCGGCATTGCGAACACCCGGACAATCGTTCGCGCCCTCGGCACGGAGGGGGAGGGAATTCCCGATCGCGGCGCACGGACGCCTTTCCGCCTCGGAGCGCTCCGGGCGATTCGTTCCCTCGTCGCCGCCGCGACGGCAGCGGCGTGCATCGTCGGGACCTGCGTGTCGGCAACGGCCGCCGAACCGCCGGCGCCAGATGCGACGCAGGCATCCGCCTACTCCGCCTTCGCCCGCACCAGCGTGCGCTGGAACGCGGTCACCGCCACCCCGGCGGTGCAGCATTACCTGGTGCAGTACCAGACCCGGGCGTGGGACGCGGCCACTGGCGATTCCTGGTCGGCGTGGACGGCGGTGTCGGGGCAGGTCGCCTCCACCGGTGGCCAACACCGCACGTGGCACGAGAGCCTCGACCCCGACCTGCGATACCGCTACCAGGTCCGCGCCGTGAACGCCGACGGCGACGGCGCGTGGTCGGCCACGTTCCCCAGCGCCGGCGTGCGGCCGCGGCCGGGTCCCGTGCAACTGGAAGTCTCCGCCACGGCCACCCAGGTAACCCTCACCTGGGCGATGGGCGCGGCCGGCGTCACGAGCTGGGAGTACGAACAGAGCACCGATGGCCGCGTCTGGGGAAGCTGGACGGCGATCTCCCCGAGCGGCGCGGCCACCACCAGTTACGTCGTCCCCGGCCTGACCGACGGGACCAACTACTGGTTCCGGGTGCGGGCGGTGAACGGCGCCGGCAGCGGCGCACGGTCGAACTCCGTCACGGTGACGCCGGGTACGAGAAGCCGGGTCGCGTTCGAGGCGGCGGCCTACACCGCGACGGAGGGCGGCGCGGCGACGACGGTGGCGGTGACCATGAACCCCGCGGCGACCGCCAGCATGACCATTCCGATCACGATCACGCCCCAGGGCGCCGCCGCGGCGACGGACTACGCGGTTAGCGGGCTCACCGCGGGCGCGCTGGCGTTCGCGCGCGGCAACAGCCGCAAGACGTTCACCGTCACGGCCGCGGAAGACACCGACAGCGACGACGAGACGGTCGTGCTGGGGTTCGGGGTGGCCGCGTCGATGGTCAACCCGCCGCGCACCGCCACCGTGACCCTCGTGGACGATGACCTGCCGCCGCGCAAACCGGCGGCGAGCGAAGTGAGTGTACGGGCAGGATGGACGCGGCTCTGGGTCAATTGGGACGTCCCCGAACTGACCATTACCGGCCTTCAGTTTCAAAGCAGGGCATGGGATGCCACGGGTGCGTGGCCGACGGATGGATGGACCAAATTCCCGGTAACAGCCTTTGGCACGCGGATACCCCACACCCCTCTGGATCCGGACGTCCGCTATCGGTATCGGGCGGCTGCCTACGCCGACGGGAGGACCGGCCCGCATTCGGACCCGTTTCCGACCGCCGGGGTGGTACCCAAGCCCGACCGCCCGACCTTCACCGCCCGGCAGGGCGCCACCCCCGATCAGGCGATTCTGTCCTGGAGCGCGGGCGCGGCCAGCACCACCAAATGGACGTATCGGCGCAGCGCGGACGGCGGCGAGACCTGGACGTCCTGGACGGACATCCCGGGCGGCGAACCCACTCGCAGCCACACGATCTCCGGATTGACGAAGGGCAACCACGTGTTCCAGATGGTCGCGCACAACGAAAGCGGCGACGGCCGGCCGTCGGCGATCGTCCCGGTCACCCTGGGCGCCCGCCTCACGGTGGCGTTCGGGGCGGCCTCCTACGCCGCCACCGAGGGCGGCGTCGCGACCACGGTCACGGTAACCATGAATCCCGCCGCCGACCGACAGGTGCGGGTGCCGATCACCGCCACGCCGCAGGCGGGAACGGCGGCCGAGGACTACTCCGTCACCGGGCTCGGTGGCGGGGCGCTCAACTTCAACGTGGCCGATACGTCCGCGAGCTTCACGATCCGGGCGAACCAGGACCTGGATTCCACTCACGACAACCTGGCGCTGGCCTTTGGCAGCCTCCCCGCCGAGGTGAGCGCCGGCGCCATCGGCAGCGCGACGTTCACCCTTACCGACGACGAGCCGGTGCCGCCCCAAGTCACGCAGGGTCTGAACGCCGTAGCCCACCCCGGCAAGATGACGGTGGGCTGGACCGGGGTCACCGCCACCCCGTCGGTCGTCGGCTACGAGCTGCAGTATCAACGCCGCGCCTGGGGCGCCGCGGCCTGGCCCACGGCGTGGACGGCAATCTACACCCCGGCGCCGACGAACGCCAACACCTATTCCTTCGAGCACGACAATCTCGATCCCGAGGTGCTCTACCGCTATCGGGTCCGGGCCGAGAACGATTACGGCGGGGCCTCGTGGTCGAGCCTGATCCCGGCCGCCGCGGGCCGCTACCCGGCCCCGTTGAAGCCAACGGTGACGGCGACCCCGGCCCCTGGCTCGATAGGGCTCTCCTGGCAGCAGGGTCCGCGCAGCGTCACCCGCTGGGAAGTCAGGAAGGGCACGGGAAGCCCGACGGTGAGTTGGGACGGCTGGACCGCCATCAGCCCCAGCGATGCCGGCACCGTTGCGCACACCGTCGGGAGCCTTGCCAACAAAACCCAGTACGCGTTCCAGGTGCGGGCGGTGAATCCGGGCGGGACCGGCGCCGCCTCACAGACGGTGCGCGCCACCCCGCAGCAACGGCTCACCGCGACGTTCGGCGCGGCGTCGCTCGACCTCACCGAAGGCGCCAGCGGCACGCTCCAGGTGACGATGACGCCGGCCGCGGACCGCGAGGTGAAGCTGCCGATCGTGGTGACGCGAGGCGGTGGCACGGTGGCGGCGGACTATACGATCACCGGGCTGAACTCCGACGGGCAGTTGGTGTTCGCCTCCGGCGCGACGTCCGCCGCCATCACCGTCCGGGCGAACGAGGACGCGGACCCCGCGGACGAGACGGTGACCGTGGCATTCGGCACGCAGCTCCCCGTCCTGGTGGCCGCCGGTACCCGGTCGAGCACCCAGGTGGAGATCGACGACAACGATACCCTGACCGCGACGGTGGCGCGCAACGCGGCGACGGTGGCGGAGGGCTCGGACGCGGTGTTCACGGTGACGCTCGCCGGTGCGACGAGCAGCGCGCCGGTGACGGTGAGCTACGAGACGGGCGGGACGGCGACGTCGGGCAGCGACTACACGGCGCCGACGGGGTCGCTGACCATCGCGGCGGGCGTAGCGACGGGGACGATCACGGTCGCGACGGAGGCGGAGTCGCCGGCGCTGCTGGACCCGAACGAGACGCTCTCGGTGACCCTGACCGGGGTCACCGGCGGCGGCGGCGCGGCCGTGCTGGGCACGGCGGCGACGGCGACGACCACGATCACGGACCCGGGCGCGGTGACGGTGGCCGTGGCCCCGGCCGCCGTGACGGTGGACGAGGGCCGGCCGGCGAGCTTCACGGTGCGGTTGTCGGGGGCGGTGTCCACGCCGGTGACGGTGAAGTGGAAGACGGTGGCGGGCACGGCGAGTTCGGGTACGGACTACACCGCGCAGGCGGCGACCGCGCTGACCTTCGCCGCCGGCGGTACCACCGCGCAAACGATCACGGTGCAGACCGCGCTGGACCGCCTGGTGGAAGGGAACGAGACGTTCCAGGTGAGCCTGGAAGCGGACAGCGCCAACCCGCTGCCGAACCAAGTGACGCTGGGAACCGCCGCGACGGTGACCATCACCGACGATGACACGGTCGAGGTGAGCGTCGCGACAGTGACCTCGACCGTGCCCGAAGGGACGGAGGCGACTTTCCGGATATTCGTCGTGGGCGGCACGAGCACGGCCGCGGTGACGGTGAGCTACACCGTAGGCGGCACGGCGACGTCCGCCGACTACACCGCGCCCTCGGGAACGCTGACGATCCCGGCCGGGGCAGGTTCGGGGGATGTGACGGTGGCCACCCTGACCGACTCGGTTCTGGACCCGGGCGAGACGCTATCGGTGACCCTGACCAGGGTCACCGGCGGTGGCGGAGCCGCGAGTCTGGGCGCGGGGACGAGCGCGGAGACGACCCTCACCGACGCCGGTTCGGTGACGGTGTCCTTGGACCCGGCGACGCAGAGCGTTGCGGAGGGTTCGCCCGCGAGCTTCGCGGCGGTGCTGTCGGGGACGGTCGCGACCGCGGTGGTGGTGTCGTGGAAGACGGCGGACGGGACCGCGGGGAGCGCGGACTACACGGTGCAGTCGGCGACGACGCTGACCATCGCGGCGGGCGAGACGCGCTCAGCGGCGTTCACGGTGGCGACGACCGCGGACACGTTGTCGGAGGGCTCGGAAACGTTCGAGGTTCAGATCGCGGCGGACGGCACGACGCCGCTGCCGTCGAACGTGACCATCAGTCCGACGGCGAACACGTCGACGGCGACGATCACCGACGATGCCTCGGACGCGATTACGGCGACGGTGTCGCGGGCCGGGGCGACGGTGGCGGAGGGTTCGGACGCGGTGTTCACGGTGACGCTGGCCGGCGGCACGAGCACGGCGCCGGTGACGGTGCGCTACGAGACCACGGGGAGCGCGACGTCGGGCAGCGACTACACCGCGCCGTCGGGATCGCTGACCATTGCGTCGGGGGTGGCGACGGGAACGGTGACGATCGCCACGACCGCGGACACGGTGCTGGACCGGGGCGAGACGCTGGGGCTGCGTCTGACCGGGGTGAGCGGCGGCGGCGGCGCGTCGAGCCTGGGTTCGACGACCAGCGCGGCGACGACGATCGACGACGACGGGACGGCGACGGTGGGTTGGTCGGCGACCTCGCAGAGCGTGGACGAGGGCCGGGAGGCGACGCTCACCCTGTCGCTGTCGGGCGCGGTGTCGGAGCCGGTGACGGTGAAGTGGAAGACGACGGGGGTGAGCGCGACCACGGGGACGGACTACACCACCCAGGCGTTGACCGCAGTGACCATCGCCGCGGGCGCGACGACGGCGACGCTGACGGTGCAGACCACCGCAGACACGCTGGCGGAGGGCAGCGAGACCTTCACCGTGAGCCTGGAAGCGGACACGGACAACCCGCTGCCGTCGGGCGTGTCTCTGGGGACGACGAGCACGACGGTGACGATCGACGACGACGAGGCGCTGCTGGTGAACATCAGCGCGGACGCGGTCTCGGTGGTCGAGGGCGGCAGCGCCGCCTACACGGTCCGGGTGACCGGCGGGACGAGCACGGCGCCGGTGGTGGTGACCTACACGGTTGGCGGCACGGCGACGACGGCGGACTACACGGCGGCGACGACGAACAGCCTGACGGTGGCGTCGGGCGGCGCGAGCGCGGCGCTGACGATCGCGACGCTGACGGACACGGTGATCGATCCGGACGAGACGCTGCGGGTGACGCTGAGCGGGGCGAGCACGACCAAGGGGTCGGTGGCGGTGGGCACGCCGTCTGCGGCCAGCCTGGCGCTGGCCGAGCCCGCGGGCTCGTCGGTGACGGTGTCCTTGGACCCGGCGACGCGGAGCGTTGCGGAGGCTTCGTCCGCGAGCTTCGAGGTGGTGCTGTCGGGGACGGTATCGAGCGACGTGGTGGTGTCGTGGAAGACGGCGCACGGGACCGCGGGGAGCGCGGACTACACCGCGCAGGCGGCGACCGCGCTGACCATCGCGGCGGGCGCGACGCGCTCCGCGGCGTTCACGGTGGCGACGACCGCGGACACGTTGTCGGAGGCCTCGGAGACGTTCGAGGTTCAGATCGCGGCGGACGGCACCACGCCGCTGCCGTCCAACGTGACCATCAGCCCGACCGCGAACACGTCGACGGCGACGATCACGGACGATGCCGCGGACGCGCTGACGGCGACGGTGTCGCGGGCCGGGGCGACGGTGGCGGAGGGTTCGGACGCGGTGTTCACGGTGACGCTGGCCGGCGGCACGAGCACGGCGCCGGTGACGGTGCGCTACGAGACCACGGGGAGCGCTACGTCGGGCAGCGACTACACCGCGCCGTCGGGGTCGCTGACCATCGCGTCGGGGCTGGCGACGGGGACGGTGACGATCTCCACGACCGCGGACACGGTGCTGGACCGGGGCGAGACGCTGGGGCTGCGTCTGACCGGGGTGAGCGGCGGCGGGGGTACGTCGAGCCTGGGTTCGACGACCAGCGCGGCGACGACGATCGACGACGCCGGGACGGCGACGGTGGGTTGGTCGGCGACCTCGCAGAGCGTGGACGAGGGCCGGGAGGCGACGCTGACCCTGTCGCTGTCGGGCGCGGTGTCGGAGCCGGTGACGGTGAAGTGGAAGACGACGGGGGTGAGCGCGACCACGGGGACGGACTACACCACCCAGGCGTTGACCGCAGTGACCATCGCCGCGGGCGCGACGACGGCGTCGCTGACGGTGCAGACCACCGCAGACACACTGGCGGAGGGCAGCGAGACCTTCACGGTGAGCCTGGAAGCGGACACGGACAACCCGCTGCCGTCGGGGGTGTCTCTGGGGACGACGAGCACGACGGTGACGATCGACGACGACGAGGCGCTGCTGGTGAACATCAGCGTGGACGCGGTCTCGGTGGTGGAGGGCGGCAGCGCGGCCTACACGGTCCGGGTGACCGGCGGGACGAGCACGGCGCCGGTGGTGGTGACCTACACGGTCGGCGGCACGGCGACGACGGCGGACTACACGGCGGCGCCGACGAACAGCCTGACGGTGGCGTCGGGCGGCGCGAGCGCGGCGCTGACGATCGCGACGCTGACGGACACGGTGATCGATCCGGACGAGACGCTGCGGGTGACGCTGAGCGGGGCGAGCACCACCAAGGGGTCGGTGTCCGTGGGCACGCCGTCTGCGGCCAGCCTGGCGCTGGCCGAGCCCGCGGGCTCGTCGGTGACGGTGTCGCTGGACCCGGCGACGCAGAGCGTTGCGGAGGCTTCGCCCGCGAGCTTCGAGGTGGTGCTGTCGGGGACGGTATCGAGCGACGTGGTGGTGTCGTGGAAGACGGCGCACGGCACCGCGGGGAGCGCCGACTACACGGCGCAGGCGGCGACCGCGCTGACCATCGCGGCGGGTGATACGCGCTCCGCGGCGTTCACGGTGGCGACGACCGCGGACACGTTGTCGGAGGGCTCCGAGACGTTCGAGGTTCAGATCGCGGCGGACGGCACGACGCCGCTGCCGTCGAACGTGACCATCAGCCCGACGGCGAACACGTCGACGGCGACGATCACCGACGATGCCTCGGACGCGCTGACGGCGACGGTGTCGCGGGCCGGAGCGACGGTGGCGGAGGGTTCGGACGCGGTGTTCACGGTGACGCTGGCCGGCGGCACGAGCACGGCGCCGGTGACGGTGCGCTACGAGACCACGGGGAGCGCTACGTCGGGCAGCGACTACACCGCGCCGTCGGGTTCGCTGACCATCGCGTCGGGCCTGGCGACGGGGACGGTGACGATCTCCACGAGTACGGACACGGTGCTGGACCGGGGCGAGACGCTGGGGCTGCGTCTGACCGGGGTGAGCGGCGGCGGCGGCGCGTCGAGCCTGGGTTCGACGACCAGCGCGGCGACGACGATCGACGACGACGGGACGGCGACGGTGGGTTGGTCGGCGACCTCGCAGAGCGTGGACGAGGGCCGGGAGGCGACGCTCACCCTGTCGCTGTCGGGCGCGGTGTCGGAGCCGGTGACGGTGAAGTGGAAGACGACGGGGGTGAGCGCGACCTCGGGGACGGACTACACCACCCAGGCGTTGACCGCAGTGACCATCGCCGCGGGCGCGACGACGGCGGCGCTGACGGTGCAGACCACCGCGGACACGCTGGCGGAGGGCAGCGAGACCTTCACCGTGAGCCTGGAAGCGGACACGGACAACCCGCTGCCGTCGGGCGTGTCTCTGGGGACGACGAGCACGACGGTGACGATCGACGACGACGAGGCGCTGCTGGTGAACATCAGCGCGGACTCGGTCTCGGTGGTGGAGGGCGGCAACGCGGCCTACACGGTCCGGGTGACCGGGGGCACGAGCACGGCGCCGGTGGTGGTGAGCTACACGGTCGGCGGCACGGCGACGAGCGCCGACTACACGGCGCCGACGTACAGCCTGACGGTGGCGTCGGGCGGTGCGAGCGCGGCGCTTGCGATCGCGACGCTGACGGACACGGTGATCGATCCGGACGAGACGCTTCGGGTGACGCTGAGCGGTGCGAGCACGACCAAGGGATCGGTGGCGGTGGGCACGCCGTTTGCGGCGAGCCTGGCGCTGGCCGAGCCCGCGGGCTCGTCGGTGACGGTGTCGCTGGACCCGGCGACGCGGAGCGTCGAGGAGGGCTCGCCCGCGAGCTTCGAGGCGGTGCTGTCGGGGACGGTTGCGACCGCGGTGGTGGTGTCGTGGCAGACGGCGGACGGCACCGCGGGGAGCGCGGACTACACGGCGCAGGCGGCGACTTCGCTGACCATCGCGGCGGGCGAGACGCGCTCGTCGGCGTTCACGGTGGCGACGACCGCGGACACGTTGTCGGAGGGCTCCGAGACGTTCGAGGTTCAGATCGCGACGGACGGCACGACGCCGCTGCCGTCGAACGTGACCATCAGCCCGACCGCGAACACGTCGACGGCGACGATCACGGACGATGCCTCGGACGCGCTGACGGCGACGGTGTCGCGGGCCGGTGCGACGGTGGCGGAGGGCTCGGACGCGGTGTTCACGGTGACGCTGGCCGGCGGCACGAGCACGGCGCCGGTGACGGTGCGCTACGAGACCACGGG
This sequence comes from uncultured Candidatus Binatia bacterium, assembly GCA_958295985.1. Classification (GTDB taxonomy): domain Bacteria; phylum Desulfobacterota; class Binatia; order UBA9968; family JAJDTQ01; genus JAJDTQ01. Next base: position 633,451 of record OY282432.1, read on the forward strand.
GAGCGCGACCTCGGGCAGCGACTACGCGGCGCCGTCGGGATCGCTGACCATCGCGTCGGGCCTGGCGACGGGGACGGTGACGATCGCCACGACGGCGGAGTCGCCGGCACTGCTGGACCGGGGCGAGACGCTGGGTCTGCGTCTGACCGGGGTGAGCGGCGGCGGCGGCGCGTCGAGCCTGGGTTCGACGACCAGCGTGGCGACGACGATCGACGACGACGGGACGGCGACGGTGGGTTGGTCGGCGACCTCGCAGAGCGTGGACGAGGGCCGGGAGGCGACGCTCACCCTGTCGCTGTCGGGCGCGGTGTCGGAGCCGGTGACGGTGAAGTGGAAGACGACGGGGGTGAGCGCGACCTCGGGGACGGACTACACCACCCAGGCGTTGACCGCAGTGACCATCGCCGCGGGCGCGACGACGGCGGCGCTGACGGTGCAGACCAGCGCGGACACGCTGGCGGAGGGCAGCGAGACCTTCACGGTGAGCCTGGAGGCGGACACGGACAACCCGCTGCCGTCGGGGGTGTCTCTGGGGACGACGAGCACGACGGTGACGATCGACGACGACGAGGCGCTGCTGGTGAACATCAGCGCGGACGCGGTCTCGGTGGTGGAGGGCGGCAACGCCGCCTACACGGTCCGGGTGACCGGGGGCACGAGTACGGCGCCGGTGGTGGTGAGCTACACGGTCGGCGGCACGGCGACGACGGCGGACTACACGGCGACGCCGACGAACAGCCTGACGGTGGCGTCGGGCGGCGCGAGCGCGGCGCTGACGATCGCGACGTTGACGGACACGGTGATCGATCCGGACGAGACGCTGCGGGTGACGCTGAGCGGTGCGAGCACCACCAAGGGGTCGGTGGCGGTGGGCACGCCGTCTGCGGCCAGCCTGGCGCTGGCCGAGCCCGCGGGCTCGTCGGTGACGGTGTCCTTGGACCCGGCGACGCAGAGCGTTGCGGAGGCTTCGTCCGCGAGCTTCGAGGTGGTGCTGTCGGGGACGGTATCGAGCGACGTGGTGGTGTCGTGGAAGACGGCGGACGGGACCGCGGGGAGCGCGGACTACACCGCGCAGGCGGCGACCGCGCTGACCATCGCGGCGGGCGCGACGCGCTCCGCGGCGTTCACGGTGGCGACGACCGCGGACACGTTGTCGGAGGCCTCCGAGACGTTCGAGGTGCAGATCGCGGCGGACGGCACCACGCCGCTGCCGTCGAACGTGACCATCAGCCCGACGGCGAACACGGCGACCGCGACGATCACGGACGACGCCTCGGACGCGCTGACGGCGACGGTGGCGCGAGCCGGCGCGACGGTGGCGGAGGGCTCGAACGCGGTGTTCACGGTGACGCTCTCGGGCGGCACGAGCACGGCGCCGGTGACGGTGCGCTACGAGACCACGGGGAGCGCTACGTCGGGCAGCGACTACGCGGCGCCGGCGGGATCGCTGACGATCGCGTCGGGGCTGGCGACAGGGACGGTGACGATCGCCACGACCGCGGACACGGTGCTGGACCGGGGCGAGACGCTGGGGCTGCGTCTGACCGGGGTGAGCGGCGGCGGGGGTACGTCGAGCCTGGGTTCGACGACCAGCGCGGCGACGACGATCGACGACGACGGGACGGCGACGGTGGGTTGGTCGGCGACCTCGCAGAGCGTGGACGAGGGCCGGGAGGCGACGCTGACCCTGTCGCTGTCGGGCGCGGTGTCGGAGCCGGTGACGGTGAAGTGGAAGACGACGGGGGTGAGCGCGACCACGGGGACGGACTACACCACCCAGGCGTTGACCGCAGTGACCATCGCGGCGGGTTCGACGACGGCGGCGCTGACGGTGCAGACCACCGCGGACACGCTGGCGGAGGGCAGCGAGACCTTCACCGTGAGCCTGGAAGCGGACACGGACAACCCGCTGCCGTCGGGCGTGTCCCTGGGGACGACGAGCACGACGGTGACGATCGACGACGACGAGGCGCTGCTGGTGAACATCAGCGCGGACGCGGTCTCGGTGGTGGAGGGCGGCAGCGCCGCCTACACGGTCCAGGTGACCGGGGGCACGAGTACGGCGCCGGTGGTGGTGAGCTACACGGTCGGCGGCACGGCGACGAGCGCCGACTACACGGCGCCGACGTACAGCCTGACGGTGGCGTCGGGCGGTGCGAGCGCGGCGCTTGCGATCGCGACGCTGACGGACACGGTGATCGATCCGGACGAGACGCTTCGGGTGACGCTGAGCGGTGCGAGCACGACCAAGGGATCGGTGGCGGTGGGCACGCCGTTTGCGGCGAGCCTGGCGCTGGCCGAGCCCGCGGGCTCGTCGGTGACGGTGTCTCTGGACCCGGCGACGCGGAGCGTCGAGGAGGGCTCGTCCGCGAGCTTCGAGGCGGTGCTGTCGGGGACGGTCGCGACCGCGGTGGTGGTGTCGTGGAAGACGGCGGACGGGACCGCGGGGAGCGCGGACTACACGGCGCAGGCGGCGACCGCGCTGACCATCGCGGCGGGCGAGACGCGCTCGTCGGCGTTCACGGTGGCGACGACCGCGGACACGTTGTCGGAGGGCTCTGAGACGTTCGAGGTGCAGATCGCGGCGGACGGCACGACGCCGCTGCCGTCCAACGTGACCATCAGCCCGACGGCGAACACGTCGACGGCGACGATCACCGACGATGCCGCGGACGCGCTGACGGCGACGGTGGCGCGGGCCGGGGCGACGGTGGCGGAGGGCTCGAACGCGGTGTTCACGGTGACGCTGGCCGGCGGCACGAGCACGGCGCCGGTGACGGTGCGCTACGAGACCACGGGGAGCGCTACGTCGGGCAGCGACTACACCGCGCCGTCGGGATCGCTGACCATCGCGTCGGGGGTGGCGACGGGAACAGTGACGATCTCCACGACCGCGGACACGGTGCTGGACCGGGGCGAGACGCTGGGGCTGCGTCTGACCGGGGTGAGCGGCGGCGGCGGTTCGTCGAGCCTGGGTTCGACGACCAGCGCGGCGACGACGATCGACGACGACGGGACGGCGACGGTGGGTTGGTCGGCGACCTCGCAGAGCGTGGACGAGGGCCGGGAGGCGACGCTCACCCTGTCGCTGTCGGGCGCGGTGTCGGAGCCGGTGACGGTGAAGTGGAAGACGACGGGGGTGAGCGCGACCTCGGGGACGGACTACACGGCGCAGGCGTTGACGGCGGTGACCATCGCGGCGGGTTCGACGACGGCGTCGCTGACGGTGCAGACCACCGCAGACACACTGGCGGAGGGCAGCGAGACCTTCACGGTGAGCCTGGAGGCGGACACGGACAACCCGCTGCCGTCGGGCGTGTCCCTGGGGACGACGAGCACGACGGTGACGATCGACGACGACGAGGCGCTGCTGGTGAACATCAGCGCGGACGCGGTCTCGGTGGTGGAGGGCGGCAGCGCCGCCTACACGGTCCAGGTGACCGGGGGCACGAGTACGGCGCCGGTGGTGGTGAGCTACACGGTCGGCGGCACGGCGACGAGCGCCGACTACACGGCGCCGACGTACAGCCTGACGGTGGCGTCGGGCGGTGCGAGCGCGGCGCTGACGATCGCGACGCTGACGGACACGGTGATTGATCCGGACGAGACGCTTCGGGTGACGCTGAGCGGTGCGAGCACGACCAAGGGATCGGTGGCGGTGGGCACGCCGTTTGCGGCGAGCTTGGCGCTGGCCGAGCCCGCGGGCTCGTCGGTGACGGTGTCGCTGGACCCGGCGACGCGGAGCGTCGAGGAGGCTTCGTCCGCGAGCTTCGAGGTGGTGCTGTCGGGGACGGTATCGAGCGACGTGGTGGTGTCGTGGAAGACGGCGCACGGCACCGCGGGGAGCGCCGACTACACCGCGCAGGCGGCGACCGCGCTGACCATCGCGGCGGGCGCGACGCGCTCCGCGGCGTTCACGGTGGCGACGACCGCGGATGCGCTGTCGGAGGCCTCCGAGACGTTCGAGGTTCAGATCGCGGCGGACGGCACGACGCCGCTGCCGTCCAACGTGACCATCAGCCCGACCGCGAACACGTCGACGGCGACGATCACGGACGATGCCTCGGACGCGATTACGGCGACGGTGTCGCGGGCCGGGGCGACGGTAGCGGAGGGTTCGGACGCGGTGTTCACGGTGACGCTGGCCGGCGGCACGAGCACGGCGCCGGTGACGGTGCGCTACGAGACCACGGGGAGCGCGACGTCGGGCAGCGACTACACCGCGCCGTCGGGTTCGCTGACCATCGCGTCGGGCTTGGCGACAGGGACGGTGACGATCTCCACGACCGCGGACACGGTGCTGGACCGGGGCGAGACGCTGGGGCTGCGTCTGACCGGGGTGAGCGGCGGCGGCGCGTCGAGCCTGGGTTCGACGACCAGCGCGGCGACGACGATCGACGACGCCGGGACGGCGGCGGTGGGTTGGTCGGCGACCTCGCAGAGCGTGGACGAGGGCCGGGAGGCGACGCTCACCCTGTCGCTGTCGGGCGCGGTGTCGGAGCCGGTGACGGTGAAGTGGAAGACGACGGGGGTGAGCGCGACCACGGGGACGGACTACACCACCCAGGCGTTGACCGCAGTGACCATCGCCGCGGGCGCGACGACGGCGTCGCTGACGGTGCAGACCACCGCAGACACGCTGGCGGAGGGCAGCGAGACCTTCACCGTGAGCCTGGAAGCGGACACGGACAACCCGCTGCCGTCGGGGGTGTCTCTGGGGACGACGAGCACGACGGTGACGATCGACGACGACGAGGCGCTGCTGGTGAACATCAGCGCGGACGCGGTCTCGGTGGTGGAGGGCGGCAACGCGGCCTACACGGTCCGGGTGACCGGGGGCACGAGCACGGCGCCGGTGGTGGTGAGCTACACGGTCGGCGGCACGGCGACGGCGGCGGACTACACGGCGGCGCCGACGAACAGCCTGACGGTGGCGTCGGGCGGCGCGAGCGCGGCGCTGACGATCGCGACGCTGACGGACACGGTGATCGATCCGGACGAGACGCTGCGGGTGACGCTGAGCGGGGCGAGCACGACCAGGGGATCAGTGTCGGTGGGCACGCCGTCCGCGGCGAGCCTGGCGCTGGCCGAGCCCGCGGGCTCGTCGGTGACGGTGTCGCTGGACCCGGCGACGCGGAGCGTCGAGGAGGGCTCGTCGGCGAGCTTCGAGGCGGTGCTGTCGGGGACGGTCGCGACCGCGGTGGTGGTGTCGTGGAAGACGGCGGACGGGACCGCGGGGAGCGCGGACTACACGGTGCAGTCCGCGACTTCGCTGACGATCGCGGCGGGCGAGACGCGCTCGTCGGCGTTCACGGTGGCGACGACCGCGGACACGTTGTCGGAGGGCTCTGAGACGTTCGAGGTGCAGATCGCGGCGGACGGCACCACGCCGCTGCCGTCCAACGTGACCATCAGCCCGACGGCGAACACATCGACGGCGACGATCACCGACGATGCCGCGGACGCGCTGACGGCGACTGTGTCGCGGGCCGGGGCGACGGTGGCGGAGGGTTCGGACGCGGTGTTCACGGTGACGCTGGCGGGGGGCACGAGCACGGCGCCGGTGACGGTGCGCTACGAGACCACGGGGAGCGCGACTTCGGGCAGCGACTACACCGCGCCGTCGGGTTCGCTGACGATCGCGTCGGGCCTGGCGACGGGGACGGTGACGATCGCGACGACCGCGGACACGGTGTTGGACCGGGGCGAGACGCTGGGGCTGCGTCTGACCGGGGTGAGCGGCGGCGGCGGCGCGTCGAGCCTGGGTTCGACGACGATCGTGGCGACGACGATCACCGACGCCGGGACGGCGACGGTGGGTTGGTCGGCGACCTCGCAGAGCGTCGACGAGGGCCGGGAGGCGACGCTGACCCTGTCGCTGTCGGGCGCGGTGTCGGAGCCGGTGACGGTGAAGTGGAAGACGACGGGGGTGAGCGCGACCTCGGGGACGGACTACACCACCCAGGCGTTGACCGCAGTGACCATCGCCGCGGGCGCGACGACGGCGTCGCTGACGGTGCAGACCACCGCAGACACACTGGCGGAGGGCAGCGAGACCTTCACCGTGAGCCTGGAAGCGGACACGGACAACCCGCTGCCGTCGGGCGTGTCTCTGGGGACGACGAGCACGACGGTGACGATCGACGACGACGAGGCGCTGCTGGTGAACATCAGCGCGGACGCGGTTTCGGTGGTGGAGGGCGGCAGCGCCGCCTACACGGTCCGGGTGACCGGCGGGACGAGCACGGCGCCGGTGGTGGTGAGCTACACGGTCGGCGGCACGGCGACGGTGGCGGCCGACTACACGGCGCCGACGTACAGCCTGACGGTGGCGTCGGGCGGCGCGAGCGCGGCGCTGACGATCGCGACGCTGACGGACACGGTGATCGATCCGGACGAGACGCTGCGGGTGACGCTGAGCGGTGCGAGCACCACCAAGGGGTCGGTGGCGGTGGGCACGCCGTCTGCGGCCAGCCTGGCGCTGGCCGAGCCCGCGGGCTCGTCGGTGACGGTGTCGCTGGACCCGGCGACACAGAGCGTTGCGGAGGCTTCGCCCGCGAGCTTCGAGGTGGTGCTGTCGGGGACGGTATCGAGCGACGTGGTGGTGTCGTGGAAGACGGCGCACGGCACCGCGGGGAGCGCCGACTACACGGCGCAGGCGGCGACCGCGCTGACCATCGCGGCGGGCGCGACGCGCTCCGCGGCGTTCACGGTGGCGACGACCGCGGATGCGCTGTCGGAGGCCTCGGAGACGTTCGAGGTGCAGATCGCGGCGGACGGCACGACGCCGCTGCCGTCCAACGTGTCCATCAGCCCGACCGCGAACACGGCGACCGCGACGATCACGGACGACGCCTCGGACGCGCTGACGGCGACGGTGTCGCGGGCCGGGGCGACGGTGGCGGAGGGCTCGAACGCGGTGTTCACGGTGACGCTGGCCGGCGGCACGAGCACGGCGCCGGTGACGGTGCGCTACGAGACCACGGGGAGCGCGACTTCGGGCAGCGACTACGCGGCGCCGTCGGGATCGCTGACCATCGCGTCGGGGCTGGCGACGGGGACGGTGACGATCTCCACGACCGCGGACACGGTGCTGGACCGGGGCGAGACGCTGGGTCTGCGTCTGACCGGGGTGAGCGGCGGCGGGGGTACGTCGAGCCTGGGTTCGACGACCAGCGCGGCGACGACGATCGACGACGCCGGGACGGCGACGGTGGGTTGGTCGGCGACCTCGCAGAGCGTGGACGAGGGCCGGGAGGCGACGCTCACCCTGTCGCTGTCGGGCGCGGTGTCGGAGCCGGTGACGGTGAAGTGGAAGACGACGGGGGTGAGCGCGACCACGGGGACGGACTACACCACCCAGGCGTTGACCGCAGTGACCATCGCCGCGGGCGCGACGACGGCGTCGCTGACGGTGCAGACCAGCGCGGACACGCTGGCGGAGGGCAGCGAGACCTTCACGGTGAGCCTGGAGGCGGACACGGACAACCCGCTGCCGTCGGGTGTGTCCCTGGGGACGACGAGCACGACGGTGACGATCGACGACGACGAGGCGCTGCTGGTGAACATCAGCGCGGACGCGGTCTCGGTGGTGGAGGGCGGCAACGCCGCCTACACGGTCCGGGTGACCGGGGGCACGAGTACGGCGCCGGTGGTGGTGAGCTACACGGTCGGCGGCACGGCGACGGTGGCGGCCGACTACACGGCGCCGACGTACAGCCTGACGGTGGCGTCGGGCGGCGCGAGCGCGGCGCTGACGATCGCGACGCTGACGGACACGGTGATCGATCCGGACGAGACGCTGCGGGTGACGCTGAGCGGTGCGAGCACCACCAAGGGGTCGGTGGCGGTGGGCACGCCGTCTGCGGCCAGCCTGGCACTGGCCGAGCCCGCGGGCTCGTCGGTGACGGTGTCGCTGGACCCGGCGACGCAGAGCGTTGCGGAGGCTTCGCCCGCGAGTTTCGAGGTGGTGCTGTCGGGGACGGTATCGAGCGACGTGGTGGTGTCGTGGAAGACGGCGGACGGCACCGCGGGGAGCGCCGACTACACCGCGCAGGCGGCGACTTCGCTGACCATCGCGGCGGGTGATACGCGCTCGTCGGCGTTCACGGTGGCGACGACCGCGGACACGTTGTCGGAGGGCTCCGAGACGTTCGAGGTTCAGATCGCGGCGGACGGCACCACGCCGCTGCCGTCGAACGTGACCATCAGCCCGACGGCGAACACGTCGACGGCGACGATCACCGACGATGCCTCGGACGCGCTGACGGCGACGGTGTCGCGGGCCGGAGCGACGGTGGCGGAGGGCTCGGACGCGGTATTCACGGTGACGCTGGCCGGCGGCACGAGCACGGCGCCGGTGACGGTGCGCTACGAGACCACGGGGAGCGCTACGTCGGGCAGCGACTACACGGCGCCGTCGGGATCGCTGACCATCGCGTCGGGCTTGGCGACGGGGACGGTGACGATCGCGACGACCGCGGACACGGTGCTGGACCGGGGCGAGACGCTGGGGCTGCGTCTGACCGGGGTGAGCGGCGGCGGGGGCGCGTCGAGCCTGGGTTCGACGACCAGCGCGGCGACGACGATCGACGACGACGGGACGGCGACGGTGGGTTGGTCGGCGACCTCGCGGAGCGTGGACGAGGGCCGGGAGGCGACGCTCACCCTGTCGCTGTCGGGCGCGGTGTCGGAGCCGGTGACGGTGAAGTGGAAGACGACGGGGGTGAGCGCGACCACGGGGACGGACTACACCACCCAGGCGTTGACCGCAGTGACCATCGCCGCGGGCGCGACGACGGCGTCGCTGACGGTGCAGACCACCGCAGACACGCTGGCGGAGGGCAGCGAGACCTTCACCGTGAGCCTGGAAGCGGACACGGACAACCCGCTGCCGTCGGGCGTGTCTCTGGGGACGACGAGCACGACGGTGACGATCGACGACGACGAGGCGCTGCTGGTGAACATCAGCGCGGACTCGGTTTCGGTGGTCGAGGGCGGCAACGCCGCCTACACGGTCCAGGTGACCGGCGGGACGAGCACGGCGCCGGTGACGGTGAACTACACGGTGTCGGGCACGGCGACGGTGGCGGCCGACTACACGGCGCCGTCGGGGAGCCTCACGGTGGCCTCGGGCAGCCTGACGGTGCCCGCTGGCCAAGCGAGCGCGGCGCTGACGATCGCGACGCTGACGGACACGGTGATCGATCCGGACGAGACGCTTCGGGTGACGCTGAGCGGGGCGAGCACGGCCAAGGGATCGGTGGCGGTGGGCACGCCGTTTGCGGCGAGCCTGGCGCTGGCCGAGCCCGCGGGCTCGTCGGTGACGGTGTCGCTGGACCCGGCGACGCGGAGCGTCGAGGAGGGCTCGCCGGCGAGCTTCGAGGCGGTGCTGTCGGGGACGGTGGCGAGCGACGTGGTGGTGTCGTGGCAGACGGCGGACGGCACCGCGGGGAGCGCCGACTACACGGTGCAGTCCGCGACTTCGCTGACGATCGCCGCGGGCGAGACGCGCTCGTCGGCGTTCACGGTGGCGACGACCGCGGACACGCTGTCGGAGGGCTCTGAGACGTTCGAGGTGCAGATCGCGGCGGACGGCACGACGCCGCTGCCGTCCAACGTGACCATCAGCCCGACCGCGAACACGTCGACGGCGACGATCACGGACGATGCCTCGGACGCGCTGACGGCGACGGTGTCGCGGGCCGGGGCGACGGTGGCGGAGGGTTCGGACGCGGTGTTCACGGTGACGCTGGCGGGGGGGACGAGCACGGCGCCGGTGACGGTGCGCTACGAGACCACGGGGAGTGCGACCTCGGGCAGCGACTACGCGGCGCCGTCGGGTTCGCTGACCATCGCGTCGGGGGTGGCGACGGGAACAGTGACGATCTCCACGACCGCGGACACGGTGCTGGACCGGGGCGAGACGCTGGGTCTGCGTCTGACCGGGGTGAGCGGCGGCGGGGGCGCGTCGAGCCTGGGTTCGACGACCAGCGCGGCGACGACGATCGACGACGACGGGACGGCGACGGTGGGTTGGTCGGCGACCTCGCGGAGCGTGGACGAGGGCCGGGAGGCGACGCTCACCCTGTCGCTGTCGGGCGCGGTGTCGGAGCCGGTGACGGTGAAGTGGAAGACGACGGGGGTGAGCGCGACCACGGGGACGGACTACACCACCCAGGCGTTGACCGCAGTGACCATCGCCGCGGGCGCGACGACGGCGTCGCTGACGGTGCAGACCACCGCAGACACGCTGGCGGAGGGCAGCGAGACCTTCACCGCGAGCCTGGAAGCGGACACGGACAACCCGCTGCCGTCGGGCGTGTCTCTGGGGACGACGAGCACGACGGTGACGATCGACGACGACGAGGCGCTGCTGGTGAACATCAGCGCGGACGCGGTCTCGGTGGTGGAGGGCGGCAGCGCCGCCTACACGGTCCGGGTGACCGGCGGGACGAGCACGGCGCCGGTGACGGTGAACTACACGGTGTCGGGCACGGCGACGGTGGCGGCCGACTACACGGCGCCGTCGGGGAGCCTCACGGTGGCCTCGGGCAGCCTGACGGTGCCCGCTGGCCAAGCGAGCGCGGCGCTGACGATCGCGACGCTGACGGACACGGTGATCGATCCGGACGAGACGCTGCGGGTGACGCTGAGCGGGGCGAGCACCACCAAGGGGTCGGTGTCCGTGGGCACGCCGTCTGCGGCCAGCCTGGCGCTGGCCGAGCCCGCGGGCTCGTCGGTGACGGTGTCCTTGGACCCGGCGACGCGGAGCGTCGAGGAGGGCTCGTCCGCGAGCTTCGAGGCGGTGCTGTCGGGGACGGTCGCGACCGCGGTGGTGGTGTCGTGGAAGACGGCGCACGGCACCGCGGGGAGCGCGGACTACACGGTGCAGTCCGCGACTTCGCTGACGATCGCCGCGGGCGAGACGCGCTCGTCGGCGTTCACGGTGGCGACGACGGCGGACACGTTGTCGGAGGGCTCGGAGACGTTCGAGGTGCAGATCGCGGCGGACGGCACCACGCCGCTGCCGTCCAACGTGACCATCAGCCCGACGGCGAACACGTCGACGGCGACGATCACGGACGATGCCTCGGACGCGCTGACGGCGACGGTGTCGCGGGCCGGGGCGACGGTGGCGGAGGGTTCGGACGCGGTGTTCACGGTGACGCTGGCGGGGGGGACGAGCACGGCGCCGGTGACGGTGCGCTACGAGACCACGGGGAGCGCTACGTCGGGCAGCGACTACACCGCGCCGTCGGGATCGCTGACCATCGCGGCGGGGCTGGCGACGGGGACGGTGACGATCGCGACGACCGCGGACACGGTGCTGGACCGGGGCGAGACGCTGGGTCTGCGGCTGACCGGGGTGAGCGGCGGCGGGGGCACGTCGAGCCTGGGTTCGACGACCAGCGCGGCGACGACGATCACCGACGCCGGGACGGCGACGGTGGGTTGGTCGGCGACCTCGCAGAGCGTGGACGAGGGCCGGGAGGCGACGCTGACCCTGTCGCTGTCGGGCGCGGTGTCGGAGCCGGTGACGGTGAAGTGGAAGACGACGGGGGTGAGCGCGACCACGGGGACGGACTACACCACCCAGGCGTTGACCGCAGTGACCATCGCCGCGGGCGCGACGACGGCGTCGCTGACGGTGCAGACCACCGCAGACACGCTGGCGGAGGGCAGCGAGACCTTCACGGTGAGCCTGGAGGCGGACACGGACAACCCGCTGCCGTCGGGGGTGTCTCTGGGGACGACGAGCACGACGGTGACGATCGACGACGACGAGGCGCTGCTGGTGAACATCAGCGCGGACGCGGTCTCGGTGGTGGAGGGCGGCAGCGCCGCCTACACGGTCCGGGTGACCGGCGGGACGAGCACGGCGCCGGTGACGGTGAACTACACGGTGTCGGGCACGGCGACGGTGGCGGCCGACTACACGGCGCCGTCGGGGAGCCTCACGGTGGCCTCGGGCAGCCTGACGGTGCCCGCTGGCCAAGCGAGCGCGGCGCTGACGATCGCGACGCTGACGGACACGGTGATCGATCCGGACGAGACGCTTCGGGTGACGCTGAGCGGTGCGAGCACGACCAAGGGATCGGTGGCGGTGGGCACGCCGTTTGCGGCGAGCCTGGCGCTGGCCGAGCCCGCGGGCTCGTCGGTGACGGTGTCCTTGGACCCGGCGACGCGGAGCGTGGAGGAGGGTTCGTCCGCGAGCTTCGCGGCGGTGCTGTCGGGAACGGTGGCGAGCGACGTGGTGGTGTCGTGGAAGACGGCGCACGGCACCGCGGGGAGCGCCGACTACACGGCGCAGGCGGCGACCGCGCTGACCATCGCGGCGGGCGCGACGCGCTCCGCGGCGTTCACGGTGGCGACGACCGCGGACACGTTGTCGGAGGCCTCGGAGACGTTCGAGGTTCAGATCGCGGCGGACGGCACGACGCCGCTGCCGTCGAACGTGACCATCAGCCCGACCGCGAACACGTCGACGGCGACGATCACCGACGACGCCGCGGACGCGCTGACGGCGACGGTGTCGCGGGCCGGGGCGACGGTGGCGGAGGGTTCGGACGCGGTGTTCACGGTGACGCTGGCGGGGGGGACGAGCACGGCGCCGGTGACGGTGCGCTACGAGACCACGGGGAGCGCTACGTCGGGCAGCGACTACACCGCGCCGTCGGGATCGCTGACCATCGCGGCGGGGCTGGCGACGGGGACGGTGACGATCGCGACGACCGCGGACACGGTGCTGGACCGGGGCGAGACGCTGGGTCTGCGGCTGACCGGGGTGAGCGGCGGCGGGGGCACGTCGAGCCTGGGTTCGACGACCAGCGCGGCGACGACGATCGACGACGACGGGACGGCGACGGTGGGTTGGTCGGCGACCTCGCAGAGCGTGGACGAGGGCCGGGAGGCGACGCTGACCCTGTCGCTGTCGGGCGCGGTGTCGGAGCCGGTGACGGTGAAGTGGAAGACGACGGGGGTGAGCGCGACCACGGGGACGGACTACACCACCCAGGCGTTGACCGCAGTGACCATCGCCGCGGGCGCGACGACGGCGTCGCTGACGGTGCAGACCACCGCAGACACGCTGGCGGAGGGCAGCGAGACCTTCACCGCGAGCCTGGAGGCGGACACGGACAACCCGCTGCCGTCGGGGGTGTCTCTGGGGACGACGAGCACGACGGTGACGATCGACGACGACGAGGCGCTGCTGGTGAACATCAGCGCGGACGCGGTCTCGGTGGTGGAGGGCGGCAGCGCCGCCTACACGGTCCGGGTGACCGGCGGGACGAGCACGGCGCCGGTGACGGTGAACTACACGGTGTCGGGCACGGCGACGGTGGCGGCCGACTACACGGCGCCGTCGGGGAGCCTCACGGTGGCCTCGGGCAGCCTGACGGTGCCCGCTGGCCAAGCGAGCGCGGCGCTGACGATCGCGACGCTGACGGACACGGTGATCGATCCGGACGAGACGCTGCGGGTGACGCTGAGCGGGGCGAGCACCACCAAGGGGTCGGTGGCGGTGGGCACGCCGTCTGCGGCCAGCCTGGCGCTGGCCGAGCCCGCGGGCTCGTCGGTGACGGTGTCCTTGGACCCGGCGACGCAGAGCGTTGCGGAGGCTTCGCCCGCGAGCTTCGAGGCGGTGCTGTCGGGGACGGTCGCGACCGCGGTGGTGGTGTCGTGGAAGACGGCGGACGGGACCGCGGGGAGCGCCGACTACACGGCGCAGTCCGCGACTTCGCTGACGATCGCGGCGGGTGATACGCGCTCAGCGGCGTTCACGGTGGCGACGACCGCGGATGCGCTGTCGGAGGCCTCCGAGACGTTCGAGGTTCAGATCGCGGCGGACGGCACCACGCCGCTGCCGTCCAACGTGACCATCAGCCCGACCGCGAACACGGCGACGGCGACGATCACGGACGACGCCGCGGACGCGCTGACGGCGACGGTGTCGCGGGCCGGGGCGACGGTGGCGGAGGGTTCGGACGCGGTGTTCACGGTGACGCTGGCCGGCGGCACGAGCACGGCGCCGGTGACGGTGCGCTACGAGACCACGGGGAGCGCTACGTCGGGCAGCGACTACGCGGCGCCGTCGGGTTCGCTGACCATCGCGTCGGGGCTGGCGACGGGAACAGTGACGATCTCCACGACCGCGGACACGGTGCTGGACCGGGGCGAGACGCTGGGGCTGCGTCTGACCGGGGTGAGCGGCGGCGGGGGTACGTCGAGCCTGGGTTCGACGACCAGCGCGGCGACGACGATCGACGACGACGGGACGGCGACGGTGGGTTGGTCGGCGACCTCGCGGAGCGTGGACGAGGGCCGGGAGGCGACGCTGACCCTGTCGCTGTCGGGCGCGGTGTCGGAGCCGGTGACGGTGAAGTGGAAGACGACGGGGGTGAGCGCGACCACGGGGACGGACTACACCACCCAGGCGTTGACCGCAGTGACCATCGCCGCGGGCGCGACGACGGCGTCGCTGACGGTGCAGACCACCGCAGACACGCTGGCGGAGGGCAGCGAGACCTTCACCGCGAGCCTGGAAGCGGACACGGACAACCCGCTGCCGTCGGGTGTGTCTCTGGGGACGACGAGCACGACGGTGACGATCGACGACGACGAGGCGCTGCTGGTGAACATCAGCGCGGACGCGGTCTCGGTGGTGGAGGGCGGCAGCGCCGCCTACACGGTCCGGGTGACCGGCGGGACGAGCACGGCGCCGGTGGTGGTGACCTACACGGTGTCGGGCACGGCGACGACGGCGGACTACACGGCGGCGGCGACGAACAGCCTGACGGTGGCGTCGGGCGGCGCGAGCGCGGCGCTGACGATCGCGACGCTGACGGACCGGGTGATCGATCCGGACGAGACGCTTCGGGTGACGCTGAGCGGGGCGAGCACGACCAGGGGGTCGGTGTCCGTGGGCACGCCGTCTGCGGCCAGCCTGGCGCTGGCCGAGCCCGCGGGCTCGTCGGTGACGGTGTCTCTGGACCCGGCGACGCGGAGCGTCGAGGAGGGCTCGTCCGCGAGCTTCGAGGCGGTGCTGTCGGGGACGGTCGCGACCGCGGTGGTGGTGTCGTGGAAGACGGCGGACGGGACCGCGGGGAGCGCGGACTACACGGCGCAGGCGGCGACTTCGCTGACGATCGCGGCGGGCGAGACGCGCTCGTCGGCGTTCACGGTGGCGACGACCGCGGACACGCTGTCGGAGGGCTCTGAGACGTTCGAGGTGCAGATCGCGGCGGACGGCACCACGCCGCTGCCGTCCAACGTGACCATCAGCCCGACGGCGAACACGTCGACGGCGACGATCACCGACGATGCCGCGGACGCGCTGACGGCGACGGTGTCGCGGGCCGGGGCGACGGTGGCGGAGGGCTCGAACGCGGTGTTCACGGTGACGCTGGCGGGCGGCACGAGCACGGCGCCGGTGACGGTGCGCTACGAGACCACGGGGAGTGCGACTTCGGGCAGCGACTACACCGCGCCGTCGGGATCGCTGACCATCGCGGCGGGGGTGGCGACGGGGACGGTGACGGTCGCAACGACCGCGGACGCGGTGCTCGACCGGGGCGAGACGCTGGGGCTGCGGCTGACCGGGGTGAGCGGCGGCGGCTCGGCCGCGCTGGGCTCGACGGTGACGGCGTCCACCACGATCACCGATTCCGGCACCGTGACGGTGGGCTTCTCCGCGGCCTCGGCGAGCGTTACCGAGGGCCGGGCGGCGACGCTCACCCTGTCGCTGTCGGGGGCGGTGTCCGTGCCGGTGACGGTGAAGTGGAAGACCGCGACGGGCGGCACCGCGGTCTCGAACACGGACTACACCGCGCAGGCGGCGACCGCAGTGACCATCGCAGCGGGCGCGACAACGAAGACGCTGACGGTGCGGACTACCCAGGACAGCCTGGCCGAGGGCAGCGAGACCTTCACCGCGAGCCTGGAGACCGATTCGAACAATGCCTTGCCGACCGGGGTGTCGCTGGGCACATCGAGCGCAACGGTGACCATCGCCGACGACGAGGCGCTGCGGGTCAGTGTGAGCGCCGACGCGGTGTCGGTGGCCGAGGGCGGCAGCGCCGCATACACCGTGACGGTGACCGGCGGCACGAGCACCGCGGCGGTGGTGGTGAGCTACACGGTCTCGGGAACCGCGAGTGCGGTCGCCGACTACACCACGCCCTCGGGGAGCCTCACGGTGGCCTCGGGCGCGACCACCGCAGCGCTCGCCATCGCGACCGCTGCGGACTCGGTGGTCGATCCGAACGAGACGCTTCAAGTGACGCTGAGCGGGGCGAGCACCACCAAGGGGTCGGCGTCGGTGGGGAGTCCGTCGGGGGCGCGCCTGGTGCTGACCGAGCCGGCCGGCTCCTCGGTGACGGTGTTTCTGGACCCGACCATCCGAAGCGTGGCGGAGGGCTCGCCGGCGAGATTCAAGGCGGTGCTTTCGAGGACGGTGTCGAGGGCCGTGGTGGTGTCGTGGAAGACTGCGACCGGGACCGCGGGGAGCGCGGACTACACCGCGCAGGCGGCGACTTCGCTGACCATCGCCGCGGGCGCCACGAGTTCTGCGGAGTTCACCGTGGCGACCGCGGCGGACACGCTGTCGGAGGGCGCGGAGACCTTCCGGGTGCAGATCGCGGAGGACGGCACCACCCCGCTGCCGTCGAACGTGTCCATCAGCCCGACGGCGAACACGGCGACCGCGACGATCACCGACGATGCCGCGGACGCGGTGACGGCGACCGTGGCGGGCAGCGCGGCGACGGTGGCGGAGGGCTCGAACGCGGTGTTCACGGTGACGCTCTCGGGCGGCACGAGCACGGCGCCGGTGGTGGTGAGCTACGAGACCTCGGGGACAGCGACGTCGGACAGAGACTACACCGCGCCGTCGGGGTCGCTGACCATCGCCGCAGGCGTAGCGACGGGGACGGTGACGATCGCGACCGCCACGGACGCGGTGCTCGACCGGGGCGAGACCCTGGGGCTGCATCTGACCGGGGTGAGCGGCGGCGGCGGCTCGGCCGCGCTGGGCTCGACGGTGACGGCGACCACCACGATCACCGATTCCGGCACCGTGACGGTGGGCTTCTCCGCGGCCTCGGCGAGCGTTACCGAGGGCCGGGCGGCGACGCTCACCCTGTCGCTGTCGGGGGCGGTGTCCGCGCCGGTGACGGTGAAGTGGAAGACCGCGACGGGCGGCACCGCGGTCTCGAACACGGACTACACCGCGCAGGCGGCGACCGCAGTGACCATCGCAGCGGGCGCGACGACGAAGACGCTGACGGTGCGGACCACCCAGGACAGCCTGGCCGAGGGCAGCGAGACCTTCACCGCGAGCCTGGAGACCGATTCGGACAATGCCTTGCCGACCGGGGTGTCGCTGGGCACATCGAGCGCAACGGTGACCATCGCCGACGACGAGGCACTGCGGGTCAGTGTGAGCGCCGACGCGGTGTCGGTGGCCGAGGGCGGCAGCGCCGCATACACCGTGACGGTGACCGGCGGCACGAGCACCGCGGCGGTGGTGGTGAGCTACACGGTCTCGGGAACCGCGACGGCGGCCGACTACACCACGCCCTCGGGGAGCCTCACGGTGGCCTCGGGCGCGACCACCGCAGCGCTCGCCATCGCGACCGCTGCGGACTCGGTGGTCGATCCGAACGAGACGCTTCAAGTGACGCTGAGCGGGGCGAGCACCACCAAGGGGTCGGCGTCGGTGGGGAGTCCGTCGGGGGCGCGCCTGGTGCTGACCGAGCCGGCCGGCTCCTCGGTGACGGTGTTTCTGGACCCGACCATCCGCAGCGTGGCGGAGGGCTCGCTGGCGAGATTCAAGGCGGTGCTGTCGAAGACGGTGTCGAGGGCCGTGGTGGTGTCGTGGAAGACTGCGACCGGGACCGCGGGGAGCGCGGACTACACCGCGCAGGCGGCGACCGCGCTGACCATTGCCGCGGGCGCCACGAGTTCTGCGGAGTTCACCGTGGCGACCGCGGCGGACACGCTGTCGGAGGGCGCGGAGACCTTCCGGGTGCAGATCGCGGAGGACGGCACCACCCCGCTGCCGGCCAACGTGTCCATCAGCCCGACGGCGAACACGGCGACCGCGACGATCACCGACGATGCCGCGGACGCGGTGACGGCGACCGTGGCGGGCAGCGCGGCGACGGTGGCGGAGGGCTCGAACGCGGTGTTCACGGTGACGCTCTCGGGCGGCACGAGCACGGCGCCGGTGGTGGTGAGCTACGAGACCTCGGGGACGGCGACGTCGGACAGAGACTACACCGCGCCGTCGGGGTCGCTGACCATCGCCGCAGGCGTAGCGACGGGGACGGTGACGATCGCGACCGCCACGGACGCGGTGCTCGACCGGGGCGAGACCCTGGGGCTGCGGCTGACCGGGGTCAGCGGCGGCGGCGGCTCGGCCGCGCTGGGCTCGACGGTGACGGCGACCACCACGATCACCGATTCCGGCACCGTGACGGTGGGCTTCTCCGCGGCCTCGGCGAGCGTTACCGAGGGCCGGGCGGCGACGCTCACCCTGTCGCTGTCGGGGGCGGTGTCGAACGACGTGACGGTGAAGTGGAAGACGGCGACGGGCGGCACCGCGATCTCGAACACGGACTACACCGCCCAGGCGGCGACCGCGGTGACCATCGCGGCGGGCGCGACAACGAAGACGGTGACGGTGCGGACCGCCCAGGACAGCTTGGCCGAGGGCAGCGAGACCTTCACCGCGAGCCTGGAGACCGATTCGAACAATGCCTTGCCGACCGGGGTGTCGCTGGGCACATCGAGCACAACTGTGACCATCGCCGACGACGAGTCGCTGCGGGTCAATGTGAGCGCCGACGCGGTGTCGGTGGCCGAGGGCGGCAGCGCCGCATACACGGTGACGGTGACCGGCGGCACGAGCACCGCGCCGGTGGTGGTGAGCTACACGGTCTCGGGAACCGCGACGGCGGCCGACTACACCACGCCCTCGGGGAGCCTCACGGTGGCCTCGGGCGCGACCACCGCAGCGCTCGCCATCGCGACCGCTGCGGACTCGGTGGTCGATCCGAACGAGACGCTTCAAGTGACGCTGAGCGGGGCGAGCACCACCAAGGGGTCGGCGTCGGTGGGGAGTCCGTCGGGGGCGCGCCTGGTGCTGACCGAGCCGTCCGGCTCCTCGGTGACGGTGTTTCTGGACCCGACCAGCCGAAGCGTGGCGGAGGGCTCGCCGGCGAGATTCAAGGCGGTGCTTTCGAAGACGGTGTCGAGCGCCGTGGTGGTGTCGTGGAAGACCGCGACCGGGACCGCGGGGAGCGCGGACTACACCGCGCAGGCGGCGACCGCGCTGACCATTGCCGCGGGCGCCACGAGCTCTGCGGAGTTCACCGTGGCGACGGCGGCGGACACGCTGTCGGAGGGCGCGGAGACCTTCCGGGTGCAGATCGCGGAGGACGGCACCACCCCGCTGCCGTCGAACGTGTCCATCAGCCCGACGGCGAACACGGCGACCGCGACGATCACCGACGATGCCGCGGACGCGGTGACGGCGACGGTGGCGGGCAGCGCGGCGGCGGTGACGGAGGGCTCGAACGCGGTGTTCACGGTGACCCTCTCGGGCGGCACGAGCACGGCGCCGGTGGTGGTGAGCTACGAGACCTCGGGGACGGCGACGTCGGACAGAGACTACACCGCGCCGTCGGGGTCTCTGACCATCGCCGCAGGCGTAGCGACGGGGACGGTGACGATCGCGACCACCGCGGACGCGGTGCTCGACCGGGGCGAGACGCTCTCGGTGACCCTGACCGGGGTCACCGGCGGCGGCGGTGCGTCGAGCCTGGGCACGACGGTGACGGCGACGACCACGATCACCGATTCCGGCACCGTGACGATGGGCTTCTCCGCAGCCTCGGCGAGCGTTACCGAGGGCCGGGCGGCGACGCTCACCCTGTCGCTGTCGGGGGCGGTGTCCGTGCCGGTGACGGTGAAGTGGAAGACGGCGACGGGCGGCACCGCGATCTCGGACACGGACTACACCGCCCAGGCGGCGACCGCAGTGACCATCGCAGCGGGCGCGACGACGAAGACACTGACGGTGCGGACCACCCAGGACAGCCTGGCCGAGGGCAGCGAGACCTTCACCGCGAGCCTGGAGACCGATTCGAACAATGCCTTGCCGACCGGGGTGTCGCTGGGCACATCGAGCGCAACGGTGACCATCGCCGACGACGAGGCGCTGCGGGTCAGTGTGAGCGCCGACGCGGTGTCGGTGGCCGAGGGCGGCAGCGCCGCATACACCGTGACGGTGACCGGCGGCACGAGCACCGCGCCGGTGGTGGTGAGCTACACGGTCTCGGGAACCGCGACGGCGGCCGACTACACCACGCCCTCGGGGAGCCTCACGGTGGCCTCGGGCGCGACCACCGCAGCGCTCGCCATCGCGACCACCGCGGACTCGGTGGTCGATCCGAACGAGACGCTTCAAGTGACGCTGAGCGGGGCGAGCACCACCAAGGGGTCGGCGTCGGTGGGGAGTCCGTCGGGGGCGCGCCTAGTGCTGACCGAGCCGGCCGGCTCCTCGGTGACGGTGTTTCTGGACCCGACCATCCGCAGCGTGGCGGAGGGCTCGCTGGCGAGCTTCAAGGCGGTGCTTTCGAAGACGGTGTCGAGGGCCGTGGTGGTGTCGTGGAAGACTGCGACCGGGACCGCGGGGAGCGCGGACTACACCGCGCAGGCGGCGACCGCGCTGACCATCGCCGCGGGCGCCACGAGCTCTGCGGAGTTCACCGTGGCGACGACCGAGGACACGCTGTCGGAGGGCGCGGAGACCTTCCGGGTTCAGATCGCGGAGGACGGCACCACCCCGCTGCCGGCCAACGTGTCCATCAGCCCGACGGCGAACACGGCGACCGCGACGATCACCGACGATGCCGCGGACGCGGTGACGGCGACGGTGGCGGGCAGCGCGGCGACGGTGGCGGAGGGCTCGAACGCGGTGTTCACGGTGACGCTCTCGGGCGGCACGAGCACGGCGCCGGTGGTGGTGAGCTACGAGACCTCGGGGACAGCGACCTCGGACAGAGACTACACCGCGCCGTCGGGGTCGCTGACCATCGCCGCAGGCGTAGCGACGGGGACGGTGACGATCGCGACCACCGCGGACGCGGTGCTCGACCGGGGCGAGACGCTCTCGGTGACCCTGACCAGGGTCACCGGCGGCGGCGGTGCGTCGAGCCTGGGCACGACGGCGACGGCGACGACCACGATCACCGATTCCGGCACCGTGACGGTGGGCTTCTCCGCGGCCTCGGCGAGCGTTACCGAGGGCCGGGCGGCGACGCTCACCCTGTCGCTGTCGGGGGCGGTGTCCGTGCCGGTGACGGTGAAGTGGAAGACGGCGACGGGCGGCACCGCGATCTCGGACACGGACTACACCGCGCAGGCGGCGACCGCGGTGACCATCGCAGCGGGCGCGACGACGAAGACACTGACGGTGCGGACCACCCAGGACAGCCTGGCCGAGGGCAGCGAGACCTTCAGCGTGAGCCTGGAGACCGATTCGGACAATGCCTTGCCGACCGGGATGTCGCTGGGCACATCGAGCGCAACGGTGACCATCGCCGACGACGAGGCGCTGCTGGTCAATGTGAGCGCCGACGCGGTGACGGTGGCCGAGGGCGGCAGCGCCGCCTACACCGTGACGGTGACCGGCGGCACGAGCACCGCGCCGGTGGTGGTGAGCTACACGGTCTCGGGCACCGCGACGGCGGCCGACTACACCACGCCCTTGGGCAGCCTCACGGTGGCCTCGGGCGCGGCCACCGCAGCGATCACGATCTCGACCACCGCCGACACGGTTCTGGACCCGAACGAGACGCTCTCGGTGACGCTGAGCGGGGCGAGGACCACCAAGGGGGAGGTGTCGGTGGGGGCGCCGGCGGCGGCCAGCGTGGTGCTGTCCGAGCCGGACGGCACCTCGGTGACGGTGTCGCTGGATTCGACCAGCCGGAGCGTGGCGGAGGGCTCGCCGGCGAGCTTCAAGGCGGTGCTGTCGGGGACGGTGTCGAGCGCCGTGGTGGTGTCGTGGAAGACTGCGGCCGGCACCGCGACCTCGGGCGCGGACTACACCGCGCAGGCGGCGACCGCGCTGACCATCGCGACGGGCGCCACGAGCTCTGCGGAGTTCACCGTAGCGACCGCGGCGGACACGCTGTCGGAGGGCGCGGAGACCTTCCGGGTCCAGATCGCGGCGGATTCCGGCAACCCGCTGCCGTCCAACGTGTCCATCAGCCCGGCGGTGAACACGGCGACCGTGACGATCACCGACGACGCCGCGGACGCGATGACGGCGACGGTGGCGGGCAGCGCGGCGGCGGTGACGGAAGGCTCGAACGCGGTGTTCACGGTGATGCTCTCGGGCGGCACGAGCACGGCGGCGGTGACGGTGCGCTACGAGACCTCGGGGACGGCGACGTCGGGCAGAGACTACACGGCGCCGTCAGGGTCTCTGACCATCGCCGCGGGCGTAGCGACGGGGACGGTGACGATCGCGACCACCGCGGACGCGGTGCTCGACCGGAGCGAGACGCTGGGGCTGCGGCTGACCGGCGTGAGCGGCGGGGGCGGCTCGGCCGCGCTGGGCTCGACGGTGACGGCGACCACCACGATCACCGATTCCGGCACCGTGACGGTGGGGCTGCGCTTGGTGGCGGTGAGCGGAACCCAGAGACAGGTCGCGCCAGCGGTGAGCGGGACCCAGCGACAGGCAGCGCCGGTGGTGAGCAGGAGCCAAAGACAGGTCGCGCCGGCGGTGAGCGGGCCCCAGCGACAGGCAGCGACATCGCTGAGCGTCGTTGAGGGTCAGGTCCTGACGCTGCAGGTGGATCTGTCGGGGATGGTGGCGGCGCCGGTGACGGTGAAGTGGAAGACCACGGACGGGACGGCGGGGAGCGCCGACTACACGGCGCGGACGGCGTCGGTGACGCTTCCGGCGGGCACGAAGACGACGTCGCTGACGGTGCAGACTACCCAGGACCGCCTGGCCGAGGGCAGCGAGACCTTCACCGTGAGCCTGGAGGCGGACAGCACCAACCCGCTGCCCGACGGGGTGAGCCTGGGGGCGGCCTCAGCGCCAGTGACGATCACCGACGACGAGACGTTGAGCGTGAGCGTCGCAGCGGCGACGGCGACCGTGGTCGAGGGGACGGACGCGGTCTTTCGAGTGTTCACCGTGGGTGGGACCAGCACGGCGGACGTGACCGTGACGTACACGGTGGCGGGCACGACGACGGCGGGCCTGGATTACACGACACCGTCGGGGACGGTGACGGTGCCTTCGGGGTCAGCGACGGCGACGATCACGATCGCGACGCTAACCGATACGGTGATCGATCCGGACGAGACCCTGCGGGTGACCCTGAGCAGGGCGAGCACGAGCAAGGGGGCGGCAGAGGTGGGGGCGCTGCCGGCGGCGAGCCTGGCGCTGACCGAGCCGGCCGGCTCCCAGGTGACGGTATCGCTGGAGCCGGTGTCGCGGCGTGTGGCGGAGGGCTCGGCGGCGAGCTTCAAGGCGGTCCTGTCGAGGACGGTCACGAGCAACGTGGTGGTGTCGTGGAAGACGGTGGCGGGGAGCGCGGAGTCGGGGACCGACTACACCGCCCAGGCGGCGACTTCGCTGACCATCGCGGCGGGCGCGACGCGCTCCCCCGCGTTCAGCGTGGCGACGCTGCCCGACACGCTGTCGGAGGCTTCGGAGACGTTCCGGGTGCGGATCGCTGAAGACACCACGACGCCGCTGCCGTCGAACGTGGTGATCCACCCGACCGCGAACACGGCGACCGCGACCATCACCGACGACGCGGCGGACGCGATCACGGTGACGGTGGCGCGCCAGGCGGCGGCGGTAGCGGAAGGCAGCGACGCGGTGTTCACGGTGACGCTGGCCGGCGGCGCCAGCACGGCGCCGGTGGTGGTGAGCTACGAGACCTCGGGGACGGCGACGCCGGGGGCGGACTACACGGCGCCTTCGGGGTCGCTGACGATCGCGGCGGGGGCGGCGGCGGGGACGATCACGATCGCGACGCTGACCGATACGGTGATCGATCCGGACGAGACCCTGCGGGTCACCCTGAGCAGGGCGAGCACGAGCAAGGGGACGGCAGAGGTGGGGACGCCGTCGGCGGCGAGCCTGGCGCTGACCGAGCCGGCTGGCTCTCAAGTGACGGTATCGCTGGAGCCGGTGTCGCGGCGTGTGGCGGAGGGCTCGGCGGCGAGCTTCGAGGCGGTTCTGTCGGGGACGGTCGCGAGCGATGTGGTGGTGGCGTGGGCGACGGTGGCGGGGAGCGCGGTGTCGGGGACCGACTACACCGCCCAGGCGGCGACTTCGCTGACCATCGCGGCGGGCGCGACGCGCTCCCCCGCGTTCAGCGTGGCGACGCTGCCCGACACGCTGTCGGAGGCTTCGGAGACGTTCCGGGTGCGGATCGCTGAAGACACCACGACGCCGCTGCCGTCGAACGTGGTGATCCACCCGACCGCGAACACGGCGACCGCGACCATCACCGACGACGCGGCGGATGTGATCACGGTGACGGTGGCGCGTCAGGCGGCGGCGGTAGCCGAAGGCAGCGACGCGGTGTTCACGGTGACGCTGGCCGGCGGCGCCAGCACGGCGCCGGTGGTGGTGAGCTACGAGACCTCGGGGACGGCGACGCCGGGGGCGGACTACACGGCGCCTTCGGGGTCGCTGACGATTGCGGCGAGGGCCGCGGCGGGGACGATCACGATCGCGACGCTGACCGATACGGTGATCGATCCGGGCGAGACCCTGCGGGTGACCCTGAGCAGGGCGAGCACGAGCAAGGGGACGGCAGAGGTGGGGACGCCGTCGGCGGCGAGCCTGGCGCTGACCGAGCCGGCTGGCTCTCAAGTGACGGTATCGCTGGAGCCGGTGTCGCGGCGTGTGGCGGAGGGCTCGGCGGCGAGCTTCGAGGCGGTTCTGTCGGGGACGGTCGCGAGCGATGTGGTGGTGGCGTGGGCGACGGTGGCGGGGAGCGCGGTGTCGGGGACCGACTACACCGCCCAGGCGGCGACTTCGCTGACCATCGCGGCGGGCGCGACGCGCTCCCCCGCGTTCAGCGTGGCGACGCTGCCCGACACGCTGTCGGAGGCTTCGGAGACGTTCCGGGTGCGGATCGCTGAAGACACCACGACGCCGCTGCCGTCGAACGTGGTGATCCACCCGACCGCGAACACGGCGACCGCGACCATCACCGACGACGCGGCGGACGCGATCACGGTGACGGTGACGCGCCAGGCGGCGGCGGTAGCGGAAGGCAGCGACGCGGTGTTCACGGTGACGCTGGCCGGCGGCGCCAGCACGGCGCCGGTGGTGGTGAGCTACGAGACCTCGGGGACGGCGACGCCGGGGTTGGACTACACCGCGCCTTCGGGGTCGCTGACGATCGCGGCGGGGGCCGCGGCGGAGACGATCACGGTCCCGACGCTGGCGGAGTCGCCCAGCCTGCTGGACCCGGATGAGACGCTGAGGCTACGGCTGACCGGTGTCAGCGGCGGCGGCGGTTCTTCGAGCCTGGGCGCCACGGTGAGCGCCGAGACCACGATCATCGATGCCGGCACCGTGACGGTGGGTTTCTCGACGACCTCGGCGAGCGTGGTCGAGGGTCAGATCCTGACGCTGCAGGTGGATCTGTCGGGGATGGTGGCGGCGCCGGTGACGGTGAAGTGGAAGACCACGGACGGGACGGCGGGGAGCGCCGACTACACGGCGCGGACGGCGTCGGTAACGCTTCCGGCGGGCACGAAGACGACGTCGCTGACGGTGCAGACCACCCAGGACCGCTTGGCCGAGGGCAACGAGACCTTCACCGTCAGCCTGGAGGCGGACAGCGCCAACCCGCTGCCCGACGGGGTGAGCCTGGGGGCGACCTCGGGGACGGTGATGATCACTGACGACGAAACGTTGAGCGTGAGCGTCGCGGCGGTGACGGCGACCGTGGTCGAGGGGACGGACGCGGTCTTTCGAGTGTTCACCGTGGGTGGGACCAGCACGGCGGACGTGACCGTGACGTACACGGTGGCGGGCACGACGACGGCGGGCCTGGATTACACGACACCGTCGGGGACGGTGACGGTGCCTTCGGGGTCAGTGACGGCGGCGATCACGATCGCGACGCTGACCGATACGGTGAGCGATCCGGACGAGACCCTGCGGGTGACCCTGAGCAGGGCGAGCACGAGCAAGGGGGCGGCAGAGGTGGGGGCGCCGCCGGCGGCGAGCCTGGCGCTGATCGAGCCGGCCGACTCCCCGGTGACGGGCCCCCAGGTGACGGTATCGCTGGAGCCGGTGTCGCAGCGTGTGACGGAGGGCTCGGCGGCGAGCTTCGAGGCGGTTCTGTCGGGGACGGTCGCGAGCAACGTGGTGGTGTCGTGGAAGACGATGGCGGGGAGCGCGATGCCGGGGACCGACTACACCGTACAGGCGGCGACTTCGCTGACCATCGCGGCGGGCGCGACGCGCTCCCCGGCGTTTAGCGTGGTGACGCTGCCCGACACGCTGTCGGAGGCTTCGGAGACGTTCCAGGTGCGGATCGCTGAAGACACAACGACGCCGCTGCCGTCGAACGTGGTGATCCACCCGACCGCGAACACGGCGACCGCGACCATCATCGACGACGCGACGGACGTGATCACGGTGACGGTGGCGCGTCAGGCGGCGGCGGTGGCGGAAGGCAGCGCCGCGGTGTTCACGGTGACGCTGGCCGGAAGCGCCAGCACGGCGCCGGTGGTGGTGAGCTACGAGACCTCGGGGACGGCGACGCCGGGGTTGGACTACACCGCGCCTTCGGGGTCGCTCACGATCGCGGCGGGCGTGGCGAGGAGGACGGTGACGATCGCGACGTTGACCGACGCCGTGTTCGATCCGGGCAAGACGCTGCGGGTGACGCTGACCGGGGCGAGCACGGCCAAGGGAGAAGCCAGGGTGGCGGCGCCTCCGGATAACAGCGCGACGACGACGATAGAGGATGCCGAGGAGATCGTTTTCCGGGAACGGGTCGCGAGAGTCAGCCGCGCTATTCTGCCGCAGATGGTCCGGGCGACGGGCGACGTCACCAACCGGCTGATTGCCGAACGGACGGCACGGATGACTGCAAGCACCGGAGAGGCGGCTTCCCATGCCCGTGTCGGCGGATCGACGCTCGACCGCGCGCTATACTCGAACCGGCGGGCGATCGAGGACGGCACGTTCGCCGCGGAGCAGTTGCTTGCCGGCTCCTCTTTCCTGTTGCCGTTGAATGAAGCGGCTCAAGCCACACCGACCGGTGTCGGTGCTCTCGCGGCATGGGGAAGCGGTGATTGGCGGAAGCTTTCCGGCGGCGACGACGGCGCGGTTGACTGGGACGGCGATGTGCTGGGCGTCCACGCCGGCGTGGATGCCCGCCTGCGAACGGATCTGCTCGCCGGGTTGTCGGTCTCCTGGTCGAAGGGCCGGTTCGACTATACGGACAACAGCGATGACGGGACCCCGGGCGGCGGCGCGTACCAGCACCGGATGACGAGCGTGCATCCCTATCTGGGCTGGACGGCGCCCGGGGGCCTGACTGTCTATGCGACCGCGGGCTACGGCCTGGGGGATATCGAAATCGCCGACGACGAGACCGCGGACGAGCAATCGAGCGACACGAGGATGAAGGCCGCGGGAGCCGGGGCAAGCAAAACGCTACTGTCGGACGACGATCTCATCGCGGGTGGTGTCACGACGCTGAAGTTCAAGGGCGACGCCTCGTTTACCCATACCGAGGTAGGCGGCCGCGGCCTGATCGATGCGCTGTCGCTGGATTCCAGCCGTCTGCGGCTGAGCCTGGAAGGCAGCTACGAGCACCGCCTCGACGGAGGCGGATCGCTCACGCCGTCGGTGGAGCTGGGCGTGCGCCACGACGGTGGCGACGGCGTGACCGGGTCGGGAGTGGAGCTTGGCGGCGAGCTGCGGTACCGGGAGCCGGCGACGGGCCTCATCGTTTCGGGCCGCGGGCGCTGGTTGGCGGCGCATAGCGGCGGTTTGGGCGAATGGGGCATCGGCGGACTGATCCGCCTCGATCCGGGGGCCGACAAACGCGGCCTGTCGTTCAGCCTGGGGCCGGCCTGGGGCGAGACGGAGAGCAGGGGGCGGCGGTTGTGGGAAGAGGGCGCGGCCGGTTTGACGGCGAACGACGACGCGCCGGCGGCGCGGCTCGACGCGGAGATCGGCTACGGCCTGCCGGTGCTCGGCGGGCAAAGCGTGCTCACCCCCTATGGCGCGCTGACACTGGCCGGCGAGGGCGAGCGGCACTACCGGCTGGGTACGCGCCTCGATCTCGGGCTGTCGGCGACGATGGGCATCGAGGCCGAACGCCGCGAGAGCGGCGCCGTGGCGCCGGACCATGGCGTCATGCTGCGCGCGCAATTGCGATTCTGAGCGCCCGCAACGCATGGGAAACGAGGTTGAGGTGGCCCCGGAAAATCGGACAGTCAACAAAGGTGCATTCCGCCGCATGACGGAGGGGAACCAGCGAAGCGAGCCAGCCGAGCAGGACGCACAGGGGAGATCCCGTCGCCCGCGCCGGATCATTGCGCGCGACGCTCCATAACCGCCAGCACCTCGTCGCGGTTGGTGCGTATGTCGCTGCGCGCCGGATCCAGGGCCAAGGCCCGCTCCAGCGCCTTCAGCGCCTCGGCGGGCCTTCCCAGGAAATACAGCGCGGTGCCCACGCCGTGGTGGGCGCTCGGATTGCGGGGACTGACCTCGACGAGGCGGCGGTAGAGATCGAGCGCTTCGCCGTAGCGCTCCCGCCTGACCGCCAGCGAGGCCATATTCTGCAAAGCGTACGTTGACTTCGGATCGAGCGACAGGGCGGCGCGGAGCCGTTCTTCCGCCTCGTCGAGCCGGCCCAGCATGACCAGCGCGGCCCCCACGTTCGAGTGGTCGCGGTCGTCGTCCGGGGCCTGCTCCGCGGCAACGCGAAAGACGGCCAGCGCGTCATCCCAGCGGCCCTCCGCGGTCAGGGCCTCGCCCAGGTTGCGGTGGGCGAACCGCGCCGTGGGGTTGTGCGCGACGACGTGGGTGAACAGCGTCATCCCGTCGCGATAGATCCCGGCGTGCCGCCAGGTCAGCACCGCCAGGACGGCCAGCACCACCGCGCCCGCGCCCGCGGCGCACCGCCGCCACACCGCCGCCGGCAGGCGCTCCACGCCGACCGCCGCTGCGCCCACCAACACCGCCATCAACCCCATCCCCGCCAGATACTGATGCCGGTCGGCCACGAACGAGAACTGCATGTAGCCGTAGTCCACGAACCCCAGAACCGGCGACAGCGTGACCGCGAAGAACAAGCCTCCCGCCAGCGGACCCCGACCCACGCGGCCCCGCAGAAACCACAACGCCGCCGCCAACGCCACCGAGGCCAGAACGTAGCCCCACGCCGCCGGGTCCCCGGCCCCCGTCTCCCAGTGCGGATAGATCACCGCCAGCCCACCCGGCCACAGCAGCTTGCCCGCGTAGAACCACAGCGCCTGCGCCGCGATCTGCAACCGCTCCACCGCCGTGTAGCCGAGGGACAGAGGCTCACGCGCGGCGTAGAACCACACGTCCGCCGCCGCCATGGCCGCCCCCACCACGAAGAAAGGCGCCGCCCACGCCAGGTCGCCGCCCGTCACCCGGCCCCGCTTCCACCACAGCACGATCAGAAACGCCGCCGGCAGCGTCACCACGATGGACTTGCACAGCATCCCCGCCGCGAACAGCGCCAGCGCCAGGACGTAATACCGCCTTCCCCGTCCCCCTCGCGGCTCGTCCGCGAAGCGGAGCCAAGCCAGGAAGGCGGCGAGGTAGAACAGGCCCGAGAGCAGGTCCTTGCGCTCGATGATCCAGGCGACGGACTCCACGTGCAGGGGGTGGACGGCGAACACCGCGGCGACGAGCCAGGCGCCGGGGACGGCCAGCCGTTCGGCCAGGCGACGGACGAGCAGGGTGTTGGCCGCGTGCAGCAGCACGTTGACGGCGTGATAGCCGGCCGGGGCGAAGCCCCACAGCTTGTGCTCCAGCCAGAAGCTCGTGTAGACCAGCGGCCAGTAGTGCCCTTCGTCCTCGATCTCCGAGGGTGAGAACCAGATGCGCCACAGGCCGTCCCAGTCCCGCACCGCGAGCGCCCGGGCGAAGACCCGGTCGTCCCAGACGAACCCGGCGGACAGGGCGGGGAGGTAGCAGCCGACCGCCAGCGCGACGAGGGCCAGGGCGGCCAAGATCTCGCGCCGCGTGAACCGGGGTTCGGGGGCGGAAGCGGCCCGCGTCGCCGGCGTGCCGGACGGCTGGCGCCCACGCTCTCGTCCTCGCTCCCGGCGGCTCATCGCCGTTGCCATCTCAACGATCCCCTGCCCGCCGCAAGCGCGACAGCGCGGAGTCGCGCAGGGTCCGCACCGACTCCAATCCCGGCGCCAGCGCCAGCGCCCGGTCGAGGCTTCGGACGGCCTCCTCGTACCGCCCGAGGCCGAACAGCGCGTGGCCCATGCCGGCGTGCGGGAGGGCGTTCCCGGGGCCGGCTTCCAGCGCGGCGCGATAGTAGCCGAGCGCTTCGTCCAGCCGTTCCTGCTTTCTCAGGGATTCCGCCAGATTCTGGAGGACGATCGAATCGCGCGGGTCGAACGCCAGAGCGGCGCGAAGCCGTTCTTCCGCCTCGTCGAGCCGGCCCATCCGTATGAGCGCGACACCAGCGTTGGCATGGGCCTTCACGTCGTCCGGCTTCTGCTCCATGGCGGCGCGGGAGGCGGCCAGCGCTTCCTCCGGGCGTCCCCCGTCGAGCAGGGCCTTGCCGAGATTCTGTTGCGCGAACCGCGCCGTGGGGTTGTGCGCGACGACGTGGGTGAAGAAGGTCACCTCGTCGCGGTAGATCCCGGCGTGCCGCCAGGTCAGCATCGCCAGGACGGCCAGCACCACCGCGGCCGCGCCCGCGGCGCACCGCCGCCACACCTCCGCAGGCAAGCGCTCCACGCCGACCGCCGCCGCGCCCACCAACACCGCCATCAACCCCATCCCCGCCAGATACTGGTGCCGGTCGGCCACGAACGAGAACTGCATGTAGCCATAGTCCACGAACCCCAGAACCGGCGACAGCGTGACCGCGAAGAACAACACCCCCGCCAGCGGACCCCGACCCACGCGGCCCCGCAGAAACCACAACGCCGCCGCCAACGCCACCGAGGCCAGAACGTAGCCCCACGCCGCCAGGTCCCCGGCCCCCGTCTCCCAGTGCGGATAGATCACCGCCAGCCCACCCGGCCACAGCAGCTTGCCGGCGTAGAACCACAGCGCCTGAGCTGCGATCTGCAACCGCTCCACCGCCGTGTAGCCGAGGGACAGAGGCTCACGCGCGGCGTAGAACCACACGTCCGCCGCCGCCATGGCCGCCCCCACCACGAAGAAAGGCGCCGCCCACGCCAGGTCGCCGCCCGTCACCCGGCCCCGCTTCCACCACAGCACGATCAGAAACGCCGCCGGCAGCGTCACCACGATGGACTTGCACAGCATCCCCGCCGCGAACAGCGCCAGCGCCAGGACGTAATACCGCCTTCCCCGTCCCCCTTGCGGTTCGTCCGCGAAGCGGAGCCAGGCCAGGAAGGCGGCGAGGTAGAACAGGCCCGAGAGCAGGTCCTTGCGCTCGATGATCCAGGCGACGGACTCCACGTGCAGGGGGTGGACGGCGAACACCGCGGCGACGAGCCAGGCGCCGGGGACGGCCAGCCGTTCGGCCAGACGACGGACGAGCAGGGTGTTGGCCGCGTGAAGCAGCACGTTGACGGCGTGATAGCCGGCCGGGGCGAAGCCCCACAGCTTGTGCTCCAGCCAGAAGCTCGTGTAGACCAGCGGCCAGTAGTGCCCTTCGTCCTCGATCTCCGAGGGTGAGAACCAGATGCGCCACAGGCCGGACCATTCCCGCACCGTCGCGGCGTCGGTGAACGCTTCGTCGTCCCAGACGAACCCGGCGGACAAGGCGGGGAGGTAGCAGCCGACCGCCAGCACGGCGAGGGCCAGGGCGGCCAGCATCTCGCGCCGCGTGAACCGGGGTTCGGGGGCGGAAGTGAGGGAAGCGGAGGCGGCCCGCTTCGCCGTCTCTCGCTTGGCGGGCGGCTCCCGTCGGAGCGTTCGCTTCCGGCGGCTCATCGTCAGGTCACCGCCTTCAACGACCTGCTCGGCACCACCTGCCCAAGAACGGGATCAGGTCCCGCTGGGTCAACCCGGCCTGGTCCATCCGAAACCGAATAGCGTCTATGGGGCTCGGATACCCGATGGGGTAGTGCTTGGACTCGTAGTGCTCGACGAGATCCACGAGGATGTCGAGCTCTTCGCTCTCCGGGGCGCCAGCCTCGGCATCGAATATCTCGTCGATCCGCGCCAGCGCCCGGTTCAGGTCCTCCTCGCTACGGATCGGCTTGATGGCGACCATTTCCATGCCTCCTTACGTCCGTTTGGTCATGCTCCGAGTGCGTGCCGATGAGTCTTATGTATACGATGCGTTTGAGACAGTTGAGCTGCGCCACTAGTCGATAGCTGGGCCTCGCGACAGCCCGACCCTATTCCAGCGCGCAGCCTTTCCGGTGGCGGCGCAGGCAGGCCAGGTTGCGATGGAAGACCGCCGCCTGCACACGGGCGAAGCCGTCCGGTCCGGAGCCGTTCTCCCGGCTGCGCTGGTACCGCGCCCAGTCGCCGTCGTTGCGCTCGCGCCAGTAGCCGTCGAGGATCTGCGCCGGCAGCGGCTTGAGCTGCGGGAGCGTGTTGTAACGCGCGCCGGGCGGTCCGTCTCGGCCGGGCAACCGGCGGCGTTCGCCGAGGAAGCCGTGAAAGGAATAGAAGGCGTCGGAACCGGGGAGGAACGCGAGCTCGCAGTCAACGGTCCCGGCCGGGTCGGTGACGTCGTCCGCGGACATCATCGGCCGCCTGCCGTACCCCATCATGAAGGCCCTGGCGCCGGAGTCCAGGAACCGCACCGCGCGCCGCACCGTTCGCGCCGGGACGTGGGGGTAGAGCTCGTTAGACCGGATCGCCACGTCGATGTCGAACCGTCCGTCGCCTCCCAGCGCTACCTCTTCTCCGACGAGGTAGGTGCGCAGGTAGTTGTGCTGCTGCAGGGTCAGGGCGACGGGACGCTCGGACCCGTCCAGCACCACGAACGCGGCGGTGTAGTGGTCGAGCTGGTGCCAGTCGTCCAGATCCGCCACCAACCGGAGTGGGATGGCCGCGGCCCAGGGCAACGCCGCGGGCAGACCACTCACCCGGAACACCAGGTGGTAGGTGAGTATCGTGAACTCCTCGCCCGCCCGGCCGGGTTCCCGCGGCGCCCACAGGCCCGTGCGTTCGACCGCGGCGTAAACGACGGGGCGCGGCTCGGCGGTTCCCGGCACGTGCACGAATTCGGCCCGGACGTCGTCACGGTACCGGTTCAGGTCCGCGGGGGTCGGTCCGTCGATGCGAACGCCCTCGCCGGTCACCAGGTAGCCGTGGGCGATGTAGTCGCGGTAGAAATCGATGGGTCCCTCGTGGCCGGCGGGCAGGTGGAAGCGCGGCGCGTGGCGGCGGGCCAGGGCCTGATCGGCCGGTCCGGCGACTCCGGCCGGCGGATTCGCAGCGAAATACTCGGCGAAGCCCGGATACTGTGAGAAATTCCGGTCGGCGGCGACCCCCGCGGACGCGCAGAACGCCATGAGACACGCAAAGAAAGCGACCGTTGATGCGCGACGCAGCATGGGCATCGGATGGTTGCGGCAGCCTGCGATCACTCCCGCACGGAGTTCACGCAACGGTCCCTGCCCGCACGGTCGGGCGATACCGCTCCTGGTGGATTCCAGTGTCCTGTCCCGGGACAGGACACTAGCTAACGCTTGCGTTTCCCCTCGCGGCGGGGAGGCATCTCCCGCTTCAGGCCGTCCGCGTCCAGCTTCGCCTGAAAGAGGTACGCGATCAAGGCTCCGTACCCGGTGTCGCCGGCGATACGGACCGGAACCGGCGGCATCTCGTCGAACACGCGCGCCATCTGGAGTTGTACCACGGTGTCAGGGCGGTCTCGCCCGCGGCCCGATTTCCGCTTGAATCCCGCCTTCTTTTCAAGCGACACGCGGCAGTTGACCGTGGGGCCGGCAAAGGGCGAGTACCGGCTGCGCTGAAGCCGTCCGGCTCCGTCTGCCTCACCCACGATCTCGTAGAGCCGGCGTCCGGTAAAGAGAGGAATACGCAGCTTGCATCCTCGTCCGGCGTCAAAACGAGAAAGCACAGCGAGGAAGGCGCCCGCGGGGTCGAGCGCTCCGTGGAGCTGGGACGGGGACACCGCGGGCGTTTTCCTGCCCTTTTGATCGGGCTTCATACGTATCAGCTTCGGCGTTCCCTCATCGAAGCCAAGCTCCACAAGGCGCTTCTTTCTCCATCGCCTGTTCCGGTACCCCGCCCGCACCGGCACGACTTCTCCCGAAAGAAGCGCGCCGCGCGAATAGGCCGTCGTCTTCCAGCGCGTGAGCGTCCTGACCAGGCCGGTGGTCTTCAGACGCGCCTGCACGGCATACGCCGTCGAATGGAGACCCTGCTCCGCCGCATCGAAATCGAGCCGGAGATCGAGGCCGGCGGCGTGGAGGCCGCCGAAATACACCCTGTAGGCAAGTTGCAGCCGCGCTTCTCCCGCGGCGGCGCTCGATACGAAGAAAATCCCCGCAAGCATGGTGAGGGCCAACACCGGCAACGCAGTCCGTGCCCGTCGCCCTGCTCCGGAACTCGTCAGACCCATCTGTCGAATAAAGCAAGTCAACGCCGGTTGGGCAAGCAAAGTGCCGATGTATCCCTGCCCCAGCAATTCCTTGATGTAGGCCGCGCCGGCGCGAAGCGGAACTCATGGGCCACCGTGGCCGTCAATCGGGTGCCGAGAGCCTTGTCCAGCATGGCCATGGCCTGTGCCTCCTCCATGGCGAAGGGCTTCTCGCACAGGACGTGCTTGCCCGCGTCCAACTGTACGCATAGTTGGATCTGGACTGAAGTGGTCCTGGCGACAGCGACAGAGCCTTGAGCTTCTGCACCACCTGTTCAAATCTGCCGTGTCTGCATGACGATTTCTCCGTTGCTCAGACCCGATTGAAAGGTCATTCCCAGAGCAGGCGCAGGGGGACGGCATGCAGTCCGTCGCCGAAACTTGCGACGGTTTCGCCGTCGTAGAGCACGACGCCGCAGGTGAAACGTTTGCCTGCAACGCTCTTGAGCTTGCGCAAGCCGCGGAAGTCTGCTGCGGCCACCGTCGCGCCGGCCTTGACCTCCACCCCGGCCAGGGACCGGGCGCCTTGCTCGATGACGATGTCCACCTCGACGCGGTCCTTGTCGCGATAGTGGAAGAAGGTAAACGGCTCGTCGTGCCAACTGGCCTGCCGCCGCAACTCCTGGAACACGAAGGTTTCGAGAAGTTGGCCCAACAGAGGCCGATTTTGGGCGAGGGCGCCGGCATCGACGCCGAGGAGTGCGCAGGCGAGGCCGGTATCGCCCAGGTGAAGCTTCGGCGTCTTGACGAGACGGCTGAGGCGGTTGCCATGCCAAGGCGCAAGGGTCTCCAACAGGAACACCCGTTCGAGCAGCGTAACGTAATCGCGGATCGTCACCCGGCTGACCTGGAACGGCGACGCAAGGTCGGACACGTTCAAGAGACGCGCTGTCTGGGCAGCGGCCAGGGCGAGCAGCCGCGGCAGCGCGTCGAGGGAGCGAATGTGCGACAGGTCGCGCACGTCGCGCTGAACCAGGGTGTCGATGTAATCCCGGTACCATGCGGCGCGCCGTCGCCCGGCCGTCCGCGCGAGCGCCGCGGGATAGCCGCCCGCGACCACCCGCCCGACAAGCCGGTATCCCAGACGCTCGGTCCGTCGGGTCTCGAACCCGTCCCTGAACAGGTTATCCAGGAATCCCGGGGGGCGCCGCTCCAACTCGCATTGCGCCAGGGGGTGAAGCCGGAGGATCTCCATGCGGCCTGCCAGCGAGTCGGCGAGCTTCGGCACCAGCAGAACATTGGCCGAGCCTGTAAGAATGAACCGGCCCGCCATGCGTTCGCGGTCCACCGCAACCTTGAGCGCATTGAAGAGAGCCGGTACCCGCTGCACCTCGTCCAGGATGGCGCATGCCGGCAAATCGTCGACGAAGCCCGCAGGATCGGCCTCTGCCGCGCTACGCGCAACGTCTTCGTCGAAGGTGAAATAGGTGTATCCCCGAGACTCGCCGGCCAAGCGGGCGAGGGTGGTCTTGCCGCACTGCCGCGGCCCGTGGATCAGTGTCACGGGGGAATCCGCCAATGCCTCGATCAGCCGCGACTCGACGCGACGCGGATAGAGAGACGTTTTGGCCATCGGCTGATTGTAAGTTTATACTGCGGCTGATTGCAAGTTTATACTGCGGCTGATTGCAAGTTTATACTGCGGCTGATTGCAAGTTTATACTGCGGCTGATTGCAAGTTTATACTGCGGCTGATTGCAAGTTTATACTGCGGCTGATTGCAAGTTTATACTGCGGCTGATTGTCAATTGACAGGTTGTCCGATTGAAAAGCGCTACGGCTGACAGACTCGTGGATCAAGGGCGCCGTCGGAGGCGCGGACGAGCAGCAGGTGACCAAGTTCACCCGTGCGATCCTGGACGAGTTGAAGAAATACGGCGTGGACAAGGCGCCGTTTGGATGCCTCGTCCCTTTGGACTCTGAGATTGATTGACCTGAAGGTCCGTGATCTACTCGAAAGGTAATCTCTATGATAGACATGGTAACGTTCTCCTTAAGGCTAGATACAAGGAGAACGTTCCAGCCACCTAGTTCCCTCTGGTTTCTTGTTAAGAGTCAGTTAAACGTTTAACATGTTAACCCGGTAAACGTTAATGAAAATGGCTGAAGCATACGACCCGCTCGACTATGAGAATCTGGCCCGCAGTGTCGTAAACGCCCTTCTGGAATCGGCCTGCACCCCTCTACCTCCCGCCGAGAATTTTACTGGTTCTGGGGTGTATGCGCTCTACTATACGGGTGGGCTCCCCTTCTATTCGCATAGGGCTTCGTCCGATTTGCGTGATCCGGTCTACGTCGGCAAGGCCGTGCCCACTGGCGCAAGGAAAGGCAGCAGGCAGACAGACTCCGACTCGAGCACGGAGTTGTATCGACGACTACGTGAGCACGCCAAGTCCATTGAACAAGCCCAAAATCTCGCGTTGGACGAGTTTCAGTGCCGTTCCCTGGTGGTGGTGCCGGTGTGGATCACGTTGGCGGAACGGTTCCTCATCGATCATTTCCGACCGGTATGGAACACCGTGATCGATGGCTTCGGCAACCACCCTCCGGGGCGTGGCCGCAGGGATATGCGTCGCCCTCGCTGGGATATCCTGCATCCTGGACGTGCTTGGGCCGCAGAGTTGCAAGCCGCGGAGACCGCTGAAGAGGTGGTCCGGCTTCTCGATGCACCGGCACGCTGACTCACGGCGCTCGAAGCTCGACGGCTGTTTCGTACAGCCGCGTCCGCCGCTTCACCGTACCGACACGCACCGATGAGTTCAGGATGCTGTCCCCCGTACGCTTCTTGCGTACTTCATGCAGGGCTACGGTCTCGAAGCCCTCTTGCTCCGCGATCTCGGCAAACAGCTTGTCCGTACGGAACTCCATGCCCTGCAGAATGTTGTTGCCGATAACCACGACGACCGTCCCACCGGGGCGCATGCGTGTCCGGGTGAGCGTGCAAAAACGCTGGCAGTCGTTGAAGTAGGTCGCCGCATAGTTTGCCCACCCGCTGCCGCCATAGGCGCCCTTCTCGGCGTGACGTCCCCTGAGTTCTTCGAGTTGTTCGACCAGATGGGGCAGTCGCGGCCGTAACGAGACCTCCGGCCCGGACCGAACGGTCTGCCAGAACTGACCGAAGCTCTTGTGCTCGATGGACTTCAACTCGGACGATGCCTGCACCATCCCGAGCCAGAACAGATGCGGCCGGGTGTTGCGTATGTAATGATAGTTGTTGAGGTAGGGCGGCGACGTGATGAGCACGTCGATACTGTGTCGTCGGATCCGCGGTCCGTGGTCGAAATATGACACGGGATGCACGGTGGCCTGCGGTGTGCGCCTGAACCGGGTCATCCAGCGCTGGAAGGTGACGATGTCCGCGTGCATTTCCCGAAGTTTGCGCTTGACGATGCTGAATACGTCCGCGTCATCGACGTTGGGTTTTCCTGCGCCGGCCCGGGTTCCGAGACTCGGCTCGTACGAGTAGTTGGAGAAACTGACCATGACCGCGCCGAAGGCCACCTGGAACAGGTCTCTGATCCAATCCGTCGTTTCCTGGGCAATGAAATCCTGACACACCAGGACCTGCCGTTCCACCTCCGGGCTGAAGAACGGAACCCTGCTTGCAAAGCCCTTGGGAGGACGGGATACGGCTCCCATGTCGAGCGACAGCCTTTCCTCGCCGTATTCTTCGAAACGGTCGAGTACCGTGGCAAGCATCTCCACGTCATAGTGCGCTACTCGGGCCTTGGCCTTGCACGCCAGCGCGGCATAGGGATTGATCTCGAACCCGATGGCATCGTCTTCATGCTTGAGGGCCTCGATCAGCGTAGTGCCTACACCGGCAAACGGATCCAGAACACGGAGCCTCCGCCGCCCGCGTCTGACCTTCTCAAGGACCCCGGCAACGAACGACCCGGAAAACCCGGCGATCCAGGGCACCCAGCGATGCAAGGTGCGGTCGTGATTTTCGGAAAAAGCCGTGTCGCGAAAGCCCCATATCGGCAACGCGTACTGCTCAGCAGGTTCGGCCGTAGTCGGCCGATCATAGGCAATGGGCCTTGCTCGTCCGTCGTCTTCACCAACCGCCTTGCCGACAAGCCATGCTTCGAGCGCACTGCGCAGGAAACGCCACTCCCGGCCCACCTTCTGTGCCGGGATACGCCGTGTCCGGGCCATCTCTCCCAGCGTCTTTTCGCTCACGCGAATGAACGCCGCGGCTTCGGATCGTGTAAGGATCTCGGGAATTTTCGTAGCTTCTCCCATCTTCCCTCAAGCTCCCTTCCGTCAGACAGAAAGTCTGGCGCGGCGGGTCGTGATTGTCAAGCATTGGAACCGGGCAACGCGGCGCTCGGCGTTTTCAATGGGAGAGACAATGGGTGGCGCTTCCGGGAAGGACCACCCGTATTCTCTCATGAGAAGATGAGCGTGAAGGGGAGATCGAGGAGATTACCGTCGTCAGTTGACGGCGCGTGTCGGTTCGAACTCGTTTCCTGGGAGCGCGGGCCTTTGGCCCACGATGCGGACGGGACGCCCGCGCTCCCAGGACTTTGAAATAATGCGCTACCCGCGCGCCTGTCAGCCGTGACGCGCCGTGCCCGCCCAGCCCGGATGCCGGGGCAGGCCGTCGTCGGGGATAGCCACCATCGGATGCTTGGAGTCGGTGAAGACCCAGCGGTCCGGCTCCCCGCCGGCGTCGACGCCGCGGTCGAGGGTGGGCAGGTGAACCAGCTCGAAATCCGGAAAAGCATCCACGTGCAGATACATGTGGCAGCCGCATTCCCCGCAGAACTTGCGGTGGCAGGTGGGCTTGGTGTCGAAGTTCCGGATCTTGTCCGCTGCCTGAGTGATCCGAAACGAGTCCTTGGGAACCACGGCAATGACCGCCATCGCGCCGCCGCACACATCCGTGCAGTCGGTGCACAGACAATAGTGAACCTCGTAAGGTTCCTGGGTGTACTCGTAACGCACGGGGTTCGTTTCGCAGCGGCAACCCCCGACCGCGTTGACCGTGTTGTCAGCCATGGTTCTGTCCTCCTTCAGGGTAAAGTCCCAAGCTATCGACTGCGTTGATCGTCACACTGATAAAAACATCGTCAGCGAAAGGCATCGTCAGCGGGCCGCAACACAAGCCCATGATCGGCCATGCGCATCAAGGTGTCAAGGCCGGGTTGGCCGCCGGTGAACGCGGCGCGGACCTGATCCGGCAGGGTCCTTTCCGCGTAAACTCGGCGCTTGCAAAATCGCGCCGCCCGCATTAGAAGTTAAGGGCCGTACAGAGAATCACACCTCACGGACAACAGTTCTTCGCGGGCGCTGAGGCCATGGCACAGCCCTCGGAATGCCTCCATCATATTCAGTAAAGGAGCGAGACATGTTGATAAAGAAGGAGAGGATCGACACCTTTGACGACTGGGTGGATTCATTCCATCAGTGGCATGACGATATCGGCTATCCCACGGACCTCATCGGAGGGGACTATACCTTCGAGACGAAGCTCGATGACGTGGAGAGTAACGAGATCGAGTTCGGCGAGTACGCCGGCCGGCCCAAGTGGGAAAAGGTCACGGACATTCCCGACCAGCGGATTCAGGATGCGCTGGCCCATCTGATCGAGTTCCAGGGGGACACGGAGTTCGCCTCCGTGGAGCAGCAAACGAATCTCATCGAGCGGGCCCCCACCGAAGTGGACCTGAAAAACCTGATCCGTATCAACCGGGAAGAGATGCGGCACGGCTGGCAGATGGCGTACGTGCTGGTGACCCAGTTCGGCGAGTCCGGCAAGCGCCAGTCCCAACGGCTGTTGGAGCGGCGGGCGTCCGAGGGCAGCCGTCTGCTGGATTCCTTCAACCAGCCCGTGCGGAACTGGCTGGACTTCTTCACCTACACGAGCTTCATCGACCGCGACGGCAAGTACCAGTTGAACATGCTCAGCCGGAGCGCCTTCGCCCCGCTGGGCCGTAGCACCCTGCCCATGCTGAAGGAAGAGGCGTACCACCTGGCCCAGGGAAACATCGGCCTGATGCGCATCGTCAAGGCCGGCAAGATCCCCATGACCATGATCCAGAAGTACTTCAACAAGTGGATCTCCACCGCCTACGACCTGTTCGGTCAGGACGAGTCCAGCTCGGCCCACTGGGCCTATGTCTGGGGCCTGAAAGGCCGCTACGACGAGCATCTGTACGACGAGCCCGCGGACATGGACCGGCTGAACGAGCTGTCACGTGCGACCTTCTTCAGTGAGGTCTCCGCGCTCGTGGATGCGCTGAATCACAACATCCCCGGGGACCAGCCCAAACTGACGATTCCCAGCGACAAGTTCCGGCGTTACATCGGCAACCACGCCGGCAAGCCCTACAGCGTGATCGGGGAATTGCTCTCCGAAGAGGCATACGGGAAGCATCTGGCGGAAGTCATGCCCTCGGAGGCCGACGACGAGTACGTCATCGGCCTGGAAAAGGAGGGCGGCTGGATTCTCGACCCGAGGTAATCGGGAACCAAGTGACCGGGCGATGGCGCGGGCTTACGATTCCACCTCGATCCCGTAAGCCCGCGCCATCACCACGATGGGGTGCACCGGCTTTCTGCCGGTGCCCTGCTCAACCTGAACCGCCGACAGCGGACAGTCCGTTACCGTACAGGCGTCCTCGGGCCGCATGAACTTGAACAGCGGCCTGCCTACCTGCATC
This sequence comes from uncultured Candidatus Binatia bacterium, assembly GCA_958295985.1. Classification (GTDB taxonomy): domain Bacteria; phylum Desulfobacterota; class Binatia; order UBA9968; family JAJDTQ01; genus JAJDTQ01. The sequence continues at coordinate 674,945 of OY282432.1, forward strand.
GACGCCTCGAAGTTCTCCTTCTTGACGCTCCAGGTTCCATCGTGCCCGCTGCAGCACTGCATGCGGGAGACCTCCGAATCGGGGATGAGTTGCATCAGTTCCTGGGCCTTGAAGCCGATATCCTGCGCCTTGAGATGGCACGGTTGATGATAGCGGATCTTGCCGGCCCCCTGGGAGAAATTCAGGTCCAGCTTGTCTGTCTCGTGCAGCTTTACCAGGTACTCCGACAGGTCCATGGTGTTCTCCGCCACCAGCCTCGTGTCGTCGGTGGGCAGCATGCGCGGGTAGTCCTGCTTGAGCATGTAGCTGCAACTCGCCGTGGGCACCACGATCTTGTAACCCCGGCGCACAACCTCGCTCAGGCTCGCGACGTTGGCCTCGATCTTCTTCACCGCCTCGTCCAGCAATCCCACGTCGATGAACGGCATGCCGCAGCACTGCTGTTCGGGAACGACGCACTCGACGCCGTTCTTCTCCAACACGCCCACCGCCGCCTTGCCGATGTCGGGCTCGTTGTAGTTGACGGTGCAGGTGTAGAACAGCGCCGCCTTCTCCTGGCCGTTGCCCTTGGGGGCCGCGGGACGCCGGCGCATCCACTTGGCGAAGCTCTGCCCGTGGTACGTGGGCAACAACCGGTCGCGATGGATCCCCATATATTTTTCCATCAGGCGGCGCAGGAAGGGGTTCCGGTTGGCCCAGTTGACGAGAGGCGCCACCCAACCGGCCAACCGCCCGGCCCGGTCCGTGTCGCCCATCATACGGTCGGCCCAGCTCACCCCTTCGTTCCTGGCTTCAACGAGACTGGCGCGCATCATGGTCCGGGGAAAATCGATGTCCCACTCGTGAGGCGGAACATACGGACAGATGGGATCGCAAAGCTTGCACTGGTAGCACTGGTCCACGACCCGCTTCATCTGCTCGTCCTTGAGGGAAGTCGCGTCACCGAAGTTCTCGTCCATCATCTGGAACAGGCTCACGAAGGACGGACAAAGCGTGTGACACAGCGTGCAGCCGTAGCAGATGTCGAACACCCGCTCCAGTTCCTTGCGCAAGGCGCCCTTGTCCCAGAACGCCGGTGATTGGGGATCAAAACTCATCGGTTGACTTCCTCCTCGGTGGTCTTCGCCCGAAGTGGTGCGAAACGTGATCTTAAGGTTTTCGTTCACGAAAAGTAAGCGTGCCTATCCACGCGCCTGCCGGCTGATGAAACCGGTTCATCAAACGGCCGAACAACCTACGTGGAGCGGGAATCCAGTTGCTGCTTCAGGATCCGGAAGATCAGCCCGTAGAACCGGCAACAGGACGGCAGGGACGACGACAGGAACTCGCGCATGGACCGCACCGAAAGCCGCGTGTCCACGTGGCTGACGACCTTCAGGATGGCGACATGGACGCGGGGCGGGTCCGGCAACGCGTCGGCCAGCCGCAGGCTCTCCGTCGAGGGGATCAGCGGGTCGGTGTCGCCGTGGCCGATGAGCAGCCGCGCCTTGATTCGTGGGACTATCGTGCGCAGGGAAAGGCCTTCCAGATAGTCCCGCACGTTGGGCTCGGTCGCTTCCATCAGACTCCGGACCCGGTCCGGGTCCCGGTTGTGGATCAATTCGTAAACGGCGCGTCCGCCTTCCGTGAGCTGGTCCGGCGAGAACGCCGGCGCATCCGTTTCCGTGGCGCTGGCCTCCCGTTCGATAGCGTCGAGCAGGCCGGTCAGCAACGTCCGATCGTTCCCTTCCGGCATGCGGGTCAGGACGTTCTTGACGAATACGTACCGCGCGTAGGCCTCCGGCGGCTGGACGTGCCGGTGGCCACGATATTCGTCCCGGCCCGTGGTCAGGTAACGGACCACGTTGACGGTATCGTAGTAGCCGCCGAAGGACACCACGAACTTCACCCGTTCCCGGATGGACGGGTCTGCCGCGGCCTTCAGGACCGGACCTGCGGCAAAGCTGATGCCGAACAGGCCCGCGCGGTCTTCGTCCACCTCCTCCTGCGAAAGCAGGAAGCGAAAGGCCGCCGCGATGTCTTCGGACTCTTCCATCTCCAGCCGAAGGGACTTGAGGCCGTCGAACTCGGGTACCAGGACGGCGAACCCGCAGGCGGCCAGTTCGCTTGCCAGCGCCGCCAGACGCGGGTCGTCCTTGCCGGTATCGAGCACCCCGTGGGTGATGAGGAGGCCGGCATGCGGCCGTCCATCCTGCACGGCATAGAGGTCGGCGGCTATCTGCCGGCCGCTGGCGGCGATGGCAAGGGTACGCACGGCAGGCCTGCCCCGGCGCCAACCCCGCAAGAGCTTCCCGAAACCCTCGCCGGCCAACAGATGAAGCAGCAGCGTCAGGCTCAGGACGGCAATCCGAACGTAGGAAAGGATGACCAAGGGCGGGTTCCCGCCGGTGTGGTGTATCGTGGCGGCGACCCGCGAGACCCGACAGGCTGCCGCGGCCGACGCCGTTGCCGGCCGCGGCAGCCCTGTCGATCATCCCGCGGGCTCGCCCGGGCAACTCCGTTCAGGGATGCGCGGCGTCGCCCTCCAGGGCGAGGTTGACGTGGTGATGGGACTTGGACACCGGACCGATGCCCTTGGCGATGGTGGTCCAGTGCTCGCCTTCGTCGTCGCTGTAGAAGACGTCGCCGTCCGTGGTGCCGGCGAAGATGGCGTAGCCGCCGTTCCATGCGTCCATGCACATACCCTCGATGTTGGCGCGGATGTGCTCGGGCAGCCCCTCGCCCAGGATGTCCCAAGTCTCGCCGCCGTCACGGCTGCGCGCCACCCGGGCGTCCGCGGTGTGGAGTTTGCGCCAGGTTCCGGGGCCGGTCTTCGCCCCGGCCACGAACAGCAGCTTGGGGTCCTGGGGGTGGACGAAGAACGGGTCCACGTAGCCGATGCGGAAGTCCCGCGGCGTCATGCTCTTCCAGGTGGCGCCGCCATCGCTGCTCACGCAGAAGCCCGCGGTGACCTCCGGTCCGCAGTTGGTGGTGGGCGCCGTACCGTACAGCTTGTCCGGGTCGTTGGACGGGACGAACACGCGGTGGGCGTCCGGGTTGATGTTGTCGATGATGCTCCAGGTCTGACCACCGTCCGTGCTGCGCAGGAAGCCGCCCACTTCCACGGCCACGTGTATGATGTCCGGGTCGGTGGGATGGAACGTGATGCTCTTGGCATGGGCCTGATGCGGCGGCCCCGGGAAAGTCCACTTCTCGACCCCCGGCACCTGACGCAGCCCCGGCAACTCCGTCCAACTCTTGCCGAGGTCATCGCTGTAGTAGAGGTGCGCCGGCTGCGTGCCCGCGTAGACCCTGGGCTTGCCGCTCACCAACTGGGTGGCCAGCGAATAGACCTCCTTGTCGCCGATGTCGCGGTCGCGCTTCTCCCAGGTCCGGCCCTGGTCGGCGCTGGCGTAGATCTCGCAGCCGTAGGTGCCCACGAACAGCGTCCGGGTCGTCGGCTCGAAGATGACGGAGCTGGCGTGCTTTCCGGGCAGGTGCACGGCGTCGCACTGCCACGAGCCGTTCTCCTTGTGAAAGGAGAACACACCTTCCACGGTTCCCACCAGCAGCTTGTCGCAAGCGGTTTCGCCCTGGGTCAGCAACTGGCCTCCAGGGGATAGACAGACGTACATGAGCAGTCCTCCTTCGCGCTAGCAGTATGTCGATTGGCTTGTCGTTTCGTGTCCTCGTCGCGTGTTGCCGGCACGGTCGGGTTCGAAACCCGCGCCTGCACGGTGGTCACGCCTTGTCGGTCCATCCTACTGAAGGTCCCGGCGCCCCGTCAAGATACGCGGGGTTGAATTTCCGCGCGCCTTGGTATTAGCTCTGTCAGCGAACGGAAACGCCGGACGAGGCCGTCGCGGCGTTCCGGAGTCGGATCCGGAGGAAGGAAATCTCAAGGAGGTAAGGACATGTACGAGACCGATCAATACGAAGGCATGCTGGCGGAGACCATCACCATCCAGGGCCACAACGGCGACACCATCAACGCGTACTACGCGCGTCCGCTGGGCAAGGGCCCGTTCCCGGGCGTGGTGGCGATCCACCATCTGCCCGGCTGGGACGAGTGGTACCGGGAGGCCACGCGCAGGCTCGCGCACCACGGCTTTGCCACCCTCTCGCCCAATCTCTACTTCCGCGCCGGCCACGGCACGCCGGAAGACGTGGCGGCCAAGGTGCGGGCCGACGGCGGCGTGGCCGATGACCAGGTGGTAGGCGACCTGGTGGGCGCCATGAACTACCTGCGCTCCATGCCCTACCACAACGGCAAGGTGGGCATCTGGGGCACCTGCTCGGGCGGGCGCCATGCGTTTCTCACCGCCTGCCGCGCCCAGGGCTTCGACGCGGCGGTGGAGTGCTGGGGCGGCCGCGTGGTGGCGGGCAAGGACGACCTCAACGAGAAGCAGCCCGTTGCCCCCATCGACTACACCGCGGACCTCTCCTGCCCGATCCTGGGGATCTTCGGCAACGACGACAAGAGCCCGTCGCCGGAGCAGGTGGACCAGCACGAGGCCGAGCTCAAGAACCACGGCAAGGACTACGAGTTTCATCGCTACGACGGCGCGGGTCACGGTTTCTTCTACCACGACCGTCCCAACTACCGTCAGGAGCAGGCCGTGGACGGTTGGAAGAAGCTCCTCGGTTTCTTCGCGAACCGGCTCGCATAGGCGGGCCGCCGGATGGCCCGGAGCGCGCGCGGGCAGTGCCCGGAGCGTTTCCGGGCCTCACCCGTGCGTCCGTTTCCGAAGAAAGGAGACGACCATGTGCACGATGATCGCCAGAAAGGTCGCCATGGAGGGTAGCGGCAAGAACTCGGAGGACTGGTTCCGGGTCAACCAGGCCAACGTGGCCTATGACCACCCGTACCACGTCTTCCGGGAGCACTCCCTCAACATCGACTTCGTCAACGAGGCCGACGGGCCGGGCGCCCGCGTGGCCGTGGAGTTGAGCGTCGAGTCGGCCCGGAACCTGGTGGACACCATCCTCAATGTGCTGAACGAGGCCGAACGCGGCGGTTGGGTTGACGAGGACGAAGGGCCGGAAGTCCACATGCCTGCGGTCAAGAGCTCGGGAACCCTGTAGACCGGGGCGTCGGTAACGTTTTTCTTGGGGTCAGCCTTCAGGCCCGCGGGGGACACCGAGGGCTGACCCCCCAACGCTCTCTCTTCTACGTCCGCGCCGGCACCGCGGCGGTCTCCGTCACCGGCAAGCCATAGAAGTCCGCGGCGTTCCGGCACAGGATGCGGTGCTTGTTCTCCCCGGTGAGGTCTTCACGCCTGCGCAGCTTCTCCACCGAGTGCGGCCAGTCCGTGTCCCAGTGCGGATTATCCGAGGAGTACAGCAGGCAGCGGTCGCCGAGGTGGCTAATGGCATCGGGGATGGTGAGTTCCTCGCACTCCACGCCGAAGTAGCACCGTCCGCCGAGTACGTATTCACTCGGTTTGCGCGTGCACAGCGGCGCCTCCACGTCGCCCCGCTTCTCCCACTCCTCGTCCAGCCGGTCCATCCAGTACGGTACCCAGCCGGCGCCCGACTCCAGGAACCCCACCCGCAGCCTGGGATAGCGCTCCAGCACCCCGCCGAAGATGAGCTGGGTCATGGCGATCATCTGCTCGAACGGATGGGTCACGGCATGGATCGCCAGGAACTTGTCGAACCGGTCGGTGCCGGCCGCGTCCCGCGGCTGGCTGTGGACGGCGATGGGCACGTCCAGCCGCTCCACCGCGGCATAGAACGGGTCCAGCTCCCGGTCCGAGAGCTTGCGCCAAGCCACGTAGGTGGGCACCTGCACCGCCACCATGCCCAACTCCACCAGCCGCTCCAGCTCCTCCACCGCGCTCTCGACTTCCTGAAGCGCCACGATGCCGACGCCCTTGATACGGTCGGGATCGGCGCTGCAAAACTCGTGGAGCCACCGGTTGTAGGCACTCGCCAGCACCCGGGCCCGGGCCGGGTCGCGCACGTTGCCGATGCTCAGGCCGGCCGTGGGGAAGAGCACCGCGGTGTCGATGCCCTCGGCATCGATGTCGGCCAGCTCCCGCTCGGGGTCCGCCACCCGATGTCCCATGCGCCCCAGGTCCCGGTCCCATCCGTCCTGGGGAAACAGTTCACGGGCCGAGCTGTAAGGCTCGGGGATCCTTTCCCGGTAGGCGGTCATGGGCTCCGTCAGGTGACCGTCCGCATCGATGACAGGATATCCGATCATGGCGTCTTCCTTGGCCGTGGTGTCTATAGCCCGTAGAAGACCCGTGGGTTGTCATCCACGATCTTCGTGTGCATCTCCGCGCTGATCCCGCCGGTCTCCTTGAGCGAGGTGAGCGCCTCCAACTCCGTGGAGGAATCCGCGTGTCCGTAGTCCGTGCCGATCATCAGGGTGCTCTCGCCGGCGTGCTGCAACAGGTACGGCACGTCGTCGCCGATCTGGCAGGTCACGTACAGGCTGTACTCCTGCAGGAGGTCGTCCGGCAGCCTGTCGTCCACCGTGTCCAGCCGGCGGCGCAGCTCGTAGACCACCCAGGGGATCCATGACGCCGCGGTCTCGATGAACCCGAACCGCAGCTTCGGGAAGGTCTTGGGCAGGCCGGAGTTCACCAGCCGAAAGAAAGCGCCGACGTTGAAGATCCGGTACTGGTTGAAGAAATCGCGGGTTCCGTCGGGGTTGGCCAGCAGGTCCACCACGTTGGCGTTGCCGTTGGATTGGTGCAGCCCGATGCACATGTCCAGCTTCGAAGCCTCTTCGTAAACCGGGAAGAAGTAGGGGTCGTCCACGCTGCGGGGACCCTCCAGCGGCCGCATGAAGATACCGCAGGCGCCGTTCTCCCTGGCGAAGCGCAACTGGTCCAGCGCATCCGGCATGTTGAGGAACGGCAGCACGCACATCCAGCGCAACCGCCCGCCGCTTTCCTTCCAGATGTCCGCCAGCCAGCGATTGTAGGCGCCGCAAAGCGCCACGTCCACGTCGGGCCGCGCGGTGCACTGATCCAGAAAGATGCTGGGATAGAGGATCTGAACGTCGATGCCCAACTCGTCCATGTGCTCCAGGCGCGCCCCCACGTTGGCCACGTCGCGGGTTTCCATGGTGGTGGTCATCTGCCTGCCGATTTTCCGCGACCGCTCCACGAGCGCCTCCTCGGTGAAGGCAAACCGGAACAGCCCCCGGATCTTCCCGTCGATGACCCAGTTCTGCCGCTGCGTCCCGTCGTTCGGATCGAACAGCGAGGGCCGGTACTTCTGCTCCGAGGGCGTGAGATAGTCCCACGTCCGCGGGCTTTCAACTACGTGCGCGTCGGCGTCTACCCATCCCATTGGATCGCTCTCCTTCCGTCGATACCGTGGAATACGTTTCGAGATTATCCCGGTTGGAGCGGGCCAGTCAACCGGATTCGCGCCGTGAACACGCGCACGGCGAGGCGCTGTCGGGACCGTCCCGGAGAGGGAATTTCCGGCGCGTTGGACTCCCGCGTGCCCTGACGGCTCCCGACACTTGAGATTTGTGCGCCGCCACAATAAGGTCAGGTGCATGTATGGAGGACGACCATGAGCAGCAAGGACATCACCTTCGTCGACACCACCCTGCGTGACGGGCACCAGAGCCTGTGGGCGGAGAACATGACCACGGGCATGATGCTTTCGGTGGCCGGGCAGATGGATCGGGCCGGCTTCGAGGCCATGGAGCTGATCTCCGGGTCACACCTCAAGAAGTGCGTGCGGGAGCTCAAGGAAGATCCGTGGGAACGGGTTCGGATGGTGGCTGAGCGCATTACCGAGACGCCGCTCCGGGTCATCGCCGGCCGCGTCAATACGTTCGAGTTCAACCCGCTGTGCATGTACCGCCTGTTCATGGAGCGCATGGCCGCCAACGGCATCCGGGAGGCGCGTATCTCCGAGGAGTGGAACGACCTCGCGGGATGGAAGCGCAAGGTGGAAGTCTCGCGGGAAGTCGGCATCAAGCCCATCATCAACATGATCTACTCGGTGTCCCCCAAGCACACCGATGAATACTTCGCCGAAAAGACGCGCGAGGCGGCCTCCCTCGAGGTGCCGCTCATCTGTCTCAAGGATCCCGGCGGCCTGCTCACGCCGGAGCGCATGCGCACGCTGGTGCCGGTGATGTACGAGAACTGCAACGGCATCCCCATCGAGCTCCACACCCACTGCACCACCGGGCTGGGTCCCCTTTGCTGCCTGGAGGCCATGGACCTGGGGATCCGCAGCGTCAATACCGCGGTGCCGCCGTTGGCGGACAGCTCCTCCAACCCCAACGTCTTCAACGTGGCGCGCAACGCCCGCGCCCTGGGCTACAACCCGCTCGTGGACGAGTCTGTACTCGAACCCGTGGCCGGGCAGCTCACCACCATCGCCAGGCGCGAGGGCTTCCCCATCGGCAAGCCCGTGGAGTACGACTACGCCCAGTATCAGCACCAGGTGCCCGGCGGCATGCTCTCCAACCTCCAGCACCAGCTCGACAAGGTGCGGTTGGGGGACCGGTTCCCACACGCCCTGGAAGAGTCCATCCGCGTCCGGGCCGAGTTCGGCTATCCCATCATGGTGACGCCGCTGTCCCAGTTCGTGGGCAGCCAGGCGGCGCTGAACGTCATCGTGGGGGACCGCTACAAGGAGGTCACCGATCAGGTGATCCGCTATGCCCTGGGACGGGCCGGAGAGGAAGGCGGCCGGCTCATGGACCCCAACGTCAAGGACAAGATCCTCGACCGCCCCCGGGCCAGGGAGATCGCGGCGCAGGAGCCGGAGGAGACGCCCCTCTCCGAGATGCGCGCGAGGCTGGGAGGCGACGGGGTTTCGGACGAGGAGTTGCTGCTGCGCTGGCTGCTGAGCGAAGCCGAGATCGCGGAAATGCGCGCGGCCGCGCCGCCCCGGGCCTACGTCAGCACAAGCCCACCGCTGGTGGCGCTGGTGGAGCAACTCACGAAGAGGGCCGACCTCGGACACGTCAGCGTGAGCAAGGGCGACGTTTCCGTGACGCTGAACCGGACGGATTGAAACCGGAGGATACGACTATCGCCACTCATCGCCTGACCGGACTGCCGGCGTGGCAGAACCTCGCCGAACACTACCGCACGCACAAGGACGTGCATCTGCGCACGCTGTTCGCGGAAGACGAGAGCCGCGGCGAGCGTTTCACCGTCGAGGACGCCGGGCTCTACCTCGACTACTCCAAGAACCGCATCACCGACGAGACCGTGAGCCTGCTGCTGGAGCTGGCGCGGGCCACGGGCCTGCGGGAACGCATCGACGCCATGTTCGGCGGCCACCGGATCAACGTCACCGAGGGGCGGCCGGTGCTGCACGTGGCGCTGCGGGCGCCCCGCGGCCAGAGCATCCCGGTGGACGGCCAGGACGTGGTGCCCGACGTGCACACGGTGCTGGACCGCATGTCGTCCTTCGCCGACCGGGTCCGCTCCGGCGAATGGAAGGGATACACCGGCAAACGCATCCGCAACGTCGTCAACATTGGCATCGGCGGCTCGGACCTGGGGCCGGTGATGACCTATGAGGCCCTCCGACACTACAGCGACCGGTCCCTCGACCTGGGCTTCGTCTCCAACGTGGACGCCACCGACTTCGCCGAGACCACTCGGGGGCTGGACCCGGCGGAGACCCTGTTCATCGTCAGCTCGAAGACCTTCACGACCCTGGAGACCTTGAAGAACGCACATACGGCGAGGGAATGGTGCCTCGGCGCGCTCAAGGACGAGGCCGCGGTGGCCAGCCACTTCGTCGCGGTGTCCACGAACCACGAGGAGGTACGACGGTTCGGCATCGACACCGACAACATGTTCGGTTTCTGGGACTGGGTCGGGGGCCGGTACTCCTTCGACTCCGCCATCGGCCTGGCGCTGATGATCGCCGTCGGACCGGCGAACTTCCGGGCCATGCTCGACGGCCTCCACGCCATGGACGAGCACTTCCGCACCGCGCCCTTCGAGCGCAACCTGCCCGTGCTGCTGGGTCTCCTGGGCATCTGGTACAACAACTTCTTCGGCGCCGAGACCCATTCCATCCTGCCCTACAGCCAGTATCTCTGGCGCCTTGGCGCCTATTGCCAGCAACTCGACATGGAGAGCAACGGCAAGCACGTAACCCTGGACGGCGAGCCCGTGGATTACCAGACCGGCCCGATCATATGGGGACAACCCGGCACCAACGGCCAGCACGCCTACTACCAGTTGATCCATCAGGGCACCAAGCTCATCCCCTGCGACTTCATCGGCTTCTGCCAGACCCTCAATCCCCTGGGAAACCACCACGACCTCCTGATGGCCAACCTTTTCGCCCAGACCGAGGCGCTGGCCTTCGGCAAGACCGCGGAGGAGGCGGCCGCCGAGGGCATGCCGGCCTTCCAGGTGCCGCACCGGACCTTCGAGGGCAACCGCCCCACCAACACGATCCTGGCGGAAAGACTGACCCCGGAAACCCTCGGCCGGATCATCGGCCTCTACGAACACAAGGTGTTCGTCCAAGGCTCCGTCTGGGGCATCAACTCCTTCGATCAGTGGGGCGTGGAGCTCGGCAAGGCCCTGGCCCAGCGCATCGTTCCAGAGCTGGAGAGCGAGCAGGAGCCGGCCCTGGACCACGACAGCTCCACCAACGCGCTGATCCGGCGCTACCGGCGCCAGAAAGCTTAGTGATGGCGTGAAGGCCAGAGGCTTGGTTACAGGCGACATGACGGCAAACCTGTCGCTCGACGCGTTCGTCCCCGAGGCGCTTCGACGTCTGGACGACCCGGCGCGCGACCTTCCGCGGCTTGCCAGAGACCGATCCGCGATGGCGGCGATCGAAGCCGCTGTCGTTCAGGTTCCGACGAAACACCTGTTGCTCCTCGGAGACGCCCGGCGCGTCACGTTGCCCGCGGAGTCCGTCCACCTCGTGCTCACTTCTCCACCCTACTGGACCCTCAAGGAATACCGTCGAACCAGTGGCCAGTTAGGCTGGATCGAGGACTACGAGGAGTTCCTCGATCAACTCGACACGGTCTGGCGTATGGCGCACACCGCCCTGGTGCCCGGTGGACGGCTCATTTGCGTGGTGGGTGACGTCTGCCTTTCACGAAGGAAGAATCACGGCCGCCATACCGTCGTTCCACTACACGCTTCCATTCAGGAACGTTGCCGAAGGCTGGGATTCGACAATCTGGCTCCGATCATATGGAGCAAGATTGCCAACGCAACACACGAGATCGATCGTGGAACCGGCGGGTTCCTGGGCAAGCCTTACGAGCCCAACACCGTGATCAAAAACGACATCGAGTTTATCCTGATGCAGCGTAAAGGAGGCGGATACCGTAAACCGGCTCTTTCCTCGCGGGTCCTCAGCCTGCTGTCGGAGACCTGCTTCAAGAAGTTCTTTCGGCAGGTGTGGACCGATGTCCCGGGATCGTCCACCCGTAACCACCCGGCTCCCTTTCCGGTCGCGTTAGCCGGACGACTCATCCGGATGTTCAGTTTCGTCGGCGATACAGTGCTCGATCCCTTCACCGGAACCGCATCCACGCAGGTTGCCGCCGCGGCCTGCGGCAGGAACAGCGTCGGCATCGAGGTCGACCCGGTATACTTCGAGCGGGGCCTCAAACGCCTGAGACACGAGACCGGTGGCCTGCTGGGCACCGGCGAAGTCCGCACCGGAGAGCCCTTCGATACTTTTTCGACACCTTGATCGAGCAATCGCAACCAGAAACCCCAACGCCATCCCTTCAAACCGTTGACGGGTGGCGGGATTTCAAACATCATCCTGGAACCTGACTCCGGACTCTCGAACAATCACATCTCAATCCTCATGTCGTCAGGCACGCTTCTCGTCATCCGGTTGCACGAGATATAGAAGGGTGACTCCCAGGACGACGACCAAACGGAACGCGGCTTGTTGTCCGTTCCACGTGTCCGATTGCCACATCAGGAACCATTCCCCGCCGATGGTGATGAACCCGGAGAACCACAGGAGAATCCCCAAGGTCAGCCCGAGGATGGCGATGCCTTTGGTCCGATTGAAGTCCACCGGGTCATGGATGGAGCGGAACAGACGCCAGCCACCCAGCCAACACAGGACCGCGACCACCGCCTCTATCAGGATGATGAGACCATACAGCGTGTGATGAATGAAGGAGGAATCCAAGGCCCGCCACATACCTCGGTTATCGGGGAAGGTCGTGTCCATCTTGAGCACGTGGGCGACGAACTGATAGTTCGAGCCGTAATCGGTCACGTTGTTGAACACCACGAGTGAAGAGAACAACGCAACCGCCCAGACGAGGGCAATCTTCGAAGCTCTTGTGTACATGATGAGACCTCCATGGCAGATTGAAGTTCAACGTCGCCTTTTGAGAAGTTTCGAGCCCATCCCACGATTCGCCAAGACTCACTTCAGGACCCGCTGTGGCGCTACGCTCTCGGTCTGCGCCAGGAGACGCGGGGTTCCCGCCTCCGGTATTTCACCCATGAACGGGTCTGGAAGGGGAACCGACAGATTCTCGACAGCTCGACGAAATTGGGCACTACCGGGTCCGGTTAACGCGGTTGGCCCGGATTATGCTAGTATAATCGCCTATGGCCTTCCGAGGGAGACCCTGATGACCGACATGCCTCTCCTACAGGCCGACTCATCAATATCTTGTGCCATTTCCGGTCCGGCCACGCAGTGCGCGAATCGGGACGCCATCTATCTCGATTACGCGGCGACGACGCCGGTGGACCCCGCGGTCGCTCGCACGATGAACGATTTCCTCACGGTGGACGGCGCCTTCGGGAATCCCGCGTCGGCAACTCATGCCTTCGGCCACGCGGCGTCGGAAGCTGTCGGGAGCGCCCGCCAGGAGGTCGCCTCGCTGCTGTTCTCGCAACCCGAAGAGATCATCTGGACTTCCGGCGCGACAGAAGCCATCAACCTCGCCCTGAAGGGTGCTGCTCTCGCTCGTCAGGAGTGCGGCGACCACATTGTGACGTCCGCGCTGGAACACCGGGCCGTCCTGGACTCGACTGCTTGGCTGGAGACGCAGGGATTTGCGACAACCCATGTCAAACCTGACGGCACCGGGACCATTACGGCAGAAAACCTCTCGAAAGCTTTGCGGCCGAGTACCATCGTGGTGTCCTTGATGCACGTGAACAACGAGACCGGAACCGTCACGGACATTGCCGCCCTGGAACCTCTCGTCCGCCAGTGCGGAGCCCTGCTTCACGTGGACGCGGTCCAGGGTGCGGCGCGGCTTTCTATGGAAGACATCGCGGCTGCCGATATGATATCCATCAGCGCGCACAAGATGTACGGACCGAAGGGGGTCGGCGCACTCCGTGTTCGCGGGCGCCTCCGCGCCGAGTTGGTTCCTCAGATTCACGGAGGCGGGCAGGAACTAGGTCTGCGTTCGGGTACGCTTCCCACGCACCAGATCGCGGGCATGGGCCATGCCGCCAGACTCGTGCGGCAGCGCCGCACGACCGACGCGAAGCATGTTCGAGCACTGGACCGTCGGCTTTGTGCCCATGTTGACCGGATCGAGGGGGTCGAAGTCAACGGTGACCGGCAGCACCGTGTTCCCGGTATTCTCAGCGTCTCCTTTGCCGGCGTCGAAGCGGAAGCGCTGATGGTTGCTCTTGGCGGTGTCGCTATTTCTTCGGGCTCCGCCTGCACCTCAGCCGAGATCGAGCCATCGCACGTGCTGCTTGCCCTCGGCTACGATACGGACCGGGCTCTGTCCTCGGTACGGTTCAGCTTTGGCCGCTTTACGACGGCCAGGGAAATCGACCGCGCGGGACAGTTGGTCCGGAAAACGGTGACGGCCCTACGGAGGATCGGACGATGACCGCATCCGCAGATCCGAACAACGCTATCGTGACCCTGCCGGACCGCCTCAAGGCCGTCCGGTGTGTGCTTCGGAAGGAATACGGCAAGAGGCACCGCCACCCGTGGGTCGTTGCCTACTCCGGCGGGAAAGACTCCACTCTCCTGCTTCAGTTGGTCTGGGAGACCGTCGCGGAGCTACCTGCCGAAGAGCGGAAACGGCCGGTGCTCGTCGTCGGAAACGACACCCTAGTCGAGTCGCCCCTGGTCATCCGCCATCTCCGGGACTCCTTGGAGATGATCGACAAGGCGGTGGACGAGAGCGGTCTACCCATCGAGACGCATATCACCGAACCCTGCATCGACCAGACCTTCTGGGTCAACGTCATCGGTCGCGGGTATATTCCGCCGACGAGGAATTTTCGGTGGTGCACGGACAGGATGAAGATCTTGCCCACCACGCGGCTATTGGAACGGATGACGCAGGATACCAGAGGCTCCGTTCTCCTCGTGGGCACGCGCCGCGCTGAATCTCAGAACCGTCAACGGACGATGGACCGGCGGAAGGTCTCCGCCGATCGGATGAATCCGCACGGCGCGGTGGATGGCTGTCGGATGTTCGCTCCGCTATCGGACTTGGACGACAACGACGTCTGGATGACGCTCATGCAGCGCAGACCCCCATGGGGCGGGACTCACCGTCGCCTTATCACGCTCTACCGCAATGCCGGCGGCGGAGAATGTCCATTGGTGATGACCAGGGAGCAGGCGCCTTCGTGCGGCAGCTCGTCGCCCCGCTTCGGGTGCTGGACCTGCACGGTCGTGAAGAAGGATCGCAGCCTGCGCGGCCTGATCGATTCCGGGCATGCCGAGGCCGAGAAGATGGAGGCTCTGTTCGATTTCCGAGAGTGGCTGATCACCCTCCGGGAAGACAACGCCAATCGCCTGCCGGTTCGGAGAGATGGGAACGCGAAGCAAAGGGACGACGGTTCCCTCGTCTTCGGCCCCTTCACCTTGACAGTACGGCACGCGATACTCGAAAGGCTCCGCACCCTCGAAAAGCGGATTGGAGAATCGTTGATCTTACCTGCGGAAATCGACTCCATTGAAGACATCTGGTGGCGAGACGAAATCCGCGAAGACGCACGGCAAGCGCTCGAACGCAGTGTCTCCGAGACCACGGAACCGGACCCCGCCGGAGCCATGGCATGACCAAGGTCACTTCCCAAGTATATCTCGTCTCGGAGATCCTGTACTCCGGGCGCTTCGAAGTCCCTTGGCACCAGCGCTATTATGATTGGAAGTGGGAACAGGTTGAGGAACTCCTCTCCGACCTCAAGGAGGCTCTCGACGCCAGCAAGACCTGCTATTTCCTCGGCTCCATCATGCTGGTCAGGCCTTCGGCTGTCGCACCACGGACGATTAACGACGGTCAACAGCGCCTAATCACCCTGTCGCTGCTCATTGCAGCGTTTTGTAGACGGTTCGCGAGACAGCGGCCGCCGGACAGCGGCCGCGAGACTCTTGCGCTAAGAGCCTTGTTCGACCGCCCCGAAAACCAGACTTCGCAGCTAACGGACGCTTCGAGATACGATCCAAGGATAGATCCACCGAGGAGCGATAAGTCAAAATACGTCCAGATTGTCCGCGGACAGGACATTGGAACCAACGGATTGCTCACCAATGCTTGGAACGGCATCGACATTTTTGTCGAAGCCATGAGCAGATCGACGATGGAGGACTTCTTCGATTTCCTCATGGAGAGGGTGGAAGTATCCGTACTCGATATACCAAGTGACGTCGACGCAAATTCCGTGTTCGAGGCGCTTAATGCACGCGGCAAACCTCTCGATGATGTCGATCTTATACGAAACCGGCTGTATTCCTATTTTTCGGAACCAGACGATACGACGCGCCGTGAAACGGTACATCGCAATCTGGAGGACACTCGCGTAATCGGCGGCAACGCGAGTAAAGTGCAGGAATACTTTCGTTGCTATCTGCAATGCCGCTATGGCTATCTTCAAAAGACCCGTTTCTATCGGGATGCCCGGGCTCGTATCGAGAGGGCCGCGGGAAGCCCTGATCCCTCCGACTATATTTTTCGTCTTGTGGAGGGTTTGGGACGTAGAGAAAGCACCGAACTGTTCCGCACCATCACCTCTTCAAGGGTCAGCCCGAGTCTCGATCAGAATTTGCCTACGGGTCCGGGTAAGCGAAGCCTGACCGTCTTGTTGGGTGAATTACAGAGATACAAAGTATCACATCCCCTCGTATTCGCGCTGCTGTTTCGGCTCATTGCGGGAGCCGATGGCAATGAGAAGAGGAAAACCAAGCTCGTTGTCATACGCAGCTTGAAGAACCTCACGTCATTCGTTATGAGGACCGCGTTCATCGCTCCGAAATTCGAGCCTTCGAGATTTGAGGCCGCCTTCGCGAACTACGCCAAGGAGGTATTCGAAGGCTCCGATCTGGCGTCGCTCGAAATCATGGACGAACTGGAGAGCAACGACGAATGGAGCGTTATCAACAACTCTAATTTCGTGCAGCGTATGGCCGAAGTGGAGTTTCGCGATAACAAGAAGGCTCTTCGCTACCTCTTCGCTATAAATGCCAGAAACCAGGTAGGTTCTGACGCTTTACGAGAAGACAGGTGTAGCGTCGAGCATGTACTGCCACAGTCAGAAGTACACTGGAGGGGTTGGTCCGGGTTCAGGGAAAGCGATGCGGAGAAGTGGGTCTATCGGCCGGGTAACATGTTGGTGGTTCCGATAAGGGAAAACCGGTCGAGTGCTGAATACAACCGCAGTTTCGCGGCCAAGAAACGTGCCTTCGCTGCTAGCACGCTGCTGATGCCACGAAACTTGGCCGCCGACTACGACGACTGGACGCCCGATGCCGTCGATGAGCGGTCGCGAAGGCTGGCCAGAGAGGCCGCGGTGACATGGTCATTCTCTCTCAAGAAGGCGCGGTGAAGACCTCTCCGGTCAGGTGCCGGCGTGCATGTATCCAAAGCAGGCTCGCAAGCGCTCATCCTGTCTCGTGTCACCAATTGACTTGGAATCCATGTGTAGTCCGTGATGTCGTTTGAGGGGGGTGCCGACGGCGGGAGTGCCTGTTGATGGATGATGCGCTTGAGCTTCGTCGCCGCGCAGAGGACTGGCTTGGCGTGCCGGGAACGCTCCACGACTACCAGTGGGAGGGCGTTGCGTTCCTTTATCGGTCTCGTTCGGCGCTTCTCGCCGACGAAATGGGGTTAGGAAAGACTGTCCAGGCATCGGTAGCGCTTGCTCTGCTTTTGAGCGGCCGGAATGGGATGAACCGAGCCTTGATCGTCGCGCCTGCTTCGTTGACGACAAACTGGATGTCGGAGCTCGCGACCTGGGTTCCGTCACTGACTGTGCGGCGTGTACAAGGCAACGCGCGCGAGCGCAAGGCATTCTATCTACTGCCGATACCCGTTCTCGTGAGCTCATACGAACAAATCCGCCAAGATGGTCTTGATTGTATTCCGTCGGGCAGCTTCGACGTGGTTCTTCTCGACGAGGCTCAGCGGATCAAGAACAGACACTCCGCCACCGCCTTGGCATGTCGGTTGCTACCGCGCAAATGCGCGTGGGCGCTATCGGCAACTCCGCTGGAAAATAGTACCAGCGACGTCACGGCAATCCTCGGGTTTCTGGATCCGTCGATTCGATCGGACCTTGCCGGCCGACGACTGGCGGCAACGCTGGGATCGATGATGCTGCGGCGCAGAAAGGCCGACGTTCGAGGTGAATTGCCGCCCGTCATCTTGCAAGACATCAGGCTCGACCTTACACCGCCTCAAAGGTCGAGATATGACGAATTATGGGTTAACCGTCGGACACAGGTGGGCGCGAATACCTCTCAAGACGCCGGCGCCGTTCTGCTCGGTCTCATCACACGTCTGAAGATCGTTTGCAATTTCGACTCTGAAGCCAACGTGTCGTCGAAGCTCGATGCCTTGCGGGAGATTTCCGAGGGGGCAGGAAACCAGGCCCGGATTCTCGTATTTTCACAGTTCGTCGAGACGCTGCAATGGGTTTCGGACAGAGTCGTGCTTCCACACGACCTTCTGATGGGGGCGATGTCGAATGCCGAGCGTCAGGTAGTCATGGACCGGTTCAGGAACGAAGCAGCGCCTCGTCTGCTTCTGGTATCGCTACGAGCAGGCGGGGTCGGCCTCAATCTAGGGGAGGCAACACATGTTGTTCTCTTTGATCGGTGGTGGAACCCCGCGGTTGAGATGCAGGCGGTATATCGGGCGCACCGCTTTGACCGTGACGAACCTCTGCATGTGGTTCGATTCCTGGTCACTGACTCGATTGAAGAACGTATTGCGGAAATACTCGACCAAAAGGAGTGCACGTTCGAAGACGTGGTCGAGGCTCCTGAGACATTTGCTCGACGCTTTACCGTCAGGGAGTTAATGCAAATTCTTGAGATCTCGACGGGAGATGTATATCCGGGACGCAGGAAATGAAGGAGGACTGACGTCATGGCGAAGATTGTTGAATACCGCGACATCCCTCTTGACCATCTGGTAATCGGAAAGGGGCAGGTTCGCACTGAGAGTCCGGGCAAGGAGATTGAAGACTTGGCGATGAGCATTGAGGCTCAGGGGCTTTTACAACCGATCGTCGTCTGCGCCGCAAGAGATTCCCAGAAGTGGGAAATACTCACGGGTCAGAGACGCTTTTTGGCGCACAAGCAACTCGGGCGAGAGGTCATTCCCGCCGCAGTCCTCGACGAGCGCGTTGACGAAGGTCAGGCAAAAGCGATTTCGATCACCGAGAACCTGATCCGCCGTCAACTCTCCGGCAAGGATCTAAAGGACGGAATCTTGTACTTGTACAACATCTACGGAAGTGTCGTCGATGTGGTCAAGGCCACAGGCTTGCCGCGGACGAAGGTTCAGGACTACGTGAAGTATCCGCGGTTGCTGCCG
Source organism: uncultured Candidatus Binatia bacterium (assembly GCA_958295985.1). Lineage (GTDB taxonomy): Bacteria > Desulfobacterota > Binatia > UBA9968 > JAJDTQ01 > JAJDTQ01. The sequence goes on from OY282432.1 coordinate 693,687, forward strand.
GAATTGAAGAAGATGGTCGACGATGGAGCGGTCGATGTCAACGTGGCCTTAAGGGCCCAGGATGCGGCTAACGACGACAACGGGATTCCGGACGCGGAGGTCGCTGTCGAGCTCGCGCAGGAAATGGCACCAATGACGGGCGTCCAGCGCAAAAAGGTTACCAAGGAGCGTAGGGAGCATCCGGACAGACCAGTTGACGAAGTGATCGAGAACGCGAAGACCGGGGCGAAGGTAACGCAAATCATGGCGACAGTGACGCAGGACGTTCACGCGGGACTCCAGAAGTTTGCGAAAGAAGAAGGCACCAATCAGGATGAGGCAGCGGCGGCACTCATCGAAGAGGCTCTCGTTGGCCGCGGCTTCCTTGAGGAATAGAACGAATGTTGACCGGCTTGAGTGCCCTGGAGCTTGGGCGTTTGCGTATGTCGGTGGGCTATGGAACGCACAAGAAGGGGCGCCCATTGTCGCCGATCGAGGTAGGTGCTCTCCTCCGCAAGGCTCGTGACGCGGGGGTTTCCCTGGATGATTGCGCCAAGGCTATCCAACTCGACGGGACAGGACACATCGGTCGTTTTTTGCGCATTCTGGACTTGCCCGACGATCTCCGGCACCTAGTTGACTGGGGTGCCGGCAAGCGCTTCATCGGTTTTACGTCCGCTGTGGAACTGGCGCGGCTCGGAGACGGTAGAGATCAGCACGTCGTTGCTGATGCCATTCTTTCGGAGGGACTCAACAGCAAGGAGATTCGGCAGGTCGCACAACTCCGGGAACGCTCGGGGCGAACCGTTGATGCGTGTATAGAAGAAGTCCTGGGCATGCGCCCAACGATCGAGAAACGCTATGTTTTTATCGGTGCGGTAGCCGGGGAGAGTGTCGCGGAACTCGTCAAGCTCACACAGGTTGCGAGGGACTCGATCCTGGCATCCGGGATCGAACGGTTGGGTCTCCACGGCGCGAGCGGCCGTCTTGGACCCAGGTTATTCACGCTCGTCGGGGACGAGGATTTCAACGCCTCCATGCGGGAAGTCGGCAAGGAAACCATTGAAGCCCGACTTCGAACCCACATCTCGGAGATTGTCGATAATGGCACGCCCGGCCGTTGACGTCTTTGGAAGCGGCGGGGTGAGCCTCGGATCAAAGATCGTGTGCGACGGCTATGCGGACGGTTGTCCGGTTCGGGTCCAGACGCATGTCCACGACGACCACATGGGCGATTTCAACAAGAGCAAGGGCCAGCAGGACATATTCATGAGTCCGGAGACGCGCGAACTTCTTATCGCCGAGCGCGATGCAGATCTGGAATACCGCGACAACCTCATACCGATCCCTCGCGGCGGCGAATACCCCCTCGATGATGGCTCCACGCTGACCCTTTTGCCGTCTGGCCACATGCTTGGATCGAGCCAGGTCGCAATCGAGTTGCCCGATGGCACCCGGTGCGGCTATTCCGGGGACTTCGGCTGGCCTCTCGACGATGTGATACAGGTTGACCAACTCGTCGTGGACAGTACCTACGGGAGTCCGAGGAGTATTCGCCGATACAGCCAATCGGAGGCCGAGGACTGTCTCTTGGAAGTGGTGTCTAAGCGCCTACGCTATGGCTCCGTTCACATCAGCGCCTACAGGGGAACCATCGAGCGCGTGCTGCACGTTCTTGCGGGCAATGTCAACGTTCCGATCTTGGCCAGCGAGCGCCTAATGCGGGAAATCAAAGTGTATCAGGATCACGGATTCGCGGTGGGTGCTTTAGATGCCCTCGACTCGGAGGCTGGACGGTTTGCCATAGGAGAGCGGTCTTATATCCGGCTGTATTCCAAGGGTGACGGCTTCGACAAGGAGTTGATCGAAGGAACAAGCGTCAAGTGCAGTGCTTTCTTTACGGTCGGCACCGATCATCCGCTGATGGAATTTTCAAGTCGGTCCTACAGCGTCGCTCTGTCCAACCATGCCGATTTCGAGGAGACCCTTGCGTTTGTCGAAGCGACAGGAGCAACGACGGTCGTTACCGACAATACGAGAAATTACGGATGGGAACTGGCCGTTGCCATCAACGACCGTCTTGCAGGCGTGCGCGCTGAGCCGTCGACGAACAGCCCCGTGCCGTCTTGAGGCTTGCGGCGGTTATCCCGACCAGTTCCTCAAACGCGAACCACCCGACCCCTCTCGACCTGGACTTATCTTGACAGCCTGAAGACCCTCTGATTAAAGGGCGGTTAGCCAGCGTACTTTCGGAGGGTTGGGTTGAAACGTCTCAGACTCGGTATTGCCGGACTCGGAGCGGCGTCGCGCCAGATCCTTTCGGTGATCCACAAGGCATCCGGGGTAGAGCTCGCGGCAGGGGCGGACGTCCGTACCGAGGCCCTCGAAGCGTTTGCAGAGAAACACCGGGCGGCGGTATTCGATGACGTCGCGGACATGTGCCGCTCCGAGGCGGTGGACGCGGTCTGGATCGCCACACCCAACGTATTCCACGCCGAGCACACGGTGATGGCCGCGGAGCACGGCAAGCACGTCATCACCGAGAAGCCCATGGCGGTATCACTGGAGGAGGCGGACCGCATGGTGACCGCGGCCGCATGCAACGGGGTCAAGCTGCTGCAGGGCCACTCCAAGGTGTACGATCCGCCGGTCCGCCGCATGCGCGAGATCATCAGTTCCGGACGGCTGGGCCGGGTCATCCACATCCAGACCATGAACTACAACAACTGGCTCCAGCGGCCGCGAATCGCCTCCGAGGTGGACACCGAGAAGGGCGGCGGGCTGGTGTACCGTCAGGGTCCCCACCAGACCGACATCGTCCGGTGCCTGGGCGGCGGGCTGGTCCGGAGCGTGCGCGCGGTCACGGGGCGGTGGGACCCTAACTTCGACACCGAAGGCAACTTCGCGGCCATGCTGGATTTCGAGGACGGCGCCGTTGCCAGCATGAGCTTCAACGGCTACGGCTATTTCGACGTGACGGAGCTGACCTGGGACATCGGTGAAGGAGGGTACCGGGTGGAACGGCGAGGCGGGGAGGAACGGCTTGCCGGTCCCATCGCCGCGCAGGAAAAGTATCAGCTCGCCGCGAAGACGGCTCCGTCCGGGGACCGGATGCACCAGCCCTTCTTCGGCCTCACCATCGTGAGCTGCGAGCGGGGAGTGATACGCCAATCCCCGGACGGCCTCTACCTCTACACCCAGGAAGGCCGGGAGCAAGTGCCCTGCGGGCCGCGCTACGGACGTGCGGCCGAGCTCATGGAGCTCCGCGCCGGCCTCGTCGAGGAACGGCCGGTCTTCCCGGACGGAAGCTGGGGCAAGGCGACCCTGGAGGTTTGCCTGGCCATGCTGCGGTCGTCGAAGGAACAGCGAGAGATCCGCCTGGAGCACCAGGCGCCATGCCCCTTCTGACGGGCGCAAAGGAGCTGCGAGCCATGTTGACACAGGAACAGAACGATCGCTTGACCCGGGTCGGCCCGGGAACGCCGGCCGGCAACCTGCTACGGCGCTATTGGCTGCCGGTTGCCGTGGCCCGGGATCTCACCGAAGAGAATCCCGCCCGGTTCGTCCGCATCCTCGGGGAAAACCTGGTGCTGTTCCGCGACGCTGGCGGACGGGTGGGACTCATCGACGACCGCTGCGCCCACCGCGGCGTGTCGCTATCGTACGGACGGGTCGAAGAGCGCGGCATCGCCTGCGCGTACCACGGCTGGCTTTACGACGTGGAGGGCAACTGCCTCGAGACGCCGGCCGAGCCCCGTGAAAGCCGGTTCCACTTGACGGTCAAGCAGAAGGCCTATCCCGTCCAGCGCTTCATCGGGCTCTACTGGACCTACATGGGGCCGCAACCGCAACCGTTGATCCCCAACTACGACGTCTGGGCGCGCCGGGACGGCAAGCGGAAGATCTTCGTTCAGCCCCGGCTGGACTGCAACTGGTTCCAGGCCATGGAGAACTCCGTGGACCCGGCGCATCTCCAGGTGCTGCACCAGGACACCGCGTTGCGGGAGCGGACCCCGGTCAACGTCACCCGGGGCTTCACCGACGACGTGGCCAGCTTCGACTTCTACGAGTTCGAGCTGGGGATCATGAAGCACCGGGTTTACGCCAGCGGCCACAGCGACGAGCACCCGCTGATCTTCCCCAACATCCTGCGGCAGGCCAACTCCACCCAGATCCGGGTGCCCATGGACGATACCCACACGCGGATCTTCTTCGTCCGTTTCTTCGCCAGCCAGGACGGCCGCATCGAGGACGAGGACGAGCCCGAGGTGGAGTACATCGCGCCGTACAAGGACCCGCCCGACGAGCTGCACCCCTTCGCCCGCTTCCGCCTGGACGAGGTCCAGTGCCAGGACCACATGGCCTGGGAGACCCAGGGACCCATCGCCGACCGCACCACCGAGCGGCTGGCCACATCGGATCGCGGCATCGTCATGCTGCGAGAGCTCATGAACCGGGAGATGGACCGGGTCGAAGCGGGGGAAGACCCCAAGGGCGTGGTCCGGGACCCGGCCGAGAACCGGATGCTCGACACCAGACTGGCCCAGTCCCTGCGGGGTCCCGAAACGCAGAAGCGCCTGCGCAGCGCCGCCAACCAATAGCGGGCGCGCCGTCCGTCACCCATCGCTCGTTCGCACTCCCGTGCGCGGCATCCACCGCGCCTGCGGATACACCCCTTGACACGCAATGTTGCACACTCGACACTGGACCGGATGGATGCGGTAGAAGAACGGCAAGCCCTGGTGGCACTGTCCTCGCGGATCCTCGGCAAGCTCGACCTGACCAAGAGCACCAGCGGACACGTGAGCGCCCGGGTGGCGGGTACGGATACGTTCTGGATTCGCGCCCGCGGTCCCGCGGAGACGGGCGTGCGGTTCACCCGGCCTGGGGACGTGATCCTGGTGGACCGGGACGGCAAGAAGCTGGAGGGATCGGACGAGCTGGACCCGCCACAGGAAGTCTACATCCACAGTTGGCTCTACCGGAGCCGGGCGGACGTGCATAGCGTCATCCACATCCATCCCGCCACCGTCGTGCTCTTCACCATCTGCCGCAAGCCGCTACTGCCCATCTACGGCGCCTACGATCCTACCAGCATCCGGCTGCTGATGCAGGGAATCCCTACCTACGAACGGAGCATCACGGTGTCCAACGACGAGCTCGGACAGGAGTTCGCCCAGGTCATGGGGGACAAGCCGGCCTGTCTCATGCGCGGACACGGCATCACCACCGCCGGCCCCAGCGTCGAGGAGGCCACCATCACCGCCATCAAGCTCAACGAGCTGGCCGAGATGAACTACCGCGCGTCGCTGCTGGGAACCCCCCATCCCATCCCCGACGAAGAAATCGCGGTCATCACCCGCTTGAAACGCAAGCGCGGCAACGCGACGGATTCCTCGTGGCGCTACTACCGGACTCTGGCAGGCGAGGAGGACGAGGGTTGAGGCGGCCGGGCCATTGAGAAGCAAAGGACCCGGTTGGTACACTAACGTCCGGACCGGAGAAGATTACGGTGCAGATGCCGATGTCAACAGAGACCCTCACTGATAGCGCCCGCGCTCGACACGACCCAAACAAGGTACTGCCCAAAGACAGAGCAGTCCACGACTGGTACAGATTCGTTCTGTCGTTCCCACCCCACCTCGTCCGAGGCTACCTCGAACGGTTTCGTGTTCACCGCTTCGACACGGTGCTCGACCCGTTCTGCGGAACCGGCACAACGTTGATCGAATGCAAGAAGCTCGGCATCCGTAGCGTGGGGATAGAATCGAACCCCATGGCATATTTTGCCAGTTCGGTGAAAATCGACTGGACAGTAGACCACATTGGGCTTTCAGGCTACGCGGATCAGGTTGTAGCGGCAGCCAAGAAGACTCTGATGCAACACGGCATCGACGAATGGGACAGCCTCCCACTGTTTGCATCAAGGAAAAATTCGGAGATCCCAATGCAAGGACTGGATCCGGGTCAGTCCAGGTTGTTGTTGAAGGACTCCATAAGCCCGCTGCCCTTGCACAAAACATTGGTCCTCTTGGCCGAGATAGACCGTCACGGCACGCGTCAACTGCAGCGATGTGGACGCCTCGCCCTTGCGCACGCCCTTGTATATCGCATCGGCAACTTGAAGTTTGGTCCGGAGGTAGGAGTCGGTCAGATCAAGGATGACGCTCCGGTCCTGAATGTCTGGCACGACTGCATAAGGACAATGGCCAGTGACATTGGTCTCGTCAAAGATCAGACAGCCGTCCCTGCTGATGTCATCAAGGCAGACGCTCGAAAACTCGACCGGGCTTTGGAACCGAAATCCGTCGATGCCGTGATTACTTCTCCGCCGTACCCGAACGAGAAGGACTATACACGAACAACACGACTGGAGTCCGTCGTCCTCGGATTGATACGTGACAGACAGGACTTACGCTCATTGAAACAGGACCTGATCAGGTCCAATACAAGAGGCGTGTATAAATCGGACAACGACGATCTTGAGATCGCCGACAACGTCGCAATACGGAACATAGCTGACGCAATTGAACAGCGTCGTATTGCATTGCGCAAAAACTCCGGCTTCGAACGCCTGTACCCAAGGGTGACCCGACTTTACTTCGGTGGTATGGTACGACATCTTGCTTCCCTCCGGCCTGTACTCAAACCAGGGGCGAGGCTCGCCTACGTCGTCGGCGACCAGGCATCTTATCTGAGAGTCATGATCCGCACTGGAAAGCTGCTGGCCGATCTGGCCCAGTCGCTGAATTATAAAGTCACTGGGATCGACCTGTTTCGGACAAGACCGTCAACGGTTACCGGCGAGCAACTTCGCGAAGAGGTTGTCTTGCTGGAATGGCCTGGCACCTGATCGAAAGGGGACTCCTATTCCTACCCAGAACAGGTATGCAGTGATTATCGAGGCGATTTTTCACGCCAAGTATGAGACCGGACAACATGAGGTGGACTTCCAGCGAGACGATATTGTCGCGTTCGCATCCGAGTTGAATGTCCGCCTGCCCAAGAATCTAGGCGATCTGCTCTATACCTTCCGTTACAGAGCAGACCTTCCTGCCAGCATTCTGGAGAAAGCACCTACCGGAAAAACCTGGATCATCCGTCCAGCGGGACGGAGCAAATACCGGTTCGTTCTGGTCAGCGACGCGCCGCTGACGCCCAACCCGAACCTTGCGGTCACGAAGATACCGGACTCAACTCCGGGAATGATCGCCAAGTATGCCTTTGGCGACGAGCAGGCGGTTCTGGCCCGTGTCCGCTACAATCGGTTGGTTGATATTTTTCTTGGAATCGCATGCTACTCGCTCCAAAATCATCTCCGCACGACCGTCCCTGGTATGGGCCAAGTCGAGACTGATGAAATCTACGTCGGTGTAGACAAGGGCGGTTGCCAGTACGTGGTGCCCGTCCAGGCCAAAGGTGGAAAAGATAAACTGAATAGAGTTCAAATTGAACAGGACATCGCGCTGTGTGCCGACAAATTGCCCTCTTTGCTTTGTCGACCTGTTGGAACCCAACTCATGGAGGATGATCTGGTGGCGCTTTTCGAGTTCGAGCAGGAGGAGGATGGCTTAAAGGTGATTTCAGAGAAGCACTATCAACTGGTGCCGCCACACGCAGTGACCCCAGAGGACTTGGCCAGATACAGGCGGCGTCTATCGGAGGGACCCGGCCGAGTCTGATCCCACCCTCAGGAATGACCGCCGGCCCGATCGCGTGCGGAGATGCACAGGCGGCCGAAGTCACGGGGACCCATAACGTGTCCACAATTTGTGGATCAGCCAAGTTGGGCAGTAAAGTCACGGTTTACATGGTCACGGAGAAGAACGGCCCGTAACGTCAGGGCGTCACATTGCACAAGCCTATGGAAAGGACCCATTGCCATGAGTGAGCCCGAACCCACCCGCATACGCGGCATCTACCGCTCCCCCACCCATCTACCCATCTGGGAAGTTCTCGAAGAGGCCGGGATCTGGCGGGAAGTCGGCATCGAGGTCACGAGCTTCGAGTTCTGCAACAGCTCGGCCACCACCGAGAAGGCCCTTTTCGCGGGCGAGATCGATTTCGTATCCGGGAATCACATCTCGCCCTATGCCCTGGTGGCGGAAGGGAAACCCATCGTCTCCATCGCCTCGCCGGGCAACAGCGTCAACGACCGCCTGATCTCGCGCAAGCCGGTCCGGTCCCTGTCCGAGATCGAGGGCGCCCGCATCGGCGACACCGCCATCCGCGATGCCGCGGGCGGCTACCATCATCCGCGCGGCAACCACATGCTGTACATCATGCGGGCGGGCCTGAAGCTGGACGACGTGGAGTGGGTCCCCCTGGCGGAGGACACGCACGCGCTGCGCGACGTGCTGCCGGACGCCTTCGAGGCCGGCCGGATCGATGCCGCACTGGTGACCGGGAACACCGACGCCTACGAACGGGCGGGCCTGCACGTGCTGCCTCTGGAGCCCCTGCCCATGATCAACGGACCGACCATCACCACCGGCATGAACGTGCTCCGGGAACGGCCGGGGCTGGGCGAGCGGTTGGTGAAGGCCATGGTCCTGGGCATCCATTTCGCCAAGACGCAACGCACCCGAACCGAAGCGATCCTGGCCGATCTCAAGGAGCGCATCCCCGCATCGGGAGGCCGCTATGCGAGCGTCACCAAGCTCGCCTCCAAGCCCTACCCGGACATCCGGGGCGTGGCCAACGCGTACAAGCTGTGCTGCATGGACGCCCCCAAGGCGGAAGAGCTGAGCCCCATGTCGCTGTGGGACCTGCACTACCTCCGGGACCTGGACGATTCCGGCTTCATCGACGAGCTGTACGCGTCTGAAACCGGTCCCGGACGCTGACGCCGCCGGGGCGTGTCAGGGGCGGGTTTCATACCCACCTGCACGCAGGGCACGATTCGGGGAACCAGACCACTAGCGAAGCCGGTCCATGTCTTTCAAGAAACCGACGCGCGATCAGATGCGGGCCGTCGCGGACGGTCTCGGCATTGATCTGTCCGACGACGAGTTGACCGGGTATCTGGACCGGATGGAGGGATTCTCCCGCGCCTATGCGTTGGTGGACGAGGCGCCCGACCCGGCGCCGGGAGCCGGACACCGGCGCTCACCCGGGCGCCGTCCGAGGCCGGCCGAGAACCGCTACAACGCCTGGTTCGTGAAGACGTCGATCCGGGAAGAGTACCACGGCCGGCTTGCGGGGAAGACCCTGGCCGTGAAGGACTCCATCTGTGTGGCCGGCCTGCCGATGATGAACGGCGCCTCGTTCCTGGAGGGCGCCGTGCCCGACGTGGACGCTACCGTCGTCACCCGTGCGCTCCACGCGGGCGCCGAGATCGTCGGCAAGACCAACTGCGAGTTTCTTTCCCTCTCGGGCGGGAGCCATACCTGCGCCAACGGACCGGTCATCAACCCGCACAAGGAGGGCTACTCGGCAGGCGGCTCGTCGTCCGGGAGCGCGGTAGCCGTAGCCGTGGGCGACGTGGGAATGGCCCTGGGTTGCGACCAGGCCGGTTCCATCCGGGTACCCGCGGCCTGGTGCGGCATCGTGGGGCTCAAGCCCTCCCACGGACTCGTCCCGTACACCGGCATCCTGGGTGTGGACCCGGTCGTGGACCACTGCGGCCCCATGACACGCAACGTGGACGGCAACGCCCTCCTGCTGGAAGTGGTCGCCGGACGCGACGGCATGGACCCGCGCCAGCCAGGCTCCTGGCAACCGGTGAAGTACACCAGGGCGCGCCGTGCCGGCGCCAAGGGCCTGCGCGTAGCCGTGGTAAAGGAAGGCTTCGGGCAGCGCAACGCCGAAGCCGAGGTCGATGAACGGGTCCGCGCTGCCGCCGACGCCCTGCCCGGCCTCGGCATCCATGTGGAGGAAGTGTCCGTGCCCGTTCACGAACGGGCTTGGCTGCTCGCCCAGCCCATCTACGTCGAGGGCCTCGCCCACTCCATGGCTGAATGCGGCCTCATGCCCGACGCCGAAGGTCTCGGCCCGTCAAGCCTGGCTGAGCAATTCGCTACGTGGCGCCCGCGCTGGCGCGAGCTGCCCGAGAACCTGATGGCGCTGATCCTTTTCGGCGGCTTCGTGCGCAGCCGCCACCCGGGACGCTACTACGTCAAGGCACAGCACCTGCGCCGCACCATTCGCCGGGCCTACGACGAGGTACTCTCCGAATACGACCTGCTGCTCATGCCCACGACGCCCATGGCCGCCACGCCCCTGCCCGGACCCGACGCCGACCCCGCCGAGCACTCCCGGCGGGCGCACGAGATGCTGACGAACACCGGGCCCTTCGACGTCACCGGCCACCCGGCCATCACCCTGCCGTGCGGCGCCACTGCGGACGGGCGGCCCGTAGGGTTGATGTTGGTGGGGCGGCATTTCGAGGAGGCGACGCTGTATCGGGCGGCGTATGCGTTCGAGGGGGCGCGCGCGCCGAGAACGGATTGAACGCGTTACAATGTCGGGCTCAGGCGCCCTACGGCTTGAACCGGCTAAACACCCTCTCCGCATTCCCCCCCAGGATGGCTGCCTTCTCCTCCTCGCTCAGCCAATCCATCTCGTCGATCAGAGGTTTGACGTCGTCATACCAGCGGCCGGTACGGGGGTTGGGCTTGGAGCCGGCGCCGGGGCGTTCGGTGCCGAACAGGCAGCGGTCGGGTTTGACGACCTTGAAGAGGAGTTCGAGGGACTCGGTGTTGTAAAGGGCGGAGTCGAAGTAGAGCCGGCGCAGCCGCTCGTCAAAGTTCTCGGTGTTGTCGGGGCCCCGGAGCTGGGAGCGCCAGCGTCCCACCTGATAGGGCACCGAGCCGCCGCCGTGGGAGATGACCAGCTTCAGTCCGGGGAAGTCGGAGAAGACGTTGGAGTTCAGCAGGGAGAGGATGGCGATGCTCTCCTCGGTGATGAAGTGGCCGTGGAACGACTCCCGCTGATTCCGGCAACTGGCGGAATGGACCAGGCCCGGAACGTCCATCGACACCATTTTTTCGTAGAGCGGATACCAGTACTCGTCGCCCATGCCGGGGGTCAGCCCGTCGCCCTCCCCAGGATCGGGATTGATCATGATGCCCACCATGCCCAGTTCGTCAATGCAGCGGTCGATCTCGTCGAAGGTGTTCTCGGGGCCGACGCCGGCGTTTTGCGGCAGTCCGGCGATGCCGCGGAACCGTGTGGGCTCGACCTTCACCTGGAGCGCGATGGCGTCGTTCACTGCCTCGCAGTACCAGTGGACGATCTTCTCGGGCTTTTCCGAATGCATCATGGTGTAGGGTCGCGGCGAGATGAAGGCCATATCCGTGCCCACCTGATCCAGCACCTCGGTGTGCTTGTGGCCCTGCCAAGTGGCAGATTTGATGCTTTCCTCGGTTACCGGCGGTTTGCGCTTGCCGTGAAACCCCCGGCTGTTGATGAGGCTGGCCTGATAGCGGCTCAGTTCCTCGCCCGCGACGATGTGGTTGTGGATGTCGATGATCACAGGCTGTCTCCTTTGCTGGTTTGAAATCGAGAGTGGCTGCGGAAAGACCCTGTCTTGCAGGGTGGGATTCGGCATGCAAGAATTGTACGTGGTATGCTGTAGCCGTTGGCCTTGTCGTGCCGGGTCGGGACCGCCGGTTCCGCCCCGCCGTCCGATGACGGATTGTACAGGAGAAAGCCTGTCACGGCCACAAGCCATATTTTCGCAGCATGGGTTTCTCTGCAAGCCAAGGAGTCGTGATGCGATCAAGGCACAGGATGCGCTACTTGCTGCTCGGCGATCTGCTCGTGCTGGTCCTCGCAATCGTTCCGGCTGCATCCACGGACGCTTTCGCGGTGAAGTGGCGGGGAATAACCGAGGCCGAAAACAGGATCGTGTTCTCGGGACGTCACCTGGACGATTACCGAGCGTTGCATTATGACCGTCCCTTCGACGAAGGCAACAACCCGGAGGAGCGCTATCGGGTTCAATGGAAAGCCGGCTCCCGCCGTCTTCCGGTCTTTTCGGCTCACCTGCACATACTGCCTCCCGGCCGCTACTTCCCCGGCAGTGTGCAGCACAATCTCGATCGGTATGCCAAGGGTCTCGCGTGGTTCAAGGACAAGCCTTTGTCAACCGTTGAAACCGGCACCGCGGGGACGGTGCTGGGACCGGCCGATTTTCTGATTTTCACCGCGGACAAGCATCGATGCGGAGTGTTCTTACTCTATTTCGATGACAGTGCGATCAGCCGCCCCGACGCTCTCGGCAACACTCGTGTGGATGGTCTCTACTGCCCGGTTTCCGGTCAGGTCGATGCCGAAACCCTTGAGTCCCTTCTCTCCAGGGTGGGCGTCCGAGGCATCGCCGTTCCAAAGATGGAAGAGCCACAGGCCGGCCGTCGCCCGGCTTTGCAGCGCCCCTCGACGGACTCTCTCGCCACGCTCGTGGCCACCGGCGACATCAAGAGGTTGCGCAGAGTGGCGGTCAAGGACTTCGATCCGGATACGACTATTGCTTTTCAGCATCCGCGTTTCGCGAACGGCCGCGTCATAAGAAGGCCGATCCTCGTGGCCGCGGCCCTTTTCGGTCAGACGGAGATCGTGGTGTTTCTGCTCAACAAGGGCGCTTCCACCCGTGGACCTTCGTCCGGAGCGATCTGCGCGGCCGTTGCCAGGAGGCACCCCAAAATCGTTGAGGTGCTTCTCAAGAAGGATCCAGAACTGACGGATTACAATCGCTGTGGCCGAAGCCGGGATCTGTCACCGATCTATCTGGCAAGGCAGCTCAACCTTCGGGACATTGTCCACAAGCTTCTCGAAACGAATTCCCGATGACGCAGTCGCCGATGCGTCCCGGGACCCGTACCAGAACACCGGAAAACCCCTTCCGAGGCGGAGTTTTTTCTGTGCAATGGCCTTGATCAGCCTTGTTGCGGCCATGGCGCCAGGGGGCTGTCCTGATTCTATGGCCAACAGCCGGATTCATACGCAGCCCCCTGCACGGGGGCATGTGCCGTCATATGACGGCGCAAAGATGATCGTTCTGAACGACCACGAGGACGGCACATTCGTCGACATCGTGGAAACCGCTTCGGGTCGATCCTTCGGGCTCCTGTCGCATTCCTTCATTGGAGCCATTTGGGGCGAAAACAGCGACGTTGCTTACGCAGTCGCCAAGGACAAACAGATTTACCGGCTGTCGCTGGGCTCCAATGCCGAACGAACTGACAAGGTTTCACTTACCGGACCGGAGGCCATTCCGGCAAACCAGGCGCCGCGCGTCCTCCGTTTCCCTTCGCCGGCAGCTCCCTTTCTCCTCGCAACAACTTCACGACGCCGCCAGCCGCTCTATCGCTGCGATTTGAACCCGGACTCCGGCGAACAGTCCATCGAGACCCGATGCCGGGTTTTGATCGAAGACGGTCGGGGCGTGGTCCACTGGCTCATGACTGCGAAGGGCCGGATCGTCGCAAGGATCAAAATATCGCCTGCCGGGCAAAACGTGTTCCAATCCCGGACATCGTCGGGGGAATGGGTCTCGCTGTTCGACTATACCCGGTACTACACCGATCTGGTGCCTATCGGACCCGTACAGCAGGACGGCACGGTGTGGGCACTCTCCAACCGGCAGCGCGAGAGGGTAGCGCTGGTCCGGCTGAACATCGAGACGGGAACGGAAGCGGTTTTCTTCGAGCACGATCGCTACGATCTGACGAGGACGACGGTCCATTTCGACAAGGACGGCGAGGGCACGCCTTTGCTGGTTTCCTACAACCCGGACTACCAGGTTGTCGTGCACTTTCATGACGGGCTGGAGGCCGCATACGCCGCGCTGTACGAGAAAGTCGGCAAACCATCTCGCATAGATTTGGGAAGCATGGACCAGATGGAAAAATCTGCCGTCGTCGAGGTGGCGAACCCGCAACTCCATCGTAGCTGGTACTTTCTCGATCTCGAGAAGAATACGTTCCGGGAATTGTCAGGCAGCTCTCTCGCGTCGTATCGCCATCCGCCCTCTCCCTCTCGACCGGTGACGTTTCCAGCACGCGACGGACTGAAGCTTTACGGTTATCTGACGTTGCCGCAGGACCCTGACGCCCCCGGTCCTTCCCCGATGATCCTCATGCTTCACGGCGGTCCATGGGACAGGTATTTCTGGCCGGCCCCTCCGTTGGTCCGGTTTCTTGCCAGCAGGGGCTACGCGGTGCTCAGGCTGAACTATCGCGGATCCCGCGGTTACGATAGAAGCTTTCTCGCCGCGGGGCAGGGGACGTTGTTCGGGCGTATGCAGCACGATGTCCTGGATGCCGCGGAATGGGCCATAGCGAACGGGCACGCCACACGCGATGGGATCGCACTGTTTGGAGGTAGTTTTGGCGGATTTCTGACGCTCGTGATGCTGGCGCAGCATCCTGACAGCTTCAGGGCAGGAATCGCAATCAATTCCATAACCGATGCAGTCGATTTTTGGAAAACCGATTGGTCGCGTCCCTCCAGCCGCATAGTTTGGCGTCGTTTCTTCGGGAGCCGGGATCTGCCCGAGTTGGCTTTAGCCGAAATTTCGCCGATCAATAACATCGATCGAATCGTCGCGCCGGTCCAGTTGATCGCGGGGTCTCGCGATCAGCGCGTTCCGGTGTCCCAATCCCAGGAGATGTTCCATCTGCTGAAGGAAGGGGGCAAATCGGTGGAATTCGTCGAGTTCGAGCATGCCAGTCACCAGATCTTGAACCCGAACACGACGTCACACGTCGTCCCCTCAATCGAGGCATTTCTCGAGGAACACCTGAGCCGCAAACCCGAGACCCGGTAGCGGCTCGTCCGTCGTGACCGGGCCCCGCCGGCGCCCGACCTCGCCACTGTCGTTGCCTCAAGCAGTTCCTGCGATGGCGTGGCAGCGTTCCGGCGGGACGTGAACCGCCACCGTCTCCCCAACCGTCAACGTCTTGGAGGGATGCACCTTGATGCGCAGGTCCAGGCCGGACAGTGACAGGATGCAGTCCAGCATCTCGCCCACGAAAACGACGGATTGGACCTCGCCGCGGACCACGTTCCCGGAGCCCTCCTTCCTGTCCTCCGGTTGAACCACCGCGTCCTCCGGGCGGATCATCAGCGCCGCCGGGTCCCCGCCCCGGAGCCCGCCGGACAGGGTGCAGTCGAAAACGCCCACCGCCGTTGCCACCCGGCCCATGTGGCCGTCGCCGACGGATTCGATGAGGCCGGGGATCAGGTTCGCGACTCCGATGAACTGGGCCACGAAACGGCCCGCCGGGTGCTTGTAGATCTCCAGCGGCGAATCTTCCTGCATGATCTTGCCGGCGCTCATGACCGAGACCCGGTCCGCCATGGTCAGGGCTTCCAGTTGGTCGTGGGTCACGTAGATGCTGGTGATGTTGAGCCGTTTGGTGATGTCACGGATCTGCACCCGCATCTCCTCCCGCAGCTTGGCGTCCAGGTTGCTGAGCGGCTCGTCGAGCAGGAGGACGCTAGGCTCCCGCACCAGTGCCCGGGCCAGGGCCACCCGCTGCTGCTGGCCGCCGCTCAGGAACGGGGCCGGCCGGTCCGCCAAATCCTGAAGCTGGGTCAACTCCAGCACCCGCATCACCCGCTCCCGTACCACCCGGCGCGGCGGCCGGCTGCCCTGCCCGTGCACCAGCGGGAACGAGACGTTGTGGAACACGTCCATGTGCGGCCAGATGGCGTATGACTGGAAGACGATGCCGAAGTCCCGCCTGGCCGGCTGGACATTGATCCCGTCCACGCCCGAGAACACGACCTGGTCGCCGATCTGAATCACGCCGCCGGTGGGTTCTTCGAAACCGGCGATGCAGCGCAGAGTGGTACTCTTGCCGCACCCGGAAGGGCCCAGGAGCACGTAGAACTCCCCTTCCCGGACCTCGAAGTCGATGCCCGCCAGCGCGCGGACGGCGTCCCGTTCCGCGGTTTCATAGACCTTGTCGAGACCGCTGACTCGTATCATGGGCGGAGTCCTCGGCAGCCACGAGCCGGGGGTTCACACGCGACAACCATGTCTTCACTGCAAGAATGCATCGACCAGACCGCGCGGGGAAACCACGGTGACGCCGCTGGGCGGGTTTGCCGAGAGAAGCCGGTCACCCGTGACGAGTTGCGCCCGCGGTTCACCCGCGAGCAACGCCCATAAGTGTTTGTCGCCGGGGTCCGGCGCCTCGGTGACGGCGTCGGGCTCTCGCCATATGGAGTTGGCGACCAACTCGGTGAGCAGCCGGTCAAGCTCGTCAGGAGTCCGTCCGTGAACCCGGACGAGCACAGGGCGAGCCAACACCTTCGCGTATTCGTCGAGCAGTTCGGGCGACATCAGGTATACAAGGCTGCCGTCGATCATCGCGTTCAGCATTCGCGCCGGCGGGCTGCTTGAGTCCCCGACGATCAAACCCGACACGACGACGTTGGTGTCGATAACGCAAATCCTCTGCATTCGCCGGCCCCATCCTCGTCACCGAATCCTCGTCATCGAACCGAGTGTCCTGCGCCCTTCGACTTCGCCGGCGCTACGCTCAGGGAGAACAGGCTTTCACGACGGTTGCTTCCGTGGACCCCAGGCCCGTGGACGAGGCAGCTCTACCGCCCCTTTCGGTGAAGCGCCGTCTCCCTGTCCGCCAGCGCCGTCGCAGCGTCGGTATCGAGCCCGGACCCGGCCCGTGCCTTGGCGACGATCTCCCGAGCTGTGTCCAAGGGCCGGATACCTCTCATTTCCAGGCTCTCTTCGATGATCGAGGCCATCGAACGGCCCTGCCGCACCGCTGCCTCCTTCAGGGCCCGGTGTGTCCGGTCTGCAAGGGTAATGGTCAGACGGGTCATGGGTCACACTCCGTTTACTGAAGCACCAAAACACCATAACACCAAAGCTGCACCCGTGTCAAGGACACGGACCCCTACAGCTCGCGCCCTCCTGCCACGCTTCCTCCCAGTCGCCGGGCCAGGACGCTCAAGGCCGTGACCGCCACGATCAACAGCACTGAAAGGGCCGAAGAGGTGCCCGGGTTGCCGGTATCCCACAGATGCCACAGGTAGACCGACAGCACCATGCTGTCGGGGCCGCGCAGCAGCATGGCAATGGACATGACCTTGAAGCTCAGTATCAGGACGAACAGGAAGCCGTTCACCAGTGCCGGAAGCAGCAGCGGGAACCAGACGAACCGCAGCGTGGTCCAGAAACCGGCGCCGCTGCCCCAGGCGGCCTCCTCCAACTCCTTGTGGACCTGCACCACCGCGGCGTTGGTGAAGCGGGTGCCGATGGGCAGGTAGTTGACGACGTAGGCCAGCACGATGATCCAGATGGTGTTGTACAGGGGGTTGGGAAACGACAGGAAGACTACCAGGAAGGCCACGCCGACGACCATCCCGGACACGGCGTAGGGCAGGAACACCACCACGTCCAACACCTTCCGGCCGGCGATGCGGGTACGGTACACGAACCACGAACACAGGATCGCCAGGAACATGATGGCCACGCTGCTGATGCCCCCCAACAACAGCGTGTTGCCGGCGACGTTCAGGAGCGCCGGAGAGGCGAACAGCTCCCAGTAGTTCTCCAGGCTGACGGCCGAGAGCGCCTTGATGGAAGGCGGCCGGTAGTACGGCAGCAACGAGCTCCACAGGAGGATCAGCAACGGCAGCACGGCCGCGAAGATCAGGTAGAAGCCCGCGAACCCCCAGGCCGGCCAAGTCCACTTGCCGAGGGGCACCAACCTCGGCCGGTAGCCCTTGCCCACCACCACCGTGTAGCGCTCGGAGTGCCGGAGCTGGCGCTGGTAGAGCAGGATCGCGGCCAGGGTCACCGCCACCAGGGTCATGCTGTAGGCAAACCCCAGGCCGTAGTCCGGCGGGAAGGCGCCGCGTATGGAGTAGTAGATGGTGGTGCTGAACACGAAGATGCCCGAGCTGAAGCCCAGCAGCATGGGGATCTCGAACGCCTCGATGCCGCGCACGAAGAGCAGGATCGCCACCCCCGCCAAGCCGGGCTTGAGCAACGGCAGCAACACCTTCGAGAAGGTGGTCCAGGTGGACGCGCCGCTGCCCAGGGCGGCCTCCTCCAGGGAAGGGTCCATGCGCCGGATGGTGCCCGCGATGAGCAGAAAAGCCAACGGGCTCATGCTCACCCCCTCGACCCAGATCATGGCCGGCAGCGAGTAGGCGCTCAGGATCGGACCGTCCAGGCCGAGCCACCGGCCGAACTGGTTGATGACGCCGATGCGGGGCGAAAGGAGGAAGATCCAGGCGATGCCCTTGACCACGGACGGCATGATGAGGGGGATCATCACCATCAGCGGGATCGCCTGACGCCAGCGCATGTCCGTGCGTTCCGCAAGGAACGCCAGGACGCCGCCCATGCACATGGCCAGGATCATGGAGCCGACCGCAAACCACAGGGAGTTGAGCAGCATCCGGAAGGTCGCCGGGCTGCTGTAGGCCTCGATGTAGTTGTGCAGGGTCAGGCCCTTGAGGCTGAACTCGATGTCGCCGACCGAGACGCTCCGGAAGCTGTTGACGACCAGCAGGCTCAGGGGCACGACGACGAGCACCCCGATGACGATGGCGATGCTCCAGAAGGCGACCAGCCGGAGATCGACGCCAAGGCCCCGGGAGGCCTTGGCGTTGCGCGTGTCGCGCGCGAGCGCGGCGCTGTTCATGGCTTCACCGGTGGGCCGTGCGCCCTGCGCTGCACGGCCCGTGGGGTACGGAACGTTACTTGATCCCCAGCAGCTTGAAGAAGAAGTCCTCGGACTTCTTCAGCACCGCCGGCGTGTATATCCTGGCCGCGGTGGCCGGGTCCACCAGGGCTGCGTTCTGCTCGGTGGCGCCGCCGTCCACCAGGACCTTGGCCAGCTTGCCGGACTTGGCGTTCTTGTTGACCACCACCTTGGCGCTCACCACGTCCGTGTACTCGTACTGGCCCTCGGGCGACATGAGGTAGTCGATGAGGAGCCAGGAACCCGCGGGATTCGGCGCATCCTTCATGATCGCGAAGGAGCGGAACGTCATGGGGAACTTCGGGAAGGCGATCATCTCCACCGGAGCACCCTTGGCCTTGAGCTTCGAGTAGGTGCCCAGGGCGGGGAACCAGAAGATGCCCACGTCGCCCGCGGCCACGCGCTTGGTCCCTCCGGCATAGCCGCGCCCGATGGCAGGGCTCTGGTTCTTGACCATCCTGGTGAAGAAATCGAAGCTCTTCTCCCAGTTGAGCTTGTCGGTGCTGCCCCACAGCCACGCCAGCCGGGAAGGGAACTCCTCGCTGGAGCGCGACAGCAGGGTCAGGCCCTTGTACTTGGCCGAGGTCATGTCGTCCCAGCTCTTGGGGGCGTCCTCGGGCTTGACCAGGTCGGTGTTGTAGATGCCCTGGACCCGGGGGTTCATGAAGGCGTCCACGTACTGCCCGTGCCTGGGCTGGGTGTTGCCGATGATGTCTTTCATGTGCGGGTACTCGTATCCCTTGAGCAACCCCTTCTGCGCCAGCGACTCGGTGCCGCTCTCGTCCACGCCCACCATGTCGATGGTCAGCTTGCCGGCCTTCGCTTCGGTCACCACCCGGTTGATGGTGGCCGAGGTGTTGGCGTCGAACGCCTTGACCTGGAGCCAGGGATATTGCTTGCGAAATCCCTTGAGCCGGTCCCGGAACTCCGCGGCGTTGCTGCCGGCCACCACGAAGGCGCCCTCTTTCCTGGCCTGCTCGATCATCCTGGCGCGGATGCCGTCCATCGCGAAGGCCGACCCCGCGAACGAGATCAGCGCCGTCAGACTCACGAAGATCGAAAGCTTATTCATTGCGTCCTCCTTGGATTCGTTGCCTTGTTGCCTTTACCGTGTCGCCCATCCTCCCACCCCCGGACTCCCGCTATTGCGGGAACGACGGGTGCGAAGCATCGGCGTCCATGTCACTCGCACGGGACCTGCCGTTCCAGCAGCACCTCGCGCTTCTCTGCCGAGGACCGGAGCATGGCGAGGCATACCTCCAGGGTAGCCTCCCCCCAGCGACCGTCGTGAAAGACCGGCCGCTCGTGGACCACGGCCTGGTAGAGCTCCTCCACTTCCGCCTCGCGCCCTCGGCGCCCCACGGAGAGGTCGATCTCCCGGCGTCCCTCCTCACCGTAGACGATGAGGCCGTCGGGCGACTGACGGATGTCGCCCCGCTCGCAGGATACCAGAGTGAAGCCGAAGAACGGCTGGCGCCGGGGTCCGTCCCAGACGTGGCTGAACTCCCCCGCGCGGCTGCTGCCGTAGCGCATCTCCTCCTTGAGCTGCTCCTCTTCGGCGGCGGTGGCGATGCTGCCGAGCCGGCGGCGGACCTTGAGGTTGTGCTCCGGATCCCGAGGCTGCCCGCCCTCGCCCACCCAGTCGAACAACTCGGCGGTGTCGAAGAAGCCGTAGCCGTTGTACACCAGCGTGGCCGGGACGCCGTCCTCGAACTCGAGGTGGCAGACGTAGCTGCCTTCGTGAGGCCGTTCGGGATCCCGGATGTCCGTGGTGGCGCGCACGCTCCGCAGCATGCCGCCGCCGATGAGCCGGACGATGTCCACGTGATGGGGCCCCTGGTTCAGGACGACGCCGTGGCTCGTGGCAAGCTCGTGCTTCATTCGCGGACGGTACATGAATTCGTTGAAGTTCCACGAATGGAGCATGCGGAGCTTCCCCAACTCTCCGCTTTCGACGATCTCCCGGATCTTGCGTATGGGCGGATCGAAACTATGGGTATGCCCGCACAGGAGCAGGGTCCCGTTCTTTTCCGCGGCCCGGTTCATGGTCTCGCACTGCTCGATGGACAGCGCCATGGGCTTCTCCACGATGGCGTGCTTGCCGTGGCCGGCGGCCGCGATCACGTGCTCGGCGTGGAGCTCGTTGGGCGTGGCGACGTAGATGAAGTCCACCTCGGGGCTGGCGCACAACGCGTTGACGTCGTCGAAGGTCGCGGCGCCGTATTCCTGGGCAAACTTGTCCAGAGCGTCCTTGCGGACGTCCGCGGCAGCGGCGATCTCGATGTGCTCCACCTGCCGCAACACCGGGAGGATCTGCGTGCTCGCCACGCCCAGACCCGCCATTCCCATGCGTAAGACCCGCGACATGCTGCCTGCTCTCGCCCTCCGTCAGATCCCGGGAAACGGGATGATGTCCCCGAACTTCTGGATGACCTGCTCCCGCAGCTCCCGGCTCGACCGGCTCACGCGCGGAAACTTGTCGCGCCATTCGAAGGGCCGCACCGCGCAGATCAGCGCCCGGCTGTTGGTGTGATCGCCCGACGCGCGCTTGTCCGGGGGCATGCGCGGGTCCAGGGGGGTGCTCCAGGCGCTGTCCACCAGGTCGATGTTGGTCTTGGGGTCCACCCGCGTCATCATCGCCCAGATGACCTCCTTGAGGTTGCTGGGGTCGATGTCGTCATCCACCACCACCACGTAGCGGCCGTTGCGCGCCGCGGCCGAGCAGCTCAGCGCGGCCAGGCCCGCCTGCTTGGCGTGTCCGGCGTAGCGCTGCCGGATGGCGATGACGACCATGAAGGAAGTGTGGCTGTACACCCCGGTGATGTCCTGGATACCCGCGGCCTCGAGCTGGTCCCAGAGCACCCCTGAGGATAGATGCAGGTCCATCTTGATGGCGCCGGGCCACATGGGCGCCGCGTCCTCCAGGATGGGATCGTTCCGGTGATAGAGCGCCTTGACCCGTATCACCGGCTGCGGCGCGCCGGTGCCGATGGTGCCCCCGGAGTAGTAGCCCGGCCACTCGCCGAAGGGGCCCTCCTCCCGGGCCTCCTCCGACGGAGGCGGGATCTCTCCCTCGATGGCGATCTCGGCGCTGGCGGGAATCGGCAAGCCCGTCACCGGACCGCGCACGAACTCCATGGGCCGGCCCATGAGCCCTCCCACCATCTCGTGCTCGGACCGCCCCCAGGGCAGCTTCGAGTACGAGGTCATGAACACCAGCGGGTTCTGGCCGAAGGTGGCCACCGCGGGGCAGCTCTTGCCCTGCTCCCAGTAGCGCATGCAGATCAGGCGCCCCTGCTGCCCCGGACTCATCCACAGCCCCAGGAGATTGCGGTCGTGAAGCTGCATGCGGTAGGTCCCGGAGTTGACGTAACCGCTGTCGGGGTCCGCGTTCACGAGACTGTCGGCGGTGCCGAGATAGCGTCCGCCGTCGTGCTCGTGGAAACGCGGCGCGGGAAACCGGTACAGGTCGACGTCGGCGCCCGAGAAGACGTTCTCCATCACCGGCGACGAATCCACCTCTTTGGGCGCCAACGGCTTGGCTGCCTTCACCTTGCGCGCCGCCAGCCGCAAGAGCTCCAGCTTCGGCAGGTCGGTGGGCAGCCCCAGGGCCACGGCCACGCGCTTGTAGGAGGCGTAGGGCAGGCTCAGGAGACGGTAGCCGGGAGGATAGCCCTTGATGTTGTCGAAGATCAGCATGGGAGCCTGGGGTATGAGCTCCGCGGACGCCTCGACGATGGCGCCGATCTCACGGTCCCAGTCGGCGCCGTTCACGTCGCGCCACTCGCTGACTTTCTTGGCCTCGTCGATGAAGCCGCGCAGGTCGTCATAGACCGGGTTACCCATGCAGGTCCTCGCTTCCCGTATCGTGCCGCTCGGTTTCCGCCGCCTTCACTCCCGCACCACCGACACCTCCGCCTTGACGCCGTTGCGCTCCAACTCCTCCAGGTAGCTCTCATGGATGCCCGCGGGCTCCTCGTCGATCATGAGCATGTTCCACAGCGGGTTGGGAAAGCGGTCGCTGGTGTACTTGGGGCTCCGCCCGCGTACGGCGAAGTGGCGCATGGTGGTGTGGCCGGTGTTGAAGTGCCCGTGATACATGAGGTCGCCGGGGGAATAGATGGTCCCCGGGCGGATCTCGTGGACTCCCTGCTCCGCGTCGCCCTCGCGCCACAGCATGACGTAGCCTTCGCCCTCGGTGACGATGAGGATGGCGCCGGGTCCGTGGCGGTGGAAATGGCTGCGGCTGCCCACCGGGAACTCCTGGATGTGACAACCGTAAGTCGTGTCCGCCAACGTGAAGCGCATGATCCGCACGCCCTTGCCCTTCATGGGGAAGTCGTCCAGCGCGAACTCGTTGACGTCGGGGATCAGGTTCGTTTCCCAGCAACGGGTGGTCAGCCGCCTGTTGGCGCGGAAGTAGTCGTCCTCGTCGCGGAAGCGGTCTTCGAATACAAACGGGTTGCGGAAGAGGAAATCCTCGTTGTGGAACATGTTGAGCAGGCGCGGGCACGTCGTAGAGGCCATCAGCCGCACGGGCTCGGCGCCGGACACGTTGAAGTGTTGATAGGAGGCGTTCAGCGGAATGGCGAACGCGGCCCCGGCGCCCCACTCGAAGGTCTTCCTGGGCACCCCTTCCTGCCACACCGAGGTCGCTCCCTGACCGCGGGCCACGTAGACGATGGCCTCGAACAGATGCCGTTGCGGCAGCGTCTGCTGCCCTGGCGCGATCTCGCACACGTAGCCGTCGGTATCCTGCTGGTCGGCCAGGTTCAGGTAGCACCCGTGCGCGCCCATCCGCGCCCAGGGCTCCAACTCCACGTCCATGATGTCGGGGACGTGATAGCCCTTGAGCACGGGGATCCCTTCCCGCTCCACGAACTGGTCGTAGGGGGTAGGGCCGAGGTCGATCTTTTCCCGGTGCGGTTTCATGTGCCTGTGCTGCCGGCCGAGCAACCTTCCTTTTCGCAATGCAGACTGCGTAACGAGGTTCTCTTGCCCCTCAGAGCCTCATCATTGTATCTTTGCCAAACCCATAGCATGAAAACAATTTCAAGGCATACACAACCGGGGACCTTCGTCAAAGCAGGCGGGACCGGTGATCTCATGAAGGCTGCTGCCCTATGGCGCGATTGACTCTGAGCTTCGTAACCGGCGCCAACGAGCGGGTGAGCCCGCTGGTGGAAGGGGTAGTCCAGCCCGAAGGCGTGGAGCTGATCCCCACCCTTTCGGACCCGTCGGAGACGTTCTGGCGGCAGCTCAACTTCGGGGAGTTCGAGATCTCCGAGATGTCCCTCTCGTCCTATCTCATCGCCCGCTCCCGGGGCATGGACATGACGGCCATCCCGGTGTTCCCGTCGCGGCGCTTCATGCACGCGCAGCTCTCCTGCAACACCGACTCCGGCATCAGCCGGCCGGAAGAGATCTCGGGCAAGCGTATCGGCGTGGGCGAGTACCAGCAGACCGCGGCCTTGTGGACCCGCGGCATCCTGGAGCACGACTTCGGCGTGTCGCAGTACGACGTCCACTGGTTCATGGAACGCACCGACGAGTTGAGCCACGGAGGCGCCACCGGATTCACCCCGCCCGAGGGAATCTCCTTCCAGCGCGTGCCCCCGGACAAGAGCCTGGCGTCCATGCTGGTGGCCAACGAAATCGACGCCGCCGCGGTGCACCGGGCCTTCCAGAAAGGGAGCAACATCATCGACCGATCCACCCGCATACGGGCCCGCGAAGGGGACTGGAGCAAAATCAAGCCGCTGTTTCCGGACCGGATCGCCGAGGGCAAACGGTTCTTCGAGCAGCACGGCTACATCCCGGCCAACCACGCCTACGTCATCAGGGGCGACATCCACCGAAAGCATCCCTGGCTGGCGTTCAACCTGTACAAGGCCTTCATTGCGGCCAAGGAGATGGCCCGGGAACGGTTGGCCGCAAGCATCCCGACCGCGCTGGTCTTCGGGCAGGAGTATCTGGCCAACACCCGGGCGATATTCGGTGACGACCCTTATCCGTACGGAATCCGGGAAAACCGGAGGATGATCGAGACCCTCATCGACTACTCGCACGAGCAGGGGCTGACCCCGGAGAAAGCCAGGATCGAAGACCTGTTCGCGCCCAGTACGCTGGAGCTGTAACGCGCCGGCCAAGCGGGGATGCTCGGGAGAGCGCACGATCATGTTGAGCGCCGAAGAGAATGAGCGGCTGACACGGGTGGGCCCCGGGACCCCCGCGGGCGAGTTGCTGCGGCGTTACTGGCACCCGGTGGCCACCAGCGGGGAACTCGCCGCCAACCCGGTCCAGGGCACGCGGATCCTCGGGGAATCCCTGACCCTGTTCCGCGACCGCCGGGGGCGCCTCGGCCTGGTCTCCCAGCGCTGTGCCCACCGGGGCGTCGACCTCAAGCACGGCATTCCGGAGCAGGAAGGCCTGCGCTGCCCGTACCACGGTTGGATGTACGACACCGGCGGACAGTGCATCGAGCAGCCCGGCGAAGCCCCCGAGCACCAGTTCAAGGAAACGGTGCGGCTGAAGTCCTACCCGGTGCAAGAGCTGGGAGGCCTGGTCTGGGGGTATCTGGGACCCGGTCCCGCCCCCCTGCTGCCCCGTTGGGACCTGTTCGTCCTGGACAACGTCTTCCGGCAGATCGGCACCACCCTGCTGCCCTGCAACTGGCTCCAATGCCAGGAAAACTCGGTGGACACCATCCACACCGAGCACCTCCACGGCCGCTTCGGGGCCTACGTGTTGGAACGGCTCGGAAGCACCGACGAACGCCAGATACAGCGATTCAATCGGGTCGGCCGCCATCACGTGAAGATCGACTTCAAACGGGTCCCGGTGGGAATCCAGAAATTCCGGCTCATGGAGGGTGAATCGGAGGACGCGGAAGGTTGGCGCGTCGGCCACCCGCTGGTGTTCCCCAACTATGTCCGCATCGGGCAACTCGGATACGCCGAGTTTCAGATGCGCGTTCCCGTCGACGACACCCACACCTGGCACCTGGGCTATCAGGTCTACTTCCCTGGCCCGGAGGCCGCGGCGCCCAGGCAGGACCCGGTGCCTACCTTCGAGGTCCCCATCGAGGAGCTGCCCGACTTCGTGGCGGGCCAGGACCTGATGGTGTGGGCCTCCCAGGGCGAGTGCCTAGACCGAACCGCCGAGCGGCTGACGGAATCGGACCGGGGCATCGTCATGTTCCGCCGACTCCTGGCGGAGCAGATCGAGGTGGTGCAGAACCGCGGCGACCCCATCAACACGTTCCGCGACCCGAAAGAAAACGAGTGCATCCGGCTGTCCATGGAAGACCGCGGCAGCATGACCGAATACCAACCCGGCGCGGTGCGCTACATGAACACCGGCGCCCACAGCCCCTGCGTGGACGAGCTGGACGCTCTCCTGACCGCCGCGGCCCAAAAGGCGAAGGGGCGGCCCTGAAAAGAGGATGCGGGCTCGAAGCGACGGTCGATGGTCGCTACACTTCCCCAATCCGGGGCACGAATGCAGAAGCGCCATCAGCGCTGAAGGCAGGCGAGTCGGACGTCCAGAACAGCCTTTCCGTTGTCTTCCGAAGCGCCGGCGCCGTATAGACATACCGGAGATCGTATGAGTTGAAGATGGTTTGGAAAAATGAGTCGAAACGGATGGGACTGTCGTTCGGAGGGAACGTTGCGAGAACGGTCCCTCGTGCGGAGTCCGCTGTGCTGACCAACGAGAGACAGACGGCTTCGTAACGGCTCACGTCATTCCGGACATCCTTGCGACCTGCGAGACGCGCAATTGCGTCATGGTATCGCACGATACCGTCAACGACACGACCATCGGATTCAATCGCCACATCGTTCTTTTTGTTAACCGGAAGTTCTGAACGAAGCTGTACCCGCCTTCCTGCTCCCATAACCGCTCCGACCACATCTGCTGGATCGCGCCGCTCACAGGAATCACGCCCCCGAAGACGAGACCGTTATATGCGAAGTACGCGAGGATGCCGGAGACCGCGCCCAGCAGTGGTGCGACGGTGTTCATCGCGGGCACGGAATGGGCCAACCCCCTCTCCGGGGTGCCGAGGCTCTCCCCCTCTCCCTCGACGGGAGAAGGGGAGGGTGATTCCCGCCTCGACCACTCGATCAGGCACAGTGCCGCAGTCGCCACCAAGGATATGGCGACATACTCCAGGCGCACCCAGGGCAGGGCAAAGGCTACGGCGGCCAGCGGCCACTTCCACCGCGCCGGGCTTCGCGCAAAGAGACAGGCGGCCAGAATGAACAGGCCCAGCATGAACAGCGCCGCCGCCGCTTCCTTGTCGAATACTCAGTAGAAGGGCGTGATCAGAAACAGCCAGAGGAGGTGGTATCCGTTGGTGCGCGTGATGCCGCCGTCGAAGGTCGAAAACTTCCCCTCGGCCAGGTTGCGGGCGATCTGGAAGTAGTAGAAGACGTCTTCTGCGTTCAGGTCGCGGATTAGGTTGACGAGATCGAAGCGGGCGAGCACCTACCAAGCGAACCCGGCCCCGTAGGCCAAGATGCCCGCGACGAACAGGACGAACAGCGCGTCGCGCAGCCGGGAGGACAGTATTACCCCCGGGGGATTCAGGCAGCGGGCGGCCAGAGCGCGCCAACGACCCATCGGCGCCGTTCACGGTGCGGCGTTCCCGTCCTCCGCTAGCGTGTACGCGATGGCGCGGCCGATGTCCGAGATGGCACCGATCACCAGTGCCGTTTCGACCCCGCCGTTTACGGTGTGGCGTAAAGTTCGATTGGCTCCCCCGGAGCCAAGTCCAGCCCTTGCAGACCCGGGTAGTCCGGCGCATACCGGTAGGCGCGGTACACCTGATTAGCCGGTCTTTCTCTACCTCTTCTTCTCGCTTGTTCCAACGGCACCGGCTCGCCTTGACGCAAAGGGCCGTTGCTGGTCATCGGGTTGACGTACTTCCAAACCGTTTTGCCGGCCGGCGTTACCTCGAAAAGCGTACCGTGTACCCCGTCGCAAATCAGCGTGTTTCCGTTAGGCAGCCGTTGCGCCCCTGAGAGATAAGGGGCGAAAAAGTCGCTGGGCGTTGGGGCGGTATAAGTCCATACCGGTTCGACCGGAGCATAAGCCCGGTCGGGATCCAGCCGGTAGTTGGCCCCGTTTACCGGCAGGGCAACCTCATCTATCGACGAATAAGGGCGCCATAAGGTGATATCCCGGGACTTGCTGCCATTGTTGAAAACGAGGATGTTGCCGGCGCCCGCCAGTCCGGGGGGAATCCATTGCGGATTATGGGACCAGAAAAGTTGCTGGTCAGCGGGCGTCCCGGCCCTATAGGCGCGGGGGTTGCCCCAGCGGTAGAGCAGGTCGCCCCCCTGGCCGCTATTTCCCCCACTGGAGCCGGCCGCCTCGGCTCTGGTGGTGCTGTGGTCGATAATCCACACTTCGCTGAAATAAGAGGCCGATAGCATAACCTGGTCCAATTCCGGGTTATAGTCGATTCCGTTGCTGTGTATCCAGTCCGACGGGTCAAACCAGTCGGTTATAACGGGAAGGTGGAAGTTAAGGTCAATCAACTCCGGATGCTCGGCCACCACCCCGTAATTCGCCTTGCTGGGGTCAAAGT
This sequence comes from uncultured Candidatus Binatia bacterium, assembly GCA_958295985.1. Classification (GTDB taxonomy): domain Bacteria; phylum Desulfobacterota; class Binatia; order UBA9968; family JAJDTQ01; genus JAJDTQ01. Next base: position 721,950 of record OY282432.1, read on the forward strand.
CTTGAATTAGATGATCCCACGCCGACCACTCCCAAACAATTTCGCAGCTTGCCGGCCCGGTAATTCGGGCTTCCACAATATGCGGCGCCACCAAGCCCTTATCGCTGATAAATTCCGGGTTGGCGCCGGCGGCGATGACCTCCTCCGGCGTTTTACGTTGCCGGGACAGCAGCAGCACGTTCCCGTTGGGCATTTTAAGGAAGTCATGATGCGGCAAGCCCTGAGTGCATTCCCAAAGGATGTTCCCATTCCGGTCAATTTCCCGCACACTGCGCTTCGTGTCGCGGTCCGGGTATCTGTCTAAAGTCAGTAGATTTCCATTCTCCAGCAACCTTGCGAACACGGCCTTAAAATCCAATTCCCACTTGTGAACTACCCGCCCCTGATTATCAATCAGGTAAATCGTCTCGCTTCGGATTTTATTAAATAAAGTGTAGCCGGCGAATGCCTCCGACTCGTTCAGGAACAACCCGACCGTTTTGGCGGCAGGCGTCGAGGTAGCCGTGTGGTCAAGAGCCGGCACGGAGGTGGGTGCAAGGCCGATGAACAGGACGAATAGCGCGTTGCGTAACCGGAGTCGCCCGAGGGCAAGCATCGCCGCTTCAAGCGACAGCCGATAGTAACTCATTGTTTTACAAAGGGAAAGGAGTAGAAACGTCATCGGAGATAGCCGTCTCGAAGTGCTTGCCCATTTTGTACTGCCCCAAGACCTCGGTCGGTCAAGCGACGTTTCTGTCGGCTTCCCGGAGGAGGATAGCGGGCGGGGAGTTTTCGATTGGGTTACAGACAGACTCAATATATATGGGGACATCTGTTACCGGAAATAGGTGCTTTTGTAAAGTAGTTTACCTCATTTGTTAGACCGAAGTTCTGGTGTGGATACAGAGTAAGGCGTTGTTTTCACGGGGTTTGCTGCCATAGGGTTGAAGAGATTCTGACTACAAGGAGAGTTTGAGGCCGATCAGCTCGAAAGCCTTTCTCTGGATGGGGGTGGGCACAGTGAGCAGTACAGCCGGGGGTCGGCCCCTGTATCGCAGCGGTCCGACAGACCGTTAAGCCGTTTCCGCGGCTCTTTTCCTCGTGTACTCCCTGATGGAGATGGACGCGGGCACGACCTCCGACAGCACCGCCAGGTCGGGGAAGCGGTTGGACGCGGCGACGCGCCGGACGCTGGGGGCTTCCCCGCCGTCCTGGACGTCCCGGAGACCGCTCAGTATCCGCTTGCGGGCCGCCACGATGGCCTTGTCGGACGTGACCAGGTGCTCCTGGGTGCGGTCCTGAACCGGACCCTCTCCTTCGGTCACGCACAGGTCCTGGGCCTGGAAGTTTAACCCGATGCCGCTGAAGGATTGGTCCCGCATCGAATCCCGGTCTTGCAGATAGCGGTTGGCCTTGCTCCGGATGAGCCGGTAGTCGGCGGTCATCTCCGAGCGGTCTCTAAGGGCCACCTCCCGGCTGATCGGCTTGCTGCGGCTGTACACGAAGACGAACTTCCAGTGATGGGTATCGTCGACGGGCACGTGCCAGTTGATCGAATAGCCGTCGCCGCCGGTCTGGCCCGGAAACGCGCTCAGGTTGGGCATGACGAAATAGGAGACGCGCAGGTACTGCCTGTCGTCCTGGAGTTGCCTGGTGGTATAGATCCGCACTCCGAACTCGGTGAGCTCGACCTCGATGGCAGGAGCGATGTCCCTGCCGAACAGGCTGTTGGGAGAGGAATCGCCGCCTCGCACCACCCTGGCCTTGTCACGAGCGCTTTCTCGAAGGTTTCGGTGCAGGAACGACAGGTGCACCGGGTCGATGTTCCCTTCGTTGCCCTGGAGGTAATTGCACTCGTGGTAGATCTTGCTGACGAAGACGTGGTCGGCGGGAGCGCCGAGGAACTCGAAGTTGCGCAGCAGCGGCGGCTCGTCGCCGCCCATATAGGCGAAGACCACGCCCACGCGTTCCTGGCAGGGATAGGCGGGCTGGCGAAAGGACGCTCTTTGCCTTCCTCCTTCCGGCTCGCCGGGCTGGTCCAGGCAGTTGCCGTGAACGTCGTAGAGCCAGCCGTGATAGATGCACCGGAGCCCGCCGTCCTCCACGCGCCCGTAGCTGAGGTCGGCGCCCCGGTGGCAGCAATGGATACCCAGGAGACCCGGCCTGCCCCGGTCGTCGCGGAAGAGCACCAGGTCCTCCCCCAGGATGCGGACCGGCAGGGGCGCGCCTCCCGGCTTCAGCTCTTCGGACAACGCCACGGGTTGCCAGTAACGCCGAAGCAGCGTGCCGCAAGCCGAACCCGGCCCGGTGGAGGTCAACAGCGTGTTCTCTTCCGCGGTCATCATGGCGCATTCACTCCTCGAACCGGCCCGGTCGCTGCGACAGACAGACCGCCGACAATCTGCCGGTCCTTTTGGCTGTCGGCTGTGCGGCTCTCTGTGTGGCTTTTCATCCCGCGCCTGGCCACCGCTCGTCGCCGTCGGCAGCGACGGCCCCGCCTCACCCGTCCCACACCGCAAAACCCATGGCGCAGCCGACGTTGGCCGGTGACCGGTAAAGGGGCTGATAGTCGATCATCCGCGCGGGCCTTTCCGCCAACGCTGCCACCACCAGCCAGTTGCGTATCTCCGAGGTGCCCCGGACCAGCGCCTTGGCAGGTATGTTTCCCAAGGTGTCCATGTCGTTGGCCTCCAGCGCCCGGATGACCTTGCGGTCCAGCTCCTCGTCTATCCTCGTGTGACTCAGGCCGCCCGAAGCCAGCACCGCCACCTTCCCCACGGCGTCGTTGGCGGCAACGGCCCGCCCCAGGGCCTTGCCGAACTCGATGCAGCGCCGGGCCGATGGCGCCGGCGGGAAATAGGTATTCACCATCACCGGCAGGACCGGGAACCGCCCGTCGGACGCCAGGAACTTCAAGGGCCGGGCAAAGGCGTGCCCCAACCCGCCCGGATGTCTGAGACTCCTGGACCAAGCGACGTCGAACCCTTCCTCCATGAGCCGCTCCACCAGGGTCTCCCCCAGCCGTTGCGGCACGTCGTAGCGCGACCGGTTGGCGGACGGGGGCTCGTTGAAGTAGCGCAGGCTCACGCTGGCCTCGGCCTCGGCGCCCACATAGACGGTGAACGGCGGCATGGCGTCTTCGAGCAGGTTCTCGTGCTGATCGTCTCCCACCAGGATCAGCGCGTCCGGGGCCCACTCCTGAAGCCTGGTCCGGAGCGCGTCGATGGCTTCCATGCAACGCCGCCACTTGGACCACTTGACCTCATCGCGTTCGTCTCCGGGCGCCGGCGCCGCGGCCAGCGCCGCGCCATGCTCCCGCCGGTCCTTGGCCGCCAGCACGTGCCACCGGTTGGGCGGCATCATCAACTGGGGTCCGTGGGACAGGGCCATGCATCCCGCTAGCCTGGCCATGGGCTCCTCACGTGGTTGGGACCGGTCATGGCGCTCTCTCCTTACCCGGACCCGGCATGGCCGGGACCCAAGATCAGCGCCCTCCGACTTCGCTTCGCTACGCTTGTCTTGAGCCTGTCGAAGGGCTCTGGACGAACGGTCCTGGAAAGGTCCGGGTCTTCCATTTCCTGGTCGTCTGGTACAAAAGTCTTGTACAAGAACTTGCCGGTAAGAGACTAATTCAGTAAGGCGACAGAATCAAACATGAGACAGGCCGGCGCAACCCGGTTGCAACTCTCTCTCGATCCAATCCGGCAAACGAACGGCTGTCCGCTCATGGTTATCGAACCGCGTGCGACCTGCGGGACGCAGGCGGAATCATCCGGAACCAGGTTTTCCATGAACTACAGGAACCTCGGCAACACCGGGCTCAGGGTGAGCGTCATCGGGCTTGGTTGCGGCGGGCCGAGCCGGCTCGGACAGCGCGACGGAAAGAGCACGAAGCATTCCATCGGCCTTGTGCGAAAAGCGCTGGACCTTGGCATAAACCTTCTCGACACAGCGGAGTCCTACGGGACGGAGGAGATCGTCGGCGCGGCCATCCGCGGGGTTCCCCGGGACCGCGTGGTGGTGTCCACCAAGAAGACCCTGCCCGAGCCGGATGATCCCGATCCCGCGGCCACCATCCGGTCGGGGCTCGAAGCGAGCCTGAAACGGCTCGGGACCGACTACGTGGATCTGTACCATCTCCACGGCGTGGGTGCCGCGCGCTACGACTTCGCTGCGGGTGTCCTGGCCCCTGCCCTCGTGCGCTTGCGGGAAGCGGGCAAGATTCGCGCCGTGGGCATCACCGAAGAGTTCCCCGCAAACCCAAGGCACGAGATGCTGCAACGATGCCTGCACGACCCTTGCTGGGACGCGGTCATGGTCGGCTTCAACCTGCTGAATCCGTCCGCGCGCCGGAGCGTGTTCCCTCTTACTCTGGAAAAGGGTGTGGGCACCCTGGTGATGTTCGCCGTCCGGCGCGCCTTGAGCCAACCTGCGCAACTCGATAAGCTGCTACGGGAGATGGAGCAGCGCGCCGCGCTGGAACCCGGCGCCGACCTCGGGTTTCTCACGGAGAACGGCTGCGCCGAGAGCCTCACCGAGGCAGCCTACCGTTTCTGCGTACACGAGCCGGGCGTCGACGTGGTGCTGACGGGAACCGGAGACGAGAGGCACCTGGAAGCCAACATCGCAGCGGCGCTGAAGCCTCCGCTGCCGCCCGAAGCCCTGGAAAGGCTCGAAGCGCTCTTCGGCAACGTGGACTCGGTCACCGGCAACTAACGAGCTGTGACCGACACCAAGCAACATAACCGACAGCGAGAAAGACCCGTCTATTCGTAAACGGTTCCATGAAACCCAGCACTGAACATATGGTCGCGGGGAGGGCAGAAAATGACCACGTTTCAAGTCGGGCAACATGTCAATATCTCGTTCGACATTCACCCGGGTGCGAATGACCTGCCCGGAGTGAAGGTTTCGTTTCCCTTCAGCCGAGCCCGAGTCGAAGCGCTGCTGGATCAGATCCAGGCAGACGGCGAGCCGGTGGAGGCGCTCCCTCTGCCCCGGCGTCTTCCAGACCCCGACGATGAATGTTTCTTGGCGGCGGCTCTGGCAGGCAAAGCCCAGTACCTGGTGACGGGAAATCTCAAGCATTACCCGAAACGCAACCGACAAGGCGTCCAGGTAGTCTCGCCGAGAGATTTCCTGGAGTTGTACCGGTCGGCGCACGGATAGAGCTCAGCCGAAGCGCCCGGTGATGTAGTCCTCGGTGAGGGGGTGGATGGGGTTGGTGAAGATCTGGTCCGTGGGGCCGACTTCCAGCAGATCTCCCAGATGGAAGTACGCGGTGCGTTGCGACACCCGGGCGGCCTGCTGCATGGAGTGGGTGACGATGGCGATGGTGTAGTCGCGTCCCAACTCGTTGATCAGATCCTCGACCTTGGCGGTGGCGATGGGGTCGAGGGCCGAGCAGGGCTCGTCCATGAGGATGACCTCCGGGCTCACCGCGATGGTCCGGGCGATGCACAACCGCTGCTGCTGGCCGCCGGACAGGCCGGTGCCGGGCTGGTCGAGCCGGTCGTTCACCTCTTCCCACAAGCCCGCGCGTTTGAGGCTGCTTTCGACGATCCCCTCGATCTCGGACTTGGACGCCGCCAACCCGTGGATGCGTACGCCGTAGGCGATGTTGTCGAAGATCGACTTGGGAAAGGGATTGGGCTTCTGGAACACCATGCCCACCTGGGCCCGCAGCGGCACCACGTCCATCCCCTTGTCGTAGATGTCCTGACCATCGAGCTTGATCTCACCCGTCATGCGGCAGCCGTCGATGGTGTCGTTCATCCGGTTGAGCGCCCGGAGGAAGGTGGACTTGCCGCACCCGGATGGGCCGATCATGGCGAGCACCTGTTCGCGGCCTATATCCAGGCTCACGTTCTTGATGGCATGGTTGTCGCCGTAATAGACGTTCACGTTGCGGCAGGTCATGCGCGGATCGTCCGCAAACGGCGTGCCCACGGTGTCGCGGCTTTCCCGCCGCTCGTCGACGTCGTCGATCCCGGCTGCCCGGAACTCCAGCGCACCTGGTTCCATAACGGCTACACCCGCTTGGTCGGCCATCATCGGCATCTCCTGAACTGATCTGCTGAACTGTCTTCGTGCCAACATCCAACTCCGCCATGACGGGCGGGCCGCCGACACCTCTTTTGTGCCAGTTTACCAGCGTCTTTCAAAGCGCCGCCGCAACACCACGGCCATGGCGTTCATCGCAATGAGAAACGCCAGCAACACCATGATCGCAGCGGACGCCCGTTCCACGAAGGCGCGTTCCGGGCTGTCCAGCCAAAGGAAGATCTGCACGGGCAAGGCGGTCGCTGCATCCGTTACGCCCTGTGGAACGTCCACCACGAACGCAACCATCCCGATCATCAGCAGAGGCGCGGTCTCTCCCAGAGCTCGGGCCATGCCGATGATGGTCCCGGTCAACATGCCTGGCATGGCCAGGGGCAACACGTGGTGAGCGATCATCTGCATCTTGGACGCGCCCACCCCCAGGGCCGCCTCTCGTATCGACGGCGGCACGGACTTGAGCGCCGCGCGGCCTGCGATGATGATGGTGGGAAGCGTCATCAGGGTAAGGACCAGCCCCCCCACCAGGGGCGCGGAGCGCGGCAAACCGAACAGATTGATGAACACCGCCAGACCGAGCAGGCCGAAGACGATGGACGGCACCGCCGCCAGGTTGTTGATGTTGACCTCGATCAGGCCGGTCAAGCGATTTCTGGGGGCAATCTCCTCCAGGTAGACGGCCGTGGCCACGCCGAGCGGGAACGACAACGACAACGTCACCACGAGGGTGAAGAACGAGCCCATGGCCGCCCCCCGGATGCCTGCAAGCTCCGGCTCCCGGGAGTCCCCGGCCGTGAAGAAGGTGACGTTGAAACGCGACTCGACCCGCCCCTCGGCCGCGAGGCGGTCGAACCACTCGATCTGCTTGTCGGACAGCCGCCGGTCCGCCTCCGGGCGCGTCCGGTCCACGTTTCCTTTGTGGAGCATGTCGTAGTCGTCGTTGGCGGGCACCCACATCTCGGCTTTGGCGCCCACCAGCGAGGGATCGTCGAGGACCATGCGGCGGAGCTGGAAGACGGTTCCCCGACTGACCAGCTTGGCGACGTCCCGCCGGTCCCGTCTTCCCTTCACGTCGGGAAAGAGCGAACGCACCGACGCCTTGACCACGGCGCCGTAATCGGCCGATCCGAGGGTTTCAGGATCACCGGCGCCTTGGGGATCGATCAACTGTGGATCGAAAAAGACCGGCAGCTTGACATGGGTCTGCCAGAAAGCAGAGTAGCCGGTGAGGATGATGTTGACGAACATCACCACCAGGAACGCGAGTCCCAGCAGAACCGCGGCGCGCCCGAAGTTCTTGAAACGCCGTTCGGCCCGATTCCGGCGGGCCAGGGTGCCGCGCACGCACTCGATGGCGCTTTTCGAGCGTGTTTCCATGACTACTCGTACTGCTCCCGGTATTTGCGCACCACCTGCAAGGCGATGACGTTCAAGCCCAGGGTGACGGCGAAAAGCACCAGGCCCAACGCGAACGCGGCCAATGTCTTGGGACTGTCGAACTCCTGATCGCCGGTCAGCAGGGTCACGATCTGTACCGTTACGGTGGTGACCGCCCGGAGCGGATTGGCCGTGAGGTTCGCGGCCAGTCCCGCAGCCATGACAACGATCATCGTTTCCCCGATGGCGCGCGAGACCGCCAGCAGAACGCCCCCGACGATGCCCGGGAGAGCGGCGGGGATGACCACCCTCCTGATGGTCTCGGACTGGGTCGAGCCCAGCGCGTAGGCGCCGTCACGCAGGGCCTGCGGTACCGCATTGATCACGTCATCGGAAAGCGAGGAGACGAACGGAATGATCATCACCCCCATGACCAGGCCTGCGGCCAGGGCACTCTCGGACGCTACGTCGAGACCGGCGCTTTCACCCAACCCGCGGATGAACGGCGCCACCGTCAGGGCCGCAAAGAATCCGTAGACCACGGTGGGGATACCCGCCAGCACCTCGAGCAAGGGTTTGACCACCGCCCGCACCCCGGGCCGGGCGTACTCGGCGAGATAGATGGCCGACATCAAGCCCACCGGAACGGCAACCAGCATGGCGATGAAGGAGATGAGCAGCGTGCCGGCAAACAGCGGGACGGCGCCGAAGGCTCCCGATGCTCCCACTTGGTCGGCTCGAATCGCCATCTGCGGGCTCCACTCGGTGCCGAAGATGAACTCGGTCAACGGCACCGCCTGAAAGAAGCGGAGCGATTCGAACAGCACCGACAGCACGATTCCCACGGTGGTGAGGATGGCGATGGTGGAACTCGCCATCAGGAAGCCCAGGATGCTGCGTTCCACCGCGTTCCGCGCGCGCTTGCCGGGTTTGATGGTGCGCCAGGCCATGGCTCCACAGAACGCACCCAGCGCCAGCACGGCCACGGTGACGGCGATGGCGCCGTAGCCCTGCAATCGCACGTAACGGTCGGCCGCGGCCAACATGGCCGGGCTCCTCTGAGAGGCGATGTTGCCCGACGCCAGGTTCCTGATGTCGTTGATGACCAGGTTGAGCCGCTCCAGCGGCAGGCTTTGAACCTCTTGAGGCAGGTCGGCGACCACGATCCGGGTGACGATGGGACCCTTGAGGGACACTCCGATGGCCAGCAGCAGGAGCGCCGGGACCGCCGCCCACAGGGCGGTGTAGAGGCCGTGGTAGCCGGGAAGGGAGTGCAGATTGCGGACGGCCCCCTGGGCGAGGGAAATGGAGCGCCGCCAGCCCAGATAGTAGCTTACGGAGCTCAAGCCCAGTAACGCGAGGATCAAACTTGGGGATCCCATTGCGTTACAGAGCCAGGTTCTTCAGGTTCTTCACGTCCGAAGAGAACTGCGCACGCTCTTTCTCGGGCATGGGGATCAGCCCCTTGTCGGACAGATAACCGTCGTCGCCCCAGGCCTTCTCACTGGTGTACTCGGCGACGAATTCCCGCATGCCGGAGATCACGTCCAGATGGGCCTTCTTGATGTAGACGTACAGCGGACGCGCAACCGGATAGCTGCCGTCGGCGATGGTCTCGAACTCCGGCTTGACGCCGTTGATGGACGCGCCCTGGAGCTTGTCCATGTTCTGGTCGAGAAAACTGAAGCCGAAGATTCCGAACGCGTCGGCATTGGCGTCGAGCTTCTGCACGATCAGGTTGTCGTTCTCGCCCGCCTCGACGAAAGCGCCGTCCTCACGCATGGTGCGGCAGGCGGCCCGTCTGGGCTTCTTCGACATCTTCTCGATGGCGGCAAACGTCTTGCATCCGGCGTCCATCACCAACTCGACGAACGCGTCCCGCGTTCCGGACGTCGGCGGAGGGCCCAGCACCTCGATCTTCACGGCCGGAAGCGTGGAGTTGACATCCTTCCAGGTCTGGTAGGGGTTGGCCTTGCGCCGGCTCCCGTCGGCATTGGCCGGCACTTCCTTGGCCAGGGCGAGAAAGAGATCACGCGGCGTGAAGCTCGGCGCTCCGCTCTTCTTCGAGTTGGCCACCGCGATGCCGTCGTAGCCGACCTTGAGCTCGACCACCTCCTTGACGCCGTTCTTGACGCACCGCTCGACCTCGCTCTTCTTGATGCGCCGCGAAGAGTTGGTCATGTCGGGATGCTCCACGCCGACGCCCGCGCAGAAGAGCTTGAGGCCGCCGCCCGAGCCGGTGGACTCGACCTTGGGGGTCTTGAACTTGGTGGTCTTGCCGAACTGCTCGGCGACCACCGTGGTAAACGGATAAACCGTAGACGATCCGACGATCTGGATGTAGTCGCGCTGTTGCGCCGGTGCCGAGGTCGCCAGACCCGCCACGGCCAGCGCCACCACTGCTGCCATTAACACAACTTGCCGGTACACAGGGAAACCCTCCTTTTGGTTGTACCTTTGTCGCTGAGCACAGTCACCGAGCGAAGGGTCCCACGACCCTGCCAGTGTTGGCAGGAATCTAACCGGTGGTCATTAACGGTCTATGACGGCTACATCACAGAGCCATTAAACCGTTGTTACAAGTGTGTTACGAAGGCGGGTTGTACGGGTCGGGGGCTGCGAGGGCAGCAAAGCCTGGTTGTCCTATGGATCGTCTTGAGCCGGCTCGCACACCGGTACGGCGCAGGCGTCCGGATTGCCGAGGCGCTCCAGAAGGTAGGCGGGCAGATTCACGATCCGGCTCTCGTCCATAGTGGCGATGGAGTATGGAGCCAGACTCGCCAGGTACCCGGTACGAAGCCCGTACAGCCGCAGATAGCCGGCGATTCCTCGCATGTGCTTGCGGTTCACCGTCAGCGCCGCTTTGCATTCGACCGGAAGGACGGTATCGCCCTGTTTCACGATGAAGTCGATCTCCGCCCCTGACGGGGTTCGCTTCCAACCGGAGAGGTCCGTACCGGAACGCGCCAGCTCGATGGCGGTCTGGTTTTCGATCATCGCGCCGAGAGGTGTTCGAGCCGCAGCGGAAAGGGTGTTGACGGAGCTGATGAACGGCACCGCGGACTCACGCAACTCGCGCAGCACGCCCGTATCGAACAGATACCGCTTGGGCAGATAACCATGACTGGCTTGAGGGCTCGTTCCCTTCTGGTCCGAACGGAGGACCAGATGCCAGCTTTCCAGCCTGGCAAAGACGTGGTTGATCCGCTCGTTCACACGGTTGCCCGGGGCTGGGACAACGGTGGTGTTCTTCGACACGCCGCCGGCAAAGTTCGCCACGCTGCGCAAACAGGCTCTGGCGATATCGATGCTTTCTTCTCCGAGGATGCGGATGAAGTCCTGTTCGTAATCGGCGATGATCTGTCTCAGCACGAGCCGGTGGTCCCCGCCCGAGGCGTACGCCTGCACCACCGCCGGCAGCCCGCCAACGGCCAGGAAGGCGTCGAACAGTTCAAGAAGCTGCGCGTGCCGCTGACCGCGGATGCGGGAGCAGTCGCTCAGCACGAGACCGGCAAGGTGCTTCTTGTCCTGGGCCAGCAGGAATTCCGAGAACGAGAATGGCCCCAGGATGAAACGGCGAACACGGCCTACGGGATAGCGGGTCTTGGGGCGGAACAGACGCGTGAGGGTGGAGCCCGACAGGATGACCGTGGCCTTCGGCCACTCTTCCTTCATGAAGCGCGCGAACTCCCCGAGCTTGCGGCTCTCCTGCGCCTCGTCGATAAACAGGACCTGGTCTGCATCGCCCTGGAAATCGAAGCGGTCACGCAGCACGTCTTCGTACTCGGCAAAGTCCCGGCAATCGTCGAAAGCCGACCGAATCAGCGCGTCTCGTTCCAGATTCACGTGCACGGCGCGCTTTGGGGATTGCTGCAAAACGCGTTCTGCCAGCGTGGTCTTTCCCACTTGGCGGGCGCCTTCCAGGAGCAACACCGGCTTGAACGGCGTGGCATCGGCGATATACTGCTGGAGGTCGCGTTCCCGGTGACGGCTTATATAAGGAATTGCCATATAGAATAACCAAATCCGATATGAAATCGCCCTATTCTATATCGATTCGCTTGGCCCGGCAAGCCTTCATGGCTGGCGCGGGTGGACGATCTCGCGTAGACTGACCGCATCCATCCAGAACGCATCCGGACAAGGAGTAGTGCAATGTTACGTGTTTTGCGTGTCGCGGCAGGGTGTCTGTTGCTTTTGCTCACGGGCGCGGCGTCGGCTGCGGGGGCCGAGCAGGCCGCCGGGCAACGCTCGGTGGAAGAGATCGAGAAGATCGTCCGCGAGTACATCCTCAGGAACCCGGAAGTGCTCTTCGAGGCCGTGCAGCGCCACGAGGAGAAGCAACGGCAACTCCAGACCGAGCGTGACCGCGCTGCCGTGAAGGAACATGCGAAAGAGCTGCTGGCGGACCCGGACTCGTTCGTGGGCGGCAATCCCGACGGTGACGTGACCCTGGTGGAGTTCTTCGATTACCGCTGCGGCTACTGCAAGCGATTTGCGCCGGCCCTGGTGAGCATCACGGAGCAAGACCCGAAGCTGCGGGTGGTTTTCAAGGAGCTCCCGGTGTTGGGTCCGGATTCGTTCCGGGCCGCTCAGGCGGCGCTGGCGGCGCGGAACCAGGGCTACTACCTGGCGTTTCATCAGGCACTGATGGATACCGGCGGCCCGCTGACCGACGGCGCCCTCATGAACGTGGCGCACTCCGTGGGTCTGGACGTCGACCGGCTCAAGAGAGACATGGAGACGCCGAGGGTCCTCAACGTCCTCGGCAACAACCGCCGGTTGGCCGCGGCATTGAACATCGACGGCACCCCGACGCTGATCGTCGGGGACCAGATCGTGAGGGGCGCCGTTCCCGTAGAGCAACTCACGACGATGATCGCCAGGGCCAGGGCCACGGGTTCCTGACCAGGGGCCGCCTCATCACGAGCCGGCCGGCGAGGGCTCGGCTCGTGTCCGGTTCCGCCGTGACGGAAACACTTCGAAACATACGCGTGGTGCTGGTGCGGCCCAAAGGGTCGGGCAACATCGGCTCGGTGGCCCGGGCCATGAAGAATACCGGGGTAGGCGACCTGGCGCTGGTGGGCAGCGGGCGCACCGAAAGCCTGTCCGCGCGCGCCATGGCGGTCCACGCCCGGGACATCCTCGACGGCGCGCGCCGATTCGACACCATCCGCGAAGCCGTGGCGGACTGCGGTCTGGTGGTGGGCACGACCTGCCGCAAGGGACTGTACCGCGACCACGTCGAGCTCCCGCGCGAGGTCGCGCAAGACCTGGTGGCCGCCGTACAGGGTGACGGCGCCAGGCCCGCGGCGCTCCTGTTCGGGCCGGAGGATCACGGGCTCAGCAACAGCGACCTCAAGTATTGCCAGCGTCTCGTCACCATCCCGAGCCACCCGGAGCAGCCGTCACTCAATCTCGCGCAGGCGGTCATGGTGTGCCTCTACGAAATCTACCTCGCTGCCGCGGTCGCGCCCGCCCCCGCGGAACGCATTCACCGTGCACCGGCCGAAGCGGTCGAAGCCCTGTTCGACCGCATGAAGGAGACCCTCCTGAAGGTAGGCTTTCTCGACCCGCAGAACCCCGAACACATCCTGCTCGCACTGCGCCGGATTCTCGGCCGCGCCGGCCTCGAAGAGCGGGACGTCAAGATCCTCAGCGGACTGTTCCGGCAGATCGAGTGGTACACCCAGGGGGGATGGGAAGTGGCGGAAGAAAAACGCCGGCAGGGGATCAAGCTGCGGTAGTCCGGCGAAGCCCGTCAAAGGCTTCGTTCCGTCCTGATCTCCTCCAACTCCTCCAGTGTCCGCGGCCAATCGCCTTTCAGCAGCCGGGACAGCGACCGGTCGGCCAGGAGCCGTCCTCCGGTCTGGCACCGGGCACAGTAGTTGCATTCGTTGGCTGCATAACGGATCCGCTGCACGCGAGCGCCGCATTCCGGGCACGGCTCCCGGTAGCGTCCGTGCACGGCCATTCCCGGACGGAACGCCGTGACCCGCTCCGGGAAACCGTCGCCGGTCTCCTCTTGAAGCCGCAGACACCAATCTCGAAGCACGTCCCGCACCGCAGTGAACAGCGATTCGATCTCCGCGTCATCCATATGCCGTGTCTGTTTCATGGGAGAAAGACGGGCACGGTAGAGGATCTCGTCGGAGTACGCGTTCCCGATGCCGCTGAACAAACGCGGGTCGGTCAGGGAACGCTTCAGCGTGTGGTTCTCGCTCACCAGCACCCGCCGGAAATCCTCCAGACCGCACTCCAGCACCTCGATGCCGCCGGGGTCATGCCGGCTCAGGTTCCCGACGCCGCTCACGACATGCAACGACGCCCGCTTGACGGAGCCCGCCTCGGTGAGGACCAAAGTGCCCGACGACAGATCGAAGGCCGCCAGGCCCAGTTTACCCGGGATGCGAGCCCGTGGCGGGCGCCAGCGGAACCGCCCGGCGATCATCAAGTGGAAGACCAGGAAGATATCGCCCTCCAGCTCGAAGACGATGCGCTTGCCCAGCCTGCAGAGACCCAGCACCTTCCGGTTCTCGGCCTCCTGTATCGGCGGTTCCACCGACCGGAGCAGGAACGGACTCGCGAGGCGAACCTTCTCGACAGTCTCGCCTACGACCCGTGGCTCCAGGGCGTGGATGTAAAGCAGGACGTCCGGCAACTCGGGCATGCTGCCTCTCGATGTGACACGGGCGGGTTTGAAACCCGCCCCTACACCGTCGTCGCACCTGGCGGCCAGGGAGCCCGGAGATCTTTCCGGGCGCTCGGAGGCGAAGTTAGGGCAAACCCAGCACCCGCTTGGCGGTGACGTTGCGCTGGATCTCGCTGGTGCCGGCGTAGATGGAGATGCGCCGGACCTCGCGCCACAGCACTGAAACGTCCACGGGACCGTCCGGCGTCTCCAGTGCCCCCGCGTCGGCGCCGTGCTCACCGGCCGCCTCCAGCAAAAGGTCGGCAATACGCTGCACGATATCGGTGGAGACGATCTTGATGAAGGACGAGTCGGCGCCGATATCCTTGCCCGCCCGCGCGATGTGGACCGCGTGGGCGAACACGGCCGACTGCGCCAGCACGTCCAGCTCGGCCTGGGTCAGCCGGTCCTGGAACACCGGATCGTCCGCGGCGCCCGTGGCCCGGGCCACCTTCCGCACCCGCTCCAGCATGTCCAGGGCCAGTTGCGGATTGGCGTTGCCGAGGCGTTCCGAATCCAGCAGCGCCTTGGCCACGCGCCAGCCGTCGTTCAGCCTCCCTACCACGTTGGTGAGCGGCACGCGCACGTTGTCGAAGAATTCCTCGGCGAACTCCTCGTCGTCGGCCAGCGTCTTGATGGGACGGATGGTGATCCCCGGCGTCCCGAGATCGATCAGCACCATGGAGATGCCCAACTGCTTGCGCGGGGCGTCCGGGTCGGTGCGGACCAGCGCGTACATCCAGTCGGCGTGGTGGGCCCCGGTGGTCCAGATCTTGTGGCCGTTGATGACCAGTTCGTCACCGTCGATCTCGCCCCGGGTGCGCAGGCTGGCCAGATCGGACCCTGACCCGGGTTCCGAGTAGCCCTGTGCCCACAACACCTCTCCCGAGAGCATCTTGGGCAAGTGCTCGGCCTTCTGCTCCTCGGTGCCGTGGCGGATCAGGATCGGCCCGATGTGGCCCACCGCCTGCCGCGACAACACCGGCGCCTCGGCGCGGCCGAACTCTTCCTGAAGGATCAACTGCTGGTTGAGGGTGGCCTCCATGCCACCGTACCGCTTCGGCCAGTTGGGGGCGATCCAGCCGCGGTCGTAGAGCTTGCGCTGCCACGGCCGGATCATCTCCGGCGGCGGCCGCGTGGACCATCCCTTCAGCGCCTGCGGCAGATTCTCTTCCAGCCAATCCCGGACCTCTAGCCGAAACGCCGCGTCTTCCTCGGTGTCCGCGATGAAGCTGATGGTGCTCATGGGGCGCACCCTACCAGATCCGGCCATGGCGCGCGAGGAAGCCGCGCCGTCTCCGCCCACGAAAAACACGTCACAGGGAGGCCCCACCCTCTTCCCCCTGACACAAACCTTTTGATATTACCGGGAGCGGCGCCGAAAGTTGCCACGACCGGGAACCCTGGCCTATACTCCCCGCCACTGCCATGAGCACCGAAAAGGTTGCGACACTGCTGAATCCCGCGAGCGTCGCCATCCTGGGGGCCAGGGAAAACCCCAGCGGATGGACGGCGCGCATCTTCGCCAACCTGATCCGCTTCGGTTTCGACGGGCCGGTGTATCCGGTGAACCCCAACCACGAACGCATGTGGGGGGTAGAGTGCTTTCCCGACCTGCGCTCCCTGCCCATGGTTCCGGACCACCTGGTGGTGATGCGGGCGGCGGCTAGCGTCCCGGGCATCCTGCGGGAGGCCGCGGCCATGGGCACGCGTAGCGCCACCCTGTACGCCACCGGCTTCTCCGAGGCCGGCACTGACGCCGGCCGCGCCCTCGAGGCGGAACTGCGCCTCGCCGTCGAGGAAACCGGCCTCGCCGTTTCCGGGCCCAACTGTCTCGGCAACCTGTCGGCCCGCGCCCGCCTGCTGACCCTGCCGGACGACCGGATGCAAGAACTCGTCCCCGGCCCCGTGGCCATGGTGGGTCAGAGCGGCACCACCACGCCCAGCATCGCACGGACCCTTATGGACCGGGGCATCGACGTGAGCTACGTGGTCACCAGCGGCAACGAGACCGGGCTCGTCACCGCGGACTACATCCGATACTTCGTCACCGACCCCGAGGTCCGGCTGATCTTCTGTCTCGTGGAGGCGGTGCGCCGGGCCGAAGACTTTCTCGCCGCCTGCCGTGTCGCTCGTGACGCCGGCAAACCGGTGGTGGTGCTCAAGATGGGCGTGTCCGAGGGCGGCCGCCGCGCGGCCCTGTCCCACACCGGCTCCCTGGCCGGCCAAGTGGAGGCCTTCGACGCCGTCGCCGGTCCCGCCGGCGTCATCCGCGTGCAAAGCGCCGACGGCGCGGTGGACGTCATCGACTTGCTGCTGCACGCGAGCGAGCCCCGGGGCGAGGGCGTGGGGGCGCTGGTGTACTCCGGCGGTGTGCGCGGCCTGGCCGAAGACGCAGCCGACCGGCATCGAGTGCCGCTGCCGGAGTTCGCGCCGGAAACGCGCGCGCGAATACGGGAACTCCTGGGCGACGGGCAGCCCATCAGCAATCCCCTGGACGCCAACGGCTATCTCAACCGTCCGCTCGACGACGTGCTGAACGTTGTGGACGCCGTCTACAACGATCCCGGCGTGGACATGGTCGTTTTCCAGGAAGACCTGCCGCCCCACGAAGGCGCCAACGATGCCAACCGGCGGCGCGCCGCCCGGGTGCTGGCCACCCTGGAAGCCATCGACAACCGGTTCCTCGGACCCGACCGGAAGCCCTTCGCGCTCACGTCCCCGGCGTCCTACGACCTGACGGATTTCAGCCGCGCCGCTCGGCGCCGCTTTCCGCACGTGCCTTGTCTCAACGAGCCCGAACGGGCGTTTCGCGCCATCCGCGCGGTCATGGACTACCGGCGGAATGCCCGGGAGGCCAAGGCTGTGACGACCACGGCCCTACCGGATTCCTTGACCACCCGCATCGAAGCGCTCCGCGAGCGGTCTGCCGCGGCGACCGCGGAATTTCCCCTCACCGAGCCCGAATCCAAGGAGTTGCTGGGCGCCTTCGGGATTCCCCTGAGCGAGGAAGGGCTGGCGCGCACCGAGCAGGAAGCACAGGACACCGCCGAGCGCATCGGCTATCCGGTGGTGGTCAAGGGGGTCGCCGCGGACCTCACGCACAAGAGCGACGCCGGCGCCGTGCGTGTCAACCTGGGCGATGCCGCAGCCGTGCGACGGGCCTGCCGGGACGTCACGCGCAACGTAGCGGCTCACGACCCGAGCATCCACCTGGACGGCTGGCTGGTGGCAAGGATGGCCCCGCCCGGACTCGAACTGGTGCTGGGCATGCAGCGGGACCCCGAGATGGGCGCCGTGGTCATGTTCGGCGCCGGCGGGGTGTGGCTGGAGCTCATGAAGGACGTGGCCTTCGGCCCGCCCGGCATCAGCCGAGAGGGCGCCGCCCGGCTCATCGACTCCACCCGCATCGGGCGGCTGTTGGACGGATACCGCGGTGAAGGACCCTATGACCGCGATGCCGTGCTCGACGCTCTGTTGGCCTTGGGTCGGTTGGCGGCCGCCGCCGGAGACGTCATCGAAAGCCTGGACATCAACCCCTTCCTGGTGCGCCCCAAGGGTGCAGGAGGGCTGGCGCTGGACGCGCTGGCGGTGATCGGACCCGGAGCGAGACGTTGAAGACGGCAATGAGGCCGCGGAATCGTACGGAGGGGCGCAGGGAGAGGTGACTTAATGGAACTCGTCCTCGATGAGGCACAGACCATTCTTCGGGAGAGCGCGGACAAGCTCGTCGAACGTCACGCGGGTCCCGCCCGTTTCCGGGAGCTGCGTACGACCGAGCTCGGCTTCGACCCGGCGCGACTCGCCGTGGTGGCCGAGGCCGGCTGGCTCTCGCTGCTGGTGCCGGAAGACCGGGCCGGCCTGGGCCTGGGCGCCACCGAGGCGGCGCTGGTGCTCGAATCGGCCGGCCGGGGCCTCATGACCGAGCCGGTCGCGGCGGTCATGGCAGCGGCGCGGGCCGTCGCTTCAGGGCCCGAGGCCATGGGCGTGACCCTGGAGGAGCTCATGGGCGGCGGCTCCATCATCTTGCCCGCGCTGCACGACCCGGTGGCCGGCGACCCCGCCGGCTCGGGCGTCCAGGCCACTGCCGCGGGCAGCGGCTTCCGCCTCACCGGGGGTACCCGCACGGTTCCCGGCGCGGCCGCGGCTGCGGGTTTCATCGTCGATGCCCGGAGCGGCGACGGCACGGTCGTCTGTCTGGTGCCGCGGGAAGCAGCGGGACTGGAGATCGTGCACCGCGGCCGGGTGGACGGCACCGGGCACGCAACCCTGGCCTTGACGGACGTGGCCGTCTCCGCAGATGCGGTGATCGCGGGCGGCGCGCCGGGCACCGCGGTTGCGGCGGCCACACTGGACCTGGTGCTGCTGGGGACATCCGCCGAGATGCTGGGCATCATGGAACAGGGTCTGGCGCTGGCGGTGGACTACCTTGGAACGCGGGAGCAGTTCGGCCGGCCCATCGGCTCCTTTCAGGCGCTCCAGCACCGGGCGGTTAACGACCACGTCGATATCGAGACCACCCGCTCGCTGCTCTATCAGGTATGCGCGGCCCTGGACGAGGGACGGGGCAATCGCGCCATGGTGGCCGCGGTCAAGGCGCGGGCCTCGGATGCCGTGCTCTCGGTGACCAAGTCCATGGTGCAGATGCACGGCGCCATCGGCTTCACCGACGAGTACGACGCGAGCCTCTATCTGCGGCGGGCCATGGCCCTGTCGGCCCAACACGGGAACGCCGCCTGGCACCGCAAACGCTATGCGCGACTGTCGTCCCGGGCGGCGTGACGGAGCAGCCGCCCCGGCCCCTCCGTTTGGGCGACACGTCTCAACCCCAGGTGCGACCGGCTCCACATGGCCGGAATTCGAGATCGAATCTGGAGAATCGCAGAAAACAAGATTGCCGAATGGATGGTGGATTCTTTACAGGCGGCTCATCCGCTTGAACAGGCGCTCCGGGATGACACGCAGGACGAACATGATCGGACGCCAGACCCGGCGCACATAGATCACATCGCGGGGCCGGTGAACCGCCGCGACGACCGCGGCGGCGACCTCCTCGGGGGTCGCGGTCAGCCGTGCCGGCAGGTCCATCCCGTCGGTCATGCGCGTCCGCACGAAGCCCGGCTTGACCGTCACCACGCGGGCGCCGGAGGCGGCCAGCCGGCTGCGCAGACCGGAGAGGAACGCGGTGAACCCCGCCTTGGCCGAGCCATAGACGTAGTTCGATGCGCGTCCCCGTTCGCCCGCCACCGAGCTGACGCCGACCAGAACCCCGCCGCCGCGCCGCTCGAAGCGCTCGGCCAGCGCCCCCATCAGCAGCGCGGGGCCGACATAGTTGGTGCGCATCACCCGCTCCGCGGCGGCGCCGTCCCGCTGGCTTTCCGCCTGGTCGCCGAGCCGCCCGACGACGCACACAGCCACATCGGGCAAGGGATCGAGTGTGTCGAGCAACGAGACGCCACGGTCTTCATCGAGCACGTCGCACCGGTGCGCGGTCACCGCGACCCCTGTGCGCACCCGGAGGTCCCGCGTCTCTCTCTCCAGCCGCGCCGGGTCCCGGGCCGCGAGCTGCAACGCGCAGCCGTCCTCCGCCAGCGCGTGCGCGATGGCGCGGCCGATGTCCGAGGTGGCGCCGATCACCAGCGCCGTTTCGACCACGCCGTTCACGGTGCGGCTTTCCCGTCATCTGCCGATTCGACAACATCGAAGCTGCCCTGCCAAATTTGGCCCTCGTCCGGGATGTACTGGCCCGTCGTCATCGTAGCGATGTCGTACTCGGGGAGAGGCACTCGCGCCAAGCATGTCTCGGCTACCCTCCAGCCGTATCTCCCAAAGCGGAAGTCATGGTTGTCGAAGCCGTACTGCTTGCGATGGCCAGGGAGGTGGTTCACGTCAACCGGGTCCAGGCGGAGGAAAAATGTCGGTTCAGTATCCTCCGAGATGCACCGCTCCTTCTTGTAGATGAGACTGTTCCCGACGAGGTACACATCCCAGTCGAAGCGGATGACCGGCCGGCTGTCTCCGACCAGTCTTGCCACGTAATCGTCTGCCCACATCGTTTCAACCCTGACCGGCGGGAGCGCATTATGGGGCAGTACGCGCGCGTCCACGCACAACCCCGTTTGCGTTTGTGTCCAGGGTTTGGCGGCCTGTTCATCCACTGCGCCAGTCCAGGACCACACTGCCAGTTCGTCCGGCACGCAATCTCTGACGAACCCCTGTGCCATCCGTCCGTCCACAATCAGTCCGACGCCATCCGACCGGTGGTCGAAGTGCGGCTCCATCCGCTGCCAGAACCAGTCGGAACGACTGATCCCGCCCGATGACATCTCCGGCGGCTCGGTGGTTACGAGCCTGAATTGGCGTTCGGAACTTCCTAGTTTAAGGTGACAACAACATCTAGTTGTGGCATCCTGTCTGTAGAAAGGACGGGATGCCATGAACATCGTCGAAATCTTCGAGACATTCCCCACCCAAGCAGACTGCATTAGGCACCTGGAGAAAGCAAGGTGGGGCGACACGGCAACATGCCCTTACTGTACATCTACGCGCACGATCCCCAACGCTGACCGGCACTACTGCTACGAGTGCAAAACGTCCTTCAGCGTCACGGTCGGCACCATCTTCCACCACACTCACCTGCCCCTCCAGAAGTGATCCGTACACGCCTCAACGGCACTAGCTGCTTGAAGATGGTCATATAGGTGTCAGTCATGGTGAAGTGAAGGTCGAAGGGAGATTGACCTATGGGACAGACACCCCCGAAGCCAGCCCCGATCCTACATCTTGTGTCAACACCTTAAACTAGGAAGTTCCGAAATGAGAGTAGCGATATGGGACGGCGACGATCGGGCCGTAAGAGAGGCTCCGAGCCTGGGCAAGCGGTTTTCGGCCGATGGCTCGGCCGAGCGGCATACCGTGGTGGTGACGGTGAGACAGCCTGACGAGGATGGAACGCGGCGTCCACCAACGCGAGTGTGTGGGATAGCCGCGGGGCGCCCGCGGTCGATTACAAGACGGGCTCTCTGTTGTTCGAGCTGGGATGGCGAGAGAACGCGGTCGATGATCCTATCGTGGCGTCGGGTGATGTTGAGCGGTTGAGGTCGTCGTTGGGGTTGGCGGTGGCGTCGTGAACGGCGCCGACTTCGTGACGTTGTTGTTGGGCGCCGGCTTCGTGGTGACCGTCGGGGTGATGCTGTATACAGTCCGAGGCGATGGCGGGGCGGACGGAAAAGGGGGAAGCGATGAGAGCGGCGTTGGGGTTGGCGGTGGAGGTTTGATCTACAGCACGGTGTCCATTTTTGGCGCTATCTTTCTTTGTCTTAACCTTATCCTGTTGAGTGTCCTGTTCGTCTTCAATGAACCTGTTTACATCAATCTGATGCTGGAGGACTCGCTATTTGAGAACAGCACTGCCTTCCTGCTTTTCCTGACCGCCTTGTTGTTGCTTGCAATCGCTATGGGGCGGAGCGGACCCGGTAGATGGCTCTATATTCTTGGCACGCTTGCCTTTGTGTTCGGCGCGGGCGAGGAAATCAGCTGGGGACAGCGTATATTCGGATTTGAAACGCCACATTATCTGCGTGACATGAATACTCACAACGAAATCAATCTTCACAACATCAAGGGGCTGGATGGTCGGCTTACGGGCATCCATGGAGCGGCACCCCGTATCCTCGGAGTCGTAACCGCCGCGGCATATTCTACTCGAAAATCAAGTTTCTTCGGAATTCCATTTCCGTCGGTTCTGACCATGTATTGTTTTCTTGTGGCGAATGCCTACACCCCCGATTTCCACGTGGGAGAATATGCACTGTTCTTGTTGCTGCTTTTCGTCGCCTATGCGTACTTTTCCAAGGAGAGACGGCTGTTCATTCTGTCCGTCCTGTTCCTTCCCATTATTGTTCTTGAACAATCCATCGTTCATACGGGAACGATACGCAGCCACGTTGGGGAGGGGGCCGAGTATCTGTTCAGCATCGCATGCGTCGTCTATGCGGGCGAACTTTTTTTTCACTACTTGACAGAGTTGCGCGGGTCTGTGTAGGCATCTCCATGCTGCAACACTCGTCCCAATGAGATCGTAGAAGCACCGTGGGAATAGGACACGTCGACCACAGCGATATCGCCCGTTTCGCACAGGAAGGGGCAACTTGCCCAAGGACAAGGACGCCCGTCGCCTGCGTGAGAAGTTGGAAGTTCACCTTGGCGAGCATCCTGACTTTACGCTCAAGAGTACTCGGACTTCGTTTGGTACGGCTTTAGGCGTCACAGCCAGTGGATCGAAGCCAACGCTACGCTATCGCGGCCAGGATATATTTGCCTCACTGCTAGACGATGGTCCTGGCAAGGTACGACCAAGAGCAGACATCTCAGGAGCGTTGTTCGGGAGTGTCTTCGGCATCATTTAGGCCGTCAAAAAATGGGGGGATACTTGAGGGTTCGAGCACTATTGGGGATGTTTGGCTTCCGCGCGTCCCAAGTTCCACATCCGGTTTGGGCCGTCGTCGTATGCGCGGTCTTCACCGCGGTGGGAGTCGCTGTCCTCGACGACTACGGCGTATCGCAGGACGAGTTCCGTCAGCGCGAAATTGCACTGGATACGATCAGCTACGTTCTCGGCCAAGACGACGAGCTTATGAGAAATCTCCATTGGAGAGATCACCTTAAGTTTTACGGCACGGCATTCGAGATGCCGCTCTTGATTGTCGAGCGTGTCCTGGGGCTGCAAGACGACACCCGCGCCATCTTGCTTAGCCGCCACATTCTGACCCACCTGTTCTTCATAGCGAGTGGATTCTTCTGCTATTTGCTGACACGCCGGCTGTTCGGCAGTACGGCCATCGCGCTGTTCGCCATGCTGCTGTTCCTGCTGCATCCTCGACTGTACGCTGAATCCTTCGTCAACACCAAAGACCTGCCCCTGGCCGCCATGTTTATGGTCGCCCTGTTCCTGACTCACCGGGCTTTCAGCAGAGATACTGCGGGAGCGTTCCTGCTGTGCGGCCTGGCAGTCGGCATTCTCATCAACATTCGCATCTTGGGCGTGGTCTTGTTCGCCGCCGTGCCTGCCGTACGCGCTCTGGACTTGCTCTTTGACTCTGGGGGAGTGGGTAGAAAACACGCATTAGTCACCGGCAGCGTGTTCGCCCTGGCAGCAATGTTCGTCCTTTACGCTACCCTTCCCTACCTCTGGGCTAACCCCATCGAGCGCACAGTCGAGATGTTCGTCACGCTGTCCCGTCATCCGATCGCGTTCCCCATGCTGTTCCAAAGGCGAGTTGATAATGGAAAACGATCTGCCGCCTCATTACATCCCAACTTGGGTCGCCATTACGACCCCGCCCGTCGCGCTCCTGCTGGGCGTTGCCGGAATAATCGCCCTCATCCGTCGCGGCTGGGCCAGTCCCCGAGACATCCTGCGCCACGGCAACCTGAAATTTGGCTTCCTGCTAATCGGCTGCCTGATTATGACCTTCATCGCAGTCGTCGTGGTTACTCCCACAATGCGCAGCGGATGGCGAGTGATGTACTTCCTCTACGCGCCGTTTTGCGTGCTGGCAGCGTTCGGGCTGCATTGTCTGGCCTCTGTCTCGGGGCGTACAGTCGTCCGCGCGGTGGCCTACACCCTAGTGGGAGTGGGTATTCTCATCGTTGTCCTGCAAATGGTTCGGATTCATCCCTATCAGCAAGCATACTTCAATTTCCTGGTGGACCGGGAAACGCCTGGACTCCTCGGCGACCAGTATCCGCTGGAATACTGGGGGACTTCTTACCTGGACGGTCTGCGCTGGCTGACGGAGACGTATCCGGACTCACATATACACATGTGGGGTAGTGTTTCAGGGCATTACCGTCGGAATCGTGCGTTTCTTCCAGAGTCAGCCCGGCAGAGAATAGTGCTCAAAGGCGAAGGAGAGACCATCGGCGATTTCTACATCACCAACCACTTTGACAACTACGCTTCCAAAAGTAAGGTAGCTGTATTTGCTCCTATCGTCCACCGTCGCGAGGTGTACAACAACGCCGTCCTGAGCGTTGCTGCCCTCGACCTGTCAGCGGCGGACGATACCACCGCCGACGCCTACCGGCAAATCTACCGGGATGCGGTGACCGGTTCTCCGGTCGTCAGCGGCAGTGGCTTTGACGTGTACCACAACAAACCGGAAAAAACGCTGACTTACGTCAACGAATCCTGTGAACCCGAGGACGTATTCAACTCTTTCGTGCTTTCCCTGATTCCGTTTGACGCGAATAATTTACCGGTATATGTCAAGCAGAGCGGTGGGAATCGGCGCACTCTGTCTTTCGACTTTGGCGAGAGGGGTGTAAAGTTTGACGGAAAATGCTTAATGGTCTTTCCGCTCCCTGAGTACCCCATCTTCCAGATCAGTATAGGTCATTGGCTCGGCGGCCAGTACCATTCTTGGGGAACCCTCACCGAATTGAGCGAGGTGGAAAGAATAATCGAAGATGCCGGCGATCCGGTTATCCGCGGGAAATTCGACGTGTCTCTGGGGGGAAACTTTTTGCTTTACTCCAGGGAGCCGTGCGCCCCAGCGGATATTTCGGACAAATTCTTTCTACACTTGATTCCCGCCAACCGGGATGACCTGCCTGACAATCGCCAGCAGTACGAGTTTGACAACCTGGACTTTAACTTCGCCGAAGCCGGCGGAATAGCCGAGGGCAAGTGCATCGCGCGGGTTTTATTGCCGGACTATCCCATCACCCGAATCCGCACCGGCCAGTATATTCCCGAATCGGGGCAGGTGGTCTGGAAGGCGGAAACTTCGGTGGAGGAATAGGTAAGCCTGGCCCGCGACCGCGACGAGCTGCTCGCGTTCTACGACTTCCCCGCCGTGCACTGGACGCACCTTCGAACCACCAACGTCATCGAATCGGCCTTCGCCACGATCCGCCATTGAAGCTCGCGAACCAAAGGGTGCGTCACCCGAAAGACCATGCTCTCGATGGTCTACAAGATGGGTCGGTGCGCCGAGAAATCCTGGCGCCGGCTGCGTGGCTTCCGACACCTCGCCAAGGTCATCGAGGGAGTCCGGTTCAACGACGGCATCGAGGTCCTCGAGGACCGCAGAGCCGCCGCATGAACAACCCCCCGTACACCAAATTTGACAATAGCTCGGCGGCGAGGCAGACTACCGACACTGGACACTATCCGTTTCAGCCGCTGAGGGATGGCGTGCAACTCCAATACAGCCAGCAATGATATTCGGGAGGAGTTTTCAGGCGCCGCCCCCTCCTGCTGATCATGATTTTCGGCGCCTTCGCCCTGAACAGCATTTCCGCGCTTACCGCGCTGCCGGCGGCAGTCGGGCGCGTCTGGCCGTCGTTGGCGGGGGAAATGGGTGGTTTGGCGGTTTTCGTCGCCGTGCTCGTATGGCTGCTTCCGCGGCGCGGAGGGCGCGGCCTGGGCCAATACGATCTACTACAGCGTCATTGCCCTGATTCTTCCACCCTTCGCAATCTCGATATTGAGGGAGAGCCGTCGTCCGCGGCAAAAACCGTGAGGAGCGCGTATGAGCCCCCCCCCCACCCCCGCAAAGGGTCTCGACAGCACGGTTGGTGTCTTTGGTTACCTCTGTCTGGGTCTGAACGTATGTTTCTTCAGCTCTCTCCTCGTTGCCGACCCGTTGACATTCCAGGCGCTGACCAGGGAAGACTACTGGGTGGAGAATCTCACCGCGGTCTGGTTTCTCCTGGCGAGCCTCTTGCTGTTCGTCACGGCTTGGTGGAGCGGGAGCTTCTTCCGGCGCTGCGTCTATATTCTCGGTGCTGTGGCGATGGTGTTTGCCGCTGGCGAAGAAATCAGTTGGGGACAGCGCATCTTCGGGTTTGCGACGCCCGATTTCTTGATGTACTTGAATGAGTCGAAAGAATTCAATATCCACAATATCTCCAATGATATGTTTGGCATTATCTACTTGAATGGCACGCTGATCCTGTGCATGGCAACCAGCGCGGCTTTCTTTTGCCGGAAAGACAGGCTTTTCGGGATTCCGCTGCCATCAATCCCGCTGATGCTGGGCTTTCTGCTAATACTTTCCTACATATCAGGAGCAACCATCGAAGGACTCTCAGGAGCGAACCTCAGAGAATACGTAATGAGTATCAGAAGAGCCTTCGGATTTATTGTAGTTGAGGGGGAGGATGGGTTGCTACTGCTCTTTCTCATCTTCGCCTTGTTTTCAAGACAAGTCGAATTGGTCATTGCTTCCGCTGCTACTCTAGCGCTCGTTTGGGCTCTCACATACGTGAACTACCATGGTACCGTCAGTATTAGACCCCCGCATGTCCTGCGTGGAAGCCTGTTCGAGATGCGCGAGTATCTGTTTGGCATCGGCTGCCTTTTCTATTCTTTGGAACTCATGTTGGCTCAGGGACGGTTCGCGGCAATCTCACGGGTGCCGTTCACCGGCCTGAAACTGCGGGGCAGGCGGATTCCATTCTGGCTGATGACCTGCTCTCTGGTGATTGCAGGCAGTATCGGGCTATGTTTTTTTCAGTATTTCAACGCCATGGCAGCGACTGACGCCATTGAGGAGGCATACCGGCCGATCACGGCAGGCGAGCCGATCGTCCGCTCCAGTTTTGACGGCTCTCTCATCGAGAACGAGTTGGCCTACGTCACGTCGCCGTGCGGCACGCTGGATACGCGGGCAGGGCGCTCGGCCGCGGCAAGTCCGCAGAAGCCACCGCCGATCACCGCGACGTGGGGCCGGGAGGCGCCGGCCATCGTCCGGCTACTCATCGATGCGAATTTCCGCTTCCCAGAGGGTTGTGTAGGAGCCGTTCTCGTAGACGACGAACTGGCCGGTGCGAGTAATCTGCCACATTTCCTGTGGCGCTACGCCTATTATGGCGAATGGCTGCCCAACACCTAATTCAGGCCGTTAAAAAATGGGGGATACTTGAGGGTTCGAGCACTATTGGGGATGTTTGGCTTCCGCGCGTCCCAAGTTCCACACCCGGTTTGGGCCCTCGTCGTATGCGCGGTCTTCACCGCAGTGGGAGTCGCTGTCCTCGACGACTACGGCGTATCGTGGGACGAGTTTCGTCAGCGCGAAATTGGACTGGAGACGATCAGCTACGTTCTCGGCCAAGACGACGAGCTTCTGAGAAATCACCCTAGGAGAAATCACCTTAAGTTTTACGGCACGGCATTCGAGTTGCCGCTCTTGATTGTCGAGCGCGTCCTGGGACTGCAAGACGACACCCGCGCCATCTTGCTTAGCCGCCACCTCCTGACCCACCTGTTCTTCATAGCGAGTGGATTCTTCTGCTATTTGCTGACACGCCGGCTGTTCGGCAGTACGGCCATCGCGCTGTTCGCTATGCTGCTGTTCCTGCTGCATCCTCGACTGTACGCTGAATCCTTCGTCAACACCAAAGACCTGCCCCTGGTCGCTATGTTTATGGTCGCCCTGTTCCTGACTCACCGGGCTTTCAACAAAGATACCGTGGGTGCGTTCCTGCTGTGCGGCCTGGCAGTCGGCATTCTCATCAACATTCGCATCTTGGGCGTGGTCCTGTTCGCCGCCGTGCCTGCTGTACGCGCTCTGGACTTACTCTTTGACGCGGGGGGGAGGAGGGGCAGAAAACACGCGTTTATCACCGGCGGCGTGTTCGCCCTGGCCGCAATGTTCGCCCTTTACGCTACCCTTCCCTACCTCTGGCCTAACCCCATCGAGCGCACAGTCGAGATGTTCGTCACGCTGTCCCGTCATCCGATCGCGTTCCCCATGCTGTTCCAAGGCGAGTTGATAATGGGAAACGATCTGCCGCCCCATTACATCCCAACTTGGGTCGCCATTACGACCCCGCCCGTCGCGCTCCTGCTGGGCGTTGCCGGAATAATCGCCCTCATCCGTCGCGGCTGGGCCAGTCCCCGAGACATCCTGCGCCACGGCAACCTGAAATTTGGCTTCCTGCTGATCGGCTGCCTGATTATGACCTTCATCGCAGTCGTCGTGGTTACTCCCACAATGCGCAGCGGATGGCGAGTGATGTACTTCCTCTACGCGCCGTTTTGCGTGCTGGCAGCGTTCGGGCTGCATTGTCTGGCCTCTGTCTCGGGGCGTACAGTCGTCCGCGCGGTGGCCTACACCCTAGTGGGAGTGGGTATTCTCATCGTTGTCCTGCAAATGGTTCGGATTCATCCCTATCAGCAAGCATACTTCAATTTCCTGGTGGACCGGGAAACGCCTGGACTCCTCGGCGACCAATATCCACTGGAATACTGGGGGACTTCTTACCTGGACGGTCTGCGCTATCTGACGGAGACGTATCCGGACTCACATATACATGTGTGGGGTAGTTATATAGGGCATTACCTTCGGAATCGTGCGTTTCTTCCAGAGTCAGCCCGGCAGAAAATAGTGCTCAAAGGCGAAGGAGAGACCATCGGTGATTTCTACATCACCAACCACTTTAACATCTCCACTCACAGAAGTGAGGT
Source organism: uncultured Candidatus Binatia bacterium (assembly GCA_958295985.1). Taxonomy (GTDB): domain Bacteria; phylum Desulfobacterota; class Binatia; order UBA9968; family JAJDTQ01; genus JAJDTQ01. The sequence goes on from OY282432.1 coordinate 750,533, forward strand.
AGCTATATTTGCTCCTATCGTCCACCGCCGCGAGGTGTATAACAACCCGGTCCTGAGCGTTGCCGCCCTCGACCTGTCAGCGGCGGACGATACCACCGCCGACGCCTACCGGCAAATCTACCGGGATGCGGTGACCGGTTCTCCGGTCGTCAGCGGCAGTGGCTTTGACCTGTACCACAACAAACCGGAAAAAACGCTGACTTACGTCAACGAATCCTGTGAACCCAAGGACGTATCCAACCCTTTCGTGCTTTCCCTGATTCCGTTTGACGCGAACAATTTACCGGTATATGTCAAGCAGATGGGCGGGAATCGGCGCAATCTGTATTTCGACTTTGGCGAGAAGGGTGTAAAGTTTGACGGGAAATGCTTAATGGTCTTTCCGCTCCCTGAGTACCCGATCTTCCAGATTAGTATAGGTCATCGGCTCGGCGGCCAGAACCATTTTTGGGGAACCCTCACCGAATTGAGAGAGATGGAAAGAATAATCGAAGATGCCGGCGATCCGGTTATCCGCGGGAAATTCGACGTGTCTCTGGGGGGAAACTTTTTGCTTTACTCCAGGGAGCCGTGCGCCCCAGCGGATATTTCGGACAAATTCTTTCTACACTTGATTCCCGCCGACCAGGATGACCTGCCTGACAATCGCCAGCAGTACGAGTTTGACAACCTGGACTTTAACTTCGCCGAAGCCGGCGGAATAGCCGAGGGCAAGTGCATCGCGCGGGTTTTATTGCCGGACTATCCCATCACCCGAATCCGCACCGGCCAGTATATTCCCGAATCGGGGCAGGTGGTCTGGAAGGCGGAAACTTCGGTGGAGGAATAGGTAAGGCAAGGCACCAACCCCCGTGATTTTTCGCAACGCCATCCTGACGAAACACCTTCATTGCTGAGCAATCGGGAATCCGAGTCCAACGTCCACACCGCGAAGTCGCGCTGGCGCACACCAGCCCTTGGGCCATCCATGCGACCAGCCCCCGGTGGCACAGCAACGGCAGACGTGCGATCCACCACATCATCGCAGCGATGGTGCCGGCGGTAAAAGCGACCGACAACCACGGCGCAGTTCGCTCCGGCGCCACTCCCGACAATCCCCATATCGCTGCCGGCTCCAGCACCTACAGGAAATTGGAATAGCCCTCGACATATTCGCCGCGGTTGAATAGCAGGCCGTGGCCTTCGAGCAGGTTACGGACGTAGCGGAAACTGATGAACGCGTCGCCGCACAGGAGCTACGCAACCGCGGAGAACCATCCCAGCAGTGCCAACCAGGGCAGGCAGGTCAGGATGAGACCGAGGGATGTGCCTTTAGCGGCTCGCTCGGCCTTCATCAGCGCGCCTTGGGTCGCTACTCATTGAGGCGAATTTGGCCCTCCCAGAGGTGGTTGTAGCCGCCGTCCACGCGCACACTCTGACCGGTTCTGATTTCGGAGATAGCGTATTCCGGCAGAGGGACTTCCACCAGGCATTTGCCGTCGAATATCGAGATGCGCTCGTCGAAGTTGAAGCCCAAGTCGTCGAAACCGTATTGTTTGCGATGGTTGGGCAGGTCGTTCACGTGGGCGCGGATCAGGTGCAGAAAGAACATCGTCTCGGTTTCGGCCGGGGAGCACGGCTCCCTGACGTAGACCAGCGTGTTTTCGCCGAGATATACGTCAAAGTCGGAACGGACTGCCGGTTCGTGATTTCTGACCAGCGCCTCCAGGTAGTTGCGGCTGCTGATGTAGTTGGCTATGGCGCGGGCTTCCACTTCGCCAATGCCAAGCAACGACATGGACGTGCCTGGGCGAACTGCTTCGGGTCGGTGGTCGGTGAGAAATTGCGTGATGCTGTCCTGCGTCCATACGACGTCCAGCGAATCGAACGCATCCGAAAATCGGTAGCCTTCGACCTCGCCCGCTCGCCGCCCGATGACGCCAACCAGGTGCGGCCCGGCGCCGTGCTGCTCGGCGTTCAGGTTGTGACAGGTGCTGCAGTGCGGGTCGAATAGCTGAGCGCCGGCCATCGTGTCTCTCCCCGGATTTCTGCCCAAGGGCGGAAAGGACGGCTCCGAGTATTCCGTATCCGGTGAGTCCAGTACGGGCGATGCGGCGATGGATTCGCAGTTGACCGAGTACACCTTGCGCTGCTTCTGCGCTTCTTCATTGCAGTACCTCAGAGAACGGCTCAGAAATCCAGCCGGTAGTTGGCCCCGTCCACCGGCGGGGCAACCTCATCTACCGACGAATAAGGGCGCCATAAGGTGATACCACGGGACTTGCTGCCATTGTTGAAAACGAGGATGTTGCCGGCGCCCGCCAGTCCGGGGGGAATCCATTGCGGATTATGGGGCCAGAAAAGTTGCTGGTCAGCGAGCGTCCCGGCCCGATAGGCGCGGGGGTTGCCCCAGCGGTAGAGCAGGTCGCCCCCCTTGCCGCTATTTCCCCCACTGGAGCCGGCCGCCTCGGCTCTGGTGGTGCTGTGGTCGATAATCCACACTTCGCTGAAATAAGAGGCCGATAGCATAACCTGGTCCAATTCCGGGTTATAGTCGATTCCGTTGCTGTGTATCCAGTCCGACGGGTCAAACCAGTCGGTTATAACGGGAAGGTGGAAGTTAAGGTCAATCAACTCCGGATGCTCGGCCACCACCCCGTAATTCGCCTTGCTGGGGTCAAAGTCTTGAATTAGATGATCCCACGCCGACCACTCCCAAACAATTTCGCAGCTTGCCGGCCCGGTAATTCGGGCTTCCACAATATGCGGCGCCACCAAGCCCTTATCGCTGATAAATTCCGGGTTGGCGCCGGCGGCGATGACCTCCTCCGGCGTTTTATGTTGCCGGGACAGCAGCAGCACGTTCCCGTTGGGCATTTTAAGGAAGTCATGATGCGGCAAGCCCTGAGTGCATTCCCAAAGGATGTTCCCGTTCCGGTCAATTTCCCACACACTGTGCTTGTGGCCCGGGTATCTGGCTAAAGTCAGCAGATTTCCATTCTCCAGCAACCTTGCGAACACGGCCTCAGCATCCAACTCCCACTTGTGAACTACCCGCCCCTGATTATCAATCAGGTAAATCGTCCTGCTTCTCATTTTGCCTCCGACTCGTTCAGGAACAACCCGACCGTTTTGGCGGCCAGGCGTCGAGGTAGCCGTGTGGTCAAGAGCCGGCACGGAGGTGGGTGCAAGGCCGATGAACAGGACGAATAGCGCGTTGCGTAACCGGAGTCGCCCGAGGGCAAGCGTCGCCGCTGCAAGCGCCCGCTGCAACGAGCCATCCAGCGTCAAGGCGCTCACCCACTCGCCGTCAGCGCTCGTACTCACATATCCACCGATTTCTTCATGCCGCATAACAGGAGTCCCTCGTGAAAATTTGAAGATCGCCGAGGTTGAATAACCACTGGTGCTAGTGAGTTGACCGTGGTCTAGTTAAGGGGCAGGCAAGGTTCCACGTCGAATATCGTCCTCCAGTCCGGCATGACCATGACGCTCTCTTCGGGGTCACAGCCACATACAGAAGGACCCAAAACCCCGCCGCGACAGACAGCCAAAAAGCCAGGAGGAGTCCGCCTGCCGCCAACGCGGCGCCGATGCCGATCATCGGCAGCAGAGGCACCTTCCCCGCCGCCATCGGGCGGTGGCGCTTGGTGGCGTGCCTGCGGTCGTGCGGGAGATCGAGCAGATCGTTCAGAACGTAGGTACCCGATGCCACCGCCGACAGCGCCGCGAACATCCCGGCGGCCACCAGATACAGCCCCGCGTCGGTCTCGTGCGCCGCGGCGAGGGGAACGAACACGAGCACGTTCTTCATCCACTGGTGCGGCCGCAACGCCTGGAACCAGTCGAGCGGACGGCCGCCGAGCCCGGAGCTCTCTTTCGAGTCTACCGGCCCTGGAGGCCTTCCGAAAAACCGGCCGCTTCAAGATGGACCCGCGTATCGACGTGAACTTCAGCTCCCTCTCCCACGCGGATTACGGCGGCAACGCCGGGGTCTGGCGGATCCTGGAGATCCTGGAGCGGCAAAAGGTCCGGGCCATGGTCCTGGTGAACTCGCTGGCGGCGGAGAAATGGCCGGACGCGGTCCGCGCGCTGCACCAGGCCGGCCACGAGATCGCCGGCCACGGCGCCACCAACGAGGTCAGCATGGTGGAACTCGGCCCGGAAGAACAGAAGGAGGAAATCGACGCCTGCGTCCACGCTGAGTTGGGCGGCCGGCCGTATCTCGCGGCCGGGTTCGAGCGGATCATCGAATACGTGAACCGGCGCCGCAGCGAGATCTGGCAGCCCACCTATCGAGAGGTCGCCGAGTACTGCCTGGAAACGTGATCGTCAGACCCTTTCTTCCCTCACCTTCACCAGGAACGGGATGGGCAACGCGATGGCGATGGCCATGGCGATCCAGGCCATCTCGTAGGACTGCGTGCGGTCCGCAATGAAGCCAAAGACGGGGGGCAGCACCACCACGCCGACGAAGGCAACGGTGTTGGTCATGCCGATGGCGACGCCGGCCACGCCGGGACCGCCGATCTTGGAGACCAGCGCGAGATACAGTCCCTGCCAGCTCATGGTGCCGAGGCCGAGAAGCGATACCACCACGGCCACGAGCCCCGGCGGCAGCCCCGGTGAAAGGAACGCCGTGGCAATGCCGGCGGCGGCGCCGAGAAGTGCCAGCATCACCAGCACCGGCACGCGCCGCCCGTAGAACAACCTGTCGCTCACCACGCCGAAACCGATACGGCCCGCGCCGCCGCAGGCCTGACCCACCGCCAGCAAGGCGGCGGCGAAGACCAGAGAGAAGAGGATATCCTCGGTAAGGTAGAGCTCGATATAGCTTATGTAGCACCACTGGCAACCCGCCAGCACCGCGGCATAGAACGCCCCTGCCCAGACATCCCCGTGCCGGACGATCTCCCTGAGCCCCACCGAGGGCGCTGCGCCGGCTGCGACCCGGGACCGCTCCGGTTCCCGGTAGCAGAGTAGCACCAGAACCCCCGTGGCCACTGTGGCCGCGCCCACCAGGGACAGCGCCAAACGCCAACCGTAGACCAGACCCAGGGACGGCAGCGTGAGGGCCGCAATGGTGCCGCCCACGGGAATCCCGGTCTGGCGGATTCCCATGGCCGTGCCGCGCTCTCGATCCGGGAACCATCCGGCCACGGCCTTGCTGCCGGCCGGGGTGCCCGTGGCCACCGGCACCCCCAGGAGCAGGAACACCACCAGCAACCCGAGAAAACCGTCGGTGAGGTGCACGGCCAGCACCAACACGCCGCAGGACGCGGTGCCGTACCCGATGATGCGCCTTTCGCCGTAGCGGTCCGCCGCTTTGCCCGCGGCAAGCACCGCGGCCACCACCCCGACGTTGACCGTGGAAACGAGGACGCCGACCTCGGTCAGGTTCAGACCGAACTCTTTCTGTATCAGAGGCACCAGGATCGGAATGCCCATATGGACCGTCGCCAGTGCGGTCTGTGCCAGCGTGGCGATGGCAAGATAGAACCAGCGCCTGGGTGAAGGTAAGGCGGACAGCGTTACGTTCCTTACGGCGCGGACAGCTTTGTTCAGCGGCTATACCTGGGAGAACCTGTCTGCCGGGAGAGACTTGCGGCGAGATTTGCGTCTACCCTGCCGAAGGGCTAGGGTCTCACTACAGGTTGGATGCCTTGAGCCCTTGGCGTCACGAACCCATGAAACCGGAAACGAACCTGCTGCGTGAACTGCCCTCGGTGGACCGCGTCATGACTCACCCTGCCGCGGCGCCGCTGCTGGAGCGATTCAGCCGACCGTTCGTGACGGAGACCCTGCGCGACCTCATCGACGAAGTGAGGCAGGTCATCAAATCCGGCCACGACCTTCCGCCCCACCGGCTGCAGGATGAATCTATCATAACCGACCTGGAAAAGAAGCTCGCTCAAGCCTCCCGCCCTGGCATGGTCCGGGTGGTGAACGCTTCCGGCACCATCCTACACACCAACCTGGGGCGGGCGCTGCTCTCGGAGGTGGCGCCGCTCACCAGCGCTGTTTCGACCCCGCCGTTCACGGTGCAGCTTTCCCGTCATTCGCCGGCTCGACAACCTCGAAGCTGCCGTTCCAGATTTGGCCTTCGCCGGGGACGAACTGGCCGGTGCGGATCGCGGCGATGGCGTAGTCAGGCAGATCCCGCCTCGCTATGCAGACTCCTCCCCCGATGAGACCGTAGACCGTGAATGCAAAGTCGAGGTTGTCGAAGCCGTACTGCTTGCGGTGGCTGGGGAGGTCGTTCACGTCAACCAGGTCCAGGTGGAGGAAGAACATTGGTTCAGCGTCCTCCGGGCTGCACCGCTCTTTCTTGTAGTCTTGTCACGTAATCACCCATCGGCATTGTTTCGATCCTGACCGGCGGGAGCGCATTGTGGGGCAGCACGAGCGCGGCCACGCACAACCCCGTTTGCGTTCGCGTCCAGGCTTTGGCGACCGTTTCCTCTCCTAGGCCAACCCAGGACAACACTATCAACTCGTTCGGCGCACAATTCCTGACGAACGCCTGCGTCAGCCGGCCGTCCACGATCAGCCCGATGCTATCCGACTGGTGGTCGAAGTGGGGTTCAATCCTCTCCCAAGTCCTGGCGACGGTATTTTCATCTGCCGGCAGCCCGATGGGCCGTAGTTGGAGTTCCATTCTATTAAGGATACTTAGTAGTGAACTTTGAAAGCGCTTAGGGACGGCATAATGCATTATAAGGATACTTAGTAGTGAACTTTCAAAGCGCTTAAGGACGGCAAAATGAGTTATTCCGAATTCTCGATAGAGAGGAGTGAATTTGTCAGATCCGTCGTCTTTATCCGCGTTTGTCGCGTGGAAATAGTCATAGGAGTTGACCAAGCCATCCAAGTTCACCACTGGAAAGCGCGAGAAGTACCCGATGACGCCACCGCCATCCCACGCCCCGACCACGCTGTCCTCGGGAAGCACGCGATTCATAAGCTGCGTACCCCCATAAACAACTTCCGTCCATTTGTTCCAAGATTTGTCGTCAGTTCTGTTTAAGACACTAATCGCTTCAGCACGCTGAAATGGCTCGGTGAAATCGGCCTTGGCAAACAGGAAGACCGCGCCGGCAATTACAATGCCCACGCTCAGAATGTTTGCCGCCCAGGGCGACCTCGGTCCGACGAAACGGCGGATGAAGTAAATGGCGACGTAACATCGTACGGGAACGATCAGCGTCATCAGCAGGTACGCCGGGACAAAATACCAAGGCCAAGGCCCCAAGGGGGGGTGAATCGTGAGAACAGTCTGTGCGAATTTGGCCAGATGGCCGGCCGCCAAACTGAACACGCCCACCAGAAAGGCCAGTTGCAGCCAGTCCTCCCGACTCCGGGAGCGGCGGGCGAACCACCAGACGAGCAGGACATAGAAGCAGACCTCCAGTGCGACCACCAGCTCGTAGTCGAAGGCGGGAAGTTGAAGGATGTCCCGGAAGTTCTGAACGAAGCTGTACCCGCCTTCGTGCTCCCACCGGGCTTGCGACCACATCTGCTTGGTTGCGCCGCTCACCGGCGTCACGCCCCCGAAGACGATACCGTTGTATGCGAAGTACACGAGGATGCCGGCGACCGCGCCCAGCAGTGGCGCGACGGTGTTCATCGCGAGCACGGAATGGGCCAACCCCCTCTCCGGGGTGCCGAGGCCCTCCTCTCCCTCGACGGGAGAGGGGAAGGGTGATTCCCGCCTCGACCACTCGACGAGGCACAGCGCCGCGGTCGCCGCCAGCGATACGGCGATGTACTCCAGGCGCACCCAGGGGAGGGCAAAGGCGACCGCGGCCAGCGGCCACTTCCACCGCGCCGGGCTTCGCGTAAAGAGACAGGCGGCCAGAATGAACAGGCCCAGCATGAACAGCGCCGCCGCCGCTTCCATCCCCCGAAACAGCCAGTGCTGCTGGTAGAGTATCGGCAGCAATGCGAATAGCAGAATCCAGGGCATGCGCGCCAGCCGGGCGGCCGCGGTGACGAGGGCCACGCCGCCAGCGACGAGCATGATCTCGAACGCCTTGATGGCGAACAGCACGGCTTCCTTGTCGAACACCCAGTAGAACGGCGTGATCAGAAACAGCCAGAGGGGGTGATATCCGTTGGTGCGCGTGATGCCGCCGTCGAAGGTCGAGAACTTCCCCTCGGCCAGGTTGCGGGCGATCTGGAAGTAGTAGAAGGCGTCATCGTGCGTGTTGGAGATAAGGTTGATGAGGTCGAAACGGTCGAGCATGTACCAGGCGAACCCGGCCCCGTAGGCCAGGATCCCCCCGATGAACAGGACGAACAGCGCGTTGCGCAGCCGGGAGACCCCCCGCGGATTCAGGCAGCGGGCGGTCAGGACGCGCCAGCGACCCATCGGCGTGGCGACGTCCGGCGTGGTCATCTTGTTCATGTCCCTGTCCATCACAACGCGAGCCGCCGCGACAGTTCGGAGTCAAACCTGGGCGGCGCCCCCGCCGCCTCGGCGCGGACCGCCTCGAAGGCGCCAAGCCGGGGATAGCCTTCGCGCACCCGTTCCGGCGCGCAGCGGGCGTCCTTGGCGAGATAGACGCGGCCGCCGTGCCGGTGGGTGATCTCGTCGAGCCCGTCGAGCAGCGCCGCGGTGCCGCTACGCACCGGAAAGTCGAGCGCCAGCGTGTAGCCCTCCATGGGGAACGACATCAGCCCCTCCCCGGCCGGGCCGAACAGCTTGAGCACCCCCAGGAACGAGCCTTGGCCCGAGGCGGCGGCGCGCTCCAGCAGGGCGACGACCCCGGCCGCGCTCTCGCCCTTGGGCAGCACGCACTGGTACTGGACGAACCCCCGCCGCCCGTAGAGGCGGTTCCACGCCTTGATCCGGTCGAGGGGAAAGAAGAAGCGGTCGAAATGGACCGGATGCGCCCCGGACCGCGCTCGTCCCCGCCCGCGCCGGTAGCAGATCTCGTTGAAGAGGCCGACCGAGACCCGGTTGAGCAGGGCGGACGGCACATTCGCGGGAACCCGGAGCTTGCCCGCGGGAGCCAGGCGCAAGGGGTTGGACGCAAGGCGCGGCGGCAGCGCGCCGCGTTCCATGAACGCGCCGCGCGTCATCACCGCGCGGCCCAGCCCTGCGCCCCGCGCCAGGCAGTCGATCCAGGCCACGCTGTAGGGCCAATCACGGGACTCCTCGAACAGAGCCATCGTCTCGTCGAGGTCGCGCGCGGCCAGGGTCTCCGCCAGCACGAAGGCGGTCTCGACCGGCCGCAAGCGGAAGCGCGCGGAGAGGATCACCCCGGTCAGCCCCATCCCGCCGAGGGTGGCGCGGAAGAAGGCGGCGTTCTTCGTGCGGCTGCATTCCCGTATCGCACCGTCCGCGCTCGCCAAGGTCAGCGATTCCACGTGCGCACCGAAGGTCCCGTCGCGGTGATGGTTCTTGCCGTGCACGTCCGCCGCGATCATGCCGCCGACGGTGACGTGCCTGGTCCCCGGCACCACCGGCGGGAACCAGCCGCGCGGCACGAACGTCTCCAGGATGTCCGCGAGCAGCACGCCGGCCTCGCAGTCGAGCAGGCCGGTCTCGGCGTCGAATGCCCGCATCCGGTCCATCGCCAGCATCGACAGCGTCAGGTTCGGGTTGAGCGCGGCGTCGCCGTAGGACCGCCCGTTGCCGCGGGCGATCAGCGTCGTGCCGCGATGAAGCAGACCGGGCAGGTCCTCGCGCCGGCGCAGGCGCTCCAGCCGGCAATCGAGGGCCGGATACCGGCCCCAGCCCGAGAGGATCATGCGGCCCGCTCCCGGAACATGAAACGCCGGTCATGGAAGATCCAGCGCAGGGCGAGAAACGCGGGCAACACCATGCGCACGTCACAGCGCCGCCGCGAACGCGGCCAGAACGCCAAGGCCGGTCAGCCAGCTCGTCCGGTCCCGCAGCGCGAAGTTCAGCGGGTCGTCGTTATCCGGTAGTCGTTTGGAGCCCCCCTCCCCCTCGCGACAGGCGAGGAGCGCCATGCGCCCCAGCCAGTAGAGCAGCAGCGGACAGATCAGCCACAGGAACTCCGGGCGGGCATAGCGCTCCCCCGTCTCCGGGCTCTGGATGTAGAGGGTCAGGATCACCACCGAAGCAAAGCCGCTCGCCGCGCCCAGCGCCACCATTACCGGGAAGTCTTCGGCAAGATAGGCCCGGCCGCCGGAGACGGACCGGTCGGACCCGCGTAGCGTGCGCAGATCGCCTTGGCGCTTGACGATGGCCAGGGCAAGGAACAGGAACAGGAAAAAGGCGATCAGCCAGGGAGACAGCGCGACCGACACCGCCGCCGCGCCGGCCAGCACACGGACCGCATAGAGCATGGCGAGGGTGAAAACGTCGATGAGGGTCTTCCGCTTCAGCGACAGCGAGTAGGCGCAGGTCACAGCCACATACAGAAGGACCCAAAGCCCCGCCGCGGCAGACAGCCAGAAAGCCAGGAGGAGTCCGCCTGCCGCCAACGCGGCGCCGATGCCGATCATCGGCAGCAGAGGCACCTTCCCCGCCGCCATCGGACGGTGGCGCTTGGTGGCGTGCCTGCGGTCGTGCGGGAGATCGAGCAGATCGTTCAGAACGTAGGCACCCGATGCCACCGCCGACAGCGCCGCGAACATCCCGGCGGCCACCAGATACAGCCCCGCGTCGGTCTCGTGCGCCGCGGCGAGAGGAACGAACACGAGCACGTTCTTCACCCACTGGTGCGGCCGCAACGCCTGGAACCAGTCGAGCGGACGGCCGCCGAGCCCGGGCAGGAACCGGGCCTCGCCGGCCGTCCGTAAAGTTCGCTCACCCCGCATGGCTTTGAGTCAGATGCTCTGGAAGAAATAGCCGCAGCAACATCCATCACGGCAGCGAACCGTTCACCCCGCGATCATGCGCAACGGCAATGACCGACGTTATCAACCCGATTGTCGCATAAACTGCTGCCTGTGTACATCAAGCGACGGCGTCCGGTGTTACGACAGCATGTCGGAGCTCTCTTTCGAGTCTACCGTTGCCGGCTCGGGACTTGGCCGGTATGTAATACACATCCGGCGAGGCGTCTTGAGTTTGGCGAAGATACCCTCCCGTGAACCGCGGCCTTCGTGGAGGGCAGCGACCCTACGGCGACAGCCATCCCGCGAAAGGAACGAACCATGGCCAACGACTCCGCTTTCAGACGCACCATCCGGTGGCCCGACGACAAGCTCGTCTGCTGCACCTTCAGCGTGGCCCTGGAGGCCTTCCGAAAGACCGGCCGCTTCAAGATGGACCCGCGTATCGACGTGAACTTCAGCTCCCTCTCCCACGCGGATTACGGCGGCAACGTCGGGGTCTGGCGGATCCTGGAGATCCTGGAGCGGCAAAAGGTCCGGGCCATGGTCCTGGTGAACTCGCTGGCGGCGGAGAAATGGCCGGACGCGGTCCGCGCGCTGCACCAGGCCGGCCACGAGATCGCCGGCCACGGCGCCACCAACGAGGTCAGCATGGTGGAACTCGGCCCGGAAGAACAGAAGGAGGAAATCGACTCCTGCACCCGGATCCTCGAAGACGTCACGGGGACGCGACCGGTGGGCTGGTTCGGTCCGGGCGGGCATCATACCGACGTCACCCTGGGGCTCCTGGCCGAAGCCGGCTACCTGTGGTCCGGGGACCCGTCCGACGACGACGTCCCCCATGTCGAATCGGTCAACGACCGCCGCATCTGCGTCATCCCCAAGACCTGGTACGCCAACGACTGGCGCGCCTGGGGCAACGGGCTGGGCAACGCCGGCACGTTCTTCACCGGGTTCAAGGACGGATTCGATTTCGTCTACGAGGAAGCCAGGCAGGGCCGGCCGGGCATGATCGACGCCTGCGTCCACGCTGAGTTGGGCGGCCGGCCGTATCTCGCGGTCGGGTTCGAGCGGATCATCGAATACGTGAACCGGCGCCGCAGCGAGATCTGGCAGCCCACCTATCGAGAGATCGCCGAGTACTGCCTGGAAACGTGATCGTCAGACCCCTTCTTCCCCCACCTTCACCAGGAACGGGATGGGCAACGCGATGGCGATGGCCATGGCGATCCAGGCCATCTCGTAGGACTGCGTGCGGTCTGTGCCAGCGTGGCGATGGCAAGATAGAACCAGCGCCTGGGTGAAGGTGAGGCGGACAACGTTACGTTCCTTACGGCGCGGACAGCTTTGTTCAGCGGCTATACCTGGGAGAACCTGTCTGCCGGGAGAGACTTGCGGCGAGATTTGCGTCTACCCTGCCGAAGGGCTAGGGTCTCACTACAGGTTGGATGCCTTGAGCCCTTGGCGTCACGAACCCATGAAACCGGAAACGAACCTGCTGCGTGAACTGCCCTCGGTGGACCGCGTCATGACTCACCCTGCCGCGGCGCCGCTGCTGGAGCGATTCAGCCGACCGTTCGTGACGGAGACCCTGCGCGACCTCATCGACGAAGTGAGGCAGGTCATCAAATCCGGCCACGACCTTCCGCCCCACCGGCTGCAGGATGAATCTATCATAACCGACCTGGAAAAGAAGCTCGCTCAAGCCTCCCGCCCCGGCATGGTCCGGGTGGTGAACGCTTCCGGCACCATCCTCCACACCAACCTGGGGCGGGCGCTGCTCTCGGAGGCGGCGGCCGAGGCCGTGGGGCTGGTCGCGCGCCACCCCGTCAACCTGGAGTTCGACCTTGGCCGGGGAAAGCGGGGCCAACGGGAGGCGGGTATCGAGTCGCTGCTCAGGGAGCTGACCGGGGCCGAGGCCGCGGCCGCGGTCAACAACAATGCCGCGGCGGTGCTGCTGGGGCTCAACTCCATGGCCGAAGGCAGGCACGTCATCGTCTCTCGCGGCGAACTCATCGAGATCGGCGGATCGTTCCGGATCCCGGAGGTCATGGCCAAGAGCGGCGCCATGCTCAGGGAAGTGGGCGCCACCAACCGCACCCACCCGCGAGACTATGCCGAGGCCATCGACGATAACACCGGGCTGCTGCTCAAGGTGCACACCAGCAACTACCGGGTGGTGGGCTTCTCCGCGGAGGTGGAGCTCAAGGAGTTGGTAGCCATCGGCCGGGAGCGCGGGGTGCCGGTGATGGAGGACCTGGGCAGCGGCGCCCTGGTGGACCTCGGGAATCTGGGGCTGCCCCGGGAGCCGCTGGTGGCGGAACGCGTGGCCATGGGCGCGGACGTGGTCACCTTCAGCGCCGACAAGATCCTCGGCGGACCCCAGGCGGGGCTCGTGGCCGGCGGCAAGAGTTGGATCGACCGCATGAACCGCAACCCTCTCAAGCGCGCCCTGCGCTGCGACAAGCTCACCCTGGCGGCCCTGGAAGCCACCCTCCGGAGCTACGTCCAGTCTCCCGACCTGCTCCGCGAGATCCCCACTTTGCGGGCCTTCAGCCGGCCTCTCGACGAGATCGAGGAAGGCGGCAGGAAGGTGTTGCCGCTGCTCCGGCAACGTCTGGGTCCGGGATACGAGCTCGAGCTGGTGGACTCCACCTGCCAGATCGGCAGCGGCGCGCTCCCCACCGAGGAGATCCCGAGCAAGGGCATCGCCGTGAACAGCCGCGAAATGAGCGCCGACGAGGTGGCGCGGTTGTTTCGCCGCGCCGATCCACCCATCATCGGACGCATCAAGAGCGATCGCTTCATCCTCGACCTCAGGAGCGCCGGCGACCCCGAGTCGCTGGCGCCCAACCTCCGGGACCGGCAGCGGCCGCTCTGAAGCGAGCCGGGGACACCATGCCCTACATCATCGGAACCGCCGGGCACATCGACCACGGGAAGACGAGCCTCATCAAGGCCCTTACCGGCAAGGATACGGACCGCCTCAAGGAAGAGAAGGAACGCGGCATCTCCATCGACCTGGGGTTCGCTCACCTGGCGCTGCCGGACGGCACCGAGGCGGGCATCGTCGATGTGCCCGGACACGAGCGCTTCATCCGCAACATGCTTGCCGGCGCCCACGGCATCGATCTCGTGCTTTTCACGGTGGCCGCGGACGACGGCGTCATGCCGCAGACCGAGGAGCACCTGGACATCGTCCATCTACTGGGGGTGCGGACGGCCCTGTTCGTCATCACCAAGGTGGACCTGGTCTCCGAGGCACGGGTACGGGAGGTCGAGGAGGAGATCGAGATCCTGACCTTCGAGACCGCGCTGGAAGGGTCGCCGGTGGTGCACTTCTCCGCGGTTTCGGGGGAAGGCCTGGAGGCGGTCCGGGACGGCATCTTCGACCGGTTGGGGGGCATCGACCGGCCCGCTCCCAGCGGCTTCTTCCGGCTGCCGGTGGACCGGGTCTTCGTGCTCCAGGGACACGGCGTCATCATCACCGGCACCGCCCTGGCGGGCGAGGTGCGTACCGGCGATCACGTGCACGCAGTTCCCGGCGGCCAGAAGTTCCGTGTGCGCAGCATCCAGGTCCACGGCCAGTCGGTGCAAGCCGCGGGCTGGGGCCAGCGCGTGGCCCTGAACCTGACGGGCCAGGAGCGCGGCGCCCTGGAACGCGGCCACATGATCTGCCACGAGGAGCTGACCCTGGTGTCGACGCGGTTCGACGCGCACCTGGAGGTGCGCCCGGCGGCCGCCAGGGGGATCAAGAACCACCAGCGCGTGCGGATTCATCTGGGGACCGCCGAGCGCATGGGCAAGCTGGTCTTTCTGGGCGACACGGAGAGGGTGGAGCCCAAGGAGACGGCCTATTGCCAGGTGCTGCTGACGGAACCGTTGCTGGTGATGCGGGGCGACCATTTCATCGTGCGGGACGAGACCGCGCAGCGGACCCTGGGCGGCGGCGAGATCGTGGACCCCCGGGCGCCGCGGCACCGGCGCCGGGAAAAGGACACCGAGCAGAGACTCCGGACGCTGCACGCGGGTGACACGCCGGAGATGATCCGGAGCTTCCTCGACGGCGACCCGAGCCTTGCCACGGGCGTCGATTCCATCTGCCAGTTCCTCAACCTGAAGAGAGAAGAAACGCGGACCCGGCTGGAACGAACCGAGGGGCTGCGCTCCTTCGATTCCGAACGGGAGCGCGTCTACACCACCGAAGAGAAGTGGAACGGCTTCCGGGAGCGTCTCCGCTCGACCCTGGAGGCGTTCCACGCGAGCCATCCCCTGGCGCCGGGAATGGACCTGGAGGAGGTTCGGGCGCGGCTCGCCGCCAGCGTATCGGTGAGGCTGTTCCGGGACCTGATGGACCTGCTGGCGGCCGAGGGCGCGTGCGTCCGGGACGGCAACCACCTCCGCCTGCCGGACCACCGCGTCGAGCTCGGCACGAAGGAGAAATCGCTGTCGGGCAAGATCACCGGGGCGCTGGCCAAGACGCCGCTCAGCCCGCCCTACCTGAAGGAGATCGAGAAGGCTCTGGGGGTGGAGCGCCCCCGGCTCAACGAGGTGATCCGGGTCATGGAACGGCAGGGAGAGATCGTCCGGGTGACCACCGAGCTCTACTACCTCAAGGATTCCATTGACAGGATCAAGAGCGATTTATATAGCTACTTCGAGAACCATGAGGAGATGAGCGCGGCCACCTTCAGGGATATCCTGCAGTCGAGCCGCAAGTACACCATCCCGGTCCTGGAGCACTTCGACCGCACCGGCGTCACCGTGAGGGTGGACGACGTAAGAAAGCTCAAGACGGGAAGAAGTTGAAACCACGATCCGACGGAGCCTGAAATGACCATGGAACCCATCCGACTGACCCAGGAAGTCAAGGCCGCGGGCTGAGCAGCCAAGCTCGGCCCCGCCGACCTGGTGCAGGTCCTGCACCAACTTCCCAAGTTCGCATCCCCGGAACTGCTCGTAGGCACCGAGACGGCCGACGACGCCGGCGTATACCAGTTGCGTCCCGACCTGGCCATCGTCAACACCGTGGACTTTTTCACGCCCATCGTCGACGACCCGTACATGTTCGGCCAGATCGCCGCCACCAACTCCCTGAGCGACGTGTATGCCATGGGCGGCGAGCCCGCCACGGCCCTCAACATCGTCTGCTTCCCCAAGGGAAAGATGGACATCCAGGTCCTCGGCGAGGTGCTGCGGGGCGGCGCCGACAAGGTCAAGGAGTCCGGCGCGGTCATCGTCGGCGGCCACTCCATCATCGACGAAGAGATCAAGTACGGACTGGCCGTGACCGGCACCGTCCACCCCGACCGCATCCTGCGCAACGTCGGCGCCCGGGAGGGTGACGTGCTGATCCTCACCAAACCCCTGGGAACCGGCATCGCCACCACCGCGCTCAAGCGAGGCAACGCCTCCCAGGCCAGCATCGAACAGGCCATCGCGTCCATGGCCACCCTCAACATGTACGCCGCCGCGGTGATGAAGGACTACGACGTCCACGCCTGCTCGGACATCACCGGCTACGGCCTCCTGGGTCACGGCCTGGAAATGGCCGGCGACGGCACCGTCAGTATCGTCTTCGAAGCCGCCCGGCTGCCCGTGTTTCAGGACGTCGCCAAGCTCGCCGAGGCCGGCGGCAACCTCACCGGCGGCTGCAAGCGCAACCGCGAGTACCTCGACGACAAGACCGTCATCGACGCCGGCGTCCCCGACGCCCTGGTCGAGGTCTCCCTCGACCCCCAGACCTCCGGCGGCCTGCTCATCGCCGTGGCCGAAAAGGACGGCGAAGCGCTGGTCCGCGCGCTCGTGGACCACGACGTCCCCCACGCCGCCATCGTCGGGCATGTCATGGGGCGGGAGGAACATGCAGTTCGGTTGGTGTGACTGAGTCTTGAAGGCGGCCGACAGGCTCGAAATGCCGGCCCTGGACCAAAGGCGACACCGGCAACCTCAGGCGGCGACAACTTCGATGACCAGATTGCGCCCTACGGCACGGAGCGCCTTCTGTACCCGGGTGATGTTCGACCGGTGGTCTGGATTTGCCAGTTTCCGTACCGCTGACTCGCTAACCCCGAGCCTGTCTGCAAGCTCCACCTTGGTGACGTGTTGAGCACGCATAGCAGAGTAGAGCGCGAGCTTGGCGGCCACGACGGTGGGTACAGCGACCAAGTCCTGGCCTTCGACCAGCACGCTGGGAACAGGAATCTCCCACTTCTCATGGACGTATGCAGCCAAAGCGGTGGCGAGGGCGTCCTCTGCCATTTCCAGAGCCTGAGACCGGTTCTCTCCACCGGTGATCGCCTCAGGTACGTCGGGGAAGGTGACTACCAGAGCCCCGTCTTCGTCGGGAGTCAGATTACACGGGTACGCATAAATCATGGTTCAGAACTCCCTCGCTTCCCGTGGGCTCGATTAAAGCGGAATCCCTTGCCTGTCTTGCGGGCATGGTTCCTCACTCGCCTTAGGAAGTCTCGCCCAGTCACAGAACTATTATCGCACCTTTAGGTACGATTTCAAGCCTTCCTTCTTTCCGCTTGCCTCCACCACTGACATAAGCGTTCGTCGACCATGATGTCCCTTCCACCCATATGACACCCCTGACACTCGGGTCCCTGAAAGAGTGACCGTTCCTGATCGCAGGGCTGTTCAGGTGATCAGGATCGCCCGGAAATCGTTCACGTTCGTGCGCGTCGGACCGGTCATCACCAGATCGCCGAGTTGCCGGAAAAACTCGTAGCTGTCGTGTCGGGCGAGCATGTCCCGCGCGTCCATTCCGGCGGCGCGGGCGCGCCCCAGGGTCTCGGGATCGACGTAGGCACCGGCAGCGTCCGCGGAACCGTCGATGCCGTCGGTGTCGCAGGCGATGGCGTGAACATTGGGGGCGCCGTCGAGCCCTACGGCCAGCGACAGGAGATATTCGCCATTGGGGCCGCCCCTTCCACCCACGAGATTGACCGTGACCGTCGCTTCGCCGCCCGAAATCAGCACGGCAGGGACGTGATGTCGGGCCAGTCCTGCGTGTGTTGCGCCCAGGTCGCGCGCCTCTCCCTGAAGATCGTCGCCGAGAATCAGCACGTCGAAATCCATGCTGCGTGCCTTGGCTGCAGCGGCTGAAAGCGCCTCCCAGGGACGTGCGACGAGCACATAGTCGGTCCGGGCCAAGCAAGGATCACCGGGTTTCACGGTTTCCCACCTGCCTTGCTCCAGTGCCGTCCTTGCAACATCCGGCAACTTGACCGCATAGCGGCCGGCCACCGCGAGCGCGTCGGCGCACGAGGTAGGATCGGCTGCTGTCGGGCCGGAGCCGATAACAGCCAGATCGTCTCCGGGCACGTCCGAGATGGCGACGGTCAGGACATGGGCCGGCGCGGCCGCGGCGGCGAGGCGTCCCCCCTTGATGGCGGACAGGTGCTTGCGCAGGCAGTTCATCTCGCCGATGGGAACGCCGGCTTCGAGCAGCGCGCGATTGATACCCCGCTTGTCATCCAGGCTGAGGCCCGGTAGCGGTTCCACCAGCAGTGCGGACGCGCCGCCGGACAGAAGGAACAGCAACAGGTCGTCCGGCCCCAGACCGGCAGCGGCCGAAAGAAAACGCGACGCCACCCCCTGCCCGGCCGCGTCGGGCAACGGATGGCCGGCCTCTACCACCTCAATACGCCGGCAATCGACCCCGTGACCGTATCGGGTCACCGCGATGCCTTCGATATCGTTGGGCCAGTACTTCTCGACGGCGCGAGCCATGGACGCGGCCGCCTTGCCCGCCGCCAGCACCAGGGTGCGGCCGGGCGGCGGCGAAGGCAGATGCGGCGGCACGACATTCGCCGGATCCGCGGCGGCGACCGCTGCCTCGAACAAGCCCCGGAGAAGATTCCTTTCGTCCATATTGGTCACCGCCGCGCGGTCCCGCGCCTTGCAGTGATGATTCCCGTCAGAACGACGATGGCTCCAATGGCCTGCTGCACGCCGATACGCTCGTCGAACAGGAACCAGGCAACGGTGGCGGCGACCATCGGTTGCACCAGGAGACTGACGGAAACGAAGCTCGCCGGCAAGTGCGCCAGGGCCCAGGCGATCAGGCCCTGGCCGAGCACTTGCGGTCCGACGGCCAACGCAACCAGCACGGCCCACCCGGCAGGGGTCGTAACAACCAGGGTACCGTCACCCAAGATCGCGAGCGTCAGAGTGACCATCGCACTGACCGGCACCGCATAGATCATGATCGTGATGGTGGAAAAACGCTGCCGCAGGCGCTCGATGGTCAACTGATAGGCGGCATAGAACATGGCTGTCACCACGCCCAGCAGGTCGCCCAGCAAGTGTGTACGGCTGAGCGCCAGACTCGCTCCTGAAAGCACAACCACGCCGGCCATTGCCGCCGCAAGGCCGAACATGAACGTTCCGGTCACTCGCGTGCGGAACAGGAGCCATCCGCCCAGGACGACGAACACCGGCGTCACGTTCAAGAGCAGGCTGGCATTGGCCACCGTCGTCATGTGAATCGAGTAGTGCCAGGCCGACATGTCGCCGGCGAGAAAGGCCCCCGCCATGGCCATCAGGAGATAGACCCTCGCACCCTCAGGTTTCTCGGGGCGGGCGCGCCGGCCTCTGCCCGGCACGGCCAGCGCAAGGGCCCAGTAAAGGGGTATCGCCAGCAAGAAGCGGTAGAACGCTGTCGGGCTCGGGCCCAATTCGCTCACGCGTACGAGAATGGGGGCGAAGGCCGTGGCGACGGCGCCCACGAGCAGCGCCAGGGTCGCGGCCCGCTCGGTGCGAAGCACCGCGGCTGCCCGGTGGGCCCGCGGCGGTTCTTGTGGTGGACTGGTCAGGAGGGATGACGGTCAGGGAGGGGGCGATTGCCCTCTCCCTGACTCGCGTCAATGGTAGAAAGGCCGGCTACTTCTTCTTCCGCAACAGGATGGGCGTCAGCGCGTCCTTGGCTTCCTTGGGCATGCCCAGTATCTGGGCGACGTACCCCTCGATCTCCTTGCCGGTGACCGGCTCGATGATGAGCTTGGCATCCTTGGCTTCCTTGAGGAACTTCGGATCCTTCATCGTCTTCTGGAGCGCGTCCCGGAGCTGCTGAACGCGATCGGCAGGGATTCCCGGCGGGCCGGAGAACGGGCGCTGGAACTCATACTGGTTGACCCAGCCCCTGTATGTCGCGAGCTGCTGCTTGCCGCCCTGCTTCTCGATCAAATCCGGAATGATCAGCGCGTCCTTGAGCTCCGGATCGGGGATCCTCCGGTGCGTGAGCACGGGGATCAACTTGTCGTCTCCCTTGGCGTCCAGCATCGCCCGGGCCGTGACCCGAATGGATTCCCAGCCCCAGCAAGCGCCCGCAACCTCCCTGGACTGCATGGCGATCCGCGACGTGGCGGTTCCGCTATAACCCGATACCACGTCCAGTGTCGTTCCGATGGTCTTGTTGAGGAGCTTCGGCAGGTCGACTCCGGTGGAGCCCGCCCGTGTACCGCCGACCTTGATGGGCTTCTTGGGATCGGTGATGTCCTTCAGGGTCCTCACCCCGGACCAGCCCATGAACACACATGCCGGGATGCCCTTGACCGGAGCGCCGAGCCAGGTCAGGTCCTCCGCCTTGATCCGAACCTTCGAATCGCCGAGAGCCTGAAACGTCACGTAGCCGCTGTTCCAGACGCCGAGGACCGTGCCGTCCCGCTTCGCCCTTTTCTGGATGTAGTTCGCCGCAACCAGACTGCCGGCGCCGGTCATGTTCTGCACGATGAAATTGGGGTTACCCGGAATGTATTTGCCCATGTGGCGCACGATCTGGCGCGTGTACGTGTCGTAACCGCCGCCTGGCGCGTAACCCACGATAACCCGGATGGTCTTGCCTTTGAAGAAGTCGTCCGCGGCCACGGCAGCGTTGCCCGCGGCCAAGCCGAGCACCGCCAAAAGTGCGACTACCCATCCTGTCTTCCTGATCATAAGAACCCCCTTAGGTTTATTGCCCAAAATAAACGAGGCATTGTCGCACATCTGCGGAACAAACGCCAACATCCTGCCGGGTTACAAGACCTCCGGCGGCGGCTGTCTCCGGGCGGCCGTTTGTGCTAATGGCTTCACGCAAGGCATCGCACGAGGGCAAAGCATTGTACGAGGGTTTTCGGAGGTTGTCATGCCAACACTGAACGTCGGCGACGCCGACATCTACTACGAAGTCCAGGGAGACGGGCCTCCTTTCGTATTCATCTCGGAAACGGCCTGTGACGGCGACGTCTGGAACCTGTTCCAGGTGCCCGAGTTCTCGCGGGACCATCGCACCATCATCACGGACTTCCGCGGCACCGGGCGCTCCACCCGCACCCCCATGCGGTACACCACCCGCATGTTCGCCGACGATATCGCGGCGGTGATGGACCACCTCGACGCCACACAGGCCATCGTGTGCGGTCATTCCATGGGCGGCCGGGTGGCGCAGTTGCTGGCGCTGGAGCACCCGGAGCGGGTGAAGAAGCTCATCCTCGCCTCGTCCGGAGCGGCCCATCCGGGCGCCCACGGGATTCCGCTGAGGATTGCCACGCAGATGGTTGAGTGGGGCTACGAGAAGTACGTGCGGGACCACACCATCGAGGTGGGCTGGACCGAGCAATACCAGAAGGACCACCCGCAGGAGATCGAGAACTGCCTCAAGGTCCGCATGGCCAATCTGTCGTCGGTGGAGTGCTACTTCCGGCACGTCATCGCGCGCCAGGAGCACGACACCCGCCACCGCCTCAAGGACATCACGGTGCCGACGCTGGTGCTTGTGGGTGAGGACGACCACGCGGTGGTCAGCGACATGTCACACCGGAAAGGCGCGGAGATCCTGACCGAAGGCATTCCCAACGCCCGGATGGTGGTCCTGCCGGGAGAGCGGCACAGCTACTTCTTCTCGAACCCCGACGCCGCACACAAGGCTATCCGGGAGTTCATCGAGGACTGAGAGCCCTCTGCCCACGAGGCATGCAGGGGTGAGCGGCCGGTCGCAGTTACGCGTGTCGGGCAGCCAACTCGTCGAGGCGCCCTTCGAGCCAGCGGGTACTGACCCTGCCGCTGACGTAGTCGGGCTCTTCCATGACCGCGGCCAGGAACGGGATGGTGGTGTCGATGCCGGCGGCGCCGAACTGGGTGAGGGACTGCTTCATGCGCGCCACCGCCTGCTCGCGGTCATCGCCGTGGACGATGAGCTTGGCCAGCAGCGAGTCATAGAACGGCGGGACCCGATAGCCCGGGAAGCACTGGGTGTCCACCCGGATGCCGGGCCCCTGGGGCGGACGCCACTCGGTCAGGGTGCCGGGGCACGGCCGGAACCCCTGCCACGGCGCTTCCGCGGTGATGCGGCACTCGATGGCGTGTCCGTCGAAGCGCACGTCTTCCTGCGAGAACGACAGCCGTTCGCCTCCGGCCACGCGAATCTGTTCCCGCACGAGGTCCAGGCCCGTGATCATCTCGGTGACCGGGTGCTCTACCTGAATGCGGGTGTTCATTTCGAGGAAGAAGAAATCCTGCCGGTCCTCGTCGTAGATGAACTCGACGGTGCCGGCGTTCTCGTACTTGATCTCCCTGGCGACCTTGTGCCCGGTCTCGCGGATCCGTTCCCTCAACTCCACCGGGATGCACGCCGCCGGCGCTTCCTCGACGACTTTCTGATAACGCCGTTGCAGCGAGCAATCACGTTCGCCCACGTGCACCACGTTGCCGAAGCGGTCGCCGATGACCTGCACTTCGATGTGCCGGGCGTTGGGGATGTAGCGCTCCATGTACAAGGTGGGGTCGCCGAAGGCCGCCCGGGCCTCGGCCGCCGCGGTCCCGAAGGCGGTCTGAAGCTCGCCGTCCTCCCGGACGATCTTGATGCCCTTGCCGCCGCCGCCGGCCGCCGCCTTCAACAGCACCGGGTAGCCGACCTCCGCGGCTACCCCCGCCGCCTCCTCGAAGTCGCGGACGTTGTCGGAGCCGGGGACCAGCGGGACGCCGAACGCTCCCACGGTGGCCCGGGCCAGCAACTTGTTGCCCATCTGGCGAATGCTGTCGGCGCGCGGGCCCACGAACGTGATCCCGTGTTTGGCGCAGGTCTCGGCCAACTCCGATTTCTCTGCCAGAAAACCGTAGCCCGGATGGAGGGCGTCGCAACCGGTGCCCAGTGCCGTGGCCACCAGCGCATCGACCTTGAGGTAGCTCTCGGTGGACCGGGCCGGACCGATGCATACGGTACGGTCCGCAAGACGCGCCGGCATGCTGTCCCGGTCGGCCTCGGAAACCACCGCCACCGACTCGATGCCCAGTGACCGGCAAGCTCTGATGATGCGGACCGCTATCTCGCCCCGGTTGGCGACCAGGAGACGGTTAACGGCCATGGGGCGGGCTCTTAGTTGCCATCAGGCCGCACCAGGAAAAGGGTCTGGCCGTGCTCGACGAACTGGCCGCTTTCCACGCAGACCTCGTCGATGGTGCCGTCGACGCCGGAGCTCACGGCGTTGAAGACCTTCATGACCTCCACGAGGCCCACCGTGGTCTCGGCATCCACGTGGTCGCCGAGCTTGACGAACGGCGCGGCGCCGGGCTCCGGCGTGGCGTAGAACGTGCCGACCATGGGCGCGGGAATGGGAACGGTGCCTTCCCTGGCGGTCACCGGCTGGGAAGCCGGTGCGCTCTCGGCCGCGGGGGCCGGTGCTGGAGCCGCGGCTGCCGGCGCTTCGACCGCGGGGGCGGTTGCCGCAGCCGGCGCCGCGGGTGCGGCCTGTGCCACGCTGACCGTTGCAGGCATGGCGGGAACTCCGGACTTGCTGACCGTGAGCTTCAGATCACCCATCTCAAGGTCGAGATAATCGAAGTTCGATTTCTCCACCAAGTCCAATATCTGTAGTACTTCGTCCTCGGTCAATTGCGTGTCCCTCTCTTCCTGTTCCGCTGGGTTTCGGACCGCCGTGGCGGGCGTGAAGACGCGAAAGCCCTAAGCCCTGAATGCGCGGCTATTCTTAACAAGAATCCGAATCGTGCGTCAACCGCGCCCACCCTCCCTCCGGCGCCCTTTCCCTCCGAAGGACGGCGCTCTGAAGCTGAACCCTGGACTCTCAAACTGAGACGTATTATTCTGACTGCCCGTCGGCGTCCGACGCCGGACAAAATCGTGGGAGGAAAGTCATGGGAGACACAATCACGTTCAAGAGGCCCGACGGCAACGAGGCATCCGGCTATTGCGCTTCGGCCGGCGACAACGCGCCGGGCATGGTGGTGATCCAGGAATGGTGGGGCGTGAACGATCAGATCAAGGGCGTGGCCGATCGGTTGGCAGGTCTGGGATACACCTCTGTGGTGCCCGACCTCTACCGCGGCAAAGTGACCGTCGAAGCGGAAGAAGCCAGCCACATGATGCAGAACCTCGATTTCGCGGATGCCGCTACCGATGTACGCGGAGCGGTGGAGCATCTGAAGCAAAGCTGTCCCAAGGTCGGGGTCATCGGTTTCTGCATGGGCGGGGCCCTGACGGTGCTGGCGGCGGTGTACGCCAAGGCCGCGGATGCAGCTTGCTGCTGGTACGGCGTTCCCCCCGAGGAAGCGGCCGACACGCGCACCATCTCGATTCCTTTCCAGGGCCATTTCGCGCTGGAGGATACGTTCTTCACGCCCGCGGTGGTGGATGCGTTGGAAGCGCGTCTCCGGGAAGGCAACGTCACCCACGAGATCTACCGCTACCAGGCGGCGCACGCGTTCGGTAACGAGACCGGAGCACACTACAACGCCGATGCCGCCAACCTGGCGTGGGAGCGGAGCACGAACTTCCTGGCCAGACATCTCAAGTAACCGGTTCGGGGCCGGTGGCGAGGGCGAGAGCGAGAGCGACTTTGCAACCCGCCCCGAAACCTTGCCGACACCCTGTTGTCGCGGCCTGCCGGCAGCGAGGAGTCCCGCACAGGTTGCCGCGCGTAACCGGCCGCCCGTTCCCGTCATGACGAAAGGGAGACAGCCATGGCAACCTTCCCCATCATCGATGCCGACGGTCACGTCCAGGAGAAGTTCGCGCCCTGGGAGGATTTGCTGGAGGGGCCCTACAAGAAAAAGGCGCCAACGGTGGTGGAATCCGGCGGCCGCCAGCAACTGCTCATGGAGGGCCGTATCTGGGCCAAGCCCTCGGGGGTGGGTTGCGGCATTGGCGCCGTGCCCCACAACCGCTCGCCGCAGCCCACCACCGGTATGTGGGACCCGGCGCAGCGGCTCAAGGACATGGACCTGGAGCAGATCGCGGTCTCGGTCAACTTCGGCACCACCGTGTTCCTGAGCCTGCCGTTCCTGGAAGACAAGGACTACGCCTGCGCCGTCGCCAGGGCCTACAACAACTGGCTCCACGAGTACTGCCGCACCGCGCCGGAGCGGCTCAAGGGCGTGGCGTGCGTGCCCATGCAGGACCCGGCGGAGGCCGCCGCCGAGTTGCGGCGCTGCGTCACGGAACTCGGCTTCGTGGCTGCGGCCACCTCGGCGCACTCCGCCGGGCGCAACCTCGACCATCCCGACTTCGACCCGTTCTACGCCGCGGCCGAGGAGTTGGGCGTTCCGGTGTGCGTCCACGTGGGCTCGGGCAGGCCCGCGGCGGCCGCCGATCGCTTCGACAACGCGCTGTTCGTGCACGCCACCACCCATCCCTTCGAGCAGATGATCGGCGTGATGTGCGTCATCGGCGGCGGCGTCCTGGAGAAGTTCCCGAAGCTCAAGGTGGCGTTCCTCGAAGCCGGCGCCGGCTGGGTGCCCTTCTGGATGGAACGCCTGGACGAACACTACGAGTACATGCAGGCGGCGGTCCCGCTCCTGACCATGCCCCCCAGCGAGTACGTCCGGCAGCGGGACGTCTATTTCTCCTTCGAGCCCGACGAGACCACCCTGCCCTACGTCATGGACTTCATCGGCGACGACCGGCTGGTGTTCGCCTCGGACTACAACCACGGCGACTGCAAGTTTCCCAACGTGGTGAAGGAGGTGCTCGCCCGGGACGATATCGCGGCCGGCTCGCTGCCCAGGATCATGGGCGAGAACGCGCGGCGGCTCTACAACCTGGCGCCTGCCTGAACCCGGACAAGACGGAGACGAGCCATGATCCCGAAGACCATCGATTCGGACGCCCACGTCATCGAAATCCCCTTCACCTGGGAGTTCATGACCGAGGCCGAACGAAAGCACGCGCCCTTCTCGGTCATGCAGGACGGCGGCGCCGAGTACTGGGTGGTGGATAGCCGGCTGCATCCCAAGAACAACAACATCGGCGCCAACACCTCCGCCGACCAGCGCGAGTTGCGCGACCTCGACGCCAGGCTCAAGCACATGGACGAGCTGGAGGTGGACGTGCAGGTGCTCTACCCCACGTTGATGCTGCGCCCCTACACCCACAGCCGGCCCACCGAACTGGCCATGTGCAAGAGCTACAACCGCTGGCTGGCCGAGGTCTGGAAGAAGGGTCAGGGGCGGCTGCGGTGGGTCGCCATGCCTCCCCTGCTCTCCATGGACGCGCTAAAGGATGAGCTGGCCTTCGCCAAGGACAACGGCGCCTGCGGCATCTTCATGCGCGGGGTCGAGTACGAGAAGCGCCTGAGCGATCCCGACCTGTTCCCGCTCTACGAGGTCGCCACGGAGCTGGACTTCCCCATCTGCGTCCACGCCGGCACCAACAGCGCCGCCATCCACGACCTCTACGAGGGGGAGACCGGGTTCTCGCGCTTCAAGCTGCCGGTAGTGGGGACCTTCCACTCGCTCCTCATGGAAGGGACGCCGGCCCTCTTCCCCAAGCTGCGCTGGGGCTTCGTCGAGGTCAGCGCCCAGTGGGTGCCCTACGCCCTGAACGACATCCGGCTCCGCTTCCAGAAGTTCGGGCGCCCCATCCCCGAGAACATCATGGCCGAGAACCGCATGTACGTGGCCTGTCAGACCACCGACGACCTTCCGGTGATCCTCAAGGACGCCGGCGAGGACAACCTCGTCATCGGCACCGACTACGGCCACAACGATACCTCCAGCCAGATCGAGGCGCTGCGCATGCTCCGCAGCAAGGGCTCGGTGCCGGCCGGAATCATCGACAAGATCCTCGGCGACAACGCCCGGGCGCTTTACGGCCTGTGAGGAGAGAGATGAGAAACCTTGTCGCGGTCGCCTGCGCTCTGTGGATGGCCCTGCGCTGGGCACCGCGACGATCACGCGGGGCCGTGCTTCCCGATCCATTCCCGAAGTGCCTCATCGATCCGCGTCTGCCATCCGCGACCACCGGCCTTGAAGTGATCGATCACATCCGGCGACAGACGGATCGTGGTCGATACCTTCGGCTTGGCGACCGGCGGTCGGCCACGATGGACCGTCGCCTTGGCGAACTTCTCCGGCCAGCCATCTCCCGAAAGGTCCGGCGCGTCGTCCCGGTCAAAATCTCGGGCCGTAGAGCGTTCGTTCCCGTTCATTGGCTTTCCTCATGCTGATGATCCGATGCGCGCCGTCGCGCGGCGTCCAGACCAAGACCACCATCGCGCCGTCGAGAAACCCAATGGTGATAAAGCGATCCTCGCCATAGTCCCGCCGGTCGTCCTCGACGGTCAGCGTAGTACCCGCGAACACCTCCCCAGCCCGGGCCATGTCCAGTCCCCTGGCCCCGAGGGTGACCCGGCGCTTCGCCGCGTCGAACTCGATCGGCATGATTCATGTTACAACACTAAATCGGCCCGATCCAACCATGATCCCCGGCGGAAATTCACTGGGACTCCGATTCCGAGTTTCCCCGATTCTCCGTTACAGTCCATAAAGCCTGCATGCATTGTCGCTGAGGATCTTTCCCTTGGCCTCCTCGGACAGGTCCGTTCGCTCCCGGAAGATCCTGATGGCGTCCACGTCGCTGGACGTGTCGGTATGGCCGTAGTCGGTGCCGATGACCAGGCCGTCCTCGCCGGCTTCCTGCACCACGTATGCGAGGTCGTCGGTGTTCTCGCAGGTGACGAACATCCGGAACGCCTCCATGGGGTTGTCCGGCCACTCCCGATCCAGGGCCCGGTACCGGTTCCGGACCTCGTGAAGGATCCAGGGCAGCCATTGGGAGCTGGCCTCGATGAACCCCCAGCGCAGCTTCGGGAACACCTCTGGAACCTCGCTCAGCAGCAGGTCGCTGAAGGCTCCCACGGTGGGGATCCTGAAGCTGTGGAAGTTCGCCGCCACGGTCACCGGGTGGCTGCAGAGGCTGCTGAACCAGGCGCTGCCGTTGGCGATATGGATGGCGATGGCCATGTCCAGGCGGCTCGCCTCCTCATAGATGGGGTAGAAATACGGGTCCACCAGGAGCCGGTTGCCCTCGAACGGCCGCATCAGCACGGCGCAGGCGCCGTGCTCCTTGCCGAAACGGATCTGGTCCAGCGCGTCCGACATGCTCAGGGTGGGCGCCAGACAGGACCACCGCAGCCGCCCCTCGGACTGCGACCAGATGTCCGCCAGCCAGCGGTTCCAGCTCCCGCACAACGCCACCTCCACCGGCGCCCGCTCGGTCACCTGCTCGATGAACATGGTGTTGTGCAGCACCTGCACGTCCACCCCGGTGTCGTCCATGTGCTCCAGCCGGAGCCCCACGTTGCCCAGCTCCCGGGCCTCCCTGGCCTCGGCGAACTTGCGGCCCACCCGGCGCTGGCGACGCTCCATCTCCTCCTCCGAGAACGCCGGGAAGCGGAACCCCCGCGCCTTGCCGTCCACCAGCCAGAACTGAAGCCTGGCGCCGCTCTCCTCCGGCGACGCCAGCGGTATCGGGCGGTAACGCCGCTCCGAGGGATCGAGGTAGTCCCAGGTGCGGTCGCATTCCACCACGTGGGCGTCCGAATCCACGATCAAGGGCTTTCCGTTGGCGTCTCCACTCATGGCCTTGCTCCTTTGGCCGGGCCGGCGCTACAGACCGTAGAGCCGGCGCGCGTTGTCGCTCAGGATCTTCCGCTTGACGTCCTCGGACAGATCGGTCCGGTCCCTGAAGACCTTGATGGCATCCACGTCGCTGGACGTGTCCGTGTGGCCGTAGTCCGTACCGATGACGAGGCCGTCCTCGCCGGTCTCTTGCACGATGTACGGCAGGTCGTCGGTGTTCTCGCAGGTCACGAACATCCGGAATGCCTTCATGGGGTTGTCCGGCCACTCCCGGCCCATGGTCCTGAAACGGTTCCGGACTTCGTGCAGGATCCAGGGCAGCCACTGGGCGCTGGCCTCGATGAACCCCCAACGCAACTTCGGGAAAAGGTCCGGAACCTCGCTGAAGAGCACGTCGGCAAAGCCTCCCACGGTGGGGATCCTGAACCGGTGGAAGGTGGCCCCGAGGCGGACCGGATGGCTGTAGAGGTCGTTGAGCCACGCGCTGCCGTTGGCGATATGGATGGCGATTGGCATGTCCAGGCGGCTGGCCTCTTCATAGATGGGGTAGAAGTACGGGTCCGCCAGAAGCCGGTTACCCTCCACCGGCCGCAGCAGCACGGCACAGGCGCCGTGTTCCCTGGAGAAACGGATCTGGTCCAGGGCGTCCGACATGCTCAGGGTGGGCGCCAGGCACGACCACCGCAGCCGCCCCTCGGACTGCGACCAGATGTCCGCCAGCCAGCGGTTCCAGCTCCCGCACAGCGCCACCTCCACCGGCGGCCGCTCGGTCACCTGCTCGATGAACATGGTGTTGTGCAGCACCTGCACGTCCACGCCGGTGTCGTCCATGTGCTCCAGCCGTAGCCCCACGTTGCCCAGCTCCCGGGCCTCCTTGGCCTCGGCGAACTTCCGGCCCACCTGTTGCTGGCGACGCGCCAGTTCCTCCTCGGAAAAGGCGGGGAAGCGGAAGCCTCGCACCTTGCCGTCCACCAGCCAGAACTGGAGCGAGGCGCCGTTCTCTTCCGGCGACGCCAGCGGCACCGGACGGAACTGACGTTCCGACCCTTCGAGATAGTCCCAGGTACGGTCGCATTCCACCACGTGGGCGTCCGAATCCACGATCAAGGGGTTTCCGTTGGTCTCTTCACTCATGGCGTACTCCTTTGCATGGTTGGCATTCGTTTGCCTGTCCCGGTCAAGCGCCAGGCCGGGCCGGACCTCTTGGCTCACTCCCATGGCGGCGGGTTGCCCCACTCGTCGTAGTAGGTGGTCTCCGAGGCGGGGCGGCGCGCGGTGACGCCGAACCGGCCTTCGGGATAACCCAGGGGAATGCAGCAATGAACTTCCGTTTCCGGTGGGAGTTTGAACAGCTCGTGGATCCGGTCGGTGACCACGGGATGCAGGGTGGTCAGCACCGATCCGATGCCCAGGGCGCGCGCGGCCAGCATCAGGTTCTGTGCCGCGGGGAGGACGGAGCCGGCCTGCCCCGGTGAGGTAGAGACCGCCAGCACCACCACCGGCACGTCCTTCATGGCTTCCGCCAATCGCATGGGCGGCAGATGCTTGTCGCCGGAGGGAGCGTTTTCGGGGCTCCAACCCTCCGGCTGCTTCGCCCACCACGCCTCGACGTAGAGTTCCGCGAACCTTCGGATCTTCTCCCGGTTCCGCACCACCAGGAAACGCCCCCGGTGCTCGTTCCGGGCGTTGGGCGCCTTGGACGCCGCATCCATCAGCGTCCGGATGTCCTCGTCGCTGACGGGGTCCGGCCTGAGCCGGCGGATGGCCCGCTGAGTGAACATGGCCTCCCCCAGGCTCATGCCGAGCCTCTCGGGCGGTTCGAGCTTCACCATCGCCATGACTCCGGTCCCCTTTCCAGTTCGCAGGATCAGGATCTCGTGGGCAAACAACGTCCCGTTAACGTCCTGTCAGCTCGCGCGCGCGGTGGAGCAGGGCGAACGAGCGCGGCGCGCCGGGCATGAGGAAGCGATAGCCATCGGCCACCAGGCGCTCCAGGTTGTCTGCGCTGGGATGGGGATGGCCGCAGGGCACGTCGTGCTCCTTGCAGATGTCCAGGATCCGGTTGATGGCTTCGGCCACCACCGGATGGTCGTAGTCCCGGGGATGGCCCAGTTCCTGGCTCAAGTCCCCCTCGCCGATGAGCACCACGCCGATGCCCGGGACCTGCTCGAGCATGGCC
The DNA here is from genome assembly GCA_958295985.1 of uncultured Candidatus Binatia bacterium. Classification (GTDB taxonomy): domain Bacteria; phylum Desulfobacterota; class Binatia; order UBA9968; family JAJDTQ01; genus JAJDTQ01. The sequence goes on from OY282432.1 coordinate 781,365, forward strand.
GGCAGGTTCTCGATGGCGCGGACCTCCTCGCACTGGATCACCACCAGGACCTCGCCGTCCGGCGCCAGCGGCCACACGTCCGCGCGCTTGTAGTACTCCTGTTGCGTGAGCCCCCAGTATCGCGCGGCGCGGGTGGGGGCGTCGCCGCGGATGCCCGGCGGATCGTAGTTCGGAGCGGACGAAAGACGCGGGTAGCGGCAGGCCGACACCGCGTTGCGCGCCTCCTCCACCGAGCTGACGTGGGGAAAGATGATCCCGTAGACGCCGATGTCGAGCACCTGCTTCGCCAGCCATTGATTCATCTCGTTCCCGTTGGGAGGGATGCGCACCATGGGCGTCACCGCGGGCGCCAGCGTGCCCCGGTCCACCAACTGCCTCCGGTCCAGCATGTACTGCAACGCGTGCCGCAGCCCCGGAATATCCAGGGGCGCGTGCTCCATCTCGAAAGCAACGCCGTCGAGCCGGGAACCCGCCATGGCGATGGCGCCCTCAATGTCGTTGGAGGTGAAGCTCACGAAGGCCGTCCTGCCTTCTTCCAGCGCCTGGATGACACCGTTGAGACGTGGAGTTTCCGCCATGAATCGCTCCTTGGAAGGGGTCGGGTCCGGGGAACGGAGTCCGGCTTAAGCCTATAGCCTGTCCGTCCCGGCTTTGCTAGTGTAGTGTCCTGTTGTTCGTACGGGCCACGATGCCGTACGGATACAGACCCCCTGGAGGTTTACGCTCGTGATCATCGACGCTCACGCACACTACACCACGGCGCCGGCCAAGCTTCAGTCCTTTCGCGCGCGGCAGATCATCAACCAGGCCCGGCCGTCACCCGCCAAACTCAACATCAGCGACGAAGAACTTGAGCAGTCCATGCGGCCGCAGTTCAAGAGAATGGCCGAAACCGGCATCGACCGGCTGCTGTTCTCGCCGCAGGCCTCGGCCATGGGGCACCACTTCGGATCGGAGCTCGTCAGCCGCTACTGGAGCGAGGCGTGCAATGACCTCATCGCCCGCATCGCCCGGCTGTGGCCGGACAAGGTCTCGCCGGTGTGCCAGCTCCCGCAATCGCCGGGAGCCGGCCCCGAGAGCTGGGTGGAGGAACTGGAGCGTTGCGTCAGGGAACAGGGCTTCATCGCCTGCAACATCAACCCGGACCTGTGCGGCGGTCGGGAGCCGTGGACGCCTTCCCTGGCGGACGAGTGGTGGTACCCGCTGTGGGAGAAGATGGTGGAGCTGGACGTACCGGGGACCATCCACGCCAGCGCGTCCCTGAACCCGGCCATGCACCTGACCAGCTCGTACTACATCGGGCAGCACCACAACGGCGCCGTGGAGTTGCTGAGCTCGCGGGTGTTCCGGGATTTTCCCAAGCTCAAGCTGGTCGTCCCCCATGGCGGCGGCGCCGTGCCCTACCAGTGGAACCGCCACCGCGGCATGCACGTGAAGGAGGGCCTGGAGCCGTTCGAGGAGGCCGCCCGCCGGGTGTATTGGGACATGGCCATCTACGACGCCGAGGGCATGGAGCTGCTGATCAAGCGGGTGGGGGCCGACCGGGTGCTGTTCGCCACCGAGATGTTCGGCGCGGTGAACGCCACCGACCCGCAGACCGGCCGCAACTTCGAGGAGGTGGTGCCGATCTTCGAGTCCGTCGAGGGCCTCAGCGACGAAGACCGCTACAACATCACCGAGGGCAACGCCAAGCGGCTCTACTCGCTGCCGTAACGGCCTGCCGGGCTTGGCGAACCGCAGCGGGAAGCAGAGGAAACCGGCAAGCAGGGAAGCCATTTCAGGCCGGTCCGAGGAGGATGTCGGGAACATCCGGCGGAGCAATCGCATGATCGACTTCTTCTTTCCCACCAACGTCATGGGCTCCCAGACGCTCCGGCTCGTGGCCGAAGCCCAGCAGGGAGGCGGCGACGTGTTCGACATCGCGCGCCTGTGCCGCGGCCTGAACCCCGACGACAGGAAAGGATGGGAACGGGCGTGGCTCGATCTGGCCCGCAGGACCGAGGCCGAGGCCAGGGACGCCCTGGCCGCGGGCCACGCGCGCACGGCCATGCAGTTCTTCTTCCACGCCAACCAGTACTTCCGCATGTCCGACGTGTTCCTGACCATGGCGGAGAACGACGTCAAGGCGCAACGGTTCCGAAAATCGCAGGAGTGCTTCCGGGCGGCCGCGGCGCTCCACAACCCCCCCATCGAAGTCCTGAGCGTCCGTTGCGGCGACGAGGAGTACGACGGCTACTTCTGCCACCCCAGGGACCCGGCCCCGGGAAAATGGCCTGCGGTCTTCCTCATCGGGGGCGCCGACGCCTTCGCCGAGGAGATCTTCTTCAGCGGCCGGCAGGTAGTGGAGTATGGCTGGGCGCTGCTACTGGTGGACACACCGGGACGGGGCTCTTCCATGTACGTCAAGGGGATCCCCACCCGGGCGGACTACGAGACCCCCGCCAGGGCCTGCATCGACTACCTGGTGTCCCGGCCGGAGGTGGATCCCGAGCGCATCGGGCTCATCGGCATCAGCCTCGCCGGCTACTACGCGCCCCGGGCCGCGGCATTCGACCCGCGCATCAAGGCGCTGGTGGGCTGGAGCGGGTGCTTCAGCGTGCTGGACGACCTGTACCTCTTCTGCGAGCACCTCCAGCCTGTGGTCCGGCGACTCCTGGGCGGAGTGAGCGACGAGGTGGCCCGGGAGCGGCTCAGGGACTTCACCATGGAGGGAATCGCCGGGAACATCACTTGCCCGACTTTGATCACCCATGGAGCCAACGACCGTTTGATGAACGTGGACGGCGCCAAGCGGCTGCACGACGAGATCGGCAGCAAGGACAAGACCCTGAAGATCCACGACGACGCGGACAGCGGCGGCGCCATCCATTGCAGCCACGACTACTGGGCGCACAACGTGCCCTACATGCTCGACTGGCTCCAGGACCGCCTGTAGTGTCCTGTCTGAACCGGATCGGGTTCCGGCGCCGTTATGGCAGCCGAAGAACTGCGCTGTTTCACCTGAAAGGCCGAGAGCCTGCCGAGTCATCTGCTGCAAGGCATGGAAACGGGTCGGCCGGTCACGCCGTCCCCGGCACGACGAACAGATCGGCTGTCCGATAGCGCTCCGGGGTCAGCCCCTGCTCGTAGGCGTAATCGAGGAACGCCTCGACGGTCTTGCCGTCCTCGTCCAGGGAGTAGCTCCAGGGATCCCCGGGGCGCCCCGGGCCGCCGCACAGGGTCTCCGTCTGCGCCGCGGTGAGGGACTGCCACCACTCCTCCTCTTCCAACGCCAGGACGTAGCGCGCCCGCGGCTCGCCGGCGCGGTTGCCCACGGCTTTGGCGCAAAGGAAGGCGTCGTAAAGAGCTTGGCACAGGTCCTCGTGCCGCGCGACCGCGTCCTGCCACAGCGCGATGGTGTGCATGATGGGGAAGCAGCCGGTGCGCGCGTAGTAGTCCACCTCCAGTTGGCGCGTGTCCTCGCCCAGCAGCCGGCGCACCCCTGCCGCCTTTTGCGCCGATGCGCTCAGGACGGAGGCCTCGATCATGGCGTCGATGTCGCCCCGCGCCAGCAACTCCTCCAGACCCTTGCCGGAAGACGACACCTCCACCTTCAGGCCGTTGCGGACCTGGTCGCGCAAGGGCACGTCCACCGTTACCACCCAGGTGACGTCGTTCAAGTCCACGCCGTAATCGTGCTGCAGCAGCGCCCGGGCCCACACCCCCGCACTCAGGTTGAGGCGCCGCACGCCGACGCGCCGGCCGGCAAGGTCCCCGGGAGTCTCGATGCCCGAATCACCGCGGCAAAAGATGTAGGGGTGCCGAAAGCGGCGGTAGTGAAAGACCGGGATGGCGACCAGCGGAACGCCCTGCGAGCGCGCGGTCACGTAAGGCGCCATGCCCATCTCGCAGACGTCGAAGGCCCTGCCGTCCAGCATTCGCAGTGTCCGCGGATACTGGTAATCGCCAAGGACGCCGCTGGACGGGAACGGGTCCGGTATGATTTCGACGTCGTAGCCCGCCACGGTGACGCGCCCGTCCAGCAACGGGCGCGTCCGCCTGTATTCGCCACACGATAGGGTCAGCCGCGGCTGCATGGTATCAGGCCGGATGTGCGATGGCGCTCCCGAGCGCTCCCGACGAGCCCCCCAGACGTGTACCAGAACGGGCCGCGCAGTGCGAGGAGTCGATCAACCGGGCTTGCGGACAGGTAATTTACGGTATACCGTTTCGGGAATCCATACCCATGATCATCAAACCGTCAACCATTACCGGCGAGGAACACGGTCCCATAAATCCTCGACGTTGAAAGGGAGAAACGAATGCAGCCCGCAGGCGACATGAGAAGCTTTATCCGGCAGTTGGAGGACATGGGAGAGGTCAAGCGGATCGAGGGCGCGGACCTGGATACGGAAGTGGGGGCGCTCACCGAGCACATGGGCGACAGCGAGTCGGCGGCGCTCCTGTTCGACGGGTTTGCCGGGTTTCCCAAGGGCTTTCGCATCATCTCCAACCTGTTCCGCACCTGCCGGCGCTCGTCGGTGGCCATGGGCCTGCCCACCGACGTCAAGGGGGTGGACTTCCTCCACGCCTGGCGCAACCGGTCGTTGGAATTCCAGCCGGTGCCCTATGAGCAGGTGGAAGGCGGACCGGTGTTCGAAAACCAGATGGAAGAGGACGAGGTGGACCTGACGCGGTTTCCCACGCCGCTGTGGCACGACCTCGACGGCGGCCGCTACATCGGCACCGGATGCGGTATCATCACCAGGGACCCGGAGTCCGGCGGCATCAACATCGGCACCTACCGGGTGATGATCCAGGAGAAGAACAAGGTCTCGGTCAAGATGAACAAGGGCAAGCACGGGCGGCTGGCCATGGAGCGGGCCCACGCCCGGGGCCAGGCGCTGCCCGTGGCCATCACGCTGGGACAGGAGCCCGCGGTGATGCTGTCGTCCCAGATGCCGCTGCCTCCCTCGGTGAACGAGTACGAGTTCGCCGGATGGATGCAGGGCAGTCCCATCCCGGTGGTCCGCGGCGCCGTCACCGGCCTGCCCATCCCTGCCAACGGCGAGGTGGTGCTGGAAGGCGAGATCCCGCCGCTGCCGCCCGAGCAGTTGCCCAGGGAGGGGCCGTTCGGCGAGTGGCCGGGGTACTACACCGAGGCCACCGAGGGCGACGTCCCGCTCATGACCGTCAAGCGGGTCTACTACCGCGACGACCCCATCATCCTCGGCGCTCCGCCGGTGCGGCCGCCCAACAGCTACCTGCCCATTCCCCTGGGCGCCATCACGCTCTGGGAACAGTTGGAGAAGGCCGGGATCCCGGACGTGAAGGGGGTCTGGGGCTTTGTTTACGGCGGCCAGCCCGGGCCGTTCACGGTCATCTCCATCAAGCAACGCTACACCGGCCACGCCAAGCAGGCCCTGCTGGTGGCCGCGGGCGCCCGGGCCGGCGCCTACGGGGGCAAGATGGTGGTGGTGGTGGACGACGACGTGGACATCACCAATCCCGGCGAGGTCATCTGGGCCATGTCCACCCGTTGCGACCCGCGCGAAGGCATCGACATCGTGAAGAACGTGTGGGCCTCGGTGTGCGAGCCCGTCATCTCCCCCATGGACCGGGACACCAAGGGCTACGTGACCGACCGCGTGCTCATCGACGCCTGCCGGCCTTACCAGTGGATCGACCGCTTCCCGCCGGTGAACGCGTTCGAGCGGGAGTACAAGGACAAGGTCGCCAGGAAATGGGGCGTATGAAAGGGTCGAGTGGATGAAGGCGGTTCTCTCGAAGACCCTGGGGTTGGGGTCGCTCGCGCTGGCCGTCCTGCTGGCGCCGGGGGCGGAGTTGTCCGCCCACCAGTCCATCCTCAAGGTCAAGTTCGCGGAGAGGCGCGAGTTGAACGTCCTCATCGACAACTTCATCCTCACCGATCAGAACGGCGAGCGCCTGGAGTTCCGGAAACTCCGGGGCAAGCCCGTGGTGATCAACTTCATGTACACGTCGTGCCCCGACGTCTGTCCGCTGCTGACGGCGAGCCTCAAGATCGTCCGGGACCACATGAAGCCGGCGGAGGCCAAGGACGTCCGCTTCCTTTCCATTACGACGGACCCGGAAGTCGATACGCCGGAAGTTCTCAAGGCCTACAGCCGGCGGCTTCAGGCAGACGCCGCCGGTTGGTCATGGCTTACGGGGGAGGCCCGGGAACTGGCTCCGGTGTGGCAGGGGTTCGGCGTGAGCGTGCAGCGGCTGGCCCGGGGACTCATCGAGCACACGACGCTCACCGTGGTGGCGGATGCCGATGGCCGAATGCGCTTTGCCTACTTCGGCTCCGCCCCGGACCCGGACGTGCTGCTGAAGGACCTGCGGGCGCTCGAAAAGGATCCTGCGGCCTGACGGTTCCTCCCATTCCCCTTTCCGCGGATCCGGCGCGGAGGGAAGTTGCCAACTACGAACGGCTGATGCCGTACAACGTGCGTGCTTTCGAGCGGGCGCTACAGGAGAAACGAAAATGAAGAGACTTGGGAGCCTTCTGATCACGATCATCGCAAGCGGTTGGATGGGTGCCGTCCCGGCACTGGCAAGCGGGCAGCCCATGGGCGTGGTGACCAGCGTGATTCCCGTAGCCTATATCGTTGGCGAGGTGGGCGGCGAGCGCGTCGAAGTGGACCCGCTGATCCCGCCGGGCGCGAGCCCGCATACTTTCGAGCCGGTGCCGAGCGATTTGAGGAAGGTTTCGCGTGCCCGGCTCTTCGTCGTCGTGGGCGGAGGCTTCGACGCATGGTCGGACAAGCTCCGGGGGGCGGCATCTCACGCCCTCGAAACCCTGGCTCTCATGGAGGTTCCGGGCCTGAAGCCCCTGGAGGGGGAGGACCATCATCACGGGGAGGAGCACGGTGAGGAGAAGGCAGCCGCCAGGGAGAACGAAGACCACGGCGAACACAAGGCCGCTGCCAGGAAGGAGGAACATCACGGCCACGAACAGGAACATCACGGCCACGAACATGCTGTCAGGGGGGGCAGTGAAAAGGAAGGCGAGGAGGAACACGAAGCGTTAGACCCCCATTTCTGGCTGGACCCCATACGGGTCAGAGACTCGGTGGTGCCGGTCGTGGTTGAGCATCTCATCGCCGCAGACCCGGACGGCAAGGGATACTACCGCAGGCGTGGCGACGACTTCCGGAACAGGTTGACGGCATTGGACGAGCAGATCAGACGGGAACTCGACAAGGCGAAGTCGCACAAGTACATCGCCTTTCACGATGCCTGGACCTACTTTGGCGAAAGGTATGACCTCGAGAAGGTCGCGGTCGTCCAGGAGTTCGCCGGCGAAGAGCCGACACCGGGAGAAGTAGCCAACTTGGTGAGTAGCGCTCGCGCCGCGAGGGTCGAGGCCATTCTGGTGGAACCGCAACTGAGCCCGCGGGTGGCGCAGACCATAGCTGGCGAGTTCGGCGGCGAAACCGTGCTCGTGGACCCGCTGGGCGATCCCGGCGACCCGGCGCGTTCCACCTACGAACGGCTGATGCTGTACAACGCGCGTGCTTTCGGGCGGGCGCTACAGGGGAAACAGAATTGAGCGAAGGAAACCGGAACGTCGTCGTGAGCTTGAGCGGCGTTACGGTGGATCTGGACGGCCGTTGCGTGTTGCACGACATCAACTTCGACGTGCACGAGGGCGGTTTCGTAGGGATCGTCGGCCCCAACGGGGCCGGCAAGACCACGCTCATGCGAACGATCATGGGGCTCGTGCCCGCGGTGAGCGGGCGGGTGGAGGTGTTCGGCCACCCGCCGGGCCGGAAAGGCTCTCACGCCATCGGTTACGTCCCGCAACGGCAGAGTGTCGCGACCAACTTTCCGGCAACCGTCGGTGACGTGGTGATGATGGGGCGGCTGCCGCATCTCGGTGCATTCGGGTTTCCGGGTCGGAAAGACTGGCAGCGGGTGGACGACAGCCTCTCTCTCGTGGGCATGCTGGACCGCAAGAGCCGTCCCGTCGGGCGCCTGTCCGGCGGCGAGCAACGCCGGGTCATGCTGGCGCAGGCGCTGTGCGCCAGCACCCGCCTGCTGGTACTCGACGAACCGACGGTGGGCCTCGACCTTCCCGCGGAGCATGAGTTCTACGCGCTGCTCCGGAAGCTCATACGCGACCTGGCCCTGACCATCGTGGCGGTATCCCACGATCTCGTGGCCCTGGCCGGCGAGACCGATGAACTGATCTGCATCAACCATCGCATGCACATCCACGGCAACGCCGAGGAGGTCATCCACAGCCACGCCATTCGCGAGGCCTACTGTTGCGAGTTCGACTTCCTGGCCGGCGAGCTCGCTCATCACGAGAGTCACCACCCTGTCGAGTCGTGACCGCACGGCAGCCGCCCGGCGCCGCGCTCACGGACCGTCCGTCATTCGATAGCCTCCCTCATGTTCGATTTTGCATTCATGCAGCGTGCCCTGGCGGCCGCGGTCCTGGTGGGCTTGCTGTGCGGGATCCTGGGCTTTTTCGTGGTGTTGCGGCGCCTCTCGTTCATCGGCGTGGGCATTTCCCATTCGGCCATCGGGGGCGTCGCCATCGGCATCCTGGCCGGCTGGAACCCGCTCCTCACCGGCGCCGCGTTTGCCGTCGCCGTGGCCCTGGGGATCGCACTGGTCAGTCAGAGCGACTACATCAGCGAGGACACGGTGATCGGCGTATTCTTCTCGGGCTCCATGGCGCTGGGGATCGTGCTTTTCAGCATGAAGAGCGGCTATCAGCAGGACCTCTTCAGCTACCTCTTCGGCAATGTGCTGGCCATCTCGACCGGAGAGCTCACGGTCCTTGCCTGCGGCAGCGCGGTCATCATGGGGGTCATCATGCTGACCTTCAAGGAACACCTGCTGATCGCCTTCGACGAGGAGGTGGCCGCGGCCTACGGTCACAAGGTCGTGGCGCTCAACGTGCTGCTGTTGGTGGTGCTGGCCCTCACCGTGGTCATCGGCGTGCGGCTGGTGGGTCTGTTGCTCATCCAGGCCCTGCTGGTGGTGCCGGCGGCCATCGCAGCCCTGTGGGCGGCGAATTTCCGCTGGCAGGTACTGCTGGCGATGTTGATCGGATCGCTGTCGGGCGTGGCGGGGCTGGTGCTGGCGTATCAACTGGACATCGCCGCGGGCGCGGCCATCGTGCTGGTGGCCGTGGCGCTCTTCTTCGTCACCTTGGCGGTTCGCCTGATCGGCAGGCGGCTCTAGTGTCCTGTCCCGCAAGTAACTGTGCAAAGATACGCAGGACTTTTGTTGCCGGCAAGGCGCGACGACGGGCGGTGGCCAAACAGCACGCGAGAAAGAGCAACGCAGCCGACGGCGAAAAGGACCGGCAGATTGGCACCGTGATTTGCGGGACGGGACGCTAGGAGTCTGAAGGTCTCCGCGACAGACTCAGGGCGAAGCCGCGGCTTCGGACGTGGATGTGCGAATAGCCCCGCGGTTGGGTGAACCGCTCTACCGCCCGCGTCACCGGCTCTGTCTCAAAGGGGTAGTCCCGGGGCCCGCCCGCGGCGCGCATGGTGTCGATCTCCTCACGGGTCAGGAAATACCGCAGCAACAGCTCCTCGTCCGACACCCCACTGCCGCCGTACTTTGCGCGCAGTTCCGGGACCGTGGGCTCCGGCGGCTCCCACGCGGCCAACTCCCGGGCGCGCGGACACGCCAGGATCCTGTCCTTGACGCCGGCGTCCATGGAGTCGCTGCCTTCCCGGCCCCAGCGCCCCAGGGCATAGAGGATCACCTGGTCGGTGACCTCCTTGTAACGTTCCCCGAGGATGATGTTGATGGCCGCCTGACTGCCCACGAACTGGGACAGGGGCGTGACCATGATGGGATAGCCCAGTTCCTCGCGCACCCGCACCACCTCTTCCAGGGCCCTTTCCATGTGGTCGCCGAGGCCCACCCGCGCAAGCTGGTGGCGCAGGTTCGAGATCATGCCCCCGGGTACCTGATGCAGATACTGGCTGTAATCGTACTCCACGGGCGCACCCACCGGCAGCCCCTCCCGTCGCGCCACCTCCGTGAAGTACTCGGACACCGGCCGCAGCGCCTCCTCGTCCACCGCGGTCTCGTAGCCGAGGCTCCGGGCGTTGGACGCGACGTTGAACAGCGACGGGTTGGAAGATCCGTTGGCCAGCGGCGGCAACGCGGTGTTGATCATGCGCACCCCCTGCCTGACGGCCTCCAGGGCGCACAGCGGCCCGAGGCCGGTGGTGCAGTGGGTGTGGAACTCCAACGGGATGCCGCCGATGTTGTCCTCGATGAGCGGCACCAGCGTACGGGTGCGCTCCGGCGTCAGCAGGCCTCCCGGGTCCTTGAAGCACAGCCGCACCACCGGCAGCGTGGCCGCCTGCCGCGCCCGTTCCGCGTAGTACTCGTCGGTATGCTTGGGAGACACCGAGTAGATGATGTTGACGATGGGCTCGAGCCCGGCCTCCCGGGCGATCCGCACGGTCTTGCGCCATCCCGCGGGGTCGTTCCATTCGTCGGAGATGCGGCCCTGGCGGATGCCGTTGGCCGCCATCCGCTCCAGGAAGATCCGCTGTATGGATTCCGGCGTGAGCTCGAATCCGTTGCGGCTGCCGATGATGACCCGAAGCGGAGTTTCCCTGATCCGGCCGGCCACCAGCCGCACCCGCTCCCAGGGGTCCTCGCGCAGTTCCCGCACGCACTTCTTGATGTGGGAGCTCGAGATCAGCTCCATGCCCTTGAAGCCGGCCCGGTCCATGCGGTCGGCCACCGCCAGCATCATGCCCGTGCGCATGGATTCGGCCCACAGGCTCTGGTGTCCGTCGCGCAGGGTCGTGTCCACGAATTCGATGGGTTCCAACGGGACTCCTTCCCGGTTCGATCCGGTGGCGCGACAGGCTGCTAACGGCGGTAGTTGTACAGGGCGCCGCCGTCGAACATGGTGTTGCCGTTGACCGACTTTTCCGGGATGGGACGTTGACCGACGTCCCAGTGTTCCACGATCTTGCCGTCCTTCAGGCGGAAGATGTCCGCCACCGCGCCGGAACCCGGAGCCCAGTCGTTGCCCCTGTCCTGCTTGCGGCCGGTGTAGTGAGATTGCACCACCACCAGGTCCTTCTCCGCGATGATCCGCTTCACGTCGGCGTAGACTTCGGGGAACTGCTTGAACATGCCCCTGAAAAGCTCCTTCAGGTTCTCGCGCCCGTTGGGCTCGGTGGGATTGTGGGCGATCCAGTCCGCCACCATGATCTCATCCAGCACGTGCAGCTGGCGACCGTTGATGACTTCCTCCATGTAGCGCAAGACCACGGCCCGGTTCCGGTCCTCCAGCGAGGATGCGCCGGCGGTGGATCCGCCGAAGGAACAGACGGCCAGGAAGCCCAGTGCGAGCGCCGCCAGCCCAACCTTGATTCCGTTTCCGGCGTTGTGGATCACGTTGTGGATCATATACATGCCAGCCTCCTTCATTCGGGGTTTGAACGATGACGTTGCTCCTGCTTTACCGCCCGCCGTCACCGCCCGCAAGCCCTGCCGCGTGGCTTCACGGTCGGCCTGCGGTTCCTGGGGCATCAAGGGTTCCGGGCCGCGGCGTTGCGGCCCGCGATGCGGCCAAAGGCCAGGGCCTCGGTGAGGTTGCCGGCGCCCGGATAATTCTGCGACCACATGGAGCCCAGCTCCCCGGCGCCGTAGAGTCCCGGTATGGGGCAGCCCCAGGCGTCCAGCACCTGAGCCCGGGCGTTGCGCCGGGGCCCGCCCTGGGTGTTGAACAGGCTGGGCCACAACGCAGCGCCGTAGAACGGGGGGCGTTCCAGGGGCCGCAGGGTCGCCGCCGATCGACCGAAGTCCGCATCGTGTCCGCCGGCGCAGGCATCGTTGTACCGCTCGATGGTCCGTTCCAGGGCCGCGGGGTCGAGCCCCAGGGCGGCGGCCAACTCCGCCGTCCCGGATCCCGTCCTGATCCAGCCCTTGTCGATTTCGGGCGCGTTGTCTTCACTCCAGCGATAGCGGCCGGCCACCGCGCCCCGCTCGGTGTTCGCCACCGGCCCGGCCAACCGCGTCTCCTCGTCGAAGACCACGAAGGACGGCACCCGCGGCCGCCGCATGGTCTCCAACTCCAGCTCGGTCACCAGCGAGCCCACAGCGTGGGCGTCCATGGCGGTCTCGTCCACGAAGCGGGAGGCGTTCCGGTCCACGTAGATGAACCCCGGACCGGGCATGGCATGGATCACCGCGCAATCGAACCCGTCCACCCGATAGCCGAAGCCCGCGGCCACCGCGTTCATGTGCCACAGGGAGGCGCCTGCGTCCGCGGCCATGCGAATACCGTCTCCGGTATGACCCGAAGCGCCCAGGGACCCGTACCGTTGCCCCATAAACTGGAGCTGCATGTCGTGGTCCCGTTCGTAACCGCCGCAGGTGAGGATCACCGCCTTGCGCGCCCGGACTACGGTCTCGTCCTTGCCCCGGCGCGCGATGAGCCCGTTCACGGCGCCGTCCGGGTGGCGGAGCAGCCGGAGCGCGGGGCTGTCGAAGCGGACCGGTATGCGCCGTTGCCGGACATTGCCGGACAGAAGCGCCCACAGGTCGCGGCCGTTGGCCGTCGCCTCGCCCTTGACGCGCAGCCGCGGACCGACCCCGTCCGCCCCCGGCTGCTCCGGCGACGCGGCGCCGGTGGGATAGACGGGATAGCTCACGGGCGCTGCCCGGAGCGGATCCATTACGACCTCGCCCCCGAGCGAGCGCAGCCACGGCTCGTTGTCGTGACTCTCGCGCACCAGGGCCTCGATCACCTCCGGGTCCGTGGCGCCGCCGCACAGAAAGGTAATGTGCTCCACCGCCCGGTCGAATGCGCCGAAGGTCCGCACCGACCCTGCCGACAGCTTCGTGTTGCCGCCGCCCTGAGCCTCCTTTTCCACGATCAGGACCTCGGCCCCGAGGTCGGCCGCGGTAATGGCCGCGGTCGCGCCGGCGCCGCCGTAGCCCACCACGATCACGTCCGCTGTTTCAGGTACCACTCGGCCATCTCCTCGCGTTTGGGATACCATACCCCGTCGAAGGTTTTCACGTAGTCCACGAACTCGCGCAAGGCGCGGATCGCATAGGCTTGGCCCATGACGTGGGGATGGAGACCCAGGTTCATGATGCGGCCGGTCTCTTCGCCTTCGCGGTAGAGTTGGTCGAACTGCTCCTTGAACAGGTCGAGGGCCTGGGAGGTGGTGCGGCCGCCGCGGGAGAAGACGGCGAAGTCGTTGACGTCGTTGGAATAGGGAATGCACACCAGCGGGCCGTGGCGGGTGTTGAGCAGGTAGGGCTGGTCGTCGTTCAGGTAGTCCGCCTGGAACAGCAGCCCCAGCTCCTTCAGAATATGGGGGGTGTCGTGGGTGCTCCTGAGAGACGACGACAGCCAGCCCCGGGCCGGCCGTCCCACCACCTCGGCGTAGACGTCCAGGGTCCGGCGAATGATCTCTCGTTCCTTGTCCGGCCGGTGCGCGTAGTCGGTCAGCACGTCGTTCTGAGCATGGTTATGGGCCAGGATCTCCCAGCCGCGCTCGTTGGCCGCGTCGATGATGCGACGGCGCTCGATGCCGGTCAGGGCATTCATGGTGCAGGTGGCGGGCATACCGGCCTTGTCGAACACGTCGATGATGCGCCAGACCCCGACGCGCTGGCCGTACTCGCGCCAAGTCCAGTTGGCGTAGTCCGGGACGTTGCCCGGAAGGACGTGGGGGATGGTCGCCGGACCGCCGGGGTAGAGCGGCTCCACGCCCTCACGGGTCATCTCCCAGTATTCCACGTTGATGGTAAATATCAGCGCCACCCGAGCGCCGTGGGGCCAGCGCAACGGCTTGCGGTCCGGCAGGGCGACGTAATCGTACAGCATGGGGGATCTCCTATAGTCATACCGTTCGGGGACGTGCCGGACCGGGTTGTGCCGCACACACGGACCCCGGCGCCCGGCGCGAAGGCGCTGTCTATCTGTAATGGCTCAATCGTGGGCGAACAGCAATCTTGCACCAGCGGTTCCCTCCTGGTAGGGAGGTTCAGGCACGCATGATGCTGGAGTCCACCTTCATCCACCTGCCGGGCATCGGGGCGAAAAGAGAGAGGGCGCTCTGGGAACAGGGGATACGCGCTTGGGATGATCTCGAACGCGCCTCCTTCCCGCAGGCAAGTCTTCTCCGCCCCCGGGAAACCGAGTCCATCCCGACCGTGCTGGCCCGCTCACGCGACGCCCTCGCCCGGGGAGACATGGACTTCTTTGCGCGCCGGTTGCCCAAGCGGGAGCATTACCGCATAGCCCTGACCGTGCCCCATTTGACCGCGTTCCTGGACGTCGAGACCACCGGCCTGAGCACGTACTATGACCACATCACGATCGTCGGCGTCAGCCTTGCCGGCGAGTACTACTGCCATATCCGAGGCGCCGACAAGGCGGCGCTGGCCCGGCTGCTGTCCAGGGCGGCCTGCCTCGTGACGTTCAACGGATCGATATTCGACACCAAGTTCATGGCACGGGAATTTCCCGATCTGAAACTTCCCGAGGCGCACGTCGATCTCCGGTTCTTCGGACGGTCCGTGGGGCTTGCAGGCAGCCAGAAGGCCATCGAGCGAGCCATCAACGTCCAGGCGCGAAGCCACGTCGCCAACGTCGATGGAGCGATGGCGCCCGTCCTCTGGTATCAGTACCAGATGGGGGACTCGGCGGCGTGCAGGACACTCATCGAATACAACCATGCCGACATCGTCGGCATGCAGGCGATCCTGGACGAGGTCCTAAGGCGCAAGACCGGGGATGGCGCCGCCACCGTCCTTCCAACGACGCCGCACCGGTTCCTGGCGAAGCCCCAGAGGCTGGCCTGGGCCGCCGGCAGCAAGGCGGAGGCGGGGGGCCGCATCTACGTACCGCCCTACCGGGGCAGGAAGGGTCCCCGCACGACCTACCGGCAGTTGACCCCGGACGTCCGTGAACGACCACTACGCATCGTCGGCATCGACCTGACCGGCTCGGAAGACCGGCCCTCCGGGTGGTGTCTGCTCACGGACGACCATGCCCTCACGCAACGGATACGGAGCGACCTGGACCTGATCAGCGAGACCGTTTGCGCCCGACCGCACGTCGTCTCCATCGACTCCCCCCTGTCCCTTCCGTATGGTCGCACCCGCCCGACGGACGACGACCCGACGAGGGATGAGTTCGGGATCACCCGTGAATGTGAGCGCCTGCTCCGGGCGCGAGGCGTCCACGTCTACCCCACGCTGATCCTGAACATGCAAGGGCTCACCGCCCGGGGCATCCGTCTGGCAACCCACTTCCGGAAGCTCGGCATCCCGGTCATCGAAAGTTACCCCGGCGCCGCTCAGGACATCCTCGGGATCCCCAGGAAGAAGAAGGGCGTGGAGCACCTGACCCGAGCCCTGCTCGATTTCGGCGTCCGCGGACCCATCAGTTCATGCAAGCTGTCCCATGACGAGCTGGACGCGGTGACGTCCGCCATGGTCGGTCTGTTCTTCTGGACCGGAAAATTCGAGGCCCTGGGCAACGACCGGGAGAATTTTCTGATTGTCCCGGACCTTGCCCGTCTGCCCCAGGATTGGCTAGAACGAAGCGTCGTCGGCCTGAGCGGCGAGATCGGGACCGGCAAGACGACCCTTGCCCGATTTCTCGAAGGCCGGGGGTACGTGTACGGAAGGTTCAGCGAGGTGCTTGAGGACCAACTGCAAAAGGACGGCCGGCCCGTAACCAGGAACGCGCTCCAGGACCTGGGGGCGCAGATCCACGAGCACCCCGGACAGCGCTGGCTTTGCCGCGAGTTGAAGAACCGCTTGCCCTCGGAGGGCAAGGTGGTGATCGATGGACTCCGCTTCCCCGAAGACCACGCCTTCTTCGTCGAGTCCTACGGTCCGGCGTTCGTCCACGTACACTTGACCCGCGAGGGTCGAAGGCCAGGCGGGCGCACCCCCGTGAAAGGCTCAAGTCGGGAGCGCACCCTTCATCACCCCTCGGAACGAGGTGTCGGCATGCTCGGTGAGCTCGCGCACATCCGGGTCGAGAACACGAAGCGCGAGCTCCGTACCGAGATCCTGGAACGCATCGAGCATCATCGCCTGAAGTCCATGTAGGCGTTACCATGCCGGTTTCGATTGTCGTCGGCGGTCAGTACGGCTCGGAGGGAAAGGGGAAGGTCGCCCATTTTCTGGCCAAACGTCTGAGCGCAGCCGTTGCCATCAGGGTAGGAGGACCGAACTCCGGCCACACGGTCGTCGAAGACGGACAGGTCCACGTCTTTCGCTCCCTGCCTACCGCCAGCCTCATTCCCGGAATCCACTGTGCCATAGGGCCGGGCGCCTATATCGATGTCGATGTCTTTCTGAAGGAGTTGAGCAACCCGTCTATCTCATGCGATGGGGTGAGTGTCGATCCGAATGCCTTTGTCATTACCGAGGAAGACAGGGAAAGGGAGCGAAAGGCAGCGTTGCGACCCCGCATCGGCTCGACCTTGACCGGCACCGGCGGCGCTGTCCTGCGGCGAATAGAGCGCCGGGACACATCGAAAAGGGCCGCGGACGATCCGCGGTTGCAACCCTACGTACAACCCGTTGGCGAGATCGCACGGCGCCATCTGCAGCAGAACTGTCGGGTGATCGTTGAAGGGACGCAGGGATTCGGTTTGTCGGTGCTTCATTCGAGTCTTTATCCACACGTAACCTCACGGGACACGACGGCCGCGGGATTTCTGTCGGAAGTCGGCCTGAGCCCTCTCGACGTGGACGACGTGACCCTGGTGCTCAGGAGCTTCCCCATACGAGTCTCGGGGAACTCCGGTCCCCTTCCCGGAGAGATTGATTGGAATACCGTGACCCGGGAGTCCGGGGCCGAAGAGCCAGTAGATGAAACGACAAGCGTTACCGGCCGAGTTCGTCGAGTCGCAAGGTTCGATGCCGAGGTCGTGCTGCACGCGATCCGGGCAAACTCGCCTACCCGTATCGTCCTCAACCATCTTGACTACGTGGATTGGCGATGCCGGGTGGAGGAAAGAGTCACGGATAAGGCCGAGGAGTTCGTCAGAGAGGTGGAGTGGTCCACCGGCGTTTGTGTGGACTGGATCGGCTTTGAACCGGAATCCATGTATCCAAGACAAAAGAACACCAAGCAGGCTGTAGCCCTATGACATCGAAGAACGAACCTTATTCTCTGGAGAGCGACGAAGACGCGGCGGCTCTATTCAAAGAGTGTAAGGTCAGTGATCCATTCCCGGACATTCCACCGGCTTTGCTCAATTCTGCCGACATCTACGACTATGCCCGCACTACAGGGATGATCTGTCCGTTTGATTCGACGAAGCTCAAATCCGCTTCATACGAGGCAAGCGTGGGAAAGGACTGTATTTATTGGGACGATCAAGGGAAAAGGAGAACTATTGACCTAAGCAAAGAAGGTTCTTTTGTTCTGAATCCGAATTCAATTGCCTTCGTGACGACCAGAGAGCGGTTTCGTTTGCCGGATTATATGGCAGTAAGGTTCAACCTTACAACCACAAATGTTCACCGAGGGTTGCTTCTCGGCACGGGACCTCTTGTTGATCCGGGTTTCGAGGGTTACATTCTGATTCCACTGCATAACCTCACCACCAATAAATATAAATTCGTATATGAAGAGAAATTGATATGGCTAGAGTTTACGAAGATTTCTCATAACGAACGTTGGGCGCACGACAACGACTCAAAGGGATTCCACAAGGGTCAATACGTATCTTTTCCAGAGAAGAAAAGAGATAAAAAGCCCGAAGAATATCTTGAGCAACCTGAAATCCGAAGCTCCATCCCCGACGCAATACGTGAGGCGCAGAAGAGTGCTAAGAGGTCGGAGCGTTGGACCATTGCAGGTGCCGTTTTAGCAATCATTGCGGCACTTGGAATCTTTGTAAACGTTCACATCATCACAGGTGACATAAAGGAGAAACAAGGGGCAGCGACTGTACAGCTAAGGACCATGGAGAATCAAGTTAAACTCATGCGGGCAAAAATCTCTGCCCTGACAGAAGTACTTGGGACATCCGTTGGTCCCAAACGTGAAACTCTGGATCAGGCGGAGACAGAAACCAGCCAAAAGATCGAGCAGATCATGACTCCTGCTTCAGGGCGTAGGTCACCAATACAGGGCGGTCGGCTAACTCCCGGTTCCGAAGATGCAGACGAGTATTAGTCGGCGTCGATTCGGCGGATATAGGACTCCTATGTCCCAGGCTGCCCGGGGTCATCCGTTGCTCGTAGCCGCAGCCCTTGTCAGTTCCGTTTCTGCTTTGGGCCGCCACTCCCGCGCCAACCGCTGGGCGAGGGCGAGATCCGCTTGGGTCAAGCGAGACACGACTTGATCGCGCCTCCGTTGTACTAATTGACGCGTACCCTTCTCCGAGGTCGGTAATCGGGCTGCGGCAAGGTTGAACCACATGTGCGCCTGAACGAAGTCCTGGGACAACCCACGGCCTCTGTCGTACATGACCCCGAGCATGGTCTGAGCAGAGGCATGGCCCTGATCCGCAGCCCGGAGAAACCACTTCACTGCCGTCGCATAGTCCTGGGGCACCCTCCGGCCTTCGTTGTACATGACCCCGAGAGCGAACTGAGCGACGGCATGGCCTTGCTCGGCATGAACCCGTAACCCACGATAGGCCGTGGGGTAGTCGCCACGCTTTGACGCCGCCTCAACTTCCTCAAGGGTTTGTGCCTTCGCTGAAAACGCACCCGTCACCACCAGCAGAAGCACTACAGCCGGAACGCACAGGGGGACTGTCCATCTCCTTCCCATCTTGATGGCTTGTCCTCCGTTCATGTCAGTCCATCGTTGAAGCTGCGATCTATCGGCCAACACCCATGACTCGGCAAAAGCCGGAGCCGCACTGAGAGCCGGAAAACCGGCAAACAACGCCGGGCGCGTAATGAATCCTGAGTTGGAACACCACCGGATTATAATACCCTTGCGGATGTTGCACTGCGCCGACGACATGAGGCACACTGGGATTGGAGGGAGGTTCAAAGACATGCAGCAATTCAGGTTACCCAAGTTACGGATGATGGCGCTTGCAGCCCTCATGGGCTTGGCGATCCTTGCGGCTTCCGGGGACGCGACGGCTTCTCTGGTGGGCAAGGCGGCGCCGGAGTTCACCAACGATACGTGGATCAATTCGGAGCCGTTGCGGCTCAAGGACCTCAAGGGGAAGGTGGTCCTTCTCGAGTTCTGGACCTACGGCTGAATCAATTGTACCAACACGATCCCACAGTTGGTGGGCTGGTACGAAAAATATGGACCCCAGGGCTTCGTCGTGGTCGGCATCCACTCGCCGGAGTTTGCCTGGGAACATGCGCTGGACAAGGTTCAATCGGCTTGCAAGAGGCTGGGAGTAGGGTTTCCGGTGGCGCTGGACAATGACTTCGCCACATGGAAACGCTACGGCACGCGCTACTGGCCCACGCTGCACCTCATCGACAAGGGCGGCGTGATCCGGCACACGCGCTACGGCGAAGGGGGCTATGAGGAGATGGAGGCCATGATCCAACGCCTCCTGAGCGAATAGGTCCGTCGCGGTCCCAACCAGGCGAAGCTGCCGGTATCCTGTCTCGCAAACACGTTCACGAACCTGCCGATCCCTATTGCCATCGGCTGCGTTGCCTCGTTTTCGCGCGAGGCAGGCTGCTATCCGGCGGGACAGGTCACGCCGACGCCGCCAAGTCCGCAGTACCCCCAGGGGTTCTTGGCGAGGTACTGCTGGTGATAGTCTTCCGCGAAATAGAACTCTCCGGCCTCCAGGACCTCGGTGGTGATGCGGCCGTAGCCCGCGCCCGATATCTCGGCCTGATAGCGGTCGCGTGACGCTTCCGCGGCCTTCTTCTGATGGTCGCCGAAGGTGTAGATGCCCGAGCGGTACTGCGTGCCCACATCGTTGCCCTGCCGCATCCCCTGGGTGGGGTCGTGGGCCTCCCAGAACACCTTGAGGATCTCGCCGTAGCTCACCGCCCTGGGGTCGAAGACCACCAGGACCACCTCGTTGTGCCCGGTCATGCCGGTGCAGACCTCCTCGTAGGTGGGGTTCGGCGTGATCCCCCCGGCGTATCCGACGGCCGTCGTGTACACGCCGTCAAGCTGCCAAAAACAGCGCTCCGCGCCCCAGAAACAGCCCAGTCCGAACACCGCCTTCTCCATGCCCTCGGGGTACGGCGGCGCCAGCGGCTGGCCGTTGACATGGTGCGCCGCGGGCACCGGCGTCCTTTCCTGCCTGCCGGGCAGGGCCTTGTCCGGGTCGGGCATCTTCGTCTTGCTGCCGAACATTCCCCAAAGCATGACCTCTCCTTTCGCAGGGCGATGCCGGTGTACCCGGCATCCCGATCCATTCAACCATGACACGTCCGCGGATGGTTTCAAGCTCCGGTGCAGGTTAGCTGCAAGGGATGGGACCGCTTGCGGGACGAGGACCGGGGATTGTTGTGGGAACACTACGTGCTCAACGAATACATCGGCCGCCTGCAGAAGCGTACCGTGCGCTACTGGAGGGACAAGCGTGGCCACGAGGTGGACTTCGTCATTGTCAAAGGCGATAAGCTGACCGCCATCGAATGCAAATGGCGCGCCGACGGATTCGACCCGCGGAACCTGCGAGCCTTCCGCAACGCCTATCCTGCGGGCGACAACTTCGTCGTGACATCCGACACCGAGCGCTCCTACGTGCGGGATGACCGCGGAGTCAGGTTGCGGTTCGTGGGCCTTGCCGAACTGATCCGGCGGCTTGCGTAGAGCCCTGCGCATTCCGGCGGTTGCCGCCGCATGGTCGAGGAGACTGCGCGGATGGGCGGGCACGAGCGCTGCGCAAGAGTTGCTCGATGCAAACGCAGCGCGCCTTTCCGAACCATCCGGCGCCGTCCGCGGTCTTTCGCTTCCGGCCCGCTCCGCGCGGTGCTATCCGTTACGGATGGAAGCCGGCATCGCCTACGCCCTGGCGGCCGCGCTGTTCTGGGGCACCTCCCCGGTCCTGGTGAAGCGGGGCCTCCGGCACTCCAACGTCAGCGCCGCGGTGCTGTTGCAGCAGGTGGGCTCGGTGCTGGTCCTGCTCCTGATCATCGCCCTTCCGTCCAGCGAAGCTCAACTCCGCATGCCCCCTGCCGCGGCCGGGGTCTTCGTCTCCGTCGGGCTGGTGGGGAGCTTCCTGGGTCGCACCTTCGTGCTCAAGGGCATCGACGAAATAGGCGCATCCAAGGCCCAGTCCATCGCCAACTCCGCGCCGCTGCTCACCGCGGTGTACGCCATCGTCCTGTTGGGCGAGTCCGCGGCCCCGCTCATCCTGGTCGGCGTGCTCCTGATCGTGACCGGCCTGCTGCTCATCACCCGTGGGGGCGCCGGCGGAGACCCGCAGGGACCCGTGCGCTACAAGGCGTTTCTCAACCCCCTGCTTTCCATCGTCTTCTTCGGCTTCGGGCCGGTCCTCAAGAAGGTGGCGATTCTCGCGGGCGGCACTCCGGTTCCGGGGGCGCTGATCACCCACGTCACGGGCCTCGTTCTGGTCATGTCGTTCGGCCGGGTGCTGCGCATCGACTGGCGGGAAGGCATCCGGATCTCGGGAGACAGCTATGTCTTCCTTCTCCTGTCCGGTTTCTTTCAGGGGGTGGGCTCCATCCTCACCTACCTCGCGGTGAGCCATGCGCCGGCCATCATCGTCGCGCCCATCTGGAACGTCCAGCCCCTGGTCACGTTCTCGCTGGCGCGACTGCTCCTTCAGGGGGATGAAACGGTCACCCTCAAGGACGGACTGGCCGCGGTCCTGGTGGTGGCAGGCGTCTTCTTCCTCTATCAGTCCCGCGGGTAGTCCGCGGCTCCGCCCGCCTGATTACGGCTCTCGGACAGGCGCCCGGGGCCGAAACACCGCGAATACCTTGTCGGAGTTGGAGATCCACGATTCCAGGAACACCACGTCGTCGGGCTTGCGGTCGATCTCGGCCATGGCGCCGGCCAGGGCGAACCAGTTGAGCAGCTCGTGGTGTCCGCGGTCCTCGGCTTCCGGCAGGTTGGTCTTGCGCCAGGTCTCCCAGTCGCCGTCCCGGAGCGCCTGGAAGTAACGCTTGTCGGATTCCACGTCCGGGTACATGAAACCGTGCTTGGCGGTGAGGAACGAATGGGACCAGCTTGACGAGGCAATGAGGGCCACCCGCCACGGACTCTCCAGGAATGCCCGGGCCGTGGCCGCGCCGATGTCGAAGCAGCGCCAGGGCTGGGGGCCCGGCGGGTCCCACTGGTCCGCGATGTCCCGAGCGGCCGAAGGCGTCAGGGGGATGCCCCGGCTGCCCACTAGCTTGCGGCCGTAGCTGTTCACCGTGAAAGGCACCAGCGGGTAGGGAAACCCCTGTCGGTCCCAGTCGAGGTAGAGGATGGAGTTCACGAAGGCGTGGCCCAACCCTCGGTGGAGCGGCTTGTAGGAGTAGGCCACGTCGAAGCCGTTGTCCAGCAGGCTCGACGCCAGATACTTTCCGCCTTCCTGATGGCCCTGGATGGTGAAGGTCTTGCCGTCCGGCTCGTCCCACACGTTGGCGCCCCGGCGGCTGTGCCGCCACGGCTGCGCCTCCACCGACTCATAGGCGAGGATGGAGAAGGCCGGCACACAGTCTTCGTGGTAGTTCTCGTACTGATCGTCGCCCCATAGCACGCACAGGTCGGGCTGGAACTCGTCCAGCGCGCGGCGCGCGACGCGGAAGCGGTCGATCATGTCCCGGCGGTGGGCGTCGGAGTGGCCCTGGCCGTCGTCCGTGCTCCACTGCTCACGCATGGGCGCCGGCCAGTTGTCCATGTCCCGCAGACGTTCCGGCAACACCGGGTCCTCCAGGCACGTCTTGATGCGTCGGGTCATGTTCCCCTGAAACCCGAGTCCAGGATAGTGCGTGATACCCAGGCCGAGTATCTCTCCCATGTGCTTCCCCTTTTTTCGGGTTCCGGTATCCCGTCAAACCGCAAACGTCCGTCCTGAGCGACGCGGAGCGAAGTCGAAGGGCGCCATGTCCACACCCCCCATGTCCATACCCCAGGTCTTCCGACCTCGAACGGCCGGTCAAGGCAGCGTCTCGAGCAGCCGTCCGCGGCCGGCGATGGGCTCGTGGATCCTGAGGCGCTTCTGGGTGGCCCACACGTCGGCGTTGAGGTTGGTGACCACCGGCACTCCGAGGTCCTCTTCCAGGGTCTCGATGACGGGCAGGCAGTCCCAGCCCGCGCCCAGGAGGTAGATGCACTCCCCGCCGCACTCGACGAAGACCTTCTTGGCCTGGCGGTAGATCTCCTCGGCCGGAATCCGGCCAGCGTCGGCGAAGGCCACGCCCTCGATCTCCCTCATGGCGGTGACCGTGAAACCAGCCTGCTCGAAGAAGCCCGCGAATTTCGCGTTCATTTCGCCCTGGATGTACGAGAGGCCGGCCATCGTCCGCACCCCCAGCGCCCGAAACGCCTCCACCTGCGCGGTGGCGGCGGTGAGCACCGGCACCGAGTACTGCCGGCTGAGCCGCTCGGTCAACTCGCCGTCGAAGCGGTAGCCCCGGAGCATGATCAGGGGCACCCCCTGGATCACCACCAGGTCCACCCCCAGCTCCGCCAGCTCGGCCACTCTGGATTCGGCTATGGTGACGGCCTCGTCGAACTCCGCCTCCGTGCCGGTGCGGATGCCGACGTAGCGCGGCACCACGCACACCCCCTCCGGCATCAGCCGGATGAAGGTCTCCAGCGACCCGGGCCGCAGCGTCGGCTTCACCACCCCCACCGTGCCGCGCCAGCAATACAACGCCTGTCCCCCTGATCCCTGTGGCCCCTCGTCCGAACACCGGTGTCCGGCTTTACACGGCGATGGTCTGACCGCCGTCCACCACCAGGGCGTGGCCGGTGACGAAGGACGCCTCGTCGGACGCCAGGAACAGGACGCCGTAGGCCATCTCCTCCGGCCGCGCCATCCGCAGCAGCGCCTTGTTGCTGTCGGCCATGCGCTTGCGCTGCTCCGGGGTGGCGGCCTGCAACGAAGGTACCGGCGGATGCCCGCGGAAGCGCGGGGTCTCGGTGGCGCCGGGACAGATGCAGTTCACGCGGATGCCCCTGGGACCGTAGTCCAGCGCCATCTGCCGGGTCAGGCTGATCACCGCCGCCTTGGTGGCGCAGTAGGCCGGGTAGTTGCCCGAAGCCAGCAGCCCGAAGGTGGACGCGGTGCTGACGATGTTGCCGCTCTCCTTCTCGAGGAAGTGGGGGATGACCGCACGGACACTCCTCTGGATGGCGTTCAGGTTGAGGTCCATGATGAAGTTCCACTCTTCGTCCGTGAACTCGTGAGCCTGCTTGCGTATCCCGCCGCCGGCGTTGTTGTAGAGGATGTCCACGCCCCCGTACCGTGCGATGGCGGTCTGGACCATCTCCTCGGGACCGCCGGCCGCGGTCACG
Source organism: uncultured Candidatus Binatia bacterium (assembly GCA_958295985.1). Taxonomy (GTDB): domain Bacteria; phylum Desulfobacterota; class Binatia; order UBA9968; family JAJDTQ01; genus JAJDTQ01. The sequence goes on from OY282432.1 coordinate 805,780, forward strand.
TTCACGTTCAGGAAGGTGGCCTCGCCGCCCTCGTTGATGATGAGCTCGTCCACCCGCGGCGTCATGGTCTCCTGGATGTCGCAGCACAGCACGTTGGCCCCTTCGCGCGCGAACAACCGGGCCGTAGCCCGTCCGATGCCGCTGTTGGCTCCGGTGATGACGGCTGCCCTGCCGCGCAGCCGGCCCCGTCCCTCTCCCAGCATGGGATGCTCGTCCCCGTTCGGTTTCGCCATGGCTAAAGCCTCCTTGGATTGTGCGCCTTTCGGCTCACTCTCCCTTATCCGATTGCCGGGTGATTGCCAAGCGTGCTCCGGCCACGGGCCACGGGTTAACCTTGCCCGGACAATCCGCTACAGTGTGACCATTGAGGAGGACGGATATGGACCAGGCGGACGAAAGATTCGTGGACGTGGACGGCATCCGCACCCGCTATTTCGAGAAGGGCAGCGGCGAGCCGCTGGTGCTGTTCCACGGCGGCAATTTCGGTTCCAACGACGCGGCCGACTGCGGCCTCGACTGGGGGCTCAACTTCGACGCCCTGGCGCAGTGGTTCCACGTCTACGCGGTGGACAAGCTCGGCCAGGGAATGACCGACAATCCCAAGCGCGACGAGGACTACACCATGGCCGCGGTGGTGCAGCACGCGCTGGCCTTTCTGGAGACCCTGAAGCTCGGCAACGTCCACCTCGTGGGGCATTCCCGCGGCGCCTACCTGGTGGCGCGCATGACCCTGGAGCGGGCGGACTTGGTCAAGTCGGTGATCCCGGTGGACACCAACACCCTGGCGCCCGGCGTCGGACGCAACGACATCGTCTTCGCCAACGCGCCGCAACCGCGTCTCGGCCGGGAGAGCCAGCGCTGGGTGTACGAGCGCTACTCCTACCGCCACGACCACATCACCGACGACTGGCTCGACGCCTGCACCGCCATCGCTCAACTGCCCAAATACAAGGAAGCGGTGGACAAGATGGAGATGCAGGGACTCAAGGTCAACCTCTTCCTGGCCGCGCACGCGCGGCAGAAGGAGGAGACCCTGGGCTGGATCCGGGACCGCGGCCTGCAACGGCCGACGCTGCTGGTGTGGGGCTACAACGACCCCACCGCCACCCTGGACCAGGGCATGCGCCTGATGGAGATCATGGCCGGGAGCGAGCGCCGCACCCAGATGCACATCATCAACCAGGCCGGCCACTTCTCGTACCGCGAGCATCCGGCGGAGTTCAACGAGGTGCTGCGGGCCTTCATAGCCGGCCAGTCATAGGAGTGAGGGCCGTGCGATTCGGGGCGCGGCTTGAAAGATCGCGTTCCATGAACGATGATGGGTAGACTATAATCCTTAGGAGGAAAACCGATGGGCAAATACATGTTTCACACCACGTACACTGGCAAGGGGCTTGTGGGCCTGCTCAAGGAGGGCGGCAGCCAGCGGCGGGAGGCTTTGACGGAGACCATCGAGGCCATGGGCGGCAGCGTGGAGGGGTTCTACTACGCCTTCGGCGACACGGACCTCTACGTCATCGCCGATCTTCCCGATGACGCCACCGCGGCGGCCGTCTCGCTCACCATCGCCAACGCCGGCGCCCTCGACATCAAGGCCACCGTGCTGATCACGCCGGAGACGGTGGACGAGGCGGTCAAGAAGAAAGTGCCCTACCGTGCGCCGGGAACCCGGGCTGCCCGGTCCCGCAAGTAGAGTTGTTGAAGCCGCGGCGCCCGGCGCGGCGCCGCGGCTTGAGCGGGCCTGTCCGGTTCATTCGTATGCCATGTAACCGGACAGCACCCCAACCATGCCCCTCGTAAGCTTCGAAGACGTATCGCTGGAGCTGGGCGACCAGCGGCTGCTGGCGCACGCCGAGTTCGCCATCGAGCCGGGGGAACGGGTCTGCCTGATCGGCCGCAACGGCGCGGGCAAGACCTCCATGCTGGGGCTCATCACCGGCCGCCTCGAGCCCGACCACGGCGAGGTCCACTGCCAGAGCCGCATCCGCATCAGCGCGCTGGAGCAGGCGCTGCCCGAGGAGCTCGGGCAGACGGTGCGGGAATACGTCACCACCGGGCTGGCGGACCTGCAGGAACTCATCGACCTCTATCAGCAACGCTCCAGGGAGACGCTGGACCGCAAGGGCCTGCTGGAGCTGGAGGCGCTGCATCGGGAGATCGACGCCCACGGCGGCTGGCACGTGGACCAACGGGTGGAGACGGTGCTGAGCGAGCTGGACCTGCCCGCGGACCGGCGGCTGGAGGAACTGTCCGGCGGCTGGCAGCGCCGGGTAGGGCTGGCCCGGGCCATCGTCGGCAAAGCCGAATTGCTGCTGCTCGACGAGCCCACCAACCATCTCGACCTGAGCACGATCCAGTGGCTCGAGGACCGGATCTACAACTACGCGGGCAGCGTCCTGTTCATCACCCACGACCGCGCGTTCCTGCGGCGGCTCGCCACCCGCATCGTGGAGTTGGACCGCAGCCGGCTCACGAGCTGGCCCGGCAGCTACGACAACTACCTCAGGCTCAAGGAGCAGTCCCTGGCGGAGGACGCCCGGCGCGACGCCCTGTTCGACAAGCGGCTGGCCCAGGAGGAGGAATGGATCCGGCGCGGCATCAAGGCGCGCCGGACCCGCAACGAGGGCCGAGTGCGCGCCCTCGTGGCCATGCGGGAGCAGGCGGCGCAGCGACTCAAGCCCCCGGGCCAGGCGCGCATCCACGTCCAGCAAGGCGGTCAGTCCGGCCGCAAGGTGGTGGAGCTCCGCAACGTGACCCACGGCTACGGCGCCGAGCCGCTGATCCGGCACCTGTCGCTCCGCATCATGCGCGGCGACCGCATCGGGCTCATCGGCAACAACGGCGTCGGCAAGAGCACGCTGCTGCGCATCCTCGCGGGCGAGACCACCCCGAACTCCGGGACCGTGGAGCCGGGCGCCAACCTGGAGATCGGCTATTTCGACCAACTGCGGCGGGAGCTCGACCCCGACAAGACCGTGGCCGAGACCGTGGCGGACGGCCGCGACCACGTCATGGTGAACGGTAAACCGCGCCACGTGGTCGGCTACCTCGGCGGCTTCCTCTTCAGTGCCAAGCGGGCCATGAGCCCGGTGGCCGCGCTGTCCGGCGGCGAGTGCAACCGCGTCATCCTGGCCCGGCTGCTCACCCGGCCGGCGAACCTGCTGATTCTGGACGAGCCCACCAACGACCTCGACATCGAGACCCTGGAAGTGCTGGAAGAGCAGCTCGTGGCCTACCGGGGCACGCTGCTGGTGGTGAGCCACGACCGCAGCTTCCTCGACAACTGCGTCACCAGCACCCTGGTGTTCGAGGATTCGGGCCGGATCCAGCCCTACGCCGGCGGCTACAGCGACTGGGCCAGGCGCGGCAAGGCCCTGAACGTCACCGACGACCCCAACCGGAAGGGTGTCCGGGAACCCGCCCACCACCGGCGTGAGACGAGGTCACTCCCCAACAAGCTGAGTTACAAGCTGCAACTGGAGCTGGACGGGCTGCCGGACCGCATCGAGGCCATGGAGCAGGCCGTGGCCGCGCTGGAGGAAGAGACCCGCCGGCCCGACTTCTACGCGCAGCCCTTCGCCAGCGTCCAGCCCGTCCTGGATGACCTCGAAGCCGCCAAGGCCACCCTCGACCAGACCGTGGAGCGCTGGACCGAGCTGGAGACCTTGAAGGAGGAGACGGAGCGACGCTCGCCGTGAGGACGGGCGCCGTGCCGCTCCCCGCCGCCTCTGGATTCCCGCTTTCGCAGGAACATTGCCTGGCCCCGGAACTTCGGTTAAGAAGGGGGTCGGAGACACCCATGAAAAAACAGCGACTGTCAGTGGCCGGGCGCCCCGCGGTGCGCGTCGACGCCATCGAGAAGGTTTCGGGCAAGGCGTTCTATACCGGGGACATGGAGCTTCCGGGGATGGCCTATGCGAAGATCCTGAGGAGCCCCTTGCCCCACGCGCGGATCCTCAAGGTCGACGCGGGCAAGGCCAGGGCCTTGCCCGGGGTCATCGACGTCCTCACCCGCGACGAGTTGGCCGGCCTCAACTATCACTACGGCGCCACCTACAAGGACCAGGCGGTGGTGGCGGTGGACAAGGTCCGCTACGTCGGCGACCCGGTGGCCGCGGTGCTGTCCGCGGACGAGTTGGTGGCCGAGGAGGCCCTGGGGCTCATCGAGGTGGAGTACGAGGAACTCCCGTTCGTGGACACGGTGGACGACGCGTTGGCGCCGGGCGCTCCGATGGTGCACGAGGGCGACGTCCCCAAGGCCGAGCTGCGGGGCTCCAAATACGGCGCGCCGGACCGGTTCAAGGGCACCAACGTGTGCTACCACTTCGGCTACGCCCGGGGCGACGTCGATGACGGCTTTGCGCGCTCCGACCACGTCTTCGAGGACGTTTTCCGCTTCAACCGGGTGCAGCACTACTCGCTGGAGCCCCACATCTGCGTCGCCAGCTTCGACGGCGAACGGTTGACGGTGTGGAGCTCGTGTCAGGACCCGTTCACGCTGCGCGGGCACCTGGCCGGGATCTTCAAGCTGCCGCTCAACCGGGTGCGAGTGGTGGTGCCCTACGTCGGCGGCGGTTACGGCGGCAAGCTCTACGTCAAGGCCGACCCCATCGCCGCGGCGCTGTCGGTGAGAAACGGCCGGCCCGTCAAGCTGGCCCTCAGCGTCAACGAGAGCTTCAAGACCGTGACGCGCCATCCCGCGCGCATCCGCATCAAGACCGGCGTCAGCAAGAAGGGCGAGCTGGTGGCGCGGGAGCTGGAGGTCTACATGGACACCGGCGCCTACGCCGACGCCGGGCCTCGGGTGACGCAGAAGGCCGGCTACCGCGCGGTGGGGCCGTACCGCGTCGCCAACGTCAAGATCGACGCCCACGGCGTCTACAGCAACACCGTGCCCGCGGGAGCGTTCCGCGGCTTCGGCGCGGTCCAGGTGGCCTGGGCCTACGAGTCGCAGATGGACATGATCGCCAGGCGGCTCGGTGTGGACCCGCTGGACTTCCGCCTCAAGAACCTGCTGGAGAAGGGCGAGCACTATACGCCCGGTGACACCCCGGTGGACTGCGACCTCAAGCAGGGGCTGCGCAAGGTGGCTCGGGCGCTGGACTGGAAGAAGACGTCCCGGCCCAACGTGGGCAAGGGACTGAGCGTGTGCATGAAGGACGCCGGCGGCACCTACAAGGTGGCCGGCGCCACCGTGAAGATGTCGTCGGACGGCAGCGCCGTGCTGCTCACCGGGACCGTGGAGGTGGGGCAGGGCTGCCGCACGGCGCTCAGCCAGGTGGTGGCGGAAGAGCTGGGCATCGAGCTCGGGCAGGTATCCGTGGCCCAGTTGGACACCGACGTCACGCCCTTCGACGTGTCCACCAGCGCCAGCAGCTCCATGACGGTGATGGGCCTCGCAACCCAGAGGGCGGCCCAGGACGTGAAGAAGCAGTTGCTGCGGGCCGCGGCCAGGGTCATGGGCGAGAAGGCCGGCAACCTCACGCTCAAGGGCGGCCGGGTGCGCGGCGCCAAAGGGCGCGGGGTACCCTACAGCGACGTCATCTCCGATTACTTCGGCAGCTCCGCCACCGAGATCGTCGGCCGCGGCGTGTACCAGGACAAGAAGAGCAAGACCGCGGTGCTGGGTTCCCCCACCACCTTTTGGGAGGTGGGCTGGGGCGGCGTCGAACTGGAGGTGGACCCGGACACCGGCGTCATCCGCATCCTCAAGTACGTGTCCATGGCCGACGTGGGACGGGCCATCAACCCGCTGCAGGCCGAGGGACAGGACGAAGGCGGCGTGTTGTTCGGCCTGGGGCACACGCTGCTGGAAGAGATGGTGTACGAGGACGGCCAGCTCCTGAACCCCAACCTCGTGGACTACCGCGTGCCGGCGTTCCACGATTTGCCGGAGCATTTCATCTCGGAGCTGGTGGAAAGCGGCAACGGCCCCGGGCCGTTCGGCGCCAAGGGCATGGGCGAGGGCGGGGTATTGCCGGCCGCGTCCGCCATTGCCGCGGCAGTGGAGGACGCCGTCGGCCTGCGGATCTGCGACCTGCCGCTCTCGCCTCCCAAGGTATGGCAGCGCCTGCACGAGCGCCGGCAAGGCAAGTAGGGGTCGAATCCCGACCATGCATCGGTTGGAAAAGTACACAGTACGAGTTGTGACCCCTGCTGAGTGACTTGACCCCTGCTGAGTGACGTACGGCCGAAAGGAGCCCCCAATCATGTCAGACCCCACGCGTTTCCGAGCCATGGTCGTCAGCGAGAACGAGGACAAGACCTTCTCCCGCGCCATCGGCCGGAGGACCGCGGACGACCTGCCGGACGGCGACCTGCTCGTGGCCGTGGCCTATTCGTCCCTCAACTACAAGGACGCGCTGTCGGCGTCCGGCAACAAGGGCGTGACCCGCAACTACCCCCATACCCCCGGCATCGACGCCGCGGGCACGGTGGTGGAGAGCCGGGTCGGTGATTTCGCCAAGGGCGACGAGGTGGTGCTCACCGGCTTCGACCTGGGCGCCAATACCGACGGCGGCTTTGCCGAGTACGTGCGGGTGCCGGCTTCCTGGGCGGTGAAGCGCCCGGACGGGCTGAGTCTGAAGGAGAGCATGGTGTACGGCACCGCCGGCTTTACTGCGGCCCTGTCGGTGCTGCGGCTCCAGGAGGGCGGGGTCACGCCCGACTCGGGCGACGTGCTGGTGACCGGCGCCACCGGCGGCGTCGGCTGTCTGGCCGTGGGCATCCTGGCCCGGGCCGGCTACCGGGTGGTGGCGTCCACGGGCAAGGAGTTGGAAAAGGACTTCCTCATGGGCCTGGGCGCGGCCGACGTCATCTCCCGCGAGGCCGCGGACGATCAATCGGGACGGCCCCTGTCCAAGAGCCTGTGGGCCGGCGTCGTGGACACCGTCGGCGGCAACATCCTGGCCACCGCCATCAAGTCCGCCAAGTACGGCGGCGTGGTCACCTGTTGCGGCAACGTGGCCTCGGTGGAGCTGAACACCACCGTCTTCCCCTTCATCCTCCGGGACGTGCGCCTCGTCGGCGTGGCCACGCCGGACTGCCCCGCCGGCATCCGCGCTACCCTGTGGCAGAAGATGGCCACCGAGTGGAAGCTGCCCCAACTCGACGCCGTGACCATCGACTGCTCGCTGGACGAGTTGGAGCCCCACATCGCAAGCATCCTCAAAGGCGGGGTCCGCGGCCGCGTGGTGGTGGACCTTTCGCGCTAGCGGACCGGACCGGCGTGGGCCAATCGTTTCGGAGATCGCCATGACATCGTGGATAGTGGGCATCGACACCGGAGGCTCGTTTACCGATCTGATCGCGTTCGCTCCCGACACCGGTGAACGACGGATTGCCAAGGTCCCCTCGATGCCGGAGGACCCGTCGGCCGCGGTGATGAACGCCCTCGATGAGTTGTTCCGGTCCGGGGTCGACCCGGGCGGGATCGAGTTTCTGGTTCACGGCACCACGGTGGCGACCAACGCCATCCTGGAAAACAGGGGCGCGCGCACGGGTCTGCTGATCACCCGCGGCTTCCGGGCGGTCTATGAAGGGCGCGGCTGGTCGCAGCCGGCGCCGGAGGACTTGGCGGACCCTTACTACGTCAAACCGCCGCTGTTGGCGCCGCAATCGCTGACCGAAGAAATCACCGAGCGCCTCGACTATCTCGGTAACGTGCAGACACCGCTCGACGAGGACGACGCCAAACGAGCGATTGCACGGCTGAAGGAGAAGGAAGTCGAGGCGGTTGCCGTCAACTTTCTCTTCAGTTTCCGAAACCCCGAGCATGAGGAGAGGACCGCGGCGCTCATCGCCAAGATGGCGCCGGAGTGGCGTGTGTCGGTATCGTCGCGCATCCTGCCCACCATCCGCGAATATCCACGCCTTTCGACGACCGTCATCGACGCCTTCGTGGGCAGGTCCATGGAAACCTACCTGCTACGGCTGGTGGACAAGCTGCGCGCCGCCGGGATCGAGACGCCGCAGATCTTCCTCATGCAGTCCAACGGCGGCCTGATGCGCATGAACGTCGGAGCCCGCTATCCCAACCAGACGCTGCTCTCGGGCCCGGCGGCCGGGGTCGTGTCCGGCATCGAGCTGGCCGCGCTCCAGGGACGCCGGAACCTCGTCACCTTCGACATGGGCGGCACGTCTACCGATATCAGCGTGATCCGCGACGGGCGGTCCGAGGAGACCACCGCGGGCAGGATCGCGGGGCAGGACCTCGCCACGCCGATGCTGGCCGTCCACACCCTGGGCGCGGGAGGCGGCACCATCGCCTGGATCGGAAAGGACGGCCTGATGAAGGTCGGGCCGCGGAGTTCGGGCGCGGACCCGGGGCCGGCCTGTTACGGCAGGGGCGGCGAGCTGCCGACGGTGACCGACGCCAACCTCCTGCTCGGTGCCCTCGGGGACAGCAGCACCCTCGGCGGGCGGCTGCGGCTGGACCGATCCAGGGCGGAGGCGGCCGTTCGCACGGGCCTGGCCGAACCGCTCGGCCTCGACGTGGTGCAGGCAGCGGCCGGGATCCTCAAGATCGTCAACAACAACATGTCGGTGGAGCTCAGGCTTGCGCTGCAATATCGTGGCGTTGATCCGCGCGACTTCGTTCTGGTGGCCTTCGGCGGCGCGGGACCGCTGCACGCCGGCCTGCTGGCCGAGGAACTCCGGATACCCGCGGTCCTGGTGCCGCCGCATCCCGGCCTCAACAGCGCCTTGGGGCTGCTCCAGACCAAGGTCCGGCATCTCTACCTGCAATCGGACCTCGGCCTGGTGAGCGGTTACGACGTCCAGCGCATGAACCGGCGGTTCGAGGAGTTGCGCCTCCGGGCCGTGGACGACATCCGGGAAGAGCATTTCGATCTCTCGGAGGTGGTCTTCCGGCGCCAGGTGGACATGCGCTATCTGCATCAGGGGTACGAGCTGTCCGTGGACTGTCCGGACCGGGAGATCGTGGAAGCGGACAAGGCCGGGCTCAAGGCGCGCTTCGACGAACGCCACGGCGCGGCGTACGGCGTGAGCGCCAAGGACGAGGACGCCGAAATCGTGACGTTCCGGCTCCTTGCCGAGATCGCGGTGCCGCGGCTCACGCCGCCACCCGTGGAAGCGGGGGACCGCAACGTCGAAAATGCCGTCATCGGCCGGAGACCGCTTTTCGACCTGAAGCGCGGAGAGTTCCTGGAGGCCGTGGTGCTCGACCGCGGCCGGTTGCTGGGCGGCAACCGGATCGACGGGCCTGCCGTCATCGAACAACTCGATGCGACGACGGTACTGCCCGAATCGCAGCACGCCACCGTCGACCGGTTCGGCAACCTCGTCATCGAGAGGGCGTCATGAGTCTTGATCCCATCACCACCGAGGTCGTGCTGAGCCGGCTGCGGGAGATCACCGCATCGATGGCGCACGCGCTGTTCCACAGCGGCTACTCGCCGATCCTGCGCGAGTCGCAGGACGGCACCGCCGGGCTGACCGACCGCGACGGACGCGTGATCATGGTCGGCGGAGGCCTGCAATACCATTCCCTGTTGTATTCGCAGGCGGTGACCGGCGTTCTGGAACGCTACCCGGCAGCGGACATGAGCGAAGGAGATTCGTTCGTTTCCAACGATCCCTACAAGGCGGGGAACAGCCATGTACCCGACATGGTCGTGGCAACGCCGGCTTTTCATGACGGCAGGGTGGTCGCTTTCGGCGTCAGCGTGGCCCACAAGGCCGACGTCGGCGGTCTGGTGCCGGGCTCGAGCGGCGCCGCGGCGCGCGAAATCTTCCACGACGGAATCCTGCTGCCGCCGGTGCTGTTCGCCACGGCCGAGGGAGTCCATCCCGAGGTGGAGGCGATCCTCCGCAACAACAGCCGCATTCCGGACGTGGTGCTCGGCGACCTGCGCGGACAGGTGGGGGCCACAAGACTTGGGGCCACCCGGTTCCAGGCACTGCTGCGCGAATACGGCGCGGACACCCTGTTGGGCGCCATCGAGGAACTGCTGACGCGCACGACGGCCCGGGTCCGGAGCGAGGTCGCCTCATGGCCGGACGGAGAGTTCGAGGCGGAAGGGTTCCTCGATCACGACGGTGCGGACCGGTCAAGGCCGGTGCGGGTCCATGTTCGGGCCATCAAGGCCGGAGAGCGGTTGACGCTCGATTTCTCCGGCAGCGATCCCCAGGCCCCCGGACCCGTGAACACGACGCGGGTCACCGCTCGGGCGGTCTCGATGCAAGCGGTTCTGGCGGCATCGGATCCGAGCATCCCGATGAACGCGGGCGCATTCGAGGCCGTCGAGTTCAAGATGCCGCCGGGACTCGTGCTGAGCCCGCAATTCCCGGCAACCGTCAACCATTACTTTCCGACGTCTCACCTGGTCTACAACTGCGTTCTCGCCGCCATCGGACGCTTCAACCCTCACCGGGCGGTGGCGCCCTCCGGACTCGGCACCGGCGCCATTGCCGTCGGCTACAAGGAAGGCCGCTCGGGCCGGCCGACCGTTCAGTATGAGATACTGATCACTTCGCTGGGCGGCACCCGTGACCATGACGGCGCGTCCATCGTGATGCCGGTCAATCATTTCGCCCCCGGCACGCCGGTAGAGATCCTCGAGACAGAATATCCCGTTGCCGTCCGCCGTTACGAGATCTGGCCGGACTCGGCCGGGGCCGGACGCTGGCGCGGCGGCACCGGGTTCGTCCGCGAGTACGAGTTCCTGACCGATTGCATGCTCACGGTACGTTCGGCAAATCATCGACAGGCTTCATGGGGCCTGAACGGCGGCGGAGGCCCGCCCACCTCCAGGACCACGATCCAGAACCCGGGCGAGGAGCCGTCCGAAGTCGATATCCTGGAAACCCGGTCGCTGCAGGCCGGCGCCAGGCTTGCCATTTTCCGTAGCGGAGGTGGCGGTTACGGCAATCCCGGGGAACGTCCCGCGGAACTCGTGCGGCAGGATGTCGAGGATGGCTACGTGTCACGACAGCATGCCCGGGAGGCATACGGGCTTGCCGACGACGAGAGCTGAGGGGTCAGCCGCCGGATGGTCCCGCCTTCGCCATCGCAGATTTCCCGTCTACTGCTCGTAGGGTGGCTAGCTTTCATCGTGAAATAGCTTCGCCTTCTCTGCCCGTTCCCGTTCCTGGGAACGCCTCCCATAAATGAACACGCCGACAAGGCATGCGAGACTCGATATGCTTACGGCCAATCCGGAGGCGTCCTTGTCGTTATTGATCAGGAGAAAACCCAGGCCCACGGTGGTCAGGGTGATCAAAAGGGCTGCAACAACACCGAACTTCTGAACTGCGGCATTTCCCTTGACCACCGTTTTCTCAATCTCCTGTCGATGTGCGGACTGCCTTTCCGCCATGGCAACGATGCGCTCCGCACCGTTTGGCAGCGCCTTGTTGTAGGCTTGCAGGATCTCGGGAGGTGGTAACGGTCCCCGGAACTCGACCGTGGTTTGCTGCGAGGCTACGATCGTGAAGGTAGCAGCCTCAGGAGGCTTGGGGTTGATTTCGGGAGGGGAGCCCTCCTTATGACCCTGCATCGCTTACGGGGCTCGCCAGATCCATGAAGGCAAAGGTAAGTTGACGGTGATCTACCGGAGCGTCCTTACCAGTAGACAAAGACTCTATTGCATGCTTGAGGTCTTGACCGATCATCCTGAAGTCAGAATACAGAGCCTTGGCATCGGCCTCTCCCTCTGTTTCGTTGGAGTTGTAGCTGTCGAATTGGCCGCAGATGTCGAGCATCCTCGCCATCCCGGACCAAAGGGATGGGGTTGCAAAGAGAAAAGCGGTGTCCATAGCGTTTCCCGACACGTACGCGCTGCCCACTCGTGACACCCTCTTCTCAACCATTTTTACCTCCACGTACGTTCAGGTTAACACCCGCACCGTCACCCGTCCAGCTTGAACAGCCGCTCGGCGTTGCCGTGGCGGATGAGATCCTTGGTCTCGTCCGAGATGTTCCGGTTGATGGCCAGGAGCTGCACGTCTCGGAACTTCATGCTGCCGCCGGGATCGTCATGGGGGTAGTCGGTGGCGAAGAGGAAGCGCTCGGGTCCCAGGAACTCAATGGCATCGGGCAGCGCGGCTTCCTCGGTCTCGATGGTGAAGTAGAAGTTGTTGCGGAAGTAGTGGCTGGCCGGCTGCTTGTTCTTCTCCAGGAAAACCTCGGGTCCGTAGAACGCCCGGTGACGCCGCAGCTTGGTCTTCACCCCCCGCATGACGTCGGAATCGGCGTCCCCGTCGTAGTCCACCGGAGGCCCGTTGAAGGCCGCGTCCAAGCGGTCGGCCAGCGGCTTGATGAAACCCGTTCCGGCCTCGGTGAAGATGATCTGCAGACCGGGGAAGTCGTCCAGCAGCCCGCTCGTGATAAGTGACACGAGGCTCACCTGCCCCTCCTGGGGCGCGAAGAAGTAGAGGCCGTCCTTCTGGAAGTTGGGCAGGTTGCTGATGCGGTGGCCGTGCTGGATGTTGTGGAGATAGATGGGCATCTCCAACTCCTCCGCCCGGGCGAAGAAGGGCCATAGCTCCTTGTGGCTCCCCAGGCTCTCGCCGTAGGGATGCTCCTGGACCGGAAAGACCTTGTCCAGCACCACCGCGCAGAAACCCTCCTTCTGCGCCCACTCCATCTCGCGGATGGCCGCGGGCACGTCCTGGAGCTGCACGATGGCGACGCCGATGATCCGGTCGCCGTAGTGCTCCATGAGCCGCAGGTTGGACAGGTTGTAGGAACGGGCGATGGCCGACGCCAGCGCCGGTTCGATCATGTAGGTCCACCAGCCCGAGAACTGCGGCAGCACGAACTGCCGGTCCACTCCGAGCACCGGCATCTCTTCGAGCCGCACCTGAAGGTCCACCAGCCCCTTCATGCCGGCCCCAGACCCCGGCGCGCCCAACGGCGTGGTGCCGTGCACCTCGGGCGGCCCGCCGGGAAAGTCGATATCCACCAGCAGACCTTCCTCGCTGTAACGCGGGATCGGCGCCTTGTCGCGGAACTCCTCGGGCAGGTCAGCAAAGGCGTCGCCGGGCATGATGTGGGTGTCGCAGTCGATGATCACGGTGGAATCCTCCTGGTCAACGATTAGCTATTAACGCCGTTGCCCGCCGTTATCAAGCTGGTGCAGCGCGCTTGTGGCTTTCGCGTCCCCGGCATAGATTCCCGTCCATGTGCGGGCGGTACACGCAGACGGCAAAGCTTCACGACCTCGTGGACCGCTTCGGCGTCGAGGAGCCGGACTTCGATCCGGCGCCCCGGTACAACCTGGCGCCCAGCCAGGACGCGCCCGTGGTGGGCGTCCACCCGAATACACCGAACACTCGCTCCCTGCGGCTGATGCGCTGGGGGCTCGTGCCCTGTCACGCGAAGGATGCCGCCAAGTCCATCATCAACGCGCGCGCCGAAACCCTCGCCCAGCGGCCCGCCTTCCGACGCTTGCTGCCGCGACGGCGTTGTCTGGTGCCGGCCGACGGCTTCTACGAGTGGCAGCGGGAGGATCGCTTCCGAACCCCCATGCGCTTCACGCTCCGAAGCGGACAACCCTTTGCCTTCGCGGGCCTCTGGGACCGCTGGCTCCAGCCTGACGGCGCGCCGCTCTATTCCTTCACCATCGTCACCACGAGCCCCAACAGCCTGATTGAGCCGGTCCACAACCGGATGCCCGCCATCCTGCTCCCGGACGACGAAGCCAAGTGGCTCGACCCCGCCGCTACCGACCCCGCGGCCCTGTCGCCGCTCCTCAAACCCTATCCCGCCGACCTGATGAAGGGATACGGCGTGTCACGAGCCGTTAATTCGCCCGTGAACGACTCCCCCGAGTGCATCACGCCGGACCATCCGCCAGCGAGCTTGCTTCGGACGCCGTGAACTCCGGCAGTCAGTCTCTTGCCGGCCAAATCCTGTACAAGACGACCAAGAATGGATGACCCGAACCTTGCCAGGACCGTTCGCCTCTTGTCGTCTTGCCGAGAGCGCCTTACACTACGATGATTGGTGTAGATGGTCGAACCCCTGGATCGAGAGGCCGGTCGGCTCGGCGGCGTTCGTCAATCGATTATCAAGCTGTGGTCGGCGGGGCGCTTGGAGCGGTCCACCTCGGACGACTGAACGCCGCGATCGGAGAAAGCCTGCGCGGGCACAGCAATGTCCTGAAGTCATCACGTTGGGTCAAGGCCGAAACGACACAGCGGAAACAAGCGGATAGGTGACAGCATGAGCGGGATCAGCAAGTTTTTCCTGCGCGACGTACGCTGTTTCGAGGGCGAACACTCGTTTGAGATACGCCCACTGACGTTCCTCGTCGGTGAGAACAGTACCGGCAAATCAACCCTCCTGGGCTGTCTTCAGGCGCTGGGGAAGTTTCTCGAGTACGGCCAAACGGATGTGGATTTCAACTCAGAACCGTACCGGATGGGTGCTTTCTCCGACATCGTCCGGCGATCACGGCCCAGAAAGCAGGAATTTGAACTGGGCGTTGAGACTACCTATGGCGACAGGGCGACATGTCGCTATTTCCTTACTCTAGTGGAGAAGGAAAGGGGTTCCGAGCCGTTCATTCGCAGTGCACGGTGGGTTTTCAATGATGGAGAAATTGTCTTGTCGGCGTCTGACGACGATCAGCATGAAGCGGAGGGCCCTTTCCATGTGACCCAAACCGCGCCGGCTCGGTTCCACGTTCAATTGAACGACTTCAAGCTTGGGCTTTTTTTGAATCAGCTCGGTTTACCTTACCTGAGGGACCATCTCGAGGCAGCCGTGTCCTATCAGCACTCTGATGGCGATTCACAACAGGACTCCGGCGTTGCCGCGAAGAACCTGCAAAATTTCATTAACCAGAAATCCTCCCAGGAGGGCCACTACCATCGTAGGTCTCCATTCGGACCGTCGTTCGGCTTGCGATCATTCTCAATACAAAGCATCGCGCCCGTTCGTTCGAAGCCGAAGCGGACCTATGATCCTCTAATAGAAACGGAAACGCCGGACGGCAGCGAAGTCCCTGTCGCGTTAATGAACTTGAGCATTTCAAGGAAGGCGGAATGGAATGATCTAAGGCGACGGCTGATCGATTTCGGCCAAGCCTCCGGCCTCTTTTCCGACATCGCCATTCGCAAACTTGGCGGTTCGAAAGGCGATCCCTTTCAGTTGCAGATCAAGGTCAGTGGCCCAAGGGCAAACTTGATGGATGTCGGGTATGGCGTCAGCCAGGTCCTGCCTATACTGGTTCGGATCCTGACCTGGCAGCGCGCCACCTTCCTGTTGCAACAACCTGAAGTCCATTTGCACCCGAAAGGGCAGGCGGAACTCGCGTCTCTCCTGGTTGACGTTCATCAACGCCTGAGTACCGCATTCGTCATCGAAACACACAGCGATCACATGATCGACCGGGTTCGCATAGAGATTAAACGACGCAGGATAAGGCCGGATGATGTTTCGCTGATCTATCTGGAGCCTGTCGGCAATCACGTGAAGACTCATAACATCCGTTTTGATGCACGCGCCAACATGGTGAGCGTTCCCCAGCACTACCGCCATTTCTTCCTGAAAGAGGCGGACCAATTGCTGGGTTTGGTGGATTGAATCATGTGCGTGATTCTGGATGCCAACAGCTACAGTGACTTTCTCGACCCGGAAAACACAAATATGCACCCGCTAAGAAAGTGGATAGGGGACAGAGGAAAACTTGTTTACGCGCCAACCCGGAGGATGAGAGACGAACTCGAAAAGTACGGAGACATGAAAAAACGGCTGGTCGAATACGCACAGGCTGGTCGCGTCAAGGAAGTGGACAAGGACGAAGTCGATGCCAAGGAAGCCGAATTGATCGGTTTGTCATCCGATGACGGTCACATCGTTGCCTTGGCGATTGTCGCCGAAGTCAGTGTGCTGGTTTCACGGGATAAGAACCTGCACGACGACTTCAAAAAGATAGTGAACGGCAGGGTTTACCAGAACGAAAAACACAAACACCTTTTGAGGCGAGACACCTGTCCCTGACCCGACTGCAGACCACCTTTTTCTGCGGCGCCGGCGCTTTCCGCATGCGAAGCGCCGGCGCCGGTACTTCTCAACGGCTTCCTACCTTGCCGCGCACACCATGATCTCCACCAGGGTGCCCGGGGTGAGCGTCGCGCCCACCGCAGCCCGAGCCGGCGGGTTGTCCTTGTCCATCCAGGCCATCCAGGCCTCGTTCATTTCGTCCTTGGCGGCGATGTCGGCGAGATACACGGTGGCCGTCAGGATGCGCGACTTGTCGGTGCCGGCCGTTGCCAGGACGTCATCGATCTTGGCCAGCACCTGCTCCGTCTGGCCCTTCATGGACAGCGACTTGTCGTCAGCCACGGTGCCGGACAGGAACAACAGGTCGCCGTGCGCCACCGCGCGACTGTTCCAGGCCCCCGGTTTGATGCGTTTGATGCTCATGGAATTTCAGACCTCCCTCGTGATGAATGGTTCGGACTGCGAAACGCTATGCCGAAGCGTGTGAGGTGTCAACCGGTCCCGGACCGGCCCTCACGGACTGATGAAGGCGGATGCGGACGTACTCCCGGAAAGAGCCCCCGATTTCTCTCAAGGCCGGGCAACACCACTAACCACTCTTCCCGGTCTTCTGTTTGCTTCCCCTGCCGCGGAACAGCGACACGGCCGCGGCCAGGGCGCACAGCCCGGCGGCGGCCAGGAACACATTCTGGAACGCGACGACGAAGGCGCCCACCTCTCCGAGGCCCGCATGGAAGGCGCGCTGGCGCTCGAACAGGAGGCTGGCGCCGGTGACGCCGAAGACGATGCCGAAGGTGCGCATCATCTGGTTGATGCTGCCGGCGACGCCCTGGTGGTCCCGGGGAATGGCCCCCATGACGAAGCTCATGTTGGGTACCTGGAACGTGCCCAGGCCGAGTCCCACCAAGCCCAGGGCGAGGGCCGCGGTGGGATAGTCGGAACCCGCGTCCAGGCCGCTGGCCAGCCACAGGCCCACGGACTGGATGGCCAGCCCCGCGGAGCTCAGGCCGGCGGTGCCCATCCGGTCGGACAGGCGGCCGGCGAACGCCGCGGCAACGGTGGTCATCACCGCGGCCGGAAACAGCAGGAACCCGCCCAGGGTGGCCGGGTAGCCCAGGATATTCACGGCATAGTAGGGAACCAGCAGCCCGATGGGGAACCGGGTGCCGTTGGCCATCAGCGTGAGCAGGTTGGCAAGGGTGAAGGCGGGCCAGCGGAACAGGTCGATGTTGACGACGGGTGCGGCCACCCGTTTCTCGGTCGCGAGGAAGACGAGCAGGCTGCCCGCCCCGGCGAGCGCGAGCACGAGCACCTCCGGCGCAGTCCAGCCGAGATCGCGGCTCCGGCTCACCGCAAGGAGTAGACCCGCGGTGCCAAGGGTCAGGGTCACCGCGCCCAGGAGATCGAACCTTTCGCCGGAGGCCGGCCGCCGCCCGGACCGGACTTGGCCGGAAGTGAACCACGCGATCAGAAGGGCGGGTAACGCCCGGTACAGGTAGACCCCGCGCCAGCCGAAGGCGTCCACCAGCACCCCGCCCAGGAGTGGACCCAGGGCGAACCCCGTGGCCAGGTTCATCTGGTAGAAGCCCAGCGCCCGGCCGCGCTCGGCCGCGCCGACCGCCAGGGTCACCAGGGCCGGGGCCGAGCCGAATACCAGCGCCACGCCCAGACCCTGGAGCATCCGCCCCATGAGCAGCCAGGCGAAGGTCTGGGCGGCGCCGCACACGATGAACGCCGCGGCGCTGGTCAGGAGACCGATGGTGAGGATGCGCCAGTGACCGAAGATGTCGGCCAGCCGGCCGCAGCCCAGCAGCAGGCTGGCGTAGGTCAGCACGTAGCTCACCACCACCCACTGGATGGACATGAGGTTGATGCCGAACGCCTGGGTGATGGCCGGGAACGCGATGTTGACCGAGGTGTCGAGGGACGCCAGCAGGCCGCTGAACCCGGCGATGAGCAGGGTCCGGTGCGACCATATCCGGGCCGGTGTCGGATCGGCTGCCACCCGGCGCGATCAGGTCAGCTTCCGGCCAGCCATTGGTCCAGCCGGGCATTGTAGGCGTCGGGCCGGGTCCCGCGCATCATGTGCCCGACGCCTTCCCAGAACTCGAACCGGACCTGCGGCGACGCGATGCTCCGGAGATGGCCGAGCTCCTGGGCGAGGATGGCCCCCGGCTGCGGCGACGCCGTGGAATCCCCCACCAGGATCAGCGTGGGCGCCTGGATGCGCCGCAGGCGCTCCTCGGACGCCAGCGCCCAGTCCCGGTTGTCGGTCAGCAGCCGCGCCAGCGCGTGGGCCGAGAAATGGCGGTTGCGGTAGACCTCCCAGTCCTCCTGCTCGGGCGTGAGGCCGCGTTCCCGGGCCTCGGCGCGGATCTCCGCCTCGGGGCGCGCGAGGCGGGCCAGCCCGCCGGGCAGGGCGGTCACGAAGGCGTGCTGCATGCGCCAGTAGACCGGGTCTTCCAGGAAGGCCCGGGAGATGTCCTCGGGATGGTCCGACGCCAGGATGGTGCCGATGTTGCCGCCCCAGGAATGGCCGGCGTAGGCCGGGCGCTCGAGCTTCAGGTTGGCGATGAGCTGGCGCACATCTTCCGCGAAGTCGCGCAGGCGGTAGCCGGTCTGGGGCTTGTCGGACTCGCCGTGGCCCCGCAGGTCCGGCGCCACCACGTGGTAACGGCCCGCGAAATGCTCGGCCACTCCAGCCCAGCCGAGGCTGTAGTTGGTCCAGCCGTGGACCAGCAGCAGGTCCGGGGCGCCGGGGTCGCCCCACTCCCTATAGTGCAACCGTATGCCCTGCACCTCGGTGAAGCCGCTTCGGGGTTCTTCAGCCATAGTTGTCCTCCATTGGTAACGCGGTGACGCGCGGTTCCTCGTGTGACCACCCCGTGACCGGCGCGTCCATGTGCAACGGACCCAGATAGTGATACACGTTCAGGGAATCTCTGACCAATGGACAAAACGGTCCGGGTAGCCGCAGACCGCACCGCAACCGCCACCGGATTCCAGCCCCGTACCCGATACGGAGCCGGACTGACGGGTGGGCGGTTGCGGATCGAGGGAGATCGCATGACCATGTCCGCAGACTCGTTCAGGTTGCCGGAAGCCACCATCGCAGACATCCACGACGCCTACGCCGCCGGCAGTCTCACAGCGCGCCAGTTGGTGCAGATGTACATCGACCGCGTCGAAGCCTATGACCGGCGCGGCCCCCGAATCAACTCCATCATCACGGTAAACCCGGCGGCGCTGGACGAGGCCGACCGTCTGGACGCCGCCTTCGAGAGTTCGGGCAAGGCGGGGCCGCTGCACGGCATCCCGGTGGTCATCAAGGATCAGGCGGACCTGAAGGGGACCCCCACCACCCTGGGCTCCTTGCTGTTCAAGGACTACTACCCCGACCGGGACTGCCGGGTGGTGGAAAAGCTCAAGGAAGCCGGCGCCATCGTGCTGGCCAAGACCACGCTTGGCGAGTTGGGGGCGGGCGACACCCACGGCTCGCTGTTCGGGTCCACCCGCAATCCCTACGATGTGGAGCGCACCGTGGGCGGCTCGTCGGGAGGCTCAGGAGCAGCCGTTTCCGCCAATTTCGGAACCGTCGGGATCGGCCAGGAGGGACTGGCGTCCATCCGCCGGCCTTCCACCTGGAACTGCATCGCTGGCATGCGCCCCACGGCCGGTCTGGTGAGCCGGAGCGGCGTCTACTCGGGCTGGCCCCAGGAGGCCGGGTCCCTGGGTCCCATGGCGCGCACGGTCCGGGACATGGCGGTGCTGCTGGACGTGATGGCGGGTTATGACGCCGACGATCCGCTCACCTCCAGGGGGGTGGGGCACGTCCCGCCGAGCTACACCGACTTCCTGGACGCGGACGGCCTGCGTGGAGCCAGGATCGGCATCCTGCGGGAACCCATGGGCTACAATACCGACCCCGAGGCGGACGATTTCAAGAGCATCACGGGGATCCTCGACAACGCGGTCGAGGAGCTGCGCGCCGCGGGCGCCGAGGTGGTGGACCCGGTAGAGCTGGCGCGGTTGAACGAGCTGCTGGCCAAGCGTTGCGCCAACCCCACAGCCGGGGAGACGGCCTTCGGGATCTATATGTCCCGCAGCGCGAACCCGCCCTACCGGACGCGGGAGGACGCCATGCGGTCGCCGGAGTTCGCCCGCCTCTCGGAACAGGCGAAGGCCCGGCTGAGGGTTACCTCCGACCCGGCCGACCACTACCAGTACCTGCTGGCACGGGACCACCTCATGATCCACCTGCTCAAGACCATGGCCGAGCACCGCCTGGACGCCATCGTCCACAAGGCCGTGGAGCACCAGCCCACCCTCATCAACGAGGGCGTGAAGCCGCCCTACGTGAACCACAAGGGCGCGCCGCACCTGAACACGTTCCTTGTATACGTTCCCACGGTGACGGTGCCCGCGGGCTTCACCCGGGACGGCCTCCCGGCCGGCATCAGCTTCCTCGGGCGCCCCTATGACGACGGCCGCATGATCGGGCTCGCCTACGCCTACGAGCAGGCCACCCGTCACCGCAGGCCGCCGGCCGGCGCGCCGTAACGATCCGATCCCCTCTCCGGATGGGACCCGCCCCGCGGGTTCGTGGGCGAGCAGCGCCGGGGGCCGTACCGTCTCTGGATCCATGAACATGCGTTCGTGCCGTTCGACCGCGGCACGCTGGCCCGGGACGAAGTGCATTACGCGGCGCCGGGCGGCATCCTGGCGCAACGCCTGTTCGTGGCCCGGGAACTGCGCAAGATATTCGCGTACTGCAGCGAGGCGCTGCGAGCGATGTTCCCCAGCGGCGGCTGAAGGCCGGCATGCGTAATCCGGCCTGCCGGGACTCTTCAGGATTTCGGCTTCCTCCCGAACCAGCCGAGCCAGATGCCGCTCAGGAGCCAGGCATAGGTCCAGACGCCGGCGGCGATGAGCGGGAAGGCGACCAGGACGTCGGACACGCTGCCGTCCAGGGAGAAGGCCGGCACGTAGGCGAAGATGAAGGGCGCCAGGTAGAGGAACTTGGCGAACCGGAGAGCGGTGAAGGCGGTCTTCCACATGTCGGCTTTGGCGATGGCGGCGCCGGTGAAGGCGGCGATGCAGACCGGCGGCGTGATATTGGAGTCCTGGGACAGCCAGTACACGATCATGTGCGCGGCGATGGGGTTGACTCCCAGGGCTGTCAGGGGCGGCACCGCCACCACCGCGGTGACCAGGTAGGCCGCGGTCACCGGCACCCCCATGCCCAGGACCAGCGACGCCAGGGCGATGAGCAGGATGGCCAGCCAGAGCCGGCCGTCGGCCAGCGCGATGACGATGTCGGCGAAGGTGAGCACCAGACCGCTGTAGGTGAGCACGCCGATGATGATGCCGATGACCCCCACGGTGGCGCCGATGGTGAGGCTGTTGGCGGTTCCGACCCGGGCGGCCTCCACGAACCCGCGTGGATCCATGCGGGTGTCCTTGCGGAGCCAGCTCACCACGATGCAGGCCAAGAGCCCCAGCACCGCGGCGTAGCCCGGCGAGTAGCCCATGAGCATCAGGACGGTGATGACCGCCAGGGGCAGGAGGTAGAACCAGCCCCGTCTGAGGATCGCTCCCGCTTCCATCTCCGGGTCTTTGCCGCGGATGCGGTGACGCCTGGCTTCGTAGTGGACCATGACGAAGACGCTGAAGAAGTACATCAGCGCCGGAAAGAGGGAGACCAGCATGATGGTGGAGTAGGGTTCGCCGGTGAGCTCCGCCATGATGAAGCCGCCGGCGCCCATGATCGGCGGCATGAACATGCCGCCGATGGAGGCCGCAGGCTCGATGCCGCCGGCCACGTGGGGCTTGAAGCCGGCCTTCTTCATCATGGGGATGGTGAAGCTGCCGGTGGAGACGGTGTTGGCGATGGCGCTGCCGGAGATGGAGCCGAACAGTCCGCTGGTAATCACCGCCACCTTGGCCGGGCCGCCCACGGTATGGCCCACCGCAGCCAGGGGAAAGTCCACGAAGAAGCGCTGGGCGCCGCTGGCTTCCAGGAACGCGCCGAAGATCACGAACAGGATCACGTAGGTGGCCAGCACGTTGGCCATGATGCCGAAGACACCGTCGCTCTTGTAGAAGATACTGGTGCAGAGGTCGGGAAAGGTGTCGCCGGCATGGGAGATCAGATCGGGCGCATACGCGCCGTACACGCCGTAGAGCAGCATGACGGCGCCCAGGACCACGAACACGTTGCCCACCACCCGGCGGGCCAGCTCCACGCCCAGCAGCACGCCGGCCGTCGCGACCCACCGGTCCACCGGGGTCTCGGCCCCGGCCCGGTAGTTGATGGCCTCGAAGTTCAGCATCCAGTAACCGATGCACGCCGCCGACGCGGCCATCAGCACGTAATCGACCGCCCGGCCCAACCGCCCGCGGGTGCGGTAGAGCAGGAAGACCAGCACGTAGGTGATGAGGATGTAGATGCCGCGATGGTACTGGGTCGCTACGGGAGCGAGCACCGCGGAGTACGCGTAGAAGAGCACCAGGGTGACCGACAGGACGTCGAACACCCGTTGCTCCACCCGGTTCAGCCGGTCGAACCTGTCCAGAGATCTCTGCATGACGGCTCAGGCAGCAGGAGCACCGCCTTCGCCACCCGTTGCCCGATTGGCGTTGCCGTCCCGCGGCCCGCCCTCCCGATCACCTCACACGCGGGAACCACGACGGAGACGCCCCGTGGCCTCAGAGCCGTCCCTTTTCCTTCCAGAACCGCTGCGCTCCCGGATGCAGCGGGGTGACGATGCCCTTGACGCCGTTCTCGACGCTCATCTCCCCGAAGGTCTTCTTCTGGCCCCGCATGTAGGCCAGCCCCTCGTCCGAATAGATCTTGGAGAGCAGGTCGTACACCACGTCCGCGGACACCCGGGCGTTGGCCACCCAGAGGGTCGAGTCCTGGAAGGACGGCGTCGCACGGGCCACGCCCCGGTAGGTGCCGGCGGGCACGGCGAGCTTGGCGAAATAGGGATACTTCTCGAAGAAACCGCTTTCCCTGGCGTCCTTCTCCAGGTCGACGAGGTCGATGTCGTTGGTCTGGGCCGCCATGATTACGGCGCTGCTAGGAAAGGCGGTAAAGAGCCAGAAGGCGTCGATCTGTCTGTTGCCGAAGGCCGCGGCCGCGTCGTTGTAGCCCATGGCGTTGCGCTGCACCTTGTCCCAGATCCCCAGGTGGGTGAAGAAGAGCTCGCAGGTGGCGAAGGCGCCGGAGCCCGCGTTGCCCACCGCCACCTTCCTGCCGGCCAGGTCGCGGGCGCTGGCGATGCCCGAGCCCTTGCGCACCACGAGCTGGGCCGGGGCGCCGTACAGGTACGAGAGGGCGAGCACGTCTTCGTACTTCCTGGCGTCGTTCTTCAACCGCCCCTCGCGCCCGAGGTACACGTGGCCGGAGTAAACCACGCCGAACTGCATCTTGCCCCGGTTGACCTTGCGCAGGTTCTCCACCGAACCCGCGGAGGACTGGGCCTTGACGCTGTAGTCCGTGGAAGCCTTGACCGGACCGTACACCTGGATGGAGTTGGCCACGATCTGGAACGTGCCGCCGGCCGGACCGCCGCCGAAGACCATGCGCTGTCCGGCCGCGGCCGGCGCCGCAAGAGCCAACGCCCCCGCCAACAGCACCGCGCTCCCCGTGAGAAAGGTTCTCCGTTCAATGTCCATGTCTTCCCTCGGATGTTTGCTGTGAAAATACGGTTTTCATGCCTTCGGGGTGGCCGTGCAACGACCATGAGAGTTTTGGCGGAAGCTACCACAGAGGGGTTCCACGGGCAACACGAAAACGGCCACGGTCTCGGCGAATCCGCTCAAATTCGCCCATTTATGGGGTCCCTTGCCGCCCATGCAAATTGCGACGGACGGCCCGCTTGGCCTATACTCGGTTAATGGGTTTGCGACGCTGCGGGGTGGCGAACGGGAACTCCATGGCAAAGAGGTGGAATGCCCCTGAGCCGGGAATCCTTCGCAGAGGAGACGCCGCGCACAGACGGGGATTTCATGGCTGAGCGCCCCGAGTTGAGGGAGGTTGGCTGTCGGGGCCGAGCTTGGAGAACCGAGTCCGACCTTGCAGGACAGCATGACGCGGATCACGTGAACCATCGGGGAAATACGATTGACGATTGCGGTGGAAGCCATGGTCAGTTCCAGTACTTCAGCCTACGATTGGAATTTTGGGGACGGCAAAGAAGAACCGATCCACAGGATTCACAGTTATCCCGCGAAATTCCCCGCTTTCATTACCACCAAGGCTCTGCAATACGCCGAACGGGAGGGCGTCAACGTGAAGGTGGTTGCGGACGTTTTCTGCGGGTGCGGCACCACCGCGGTGGAGGCGAAAAGGAGCGGAAAGAATTTCTGGGGCTGCGACATCAATCCGGTCGCTACGCTGATCGCACGGGTGAAGACCTGCCACTACAGGGACGCGCTTCTGGCGCGGTATTTCGGCGCCATCCAGGAGGAATTCCACCGAACGGAACCCTCTCCGGAAAGCCGTGCACGAGTCAGCGACCGGATTCGCTACTGGTTCGAGGAACAGAACATCGAAGACCTGATCCGGCTCGACCAGGCGATCCGGCGGCATATTCCGGTTAATAGCCCGTACCGAAAATTCTTTCACTGTGGCTTCTCGAACATCCTGAAACCTGCTTCCCGATGGCTGACCAAGTCCATCAAAGCCCAACTCGACCCGCACAAGTCGCCGCGCGGGGTGATGAAGGCGTTCGAGGAGCAGTTCGCCCTGATGCGGAAAGCAAACCGGCAGAACCGGTTTCCGGCCCCCGAGCCGCAGGTCTGCATCCGGACGCGGAATTTTCTGGCGTCACAGAAACCGGCCTATCGGGCTGACCTGATCGTTACCAGTCCACCCTACGTGACTTCCTACGACTATGCGGATATCCATCAACTCTCGACGCTGTGGCTGGGCTACGCATCCGACTATCGCGCGCTGCGAAAGAACATGCTGGGCAACCAGTACGGCGTAAAGCCCACCGAACCCGGCGCCATCAAGGAACTCGGCTCGGGCGCCTGGAAAACCTATCGTGCCCTGCTGCGCGAAGACCGGTGCAAGGCGCGTTCGGTGGCCCGATATTTTCTCGACATGGACAAGGCGGTCGTCAAGTGCGGGCGCATGCTGAACCACGGCGGGATAGCGGTTTTCGTCATCGGGAACACGCAGTACAAGGGCGTCAGGATCGACAACGCGGCGCACTTGGCAGAACGCATGGAGCGTGCGGATTTTCATCGCGTGGAGACTGTCCGCCGCAAGGTTTCGTGGAAGATCATGACTCCGTACCGGAACGCTCGCGGCCGGTTCACCCGCGATTCGACTCAGCGCAAGGTTTACGGCGAAGAGTTCGTCGTCATCGGGAGAAAGTGATGAAGTCCGAAGCGCTATCGCTCCGCCCTTATGCCCGGCTGCTGACCATGCTGGGCGACCAGTTGATCAAGAACGAGCGGATCGCGCTGATCGAACTGATCAAGAACGCGTACGACGCGGACGCCGACCGCGTGGAAGTGCGGTTCGAGGATTTCAACGAGGACATGACCCGCAATGAGCGTTCCCGCATCATCGTGCGGGACGACGGCGTCGGGATGACGGAAGATACCATTCGTAACCAGTGGATGAACCCGGCTGCACCGCAAAAATATCTCGACAAGCGGCAGGGACGCAGGAAAACGCGTGCCAAGAATCGGGTCATCCAGGGCGAAAAGGGTATCGGACGCTTTGCAGTGCTGAAACTGGGCAAAGTGGTCACGGTCACGACACGCCCTCCTGACGCGGAGTTCGAAACCGTGCTGGCTTATGACTTTTCCCGGTTCGACGACGACTTCGTGAGCAAGGACGGTCAGGACAAGGAAATTTTCCTGGATGAGATCCGGGTCCTTTGTTCACAGTCCCGACCGGTGAAATTCGCTGGCGAGGAACAAGGTACCCTGATCGAGATCAAGGACCTGAAGGGCGTATGGGACGACGAAGCTATCAAGCAACTGTGCCGTGACGTGTCGAACTTGACGGATCCGGTGTCGCGGCTCACGCGCCACACGGCATCCAACCGTTTCGAGATCGCCATCTCTTGCAACGGCAAGGACCGGCCAGTTGAAGCCGAGAAGGCAGAAACGTTGAAGGCCCTGATCGAAGACAAGGCGGTACTGAAGATCCAGGGCCGCTTTCATTCCAAGAAAAATGCTTTCTCCTTCGAGGTCAACGGCGACGAGAACGAAATCAGCATGACGGACGCAAAGATCACGGGTCTGTGGGTATGGCGGCAACGCTTCAACAAGGCCCGTGCGAGCGTAACTACTCCACAGATGACGATCCGGTTCCCAGGCCAGACCGACGGCGGCGTTCGGTACACCTGCGGGGACTTCTACTGTCGGTTCTACGTCTTCGATTTCTCGAGGGGCATCGACGGCCCGCACGCGCTCACCCAGGATGAGAGGGACCAACTCAAGGATCACCGGATCTACCTGTACCGGGACGAGGTGCGGGTGTATCCCTACGGCGATCCTGACGACGATTGGCTGAATATCGACGTTACCCGTGGCACTGGTCGCGCAGGCAATTTTTTCAGCAACGACCAGATCATCGGCTGGATCGACATCACCCAGGAAGGCAACCCCAACCTGCGCGACAAGACCAATCGCGAGGGTTTGATCGAGACCGGCGGTGCCGCTCGTGACCTCGTCTTTCTGGTGCAGACCTTCCTTTCCTACGTGAAGCAGTATCCCTATGCGCGCTATCAACAGAAACAACGGTTGCGCAGCACCGCCCAATTCGTGCGCGACGGAGTAGTCGCCCAAGGCTTGGCGGACCTGAAGACGGGACTCGAAAAATCAGGGCAGAAGCCCCGTTCCCGAGAGGTCGCGAAGATCGAGGCAGACTACGGACGGGAAAAAGCGTATCTATCGCAGCGCGCCGAGATGACCGAGGACTTGGCCGGCGTCGGTCTGTCCGTGGAAATGGCGTCTCACGACATCATGCTCCTGATGAATCGAGCTCAGGAGATCGGCAAGCGGCTCGCTCGGGTTGCGCGGACGGCGGGCACTGATGACATCCAGGAACAGGCAGACATGCTTGTGGGGGTACTCCAGCAGATCGTGGATGGCATGCGGGACGTGCAGAGCCTGTTCAAGTCATCGCGACGTCGTCGTAAGGTGCTCAAGATCGAGCCGGTGCTGGACAAAATCTTCCACATATACCAAAACCTGCTCGAACAACGGACCATCCGCTATCGAAAGACTAAAGTGGGCAGTTCGCCGCTGGTGGCCAACACCACGGACGGAGTAATCATGCAGGTTCTGATCAATCTGTTCGACAACGCCGCTTATTGGCTGGAGGCCGTGGATCCGGCCGAGCGGGAAATTCGGGTCACCGTTGACGGAGATCAGAGTGAACTGATTTTTTCGGACAGCGGTCCCGGCGTGGACCTGGAAGACCTGCCGTACATATTCGAGCCGTTCTATTCCGGAAAGGGACAGGAGGGACGCGGCCTGGGCCTGTACATAGCCCGCCAGTTGTTGGAACGGTACGACTACCGCATCGGAGTCGCAGAGGATCACCAGAAGGTTCTGCCGGGCGCCAACTTCGTCGTCAGCTTCATGAGGGAGGATGCCTGATGGACCTCAAGGATATGTTGTCCGGCATCGCCGTGGTGATCGACGACAAGATCGAAGACGATCAGGACGAGAACGAGGATCTGATCTTCAAGATCGTGGAACAGCTTGAACGGAAACGGAAAGTACCCTTCTGCAAGGTGAAGGAGATGCCGCCCGAGGATACCTGGCCCAATCTGTTGCAGGCAGCCAGTTTCATTCTGCTGGACTGGAAGTTGTGGCCCACTGCCGCTTCCCAACTGGAACGGGCTGGCATCAAGAAGAACATCGAGTTCATCGAGCAAGCGAAGGACTACTTCGTGCCTGTTTTGATCTTCACCAACGAGGATCCCGAGGACATCAAGAGCGCGTTGCCCCATGACGTTTATCAAGAGGAGACCGCGGGGGAAAGTTTCGTGTTCATCCAGAGGAAAGGCGAGTTGCTGCCCGACGGTGAGCTGGATCTAAGCGGCGTCGAACAGTGGATGAAGAATAACGCATCGGTGTATGCCCTGAAAACGTGGGAGCGCGTGTTCCACGACGCCAAGAAGGAGCTGTTCAGTTCCATGTACGCAAAAAGCCCAGACTGGCCCATGGTGTTCTGGAAGGCATACAGAGACGACGGCGTGGACCCGAGCTCATCCCTCACCCATCTGATCAACGACAACCTGCGGGGCCGCATGCACACGGATGCGTTCGAAGCGGAAATACTCGGCGCTGCCCCTGCCGAGGTTCCCCGCGACGAACTGCGCGCGTTGATCGGTGAAGTCAGCCTTCGAAGGCAGAATACCTTGCCGAAGGACGAGATCGGATGTGGCGACTTGTTCCGGATCAAAGCAAAGTTTCTGCTCAACATCCGGCCAGAATGTGACTGCGTTGCGAGGCACGGACAGAATGTGGGTGATGTGGAGGTATATTGCGTTGAAGGCAGGAGGATAAGCGACGGGAAACTCCACGAGCTATATCGAAACGGGCATTTCAATGAGCGGGTATGGGAGAGCATCGCATTTTCCATCCATGAACGGAAGAGCATCCAGTTCGATTTCAGGAAACTTCACGTAAAGAAGTTCTCGGAACTAAGGGACCAGCGTATCGGCCGGCTGTTGCATCCCTATCTCACCAGGATTCAACAACGTTACGCCCTGTACCTGCAACGGCAAGGGTTGCCCCGCATTCCTGAAGCAGCGGTTTCCCCTGCACCGACGGCGCCCGACACGCCCTGAACCGGCTTGCCGGTCGGTGAGCCGCCGGTCCTTGGGCCGTTTCCGGCGTGCGGCGGCCCTGAGATGCCTCCGGCACGGCCGCGTGCGGTGACCGGGAAAAGTCGCCGGATCCCTTGATGTACGGATGCGATGAGCGGTATAAGAGCCGGAAAGGAGCACATCCCCTCACCTCGCGTTGCGACCCAGGCTCCATTCCACGCAGGAGGTACAGGAATCATGTCAGGTCAACTCAATACACGCATTATCGACGGCGACGGCCACATCCTGGAGGACAACCCGGGGATCCTCGAGCACATGGACAGGCCGTACCGGGACGTCGCCAGCAAGAAGGGCATCATCTTCCCGCCCATCGACCATCTTCACGACGGCCGCGCGGTGGAGACGCCGCCGTTACGGGACGGACGTGCCAAGGTGGGCCCCGACGGCTGGCTGGAGTTCCTGGATGACGTGGGCATCGACTGGACGGTGATGTACCCGACCCAGGGGCTGGGCTACGGCAAGATCGTGAGCCTCGACTACGCCGTGGCCGCCACCAGGGCGTATAACGACTGGACCTACCACACGTACCTGCAGCGCGACCCACGCTTCAACGCCATGGGCCTGATCCCCATGCAGGACCCGGAGGAGGCGGCCAAGGAATTGCGCCGCATCGTCACCGAGTTGGGCATGATGGGCGCCATGATGCCGTCCAACGGCCTGCCGCTGCCGCTAGGCGCGAAGGCGTACTGGCCCATCTATGAAGAGGCCGACCGCCTGGGCTGCTGCCTCGCGGTGCACGGCGGATGCCACGACCGCTTCGGACTCGACCAGATGAACATGTACGTGCCGGTGCACGCCCTGGGCCACCCCTGGGGTATCGCCCTCAACTGCGCCAACATCCTGTACAACGGCATCTTCGAGCGCTTCCCCAACGTGCGCATCGCCTTCCTCGAAGGCGGCGTGGCCTGGCTGCTGATGCTGCTGGAGCGGCTGCACGCGTCCCACGAAACGCACTTCCAGTACATTCCCGACGGCGAGTTCAGCATCGGCGAGGACCAGGATCCTGCCGAGATCATCAAGCAGCTCATCAAGGAAGACCGCTTCTACCTGGGCATCGAGGCCGAGGAGCTGACCCTGCCCTTCGCCATCCAGACCGTGGGGCCCCGGCCGTTCCTGTACTCCTCGGATTTCCCGCACGAGGTCACGACCCAGAGCTGCAAGCACGATATCGGCGAGTTGATGGAGAGCGAAGAGATCACCGACGACGACAAGGCCGCGATGCTGTATCACAACGCCGAGCGGTTCTACAAGCCGGAAACCGCGTGTCAGGAGTGTCAGGAGGAAATAAGCTGTCCGGTGGTGTTGTAGCACGACGTTTGTCCGGTTTGATGGGGTCCCGATAGGAGATGCCCCAAAACTGGACAGTTCTTGCCAACACAAGCCGGAAACTGCGGACGCGCAGGCCGCGGCCAAGGCGCAGCCGCTTCCGCCGGGCTTTCCTGAACCTGAAGGGGCAGGGCGTAGGTCACGCTCTGCCCCTTTTACAATGGACGCACCGAGGACGCCCGACGTCCGGAGAAGGAGAAGGTCATGAACGAATGCCGCGCTGCCGTGGTGGTATCCCACAACGAACCCCTGGAAATACAGAAGGTGCCCATCCCCGACCTGGAGCCGGGGGCGCTGCTGGTGCGCATCGAGGCGTCCACCATCTGCGGCACCGACGTGCACCGCTGGCACGGACCGCTGGGGGGCGGCGACTCGCTGCCCATCATCACCGGGCACGAGCCCTGCGGCACCATCGAGGAGATCAACGGCGAGCGCACGGACATCCTGGGCAAGCCGGTGAAGCCCGGCGACCGCATCGTGTGGAGCTACGTGGCCTGCGGGCACTGTTACTACTGCACCGTCGCACTCCAGCCCTGCATCTGCCCGGGACGGGCCTCCTGGGGGCACAACCGCAGCGACAAGTATCCCTATCTCCTGGGTAGCGTCTCCGAGTACATGTACGTGCCGCCGCCCTGCGAGATCATCAAGGTGCCCGAGGACGTGACCTCGGCGTCGGCCGCCGCCTCCGCCTGTGCCTACCGCACGGTGATGCACGGCTACGACCGCCTCGGGCCATCAAGAGCCACGAGACCGTGGTGATCCAGGGCAGCGGACCGCTTGGCAACTTCGCCACCGCGGTGGCCAAGGACCACGGCGCCAAGCAGGTGCTGGTCATTGGCGCGCCGGCCGCCCGTCCGGAAGTGAGCAAGCGCATGGGCGCGGACGCGGTGCTGAACCTCGAGGAAGTCACCGATGCCAGGGACCGCCGTCAGTGGGTGCGGGACCACACCGACGGCCGCGGCGGCGACGTGGTGATCCAGGTGGCCAACAACATGGCCGTGCCCGAGGGCCTCACGCTCTTGCGCGGCGGCGGCACCTTCGTCAACATCGGCGCCGGCGGCAAGGCCGGCATCGGCGTCCAGGACCTGCCCCAGGAAATGATCCTGCACACCATCCGGTCCGGCGAGCCGCGCCACTGGCTGCAGGCCATCGACTTCCTCTCCTCGCGCAAGGACACCTTCCCGTTCGAGGAGATGATCAGCGCCGAGTACACGCTGGAGCAGGTCAACGAGGCCCTGCACGCCATGGCCAAGTACGAGATCGTCAAAGGGGTGATCTACTTCAACTAGAGCGATGGGTCGGATCGGGCGGTCCGGCATCCGGAGCTGACGGAGAGATTCCATGCACGCAATCGTCATGGGCGCCGGCCCCATAGGCGGCATCATCGGCGGGCGTCTGGCCCGGGACGGACATGACGTTACCTTCGTGGACGTCGACCGGGAGCACGTCGCCGCCATACGCCGGCACGGGCTTCAGGTGGACGTGCCCGACGGGCCGTTCAACGTGAAGGCGAACGTCGTCTTTCCGGACGAGATCGAGGGCGCCTTCGATACGGCCTTCATTGCCGTCCGCTGCAACTATACTCGCGACACGCTGGAGACCGTGCTGCCGCATCTGAACGAGGACGCGCTGGTCGTGTCGATGCAGAACGGCATCAATGTCCCGCTTCTGGAAGAGGCGGTAGGCGCGGACCGATCCGTGGGCATGGGCATCCGCATGGGCAGCCGGCGCGTGGCCCCCGGACACGTGCACACCGCCACCCGGGGCCATCTCTACATCGGTCATTCCCACGGCGGCACGACCGAGGCGTTGGAGCAACTCAACGCCATGCTCGACGCCGTCATCCCCAGCGAGATCACGGACAACATCCTCGGGGTGCTCTGGAGCAAGCTCACCTACACCTGCTTCGGCTACTACGGCTCGCTGGCGAACACGTCGATGGTGGAAAGCTGCGCCGGCCCCGACGACCGGCGGCTGCTGGTGGATTTCTTCGGCGAGGTGGTAGCCGTGGGCACGGCCGCGGGCGCCCGCTTCATCCCCCTGGCCGAGTACGACCCGCCGGAGTTGCATCCCGACAAGCCGGTGGAAGCGCGCATGGCCGTGGTCCATCACTATGCGGAGTCCTGGAGGTCGGATGACCTCAAAGGCCCCCTCCGGCAACTGTTGAACGGGACCCGGCTCGAAGTGGAGTTCACGCTGGGCCACGTGGTGCGGGAAAGCGCCCGGCTCGGACTGTCCACGCCGCTGTGCGACAACCTGCTGGCCATGATGCTCGAGCTGGAATCGGGCAAGCGCCGGCTCGGCCTCGACAACTATGCCGAGCTGGCGGCCTGCCGGACGTAACGGGACGGCTGAAACCGTCGTTGCGCCCCCCTCGCCGTAACGCGGCCCACCCTTGCGTCGTCCCGGGCTTGACCCGGGAGCCGGGAAGAGAAGCAGGGGCCGGGAAGCGCGGAGGTCACCCTCGTCAAAAGGTCGTGAGAACCAATCTCACGACCTTTTTTCACTTGGGAACCTCCGTTGTCCAATAAATACGCAGGTTGCATGCAGCCGGTGGAGGACTTGTCCCATGGCGGCGCAAGCGCTCGACGCGGGTCACCTGTCGAAGGAGAAAACATGTCTACCGATTCAACACCCTGGAGTGTTGTTCGACAGAAGGCCGAAAAGTGGTTCCGGGCGATCAAGCCCCGGCGGCCGAAGCGGGCCGTGATGGGACTGTTGATGATCGTCCTGTTGTCGGGCGGAACCTGCTACTGGCTGATGTTCATCCGGGTGACGAACGGCGGGTTGACCTTCGAGAATGAATTGCTGATTCCCGATCAGTTGTTTGGAACCGTTGTGGACGGACGCCGGCAGTTTGACCTGACCGTTGCCGAAGGGAGCCGAGAGTTCCTGCCGGGTAAACGAACGCCGACAGCGGGCGTTAACGGGCCGTTTCTGGGACCGACGGTGCGACTGCGTCGAGGCGAAGACGTCGATCTGATCGTCCGGAACAACCTGGATGAAATGACGACGATGCACTGGCACGGAATGCACGTTCCCGCTCGCATGGACGGCACGCCGCATCAGAAAATCGAGCCCGGAGAATCGTGGACCGCCAGCTTTCAGGTCGATCAACAGGCCGCTCCGCTATGGTACCACCCGCATCCGCACGGCAACACGGGGCAGCACGTCTATCGGGGAGTCGCCGGCCTCATGTGGATCGACGACGATAACAGTGATGCCCTGGACCTGCCGAAGACCTACGGCGTTGACGATATTCCGCTCGTGATCCAGGACCGGCTGTTCGACGACGGTGCGTTTCGGTTTGCCGTCAACCAGGGCGCCGTTTACGGAAACACCATGCTGATCAACGGGACCTGGAGTCCATTCCTCCAGGTCGAGTCACGTCGCATTCGGTTCAGGCTGTTGAACGGCTCGAACGCGCGAATCTACTACATCGGCTTCGACGACAGCCGCGTGTTTCATCAGATCGCCACAGACGGCGGATTCCTGGAGACGCCCCTCCAAACCAACCGGGTAATCCTCGCTCCCGGCGAGCGGGCCGAGATCCTGGTTGACTTCAGCGATGGCGCCGAGGTGGTGTTGAAAAGCTACCCGGAAGCCGGATTGCTGGCGACGATGGAGTCGTTTTTCGGGGGAACCGGCACGGGGAACCTGCAATTGTTGAAGATCGTTCCCCAGCCGGCAAAGCGGGCATCTCACGCCCTGCCAAATCGCCTCAACACCATCGTCCGCATCGACGCCGGACAGGCGGCAAAAACTCGTCCGATGGTGTTGGGAGGGCCCGTGCAGGGTGGAGGAGGCGGAGGGCCGCCGATCAACGGCAAGATAATGGATATGGCGAGAATTGATGAGGTGGTGCGATTGGGGGACATCGAGATTTGGGAAGTGAACAATCGCGGCGGCCAGCCTCACCCTTTCCACGTCCACCTGGTCCAGTTTCAAATTCTCGACCGCAACGGCCAACCGCCCACCGGCGCCGAACTCGGTTGGAAAGACACGGTCCTGGTGCCTCCCGGTGACGTCGTTCGGATCATCATGCCCTTCGAGCGATATGCCGATCCTCAAGTTCCATACATGTACCACTGCCACATCATGGAACATGAAGACAACGGGATGATGGGGCAGTTCCTGGTTGTGGAAGAGCCGGAGCAACTCAGCCACCGCACGAAAAACCTGCCGGGCAACTAACGACAACTTCGCGGGATATTGCCGTGAGAGTCAGTTTTCATGCCTTCGGGGTGACCGTACAACGACCATGAGAGTTGTGGCATAATGAATGTAGTGAGAGCCATCGGGGCAGGCGCATTGATACACCAGGCACAGGAGGAATTTTCATGGAATACCGCCAGTTCGGCACCACCGACTGCAAGGTGTCGCCCATGGGGCTCGGCTGCCTGAGCATGTCGGGGATGTACGGGGCGGGAGACGACGCCGAGTCCATCGCCACCCTGCACCGGGCCTTCGAGTTGGGGATCAACTTCCTCGACACGTCCGCAAGCTACGGCAACGGACACAACCACGAGCTCATCGGCAAGGCCATCGAGGGCAGGCGCGACCAAGTGGTGATCCACTCCAAGTCGGGCAGCCCGCGGACCGCCGACGGCACCGGCCTGGACGGTGGAAGCTCGCCTGAGTACCTGATCCAGACATGCGAGGAGAGCCTCCGGCGGCTGGGCATCGATTGCCTGGACGTCTACTGCATGTCGCGCATCGACCCCGCGGTTCCGGTGGAGGAGTCGGTGGGCGGCATGGCGCGCTTGGTGGAACAGGGGAAGGCCCGCTACATCGGCCTGTCCGAGGCCAGCGGCGCATCCATCCGCCGGGCTCGGAAGGTCCACCCCATCGTCTCGCTCCAGATCGAGTACTCGCTGTGGTCGCGGGACCCCGAGCAGGGTAACATCGAGGCCTGCCGCGAGTTCGGCATGGGGCTGATGGCCTATTCGCCCCTGGGCCGGGGCTTCTTCGCCGGCGCCGTCCGCGGCCTGAACGAGCTTTCCGAAGGCGACGGCCGCCGCAACCAGCCCCGCCTCCAACCCGGCAACATCGAGCGCAACCTGGAATTGCTGGCCGAGGTGGAGGCGGTCGCCAAGGAGAAGGGCATCACCACCACCCAGCTCGCGTTGGCGTGGCTCATGGCCCAGGGCCCGGACATCATCCCCATCCCCAGCAGCAAGAGCCGCACCCACCTGGAGGAGAACATCAAGGCCACCGACGTGAAGCTCACCGACGAGGACCTGCGCCGCCTGGACGCCATCCTCCCCTACGGCGCCGCGGCCGGCGACCGCACCCGGGACATGAAGCGGGTCAACGTGTAGGAGCCTGTCCGAACAGGCGAACCGCGGCGAGAGGCAGGGACCGTTCCCGGGAACGGCGCCGGCTCGGACGAACCCCGGCGCCGTTCAGTGCATCAACCGCCCGCCGGACACGTTCAATGCCTCGCCGGTGGTGTGCGACGAGTCGTCGGAGGCGAGGAACAGGGCCGCCTTGGCCACTTCCTCGTGTTGGGCGTATTTCCGTAGCGGGGTCTGCTGCAGGACGCTCTTCTCCAGTTCCTCGAACGGTACCCCCAGCCCTTTGGCCCGATCCCGGTACATCTCCCTGAGGTCCGCTTCGTCCATGCCGCCCGGGCAGATGACGTTGGCCCGCACGCCGGAGGGGCCGGCCTCCCTGGCGATGGTCTGGGTCAGCCCCAGAAGACCCCACTTGGCGGCGCACAGGGATCCCCGCAGCGCCATGCCCTCCCGTCCCGCGGTGCCGGAGATGCTCACGATGCTGCCGCGCTTCCGTTGCATCATGGGCTTCAGCGCGGCCTTGCAGCAGAGGAACACGGCCTTCAGGTTGACGTTGAGGACCGCGTCCCATTCGGCCTCGGTGATCTCTTGCACCTGGACCATGGGGCCGCGGAAGCCCACGCTGTTCACCAGCACGTCCAGCCTGCCCCACCTGCTCAACACGTCCGTCACCATCCGGTTCACCTGAGACTCGTCCGTGGCGTCCGCTGTCATGGCCACTGCATCGCCGCCCTGTTGTGCGATGCCCTGGACCACGCCGTCGAGCTGCGGCTTCGCCTTTTCGAGGTCCACCAGGGCGATCCGGGCGCCCTCACCGGCGAAGGTGCAGGCAATGGCCTCGCCGATGCCCCGGGCGCCGCCAACGACAACAACAACTTGATCTGCCAGCTTCATGGTTCCTCCCAGGGGTCTGATGATGCGCCCCCCTTGAAGTCTCATCGAGAATGCGACAATGGCGCCACCGCGGCCCCTTGAACTCCCTATGGTTTATACAGGACACGACACTGGCATCAAGCCGCGCCCAGCGTCGTGACCACGGCGATGACGCCGGCCACGGTGACGCTGGAGAAGACCGTGGTCCAGAAGACCACGTCGCCGGTGAGCTCCGCGTCGCCGTCGAGCTCCAGGGTGAGTATGAGGGTGTTGACCGCGGTGGGCGCGGCGGCGCCGATGACGAGATGGGCTCCGGGCCAGGGCCAGAGGCCGAAGGCCGCCACCGCCGCGGCAGTGGCCGCGGGCAGCACCAGGAGCTTCACCAGAGCGATGGGCGCCACCGCCCGCCACCGGCGCCAGCGTGCGCCGCTGGCGAGTTGGGCGCCCAGGGCGATGAGCATCATGGGCACCAGCGCCGCGCTCAGGGAGCGTAGCGGAAAGCCTGCCCAGGCAGGCAGATAGTCCACGCCGCCGAACACGCGCAGGCGAATCTCCCTCAGGACGAAAGCCGCGGTCAGTGCGTAGGGCATGGGCAGTCTGAAGACCCCCAAGGCGTCACGGGCGCGACCGCCCTTGGCCAGGGCGAGCACCACGTACCCCAGGCACCAGATCAGCAGGTTGCTGAGCATCACCACCAGGGCCTGGACCTGCAATCCCGCCTGCGCATCGGGTTGCCCCTCGAACAGCGCACCGCCTTCGACGTAGAGCAGATGGGCCAACGGGATGCCGAAGTTCCCCGCGTTGAAGACGAGCCCGCCGAGGAGGGTGGCGGCCACGGTCTTGCTGGGCGCGCTCACGGCGCGCATGCCGCCGAAGATCAGCAAGCCCAGGAGCCCCAAGGGAACCAGGACCACCAGGGCGATGCGCCCGATCTCGTCCCAGGGAATATCGCTGTCGTAGATCTTGATCAGCAGGAACGACGGCACCAGCAGCCACATGGCGACCCGGCCCAGGGTCTCCACGCTCAGGGGCAGGCAACGCTGCATCAGGGAGCCGATGCCGACCATCAGCAGCAGGGGCAGGACGATGTCGTAGAAGATCTGGCCGGTGTGTTGCAGCATCGGTCAGAAGCAGGCGCTAACCCTGGAGGGAGAGGGTTTTCCGGCCCGCGA
This sequence comes from uncultured Candidatus Binatia bacterium, assembly GCA_958295985.1. Taxonomy (GTDB): domain Bacteria; phylum Desulfobacterota; class Binatia; order UBA9968; family JAJDTQ01; genus JAJDTQ01. The sequence goes on from OY282432.1 coordinate 843,290, forward strand.
TCGGGACAGCTTCGAGGCAGGAACCAGGCGGCACTTCGGGTGGCCCGCAGCAGCGGGGCGGGCCTCCGAAGTGCCGAACGGGAATTATCCCGCGGATTCCGCGAAGAACTTGCCGGGCATCTCGATGGGGGGCAGCGTCTTGTTCTCCGCCGAGTCGGACGGCAGCGGCTTGCCGTCGGGGCGGAGGCGCGCATCTTCACCCCTCTGGGGCTTGGCGTCGATGCCGCATCCGATGCGCAGCACCACGAGATTGCCGTCGCCCGTATTCAGGTAGCGATAGTAGGCGCCCTTGGGGATCATGACCCCCTGGTACTGCTCGATGGTCAACTCGTCGCCGTTCTCGTCGAACACCGACATCCGGCCTTCCAGCACGACGAACGAATGGTCCTCGTCCAGGTGGCAGTGAACGGCGTTCTCGCCGCCCTCGGAGTTGATCTTGGTGTGTATCCACATGTTGTCGGTCTGGGCCACGAGCTGGGTGACGCGACCCTGTTGCATGTAAGGGGTCTTCAGCGAGTACTTGTAAGACCTGGGCCTCTCCTGGACCTGTTCCTTCTCTGCGACTGCTTCCATGGTGAACTCCTTTCCAGATGTTCTGCGCGTCAACCGCGCCGGCCCGCGGGGGCGGGCTCCGGTGTCTTTCTCGTTACGCGTTGATGCCGTTCAGCTTGAGGTCGTAGAGCCGCAGCACGTTCTCACGCACGACCTTGCGGAAGACATCCGTGGGCAAGTGGCCCAACTCCTCGGCGATGACCTTGCGGGAATGCGGCCAGGTGGACGCCGCATGCGGGTAGTCGTTGGACCACATGCAGGTATCGCCGCCCCACCAGTCCAGCAGGCGGCCGCCCGTGGGGTCGCTGAAGAACGTGCCATAGAACTGCTCGTTGCAGTACTCGCTGGGGAGCTTCTTCATGTGCGGCAGCGGCGCCTTCTGGGCGTGGCGCTTGAAGTACTTGTCCCATTCGTGGAGGTAGAACGGGATCCACGAGATCTCGTTCTCCACGTACACGAACTTGAGGTCCGGATAGTTGGACATGGGGCCGCCGAACACCAGTTCGAACAGCGTGTTGGCGGCGTCCGCCAGTTTCTGGTTGACCGTCATGCGGTAGACGTCCAGGCCGTGTCGCTCGAAGCGGCTGTAGTTGAACCCCGTCAGGATGTGGAGGTTGACGGGCATCTGGAGGTCCTGGGCCGCTTCCCAGAAGCGGTTGTAATGGTCGCTGGTGAAGGGCAGGTGCGGCGGCGGGACCTGCCAGATCAGGCAACCCACGAGCCCCGCCTTCTTGCAGCGCTCCATCTCCTTGATGGCGTTGTCGATGTTGTAGAGCGAGATCATCGGAACGCCCACGAGCTTGTCGGGGTGGACCTTGCAGTAGTCGATGAGCCAGTCGTTGGCGATCTCGAAGCAGGCCTCCTGAAGCTCTGCGTCTTCGAGGGCGAACAGCCGGAGGCCCAGGGTCGGATACAGCACCTCCGCGGACACGCCGTCCACCGCCATCTCCTGGACCCGCGCCCTGGGGTCCCAGCCGCCGGGCTTCTCGCCCACCGCGTTCCGGGGCGGAAACTCGGGATACCGGCCCTTGAAGCTCGCCGGCAGGTTGTTGGCCCACAGGTCCGTGGGCTCCATGACATGGGAATCCGCTGATACGATGACCTCGTTGGCAAGGTCCTTCTCGGCACTCTCCAAGGTTGAAGCATTCATGCTCACGATCGACCCTCCTCTTTTCCTTTGTTCAGCTACTCCTTATGCGTGTTTTTGGCCGCTTTGTCCACCGCTTGACCCGGACCGGTGCACTTGCGGGGGCATTGTGTTATGAGGACTTCTGCAACGCGGGCCGGAGGCAGACCCGCCACGAAATCCATCACCGGAGGCAACTCATGACGACCATGATCACGGGTGCGGGTTTAGTCGGCTCCCAGATCGCGCGCATCCTCGTGCAGCAGGGCGAGAAGCCCGTCCTGTTCGATGTCGCACCCAATCTCACCGCGCTGGCGGACGTGGTGGAGCTGGAAAGGGTCACCCTGTTCCGGGGCGACCTGCTGAACCCCTTCGATCTGGGCCGGGTGATCCAGGAGCAGGGCGTCACGCGGATCGTCCACACCGCGGCCTACCCCAACCTCGGCACCGGCGCCCAGGAAAACCCCTACGGCGCCATCCAGGTGAACATCATGGGCACGGCCAACGTGCTGGAGGCGGCCAGGCTCCACGGCGCGGAACGAGTGGTGATGATCAGCACCGCGGCAGTGGCCCGGGGCGTGGCCGGCGGCGAGGACAACGGCGACCGCAGCAAGGAAGAGGCGCTGCCGCGGCCCAACTCCTTCTATTCCGCCACCAAGCAGGCGGGAGAGAACCTGGGGTTCAACTACGCCCGGTCCCACGGCGTGGACTTCCGCGCCGTGCGCTTCCCCAACGTGGCGGGTCCATGGATCCCCGGCGGGGGCGGCCGCCCCAGCGCCATGTTCCGCACCCTGGTGGAGCGGTCAGTGGACGGCGTCGAGCACAGCATCCCGCCGGGCACCATGGAATGGCTCTACTCCAAGGACGCAGCCCGGGGCGTGGTCATGACGCTCCAGGCCGAAGGCGTCAAGAGCCGCGTGTTCAACATCGGCATCGGCCGGCCCTATACCGCGGAAGAGCTCATCGACGTGTTCAAGCAGGTGGTCCCCGGCGCCAGGCTCAGCGTGGACGAGAGCGTGGCCACCTCACAGACGTCGTCGGTCTTCCTGGACCTGACCCGCGCCCGCACGGAACTGGGCTTCGACGCCGAATACGACATACCTGCGGCAGTGACCGACTACGTGGCCTGGTATCGCCGAATCAGGGCGCGGGGGAGCTGAGAGGATGGCCGAAACGACGACCGCCTATGGTTGATGGCCCGGGGACGAGTCCCATCGTTCGATCTGGCGGCGTTGGGCGCGCCTTGGGCGCAGGCCAGGACGATCTGTGCGCGTCGGGCCAACCCGTGGGGCTGGCAGGGCGCCTTGGCGGGGGTGAGGGGTAAGGGAACGGCGGAGAACGGTATCCGGAACAATGGCTGAGACTCATCCTTCAGCGCAGCTCGGACGCCGAGTTTCCCTGCCGGGGCACTTCGACGTACCCGTCGTCCTGGAGGACGTGAGGCCGCTCGGCGTTGACGGCTCCACTGGTTACGAATGCCGCGTCCGACTGCCCGACGGCACGCTCGAAGAGGCGGTCATTTCCTCCGAAGAGGCCACGGTCGTTTTCGCCGCCAGAGAGGGTGCGGAAGACACCACCGCGGCACGTCCTGCGGATCCGGAAAAGTTGAGGCTTCTGATCGAGTCTGCGCTTCCTGCTCGCCGACGACCCGGGCGCGGGCAAAACGATCATGGCCAGTCTCCTCAACAAGGAGCTCAAGCTCCGCTAGGCTCAGACCCTCTACCTCGGTCTCGACGGCACCGTTGTGCCCATGCGCAAGGCCAAGACTCAATGTCGCCAAGGCAAGCAGCCCGACGGCTCCGCCAAGACCCACGAGGCCAAGGTCGTGGCCGTCTGGTCAGCCGAGACCACCTCACCCTTTCATCCTCCGGGGTGGTCGTCTCGACAGCCCATGAGCGTTTCAGCCGCCTCAGCGAGCACCCATACTCCCCCAATAGTGCATTGAGGGACATCGGCTGAGAATGGACCGGATCATCAACAGATCGGGGCAGGGGTCTTCATGTAACTCGGTACCGGAACGGCGTAGTTCTTCAGGATTGCCGGAGCGATGTCCAAAGTCGATATCTGTGGCCTCAAACCCTGTTTTGTTGGAACGGTCCTGTTGGGATCGTAGATAAGGAGGATACCTCTCGGCACGTGGTATGCGGTGGGTCTCGACATGTCCTCAATCCGAGTATTCTCAAGTCCCATCGCTTCGAGCGAAATCTCTCTGCCACCCAGCCGTATAGACTGCGGTCTCTCGTGAAAATTTTCGTGTCCAAGGAGGACTCGAAAAAAGTTCTTGTCGGCTCCCACCCAATCCACTGCGTCGTCGTCTATCATGAGCGATTCCAGTTTGTTGCGAAAAGTTTCCGCTTTTGCTTCATTCACCACGAAATTGTAGTCTGGGAACATGGAGGCTCTTATCTCCCAATCGGCCTCTTCCAGCCCGAGTTGCGCCATGAATCTGTCGAGTTCTCTGATGCGGAGTTGCGTCTCCAACGGTTTGGCGATGGTCGCCTCCTGTCCCATGCTCGATCCTATCCATAGCGCGTATCCGGGATTGCCATGGACGAATTTGAGGAGCGTCTTCAACATCTGATCGAATTTCAACATCGTAAAATGGATTTCACGCGAATACGTTGCCACCCAATCGTCGGAGAATTCGAAATGATCGTAGTCTTCGGGAAAACAGGCCGCCCAATAGCGATGCATCGACGACGCCACATGGTTTGAAAAGAACGTCGCGAACTGCGGGCGCGTAGATCGGAGTTGTTTCATAAAGATATCGAACGCGAGGACTACCTGATAAGTACGCCTGCGTGTCTTCTTCCAGCTATCGACCCACTCAGAGATGAGATGCCTACCGACTTCTCCGTAGGTACTCAGTCGCAGCCCCAGGCATGGGCTTCTAGCGATCACCTTCATCGCCAATCTCCAGGGAATGCGCCGAGCGACGTTTCGCGCTGATTCCCGGGCCATCGCGAGGTTGAAGGCCTGAAACGTTGACAGCGTATCGGGGAAGCAATCCGCCCCGGCCGCAAAAGTATCCGGAAAGTAAAATGTGTAGTTCTCCAGTGATTCAGGCAGCGGATAGGTGTGCAGGCTGCCAAAGACCCCGCTTTGAATGCCGTTCTGCGTCAATACCTGCCAGAGCGGAGGATAGACCTTGTTGACTTCGGTCAAGTCTTGACCGAAATTGTGCAAGAGATGCTTCTCGTCGATGACTCCACGGTGCGTGGTCGGCCAAGTCTTCCATGACATGAGCGAAGTGACGTCTTCCGAATAAGTCTCGTATTGATGAAGCGATGGCATGATGCGCGCCAACGTGGAAGTGGGATTGACCTGTACAAAATAGTCCAATACCCGGAACGGTACTTCGCTCAGTTCAAAGAGTATGATCTGACTCATGACGCACCCCTTGATCTATCGGACGAAAAGGGAATTACTATCACTACTGTCCGGTTAATTATCGAACAAATTCAATTGGTTAGGAGAAGTGTTCTTTGCCATAGTGTAGTGGGTATCGAAAAAGTCCCTATTGAGAGGGAGTTTTTCGAACAGGGTGACTGAAAGAATCTGTAACAAAGTGTAAAGGGAGCCCATCAAGGTTGAGGCGCTTCTTGATAATGGCGATGAGCACATAGACGGAGACGGCAGCCCAGATTTGTGCCTTCACAGCATTCTCTGAAGTACCGTAGAACTGTTTGATGCGTAGATGCTGCTTGATCCACTTGAAGAACAACTCGACTTGCCAGCGGACTTTGTACAGAGCACAGATGGTAGTTGCTGGAGAGGCCAACAGATTGGTGAGAAAAATCAGGTTTTCTTTGACGCGATATCTTTGAAGCGAATGCGCCGCAGATGGAGCGGATAATTCTTTGGACTGTAGAACCCCGACAGTGCAACCGTCTGGTCGCAGATAATACCTTGCCCTCGATCGCTTGGTGCTGAAGAAGGCGCCGACTTGATGGAGCATGAACAGACGCTTGAAATCCAAATAGGCGCGGTCTATAACGTAGATGGCTGCGGGTTCCGGAATCATCCGATCAAGCACGTTGACATCATGCAGTTTGCCGTCAGAAATGTGGATAACGCTCGGAATAGGGCCTCGCAGTATGCATCTTGACCGCTGCTTTAGTCCTTCGAAACGGTGCCCATGGGAACACCGACAGGCACAGATCGATGAGGGTCGAGTCCAGCGCATAAACGGTGACACCACCATCTTGCTGTAATCTGTCGTAATTATTGATGAATCTGACAAACCCGCTACCATCCTTTATATCAATTGAAGGGAGTGGGCAAGGATAGCACACAAGGCACCAAGCAAGGCATATCGCAAGGGGCTCTCGGTTTCGAACTGTTCGAGATGTTCCCCGACGAGGCTTCGGCCCGTGCGTGGTTCGAGAAGGTCCGGTGGGTCAACGGCCGGTACTGCGGGCGCTGCGTCTCCACCAACACCTGCGAGGTTCCGAACGAGAAGCCGATGCCCTACTGGTGCACGGACTGTCGCAAGTACTTCAGCGTGAAGATCGGCACCCCGATGGAGGCGAGCAACATCAAGCTCTGCAAGTGGGTGGTGGCCAACTACCTGATGAGCACCAACCTGAAGGGCGTCTCCTTCATGAGGATGCACCGGGACCTCCAGGTCAGCCAGCCAACCGCGTGGTTCATGATCCACAGGATTCGGGAGGCTTGGGACACCAGCACTGCCGGCGCTGGCTTTCGCGGCCCCGTCGAAGTGGACGAGACCTACGTGGGCGGGAAGGAGCGCAACAAGCACGACTCGAAGAAGCTCAAGACGGGACGCGGCGCGGTGGGCATGAAGGATCGCGACAGCAACACCGTGAGAGCCGCCGTGGTGCAAGCATAGATGGCCCGACCCTTCAGGGCTTCGTCCTGTGGACCAGACGGCCGCCAGGGCGCGGGTGTTCACTGACGAGCACCGCGCCTACTAGGGCCTGCCGAACCACCAGACCGTCAAACACAGCGTGGGTAAGTACGTGGACGGGATGGCGCACACCAACGGCATCGAGTCCTTCTGGAGCTTGCTGAAGCGCGGCTACAAGGGCACCTACCACAGGATGAGCGCGAAGCACCTCCAGCGCTACGTCAACGAGGTCGCCGGACGACATAACGTCCGCACCCGCGATACCCTGGACAGATGGCGGCCATCGCCCGCGGGTTCACCGGCAAGCGGCTGCGCCTTGCCGATCTCGTGAACGCCCCGGACGTGGACGTGCCCGAGGCTGGTAGCGACGTGTTCTAGCGAATCCCCTACATGGCCGCGCCTTCGTATGAGCCGCGGATGATGGTGAAGGTGCTGATGTACGGGTATGCGACGGGGGTATTTTCGTCGCGGGGGATAGCGAGGAAGCTGGAGGAGGATGTGGCGTTTCGGATGTTGGCGGCGGGGAACTTTCCTCGCCATCGGACGATCAGCGAGTTTCGGCGGCGACATTTGAAGGACTTCAAGAGTCTGTTCGTGGAAGTGGTTCGTTTGGCGCGGGAGTTGGGGTTGGTGCGATTCGGGAAGCTGTCGCTAGACGGGACGAAGGTACGGGCGAATGCGTCGAAGCGCAAGGCCATGAGCTACGGGCGGATGGTGAAGGAGCAGAGGCGTGTGGCCGGAGAGATCGAAGAGATCTTGCGCAAGGCGGGGAGTGCGGACGCAAGGGAGGATGCGCGCTATGGCAAGGAGTTTCGGGGGGACGAATTGCCCGAGGAGTTGCGACGGCGGGAGGATCGGTTGGCGGCGATAGGGAAGGCGAAGGAGCGATTGGAGGCCAGGCAACGGGGGGCGGATGAGGCACGGGGCCGGTCACCGGGGCAGGAGCGGAATGCTACAACGCACAGGTAGCGGTGGACGGGGAGAGACAGTTGGTGGTGGCGACGAAGTTGACGGCGAACGGGAGCGACCAAGGGGAGATGCCGGCACTGCTCGATGAGGTGGAAGCGACGTTCAAGAGGCGACCGGATACGGTGTTGGCGGATGCGGGGTATAGCAACGAGCAGGACTTGAAGGAGTTGGAGGCACGGGGCATCGAGGGCTACGTGGCGTCGGGCCGAGAGGGTAAGAAGGGAGTGGCGGCTAATCCTGAGAAGCATCCGGCGACCCATCGCATGGCCGAGAAGCTGGCCACGGCCACCGGTCGGGAGATATATCGAGCGCGCAAGTGGCTGTCCGAGGCGCCGAACGGGTGGCTCAAGCATGTGCTGGGATTTCGCCGTTTCAGTGTGCGGGGCTGAGGAAAGCACAAGGGGAGTGGGACTTGGTGTGTCTGGCGCTCAACGTCAAGCGGTTGCAGCCGATGATGGCGAGATAAACGCTGGTTTAGACCGCTGTCATCCAACAACAGGGGCCATTCGCCGATGTTGAGCGTAGCTGGAACCATCCCGAGTTCTCACTCCGGCATCTCGGACTCCTTCGCTGCCACTTTTCGACCCTCCACACTGACAATCGCTTCGCCAACCCCGCTGGCCGTTCTCTGTTGTTGCATCAGAAGCTCCTACGGCGCAGACTCCTCGAAGGCGAAAGGGCGGGCGGGTTTGTCCAAGGCGAAAACCTGGAGATTCAGGTGAGCTGCAAGGCCGGTGCTGGAACCCTGGAGGACGAGATCCCTTACGCGCTTGCCGTAACGCTGGAGGTCGCCGAAGCACTCGATGTGGACATATACGACGAAGTGCGGGCTGCCGTCCATGCCGTTCAAGTACGACCGGTGGCAAACGCTTGATCTCGACCATCCAGGGCGCGGGGGAGCTGAGGGCAAGGAACCGAGAGTAGGAAAGAGTAAGAACATCTCACGCAGTGGACTTGGTGTGGTGTCTCACCACACCGGAAGCAGACGCTTACAGAGGACGACGCCATGACGGATACCCCAGTCTACGAACCTCCGAAAGTCTGGAAATGGGAACGCGAGAACGGCGGCCGGTTCGCTTCCATCAACCGTCCCGTCTCCGGCGCGACGCACGAGGCGGAGTTGCCGCGCGGCCGGCATCCGCTCCAGCTCTATTCGCTGGCAACGCCCAACGGCGTGAAGGTGACGGTCATGCTCGAGGAGTTGCTGGCAGCCGGACACACCGGCGCGGAGTACGATGCCTATGTCGTCAACATCCGCGAGGGCGATCAGTTCGGGTCCGGGTTCGTCGCCATCAATCCCAACTCGAAGATCCCGGCGCTGGTGGATTACTCGATGCCCAGACCCACGCGGGTGTTCGAATCCGGCGCGATCCTCCTCTATCTGGCCGACAGGTTCCGCGCCTTCATCCCGGATGACCCGTCGGACCGCGCCGAGTGCCTGTCATGGCTGTTCTGGCAGATGGGCTCCGCCCCCTACCTCGGCGGCGGCTTCGGGCATTTCTACGCCTATGCTCCCTCCAAGATGGAATATCCCATCGACCGGTACACCATGGAGGTGAAGCGCCAACTCGACGTCCTCGACAAGCGGCTGGCCGAGACGCGCTATGTGGCCGGCGACGCCTACACCATCGCCGACATGGCGATCTGGCCGTGGTACGGCGTGCTCACCACCGGCCGGCTCTATGACGCGGCCGAGTTCCTCGACGCGCAGTCGTATACCAACCTCGTGCGCTGGTACGAGGAGATCGCGGCGCGTGACCCGGTGGTCCGCGGCCGCAAGGTCAACCGGACCAGCGGGCCGCTCGAAGAGCAACTCCGCGAACGCCACGATGCTTCGGACTTCGAGCTCCGCACGCAGGACAAGATCGAGGCCGCAGAGTAGCGGCAGGGTTCCCGCCGGCCTCAGAGGTTGTACAGGGCGCGGGCGTTCCCGCCGGTGATCTTGGCCGCGGCCTCCGGGGTCAGGCGCGGGTCGTTGGCGACGCCGTCCAGGGCCAGCAGCTCGGTGGCGCTGTCGGCGTGGCCGTAATCGGTGCCGACCACCAAGTGGTCCGCACCCGCGGTGTCGATGACGTAGGGCAGGTCGTCGTTGGTCTCGCAACCGATCCAGATCCGGTTCTGTGCCAGCAGCTCCTTCTTGTCGAACGCCTCACCCTGCATGTGCGCGCGCTTGTACAGGTCGCTCAGCGCGTAGGGCAGCCACTGGGAGCCCACTTCCAGGAACGCCATCTTGAGGTTCGGGAACCGCTCGGGGATACGGTCCATGACGATGGTGTGGAACGCTCCCACCACTACCAGCTTGAACTTCGAGAAGCCCACGGTCTCGTAGCGATAATAGTCGTACAGCACGGAGCTGCCGTTGGAGGAGTGGATGCACACCGGGATGTCCAGTCTCCCCGCGGCGTCGTACACCGGATAGAAGTAGGGATCGCTCAAGAGCCGCTCGCCCTCGGAGCCGCGCATGTAGATGCCCACCGCGCCGTTCTCCCTGGCCAGCCGGGCCTCCTCGTACACCTCGTCCATGCTGAGCAGCGGCGCCACTGCCACCCAGCGCAGGCGGTTGTCCGATTGTTTCCAGCATTCCCCCATCCAGCGGTTGTAGCTGCGGCACAACGCCAGCTCGATCTCGGGCCGGGGCGTCAGCGGGATGATGAAGATGGTGGGAAAGATGACCTGGATGTCCACCTTGAGCTCGTCCATGTGCCTGAGCCGCGCCGCCACGTCCCGCAGCTCGCGCGACTCCAGCGGCGTGTCCTTGCCCACGTTGCGGGACTTGAGCCGCAGCGTGCCGTCCACCAGCCAGTACTCGTCCACGGACCCGGCGCCGTTGAGGGAGCCGACGATCTCGGGGCGGTGCTTGCGGTCGGCGCCGTCCATGAATTCCCAGGTCTCTTCGGTTTCGAGAACGTGTGCGTCCGCATCGATTCTGAGCATTTTCGGGTTCCTCTACACGCTAGTGTAATGTCCTGTAGTGGTACTGTCCTATCCTACTATAGCGCGGCCCGTACCATACACCACTTGCGGTCCGTATCGAAGTCAATTTGCGAATCAGCGGCCCTGCCAAACCGGCGGGCGTTTTTCGACGAAGGCGCGCGGCCCTTCCTTGCTGTCGTCGGTGGTGAGGACCAGGGTGGCAAGGTCGGACTCCAGCCCCAGCGCCTGTTCCAGCGGCATGCCGGCGCCTTTGTGGACGGATTCCTTGATGTACCTGAGCGCCAGCGGCGCGCCCCTGGCGAAGGATGCGGCCATCTCCTCGCCTGCCCGCGCAAGCTCCCCCACGGACGTCAGCCTGTTGACGAGCCCGATACGGTACGCTTCCTGAGCGTCGATCAACTCGCCGGAGAGGCAGATTTCCAGCGCCTTGGCGATGCCCACGAGGCGGGCCAACCGTTGGGTGCCGCCCGACGCCGGCATGAAGCCGCGCCGGACCTCGGTGACCCCCAGCCGGGCGTTGTCCGCGGCAATGCGGATGTCGCAGGCCATGGCGATCAACAGGCCGGCGCCCACCACGTAGCCGTGCAGCAACGCGATGGTGGGCTTCTGGATGACGGCCACCGCGTCGATGGGCGAGTGCGTGCCGGGCGCCTGCTTCGCCTGCCGGGCTTCCAGCGGAGAAGCCGATGCCGCGGCCGGACCGGCGTTGCGCCGGGCGCGCTCCTTCAGGTCGCCGCCCACGGTAAAGGCCTTTTCGCCGGCGCCGCGGAAGAGCACCACCTGGACGTTCCGGTCCGCTTGCGCCCGACCGCAGAACTCGATGATGCGCTGGCGCATATCCTCGTCGATGGCGTTCAAAACCTCCGGGCGGTTCAGCGTGATCCACGCTGTCTGCTGCCTGACCTCGTACAGCACCTTGTCGTCGTTCATCAGCAACTCCTGCGCATCTTCATGAACGTATTCGCAAACCCTGCGTGAGCCGGTAGACCCGTGCGGCCGTGCCGTGGAACAGCGCCGCGCGCTCCGCGTCGGAGTAGCTCCGGGTCATCAGCTTGAAGGCGTTCCACACGGACACATAGGAGTAGGATATCCGGTCTACCGGGAAGTTGCTTTCGAACATGCAACGGTCGGCGCCGAACTTCTCGATGCAGAGCTCGAAATAGGGCCGCATGGCCTCGGCCAGCTCGGCGGAGCCAGGCCTGGGCGCGCGCCGGTGCCAGTCGTGACCCGAGCGCAGGGAACCGACGCCGCCCAGCTTCAGCGCCACGTTGGGGCACGACGACAGCGCGGTAACGTCGGCGCTCCAGGCCTGGAACACCTGGTTGCGACGGCCCTCGTAGGGTCCGAGCCCCAGCGGTCCGCCGACGTGGTCGAGAATGATCGGCAGGTCGGGGAACTCCCGCGCCAACTCCACAAGTTCGCCAAGCTGCGGGTGATAGAGCCAGGCGTCGAAACTCAGTCCGAGGGGTTGCAGGCAGGCCAGGCCCTTGCGAACCGCGGCGTCCCGGAGCAGGCCGGGCCTTGGCACGCTTCGGAACGAGTCCGAGGCGTCCCACATGGTGGAATAACGGATGCCGCGCAACCGGGCGGGGCTCGCCTCCAGATGCACTTCCAGGACCGCGGCCACGCCGTCGCCGAGGGTCAGATCGGCATAGGCCACGATGCCGGCCGCCACCGAGGTGCCGGCCTTCGCAAGCGAAGCCTCCGCCGCGATGCTCTCCAGAAACTCCGTCTCCCCGACCGGCCGCAGCTCCGGCGGCCCGCCGTCCCGGTACATGGCGCCGCATTCCACGGCCACGCTCGTGACGATGCAATGGCCGCTCGAGGCATCGCGCAGAAAGTCGTCGAGCAGGTAAGGGTTGTCGGGACGCCGCCACAGATGGTGGTGCGGGTCGCAGATGGCGAGATCGGGCTCCAGCGCCGCTTCGTCCGCCATGTTCGTTTCGGGATGGGTCAAGTTCGCAACCTCGGCCTTGCGTGGCGCTGCTTTGCCGGTCCGGGCGCTCGCACAGCCAAACCCCCGGCGCGACGTCTTCAGCTTGAAACTGACTGCGTGGCGCTGCTCTGCCGGTCGGGTGCTCGCACTGCACGGCCGGGTTTGATACACATGGTTTGCCGCGAACCGATACGGAACATCAGGCCGAGGAGATCACGTGGATTTCGAGCTGGCCCGTTACCCTGTCCGGTCCCTTTCCTGGGGCGCCAACACCGAATATCGGGAAGGCGAACTCATTGTCAACCGAGAGGCGCTGCGCGACGAGTTGCGGGCGGAGCCGCTCATCGACGACGTGGAGTTGAACATCGTCCGGCCCGGGGAGCGTACCCGGGTCCTCCACGTGGTGGACATCGTCGAGCCTCGCTGGAAGGAGCCGGAACGCGGCAGCGCGTTTCCCGGAAGCCTCGGGCGGTTGTCCCAGTGCGGCCTCGGACGGACCCGTGCGCTGGACGGCGTGGCCGTGGTGACCTCCGGTTCCCTCCCCAGGTCCGAGGAGGCCATCATCGACATGCACGGCCCCGGCAGCGAGCTGAGCCGGTTCGGCCGAATGCCCGGTCTGATAGTCCTGCCCAGGCCGCGGGAGGGATCGGACCCCGGGGAATTCGGCCTTGCGCTCATGCGCGCGGGGCTTCGGGCGGCCGTCTTCCTGGCCGGGACGACGGAGCAGGTCGAGCCCGCACGCACGGAAGCCTTTTCCCTCGAACCGGGACGGACCGCGCCGCCGGACCTGCCGCGCATCGGTTACCTGAGCTTCGCGTACTCCCACGGCATCGGCCGCCAGAAGCTGTTCTACGGCCAGAGCACCAGGGACATCGTGCCGAGCGTGGTGCATCCCAACGAGCTGCTGGACGGAGCGCTGGTGAACGACGGCTATACCAAGCCCACCAAGAACGCCACCCACGACATCCTGAACCATCCCATGATCCGGGAGCTCTACCGCCGGCACAACCGGGAGATCGTGTTCGCGGGCATGGTGCTGGCCAACCACCACGCGACCTACGACGAGAAGGCGGCCACGGCCTTTCACGCGGCGCGGCTGCTCAGGCACGTGGTGGAGGCGGATGCCGTGGTCATCACCAAGGACGGGGGCGGTCAGGCGGACGTCGATCTGATGCTGGCCTGCAGGGCCTGCGAAGAGGCCGGCCTGCGCACGGTGCTCGTGGCCAAGGAGGAGGCCGGTGACGATGGCACGGCGATGGTGGATATCGCTCCTCAGGCGGATGCCATGGTGAGCGTCGGCAACTGTCCCGAGAAGGTGCGCCTCGACGAGTCCATGGACCGGGTCATCGGCGGCGACGCGTTTCTCGGCGCCATCCAGGGAGACGTGGCCGGTGCGGTGGAGATCCCGGTTCAGAACGTCATCGGCGCCATCGATCCCATCGGCGGCTCCACGCTGATGGCCCGCGCGGGGTAGGGAGGCAAGATGAAACGAATCGTCCACTACGTGAACCAGTTCTTTGCCGGCCTTGGCGGCGAGGAGAGCGCGGGGGCGCCACCGGGCGTTCTGGAAGGGGCCACGGGGCCGGGCAGGCTGTTGCAATCCTTGCTGGGAGAGGATGCCCGCATCGTGGCGACGGTCTACTGCGGCGACGATCATTTCTCCGAGAACGAGGAGGAGGCCACGGCCCGGCTGCTGGAGCTCATGGCGGCGGCCAGGCCCGACTTCCTGTTCGCCGGGCCGGCCTTCGGCTCGGGCCGTCACGGACTGGCCTGCGCCGCGGTTTGCCGGGCAGCGAGCGCCGAGCTCGGCATCCCGGTGCTGACCGCCATGTCGCCGTCCAATCCCGGCGCCGATTCGGTCCGCCGCGAGGTCCCGGTGGTCCGGACCGGGGAGGGGTCGGGCGAAATGCGCGCCGCCCTCGAGCGCTCGGCCGGCCTGATCCTGAAGGCTCTGGCCGGCGAGGCCGTGGCTCCGGGCAGCGAAGACGGTTTGCTTCCCCGCGGCGGCCGGTGGAACACGCGGGCGTCCAAGTCCGCGGCCGAACGCGCCGTGGACCTGCTGCTGGCCAAGCTCGCCGGCGGTCCGATGGAAACGGAGATCCCGCTGCCGGCCATCGAGGAGGTATCCGCGGCGCCGGGAATCCGGGACCTCGGGAACGCAAAGGTGGCGCTGGTCACCACCGGCGGTCTCGTGCCCCGGGGCAATCCGGACGGAATCAAGTCGTATCTGTCCACCCACTTCGGCGCCTACGGGCTGGAAAGCAGGGAGCACCTCACCGCGGATGAGTTCGAATCGGTGCACGGCGGCTTCTTCACCGCGGCCGTGAACGAGGACCCCAACCGGCTGATTCCCCTGGACGTGCTTCGGGAGGCGGTTCGGGAGGGATCCCTGGGCGCGCTGCACGAGCGCTTCTACTCCACCACCGGCAACGGCACGCCCATCGAGACCGCGGCCGGCATGGCCCGGGACATCGCGGCGGCGCTGGAGGAGGACGGCGTCGACGGCGTCATCCTCACCTCCGCCTGAGGCACCTGCACTCGCTGCGGCGCAGCGATGGCAAAGGAACTGGAAAGAGGCGGCATCCCGACGGTGCACGTGACCAATCTCGTTTCGGTATCGGAGAACACCGGGGCCAGGCGGATCCTGTCAGGACGGGCCATTCCACACGTGTTCGGAGACCCGTCCCTCGATGCGGATGAAGAGCGCCGGCTGCGGCGGCGCCTGGTGGAACAGGCGCTGGAGATGCTGAAGGAGCAGGAGGGCACGGCGTGAGCGGAGGCGCTGCCTCCCCGGCCCCGCCCCGCCCGGATTCCCGCTTTCGCGGGCATGACGGAGGGGCGCGGCGTGACGGAGGGGGTTGCGGCAATGACGGAGGGGCGCGTGGGAGCGACGGCGGGGCGATGTTTTTCCGCGCAGGGTTCTTGACATGCTCGCCGTAAAGTCGGTTAATCGCACGATCAAAACCGAGAGGAGGCATCGCATGGTTAAACGAGTTCTCGTTCTGGCGGCAGGGTTGCTGCTTTTGGCGGGCCCGGCATGGGGCGACGCGGTGGCGGATTTCTACAAGGGCAAGACCATCCGCATTGTCGTCGGCTACGGTCCGGGCGGCACCACCGACCTCACCACCCGGCTGATCGCGCCGGTCCTGCACAAGTACATTCCCGGGGGGCCCCGGATCGTGGTCCAGAACAAAGCGGGCGGCGGCAGCATGCTGGCGGCCAACACGGTCTTCAACAACGAACGCAGGGACGGCACCGTGATGGCGGCCATCAGCAGCAGCCTCGTGTTCAAGCAGGCTCGCGGTGTGCCGGGGATCAAGTTCGACGCCACGAAGTTCCAGTGGGTCGCCAGCGCGTTCCGGGCCAATTCCATGTGCGCGGTGCGGACCGATACGGGCGTGAAGAGCTTCAGCGACGCGGTGAAGACCAAGAAGAAGCTGATCATGTCGAGCTTCGACAAGGGAGGCCTATCCCACCTCGAACCGATCATCTTCAACGCCGTCTTCGGCAGCAACTTCAAGGCCGTTACCGGGTTCCCCAGCGGCGGCGCCCAGCGCCTGGCGGTGAAGAACGGTGAGGCCAACGGTTTCTGCACGACTTTCCAGACCGCCAAGAGCACCGAGATCGCCATGTTCGAGGGTGCGGCGAAGTGTTGCCGCGTGCTCATCATCGCGGGCGCGACCAAGGAGGACCACCGTCTGCTGAAGGGCGTCCCCGCGGCCGAGGCGTTGGCCAAGGAACTGGGCAAGAGCTCTGAAGAACTGGCCATGCTGAGGGCGATGAACGCCACCAACCAGATCAGCATCGTCCACACGCTCCCGCCCGGAGTGCCGAAGGACCGTGTCGAGGCCATGCGCGACGCGTTCGCGAAAGCGTACAGCGATCCGCAGGTCAAGGCGCTGGCCGAGAAGCAGAAACGGGATCTGCAACCCAGGCGCGGCGACAACGTGGCCCAGATCGTCGAGCAGTTGCTCGGCACTCCCGAGCCTGTCATGAACAGGATAAGAGCGCTCATCGAGAAGGGCTGAAGACCGGCGGCACACCGTCGAATGAACCGTGGGTGATTGCGGGGCCCGGTTCGCGTCCGCCAAGGGCGGTCTCGGGCCGGGACCCGCAGTCCCCAAACTCGCACCTGATGACCGCGAACCAACCGTTCTCGCTACCGTAGCACCATGCTCGAAGCCTTCGTCGAAGGTCTGATCCAGGTCTTCAACCAGACCACGTTCCTGTTGATGTTGGTTGGCATCGTCCTGGGGTTCATCGTCGGGATCCTGCCCGGCATCGGCAGCCCCGGGGCGGTAGCCCTGATGCTGCCGTTCATCTTCAGCATGGACCCGGTCCAGGCGTTCGCCTTCCTGCTCGGGATGTACGCGGTCACCGGGACCACCGGCGACATCACCTCGATCCTGTTCGGCGTGCCCGGGGAGGTGGTCTCCACCGCCACCATCATCGACGGGCATCCCATGGCAAAAAAGGGCGAGGCCGGCCGCGCCCTTGGCGCGGCGCTCATGAGCTCCCTGGTGGGCGCCATCGTCGGCGCGTTCTCCCTGGCGGCCGCCATTCCCATCGTCACTCCGCTGGTGCTGTCCTTCAAGTCGCCGGAGTTCTTCGCGCTGGCGATCCTGGGAATCTGCTTTCTCGCCGCGCTGAGCGGCGACAACAAGCTCAAGGGGGTGCTGGCCGGGGGACTGGGGCTGGTGCTCTCCACCATCGGCCTGGACTATCAGGAGAACATCGAGCGCTATACCTTCGGCATGGTGCACCTCTGGGAAGGACTCGGCCTCATCGCTGCGGCCGTGGGGCTCTTTGCCGTGCCGGAGATCGTGGAGCTGTGGGTCAGGGGCTCCAGCATCGCCGAGGCCAAGGTGGGCAAGCTGGGAGGCGTGTGGCAGGGGGTCAAGGACACCTTCGTCCACATCGGCATCACCGTCCGCTGCAGCATGATCGGCACCTTCTTCGGCCTCGTGCCCGGCGTCAGCGCGGCGCTGTCCCAATGGGTGTCCTACGCGCACGCCGTCCAGAGCGCCAAGGACCGCAGCGGCTTCGGCAAGGGCGACATCCGCGGCGTCCTGGGGCCGGGGGCGGCCAACAACTCGGGCATCGGCGCCGCCATGATCCCCACCGTGGCCTTCGGCGTGCCCGGCAGCGCCACCACCGCCATCCTGTTGGGCGCCTTCATCATCCAGGGGCTGCAACCCGGGCCGAAGATGCTGACCGAGCATCTGGCCCTGACCTTCTCGTTCGTCTGGCTCATCGTCATCTCGAACATCATCACCGTCGCGTTCTGCCTGCTGTTCCTGAACCAGTTGGCGAAGATCACGCAGATACGCGGATCGCTGTTGATTCCGGCGCTGTTCATGCTCATCTACCTGGCGGGCTTTGCCAACACCAATTCCTACTTCGCCATGACCACCACCCTGGTGTTCGGCGTTGCCGGCGTGGTCATGGTGAACCACGGCTGGCCGCGTCCGCCGCTGGTGCTGGGACTGGTACTCGGACCCCTGGTGGAGCGGAACCTGTTCATCTCGTACGAGATCTACGGACTTTGGTTCCTGCTGCGGCCCATCGTCATGGTGACCTTCGGCATTGCCTTCGTCGTACTCTTCCTGCCCGGGCTGCAGGACTGGATGGCGAAGCGCGCCCAGCCCAAGGAGGACCCGGGTGAGCAACCGGACTGACATCGCCATCGGCGTGTTGCTGGTGACGCTCCTGACCTGGGCGGTGTGGGAAGCGCAAGACTGGCCGGCCCGCACGCGGTTCTTCCCCCTGGCCATCGGTTATCCGGTGGTGGCCATGGCGGTGATGCACCTCGCATACAGCTTGTGGCTCGGGCTCCGGCCGCCCGTCCGCGGGCAGGCGTCGCAAGAGGCCGAGCCGGCGACGGAGGCCGGACCTCCTCTGAAGCCGGCCGTGGTGCGCCTGCGTACGCTTCAGATCTCCGCCTGGGCCGTGGCCTTCGCCGTGGGCCTGTGGCTCCTGGGCTTCAAGGTGGGCGGGTTGCTGATCCCCCCGGTCTTTCTGCGGTTCCAGGCCCACGAGTCCTGGGGCACCAGTCTCCTCTACGGCTTCGTCGTCTACCTCTTCTTCTGGGGCGGCCTGGAAATGGCTCTCGCGTTCCCCCTGCCGCCGGGCCTCATCGCCAGGTCCCTGGGCCTCTACTCCTTCGATTCCTACCTGACGGACCCGATTCTGAACCTGATTCGGTGAGGTCTTTGCCACGCCCGATCTGTCCGCGGCCCCCCTTGGCCTCCCTGGGTCGTAGCTCGCGGCACCCAAATCGGGCGGAACGTCCACAAGCGTGTCCACGGTGAGGACACGCTTGCCCGTTTCGCCCATATCGTGTCAATTCCATGATCCCATCATCAATCTGGCACGACTTACTCACCAAGGGCTTGGTTTTCGTTGTTCGAGGGTTCAAGCTAAGAGGCTCCATGAAAGGGATCGAGTCGTTGAGCGGGAGCGAACCGCAGGGTTACGTGTACGTCCACGAATCCGTGGCGCTGGAAAGGGTGATTCAGCGCATCACGGGCGACCAACGGATCGCGCTCGACATCGAGGCCGACAGTCTCCACAGCTACTTCGAGAAGGTCTGTCTGATCCAGGTCTCCGTCGGGGGCGAGCATTTCCTCGTCGATCCCCTTTCCCCACTGGACCTGGGCGGCTTCCTCGACGCGTTGGCGGAAAGGCCGCTGATCGTCCACGGCGGTGACTACGACCTGCGCATGTTGCGCGCCTGGAAGGGCTTCAGGCCGCGCTGTGAAGTGTTCGACACCATGATCGCGGCGCAGTTGCTCGGTGCCGAGCGGGTCGGGCTGGCCGCCCTCATCGAGGAGTTCTTCGGCGTCACGATCGAAAAGGGCGAGCAGAAGTCGGACTGGTCGCGCCGGCCGCTCAGCGACAAACAGCTTCGGTACGCCGCCAGCGATACGCGCTTTCTCGAGCGGCTGGCCGAACGCCTGCACGGCGAACTGCTACGGCGGGGGCGAGTGGAATGGCACAGGGAGAGTTGCCGCGCCATGGTGGACGCCACCGGACGTGACAGCTCGCGTGACCCACAGGAAACCTGGCGCATCAAGGGGGCCGGCCGGCTGACGCGCCGCCAACTCGCCTACCTGCGCGAACTCTGGTGCTGGCGCGACATGCACGCCCGGCGCCTGGACCGGCCGCCCTTCAAGGTCTTCGGCAATCAGCAACTGCTGGAATGGGTCCATTGGACCGAGTCCCATCCCGGCGAGCCCCTGGCCCAGGGACCGAAATTGCCCCGCAACATCGTGGGCTCCCGCCTGGAGACGTTCCGGACGGCCGTCGCTCGGGCGGAAGGCATGACGTCTTCGGAGTGGCCGGAACCGGTCAGAAGCGCGCCCTCTCGCAAGCCGCCCATCGACCAGCGGGAGCGGATCGACGCGCTGCGTAACGAGTGCGCCCGGGTCGCCGGGGAACTGGAGATCGCCCCATCGACCCTGGCGCCCAGAGCCGCGGTCGAGGCCATCGTCCAGGACCGGCCCCGAACCGTCGATGGGATCATGGCGGATGGGGGTCTGTTGCGCTGGCAGGCGGAACTCGTGAGACCCGCGGTGGACAAGACCCTGCATGCGACCCAGGCAGCGCCGCACCACGAAGCCTGCGACAATGGCCCGGCAGTCCGGGAAGACGGGAAAGAAGCCGTCGAGAAGGCCCCCCGGTAGATGGACCGGGCGCCTGCAATGTGTCATAGGTCGATCAGTTGAGCGCCGGCGCAGGGAGGTACGCGGATACCGTCCATCGCGAAGGCCGACCCCGCCGGTTGAGCGCCGGCGCAGGGGACGTACCCTGCCGGGAGGAGCCGTGACCATGGAAAATCGGGCAACGAAGATTCATGACGGGCTGAAGCACCCGGTGATCGACGGCGACGGTCACTGGATCGAGCCGGTCCCGGTCTTTCTCGAATACCTGAGCGAAGTGGGCGGCCCTGGGGCCGTCGATCAGATCCGGGCGCTATGGCGCCGGAACCAGGGATGGTATCGGGCCACCTGGCCGGAACGCCGGCACCACCGCATGCGTCGCACGATCTGGTGGGGTGTCACCAGCGATACCCTCGACAAGGCCACGGGACTCTTGCCGGCCTTGCTGAACGAGCGCTTGCCCGAGTTGGGCATCGACTTCGCGATGATCTATCCGAGCTTCGGGCTGAGCGTCAACGGCATTCCCGACGATGAACTTCACCGTTACGGAGTCCGCGCCTACAACATGATGACGGCCGACATGTTCGCGCCTTATGCCGAAAGGTTCGCGCCGGTGGCCATCATCCCGGCCCATACGCCGGAGGAGGCCCTCGCGGAACTGGACTACGCGGTCGTGCAGCGCGGGTTCAAGGCGATCATGCTGCGGGGCAACCAGGAACGGAAGATCCCGAGCGCGGCGGAGGGCATCGACCCGCGGAAGGCCGCCTGGTACTGCGACAACATCGCCCTCGACAGCCCGTATGACTATGAGCCCTTATGGCAGCGGTGCGCCGGCCTTGGCGTGGCCGTAACCCAGCACTCGGGCAGCGGCCGCTGGCACGACCGCGCCTCCATCAGCAACTTCACCTACAACCACGTGGGCCACTTCGCCGAATCGAACCACGCCTTCGCCCGGGGCGTCTTCCTCGGCGGCCTGGTGCGGCGCTACCCGAGCCTCAATTTCGGGTTCATGGAAGGCGGCGTGAGTTGGGCTTGCCAGATGTGCTTCGACCTGATCGAGCACTGGGAGAAGCGCCGTCGCGCCGGGCTGCAGCACCCCGGCGCAACCAGCGTGGACGAGCTGCGGGGGTTCATCGAGCGCTACGGCGATGAAAGGCTGAAAGCCAACGCCGGCGCCATCATGGCCAACCTGGACGCATTCCGCCCGGAGTGCAGCCTGGAAGAGCTCGCGAAGCCCGAGCACGTGGTGGACGATTTCGAGGCCGCGGGAATCGACTCGGAAGCCGACGTCCGGGCCGTCTTCTCCGGCAACTTCTTTTTCGGCTGCGAGGCGGACGACCGGGCCACCATGTGGGCCTTCGACCCCCGGATGGGCGTGCGGCTCCAGCCGGTCTTCAGCTCCGACTTCACGCACTTCGACGTGCCCGATTTCCAGGACGTCGTTCCCGAGGCGTTCGAGATGGTGGAGAAGGGCTTCGTGACGGAGCAGGATTTCCGGGAGTTCACGTTCACCAACGCCGCCCGCCTGCACACCCGCAACAACCCGGACTTCTTCAAGGACACCGCGGTCGAGAAGGCCGTGGCCGATGAGTTGGGACTGGAAGCGCCGTTGCCGGCGCCGAAAGCCTGACGAAGCAGTTCTACCACCACGCCGGCTGAGGACCGAGCTATGGAACAACCTCAAAGCGCATCTGCCGGAAGTGGCGGTCCAGCGTCAATGCTCGACGAATTCGCAACTCTCGCATAACCACAAAGCTGCAACAATCGGTGAAGGAGAAGTCCTTGTCCCGATAACCAAAGAAGAGCGCCCGCCCTCGTTCTCTTCGCGGTTCGTCAATGGACTCGACCCGCAGTCGAGCCGAGCCGTCGATTTGCAGCCACCAGGCTTCGGCGGCATCAAGTCCCATGCGAAACCGAATGGTGGTCAGAGTCTCGTCGATCACATAGTCGGTTGTCGTCAACACGCCGCCGGACGACAACCATCCATCTCGAGCGTTCCGCACAGCCAAACCCGCCGCGTCACTGCTATCCGCGGCCGCGACCCATGCGGCCGTATCCACGAACATTTGCCTCACCGGTATAGCACCTCATCATGCTGGGCGGCAGCGTCCCCCGATTCGGATGACCCAACGGCCGGACCCCGGTACAGCGGGTCCGATTCCAACGGCGAGCTATCGAGCGAGGGATTGCCAACCGGTACGATGTCAAAAGCCGGACGGCTTCGATACAGAACGGTAAATCGTCCCCCGTGCCGCACTTTCTCGACGACATCCTGCAATTGCTCCCGGAGTTGTTTGGCGCTGATCATTTCCAGCATGGTCATCCTCTTTCCAAGTTTAACTTAAGATAACCTCTTGTCGAGCTTGCAGCAAGCTCTGTTGGTCGAGCGTTTCGCCGTCCAACGGGAGCTCGGCTCGACCTTCCTGGATCACGTTGTCGGCAATGCTCGATAGGTCAGGGAATCGGCCGCGGGTCATCGGGTTCCTGCATATCGGCTGGCTTCATGTTGTGGACTCTCGGAAGGGTGTGGAGGTCCTCCTGACCTTCGGGCTCTCGATGCTTTGGTGGTCGCTCAGCCCTCCAGCCCCAGCCCGTAGAAACGGTTGCAGTTGTCGAAGAAGACTTTTCGCTTCTGGGCGTCGGTGATGTCGGTGCGTTCGCGGACTTCCCTGGTGGCGTTGGGCCAGATGGTGTCCCAGTGGGGGTAGTCCGCGGCGAACAGCCACAAGTCGTCGCCGAAGCGGTCCATGCAGTAGGGCAGCATGGCGTCGTCGGGGTCGAAGCTCACGTACACCCGCCCGCTGGTGACGTACTCACTGGGCTTTGCCTTGAGCAGCGGCGCTTCCTCGCTGCGCCGCTCGTAGTGCTCGTCGATGCGGTCGAGCCAGTAGGGGAGCCAGCCGCACCCGGCCTCGAAGAAGCCGACCTTCAGGTTCTGGAAGCGTTCCATCAGTCCGGAGGTGACGACGCCGAGAAACGCCTGCATGATCTCGAAGGAGAAGCTCACGGTGTGGGCCTGCAGAAAGGTCTCCCAGCGGTCCTGGCCCTCGGCGCCCCAGGAGTTGCCGTGGAAGCAGACCGGGATACCCAGGCGCTCGGCCTCGGCGTAGATGGGCCAGAACTCTTCGGCGCCCAGGTTCTTCTTGTGGCCGTGGGTGTGGATCATCACGCCCGGGTGGCGCCACTTGGTGACCGCGCGGTTGAGTTCCTCCACGGCCGCGGGAACGTCCTTCAAGGACACGGTGGCGATGCCCTTCATGCGGGGGTTCTGCTGCTGTATCTCGCCGATGTAATCGTTCCAGGCCCGCGCCAGCGCCTTCTGGAGATCGGTCTGGGGCACCAGGCTCAGGTTCAACCCCATGGTCGGGTAGGTGACGGTGAGGTTGATGCCCTCCACGTCCATGTCTTCGGTGTACCCGTCCGCGCCGATGGTCTGCTTCCCCATGCGTCCGAGAAAGCGATCCCAGGTGTCGCTGGGAAAGAGTCCCTGGCGGATGCGGCGGAACTCCTCGGGTATGCGTGAGCGGTAGTCATCCACGGTTTCGCGGATGTGCGAGTCGGAATCCAGAACGGGATAGGCTGCCATGGCGTTACCTCCACGAAGGGCGTTGGTAGCCCAGTGAATACGGCAAGACGTCGCCGCGTGTCAATCGGGACAGGGACGGTCACCCTGCCCCGCCGAAGGCCCGGTCGGTCTTGGCGGCCATGATGAAGTCGTTGCGGTGGAGGTTGCGGATCTTGTGGGTCCACCAGGTGACGCGGACCCGGCCCCATTCGGTCACGATCCTCGGGTGGTGGCCCTCCGCCTCGGCGATGTCGCCCACGGCCGCGGTGAACGCCAGCGCCTGCGTGAAGTTCTCGAACTTGAAGAGCCGGTCCAGCTTGGGAACGCCGTCCTCTTCGATCATGGCCCACTCCGGCGTTTGCGGCTTGAGCTCATGTACTTCTTCTTCGGTGACCACCGGGGCATCCGCCCGGCACGCCACGCACTTCTCTTCGGTCAACCGGCTCATGGTATTCCTCCGGGATCCGTGGTGTCGGCACGCAGACAAGAGTGTCGCCGATTGATGCGAGAAGGGCAACGGCCCCCGAAACGCAGCGGGGCCTCATCGCCATTTTCGTGCCAGTCGCGTATTTGACGGATTCGGGGTAGCGTTGCCCGTTTTCGCGACAATGGTTTTCGTGACAATGAATTATCCGGTAAGCAAACGGGAATCGGAGCGGTGACCCAGGACGCCGGCTCCGGGACGGGAGGTGTCATGTCGGGAGATCGCTTTCGCGTGGTGGTGCTGGACGACTACGAGGGGTTCTGCACGACGGTGCCGGCTTACGAGGAAGCGGCCGGGTTGGCCGACGTCGAGGTGGTGGAGCGGAAACTCACCACCGATGAGGAATGGTCCGCGGCGGTGGGTGACGCCCATGCGGTGGTGCTCATGCGGGAGCGTTCGCCGTTCCGGGAACGGGAGTTCGCTCTGGCGCCGTCGCTGCGCTTCATCTCCCAGATCGGCCGCGGAATACCGCACCTGGACCTGGCCGCGGCCACGCGGCGCGGCATCGTGGTGTCGTGTACTCCCAACGACTCCGGCGCGTCCACCGCGGAGCTGACCTTCGCGTTGATGCTGGCCCTGGCAAGACAGGTCCCTTCGGTGAGCAAGGGCATGCGGGAGGGCGCCTGGCCGCCGGCGGTGGGCATGCTGCTGGAGGGTAGGACCCTGGGCGTCATCGGCCTGGGACGCATCGGCGCCAAGGTAGCCCGCATTGGACGGGCCTTCGACCTGGACATTCTGGCCACCGGCAAGACCCTCACCGACGAGCGGGCCGCGGAAGCGGGAGCGCGGCGGGTGTCCCTGGAGACGCTGCTCGAAGAGTCGGACGTCGTCTCGGTGAACTGCCGGCTGAACGCCGAGACCACCGGGCTCATCAGCGCTCCCGAGCTCCGACGCATGAAGCCCGGCGCGCTGCTCATCAACACCGCGCGCGGACCGATCATCTCCGAGGCAGCGCTCATCGAGTCCCTCCAGCGGGGGCATCCGGGCGGGGTCGGTCTCGACGTCTATGATGAAGAGCCGTTGCCGCCGGAGCATCCCCTGCGCGGCCTCGACAACGTCGTGCTGGCTTCCCACCGGGGCTATGCGGTGGACCGGATCCTCCACCAGCGCTACCAGAGCGCCTTCGCCAACGTCATCGGGTTCATCCGGGGGGCGCCGGTGAACGTCATCAATCCGGAAGCATAGAGCGTCATCCTGGACTTGATCCGGGACCCAGGGGGGGCGGCGGGGCAGGATGCCGGTTTCGGCCACCCTACTCCCCGCCCGGATCCCGGGTCGAGCCCGGGATGACGGGGAGCGAGGCAACACCGGGGCCGCTTACGACTCCGCCAGCGCCTTGCGGAAACGATCCCGGTAGTCGGGGCTGTACAGGCGGGGAAAGTTTTCCGGGTAGTCCTCTCCCGGCTCCACCTTGAGGTCCACCATGATGGGGCCGTCCTCCTTGAGAATCATGTCGAGGTTCCGGTCCCAGTCATCCAGACTGTCGAAGGTGTAGGTATTGGCATAGCCGGCTTCGCGGGCGAGGCCGGTGAAGGTGAAGTCGCGGTGGCGCGGGATGGGGACGGCGCCGTTGGTCTCGTAGGTGCCGTTCTCGCATACGCAGTGTACGAAGTTCCTGGGCGAGGCGTTGGCGATGGTGACGATGCTGCCCAGGTTCATGAGCAGGCTGCCGTCGCCGTCCAGCACCACCACCCGTTTGTCGGGCCGGCCCAGGGCCAGGCCGAGGGCGTGGGACGAGCCCTGTCCCATGGCGCCGGTAAAGGTGTAGTTGAGGTCACTGGGCGCGATGTGAATCCATTCCTGGGCCGCCTTGTACACGGCCACCACGATCTCGTCGGTGCGGTGGCGCGCCAGGACCTTGAGGCATTGGTCTCGTTTCATCATCAGACAGGCTCCCGTCCGATCAACATGGCCACCGGTCTCAACTCCGCATAGGCCGCTTCCACCGTGGGTACCACCTTGTCCTCCGTGCCGGGCGCTTCGATGAGATGGTGTTCCACCTGCATGGCGTCCAGTATCGGCTCGACGATGCGCAGCCCGTAGCGTTTGGACTGCGTGGGCGGGACTCCAGGCTCCTTTTGGAGCATCCCCACCATCATGCACACCGGGTTCTTCCCCTGCATGGCCACGCCGCGGACCGCGTTGATGGAGTCCAGCAGGCCCGTGTACTGCATGAGGAGCAGCGCCCGGTGCCCGGCGGCATAGAGCCCGCTGCAGATGGACACCCCTTCGTCCTCCTTGCACACCTGCACCACCTGGAACTCGGGATCGTCGATCATCGTCTTTAGCAGGTGCTCGCTGGTGGTGCGGTCCGGCAACGCCACGATGAACCGGATGCCGGCGCGTTTGATCTCCCGGATGAGGTTCCGGGCCTTGAGCCTGTCGGCGTCTTCGTCTCCGGCCACGCTTCGCTCCTTCCGTCGTTTACAGGGCCCTGCAACGGCCCCCGTTCCCTGCCTCTCGCCATCGGTCCCGAGCGTAGCGACGCGGAGTCGAAGGACGGACGCCAATGCCGACCTCTATACTATGGGGCGTCCTTCGGGGAAAGACTTGACTTGAACGTGCGGAAACTCCGCCGGCGCATCCGGTCCCAGCTCGCACCGGCGCAAGGCGCCTTCGTACAGGCGGACGGTGTGCCCGAGCTCGCGAGCGACCGGCAAGACATCCCTGAGGCAATCCGTACCGGGCCCGGCGCTGGTCGAACTCCAGAACGCGGGTCGAACTCCAGAATGAACCCCGGGCTTGCTATATGGTAGTGGCTTGGTAGTTGCCGGATTCCCGCTTTCGCGGTGTGCACCGGCCTGACCGTCGCCGGCATCGCGGGCTTGGACCGGCCTCCGGCGACGGATGAACCCAACCATACCGGGAGCTTGAATGAAACGGATATGTGTCTTTTCGGGGTCCAGCCGGGGCGTGTTGGACGAATACGCGCGGACGGCGGCGTCACTAGGCCGCGAGTTGGCGCGACGAGGCGTCGGGGTGGTCTACGGCGGCGCCTCCATCGGCCTGATGGGATGCGTGGCCGACGCGGCCCTCGAGGAGGGCGGCGAGGTGATCGGCATCATCCCGGAGGCCCTGATGAGGGACGAGGTGGTGCACAGGGGTCTGACCGACCTCAAGGTGGTGGGGTCCATGCACGAGCGCAAGGCTCTGATGGCCGGGCTGTCGGACGGGTTCATCGCGCTTCCGGGCGGCTACGGCACGCTGGAGGAGCTTGCGGAGATGATTACCTGGCTGCAACTCCGGATCCACGCCAAGCCCTGCGGCGTTCTGAACGTCCGGGACTACTACGGTTACCTGATCCGTTTCCTCGATCACGCGGTGACGCAGGGATTCCTCAAGCAGAAGCACCGGGACAAGCTGCTCATCGCCGATACGGTGGATGATATGCTGGGCGCTCTGGCGAGCGTCCTGCAACCGCGACTGCCGCCACGGTGATCAGCGTCATGACCCAGGCGAACCAGTCGCCGTAGCGTACGTACACCGTTTCCAGCTCCATCAAGGGAACTGTGGCCGTCAGCACTCCCTCCGTGAACAGCGGCAGCGCCGCGGACATGCGGCCCGCGGGATCGACCACCGTGGTCACCCCGGTGTTGGTGGCGCGTACCATCGCCCGCCGGGTCTCGATGGCGCGCCATCGGGCCAGCCGCGCATGCTGCCAGGGCGCCACGGTGCGGCCGTACCAGGCATCGTTGGTCAGGTTGACCAACAGGTTGGCGCGCTCGTTCCGGACGAAGCGGCGCGACAACGCCGGCATCAGATCCTCGTAACAGATGAGCGGCGCCACCCGCGCGCCTTGCGGCAAGACGAAGGCGCTCTCGATCTCGCCGGGTGTGAAGCCGGCACCGATGGGAGGCATGCCCGGCAATCCGCCGATGAGCCAAGCCAGGGGTATGTACTCGCCGAACGCCAGGAGCACCCGCTTGTGGTAGCGGCCCAGCACCGCGCCGGAGGGATCCACCGCGATGGCGCTGTTGTATTTGCGGTAGCGGTTACCGGGTTGCCGCCGGTAGCTGACGGCGCCGACGATCACGTGGGGATGGCGCGCCGGAAGCAGTTCCCGGGGAATCCGCCCGGCCTTGTCCGGCAGCCACTTCTCCACCGCGGACTCGGGCCAGATGACCAGGTCCGCATCGCCGCTTCTCGCGGAGAGGTCCTTGTAGGTTTGTAGGTTGGTTTTCAGAAACGCGGTCTTGCCCTTCCGTTCGATGGCGATGTTCCCTTGTATGACGGCGACGGCGAGCTTTTCGGCCGCCTCCATCGCGGCGTTGACTTGCACCGTCCGCACCTGTCCATACGCCACGGCAGCGGCAAGGAGGGCGCACGCGGCCCCCACGGCCCACGCCGCCGACCGCATCGTTCCCTGACCCCGGCGGGCGCACAGGACCTTGTAAAGGGCGGCGCCGCACCAAAGGAGTACGAAGGTGGTGCCGTAGTGGCCCACCAGGTCCGCGGACTGGTTCAAGGAAGTGAACTGGGTCTGGCCGGTGGCGAGATACCAGGGGAAGAGGCTGGGGAACCAGAACTCCACGACGACCCAGAACGCCGGAGGAAAGAGCCCTAGAGGACCCACCCCGCACAGGCGCACCAAACCCGCGAACGCGACGAACGGTATCGCCGAATAGAGCACGAACAGGATGAACCCCACCGCGGCCAGGGCATAGTTGACCCCGCCGAACACGTGGATGGTGTAGACCAGCCAGTGAAAACCCAGGGCGACGGTGACCATCCCCGTGAGCGCCCCTGCCCAAAGGGCCTGCCGCCAATCGCGGGCTCGCTCCAGCGCCATCAGAAACGGGACGAGAGCAAACCAGGTCAGAGGAAAGAGGATCGGCCAGAGGAAAGGGGAGGCAATGAGCGCGGCACTGAGGAACGACAACGGGTATAGCGACCTGAACCCAGCCATGAGGCCGGAAGTGTACGTCCGCCGGGAGCGGGCGTCAACGCCGGCCGATGTTGGGAGTATCCCGCTCAAAACTGCGACACTCCCAGCCCATTGACGGCACTTCCAACCCATTGACAGGGGAATCGGCGAACGATTATTGTGGGGCTCGGCCGATTGCCGTAGCCGGCATGACACGCTCGATTCATCGTCAGACCGTTGCAAGAAAAGGTTATCCCGAAATCATCGGAAAGGGGGAGAGAAAATGGGTCAAGCATTCATAGATGCCGATGGGCACATCATGGAGCGCGAGAACGAGATCAACGATTACGTGGAAGAGAGGTACCTGGGCCGGGGCAAACTGAGCTTCCGCCAGATGCTGCCGAGTCTGGACAAGTTCCACACTCCGAGGAGCCGCCACATCGAACCGGAGGGGATCTTCGACGCCTCCGTGGGACCCGAGCGCTGGCTCGAGTTCCTCGAGAAGACCGGGATCGAGTGCTCGGTGCTCTATCCCACGGCCGGCCTTTCCTACGGCCAGGTGCACTTTCCCGAATGGGCGGCGGCCTACGCCCAGGCGTACAACGACTGGCTGTCCGAGAAGTACCTGAAGGTAAGCGACCGTCTCAAAGGGGTTGCGCTCATCCCGGTACAGGACGTGCCGGCCGCGGTCGCGGAGCTGCGCCGGGCGGTCAAGGACCTGGGCATGGTCTGCGCCATGCTGCCGTCCAACGGGCTGGATCGACACTACGGCTCCGACCAGTTCTGGCCGCTCTACGAAGAGGCTGAAAAGCTCGATTGCGCCCTGGCCGTCCACGGCGGTTGCTACGGCGATCTGGGCTTCAACTCGTTCAAGGTCTTTCCGGCGACGCGGGCGTTGGGCATGCCGTTTCCGCTGGCCATCCACATGACCGGGATGATGTCGGAAGGCGTCTTCGACCGGTTCCCCGATCTGCGGGTGGGCTTTCTCGAGGGCGGGACCTCCTGGATTCCGCTGGTGCTCGACCGGCTGAACCGCGAGGTGGAGTACGGCGGCCTGCAGCTCAAACGGGAGCCCCTCGACTATTTCCGCGGCGGACGGGTCTTCATCGGATGCGAGGGCAACGAGGACGTGCTGGTCTACTGTGTCAACCGGGTCGGGCACGAGGTGTTCATGTTCTGCTCCGACTTCCCGCACGAGATCACCATGGACAACTGCATGGAGGAGATCGACGAGATCCGTGATCGGGGAGAGCTCACGGACGAGCAGAAACAGGCGATCCTCGGGGACAACGCGAGGAACTTCTACAAGCTCTGAGCCGGGGCCGCGACACTTTCCCGGGTCCGGGGTACGGCTGAGGGGGGTTGACTTCGACGCTTGACGCCTGGGGACCGAAGGGTTAATATGGATGGGTCCCATGGGGACAGACTATCATCAGTCTCACCTTGCAAAGCCTACTCGAAGGACCGACCGACCGGATCGTGGTTCAGAAGAAAATCTTGCCATGTTCGACTCCCTTTGAAGTTAGCGCACAGGGTGTACGGCCATAACGTTCAGAAGGAGAGAACATGGAAGGCAGAAAACTCTACGTTGGCGGGTTGCCATACTCGACGACGGACATGCAGCTTGAGGAAGTTTTTTCGGCCCACGGCGCCGTTGAATCCGCTCAGGTAATCATCGACAAGTTCACGGGCCGCTCGCGGGGCTTCGGCTTCGTGGAGATGGGCACTTCGCAAGCGGCCGAGGCCGCGGTCAACGCCCTCAACGAGACCCAGCTCGAAGGACGCACCATCACCGTGAACGAGGCCCGGCCCCAGCGCCGGGATTTCGGAGGCCGTCGCTAGCCGGCCGCGGGCGCAACTCATCCCGGCATAACGGGGCGCAGGGTCGGTCGCCCTCCGTAATCCGCGAGTCGTGGGGCGTGCGCGCCTCACGACTCGACTTCACCTCATACTTCACCCCTTCATAGTCACCCCCTCACGGTCACCCCCTCACGGCGCGAACGTTTTCACGCCGTATCCTCGCACTCGCACCAGACACAGGGCTCGTTGCGATTTGCCTCATTGCCATTTCCGCACGAATCGGGCATGTAGGCCGTGAGCCGGCATACGCGACCCGAGAGCGAAAGGAGAGTCGAGATGGCGACAGGCAACGGATTCGGCACGGCCAGCAAGATCAGGCAGGTGGCCCGCATGGACCTGCCCGGCGGCGGCAAGATCGAGGTGGACAAGGGTTTCGCCTACGTGGGGCACATGGACCCGCCCCACGGCACTTCCATCATCGACGTGCGCGACCCCAGCAATCCCAAGCTCGCGGCTCGGCTCGACGTGCCACCGGGGATCCACTCGCACAAGGCCGCGGTGCGCGACGGCGTCATGATCGTCAACCACGAGCGCTACGAGAACAACGACGACGCCCAGGGAGGCCTCAAGGTGTTCGACGTCTCGGAGCCGTCCAACCCCCGGGAGGTGTCGTTCTTCAAGGCCGCGGCCAAAGGCGTCCATCGCTTCACCTTCGACGGACGCTATGCCTACTTCTCGCCCGTGATGGAAGGATACGTGGGCAACATCGCCATGATCCTGGACCTGGCGGACCCCGCCAGCCCGCGGGAGGTGGGCCGCTGGTGGATGCCGGGGCAGTGGGTCGGCGGCGGCGAGGAGCCGACCTGGCCGGGCACCCTGCACCGCTGCCATCACCCCATCCGTCGGGGCGACCGCCTCTACGTGAGCTACTGGCACGGCGGCTTCGTGATCCTGGACATCTCCGACATGAGCCGGCCTCGGCTCGTAAGCCATCTCGACTGGAGCCCGCCCTACCCGTCGCCCACGCATACCACCCTGCCCATGCCCGAGAAGCTCATGGACCGGGACATCCTGGTGGTGACCGACGAGGAAGCCCAGAAGGCGGCGCCCCTGCCCTATGCCTTCATGTGGGTCGTGGACATCACGGACGAAACCCGTCCCGTGCCCATCTCGACGTTCATGCCGCCTGCCAACGGCGAGCCCACGGATCGCTACGGCGCGCATCAGCCCGCGGAACAGGTCTACGGCAAAGTCCTCTACGTCACCTGGTTCAGCGGCGGCCTGCGCGCGGTGGACGTGTCCAATCCGTATCAGCCCGAAGAGGTGGGCTACTACGTGCCCGAGCCCGGCAAGGGGCAGAGCACCGTGCAGAGCAACGACGTCTACCACGACGAGAACGGGCTCCTGTACCTCATCGACCGGCTCGATGGGTTGGAGATCCTCGAGCCCCAGGTATAGCCCGAGGGGCCGAGGCGTCACTGCATGGCCGATCGAGAGAACGGCGCCGGCGCGCCCGCGGCGCTGGCCCACCTTCGGGTGGTGGAGCTGGGAGACCTGCCCGCGGCCTACGCGGGCCGGCTGCTGGCCGACCTCGGCGCCGACGTCATCAAAGTGGAGCCGCGGGGCGGCGCTCCCGAACGAAGGCTTCCGCCCTTTGCCGGGGGCGTCGAGCATGTCGAGCGGAGCCTGCCCTTCATCCACGCCAACACCAACAAGCGAAGCCTGGTGCTGGAGCTCTCCGCGGCCGGCGACCGGGATGCGTTCGAGAAGCTGCTGCTGTCCGCGGACGTCTTCGTCGAGGCCACGCCGCCGGGAGCCCTGGAATCCCGGGGCTTCACCGATGCGTGGCTCCGGGAAACCTGCCCTGCGCTGGTGACGGTGTCCATGACGCCGTTCGGCCGCACCGGTCCCTACCGTCACTACAAGAGCAGCGACGCCATCACCAACGGCGCCGGCGGCTTCCTCTTCGGCCAGGGGGATGACCGGCGCGGGCCGTGCACGGCGCCCTCGCACCTGGCCTACCAGGTGGCGGGATGCGTGGCCGCGACGCTGGCGGTGGCCGGGGTGCGCCACCGGCGGCGCAGCGGGTCGGGCCAGCGTCTGGACGTCTCGCTGCAGGAAGCGTTGACCTTTGCCAACAGCAGCTCCATCGCGCGCTACACCCTGGAGAACCGCATGCAGCGCCGGCCCGGCGCCAGGACCTACGGCGGCGCGGTGACCAACATCTACCGCTGCAAGGATGGCCGCTACGTCCACTTCACCGCCAACCTGCCCCACATGTGGCGCGAGCTGACCCGGAACTGGATGCCCGGCACGGTCCTGTCGGAGCCCGAATGGGAGGACGTGGCCTACCGCGACGCCCGCAGCGACCAGGCCTCCGCGGTGGTGGCGGAGTTCATCGGCGGCTTCACCGCGGACGAGTTCGTGGCCGAGGCCCAGCGCCGCCACCTCTCCGCCGCTCCCCTCAACACCGTGGGCGAGTTCGTGGACGGCGAGCAGTTGGCCGCGCGTCACTGGCTTCAGGAGATCGAGCACCCGGTCATCGGCCGTTACCGGGCGCCGGGCGTCCCCATGCGCCTGTCCCGGACCCCCATGCGGGTGCGCCGTCCGGCGCCGCTGCTGGACCAGCACCGGCAGGAAGTGCTGGCCGAGCTGGAGCAGGGCCGGAAGCCCCTTCCCGCGGCGTCGCAGCCGGAGGCCGACGCCGGCGACGGCATGCTGTCGGGACTCCGCATGGCCGACCTGACGCAGCAGTTCGCCGGCCCCCTGGGGACCGAGATCCTGGGCTACTACGGCATGGAGGTGCTCAAGATCGAGTCCAACACGGTGGCGGCCAGGGGCCGGAGCGGCGCCACCCACGCCGACATGAACCGGGCCAAGCTCGGCTGCACCCTGAACCTGCGCCATCCCCAGGGCAAGGAGCTGTTCCGGCGGCTGGTGGAACGGTCCCAGGTGGTGGTGGAGAACTTCAGCGTGGGGGTCATGGAGCGGCTCGGGTTCGACTACGAGTCGCTGCGCCAACTGAACCCCGGCGTCATCCAGGTGTCCATGCCCGGCTGGGGCCGGGAAGGGCCGCTGCGCTCGTGGGTGGCCTGGGGCTGGCAGCTCCTGGCCTACACCGGGCTCATGCGGCTGTGGGGCTATCCCGAATCGCCCATGCGGGCGCGCTGCAAGATCGCCTGGCCGGACCGCGTGGGCGCCGTCACCATGGCCCTGGGCGTAGCCGCGGCCGTGGAGCACCAGGAGCGTACCGGGGAAGGGCAGTTCATCGAGGCCTCGATGCTCGAAGCCCAGGGCGCGATGATGGGCCCTGCCATCCTGGACTACACGGTCAACGGCAACGAATGGGATACGCTGGGATACCGGGAAATACTCGGGAGCCCCTACGCCCCCTACGGCTGCTACCCGTGCGCCGGGAACGACGACTGGATCATCATCGCCTGCGAGACCGACGAAGAATGGCAGGCCATGGCCGGGGTCATCGGCGCGGTCTCATGGCCCGACGCCCCGCGCTTCGCGGACAGGGACGGCCGGAGACGGAACCGGGAGGAACTGGACCGCAAGCTCTCGGAGTGGACCCGGACCCAGACCGCCCGCCAAGCCTTCCGCCGCCTGCAGGAGGCCGGGGTGGCCGCGGGCATCCCCATGTCCGGGGAGGACCTCTACTACGATATCCACCTGCGCGAACGCGGCCACATCGTGGAGATCGACGAGCCGCCGTGGGGCCGGGTCGCCCACCACGGCCTGCCCGGCATCCCGTCCCGCTCCAGGGCCAGCGCCGCGCTCCCGGCGCCGTGGATCGGCGCGCACAACCCTTACGTCCTGGGCGAGGTGCTGGGGCTGACCGAAGAGGAGATAGCCGCCCTGGAGGAGGCGGAGGCGGTCAAGTAGAACGCTCCACGTCCTCCCCGGTCAATCCGTCCTGGAGTGAGGGCCGAAGGGCTCGGGGCGGAACGGCTTGTCACGGGCCTCGAAGAAGGCCCGCAGCCCGCCCTGTTTCCGAGCGTCCTCGAGCCGCTTGTTGAACTCCTCCCGCTTGGAAAGCCGGGCCATGGCGCTGAGCTCGGCGTTGAGCAGCCAGGCCTTGTGGAGCCCCATCATCTCCAGCCCCTGGGTGGCGATGGCGAGGTTGATCTTGACCGTCTCCGGCGGCACCAGGGCCACGCGCTCGACCATGCGGAAACATTCCTCCAGAAGCTCGTCCCGGGGCACGACCTTGTTGACCAGCCCGATGCGGAGGGCCTCGCCGGCGTCCACGGGGTCGCCGGTGAGGGCGTAGCGCAGGGCGTTCTTGGGCCCGGCCAGCAGCACCCAGATGAAGTCCGTGCCCGCGGCCTGCCGCACCTGCGGCTGGCCGAAGACCGCGTCGTCCGCGGCAACGGTGAGGTGGCAGGTGAGGGCCAGCCATGAAGCGGTCCCGAAGCACCAGCCGTTGACCGCGCCGATGATGGGCTTGGGATACTCCCAGCGGTAGAGCCGGCGTCTCAGGATATCCTCGCGGTCCTTGTCCCGGAGCTCGTCGAACTCCCGGTACAGCGGCACACCCTCCGGCAGGGCCTGGGGCCAAACCGTGTCGGGGGCGCCGTCCCGGGACATGTCCTCGCCCGCGGAGAAGCAGTCGCCCGCGCCGGTGAGGATCACTCCCCTCACCTCGGGGTCGTCCTTTGCCTCGGCCAAGGCCGCGTCGAGCTCCGCCAGCAGCGCCTCGTTCAGGGCGTTGCGGCGTTCCGGACGGTTGAGGGTGATGAGCGCGCCGCGGCGCCGTTTCTCGTAGAGAAGGTTCTGATAGGTGGACATGGGGAGGTCTCCTGGGGTCCTGGGTCACGAGCCGGCGGAACTACTCCTTGGGCTTCGATCTCGGTCCGAAGGGCTCGGGCTGGAAGGGTCCGTCGCGCAGTTGCAGGTACTCCCGGATGTTCTTCTCCCGGGCTTCGTTCAGGGGGCGGCGGTGCTCCTCCCGCAGCATCACATGGGCCGGCGCCGAAAGCTGCGAGTCCAGCATGAGGGCGTCGCGCAGGCCCATCATCTCCATTCCCAGGGTGGCGATGGACAGGTTGATCTTCACCGTCTCGGGCGGCACCAGGGCGATGCGCTCCACCAGCTCGAAGCACTCGTCCAGCAGCCGGTCGTGGGACACCACCTTGATGACCAAGCCGATGCGCAGGGCTTCCCGGGCGTCGATGTGATCGCCCACCAGGCCGTAGCGCAGCGAGTTCTTGACCCCGGCGAGCATCGTCCACAAGAAGCTCGTGTTGGAGCCGTGGCGCACTTCGGGCTGAGCGAAGACGGCGTTCTCCGACGCGATGGTGATGTGGGTACACAGCGCCAGCCACGAGCCGGCGCCCATGGCCCAGCCGTTGATGGCGCCGATCACCGGCTTGTCCAGTTCCCAAAGCCGCAGGAACTCGTTGCCTTCGCGACCCCGCCAGGAATCGATCCAGTCGGACGCGGACTGTCCGGCCGGCACCCCGTAGGGCCATTCGAGATCGCGCCGGCGGCCCGGCTTGGGTCCCTGGTCCATGCCCGCGGAAAAGGCGCGCCCGGCGCCCGTCAGGACGATGGCCCGGACCTCGGGGTCGGCCACGGCCTCGTCCAGCGCCGCCGACATCTCGTGCTGGACCGTGGGGCTGATGGCGTTCATGACCTGCGGCCGGTTCAGCGTGATCAACGCTCCGGAGCGGCGTTTCTCGTAGAGGATTTCGGTGTAGTCTCCCATGAGCGGACTCCTAGCAGATCGGACTGCGCATGGCGAACAAGGCCCGGGCAGGCGCCTACCGTTCCTTCTTCCAGACGATGCGGTAGATGCCGGCGATCTCCGAGAGCGGCATGATGATGGGGTCGTAGCCGTGGGCGATGCTGATGAGCACCAGGTTCCCTTTCTCCTGCTTGACCCGCTTGATCAGGTACTCCCCGCTCACGGTCTTCACCACGCAGTAGTCGCCGGAGTGCCATTCCTTGCCCGGCGAGCACACCACGGTCTCCTTGTCCTCGTAGCGCGGGCTCATGGAGCCGCCGCGGACCTCGACTCCGAAGGCGTTGGCGTCCTTGAGGTCGTAGGGGCGCGACACCCGGCGCCACCCCTCGCCCACCGGGAACCCGTCCTCGGAGAACTCGCCGCGGCCCGCGCCGGCGCGCCCCACCACCGGCAGGTCGTCCGGCACGTGGCCGGACACGTCCCGCACCTGGTCGCTGGTGGACAGCAGCCACTCCAGGGAGACCCCGCACACCGAGGCCAGGCGCTGAAGGATGGCGGACTGCGGCGCCCGGTCCCCGGCCATGTAGTTGTAGACCGCGGTCTTGGAGATGCCCGCCCGCGCCGCCACCTCCAGGGGGTTCCGGTCCGTCAGGGCCAAGGTGAGGCGGCGGGCGAGGTCGGTCTTCGGCAGTCTTGTCTTTTTCCTCGGCATGGGGTATGTAGTTCTCGAACGAAAAAAAGGCTTGACATGATAGTAGTCGATTGATAACTTCCCGTCAAGCGCTGTCATGACGCGACTCTCGAAGAGCAGAAAGGGAAGCCATGCCGAGTGATACAAGACGACATCTGAAATCGGTTGGCGGAGGCCAGGAGACCAAGAAGTGGGTGGAGGTGGATGCCTCGCTGGTGGGGCTCTCGGTGCTTTCGGCCCTGCACAAGCTGGATCACGGCGAGGAAGGCGAGGCCGACGTGGAAATCGGCGGGCGCACCCTGCGAATCCGGTTCGACCCGCTCAAGAAACGCGTGCTGATGTTCGAGCTCAAGAAAACCCGGACCCGCAACCCCCGCCTCACCGGTCCCCGCACCAAGTCCCTCCACTGAAACCGGCGACGGCAGGGGAACGGGGATTGAGGCCGTCTTCCGTGCAGGAATCGAGGTATTCGTCAATGGATCGGTGGAACTCGCGGCGGGTCTCCTCGATGTCGGTTGCTTCGAAAGTGGCGATGGGATAAGCGCCGCTGTTGACGACCCTTCCGTGAAAACGGCCTACGGATTCATCGAATTCCACCGTGGCCGTGTATCCCTTGTACTCCATCATGGCTTGACTCCTACCGCATCCGGGAACGCGGCAATGAAGCAAAAAAGCCGACCTGAATCAGGTCGGCTTTTTGTCCTGGCGAACCGAAGATGGCCCATTGCCGCAACGCTGAGCCGGTTCATCTCTCGGGGATAACCCCTTATCAGGTTGTTCCCGCGGTTTCTCCAAGTCATTTATGCAGCTAACACTGATGCGGCGCAATGTCAATCACTTTACTTTCATTGTTAGAGCAAAGCGATAATGTCCCCTAATGAGCAAAGCTAAGATGTCCCCTTTGAGGAAGGGGGGCAAGGGATGGCGAAGCCAGAAGAGGGAAGCGGCTGGTGGGCGCTACCGGAGCCACGCCAGCATCATGTCGGCGTCAGACTTGAAACCGCCGACGCCTTCACCGTCAGCTCCCTTGCGCTTCCCGGTCCGTACTAGGGCGGCGCTCACGTTGATCTCCCATGCCCTCTCCCTGACGAAACCAAGCCAAGCCGCTTCCACCTCACCTACTCGCTCTATGACCGCCTTGAAATGGGCATCCACGGCGGTAAGGCTTGCCGCTATGTCGGCGTCCGTCACCTTCGGTGGTGGTAGGCGAAACCACTCGCCATCATCCGCGTCGGCGTAACGGTCCGTTGCGTCCCGCTTGGGCGGTTCACGCCACGGAGGATTGAGCACGGCGTCAAGCCGTCTTTCCAAACCCTGGACCTCGCGCCGCAACAGTTTGAGCTTGAACCGCGCCGCACCCCGTTCACCTTCCTTTCGTCCCCCCGCGCCCACCCAGAGGAACAGCCGCCATGTCCTCGATCACATCCTGGTATGACACCACGAACACACCTGCCGCCGTCGCCTTTTGCAGTCCGCTCGTCGCGTCGCTTGAACCGTCGTAAATCACCGCCGTCGTATCCCGCGTCACTCTCGGCTCCACCGACGCCACCGGATACTTCTCCATCAACTCCTCAGCAAAATCACTCTTGGTCCCCTCATACCCTGCCGCCTTTGGGTTCCCCGTCAACACCACCACCGCGCCCGCCAGCTTGCGTTCAAGGGCGGTCATTCCTTCCACCACCGCTTGAAGCTGTGCATCGCCCAGCTTATCCCGATGGCGATCACCCACCACTTGAACACCACGAGGCCGCCATAACCGATCAGCACGAGTGCTGCATGGCCCAGCTCCGGGTCATCGGCCACCCGAGACCACAGAAAGGCAGCCGCCATCGCCATGACCCATGCCCACAGGGCCCAGAACAGCCACCAGGCTAGACGCCGGGTTAACGTCACCTTGACGGGGCGGTCATCGGCGGTCATGCCACCGAGCTGGGCCTGCCGGCGCACCACCGAAGCCGACGCCGCCACCACCGCACCCGGACAGCACCAGCGCCACGACGCAGACCAGACCTATTCTCGTCGCCGTCGTCTCACCTCCCTCCAATGCCGCGTTGTGGTCAACGAAAGCGGAGCTCATGCCCCGCATGATGTCCAGGTTATCCCCGGTCCAGATGGTCTGATTCGCCCAATTGACCGCCCGTGGGCTCCAACGCAAACGCCCCAAGTACAAACCCTCCCCAGACCACCCCTGGAACCGCTGGAGACACTCCCCCTCCTCTCCTGTCTCGCAACCTCCCCGCTGACCCCCCGCCCCTCGGAGCGGTGGGGTTGGCCCCAGGGCTTCCGGCGCCGCAGCCAAGGGGACGGGACTGCAACCGCGTGAGCGGTTACAACTCTGCGCTGCCTCAAACCCCCCGCCCATGGCCCGGCGCCTGATTATCCACAGCCCCCTGGGGATGGGTCAGCCTCCAGCCACTCACCCCAGCGATCATCACCCGGCCCAAACCGAACCGGGCCTCTCCAGGGCTATCTCCTCGACACCCTCCCCCTGTCTTGTCTTGACCGTTCCTGCCCCCCTTCGCGCGGGCGCGTGAAGCCTGTGGGCAACCGGCGGTCGAGGGAGGGGCGACGGGGTTGTCCACAGGCCACCCCCCGACGCCGTTGGAGCACCAATCTGCGCACGTACCCCTTCCAACCTCCCATTCCAAAACCTCCCAAGGGGACATTTTCGCTTTGCTCAAAGGGGACATCTTGGCTTTGGGTTGACACCCGATTGTCCGTCACGACGTATCCAGGACTGCCTTCATCTCCTGGAGGACGCGAGGGAGACGAGGCTCTGAACATGGCATATGACCATCTGGATCGTTAGCGGGATGACAGTGCCATCCGCCTAGATTGTCATAGCCAAAGACACGGCGGCTTTTGCGAATCAGAGAGAAGTCGGTACGGTCGTTCTGAGGGTTGTAAAAGATGTCGATGAACGTTTCTTGGCCGATTTCAATCCGTATCTTCAGGCGATATCTCTCTTTCACTGTCACAGACACGGCCGCTTCGGGGAAAGGTGTAGCAACGTCTTGCCGAACCTGTAACTCGAACAGATGGACCTTCTGTTCCGGCTCCACTGGTCATGATTCCGATTCAAATCGGCCAAGTTCCCGCACGGCTCCCCGCAGGTCGGTTTGCTCCAAATGCCGAGCTTCCCACTCCATGAAGTCGCGTTCGACCTCATGGGAGCGGCGTCGTGGAATCTCGTCAGCCTGCCACGCTTCGACAAATTCAGTGAACGTCATTCCGTATTTGACCTCGAAGCCACTCAGTGCCTCGTTACACCTGCCGAGTTGAAACTCCAGGCCTTCTCGCGTCACATTTGCCAGTTTTGCTTCAAGGTCCTTCCCTGGCGCAAACGCCTCAAGCACGCGAACGAGTTTCTCGCTAACGGTGACAACCGGCATGACGACATCTCCTACTACCCGAGTCTAGTCTCGGGGAAAACCCGGGTCAAGAAGATCATGGGACAGGGGCGGTGATGATCTTCACCCCACCACCCCACTCAAGGGGCTTGTCTGCATGGGTCTGTTTGCAGTTCCCCCGCATGCGCGGGGATAAACTCAGCCAGGAAATCATCGCCTCCTGCTCTCTGATTGATAATGGTGGCGGCCTGGACTAGGGTTCGGGTGGCGCTGGAAGCATACTCACACTACTCTCATGCCTTCGGGCGAGCGCGGGGGTTGTGGCCCGCCCAGCGCCACCACCTCCCAACTTTTCCTTATCAGGTTCCCCCGCATGCACGGGGACAGACCCGTGAAGCAGGTGATGCTGCGCAACGCATGGTACCCCGTGGACGGGCAGATCGGCACCGAGGAGGCCAATGTCCAGGTGCGGTTCAAGGGCCGGTCCGCAGAGAAGACGAACGCATGAGTACCATGACCATCAAGCTGTCAAAGCCCATCGTCGCTCACGGCGAAGAGTTGTCGGAGCTCACGCTGGAAGAACCAACTCTCGGCGCGCTGGACAAGGTCCACGTGGTCGCGGACGGTGAGGGCACGGTAAAGATCGATAGCAGATATTGGGACGGGAAATACCAGCTGCTCGAAAATGACCCCGAGATGCTCGACCTGGCGCTCGGCGCCCTCTACAAGTACGACCCTTGATTCCGGGTCAGAGCCTGACTAGAATCACCTCATGAAGCACAGCATCAAATACCCGGACGGAAGGTTCGGCGACGAACTCCGCACCATCATTTGGGACGATGAGGCCGGCACCGTCGAGGGCGATCACAGCCGGGTGACGGAGATACAGTGGATCTGCGACGACGACGGCATTGACGTCATCTCTCGACCCTGGGGAGTTCTCATCCTCGATGACGTCCCACACAACCCCCAGCACTTCCTCTCTTCCCTGAACGACCCGTACCCTGGCTTCGAGATCGACCCGCGCGCCGTCCTCCCTGACTCCCTCAAGGGCATCGAACCCCTGGTGCCTCCATACGAACCGCCTCCCCCCGGCAGCATCTACTGACCCCCTGAAATCTCGACCAAAAAGGGGGTCGAAAACCCCGACAAAAAACACCGTTTCTCGCCCTTTTCACCCCCTTTTTCGGTCAGATTTCTCATTTATTTTGTCTAACCGACCGCGGGCAAATTCCGAGAAATCCCCAACACCCTACGACACTTAGCGCCACTTCACGCCACCTAGCGCCAGATCATTTATTTTGTCCGTCTACAGAGGGAACTACGGCGGCGCCTCGGTCCTGTGGAGCCTCTACAACCGCCTCCGGGAAGATGAGCGGGAGGTGTTTCTCATCGGGCTGGGCAACGCGCTGGAGAAGAACGCCAG
The DNA here is from genome assembly GCA_958295985.1 of uncultured Candidatus Binatia bacterium. Taxonomy (GTDB): domain Bacteria; phylum Desulfobacterota; class Binatia; order UBA9968; family JAJDTQ01; genus JAJDTQ01. The sequence continues at coordinate 885,213 of OY282432.1, forward strand.
CCGCAAGGCGCTGTCCCAGATGGTGCTGTTCGCTTCCAATCCGGTGCTGGACGTGGACCACAGCATCGACATCCTCGGTTCCCCCGCATGCTCGGGGATAGACCGCCTGTGGGCCTGTTACGGTTTGACATTGCCCGTGGCACGGGCTAGGGTGGGCGCGGCGCTGGAAGCAAATTCGTATTACTCTCATGCCTGCGGGCGAGCGTGGGTTCATATACGGCCCACCCAGCGCTACCCTCCTTGCCAATCACCTAATCTGTTTATGCCGCTGGGCCTCCGCCAAATTCTTGGGCTGGGCGCGGTGCAGCGTGGTCAGGATTCCTCCGCATGCTCGGGGATAGACCCCCGATGCGCGATAATGACTCTTATCACGCAATGAAGGAAGGGAGACACACCATGACGGCACTCGAAATCATCTTCGCCGCCGCGTCCTTGGCGCTCCAGGCCTTCGCCATCGCCACCATCGCCTACGGCATTTTCCGCATGGGCCGGGCCAGCGACCAACGGGCCGCCTGCGAAGATGCCCGCCACGCCGAAGCCATGCGGGCACTGGAAGCCATCATCAAGGGCATGGAGACCGTCATCGAACGGACAGGGGGCCGGGCCTAGCGCCCGGTCGGTTCCCCCGCATGCGCGGGGATAGACCCGTGCACAGCCCGACGACCTTGTCAGAGCGAGGCGGATGCGGCGAATCAAAGAATAACTCGGGAAGTGGAGAGGTGGCGCTGGGCGAGCCACAACCCCCGCGCTCGATCGTCACCCCTTCGCAGCGTCCGTTCAAGACACCTGCCCGACTCGGACCGCACGTCCGGTGGCCAGGGACTCCGAAGCGGCGTCGGCCATGGCCAGGGCCGCCAGACCGTCCGGGCCGCCCGGATACGCTGCGTCGCTCCCCCTCACGACGGCGCAGAACGTTGCGACCTCCTGCCGGTAGGCATGTGCGTAACGATCCATGAAGAAGGGGTCGAGTGGGTCGGTAGCGAATCCCGACCGGTCGGCGCGGGTGACCGTCGTGGCCGCGGGATTGCCGGCGAATACCATCCCTTCGGAGCCGTGGACCTCGATCCGCTGGTCGTAGCCGTAGGCCGCGCGGCGCGAGTTGGAGATCAGGCACAAGCGTCCGCCCGCGGAACGCAGCACCACGGCCGCGGTGTCGACGTCGCCGGCGCCGGCCACGGCCTTGTCGACGAGCGCCGAACCGGTGGCGCTGACCTCGACGATGGGTTCGCCCACGAGGAAGCGAGCCATGTCGAAGTCGTGGATCATCATGTCCCGGAACAGACCGCCGGACCGTTGGATGTATGCCCGCGGAGGCGGCGCCGGATCGCGCGAGGTGATCTGCACGAGCTCGACGTCGCCTATGCGGCCGTCTTCGATCTCCTGGCGCAGACGCCTGAACGACGGGTCGAACCGGCGGTTGAACCCGACCATCAGCGGAACCCCGCAACGGACCGCGGCGGCGACGCTCCGTTGCGCCCGGGACAGGTCGAGGTCGATGGGCTTTTCGCAGAAGATCGCCTTGCCCGACCCGGCAGCCCTTTCGATCTGGTGGGCGTGCAGGTCGGTGGGGGTGGCGATGAGGACGCCCTCGATGGCGGGATCGCCGAACACCTCCTCGGCCGATGCGGCGCGGGCCCCGGTCATCCGGACGACGGATGCCGCGGCCGCCTCGTCGGGATCGACCACGGCCACCAGCCGCGCGCCCGCCGTGTCCGCAATGGACCGCGCATGGGTCCGTCCGATCCGGCCGGCCCCCAGGAGCCCCAGCCTGACGGGTCCGTCCATCACTTCGAGTCTCGCTGAAAGATCCAGTCGTGATCGGGATGGTTCCTGAACCGCCACTGGCGCTTCGGACCCGCCATGACGTTCAGATAGTACATGTCGTACCCGTACGGCGCGCCGCACGGATGATGCCCGCGCGGCACGAGGACGGTGTCGCCGTCGGAAACGGCCATGGTCTCGTCCAGTTCGCCGTCTTCCGTGAAGACCCGCTGAAAGCCGAATCCCTGGGGCGGGTTGATCCGGTGATAGTAGGTCTCTTCGAGGTAGGTCATGTCCCCGCCCTCGTCGCCGTCGTGACGGTGGGGCGGATAGCTCGACCAGTTTCCCTGGGGGGTGAACACCTCGGTGATCAGCAGGCTGTCGGCGATGTCGACGTCGTCCATGGCAATGGGGTGGACGTAGCGCGTGTTGGCGCCCTTGCCGCGTTCCAGCACCGGTATGCCGCCCGGATCGATGGCCTTGGCCGCGTGTCCGCCGAAGCCGGGCGCCGAGCACACCGCGACGATGCAGTCCGTAACCGCCTGCGCCGACCAGGACGTCCCGTTCGGGACATAGACGGCGTGCGGCTTCGTCTGCTCGAAAACGCTCATGCGCTGGCCCTGGACGCCGAAATCGACTTCGGGCGTGGACAGGCGGGCCTTGCCTTCGACCATGACCAGGATGACCTCGCGGTCCCCCGTGGCCTCACCGGCCGTCTCACGGTTTTTCAACGCATGGACGGCGAACCCGACGTACCGCCACCCGGCGTCCTCGGGCGTGATGTCGATGACCTTACCCGTCTTCCCCGACGGCTTTCGCAATAGACTGGTCGATTGACTGGTCAATTCAGGGTCCTCCTTGCGGGCCGTGGCCGGTCCAGGCCGGCTTCCCGCGCCATGGCGCGAAGCGTCTTCAATGCCAACGTCTGGTAGAACACCGGATCCCGTTGGGCCGGGTCCTGCTCGGCCTCCGCGATGAGCCACCCCGAGTAATGGCCGCGGGCCGCGATTCGCAGCACCGCGGGGAAATCGACGCAGCCCTCATCGTCGCCCGGGACCGTGAACACGCCGAGTCTCACGGCCTGCAGGAACGACAGTCCTTCCGCAAGCGCTCTCTGGCGAACCGCGGGGCGAACGTTCTTCGCGTGGATATGGACGATGCGGTCCATGTATCGTTCCGCGAGGGTCGCCGGATCGACGCCCGCGAACGCGGCGTGCCCGGTGTCCAGGAGCAGTTTCGTGTGCGGCCCGGCATGTTCCATGAACGCCTCGATGTCCTCCATCGTCTGGACCACCGTGCCCATGTGATGATGATAGGCCAAGTGGACGCCCTCGCCGGCGCAGTGTCTGGCGATGGCTTCGACGCCGGCGCAGAACCCGCCCCAGCCGGACGCCGCGAGCTTCGGCCGCCCGGCCAGGGGCGTATCGACCTGGCCGTGGACCGCGCCCGTGGTCTCGCAGACGATGCAGACCGAACACCCCAACGCCGTCAACACGTCGAGGTGCGGCCGGAGCGCCGACCGTTCGTCCGCGACGGGTCGTTCGAGCAGCTTCAACGAGTGCCACCCGGACACGTAGGCCAGGCCGTGGGGCTCCAGGGCCGCCTGCAGGGCCGCGGCGTCAGAAGGAAACTTGCGGCCCTTCTCGATGCCCTCGAAACCGATCCGGCCGGCGTCGCTCAAACACTGCTCCAGCGGGATGTCGCCCCCGAGGCTCGAGTCGTCGTCGTTGGACCACGCGATGGGGTTGGTCCCGTATCGGATCACCGGCGTTTCCTTCGCGCCGCGTCATAGGACTCGCGCGCCGCGACCACCTCGGCCCGGTCCGAAACCTCGGGCACGGCAACGTCCCACCAATGGCCTCCGGCCTGGGTGCTGACCATCGGGTCGGTGTCGATCACGATGACGGAAGACCGCTGGTTGGAGCGGGCCTCGATCAGGGCGGCTTCGAGGCCCGCGATGCCGTTGACGCGCGTCGCGACGGCGCCCATGGAGGCGGCATGGGCGGCAAAGTCGATGGCCGATGGCGTTTGGCGCCGGGCGGTATCGAGCAGGTTGTTGAAGCTGGCCCCGCCGGTGGCCCGTTGCAGCCGGTCGATGCACCCGAAGCCCCTGTTGTCGAGGACCACAACGGTCAGCTTCAGGCCCAGCATGACGCTCGTGGCCAGCTCCGAGTTCATCATCATGTAGGAGCCGTCGCCCACTACCACCACCACGTCGGCCTCGGGGCGCGCCATCTTGACGCCCAGTCCGCCGGCGATCTCGTAACCCATGCACGAATACCCGTATTCCAGGTGGTAGTCGCCGCGGCGGGGCGAGCGCCACAGCTTGTGCAACTCGCCGGGCAAACCGCCGGCCGCGCAGACGATGATCCCGTTGCCGCCAAGGGTCCGTTGAACCGCGCCAATCACCTGGGCGTCCGATGGCACGGCGTTGTCGCCGGTTGCGCGGGTCGCGGCGTCGACGGCGCGGTCCCAACCGGCCTTCAACGCTTTGTCGGGAAGGCTGAAGACGTGGTCGCCCAGGACCGCGTCCAACTCCTCCAGGGTCGTGCGCGCGTCGCCGACCACGGCGACAGCGTCATGCCTGGCCGCGTCGAACGCCGCCGCGTTGATGGTCAGCAGCCGGGCGTCCGGGTTCTGGAAAAGACTCCACGACCCGGTGGTGAAGTCCTGCAATCGGGTCCCCACCGCGATGATCAGGTCCGCGGCCCGGGCGACGGCGTTGGCGCTTTCGGCGCCGGTCACGCCGATGGCGCCCAGGTTGCACGGGTGCGCCCACGGCAACGCCGATTTGCCGGCCTGGGTCTCGGCCACGGGGATGCCGCGGCGCTCGGCGAACGCGGCAACGGTGTCGCAGGCGTCGGAGTAGTGGACCCCGCCGCCGGCAATGACGAGCGGCGCTTTTGCCGCGCGCAAGGCCTCGGCGGCGCGGCCCAGTTCCCCGGCGTCCGGCCGTTGCCGGCGCATGAACCAGGTGCGCGGCTGGAAGAACGCCTCGGGATAGTCCCAGGCTTCGGCCTGGACGTCCTGGCACAGAGCGAGGGTGACGGGACCGCACCCGGCCGGGTCGATGAGCGTCGCCATGGCGCGCGGCAGCGCCGTCAGGAGTTGCTCGGGACGGGCGATGCGATCGAAGTACCGGCTCACCGGGCGAAAGCAGTCGTTGGCGCTGACGGTGCCGTCCGAGAAGTCCTCCACCTGTTGCAGGACCGGGTCGGGAATCCGGCTCGCAAAGACGTCCCCGGGCAGGAACAGCACCGGCAGACGGTTGACGTGCGCCAGCGCCGCGGCCGTGACCATGTTGGTAGCTCCGGGGCCGATGGATGACGTCACCGCCATGGCCCGTTTGCGGTTGTTGGCCTTGGCGTACGCGATGGCCGCGTGGGCCATGCCTTGCTCGTTGTGGCCCCGCCACGTGGGCAGCGCGTCGCCGGCGTGATGGAGCGCCTCGCCGAGGCCGGCCACGTTGCCGTGTCCGAAGATCGCCCAGACACCGGCCACGAAGCGTTCGCCGCTCTCGTTCCGTTGCGCGCCGAGATAGCGGACCAGGGCCTGGGCCGCGGTCAGCCGGATCGTGCTCATGGATCGTCCGTCCCTATCCTGCCCGGGCCTGGTCCCAGGCTTCGCAAAGCCCGGCGAATTTCCCGGCCATGCGCGTCACGGCCTCATCGTCGGCCATGTTGCCGGCCATCCAGGCCCGCGCGACCTCCCCGAAGATCGTGCGCCCGACGGCGAACCCTTTGACCCGATCATGCCCGGCCGCAACCCGGAAGCTCGCCCGCAAGTCGTCGAAGGGCGCGTCCATACCCAGGACCACGATGCCCCGGCAATGCGGGTCGTGCCCGTCGATGACGTCGCACGCCCTTTGCCAGGCTGCGTCCGACACCATCGGCTCCAGTTTCCACCAATCGGGAAAGACTCCGATGGCGTAGAACCGTTCGATGACCGCCGCGGTTGTCGACTCGTCCACCGGGCCGAACTCCGACGGAATGATCTCCAGCAGGAACTCCAGCCCATTGGCGCGGGCGGCCTCGGCCAGCCGTTTGACCGTCGTTTCCTGATCGGCGCGAAGATCGGCAGGGTCGTCGGGACGATAGTAGCAGAGAACCTTCACCACGTGTTCCGAAGGCCATTCCATCAGCGCCGAGCCGAAGTCGTCGCCGATCTCCATCCGCAGCGGCCGCGTCCCGGGCTTCTCCACCGGACGCCCGATCCACAACCCGGTCCCCGCGGCCGCGTAGAGCGCGTCGCGACCCAGGCGGGCGTCGCACAGGATGCCGTAGCCGTCGCGACCGCGGGCGACGCGGAGCGCCGCCTCCAGGCACAGGCTCTTGAACGCGCCGATGCGCTCCGCCGCAACTCCGCAGTCCCTGGCGAGTTCCTCGAGTTGCGCGCGGTGATCGAAGGCGAAGACGTGCAGGCGCGGCCACGCCTTGGACCGGTTCGTGGCCCAGTGAACCTGCTCCAGGCGGGAATCGTGCCGCACGGCCGGAGTGGACGGCCCGTTTTCCAGGAAGTCGCGCAGCTCCACGGCGCTGGGATACGCAGGCGTACAGCCGTGGCGCGAGACCGCCAGCGCGCCGCAGGCATTGGCGATGCGCAGGGTCTCGGCCCAGCCCGCTCCCGAAAGCCGGCCCTTGAGGAGCCCCGCCATGAAGCCGTCGCCGGCTCCCAGGACGTTGAACACCTCGACCCGGAACGACTCTCCGCTGACCCCTTCATCGAGACTCGCGGGGACCGGCCCCTCGAACGCGGCGGCGCCGGCCGCCCCGCGTTTGCACACCAGTGTCGCCTCCGATACGGTGCGGACGTTGGCCAGCGCCTCGATGGTGTCGGACGCGCCTCCCGCGATGTGGAACTCCTCTTCCGTGCCGACGATCACGTCGAACCGCGCCAGGGTGCTCTGCAGCTTGGCGGTCACGGCCGCGGACTCGATGAACCGGTTCTCTCCGTCCCCGTGTCCCGAAAGGCCCCACAGGTTCGGCCGGTAGTCGAGGTCGAGGACCGTCTTCGCGCCCGACGCGCGCGCCAGTTCCAGTGCCCGCAGGGTCGCGGCCTCGGTCCGGGGATGCGACAGGTGAGTGCCGGAGGCAAGCACGCAGCGCGCCTCGGCGATGAAGTCCGGGTCGATGTCGTCCGGCGACAGCGCCATGTCGGCGCAGTCCTCGCGGTAGAAGATCAACGGAAACCGCTCCGGGTCGCGGATGCCCAGCAGCACCAGCGCGGTCAGGCGATGCGGGTCGGTGATGACGCCGCGGACGTCAACCCCTTCCGCCTGCAACTGCTCGCGGATGAAGCGGCCCATGTGCTCGTCGCCAACGCGCGTGATGACCGCGGATTTCAGGCCGAGCCGGGCGGCCCCCGCGGCCGCGTTGGTGGGCGAGCCGCCGATATACTTGCGGAACGACCGCATGTCTTCCAGGCGGCCGCCCACCTGAGTACCGTAGAGGTCCACCGACGACCGGCCGATGGCAATGACGTCCAGAGTCCGTTTCACACGGTGCCGCCCAGAGAGCCTTCGAGCTCCGCCGGTTCCCGTCCGCCGGGCGGCGAGGGTGAGTTGTTCTCGGCGGAGCCGTGGATGTCTCTGCTCGGACAGAATATAAACTCCCTTGTCGAAATTGAAAACACGAAAACCTGGGTCTCCGGCGACCCTCCCTTGGAATGGAACGGATTTCCGTCCATGCGTCGGAGGAAAGCCGGCCCGCGGGGCCAGGCAGGTGTTGACTGAAAAGGCATCGACGATGCAGTTGTGTGGGAAGGGGACTTCCAAGGTGAATTCCATGATGGGAGTTGCGTTGCAGACCTGCGTGGCCATCGCGTATGCGCTCCTGCTGTCAGGCGCCGCCGGCGCCCAGTCGATGAAGGAGATGCGGGCGGCGTACGTCGAGGGCCGGTTCGTCGAGGCGGCCGAACTCGGCGCAGCCCTCAAGACCTCCGAGAGCTATGCGTTGGCGGCGCAATCGCTGGCGATGCAAGGCTACTTCTTCGCCGGGCAGGAAGAGAAGAAGGTCCTGTTCCAACGCGGCATCGAGTTGGCGGAGGAGGCGGTCCGGCTCGATGCGGCCAATCCGGAAGCCCACATACAATTGGCCCACACCAGGGGCCGGTACGGCCAGGCCATCGGCTTCCTGCAGGCAGTGGCCGGGGGATATGCCACCAGGGTGCGCGAATCCGTCGAGGAGGCGCTACGGCTGGACCCGGACATGCCCGGCGCTCATTTGAGCATGGCTACCTGGCACGCGGAGATCGTCAACGCCGCGGGCGGCATGGCGGGATTCCTTTACGGGGCCACGGCAGAGAAGGCCCGCAGGCATTACGACCGGACCTTCGAGCTCATGCCGGACGCCAAGGTGGCTTGTGTGGAGTACGCCTTCGGCTTGTTGCTGATGGACGGGGAACGGAACCGGGAGGAGGCGCGGCGCCTGCTCGAGCTCGCCATCAAGAAATCCGCCAACGACGCCGTCGACCGTCTCTACCACGAGCAGGCGGTGGCGCGGCTGGCCGCCTTGGGCGACGGCTAGCCGCTGTTCCACACGGCTCCGGCCTTATCCTCCTCGCGCAGCTTCGGGCCACCCCAGGGCGTCCCCCACGCTTTCCGCACAGGCCGGGCGAGCCGCGGCCTCGTACCGAGGATGTCGAGGCGGTGGATGGTTTCCGGTTCGTCCGAAGGGTCTACACCTCGTAGTAGCCGTTCATGACGGCGTCGTGCCAGACCTTGGTGATCACCGGACAGACGCCCAGAGGCAGGCCGTCCTCGGTCTTCCAGTAGGAATGGATGCCGGTGCCGATCTCGACGACGCGTACCTTGGGGGCCGGGTTCATGGCGGCGTACTCGGCCTTGACGATGTCGTTGTATTTCGGGGGCGTGTGGTCGCGGCTGAACTTGTTGATGCCGTAGAGGAGCGGCGGGATCGGCTTGGCGTCCGGGCCCGGGAGCGGCCGGCCGTAGGCCAGGTACCGGTCCACCAGGGCGTGGGTCTCCTCGGCGTTCATCTTGAGGCGCTCGGCCGTGACCCTGGCGGCTTCGGTGAGGCACGGGTGGCTGTCGCTGTGCAGCCAGTTCTCGGCCTTGAACTGGGGGAAGCGCTTCGCCTGCTGCCACATGTCGAAGATCTCCTCCATCAACCAGGCCAGCCTGAAGAGCGGCTTTTCGCCTTCCTGCATCGCCACCTCGGCGCCCTTGTAGCGCGCCAGCTCGCGCCAGGTGCGGATGAGCACGTGATCGAAGGAGGTGGGCCAGTCGTGGCCGCTCATCCTGCGGAAGATGAACGCGAACGGTGAGTTCTCGATGCCGATGAGCCCCTTGGCGTTCTCGATGCGCTGCAACAGGTAGTGGCTGAAGGGTCCGCCCGTGGAGTGGCCGTGAGTGAACACCGAGTATTCGCCCACGGGCAGGTGCCGGCGGCAGACGTCCAACATGCCTTCCTCGAACGCCACCGGCCAGGCCGCCATGCGGTAGTAGAAGTTGCTGCCCTTCTTGGCCCTGGCGTACGACCGGGAGCCGTAGATCTCGCGCAAGGAGGTGTCGTTGACCACGTCGTACTCGTCCCTGGAGATGAACTCGCCGTCCAGCCAGATGGGCGTTCGCACACCGCCGTCGTCGTGGAAGGTGTCGCCGGGCCAGTCGCGGCTCGGGTCCGGGAGATAGAGACGGCCGGGGTAGGTCATGCTGCACACCTTGTAGCCGCGCTTTCCGGCGAAGCACTGCGCCAGCCGCTCGATGGAGCGCCAGTCGCTGGCGCCGCCGTGGGTCATGAAGATCCCGAGCTTGTTCCCGTCCGGCCCGGTGGGGATCCTGGCCGGGTCCGTGGGCTCGTACACCATGCAGCCGATGTCCCAGTCCATGCCGTTGGCGTGGATGCGGAAGACGTCCTCGGTCTCGGTGTAAGGGATGTCCGGCTCCGCCAGTATCCCGTCGGAGATCCCCACCAACTCCTCTTTCGACAGACTCGCAGGCGGTTCCCAGGAATCGCCGCTCTTCAGTGTCTTGGCCATGGCTGCGCCCCCTCCCGTGCAGTTGATCCCGGAACTCTACCATGCCTTGGGGTCAGCGGACCATAGCGATCGTGAAGGCGCTGGCCGACACCCCAGCGGCGACCATCCTCAGGGATCCGTCGAAATTGCTCCTGAACGTGAGGAATGATGATTGAGCCCCAACACTTCCGGGTCAATTCCGAGGCCGCGGGTGGAAACGCACCATGCACCACCTTGATGCCTTTCGTTTCCAGAAACTCCACGACGGGGATGAAGTCACGATCGGAGGACACAAGAACAGCGACCTCATAGTTGTCAGTCCATGCCAGACTGATCATTTCCGTCGCGATGCGGGTATCGACGCCCTTCTCCTCCGTACCGCGGCGCATGTCGCCATCGCAATGAGGACAGATCGAAACCTCTTTGTGGCACGACGGGCAGACGGGGCCGCTACGTTTCCGGCGTCTCTCCAGAAATTTGACATGCACCCCTGGGAACGAGGAGAGGGTCTGGTTTGCCCAGTTCAGCAGGCGAAGATCAGAGTCATTTTTGCCATACGAACCATAGACGTTCATTCCCTGGTAGGTGAGACTTCCAGTCTCGTCAACCACGCGTACTGCTTCGCGAGCCAGCAGGGGGTCCGAGTTCCCGCCAATCCGCCTCGAACCGGGGTTCGGGCTTGTTCAAGGCAAGCTGAAAGTTCCAGAAATCGATGAAGACCCGAACACGGACACGGTGCTCGGCCGCCCGTTCATCCATTGGCAACTCTCCCGAGTAGAAAAGGAAGGAATGCAGGGACGCCTGAAGGGCGTCCCTGGGGCACTATGGATCAAGCCGCCCGATTCCTCTCATGCGAGGGGGCCGCCTGATGGGTGTTTATGGTGATAGGATAGACTTGGGCCTATCGTTTGTCAAACCCGCGCAGGGCCTTCCCAACAACCCTACGAGCCGCTTTTTCGCGCCTCCCGCCCCCGCTTCGGTCACTGCACGTAGATCTTCTTGGCGGCTTCCAGGCCCAGCACCACCTCGTCCTTTCCGACCTTGAGGCTCATGGTGCCCAGGGACGGCGCAACGTCGTCGACGACGATCTTCGATCCGGGACGGACCTTGTGATCGTACAGGAACGAAAGCAGCCTTGCGTCGCGCACTCCGGTCTCGGTGATGCAGCGAAAGATCACCTCGCTGCCCGCCGCCACCGTATTCAGGGGATTCCACTCGCGACGCGGGGACGGCTTCCCTTTCTTCGGGATGGGGCTGCCGTGGGGGCAGGTGGAGGGATTGTCGAGGACCGCGCTCAGGCGCTCCTCCACCACCGGCGATATCGCGTGCTCCAGATGATGCGCCTCCTGATGGGCGGTGACCCAGTCCAGCCCCAACAGGTCCGTCAGCAGGCGCTCGGTCAGAAAGTGCCGCCGCAGGATGGCCTCGGCGACCTCACGGCCCTTGGGGGTCAGGTAGATGTTCTTGCGGCGCTCCACCCGCACGAACGCTTCTTTCTCTAGCCGCCGCAGGGCGCTGAACATGGTGGAGGGCGTCACCCCGATGTCTTCCGCCACCCGCGCCGCGATGACCTGGTCGCTCTCCTCGGCGAGGCTGTAGATGGCCTTGAGGTAGTCTTCGGTCGCGGACGTGATTTCGGACCGTTTCATGGCCGCGCTGCCTCAACGTTCATGACGTCGGCTGAAATACCCATGCCGATCACGCGCCTGCTCAAGCCCCGCCCTGGGAAGCGCCATCCTTGTAAATCTGTTGACTCAGGTAGTTCTCGTAGCCGACCTCGCCGATCAGACGAAGCTGCGCCTCGATCCAGTCCACGTGATTCTCCTCGTCGGCCAGGATCTGCTCCAGGAGATCGCGGCTCACGTGGTCCCCGGCCGTCATGCACACTTTGATGCTATCGTGCAGCACCTTGATCGCCGCCTCTTCCAGCCCGAGGTCGTTGTCCAATTGTTCCTTGACCGTTTTGCCTGTGATGATCTTGTCGTAACCCGCAACGTTGGGCACGCCGTCCAGAAAGAGAATACGACTGATGATCCGGTCCGCATGCCGCATCTCCTCGACGGATTCGGTCCAGATGAACTGGTCCAGGACCTGGTAGCCCCAGTTGCGACACATCCGCGAGTGCATGAAGTATTGATTGATCCCGGTCAGCTCCTTCCGCAGCACGTCGTTGAGCACCTTGAGCACCCTGGGGTCGCCTTTCATGTCGGTATCCTCCTCCGTCGATGGATTCCCCTTCCTCGAACCGAGGGGCTCCGGTGTTGGAATCATAGTCAAAGTCGGCCCTTTTTGAAAGAAGACGCTTCGGCGCCTGCGCCGCTCGCACCAGCCGGATACCGTAAGCCTAAGCGTCGGGCTTTGTTTTACCGAAACAATTTTATTTGATAAACACGGCCCCGTGTCGTCGTTTATCGTTCCAGCCCTCCTCATCATCACGGCCGTTACCGCGTTCGCGGGAGAATCCGGTCGTGAGCGGGCGCGCATCGCCGCGGTCACCCGCCGGCCCCGGGCGAGCGGGCGGAATCCATGTTTCTCCGGCTCTCGGTCCCGGCGCCGGAACCGGGGACCGGGGCGGGGCCACGGGGGAATCCGCGGGCCGGCGTTCCGGAACCCACCTACGGCGAGCAGCTCCAGAACTTCTCGGTCCAGGGGGTGCCGGCAGAGGGTGAGATGACCATCTCCTACCATACCTGATCGCGCCGATAGCAAGCATGGCATGTCAGTCCAACATGGACTGCAACATCGGACGCAAGTGCATGAAGGAGGCCAACAAGTACGGGCCCGGGATCTGCGTGGGTGGGATGGACCCGGGAAGACCTCAACCACAGCGAGGACTCCGTATGCCAAGTTTCCAGATGCCGACCCTGACACTGCCGGGCCAGCAATCGAAGCGAGGAGAGCAGTGCTCTTTCAACACGGACTGCGACATCGGAAGGCAGTGTGTGAAGACAGGGGGTATCTACGGGGTGTGCAACTGATGGTCCAAGGGACGAAAAGGAGAGATGAAGGGCTAAAGAACTTGTTGGAAGCGAATCTCGAGAAAACCGAGGGGAAAGAATGAAGGTAACAACGAAGCACGAGCGTACGGTCCTAAACCTGATCCAGGGACGGGACGGTGGAGACATGAGGGTGAACCACGAGTACCAAAGGGGTCTCAGGTGGACGAAACGACAGAAGGAGCTGTTCCTGGACTCGGTGGCGCGTGGGTACCCGATCCCGGCGTTTTACTTGCACAAGAAGACGCGGGAGAGCTCGTTCGACGGCCTGACGCAGGTGACCTACGAGGTGGTGGACGGCCAGCAACGCATCGAAGCCCTATGGGAATTCTGGAAGGGGGCGTACAAGATGCCGAACCCAGGACGGGACACAGGGCTTCCAGCCTCGATCCAGAGGCAGGAATGCGGCTGGGCCGGGAAAGGATGGGGAGAGCTAGACAAAGAGGTGCAGGAACGGATCCTGGAGACGAGGGTCGTGATCCACGAGTGCGAGACGGACGATCCGAACGAGATGCGGGACCTATTCATCAGGCTGCAGGCAGGCACCCCCCTGTCGAGACAGGACAAGCGCGACGCGTGGCCAGGAGGGTTCACCGAGTTCGTTCTGCAACAGGCAGGCAAGAGCCAGCTACCACAGTACCCAGGTGAGCCCCTGTGGAAGCGGCTGACAGGCGGTGAGAGCGCGAGGCGTCAGAGCATGGCGCAGGTCTACATGCAGTGGGAGAGCATGAGGCGAACGGGGAAGACGTGCGACCACGGGGCGAACGCGATAGACGCATTTTACCACAAGAACGTCGACTTCGAGGGAAGGCAAGAGGAACGCCAAGCATTCATGTCGACGTGCAGGATGCTGGAGGAACTGCTGGCGGCCAGAAAGACGAAGCTGTCAGTGTACATGTTGCTGCACAGCCTGCTCTTCGTCGAGGCGATCAAGGGCACACACGTGGTCCCAAGCGGAGGGACCATGGTCGGAGCGATGAAGGAGTTCGAGAACAGGCTCAGGGAGGGCAGAGCCGCAGACAGAAAAGGAAAGGCCACGCCGGATGTGGTATTCGAGCAGAAGTTCGGACAGCACACACGGGCAGGAAGCGACTCGGGGGGTACGATTGGCCGCAGGCACAGCTTCTTCCTGAACCAGATGCTACGGCTCACGAAAGTGAAGGCGAAAGACGAAGAGCGTGGGTTCAAAGGAGCACTGCGCAGTGCCATCTACCTCAGGGACCAAGGGCACTGCATGTGGTGCCAGATGGTGGAGGGCGACGAGGTCGAGGTGGTCTACGAGCAGGCAGAGATCCACCACGTGATCCCCTACAGCGAAGGTGGAAAGACCACCCTGGAGAACGGGGCAACGATGCACTGCGATTGCCACCCGCAGGACAGCGAAAGGGTGGCGAAGTTCGCTGAGTGGTGGCAGAAGAGAAGCAGAGGGGAGGGAGCAGAGGAGCGACGGAGCCAAGCAGGGTAAAAAAACACCAAAGCCTGCAGGACCGACAGGAGATCTGATCGCAGAGACGGTCACAGGCAGAGAGGAGAAGGTAGGAGGCGGCTGCCTTCAGGTAGGCCGCCCGCCGGTCGCAGTTGCCCCAGGAGCAGTTGGCCGTATCGAAGTCGCTGGCGGGCCGCCTGCCCGCGCCCGGGCCGGTGCCGTTCAGGTCCTGGCCCCAGAGGAGAAACTCCACCGCGTGATAGCCGGTGGCCACGTTGGCCTCCACGCCGCCCAGCTCATGGAGCGAGGCAAGCAGCTCCTTGGTGATACGCCGGGCCTCGCGTGGTGTTTGGCCACTGCTCGTCGTCGCGCCTTGCCGGCAACAAAAGTCCTGCGTATCTTTGCACAGTTACTTGCGGTACAGGACGCTAGAGCCGCCTGCCGATCAGGCGAACCGCCAGGGTGACGAAGAAGAGCGCCACGGCCACCAGCACGATGGCCGCGCCCGCGGCGATGTCCAGTTGATACGCCAGCACCAGCCCCGCCACGCCCGACAGCGATCCGATCAACATCGCCAGCAGTACCTGCCAGCGGAAATTCGCCGCCCACAGGGCCGCGATGGCCGCCGGCACCACCAGCAGGGCCTGGATGAGCAACAGACCCACCAGCCGCACGCCGATGACCACGGTGAGGGCCAGCACCACCAACAGCAGCACGTTGAGCGCCACGACCTTGTGACCGTAGGCCGCGGCCACCTCCTCGTCGAAGGCGATCAGCAGGTGCTCCTTGAAGGTCAGCATGATGACCCCCATGATGACCGCGCTGCCGCAGGCAAGGACCGTGAGCTCTCCGGTCGAGATGGCCAGCACATTGCCGAAGAGGTAGCTGAAGAGGTCCTGCTGATAGCCGCTCTTCATGCTGAAAAGCACGATCCCCAGCGCCATGGAGCCCGAGAAGAATACGCCGATCACCGTGTCTTCGCTGATGTAGTCGCTCTGACTGACCAGTGCGATCCCCAAGGCCACGGCGACGGCAAACGCGGCGCCGGTGAGGAGCGGGTTCCAGCCGGCCAGGATGCCGATGGCGACGCCCCCGATGGCCGAATGGGAAATGCCCACGCCGATGAACGAGAGGCGCCGCAACACCACGAAAAAGCCCAGGATCCCGCACAGCAAGCCCACCAGGACCGCGGCCGCCAGGGCACGCTGCATGAATGCAAAATCGAACATGAGGGAGGCTATCGAATGACGGACGGTCCGTGAGCGCGGCGCCGGGCGGCTGCCGCGCGGTCACGACTCGACAGGGTGGTGACTCTCGTGATGAGCGAGCTCGCCGGCCAGGAAGTCGAACTCGCAACAGTAGGCCTCGCGAATGGCGTGGCTGTGGATGACCTCCTCGGCGTTGCCGTGGATGTGCATGCGATGGTTGATGCAGATCAGTTCATCGGTCTCGCCGGCCAGGGCCACGAGATCGTGGGATACCGCCACGATGGTCAGGGCCAGGTCGCGTATGAGCTTCCGGAGCAGCGCGTAGAACTCATGCTCCGCGGGAAGGTCGAGGCCCACCGTCGGTTCGTCGAGTACCAGCAGGCGGGTGCTGGCGCACAGCGCCTGCGCCAGCATGACCCGGCGTTGCTCGCCGCCGGACAGGCGCCCGACGGGACGGCTCTTGCGGTCCAGCATGCCCACGAGAGAGAGGCTGTCGTCCACCCGCTGCCAGTCTTTCCGACCCGGAAACCCGAATGCACCGAGATGCCGCAGCCGCCCCATCATCACCACGTCACCGACGGTTGCCGGAAAGTCGGTCGCGACACTCTGGCGTTGCGGGACGTAACCGATGGCGTGAGAGCTTTTCCGGCCCGGCGGGTAGCCGAACACCTCCACCCGCCCGCTCACCGCGGGCACGAGCCCCATGATCGTTCGCATGAGCGTGGTCTTGCCGGCCCCGTTGGGGCCGACGATCCCTACGAAACCGCCCTCGTGCACGTCGAAGTTGATGTCGTGCAACACGCAACGGCCGTCCAGATCCACCGTAACGCCGCTCAAGCTCACGACGACGTTCCGGTTTCCTTCGCTCAATTCTGTTTCCCCTGTAGCGCCCGCCCGAAAGCACGCGCGTTGTACAGCATCAGCCGTTCGTAGGTGGAACGCGCCGGGTCGCCGGGATCGCCCAGCGGGTCCACGAGCACGGTTTCGCCGCCGAACTCGCCAGCTATGGTCTGCGCCACCCGCGGGCTCAGTTGCGGTTCCACCAGAATGGCCTCGACCCTCGCGGCGCGAGCGCTACTCACCAGGTTGGCTACTTCTCCCGGCGTCGGCTCTTCGCCGGCGAACTCCTGGACGACCGCGACCTTCTCGAGGTCATACCTTTCGCCAAAGTAGGTCCAGGCATCGTGAAAGGCGATGTACTTGCGCGACTTCGCCTTGTCGAGTTCCCGTCTGATCTGCTCGTCCAATGCCGTCAACCTGTTCCGGAAGTCGTCGCCACGCCTGCGGTAGTATCCCTTGCCCTCCGGGTCCGCGGCGATGAGATGCTCAACCACGACCGGCACCACCGAGTCTCTGACCCGTATGGGGTCCAGCCAGAAATGGGGGTCTAACGCTTCGTGTTCCTCCTCGCCTTCCTTTTCACTGCCCCCCCTGACAGCATGTTCGTGGCCGTGATGTTCCTGTTCGTGGCCGTGATGTTCCTGTTCGTGGCCGTGATGTTCCTGTTCGTGGCCGTGATGTTCCTCCTTCCTGGCAGCGGCCTTGTGTTCGCCGTGGTCTTCGTTCTCCCTGGCGGCTGCCTTCTCCTCACCGTGCTCCTCCCCGTGATGATGGTCCTCCCCCTCCAGGGGCTTCAGGCCCGAAACCTCCATGAGAGCCAGGGTTTCGAGGGCGTGAGATGCCGCCCCCCGGAGCTTGTCCGACCATGCGTCGAAGCCTCCACCCACGACGACGAAGAGCCGGGCACGCGAAACCTTCCTCAAATCGCTCGGCACCGGCTCGAAAGTATGCGGGCTCGCGCCCGGCGGGATCAGCGGGTCCACTTCGACGCGCTCGCCGCCCACCTCGCCAACGATATAGGCTACGGGAATCACGCTGGTCACCACGCCCATGGGCTGCCCGCTTGCCAGTGCCGGGACGGCACCCATCCAACCGCTTGCGATGATCGTGATCAGAAGGCTCCCAAGTCTCTTCATTTTCGTTTCTCCTGTATTCATTTCGTTTCTCCTGTAGCGCCCGCTCGAAAGCACGCGCGTTGTACGGCATCAGCCGTTCGTAGTTGGCAACTTCCCTCCGCGCCGGATCCGCGGAAAGGGGAATGGGAGGAACCGTCAGGCCGCAGGATGACCAACCGGCGGCGTCTGCCTGAAGCCGCCGGCTGTAGGCCTTGAGAACTTCCGGCTAGAACTCCAGGGACAGCATGCCTGTCAAGGTGTTGTCCTTGCCTCCGCTACCGCCGGCGGCGATGCTGTAGTGATTGTCCCGGCGCCATTCAAGGGCGAGGCCCACCTGCTCCATCAACTCGAGCGAGAGCCCGATGAGAAAACGGTTTCTGGACAGGCCCAGATCGTATCCTTCGCCCAACGCCTTGTCCGTCGTCTGATAGCCCAACGCAAACGTGAGAGGCTTGCCCAAAAGGTCCAGACCATAGGCCGCCTCCACCGCGTAGGTCGACGGCTTCGAACCCATGACGTCGTCCAGCGAAGCCACGTATTCTCCCAACAGCGACGCGTCGCCAAAGCCCAGGGTCAAGCTGGCGGCCCATCCTGAGAGTTCCTCGGAGAGCTCGGCCTCGGTGACGCTGTCCGAACGGATTTCGTTGATGTACGAAAGGTTCATACCCAGGGACATCGGACCCGGAAATGCCTCGGTCTCCAAGGTGAACCCGGCCGCCGCGCCGAAGTTGTCGATCTCCCCACTGGCTCCGTGCAAGCCGAAGATCGACCCGTTGAATGCCCCGGAGGACATCTCGACCATCAAGGCGGTATCAGCGGTTTCCGCGAAATCAAGGGTCAACGGATCCGAGATCAAGTTGGTCTCGTAGGTGCCGAACGGCAAGGTCAGTTTGCCTGCGGTTATGGCTGCCGGGCCCTCCGGCGCCGCAAGGGTCACCGTGGCGGTGTCCACATCGACCTTCTCCGCGTCCCCGTCGTAGGCGAGCACCACCTCACTGCTGACCCAGTCGTTCACCTGGGCCGCGATGGCGATCTCTGCGGTGCGCCACCGAAGGCTGGTCGTGGCCGACTCCCCGGAGGGTTTCTCGTGCACCGCTTCCACCTTCAAGGCGCCGCCGATCTCCAGCCCGTTGACCCAGGAGGACTCCTGCTGCCCGGTGAGCTCGGCGATCTGGCGGTCTTTCTCCACGATCACCTTGTCTTGATCGGCAACCCGTTGCTCCAGATACTGCAGTCGTTTCTCCATGCCGGCGAGGCGCTCTTCGATGGACTGCTGCGCCAGCGCCGGCGTACCCAGGACAAGCGCGGCCGCGCCTGCCAGTAACAAGCTTCGATATTTCATCGGTTCCGTTCTCCCATGGATGTTGATGTAGTTGATGTATTCGGGGCTAGGGAATGCCTGCGCGGTCGAAGATCTTGATGGCCGTCGCCCGGTTCTCGGCGATCTTGACCATGTCGATGCTGTCTGCCTTGAACTTGCCCCAGGACTCCACGATGCCGGACCAGGGCACGCCGGGCTTCACGGGATACTCGAAGTTCTGCTCGGCGTACATCTTCTGTGCGAGGTCATCGGTCAGGAATTCGAGCAGCTTGACCGCGTTGTCCTTGCGCCCCGAGTGCCTGGTGACGCCGGCGCCGCTGATGTTCATGTGGGCGCCGCGGCCCTTCTGGTTGGGGAAAAACACGTTGACGGCCTCCGCCCAGGTGATCTGCTTCTCGTTGGTGAGCATCTTGCCCATGTAGTAGGAGTTTCCGAGGGAGATGTCGCACTCGCCCGCGAAGATGGCCTTGACCTGGGCCCGGTCGTTGCCCTGAGGCTTGCGCGCCAGGTTGGCCTTGAGGCCCTCGGCCCACGCCTCGGCCTGTTTCTCGCCGTGATGAGCCACCAGCGAAGCGAGCAGCGCCACGTTGTAAGCGTGCCTGGACGAGCGGATGCAGATGCGGCCCTTCCACTTGGGAGTGGCGAGGTCCTCGTAGGTCGAAAGCTCGCCCGCCTTCACCCTCTCCCTGGAGGCGTAGACGACCCGGGCGCGCCGGGTGAGCCCGAACCACAGACCCGAGGGGTCGCGGTCCTGGGCCGGAACGTTGGCGGTGAGCTTCCTGCTCGTCACCGGTTGCAGCACCCCGGCTTCCACCGCGTCGTTGATCCGGCCGATGTCCACGGTCAGGACCACGTCCGCGGGGCTGTTCCTGCCTTCCTTCTGCAGGCGCGTGATCATCCCCTTGGGCGCGTACACCACGTTGGTCTTGATCCCGGTCTGCCGGGTGAAGGCGTTCAGCATGGGCTTGATAAGGAACGGCTGCCGGTACGAGTAGATATTGACTTCCCCGTCCGCCAAGGCGTTTGCCGCGATGCCCATGGACAGGGCAGCGGCCGCGGCCACGGACGCGAAAAACCTGGTCCCTAACGTTCTTCCGATCATTGTCATGCTTCTCCTTAACGAGTTATTCCGGCTAACATACTTCAATAATCACCGTGATGCAATACCTAAAGTTAGGTTGACCTAATTTTTTCTTTTGCCTATAAACAGGATGCTGGCTGCTCAAAGAGGCCCTGCGCGCCGGCCGGCCTTGTATTCGCGACCATGACCTTCTAATGTCCTGAAACTGACTGGAATCGATGAATTCATGTACCTGGACCGACGACTGCTGACCCACACGAGCGGCGTGCGCGTGCGCATCGCCGCGGCCGCCGTTCTCGGCCTGTGCGCGGTGGCCGCGGGCATCTCGCGCCTGGCGTTTTCCGGGCTGATCATCGCCGGGGTCCTCACCGGCGCTGCTTTCTCGTCGCTTGTCCCCTACCTGGCGGCCGTCGCCGGGTTCATCGCGCTACGCGCGCTGTTCCAGTATCTGCGGGACATGGTGAGTCAGGAGACCGCCGCCCGGGTGAAAGAAGGGCTGCACGACAAGCTCTACCGGCACGCCCTCGACCTGGGTCCCGGGCACTTCAACCAGGAGCGGACGGGTGACGTGCTGGTCTCGCTGGGCGAGGGGGTGGAGCGGCTCCAGGTCTTCTACGGCCAGTTCCTGCCGCAGATGGTGGTGGCCGGGGCGGCGCCGGTGCTGATCTTCTTCCTGATGGCGTCCTTCGACCTGGTCATCGGGCTCATCTTCGTGGTCTTCGCCCTGCTGACGCTGGTGACGACGCCGCTGTTCATGCTCTTCACCGAAGAGAGCAGCCGGCGCCGGCGCACCTCCTACGGCGCCTTCGGCGCCGATTTCCTCGACAGCATCCAGGGCATCGCCACCCTCAAGATCTTCGGCCGGGGCCGCAGCCAGGGGGAGCACCTCGCGGACCGGGCGCGCCATCTCTACCGCACCACCATGGGCGTGCTGGCGGTCAACATGGTCTCCGTCGGCGTCACCACCTTCGGCATCCTCGGCGGCACCGCCTGCGCCCTGGGCTGGGGCGCCCTCAAGGTCAGCGCCGGCGAGCTGGAGGTGCGCTCGCTGATCGTGATCCTGATCATGGGCGCGGAGATCTTCCGTCCCACGCGGGAGCTGATGGTCCTGTACCACCAGGGCATCAATGCCATGGCCGCGGCCGAGGGCATCTTCGATCTGCTGGAGGCGCCGGTGACCGTGCGGGAGCCGGCAGAGGCCGAGGCCGCGGCCCGGACCTCCTTCGAGCCCGCCATCCGCTTCGAGCACGTGAACTTCGCATACCGGGAGGGCGGCCGTCCGGCCCTCCGGGACGTTTCCCTGGAGCTTCGCGCGGGCGAGAAGCTCGGCGTCGTGGGCCCCAGCGGCGCCGGCAAATCCACCCTGGTCTCGCTGATGCTGCGCTTCGGGGACCCCCAGGAGGGGCGCGTCCTCCTGGGCGGCCAGGACATCCGCACCATCCCGCTCCAGGTCCTGCGCCGCCACATCGCCGTGGTGGCCCAGGACATGTACCTCTTCTACGGCACCATCGCCGACAACCTGCGCATGGCCAAACCCGAGGCCGCCCCGGAGGAGATCGCGGCGGCGGCCCGGGCGGCCAACATCCACGAGTTCATCGCCGGGCTGCCCGAGGGGTACGACACCATCGTGGGCGAGCGCGGCGTCCGCCTCTCCGGCGGCGAGCGCCAGCGCATTGCCATCGCCCGGGCCATTCTCAAGGACGCCCCGATCCTGGTGCTGGACGAGGCGCTGTCGAGCGTGGACGCCCAGAGCGAGGCGGTGATCAACGAGGCGCTGCGCAAGCTCATGGAGGGGCGCACCACGCTGATCATCGCGCACCGGCTGTCGAGCGTCATCCACGCGGACCGCATCCTGGTGCTGGAACGGGGTCGGGTGGTGGAAACCGGCGGCCACGGGGAACTGCTGGAGAGCGGCGGCACCTACGCCCGGCTCATGGCCGCCCAGGCCCAGGCCGGCGACGCCGAGGCGCTGGCGGAACGCGAGGCCCCGGCCACGGCCGCGGCGGCCGAGCCCGAGGAAGCCGCGGAGACGCCCGCGGCGCGAACCGTACGCGCGCGGACGCCGCTGCCCGCCCTCACGGTGCTGCGGCGGCTGGCGGAGCTGGTGCGCCCGTTCCGCCGGAAACTCGCGGTATCTTTCTCCGCCGGGGTGCTCTTCCAGGCTTCGGTGGTGGGGGTCGGCGCGGCCGGCGCCCTGCTGGTGGGGCAACTCATCCGCGGCGAGGACATCGGGTTCCAGTTGATCCTCCTGGGTTCCATGGTGGGGCTGGCTTCCGTGCTTTCCTGGGCCGATTGCTGGCTGCCTCACGACCTCGCCTACCAGCTACTGGCGGAGATGCGCGTCGACTTCTACGACACCCTGGACCCGCTGGCGCCGGCCTACCTGACCCGGCGCCGCTCCGGCGACCTCGTGAGCATCGCCGGCGCCGACGTGGAGACGGTGGAGCTGTTCTTCGCCCACACCATCACCCCGGCGTTCATCGCCGTGGTGGTCCCTGCCGGGATCCTGACAGTGCTGGGCTTCGTGGGCTGGCCGTTGATGCTGGCCCTGGCCCCCTTTCTGGTGCTGCTGGCGTCGTCGCCGTTCCTGGCGCAGAAGCGCTCGGACCGCCTGGGCGGCGCGGTGCGCCGCGAGTTGGGGCATCTGAACGCACATCTGGTGGACAGCATCCAGGGCATGCGCGAGGTTGCCTCGTTCGGCCACGAGAAGCATCAGATCGCCGCGGTGCTGACCAACAGCCAGCGGCTCGCCAAGGCCCAGCTCGCGTTCCACAAGGACCAGGCCCTTCAGGCCAGCTTCAACGAGGCGGTGACCGGCATCGGCGCCCTGGCGGTGCTGAGCACGGGGGTCTGGCTCGTGAGCCAGCTCGAGATGGACCGGGCGCTGCTGCCGCTGGCCAGCGTGCTGGCGCTCCTGGCCTTCGGGCCGGTGACCGACGTCGCCCGCACGGTCAAGGAGCTGATGGAGACGCTGGAATCGGGCCGCCGCGTGTTCGAGGTCAAGGACGAGCCCGTGCCGGTGCGGGACGGCGCCGGCGTGCCGGCGCTCACGGCCAACGGAAACACCCCGCCGGCCATCCGCTTCGACCACGTGAACTTCGGCTACGACGCCGGCAACGGACTCGCGCTGCGGGACGTGTGCCTGGACGTGGAGCCGGGCCGGACCGTGGCGCTGGTGGGTCCCTCGGGCGCCGGCAAGACCACCTGCGCCCACTTGCTGCTGCGTTTCTGGGACCCCGCCGACGGCGCGGTAACGCTGGCCGGCCGGGACCTGCGGGAGTTCGCCCTGGACCACCTCCGGGCCCAGGTCTCGCTGGTGTCCCAGGACACCTATCTGTTCAACACCACGCTGCGCGACAACATCCGCCTGGGCCGGCCCGAGGCTTCCCAGGAGGAGGTGGAGGAAGCCGCCGGCCTGGCCCACATCCATCGCTTCATCAGCCGCCTGCCCTCGGGTTACGACACGGTCATCGGCGAGCGCGGCGTGCAGCTTTCCGGGGGCCAGCGGCAGCGCATCGCCATCGCCAGGGCGTTGCTCAAGGACGCCCCCGTGCTGATACTCGACGAGGCCACCTCGCACCTCGACGCCATCAACGAGGAGCTGATCCATCAGGCGGTCGCGCGGCTGGTGCAGGGCCGCACCACGCTGGTCATCGCCCACCGGCTGTCCACCATCCGCGACGCCGACCGCATCGTGGTGCTGGACTCCGGCGCCATCGCCGAAGAGGGCGCCCACGACGACCTGCTCCGGGCCAACGGTCTCTACGCCAACCTGGTGATGACCCAACTCGTCAGCGCCAGCGAGCCGGCACGGATGGCGGAAGCCGAGGGCTAGGAGCCGGTCCGGGTAAAGCAGGAATCTACTGCGAGGCAGGGAAATGGAGGCCCCGAACCCCTCATCCAGGTCCCGTGCCACGGGCACGGGCATGGCCCTGGCGCTGCTGCTCGGATCGATGCTGGCGCTTCCGGCCCGGCTCCCCGCGGCGCCCCTTCGGGTGGTCACCACCGTGGCCCCGATCACCAGTATCGTGGAGAACGTTGCCGGGGAGCGGGCGCAGGTGACCGGCATCGTCCCGGAAGGGGTAAACTCCCACACTTTCCGGCCGGTTCCGTCGGACGCCAGGACCCTGGCGAGGGCGGATCTCATCATCCTGAACGGCCTCAACCTGGAGATCCCCACCCTCAAGCTCGCCCGCGCCAACAAGCAGGCGGATACGCCGATCCTGCTGCTGGCCGACCGCACCGTCACCGAGCGGGACTACGTCTTCGACCCCGGCTTTCCCCGGGAGCGGGGGCACCCCAACCCACACCTCTGGCCCGACCCGGTCCACGTGATGAACTACGCGCGTCTCGTGCGCGACGCCCTGACCAAGGCGGACCCCGAGGGGCGGGCGGTGTACCGGGCCAACGCCCGGCGCTACCTGGCGCAGCTCAGGGCGCTGGACGGGGCCATTGCCGCGGCCGTGGCTACCGTGCCGCGGGGGAACCGACGGCTCCTCACCTATCACGACTCGTGGCCCTATTTCGCCAAACGGTACGGCTTCAGCATCATCGGCGCGGTGCAGCCCTCCAGCTTTTCCGAACCGAGCCCGCGGGAAGTGGCCCGGCTCATCGATCAGTTGAACCGGGCGCGGGTGCCCGCGGTGTTCGGCTCCGAGGTGTTTCCCAGCCCGGTCCTTCGACAGATCGCCCGGGAAGCGGCGACGACGTTCGTCGACAGCCTCAGAGACGATGACCTCCCCGGTGAGCCCGGCGACCCGGTCCATTCCTACACCGGCATGATGCTCGCGAACGTCCGGACCATCGTCTCGGCCCTGGGCGGCTCGCCCGACGCGCTGAAGACCGTGGACCCGGCGCCGGTGGCCGGCCATCACGCGCGCTACCGGTAGGCGCATCGAGGGGCACCGGTCCGGTAGGAAAATGGTACTGCCCGTTGAATAGTGGTACGGTTCTTCGCATTCGCAGCAGAGGAAAGGACGGCACCCGATGATCAACGTGGATTACCCCATTATCGACGGCGACGGACACGTGGTGGAGCCCGACAAGGAGATGGCCGAGTACCTGCCGGAACGGTTCCGGCGCATTCCGGGCAACCGCGAGTACTCCCTGTTCCCCCAGGATTCCTGGGCCTTCGGCGTCGTCGACCCGCACAAGCAGGACGTCCCGGACGCGGCCATGTGGCTGAGCTTTCTGGACGAGGCCGGCATCAGCGCCACCGTGCTGTATCCCAGCAACGCCGCGGCCGTGGGCATGGTGCGCCGGGTGGAGTGGTCGGTGGACCTGGCGCGGGCCTACAACGACTGGCTTCACGACAAGTTCCTGCGCCGGAGTGAACGCCTCCTCGGGGTGGCCTTGCTGCCGGTGCACGACGTTGCCGCGTGCGTCACGGAACTGCGCCGTTGCGTGGGCGAGCTCGGCTTCGTGGGCGCGGTCCTGCCGTCCATCTCCGCGCCCCTGATGGCCTACGGCAACCCGGAGTTCGACCCCATCTATGCCGCCGCCCACGAACTCGACACCATGATCGCGGTCCACGGCGGCTTCGTCGGGGCCCACAACTTCGCCGACCCGCTGCGCACCTATCGGGAGGTCCGGGCGCTCAAGCACGTGATCCCGCTCATGAGCCATGCCACCAGCATGATCTCCCAAGGGGTGTTCGACCGCTACCCGAACCTGCGGGTGGCCTATCTGGAGGCGGGCTGCGGCTGGGTGCCGTACCTGATGGACGTGCTCGACGAACAGTTCGAGCGCAAGGGCGCCGGCGACCTCAAGCGCAAGCCCAGCGAGTACCTGATGGACCCCAACGTCTACTTCTCCTTCGAGATCGAGGAGAGGACCCTGCCCTTCTTCATCCAGCTTGTGGGAGACGAAAAGCTCGTCTGGCCGTCGGACTATCCGCACGAGCGCACGCGGGCGGAATTCTTCGGGGACCTGCCGGAATTCTTCGCGCGGGAGGATGTCTCGGCCGACTCCAGGCGCCGTATCCTGTCGGAGAATCCCAAGCGCTTGTACAAGATCCAGTGACCTCCGAAAAGCATACCGACAGGGTCCACCACGTACACGGCCGGCTTCACGGGCACCGCCATGCCGAAGGCCGCGAATGGAGTGAGCAGGGGCGCCCCCTCGTAGAGCTCACCGACGTGTCCGGCGGCTACCGGCAGACCCTCGGCATCGCCCACGTCAACCTGAAGCTCTGGCCGGCGCAGTTCCTCGCGGTGGTGGGGCCCAACGGCGGCGGCAAGACCACGCTGCTCCGCACCATCCTGGGGCACATCCGGCCCCGGGAAGGCCGGGTGACGGTCCACGGCTCGTCCCTCGGAGCGGTGGGCTACGTGCCGCAACTGGAGCAGATCGACCTGAGCTTTCCCATCACGGTGGAAGAGGTGGTGCTGCTGGGGCTGTCCCGGCGCCGGCAATGGTTTCGCCGCACCGGCGCGGAAGACCGCGACCGCGCGCACGAGATCATGCAACGGCTCAACCTGCTGGAGCTGCGGGACCGCCAGATCCGGGAACTTTCCGGTGGTCAACAACAGGCCGCGTTCATTGCCCGCGCCTTGTTGGGAGAGCCGGAGCTGATCCTGCTCGACGAGCCCACCTCCGGCCTGGATATCCGCTCCCGCGACGAGGTGATCCATTTCCTCCACGAGATCAACCACTCGGGCGTCGCCATCCTCATCACCAGCCACGACCTCAACTGGGTGGCCGCGCACCTGCCGTGGGTGGTGTGCCTGAACCGCCACGTCATCGCCGAAGGCGGCCCCCAGGAGGTGTTCACCACCCAGGTCCTGGGGGAGACCTACAAGGGGGAGATGGTGGTCTTCCAGCACGGTGACATGATCATGGTGGGAGAACGGCCCCACTCCCCCAACGGGCGCTGATGCTGGAGCCGTTCGCGTACGAGTTCTTCCGCAACGGCATGATCGCCGCGACCATCGTGGGGGCGGTGTGCGGCTTCGTCGGCGTGTACGTCGTGCTCCGGCGCATGAGCTATATCGGCCACGGGCTGGCCCACGCGCTCTTCGGCGGGGCGGTCCTGAGCACCGTCGTCGGCGTCAACTTCTTCATCGGCGCCGGCGCCTGGGCGCTGGTCAGCGCGGTGCTGATCCACCTCATCAGCCACCGCCGGCTGGTGGGGGCCGATGCCGCCATCGGGGTGGTGACCACGTCGAGCTTTGCCCTGGGGGTGGCCGTGGTCTCCACCTACCGGAAGTTCACCCTGGACTTCGAGGCCGCGCTCTTCGGCAACCTGCTGGGCATCACGCTGCTGGATCTCTGGGTCATCGCGCTGACCTCCGCCTCGGTGGTGTTCGTCATGACCGTCATCCGCCACCAACTCCTGTTCTCGACCTTCGACCCCGAGGTAGCGCCGGTCTACGGCATCTCCACCGGCCGCACCGAGCTGATCTTCGTCCTGCTCCTGGCCGTGACCATCGTGGCCTCCACGCGCATCCTCGGCGTCACCCTGGTGTCCGCGGCCGTGGTCATCCCCCCCGTCACCGCCCGCTACCTGACCCAGCGGTTCCAGACCCTCCTGATCGTGGCGCCGGTGATCGGCGCCGTGTGCGCGGCATCGGGCATGTACCTCAGCTATTTCATCGATATCTCCTCGGGCGCCATGATCGTCCTCACCTTCGCGCTGGTCTTCTTCCTGGTGGGAGGCCGTCGGTGGCTCCACGGGAGCGACCGGGAAGGGGCGCGGGAATGACGGCGGGGACCGCCTGCACTTGGCGAACGTTCATGCTTTAATAGGGAGTGTCCCGCGGCCGGCCGATCATGAACCCCTTGAACGACAACGAACGTCTTTGCGCACGGGCGGGTTGGCTGGCCGCGGCCGTGGTCGCCGTGGTGCTTTGGGCCGGTTTCGCCCGGGCAGGGACCGTGGAAGCGGACGCTGCCGGGCGCCGCGACCTGGTCCTCCGCTACCTCAAGGCCGTGTATGCCCAGGATTATGCCGAGGCCTACAAATACGTCTCGCAACGGGACCGCGGGGCCAAGAGCGAAGCGGCGTACCTGAGGGAGAACTCCTCCCTTACCGGCGCCGCCGCGGAGTTGACCCGACGTCTCGCCGAACGGATCGAGCTGGGCCCGCTCTCGGGCGAGATCCAGGGCGACAGTACCACCGTCCGTTTCCCGATCCGCCTTCCCGACGCCAACTCCGCGGAGTTGCAGGAGCTTTTCGCCGGTTTCGACCCCGAGGTGCTGAACCGGCTCACACCGAAACAGCGCGGGCAGGTCCTCGCTTCCCTCGACGAAATGAGCCGCACCGGACGCCTTCCGGTCATCACCGGCGAAGAGTCGCTGGAGCTTCTCCGGGAGGACGGCCGGTGGGCCGTGTTCCTGAACTGGGGCGAGGCCGTCAGGGTCTTCTTCCACGCCGAGGTCAAGGACGGGCTGCCCTGGGCCTTCGAACCGCTCCAGAAGATGGTGCTCGCCCGGCCCGGAGAGACCCTGCACGCCGCCTACCGCGCACGGAACCTTTCGGACCGGGCCGTTACGGCCAGGGCGCGGCACGTGGACACGCCGAAGGAAGCGGCCGCCGAGTATCTCGACGTCATACAGTGCTTCTGCTTTCTGCAGGAAACCCTGAAACCCGGCCAGGAAAAGGAGCTGCCGCTGGTGTTTCGGGTGGACTGGGACGTGCCCCGCGAAAACAAGGCGTTCCATGTCACCTATCAGTTCTATCCGAGCGACCGGTTTCCCGACGACGCCCGCGAGGCCCGGGCTCGACCGGAAGGGACCCTGGAGGTCCGGGTCAAGGACCACCGGAACGCCATCGACGACTTCCGAAGCCTCGACCTGAGCCTCGGAAAATTGCGGCTGGCGCCGGACCCGCGCCTGAGATCTTCCGATCCGGGGTGGCTGGACCTGGCGCTGCAACTCGACCGGATGGACCTGACCCGGTACAAGGACGGGACTTCGGCCGCGACGGTGTACCGGGGAGCGCTCCGGCCGCAACGGTTCGCGGCCGTGGACCTGCAAGTCACCGGAATCCACGGAATCCTCCGGAAGACCGGGGCTCCGGACCGAGTCAAGAACGCCGTGGGCCCCATCCGCCTCGACTTCGAGCTCAAGCCGGCCGTGACCACGGTGGTGATCCTGGATCTCGAGCTGCTCGACCTGAGCGATCATCCCGGCAGGGGTTACGAGCTGCTAATCAAAGGGTACGAACTCTACCAAGATGACAAACTGCTACAGCGGATTCCGCCCGGATAGCGGCCTGTTTCAGAGCGGCGCGGGGTCCGGGACATGACGCAACGGCGTTTCCTGGTCCACGTCACCGTGGGGACGGTGCTGTTCGCCGTCCTCGTGGGCCTGGTCATCCAGCAGCTTCGAACACCCGCGGCGCCGCCCCGCCGGCCCGCCCTGGAGCGACTGGCGCGGTACGGCCCGGCGCCGGACTTCTCACTGGTCGAACGCAGCGGCAGGCCCCTGTCCGCCGGCGATCTCCGGGGCCGCGTGTGGATCGCCGACTTCATCTACACCCAGTGCCGGGACAGCTGTCCGCTCCAGAGCCGTGCCATGGCCGCGCTGCAAGCGGACCTGAACGCCTACGACGACCTCCGGTCGGTGTCCATCACCGTGGACCCGCTCACGGACTCCGCCGCTCTGCTGTCCCGATACGCGGACCGCTACGGCGCCGATCCGGAGCGCTGGCTGTTCCTCACCGGCGAGTTGCAAGATATCCGTCGGATCGTGCAGGAAGGCTTTCGCCTGAGCGCTGCCCCGGTGGACGACAGTGCCCCGGATCCCGTGGTCTTCCACAGCGCTCGCTTCGTGCTGGTGGACCGTAACGGCGAGATCCGCGGCTACTACGACAGCAACGACCCGCAGGCATTGAAACGCCTGCGCGAGAACGCCCAGAGCCTCCTGGACGGCAAGGCGTAGGCGACCCGCTGCCGCCACAAGCTCATGTGGCCCTCGAGGGCCAGGGTCAGGCCGTTTCTTGTCTTGGAAGCGCCGGGTCTGTTATATACCACTTGAACGTCACGTACGGGACGGCCGCCGAGGGCCGGCCGTAATCGGGCAAAAGGAATCGGGGGAAAGTTTCATGAGCAAAGCACCCAGGAAAAAGGGGGGCCGGGGACCCCGGCAACAGGCGCCGGCGACCCCGCGGCCAGGCCCCAACTGGCCGGTGCTGGCGCTGGCGGTGGTGGGGCTGGTGCTGGCGGGATATTTGACCGGCACCACCTGGTCGGGGGAGAAGGCCGCCTTTTGCGAGGCCGGGGCCGACTGCGACATCGTGTTGCACAGCCGCTGGTCGGTGCTGCTCGGCCTGCCGGTGTCTCTCTGGGGATTTCTCGTCTACGCCGCACTCGCGGGCGCAGCTTTCATGAAGCGTCGGAGCCAACGCTGGAAACTGATAGCCGCGCTGTCGCTGTTCGGCGTGGTGTACAGCGTCTATCTCACGGCCGTCTCCGTGTTCCGGCTGGAGGCCGCCTGTCCGTACTGCCTGACGTCCCTGGGGCTTCTGGTGGCCGTCTTCGCCGTCACCCTGTTCCAGACCCCGCAGGTAAGCCGGCGCCTGGCATGGAAACCCTGGCTCGGCATGAACTTCGTTGCAGCCGCGGTGGCGGTGCTGGCGGTTCACCTGATCTTCTATTCCGGGGCCTCGGTGGTGGCCTCGGGCAAGGAAGACCCCTGGATGAAGGGGCTGACCACCCACCTGGAGAAGACCGGCGC
Source organism: uncultured Candidatus Binatia bacterium (assembly GCA_958295985.1). Taxonomy (GTDB): domain Bacteria; phylum Desulfobacterota; class Binatia; order UBA9968; family JAJDTQ01; genus JAJDTQ01. The sequence continues at coordinate 915,615 of OY282432.1, forward strand.
CCAGATGTACGGGGCGTTCTGGTGTCCCGCCTGCGATAGTCAGAAGGAGATGTTCGGGGCGTCCGCCCACCGCGTCCCTTACGTCGAATGCAGTCCCGCGGGACGCAACGGCCCGACGTCGTCCAAGTGTCTGGCGGCCGGCGTCCGTTCCTATCCCACGTGGATCATCAACGGCCAGCGTCACACCGGAGTGTTGACACCCGCGACGCTGGCGGACCGCGCCGGCTTCGCCGGCATCAGGACCCCGGCAAGGCAGGGAGGCTGATTTGCGAGACCGGATACTGCGCTTTGCCACCGGCCTGACGGCCCTGCTCCTGATGATGGCGGCTCCGGCCTGGAGCGACCCCGGAAGCTACCCGGAGTACGCCAAGGTGGAGCCGTCGGACAAGCTCGCCATCCGGTATGTCCGGGTCGAAGAACTGGTCCGGCACATCCTCGACCGCAAGCCGGTGACCATCGTGGACGTCCAGCACCCCCGGGACTATGCCGCGGGTCACATCCGAGGGGCCCGCTCCATACCGCTCGGCGTCTTCTACCGAGGCTCCGACCTCGTGCCGAAGGAGGACCTCGTCGTCCTCTATTGAGCGTGCCCTCGCCATCTGGCCAGTTTGGCCTATGAAATCCTCCACCAGCAGGGCCACCGCAACATGAGGGTGTTGTACGAGGGGCTTCCGGGCTGGATCGCCAAAGGCTACCCCATCGACCGCGGACCGTCGCCCACGACGCCGTAACCTCGCTACCGGCGCTGCAATCGTGTCGAGAATCATCACCCTGACCACCGACTTCGGTTACCAGGACCCCTTCGCCGGCATCATGAAGGGAGTGGTGTCCGGGATCGACCCCGCGGCCACGATCATCGACCTGACCCACGGCGTGACGCCTCAGGACGTCACCGGCGGGGCGCTGGCGCTGGCCGCGGCGGTGGACTTCTTTCCCGACGGCGCGGTCCACGTGGCGGTGGTGGACCCCGGGGTCGGCGGGGACCGGCGGCCCATCCTCCTGGAAACCGACCGCGCCTGCTTCATCGGACCGGACAACGGCCTCTTGAGTCTTGCGGCGAACCGGCAACGGCTGATCCGCACCGTCCACCTTTCCAATCCCGCCTATCACCTGCGGCCCACCAGCACGACGTTCCACGGCCGGGACATCTTCGCGCCCGCGGCCGCACACCTCTCCGCGGGCGTTCCGCCGGAGCAGCTCGGCCAAACGGTGGATACCTGCGAGGCTCTGAGCCTTCCGGCCCCGGAAGAGCACGCCGCCGGCCGCATTGCCGGCAAGGTGATCTATATCGACGGCTTCGGCAACCTCACCACCAACGTCCGCGGCGAGGACCTGGAGCGGTTCGACCCGAAGAGCGTTTCGGTACGTACCGGCGACAGGCTGATCCGCGGCCTGTCGGCCAACTACGCCTCGGCCGGGACCGGCAACTATCTCGCCCTCGTCAATAGCTGGGGATTTCTCGAGATATCCCGGTGTGACGGCAATGCCCAGGCCGGCCTTGACGCCCGGGTCGGCGCCCCGGTGCTGGTGGCCGGGGACGCCGTAGCCGTTGGCGCGAAATAGCCCCCGCCCCAACGGGTCACGACCCGCGAACGCCGGCGTTTCGTGGGTGGGCAACCGGCAGGGATGCGGGGCTGAAAGGAAAGGCCCGAAAGGTGAGCACGGAAGACGAACGGCTAAGCTGGGATCAGTACTTCATGACCATCACGCGGCAAGTGGCGGAACGTTCCACCTGCACCCGCGCCAAGGTGGGCGCCGTGATCGTGCGGGACCGGAGCATCCTCGCCACGGGCTACAACGGCTCGCCCGCGGGCATGCCCCATTGCACGGAGGTGGGCTGTCTGGTCTACGAATCCAGAACCCCGAGCGGGGATATCGAGCAGAACTGCTTTCGCACCATTCACGCGGAGATCAACGCCATCGCCCAGGCGGCCAAGAACGGCGCCAGCATCAAGGAAGCCTCCATCTACATCACCCACACCCCCTGCATTCACTGCCTCAAGGTCCTCGTCAACACCGGGATCCGCGACATCTTCTACGAGAAACCCTACAAGCTCGATACCGTGGGGGACATCCTGGAGTACACCGGGGTCAAACTGCACCCGGTGGCCATGCGCTGAAGACTGGACGTGGAAAGGCAGGAGCCGCCGTGGGCGGCCCCTGCCTGAAGGTTGCCGTTGGGCGCCGCGGATCATCCGCGGCGCGGATGCGCCTAAACCTTGCCCGCGAGGATGAAAGCGATGATCAGGGCGTAGATGCCCAGCGCTTCGATGAGGGCCAGGGACAGGATCAACGGGGTGAAGATCTTGTCCGCGGAGTTGGGGTTGCGGCCGATGCTTTCCATGGCGGCGCCGCCGACCCGGCCTTGCGCGAGCGCGCAGCCGAACGCGGCAATGGCGATGCCCAGACCGGCGCCCAGCGCAACGATACCCGGGACCAGGCTTGCCGTGCTCGCGCCCGCGGCATCCGCGGCCGCGGCGACCCCGGACAGGATCAGCACGAAGAGTCCGGTCAGAACAAAGGCGGTCGTTTGCTTCATCATTTTTCTCCTTTCCGGCGCCACCGACGTGTTGGCCAACCTCTCCTCTTCATCCTCTCCGGGTGCCGCGGTGGCGCTCAATGATCATGGCTCAGGGCCAAGGATGCGTATATCATGCTCAACAGGGTGAAAACAAAGGCCTGGATGACCGACACCAGTGCCCCCAACAGGTAGAAGAGCACCGGGATCACCACGTAGGTGAGACCGGTGAAAATCTCCACCACCAGGTGGTCGGCGAACATGTTGAACGCCAGCCGCAGGCCCAACGTGAGCGGCCGGAACATGTGGGAGAACATCTCGATCAGGAAGAACAGCGGCGCGATCACCAGAAACGGCCCCATGAACTGCTTGATGTAGCCGCTGCCATGCTCCCGGATGCCGAAGGTGTGGTAGGCGCCGAAGGAGATCAGCCCCAGTGCCAGCGTGATGTTCAGATTGCTCGTCGGGGGCGAGAACCCCGGCACCAGACCGATGAAGTTGGAGATCAGGATGAAGATGAAGAAGGTGCCGTAGAGGGAAAGATACTGCCGCCCCTTGTGGCCGATGATGCTGTCGCTCAAGCCCCTCACGAACTCGATCAGCAGCTCGAAGACGTTCACCAGCGTGATGCGGTCGCTGGGGATGACGGGGTCATGGGTCTCCAGCAGCCGGCGCCTGACGCCCAACGCGAGAAAGACCAACAGGACCATGGTCACCAGCGAGAAGAAGATCTGCAGGGGCAGCACGCCTTGCAACGCCGCCGGCAACAGGTCGTACCATGTAAACGGATGATGTCCCATCTTACCCACCGAACTTCGTATCGTAGAGCCGATCCCACAAGAGCGCGAGGATCAGGCAGTTGACACCCACGGCAAACGACACCGCATCCGGCGCGACCCGGGTCAACAGGACCCAGGAAGCGCCGAGCAGGAAACAGAACTTCAGGATCAGCAACGCCACCCCTGCCCGGACCCTGCCCTTGCTCGCGAACGGGGCGATGACCCAACGGACGCCCACCGCCAGGAGCAGGAAGTTGACGCCCATGAACAGGCCGCCCAGCAACAGGCCGCCCGGCTCCACCCAGTCCAGCGGCGCCAGCGCCATCGACGCCAGCACCAGGAGCCCGTGCCAGAGCTCCACCCGAAACACCGGCAGACCTTGAGCTTCCCAGCTCATTTGCTCTCCGCCGAGAAGTGACGCAACAGGAGCACCAGCCGGTAGAAGGCGACGGCAAGCCCCAGAAGCCCCAACACCAGCACCATCCACGGAGAACTGCCCAGGTATTGATCCGCGTAGTAACCCAGGACCAGACCGGCTCCGACCGTTGAGGGAAATTCGAACCCGACCGCGGTATACTTGGCGGCTCGAAAGAGAAGGGGACTCTTTGGAGGCGGGCCGTCTCCGCTTTCATTGCTCACTGGAAAGGGTTTCTAACATGCGGGCCGCGGGCGGTCAATGTCGCGACGAGTCTTCGTCCGCCCAATCGGCAAACGCCGCCACGGTGGCGGCGATGTCGTCATCACTGTGGGCCAGGGACAGGAACAACGCCTCGAAGGGCGAGGGCGGAAGGTAGATCCCTCGCGCCAGCATGCCGTGAAAGAAGCGCGCGAAACGGTCCCGGTCGCTGTCTCGCGCATGGTCCGGTGCGGTGACCCGTTCGGGCCCCAGAAACAGCGTCAGCATGGAGCCCACCCGGTTCACCGTGCCCTGGACACCGGGGCCGAGCACACCCTTCAGCCCCTCCTCGAGTCTCCGCCCCTTCGCCTCCAGCTCCGGGTACACGCCCGGCGCCTCCAGCGCCTTCAGGGTGGCCAACCCCGCGGTGACCGTCACCGGGTTTCCCGAAAGGGTGCCCGCCTGATAGACCGGGCCCAGCGGCGCCAGGCAACTCATGATGTCCCGGCGCCCGCCGAAGGCTCCCACCGGCAGTCCGCCGCCCAGAACCTTGCCCAGACAAGTCACGTCCGGGGTCACGCCGTACCGCTCCTGGGCCCCGCCCCGGGCCACCCGGAAGCCCGTGATCACCTCGTCGAAGATCAGCACGATGCCGTAGCGCCGGGTCAGCTCCCGCAGCGCTTCCAGGAAACCGGGGGCGGGCGGGATCACTCCCATGTTGCCGCACACGGGCTCGACGATCACCGCGGCCAGGTCCTCGCGGTGCTCCCGGATCAGGCTCCGGACCGAAGCCACGTCGTTGAAACCCGCGATCAGGGTCTCCCCGGTGAAGCTCTCGGGTACGCCGGCGCTGTCCGGCAGGGAGAAGCTGGCCACGCCCGAACCTGCCTTCGCCAGCAGGGCGTCCACGTGCCCGTGGTAGCAGCCGTCGAACTTCAAGACCTTGTCTCTTCCGGTATACCCGCGCGACAGCCGGATGGCGCTCATGGTTGCCTCAGTGCCCGAGTTCACCAGCCGCAACTGCTCGATGCCGGCGATCCGCCCACTCACCAACTCGGCCAGTTCCATCTCTTTCTTCGTCGGCGCGCCGAACCCCGTCCCCTGCGGCGCCGCGTTGACGACCGCTTCCACCACCGCCGCCGGTGCGTGGCCCAGGATCAACGGCCCCCAGGCGCAGACGTAGTCGAGGTAGCCGCGGCCCTCTTCGTCGAAGATCCTGGAGCCCTCGCCGCGACCGACGAAGAGCGGCTCGCCGCCCACCGCGCTCCAGGCCCGCACCGGGCTGTTAACGCCGCCCGGCACCACCCGGTTCGAGCGCTCGAAGAGCCCGCGCGACACCCCTGAGCCCCTAACCATGGAACCCCCTCCCAGCCACCGGGGTCGGGAGGGCGATCCCGTGGATTTCGTTAGAGAAAAAACCCGACAACCATTTTGTCCTTGCAATGCGCCCGAAAAACCTTTAGACAACGCCCTTTCTTTCGCACCATTTCACAAGCTCGACGGGCCGAAAACTTGCCGCCGCCATCAAGACCGGCAGCGGCCAAGAGGTGTTTGGTATGACTTCAAGCCCCGGTCAAGACGGCGAAAGGTTGTCCACAACTGTTGACAATTTTGTTGATAACTAACGCCCACACAGGCATTCAGACAAGGCAAGAAAATGATGAAGTCGGTTCCCCGTGAGATACAGGATCGCCTCAAGGAAAAATTCGGCTTACACAATTTCGAGACATGGATCAAACCTTTACGAATGGCCGAAGTCAAGGATGGCACGGTCGCCATCGAGGTCCCCAGCACCCTGTTCCGGGATTGGCTCAACGACAATTATCTCGGGACCATCGAAGAAGAGCTTTCACGCCACTATGACCAGCCCGTCGGCATAAGCATTTCGGTCAACCCGGCCACCGGGAGCGACGACCGGCCAACCCGGCCCGGGCGGAAGCCGCGGGAACCCGAACCGTCCACCCTGATCCCGCGCTACACTTTCAAGAACTTCGTGGTCGGCGCCAGCAATCAGTTCGCCCACGCTGCCTGTCTGGCGGTGGCAAACCGGCCCGCGGATCACTACAACCCGCTCTTCATCTACGGCGGCGTCGGCCTTGGCAAGACACACCTCGTGAACGCCGTCGGACACCGCCTGCTCAAGCGGAACCACAGTCAAAAGGTGATCTACACGACGTTCGAGTCGTTCATGAACCAGCTCATCGGATCGCTCCGGCGCGACCGCATGAACGATTTCAAGAGCCATTACCGCAATATCGACGTCCTGATCCTGGACGACATCCAGTTCATCGCCGGCAAGGAACGGACCCAGGAAGAATTCTTCCACACGTTCAACTCGCTGTATGAAAATCACAAGCAGATCATCATCACCTCGGACCGGTTTCCCAAGGAAATACCGAACCTGGAGGACCGGCTTCGAAACCGCTTCGAGTGGGGCCTGACCGCGGATATCCAACCGCCGGATATCGAGACCCGAATCGCCATACTCATCAAGAAGGCCGAGGCCGAGGACATCGACCTTCCTCAGGATGTAGCCAACTTCCTCGCCACCAACATCTGGTCGAACGTCAGGGAGCTGGAGGGCTCGCTCACCCGCCTTGGCGCATTTGCGTCCCTGACCAACGTGAAGATCACCACCGATCTCGCCAAGGACGTGCTGCGCCACACCCTCAAGGACAATGAGAAGCAGGTCACGGTGCGGAACATCCAGAAGACCATCTGCGAGCACTTCGACCTCAAGCTCAGCGACCTCAAGTCCAAGCGCCGAACGAAGGACCTGGCCCTTGCGCGCCAGATGGCCATGTACCTTTGCCGGAAATTCACCGGCACGTCGTTTCCGGCCATCGGAGCGGAGTTCGGCGGTCGAGACCACTCCACGGTCATCCACGCGTCCAAGACCATCGAGAAAAAGGCCGTGACCGACCACTACGTCAAGGCCACCGTGGAAAGCCTCATACGCCAACTCAAGAACTGAGAACCACCCGGTGGAAACGCTGTGGAGAAACCGGCGCAGCCTGTTGAAATTCTGACGCCTTCCCGGCGCCCAACTCATCCTCCTGTGAAGAACGCGCGTTGCCGCGATTTTTTTTCCACCGAAAAGATGGTTAAATGCCGGCAGGTTTCGGCACCTGTCCCGATATCCACAAGCTCTACTACTGCTTCTGTCTTGGTATACTAACAAGAAGAGATAATTGGGGCGGGCGATCCAGGAGGACAAATGGAGATCAAAGCCAGACGGGAAGACTTTCTGAGCGCGTTGTCTCGCACCCAGGGCACGGTGGAACGGCGCAATACCATGCCGATCCTGGCCAACGTGTTGATCGAGACTCACGCCAACCGGATCCGGGTCACTGCGACCGATCTCGAGTTGGGGGTCCGGGCGAGCCTCAACGGTGAGATCGTCACTTCGGGCCGCGTCACCGTGGACGCCAGGAAGCTTTACGAGATCGTGCGCGAGCTGTCCGAGGAAATGATCGAGTTGAAGCGGTTGGAGAACGACCGGGTCGAGATCCTGAGCGGCAAGTCCGTGTTCAAGATGGTGGGGCTCGATGCGCAGGAATTTCCGGTGTTTGCCGAGAGCTCGGAGGGTGAACGCAAGGATTGCCCGGCGCCGGTCCTGAAGGAAATGATCGACAAGACGATCTTCTCCATCTCCACCGATGAGACCCGGTCCAATCTGAACGGCGCGTTGCTGCACGAGTCGGGTGAGGCCGCCGTGCGGATGGTCACCACCGACGGTCACCGGCTGTCCCTGGTGCAGCGGGACATCGGGCCGCTGGGCCTGACGAAGGGCGTCATCATACCCCGGAAGGGTCTGGGAGAGCTCCGCAGGCTCCTGGAAGATTCGGGGGAGGAGACGGTGTCCCTGGGCTTGAGCGAGAACATGGTGTTCGTGTGGTACGGGGACGTGGAAATGTCGATCCGGCTGATCGACGGCGAGTTTCCGGACTATGACAAGGTCATCCCGAACGACAACACCCGAGAGGCCGGCGTGGCGCAACGCCACCTGTTCCGGGCGTTGCGGCGCGTGTCGCTGTTGTCCAGCGACCGTTACCGCGGTGTCCGGGTGGAGTTGACCCATGGCAGCATGGCCATTTCGGCCAACAACCCCGACCTTGGGGAGGCAGCGGAGGAACTGGAGGTCGAATACCAGGGCGCAGGCCTCTCCATCGGCTACAACGCTCAGTATCTACTGGATATTCTCGGTGTCCTGGAGCAGGAGGACAAGGTCGGGCTGGCGCTGAAGGACGACCAGAGTCCCACTGTGTTGACGCGCAACGGCGATGACAGCCTGCTGTACGTCGTGATGCCGATGCGGATCTAATGGCAGAGAAGTCCCACTCCGAGAAAAACCTCAAGTCCGTAGCCTGCTTCGTCATCACGGTGAGCGACACCCGCGATGAGACCACGGACCGAAGCGGCGCCGCCATCAAGCGACTGCTGGAGGAAGGCGGGCACACGGTGGCGGGCTACGAGATCGTCAAGGACGAGCCCGAAGATATTGGCGTCTTGATTGCCAGGGCGTTGACGGCGCCGGCCGTGGACGTGGTGCTGTTGAACGGCGGCACCGGGATTGCGCCCCGAGACGGGACCTACGAGATCGTCAGCCGGCTGCTCGACAAGCGGATGGACGGGTTTGGCGAGTTGTTCCGCTCCCTGAGCTACCAGGACATCGGTGCGGCCGCGATGCTGAGCCGTGCGGTGGCCGGCACCGCAGGTTCCCGCGTGCTGGTCTCGATGCCGGGTTCGCGCGGGGCGGTGGAAACGGCCATGACCCGGTTGCTGCTGCCCCAGTTGGGCCATATGGTGGCACAGGCCCGCGGACTGTGAGGGTCCGGGTCAAACTCTTTGCCATGCTGCGGGAGCGGGCGGGCGCCGGCGACGTGTTCCAGGAGCTCCCCGAGGGCAGTACGGTGAAGGATCTCTGGGACCAACTTCGGCGCGACCACGCGGGACTTTCCGGAGTCGAGTTGAAGCTCCTCTATGCCGTCAACAGCGAATATGTCGCACCGGATCATCGCCTGGCGGACGGCGACGAGGTCGCCTTCATACCACCGGTGAGTGGAGGGTGACGTGTACCGGCTTACGGACGAACCCATCGAGTTGAACGAGTTGCTGGCCTTCGTGGGCGACCCCGCCGCGGGCGCGGTCGCGACCTTCATCGGCACCACCCGTGACCACAACGAGGGCCGTTCGATCCTGTCGCTGGACTACGAGGCCTACCCGGGCATGGCCGAACGGGAGATGGCTCGGCTCGGCGAAGAGGCGGAGGAGAAGTGGCAGATCACCCGCATGGCCATGGTCCACCGCATCGGCAACGTGCCCATCGGCGAGGCCAGCGTGGTCATTGCGGTGTCGGCGCCGCACCGGGACGACGCCTTCAAGGCCTGCCGCTACGCCATCGACGAGTTGAAGAAGCGCGTGCCCATCTGGAAGAAGGAGATCTATCGGGGCGGGGAGGTCTGGATCGGCAGTCAGACCGGGGAGCGGTTCACAACCCCACCGACCGCCGGTTCCTAGGAATCCTCGACGCGAAAGATCGCGGCCCGAGGCAATGTCTTCAGCAGGCAAGACACGGCTTCGTCGAGATACTCGCCGCTCTTGGACTCCACGGTCACCTTGACCTTGTAGTCCGGATGGTCCAGCACCGGATAGGAACCCAGCATGATCTCGGGAAACCGTTCGATAAGGTCGTTCAGGGTGGCGGCGATGACCCCCTCGCCGTCCCTGACGTAGATGTTCTTGAGGTGGTAGGGCGCCTCACGGAAACGCTCCTTGATGGCGTTGAACCGGTCCTGCAGGATCCGCGGCACCCCGGCGAATATGTAGACGTTCTTCATCCGCACCACCGGGGCGAACAGGGCTCCGGCGCCCAACAGCTCGGCTCCTTCCGGCACCATGGCCATGCGTAGTCGGGCCGGGTTGAGATCGTCGCCGTAGCGGTCGGAAAGCCGCCGTTCCAGGCCCGGGTCGATCACCGCGGTGACCCCGAAGCCCAACGCGATGCCCTCGATGGTCACGTCGTCGTGGGTCGGACCGACGCCGCCGGTGGTGAAGACGAGGTCCCAGTTGGCGGAGAAGCGCGCCGCGGTGCGACCGATGAGTTCCCGCTCGTCGGGGATCACCGTAACGCGCTGCACGTCGACGCCGAGGAGCCGCAACTCGCGGCACAGGAAGGTGGAATTGATGTCCTGGGTCTTGCCCGAAAGGACTTCGTTGCCGATGATGATGATGCCGGCGGTCTTCGACATGGCGAGCTTCCAATACTATGCCATGGCGCGGCAAAGCGGAAGTGACGCGCGCAGTCTTGCCGCGGGACCGCGGCCCGCTCGACCTGCGGTACCGCGATGGCGTTGGAGAGGTTTCGTGAAATGAAACAGACGGAACAGTACCTGATCGACGTTGCCTATCCGTTCTGGGAGACCGAGGCGGAGATCGCCAGGCGGTTCTTCCGCGGCAAGCCGACGCGGGAGCAGCACATCTACTGGCTCAAGGCGCAGCTCTGGAAGGAGTTGCACCCGGTGGACGGTTATTTCAGCGGACTTCACCGGGAGTTGGCGAACCTGGTCGAGATGTTCCCCGAGGTGGACCGGACCGTGGACCGGCATCACTACCACGGGCTCATGGAACAGATGGTGCAGGAGTTCAACCACTATGTCCTCCAGGCCGACATCCTGGAGTACCTGCTCGGCCGCAAGATCGGCGCCGACGACACCAATCAGTTGCCGGAGGAAAAGGCCCTGGGCGAACTGCGCCGGAGCCTGGTCTCGGGGTCGGCCGTCGAGAAGGCCGCGGTGCTGGTGACGGAAGGCGGCGGCGCCAGGCTGTTCCGCGAGGGCCGCAAGCTCAAGGGAAGCGTCCTCGAACGAAAGATCGCCTCGGCCATGGACGTGGTCTACCAGGATGAGAAGAACCACTACCGGATGGCGGCCCGGGAGGCCGCCTCCGCGGTGGCCGGCGAACGCGACCGGAAGGTGATGAAGCGGGCCATCGAGCGCGTCAGCCTTCAGCGCGTGTACATGAGGAACGAGATGTTCCAGTATCCGCTGTCGGACGAGGCCGTCGAGCGCTGCGTGGCGAAGTTCCGCAGACCGGTTTGACCGGTCAGGGCGGTCAGGGTCTTCCGAGCGGATGGGACCTTGGACCGGCACAGACGCCGCGGCGCGTTGAGTGGATGAACTCCAGCAAGGCGGCGATGTCCCCGGACGGCTCGTCGAGGGTGGCCTCCAGCTCTTTCACCGCGGTGCCGAGGTTGCGCCGCTTGCGGAAGAGGATCTGAAAGGCGTTCTTCAGCGCGCGGATCCGGGCCTGGTCGAAGCCGGCCCGGCGCAGCCCCACCACGTTCAAACCGCGCACGGTATGCTGCCAGTCAATGATGGAGAACGGCGGGACGTCCCGGCTGGTGGCGCTCATGCCGCGCATGATGGCGACCTGTCCGATGCGGACGAACTGGTGCACCGCGCAGCTCGCCGAGAGCACGGCACGGTCGCCGATCTCGACGTAGCCGCCCACCACCGCGTTGTTGGTCATGATGATACGGTTGCCCAGCCGGCAGTTGTGGGCCACGTGGCTGTTGGCCATCAGGAAGTTGTCGTCGCCGATGACCGTGGTGGTTTCGGCCGCGGTGCCCCGGTGGACCTGAACGCCTTCGCGAAACACGTTACGGTCGCCGATTCGAAGGTAGGACTCGGCGCCCCGGTAGGACAGATCTTGCGGCGCGTCGCCCAGGACCGCTCCGCTATGGACCTCGTTGCCTTCGCCCAACTCCGTCCAGCCCATGACCACCGCATGAGGCAACAGGCGCGTTCCCGCCCCGATCTTCACCGGCCCGTCGATGACGGCATAGGCGCCGACCTCGGCCTCGGGATGGATTTCCGCCCGTGGGTCCACCACGGCTGTAGGATGTATCGACATGAAGGGTTCATTGACGGTCGGTTTCGTCGGCGGGCTGCGATTCGTCCTCGCGCTCGTCGTCGGCGATCCGGTACTTGCCGTCCGCCCAGGCTCCGAGGTCCACAAAGCGGCAGCGTTCCGAGCAGAAGGGCCGGTGCGGGTTGCCGGTCCACGGTGTCTCGGTATGGCAAACGGGGCACTTGATGAAGGTCGGCATCATGCTCCAGGCCGCCGGAGGTGGTCCGCGTAGCCGCGGCTCCGGGCATCGCGTAGCGTTTTCCTTTTGAGTAACAGTTCGTCGATGGTTTTTCAAAACCTCGTGGTAAAAAAGGGCCTTGAGAGGAGCGGCCCGCAAAGGCATACTTGCAGTCGGAGCATGACCGGGATGAGCGACCTGATGCCGATAATCATTCTCGCCGGCGGCAGCGAGCGAGTTGAAGCGATACCCGACGGACTCACGGCCGGCGATCTGCTGCGGGGCTACAAGGGCGCGGTGAAGCTCCCGTCCGGGCGCTGCATCGCCGGCGAGCTGATCGAGCGGATCTGCGAGAGCGGGCGGTTCGAAGAGCCCGTTCTCGTGGGGCCGCGGCGGATTTACCGCGACCTGGTGGACTGCGAGATCTCCGACACCACCGGCGACCTGCTGGCCACCATCACGGAGTTGACCCGCCTGCTCACCCAGCGTTATCCGGAACGGCCCGTGGCCGTCTCCGCCTGCGACATCCTGCCCACCGCGGCGGACTTCCGGGAGCTGCTGGACGAATCGTATGCGCCGTACTCGAACAGCGGGCTCTGGTGGCAGATGATCGCTGCCGAGCCCGCGCAAATGGGCGTCAGCGGCTGGAAGCCCAGCTACCGTCTGCGGCTTTCACCCGAACGCCCGCTGCTGAACCTGTATCCGGGCCATCTGCTGATCCTCCGGGCCGGCGCGATCCGGCTCGACTGGTTCAACCGGTTCCTGATGCTGGCCTATCGGTTTCGCAACCGCAGCGTTTACGAGCGCATGATCCGCATTACGCTCCGGGTGTTGTGCCTCTGGCTGGCGGAAGACCTGAGACGAATCGCCTCGTTCCAGTGGTCGGGGCGCGTCGTGGGCGCCCCTTACGGCATCTTCAAAACGTACTTCAGGTACTGCCTGGAACGGCTCACGGTACCCGATCTCGCCGCCGAGCTGACCCGGCAGATCATGGTGCCGGGCCGCGAGCTCGACCATCCGGCGGCGATGGCCGTCACCCGGATCCGCTCCTTCGCCAAGGACATCGATACGCGGACCGAGCTGGAGGAGGTCCTCCGTGACGGTGCGGCGAAGCCGGTTCAGGACGATGCGCCGGCGCCGGCTTGCGCGAGCCACTCTTCGAAGAACGCCGGGCCTTGACGCTCGAGCCGGGGTGCGGCCGCGGCGGTGGCGGCCCGGAGCGCCGCCACCGAGATGCCGGGCGTGGTCTCGATCTCCAGGGTGTGGCCGATGAACCACCGTTCCAGCCCGCGGCCGGTGGCCTCCGGATGAAACTGGAGCGCCAGCCCCCGGGCTCCCCAGCCAAAGGCCTGGTTCTCGCAAGCGTCCGTGGAGGCCAGATGGACGGCGCCCCGGGGCAGGTCGAAGGTATCTCCGTGCCAGTGGAGCACGGGCGTCTCATGGGGCGCGAGATGGCGCAGCGCCGACGCGCCACCTGCCGCGGTCAGGGACAGGGGGCCCCAGCCGACCTCCTTCGTTCCGGCGCCGTACACGCGAGCGCCCAGCGCCCGAGCCATGAGCTGGCCGCCCAGGCAGATGCCCAGGGTCGGCCGGTCGGCGCCGAGCCGGCGCTCCAGCACCCGGACCTCGTCCGCCAGAAAGGGGTATTGCCGGTCGTCGCAAGCGTTGATGGGGCCGCCGAGGACGACGAGCAGGTCGGCGCCGGTTGCATCGATCCGGCTCAGGTCGTCCAGCCCCGCATCGAGGTACTCGATCCGGTACCCGAGTCGGGTCAGCGGACCGGCAAACGAGCCCAGATCTTCGAACGCCACGTGCCGGATGACCACCGCGCGCCGATGGACAGGGGATTTGGAAGCAGTCATGAGGGAAGACCCTTGGCCGAACTTCCCCCTAACGCGGAAAGAGCCTAAACTCAACCGGACGGACGTCCCATCTCCGCGTCATGGCCCGTGGAAGCCGCGGAACCGGGGGAGCGGGGCGGGAAGATCGGGCGGCAGGCGGAGGAGAATCACATGGAAGACGGCAGCGGTCCCGGACCTCTCGGGCTGCGCGGGCACCCGAACCTGCCCGAGCCCGGGGGGCCGGTGGTCCTCCTGATCCTCGATGGCGTCGGTACCGGCGCGAGGGACGAGTTCGATGCGGTGGCGCTGGCGCGGACCCCGAACCTCGATCTGCTGCGCCGCACCGGAAGGGTGGCGTCGCTGCGGGCGCACGGCACCGCGGTGGGGCTGCCGTCCGACGCCGATATCGGCAACTCCGAGGTGGGGCACAACATCATGGGCGCGGGCCGGGTGTTCGACCAGGGCGCCAAGTGCGTCGACCGCGCCATCGACACCGGCGCCCTGTGGGACGGCTACTGGAAGACCCTGGTGCGGCGCGTGGGGTCCGGCGGCGGCGCCCTGCACCTCATCGGCCTGCTTTCCGACGGCAACGTGCACTCCCACGAGGCCCACCTGCACGCGCTCATCCGCCGGGCCGACCACGACGGGCTGGGGCGGGTCTACGTGCACCCCCTGCTGGACGGCCGGGACGTCCCCGACCGGACGGCGCTGGTCTACCTCGAACGTCTCGAAACGTTGCTGAGCGGCATCCGCGACAAGGGCGGCCGCGACTACCGCATCGCCTCCGGGGGCGGCCGGATGGTGGTGACCATGGACCGGTACGAGGCCGACTGGAGCATCGTCGCCAGGGGCTGGAGCGCTCACGTCCGGGGCGAGGCCGCGGGCTTTCCCAGCGCCGCGTCCGCGGTGGAGCACTTCCGCGCGCAGGAGCCCGGCATCAGCGACCAGGTCGTGCCGGCGTTTACCGTGCGGGAGCCGGACGGCGGCCCGGTGGCCACCATCGAGGACGGCCACGGGGTGATCTTCTTCAATTTCCGCGGCGACCGCGCCATCGAGATGTCCAGGGCCTTCACCGCCGGGGCCGGGTTCGACCGCTTCGACCGGGGCCGGGTGCCGGACGTGTCGTTCGCGGGCATGATGCTCTACGATGGCGACCTCGGCATACCCGAGCACTATCTGGTGGCGCCGCCCGAGATCCGCAGCACCCTGGGCGAGTATCTGGCCGCGGCCGGGGTATCCCAGTTCGCTTGCGCGGAGACCCAGAAGTTCGGCCACGTCACCTACTTCTGGAACGGCAACCGCTCGGGCAAGTTCGACGACGCCCTGGAAGAGTACGTCGAGATCGGTTCCGACAAGGTACCCTTCGAGCAGCGGCCGTGGATGCGCTCGGCGGAGACCGCGGACGCCGTCAACCGCGCCGTCGCCGAGGGACGTTACCGTTTCATCCGCGCCAACTTCGCCGGCGGCGACATGGTGGGCCACACCGGAAACCTGGAGGCCACGGTCATTGCCCTGGAAGCCATCGACCTGGCCATCGGCCGGGTCCTGCCGGTCGTGGCCTCCGCCGGGGGCTGTCTGGTGGTCACCGCCGACCACGGCAACTCCGAGGACATGGTGGAGCGGGACAAGACCGGCGCGCCGCTCTACGAGGGCGAAAAGCCCGTCTTCCGCACCGCCCACTCCATCAATCCGGTGCCGTTCGTGATCCGGGACTTCTCCGGGCGGCGCTACCGACTTGCCCCGCCCCCGGACGCCGGCCTCGCCAACCTCGCCGCCACCCTGCTGGAACTCCTGGGCTATGCTCCCCCCGTCGATTTCGCGCCGAGCCTGCTGCAGACGACCGCGGCCGGGCGGTGACCGTCTCGGTTCCACAGGTTGATGCGGCCTTCCTGCACCGGTTGACCCTGCTCCACGCGCCGGAGTAGACTGAACCAATGCCTGCGAAAGACGGCAAGCCCGTGGCCGCGGGGAAGCCCGCTGCCGGGCCCGGCACGAAGAAGAGCCGGGTGGTCCTGCTGGACGGGTACTCCCTGGCGTTTCGCGCCTTTTTCGCTTTGCCGGAGACCCTGGCGACGAGTTCCGGCCAGGTGACCAACGCGGTCTTCGGCTTTACCTCCATGCTCATCAAGCTGGAGGGCGAGGAGCGTCCGGACGCGGTCGTCACGTGCATGGACAAGGGCGCACCGCAGTTCCGCCTGGATCAGTATCCGGAATACAAGGCGGGCCGGAGCGAGACCCCCGATACCCTGCGGCAGCAGTTGCCCCTCATCCGCGAGGTGTTGGAGGCGCTGCGCATTCCGGTGGTGGAGCTGGAGGGCTACGAAGCCGACGATCTGCTGGCCACGCTGGCCCGGCGGGGCCGGGAAGCAGGGCGCCACGTGGTGATCGTCAGCGGCGACCGCGACTGCCTCCAACTCGTGAACGACGACGTCACCGTGTTGATGACCCGGCGGGGCGTCACCGACATGATCCGCTATGATCCGGCGATGGTGGCGGAGCGCTACGGCGTCGGGCCGGAGCGCTGGATCGACTTCGCCGCCCTGAAGGGCGAGCAGGCTGACAACCTCCCGGGCGTCCCCGGGGTGGGCGACAAGACCGCGGCCACGCTCCTGAAGAAATACGGAAACATCGAGGGCATCATCGAGCACGCCGCGGAGCTCACCCCCAGGATTCGCAAGGGCATCGAGACCTGCGCCGGCCAGGTGAAGCTCAACCGGACTCTGGGCCGGCTGCTGGACGACGTGCCGCTGGACACCGATGAGAGCCTGTTCTCGCGCCGGACGTGGGATCCGGAGACGGTGCGCAAGCTGTTCACCTCCCTGGAGTTCAAGACACTGTATCAGCGGCTCCTGGCGCTGGCCCCCGACGCCGCGCCCGCGGCGGAGGAAGTGATCCGGCCGTCGTCCATCTCCCGCTGGACGTCCGGCGCGGACATCCCCGCGGCCGAGTCCGTGGCGGTGGCCTGGGACGGCGGCATGGCGGCGTTCTGCGCGCGCCCCGGCGAGGTGGGGGTGCTGCCGTTCGACGTGGCCGCGCGCCCCGACGAGGTGCTGGCGGCCGAGGACACCGCCAAGGTGGTCTACGAGGCCAAGCCGCTGTGCGGCGCCATGCTCCGGAACGGCGCGCTGTTGCGGGGGGTGCGCTGCGACCTCAAGGTCGCGGCCTACCTGTTGGACCCCGGAGCCAGCGGCGGCTACGCGCTGAAGGATATCGTGAGCCGGTACCTGGACGCGGCGCTGGACGGCGAGGCCGCGGACGCGGAGGCTCCGAACGGCGGACCCCAGGGCGACCTCCTGAACCCCGGCGACGAGGACCGGGAACAGGCGGCGCGCCGGCGCCGGCTGGCGGCCGAGGCTGCGGCGGTCCAGGCCGCGGCCCCGGTGCTGGAGGCGCGCCTCAGGGAGGCCGGGAGCTGGGAACTGGCCCGGACGCTGGAGTTCCCCCTGACCGAGGTGCTGGCCCGCATGGAGCACGCCGGGATACTGGTGGACGACGCCTACCTCGGCCGGCTCAACCAGGAGCTGGGAGAGCGCATGACCTCGCTCCAGGACAAGGTCCGGGAGCACGCCGGCGAGTCCTTCAACGTGAACTCCCAACCCCAGTTGGCGCGTATCCTGTTCGACAAGCTCGGGCTTCCCAAGACCAAGAAGATCAAGACCGGCTACTCCACCGACGCCGCGGAGCTGGGCAAGCTGGCCGGCCGCCATCCCATCGTCGACGCGCTGCTGGAGTACCGCGAGGTGGCCAAGCTCAAGACCGGGTTCACCGACTCCCTGCTGAGCCTCGTGAACCCGCGGACAGGGCGCATCCACACCACCTACGAGCAGGCCGCGGCCGCCACCGGCCGGCTGTCGTCCTCGGCGCCGAATCTCCAGAACATCCCCATACGCGGCGACGTCGGACGGCAGATCCGCCGCGCCTTCGTGGCGCCGCGGGACAGTGTGCTGCTTTCCGCCGACTATTCACAGATCGAGCTGCGCGTGTTGGCGCACCTGTCCGAAGACGAGAGCTTTCTGGCGGCGTTCGCCCAGGGCCACGACTTCCACGCCGCCACCGCGGCCAAGGTGTTCGGGGTGGACTGGGCGGACGTCACCTCGGAGATGCGCAGCCGCGTCAAGCAGTTCTCCTACGGCATCGCCTACGGCATGACCGCGTTCGGGGTCTCGCAGCGGCTGGGCATCGAGGTGGGCGAGGCCCGCGTCTTCATCGACGCCTATTACGCCCAGTTCCCCGCGGTCAAGGCGTTCCTGGACTCGCAGGTGGAGAAGGCCAGGGTCGATGGCTTCACCACCACGATGTTCGGCCGGCGGCGCTACCTGCCGGAGCTTCAGTCCGCCAACTACCGCCTGCGGGCGGTGGGGGAGCGCATGGCTCTCAACGCGCCCATCCAGGGCACCGCGGCCGACATCACCAAGCGGGCCATGATCGCGGTCGACCGGGCGCTGTTGGAGGAGCCGGTGGCGCGCATGCTGCTCACGGTCCATGATGAGCTGGTCTTCGAGGTGCCCCGGTCCTCGCTGGACCGGGCCGCGAGCCTCGTCAAGGAGTGCATGGAAGGCGCCGCCGAGCTGCGCTGCGGCCTGGTGGTGGACGTGCACACCGGGGACAACTGGGCGGCCGCGCACGCATAGGCTAGACAGGAGGTGTTCATGAACGGTTGGCTGCGGGAATTTCCAACCCTCGACGAGGCCGCGTTGCGCGCCCTCAAGAAAGCGTTCGACTCCGGCTACCGGTCGTTTTCCAGAAACTACGGCGATGCCATCGAAGGCTTTTTCGATCCCCTGCTGTACTTCCTGGTCTGGTTCGAACGGCTCCTGCTGGCCACTCCCTGGTGGCTGGTGATCATCCTGGTGGCCGGTGTCTGTTACGTGGCCGGCCGCAGCCGGCAGCTCTCCATTGCGGTGGCCGCGGCGCTCTTTTTCATCGGCTACCTCGGCATGTGGGAAGACACCATGCGGACCCTGGCGATCATCTTCGTCTCCACCCTCATCGCCATCGCCATCGGCATTCCGGTGGGCATCTGGATGTCCCGTTCCAACCGGGTGCAGACGGTGACCACACCGGTGCTCGACGTCATGCAGACCATGCCCATCTTCGTCTACCTGATCCCGGTGGTGATGCTGTTCGGACTCGGGAAGATCCCCGGACTGATCGCGGTGGTGATCTACGCGGTGCCGCCGGTCATCCGGCTCACCAACCTGGGGATCCGGCTGGTGGACAAGGAGGTGCTGGAGGCCGCGGACGCCTTCGGCACGGACACCTGGCGGCGGCTGTTCGACATCCAGATGCCGCTGGCGCTCCCCAACATCATGGCGGGCGTCAACCAGACCATCATGATGGCGCTTTCCATGGTGGTGATCGCCTCCATGATCGGCGTCAAGGGACTGGGCCAACCCGTGCTCCAGGCGGTGACCAACCAGTACTTCGCCCTCGGCCTGTTCAACGGAGCGGCCGTCGTGGCGCTGGCCATCGTGTTCGACCGTATCACCCAGAGCTACGGCAGGCGCATACAGGAGAGTAGGCGGACCTCATGACGACGGCAAGTTCTTCGAATATCGAAATCCGTTCCTTGTACAAGGTTTTTGGCGACGGTCCCGAGTCGGTGATGCCGCACGTGCGGGACGGCGTGGACAAGCAGGACCTGCTGGAGAACCACGGTCACGTGCTGGGGCTGCGCGACATCAACCTGACCGTGGCGGCCGGCAGCATCCAGGTGGTCATGGGACTCAGCGGCTGCGGCAAGTCCACCCTGGTCCGGCATGTCAACCGGCTCATCGATCCTACCGAAGGCACGGTAATGGTGGACGGGCAGGACGTCCTGACCATGGACCACGCGGCGCTGCAGGACCTGCGGCGGCACAAGGTCAGCATGGTGTTTCAGCGCTTCGCGCTGTTCCCCCACCGGACCGTGCTGGAGAACGTCAGGTACGGTCTCCAGATGCAGGGCGTCGCGCGCGCGGAATGCGACACGCGGGCCGAGCGGTGGATCGAGCGGGTCGGGCTCTCGGGCTACGAGGGCTCCTATCCCCACCAGCTCTCCGGCGGCATGCAGCAACGCGTGGGCCTCGCCCGGGCCCTGGCCACCGAGGCCGAGATCCTGTTGATGGACGAGGCCTTCAGTGCCCTGGACCCGCTTATCCGCGCGGACATGCAGACGCTGCTGCTGGAGCTGCAACGCGAGTTGAACCGGACCATCCTGTTCGTCACCCACGATCTCGAGGAGGCCATCACCCTGGGCGACCGCATCGCCATCCTGCGTGACGGCGAGGTGGTCCAGAACGGCAACTCCCAGGAGATCGTGCTCCAGCCCAGTGACGACTACATCTCCAACTTCACCCGCAACATCAACCGCGGCCGGGTCATCCGTGTCGGCTCCATCATGGAACCCACGCAGCCCCGCGCGCAGGGGCAGGCCGGCCTGGATTGCCGCATTCCTTCCAACATGTTGCTGGAGGAGGCACTGCCCCGGGTGGTGGCGTCACCCAACGACAACGCCCGGGTCGTGGACCGCAAGGGCAAGACCGTGGGCGCCATCTCCGTGGGCCGCATGGTCCACGCCCTGGCCGGGGAGCGGCTGACGGGCGCGGCGTAGTCCGGGCGCAGGGGTCCCGGATGGACTCCCGAACTCGCCATGGGTACGAAAATGCCGGCGCCGCCGCGAATGCGGGAATCCGGAAGCGGGAATCCAGGGGGTGGGGGTGTAGGGGATTGGAGCGGGCGACCGGGATCGAACCGGCGACGTCCAGCTTGGGAAGCTGGCATTCTACCGCTGAATTACGCCCGCTCTTGGTTATCCTCTTATTGGATCGCGGGAACGATGTCAATCTTGGTTATCCTCTTATTGGATCGCGGGAACGATGTCAATCTTGGGTAACTGACCGTGCGGCGGTCTTGGCGTCCGTCCTCTTGACGCCCCCGGACGGGAACAGGAAGATCATTTCTCCTTCTCTGGCCAGGCCCAGGTCCTCCCGCGCAACTTTCTCCAGATAACGGTCGTCCTTGGTGATCCGGTAGATCTTCTCCCGCAGCAACTCGTTCTCCCTTTGCAACGCCTGGGACCGCTCCTCCAGCAACCGCCGTTCCTCCGCCAACCGCCGGTAGTGCAGCAGACCCCACTCGCCGAACACGAGGAAGGACAACATCAGCGCCAACGCGGCCATCAGGCCGTAGTTGATGACGTGCTGCGACAGTTTCTTCGGCAGGGCCATGGGACGCTCCTATCATGGGTGATCGGCGCCCGGAGTGCAACCGAACGGACGCCCGGGTTGCAGGCCCTGCCCCGGCCATCCCACCGACGTTGCCGGGCGCGGGTTTCGGCGCCCTTCCCGGCCCGGCCTGAGGTTGCACGGGCGGATTTCAAACCCGCCCGTGCCGTGCACCGGAACGGCGGCATGAAAGACGTTCGCAAAATCTGCTACAAAAGGGGGGACGCAGCGGGGGCGAACCGGAGGGAGCGATGAAGATAAAGGGTGTTGTTGCGCGGGAAGTGCTGGATTCACGGGGCAATCCTACCGTCGAGGTGGAGGTGGCGCTGAGCAACGGAGCCCACGGCCGGGCCACCGTGCCTTCCGGGGCGTCCACCGGCGAGCACGAGGCCGTCGAACTGCGGGACGGGGGCGACCGCTTCATGGGCAAGGGCGTGCTGCGCGCCGCGGGTCACGTCAAACGCAACCTGGCGCGGCGGGTCGTGGGGCTGGATGCCAGGAACCAGCGCAAGCTGGACCAGTCCATGATCGACCTGGACCGCACTCCGGACAAGGGCCGGCTGGGCGCCAACGCCATTCTCGGCGTGTCCCTGGCCGCGGCCCGGGCCCAGGCCGCGGCCGACAAGGTGCCGCTGTACCGGTATCTCGGCGGAGAGGAGGCCCGCACTCTGCCGGTGCCCATGCTCAACGTGGTCAACGGCGGCGCCCATGCCGACAACAACGTCGACGTCCAGGAATTCATGGTGATCCCCTGGGGGTTCCGTTCGTTCGCCGAAGCCTTGCGCGCGGGCGCGGAGATCTACGGCGCCTTGAAAGGCGTGCTGGCCAGGAAGAACTACAGCACCGCGGTGGGCGACGAGGGCGGGTTCGCCCCGCGTCTCGGGAACAACGAGGAGGCCATCGAGCTATTGCTGGAGGGGGTGGTCAAGGCGGGCTACCGGCCGGGCACCCAGGTGGTCCTGGGGCTGGACGTGGCCGCCAGCGAGTTTCATGACGCGGGCTCCTACGTCTTCAGGAAGTCGGGCGGCGCGAGGATGGACAGCGCCGTGCTCGTGGGTCTCTACGAGAAGTGGGTCAACGACTATCCCATCGTCTCCATCGAGGATCCCCTGGGCGAGGACGACTGGGAGGGTTGGGAGATGCTGACCGCGGCCCTGGGGAAAAAGGTGCAACTCGTCGGCGACGACCTCTTCGTCACCAACCCCGAACGCCTGGAGGAAGGGATCCGGCGCGGCGTCGCCAACTCCATTCTGGTGAAGCTCAACCAGATCGGAACCCTGAGCGAGACCCTCGAAACCATCCGGCTCGCCCGCGCCGCCGGCTACACCACCGTCATCTCCCACCGCTCGGGCGAGACCGAGGACACCACCATCGCCGACCTCGCCGTAGCCACCGGCGCCGGCCAGATCAAGACCGGCGCCCCCTGCCGCGGCGAGCGGACCGCCAAGTACAACCAACTCCTCCGCATCGAGCAGGAACTGGGCCGCCGCGCCCGCTACGCCGGCAAGAAAGCCTTTGCCGCGGCAGGATGACCTCCGGTCGGGGTGTCCGCGCCGCTACAGCCGCTCGACCAGCCAGGCCGGGGTGAGCCGCAGGGCGTAGGCGTTGAGGGCGGTCATGGTGTCGGTGAGCAGGAGGAGGCCGACGGCGATCAGGAGCAGGCCGGCGCAGACGTGGATGGCCGGGAGCCAGGAACCGATGGCGCGGGAGAGCCTGAGGAACTGGTTCATGGCCAGGGCGCTCAGGAGAAACGGCAGCGCCAGGCCGGCGGCGTAGGCCGCGAGCAGCAGCACGCCCCGCTGGACCTCACCGGCGGTGCCGGCCAGGGTCAGGATGGCGCCCAGGATCGGCCCCACGCAGGGGATCCACGCCATCGCGAAGGTGAGCCCCACCAGCACCGATCCGAGATAGCCGGCCGGTTTGCTGCGCAGATCGAACTGCACGTAGCGCTCGAGGGTGGCGACCTTGAAGAGCCCGGTCAGGTAGACTCCCACCACCAGGATGAAAAGGCCCCCGACCACGCGGACCGCGTCCTGATAGCCGATCAAGAGGCGGCCCAGCAGGCTTGCCGACGCTCCCAGGGCCACGAAGGCAATGGAAAAGCCCAACACGAACGCCAGGGCGTTGCCCATGACCCGGGCGTTGCCCGCGGTCCCTTCGCGGATCTCGCGGGGCGATATGCCGGAGACGAACGACAGATACGACGGGATCAACGGCAGCACGCAGGGGCTGAGAAACGAGAGCCCTCCGGCCGCAAAGGCCACCAGCAGGTTGACGTCGCTCATGAAAGTACCTTATCCACCGTTTATACAGGACACCAAACCAAATCAGCCTTTACCTGACATCGAGAATAATTGATATTGGCCGCTCATGCTGGAGTTTCTCGGCAAGGGCGGTCTCTTCATGGTCCCGATCCTGCTGTGCTCGATCACGGCGCTGGCTATCTTCGTCGAGCGGCTGTTCAGCCTGAGACGGCCGCGAGTGATCCCGGCCGACCTGGTGCGGAGGACCGAAGCGCTGGTCGCCGGCAAGGACTTGCCCGCCGCCATGGAATTGCTGCGTCAGAGCCGGGCGGCCATCGCCAGGGTGCTGGCCGCGGGGTTACGGGCATCGGGGCAACGCCGCGACGTCATGAAGGATCACCTGGAGGAGGCGGGCCGCCAGGAGGCGGCCGGGCTGGAACGGTTCGTCGATACCCTCGGGACCATCGCCGGGGTCAGCACGCTGCTCGGTCTTCTGGGAACCATCTCGGGCATGATCGAGATCTTCTCGGTGATCTCCACCCAGAGCGCCGTCAACCCCGCGTCCCTGGCGGGCGGCATATCCGAGGCGCTGGTGACCACCCTGGCCGGGTTGAGCGTGGCCATTCCCACCATCGTGATGCACCGCTACCTGCTGAACAAGGCCAATGCCCTGACCCTGGAGATGGAGCGGCTCTCTACCCGTTTCATGGACCTTCTCAACCCCGAGGGCCTGACTGACTGACATGGACTTCCGGCCCCGCAGAAGACCCGCGGGCGGCTTCCTCGACATGACGCCGTTCGTGGATACCATCTTCAACCTGCTGATCTTCTTCGCCCTGTCCATGAACTTCCTGGTCAATCCCGGGATCACCGTGGACCTGCCCGACGCCGCCGCCCCGCAGGTGGAGCGCAAGGACGACGACATACGCATTCTCATCACGCCCGCGAACGAGGTCCGCCTCGACGGCGCGCCGGTGACGCTGCCGGCGCTTCGCGAACGGCTCGCGGCGATGGCTGGGAAAGGCCGCGATGCGCAGGTGCTGATCCGGGCCGACCGCCGCGTGACTCACGGCCTGGTGGTGGCGGTGATGGACGCCGCACGGTCCGCCGGGTTTGCGCGGTTGGCCATCCTGACCGAGCGAAAGTAGGGCAGGTTCGGTCGGATTGCGTTTCGCTCATCCGATCGACGGGAAGAAGGCCGGCCTGACCCGGAAAGTCACGTCAGGACGGCCGTTCCCTACACCGGCATCAGGCCGTGCTTCTTGGCGGGGCGGGTCTCTTTCTTCCGGCGCAGCAGCGTCAGGGTCCGGGTGAGACGGGCGCGGGTGTCCGCGGGCCGGATGGCGGCTTGGGAGAACTGTTTGGACAGGGCCTCGAACGGACCGTTGAAGCGTTCGGCGAACTCGGCCATCTTCTCCCGGCGGGTGCGCTCGGGGTCGTCGGACGCGGCGATCTCACGCCGGTAGAGCACGTTCACGGCGCCGCCGCCGCCCATCACCGCCAGCTCCACCCCCGGCCACAGCCAGAGCTGGTCGGCGCCCATCTCGCGCGTGCACATGGCCTGCTTGGCGCCGCCGTAGCCCTTGCGCAGCACGATGGTGATCTTGGGCACGGTGGCCTCGGCGTAGGCGTAGAGCATCTTGGCGCCGTGCCGGATGATGCCCTTCTCCTCCTGCTGCCGGCCCGGGAAGAACCCGGGCACGTCCATCAGGGTAACGATGGGGATGTTGAAGGCGTCGCAGAAGCGGATGAAGCGCGCGGCCTTGTCCGAGGCGTCCACGTCCAGGCTGCCGGCCAGGAACATCGGCTGGTTGGCCACGAACCCCACGGGGTAGCCGTCGAGCCGCCCGAACCCCGTCACCAGGTTGCGCGCGAACCGGCTCTTGAGCTCCAGGAACTCGCCGCCGTCCACCACCGCCTTGATCACCTTGACGATGTCGTAGGCCTTGCGCTTGTCGTCGGGAACCAGCTTCTCGATGCCGTCGAGCCGCCGCTCCGGGTCGTCGCCGGTCTCCTTGCGCGGCAGTGGCGCGTTGCAGTTGGCCGGCAGGAAGCTCAGCAGCGCGCGGACCTGCGCCAGACAGGCCTCGTCGTCCGCGCTCACCAGGTCCGCCACCCCGGACACCTCCGAGTGGACCCGCACCCCGCCCAGCTCCTCCATGGTCACCTCTTCCCCCAGCACCTCCTTGATCACCGGCGGCCCGGTGATGAACATCTGGCTGGTGCCTCGGACCATGAGGATGAAGTCGGTCAGCGCCGGCGAGTACGAGGCCACGCCTATGCACGGCCCCATCACCGCCGAGATCTGCGGGATGGCGCCGGACGCGATGCTGTTCTCGAAGAAGATCTCGCCGATGGCCGCGGTGACGCTCAGCCCCTCCTGGATGCGCGCCCCCACCGAGTCGTAGAGCCCGATGCACGGCATGCCCAGGGAGCGGGCGGTGCGGATGCCGTGGGCGATCTTCTCGGCGTGCGCGCTGCCCACCGCCCCCGCCAGCACCGTGCGGTCCTGGGCGAACAGGTATACCGGCCGCCCGTCGACCCGGGCGAAGCCGCACACCACCCCGTCGGTGGGACGGCGCCGCTCGGCCATGCCGAAATCCGTGCACTGGGTCTCGGCCAGCATGAACTCTTCGGTGAAGCTGTCCGGGTCCACGAGCCTGTGGATGCGTTCCCGGGCGGTGAGCTTGCCCTCGCCGTGCTGCTTGTCGATGGCCCGGGCGTCGCCTTCCAGCACCCGCGCCTCGAGCCCGGCAAGCTGCTGCTCCGATGACTGATTTTCCGGCGTGTCCGGTGTGGAGGCCTTTTCAGGGGTTGTCGGTTCGTCGGCCATTCACGTGCCCTTTGCCCAGGCGCCGATCAGCCCGTCCCTCAGATGATCCCCATGCCCCGCAGCACCGAGAGCATGATGGCGGCGGCGATGACCGAGCCGATCTGGCCGCCGGCGTTGGCGCTCATGGCATGCATCAGCAGGTGGTTCTTCCTGTTGTGGCGCTGCCCCTCGTTCTGCGCCACCCGCGCGGCCATGGGAAAGGCCGAGATGCCGGCGGCGCCGATGAGCGGGTTGACCCGGCCCCGTGTGAGCAGGCACATGAGCTTGCCGAACAACACCCCCATCACCGTATCCAGGCTGATGGCCACCAGCCCCAGGGACAGCACCATCAAGGTCTCCACCCGCAGGAACCGCTCCGCGGCCATGGTGCCGCCGATGGACAGGCCCAGCAACAGGGTCACGATGTTGGCGATCTCGTTTTCCGAGGCCAGCTTGAGCCGCTCCACCACGCCGCACTCCCGCAGCAGGTTGCCCAGCATCAGCATGCCGATCAACGGCGTCCCCAGGGGCGCGATGATCGACGCCACCACCGTCACGATGATGGGAAAGAGGATGCGCGTGGTCCTGGACACCGGCGCCTGCTGCACCATCCCCATGACGATCTGCTTCTCCCGGGCGGTGGTCAGGACCCGCATGATCGGTGGCTGGATCAGCGGCACCAGCGACATGTACGAATAGGCCGCCACCGACACCGCCCCCAGCAGATGCGGCGCGTAGCGCGAGCTGACGTAGATGGCGGTGGGCCCGTCGCAGGCGCCGATGACGCCGATGGCGACGGCGTCCAGCTTGCTGAAGCCCAGGGCCAGGGCCAGCAGCAGCGTGAGGAAGATGCCGAACTGGCCGGCCGCCCCCAGCATGATGATCTTGGGGTTGGAGAACAGCGGCCCGAAGTCGGTCATGGCGCCGATGCCGATGAAGATCAGCACCGGGAAGATCTCGGTCCGGATGCCGAAGTCGTAGAAGAACCGAAGCGTCCCCCCCTCGGCCATCAGTTCGGCCTGGGGGATGTTGACCAGGATGGCGCCGAACCCGATGGGCACCAGCAACAGCGGCTCGAACCCCTTCCCGATCCCCAGGTAGAGCAGCACCGCGGCGATGGCCATCATGACCACCTGGCCGAACCCCAGGTGCGAAAGGCCGTCGAGCAGCCCCAGGGCTCCGGAAAGGATCGCGGATTCCATGTGTTTCGGGTCTGTCCTTCCAGGCTGAGCGGAGTGTCTTCAGGCGGGAAAGATTTTCCTGATCAGAAGGATCAGGAGACTCAGCAGCCACAGCACCAGCAGCGTGCCGACGCTGCCCACCAGCGCTACCGTGAGGCCGAATTCCCAGGTACCCATGCCAACCGTGCCGGGTGAAAGCCGTCCGCAGCCCGCGAGGCTACTCGATCTCGGCGAGCTCCTCCCCCGCCTCCACCGACTGGCCGACCTCGACCCTGACCGTCTTGACCGTCCCGCCACTGGGCGCCACCACGGGGATCTCCATCTTCATGGCCTCCATCACGATGACCACGTCGTCCTCTTCCACGGCTTGACCGGGATTCGCCTCGATCCTCAAAATCTTTCCAACCATGGGGGCTGTGACGGAGGTTGCCAATGGATGCTCTCCTTGCACTTGAAATTCGTTGAGAAACGCCGATTTCGTACGATCCGGGTTTGTCCTTTATCAGGCTTTTCCCGGGACAAGTCAAATGAGAGGCCCGCACACGCACGCCCTTGACCGCACCGCGCCGGTTCAGGGGCGGGAGGGCCTAAAGAAACGGATTGACCGGCCGATTCTCCATTCATATAATCATTGGCGTATGAAGGGTCGTCCCATGGAGAGGTTGAAGGAATATGCCGGCGTGATCACCGCGGCGGTTACGATGCTTGCCGCACTGGGCGCATTGGGCTTGTGGGCCATCAACGCCCAGGTCATGCCCGAGGTCAACCGGGTGGACGGGCGGATCGACGGTTACGAGTCCCTGTACAAGGGAATCGATGTACGTCTTGACCGCATGGATGCCCGTCTTGACCGGATAGACCTCAAGCTTGCTCACATCGACGAGCGGTTCGCCCGGATAGATGAACGGCTTGCCCATATAGACCAGCGGTTCGTTCAGATAGATGAACGGTTCGTCCAGATCGACGAGCGATTTGTCCACATGAATGAGCGGGTTGACCGCATGGATGCCCGCATCAGCCAAAGGTTCGATGCCCTGGCCAACAGGCTCGACGCCTTGGCCGGCAACGTGAGCGCCATTCTGTCAAGGCTTCCGGCGCCTGCAAATCAGCAGGACGGCTGAACTCGGGCGGGGTCCGAAAGCATCCCTACGCGTCCCAGGGGTCGTAGCTGCCGAAGTTCCAGAGGTTGCCTTCCGGATCGCGGCAGGAATACAGCCGGCCGCCGTAGTGCTGATCCTCGGGGGCCATGACCACCTCGGCGCCCGCGGCAACGGCCCTGGCGTGGTGCGCGTCCACGTCGGATACGATCACGTAAAGGCTCTGCGACACCGTCCCGCCGGGCTCGGCCAGGGGCTGCTGAAGCTGCCCGAACGCGTCGTCACGGGCCGAGCCCAGCATCATCATGCCGTTGCCGAACACGAGCTGGGCATGGTCGATGCCGCCGCCCTCGCCGGGCACCACCAGATGCCGCTCGAAGCCGAACGCCTCGCACAGCCAATCGATGGCCGCGGCCGCGTCCCGGTAGCGGATCCCCGGAATCATAGTCGCCCCCGTGCCCTTCGCCGGACTGCCCATGCCGGGTCCTCCCCTTTCGGTTGGTCGAGCCGTGTGGCGGACGGACCGCCATTCGCGCAGTCTTCCATATTCGGCGGGTTGCGCCAAGCCGGGGCGGCAGCGGCCTCGCAACCCCGAAGAAGCGGGGGAAGCTCCCCTTACCCCAGCAGCGCGTTCACACCCGCGAGCACCAGGATGGCGGCGGCGGCGAACATGGCGGCGAACCGGAGGTTGGGCCCGAGGATGACCTTTTCCGGGGGGACGCGGAACATGGTGGTGGCGGTGGCCACCATGATGGCGGAGAGGCCGATCATGGACGAGCAGGACCAGCTCACCAGGGCGCTCTGGATGAGCACGACGTCCGCAACCCGCCCCGGCAGCTCCGAGAAGACCGTCAGCAGGAAGGTCACCGACACGATCTGGTGCACGCCGGCCAGGGCGCCGAGACTCACGGTCCCGATGATGATGGCGATGACGGCCACAGCGGGCAGGTCGAGGCCGCCGATCCAGCCCGTGATCCCGGTTTGCGCGAAAACGTGCCGGACCACTCCGCCCAGCGCCAGCGAGACGGTAAGGATGGTGATCTCGTTGCCGATGTAGGCGGCGCCGCGGTAGGTGTTGGCCAGGGTCGTCCGCAGCGCCCGCCGGCCCTTGGGCAAGAGCGTGAGCAGGCACAGGGCCGGGACGCTCACGATCAGGGCTTCCAGGGACGACAGCACGGTGATGCCGGACAGCACCGCCACCAGCAGGACGCAGACCGCCACCGGCGGCACGATAGGCTGGAGGCTTCGGAGCGCCCGCCACAGAAGCGTGATGCCCGGTTCCTTCGAGTAGAGCACGTGGGACGCCGTCAGGGCGCAGACGGCCATGGACATGCCCAGCGCCATGATTTGCCACAAGGGCACCCCGGGCACGTACTGCGAGGACAGGGCCATTGCGATCCAGAACGGCGACCACAAGCCCGCGAGGCCGCCGCCGCGATGGCAGGCGCGCATGGCCGCGAGGTGTTCCTCCTCGACCTTGCTCGCGCCCACGATGGGAGCGGTGATGGCGTAGGCGCCCGGTCCCAGCACCACCGCCAGCAGGTGGGTGCCCACCAGGAGGCCGCCCAGCCGGTGGTCGGGTTCGAGCCGCTCGAACAGCTCCCGCGCGTTGGCGATCTGCCGGAGCTGGTCCGCGGTGGCGCGCAACAGCACGATGGTGCCGAAGAAGCCGGCGAACAGGGGCGCCGCCTTGAAGCCCACGAGCACCGCGGCAGGCCCGCCGTAGACGAGGATGAGCAGGGTAGCCAGGGCGGCGAGCCCGCTGCACAGGATGACCGTCGGCCGGCGCAGCAGGACGAACACCCGCAGGACGTATGCTACCGCGACCACCGCGCCCGCGTGGTCCGCGGCCGCGCCCGGCCATGCCATCCTGACCACCTGGACCGCCCACAGCAGTATCAGGAGGGTCTCCGGGCGCACGAGTTGTTTTACGATGGGCATGTTTTCGGGTAGGTTTCGAGGTCAACCCTTGGAGCAGGACATGACGCAGACCTACATCGGGGCGCCGATCCGGCGCCGTGAAGACGTTCGGTTCCTGACCGGCAAGGCCACCTTCATTGATGACGTGAAGCTGCCCGGGATGCTGTATGCGGCCGTCCTGCGGAGCCCTCACGCGCACGCCCGCATCAAGGCGGTGGAGGTGTCGGAGGCGCTGAAGCTCACGGGGGTCGTCAGCGTGCTCACCTTTGCCGATTTGCCCGCGGGCGTCAAGCCGGTGCCGCTGCGCATGTACGCACTGGACGGACTGGATCGCTTCCTCCAGTACCCGCTGGCCCGGGGCAAGGTCGCCTACGTGGGCGACCCGGTGGCGTTGGTGGCGGCGGTGGACCGTTACGTGGCGGAGGACGGCGCCGACGCCGTCCGCGTGGAGTACGAGCCGCTGGAGGTCGTGGCCGACGTCGAGACGGCGCTGCGCGGCGAGGTGATCGTCCACGAGGAGCAGGGCACCAACGTGGCCGGCGGCCACGACATCAAGCTGGGCGACGTGGACGGGGCGTTCCGGGAGGCCGAGTACACCCGCAAGGAAGTCCTGCGGGTGCACCGCCATACCGGCAACCCCATGGAGACCCGCGGCCTGTTGGCGTCCTACGATGCCGGCCGCAACGAGGTGACGGTCTGGGGCCCCACCAAGGTGCCGCATTTCAATCGCGCGGTGCTGTCGTCGCTGCTGGAGCTGCCGGAGCACCGGATCCACTTCGTCGAGCCCGACGTGGGCGGCGGGTTCGGCATCCGCGGCGAGTTCTATCCAGAGGACTTCCTGATTCCCTACGCCGCCATGAAGCTCGGGCGGCCGGTGAAGTGGATCGAGGACCGGCGCGAGCACCTCATGGCGGCCAATCACTCGCGGGAGGTGCGCTGCGAGCTCGAGATCGCCGCCCGCCGGGACGGCACGCTGCTGGGCATGCGCGCGCGCATCCACGGCGACATGGGCGCGCACATCCGCACCCACGGCGGCCTGGTGCCGGCGTCCACCGCGGCGGTGCTGCCGGGGCCGTACCGGATCCCGGCGTACGAGGCCCACGTGCGCTGCGTCATGACCAACAAGATGGGGGTGGGCACCTACCGCGCGCCGGGACGCTACGAGTCCTGCTATTTCCGCGAGCGCATGCTCGACATGGTGGCCGCGGACCTGGGCCTGGACCCCATCGACCTGCGCCGCAAGAACCTCATCCAGCCCGAGGAGATCCCCTACGAGCTGGGACCCACCCGCCCGGGCATCGCCTCCACCGTGTTCGACAGCGGCGACTACCCCCGGGCGCTGGAGCACGCCCTGGATCGCTTCGGCTACGACGAGCTGAAGCCGCTCCAGGGGAAGCTGCAGGACGGGCGTTACCACGGCATCGGCATCGGCTGGTTCGTGAAGAACACCGGCCTCGGGCCGTCCGAGGGCGCGCGCATCGCCATTACCGGCCCCGAGAGCGTGGCCGTCTACCTGGGCATTGCCACCCTGGGGCAGGGGCACGAGACCGTGATGGCGCAGATCTGCGCCGATGCTCTGGGCGTGCCCATGGAGTGGATCACCGTGTTCCACGGCAACACCGACCTGATGCCCTACGGCGGCGGCACCTACTCCAGCCGCGGCACGGTGATGGCGGGAAACGCCGTGCATCTCACCGCGGCGGAACTCAAGACCCGGCTCCTGCGAGTTGCCTCACGGCGGCTGGAGACCGAGCCCGGAGGACTGGAGTTCCGCTCCGGTCGGGTCCATGCCGCGGGAACGGACCGCGTCTTGCTGGGGCTGGGAGAGCTGCTGGAGATGACCCGGCCCGGCAAGGTATCCGGCGGCGACGCCCCGGGCCTCGAGGCCACCGAATACTTCCACACGGATCGGCTGACCTACACCTATGGCGGCCACCTGGTGCACGTGACCGTGGATCCGGAGACGGGCCTGGTGGACATCCTGCGCTACCTCGTGCTGGAGGACGTGGGCCGCGCCGTGAACCCGCTGCTGGTGCACGGCCAAGCCCTGGGCGCCGCCGCCCAGGGCATTGGCGGCACCCTGCTGGAGGAGCTCGTCTACAATGAGGACGGCCAGCTCCTGACCACCACGCTGCTGGACTATCCGCTGCCTTCGAGCATGGAGATCCCGCGGGTGGAGAGCATCATCACCGAGTACTCGCCGTCGCCGCTGAACCCCCTGGGCGTCAAGGGCGCGGGCGAAGGCGGTATCGTCGCCTGCGGCGCGGCCCTGGCCAACGCCGTGTCCCACGCCCTGTCCTCCCTGGACATCCAGATCAGGGACCTGCCCCTGACGCCCGACCGGATACGCACGCTGATCCGGGAGGCAAGCTGAGAACGGTCGCGAGGACCGTGCTCACCTTGCTGCGGTCACCGCTCTCATGCGCGCCGCTCCAAACTGGACGGTCTTCATGCGGAGTCTCAACCGCGCCTTCCCTGCGGGTCAACACGACAGCGGAGGTTCCCTTTGACGCTCCTTGACAACCGCAACCGTCCTATCTTAAGGTCCTACCTGAACGCATCAGCCGAAGGTCCGTATGTCGGGCCTTCCGTCGAATACAAGAGCCTGTCATTGGCAAGGGGTAGCTCCCCGAGCCTGGGTGAATAAGCGGAAACATCACTACCTTCGGTACGATGCGTTCAATGGCCCGGCAATCCCGCCTGGCCATGGTTCACACATAGGAGGTGTTCATTTTCGTCTCGCTCTCGTGACGTATGCTTTGCTGTTCCTTGTGGCGTGTAGCGGCGGCAACGGCGGTCCGGCCGGGGCCTTCGGTGCCAAGCGATAGTCAAGACCTTAAACTAGGAAATTCCGATGAAGATAACCATCAAATGCGTTGAATCGAGTGTGTGGCAGGGAAATGGTATGGGTATGTCCGCCAGCCGATCTATCGTATCTGTCGATGGCAAACGAATTGGCTGTGTTGTGCGTTGGCCCGGCTCTTGGTCACGCGGCACCGAAGTCATATTTTATCACGACCACTCTCGGATTTCACACTATGGTACAACGGTTCGAGAACTCCGCGAGTGGCTTTCTCGACACATATCTGAGTTAACGACATGAAGAAACTATCCAAGGCCATTTCAGACGCGCGAAGCGGTCATGATCTTCGGGAGGGCCGTTATAGGTATCACCGCGACGTCATTCCAGCGGCGGCTTGCGGAAGACCTCTCTTTGGTGCCAGTTCACGAAACTCGGGTCAGGATCGAATTGGCGGTTCCGGGGCGGCCGGAGCGGCTTGCCGTGGAAGTCGAGAAACCATCGGATCGGATCGCTGAGACCGTGGACTTCGCTGGAGACAAGCACCTTGAAGCCCTTGCCGGCGGCTTCCAGACCGAGCGCGCCTCGGTCGAATGCCTTGTGGTGCAGCCCGCATAACGCCAACCCGTTCGCCACCTCGTCTGGACCGCCGGCGGCATGCCACTTGATGTGCGCGGCTTCGAGACCGATCAATTCCTCTCCGAGACGCACGTCGAAGTCACACACGGCGCAACGGCGCTGGTACTCTCGCAGGACGTCACGGCGAAAAGCCGGGTCGCGCGGGCGGACGGGAGAGTCATGCATCTCCCAGGTACGGGGGATGCCAATGGCGTTGCGGATGTCATCATGCAGGGAATCGGGAAAGTGCCCGTCCAGAAGTTTCTGCACGGCTTCTCGCACGAGTTCCACGTCGTGGCGCAGAAGGTCGTACACCGGCTGTGGAAGTCCACCCTCCACCTTGCGGTCTCGCAGCTCCCGGACGTGGAAGTCTCCACTCGATGTAGTGGTCAAGGTCCCATTCTCGGGGATCTCCCAGAGCCCGTCGGCAGGCAGGCGTCCGAACGGAAATTCCGGGTGCAGCGCCTTGCGAGGCGGACCAAAGCGTTGCAACAGTCCTTTCAACTCGGGCTCGATCTCCGGGTAGGACGCGACGCGCCCCCGGCCGTTGAAGACGCGCCCCAGCGCCAGAAGGAGCAGTAGGGGCTTGTTCGGTGCGCGCTGCCCGCTGCTCTTCCAGACGTTGATGTCGTCGAGCCTTCCGAGAAATTCGTCGCGTTTCATTGGGACAGAAACCGTTGGAATAGGGCGACAATACTACGGTTCGCCGGCGCGAATCCAGGGAACTTGGCGAAGCCGATCGGGCGTGGCTCAAGGACTTTGCCCGGTGCTTGTCATTGCGGGGGAATCAGGTCGAACGGGGTGACCCCGCCCTGCATGGCTGGTGGTTCGGGCTGGACATGGATGGCTTGTGGGCGGCCGCGTTGCCGCGCTATCTCTCGATACGGGCGACGAGGTCATCCAGGTTGCAGACGACCTGGGGGCCTCTTTCAAGGTACTCCTTGCTTTGACACACCAGGAATCGCCGGTCGGCATCGACGAGGTCGGCGTTGGCGTTGAGCCGCGCCAAGTCATCGAGGCCGGGGCGGGTGGTGAGCTTGATCTCAAGCGCCCACAGCTCCGAGTCCACCCGGACGATCAGGTCGATCTCACGCTGATCGCTCGTGCGGAGGTGGTACACATCGAATGCGCGGCCGGTATAGTGCAGAGCGGCCAGCACCTGATCGATGACGAACCCTTCCCAACTTGCGCCGACCCACGGCTGGCTCAGCAACGCCTTCCGGTCGCGCACGTTCAGCAGCGCGTGGAGCAACCCCGTGTCCCGCCAGTACACCTTGGGCCGTTTGACAAGACGCTTGCGCAGGTTCGCGTGGTACGCGGGCAGGCGACGGATGAGGAACGCGCCTTCCAGGTAGTCGAGGTAGCCGTTGACCGTATGGTAGGAGAGCGCCAGGCTCTTTCCGATCTGGCTGGCGTTCCACTCTTGACCGTGGGTCGCCGCGAGCATCTGGAGCAGGCGCTGTGTCGTCTGCGCGCGAGCCGTCATGCCCCAGTTGGGAAGGTCGCGCTGGGCAAGCAGGTTCAGATAGTCCCGTTGCCAGATCGGAAATCCCTTGCCGCTCAGGACGCCGCCATCGGGATAACCGCCGAAAAGCCAAAGCCTCTGCCGTTGTTGGTCGCTCGCGAGTTCGGACCGGTGTAGCGCAGCGAGCTCGACGATGGACAGCCTTCCGGCGAGGGACTCGGAAACGCGGGTCATCAGGGACGGAGACACCGACCCCAGCAACAGGAAGCGGCCGTTGCGCTTTCGGTCACCGTCGATGGCGCCGCGCAGGCGCGGAAATACCTCCGGCCACGCCTGGGCTTCGTCCAGAACCACGAGTTCGCGCCCGCTGACGACCTCCTCCCAATCGATGTCCAGGCGCAGCCGGTCAGACTCCTGCTCGAGGTCGAAGTATCGGCCGCCGAATGAGCGGGCCAGCGTCGTCTTGCCGCATTGACGCGGTCCGACCAGGGCGACGGCGGGATAGAACTCCAGCCGGGCGTGCAAGACAGGCGTGATCTTTCGCGACACCATCCTTGCATTTTAGAAATGTATTTCTATTTTGCAAGAGCAGGCAAGACACGACGCTGGGGCGTCCGCGTATCCGCGTCACCCCTTCAGATACTCTCCGTACTTCTCCAGCACCCGCTCCTTCAGTTCCGGGCTGGCGCCGGAGACCGGGGGGAAGTCCTTGGCCCATTCGAACGGGCGGCAGGCGTCGATGATGGCGCGGGAGTTGAGGCCCTTCTGGTCGCGGGGGATGATGGGGTCCAGGGGGCCGCTCCAGGTCCTTCGGAGGATGTCGATGGAGTCGGCGGGGTTGCAGCGGGTGCACATGGCCCACAGCACGTCGTTCAGGTCGGCCACGTCGATGTCGTCGTCCACCACCACCACGTAGCGGCCGAGGTAGGCGCCGGTGTGGTTCTGGCTGGCAATGAGGGCGGCCTGCTTGGCATGGCCGGGGTAGCGCTGGCGGATGGACACCGCGGTGAAGAAGCGGTTCTGGTAGCAGGCGACGCCGGTCACGTCGGGGACGCCGGCCTTCTCCATGGAATCCCAGATGAACGCGGCCCGCACCAGCGAGGTGCAGCCGTCGGCGCCGGGCAGCGGGCGGTACGGCGGCGAGCCGGTGAGGATGGGGTTGTTGCGGTACATCAGGCTCTTGACGTGGACCACCGGCTCCTGGCGCGAGCCGCTGGCGTAGTAACCGGTCCACTCGCCGAAGGGGCCTTCCTCGCGGGTCTCGTCGGGCATGATCTCGCCCTCGATGGCGATCTCTGCGTGGGCCGGAATCGGCAAGCCGGTGAACTCGCCGCGGATGACATCCACGGGCGCGCCCTTGATGCCGCCGGCATAATCCAGCTCCTGCTCGCCCCAGGGGATCTGCCGGGAGGCCAGCAGGAACAGCAGCGGGTCCTGTCCGAAGGAGATGGCGACCTTGAGGGGCTTGTTCCGGTCGAAGGACTTCTGGCGGTGGATGCGCCCGTGCTTGCCCGGCGAGATGTAGACGGCGAGGCGGTCGGCCTCGTGGACCATGGTGCGGTACACGCCCATGTTCACCCAGCCCTCGTCCGGGTCCTGGGTCATGACCACGTGGGCGGTGCCGATGTAGCGGCCGCCGTCTTCGTCGTGCCACTTGGGCACCGGCAGCTTCAGCAGGTCGATGTCCTTGCCGGTGAACACGTTCTCGTAGAGCGGGCTCTCGTCAACGTATTGCGGGGGGATCAGCGCCGGGTTGTTGAGGCGTTCCTTCCAGGCGACGATGAACTCGTTGCGGGTGATGTCCGTGGGCAGGTTGGTGGTGAGGGCGGCGCGCTTGAGGGACTCCACCATGCCCACCAGCACCCGGTGCCCTTCGGGATAGTCCTTGACGTTGTCGAACAGCAGCGCGGGCGCGTCCTGCCCGCGTCCGGCCACCTCCGCCAGCGCACCGATCTCCAGGTTCCAGTCACAGCCGGGGACCCGGCGAAGCTCGCCCATGGCATCCACCTGCTCAAGCCACTCTCGCAAATCCCTGTAGGACATGATTGCTTTCCTCTCCCGGGAACGCCTGCTCAGGGTCCGAATCCGGCTTTCTCGGTTCCCCGGTCATGCGCGCCCGCTCCGTGATCCCCGCGGAAGCGGGAATCAGGATGGGGTGGGCCGGAACTTCGGTAGCGACATGTCGTCGGTGATGTCCTCGAAGCTGACTTCCACGGGCATGTCGCAGCGGACCTCTTCCGGCTTGCATCCGATGACGTTGGACAGCATGCGCGCGCCTTCGTCGAGCTCGATGACTCCCACCACGTAGGGAAGCTCGTCCTTGAAGCCGGGATGATAGGCGCGGTGATAGATGACGAAGGAGAACACCCTGCCCTTGCCCGACACCGGTTTCCAGTCATAGGCGTCGGAGGTGCACTCGGAGCACACCTCGGCCGGCGGGAACCGGAAGGCGTTGCACTCCCGGCATTGCTGCAACTTCAGTTCGTGGTTTCGGGCGGCTTCCCAGTAGAGCCGGGAATCTTCGGACGGCGTTGGAATGGGTTTGGCGTAGTCGCTCACGGCAGTCTCCTGTTCATCGCGCTTCGCCGCGGGTATCAGCGCAGGAGGTTTGAAACCTGCCTGCGCCCGGACATCACGCTAAACGCGACACTAGTTCCTCAATATCAGCGTGGAGTGGCACACGGCGTTGCCGCCGTTGCCGCTGACGATGGCGGTCTCGGCGTCCTTGACCTGACGCGGACCGCATTCGCCGCGCAACTGGCGCACCCCTTCGACGATCTGGAGCATGCCTTCGATGTAGCACTCGGACAGCATGCCGCCGGAGGTGTTGGTGGGCAGCTCGCCTCCCAGCTCCAGGCGGCCGCCGCTCACGAACGGGCCCCCTTCACCTTTCTTGCAGAAGCCGTAGTCCTCCAGGGTGGCCATGAGGATGTAGGTGAAGCAGTCGTAGATCTGGGCGGTGTCGATGTCCCTGGGGGTGATGCCGGCCATGGCGAAGGCCCGGGCGCCGGAGTCCCTGGCGCCCAACTCGGTCATGTGGTCGCCGTAGATGTAGCCGCGGGAGTTGTTGGCGCGGCCCATGCCCATGACGTACACCGGCCGCTGCTTCATGTCCCGGGCGCGCTCCGCGGAGGTGACGATGACCGCGGCGGCGCCGTCGCTCCGGAGGCAACAGTCGAACAGGTGGAACGGCCACACGATCCAGCGCGAGTTGTGGTAGTCCTCGAGGGTCATGGGGTCGCGCATCTGGGCCACGGGGTTCAGTTGCGCGTGCTTGCGGCAGGCCACGGCGACGGCGCCCATGTGGTCGTGGGTGGTACCGTACTCGTGCATGTGCCGGGTGAGCCCGAGGGCATGCTGTCCGGCGGCGCCGAACAGGCCGTACTCCGGGCCGAACTCGCCGCCGCCGTCGCCCCTTCCGGGCGTCTTGCGCGTTGCGCCCTTGTCGCCGTGCACGCACAGCACGGTCTTGCAGAAGCCCGCCTCGATGGCGGCCGCGGCCAGTTGCACCATGAGACAGGAGGTCGCCCCGCCCGAGGACACCGAGACGCCGAAGGCCGTGTCGATGCCCAGCCGCTCGGAAAGCATCTGGTGGTGCACCCGCACGGCGCCGAGCAGGTGGCTATGGGTGATGACCGCGTCGACATCGGTCTTCTTGAGGCCGGCGTCGTCGAGCGCGGCCTTGACCGCGGTCGCCTGCAAGCCGTAGTCGCTCAGCTCGGGCACCTTCCCCAGCGGCGAGTGACCCACGCCCACGATTGCGTATTTGTCCTTGAGTGAGGCCATCTAGTTGCCCTCCCGGCGCTCCCGCTCATGCAGTCCGGCGTGTTTCCTCGGTGTCGTGGGGCGCGTGTCCTTGCCCCGTCCTTTCGTCAGCCGGAGAGTGCCCACGAATTTCACGTTGGCGCAAGCGTCGGCGCCGCCGGTGGCGCAGCCCTCGTCGTCGGGGATGAGGAAACGCAACGGGCCGCCCTTGTCCCTGGGCAACGGCTCTTCCCCGACGCGGTAGGCGATGACCGCCTGGCGCAGCGCCTCCAGCGGAACGCTGGCGGCGAACCCGCCGTCAGTGGATTCCACCGTGACGTGGTCGAGTTCCGGGTCCGGTTGCAGCCGGTCGAGGATGGCCTGAAGCGTCACCGCGCCGCCGACACGGCCGGGAATCAGCGCGCCCACGTCGTCGATCTGCCCGCCTAACTCGGCAAGCTGCCGGAAATCCAGCTCTTGCGCCGGTTTACCTTCCTGTTCGATGCGAAGGCCGCTCATGATCTGTCCCCCATGCATGGCTCTCGAGAAACCCGTGTCGTGTTCCGAACCAGCGCGACAAGTATCGCAATGGGAGCCTAAGCCATCGCCAAGGGGAAACGCAAGGCTTGGCCAAGTGGGCATTCCCGCGCATCGTGTCCGCGGTCTGACGGAGGCGATTCCGGCAAGGGGACCCGGCCTCACCCTCCGGCGGCGCGGAACGCCTCCTCGGTGCAGGAG
The DNA here is from genome assembly GCA_958295985.1 of uncultured Candidatus Binatia bacterium. GTDB lineage: Bacteria > Desulfobacterota > Binatia > UBA9968 > JAJDTQ01 > JAJDTQ01. Next base: position 955,281 of record OY282432.1, read on the forward strand.
GCCAGCAGCCGGTCCTGGGAGTGGTCCAGGGCGAACACGCGGAATTTGACGATCTTGGACGGGATGTAGGCGAACAGCTCGGCCATGGACTCCTTGGTGATGTCGCCAGTGGACGGGTCGTAGGTGTGGATCTGCTTCTTGCCCATGGCCATGGGATTCTCCGGCCGCGAGTCCTGGCTCGCGATGTCCACGTGATAGACCAAGTCCCGTTTCTCCGGCGGCAGCACGCCCCGGATACGGGTCTTCCAATCCTGGACCCCGATGACGTCGAGCCCGCCCTCCACCTCCGCCGCGGACAGGGTCCTCTCGTAGGCCAGCCGCCACTTGAGATCCCGGTCGAGGACGCGGCCCCACTCGCGGCCCAGCGGAGTCCCGAGGTCGCGCCATCGGGACACCTCCTGCAACAGCGACCAGTCCGTCAGGTGCAGGTACCGTCCCATGTGGTCCAGAGGATTTCCCGGCGCGATCCGGGCCATGGTTTCCGGGAACAACTCCTGGAGGTGCGCGTCGATGGCCCGGGTGGTGCGGTGAAAGTAGACGTTTTCGTAGAGGTACTTGCGCGCGTTCAGGAACATGGTGAGGGCGCCCTCGCCGGAACGGTGCAGCGTCAGTCCCTTGGGTGAGACGAAGGTGTAGTAGATGAGCCGTTCCCGGTCGATGGGTCCCACCGCCACGCCGCACATGTACGAATCGCGCGACACGTAGTCGAGATTGTCGAAGGTCAGGATGCCGTTGGTCAGGGGTTGGAGCAAGCGCAGCCACCGGGGTTTCGTCGGATCGTCCGCGGCGTCCTTCTTGATGGGGAAGGCGACGTCGTCGGGGTCGAGCTCTTCTCCCGCGGCAAACGGGCCCGTGGGGCTGCGGCGGATGCCGCGAATGATCTCCCCCAGATGCTCGCGGATGATGACCTGACTGATGTCTTCGTGGATCAGGCCGTGCTGGCTGAGGAAGTGATTGTCAAAGAAATGGCAGAACGGACCGTGGCCGACGTCGTGCAGCAGGCCGGTGACGCGCATGTACTCTTCGACGTACGCGGGGGACGGGCACTCCTCCCCCAGCACCTTGCGCAACGAGGGGTAGAGGCCGCGGGCGAAGGTGCCGGCCAAGTGCATGGCGCCGAGACAGTGCTGGAAACGACTGTGCTCGGCCGAAGGATAGACCCAGCGGGCACTCTGAAGCTGGAAGATGTACCGGAGGCGCTGGAACCAGGGGGAATCGATCAGATGCTTTTCCGTGACCTCGCCGGCGCCGTTGGGGACAGTGAAAGGAACATAGTGGTGGATCGGGTCGGCGATGAGGGAGCACCCGGTGTATTCGTCACGCATGGAGCGCCTCGTTGGCGGTCACAGCTCGAAACCCACCTGAGCGGTCCACTGGGAGCCCATCTTCCCCAGGTGGCTCAGGCGTTCCGCCACCGCCCCGATGGTTTCGCGCTCTTCGTGGCGGTCCGGATCGAACTTCTCTCCACGGGCTTCCGCGCGCACGAAGAACTCGCCCGCCTCGCGTATCTCGAACTCCTTCAATACGTAGCCGCTGGCCTGGTACTCGTAGAGCAGCTCCCGCATCCAGTTGACGATCAAGTCGTCGTTGTCGACCCCTTCCACCTCCAGGGTGACGCTTTCCAGTGCTTCCACCGAAGACAGGTCCACCAAAAGGTCGAACAGCGCGAACCCGGCGTCCGCGATAATCCCCGGCATCGAGTCGCCGGAGAGCCGGATGCTCAACTCCGATGACCTCCTGATCAGCTTGTATTTCTTGTCCTCATCGGCCATTTTCGTGATCCTCGGGCTGTTTCAAAGACGTGGACGCGCCCATCACTGCGGTTTCCATGCGAGTTCCGCCGGGTCAATCCCGGTTGATCAGCGAGGCCGCGAAACCGGCGCCGAAGCCGTTGTCGATGTTCACCACCGTGACTCCCGCGGCGCAGGAGTTCAGCATCGCCAGCAATGCCGAAAGGCCCTGGAAGCTGGCGCCGTAGCCGACGCTGGTGGGCACGGCGATGACCGGCCTCCGGACCAGCCCGGCGACCACGCTGGGCAGGGCGCCCTCCATCCCCGCCACCACGATCAGCAACGCCGCTTCGGTGAGCTGCCGGTGGTGGTCCAACAGCCGGTGCAGGCCGGCGACGCCGACGTCGTAGACCCGCTCCACCCGGTTGCCCATGATCTCGCTGGTCACGGCCGCTTCCTCGGCCACCGGGATGTCGGAGGTGCCGGCGCACACCACCGCGATGGTTCCCTTGCCCGTGACCGGGGCGTCCTTGGCGCGCCAGGTGGCGGCCCTGGCTCGGCGGTGGTAGCGGAACCCCCGGAGCCGCGTCTTCAGGGCGTCCATCTTCTCCTGGGACACGCGGGTGATGAGCACGTTGTCGCCGCGTTTCCGTATGGCCCGGGCAATGTCGGCGATGTCCGACGCTTCCTTGCCTTCGCCCATGATGACTTCGGGAAAGCCCTGCCGCAAGGCCCGGTGATGGTCCACCTTGGCGAACCCCAGGTCTTCGAAGGGAAGGTGCTGCAACCGGTCCAGCGCCGCGTTGACCGTAACCTCGCCGCGCCGAACGCCTTCCAGCAGTTGTGCAAGTTTCTCTTCGTCCATGGTTGCACAGGCCTGATTTTCATGCCTCCGTATGCAGGTCCCGACCTGCATGGGCGGCTCCCAACCCCTTGAAGTGATCGTAGCCGGGCGCCGCCAGGGGCACGCGATCGCCCCGCGGGTCCACCAGTGTGACGCCGTGCTTTCTGGGCACGCATTCGCCGATGCGGGAGATGGGGACGCCGGTGCGACGGGCGACGCGCTCCACCCCGTCGCGGGCATCGCTTGACGCGGTGAAGAGCAACTCGTAGTCCTCGCCTCCGGCCAGCGCGCAGGCGAGATCACCCGGCCCGGCCACGCGGGTGAAGGCGGGCGACAGCGGCACGTGCTCCTGGCGCACCACGGCGCCGGTGCCGCTGGCCCGACAGATGTGGCCCAAGTCCTGGGCCAACCCGTCGCTCACGTCCATCATGGCCCGGGCCAGCTTGGCCTTGGCCAGTTGCATGCCGGTCTCGACCCGCGCCGTGGGGTGGTGGTGCCGCCGGATCAGGTGGTTCCGGTCCCGCGCCGAGACCTTGGTCCGGGGCTCGGAAAGCAGCGTCAGGCCCAGCGCCGAGTCCCCCAGCGTGCCGGTGACGTAGATGTCGTCGCCCACCCGGGCGCCGCCGCGGGTGACCGCTCCGTAGGGTGCGAAGCCGGCGAGGAACACGTCGATGACCAGGCGGTCCGCGGCGCACGTGTCGCCTCCCACCAGTGCCACCCGGTGCTCCGCGGCCACGGCGTGGATGCCTCGAATCAGCGCTGCCGCCCGTTGCGTGTTCAGGTCCGGCAGGGCCAGCGACAGGAGGAAATAGGCCGGCCGCCCGCCCATGGCGGCGATGTCGCTCAGGCTCGCGGTGAGTGATTTGTGCCCGAGGTCCCGCATCGAGATCCAATCGAGGTTGAAATGGACACCTTCGACAAGAAGATCCGAGGTGAACAGGAGCGAGTCCCCGGCGGTGGAGACCCAGGCGGCATCATCGCCGATGCCGAGACGCACGCCGCGCGTTCGCGGGGTCTTCCTTTGGATCAGGTCGATGAGGCCGAACTCTCCCAGGTCCCGAAGTTTCATGGGCTTGCCGCCGGTGTTGGGGCACGGGCGTGATCGGAACCCGCCCTACGCGTTGGCGGGCACGGTTCTGTCCCCTGCACCCTTCGGGCGGCTTCGCCGGGCCGGCTTCTTGGTCTTGGCAGCGGTCCGGGGCTTCGCCCGGGCCGGAGACGGGCCGGCGGACTGCTTGTCTTCGAAGGCCGCGGCGAGCACGTCGTTCATGTCCCGCGCCAGGATGAAGTGCAGCTTGTTCCGCAAGGGACGGGGGATTTCTTCCAGGTCCTTTCGGTTCTGGAACGGGATGGCCACGGTCCCGACCCCGGAACGAAAGGCCGCCAGGCATTTCTCCTTCAATCCGCCCACGGGCAGGACGCGGCCCCGGAGCGTGATCTCCCCGGTCATGGCCACGTTCCGGCTCACGGGCCGTCGGGTGAGCGCGGATATGAGGGCGGTTCCCATGGTGATGCCCGCGGACGGGCCGTCCTTGGGGATGGAGCCCGACGGGACGTGTATGTGGATGTCCTGCTTCTGGTAGAAGTTCTCTTCGAGACCGAGATTCTTGGCCTGGGCGCGGGCGTAGCTGACCGCGGCCTGGGCCGATTCCCTCATGACGTCGCCCAACTGGCCCGTCAAGGTCAGGTTGCCGCGGCCCTTGGACAGCGACGCCTCGACGTGCAGCACCTCGCCGCCGGCGCTGGTCCATGCCAGACCGGTGGCGACGCCGATCTCGTTCCGTTCCTGGGTCTCTTCCGTCACGAACCTGGCGGGACCGAGGTACTGGTGGAGGTTCCTCTGGGTGATCCGGGTACGGCTGGTGCGGCCGTCGGCTACCTTGCGCGCCACCTTCCGGCAGATGGCCGCCATCTCCCGCTCGAGGTTCCGGAGACCGGCCTCCCGCGTGTACTGCTCGATGATCCGCAGCACCGCGTCATTGGAGATGTCCAGCAGGTCGCCGGAAATCCCCGCCTCCTGCAATTGCCGCGGGATCAGGAACCGCCTCGCGATCTCCAGTTTCTCCTCGTTGGTGTAGCCGGAGAGGTTGATGACCTCCATGCGGTCCCGCAACGCCGGCGGAATCGTATCGAGGAGGTTGGCGGTGCAGATGAACAACACGCTGGACAGGTCGAACGGGACGTTCAGGTAGTGGTCGCTGAACGCGTGGTTCTGCTCCGGGTCGAGCACCTCCAGCAGCGCCGCGGACGGGTCGCCGCGAAAGTCGTTGCCGAGCTTGTCGAGCTCGTCCAGCATGAAGACGGGGTTGCTCGAGCCCGCCTGTTTCATGCCCTGGATGATCCGGCCGGGGAGTGCTCCCACGTAGGTCCTGCGGTGGCCGCGGATCTCCGCCTCGTCCCGGATCCCCCCCAGCGAGATGCGGACGAAGTTTCTTCCGAGGGCGCGGGCGATGGATTTTCCGAGGGAGGTCTTGCCGACGCCCGGAGGACCGACGAAGCAGAGGATGGGCCCGCGGATCTCCTTCCGGAGCTTGTTCACCGCGAGATATTCGAGAAAGCGCTCCTTGATCTTCTCCAGATCGAAATGGTCCTCGTCGAGGACTTGCTTGGCCTTCTTGAGGTCGAGGTTGTCCTCGGTCCTCACGCTCCAGGGGACCTCCACCATCCAGTCCAGATAGGTCCTCACCAGCGAGGACTCCGAGGACTCGGGATGCATCTGTTCCAGCCGCTTGAGCTGCTTGGTGGCCTCCTTCTTGACCTCGGGCGGCATTCCGGCCTGGTCGATCCGGCCCTTGATCTCGTTCATCTCTTCCGTCTTCTCGTCGCCCTCCCCCAACTCCTGGTGGATCTGCCTGAGCTGCTCCCGCAGGAAATACTCCCGCTGGGTCTTGCTCATCTCGTCCTTGGCCTGGTTCTGGATGCGCGCCTGCATGGTGGCGAGCTCGAGTTCGCGGGTGAGCAGCTCGTTGATCTTCTTCAGCCGCTCCACCGGTTCGTAGATCTCCAGGATGGACTGGCTTTCCTCGATGTTGAGGCGCAGGTTGGAGGCTACCAGGTCGGCGAGCACGCCGGGATCGACGACGTTGTCCGTGACCATGACGATCTCGGGCGGAAGGTTCTTGAGGTTGAGGATCTGCTCGATCTTTTCCTTGACGCTGCGCATGAGCGCCTCGACCTCGATGGACAGTTCGATGACCTGCTGCTCGACGACCTTCTCGATCCGCACTTCGAAGTACGGCTTTTCCCGCAGGACCTGTTCGACAACTCCCTTGGTGAGCCCCTGGACCAGGATCTTCACGCGTCCGTCGTCGAGCTTGAGCATGCGCAGGATGGTCGCCACCGTGCCCACGCGGTAGAGGTCGTCGGCTCCCGGGTCATCCTCGGTGGCGTCCTTTTGCACCACGAGAAATAAGTGCCGGTCGCGCGCAAACGCCTCGTTCACCGCGTTGATGGAGATCTCCCGCCCGACGAACAGGGGAATCATCATGTAGGGGTAGATGACGATGTCCCGGATAGGCAGGAGTGGGATGACGTCAGGGATGTCTTCCACGGGCCGATCGGCGACGAGCTCCTCGGTATCCTGGTCCGTTACGTCCATTCATTACCCCTCAGTCGAACAGTTCCTTTACCTTCTCGAAGAACCCTTTGGCAATAGGATGGGCTTCCTCCCCGTCCTCTTCGGCAAATTCCTTGAGCAGATTTTTCTGGCGCGCACTGAGCCGGGTCGGGGTCTCCACCAGCACGCGGACGTGTTCGTCGCCTCGGCGGCTCCCGTGCACATCCTTGATCCCCTTGCCCTTCAGGCGGAAAACCGCGTTCGATTGGGTCCCCGCGGGGATTTTCATCTTGACCTTCCCCTCCAGCGTGGGCACCTCGATCTCCGCTCCCAGGGTGGCGTTGACGAAGCTGATGGGCATCTCGCAGATGACGTCCGTTCCGTCCCGGGCGAAGATCGCGTGGTCCTGGACGATGATGACCACGTACAGGTCCCCGGGCGGGCCGCCCCGGGCGCCGTTCTCTCCCTCGCCCCGCAACTTGAGCCGCGAGCCCGTGTCGACGCCTGCCGGGATCTTGACGTTGATGGTGTGGAATTTCCGCGACAGCCCCACGCCGTTGCACGAGGGGCAGGGGTGCGGGATCACCCGGCCCTGGCCGCCGCATTGATTGCAGGTGCGGGATACGGTGAAGAAACCCTGCTGAAAGGCCATCTGTCCGGAGCCCTTGCAGGCGGGACAGGTCTGCGGCGTGGTGCCCTTTTTGGCGCCGGTGCCCTCGCAATCGTCACAGGGTCCGTGGCGCGGGATCTTGATCTTCTTCTCGGTGCCGAAGGCGGCCTGCTCGAACGAGACCTCGAGGTTGTAGCGCAGGTCGTCGCCCCGCTGGGCCCGAGACCTGGCCCGGCCCCGGGGGGAGCCGCCGAAGATGTCGCCGAAGATATCCCCGAAGATGTCTTCAAACCCGTGAGAGAAGTCGAAGCCGCCTGCGAACGGCCCGCTCTCGCCAAAGGCGGCATGGCCGAACTGGTCGTATTGGGTCCTCTTTTCCGGATCGGAGAGTACCGAGTACGCTTCGGACAGCTCCTTGAACTTCTCCTCTGCCTGCTTGTCGCCCGGGTTCCGGTCGGGGTGGTACTGGAGCGCCAGCTTGCGGTACGCTTTCTTGAGGTCATCCTCGCCGGCGTTGCGGCTCAGGCCGAGGATTTCATAGTAGTCCCTTTTGTCCAATGGTGTGTCCCGCTAAGCGCCTGTATCGACCGGTAGCGCGATGCGGGCACGGGCGGGTTCGAAACCCGCCCCTACATCGGGCATCCGAGTTCTACGGCGCAGGCTGCTAGTCCTTGACCTCCTCGAAATCGGCATCCACCACGTTGTCGTTGGGCTTGCCGTCACCGGCCCCCGGCGGCGGCTGTTGCGCCTGGTCCTGCTGCGCCTGCTGCTGCGACGCCTTGGCGTACATGGCTTCCGCGAGCTTGTGGGAGGCCTGGTTCAACTCCTCGGCCGCCGCCCGCATGGCCGCGGCGTCGTCGCCCTCCAGCGCCTTCCGGGCCTTTTCCAGGGCCGCCTCGATGCCGGACTTGACCTCGGCCTCGAGATCGTCGCCGTACTCCTTCAGCGACTTTTCCGTCGAGTAGACCAGCGAGTCGAGTTGGTTACGGGCCTCCGCCGCGTCCTTGCGGTTCTTGTCCTCTTCGGCGTGGACTTCCGCATCCTTGACCATGTTCTTGATCTCTTCCTCGCTGAGACCGCTGGAGGCGGTGATCTTGATGGACTGCTCCTTGCCGGTCCCAAGGTCCTTGGCGGACACGTGTACGATGCCGTTGGCGTCGATGTCGAAGGTCACGTCGATCTGCGGCATGCCGCGCGGGGCCGGCGGTATCCCCTCGAGATTGAACTGACCGAGCAGCTTGTTGTATTGTGCCATCTCCCGCTCGCCCTGATGCACGCTGATGGTCACCGAGGGTTGATTGTCCGCGGCGGTGGAGAAGACCTGGTTCTTCTTCGTCGGGATGGTGGTGTTGCGTTCGATCAACTTGGTGAAGACGCCCCCCAGGGTCTCGATGCCGAGGGACAGCGGCGTCACGTCGAGCAGCAGCACGTCCTTGACGTCGCCCGTGAGCACCCCCGCCTGGATGGCGGCGCCGATGGCCACCACCTCGTCCGGGTTGACGCCCTTGTGAGGTTCCTTCCCGAAGATTTTCTTGACCCGTTCCTGCACCGCGGGCATGCGCGTCATGCCGCCGACGAGGATGACCTCGTTGATCTCCCCGGCCGAGAATCCGGCGTCCGCCAGCGCCTGCCGGCAGGGCTCCTCGGTGCGCTCGATCAGGTCGGCGCACAGGGCCTCTAGTTTCGAGCGGGACAACTTGATGCTCATGTGCTTGGGGCCGGTCTGGTCGGCGGTGATGAACGGCAGGTTGATGTCCGTCTCCACCGACGTGGACAGCTCGCATTTGGCTTTTTCCGCCGCTTCCTTGAGGCGTTGCAGGGCCATCTGGTCGCCGCGCAGGTCAATGCCCTGGTCCTTCTTGAACTCGTCCGCGAGGTAGTCGATGATCTTCTGGTCGAAATCCTCGCCCCCCAGGAAGGTGTCGCCGTTGGTGGCCTTGACCTCGAAGACGCCATCGCCCAACTCCAGGATGGAGATGTCGAAGGTGCCGCCGCCCAGGTCGAACACCGCGATCTTCTCGTCCTGTTGCTTGTCCAGACCATAGGCCAGAGAGGCCGCGGTGGGTTCGTTGATGATGCGCAGCACATCGAGTCCGGCGATGCGTCCCGCGTCCTTGGTGGCCTGACGCTGGCTGTCGTTGAAGTAGGCCGGCACGGTGATGACCGCCTCGGTCACCGGCTCCCCGAGGTAGTCTTCGGCGGTCTGCTTCATCTTCTGCAGAATGAAGGCGGAAATCTCGGCCGGGCTGTAGGTCTTGCCCCGGCTCTCCACCCAGGCGTCACCCTTGTCCGACCTGGCGATCTTGTAGGGCAGGAGGGACCGGGCCTTCTGCACCATGGCGTCGCCGAATACGCGGCCGATCAGCCGCTTGACCGCGAAGACGGTGTTCTGCGGGTTGGTGATGGCCTGCCGCCGCGCGATCTGACCCAGAAGACGCTCGCCGCTCTCCGAAAAAGCCACTACGGAAGGAGTGGTGCGACTTCCTTCAGCATTGGTCAGAACCTTGGGGTCGCTGCCTTCCATGATCGCCACGCAGGAGTTGGTCGTCCCAAGATCAATGCCTATGACCTTTGCCATCTCTTCGTCTCCTTATCATTCCATTGCGATTTCAGGATGAATCTAATCATCGGTCCGGTCGTTTTCAACCGGCGTTTCGTCTTTTTCCTGTAAAGTTGGGGCCTTAGCGACGCTCACCAGAGACGGCCGCAGCAGCCGGTCATCCAGGCAATAGCCCTGGTGGACCTCGTCCACCACCGTGTTGGCTTCGTATTCGTCGGTCTCTACCTGGGCGTAGGCTTCGTGCTTCTCTGGATCGAAGGGTTCTCCCTTGGCCGTGATCCGCGTAACCCCGTGTTTCTGAAGCGCTTCGAGGCAACCCTTGAGCACCAGCTCGATGCCGTCCAGCAAGGACTGCGGGTTGCCGTCGGTCCGGGCGTGCTGAGCCGCCCGTTCGAGGTCGTCGATCACCGGCAGGAGATCCCGCACCAGGGATTCGTTGGCGTACCGGATAGCGTCGCGTTTCTCACGAGTTACGCGTTTCTTGTAGTTCTCCGTCTCGGCCGCATCCCGCAGGAATTGGTCGTAATTGCGCCGGGCTTCCTCTTTCGTCGCCTCCAGCTCCGCTCTCAGACGTTCGACCTCCGACGGTTCCTGGGCAGGCTCCTGCGTCTCCTCCTGGTCCGCCTCAGGGATTTTCGTGTCCTCGTCCGCCTGTGCCTCTTTCGCCGGATCTCTGGTTTCTTTCACCATATACACTTCTCGCCCGGATCGGTTGAGGGAAGCTAATCATCGCGTTTTGCCTTGTCAAGATAGCCGGAACCGCCAAAATCAGGACCATTCCACCCTGAGGGAGGGAGACGGCGGCAGGTTGGAGAGACGGATTTCGAGAATACGCGACAGGCTGTCCCACGCCTGGATACGGCCGTGATCGAAGTCGAACGGTATAGCCAACCATCCTGTGCGACTTCCTCAGATCCGCGTCTTCGTGGTATAGCTGACGGCATATTGGCGAGTTGGGTGCTGTCCGAAAAGGGAAACGGTCCGCTCATGTCGTGGGGGTTTTGAAGTGCCGGCGATACGGTCGAGCCCGGCCATCGTGCTGCGGTCCTGGGCCTACGGCGAATCGGACAAGATCGTCTCCTTGCTGACCCGGGACTTTGGCAAGGTCAGGGGCATCGCCAAGGGAGCCAAGAGGTCCCGCAAACGATTCCTCAATGTTCTTGAACCCTTCACGCTCGTTCAGTTGCGTTTTCACGAGCGGCCGAACAGCCCGCTGGCCTTCATCCACGCCTGTGATTGGGTTTATGTGTTCCGAGCCATTACCCGAACCTTGGCCAAGATCGTGCATGCGTCCTATCTCGTGGAAATTACTGATGAATTGACGCGAGACGGCGACGACTGCCTGCCACTGTTCGACCACCTGCGGGACGGCCTGCGGTTCCTGGAAGAGAACGCCCCCTCGTCGGAGTTCCTCACTGCGTTCGAACTGACGCTGCTGCGGCTGGCCGGGTATCAGCCCACCCTGGAACATTGCCAGCGTTGCGGCGCCAAGCCCTCGCCCGGTCACGGGCAGGGCAACGGCCGGTGGGAGTTCAGCCCGCGGGACGGAGGCGTCCTGTGCCGGAACTGTAACGGTCTCCGCCGGGAGGCGGTGCCCTTGTCGCCCGAGGCTCTGGGCATCCTGGCCCATTTTCAGAGGCTCGGCTGGGAGGACGGCGAGACGCCGGCGTTCTCCCGGCCGGCCCTCAGGGAGGCCCGGCAGGTCCTGCCCTTGTTTATCCAGTATCAGATTAGTAAGAAGCTGAAGTCCGCGGCCTTCCTGGACGGCGCCTTTCAGTAGCGTCCCGGTCGGCTGCGTTCCGCCAATACACAGGAGATCCGGAACAACCATGAATGAACACGCGACGATGGAAAAAGTCGTCAACCTTTGCAAGCGGAGAGGGTTCATCTTTCCGTCCAGTGAGATCTACGGAGGAATCGGCAGCACCTGGGACTACGGGCCCGTGGGAGTGGAGCTCAAGCGCAACGTCAAGGAGGCGTGGTGGAAGGCAGTGGTGACCGGCCGCAACGACACCGTCGGCCTGGACGCCTCGATCCTGATGCATCCGAGGGTGTGGGAGGCGTCGGGCCACGTGGCCGGCTTTTCCGACCCGCTGGTGGAGTGCAAAGCCTGCCATCACCGTTTCCGGGAAGACCATGTGGAGGAGCAGGCGTGCCCGGACTGCGGCGGCGCGCTCACGGAGGCGCGGCAGTTCAACCTCATGTTCAAGACCTTCATGGGACCGGTGGAGGACACCGCCAGCACGGTGTTCCTGAGGCCCGAGACCGCCCAGGGCATCTTCGTCAACTTCACCAACGTCCTGGACACCGCGCGCCAGAAGCTCCCCTTCGGCATCGCGCAGATCGGCAAGAGCTTCCGGAATGAGATCACCCCGGGCAACTTCATCTTCCGCACCCGCGAGTTCGAGCAGATGGAGATCGAGTACTTCGTCAAGCCGGGCGAGGATGAGGAGGCATTCCAGTCCTGGCAGGAAGCGCGTCTCCAGTGGTACGTGGACAACGGCGTTCGCGCCGGGAACCTCCGCATCCGCCCCCACGGCAGCGACGAGCTGGCGCACTACGCCAAGGCCTGCGTGGACGTGGAGTACGAGTTCCCGTTCGGCTGGTCGGAGCTCGAAGGCATCGCCAACCGCGGTGACTTCGACCTCAAACGCCACATGGAATACAGCGGCAAGGACATGACCTACTTCGACGAGGCCACCCGCAGCCGGTACGTCCCCTACGTCATCGAGCCCTCCGCGGGAGTGGACCGGCCGCTGCTGGCGTTCCTGGTGGACGCGTACGACGAGGAGGAGGTGGAGGGAGAGCGGCGGATCGTGCTGCGTCTCGACCCGCGCCTGGCGCCGTTCAAGGCGGGCGTCTACCCGCTGCTGCGGAAGGACGGACAGCCGGAACGGGCCCAGGAGATCCGCGACCTCCTGAAGGAGCATTTCCCCGTGGTCTATGACCAGGCCGGCTCCATCGGCCGGCGCTACCGCCGGCAGGACGAGATCGGCACTCCCTTCGGCATCACCGTGGACCACGAGACCATGAAGGACCGGACGGTGACGCTGCGGGACCGCGACGCCATGACCCAGGTGAGGATTCCGGTGGACCGTCTGGTGGACGAGATCCGCCGCCGCATGGACCCGCGCACGAGGGACCGTTGATGGCCCGCCACGTCTACTCGTTCGGCGCGGGCAAGGCCATGGGCCGGGCTTCCATGCGCGAGGTCCTGGGGGGCAAGGGCGCGGGCCTGCACGAGATGACGCGCATGGGCGTTCCGGTGCCGCCGGGCTTCACCCTCTCCACGGCCGTCTGCACCCATTTCTACCAAGATCAAGGGAGTTACCCCGAGGGTCTGGAGCGGGAAGTCGCCCGGGCCATGACGCGGGTGGAGAAGATCATGGGCCGCCGTTTCGGCGACGGCGCCAACCCCCTGCTGGTGTCGGTCCGTTCGGGCGCGCGGGAATCCATGCCCGGGATGATGGACACGGTGTTGAACCTCGGCCTCACCGACCGGACCGTGGAGGGCATGATCCGGCGCACCGGCAACCCGCGGTTCGTGTACGATTCCTACCGCCGCTTCGTGCAGATGTACGGCGACGTGGTGTTGGGCATGAAGCCGGACAAGGCCGATGCCCACGACGTGTTCGAGACGCTGCTGGAGCGCAAGAAGCGCGCCCGGGGCGTTACGGACGACACCGGGCTGACGGCCGAGGACCTCCGGGACCTAGTGGGCCAGTTCAAGGATGAAATACGGCGCCAGCGGGGCGTTCCGTTTCCCGAGGATCCGGTGGAGCAGCTCTGGGGCGCCATCGGCGCGGTGTTCGGGTCGTGGAACAACGACCGCGCCGTGGCCTATCGGAAAATGTACGGCATCCCGGACAGTTGGGGGACCGCGGTCAACGTGCAGACCATGGTGTTCGGCAACATGGGCGACACTTCCGGCACCGGCGTCGCCTTCACCCGGGACCCGGCGTCGGGAGAGCGGCGGTTCTACGGCGAGTTTCTGATGAACGCCCAGGGCGAGGACGTGGTGGCGGGAATCCGTACGCCGCAGCCCATCAGCGCGCTGGCCGGGGTCCAGCGCAAGGCGTACCGCGAGTTGCAGCGCATCGGACGCATCCTCGAGGAACGCTACCGCGACATGCAGGACATGGAGTTCACCCTCGAGGATGGCAGGCTCTGGGTGCTGCAGACCCGGACCGGCAAGCGGACCGGATTTGCCGCGGTGCGCATTGCCGTGGATATGGCCGAGGCCGGCGTCATCTCCAGGGAAGAGGCGTTGCAGCGCATCGAGCCCGACCATCTCAGCCAAGTCCTGCGCCCGGTCTTCGACCAGACGGCAAAGGCGGCGGCGCAAGCGGAGGGCCGGGTGCTGGCCCGGGGACTGCCCGCGGGGCCGGGCGCGGCCACGGGAAGGGTCGTGTTTCACGCCGCGGACGCGGAGGAACGGCGCAAGCGGGGGGACCGCGTCATCCTGTGCCGGGTGGAGACCAGCCCGGAAGACATCCGCGGCATCGAGGCGGCCCAGGGCATCCTCACGGCTCGTGGCGGCATGACCTCCCACGCGGCGCTGGTGGCGCGGCAGCTCGGCACGGTGTGCGTGGTGGGCTGCGAAGCGCTCTCGGTGGACTATCGCGCCGGCGAAGCCCGCATCGGCAGCGCCGTGCTCAAGGAAGGGGACTGGCTGTCCCTGGACGGCAGCACCGGAGAAGTGATTCGGGGCCAGCTCCTGACCCACCCTTCGGACGTGCTGCGGGTGCTGCTGGACCGGAACCGGAAAGCTGCGGGCTCGCCCACCTACCGGCGCTTTGCCAAGCTCATGCGCTGGGTGGACGAGACTCGCCGGCTCGGGGTCAAGACCAATGCCGACCTACCGGAGCAGGCTCGCATCAGCCGGGACTTCGGCGCCCAGGGCATCGGCTTGTGCCGCACCGAGCACATGTTCTTTCAGGAGGAGCGCATCCACGCCGTCCGCGAGATGATCCTGGCCGACGATGAGGAGGGACGGCGCAAGGCCCTGGCCAAGCTGCTGCCCATGCAGCAGGGCGATTTCAAGGCGATCCTGGGCATCATGGACAAGCTGCCCGTGACCATCCGGCTGTTGGACCCGCCCCTGCACGAGTTCCTGCCACAGACCGACGCCGACATCGCGAGCATGGCCAAGGTCCTCTCCATCAGCCCGAAGACCGTGTGCGAGAAGGTGGAGGCGCTCAAGGAGTTCAACCCCATGCTCGGGCACCGCGGCTGCCGGCTCGCCATCTCGTTCCCGGAAATCACGGAAATGCAGACCCAGGCCATCTTTCAGGCGGCGTGCGAGCTGCGGAGGGAGCGCAAGGACCCGCGCCCCGAGGTGATGATTCCCCTGGTGGGCAGCCTGGAGGAATTCCGCGCCCAGCGCGAGGTCGTGCAGCGGGTGGCCCGTGATACAATGGAGCGGTACGGGGTCAAGGTGCGCTACGCCGTGGGCACCATGATCGAGCTGCCCCGGGCCTGTCTGGTAGCCGACCAGATCGCCCGGGAGGCCCAGTTCTTCTCCTTCGGCACCAATGACCTCACCCAGACCTGCCTCGGCCTGTCCCGGGACGACGCCGGCAGGTTCCTGCCTCGCTACGTGGCCCAGGGCCTCCTGCCCGAAGACCCGTTCGTAAGCATCGACGAGCCGGGGGTCGGGGCGTTGATGGCGCTGGGCGTTCAGAAGGGCCGAAGCACCCGCGAGGACCTCGACGTGGGCATCTGCGGCGAGCACGGCGGCGACCCCAAGTCGGTGGTCTTCTGCCACGATCTGGGGCTCGACTACGTCAGTTGTTCTCCCTACCGCGTACCCATCGCCAAGCTGGCCGCGGCCCAGGCGGCCCTCCGAAAGAAGGAGCCGGATCGAGGTCGGCGGCGGTAAGCGGTGAGCGGTCGTTCCCGGCCCTGACCGACCGGTTTGATGGATGCCCCCGTGGAACCGGAAACCCGGCGCGAGCCGCCTTGGAGGGTCCTGGAAGTCCTGCTGGCGTTCGTGCGACTCGGCCTGACTTCCTTCGGCGGCCCGGTTGCCCACCTGGGTTATTTCAGGGAAGAGTTCGTTTCCCGCCGGAAGTGGCTGGACGAAGCGGCCTATGCCGACCTGGTGGCCCTTTGCCAGTTTCTCCCCGGCCCGGCCAGCAGCCAGGTGGGGATTGCCCTGGGTCTCCGTCGGGCCGGGCTGCCCGGCGGGCTGGCCGCCTGGCTGGGTTTTACCACCCCTTCGGCCGCGGCCCTCATCCTGTTCGCCTACGGGGTAACGCTGCTGGGCGGCGAGGCCGGCGCAGGCTGGCTGGGCGGATTGAAGATTGCGGCGGTGGCGGTGGTGGCGCTGGCGGTATGGGGCATGGCCGGCAATCTCTGTCCGGACCGTCCGCGGGTCGCGTTGGCCGTGGCCGCCGCCGCTTGCATGCTGGCTTGGCCCGCGGCCTGGGGGCAGGCCGCGGTCATTGCCGTCGCCGGGATGACCGGCTGGCTTTTCCTGCGGACCGGTCGGGACGGCGTTGCGCCAATGCGGCAGTTCCCGGTGAGCCGGGGGCTGGCCGTCTTCTGCCTGGTGCTTTTCGGGACGCTCCTGGTGGGGCTGCCGCTGCTGGGGCAGACTCTTGCCCATGAAACGGTCGGGCCGTTGCAGGTCTTCGACGCCTTCTTCCGGTCCGGCTCCCTGGTCTTTGGCGGCGGCCACGTGGTGCTGCCGCTGCTCCGGGAGCAGGTGGTGCCGCCGGGGTGGGTGAGCGCCGAGACGTTCGTCGCCGGATACGGCGCGGCCCAGGCTGTTCCCGGCCCGCTGTTCACCTTCTCCGCCTACTTGGGAACTCTCCTCAACGGCGCGCCAACGGGCTGGGCCGGGGGTCTGTTTGCCCTGGCCGCCATCTTCCTGCCCTCTTTTCTGCTGGTCATCGGGGTCCTGCCCTTCTGGGAGCGCCTGCGGACTCTGTCCGGCTTTGGCGGCGCCTTGCGCGGCATCAACGCGGCGGTGGTGGGACTCCTGTTGGCCGCGCTCTACGACCCGGTCTGGACCAGCTCCATACACGGGTCGGAAGACTTCGCCCTGGCGTTGGCGGCCTTCGCCCTGCTCGCCGTCTGGAAGTGGCCGCCCTGGCTGGTGGTGCTGCTCTCGGCCCTGGGCGGGCAGTCGCTGGCCTTCATCGGTTAGCCGTACAGTGATTGGTGGGCAGCCTGAAGGAACTCCGCACCGGCGAGAGATCGTGGAGCGGGTCGCCCTGGTCGTCATGAAGCGGTACGGGCTCAAGGTGCGTTACTCTCCCCTGACCCGGCATGGCCGGAACCAAGATCAGCGCCCTTCGACTTTGCTCTGGGCGGGTCGTGCCGGTCAGAGACTATAGTTTTCGGCCGTCCGTCCGATTCATCATTCATGGGAGCGCGCCCAACGACGGGTGTGCAGAGGTTTTCTCGTGGAACTGTCTCTTGGAGAGTTGATGGTGCGGGCCGGGGTCGTCACCGGCGAAGAGCGTGACCGGGCCGCGGCGACCCAAAGGCGCACGGGCGTCAACCTGGTGGCGGCCCTGGTTCAGGACGGCGTCGTGGATGAGGGCCGGGTCATGACGTTTGTGGTCGAGCGGTTCGGGCTGGAAGAGATGAACCTGAGACCGTCCGATGTCGACGAGGCCGCGTTGGGTCTCCTGCCCCTGTCGCTGTTGCAGAAACGCCACATGCTCCCGTTCGCCTGCACGGGCTCCGTGCTGGACGTGGCCATGAGCGACCCCACGGACCTGACGGCCATCGACGAGGTCCGGTTCATGACCGGGCATGACGTGAGACCCGTGTTGGCGCGCCCGTCCGCCATCCGGCACATCCTCGATGATCGTTTCGGTTCCCAGGGCCACGGGGCGGAGTCGCGCAATGAGAGACCGAAGGAGGACTCCGCCAGGGCGGCAGGGACGGCCGTGCGCCCTCCGGCGCCAGCGGAGCCCGCCGGGGATGCGCCGGTGGTGGCGTTGGTGGATTCGTTGATGAAGGATGCCGTGGCGCGCGGCGCCAGCGATATCCACATCGAGCCGTACGAAGAGAGTGTCCGCATCCGCTTCAGGCTCGACGGCATCCTACAGGAGACCATGACCCCGCCGCACGAGATGAAGCAGGCGTTGACCTCCCGCATCAAGGTGCTGGCGGGCCTCGACATCGCCGAGCACCGTTTGCCACAGGACGGTCGCCTGAAGCTGGCGGCCGCCGGGGGCGAAGTGGACGTGCGGGTGTCCGTATTGCCGACGCGTTTCGGGGAGAAGGTGGTGCTGCGGTTGCTGCACCGATCCGACCTGGTGGCCAGCCTCGACAGGTTGGGCCTGGAAGCCCGCGACCGGCAGCATTTCACCGAGGCCATGGGCAAGCCCTCGGGCATGATCCTGCTCACCGGGCCCACCGGAAGTGGCAAGTCCACCACCCTCTACGGCATGTTGTCGGAGCTCAACCAGCCCGGGGTGAACATCTCGACGGCCGAAGACCCCGTGGAGTACCACCTCGCGGGCATCAACCAGGTCCAGACCCATGCGGAGATCGGCCTCACGTTCGCCGCCTGCCTGCGGGCGTTCCTGCGCCAGGACCCCGATATCCTCATGGTGGGGGAGATCCGTGACGCCGAAACCGCCCGTATCGCCATCAACGCCGCGCTGACGGGTCATCTGGTGCTGACCACGCTCCATACCAACGATGCGCCTTCCAGCGTCTATCGCCTCATCGACATGGGCGTGGAGCCCTACCTCATCGCCTCGGCCATTACCATGGTGGCGGCCCAGCGACTGCTGCGCCGGGTGTGCGAGGAGTGCAAGGCTCGGGCGGCGCTGCGGCCGGGCACGTTCACCGCGCCGCTCCGGCCGGTGGAAGAGGTGCGTGACGTCGAGGGGTATCACGGCGCGGGATGCCCCGAATGCCAGCAATCGGGTTACCGGGGACGCGTGGCCATCTATGAGGTCATGACCCTGACCGACGATCTCCGTAGGATGATACTCCGTGGCGGTTCCGCCGGGGAGCTCAAGGCCGCGGCCATGGAGAAGGGCATGCGGACCCTGCGCCAGGCCGCGGTCGGGAAAGTGCGGCAGGGGCTCACCACCGTCGAGGAGGCGCTGCGGGTAACGGAGCCGGACCCCGCCGGCGCCCGGACCCCTGCTCCCCAACCATTCATGGCCGGTTGATCTCGTGGCGCTGTACCGGTGGCAGGGCAGGAACCGCGCGGGAAGGCTCCTTCGGGGGGAGATGGAGGCAACGGACCGCGCCGAGGTCGTGTCCGAGCTTCGCCGCCAGCGGATCCAGCCGCTGCCGTCAGGCATCCGGGAGAAGGGCGTGGGATGGAGGCGGAAGATCAACATTCCGGGCCTCGGGCCCAGGGTCGGCGCCGACGACATCGTCATGCTGACGCGGAACTTCGGGGTGATGATCGAGGCCGGCGTGCCCATCGTCGAATGCCTGGAGGTGCTCGCCGACCAGACCGAGAACAGTGTTGTCCGGAAGGCGCTTCAGACCGTGCGGTCCGATGTGTCCAATGGGATGACGTTGACCGCGGCCATGTCCCGGCACCCCAGGTTGTTCGACACCCTGTTCGTCCGCATGGTGGCGGCCGGCGAGCACGGCGGCGTCCTGCCCGAGGTCCTCGCCCGCTTGGCGCTGTTCATCGAACGGTCCGTCCGGCTCAAGCAGAAGGTCAGGACCGCCATGCTCTATCCCGCCGCCATCGTCATGGTGGCCGCGGTCGTGGTGTCGGTTCTGCTTCTCCACGTGATCCCCGTGTTCGCCGAAGTCTACCAGGGCATGGGGCAGGCTCTTCCTCCCCTGACGGAACTGACGATCGCGCTGAGTCGCTGGTTGTACGATTACTTTCTGTTTCTTCTCCTCGGCCTTTCGGCCATTCCCGCGGCGATTCACCTGGCCTGCCGTACCGACGGGGGCCGGCGGGCGGTCCACGGGTGGTCGCTGAGGGTGCCGCTGATCGGAGACCTCTTGCGCAAGTCAGCCATTGCGCGTTTCAGCCACAACACCGGGCTTCTGCTCCAGTCCGGCGTCGTGCTGCTGGACAGTCTGACCGTTACCGCGGGGACCACCGGCAACAAGGTCCTGGAGCAGGCGATACTGGAGACTCGGGACGGGTTGGAGAAGGGGATGACCCTGGCAGAGCTGCTGGCGACCAGCGGTGTTTTTCCCCCGCTGGTCTGCCACATGGTTGCGGTGGGGGAGGGCATCGGCGCTCTCGACACGATGCTCAACCGTGTGGCGGCGTTTTACGAAGAGGAGGTGGACCGAGCCGTGGTCCGGCTCACCACGCTGATGGAGCCGGTGCTGATGATCGTTCTGGGCGTCGTGCTCGGCGGCATCGTCATCTCCATGTATCTGCCGATCTTTCAGATCGGCGGCATGGTGCAATAGGAGTTTTCGGATGAAGACGGCTGGTGATACGAAGGGCGTCCCGGACGGCCCCGTTGGAGCAGCGGCACGGCCGCGGAACCGCCGCGTACCCGCGGGGGCGCGCGGGTTTACCTTGATCGAGCTGCTCGTGGTCATCGCGATCATCGGGATTCTTGCCGCGGTGGCGATCCCGCAATTCGGCGGCTACCGTCGCCGGGGCTTCGACGCTGATGTCCAGGCCAACGTGAGGAACATGGCCCTGGCGCAGGAGACCCACTTCCTGGACAACAACACCTATACGGACACCCTCGCGGACCTGACGGACCTTGGCTACGTGCAAAGCGCCAACGTAACCGCGGCCATCACGACGGGTGACGCTACCACGTTCGTGGTAACGGCCACCGCGGCCAACGGCTGCCGCGCCGGAACCGGCGTCGCCACCTACGATCGGGCCGTCGGCCGGGTCACCCTGGTGACATGCGCGCCGTAGTCACGCCTGAACTGTGAGCGCGCACCGTTCCGCCCGGCTCACAACCAGCTCGGCAATCCGTGAGAGCACCTGTTGATCGAGTCCAGGTTGTATCAGCGCCCTGGCGACTGCCTGTGCCTGGTCCTTCACGGTTTCGCTGATCTCGGTGACCCGACGGCGAACCAGGGGCAGGCCGAGAGTTGCGCCGGCCGCGAACGCCGCCCAAGCCTTGGCGTCCATTTCGCTGAGCATCGAGCGTCTGCCTACCCTCATGGCGAGTCTGGGTGAGAGTTCAGGGTAGGCGACCGTGGCCAACAGATCGTAGAGCGGCGCGAGGCGCGGGCCGCCTTCGTCATACAGGATCGAGAAGTTCTTGCCGTGGGCGTCGGCGTTCCCGACGAGCAGATTGAAGATCACGGCGTCGAGTAGCTTCAGGACATCCACCGCGGGGCGAAGAGCAGTCCGGCGGAGGAGGGCGAAGCAATTCTCCAACGTCGGACCACCTTCAGCAGCGTATTTCCGTTCCGGGTTTATTCCCAGCGCCTGGCAGAAATCTTCCTGATGGATGCGGTGTACGTGGCCGTCGGCATCCGTCGAGCGGTCGTACCGCGTACACCCCATGCTGCCGCTTAATCCGACGTCGATTCCGGCGCGGGGGCGGGGGTCGGGAGGGGCTCCTTGTCTTCCTTGATGAAGTCGAAGAGCATCCGCGGCACGGCGTTGCAACTGATGCAGCGTGGGGTTCCCGGCTGCGTGCCGTCCGGGTAGATCATGTTCTTGAGGTAAAAGGGCTTCTCGGTGCCGACGTAACCGTCGTAGTAGAACGCCAGTTTGCCGCACTCACTGCATTGCAGGTACTTCGCCATACTTTTGATCTTTCCTTGCTTCGAGGCACCGGGGGTCGATGTGCTATCCTTCGAAGCCGGCGGTAATTTCCTGGTGACCGTCGTTCTCTGTATAGCTTTCCTCGCGGTAGAGGCCAAGCGCCTTCATCACCGGAGTGTCGTGTATGGCGAACAGGATGGATTCGCCGTCGGTGTCGTTGGCATGCTCGTGCCAGGCCCAGGGCGGCACCACAAAGAAGTCTCCCTGCTCCCAGTCGAAGCGCTGGCCGTTGATGACCGAGTAGCCCTTTCCGGAAAAGGCCAGATAAACGGAGCTTTGCACTTGCCGGTGAGCTTGCGTGCGGACCCCGGGCCGAACCATCTGGATGGTGCAGCTCATGGTGGTCAGCACCGGACCGGCGGTGCTCGGGTTCAGGTACTCGAAGCAGACGTCGTCGTGGAGGCTTGCCGGCCCTTCGCCGATGCGTTGGAGAGCGTCGTAGGTAGGTTCCCACTTGAAATTCAGCAGTGGCGAGCGGTCTTCCCGCGGGTTCTCCCAAGTGGGGCGAAGGTGTGCCACGCCGAACTTCCGCTCCGATTCGTTGACGTCCGTGATGGGAAACCGGTGGTCCGGGTACATCTCGAAGAAGGTGGCGTCGAGGTCCCCCACCAGCGGCAGGTCCAGTCCGTCCATCCAGATCATCGGCTCGTCCGATTCGCAGCCGTGGTCGTGCCAGTCCCAGCTCGGCGTCAGCACCAGATCGCCCCGGCTCATCATGCACTTGTCGCCGTTCAGGTTGGTGTAGGTGCGGTCGCCCTCCATGATGAAACGGATGGCCGACGGGGAGTGCCGGTGACAGGGCGCGATCTCTCCGGGCTTGACGATCTGCACCGCGGCCCAAAGGGTGCGGGTGGCCGCGTGCTTCCCGCCCAGCCCCGGATTGACCAGTCCCAGGACCCGCCGCTCGCCGCCGCGCTCGATGGGCACGAGATCCCCCGCCCGGTGCGCCAGCCGGCGCAGGTCGGCCCAACGCCACAGATGCGCCTTCACCGGCGTCTGAGGCTCCGCGGGCAGGACGTTCCGGGTAATGTTCCACAGCGGCACCAGATGCTTCTGGTCTACTTCCCGGTAGAATGCTTCGGTTTCCGTGCTCGCGTCCATGTGGATACCTCCGCCAGCGGATCACCGGTGCGGGCGCGCGTTGTGTTGGCCGCTGCTCGTCGTCGCGCCTTGCCGGCAACAAAAAGTCCTGCGGATTCTATCACGGTTATCTCTGGGACAGGACACTAGCTCGCCGGTCCCTGCAACGACAGTTTCAGCCCCGGTTTGCGGATGTAGACATGGTTGGCCTTGTGTCTGCGGAGGTTCCGCAGGAGCCCCAGCACCGGCTGGCCGTTGCCGGTGTACGGCGTCACCGGGCCGGCGTCGCGCATGGCGTTGAACTCGTCCTTGGTCACGAGCCAGCGCAGCAGCAGGTCGTCGTCCGAGAGACCGGCCTCGAAGCTCTTCCTTATCTCGGCGATGGACGGTTGCGGCGGTTGCCATCGGGCCAGCTCCCTGGCCCGGGGCCGCGCCAGGATCTTGTCCTTCACGTCCGGGTCCATCAGCCGGCTGCCTTCCTCACCCCAAAGCCCCAGGGCGTAGAGAATGGTCTGGTCGGTGACCTGGGTGTAGCGCTCGCCGACGATGACGTTGATGGCCGCCTGGCTGCCCACGAACTGGGACAGCGGCGTCACCATGATGGGATAGGCGAACTCCTCCCGTACTCGGCCGCACTCCTCCAGAGCTTCGTGGAACTTGTGGCCCAGGCCCACCTTCTCCAGTTGGTGGCGCAGGTTGGACATCATCCCCCCGGGCACCTGATGGAGGTATTGGCCGTGGTCGTACTCCACCGGCCGTCCCAGGGGCAGATCTTCCTGCTCGGCGATGCGGGTGAAATGTTCCGAGACCTCACGGAGGGATTCTTCGTCCACCGCGGTGGTGTGGCCGAGCGCGCGGGCGTTGGCGGCGACGTTGAACAGCGACGGGTTGGACGAGCCATTGGCCAGCGGCGGAATCGCCGTGTTGACGATCGTGATGCCGAGCTTGATGGCTTCCAGGCTGCACAGCGGCCCGAGGCCCGTAGTGCAGTGGGTGTGGAACTCCACCGGGGTGCCGTTGACGTTCTCCAGCACCAGTGGCACCAGGGTGCGGACCCGATCCGGGGTGATCAGGCCGCCCGGGTCCTTCAGGCAGATGCGCGGCAGGTCCAGGCTTGCCGCCTGGCGCGCCCGTTCCGCGTAGTAGGCGTCGGTGTGCTTGGGCGACACCGAGTAGATGAGGTTGATGATGGGCTCGAGTCCCGCGTCCCTGACCGTCTTCACCTTCTGCCGCCACCCCTCGAATTCGTTCCACTCGTCCGATATCCGGGCCTGGGACATGCCGTTGGCGCGCATGCGCTCAAGGTAGAGTTGGTACAGGGAATACGGCGTCACCTCGAAGGCGTTGAACCGTCCCGAGGTCATGCGGAGCGGGGTGTTGGGTGTCTTCTCCGCCACCAGCCGCAGCCGCTCGAAGGGGTCCTCCTTGAGGTCTCGGGCGCACTTCTTGAGGAAGATGCTGGACATCAACTCGATGGCGTCGAAGCCCGCCCGGTCCATCCGCTCGGCAATGGGCAGCATCATGCCGGTACGCATGCGCGTGGCCCAAAGGCTCATCTGGCCGTCCCGCAACGTCGTGTCCACAAAGTGAATCTCGCTCATGGCCATTACCCTACCACAAATGGGGTCGGGAGTGGGATTCCGGCGGCGCCGGATCCCGAACCCGGTCATTTGACCTGCGCCCGGCGACGTTCTATTCAGTTCGGGTGCCCTACTGTACGGTCAACGGCGTCCGGCTCCACTACGACGTGTCGGGGGAGGGCTTCCCCCTGGTGCTGGTCCATGCCAACCCGTTCGACCGGCGGCTGTGGATGTATCAGGCGGCGCACTTCTCCAGCCGCTTCAAGGTCATCAACGTGGACATCCGGGGCTACGGGTACTCCGACAAGCCCGATACCCCGACCTCCATGGCGGAGATGAGCGAGGAGGTGGTTGCGGTGTGCCGGCAGGAAGGAGCGCACGAAGCCATCGTCGCGGGCATCAGCGTCGGCGGCGTGATGGCGCTCCAGATGGGGCTGGGCCACCCCGAGATGTTCAAGGCGCTCATCCTGGTGGGTTGTAGCAGCCGGCCTTCGGACGTGTACCAGCACAGGATCGACGGGTACACGCAAGGGGTCGCCGAGTTTCACCGGGAGCACCTGGAGGCCCTGGTGGCCCCGGAGTTCGCCGCGAGCAGGCTGGGCCGCTATCTCCTGGACCGCTTCACGGACTGGGACTCCAGGCTCGACGGCCCGGCCATCGTGCAGATCTTCAAGGCGCTTCAGAACCGCGACCAGACCGAGCGCCTGGGGGAGCTCCGCATGCCGGTGCTGGTGATCAACGGTGAATTCGACAACTCAAGGCCGGGCAGCGAATTCATGGTGAGCAGGGTCGCCGGCGCGGTCCATCGCGTGGTGCCGGCCACGGGCCACGCCTGCTGCCTGGAAGACCCGGTCACCTTTGACGGTTATGTGAACGAATTTCTGGAACAGCACGGATATCTGTAAAGGCGAGTGTTACCCGTCGCTCAGGCGACGCAAGGAGGCGTTACCATGGCAACAAGGCTTTTCAATTCCAAGTTCTCCATGTTCTGCGAGAAGATCCGCGTGGTGCTGAGCATGAAGAAGGTTACCTACGATGTGGTGGATGTCCGGGCCGACGAACGCAAGTCGCTGATCGCGTTCTCCAATCAGCGCAAGGTCCCCACCATGGACTTCGACGGTCAGTGCATCCAGGACTCCACCATCCTGGCCAAGTACCTGGAGGAGAAGCATCCGGAGCCCAGCATCTACCCGGACAATCCCTCGGACAAGGGGCTATGCCTGATGCTGGAGGACTGGGCCGACGAGGACCTCAACGGGGCTGTCATGAATTTCCGCAGGGCAAAAGACGAAGAGGACGTGAAGCGGGCCGAGAAGGAGCTGGCGGTCCATCTGGAGAACCTCGATCTGCTCTATTCCGGAAGGGACTACGTGT
This sequence comes from uncultured Candidatus Binatia bacterium, assembly GCA_958295985.1. GTDB lineage: Bacteria > Desulfobacterota > Binatia > UBA9968 > JAJDTQ01 > JAJDTQ01. The sequence goes on from OY282432.1 coordinate 980,319, forward strand.
TCGACCGGATGACCCTGGCCGACATTTCCATCTATGCGCAGCTCCACTACCTCTACACTTCCCTGGACCGCGAGATCGACGCCAGGTACACCCACGTGCACGCCTTTATGGAGCGGATGATGAAGGCCACGGGGGTGGCGTCGATCAAGGAGGTGGCGGCGTAGTTCGCTCCCTCTTCCTTTGGTAGAGAGTCGAGGTCAAGGCGCCTCGATTCGGCGTCAGATCCGGCCCCAGCGGATGCACCGCACCACCCGGATCCGAATGATGGGCCGTTGGTCCAGGGCCATGGCCCGGTACTGCGGGTACTTCCGGCGCAGCAGCCGAACAGCTTTCCGGTGGGTTTCCCCGTCCGTGAGGACGTCGGCTTCGCCCTGCACGATGACGTGCGCCAACCGGGACCAGTCGTCGTCGTGGTAGCGGTGGACCGCCACCGATACCCGGGGGTTGGCGCGGATGTTCCGCACCCGTTTCAGTTCCCGCGGCGCCGCGGTCTTGGGTTTCTCGTCGATGGGTGAGTACAGGGACTCGCCGTCGAAGGCAAAACAGCAGGGCAGGTTGAGCGGCTGCCCCTGCCCGTCCACCGTGGCCAGATGCCCCACCCGGGCCTGACGAATGAACGCCGCTTCCCGGCGGGTCATAAGCTCACCTCAGGGTATTGCACTACCCCGGCCATCACCCGGCCAGTTCATGTACGGCGACGGCGGGATGACTGTGACTCGGTACGTGCCTTTCCCTGGCAACTACCGCGTCATTGAACGGTCCAGGGTTCGTCCGAGCCAGGCTCCTGACGACTCAAAACCAAGGGTTGCGCGTCGACAGCCTTGAGTCTTCTGCGCAACTTCAGGAGCACGTCAGCACGGTTGATGGCCTGTGGCCGAAGTTTCGATCCCGTCTGTTGTTGTTCGAGGTGCAATGCCACACGCCACCGTCGCTTTTTCAACGCGCGTGTTGCCAATCTCCGTTCGCCGCTGTCCTGGGCGTTCGCGCTCGCAGCGGCCAAGCCCGACAGCGTGTCGCGAACCTTTTCGGCAAACTCGTCATCAAGGTCGATTGGCTTTGTCCTTGGGTGATGACGGTAATCTTTTACTTCAATCAGCCATGAGGCATCTTGTGCAATACAGAGAATATCGACCGCTTTGGTCCCACTGGCAATGGACTGGAAGGACTTACGATAAAAGTCCCAAGCATCATACTTGGCAGCTTCGCAGTGATCCGGGAACACGAACTTGAGCTGTCCCTCCTGTATTTCCGTCACGGCATGAACTCCTCCAGGAAACGATCCGATTGCTGTAATTCTTCATCGAGCAATATCAGCGGGTCCACGGCATCGATCTCATCGGACTGAGAGACTTGCACCCCTTCGGCGTCGCGGCGCAACGCGAAGTAGCGTTGCTTGACGTGCTGGAATTGACGTTGCTTGATCAGGATTTCGAACTCCCTGAGGAGGAACAGGCTATGGGTCGCTATGAACACCTGCACCCCGGCGTCGCAGATACTGAGGATTGCCTTCGCGACTTCGCATATCAGTCTTGGGTTCAGGTTGGCCTCGGGCTCGTCCCAGAACAAGGCGCCTTTGTCGAGGATGGAGCCGGTGGCAATCAACTGGGCCAGCATGGCAAGCTTTCGCCAACCCTCGGCAACAAGCGGCATCTCCATATTACTGCCGCCGGGCTGCCGCAGATAGAATCGGCCGTTGTGTTCCAGGACGACGTGACCAATTTGCTTCTCCAAGGGCTCCATCAGGCGCGCGACGCGTCGAACGCGAGGTCCTCTGACCCTCGGCGAGCCGAGCAACACGCACGTGTCGCGCAACGTTTCTTCGAACTCGACGTGGTGCGTTTCGTAAAGAGAGACGAATCCGGGATAGATCGTCAGCAGTTCACGAGTGGGTAGATATACCGGCTGTTCGGTCCGCCAACTGGAAGGGTACTGATCAATGACAACTTCGGACTTGTTCTGCGACGCGAAGTTAAATCCGATGGATGTCGAAGGCTTCCGGGAATCATGCTTCCGGAAATTCACTCTTACCTCGCATCGGTTCCGGCCCCGTTGCCGGCGTGCAAGGCGACCCAGGCGGCCATCTTCCGGACGAAACACTCCGACCATCTTGTCAGCGACTCGGGTCTGGAGGAAAGCCTTGGTCGGTTGACGGGCCTCCCGCTTTCGCCCTTCGGAGGCACTTACCGCGGTTACGGCGTAGGGCAGCTTGAGCAGGTGTGTCTTGCCGGTTCCATTTTCGCCGACGATGACGTTCAGGCCTTTCGCAAAAGTCAGCGTTGCCTCGGGAAAGGCTGTAAAATTTCGTATTTCGAGTGACTTGAGCACCGCCGTCATCCCTCGACGCTGGCTCCTTCAAATACTCTATCGGTCAGGGGCATCAAAGTAAATCAAGGACCGTTAGCGGTGCAACTTGATACAATATGTAATATGGAAGTTTTCCGCGGCGCAGTTTCCTACAGCTTGTAATCCCCCACCAACGTCGGCGCGAACAACTCTTCCACGGTGGGGATATTGTCCGCCAGCAGGCCCTGCTCGCCCATGTAGCGGGTCAGCGCCTCGATGACGTGGCGGTTGGCCTCGATGCCGTAGGGCCACCAGTCTTCGCCGAAGACGTCCCGGAGCAGGGCGATCTCTGCCTGGAGCCAGGGCAGCGTGCTGGCCATGGTGTTGTTGATGTTCATGCGCGCGATGGCGTCGTCCTTGGACTGGCAGAAGGCATGGTAGAGGCTTCGAGCCACCCACGGGTCGGCTTCGTACACGTCGTTGCGGATGACGACGGTGTGCATGATGGGGAAGAGCCGGGTGCGCCGGTAGTAGTCGATCTCCACGGATTTGAAGTCGGGGAACAGGCGGCGGATGTGCGGCGCCCCCGCGGCAAAGCACGAGGGGATGCGGGCGGTGACCAGCGCGTCGAGCTCGCCCTTGTCCAGCATGTCGTTCAGGGTCCGGTCCCCGGAGATGGGCTGCACCTTGATCTCCGGCGGCAGCCTTAGCTCGATGCGTTCCTTCCGTCCGGGGACTTCCTGGCCGCCGGTGAACCACTCGACGTCACTGGCCGCGACGCCGTGGTCGTCGCTCAGAAAACCGCGGATCCACACCGCCGCGGTGATGGAGTATTCCGGCACGCCGATGCGCTTGCCGCGGAGATCCTCGGGCTTGTCGAGGCCCCGGTCGGTGTTGATGAACACGCAGGAATGGCGGAAGTAGCGGGACGGGAAGATCGGGATGGCGGTGAACGGGCTCTCGCCCCGGGAGGTCATGGTGATGTAGTTGGACAGCGACATCTCGGAGGCGTCGAACTCCTGATGGTGCCCCATGCGCCAGAAGATTTCTTCCGCCTGCATCGGAAGGTAGTTGAGGGAGATGCCGTCGGGATCCAGCGAGCCGTCCTGCAAAGTCTTGGTGCGGTCGTAGTCGCCGCACGCCAGTGTCAGATGTAACCTCGTCATTTAGTCCTCCACCTTGTGGATCACCAGCCCGGTAATGAGCTTGGGAAAGAAGTACGTGGACTTCTGGGGCATCTTGTCGCCCTTGAGGGAGACGTCGATCATTTCGCGGGCGCTCGGAGGGTTCAGGATGAAAGCCGCCTTGCAGCCGCCGTTCTCTACCTCGGCCAGGGCCTCCTCCGCGTCGTGGGTGTACGCGACCGCGTCGGTATTCACCGCGTTCCGGGTGGACACCCCGAGGATGTGCTCCATCAGGAGCACGTGCAGCGTGGTGACGTCCAGCTCGCGCAGTTCGGGGCCCATCTCGGGAGTCAACTGCCGCATCGTCTCCCCGTCCCTGAGCCTCAACACCAGGTAACGCGGATCGTCCTCGAAAGAGGCGCCCAGGAGCCGCCGGCCGCCTTCGGGGTGTTCCAGGGTCTCCAGGAACTGTCGCCGTCCGTGGGGATTTCGGGGAAATGCTTCCACGTGAAAGTGGCGTCGCAGCTTCTCTTCCAGTTCCTCGAACGGCATGTCGGGCAGGTCCCGAACGAGGCGGTGAGTGGGCAGTATCACCACGCCCTCTTCATCGAGGTTGGCGAAGTACATCATCACGCGGTTGAATCCCTCGTCGCCCGCGGCGCCGGGCCGTTCCGCCAGGCGCCGGTTGCGGTAGCCGGTGGCGGCCTCGTAACGATGGTGCCCGTCGGCGATGAAGACGGCCCGCCGGCTCAAGGCGTCCTGCGTCATGGCGATGAGACCGGGGTCGGTGACCGCCCAGAGCTTCGAGGTGCCGTACTCGCCCAGCCGGGCCTCGATCTTGGGTTTCACCGCGCTGACGTGCTCCCTCAGAGCGTTGGTCAGCGTGGGCTTCTCGTCGCTGTACAAGGCCAGGATGGAGCTGAACTGGGCGTCGCAGGCAAGCATCAACTTCAGGCGGTCCTCCCTGGGCTCGGCCAGGGTGGCCTCATGGCCGTGGATCCCGCCGCCGAAGTCCTCGATGGAGGCCAATGCGATGAAGCCGCGCCGCTCCCTCGATACCCCGTCCTGCAGCCGGTATTCCTGGCTCAGGTAATAGATGGCCGGGGCGTCCTCCGCCACCAGGGTGCCGTCCTCCTGCCATTCCCGGAACCGGCGCGGCACGGTCTCGTACGGATCGGCGTCGCGGCAGAAGTCCAGGCGCACGATGTTGTGCGGCGAACGGTCATACAGCTCCGCTTGGCGCCCGGCAGAGATGACGTCGTAGGGCGGCGCCACCACCCTGGAAAAATCGTCGATCTTCCCGGGATTGTAGGCCAGGCCCCGGAAGGGAAAGATCTGTGCCATGCGCGCTTTTCTCCGGTCTGGGTGTCGTTATCGTCTTGCGCCGAATTCCAGTACGGCACACGGGTCCGTTACGCCTTCAGGTTGTCCTGCAGCTTCCGGTCCCGGGCCTCCACCCCGGCAGCCAGCTCCTCCTTGAAACGGGTGAGCTTGTCCGCCAGCTCCGGGTCCTTGCGCGCGATGATCTGGGCCGCGAAGATCCCCGCGTTGGCGGCGCCGCCCTTGCCGATGGCCATCGTGGCCACCGGCACCCCCGCCGGCATCTGCACCGTTGCCAGGAGCGCATCCATGCCGTCGAGGGCCGATGCGCTCAACGGCACGCCGATGACCGGCAGCGTGGTGACGGCTGCCACCACACCCGCCAGATGGGCGGCCGCGCCGGCGCCGACGATGAACGCCTCGATGCCCCGGTCCGCAGCCCCCTTGGCATAGGCGTGGGTTCGCTCCGGCGAACGGTGCGCCGACGATATGTGCATCTCGTACGGGATGCCGAAGGACTCCAGCCGCGTTGCGGCCTCCTTCATGACCTCGACATCGGAATCGCTTCCCATGAGGATCGCGACCTTCGGAGTTTGCTCCGTCACGGTGTTCCCCCTCCTTTGTTGCTCGGTTCGAACGTTTTCTTGCGCCCTGCGTGGTTCTGCTCCGAGGTACGGGCGGGTTTGGAACCCGTCCGCTCCATTCCTTGGCCGGCCTCAGGATCCGTTGCGGTCCACGGCCCGCCGGGCGATGTCCCGGCGGTAGTGCATGCCCTCCCAACTGATCCTGCTCACGCCCTCGTAGGCTTCGCGAGTCGCCGCGGCCATGGTGTCTCCCAGCGCGGTCACCCCCAGGACCCGGCCGCCGCCCGTGTGCCAGCGGTTCTCCCGGCGGGTGGTTCCGGCATGGAACGCGTATCCACGGCTCCAGGATTCCAGCGTGTCGAGCCCGCTGATTTCCATGCCGGTCTCGTACTCTCCCGGATAGCCCCTGGACGCCAGCACGACGCAGACCGCGGCTTGACCCGACCACTCGGCGTTCACTTCCCGGAGCCTGCCCTCGGCAGTGGCCAGCAGCAGCGACGGCAGATCGGTCTCGAGGCGCATCATGACGGGCTGGCATTCGGGGTCCCCGAACCGGCAGTTGAACTCCAGCACCTTGGGGCCGTCCTCGGTGACCATGAGCCCGGCGTACAGGACGCCGCGATACACCAGGCCGCGGCGCTTGAGCCCCGCCGACAGCGGTTTCAGCACCCGCTCCACCACGGCGTCGTGCACCGCCGCGTCCACCACCGGCGCCGGGGAGCAGGCGCCCATGCCGCCGGTGTTGGGTCCTTCGTCGCCGTCGAAGACGCGCTTGTGGTCCTGAGAAGACGCCAGCGGCAGAAAGTCGTCGCCGTCCATCAAGGCCATGAACGAGGCCTCCTCGCCGATGAGCCGCTCCTCGATGACCACCCGGTCGCCGGCCCCGCCGAAGATCTTCCGGCCCATGACGTCGTCCAGGGCGGCTTCGGCCTCCGCCCTGCCGGAGCAGAGGATGACCCCCTTGCCCGCGGCCAGACCGTCCGCCTTGACCACGCAGGGTTGATCCCGCGCCACGTACCTCCTGGCCTCCGCGAGGTCCGAGAAGACCTCGCAGGCCGCGGTGGGGATGCCGTTCTCCAGCATCAGCTCCTTGGCGAAGGCCTTGCTGCCCTCGAGCCTTGCCGCCTCGCGGCCGGGTCCGAACACCTTGAGCCCCCTGCTCTCGAACAGGTCGCTGATGCCCAGCACCAGCGGCTGCTCCGGTCCCACCACGGTGAGGTCAATGGCCTCCCGGGCGGCGAAGTCCGCCAGCTTGTCGAGGTCGCCGGCGCCGATGTCCACCGGCTCCGCCTGCTGACGGATGCCGGCGCTGCCAGGTGCGCAGTACACCTTGTCCACCCGCCGGCTCCGGCTGAGCTTCCACACCAGCGCATGCTCCCGCCCGCCGCTGCCGATGACCAGGATCTTCATGGTTCCGTTGGGACCTCCGGCGAACCTCTGAGACAGGCCCGCTAGTGCCTGAAGTGCCGGATGCCGGTGAAGATCATGGCCAGGCCGTGCTCGTCGGCCGCGGCGATGACCTCTTCGTCGCGGATGGAGCCGCCCGGCTGAATGACCGCGCGCGCGCCGGCCTCGGCGGCCGCATCCACTCCGTCCCGGAAGGGGTAGAAAGCATCGGACGCGACCACGGATCCCGCGAGGTCCAGGCCATGGGTCTTGGCGCGGGTGACCGCGAGGTTGGCGGAATCCACCCGGCTCATCTGGCCGGCGCCGACTCCGAGCAACTGGTCGCTCGACGTGAACACGATGGCGTTGGATTTGACGTGGTGGCAGACCCGCCAGGCAAACCCCAGGGCCTTGTACTCGTCGTCGGTAGGCTGCCGCTCCGTCACCACCTTGCATTCCCTGACGTCGATGGGTTTGTGGTCCCAGTCCTGAACCAGCACGCCGCCGTGGACACGGCGCAGGTCGTGGCTGCCGTCGGCTTCGAGGGCCATGTCGATCTCCAACAGCCGGATGTTGAGAAGTCGCTTGGCGGAGGACAGGATTTCCCGGGCTTCCGGCGTGAAGGAGGGCGCGATGATGATCTCCAGAAAGATCTCCTTCAGTTCCCTGGCCGTTTCCGCGTCCACCGGGCGGTTCAGGGCGATGACGCCCCCGAAGATCGACACCGGATCCCCGGCCCTGGCCTTGCGGAAGGCATCCGCCAGCGAGGCGTCGGAGGTGGCCAAGCCGCAGGGATTGGTGTGCTTGATGGCCACGGCTGCGGTTTCGGAGAAGTCCAGCACCGTGCTGAGGGCCGCGTCCGCGTCCAGGATGTTGTTGAACGAGAGCTGCTTGCCCTGGACCTGTGTCGCCCGGGCCACCGAAGGGCCCGCCGAACCCGCGTGCGTGTAAAAGGCCGCGCCTTGATGCGGGTTCTCCCCGTAGCGCAACTCCTGAAGCTTCGAGAGCTGGAGATTCAGCTTATCGCCCCATGCGCCGACGTTCCGTTCCCCGTCGAGCCGCCCCAGGTAGTTGGATATGGCGCCGTCGTACCGTGCGGTGTGGTGAAAGGCCCGGCACGCAAGACGGAACCGGGTTTCTCCCGACAGCTCGCCATCGCCGGCCACGAGTTCGCCGGCCACGGCCGGGTAGTCCGACGGCTCCACCACCACCGCCACGTGCGGGTGGTTCTTGGCCGCGGCCCGAATCATGGTGGGGCCGCCGATGTCGATCTGCTCGATGATCTCGTCGAACGGCGCCTCTCGCGCCACGGTGGCCTCGAACGGGTACAGGTTTACCACCACCATGTCGATGGCGTCGATGTCCAGCTCTTCCATCTGGGCGCGGTGCTCGGGCTTGTCCCGGAGGGCCAGGATGCCGCCGTGGATCTTGGGGTGAAGCGTCTTGACCCGGCCGTCCATGATCTCCGGGAAACCGGTGGCATCCGCGACCTCGGTCACGTTGACGCGGTTCTCCCGCAACAGTGCGGCCGTCCCTCCCGTGGACAGGATCTCGACGCCCAATCCCCTCAGCTTTTCGGCGAAATCGACGATGCCTTCCTTGTCGGATACGCTGAGCAATGCTCTGTTTATCTTGCCCACGGGCGCCTTGTGCCTCCTTGTGCCGAATATGGATTCGTGGAAACGGTCTCACAACGGATAGCCGAGGCGCCGAGCTCCGGGCGGCACGCCTTGGCGAGCACGGCCTGTTCGCTACTTTGTGGGCGCGTTGGGTAATACCGTCTCGAGCCTGCCCGTGCTGACCGGTTCCGCTTCGTTTCGGATGTAATAACGTGGAATGTGCGGGCTGATGGACGTGAGTATCTCGTAAGAAATCGTGTCCGCCCAGCCGGCCATCTCTTCCGCGGAGATGGTCTCGCCAGCCTGTGTCCCAAGCAGGACAACCTCGTCTCCCGGCTGAACACCGGCTATATCGGTAACGTCCGCCATTGTCAAATCCATGGTGACGCGGCCCACGACAGGAGCCCGTTGGCCGCGGATCAGCACCGCGGCCTTGTTGGACAGCGACCTTTTGTAGCCGTCCGCGTAGCCCACGGGGAGGGTCGCAATGATGCTTTGGCGCCGGGTGGTGAAGGTGCCGCCGTAGCTGACGGCCGAGTGCTTCGGGAGCGTCTTGAGCTGCAACACGCGGGTCTTCCACGTGAGCGCCGGCGCCAGCCGGGCATGTTCCGCCATGGGCGGATGGGAGACGATGCCATACAGCATGCCGCCCGGCCGGACCATGTCGAAATGCGCCTCGGGCAGCCCCAGGACGGCCGCGCTGTTGGCCATATGGGCCGGCGCGAGCCCGAGCCCGGCCGCTCGAATGCGCTCCAGCGTTTGCCGGAAGGCGCGCAGTTGTCCGCGGCACGAGGGCGACTCCGGCTCCTCGGCCTTGGCGAAGTGGGACATGATGCCTTGCAGCTTGACGGCTCGGAGCCGGCCCAGCTCGGGTAGCCATTCTTCGATGCCGTCGGGCAAGAGCCCCAACCGGCCCATTCCGGTGTCCAACTTGAGGTGACAGGGGATATCGACACCGTGTTCGGCGCCGAAGGCTTCCAGATGCCTCAAGAGGTCGAGATTGGGAACAACCGGATCCAGGGAATATCGGACCAGCGAGACGGTGTCGCCGGGGTAGACACTCCCGAGAACGAGGATCGCGGCTTCGATGCCGGACTCTCGCAGGCGGACGCCTTCCGCCACCGTGGCGACGCCGAGGCGGCGGACCCCCTCGTCGCACAAGGCGCGGGCGCTCTCGACGTCGCCGTGGCCGTAGGCGTCGGCCTTCACCACCGCGAGGATCTCCACCCGGGCGCCCACCAGGCGGCGCACCGTGCCCAGGTTGGCGCGCAAGGCGGACAGGTCAACGAGGCAGCAGGTTTCCGCGGGTTTGGTGGGAGGGGACACTCGGCCGTGTCAGGAGACCTTGGCGCCTGGAGCGATGGGTTGCTCCGGCGTCAGGATCACGAGTTGGTCGTCGGTGGAAGCAGCCAGGATCATTCCCTGGCTCTCGATGCCTCTCAGCCTGGTGGGCTTCAGGTTCGCCACCACCACGAGCTGCCGGCCCGTGAGTTCCTCCGGGCCGTAGTGGCCGCGAATGCCGGCCACGAGCTGCCGCTCCTCCGAGCCCAGGTCCACCTTGAGCACCATGAGCCGGTCGGCATTGGGATGCGGCTCGGCGCTGGTAACCGTGCCGATGCGCAGGTCCAGGGTGCGAAATTCGTCGATGGTGATCATCGTGTCCATGGGTAAAGGGGGAGGTTCGTCATTGGCTGTGAAAATACAGTTTTCATGCCTTCGGGGTGGCCGTGCAACGACCGTGAGCGTTTGTGGCAGAATAACAAAACTCGGCTTGCCAAGCCACCGACCCCTGTTGCCTTGCGTGCCGGGCATGCGTCGGGTGTGAGAACCAACCGCCGACTGGCGTCTGCATCGTCCTCCCGTCCTGCTCAAGGGTTCGGGCCGCACAAACCGTTGTAGCTCCAACAGGTTGACCCGTCCCGCGCTTGAGCGGCAGCGTCCGCCGCGCATGTGCGGAAACGGTTCCCGAACCGGCGCGCGGCTTCCGGACGTCAGTATAGGAAGCACGGCGAACGACGCAACTACGTTCGGGTTGGCGACCGGCGACGGATCGCATACGACATGCAAGCGCCATCGCGGACGGTGTTTGCATGATGGACCACACTAGGCGACAACGGGACGATGGTGGGAACGAACACGCTGCGCGGTCCGGTCTTGCTGTCGGGAAGGTGAATCGCTTCCGTTCCGATGTCGCGCCATCGCAGGTCGAGCACTTCGCCGCGACGGCAGCCGGTGAGCCAGCAGGCGGGTCGTGGCGACCGCATTGGGCCATTCGGCTTCGCGGGCGTCGAGGGCGCGGCCCAACCGTTCGAGCTCGTCGGCATCGAGGAACCGCGCCACCGTGCGGCGCGGGTTCTTGCGGATGCCGAGGCAGGGGTTGGCGTCGCGCTCGCGACTATCACTGACCGGAGAGGAGCGCAGATCATGAACGACATTGCAAACGACCGTGGCGGCCCGATGCTGAACCCGCCGCACCTGGGCGAACTGATCCGCGAGAGCATGGACGAAGTTGGCTGGAACGTGACCAAGACGGCGGTCCGCCTCGGCTGCGAGCGCGGAACGCTGTCGCGCCTGCTGAACGGCAAGGCAGGCGTGTCCCCGAACATGGCGCTGGCGCTGGAAGATATCGGCTGGGGCACCGCGGACCACTGGATGCGAATGCAGGCGAGCTACGAGCTCGCGCAGGCACGCCAAGTGCGAGCCGCCGCGGAGCGGCTGACGAGCGGGAGCCGCGGATGAAACGAAAGCGCGCCTGTCCGGCGGAACGGGTGGACGTGCTGGTGCACCCAACCAGCCTTGCTTTGGGGACTTCCCGATGTCGAGACTGAGACTAATCCTCCTCGCAGTTTCGGAATGTCGGTGGGTGTTTTCTGTTCAACCGCCCCGCGACCCGGCCGCGTGTCCTCGTCTACCCTGCTTGACTCCGGGGAGATGATTGGCTACTAGTCATAACTATTACTGATAAGGAGGAATCTATGGCAAGCATCAATGGCACCAAGAGCCACGAGAACCTGAAGAACGCCTTTGCGGGCGAGTCTCAGGCCAACCGGCGCTATCTCTACTTCGCGCGTCAGGCGGACATCGAGGGTTACCCCGACATGGGCGGACTCTTCCGCGACACCTCGGAGGCGGAGACGGGCCATGCGTTCGGTCACCTGGACTTCCTCAAGGAAGTCGGCGATCCCTGTACCGGCGTTCCCATCGGCAGCACCGAGAAGAACCTCAAGTCCGCGGTGGAAGGTGAGACCTACGAGTACACCGAGATGTACCCCGGCTTCGCCAAGACCGCCCGGGACGAGAACCTGGAGGAGCTGGCCGAGTGGTTCGAGACTCTGGCCAAGGCCGAGAAGTCCCATGCCGGCCGTTTCAACAAGGGGCTGCAGGCCGTCGCTGGCAAGGACCCCGCGGACGCCGGTTGATCCGTCGTCAGACCGGTCATTCGGAGTCTTCCCGCCCTGCACCCCGAGACAGATCTCGCGGGGGATGGGGCGGGAAGGTCCGTCCGCTGACGCAACATGGAAAAGATCAACCTGAATGACATCGTCGGCGCCGGCGCCTACGAGCAGAGGCGCACCGCCTTTCGCCGCGAGATCATCGATCTCAAGAAGCACCGGCGCGTGTCCGTGGGAGACAAGGTTTCCCTGGTGTTCGAGAACCGGGCCACGGTGATCTTTCAGATACAGGAGATGCTGCGGGCGGAGGGCATCCGCGACCTGGACAAGATCCGGGAAGAGATCGACGTCTACAACGAGCTCATTCCGGATGCCGGAGAGCTCAGGGCGACCCTCTTCCTCGAGATCGAGGATCAGACCGACTTGCGCGGGGAGCTGCTCAAGTTTCTCGGCATCGACGAACGGGTCTTCCTGAGGATCGGCGCCGATCACGCGATTCGCGCCCGCTTCGAGGAGGGCCGCAGCAAGGAAGACAAGATAAGCGCGGTGCAGTACATCACCTTCGGCCTCACCCCCGACGAAGCCGAAGCCCTGCGCGACCGGGATGCCGGCATCGTCGTCGATCACGAAAACTATCGCGCCGAGGTCCGGTTGACCGCGGCCACGAAGGCGGAGTTGCTCAGCGACTTGGAGTAGCCTGCCGCGGACCGCTGCCGGGGATCGTCCATGTCCACGAGACGGACACGACAGCTTGAAGTCATCTGGGACGTCCTGAAGGACGAGATGTCTCACCCCACCGCGGACCAGATCTACGAACGGGTCCGAAGAGAGATTCCGAACATCAGTCTCGGTACGGTCTACCGGAACCTTCAGAAGCTGGCCGCCGACGGCAAGGTGCAGATCCTCAACATCGACCGCACGCAGCACTTCGATCCGATCTCGAATAAACATCCGCATTTTATTTGCGAAAGCTGCGGAAAGGTCTATGATGTTACCCTTGACCGTAGGGAAGAGGCTGAGCCCTTACTCTCGCCCGACACCGGTTTTACGGTGACCTCCCACCAGCTATCTCTCTACGGCACGTGCGAGACGTGCTCATGATGCCCGCGGGTCTCGGCAGCGGGCGGGGAGGAGCCATGTCAAGACGCGTAACAGGTCTTGTGCTCGGGTTGGCGGCCTTGTTGAGCGCTCAGGCCGCCGGGGCCATCTGCAATCCCAACCTGGTCCGGACCATCGGTTCGGGTCCTCACCTGGTCCGATCCATTGGCCCGCCGGCCGGCGTATCCGCGAAACCGGACATCGGACTCGGCCAGTATCACGTCCGCTGGTTCGGCCACTCGAGCTTCGCCATCCGTTCCGGCACCGGTACCCGGGTGGTAGCCGATCCCAACTTCGACGTCACGCCGGGGATAGCCGCGGACGCGGTGACCGTCAGCAACGACCACTACACCCATAACAATACCGAAGCGGTTCGCGGGAACCCGCTCGTGTTGCGCGGCATCACCCTGGACCAGCGCTGGCAGCCGGTGCGCAGGAAAGTCAAGGACATCGTGGTGGTGAACCTGCCGAGCGCGCGGAACTACGATTTTTCCCGCATCGCCAACTCGATATTCGTCTACGAGATGGGCAGTCTCTGCATTGCCCACATGGGCAACATCGGCCACCTGCTGACGGAAAAGCAGCAGAAGCTGCTGCGCCGGGTGGACGTGATGATGATCCCCATCGACGCGCGCAACAACCTGGCCTTCGAGGATCTGGTCAAGGTCATCGAGCAGGTGAAACCGCCCATCGTGCTCCCGATGCACTACGACGACCCGACCCAGGCCCAGTACTTCGCCGCCTTTCTCGACGACCGCTACCCGGTGCGGTGGCAGCCTGATTCCCGCCTCGTGCTCACCCGCCGGATGCTTCCCAAGGCAACCGAACTCTTTGTCCTGCCTCATCCCAACCCGAACGCGGGGCGGCGTCGGTGGTACGACTGGGACGCGGATCAATAGAGCCGCGTCGTGGCCATGGGAGCCTTGGCGCAGGACGTTAGTTCTTCTGGCTGAAGAACGCCTTGGTGCCGCGGGCTTCCACCGCGTCGCCGATCCGTTCGAGGGCGTGGACGTAGGCGGCCGTGCGCATGCTGATGGCCTTGTCCCTGGCCACCTCCCGGATCTTCCGGGTTTCGGGCTCCATGATGGCCTTGAGCTTCGAGTGTACTTCTTCCACCGGCCAGTAGTAGCCCGCCTTGTTCTGCACCCACTCGAAGTAGGAAACCGTCACCCCGCCCGAATTGGCCAGGATGTCGGGGACCACCACCACACCGTTCTCGTCGAGGATCGCGTCTCCCGCCGGCGTCACCGGGCCGTTGGCGAGCTCCAGGATGACCGGCGCCTTGATATTCGCGGCGTTGGCCTCGGTGATCTGGTTTTCCACCGCGGCCGGGATCAGCACGTCGCACTCGGCCTCCAGCAACTCGGCGTTGTCGAGCTCTCGCGCGGCGCCGCGGGTCGGCGCGCCGGCGACCCGCTGGGTGCGGTTCTTGTGCTCCATGACCGCATACGGATCCATGCCGTCGGGATCGTAGACCGCGGAGGTTGAATCCGAGAGGCCGATGATCCTGTAGCCGTCGTCGTGGAGCAGGCGCGCGCAGTGAAACGAGGCGTTGCCGAACCCCTGCAAGACGATCCGCGTTTCCTTCGGGCTCACCCCGAGTCCCTCTTTCAGGTGGTCCAGCACGTAGTAGCCGCCGCGCCCGGTGGCGTCGTCGCGTCCCAGCGAGCCGCCCAGCGCCACCGGCTTGCCGGTGATGATGGCCGGGCTGGGGTGGCCGGTGATGGTGCTGTACTCGTCCGCCATCCAGGCCATGACGATGCCGTTGGTGTACATGTCCGGGGCGGGGATGTCGCGCTCGGGTCCGATGAACCGGGAGAACGCTTCGACGTAGGAGCGGCTCAGGCGCTCCAGCTCGGCCCGGGAAAGCGTCTTGATGTCCACCGCCACGCCGCCCTTGGCGCCGCCGAAGGGCAGGTTCACGACGGCGCACTTGAACGTCATCCAGAACGCCAGCGTCATCACCTCGTCCACGTTCACCGCGGGGTGGAAGCGGATGCCCCCCTTGGTAGGGCCGCGGGTGTCGTTATAGCGGCACCGCCACGCCTTGAACGCCCTGCGGGAGCCGTCGTCCATGCGGACCAGCAGGGTGGCGGCCAGGGTTTCCTTGGGATATCGAAGCTGCTCGATGACCTCGCGCTCGATGTCGAGATAGCGGGCGGCGTTGTCGAGGCGCTCCCGCGCGGTGGTAAAGAGATCGGTGGCCATGGATGGTTTGCCTCCTTCAGGTCCCTGAGAGACTGTACCCGCTAACGAATCGCTCCCCAAGAACAGTAAAGCAGAAAAAATCCGAACCCGACAAATCCGGGAGAGAATGGTCGAGTTGTTCCGGCCCTTGCAAAACCGAATTCCAACTCTTACGCTGATTTTCGTTTTCATATTCGGGCGGTTGGAGTATACTTGCGTCGAGAGCCGAGGGTTGAAAACGAGTCGCAACGACGTCGGAGGTGAGTCATGAGCAAAGTTCCGTCGGAACCCGGTAACGAGCCTGCCCCGAGCCCGGGCATGATGTCTCTTCAAACGGACGAAGAACACCTGGCCGGTATGGCGCCGGTCTTTCCGTCCTCGCGCTACAAGGCGCTGTCAGCCAAGCATCTCGATGAGATTCCGCAGCTTGAGAGGCTTTCCGCCGACGATCGGTTCGCCATGAAGGTCGTGGCCAACGTGTTGCCCTTTCGCTCCAACCGGTACGTGATCGACAACCTCATCGACTGGGACCGGGTGCCCGACGACCCCCTCTACCAGATCACTTTCCCGCAGCGGGGCATGCTCGAGGAGGGCGACTTCCTGCACATGGCCGACATGATGCGGCGCGACGCTTCGGCGAGCGAGATCAAGGCCGGCGCCCACGAGATCCGCGAAAAGCTCAACCCGCACCCGGCCGGGCAGCGGGAGCTGAACATCCCCAAGGTCGCGCACGAGACCGTGCAGGGTCTCCAGCACAAGTATCGGGAAACCGTGCTGTTCTTTCCCAGCCAGGGGCAGACGTGCCACGCCTACTGCACCTTCTGCTTCCGCTGGGCCCAGTTCGTGGGCGACAACAACCTCAAGATCGTCGCCAAGGAGGCGGACGGCCTGCACGATTACCTGGCCGCGCATCCCGACGTCAGCGATCTTCTGGTGACCGGCGGCGATCCCATGATCATGAAGACGGCGGTGTTCGCCCATTACCTGGAGCCGTTCGTGGAGGACCCCCGGCTCGCTCACGTGCAGGACATTCGCATCGGGACCAAGTCCTTGACGTTCTGGCCTTCCCGTTTCGTCGGTGACGACGATGCGGACGACATGCTGCGTCTGCTGGAGAAGATCGTGAAGGCAGGCAAGCACGTCGCCATCATGGCTCACTTCAACCACTGGCGGGAGCTGGAGACCGCGGTGGTCCGGGAGGCGATCCGCCGCTTGCGCGACGTCGGCGCGGTGATCCGCTGCCAAGCGCCGCTGTTGGCCCACATCAACGACTCCTCGGACGTCTGGATCCGCATGTGGGAGGAAGAAGTGCGGCTGGGGATGATTCCCTACTACATGTTCGTGGAGCGCGACACCGGCGCCCGGAACTACTTCGAGGTGCCGCTGGAGCGGACCTGCCGCGTCTTCCAGGGCGCCATCAAATACGTGTCCGGACTCGCCCGCACCGTCCGCGGCCCGAGCATGAGCGCGACCCCCGGCAAGATCGAGATCCAGGACGTGCAGGAGATCGCCGGCGAGAAGGTCTTCATCCTCCGCTTTCTCCAGGGACGGAACCCGGACTGGGTGGGACGCCCCTTCTACGCGGCCTACGACCCTAAGGCCACGTGGTTCGACCATTTGAAGCCCGCCTTCGGTCAGGAGAAGTTCTTCTTCACCGACGAGTTCAACGCCATGGTCGAAGGCCGGTGGCCCGCCACGCGGCACTAACAGCCGGTGCAGCAGAACAGACCGCGTCTTTCGACTCGGAGAAACGTAGGTAACGCGGAATCAGGCGGCGTCGTTTTGCGATGTTCGCTTGATTCCGCGTTATGCGGCCCTACTTCGTCCTTTTCGCTTGCTCACATGCGTCGTCTCCGCTTGAACTCCCGGTTCCCATTCCCGATGTGATTTGCTCGTCACCTTTGCCATCTCCTGACGTTAGCAAGGGCACTTCAGACAAGTGAATTGGCAACCTTGGTAATCCGGGCTACCGTGAAGTCCCAAGCCGCGGCTTGCCGCGAAAGAAATACCTGTGTCGCGGCATCGACGTTGGTTGCATCTCCTTCATCGAAATACGCGAGGGCCTTGACGGCTTCGGTCGGTGGGAACTGCTGTCCGTAAAGGGTCGTGGCTGCGCCGAGTCCGTCTTCGAGCGGCACGCCGGCTCGCAGAATGGCCGCCAGGTCGAGGTAGTCTCTGGCAGCTACGCGTTGCAGCAACACCTTGAGCTTGGTTCCGAACAGGTCCAGCAGCGAAGCCACCCGCAACACGCCGTCGTCCGTTCGTTCCGGATCGCCCACGCGGCCCGTGTCGATGTCGCCGAAGAAGGAGACCTTCACCGGGTTCGTTGCATTACCGGGTATCGTGGAGACGGTCAACGTGTCAGGTTCACTCTGGAGCACGTCGGCCCGAGTCACGAAGGGGAGACGAAACAACCCATCGAGATCAAGGGCGTCTGACGAAAAGAAGTCGAAGTCGACGGAGGACCGGTGACCCAATCTCAACGCCAAGGCGGTGCCGCCGTAGAGGACAAAGGAGTCGGGGACGTCCGAGAGTGCCGGCCATAGTTGCCGTTGCTCGTCGGGCAATACGTCGAGGACCGGCTTGAACGTCACCGAGGGAGCTCCCGTGTCGGCAGCTCGGGGGTCGGAGTCAAACCAAGGCGGAGGTGCCAGAAATTCCAGGAACGGCGGTTGAAGACGCCGATCGGCGGGTCGCGCAGCACATGGTGCATCTCGGAGGTGGGAACCCGCGAGAGCAACCAGCGGATGTCGGCGGCGGTGCCGAGGGTCATCATCTGCGCCAGAAAGAGCCGCCGGTCCTCCAGCGTGCGCTCGGGCGGCTGCCACCAGACGTACTTCCTGGCCATGGCCGCGGCGCGCTCGTCGCCGGTCAGGTGGTCTGCGCTGTGCCCGCCGGCGTGTGGCCCCGTATCCATCGATACCAGCATGTAGGCTTCAAGCCC
This sequence comes from uncultured Candidatus Binatia bacterium, assembly GCA_958295985.1. Lineage (GTDB taxonomy): Bacteria > Desulfobacterota > Binatia > UBA9968 > JAJDTQ01 > JAJDTQ01. The sequence continues at coordinate 998,256 of OY282432.1, forward strand.
GGTTTGCAAGAAGCATCGAGAGGTCCGACGTTGGTGTCTGGAAGAGGCGCATGAGCAGTCCCTTCTTGCGTTGGAAGGTTTACTCGCCGCCCGAACCCGTGACCGGCTGGACGCGGCTCAGCACGTTGCCGAGGGGGCCGATTTCGGCGGGGGCGCCGTTGAGGTAGGCGATGAACTGATGCGATTGGACGGGGACGCGGGGGCCGGGGGTGAGGACGCCGACGAGATTCAGGGGATCGGTGCAGGACACCATCACGGGCTCCGTGTCGGGGGCGAGGCGCCGCACGTTGCGCATGGCGTCCACGGCGTCGGGCAACGCGTATTGTTCGCCCACGAAGCCGCTCACGAAACGGCCGCCGCGGATCTCCCCGCGGGCCTCCATGCGGCGGTAGGTCTGGAGCAGCAGGCGCCAGGGGGGACAGCGGGTCTCCTTGGCAAGCAGCTCCCGGAAGACCACGCCGTAACGTTGCAGGAGCTGGCGTGCCAGGGTCTCCGTCCCGGCCTCCGCGGCGCTCGGGTCCCCGTTTCGCCATAGCGACCAGCGACCCACGGGCATGGCCCTCTCCGCGGCGCCTTTCCGGCTGCCTCGTCGGGAATCTTTTCTCTTCAGCTCCGGGGTGAGCAGCATGCGCAGTCCCGCGATGCCGTCTCCCGTGACCTGCCCGCGAGTGACCAACTCCCACAGCGCGCGTTCGGTGCGCACCGTGAGATGTCCGGTTCCCCGGGCGATGTCCGCCAGAAAGGACGCGCCGAAGGTCTCCAGGTACGCGGCGACGTCCCGGGCGGCGGCGGACAGTCCCTGGAGCCCGCGCCAGCCCAGGGCTTCCGGATCAAGGAAGTGCGGCAGGTCTTCCCGGATCACGAAAGCCAGCGGCGCGGACCGCGTGGGGGTGGTCCTGCGGGTCTTCCCGTTGGCGGGCCGGAGAGCCAGCGGCGCCGCGTCCCACAGTCTGGCCGCGTCCGGGTCGTCCTCCGGTGCGCCGGTGTCGCGTCGCAACCGTCCCCAGGTCACAACGCCGGCAAGGCACAGGTGCTCCAGTTCGGCGGGGTCATAGGCGGCCATCCGCGCCGGCAGAACGTGCTGTTCCCAAGCCGGGGCCGGCAACTCCATGCCCTGAAGCTGGCGGATGACCTGGTGGATGCCGTCACGGCCGTGGAGCTGCGAGCCCGGCTGAACGTGTTGCCAGCGCAGCAGGAAGCGGATGAAGTCGGTGGCCGACACCGGGTGGATCTCACGCCGCAGCCGGCCCAGGGTGAGGCGGTGAATCCGGGACAGCAGCCGGCGCTCACACCATTCCACGGGCGGGTCGGCCACGGTGCCGGGGGAGAAGTGCCCTTGCAGCACCACCCCGGAGACTTCCAGGGCGTTCAGGCCCTGCTCTACCGACTCCACGGAAAGGCCGATCCGGGCGGCCAGTCCGGCAGCGGTGACAGGACCGACGATCTCCATCCAGCCCTGCAATGCGTGCCGCAGGGCCGCCTCCGCCGAGGTCTCGGCAGCCGCCCCGTCCGCACCCGGGCCGGTCACGGCCGGAGCCAGGTGAAAGTCTCCCAGCACGGCCCGGGCCTCCGTCAGGCGTTCGGTGGCCACGTAGAATGGGCCGCCGGCCTCCCCCACCGGTTGCGCCACGGTGGCCCGGCCCGCTCCCATGAGCTCCTCGGCATACCGCTGCCACGGTTCGGCTTCCCGCACCGGCAACAGGATGACGGTGTGCAACAGGTCGTGCAGCTCGTCCGCGTCGCGGATGTCGGGCCATGCCTGCCCTGTCACCTCATCCAGGGCTTCGGGGCTCAGGGCGCCGATGCCTTGGGCAAGGTCCGGGTCGGTGCGCCGCAACGCCACTGCCCGGGCGCGCCTTTCCTCCAGCGGGGCGTCGTCGAGGAACGCGTAGGGGTTGGCGTTGAGGATCTCGTGGGCCATGGGCGAGGGCGCCGGGGTCTCCACGGTCACGGTGGCGATCTCACCCCGCCCGAGCCGCGTCAGGGTCTCCTTGAAGCCGTCCACGTCCATGGCCTCCCGCAGACAGTTCTCCATGGTCTCCCGTGTCAGGGGATGATCCGGCAGGTTCACGGGCCCAGCGCGGTTGTCCTGGCACATCACCTGGTCCGGGAAGACCGCGCCCAGCAGGTCCTCCGCGCGCATGCGCTGGATCGCCATGGGCACCTTCCTGCCCCGGCTGAACCGTTCCACCGCCAGCGCACGGCTGGCGTTCCAGCGCCAGCGGTTGGTGAACATCGGCGCCGCCAGCGAGGCTTGGGTCAGGTCGCGTTCCACCGTCGCCGGGTTGAGGTAGGAAAAGACCGTGTCCAGGGGGAAGGAGTGGCGGTCGGTCAACGAGATCACGATGCCGTCGTCGGTGGCCGCGGCCTGAAGCTCGAAATCGAAATTGACGCAGAACCGTTTGCGTAGCGCCAGCCCCCAGGCGCGGTTGATGCGTCCGCCGAAGGGCGTGTGCAGCACGAGCTGCATGCCGCCGGACTCGTCGAAGAACCGCTCGGCGACGACGCGGTCCACGGTCGGCACGCACCCGAGCACGGCCCGGGTCTCGTTCACGTAGGCGGTGATCTGCTCCGCGCCCGCCGGTCGCACCCCGGTTTCGCGCTGAAGCCACGGGTCGGGCGCTTCCGCTTCGGCAGAGAGCCGGGCGACGTTCTCCCTCACGTCGGACACCGCGCGCGACAGTTCCAGGGTGCGGCCCGGGGCTTCCCCCAGCCAGAAGGGGATGGTGGGCGGTGCTCCGTGCGCATCCTGGACCCACACTTTACCGGAGGCCACCCGCTGGATGCGCCACGAGGTGTTGCCGAGCAGGAAGATGTCGCCGGCCAGGCTCTCGATAGCAAAGTCCTCGTTGACCTTGCCCACGAAGGTCTCGTTGAGCGCCTCGACCACGTCGTAATCAGCGGTGTCGGGGATGGCGCCGCCGTTGGTGATGGACACGAGACGGGCGCCTCGGCGCGCCCGGAGCATCCGGTTCACCCGGTCGCGGTGGAGATGGGCGCCGCGCCGGCCCCTGGCCGGCGCCACCCCCTCGCACAGCATTTGCAGGAGCTGCTCGAAATCGCCGCGCGAGAGGTCCCGGAATGGGTACGCTCCCCGCACCAGCTCCCAGAGGTCCTCCTCGGCAATGCCCCGCGGCGGCCCCGATTCGGGCAGGAGCGGCAGGGTCTCGCCGGGCTTGGGGGCCGGTGTGAGACTGGCCACCGTCGCCACCATCTGCTGGGCCAGGACGTCCAGCGGTTGCCGCACCAGCCCGATGCGGTCGAGCTCGCCCCGGCGCACGGCATACACGGCGGACGCGCACTGGAGCAGGTCGTCACGGGTCAGCGGGTACAGGATGCCTTTGGGTATGGCGCCCAGCCAGTGCCCCGAGCGCCCCACCCGCTGTAGCAGGGTGGCGATGGAGCGGGGGGCGCCGATGTGGCACACCAGCTCCACGTGCCCGATGTCGATGCCCAGCTCCAGCGACGCGGTGGCCACCACCACCGGTACCTCCGCGGCCTTGAGCTTCTGCTCGGCTTCGAGCCGGGTCTTGCGGGAAAGGCTGCCGTGGTGGGCCAGCACCTTACCCTCGCCCAGTCGGTCGGTAAGCTGGTGCGCCACCCGTTCCACCAGCCGGCGGGTGTGCACGAACACCAGGGTGGTGCGGTGGGTCTGGATCTGCTGCACGATGCGGTCGTAGACCTCGGCCCACAGCGCGTGGGAAGTGATGGGCCCCAACTCCTGGTCAGGCACCTCGATGGACAGATCCAACTCCCGCTTGTGGCCCACGTCCACGATGGCGCATTTCGGCGTACCGTCGCGCTTCAGCCTCCGGGCTCCCACCAGCAGGCAGGCGATGTCCTCCATGGGTTTCTGGGTGGCGCTAAGCCCGATGCGCTGCAACGGCCTGCCGGCAAGGGCGTCCAGGCGTTCCAGCGAAAGCGCCAGATGGGCCCCCCGCTTGTCACCGGCCACCGCGTGGATCTCGTCCACGATGACCGTATGCGCCCGCTTCAGCATCTGCCGGCTGCGCTCGGCCGTGAGCAGGATGTAGAGCGACTCGGGCGTGGTGATGAGGATGTGCGGGGGCCGGGCGATCATGCGCTGCCGCTCCGTGGCCGGGGTGTCGCCCGAGCGCACGGCCGTGCGAATTTCCCGCAGCGGGAGCCCCTGACGCCGTCCCGCCCGGGTGATCTCCGCCAGGGGCTCCTGCAGGTTCTTCTGGATGTCGTTGCCCAGGGCCTTGAGTGGCGAGACATAGATCACGTGGGTGTGGTCCTGCGCCGTCTCGGCCGGCCCGATGAGTTGATTGATGGACCAGAGAAAGGCCGCGAGGGTCTTGCCCGAGCCTGTGGGTGCGGCGATGAGCGTGTCCCGGCCCCGGGCGATCTCCTTCCAGCCCGCGGCCTGCGGCGGCGTCGGCTTGCCGAAGCAGTCCCGGAACCAGTCGCGTACCAGAGGGTGAAATCGATCGATCACTGCGCTAGAGTCTTCCTGTCAGTACCCTCGCATCTTAGCACAGTTGCCGGCGGGACAGGGAACCGCGGTCCGGACCCGATTGCGTGTGACGTGCCCATGATCTTGCTGTCGCCCGGGATGGGCGTGACCGTGTCGTTCACGCCGCAGATGGAGAAGCGCCTCACGCAACGCGCCGTGCGGATGCTCAACCAGTCGCTACGCCAGTTTCCCGAGTTGCGGAACCTGGACATCCACGTGGGCCATACCAAGACCAAGCTCGGGGTCGCGTTCATACCCACGCGGCTCCGGCTCCCCCTGTACATCCGCCTCCGGGTTCGGGGTCTGACCTACAACACCATTGGGCATGAGTTGACCCATCTGCTGCAGGGGCTGACGAAACTCCCATCCCCGGAGGGAACCTCTCCGTGGGAGCCGCTCCCCGGCGGCGAGACCCAGTGCGACATCTGGACCCTGGCACGCAGCGAGCTCTTCTGCGATGACGCCCCCACCTACCTGCGAATGCCGCGTACGGTGCGTGAGAACTGGCGGTACTACGCCGGCCGCGTGCGCTCCCTGTGCGTGGAGGCCATCCGCCATCGCACCCGCCACCGCACCTACATCCGCTGGCTGGAGTCGCGGATCGCCGAGTTGCCCGAGCACGGACCGGTGTCGCGGGCCGACGTTCCAGAGCAGTTGTCCTTGCTGCTGTAGGCCCGCCCTCGATCATTGGCACGAAATGGCATCCGGTCCCTGACACCGTCATTCCCGCGAAAGCGGGAATCCAGGGGTGGCGTCAAGTCTCTACCAACACGATGCCGGAATTCGTGGGCGGTTTTCACGGTAGTGGCGAACCAGGCATTGACGCGGGCGAGGGAGGCTCCATCAGCGGAGCGCCGCTTCGTAGTAGGTATTGTCGATATATTTCTCCGGCGGCGGTGGAGGGGAGGCGATAAAGCCCATGCCGGCTCTGAGATCGAGCGCGGCCGCGATACCCGGGATGTTTAACGCTGCCCTGGGGTAGAGGCCGTGCCGGGGATCGAGCAACGAGTCCAGGGTCTCCTCGGCCGCTGCGCCGGTGAGGCCGTTGTGCAGGCCCAGAATGTCCAGGCACTGCCGCCGGTTCTCCGGCGCGAAGCACCATCCGGTGGCGGCCACGTAGCAACGGATGTAGTTGACCAGATGTGTCCGGTTCTGCTCTGCCCAGGAGCGTTTGGCCAAGCCCACCGTCGCTTGGTAGACGGGCACCATCTCCTCGCCCCGTGTGATGACGTGACAACCCCGTTCCAGGGCGGCACCGACAAAGGGCGGCGTCAGCAACGTGGCATGGAGCTTCCCTTCGATGAGGGTCTGATAGCGGCTCTCCCAGCCGCCCACCTCCACGAGCTCGTACTCGTCCGGACCGAAGCCGCGGTCGCGCAAGGCTTTCTCCAGAATGAAGACGAAACCGCTGTCACGCGCGTCCACGGCCAGCGGCTTGCCCCGCAACGATTCCATGGTGGGGCACCCGGGCGCGCCGACGAGGCTCAGCAGGCCGCTGTGAAGTCCCATGAACGCGAATACGTCCGAACCGGCCTGGTTCTCCACGTCGGCAACCACATCGTCCGCTGCGGCGTGGCCGATGGTGCAGCGTCCCGTGCGCACCGCCTCCATGAGAAACGCGGAGCCCGGCGTGTATTCGATCTCCACGTCAAGCCCGGCCGCGGCAAAGGCCCCGTTCTCCACGGCCGCATGGACCGGTAGGTTATAGGCGGCGCGGAACTGGATGAGCCGGATGAAGGTCGGAGAAGCCATGCTCGTCACCGCTGTAAAACACATGCGCCTTGTACGAGGCAAGGGCAACAGTGCCTGACGGAGTTCGAGCCTTCAGGCGATCTCCGCCACGGCGCGTGCGGATGGCGGGGAGGCAGGTACCGCGAGTGCCGTCTGCCACCTACGGAGAGCAGGTCTGTCGGACTACACTCCACTGATCCGGCTCGCAGGCTGGACAAAGCGCATCATGAGATATACGGAAAGGCGGTATAAGTTGGAGAAGAAGCTGTCATGATCAAATTCACGCGACGAAAGCTTCTGGGAAAATGGACCGAGGGATTTTCCCTCGATCTTCACACCCTCAGTTCAGATTTCATTGGATATGAATCCGGGTACCCACGATTCAACAACCGGCGATCAGAGATTGGGGAATTATTGTACAATTTGAAGTCCAGGTCGGACTATGGCGCTGTACCTGAGATCGTCGAGGCTGTCGAAACGCTGATGAAAGAATGGAGGCCGCCTGTTGACATTCTCGTTCCGGTTCCACCTTCTTCGAGGCATCGCGACGTTCAGCCCGTGTTTCTCCTGGCCAAAGCGATCAGCCCGCGGTTGGAGATTCCATTAGCCGATTGCGTAGCGAAAGCGCGCAACGTACCGGAGTTGAAGAACACCTTCGATCTCAACGAACGAGCAAAACTCCTTGAGAATCTATACACGATTGACAAATCAGTAACACAGGGCAAGTCGATCTTGCTTTTCGATGATCTGTACAGGTCAGGAGCGACGATGAACGCAATCACTGCTGAATTATACGAGACGGGCAAAGCGACCAAGGTATTCGCCATAACTATAACCAAGACGAGGACTCACCAATGACAAAGGTATTCATCGGCGGCTCACGGCGTGCCTCCCGTCTGAATGCGCACGTTCATAAGCGATTGGACAATATCATGGCGAGGGGATTTCCGATCATCATCGGTGACGCCAACGGAGCCGATAAGGCTGTACAACAATATCTTCACAGTAAACTTTACCGAAACGTGGAGGTCTTTTGTTCCGGGGAAAATTGCCGAAACAACGTTGGCGACTGGCGCACCCGCCATATCCCCGTTGAGACCGATAAAGGCGGTGCTCAGTTCTATTCTGCAAAGGACCGGATCATGGCGCAAGAAGCAACGGTCGGCCTGATGATGTGGGACGGAAGGAGCGTTGGAACTCTGCTTAATCTATTCCGGCTCCTCAACCTGCAAAAGAAGGCCGTGATTTACACGGTCTCGGAGAAGAAGTTTCGGGAATTCAGGAGACCGATTGAGTGGAAGAACTTTCTGGAAAGCCAGGATGCCGGATTACGCCGCAAGATTGAGCAACGGACCAGAGTGGAAGCCACCCAGGACGACACGCAACCACCCATGTCCTTTCTCGACTAATGCCATCGCCACCGTGGGAAGGAAAGTAACGCATTGCACCGATGGCGTCAGAAATGATACGGGAGGACAGATGCAGATGCGTGAACTTGCCTGTGAACTGAATCGCGCCTCGGTTGACTTCGATGTTGGCGGCCTTCAGGAGGAGAGGAAGCGTCGGCTATCGCTTAAACGCCGTCCCTGTCGGGGCATATTCAGCAATCGGAGCATCCACGACGGCTACGCCTTTCACGGGGGTGGCCGAACGGAATTGCAGTTCAATATCGGTGAAGATTGCGGCGCTATCCGACACGGGGTTGCCTTCTCGCTTCAGCCAAGCGGGGCGCTTCCGTCGATTGCCCGACTACGCCCGAAGATCAAACGATTCAACGACTACGTGCGGAGTCACGCTGAGGACTTTGCCGGTTTCGACATGTGGCACTGGTGGACACCGGAGCAAAAGCGGACACGGAAGCAAAAAGAAGCGATGACCGCCCGGTCTACGGGAATGCTGCTGATAGCCGTCTCAAACCACGTCGGTCTTGTGGTTGAGCAGCGCCTGCATCCATTTCCCTCCCGAGCCGCGGATTCCTACCGAGTCTGAGACCAGGAGCAGCCATGCCGCAACGCAGCTTCAAGCACGTGGGCCGGGACGTTCCCCGTGTGGACGGCGTGGACAAGGTGACGGGACGAGCCCGGTTTACCGGGGATATCGTGCTGCCCCGGATGCTGGAAGGCCGGATCCTGCGAAGCCCTCTGCCGCACGCGCGCATCCGGGCCATCGACACCTCGAAGGCGGAAGCGCTCGGCGGCGTATGCGCAGTGGTCACCGCGCGCGACCTCTGGGGCATGGACCCGTTCTACAACGGGCGGCCGGTGGTGGCCATGGACAAGGTCCGGTACGTGGGCGAGCCGGTGGCGGCCGTGGCCGCGGAGGACGAGCACGCCGCGGAGGCGGCCCTCGCCCTGATCGAGGTGGAATACGAGGAGCTGCCGTCGGCGCTGGGGATGGACGCAGCCCTGGCGCCGGGGGCGCCGTTGATCCACGACGACGCGCCCGGCAACGTATGCGCCCATGAACGGGTGGAGCAGGGAGACGTGGACCAGGGGTTTGCCTCCTCCGACCGCATCTTCGAGGCCCGCTATACGTTTCCCATGGTCTATCACTACAGCATGGAGCCCCACGCCGCGGTGGCATGGTACGGCGCGGACGGTATCGACCTGTGGTCCTCGGCGCAGCACCCGTTTCTCGTGCAGCAGGACATCGCGCGCATATTCGGTGTGACCCGCTCCCAGGTGCGGTTACGGGTCTCCTATCTGGGCGGAGGCTTCGGCGGCAAATCCTACAGCAAGTTCGAGCCCTTGGTGGTGCTGCTGTCGCGCAAGGCGGGGCGTCCGGTGCGGCTCTGTCTGTCGGTTTCCGAGGCCATGGTTACGGTGCGGCGGCACGGCGCCACCGTCAACCTCAGGACCGGGGTCAAGGACGACGGCACCCTCGTCGCCCGGCAGGCGGAGATCCATCTCGACACCGGCGCGTTCACCGAGAATACCCGGATGGTGGCGCAGCTTGCCGCCACCCGGGTGCTGGGACCCTACCGGATCCCGCATCTCAGGAGCGATGTCTACTCCGTTCACACCAACGCCGGCTCCGCGGGCTCGTTCCGCTCCGTGGGCGCCCCCCAGACCATGTTTGCCTGTGAGTCGCAGATGGACGAGATCGCCGCGGACCTGGGAATGGACCCGGTGGCGTTGCGCGACAGGAACCTGCTCAAGCGCGGTGAGACGCTCCAACCCAAGCTGCGGCCCGTGGACGTGGACCTGCAGTCGAGTCTTCGGCGACTCGTGGCGGGAGCTCGCTGGCGGCGGCGCTCCGGTGACGGGAAGGCGCCGCTGGGGATGGCCTGCGGCTCCACCAACGCCGGCGGCCAGTTGCCGGTGTCCGTGGCGCTGGTGCGCCTGGGCGCCGACGGCCACGTGTCGGTAATGGCGGGGAGCACCGAGATGGGCCAGGGGGTCAAGACGGTGTTCACGCAGGTCGTCGCCGAGGAGCTGGCATTGCCGCGCGACCGGGTGCAGGCCGTGTCCGTGGACACCACCGTGACGCCCTATGACCACTCCACCGGGGCCAGCCGCTCCACCACGGTCATGGGCCGGGCGGTCCAGGCCGCGGCCCGGGACCTCAAGCGGCAGTTGCGCGCGGTCGCGGCAAAGGCGTTCGGCGTCACGCCCGGAAAGGTGAAGTTGTCCGAAGGGCGGCTCGTGGCCGGCGAGCAGGTGATGTCGTTCACCGACGCCCTGGCCTGCCGCTTCGGCGCCATCGCCGGCGAGTTCGTGGGGCGCGGCACCATGGGCCCGGAGATGGTCCGGTGGCAGACGCCGGTGCTCTGGGAAGTGGGCATGGGCGTCGCCGAGCTGGCCATTGACCGCGATACGGGCGCGGTGAGTCTGGTGAGCTACGTCTCCGTCGCCGACGTCGGCAAGGCGATCCATCCGCTGCACTGCGTCGGGCAGGAGGAGGGGGCGGCCATGATGGGTATCGGCCACACGTTCATGGAGCAGATGGTGCACGACGACCACCAGTTGCTGAACCCCAACCTCATCGATTACCGGGTACCCAAGTTCGAGGATCTGCCCGCGGAGTTCCACACCCTGCTGGTGGAGAACCGGGACGGCATCGGCCCCTACGGCAGCCGCGGCATGGGCGAGGGCGGCATCTTCTCCGTGGCCCCCGCAACGGTCAGCGCGTTGGCCCGTGCCACCGGAGTGCGCATCCGCGACCTGCCGCTTACGCCGGAGCGCGTATGGCGGGCGCTCAGGGATGAGGGTGAGCGCGAAGGGTCAGCCATCTGCCCGCACACGCCGCCGGTTCCTTGAAGATTCCCTCTCCTCGCGGGTCCGGTGCACTGCCATGATGTCGCGGTCCATAGCCTTCAAGAAACAACCCCTGCGCGTGCGCGAATCCAGGCGCGTATCCGGTCGGGGCTGAGGGGGAGCTCCTTGACCTCGATGCCGAGGGCGTTGCTGACGGCGTTGCCCAAGGCGCCGGCGGTGCCGACGATGCCGCCTTCTCCGGCGCCCTTGACGCCGAGGGGGTTGTAGGGAGACGGGGCCTCTTCCAGGACGAGGTCGTCGATGGGGGGGACGTCGGTGCTGGTGGGCAGCAGGTAGTCCAGGAACGTGGTGGTGAGGAGCTGGCCGCCCTCTCCGTATACGAGCTCTTCCAGCACCACGCCGCCGATCCCCTGCACCGCGGCACCCACCGTCTGGCCGTGCACCATGAGGGGGTTGACCACCCGGCCCACGTCCTCCACCACCAGGTATTTGAGCACCTCCAGCATGCCGGTCTCGGGGTCCACGGCTACGTGGGCCAGATGCACGCCGTAGGTGTGGGTGATGTTGTTGGAGTTGTAATAGGCGGTGGCTTCCAGCTCGGGGACGCCTTGCTCGGGGGTGATGGACTCCCGCATGTGCGTCACCAGCTCTCCCAACGGCAGCTTGGGCGCCTCGGTGCCCGGCTGGACGATGTTGCCGTCCTCCAGCGCCAGCTTGGCCGTGTCCACGTCCAGGTGCCGGGACGCGGCCTCCAGGATCTTGTCCTTCAGTTGCAGTGCGGTCAGGTGCACGGCGTTGCCGGCCATGACCGTGCCGCGGCTGGCGAAGGTGCCCCAGCCGAAGGGCGAGAGGTCGGTGTTGCCGTGGAAGACGGAAATGGCCTCCATGGGAACGCAGAGGGCGTCGGCGCAGATCTGCGCCATGGCGGTCTCATGGCCCTGACCAAGCTGGGCTATGCTCAAGTACACGCTGACGCCGCCCCCCTCGCCCACCACCATGCGGGCGCCCTCGTAGGGCTCCAGCCCGCCGGTGTTCTTGACGAAGTATGACAGCCCGATGCCGTGGTAACGGCCGTCCTCCCGGAGCCCCTGGAGGTCCTGCATCTCGTCGTACTCGAATCGTTCGAGGGCCTGCCGCAGGGCGCTCGGGTAGTCGCCGCTGTCGAGGATGGTGGGGTTGGTCCCCGGCCGGGTCTGTCCCACCTCGTAGGGGATCTCCTCCGGTTGCACCAGGTTCTTCCGTCGCAGCTCCACCGGATCCAGGTCCAGGTCCCGCGCCATCATGTCGAGCATGCGTTCGCGATAGAAACAGGACTCCACCCGGCCGGGGGCCCGCAGCGTACCCAAGCCGGTCTTGTTGGTCATGACGCAGTGGATCTTCGCCTCGTAGTTGGGGATGCGGTAGGGACCGGTCATCAGCGCGGCAGTGGAGCACGGCACCAAGCCGCCGTGGGTACGCACGTAGGCGCCCATGTCGCCGTAGATCTGCGCCCGCACCGCCAGCAGGGTACCGTCGTTGCGCGCGGCGATCTCCAGCTCGCAGGTCACTTGGCGCGAGTGGTTGGCCGCCAGCAGGTGCTCGCGCCGGTCCTCGATCCATTTCACCGGGACCCCGAGCCGCACGGAGGCGAAGGGGATCAGGAAGTCCTCGGGATAGAGCTCGCCGCGAATGCCGAAGCCCCCTCCCACGTCGTTCTCCTCGAAGTGGCACTTGTGCTCGGGCAGTTGCAGGAAGGCGGCGATGGTCTGGCGGTTCAGGTGCGGCAGCTTGGTGGCCCCGTAGACCCTGAGCTCGCCCTTGCCGCGGTCGAAGTGGGCAACGCTGCCGCGCGTCTCCATGGGGTTGCCGGTGAAGCGGTGCACCCGGAACTCTTCCCGGCGCGTATAGTCGGCTTCCTCGAAGGCCTTGTCCGCGTCGCCGATGGAGACGTGGTGGACCGCGGCCAGGTTGGTGCCGTTGTGCTCGTGCACCAGCACCTTGTCCTGGAGCGCCTCGCGCACGCCCATCACTTCGGGAAGCACCTCGTAGTCGACGTCGATGGCATCCAGCGCATCCTCGGCGAGGTAGCGGCTCTCCGCCACCGCCACCGCCACGGGTTCGCCCACGTAGCGCACCACGTCCCGCGCCAGGGACGGCTGGAGGTACTTCTCCAGCCCCGGGATCTTGTACATCCGGATGGGAACGGTAGCATCCAGCTCGCCGATGTCCTTGAGGGTGAAGACCGAAACCACCCCGGGCAGGACCTCGGCGCGTTTCGTGTCGATGTTCAGGATACGGGCGTGGGCATGGGGGCTGCGGAGGATGGCGGCGTGCACCATGTGGGGCAGCTTGATGTCATCCACGTAGGTTCCGGCGCCGGTGATGAACCGGACGTCCTCGCGCCGCTTGATGGGAGCGCCGATGTATGGTTTCGCCATGTCAGAGAGTTCCCGGCCCCATCCCTCATGGGTTCCCGTTTTCGCGGGAATGACGGAGTGGGGCGGTTGAACGACGGGGCGAAGGGTTATCCCCAAGTTCCGGGGCCGCCTGCGCGATGGCCTCGATGATGGGTTGGTAGCCGGTGCACCGGCAGATGTTTCCCGAGATGGCCTCGCGGATCTCGGCGTCCGTCGGGCTGGGCTTCTCCTTGAGGAACGCGGACGCGGTCATGAGGAACCCCGGGGTGCAGAAGCCGCACTGAAGCGCGTGCCGGTCCTGGAACGCCGCCTGCAGGGGGTGCAGCCGGTCGCCGTCCGCCAGGCCTTCGACGGTCTCCAGGGTGGCGCCTTCCGCCTGGACCGCCAGCAAGAGACAGGAGCGCACCGCCTCGCCGTTCATGATCACCGTGCAGGCGCCGCATACGCCGTGTTCGCAGCCCAAGTGCGTTCCCGTGAGGTCCAGCTCGTTTCTCAGGAAATCCGCCAGGGTCATCCGCGCTTCCACCAGCTTCTCGTAGGCCTTGCCGTTTACCGTCAGGTTGAGGATGCTCTTGGTGCTCATGACGCGCTGTCCTCCCCTCGTGCCGCGGCCGCGCTCAACGCGCGCCGGGCGAGAACGCCGCCCACCTCCTTGCGGTACAGCGCCGACGCGTGGATGTCCGAGTCGGGATCGAGCTCGTCCGCAACGATGCGCTCCACCTCCTTGAAGGTGCTGTCGTCCAGGACGGCGCCCTTGAGGCGCTGCTCCGCCTTTTCGACCCTGACGGGCTTGCCGCCCACGCCGAACAGCGTGATCCGGGCGTCCGCGCAGGCGGAGCCGTCGAGGTCCACCCAGAGCGCCACACCCACCATGGCGAAGTCGCCCTTGCGCCGGGACACTTCGTCGATGGCCCAGAGGCGTCCCGCCTTCCAGGCCGGCAGGCGGATCTCGGTCAACACCTCGTTGGCCTCGATGGCCGTGGCCATATAGCCCAGATAGAACTCTTCGGCAGGCACCACCCGTTCCCCGGAGGCGCTGGTGAGAACGAAGTCCGCGCCCAAGGCTACGGTTACCGCGGGCAGCTCCGCGGCCGGGTCGGCGTGGACCAGACTCCCCCCCACCGTGCCGCGGTTGCGGATCTGGAAGTGGCCGATCAAGGGCACGGCTGCGGCCAGCAGGGGGTTCCGGGCCGTCAGGCTCGCGTCCCGTTCGAGAGCACGCTGGCGCGTCAACGCCCCGATGCCGAGACCGCGGTCGCCGTTGGCCGCGATCCGGTCCAGACCGGGAACGCGGTTCAGGTCGATGATGACCTCCGGACGCGCCAACCGCAGACTCATGAGCGGCATCAGGCTCTGTCCGCCGGCCAGGACCTTCCCGTTCTCGCCGTGCTCGTCGAGCAGGCGAACCGCCTCGTCGAGGGTTTCCGGACAGTAGTAGGCAAAGGGTGCGGGTTTCATGTCGCTGAACTCTGTTTCTGGGGTGCGTAGACAATTACCCGGAGCTTGTCAAGAACGGGCCGGGAGCGGTGACGGCATTCAGTCCCGCAGCCTGAGCGGGTGGCGATAGAGCGCGTCGAGCTGGCCTTCCCCGGTTATGGCGTAGAGTTTCGGACTCACGTTCACCCTTTGCCCGCCGTCGCTCGTCAACGGCCGGAAAACGGCCCCGACCGATTTGCGGGTCGAGTAGGGAAAGAGCAGGTTGAGCGGCATCCGGAGGAAGATACCCTTGTCGAAGCCGCCCTCGCCGAACTCGACGGACGAGGCGTCGGTCAGGGTGAAGAACCCACCGAGCTCGATGCCGTTGTCGAATCGCCGCGCCAGTTGGAAAGTGGCGCCCCAGTCGCGGGCGAGGTAGCGTCCGCCGTGGATGACGGCTTCGAGGCCGTGCCAGGGCAGCTTGTAGTACAGCGACACATGGCCGGTGGTCGTGTCGTAGTCCCGGAAACTGAGCAATTGATCGAAGTCGCGCTGCCAGACGTGGCTGAGCTCGAGCCCGACGGCCCAGCGAGAGTCCTGGCGACGGTACAGGACCTCGCCGCTGACGCCGCCGAACATCCGCTCGAAATACCCGACCGCGGCGCGGACGTACCAGTCGGGCCCGGGCGAGAAGACGTAGTCGGTCTGCGCGCCGGCCAGGACGGTCTTACCCTGCTGCAGATACTCCTTGAGGTTGCTGCGGACCGGCGCGAGGCTGCCTTTCGACCCGCGGGTAATCCGGTGGAAGTCGTTGTAGATGTCGAATCCGAGGGTCGCGCCCGCGCGCAGACCCGGCAGGACCTCGACGCCGCCGGCCAGCCGCGCCCAGATCTGGAACAGATAAGGATGCTCCGGCGCGCCGATATGGTGCCGGAGACCGGGGCGGAGGCTCCAGTCGAATCGGGGATAGGCCCCGTCATTCTCAATGCTCACCTCGTCCTGCGACCGCGGGCGGGGGCGCCTGATGCGGGCTGAACGAAGCGTCTCCTCGGGGCTGCCGGAGCCCAGCGCCAGGTCTTCCAGATGACGGCGCACGAGGGTGACGCTGGTCAGGTCGATCCCTTGGGCGCGAATGACGACCGAAATTTCTTCGATGTTGGGAGGGGCATGGCTGGCGACGACGCGCGCCGCACGGCCGACGTTGCGGGCGGTTTCCGGAAATCGTTCGGGCGTCACGACGACAGTGGCGCGACGGCGACCGAGGCGAAAGGCTATGCCGGTCAGTCCCTGCTCCGGGAGCGCTGCAAAGATCTTTCGGGCGATGGCCCGAGCCTCCTTCGGCGTTGGCGGGTCCCTTGGCGGGTCATTCGCCGCCTCGCCCGCGGCCAAGCCGCTCGCCGGCGTGGCTGCGTTCCCGTCTGGACGCCTGATAGCCGGAGCGTGTTCGACATGGGTGTTTCGTCTCGTTATGGGCGTTGGCGGCGGGTCGGCGGTCTTCGGCAGCGGAGCGCTGTTGAGATCGGTCCTGAGTGCCAGACTCACCATCACGGTGTTGCCGCGCTCGTATGCAAGACTGGCCTCGACCCAATCCCAGGGTCGGTAGGTCAGGCCGAAATTGACGGGCAGATCCTGAACCAACTTGCCACGACGCTCCCGCCTGTAGTCATTGGGGTCGTACTCTACCTTCAGCGACAGGCCTTTGACGGGAGTGTGGTACTCGATGCCACCGAACAGGTCGATTTCCGGTCCCCTGAACATGGCCTTGAAGCCCGGATCGCCCGTGAAGTTGTTGACACGCTTGTCGAAGCGATCGGACAGCCAGGTGAAAGGATTTGACAGCAGGCCGTCGCTGCCCACACCGTATCCCCAGACGACGCCGAGGCTCAGGTCCAGGTCGCCGAAGCGTTTGCTGGCGACGATGTACTCGCTACTGAACACGCCTGTGCCCAGGATGTCCTGAAAGCCAAGGGCGATTTCCGGCCTGTGCCGGGTCTCCTCGAGCAGCCGGAACTTCAGGTCGAGCGACTTGTCGAGGAAATCGGTCCCGATCAGTTCTTCCTTGGCATACCGGAACGTGGCTTCAAGCCAGGGCAGGACCTGCCAGGAAAGGTAATAGGTTTGGTAGGGATCGAGAAATCTCGCGCCGAAGGTAAACCGTCCCTCCTCGAAGAAGCGCGCTGTGCGCGTCTGGAGCAGGCCGGCGCCGCCGAAATCGTTGGTAGTCGCGCGCTCGCGCGTGAGATCCCGGTTCCATGATTCCTGCGCCCAAACCGGGCCCGCCGCAAGAAGATAAGCCAAGACGACCGACCACGCGATGAGTGTCTTACGACACCACATGGTCAGCGGAAAGTTTCATTGGCAAGGATTTCGGTCTTCCGGTTGTCGCACGGGCTCAGGATACGACAAAGAAGAACAGGCTTGCAGATCATGACAAGGTCTGCGGGTGGCATGAAGACGCTTGACCCAATCTCCCCCTTCGCCCTGCATGCGGCCCGCCCCGCAGAAACTTGACGGGATCACCGTCCTTGCCGGCAGACGGGAACCGGCATCGGGCAGGACCCCGTCAGAGAGCCGCGCAAGCTATCCACCTACTGGTTGACAGTGGTGGTGGGCGCCTTGTCATCGTCGTCAGTCGCAGTGATTACAGCGGCAGCGATGCCCGCGGTTGCAGCTACCGCTAACCCCCCAGCGGCAATCGCTCCCAGCCCCCCAGCGGCAGCAGCAGCACCAGCGGCGGCAGCACCGGCAGCGGCGCCTCCGGCGGCGGCAGCACCAGCGGCACCCGCAGCACCAGCACCAGCGGCACCCGCACCCGCAGCACCGGCGGCACCCGCACCCGCACCACCGGCGGCACCCGCACCCGCACCACCGGCGGCACCAGCAGCGCCAGCGGCAGCCGCACCCTGCGCAACGACGACCGTCGGTGAGAACATCAAGGCCGCAACGAGCGTCAGTCCAATCAATTGCTTCGTCATCGGATCTCTCCCCTTCATCTTCAGTTCACGGCTCGGCATCGAACCGACACGCACTCTGGTAACATCGAAGTCTCCCGGATGTCAACCGGCTGGTATGGCCTGCCGCATTCGGGCCATGCAGCCCCTCGTTCCGCCGCGCCTCCAACGGCCGGGACGAAGTCAGCGGTTTTTCGGGATGACGCTCGCTGCCGCCTCGGCGGACATCAACAGGCTCAGGACCGGCGCGAGACCACGCATGATCGGGTCGGAGGACGCCGGGTCGTTCGGCACGATGATCGCGCTGCCCGGCGGAACCTGCAAGGGCTGGTAGTTCCATAAGGCGGCGCCGACTCGGCGCGCTTCTCCGTTGGGCAGGATGACGAAGACCCGGCTGTCGTCCGCGGTTGCCTGAAAACCGCCGGTCCTGCCAATGTAGTCCGCCGCGGTCATGCCCGGCTCGAACCGAATGGCGCCCGGGTTCTGGACGCCGCCTCCGACAGTGACGTAGTTCGGTCGCCTCGGCACGAAAAGGCGATCGCCCGCCTCGATCACCGTGTCGAGGTCGGGCCGCGCCCGCAACATCGTCGGGTCCGCCTCGATGACGACGCGTCCGATCGGCTCGGTCGCTCGCAGTCGTGCCGACATCCGCGCGATTGTGACAAGCCGCGTCTCGTCCGCATCGGGCCGCGCCGTCAGCGCCGCCAATGTCGCGTCGACCTCGCGCGCCGCGCGCCGCAGTGCCGCGGCTTCGGCGCGCTTGACCCGCTCGCGGGTGAACACCGCGCCATAGGGAAAGGCCAGCGCCGTCAGCCCGCCCGCGCGCCGTATCAGTTCGGACAGACGCTCGCCTTTGCGCGTCCTATAGGAGCCCGGCCGCGCGAACTCGCCGGCCAGCGTCACCCGTCCGGCGCCCTCGTCTGCGTCCCCTGCGGGCTCGGCCCCTGCCATCACCGACGTCGGCACGGCCGTCAAGATAAAGGCGGCCAAAATAAAGGCTGCCAAAAGGCATGAGGAAAGTTTCATTGGGATAGTTTGCTCAAACGTCAGCCGCCGGAGGCTTGAGAACGCTGATTCGCAACGGCGGGAATGACCGATCGACATGCTGAACGGACCTCCAGACAATGCCGGTGGCAGGATCGAACCAGTAGAAGTTCTCGTAGTCCCAGTCCTCGACCTCGACATGGTTGACCTCGCGCATCAGGCGCGTCGGGTAGGTACGTCCGACGATGGTGACGGGCCTGATGCCGAGGTCGTCAAAACGCGATCTCACCACTCTCCCGTAGCGTACCGGGTCTCTGAAATCCACGATGCGCTTCGCTTGCGTCCCGCTCGACACATGGTGCAGCCCGACCGCCAGGGGATCCGGGGACACGAACTCGGTCCCGGCGATGTCGGTCGGAAGGTTGGCGGTCTTGACCAGGCGCCACGAACGCGTCTGCAGGATCCGGTTGTCGGCGGAGCGCCACAGGAGATCCGGCCCGGCGCGCTCCTCCAGGACCAGGACCGCAAAAACGCGCTTGCCGACGCGCACCTCGATCCTCGCATAGGGGTTGTCGTCGATCTGCGCGCGGGTCAGCGGGTTCTCGACCTCTTCGCCCAGAGCGAAGTCGTAGCTGAACTTCAGCGCGCTCAAGACGGTGCTGTCGCCGCAGCCGGCCAGAAGCGCCGCGGCCGTCGAGACCAGGACGGCGCGCCGCGAGACCGAGCCGGCGAGGCGGTTTGCAGGTTTCATGGGGATGGTCGCTGCTTTGCTGGACAGCAAGCCGAATTACCCGGGGCTTGGCCGCGCTACTTCGCCATGACCCGCTCACTGATGGCGTTCACCACCGCATGAGCCGCCAGCACGGCGCCCTCCTGCCAGCCGGGGAGGCCGGTAGTCTGATCCCCGGCAAAGTAGATGGCCCCGTCGGGCTTTTGCAGCGCTTCGGGTGACTTGTGACGGCTTCTCGGCCATGCGCCCTTCTGGAAGGGCGTTTTGACCCAGGCCCGGCTGACCCCGGACTCGATCTCCGCGGCATATCCGGGGTGGATGTGCTCACCCTCGGCGATGGCGGCTTGCAGTCGCTCCCGCGGGGTCATGCGCGTGAAGCGCTGTCCGGACTTCTGGCCCCAGATATAGGCGCCCATGAGGATCCCCTTGTGGCGGTGATAGCCGTATGGCGGATACCAGATCTGCGTGATGTCCTGGTCGGTCCACGACATTCCGCCGTAGATGGCCTGTTCCTCCTCCCAGAAGCGACGGCGGGTCTGGAAGGCGATCTTGACGGCCGGAACGAACGTGATGGACGCGATGGTCGCCTGCGTCTCCGTGGAGAAGTCATTGGGGATGTCCTTCAAAACGGGAGCGGGTATGGAGCAGATCGCAAAGTCCGCATCGAGGGCGTCGTCGGCGTCCTGCCCCGCGGCCCTGTAGACGATGCGAACGCCCTGGGAGGTCTTGCGGATTTCCTTGACGACACTGCGATATCGAATGAACCGCCCGACGCGCTTTTCGAAAGCCTTGACGATGGCGTCCATGCCGCCGACGGGCTGGAACAACGTCGGGTTCTGGTTGAGGGAGTCGCTGTAGTGGAGCTTGTAGCGCCAGAAGTCCGATCTGAGCAGCTCGCTGAAATCCAGAGGGTCGTTCACGTCCCCGGCCTTGAGGCCCTCATGGATGCGCTCGCGGCGGAAGCCGCCGCGCCGCGACCCCTTGTAGAGACGGTCCGGTTCCTTGAGGTCGCCGTATCGGACGAGCATGTCGAGGATGCGCTCCTTGTCCTCGGCCGTCAGCTCGCTGTCCAGGGCGTTGCCGCCGACCGCCTTGGCGAGCAGCTCGGCAATATAGCCGCGCACATCGGTCCTGACCTGGCGCGCCACCACGGGCTTGCCGCCGAACCGCTCCCGGTTGTGGAACAGGGCCGCCCGGTTGTCGTTCGTGAAGACCTCGAGCTCGACGCCGAATTCCTTGCAGTAGCCGAGGATCGTCCTGTGATGATAGGGAATGCGGGCCGGCCCGAGGTTCGCGTACATGTGGTCCTGGTGGTCGAAGTCCACCGATTGGCGGCTGTCGATTTCCCTGATCACGTCGCCGCCGCGCGCCGTCAGGTTGCGCCCGCCGGCCCGGCCCGTGGCCTCCAGGACCGTGCAGCGGTAACCGGCCTTCGACAGCTCGTAGGCGGCGGTCATGCCGGAGACGCCGGCTCCGAGAATGGCCACGCTCTTTCCCTGGCCCGAGCCCAAGGGCAGGTCGAGCGGGGCCCCGTGGGCCTCGCTCACCCCCGACAGGCCCAGAGCCTGCATGGTCCGATGGACGGCCTCCACCCCCGCGACCGCGCCGACGGATTGGATAAAGTTGCGTCGGGTCATGTTCATCGTCGTCACATACCTTTCCGACGGCTCACGCAAGGGGAACCGGTCTGAACCAGCGGGCCGCGGCGGGGAATATCCCGAAAGCCGGCACCGGGTTCGTGTTATGGCACATGCGGGCACGCAGTAAAAGCATCCGGGCGCGGCGCCCCGGACGGGATGGGGAACTGCGGGCGCATTGGACCGCCGATCGTTCTTGACATTTCGACCGGGCGCAAGTAGTTTCAGCTACTTTGATTGTCCGGGCACCCGCGTGCACGGGGTGCCGGAGGGAGCAGCGAAAGGAGATCACGATGAGTCGATTGCAGAGATTTCTGGCAGTTTCGGTGATCGCGGTTTTTGTCGGGACCCTCGCTCCGGCGGCCCTGGCGGAGAGCTACAAGTTCGGCGCCTCGAAGCCGGGCGGTTCCTGGTATCCCATCGCGACCGTGTTGCAGCGGCTGGCCGAGAAAAACTACGGCGACAAGGTGACCGTGGAAATCGGCGGCGGTACGGGCAACCTGCTGAACGTCATGGCCGGCAAGTTCAGCTTCGGTCTCGCCAGTGCAACGAGCATTCAGGAAGCCCTCAAGGGGGCGAAGATGTTCAAGGGGAAGGAGGCGCAGGCCAAGAAGGTGCGCGTCGCCGCGGTGCTGTACCCGAACTACCTGTTCTGGTTGGTATGGGCCAAATCCGATGTCACGTCGTACCAGCAGCTCAAGGGCGGGAGAGTCAACGTCATGCCCAAGAGGTTCTCGTTTCAGGCGCTGAACCAGCAAATGCTGGGCGCCCTCGGCATGAGTTACAGTGATTTCTCCAAGGTCAACTATCTCGGCTTCAACGACGCCGTGGCCCAGATGAAGGACAACCAGATCGACGCCTACCTCGGCCCCGGCGAGGAAAACTATGCGCCCATCGTCCAGTTGGCGGCTCACGCGCCGATCCGCATTCTGTCGTTCTCCAAGGAGGACGTGTCGAAGATGAACGCGGCCAATCCCGGCGTCGTACCCTTCACCTTGGACAAGAAGCACTACGATCAGAAGAACGACGTGAACACCGTTCAGACCTTCCTGCTCATCATTACGAACGAGGACGTTCCGGCAGAGCGCGTCTACAAGCTCACGAAGACCATCTACGATAACCTGGGTGAGTTCGCCGGAGCCGTGAAAGCCTTCGAGCGGGTCAAGGTGGCCAACGCCACCGGCGACATGGGCGCACCGCGGCACGCCGGCATGGACCAATACCTGAAGGAGAAGGGACTCCTCAAGTAACCGGACGCTACGCAAAGAGGGCCGGCCCCGGAACGCCGGCCCTCTTTCTTCCACTTCGACACCTTCAACCAACCTGACGTGAGTGAACGCCCGGGTGTCCGCGCCGTATCGGACACGTGGCAGAGAGCGGTCCTATGCAGCGTCACCTGACAGGCCCCGCCGGGATCATCCTGAGCCTGGTGGCTTTCGCGGCCTCGGCCTACCACATCTACACCGGCTTCTTCGGGCAACCCGAAGCATACCTGCATCGCGTGCTCCACGTCACGTTGATGATCGTCATTACCCTGATGAGCTATTCGGCGTTCAGCCGGGCGGATGACGGAAAAATTCCCTGGTACGATGTCGTCGTCATTGGCCTGTGGCTCGTGACCATGGGCTATCTCTTCTACGAGTACGACTGGATCATCGAACACATCGGCTACACGGAGGACTTCGCCCCCTTTCAGTTCGTCCTGGCTTTCGGTGCGGTCGCGCTGACACTGGAGGCCTGCCGTCGCGCCATCGGCTGGCCGCTGGCGGCGTTGGCCTTGATCATTTTCCTGTTCGCGTTCACGGGGCCCTACCTTCCCGGATTCCTCAACCACCTGGGTTACACGGCGTCGGAAGTGGCCGACAATCAGTACTTCCTCACCGACGGGCTGTTCGGGCTGCCGACCCATATCTCGGCCAACTTCATCTTCCTGTTCATCGTCTTCGGCGCCTTCCTGGAGAAGTCGGGCTTTGGCCAGTTCACCATCGAGTTCGCCACCGCCCTGGCCGGGAGATTCCGAGGCGGCCCGGCCAAGATCGCGGTGCTGTCCAGCGGCTTGATGGGCTCCATATCGGGCAGCAGCACGGCCAACGCCGTCATCACCGGATCCTTCAGCATCCCGATGATGAAGAAGATCGGCTTCAGGGACTACATGGCCGGAGCGGTGGAAGCGTCCGCGTCCACCGGCGGTTTGATCATGCCGCCGGTCATGGCGTCCGCCGGCTTCCTGATGTCGGAGTACACCGGCATCCCTTACGTCAACGTGATGCAGTACATTCTGGTCCCCGCGGTGCTGTACTTCCTCGCCGTGGGCATCATGGTGCACATCTACGCGGTCAAGGAGAACATCCCTACGGTTCCGCGGGAGGAACTGCCGAGCCTCAAGAAGACCATCATGGCACGGGGTCACTTGGCATTGCCGTTGCTGATCCTCATCTATCTCCTGGTGGCCGGCTACAGCCCGGGCTACGCGGTGGTGCGCTGCATCGTCGGCATCGTGATCGTGAGCTGGCTCCGCAAGGCAACGCGCATGGGCCTCAGGGACATCTGGGAGGCTCTCGTGCAGGGCGGCATCCAGTCAACCGTGGTGGCCGTGGCCATCATCACCTCCGGCATCATGGTGGGCATCTTCGACCTGACGGGCGTCGCCATCAAGTTCTCCGGCGTCATCGTGGACCTGGCGGGCGGGCAACTGTTGCTGGCCCTGGTCTATGTCATGATCACGGCCATCGTCCTCGGCATGGGCCTGCCGCTGTCGTCGGCCTATATCGTCCAGGTGGGCATTGCCATCCCGGCGCTGGTGGTGATGCTCAGGAACATGGGACTCGACGCCGACGCCATCGTACCCCAGGCGCATCTGTTCGTGATCTTCTTCTGCGCCATCTCGGCCATCACCCCGCCCACTGCGCCCACGAGCTACGCCGCCGCGGCCATCGCCCAGTCGCCGGTGGTGCCCACGTCCGTGGAAGCGGTGAAGCTGGCCCTGCCCGCCTTCGTGCTCCCCTACGCGTTCGTGGCCAACTCCGCGTTGCTCACCATCGGCACGGCCGGGGAGGTCACCCTGACCATCTTCTTCGCCGTGGTAAGCATGGTGGCCATGGGCATGGCCGTGCAGGGCTACTGCTTCAGGAACCTCGATCCCGTCACCCGCCTTGTCTTCCTGGCCGTCAGCCTGGGCCTGATCGTCCCGTGGGTCCAGTGGAACCTCATCAGCCTGGTATTGGGCGTGGCGTGGACCGCGTGGGAGTGGTTCCGATCGACGCCGAGGGCTGCGGCTGCGAGAGCATAGTCCAGCCGTCAAGACTTCTGCTGCCACTACAGAGGACCGCCGTCCATGGACGTCACCTGGATCCGCTGGCTCTTGGACAGCTATGCGTTCTGGTTGAACCAGGAACTCATCGAGCGGACGGGCACGCTTGAGGAGCAGAGTGAACGGCTCTTCCTTGCGCCTTTCGTGGTGTTGTCCCACGCCCGCGCGGAAGACCCCATCCTCAATTACGGCAATCAACAGGCGCTCGACTTGTGGGAAATGAGTTGGCAGGAATTTACCGCGACCCCTTCGCGATTGACCGCAGAGCCGCTGAATCGAACCGAGCGTGCCCGGATGCTCGAACAGGCGGCCGCGCGCGGATTCATTACCGATTACCAAGGGGTGCGCATTTCGCGAACAGGCCGCCGTTTTCTCGTGAAACAGGCCACCCTGTGGAACGTCCTGGACGACCGCGGGGGCAAACAAGGCCAAGCCGCCTGTTTTGCACGGTGGATACCGCTGGGACCCCCAAACACGCCGATCACAAGGTAATGGAAATCGGTCCGCCGTCACCTTGTTCAGCCGTGGTTCAACGCTTTGTCAACGCGTGTCCGCCTTGGACGCGGGCACGCCAACCTGAACGATCCGGGGCTTGTCGATCCCCGAGACGCCGACGTATTTGAAGAGCGCGCCATCCAGCTCGCGCGGCCGGAAGCTCTGGACGACAACGGTCTTGGCGCCGTCGAGGAGGTCGGCGAAGGGCGCCGTTTGCGTCTTGGCCGCGGAATCCGTCGGAAACCTGAACTTCGCACCCTTGACGTTGCTGAATTCTATCCGGCCTTTCTCGTCGCTGATCCAGAATTCCGCAATGGCCGATCGCTCGGCCACCCTGGCCAACACGGCGTTGATTTCGTCACGGCTCATTCCCGCCTTGATCGCGGCGTCGATGAAATGGGCCGTCAGCATCGCTTCCGCTACCATGTGTTGCGAAAGGACCTCGCCCGTCGCGCGCTCCCGGTCGGCCATGACCACGCCGCCCAACATGAGACACAGGCCGAGGAACACCAAAGTGGTGAAGAAAATTCTTTTCATTGCGCTCTCCTTGTATCGCAAGCCGAAATCGGCCTCGACGGAATTCGAAACTGTATCGACGGCAAAACGGACAGTCGTAGCGTTCCAGTGTATACCGGCACTTGCTCGGAGGGAAGAAGGCCCGACCTGGCCGGGACGGTGGCGAGGGAGTCTCCAGCATGGTCCAATGAGAAAGCGAGCATGAAGATAGGGGGAGCAACGCTTCTCCTTGACGACGTGGATGGATTTCGACGATACTGTCAACGGCTTGAAGATGGCGTGAGCGAAGCGGTTCATCGCCAAATCCGACCTCGGAAGGCGCAACTTTGCCACCGTCTGACCTCGCCGCCACTTGCCGCCCGATGCGCAACGGACGGTGCGCCGACCCGATTGCGTTGGACGTACATGGGAAAGGCTGCAAGCATGACCGCACGGGAACAGATTCACCAATTGGTGGATGAACTGCCGGAGAACGAGTTGGAAACCGTGCAGCGCGTGCTAACCGGGTTGTCCGTGCTGTCACGTTCCAACCCTGCCACGTCGGCGCCGGCCAAGGCGCCCAGGGGCGACGAACCGGCGCCGGACTGCGAAGCAGAACAGATCGAGGAAGGCGAACGAGACCTGAGGAACGGGCGAACCGCCGCGGCCGACCGCCGAATGCGAGCCCTCGACAGAGCGCTCGCCTGCAGCCATCCCACGGGCAATATTGACCGGATGCTTGCTGACATCGAGCGCGGCCGTGATCTTCATTGATTCCAACGTGCCGATGTATCTGGTCGGGGCGCCGCACCCCAACCGGGACCGCGCTGCCGCGTTTCTTCGGCATCGGCCGGACGAGCACTATGTGACCAGCGCGGAGGTCTATCAGGAGATACTCCATCGCTACACGGCAATCGACCGGCGCACTGCCATTGTCGATGCCTTTCGGCTGCTCGACGACTTGGCCGCCTCGGTATTCCCGATTACCCGAACCGACGTCGGCATCGCAGGTGAAATCGCCGGGGCGCACCCCGCGTTGTCCGCTCGTGACTGTTTACATTTGGCTGTCATGCGGGCAAACGGCATAGATCAAGTGCTGACCTTCGACAGCGGCTTCACCGGCTATTCCGACGTCACGACGCTGCCTTGAGAAAGGGTGCACATGCCCTGACCCCCGCCGCGTCCCTGTCTGATCCCCCGCCGCGCCCGTCCCGTCTCGCGCGCCGCGGTTCCTCCCCGGAGGCGTCCGCACCTGTAACGCCGCCGCCCGCTACCGATGGGGGGCCATGAGGCGTGGCCCCCGCCCGGCTGTCAATGGGGCGGTGAGCAGGCCTGCTTCGAAATGCCCGGTGGCTGCATCACACATCAACCCCTGCGGGCCGCCCGGACCCGCGGCATGACTTCTTCGGCCATGAGTTGGATGACGGACTCGATGCCGCCCTGGGGCGGAGCGAGGACCCAAATGCCGAAGCGCCGTATGCCCATGGCGGCGATGAGGCCGATCTTGGCGGCGACCTCCTCGGGAGTCCCGGCCCAGGCGAAGGCGTCCACGAACTCCTCGGGCACCAGGGGTCCGGCCTTGAACATGATCTCGTAGTCTCGCCTGGCGATCATGGCCTCCAGCTCGGACGGTACCTCCATGCCCAGCTTCGTGACGAAGTCGCGGTTGGGATAGCTGCTCCACAACAGGAAGGCGATCATCTGCTTGACGCCGGCCCGGGCCTTGTCGCGGTCCGGGTCGACGCAGGTGTCCACGCGCGAGATGATCTCGATGTCCTCGGGGTCGCGGCCTGCCTGCCGCGCGCCCTGCCTGATGAAATCCCAGGCCATGGCGACGCCCTGGGGCGTCGCCATGGTGGCGATCATGGCCCCGTCGGCGATGCTTCCCGCCAGGCGGAGCACCGCGGGACCCCGGGTTGCGATCACCACGGGGATGTCGGGCCGGGCCGAGAACCCCAGCATGCCGCCCTGCACCCCTATGACCTTGCCTTCCACTACCGCGGGCTTGCCGGACCACATGGCGCGCATGATGGCGATGGCGTCCCGCATGGCGTCCACCGGGCGCTCCCGTTGAATGCCCATGGCGGGAAAGCCGGAACCGCCTGCGCCCACGCCCACGATGACCCGACCCGAGGCGATGTCGTCCACCGTGGCCATGGCCGCGGCGGTGAGCGCGGGATGGACGCTGTAGGGGTCCGTGACCGCGGCGCCGATGCCGATGCGCCTGGTGTGGACGGCGCTGAGGGTCATGTTCGCGACCATGTCGCGGCCGAACTTCTCGTTGGAATGCCACAGCCGGTCGAACCCCGACGCTTCCGCGCTCTTGACAATGGCCACACGCCGGGACAGGGGATAGGCGGCCACCGTTCTGGAGCTGAAGCCGAGGTCGAACTTGAGATCGCTCATGGCCTTCCGGCGTGACGCGGGGGCAGCGCCCGCAAGACGGCCCGTTCCGCCGGTTGGACGGTGCGGCTCGAATCCGGCGCCGCTTGCGTCATCACCCTCTCGCGCTTGGGCGCCAGATAGCCAAAAGCGGTCCTTGGACGTGTCATGTCGATTCCCCTTTCCAATCAGCCGCGGTTGAACGGCTTCATGACCTCCTCGGCGAGCCATTGAATCTGTTCCAGCATCTCCGCGCCGGTATCCGAGGGGAACTGCAAGGCGCAAACGTGGTCGATGCCGGCCTTGTCCAGGAACGCGACCTGGTCGAGGATGCTGGCCGGGCTGCCGATGAGGTTGTTGGTTTCCGCCAGCGCCGGGTCCCGGCCCGTGTGCGCCAGGGAGACTCGGTGTTGCACCATGCCGGTCTTGCGATAACGGGCCCGCGCCTCTTCCACGGTCTTGCCGATGCACAGGGTGAACTGGCTGCAGGCCTCCACCTCACGGGGATGCCTTCCGGCCTCCTCCGTGAGCCGCCGCAGCAGCGCCGCCCGCTCCACGATCTGATCAAAGGGCCGCCAGCCCGGCAGCCATCCCTGGCCGAGCCGGGCCGCGCGCCGGATCATGGCTTCGTTGTGCCCGCCCACGAAGATGGGCAACGGGTCCTGCAGTGGTTTGGGGCGCATGGCGATGCCCTTGAAGGCGATGTGCCGCCCGTCGTAGGTGGCCACCGTGTCCCGGAACAGGCACCGCAGGGCCGCCAGACTTTCGTCCAGCAGGTCGCCGCGCCGTTCCGCCTTCCGTCTCGGCCACTGGGCGTCGAACTCCTCCCGATAGGCGCCGATGCCCGTGCCCAGGATCACCCGGCCGCGGGTGAAACGGTCCAGGGTGCTCACCTGTTTGGCCAGCAGCACCGGGTCCCGCAGCGGCAGCACCAGCACCGCGGTCCCCAGCCGTATGCGCGTGGTTCGGGCGCCCACCGTGGCCAGGGTCACCAGAACCTCGTAGAAGTTGGGCGGCTCCGGCCATTTCCGCTTCGCATAGGAAGCCGGGGTGACGTGGTCGTTGCCCCATATGGCGTCGTAGCCGAGCCGCTCGGCTTCCTGCGCCATGCGTACGAACTCTTCCGGGGCCACGAACGGAACCGGGTTGACCAAGCCCTCGGTGCAGGTGGGGAGCTGTATGCTGAATTTCATGAGGAGTCGTCAGCCGTTTGTCTGGATACCGGTTTTCGCTGAAACCACCCACGCCGGTGGAACCCTGCACACGCAGGAGAATGAATGCCTCATGCCTCCAGGCGATAGCCGTAGGCTTCTCTCAGGGTCTCCAGAAACGGTGCGGCGTCGCCGTCCACGATGGGGATCTCGGGCGCTGCCGCGGCAGTGGTTGCGGTGTCCTTGAGGCCGCTGGCCGTGTTCACGACCACCACCGTGTCGCTCCGGCCGATGCGCCCTTCTTCGCACAGACGGCCCACCGCGGCAAGGGCAGCCAGGGAGGACGGCTCCGCGTAGACGCCTTCGCCCGCGGCGAGATGCCGTTGCAGGCCCGGGAGTTCGTCGTTTCGCGCCATTCGCGCGGCGCCGTCGGAGACACGCAGGGCATACAGCGCCTGATAGGTGCTCTGGTTCACGCTGATGGAACCGGCGACATAGGGACTGGGCGCGGGGATCTCCGGAATAGCGTCTTCACCGGAGGCCAGCGCCGCGCCGAGTGAGCCGGCCATCTCCGCGGCCACCATGCGCGGCTGCTTGCGGATGAGACCCAGCCGGGCGAGCTCGTCGAAGCCTTTCCACATGCCGAACAGGGCATCGCCGTAGGCCACCGGGAGGACGCACCAGTCGGGGGGCTCCCAGTCCAACTGCTCGCAGACCTCATAGGCGAGGGTCTTGTAGCCGTCCACGCCGTAGGGGTTGCTGCCCACGGGCGGGCCGAAGTAGGGCGAGGTCGGATACCATCCCCACTCGGCCACGCCGGTCCGCAGCAGCTTCCAGCGGTCGGCCTTGGTGCGGGTGGCCACCACCATGGCGCCGTAGGCTTGCATCTGGGTGACGATGGCCGACGCGGCTCCCTGGACGGTCAGCACGATGCAGGGAAGCCCGGCCCGGGCGGCGTAGGCCGCGGCCGCGGCGCCGGCATTGCCGGTGGAGCTGACCCCCACCGTCCGGGCGCTGAACCGTTTGGCCATGGCCAGGGCGGTGTACGCCAGCCGGTCCTTGAAAGAGCCGGACGGATTCCGTGATTCGTCCTTCAGGAACAGCCGATCGAGGCCGAGCCGGCGCCCGTAGCGCTCGCAGTGAAGCAGCGGCGTATCCCCTTCACCCAGGGTGGCCGCATCCTGGATGTCCGGCGGCAGCAGCTCGTGGTAGCGCCGCATGCCGGGAGGCCGGTCACGCAGCGAGGCGACGGAGAACTCCCGGGCGGCGTCGTCGAGGTCGTATCGCGGCGTGAGATTGGCGGGAGCCTCCCCTCGGCATTCCGGGCATCCGTCGAACCGGGGCTCGATGCCGAAAGACGCGGCGCATCGGATGCAGACGAGACCGGTGAGGTAGCTCATGCAGTGTTCGGGAACGCCGGGTCAGGTTCAGGAACGAGGCTCCAGCACCTGGAGGTGCCGCGGCACGGAGGTGAGCCGCCGGTAGCCGTCTTCGGTGACGACGATCATGTCCTCCACCTGGACGCTGCCCCAGCCGAGCTCGTAGTACGGGGTCTCGATGCACAGCACCATGTCAGCCTCCAGGGGCGTATGGTCCCCGGGGGAGATGGTGGGGCGGTCGTAGCCGCCGAGACCGAGGCCGATGCCGTGTCCCACGTGCTGGCGGCCGTAGTGCGGGATGCCGGTCTGGCGCACCTCGGTCACCGTTTCGTCGAAGATCTCGGAGGCGATCTTGCCCGGCCTGATGAGGCTGAGGGCCAGGTCCTGGCCTTTCAGTACGGCGTTGTAATAGCTGGAGAATTTCTCGTCCGGCGGGCCGAAGGAAAACGTCCGGGACATGTCCGTCAGGTAGCCCTTGTAGATGCACCCTACGTCGAACCGGATCATGTCGCCAACCTTGAGCCGGTCCTCCGGGACGTTGGACATGCCCAGGGCGGCGCTGCGGCCGAAGCCCACGTGGTTCATGTTGGGCTCGGCGCCGCGCCGCACCTGCCCGAGATCGAAGGCGAGGCACATCTCCGCCTCGGTCATGCCCTCACGGGCCTCGTGCGCGGCCTCGTAGATGGACTCCTCGGTGACCCTGGCCGCCTCGGTCATGCGCTCGATTTCCGCAGCGCTCTTGACCATGCGGATCTCCCGGAACGCCGACATGGCCGGCACCAGCTCAAGGTGCGGCAGCCGCTCCTTGAGCCGCTTCGCCAGGGCCGGGTCCAGGCCCCGTTCGTCGTAGCCGAGCCGGCTCCGGTCGAGGCTGGCGTTCTCCAGCGTTCGGACGATGCCCTCGAAGAAATCCCCAACCGGCTCCAGGTCGCAGCCGAGCTCGCGGATGCGCTGCTCGCGCTCGGTGAGCGGCCCGTTGTCCTCGAGCACCCGATAGAAGGTCCCGTAGGTGACCACCCCCGCGGGCGGGACCGTGTCCACCATGTAGTCGACTTCGGCCCGGGGAATCACCAGCCAGGGCGCCGTCAGCGCGTCCCGGGTGACGATGGCGGCAATGTCTTGCCGGCGCCACACCCCGCTCAGGTAGAAGACGTTGGGAATGTTGCTGGCGGCGAACAGGCCGTCGAGGTCCCGCTCGGCCAGCACGCGTTGCGCCCGCGGTTCGTTGATCCACATGTGAGAGCTCCCTAGCGATGGAAAGTAGCCACGCCGCGCAAGGATTGAATATAGGGAAGCATTGAATATAGGGAAGCCGGATCAGGGGTGTCAAACCGGCAGCTTACGGCCCGTGCCCCTGCGAAATACTAAACTACTACTAATTTGTTTGCAATTAGTAGAAGAGGCTGGCCGTTCCGCAAAACCCCGTTCAAAGCGCCGCGCATGCGGGTGCGCGTGTCGGGCGAGTTGCTCCAACTCAGGACAACGTCCGAAGCCGCGTCGCCAAGTCGGTGGGTGCGGTGAAGCTGAAGAACAGCCCCGTCTTTGTCTTGATAAGCAGGTTCCGAGAGGCAAGGTCAAGAAGGTCGGTCCTGGCTGTCTGGTACGTTACGCTGTGGGTCTGCTTGTGTCCCGTAATCGTATAACGCATCCCCGGGTGACGGAGGGCATGTCCGAGGAGCGCGAGTTGTCGATGGTTGATCGCAACGGAAGCTCGGAGGATCTGCTCAGTTGCCCGAATTTCCAGAGCCTTCTTGTCGAGGTACGCGTACAGAACTTCGATGGCCCGTCGTATGACTTGAAGTTGGGCCAAAATGAAATAGGTCAGATCGTTTTCATCAGTCTCGGTGTAGAGGAAGGACCGGCCGTACTTGGCGGGGGCTTTCCGAATGATGGCGGAAATCGAGAGAAACTCGAACATCCAGAAACCCTGCGAGAGCACCGACCAATAAAACAACGCCCTGGCCGTTCTGCCGTTGCCGTCGACGAACGGATGGTCGTAGGCAAGCCAGAAATGCAGGATAATGGCTTTGAGGATCGGATGCAGGAAGGCGTCTGTCCGCGTCTTGTTTGCGAAATCACACATGGCAGCCATGTGACGGGTGATTTCCGTTGCAGGCGGCGGAGTATGGAGCAGGGTCCCATCAGCGTTGTGATAGACAGCGATATGATCTCCCGGTTTTCTCAGATAGTCTGGTCCGGTCACCGTGTCCAACGTGCCTTCAGTGAGCGTTCTGTGAATCCTGAAGATGACATCCGGGGTGAGGGGTTTTCCCTTGAAATTCTTGATCAGGTGGATGGCCCGGTAATTTTTGAGGATCATTCTCTCGCTTCGATCAACCGGTTCTCGGCCGGAGCGGATCATTTGCTTCGCTGCCTCGCGTGTTGTTGACGCCCCTTCAAGTTGGCTCGAGGTAATGGCCTCCTCAATCAGGGAGCTCTCAATATATCGGTCTCGGGTTTGTGGATTGACAATCTGGTCACTGGACGTGATTCTCCCGCTCGCGTCGCGGTCGATTTCGTGGAGGAATTCGAGCACGGGGTCCGCGAGAGAGTAAGCAAACGGCTTTCCGTCCTTGTCCGTCAGAGGGATGGTCCTTCGTGTTTGATGGCGCGCAAGTTTGACCGCCGCCCACCACTCCTCGGAGGAGAGTCCGTTCGGAGGCTGGATGCGACTGAGGTTTTCCCAGTGCCGATACCGCCCTCCCGGCGACGCGCCGATTCCCCCTTTCACAAGGATTTCGGCCATCCGCCTTACCTGAGCGGGCTCCTTCAGGTTCGACAGTATGTCCTCATAGCTCGGCGGGGTCCGCGGGATCTTCATCGCCTGATACCAATGAAATACTAATCGATTTATAATTAGTATTTCGTCTTCTCATTGTCAAGACGGTTGTCCGCGGCGCCATGTTGGTGTCCTGATCCTGTCCCGTCATGTTTGGTGGCCGGATTCGGGGCGGCACCGGTTGTTGAATTTTCGGAACGCCTCATGTAAGAGATAGCTCTTGAATTTTGCAAGAAGTTTGGAGGAGCCTATGGCCAAGCCAGCGGAAGAGATAGAGACCACGATGGACAACATTCCCTTCTTCTACAAGTGGCAGAAGGGTGAAGGGGTCCCGATCGTCGAAACGTTCTTCATCAAGGACCTCAAGGAGGTGCCGCTCAAGTGGTGGGACCGCATGGGCGGTGACGGGACCATCATCAACATGGAGGGAGCGGGAGAGGCCACCGGCGCCTACATCGTCGAGATTCCGGCGGGCAAGAGCCTGAACCCCATGCGCCACCTCTACGAGGAGCTGGTCCTGGTGGTGCAAGGCCGCGGGGCCACCACCATCTGGAACGACAAGGGGGCGAAGCAGACCTTCGAGTGGCAGGAGGGGAGCCTCATGTCGATCCCCTTGAACGTGTATCACCAGCATTTCAACGGCCAGGGCGACAAGCCGGCGCGGCTGTTCTCGGTCAACAACATGCCGATCGTCTTCAGCCTGTTCCACAACGAGGAGTTCATCTTCAACGCGCCGTACGACTTCGTTGACCGCTTCGACGGTCGGCCGGATTACTTCTCCAGCAAGGGCACGCAGCATCCCGGCCGCATCTGGGAGACCAACTTCATCGCCGATACGCGGACCTTCAACCTCCAGGAGTGGAAAGAGCGGGGCGCGGGCGGCAAGAACGTGTTTCTCGAGATGTGCGACGGCGTCATGGCGGCACACATCTCCGAGTTTCCCATAGGAACCTACAAGAAGGCCCACCGTCACGGACCGGGCTTCAACGTCATCATCATCAAGGGACAGGGATTCTCGCTGTTCTGGCGGGAGGGCGAAGAGCCCAAGCGTTACGACTGGCACGACGGCAGCGTGTTCGTGCCGCCGGAGATGATGTTCCACCAGCATTTCAACACCGGCGCCACCGGGGCGCGCTACCTGCCGTTGCGCTTCGGCGGCATCAAGCACAGCATGGGCGAGGGCTTCGGGGACATCTCCAAGGTCGACAAGGACGTGAAGTCCGGCGGAAACCAGATCGAGTACTACGACCAGCCTGCGTACATCCGCAAGATGTTCGAGGATGATCTCGCGAAAGTCGGGACCACGACGAACATGGATCCGAGCGTTTACGAAAAGCCTGCTGTTTGAGGACAAAGCCTGACCGCGGAGGGAGGAAGCGCAAGGGGCTTCCTCCCTTTTTTTGTCCCCGGTAGGAGAAATCTGCCGGCGCCCGAGCCGGACCGATGCCATGATGGCTGCAATCATCCTGACCCTGCTGTCTTATCTCCTGGGATCGATTCCCGCCGGCTTTCTGGTGGGATCTTCCGCGGGGGTGGACGTGCGCAGCGCCGGCAGCGGCAATATCGGCGCCACCAACGTGGCGAGGACGCTGGGCTGGAAGAAGGGCCTCGTCACCCTGCTTGCCGACGTCGCCAAGGGCTTCCTGCCGGTCCTGGCGGCCCATCTGATGGACCTCGGGGACGCCGCGGCGGCATCGGCCGGTCTCGCTGCCTTCGCGGGCCATCTCTATCCCGTGTTTCTGCGGTTCAAGGGTGGTAAGGGCGTAGCCACCGCGGCCGGCGTTTATCTGGCCGCCATGCCCCTGGGAATCCTGGTGGTGCTGGGGGTATTCGTCCTGGTGGTGTTGGCAAGCCGGCGGGTATCACTGGCTTCCATGTCGGCAGCAGTGCTGGCTCCCGCGGTCTCGTGGGCGCTTTCCTATCCCGAGGAAGTGGCTTGGGTGAGCCTGATCATTGGGTTCCTGGTGGTGGTTCGCCACAGGGAGAACGTCCGCCGTCTATTGGCCGGGGAAGAGCCCCGATTCGAGCTGCACCGGCCGGGTTCCCGCGGATAGACGGCCCGTCCGGCTTGTCCGGAAGGGCTCGACGCCTTTCCCCTGCCCTATAGGACCGGCTATTTCCGAACCTGGGGACGGACGCACTGCGGGATCATCGGCGACCACGCCGAGGGCTGCGTCATCAGCGTCCGGGGTGCCTCCGGCGGCCTGTTCCAGCAGGCGGGTCCGGGTCCAATGCCATTTGACAATCCACCACCACCCGCGTATGGACGCTCCATAGCCGGATTTTCAGACAGTCAGGACGGGAAAGACCAAACCGACATGAGGGAGGTATTCGTCATGAGGTCATTGCTACGCGCGGTTGCACCGGGGTTGGGGTTTATGTTGGCGGCGACGGTAGCGTTCGCCGATTATGAAAGCGAACTTTATGCGAAGGCGAAGAAGGAAGGCGAGCTGGTCTGGTATACGACGCTGATCGTCAAGCAGGCGGTGCGGCCCATCGTCGCGGCGTTCGAGAAGAAGTACCCCGGCATCAAGGTGCGCTATTCGCGGGCCAACTCGTCCGACACGGCCATCAAGATCCTGAGCGAAGGCAAGGCAAACCGCATCCTGGGCGACGCGTTCGACGGGACGTCCAACGCGGAAGCGCTCAAGGACGCCAATCTGGTGGAGAAATGGACGCCGAAGAATTCGGGCATGTACCCCGCCGAGTTCCGCGACCCGGACGGATACTGGTCGGCGACGCATCTCTATTTCCTGACGCCGGGCTACAATACCAGCCTGGTCTCCAAGGCGGACGCGCCCAAGACCTATGAGGATCTCCTCGATCCCAAGTGGAAGGGCAAGATGGCCTGGAGCCCGAGGTCGACCACCTCCGGCGCGGCCGGCTTTATCGGCAACGTCCTGATCACCATGGGTGAAGAGAAAGGCATGGCCTATCTGCGGAAGCTGGCCAAGCAGGAGATCATCCCGGTCAGCGCCAGCGCTCGCAAGGTGCTCGACCAGGCCATTGCCGGCGAGTATCCCATCGCATTGCAGATCTTCAACCATCACACCGTCATCAGCGGCAGGAAAGGCGCACCGGTGGATTGGATCAAGATGGAGCCGGTGACCAGCAATATCGCGGCCATCGGCGTCATCAAGGGCGCGCGCCATCCCAATGCCGCCAAGCTCCTGATCGAGTTCATGCTGTCGTTGGACGGTCAGAAGGTGCTGCAGCAGGCCAACTACCTGCCGGCGCACCCCGACGTGCCGGCCCTGGTGCCCACCCTCAAGCCCAAGGAGGGCAACTACAAGGCCAACATCATGCCGCTCAAGATGGTACATCGCGAGCTCAAGAAGTGGAAAAAGATTCACTCTGACCTGTTCCGTTAGTTGATTGGAGTGGGGCGTCGCGGCGAAGCTGCTGACGGCGCCCTGCCTCCCCATACTTCTCCGACGATCCCGCACCTCTGCGGTACCTGACGGCCTGTCACGGGCCGCCGACACACGCCGCCGAGGCGGAGGCCGGCCAGATGTCGAGGTGGTTCACGTCTCGCCAGACCGAATACGCCATCCCGGGCGTGCTGCTGGCGATCCTCATCGCCCTGCTCGTGCTGCCGCCGATCTGGTTTCTGGTGCAGGGCAGCCTGTATACCACCAACGCCGATTTCAGCCGGGGCGAGTTGACGCTCCAGTACTATCACCGGCTGGTCCAGGAGCCCGCGCTCTTCACCAGCAGTATGAACTCGACGGTCTTCGCCGTCGGCAGCTCGGTGGTGGCGCTTCTGTTCGGAGCCATGCTGGCCTGGGTGGTGGAGCGCACCAACGCGGCCTTCAAGGCGCTGGCCTATCTCACGACGATCATTTCCCTGGGAACCCCGTTCATCCTCTATGTGAGCGCGTGGCTGTTCCTGCTCGGCAAGGCGGGCCCGATCAACGATCTGTACCGCATGGTCACCGGCAGCAACGGGGTTCTGATCAACGTCTACTCCATGAGCGGCATGATCCTGGTCGAAGGGTTTTTGTGGTCACCGCTGGTCTTCCTGCTGCTCTCTGCCACCTTCCGCACCAGCAACCCGGAGTATGAAGAGGCCGCGCGCATCTGCGGCGCCAGCGTGTGGGACACGATCAGGCGGATCACCCTCAAGCTGGCGTTGCCCTCGGTGCTGGCGCTGGCCCTGCTGGTTTTCATCCGCGCCATCGAGGCGTTCGAGGTGCCGGCGCTGGTGGGGCTTCCGGGAAAGATCAACGTGCTGACCACCGACATCTATCTCGACCTGTCGGACGTGGTGCCCCCGGACTTCGGGCACGCCAGCTCGTTTTCGGTCTTCCTGCTGGTGATCGTGGGCATACTGCTGGCCTTCTACAACCGGCTGTCGAAAAGCGCCGACCGCTATCACACGGTGACCGGCAAGGGGTATCGTGCCCGCATCTTCGACCTCGGCAGGGGCCGGCATATCGCCACCGCCATCGTCCTGATCAATTTTTTCGTGATCCTGGTGTTGCCGCTGCTGGCGCTGCTCTGGGCGTCGTTCCTGCCGTTCTTCCAGCCGGTCCGGCTGAGGGGATTCTCCCTCTTTACGCTTGAGAACTACCAGGCGGTGCTGAACGCGGACTACTATCTGGGGTTGCTCTGGAACACCCTGTTCGTCGCCGCCGTCTCGGCCACGGCCGCCATGGCCATTACCCTGGTGGCCGGGTGGTTCGCGGCGCGCCGCAAGAGCGGCGCATGGGTTCTCGACCAGCTCGCCACCATGCCGCTGATCTTCCCCGGGATCGTCTTGGGGGTGGCGGTGATGCAGATCTACCTCCAGGTGCCCATCCCCATCTACGGCACGGTATGGATCCTGGTCATCGCCTTCGTGATCCGCTATCTGCCCTACGGCATGCGCTATTCCTACGCGGGCATGCTGCAGATCCATCATGAGCTGGAAGAAGCCGCCGGGGTCTGCGGCGCCAGCCCCATGACCACCCTGCGCCGCATCGTCGCGCCGCTGCTGGCGCCGGCGGTGCTGTCCGGCTGGCTGTTCATCTTTCTTCTAGCGGCGCGCGTGCTGTCGCTGCCGATCCTGCTGTCGGGACCGGACGCACAGATGGTCGCGGTGGAAATGTTCGATCTTTGGACCAACGGGCAGAGTACCGAGCTGGCCGCCCTGGGACTGGTCTGGACCGCGGTCATGACCGTGATCGCGAGTCTGTTCTACTACACGGCGCGCCAGACCGGCGCCACTGCCTACGGCAACTGATCCATCGACGATCGACCGACGCACATGAACTCGGGAAATTCCCCATCATCACGACCCGCACTGAACCCACGCCCCGACGTGGAGGCGCTGCTCGACCCGCACAACGTGGTCATCGTCGGCGCCACCGACAAGCCGGGGAACTGGGCTCAGCGCTGCTGGCGCAATCTCGGCCGTTACGGCTATGGCGGCTCGGTCTATCCGCTCAACCCGAGGCGCGAGGAGGTCTGGGGCACGCGGTGCTATACGGGCTACTCCGAGCTGCCCGAGCCACCCGACCATCTGGCGGTGTTCGTGCCGGCGCCGTTCGTGGAGGCGACCCTGCGCGAGGGGGCGGCCGCGGGGGCGCGCAGCGCGACGGTGGTGTCGGCCGGTTTCGACGAAGCGCCCGATCCCGTTGCCGTCGAGCGCGGCAGGCAACTCTCCGCTGCCATCGCAGAGTTGGGGATCGCGGTTTCCGGGCCCAACTGCCTCGGCAACTTCAACGGCCGCGCCAAATTCGTCACCATGACCGACAACCGGCCGCAGCGCGCCGAACCCGGCCCCATCGCCATCGTCGGGCAGTCGGGCGGATTGGTGATGGCGCTCAAGCGTACGCTCGAAGAGCGTGGCATGGACGTGGGCTATATCGTCACCAGCGGCAACGAGGCCGGGCTCAAGACCGCGGACTACATCGAGTATTTCGCGGCCGACCCGCAGACCCGGGTGATCGTCTCGTATCTGGAAGCGGTACGCGAGCCGCACCGGTTCCTGGCCGCCTGCGCCGCGGCGAGGGAGGCCGGAAAGCCGGTGATCGTGGTCAAGCTCGGGACGTCGGACAACGGCCGGGCGGCCGCTCTGGCCCATACGGGCGCCCTCGCCGGGTCCATCGCCGCCTTCGACGCCATCGCCGGCGACGCCGGCGCGGTTCGCGTGGCTACCCTCGACGACGTGGTGGAGATGGCGGAGTACCTGCTGCACGCCCGGCTGCCCAAGGGCGACGGGTTGGGCGCCATGACCTTCTCCGGCGGCCTGCGCGGCGTGCTGCTGGACCAGGCCGCGGCCCACGGCCTGTCCTTTCCGCCGCTTGCCGCCAAGACCCGCAAGCGCCTGGGAAAGCTGCTCGGCGTCGGCACCGTCATCGGCAATCCGCTGGACTCGGGCTTTGGCGCGCTGACCAGCCGCGAGACTTACATCCGTTGCGTCGAGGCCATGCTGGATGACCCCGGGGTGGACACGCTGCTGCTGCAGGAGGAGTTGCTGCGGAGCCCCGAGGCCGGGGACAAGGAGCACAACATGCGGGCCGTCAACGCGCTGGCGGCCCGGGCGCGCAAGCCCATCGCCTTCGTCACCATGATCTCGCACGGCCTGAACGACTATGCCCGCAACTTGCGCGACGGCCTGCGCCACGTGGCGTTCCTGCAGGAAGCGGACAAGTCGCTGCGCACGGTCCGGTCCGTCATCTCCTACGCCATGCGGTCTTCGAAGAAGGCGGCCGCAAAGCGGCGCGACAAGCCGGCTCCACCGGCAGCGGTGCGGCGATTGCTGGAGCAGACCGGCGACAGGCCCGGCCCGACGCCGCTGTCGGAAGTCGAGTCCAAGGCGTTGCTCCGGGCCTACGGCCTTCGGACCCCCAGGGAGCGGCTGGCCGGAAGCGCCGCGGAGGCAGCGCGGGTCGCCCGCGCTATCGGATTCCCGGTGGTGTTGAAGGCCGTGGGGGCCGACCTGACGCACAAGTCCGACGCGGGCGGCGTGCTGCTGAACAACGGAACCGTGAGCGCCGTGCGCCAGGGCCATGGCACGATCCTGCGCAGCGTCGCGCGCAAGGCCAAGGGAGTCGCTATCGAGGGCGTGCTGGTGGCCGAGCAGGTGGCCGGAGACCTGGAACTGGTCATCGGCGCCTCGCGCGATCCGGAGATGGGAACGATGGTGATGTTCGGATCGGGCGGGGTGGCCCTGGAGCTCTATCGCGACGTCGCCTTTGCCGCCCCCACCCTCGATGAGGCCGGCGTCGCCGCCCTGGTCGCGCGCACCAGGGCCGCGCGGCTGATCGACGGGTACCGGGGAGCGCCGGCCCTGGACCGAAAGGCGCTGGTCAAGGCGTTGATGGCGGTGTCGCGGCTCGCCTGTGACCTCGGTGACCGGCTCGAATCCATCGACGTCAACCCCTTTGTGCTGCGCCGGAGGGGCGGCATCGCCCTCGACGCCCTGGTGGTGCTGGCCGCTGCGGGTCGTGACGGTCCGGCCCCGGATAGAAAGCCATGCCATGCTTGAGATCGAGCGGCTGACCAAGATTTTCGCCAACACCACGGACGCCATCGCGGGTGGTATCCGCAATGCCTCCTTCTCGCTGGAGAACGGCACGTTCTTTACGCTGCTGGGGCCCTCGGGGTGTGGCAAGACCACCACGTTGCGGTGTCTGGCCGGGCTGGAGACCCCCGATGAGGGCCGGGTCGCGGTGGAGGGCGACGTGCTGTTCGATTCCGCCGCCGGTATCAATGTGCCCATGAACCGGCGGGAGGTGGGCATGGTGTTCCAGTCCTATGCCATCTGGCCTCACATGACCGTGGCCGAGAACGTCGCCTTTCCGCTGACCGTTGCGAAAGACCGCCGGTACTCGCGGAGCGAGGTCGAGGAGGCCGTGGACCAGGCCTTGCGGACCGTGGATCTGGCCGGCTTCCAGTCCCGCCCGGCCACCCGCCTTTCAGGCGGCCAACAGCAGCGCGTCGCCCTGGCCCGCTCCATCGTCAAGACCCCGCGCCTGCTGCTCCTGGACGAGCCCCTCTCCAACCTCGACGCCCAACTGCGCGAGGAGATGCGGGTCGAGCTCAAGCGCCTGCAACGGCAGATCGGCATCACCACCGTCTACGTCACCCACGATCAGGCCGAGGCCCTGACCCTGTCCGATCAGATAGCCGTCATCGACCAGGCCAACGTCATCCAGACCGGCACGCCGCGGGAGATCTACTTTCGGCCGGCCAACGATTTCGTCGCCAAGTTCGTCGGCAGCACCAACCTGCTGGACGGCAAGGTCGTCCGGACCGAGGGAGACACTGTGGAAGTGGAGGTCGCCGCCGGCCGCCGGCTGGTCTGCCTGAAGAGCGGGGTGATGCAGGCGGGAGAGGAGGTGGCCGTCTCCATCCGGCCCGAAACCATCCGGCTGTCAGCGGCTGAGGCGGAGCGGAGAGAGGGTGGCAACAGGCTGTCGGGCACGGTCCGCAACGTGGCCTTCCTCGGCGACGCCTGCCGGATCGATGTCCAGGTCGGCGAAAGGCTCCTTCAGGTCAAGGGGGCGCCGGATTTCGCGGTGCCCGACAACGTCGAAGTCGCCCTCGTGTTCGAGGCGAGCAACACGTTGGCGGTGCCGAAGGCCGGGTAGAGCGCCTCGACCGCAAATCGCAGGCGCCGATAGACAGAAAGCGCGGTGCGCGATCTTAA
Source organism: uncultured Candidatus Binatia bacterium (assembly GCA_958295985.1). Lineage (GTDB taxonomy): Bacteria > Desulfobacterota > Binatia > UBA9968 > JAJDTQ01 > JAJDTQ01. Next base: position 1,039,424 of record OY282432.1, read on the forward strand.
CCGGAAGGCGGCAGCGGTCGCGGACATGAGAATGTTGCTCCGGTGTCTTTGGCCCCCAGGTTACGGGATCGAAGGTTACCGGGCACGCTCTGCGCCCCAGTACCCGTGAAAGTGATGCACCGGGCTGTGCCCTGCCCCGATGGTGAACGCTCGGCGGATCGCCTCGGTGATGAACTCCTTGGCCTCGAGAACCGCGGTCTCCAGAGGCTTGTTCCGGGCCAGGCCGCTGGCCAGCGCCGCCGAATACGTGCAGCCGGTGCCGTGGGTGTTTCTCGTCCGAATTCGCGGGGCCGGGAACTCCTGGAAGACGGCGCCGTCATAGAACAGATCGGTGGCGGGTCCCCTTCGGTGACCCCCCTTGACCACGACGCTGCCGGCGCCTGTGCCCACGATGCGCTTGGCCATTTCCCGGATGGCGCGCACGCCGGTCCCCTGCACGCCCGTCAGCGCTTGCGCCTCGGGGAGGTTGGGGGTGACCACCGTGGCCAGAGGGAACAGGCGGGTCCGTAACGTCCGTACCGCGTCTGGACGCAGGAGCACGTGCCCTCCCTTGGCTACCATCACCGGGTCCACTACCAGGTGCTCGACTCCGTGCGCCACGACCCGGTCGGCCACCGCGCGGATGATGCGGGCGTTGACGAGCATGCCGGTCTTGGCCGCGTCGGCGCCGATGTCCTCCATGACGGCGTCGATCTGGGCGGCGACGAGGGGCGCCGGCGTTTCGAGGACTCGAGTCACACCGGTGGTGTTCTGGGCTGTGATGGCGGTGACCACCGACGTGCCGTAGACCCCCAGGGCGGCAAAGGTCTTGAGGTCGGCCTGCAGGCCGGCTCCGGCTCCCGAATCCGAGCCGGCGATGGTCAGCGCTTTGTATATCTTCACTGAAAGGGTCCCTGAACCGAGTCTCAACAGATTAGTGCCATGCATGTCAAATAGGGTTGACATCCCCCCGTTTCCGGGTGGCATACTCTGCCACGGGTGATGCCATGACAAATATCCTTTCAAAAGACCGTTTACAGGGGTTTTTCCTCGATATGACGCAACGATGCTTCGGCGAGCTGGGAATCCGCGATACCGAGGTGACGGGGTACGTGGCGGACGTGCTGACGGAGTTCGCCCGCAGTGACCGCCTGTATCGCTTGCGCTCCCGCAGGAACCACAGGCCCGACAGCGTGGTGGAGATGTTGGTGGAGGACGAGGCAACGTTCTCGCGTGAGAACCCCCTCATGCAGGAACGGCGGCTGCGGAAGTATATGGGGGATTATACGTTGTTCATGAGCGGGATCTTCCGTTCTCATGTCGAGCGCGGCGGCTATCTGGACTATTACCTGAAGGAAGGCAGCCGCTCCTACTGGAAGGTGTCCGAAGTGGACCTCTCGCTCTACCGGACCGGGTTCCTGCTCTTCCAGGAGCTCTCCGAGAAGTTCGAGTACTTCTCCGGGGCGCTCGATTACATGCACAAGACCTATTTCGCGGCCTCGTCCAAGAAGGATCCGTTCTCCGGTTTCCTGAAGCAGATCGAAGGATGGATGAAGGTGAACGTAACCGACAACTGACGGTGCCGGTGTCCCCCCTCACCAGTCGTAGAGACCTGCTCGTTGCCGGCGGTCTCCTTCTTCTCGCCGTTCTTTTCGTTCTCGGTTACGTGGCCGCGTTTCTGTGGACCCCGTATCACGGCCATTCATCGGTTGCGGAGATCGAAATCCGGCGCGACGACACGTTTACGGCCGTGGCCCGGGAACTCGGCGAAAAGGGCGTTGTCTCCCAGCCCCGGCTGTTCGTGTTCTGGACCTGGCTTTGCGGGCTCGATACGAAAGTGCATCGCGGCCTGTACCGCTTCGAGGGCGCGGTATCGCCACGGTCGGTGCTCGACGGACTCGTCCGTGGCAGGACCGTCTTCTACAAGGTCACCATTCCCGAAGGGTTCACGGTCCGGCAGATCGGCGGGTTGCTCGAACGAACAGGATTGGTGACGCCCGCGGGGTTTGCCGCAGCGGTGAGCGATCCGGCCGTCCTCTCCCCTCTGGGGGTCGACAGGATGGAAGGCTATCTGTTCCCCAGCACCTATCACTTCCGCGCGCTTGCCACCGAGGCAGAGATCGTCAAGACCATGTTCGCGGAGTTCAAGGATACCGTCACTCCGGACATGGTCGCGCGCGCCCGGGAACTCGGCATGACCCGGCACGAGTTGGTAACCCTGGCGTCCATTATCGAGAAGGAAGCCGGATCCGGTGACGAGATGCCGCTGGTCTCCGCGGTCTTCCACAACCGCTTGAAGCGGGGTATGCGGCTTCAGAGCGATCCGACGGTCATCTACGGTTTGGAGAATTTCAACGGGAACCTGACGCGCGAGGATCTTCGGAGCCCCAGTCCCTACAACACCTACAAGATCCGCGGCTTGCCCCCGGGTCCTATCGCCAATCCCGGTTTGGCGGCCATGAAGGCGGCGCTATTTCCGGCAGCGGTCGGATATCTGTATTTCGTGTCCAGGAACGACGGCAGCCACCACTTTTCCCGAAGCCTGCGGGAGCACAACGTGGCGGTCAGGAAATATCAGAAGAACCGTCGCGCCGGGACGCGGAAAACGCCGTAGGGAACGCCCCGGAGCTTTCCCGGAACAAATCCGATGGAAACGGAATCGGCTGCCCCGGCGCCCCGCCGCCGCAGTTTTCAACAACGTGCTCTACCGGTTGGATTCCGAAGGCTGCTAAGCTGGTCTGATGACCGTGCCCATGGAGCCGGTGGAGGTGAACGACATCCTGGGCGTACCGAAGGAACTGGTGCGAAGCCCGGACACGTTTGCCCTGCGCGTCAAGGGCGATACCATGATCGAGGAGCAGATCCGGGACGGCGACCTCATCCTGGTGCAGTCGACGCCCACGGCGCGGGAAGGCGACACCGTGCTTGTCCTGGTCCGGGGCGAGGCCACGGTCAAGCGGTTCCACCGTCAGGGCCGGAAAGTGCTGCTGCGGCCCGCCAACGAGCGGCTCGCCCCCATCGTCGCCGAGGAAGAAGACGTGGAGATCCGCGGCGTGGTGGTCGCGGTCATCCGCAAGTATGGATAGCGAACATGGTTGCAGGCCCCGCAGACCCGTACGAACTCCTCCGGAAAGCGCTATAGGAGCACATATCGATGAACCGCCTGGCCAACGAGACGAGCCCGTATCTGTTGCAGCACGCCGGCAACCCGGTGGACTGGTTTCCCTGGGGGGAGGAGGCCTTTGCCAAGGCCCGTTCGGAGGACAAGCCTGTACTCCTCAGCATCGGCTACTCGGCCTGTCACTGGTGCCACGTGATGGAGCACGAGTCCTTCGAGAACGAGTCCATCGCAGCGTTGATGAACGACAACTTCGTCAGCATCAAGGTGGACCGGGAGGAACGTCCGGATCTGGACGAGATCTACATGAACGCCGTGCAGATGCTGACCAAACGGGGCGGCTGGCCCATGACCGTGTTCCTGACCCCTGAGGGGAAGCCGTTTTTCGGCGGTACCTACTACCCTCCGGAGGACCGGCAAGGCATGCCGGGGTTCCCCCGGGTGTTGCTGGCGGTGGTGGAGGCCTACCGGAACAAGCCGCAGGACGTGGCCAGGAACGTCGATCAGATCGTGGCGGCGTTGGACCGCATGAGCGTGCTCAGCGAGACCGGCAACGAATTGAGCGTGGACGTCGTCACACGGGGGGCGGACGGCCTGACGCCGGCCTACGATGCCGCCCACGGCGGCTTCGGCAGGGCCCCCAAGTTCCCTAACGCCGGGGTCTACAACCTGTTCCTGCGGTCGTACCGGCTGTCGGGAAACGAGCGGTACAAGGAGATGATCACCGAGACGCTTCGGAAGATCGCCCAAGGGGGCATGTACGACCAGCTCGGCGGCGGCTTCCACCGATACTCGGTGGACGACAAGTGGCTCGTGCCCCACTTCGAAAAGATGCTCTACGACAACGGTCAACTCGCACAGGTCTATGCCGAGGCCTACCGCGTCACCAGGGACGGATTCTTCAAGCGCATCGTCGAAGAGACCCTGGAATACGTGCTGCGGGAGATGTGTCAGCCCGAAGGCGGGTTCTACTCGGCCCAGGACGCGGACAGCGAGGGCGAGGAAGGCAGGTTCTTCGTGTGGACCCGCGAGGAAGTCCTGGACCTCCTCGGCAAGGAGCACGGCGAGATCTTCTGCCGGGTCTACGACGTCACGGACCTTGGCAACTTCGAGGGCAAGAACATCCCGCATCCTGTCCTGACCGTCGAGCAGGCGGCAAAGTATTTCAGCAAGGACCGGCAGGAGATCGAAACGGTGCTGGCGGAGTCCCGGGCGCGTCTTTTCACGGAGCGGGAGAAGCGGGTCAAGCCCTTTCGCGACGAGAAGGTCATCGTCTCCTGGAACGGCTTGATGCTGTCGGGCGTCGCCGCGGCCTACGCCATCACCGGCGATGGCCGCATCCGGGAGGCGGGCGCCAGGACCGTGGATTTCATCTTCACGCGCATGTTCGACAAGGGTCTGCTGCTCCACACCTACAAGGACGGGCAGGCCAAGCTGCTCGGCTATCTGGACGACTATGCCTTCCTCACCGCCGGCCTGCTGGACCTGTTCGAAGCGACTTTCGAGGCCGATCTGCTGGATCGGTCCGCGGCCTTGGCCCGGACCATGGTGGAGGAGTTCTGGGACGAGGCCAACGGCGGGTTCTTCTATACGGGCAAGTCCCACGAGCAACTCATCAGCCGTACCAAGCCCGGCTTCGACAGCTCCATCCCGTCGGGCAACTCGGTGGCGGCGCAGGTACTCCTGCGGCTCTACCACTACACGGGTGAACAGGATCTCCTGGATCGTGCAGAGAAGATCCTGCGCCTTCACTACGAGGTCATGGCCAAGGAGCCGTTCGGCATGTCCACCATGCTCGCAGCGCTGGACTTCCATCTCTCGAAGCCGGCGGAGATCGTCCTGGTGGCGGGGAAGGATGACCCGGAGGCGCGAGCGTTGGTGAATCAGGTGCAGGACAGCTACCTGCCCAACAAGACGCTCCGGTGGGTGAGCCCGGACGCGCGCCTGGAGGAAATCTCCCCGCTTCTGGAGGGCAAAACGCAGATCGACGGCAAGCCGACGGTCTATGTGTGCCGGAACTTCACCTGCGCTCCGCCGGTGGTGGACTGGGCGGGATTGAGCCCGCTGCTGGATGATTAGTGTGGAGGGTCGGAGCTTGGACTGCGGGATAGAGTCGAGTCCCTGATCGAATCGATCAGGAGCGCCGGTCGGCCGCGGCGCGGGCGAGGTCTTCGAGCATCGGTACGGTGGTCTCCCAGTCGATGCAGGCGTCGGTGACGCTTTGGCCGTAGGTCAGAGGAGTGTCGGGTTTGATGTCCTGGCGGCCAGCGACGAGATGGCTCTCCATCATGACGCCGCAGATGTTGTCGGATCCGGCGGCGACCTGATCGCATACGTCGCTACAGACTTTTGGCTGGCGCAGGTAGTCTTTCTGGCTGTTGCCGTGGCTACAGTCGATCAGTACGCGGTGCGTAAGGCCGGCGTCGCGTAGCGCTTGCGCGGTGTCATCCACCACGGCCCGGTCGAAGTTGGCGCCGTTGTTGGAGCCTCGCAGGATGACGTGGCAACTCTCGTTCCCCGACGTGGAGATGATCGCGGCGATCCCCTGGCCGGTGACCCCGAGGAAGTGGTGCGGGTGCCGCGCGGCCCGCACTCCGTCGATGGCGATCTGGATCGAACCGCCGGTGCCGTTCTTGAACCCCACGGGCATGGACAACCCCGAGGCCAGTTCGCGGTGCACCTGGCTCTCGGCCGTGCGCGCGCCGATGGCGCCCCATGACACCAGGTCGGCCGTGAACTGGGGAGTGATGGTATCCAGGAACTCCGATCCTGCTGCCAACCCCATGTTGGCGAGATCGAGCAACAAGCCCCGGGCGAGTCGCAATCCCTGGTTGATGTTGAAGCTCCCGTCGAGATTGGGGTCGTTGATGAGGCCTTTCCATCCCACCGTCGTGCGAGGTTTTTCGAAATAGACACGCATGATGACGAGCAGGTCTTCGGCAAGACGATCGGCTTCCCGCTTCAGACGGCCGGCGTACTCGATTGCGGCCTTGGAGTCGTGTATGGAGCAAGGGCCGGCGATGACCAGGAGTCGCTGGTCGCGACCGCTGAGAATGTCGCCGATCTCACGGCGGGCAGTGGTGACCGTCGCGGTGGCCCGGTCGGTGATCGGCAATTCTTCGTCCAGCAAAATCATCGGCGGGACCAAGGGACGTAGATTCTCGATTCTGAGGTCGTCTGTAGCTCGTTTCATGGCGCTCCAACCATTGTATCTAACACAGTTTTTCAGCAGAGGCGAACAAAGGGGGGCGGCTGATGACGCGACAACGGTACGAGCCGTGGAAAACCGGTACGAGCCGTGAGAAACCGCTGCACCTCACGCACACCGAGGTCGGATGAGATATAATGAGCAGGACGTGAAGAAGTCGGACGTTCCCTTATGTACAAGGCTGATACCATTGCAGCAGTGGCCACGCCCCCGGGAGAAGGGGGAGTGGCCATGGTCCGCTTGAGCGGTCCGGATGCCAAGCACATCGGCCGGGAGATCCTCGCCCGAGAGGACGTCGAGTGGAAGTCGCACCGGTTGTATTACGGGAAGGTTCGGGATCCGGCTCGTGGCTCTCTCGTGGACGAGGTGATGTTCGCGTTTCTCCAGGGGCCCAGGAGCTATACGGGCGAGGACACCGTGGAGATACACTGCCACGGAGGCCCCTTTGTGGTTCGGCAGTTACTTGGTCTGGTGCTGGCGCGGGGAGCGCGGTATGCGGAACCCGGAGAGTTTACCAAAAGAGCTTTTTTGAATGGGCGGTTGGATTTGACCCAGGCCGAAGCCGTGCTGGACCTTATCCGTTCGCGCACGGACAAGGCTGTTGATGTGGCTTTGGGCCAGATGGAGGGCGGCCTGTCCCAGGAGGTACAGGGGCTCCGGGAACAACTGGTGGATGCACTCGTTCAAGTGGAGGCGGCGATAGACTTCCCGGAAGAAGAAATCGAGCTGCTCCAGCGCGAAGAGTTGGCCCGGAAGGTTGTTGGGATCGTTGATAAAATCACCCTCCTCGTGGACAGTTATGAGTGGGGTCGGCTGATTCGGGAGGGCGTCCGGGTATGCATCGTAGGGCGCCCGAACGTCGGCAAGTCGAGCCTGATGAACGCACTGCTGGGGGTAGACCGGGCGATTGTCACTGCGACGCCGGGGACCACCCGTGATTTCATAGAAGAGACAGTGAACCTCAACGGGTTACCCGTGGTCTTGTGGGACACCGCCGGCATCCGAGACAGGACCGAAGGTGTGGAGCAGATCGGCATCGACGTGACTCTCGAAAGACTCGCGGAAAGCCAGGGGTGCGTACTGGTCCTCGATGGGTCGTCGCCGCTTACCGGTGAAGACATGGATGTGATGGAGAGAGTGCGGGAAAGGCAGGGGCTCGTCGTCATCAACAAATTTGATCTGCAACAGAGGATCGAGCGGCCGGCCGTTTCGGACTGTCTCCCTGGTCTGCAACAGGTTGAGGTGTCGGCGCTGACCAACCAAGGGCTGGATGGATTGAAGGCTGCCTTGCGCGATTGCTTCCTGGACTCCGCGGAAGAGCCGGAGGTGGTCGTAACCAATGTTCGCCACAAAGCCGCGCTGGAACGGGCACGGGTGAGCCTGGTGGAGGTCCATCGTGCAATAGATCAGGGTATGCCGCCCGACATCGTAGCGGTGGACTTGCAGGAGGCCCGCGATAGTCTGGAGGAAATCATCGGCACCGTAACCAACGACGACATTCTCGACCGTATTTTCTCACAGTTTTGCATCGGGAAGTAGCGTCGCTTACTTGGACAGGCTCTTGGGTGGGACGGCAAGCTGCCGGCCGCCAAGGCGTGGAAATTTATCGGGAAACTTGGCACAATCGGGGTCGTGAACAGTCAGTCGGCGAGGTATGTTTCACGTGAAACAATCAGGTAAGGCAAAAGGCAGGATCTACGACGTCATTGTAGTCGGAGCCGGACATGCAGGCATTGAAGCCTCTTTGGCGGCTGCTCGCATGGGGTTCGACACGTTGATGTTGACCTTGAACCTCGACCATATCGGCCAGATGTCGTGTAATCCTGCCATTGGCGGCATCGGGAAAGGTCATCTCGTCAAGGAAATAGACGCGCTTGGCGGCGAGATGGCCCGGGCCATCGACGAGACCGGTATCCAGTTCCGCGTGCTTAACACGAGGAAGGGGCCGGCCGTCCGGGCATCTCGTGCCCAGGCGGACAAGGCCCTTTACCGCCAGCGAATGAAACGTGTGCTGGAGAACTGCGAGAATCTGACCCTCAAGCAAGCCAGCGTCGAGGCGCTCCTGTATGACGACGGGCGGGTCACAGGCGTCGAATCCCAGATGGGAGAGGTATTCGAGGCCAAGAAGACCATCTTGACCACCGGGACGTTTCTCCAGGGCGTTATCCACGTGGGCGATCGCAATTATTCCGCCGGCCGGGCCGGGGATTTTGCCGCCCAAGGCCTGAGCGGATGTTTGAGTGCGTTGGGTCTACGGCTGGGCCGGCTCAAGACCGGCACCTGTCCGCGTCTAAACGCCCAAACCATTGATTATTCCAAGCTTTCTGTGCAGTATGGCGACGAAAGGCCCGTACCGTTCTCCTTTGGCACGGAGAGAATCGAGCAGAAACAGATCCCCTGCCATATTACGTACACCAACCCCGCCACCCACGAGATCATCCGAGCGGCGATCCACCGCTCGCCCATGTACTCCGGAGTCATCAAGAGCCGCGGACCGCGTTACTGTCCGTCCATCGAAGACAAGGTGGTGCGTTTCGCCGACAAGCAAAGGCACCAGATCTTTCTTGAGCCCGAGGGCCATGACACGGTGGAAGTCTATCCGAACGGCATATCCACCAGTCTTCCGCTCGATGTTCAGGTCGAGATGGTCCACAGCATCGAAGGCCTGGAGGACGCCGAGATCATGAGGCCCGGCTATGCCATCGAGTATGACTATGTGGAACCGACCCAACTGAAGCCGACCCTGGAGACCAAAGCCCTCGACAGCCTCTACCTGGCCGGCCAGATCAACGGAACGACGGGATATGAGGAGGCCGCGAGCCAGGGCCTCATCGCCGCCATCAACGCCGTCCTGAGCATCCGCGGGGAAGAGCCGTTGGTGCTTTCACGCGACCAGGCCTATATCGGCGTGCTGATCGACGATCTCGTAACCAAGGGAACGGACGGCGAACCCTACCGGATGTTTACCTCCCGCGCCGAATACCGCTTGTTGCTCCGAGAGGACAATGCGGACCTACGCCTGACTGAGTTGAGCCACCGCATCGGGCTCGTCACCCCGGAGGCACACGCGCGGACCGCCGGAAAACAGGACCGGATCAACGGGTTGACTGAAAGACTCGAGACGACGCGTATCAATCCGTCGCAATCAGTCCAGGCCCGGCTCAGCACCCTGAGGACGGCGCCCATCCGAAACATTTCATCGTTGGCGCAACTGCTACGTCGTCCCGAGCTAACCTTCCGAGATTTGGCGACTTTCTGTCCCGAATTGCTGGACGTGCCAGCCGACGTGGCGCTGCAGGTGGAGGTCGCCATCAAGTACAGCGGTTACGTCGAACGACAGGCCCAGGGCCTCAAGCGATTCCAGAAGATGGAGAACGTAACACTGCCCAAAGACCTGGATTACGCCAGGATCAACGGACTTTCCCGTGAAATAAAGGAAAAACTGACCCACGTGCGGCCGCGGTCCCTGGGACAGGCCTACAGGATTTCGGGTGTGACACCGGCAGCCATCTCCGCGCTTTCCCTATATCTTTACAAGATGAAAGCAGGCTGAGCCCACCGAAACCACCCTTTACCCTTCCCTTTCGCGCAGGAGCTCATGGTATCCCGGAAGGAGCCACACGACACCGAGAACGAGGAACTCCTGATCACCGGCGCCAAGTTTCTTGGTTTCGAACTCACACCACAGCAGATCGGCGCGTTTGGCCGGTATCGGTCGCTCCTTTCGTTCTGGAACAGCCGCCTGAACCTTACGGCCGTCCGCCAGCCGGAACTCGTCGTACGTCTTCATTTCCTGGATTGTCTTTCCGTAGTACCCATCTTGAGGCGTGACGGCAGCATTCTGGACGTCGGTAGCGGAGCGGGATTTCCCGGAATTCCTATCAAGCTGATGCTTCCCGACAAACGTGTGTATCTGGTAGAGCCGCGCCGCAAGCGTGCGAATTTCTTGAGACACGCCATGCGGGTCCTGAAGCTCACAGATGTCCATGTGATCGAGAGCCGCCTGGAGGATCTATCTGCACAACCAATACCACCCATGGAAGAGACCATTACCCGCGGGCTTTCTGATACTCGCGGGTTCCTGAAGGTGAGCGGAGAGTTGCTGGCGCCAAGCGGCATCGCCATCCTCATGCAAGGTCCAAAAGGAGCCGCTGTTCTGGACGATCTCCGAGGTAGCCTTTCAGGGTGTGGGCTCATTGAACGGCAAAGCATCCGCTTCGAGCTGCCTTTCGGCGGAGAGCGAAGAACCGTGCTGACTTTCCAAAAAATGCAAAGAGCGTCGCCGGAATCATGACCGGCCCGCGAGCGCTCCACAATCATGTTTCACGTGAAACACGGGCCTTCCTTTTCGGTTCCGGGCGTGGTAGGAGCCTGTCTGAGTAAGGCAACAGTCTACTGCGAGGCATGGAAATGGGTCCAGGCTCCTGGAAAAGAAGCGTCTGGAAATATCGTAACCTATTGATTATAAATCACTTTTGGGAAAGATCATCGCCATAGCCAATCAGAAGGGCGGGGTTGGGAAGACCACCACGGCGGTGAATCTCGGCGCGTCTCTGGCAGTCGCTACGAAGAGGGTCCTGATCGTGGACATGGACCCGCAGGGCAATAGCACGACAGGTTTCGGAGTCGATCCCAAGTCTCTCAACAAGAGCATCTACGACGTGATGCTCGAGAATTGTTTCGTCACCGAGGCACTCTGCGCCACGCAAATGCCTTCGCTGTTCCTGTTGCCTGCCAACCGCGATCTGGTGAGCGCGGAACTTCAGATGATCGACATGGAAAACCGCATTGGGCGGCTTAGACAATCTCTGGAGACCGTCAGGTATCGGTTCGACTACATCCTGCTGGATTGTCCGCCGTCCCTGGGGCTTCTCACTCTCAATGCGTTGGTTGCCGCCGATTCGCTGCTGGTCCCCCTTCAGTGCGAGTACTATGCCCTAGAAGGCCTCAGTGCCGTTCTGGACACGATGAAGCGTGTACAGAGATCCTACCATCAACACCTCCAGTTCGAGGGGGTCGTCCTTTGCATGTATGACGGGCGCAGCAATCTCTCGGCACAGGTGGCTGAAGACGTTCGAAGCCACTTTCCCGGCAATGTCTTCCGTACCGTCATCCCCCGAAACGTTCGGCTGAGCGAAAGTCCCAGCCATGGAATGCCGACACTGCTCTACGATGCCCGTTCGACAGGGGCACGGAGCTACCTGAGCCTCGCTGCCGAATTGATGGGTCAAAAGGAGCAAAGTCATGCAGAAGAATAGACTCGGGCGGGGTCTCGAGGCCCTGCTCCCGAACAATGAACCGGTAGTGGAGGATTCCCCCTCGGAGACGCCGCCCCTGGCAGTCTCCCCTTCGTTGATCGTACCGAATCCGAACCAGCCGAGGCGAGTCTTCGACGATGCGAAGATAGAGGAACTGGCCAGTTCAATAGAGTCCAGCGGCATGCTCCAACCTTTGGTTGTGCGCACCAGAGCAGGCGGCTACGAATTGATCGCGGGCGAGCGGCGGCTGCGCGCCGCGCGGAGGCTTGGACTCTCAGAAGTACCTATTATCATTCATGAAACGCCCGATCCGAACTCGTTGCTGCTGGCCCTGATCGAGAACCTCCAACGTGAGGACCTGAACCCCATCGAGGAAGCGGCCGCCTTCGCCGAGCTCCAGGAACAATTCGACCTGACTCAGGAACAGGTGGCGGAAAAGGTCGGCAGGAGCCGGTCCGCGGTCGCCAACTCGTTGAGGCTCCTGTCCCTGCCCGACCAGGTCAAGGAACACGTCGCTCGCGGCGAGTTGGCCGCGGGTCAAGCCCGGGCACTCCTGGGCCTTAACGACCGATCGATGCTGGCAGGGGCCGCCCGCGAGGTCATGGCCAAGGAACTGTCAACCCGCGAAACCGAAGCCCTGGTCAAGCGACTGAATGGCGCGGGACGGACAAAAACCGAAAACCGTCTCGATCCCGACCTGTCGAACTTGGTTGAAACGTTGCAGCGCCGCCTCGGCACCCGCGTCAGGCTCATGCACCGAGCCCGTGACGACAAGGGAAAGCTGGAAATCGAGTATTATTCGCAGGACGACCTGGACCGGATTGCTGCCATGATGATGGGAAACGGGTAGCGCCGGCCAACGGAGGTCAACGGTGTCCCGGCCCACTCGGCACGCTCTTTTGACAAGCACAGGGGTGAATGCTATAGACCGACCTGTCCGTGGTTGGCAGTTGGAAGAGGGTTTCCTTTCCTCAGACTGCAAGCGGCGACTCCGCGGGCGCGGCCCCACAGGGCCGCGCATCCGTGGAACAACCGGGCAGACTATCGAGGCGTTCCCTTTCCGGGAACTTCACTCCGTTTTTGCGGTTGACGTCGGAGAGCAAACACGGGGAAGGAACGACGACTATATCGAGGCCAGAGGCTACCTGACGACATCTCGGTTCACGCCATCTCCGTATTTCCTTTGACCCGGGCTCACGTCCGAGTCCGGCGTCATCAGCACCGAATCCGAAGCATGATCAGCATAGACTTTTCCCTGGTGGTCCAAATTGTCCTGTTCCTGATCCTCTGGAGCATTCTGCGCCGGGTCCTGTTCGGGCCCGTGGGGCGTCTGATGGCGGAACGGGAACGCAGGACCGAGGGTGCGCACGCCGAAGCCCGCTCCATGGTCGAGGAAGGCAAGGAGTTGCAGGCGCAATACGACGCGGCCATTGCCAAGGCGCGCGCCGAAGGGGAAGTCATCAAGAGCGAGATAAGGGAGGAGGCGCTCAAGGCACGCAACGTCATCCTCTCGCAGGGACGCGACGTCGCGACCCGGAAGATCCAGGAGATAAGGGAAGAGGTCCAGAAGGAAATGGAAGCGGCGCGCCGCGTCGCCTCGACCAACGCCGACGCGCTGGCGCAGCAGATGGCGGAGAAGGTCCTGGGCCGGAAGCTGACATGACCCTTTTGAGCGACATGCTCGTGTCCGCGGCATGGGCCGCTTCCGGAGGCGAAGCCCACGTTCCCTCCATCACGGAGTTGCTCTTCCCGCTGATCAACTTTCTGATCTTTGCCTTCCTGGTCAAACGCTACGGCCTTCCGCTGATCCGCCGGCACCTCAAGCAACGCCGCGAGGCCCTCACGGAAGCGGTGGCGACGGCGCGGCAGGCCAAGGGCGAAGCCGAAGGGTACGTTCGGAAGTATCAGGAATTACTGAACGTGCTTGACGGAGAGTGCGATCGCATCCGGGAGGGGCTGAGAGCAGAAGGCGAGCGCGAACGGACGAGGATCGTGGCCGAGGCGGAAGAAGCGGCTACAAAACTGAAAGCCGATGCGGACTTCCTGGCCGAGCAGGAAATCAAGATGGCGCGACGGCAGATTCGCGGAGAGATGGCGCTGTTGGCCGAGGCCGCGGCTGAAAGGGTGGTCCAGCAGCACATGGCAGCCGCGGACCAGGACCGCATGGTCGAGAACTTCTCACAACAGATACGGGTACTCTGACGCTTCGAGAGCGCCGTACGGCGCCGTCCTACGCAGTCGCCAAGGGAACCGGGTTCATAGAGAGATGATCGAAGGAAAGCTGAACCGCCGTTACGCCAGAGCCGTTTTCGAGCTCGCTGCCGGCCGCGAAGAGGCCATCGGAGCCGAGGTCGACGGATTTCTCGGGGTGTACGAGGACCCTGACCTCAGGAGGGTATTGGGGAACCCCGCTTTCGAGCAGGACCGCCGCAGGGATATCGTGGTCGAGCTGGCGGCACGCCTGGGTCTGTCGGATCTGACCACCAACTTCCTCTCGCTGCTGGTCACGCGGGACCGCCTGGATGGCTTGCCCTCCATCGCGCGCCATTTCCACCGCCTCCTGGATGATTTGAGGGGCCGTGTCAACGCCCGGGTCATCGTGTCCCGGCCCCTCGGCGAGGGACAGCGGGAAAGCCTTGTCGCGGTGGTCGGCGAGATGAGCGGCAAGACCGCCATTCTCACGGAAGAAGTGGACCCTGCCATCATCGGGGGCCTCATCGTCGAGGTCGGCGGCACGGTCTACGACGGCAGCGTGCGGACGCAGCTTCAGAGCCTCAGACAGAGCATCGAACGGACCTACTAGCGAGCGAACATGCACGGGCGGGTCTTGAACCCGCCCGTGTGGCGGAGAAAGCAGACCAGTCCAAGGGGGCGATTCATGGAGATCGGGACGGCCGAGATAACCAGCATCATCAAGAAGCAGATCGAGGACTACGACAAAGCCGTAAAGGTCGAGGAGATCGGCACCGTCCTGTCCACGGGAGACGGCATCGCCCGCATCTACGGTTTGGACAATGCCGCGGCCGGAGAGCTCCTGGAGTTTCCCAACAACGTGTTCGGCATGGCGCTGAACCTGGAGGAAGACAACGTCGGCGCCGCGCTCTTCGGCGAGTCGTACCTGATCAAGGAAGGCGACCGCGTCAACCGAACCGGCCGCATCGTCGAGGTTCCCGTGGGCGACGCGCTGAGGGGTCGGGTGGTGTCCCCGCTCGGAGAGCCCATCGACGGTCGGGGGCCCATCGAAACCACCGAACGGCGCCGGATCGAGATCAAGGCCCCCGGCATCGTTGCGCGCCAGCCGGTGACGCAACCGCTGCAAACGGGGCTCAAGGCCATCGACTCCATGATTCCCATCGGGCGGGGCCAACGGGAGCTCATCATCGGCGACCGCCAGACCGGAAAGACCGCGGTTTGCCTCGATACGATCATCAATCAGAAGGGCGGCGACGTGACCTGCATTTACGTGGCCGTGGGGCAGAAGCGCTCCACCGTGGCCCAGGTCGTGGACCAGCTCAGGCAGTACGGCGCCATGGACTACACCATCGTCGTGGCGGCCACCGCCTCGGAGTCGGCCCCGCTCCAGTACATCGCACCCTACAGCGGCTGCACCATGGGCGAGCATATCCGCGACAACGGCGGCCACGCCCTGGCCATCTACGACGACCTCTCGAAGCATGCGGTGGCTTACCGCCAGCTCTCCCTGCTGCTGCGCCGTCCGCCGGGCCGCGAAGCCTTTCCGGGCGACGTTTTCTACCTGCACTCCAGGCTGCTGGAGCGCGCGGCCAAGATGAGCGACGACCAGGGCGGCGGCTCGCTGACGGCCCTGCCCATCATCGAGACCCAGGCAGGCGACGTTTCCGCCTATGTCCCCACCAATGTCATTTCCATCACCGACGGTCAGATCTATCTCGAGACCGACCTTTTCTACTCGGGGGTGCGTCCGGCCATCAACGTCGGTCTGTCGGTTTCCCGGGTCGGCGGCAACGCCCAGATCCGGGCCATGAAGCAGGTCGCCGGCGGGCTTCGGCTGGACTTGGCGCAATACCGCGAAATGGCTGCCTTCGCCCAGTTCGGGTCGGACCTCGACGCGGCCACCCAGCGGCAGATCGCCCGCGGCAGCCGGCTGGTGGAGATCCTCAAGCAGGGACAGTATCAACCCATGCCCGTCGAGAGGCAGGTGCTCATCATCTACGCGGGCACCAACGGCTTCGTCGACCGGATCCCCCCCGAGGACCTGCAACGATACCAGAACGAGCTGTTCGAGTTCGTGGAGTCGCAACACCCCGATCTGCTTCCGGCCATCCTCGAGAAGCGTCAGATCGACGACGAAATCAAGGGAAACGCGGAGCAGGCGTTGCAGGAATTCGGCCAACGGTTTGAAGCGTAAGTGCCCAACCTCAAGGACATAAGGAAGCGGATCGCCTCGGTTCGCAACACCCAACAGATCACCAAAGCGATGAAGGCGGTGGCGGCGGCCAAGCTGCGCCGGGCCCACGACGCCGCGGTGGAGGCGCGGCCGTACGCGGAGAAGATGCGGGAACTGCTGTCGAACCTTTCGGCGCGGGTGTCGGAGGAAAGCCATCCCCTGCTGATCGAGCGGGAGGAGAAGCGTATCGACGTCCTCCTGGTCACCGCGGACCGCGGCCTGTGCGGCGCCTACAACAGCAACGTGATCCGTCTGGCCGAGAACTTTCGTGCGGAACACGGCGACAAGGAAGTCTCCTTCCGGTTCGTCGGACGCAAGGGGACGGAGTATTTTCGGCGCCGGGGGGTGACCGCCATGGACGACGGTCCGGCGACGTGGCACGCGCCCGCGGAGGAACTCGCCTCGGCCGCGGCCGGCAGCCTCATTGGGCGTTTCCTGAACGGTGAATCCGACGCCACTTACATCATATACAGCCAATTCCGCTCGGCCCTTTCACAGGTCCCCGCGGCCGCCCGGATCATTCCGGTGGCGCCCTCGGAGGTGGGAGAAGGGCAGCACCTGACCGAGTACCTGCTCGAGCCCAGCATCGGAGACCTGCTTTCCAGCCTGCTGCCCAAGAGCGTGGAGGTTCAGGTCTACCAGGCGTTCCTCGAGGCCAGCGCCGGCGAGCACGGAGCCCGAATGACGGCCATGGAATCCGCCACCAACAACGCCTCCGACCTGATCGGCGACCTCACGCTTCAGATGAACCGGGCGCGGCAGGCGGCCATCACCAAGGAGCTCCTGGAAGTGGTCTCCACCGCGGAAGCGCTGTAGGGGCGGGTTTCAAACCCGCCCGTGTTACGGGTACCACGCGAGCAAGAGCGACGCGCCGACGGCAAGACACCAGGGATTCCCGTTGGAACGGAGGATGAAGACGCTATGAACATGGGCAAAGTTACTCAGGTCCTGGGGGCCGTGATCGACGTGGAGTTTTCCGACGGCTACCTGCCGCCGATCTACAACGCCATCAAGCTCACCAACACGGCCATCGACGACCGGGAGTGGAACCTGGTGGTGGAAGTCGCGCAGCACCTGGGCGAGAACACCGTTCGCTGCATTGCCATGGACTCCACCGAGGGCCTCGTCCGCGGCATGGACGCCATGGATACCGGGGCCGGCATCAGCGTGCCCGTGGGCGAGAAGACCCTGGGGCGCATCCTGAACGTGGTCGGCGAGCCCGTGGACGAGGGCGCGCCCATCGACGCCGAGCAGCATTTCCCGATCCATCGGGAGGCGCCTCCCTTCGTCGACCAGGAAACCCAGGTTCAGGCCTTCGAGACCGGAATCAAGGTGGTGGACCTGCTGGCGCCCTATGCCCGCGGCGGCAAGGTCGGCCTCTTCGGCGGAGCCGGCGTGGGCAAGACCGTCATCCTCATGGAGCTCATCAACAACCTGGCCATGAAGCACGGCGGCTACTCGGTGTTCGGCGGCGTTGGCGAACGGACCCGTGAGGGAAACGACCTCTGGCTGGAAATGAAGGAATCCGGGGTCATCGACAAGACCACGCTGGTCTACGGGCAGATGAACGAGCCGCCGGGCGCCCGAGCCCGCGTGGCCTTGTCGGCCTTGACCATGGCCGAGTACTTCCGGGACGAGGAGGGGCGGGACATCCTGCTCTTCATCGACAACATCTTCCGTTTCACCCAGGCCAACTCGGAGGTCTCCACGCTGCTGGGCCGCATGCCCTCGGCAGTGGGCTACCAGCCCACGCTATCCACTGATTTGGGCGAGTTGCAGGAGCGCATCACCTCCACGCACAAGGGCTCGATCACGTCGGTGCAGGCTATCTATGTCCCCGCCGACGACCTGACCGACCCGGCGCCGGCCACCACGTTCTCCCATCTGGATGCCACCACGGTTCTGTCCCGGCAGATCGCGGAGCTGGGTATCTACCCTGCGGTGGACCCGCTCGATTCCACCTCGCGAATCCTCGACCCGCGGGTGGTGGGCGACGAACACTACGAGGTGGCGCGGCAGGTACAGGCGATTCTGCAGCGCTACAAGGACCTCCAGGACATCATCGCCATCCTGGGCATGGATGAGCTTTCCGAGGAAGACAAGCTGACCGTGACCCGCGCCCGGAAAGTGCAGCGCTTTCTCTCGCAGCCGTTCCATGTCGCGGAAGTGTTTACCGGCGCCCCGGGCGTGTACGTCGAGCTCAAGGACACCATCGAGGGCTTCAAGGCCATCGTGGACGGCAAGCACGACGACCTCCCCGAACAGGCTTTCTACATGGTCGGGACCATGGAGAGCGCCATCGAGAAGGGACGGCGGCTCGCAGCCGGGTAGGTCATGGCCGGCGGCATTTCACTGAGAGTCGTAACCCCGGTCCGGCTGGTGCTCGAAGAGCAGGTGGACGAGCTGACCGCGCCCGGCCCCCTGGGCCAACTCGGCATCCTGCCCGATCACGCCGCGCTCATGACCACCCTGGACATCGGCCGGCTCAGCTACAAGCAGTCGGGCGCCACCTCCGTCATCACCCTGACCGGCGGCTACGCCGAGGTGCTCGACAACGTCGTCACCGTGCTGGCCAATGCCGCCGAATTCCCCAACGAGATCGACCCGGCGCGGGCCGAAAACGCCCGGGCCAGAGCCGAACGCGCGCTCGGGGACAGCGAGCATGTCGACGAGGAAGTGCTGGTGGCGGCGAGAGCCGCCCTGCAACGCGCCCTCGTAAGGCTCGAAACCGCCGGTTACCGCTGACCGGTCCGGTAGTGGCGAAAAATCTCCGCCCACGAAAAAATCCCCGCCCACGACGGGATCCGTCCGTCCCGCTTCCCCCTGCGTCATTCCCGCGCCTTGCCGTCATTTCCGCGAAAGCGGAAAACCGGGACAGGTGGGGCTTGGGGGGCAAGCGGCCGCGTCCCCCGGATTCCCGCTTTCGCGGGAATGACGGATTCGTGCACGCTGGCCGGGGGCGTGCATTTGGGCTAAGATGTGGAACATGTTGCGCTATTTTACGGCAGGAGAGTCCCACGGCCCGTGCCTCACCACCATCGTCGAGGGGGTGCCGGCGGGATTCGACATCGACATCGAGAAGGTCAACCACGATCTCTGGCGCCGCCAGCAGGGCTACGGCCGGGGCGGCCGGATGCTCATCGAGAAGGATGAGGTGCAGGTACGGTCGGGTCTTCGGTGGGGAAAGACTCTGGGCTCGCCGGTCACCTTCGGCATCGACAACCGCGACTGGAAGAACTGGACCAGGAAGATGTCGCCCTACGCGGAGGACGCGGGCCAGGCCATAGCGGTCAAGAAGCCCCGTCCGGGCCACGCGGACCTCACCGGGGTCTTCAAGTACGGTCATTCGGACATCCGTAACATCCTCGAACGCGCCAGCGCCCGCGAAACCGTGTCACGGGTGGCGGTGGGTTCGTTTTGCAAGCAGCTTGTGGAACCGTTTTCGGTCAAGGTGCGGGGTTACCTTCGCTCCCTCGGCGGCATCGAGGCGGACATGGACGGGAAGAGCTACGATGAGATATTCGAGCTGGCGGAGGATTCCCCGGTGCGCATGGCGGACCCGGAGGCCGAGAAAAAGGCCATCGAGCTCATCGACGCGTGCAAGAAGGAGGGCGACACCCTGGGCGGCGTCTTCGAGGTGGTGGCCACCGGCGTGCCGCCGGGCCTGGGAAGCCACGTGCATTGGGACCGGAAGCTGGACGGCCGGCTGGCCCAGAGCCTCATGAGCATACAGGCCATGAAGGGGGTGGAGATCGGCCGCGGCTTCGACATCGCACGGCGGCGAGGATCCGAGGTGCACGACGAGATCTTCTATGACCCGCAGCACATGATCTCCGACACCAAGCCGCGCATGCAGCCCACCGACTTCTATCGCGGCAGCAACAATTCGGGCGGCCTCGAAGGCGGCATGACCACCGGTGCTCCGTTGGTCGTGCGGGTTGCGATGAAGCCGATTTCCACTCTCATGAGCCCGCTTCAGTCGGTGAATCTTGACACGAAGCAGCCCGAGGACGCCTCGGTGGAGCGCTCGGACGTCTGCTCCGCGCCGGCCGCCGCGGTCATCGGCGAGGCCATCGTGTCGTTCGAGCTGGCGCGGGCGTTCCTGGAGAAGTTCGGCGGGGACTCGTTGGCTGAAATCACCCGCAACTATGACGGCTACCTGGACCAGATCAAGAGCCTCTGAGGCCCGGTCCGAGTCAGTGTCCCGTCGCGCGGGTGGAGCATGACGACCGACGACGCGAACATCGCGCTGACGGGTTTGATGGCGGCCGGCAAGACCGCGGTGGGCCGGAGGCTGGCGCGGGTCCTGGGTTGGTCGTTCCTGGACCTGGACGCCGTCATCGAGGCGGGCGAGGGACTCGCCGTTCGTGAGATCTTCGCGAGCCGCGGGGAGCCTTACTTCCGGGAACGCGAGAAGGCGGCCCTCGGGCGGGTGCTGAACGGAGCCGGACAGGTCATCGCCCTGGGCGGGGGCGCGGTGGTGGACGGCGACAACTTGAGGCTGCTCAAGGAGCGCAGCCTCCTCATCTGGCTCAAGGTGTCGCCCCGGACGGTCTTCAACCGGACCGAAGGGAGCGATGACCGCCCGTTGCTGCAAGGGCCCGACCGGCTCAAGCGGATACGGGAGCTTTCGGAGCAGCGGGAAGGCATCTATGCCGAGGCCCACTTTGCGGTGGAAACCGATGGGTTGACCGTGGATCAAGTGGTGCAGCGAATCCAACAGCAACTATGCAGACCGTGAGCGTCAATCTGGGACAGCGCTCGTATGCCATCGAGTTGGGCGAGGGGCTCCTTTCCCGCGTGGGCGAGATCCTGAAGGCCCGTGGAATCGGCGGCCGCGTCGGCATCGTGTCGAACCCGCCGGTGGCGGACCTCTATGGCGAGGAGGTCCGGGAGTCCCTCCGGCGCGCAGGCTACGAGACCGCGCTGGTGTTGATCCCGGAGGGCGAGGCGCACAAGGACACGGCGTCCCTGGGGTTGATCTACGACGCGCTGGTGGAACAGCGCTTCGACCGGAGCGCGACGCTGATCGCCTTGGGCGGAGGGGTCATCGGCGATGTCACCGGGTTCGCCGCGGCCACGTTTCTGCGCGGCATCGACTACGTTCAGATCCCGACCACCCTGCTGGCGCAGGTGGACGCGAGTGTAGGCGGGAAGACCGCGGTCAACCATCACCAGGGCAAGAACCTCATCGGCGCCTTCCACCAGCCGCGGCTGGTGGTCATCGACCTGAACACGCTGCGCACGCTGCCGCCACGCGAATTTGCCGCGGGGATGGCCGAGGTGATCAAGCACGGCATCATCGAGGACGCCGGGTTCTTCGGGTTCCTGGAAGAGCGGATGGACTCGCTGCTGAGCCTGGACGCCGCCGCGGTCGAGAGCGCCGTTGCGGCCTCATGCCGGATAAAGGCCGCGGTGGTGGAACAGGACGAGCGGGAGGACGACCGCCGGGCCATCCTCAACTTCGGTCACACCATCGGCCACGCGCTGGAGTCCTTTACCGGCTACGAGCGCTTCCTCCACGGCGAGGCAGTGGCCATCGGGATGATCCAGGCGGCGGTCCTGTCCGCGGGCCGGGGCCTGTGCAGCGCCGCCGAGCTGGGGCGCATCGAGGCGCTGGTGCGGAGCGCGGGCCTGCCGTGGCGAATCCCCGGCGACATCGCCCTGGAAGACCTCGTGGCCGGCATGGCCCTGGACAAGAAGTCGCAGGCCGGCAAGATCAGGTTCGTGCTGTGCGAAGGCATCGGCAGGACCCGCTTCCAATGGTTCTCACCAGCCGAGATCGTAAGGGAGCTGGCGCCCGGCCCGTGATCCGATGACAAGAGCCTGTGACCATGTCTGACATGAAGATACTGGTCCTCCACGGACCCAACCTGAACCTGCTCGGCTCGCGGGAGCCGGAGATCTACGGCCACGACACCCTCGCCGACATCGACGCCCGCCTGGGCTCGCTGGGCGCGGAGCTGGGGGTGGCGGTGGAGGCGCGCCAGTCCAATCACGAGGGCGAGTTGGTCACCTGGGTCCAGCAAGCCGGCGCGGAGGGGTTCCGCGCCGTCATCATCAACGCCGGCGCGTACACCCATACGAGCGTGGCGTTGCGGGACGCCCTGGCCGCCGGCGGGCTCCCGGTCATCGAGGTCCACCTGTCCAACATCTACAAGCGCGAAGAGTTCCGGAGAACGTCCTTGATCTCGGATGTTGCCGTGGGCCAGATCGCGGGGTTCGGTCCACAGAGCTATCTTCTGGCGCTGCGGGCCGCGGCCGAATTCGGCTCGGCAATGAAATAGCCTGAGGCCGACCGCATCCACCGAGAGGCGGCGCTTGCCACCGGCGCCGTAACGTCATGGCTTTCCCCCTGTTCATCCTCGCCCTGGTCACCGGTACCCACGTCATCGGGGCCTCCGCGCAATACGGCATCAATACCTTCGCGCCGTTCTATCAGCAGGAGCTGGGTCTCACCCGTGCTCAGGTCGGGCTGTTCTTCACCGCATTCTACATCGGCATGGCCGGCTTCTCGTTTGCCGCAGGATGGTTGAGCGACCGGCTGGGAGTGCGCCGGGCATCCTTCATCGGTCACGTGTTCGCGGGGACGGCGGTGATCTTCGCTTCGTCGGCGCAGTCCTTCGGCCTGGCCTTCGCGTGCTTTCTTCTGACCGGCCTCGGTTACAGCTTCCTCAACCCCGCCTCCACCAAGGGAGTGCTGATGTGGTTCCGGCGGCAGCGCGCCACCGCCATGGGTATCAAGCAGACCGGCGTGCCGGGCGGCGGGGTGCTGACCGCCCTCGTGGGCGCGCCGCTGGCGGCGGCCTTCGGCTGGCGCGCGACGCTCGCGGGTCTCGGTGTGATGAACGTCTTGTTCGGTGTGGCCTTCCGGTTTCTTTGGCGCGAGCCCCCCGAAGCCGGAGGGCCCGGCGGCGGCCGTTCCGAAACGGCCGAACGCCCGAGGCTGCGGATCAGGCGCCTGCTGGCCTTGAGTTGCGGCACGGCCCTGCTGCTCATCGGGCAGATGTCGCTCCTCACCTATCTGCCGTTGTTTCTCAAGGAGAAGCTGGCTTTCTCCACGGTCCACGCGAGCCAATGGCTCTCCATCACCCAGAGCGGGGCGGTTCTCGGCCGTGTCGGCTGGGGCACGGTGAGCGACCGGCTCTACGGCGGCAGGCGCAAGATCGTGCTGGTGCTCATCGGCACGATCTCGGTCCTCTTGTGCACGGTGTTCAGCGCACTTCACAAGGGGGTCTCGCCGTTCATCCTGGTTCCCCTGACCTTCCTGGGTGGATTCACCATGATCGGTTATCAGGGAGTGTCGTATTCACTGATCAGCGAGATCGCGGGACAGTCCAGGGCCGGGATGGCCCTGGGTCTGATGATCACCATCAACGCCATGGGGACCGTGGTCGGCACACCCCTGTTCGGCTACATCGTCGACGCCACCGGTTCCTACGTCATCGCGTGGCAGGCCCTGGCAGGCGTGCTGGCGCTGGGGACCTTGAACATCGCCGTATTCGTGTCGGAGGCCCATGACAGCGGCGCGGCGGAATCCCGCGCCTGACGGGAGGCGCTCGGGCGTCTCCGGCGCGCTCCCGGCGAATTGGCATTGGCGGCCGGAAGTGCTACTATACGAAAGGCTCGGTGTTCTGCCGGGCGCACTCCGTGACTCACAAGCAGTGAAGCGCAGCGAAACCTGAAGCGTGGCGAAACCACTATGACATGATGGATTCTTCCGACTCCGATTACAAAGCTGACAAGATCAAGGTCCTCGAGGGGCTGGAAGCCGTACGGAAACGCCCCGGCATGTACATCGGAGACACGTCCGAACGGGGTCTCCATCATCTGGTCTATGAGATCGTCGACAATTCCATCGACGAATCGTTGGCCGGTCAGTGCGACCGCATCCAGATCACCATCCACATCGATAACAGCGTCACGGTGGTGGACAATGGCCGCGGCATTCCGGTGGACCTCCATGCCACCGAAAAGCTGCCGGCGGCGGAGGTCGTACTTACCAGGCTGCACGCCGGCGGCAAGTTCGACAAGGGCGCCTACAAGGTTTCCGGTGGCCTGCACGGCGTGGGGCTTTCGGTAGTCAACGCCCTGGCGGAGCATCTAGAGGTAGAGATAAAGCGGGACGGCAAGGTGTACCAGCAGGAGTACGAGCGGGGTGTGCCTCTGGCCCCGCTCAAGGAAATGGGCACCTCCACGGAACGGGGGACGCGCATTACCTTCAAGCCGGATGCCACCGTATTCGAAACCGTGGACCTCAGCTTCGACCTGCTGTCCCAAAGGCTCCGGGAGCTGGCGTTCCTGAACCGGGGTCTGCGCATCCTCATCGAGGATGAGCGCCACGACAAGAAGCACGAGTTCTATTATGAAGGCGGCATCGTTTCGTTTGTCGAGCACCTGAACCGGGTCAAGACCGCGGTCCATTCCAAGGTCATCTACCTGCACGGCGACAAGGACGGCACCGATGTCGAGATCGCCCTGCAGTGGAACGACAGCTATACCGAGACGGTTTTTTCCTTTGCCAACAACATCAACACCAGCGAAGGCGGCACCCATCTGAGCGGCTTCAAGGCGGCATTGACCCGCACCATCAACAACTACGCCGCCGGCTCCAACCTGCTCAAGAAGGACGAGGACAACCTGCAGGGGGACGACGTCCGCGAGGGCCTGACCGGGGTCATCAGCGTCAAGGTGCCGGAGCCCCAGTTCGAAGGCCAGACCAAGACGCGGCTGGGGAACAGCGACGTCAAGGGAATCGTGGAGGCGCTGATCAACGAGCGGCTGGCTACCTATTTCGCTGAACACCCGGGAGACGCCAAGAAGATCGCCTCCAAGGGCATCGAGGCAGCCCGGGTACGCGAGGCCACTCGCAAGGCCAAGGAGCTGGCGCGACGCAAGGGCGCACTGGACTCCGCGTCGCTGCCGGGCAAGCTGGCGGATTGCCAGGAACGCGACCCCGCGTTGAGCGAGATCTTCCTGGTGGAGGGCGATTCGGCCGGCGGCTCGGCCAAGCAGGGGCGCGACCGGCGCAATCAGGCCATCCTTCCGCTCAAGGGCAAGATCCTGAACGTGGAGAAGGCGCGCTTCGACAAGATGCTGTCATCCCAGGAGATCCGCCTGCTGCTGACGGCTCTGGGCGCGGGCGTCAAGGAGGATTACAGATCGGAGAAGCTCCGCTACCACACGGTCATCATCATGACGGACGCGGACGTGGACGGCTCCCACATACGGACGTTGCTGCTGACCTTCTTCTACCGCCAGATCCCGGACCTGGTGGATAAAGGCTACCTGTACATCGCGCAGCCGCCGCTCTACAAGGTCAAGCGCGGCAAGCAGGAACGCTACCTGAAGGATGAGAGCAGCCTCGAGGACTACCTCATCGAGAAGGGCACCGAGAACCTGCGGCTGCGATCCGCGGAATCGGACGGCAACGGCAGCAGGGGCCGTGGCGGCGAAGTGAGGGGCGCCGCGCTTCAGTCCTTCATCAAGAAGGTGGTGCGGATGGACAAGCTGCTGCAGCTCATGGCCAGGAAGCACAAGGAGCGCGCCCTGATCGAGGCGCTGTTGCTGCAGCCCGACTTCAACGCGGAGCGGCTCAACGACGAGGAGGGGTTGAAGGACCTCGCCATTCACCTCGCCTCCTACGTCAACCTGCTGGCGCCGGAGGTAGGGCCGATGTCCGGCGTGTCCGAGCAAGACCCGGAGCACAATTGCTGGAAGCTGGTGTGCTCGACCCGCTCCAACGGCAGCGGCATCCGTACCGTCATCGACCGGGAGTTCCTGACCAGCCCCGAGTACCGGGAGCTCAAGCGTCTCCAGGGCGAGCTGCTGGCGGTCGGATATTCGCCCTTCATCCTGGAGGACGGTGAACGCGCCAGCGAACTCGGTTCCCACAAGGCCCTGCTCGATTTCGTCATGGAGCGGGGCAAGAAGGGGCAGTACATCCAGCGATACAAGGGTCTGGGGGAGATGAACCCGGAGCAGCTTTGGGAGACCACCATGGATCCCCAGTCCCGGGTGCTGCTGCAGGTCCGCGTCGAGGACGGCGTCGAGGCCGACGATATTTTCTCCACGCTCATGGGAGACCACGTGGAGCCCCGCCGAAAGTTCATCGAAGGCCACGCCCTGTCGGTGCGCAACCTTGATATCTAGGGCCGTGTCCTCCTGGGGAAACTCTGATCGATTGGCGTCCTTTCGACTTCGCCTGCGCGCAGGACGAACGGGAATGATCCTTCCTGACCGCTCGCCCTGAGCGCAGCGAGACACAGCCGAGCGAAGTCGAAGGGCGTCGCGCCTTGTCGACGACAAACAGCCCCTGTCTTATGGAAGCCGGAACAAGACAACAGAAAGTCCCCGTCTACATCGAGGACGAGATGCGCCAGTCCTACGTGGACTACGCCATGAGCGTCATCGTCGGGCGGGCGCTTCCGGACGTGCGGGACGGATTGAAACCGGTGCATCGGCGCGTGCTCTTCGCCATGCACGACATGGGCAACCACTGGAACAACGCCTACCGCAAGTCCGCCCGGGTCGTGGGCGACGTCATCGGCAAGTACCATCCCCACGGCGACGCCGCGGCCTACGACGCCATCGTCCGTCTCGCCCAGGACTTCTCCATGCGTTACTGCCTGGTGGACGGGCAGGGAAACTTCGGCTCCATCGACGGCGATCCGCCGGCCGCCATGCGCTACACGGAAATCCGCATGGCGCGCATCGCCCAGGAGCTGCTCTCGGACATCGACAAGGAGACCGTTGACTTCCTGCCCAACTACGACGACTCCCTGGAGGAGCCGTCGGTGCTGCCGTCGCGGCTGCCCAACCTGCTCATCAACGGCGCGTCGGGCATTGCCGTGGGCATGGCCACCAACGTCCCGCCGCACAACCTCAGCGAGGTCATCGACGGCATCGTCGCGCTGGTGGAGCGGCCCGAGTTGACCATCGACGAGCTGATGCAGTACATCCCGGGCCCCGACTTTCCCACCGGGGGGTTCATTCACGGGCGTGAAGGCATCCGTCAAGGCTACAAGACCGGACGGGGCAGCGTGCAGATGCGCGCGCGGATCTTTACCGAGACCGTCAAGCGTACGGGCAAGGAGCAGATCATCATCTCGGAGATCCCGTACATGGTGAACAAGACCCGGCTCCTGGAGCAGATCGCCCACCTGGTCAACGACAAGAAGATCGAGGGCATCGCCGACCTGCGGGACGAGTCCGACCGCGACGGCATGCGCATCGTCATCGAGCCCAAGCGCGACGCGGTGCCGCAGATCGTCATCAACGCCCTGTACAAGCACACGAGCCTTCAGGAAACCTTCGGCGTCAACATGCTTGCCATCATCGACAGCCGCCCGAAGCTCCTGAACCTGAAGGAGATCCTCGAGGCGTTTCTCGACCACCGCCGGGAAACGGTCACCCGGCGGACCGCCCACGAGCTGAGGAAGGCCGAGGAACGGCTGCACATCCTCGAAGGGCTCAAGATCGCCCTGGACCACCTCGACGAGGTCATCACCCTGATCCGCGAGTCGCCCGATCCCCGGTCCGCGCGGGAAGGTCTCATGACCAACTTCGGCCTTTCGGAGGCTCAGGCCCAGGCCATCCTGGAAATGCGCCTGCAGCGGCTGACCGGGCTCGAGCGCGACAAGATCATCGAGGAGTACCGGGCCATCGAGGCCGCCATCGCCGAACTGCGCGGGATCCTGGCCGACGAGAAGAAGATCTACGCGATCATCGTCGAGGAGCTCCGGGAGGTCAGGGAAGCGTATGGCGACGTGCGCCGCACCGCCATCGTCGACCAGGCCGAGGAGATATCCATCGAGGACCTCATCGTGGAGGAGGACATGGTGGTCACCGTGTCCCACGAGGGTTATATCAAGCGCAACCCCATCACCCTGTACCGCGCGCAAAACCGCGGCGGCAAGGGCAAGGTGGGCACGACGACCAAGGACGAGGACTTCGTCGAATATCTGTTCGTCGCCTCCACCCACTCCCACATCCTTTTCTTCACCACCATCGGCAAGGTCTACCGCATCAAGGTCCACGAATTGCCCCAGGCCGGCCGTTCCGCGAAAGGCCGGCCGGTGGTGAACCTGCTGCAGCTTCAGGACGGCGAGAAGGTCTCGGCGTTTCTGCCCGTGCGGGAGTTCCGGGAGAGCCGCTACGTCATGTTCGCGACCCAGAACGGGCTGGTCAAGAAGACCGATCTGATGGCCTATTCGAGTCCTCGGGCCACCGGCATTCGCGCCATCGCGCTGGAGGAGAACGACTCCCTCATCGGGGTCCAGCTCACGGACGGCGATCAGGAGATCCTGCTATCCACCATGGACGGGCAGGCCATCCGCTTCAAGGAGGAGCAGGTCCGCGCCACCGGCCGCGGCACCCTGGGCGTCATCGGTATCCGGCTGGAAGGGGACGACCAGGTGGTGAGCATGGAGGTGCTGCACCCGGGCGCGTCGATCCTTACCGTAGCGGACAAGGGCATGGGCAAGCGCACCGGCATCGACGAGTACCGGCTCCAGGGCCGTGGCGGCAAGGGCCTCATCACCATGAAGACCACCGAGCGGACCGGCCGCGTGGTGGGCGTGCAGCAGGTGGTGGACGAAGACCAGTTGATGCTGATCACCGACGGCGGCAAGATCATCCGGCTCCGGATCGGCGACATCCGCGTCATCGGCAGAAACACCCAGGGCGTGCGTCTCATCGACCTCGACAACGGCGAGCGGGTGGTCTCCCTCGCCCGATTGGCCGAAGACGACGGCTAAGCCGCCGCATGCGATGTCCGAATCGTCATCGGTGCGAAATACCGTAGCCAGGCCCCGGAACCGTCATTCCCGCGAAGGCGGGAAGCCAGGTGGGGAGGGGCCAAGGGAGCACAGCCGTTGCGGACTCCCGGTGTGTCCATCGGCGTCATAGGCGCGGGCGGCTGGGGCACGGCCCTGGCCGTGCTGCTGTGCCGGAAACACGACGACGTGGCCCTGTGGTGTCACTCCGCGGAGACGTTCGCGCGGATACAAGAGACCGGGGAAAACGCGACCTACCTGCCCGCCGTCAAGCTGCCTGCCCGCCTTCAGGTCACCCGCTCCCTGGAAACCGCGGCATCCGGCCGAGACCTGCTCATCTGCGTGACCCCGTCCCACTTCCTGCGCGAAGTCATGAGTCGGGCAGCCGCGTTCGTGGCGCCCGAAACCATCGTGGCATGCGCCTCCAAGGGGATCGAAGAGTCAACCCTGATGACCATGGGCGACGTCCTGGCGGAGGTCCTGGGTCATCCCGGGCGGCACGCTTTCCTGTCCGGCCCGACCTTCGCCCTGGAAGTGGCCAAGGGCCTGCCCGCGGCCATCACCGTGGCCAGCGCCGACCCCGGCGTGGCGCGGAGAGTGCAAGGAAGCCTGGGCTCCCGGGAATTCCGGGTCTATACGTCAACCGATGTCCTGGGGGTCCAGATGGGCGGCGTGATCAAGAACGTCATCGCCATCGCCGCCGGAGTCAGCGACGGTCTGGAGCTCGGGCACAATGCCCGGGCCGCGCTGATGACTCGCGGGCTGGCTGAAATGACCCGGCTGGCCGCGAAGATGGGCGCCGACCCGGGCACGCTTGGCGGGCTGCCGGGCCTCGGCGACCTGGTGCTCACCTGCACCGGCCACCTGAGCCGCAACCGCAAGGTCGGCTTCGAGCTCGGACAGGGACGCCGCCTTCCGGACATCGTCGCACAGACCCGCATGGTCGCCGAGGGCGTCCGCAACACGCGCACCGTCCACCTCCTGGCCCAGCGATTCGGCGTCGAGATGCCCATCGTGGACCAGATGTACCGCGTCCTCTACGAGGACAAGGACCCCATGCAGGCCGTCCGAGACCTCATGGGCAGAACCCAGAAGGCGGAGGCGGACTGAGGCTTTTCCCATCCGTTCCCGGGGCCCGGTCAGCGCCTGTCTTCGTCAAACTCCAGCCGCCCAAGGACCGGATGCCGGGCAATCCGGCAGTCCTTTCCTTCCAGGTTCACGGGACCGGACCTCGTCCACAAATTGACAACCCATTCCCTGTGTGCTTGAAATAGTGCACTGAAAGAATGAAGGTGCGGAAATGAAACGGACGTATCAACCGAGCAATCTGAGGCGAAAGAGAACCCACGGTTTCTTTGCGCGAATGGAGACCCCCGGAGGGCGCAATGTGCTGAAGCGCCGGAGGGCCAAGGGAAGAAAGCGGTTGACCGTCGTCATCCCACCGAAGGGTCCTCGCTCCTAGGACGGACCGTTGTCCGGTCTCTGCGAGAGTTTCCCCAAGGAAGCCCGCCTGACGAGACGTTCCGAGTTCCTGCTGCTGTCCCGCAGGGGCAGGAAGTTCTACACGCAGCACTTCATCATCATCCGAAGAGACAACGACCATCGGGGCAAACGGCTGGGAGTCACGGTCAGCTCCAAGGTGGGGAACGCGGTGGCCCGCAACCGCGTGAAGCGCCGGCTGCGCGAGTTCTTTCGTCGCGGGCGCGAGAATTTTCGCCCCGACCAGGATACGGTGATCATTGCCCGCAGGGGAGCCGCAGAGCTGAGTCACCCGGCCATGACCGCAGAGCTCCGCAAAGTGACCGGCCCAAAGTTGGCCCCATGATCACGATCGTCCGCACCGCCGTGCGCATCTGTATCCGGTCCTACCAGTGGTTCGTTTCGCCGCTGCTGCCGCGCTGTTGCCGGTTCGTCCCGACCTGCTCCGCCTACGCGCTGCAGGCGGTGGACCGCCACGGCGTCGTCAGGGGGCTTCGCCTGGGCGCCTTGAGAATTCTGCGCTGTCACCCGCTCCACGCCGGAGGGTACGACCCGGTTCCGTGAAAATTCCATGGAAAAGCAAGCCTTCATAGCGGTCGTCATCTCGATCCTGATCATCATCCTCTATCAGGAGTACATGAGGCGTTTCTATCCGCCGGTGCAGCCTCCGGCCAAGGAGACCGCGACACGGCCTTCGGAGGAGCGCCCCGCCCGGCGGTTGGCGCCGGAGCGGCCTCCGGCGCCAACCGCGGCTCCGGCCGAGGTTGCCCGGGGCGTCCCGGTCGTTCCGGTCAGGGAGGTGACGGTAGAGACCCCTGACTACATTGCACTCTTCACCAATCAGGGGGCCCGGCTCAAGAGCTTTCGTCTGAAGCGGTACCGCGCCGGGGTGGAAGCCGGCAGTCCGTTGATCGACATGGTTTCCCGCGCACCGGGGATGGAATATCCTCTGGGGCTCCGCCTGGCCGACACGCCCACCGGCACCGATCAAGGTGTCGTCTACGAGGTCCGGGGCGTGGACCTGAACCTGCAGGCGGGCGGCGATGGGAGCCTCACCTTCATCGGGGCGACGCCGTCCGGCCAACGCGTGGTCAAGGAGTTCACCTTCAGCGGTTCCAGCTACGCGGTGGAGGTGGGTGTGTCCATCGCTGGGTCGCCACAGGGTGCCACCCTGCTCTTCACCACCGGAGGCAAGAACAAGGGCGTCAAGGGTGACGCGCTTTTCGAGGGACTGATCGCGCTGCGCGAAGGAGATCTGACGCGCGAATGGCCGGACGACATCGAAGGCCGGCTCAACCTCAACGCGCCGCTTTCGTGGGCCGGCTTCGGTTACACTTATTTCGTTTCCGCCCTCATCCCCGCGGAGGGCGTGGAGGCGGACGCCACGGTGGCGCCAAGTGCAGGGCGGGATCGCGGGTTCGTCCTGGAAACCCGCGGCCGGGTCATTTCGAGTCAGGAGCGCACCGCCCGCTACCGGCTCTTCATGGGCCCCAAAGTGCTCAACCTGCTCAAGTCCCTTGACCGCGGTCTCGAGCAGTCCATCGACTTCGGCTACTTCGGCTTCATCTCGGTGCCGATGCTGCACGCGTTGCATTTCTTCCAGACGTACACGGGCAACTACGGTCTGGACATCATCCTGCTCACTCTAATCATCAAGCTGCTGTTGTGGCCGCTGACGCAAAAGAGCTTCGTATCCATGAAGCGGATGCAGAAGCTCCAGCCGCAGATGCAGCGTCTCAAGGAAAAGTTCGGAGACGACAAGACCCGCCTCAACAAGGAGATGATGGACCTCTACAAGCGGAACAAGGTGAACCCGCTGGGAGGCTGTCTGCCGATGCTCCTTCAGTTCCCCTTTTTCATCGGCTTTTACAATGCGCTGCTCACACCCATCGAATTGCGTCATGCGAGCTTTCTGTGGATCAAGGACCTGTCCCGTCCGGACTGGGAATCGCTCCCCTTCTCCGCTTTCGGCTATGAGGTGGGCATTCCGGTGCTGGTGCTGCTCATGGGAGCGAGCATGTTCATCCAGCAGTGGATGTCCCCCGCCATCGGCGACCCGAACCAGCGGCGCATGATGATGCTCATGCCGTTGATATTTACCGTCATCTTCGTGAGTTTCCCGTCGGGACTGACGATTTACTGGTTCGTGAACAACCTTCTGAGCATCCTTCAGCAATACATGATCAACCGGAAAGAGCGTTGACGGCCTGCGCCCGGCAGCCCCAGGCCCGTCGCGCCCCGTGGATGAGAGGTTTGTGATGAGACAGGTAGAGATGGAAGGAGAAACCCTTGACGAAGCCATCACCAAGGCGCTGAACCTGCTGGGCGTCGAGCGGGACAAGGTGTCCCTGGACATCCTGGCGGAGGAAAAGATGGGCCTGCTCGGTTTTGGACGCCAGAATGCCCGGGTCCGTGCCACCATCCGGGAGGCCGTGGCGGTCGCTCCGGACGAAGGTCCCCAGGACAGCCGGGCCGCCGCGGGGGCGCCGTCGGACAGGCCGGCCGAAACGCCGGTGGCGGAGCCTGCCGCGGATGAGCCCGAAGACGGTGAGCCGGTCGAGGAGCTCGCGGACACCGATGAGCGTTTCGCAGAGGTCCGCAAGGCCGGCGTTGAGGTGCTCACGGAGATACTCCGGCTCATGGGTGTGGACGCGGAGGTGGCGGTCAAGTCCGGCAACGCCCCCTCGGAATTCGTCCTCGACATCCAGGGCGACAACACCGCCCTTCTGATCGGCCGGAGGGGTCAGACCCTGGAGGCTCTCCAGCATATCGTCAGCCGTATCCTGGCCGAGAAGTCCGGACCGGACGGTCCTCAGCCCGTCGTCGATGCGGAGGACTACCGTGGAAGGCGCGTGAGGTCCCTGGAGGACATGGCGTTGCGCATGGGCGAGAAGGCCAAGCGCAGCCGGAAGACCCAGGAGATCGACGCCCTCAGTGCCCGGGACCGGCGTATCGTCCACCTGGCCCTCAAAGACGACCCCTGGCTCACCACGAAAAGCCTCGGCCAGGGCGCCTACCGCCGGCTCCTGATCATACCCGAAGGGGACCGCAAGGCCCCCGAGGCGGGACCCGCGGGCGACGATCATTAAAGCGGTGGAGCAGTGAATACGTAGTTGACTTCCGGGTGTCCACAGTTATAATTTTTAGTTGACCGGCTGGCCGGTCAATTTAGAAAATGCCTATCGTTGTCGACAAGGAGCGGAAGCGCTCGGAGATCCTCGAAGCGGCCATGACCGTCTTTGCCCGCAAGGGTTTCCATCGTTCGAAGATGGAGGAAGTGGCGGCCGCGGCCAAGATCGGCAAGGGGACCATCTACGAGTATTTCGATAGCAAGCATCAACTGCTCCAGGCGCTCCACGGCTACATGCTGGCCAAGCTCAAGGAATACTATGCCGAGGAGCTGAAGGGCATCGAGGAACCTCCCGAGATTCTCCGGCGTTTCCTGGCCGCGGCTCTCGCCAGTTTCCGTCAGTGGGAGCCCTTTTTCTACGTCTTCTGCGACGTGTGGGCCGAAGCGGGCCGGGCCGAGCAGCAGAGCCTTCTGCGCGCGCAGTTGCGGGACGCGTACAAGTCCGCCATCGACGACCTGGTCCTGGTCATCGAGGCGGGCGTTGCCGGCGGCTTCTTCCACTGCGACCGGCCCAGGCTCGAGGCCGAGCACATCCTCGCGTGCGTCGACGGGCTGGCGCTGCACTGGCTGTACGACCCGCAGGCCTTCGACCTGGACGAGATGACGGAATCCCTTACGCGCACGGCGATGAGGAGTCTGGGATGAAGATCCGTATCGCCGTGTCGATATTGCTCATCCTCCTGGTGAGCGCCGTCACCGCCGTGGGCGTGTACATCATCAGCGACGTCGAGGAAAAGCCCCGGGTGGAACCGGCGACCGTACCCGTACCGGTGGAGGTGGCCGCGGTGGTCGCGGCCGATTTCATGCACCGGATCGAGGCTCTGGGGACGATCTCTGCCGTGCGGGAAGGTCCCGTAAGCGCGGAGCTCAGCGGCCGGATCGTCGGGATCCCACCGAATATCAATCTCGGCAGCGTGGTCGGGGCCGGCGAGTTGCTGGCGCGATTGGAGTCCCGGGACTTCGAGATCGCCGTCCGGAAAGCCGCGGCACAGAGGGCCAGTGCAAAGGCAAGGGTCCGCAAGGCCGCGGTGGACATCGAAAGGCAGCGCAAGCTGGTGCAGCTCAACCGGGAACAGTTGCGGCTGGCGCGCGCGGAACACGGGCGGCTCACGAAGCTGCTGAAGAAAGGGTTGGTCTCCAGCCAGGCGGCGGAGCGGCAGGAACTGGCCTGGCGGCGCATCGAGGAAGAGCTCGAGTCGGCCAAGAGCGGGGAGCGGGAGACGGAAGCTCTACACGCCATCGCCGAGGCGGAACTCGCCCTCGCCGACGTTCAACTGGAGCAGGCGCGGGAAACCCTGCGAGACACCGAGGTCCATGCGCCCTTCGCCGGCGTCATCGCGCGCAAGAACGTCACTCTGGGGGAGCGTGTCGCTCCGGGCCAGGTGCTCTTTCAACTGGCCGACATCGAGACGGTGAAGCTCGACGTGCGCATTCCCGCCGCGGACATCCACCGGATCGACTCCGGGATCGTAACCGACGTTCGGGTGCGCGGGGTGGCGGAGGAATTTACCGGACGGGTCGCCAACATCGGCCCGCGAGCGGATCAACAAACCCGCTCGTTTCCGGTGGAGATCTTCGTGTCCAACTCCCGGGCACGCAAACTTCTTCCCGGGATGTTCGCGCAGGCCGTCATCCCGGTCCGCAACTATCAGGAGGCCATCCTGATCCCGCGGGAAAGCGTCATCTTCGAGGACGGCAAGCCTGCCGTCTTCGTGGCGGACTCCGGTTCGAATCTGGCGACGCGACGCGCGGTCCGCATCGCCGGGCGGTTCGGGCCGCGTTACATGATAGCGGCGGGACTTGAACCCGGAGACCTCCTCATCACCGCCGGACAGCGCCTGCTGCTCGACGGCGCCCGCATTCGCGTGGTCACGCGCCGGAATCTGGCCTCATGAAGAAGCTGGTCGAGTTCTCCGTCCGGAACCCCGTCGTCGTCAACCTGTTGGTGCTCCTCATCGTCACGGCCGGCGTGGTCTCGTACCTTCGGCTCAAACGAGAGCTGTTCCCCGACTTCTCCCGCCGGGTGATCCGAATCGATACGGTCTATCCGGGCGCTTCGCCCGAGGAGATCGAGGAGCTCATCACCGCCAGGATCGAGGATCGGGTCCGCAACGTGGACGGTGTCAACGAAATGCTCTCCAGCTCTCGCGAGGGCCAGTCCGAAATCCGCCTCCAGATGCAGTCGGACACCGACATGAGCCGCGCCCTGGGGGACGTGCGCGCCGCCCTGGACCGGGTCGCCGGCCTGCCGGAGGAGGCCGAGGAACCGCAGGTGACCGAGGTCCTGTCCACCTTCCCGGTGATCACCGTGTCCTTGAGCGGCGACATACCGGAGCAGGAGTTGCGGGAGGTCGCCAAGGATCTGCGGGATCAGCTCAGGCGGGTCGACGGTGTCGCCTCCGTGTCGATCTTCGGCATCCGCGAGAGCCGGATACTCATCGAGATCGAACCGGAACGGCTCGACCAGTATCGGCTGAGCCTGGAGGAGATTCGCGCGGCCGTGGCCAATCAGAACCGGAACGTGCCCGGGGGCGCGCTGAAGACCGCCCGGGGCGAAATCCTGGTGCGCACCCTGGGGGTGGCCGGAGGCGTCGGCGACGTGGAGCGCATGATCCTGCGCGCCACCGGTACCGGACACGCCCTTACGGTGGGGGACGTGGCCGAGGTGAGCGAGTCCTTCGAGGACGCGACGGTCCTGGCGCGTTTCGACGGAAGGCCGGCGATCAACCTCGTGGTCATCAAGGAGCGGAGCGGAGATACCATCAGCGTCGCGGAACGCGTCCGTAAGGCCATGGGGGAGATCCGCAAGACGCTGCCGGAAACCGTTTCCGTCGGACTCTTCAATGATTTCTCGGTGTTCATCCGAAACCGTTTGAGCACCCTGGGCGAGAGCGGCGCCATCGGCCTGGCCATCGTGCTCACGACGCTCTGCATCTTCGTCCGCGGGAGGATCGCCCTGCTGACCTCCCTGGGCATTCCGTTCGCGGTGATGGGTTGTCTGGTCCTGATGTCGCTTTTCGGCCTCAGCCTCAACATGATCTCCGCCTTCGGCCTGATCCTCGTCCTTGGCCTTCTGGTGGACGATGCCGTCATCGTGACCGAGAACGTGTACCGCTACGTCGAGCAGGGCATGACTCCCAAGGAGGCGGCCCTCCAGGGCACCTACGAGGTTGCCTGGCCGGTGGTCACCACTGTGCTGACCACCGTCGCCGCCTTCGTTCCGTTCCTGCTGCTCCCGGGGACCATGGGCTTCTTCCTGGGGCCGCTTCCCATCGTGGTGACTTTCGCTCTGCTGCTGTCGCTCCTGGAGGTTCTGTTCGTCCTGCCCTCGCATCTTTCGGAGGTCATTACGCCCGCCTATGCGCGAACGCTGCACCGCGGCGAGCGAGTGTGGCTTACGCGACTGCGCCACGTCTATGAAAAGGTGCTGGGAGTCGCGCTCCGCGGACGTTACGTGGCGGTGACCGTGATCCTGGCGGCCAGCGTGCTGCTGGCCGTCGCGGCTCAGTATCGGGTGCCCTTCGTGCTCTTTCGCGAGTTCGAGTCGAGTCAGTTCTTCGTGAACTTCGAGACTTCGGCCAACGCCAAGCTGGAAGATACCGAGGCCGTGGCCGTTCAAGCCGAAGAGATGGCGTTGGGGTTGCCCGCTGACGAGCTCAAGTCTCTGTCCACCACCGTCGGCACCGCCTTCCTGGACGTGGACCGCGTGGTGAGGGGAAGCAACGTCGGACAGCTCACGCTGGAGCTTCGCGACGACCGCAGCCGGAAGGCTGCCGAAATCATCGACGAACTCCGGGGGAAGATGGAGCGGATACCGGGCATCACCAAGCTCCAGTTCCTGAATCTCCAGGCCGGGCCCGGCGGGCCGGACATCGAAGCCCGGGTCATCGGCGAGGACCTCGCAAGCCTCCGGCGCCTGACCGAAGAGGTCAAGGGCTTCCTGTCTACACTGCCCGGGGTCCGGGACATCCGCGATGACCTTGTCGCCGGCAAGGAGGAGCTCCGCATCAGCCTCAAGCCGGAAGGCCGCGCGCTGGGTCTCGACCTGAGGGGTATCGCACGCCAGGTGCAGCAAGGTTTCCAGGGGGTCGAAGCCTCGAGCATCCAGCGGGGAGACGAGGACGTGCCCATCGTCATACGGTTCCCCCGGGACAAGCGCAGCCACGTCGATACCGTATCGCGGATGAAGCTCACGCTGCCCTCCGGCGAACGGGTCTTCCTCCGTGACGTCGCCGACATCCGCACCGGCATCAGCGCGAGTCAGATCAACCGGGATGACCGCAAGCGGACGTTGAGCGTCTTTGCCGACGTGGAGGTGGGAACGACCACCGTGGTGGAGGCCACCGACGCCTTGAAGCGGCAGTTCGCCGACGTCGGCCGGCGCTATCCCGGGCAGCGGGTCGTGGTCAAGGGCGAACGGCAGGAGATGGAGGAGTCGCTGGCCGCCCTTCCGCAAATCTCTCTCATCACGTTGTTCGTGATCTACTTCGTGCTGGGTTCGCTTTTCAAATCGTTCATCCAACCGTTCATCGTAATGGCCGCGATTCCCTTCGCCCTGGGCGGCGTCGTCATCGGCCACCTCGTCATGGGCGAGAATCTGAGTTTCATGTCCCTCCTGGGTTTCATCGCCCTGGCCGGCGTGGTGGTCAATGATTCCCTCATCGTGGTGGATTTCATCAACCGCAGCCGCGCAAGCGGCATGTCGCGGTACGACTCCATCATCCAGTCCGGCGTCGTGCGTCTGAGGCCGGTCATGCTCACAACCATCACCACCGTCGGCGGTCTGGTCCCGCTGGCCTTCTTCGCCACCGGTCAGGCCAAGTTCCTTTCACCCATGGCCATCTCCGTGGTCTGGGGGCTGTCCTTCGCCACCGTTCTCACGCTGATCCTCACGCCCTGTCTCTACGCCATCCTGGACGACGTCAAAGGGATTGCCGGGAGATGGTTTCGCTCCGGTGCGGCGGCGCCCGAAGAAGTCGCCGCGGAGCATCCCTGAGAACCGGGCGGGGGAAGCCGGAATTTGACAGGTCTCCGGCGGCTTCCTATAAGTGATCCCATGCGCTGGCGGACATCGTTCATACCCACCCTCAAGGAAGAGCCGTCGGACGCGGAGGTGACCAGCCACCGGCTGCTCGTCCGCGCCGGCATGATACGGCAGGTGAGCCGGGGGGTGTACGATTTTCTGCCGCTGGCGCTCCGGAGCCTCCGCAAGATCGAGGCCATCGTGCGCGAGGAGATGGACCGGGCCGGCGCCCAGGAGTTGCTGATGCCCGTCACCTCGCCGGCGGAGCTGTGGCAGGACAGCGGCCGCTGGGAGGTCTACGGCAAGGAGCTCCTGCGCTTCAAGGACCGCCACGAGCGGGATTTCTGTCTCGCCCCCACCCACGAAGAGGTGGTCACCGATCTGGTGCGCCGTGACGTCCGCTCCTACCGGGAGCTCCCCATGAACCTCTACCAGATCCAGACCAAGTTCCGCGACGAGGTGCGCCCGCGCTTCGGCTTGATGCGGGGGCGCGAGTTCATCATGAAGGACGCCTACAGCTTTCACCTGGACCGGGAGGACGCCGAGCGCGAGTACCGGAACATGTACGACACCTACCGGCGGATCTTTACCCGCTGCGGTCTGGAGTTCCGGGCGGTGGAAGCCGACTCCGGGGCCATCGGCGGCAGCCTGTCGCACGAGTTCCAGGTGCTGGCGGAATCGGGCGAGGACGCGCTGGCCGCGTGCAGCGCGTGTGACTATGCGGCCAACGCCCAGAAGGCGGAATCGCGCCAGGCCGCGCCCGAGAGCAACGGCGATGCTGACGGGACCCTCGCCCCAACCCTTTCCCGGGGGGAGAGGGAGCAAGGCGGCGCGGCCGGCAGCCCGCAGCCCGAGACCGTCCCCACTCCGGGCCTCAAGACGGTCCCGGAAGTTGCCGCGTTCCTGAAGGTCCCGCGGGAACGGTTCATCAAGACCATGATCTACCGGACGCCGTCAGGGCAGCTTCTGGCGGTGCTCGTGCGCGGCGACCACGAGGTCAACGAGACCAAGCTGGGCAATCTCCTGGACACCATCGCGGTGGAGATGGCGGACGAGGACGAGGTCCAGCAGGCGGTCGGGGCGCCTCTGGGCTTCCTGGGCCCCGTAAACCTGCCCCTGGAGGTGTGGGCGGACCACGCCGTCCGGGGCATGTCGGACGCCGTCACCGGCGCCAACCGGCGCGACGCCCACACCATCCACGTGAGCCAGCCAAGGGACTTCACCCCTGCCCGCTTCGCCGACCTGCGCCTGGTCAGGGCGGGGGATGCGTGTCCACGCTGCGAGGCGGGTGTCATCGAGGAGTATCGCGGCATCGAGGTGGGCCACGTGTTCTACCTCGGGCGGAAATACAGCGAAGCCATGGGCGCCACCATCCTCGACTCCCAGGGGCAGGAGCGCGTCATGGAGATGGGTTGCTACGGCATCGGCGTCACCCGGCTCATGGCAGCCGCCATCGAGCAGAACAACGACGCCAACGGCATCATCTGGCCCAGGTCCATCGCGCCGTTCCACGTGCTGCTGTTGCCCCTGAACTACAAGGAGGCCCCTGTTCGGGAGGTCACCGATGGCATTTACCAGGGGCTGAGCGAAGCCGGGCATGAGGTCTTGCTGGACGACCGCGATGAACGGCCCGGCGTCAAGTTCAAGGACGCAGACCTCGTGGGCATCCCGTTGCGGGTCACCATCGGAGCCAAGGGTCTGGCCAAGGGCAGCGTGGAACTCCGGTGGCGCGGGGAGGGGGTCACCAGCGAGGTACCCGTGGACGAGGCCGTGGAACGTATCGGCGCGGCCCTTGGGGAGCCGGAGACGACGGCGTGAATGCGGCGTCCGGCATGAAGCAGCGCCTGATCGTGGCCCTGGACTTGGCCGACCCGGTGAGAGCGAGAACCCTTGCAACCCTCCTGGCGCCGGAAGTGGGCATGTTCAAGGTCGGCAAGCAGCTCTTCGTCAATGCCGGGCCGGACATCGTCCGCATGATCCACCACCTCGGCGGCGAGGTCTTCCTCGACCTCAAGTTTCACGACATTTCCAACACCGTGGCCGCGGCGGCCGTGGAAGTGACCCGGCTCGGCGTCAAGCTGTTCAACGTGCATGCATCCGGCGGGCCGGAAATGATGCGGCAGACCGCGGCCGCGGTCGAGGAAGTCTGCGGGAAGGAGGGCCTGCGGCGGCCGTCGGTGCTGGGCGTCACGGTTCTTACCAGTCTGGACGGGGCGGACCTCGAAGCGCTGGGAATCCCGGGAGGCGTGCCCGCCCAGGTCGTGCGGTTGGCCGGGATGGCGCAGGAGGCGGGCCTCGCGGGGGTGGTCTGTTCCGCGCAAGAGGTCCGGGAGATCCGGCGCGTCTGCGGTGATTCCTTCATGCTGGTCACGCCGGGTATCCGGCCCGCAGGGCAGCAGGCCGGCGATCAGAAGCGGGTCATGACTCCCGGGGACGCGGTCCGCGCGGGCATTGACTTCATCGTCGTGGGCAGGCCCATCGTCGGGGCGGACGATCCGGTTGCCGCGGCCCGGTCCGTGGTCGCGGAGATGACCGGCGCCGCAGGTTGAAGCCCGGTCGGCGATCCTCCCGGACGGTCACCGGTGCGCGACGCCGCGGCCGTCTTTTGACCTTGGCAATCGAAATGTTAAGTTGAGGACCCATGCCCGTAGCCACTATCGAAGAAGCGCTGGAAGACATCAGGGAAGGCAAGATGGTCATCCTGATGGATGACCAGAACCGCGAGAACGAAGGCGACCTGACCATGGCTGCGGAAAAGGTCACGCCGGAGGCCATCAACTTCATGGCCACCTGGGGACGGGGCCTGATCTGCCTGCCGCTCACCGAGCACAAGGTCGACCAGCTTGGCCTCACCATGATGGTGCGGGACAACACAGCCCCTTTCGGCACCGCGTTCACGGTCTCCATCGACGGTGTCAAGAACGTCACCACCGGCATATCGGCCTCCGACCGGGCCGAGACCATCCTCGCCGCCATCGCGGACGACGCCGGGCCGGCGGAACTGTGCACGCCCGGTCACATCTTCCCGCTGCGGGCGAGGGACGGCGGCGTGCTGGTACGCACGGGTCAGACCGAGGGCTCGGTGGACCTGTGCCGGCTGGCCGGGCTCAAGCCCGCCGGCGTGATCTGCGAGATCATGAAGGACGACGGCACCATGGCGCGACTCGCGGACCTCGAGGAGTTCGGCGAGAAGTACGACCTCAAGCTCGTCACCATCGCCGACCTCATCCAGTACCGGCTCAAGCACGACTCGCTGATCCACCGGGTCGCCGCCACCCGGTTGCCGACCCGCTACGGCGGCGAGTTCCGGGCGGTGGTCTACAACACCCACGTGGATTCCACCGAGCACCTGGCGCTCATCAAGGGGGAGATCTCCGAGGACACCGAGACCCTGGTGCGGGTGTGCACCAAGTTCCTCCCCGGCGACGTGTTCGGCTTCGAGTTCTTCGACACCGGGTCGGTCATCAAGCAGTCCATGGAGATGATCGCCAGGGAGGGCGCGGGCGTGCTGCTCTACCTCCAGCCCGAGGGCAAGGGCCTGCGTCCCGCTGAAGCGGGGCAGGAAAGGAGCTTCCGCGACTTCGGCATCGGCGCTCAGATCCTGCGCGACCTGGGGGTGCGCAAGCTCCGGCTCGTTACCAACAACCCGAGAAACCTCGTGGGTCTGTCCGGCTACGGCCTGGAGATCACCAGCTCGGTCCCCTTCCCCATGCCCCCCGGCACCATCCGACGGCCCGCCACCGGGAGTTGACGCCGTGGCCGCCACCGGACGGTGAAGGGCCTCGGATCGTGTTCGAACCGGGGTTCTCATCCGAAAGCGTGCTCGACCGCACCGGGGGTCGCGAGCGGCTACGGGCGTGACGGGTTATGCTTGCGTGTCCGCGGAGGTCTTGCGCAGGTACCGGTGAATCGAGTTCCGCAGGCGCTTGAGGGCCTCCTCGATGGAGCGGAACATCTGCTCCTCGACCAGTTCGCCGCTGATCCAGTAGTCCAGGGACGGCGCTTCGGTGAAGTTGATGTCCAGCACCTTCTCGCCCGGAGGATTGCCGGTGACGAGCACGCGGATCGAGTAGCCCGCGTCGATGGCCAGGGCTCGGGCGTAGCGTGGCATCCTCAGCGAATCCTTGATGTAGTTGAGGCGTTTCTGAGGGAACTCGCCGACCCCGAGGGACAGGTAGACCCACCTTTCCTCGTTGGCGCCGAGCTCGCGCAGGGCCTGACCGTTGATATCCACGATGTTCTGGAGTGCCCGCTCCTGACGGTAGTCCTTCAGCAGCTCGAAGGCCCAGCGCTCGATCACGCCCTTGGGGACCCGTTCATCCGTCTCCGACTGTTGCTTGGTTCCGGTGTCGATCCACCACTTCACCTCCTGAACGGCGGTGCCGTGGTTGCCGCCCGCGTCCGCCGTCCTGGCGGCAGGGGGTTCGAGCTCGGGTTTGTCGGGATCGGACATGGCGTTCTCGCGGCAGTTTCCCGGTCGGTGGGACAGCCGGGTGTCGTTCGCCACCGGCGGGTTTGAAACCCGCCCCTACACCTTGAACTCGTTCAGCGTGCTGGGGGCGAACAGGCTGTCGACCTCGAGCCGCTGCTTGATGAGGCCCTGTTCGTGGGCATAGTCCACCAGCGTCTCCAGGACATGGCGGTTGGGCTCCAGTCCGTAGGGCCAGGGGTCGGGTCCCATGAGCTCCTTTTCCTTTTCCATCTGCTCGATGGACCAGGCCAGCATGTACTTGAGCGCGGAGTACTCGTATACGGACTCGGCGCAGAGCCGTTTGGACTCGCAGAAGGCTTTGTAGAGGTTCTGGGCCACCCAGGGATGGCGTTCGTACACGTCCTCCCGGAAGACGAGGGTGTGCATGATGGGGAAGATGCCCGTCTTGCGGAAGTAGTCCTCCTCCACCGAACGGAAGTCCGGGAACAGCCGCGCCACCTTGGGCGAGCGGCGCACGAACGGCGACGGCATGTGAGCCGAAATCATGGCGTCGAGGTCGCCGTTTTCCAGCATGGAGGAGAGCGTCTGCTCCGGGCCGATGGGGGTGACGGAGAGGGTCTCGGGCAGGTCAGGACGGAGCTTTTCCTCCCGGCCGGGAGTCTCTTCCCCGCCCGTGAACCAGTTGACCTTCTCGAGATCTACGCCGTACTCGTGCTGCAGGATGCCGCGTTGCCAGATGGCCGCGGTCATCTGATATTCCGGCACCCCCACCCGCTTGCCGGTGAGGTCGGCGGCTTCCTCGATGCCGGAGCCGGTATGGATGTAGATCCCGGAGTGCCGGAAGGCGCGGGAGGGGAACACGGGAATGGCTACGAACCTCGGGGTCCCCTTGTCCCGGGAGATCAGGTACGAGCCCATGGACATCTCCGCGGCGTCGAAATCCTGGTAGCGCAGCATGCGCCAGAAGGTTTCCTCCACGCGAAACGGCAGGTAGGTCAGGTCGACCCCTTCAACCGGGACACGACCTTCCTGCAAAGGGCGGGTCCGGTCATAGTCCCAACAGGCGACGGTGATGCTGACTTGTCCCATAGTGCGTGATCTCTCCCATTCCGTCAGGTGGTTGCAGGTTCGGATACCACGTGGAACCCAAGGCTCAACTTCCTGGGAAAGCAAGGTAACAGGAACGGTGGGGCAGTGTAAGTGCGCTCCTGCAGGACGCGGGTCTGGAGCGAGGATGAAATCGTCGCTTCGTCCGTCTATACTCGCGCCCCTGGAGAGAACGCGTCGTGGAACACGCTACGAGACAACTGCCTGAACGCGCGCCGGAGGTGGGCGAATTGGTGCGGGTCCGAAGGGCGAACGGCA
Source organism: uncultured Candidatus Binatia bacterium (assembly GCA_958295985.1). Classification (GTDB taxonomy): domain Bacteria; phylum Desulfobacterota; class Binatia; order UBA9968; family JAJDTQ01; genus JAJDTQ01. The sequence goes on from OY282432.1 coordinate 1,083,618, forward strand.
AGGATTACAGAATCAACGGCCCCGGAACCACCGACGGGGGCGGCGTATGAGTGCACCGGTGCGGAACGATGAAATCTTGGGGAATTATATACCAAAGTCACATTGCCCCTCATGACTTGCGGGGCTTATCCCCATAGACCACCTCAACGGGCCGCAACGACGACGCCAGTTCGCGGGGCGTCGGCGACGTTCCGTTCTTGCGCCGTAGGATAATCGTCTCTTCCTTCTCTGCTTTCGTCGGCTGATAGTTGGGGTTGGGAACCTCGACTACGCGCATCCTCGGTTTGGTATGTCGTTCTTGAGCCATGTTATATCTCCTTTCATGCCGCTACAGCATACGGCAGTTCAGGCCGCTTCCCCTTCAGGATTTCGTCCTAGTAAAGGCGCCGCATCAGAACACGTCGCTTCCAGCCTGCGGCACGGGCTTTTTCGGTGTGGCGATCAAGTCCGCGTAGCGCAACCGCTTCCCTTCCATGCCCCGCGCCACGGCGATCATCTGGTCAACCGTATCCTGCATCCGCAAGTTGTGACGACCCGAGAACTCGCCGACGTAACGATCCAGGTGCTCGGGACTCATCTTGTGGTAGACGCCATGATACCCCCGCTTAAGCATCGACCAAAAGGACTCGATACCGTTGGTGTGCGCCATGCCGTCCACGTACTCGCCTACGCTGTGCTTGACGGTCGCGTGGTTAGGAAGGCCGTGATAGCCGCGGTGGTCGTCCGTGTAGACCTTTGCGTCCTTGCTGACCTGTCCAAGCACGAAACCCTGCAAGGTGCCCGCGTCCGTCCGCTCTATCGGCATGGCGGTAACACGGTTGCTGTCCCTGTCCTTCATGCCGATGACCGCGGCCTTGCCTACGGCTCCACGACCCGCACGGAGCTTCTTATTCCCGTGCTTGTTCTTCTCCTTGCCGCCGATGTAGGTCTCGTCTACTTCAACCGTACCGGAGAATGCAATCCCTCCGTCATCCTTCCACGCTTCCCGGAGCCGGTGCGCCAAGTGCCACGCCGTCTTTTGCGTCACGTCTAGGTCCCGGTGGAGCTTCATGCTGCTCACGCCCTTGAGATTAGTGGTCATTAGGTAGATGGCAATGGCCCACACGCGATAGCCGAGCTTGGAACCCTCCATCGCCGTGCCGGTCTTGAGCGAGAATATGCAACGGTCTGGGCACTCCCGGCATCGGTGGGTCATCGTCTTGTGCTTGATCCCGGACTGCACATTGCCCGTACCACAATACGGACAGGTTGGACCCTTAGACCAGTAGATGCCCTCGAACCACGTCCGGGCGGATTCGTCGTCTTTGAACATCTCCGTGACTTGAACCAGACTCAAGCCCTTGCGATAATGCTTTCCAGGTGCCTTATGTGCCATCTTCCATCCCCTCCCCGATTGTGACTCTACTGTACCGAAAACGGGGCGGGATGTCAAGCAAAATGTGACTATCCTATGGAAAGTTTGGCAGTGGCTCAGTTTGAAATCTCGCCACGCTTACGGTAGCTCGCGGGTCGGTTGGGCTTCGGCCAAGTCGAAATCCACATCAGCCGCCGTCTGTGGCGGCAACACCCTGTTCATGGGATGCCTCGTTAATTGCTGGTCCATTGATTGCCTCCTTCGCTTCAAACCATCACTGGATCAAAGTAAGGCCAGCGTACTCCGTCAACCGATACATCAAATGAACCCTCTCGGGTCGTTGCCACTTCTCTCCTGCGGCGTCTTGACGCCGATCCACAACCAGAACATCTTTGACATTAGGCCACTCTCCTAACAACACCGGAGGATCAACTCTTTTCTCCCCACATTCGACATATCTAACGTATCCGTATCTTTGACGATAATCAGGGCCGTAAAAAATCTCAAACCAATCGTCATACTTTGACCACGGCCCTTGAGAATTCATCCGCTTCATAAGCATCTTGTTGTAATCGTTCCAACAAGTTTGCGAGAGTCGAAAGCTATAGGTGTTCTGACGCAAAATCGGATTCTCCCACAAAACGGCCTTAATCAACTGAAGGCATCCAAACGCCATTTCATGCATAAAATGAACATCCACGACTGGAAGTTTCTCTATTTTCTCTCGCTTCTCGATCATAAAATAACGCCACTCCGAAAACCCACTACCGTCTAGTCCATCCAGATTGAGGAGAAACCCCCCAACGCAATCAAAAGGAAACGACGTGCCATTCGTAAACGAATTCCGAAAGTCCACATAGTATTCCGACAGCACCACAACATCCGACTCCCCGATCTCAGACTCTCTCAACATTTTGAACATCGGATAAAGCTCATGCCCTTTACTTCCGGTTTCAACGTCAAGTTTACGTACCCGAAGAATCACCTTCAACGCCTGCTCAATAAGAGATCGTGCCGCCTCTACAAAACCCCATGCACGAGAATACTGATACTCCCGATATAATTCACCCTGCACGGGGGCCAGCGCATACTTACCCCACTCCTGCATCAATGCGGATTCCAAAAACCTCAAAGCCTCCTTTGGGTCTCTAGGTTCTGGTTTTCTCTTATGCTTCACACTCAACCCCATTCTCCAGACACTATATCCTGAAGCGATATCCACTCCAGAAAAGGCTTCAACGGCACAGGAACATCAACCCCCTTGTTGGGTATAACCTTGACGCTTCCAACCGGATTCCCCATTGCCGAGTTAACAAGCGTCAAAACGCCGCTTATCTCGGAAAAACATACGGCTTCCTCCTGTGGACGAGTTACCCCAAGAATACGCTTCACGTCATCCTCATAAGTCCACTGATTCATTTTTGAAAAATCAGGACCCAACGCGATGAAATACAACGGCTCCCGCCCTTTCCAACCGCTTTTCTTCAACCACTTCCTCCTCTGCTTATCCTTGTCCCGAAACTTACCCTCCAGCCAGGAAATGTTATTCGACATTTCACTAACCAGATGGCCGCGACCCTCTCCAACATTGACACTTACCCCTACACTAGATGGGCGCGCATAAACCCAAAACTCGAAGCCATCCAGATCAATCTCAAACTCCGTCAAGCCAGAACTCAAAAACCTCGCAATCGGGTCCGCCAACCGCTGTTGATTTGCAGAGTTCCGTATGAACTCCGACAATCCCTCTATCGGATCAATGTCTACGTTTATGTGATAAGGGAACGCCTGTAGGCTTTCACACAGCCAACACTTCACCCTCCGAAACTCGGGACTTTCTTGAAAAAGGGCCAATGTAGCCTCAACATAAAAATCCGGCCCTCCCCCTATCGGATGAACCAAGAAATCTGGACCACCACCGTCGCGGGCATCCGCCAACTCAACCTCACCAAGACGCCTCAAAACTTGAAGAACCAACATCTCAAATCGAACCGCGTAAAACCCCTCGTTGCTCTGAGTTAAAACTCGTTTTTGAAACCCCTTGCGATCCGATGAACTCAACCCAGACAACCACCTGTCTACCTCTCCGACCAATTGCGCAAACTCCGCAAACCCATCGGGATGTTGCGGCACATCCTCAAAAGTGTATGCGCCGCCCGTAGGAAACACAAACTTGAGAGACCTCCGCCCACTGTCATATTCAACTACAGGTTCCATTCATATCCCCTTGTGTCCGCAACGTGCTCACTCAAATCCGCCGTTTCTCACGCCGGGATAGACCTTACCGTACTCCCATCCATTTGCCTCACGCCTCGGCAAGCCCAGTCCCCTTCCTCATTGCTTCTCCGCCCCGAACGCGCCCCAAAGGGTTCTCCCGTTGTGGAAGTCCGTCTTGCTTACTGACCCCACCACCTCTTCCTGATTCGGCCCCGCAAACTCACCACGAATGAAATCCGTCTGATAAAACGCTCCGCCTTCACGGAAACAAGTCACGCCACCCGTACAAGTCCCGTCATGCACCCGAATATCCTCAATCGAGAAAGCCGTCTTGTCCAACACGGTCCCATCCAACGCCCGAATCCCGTAGAAATCAGCGTCCATGTTCAAATTCTCATAGGTCAACCGAGCATCCCCCGCGAGAACTGACCAACCACCCTGATCCCCCTCACGCACCTCGTAACCGTGGCTCTTGCCCGTATACACAGCGCCCACAAGATGCCCCTGATACACAGCACGTCCCACCGGCGGGTGTCCCGCTCGGCTAGTGCGAAGCGAGATATCCGTTTCCCATTGCGTCTCAGCCCACGGCATATAGGCAATCCCGGCACGGGTATAAGTCATGTCAGTAGACCAAATCTTGCCATACTCCTCGTATTGCGACACGGAAGGCTCAAAGGTAGTCGGAGCCGCCACGGGCCGTTCACCACCGAATCCAGCCAGCAGGTTGATGGCCCGATCATCAAGCACGCCGGCCATTTCCTCGTGGGATGGACCGAAGAAACCGCCGGACACGCGGTCCTGTTCATCCGAGAAAGAGTTGCCATCAACCGAAATGTCGTAGGCTAGGGACGGTGCCCGAAAATCCGTCAGGACGCCGCGTGTCGAGGATCGCAGGTTGTCGAACCGCGCCACTCCCGTGAGGGTGGCCAAGTCTACCGCAAGTTCAGCACCGCCGAAGACTGGCGGCAGCTTCACGTTGCCGGTATCGACGCCGAGCAACGTTCCCGTCCACCTCACCTGCCCGGACAACTCCGATTCGCCAAGCGCCGCCGCCGGGGAGACGCCGAACGCATCCGCGCTTGCGCCGAACGTGTCACGCTGCCGCTCCCAATCAAGGGAACGTTCGACGCCCACCCCCCAGGCGCTCCAACGGCCCCAAGCGCCGTAGCCGTAGAGTTCGGGCTGGCTGGCCGTTTCGGCGTCCAGGATATCGTAACCGATGTCCGCCAGGACGGCTAGATCGAGTTCATGGGGGGTCGAGAGGTCGCGGGGGCGGCGGCAGTAGGCCATGATCATCTCGCATATACCCAAGTGTCCGTAATCCACCTCGCCGCCAGCGGCGACAGGTTTTCTATGCTCGTCTAGCCACTGAAACGGAATCGGCTTTCCGCCGTTGGCCGCCATCGCGTTTGGCCCCTCGAAAGTGTGATCCTCCCGGTTGACGTAGCGGTCAGAGCTTGGCGGGGTCGAGCCCTCCCACATGGAGTGGCCGAGAACGTGGCCGATCTCATGGGCGATGACCCGTGCAGATTCGGAATGGTCCCCCTCTGCTTGGCGAATGATACCAAACCACGGCTCGAAATCCGTTTCGGTTTTCCTGGCCCTCCTCCACCCAGCCGAGGAGCGGTCATAGTCACCCGCATAATAGACATCGATCAAGAGATCGTCCGCGTAATGGGGGTCTATGGAGACTAGCTCGCTGGGAAGCGGCGTCGGCTCGAAGTCATCCAGTAGCCGGTACGACCATGCTTTGCCTGCCCGTTCAATGCGGGCCTTCAACGCAGCACCCGCCGTGAGGGGGCGGGTGAGGAGGCGGTCTGGCTCTCCCGCAAAATGCCGGAACTCGATGTTCATGGTTCCCGCCGGACCGCCCTTCCACTGCCCGTAGGTGATTCCGCCGCTTACGCCGATAGCCGTCACAGCGTCCGGGCTGACGTTGCGCAGCCGCGTCCCGATCCCCCCCCCTTTGCCGGGTGCAGTCGCCAACAGAGACGACAGATCGGCTTTCCGGCCCGGTTCCTCCGTCTCGGGGATCCCCCACAAGGCAAGCGCGGAACGGACGGGGGCCGGATCGTTCCAATGGTCCCGCAGGTCCTCTGCCGTTGGGTTGTTTCGGGAGTAGTCCTGCGGGCGCGCCCCGAACGTTCCGTAAATAAAGCGCGCCCCGAACGTTCCGTAAATCAACTTGGTCCCATAGAAAAAGTCCTTGCGGAAATTGCCCATCACTTCCTGATGTTCAGGCCCCGTAAACGAACCGTAAACGCCAAAATCCTCCTCGTAACCTGGAACCCCGCGCCTTTTTGTGCGATACCTGTTGAACGTCCCGTCCGCATTTACCTCAACCCCGTTCATAGCGAGAGACGTAAGGTCCAACTCGTGCCCATCCACGGCCGTTATACGACTAAGGTGAACGTCCAACATCCTGTTCTCGTACCGAAGGAACGCCGTCCCGGACACTCGCCAGTCTTTCGCCCTAACGTTAGCAGTCCTGTCCGCCACAAAACCCACCATGCCGCCGTGATAAGTCGCAGGACCCACCGGAGCATCGCCGCTTACCTCTCCCGGCCAACGACCCAGATTCCAGTTCGCCGAGTGAGGACGTCTAGACATCCCAAAGTACCCATGTGTCAGATAATGACCCCACCATTGCACGCCATCGGCACTTGTATGCGGGGTTGGCGTGAACTCCGGGATAGGCGGGAACTCCGTCAGCGGTTCCGGCTCGGGTACGGCAGGGCGCGCCACCGTAGGAATCCCGCCAGTAGCCGCATACGTGGCGCCCAACACGACGCATACGAGGCCGTCAGCCGGGCACGTGACGTTCACGTTGCCGATCCGCTCCGTATCGCCCGCTTCAATCGTTGTCCACTCGGTTCCCGTCAACCCCAGGTCGCCGCCCAGTCCTGCCACATTCAACGGGTTCCACGCGGCAGCTACCGTAGGCGTCCCTCCCGTCAAACGATACGTGGCGCCCACTAAAACACAGACCTCGCCACCAAACGGGCATCTAACAAGCACGTTGCCGGACCGGCGCTGGGTGCCCGCAGCAATCGTGATCGGCTCCGTGCTGGTCAACCCATGACGCCACCATGCCGGCAACGACAACCTCGCCACAGGCTCGGGAGCGGGCGACGCAGTAGGCGGCTGGACAACACCACCACCGCGACCACTACCGCCACCGCATCCCGACAACACCGCCAGTACCACCACCAAGATCACAGCACCCACCCAACCCCACGGTTCTCTTTTTCGTACCATCGTCCACCTCCTTGCTGTTGCCGGTCCTGGACCGGAGCCCGGACCGGCGCACCTCAAAAACTCTACTGCTTGGCCTCTTTCAACCGCTTCGGCCGTAACGACTGGCCAACACGCCGCATCTCCTCAATTTCACGAACGGCCCGGGAAAGCGCCACGGACCGCTTAGCCGACGTGGGATGGGTACTCCCGAAGTTGATAGAATTGGGATTCAATTCGCCCATCCTCCTCCACAACTCCGCGGCGCCGTCTATCCGATAACCGGCCCGCGCCGTGAAGTACAAACCCACGTAATCGGCCTCCGACTCAAACTCTTGTGTGAACGCTTGCTGGCCTGCCTGCATCCCAAGCCGCGTCATATCCTGCGCCATCGTAGGCGTCCCACCCAATACCGCCGTGATGCCGCCTACCAACAAACCTCCCAACACCGAGTTACCTAACGACTTGCCGATATGCCCCTCCGTGTGGTGCGCCAGTTCATGCCCGATCACCAACGCGAGATCGTCGTCACTCGTGAGGAAATCCAGCATCCCCACCGATACCGAAATCGTATCAATTGACGCTGTGGCGTTCACCGTCGTCTCGGGACCCACCACCACGTTGAACTTGCATGCCTCCACCGGCGTCAAGTTCACCAACCGACGCTTCCCGCCTCGAAGGTACTCCACCTTCAAGGGACTCGTCTCTTTCCACGTCCGCCAATTGCTCATCTGTCCGTTCCATCCAATCGCCAACACCACGCCATTCACGGAGACTACTTGATCCCCTGCACGCATCCCCGCTTTCTCCGCAACCCCACCAGCATGCAAATACGTGATTCGAGGAATGTCCCCGCCGCCAAACTTTCTCACGTACTCCCCACGCAAGGTCTCCGAAACTCCCCCCGGAGTACTCACCCACCAACCGACAGCCGGAATCTTCTCAGGGCAAAACTCCGCGTTCGCAGCCGCTAGCCGGTCCCATATGTTGAACACCCTCACATGCTGCCCGTGCCACCGCTGAAACGCCCGCCGCTCCTGATACGCCGCCTCCGCGGCTTCCTCCGCCTCACTCACTACGGGCGCTTGATGCGTCGGTCCGCAGCTAACTACAAGCCCCCCTACTATCAGCACAACCGCCGCCAACATAAACAGTCTCATCCTGATTCCCTCCTTCATCTGAGGGGCGGACACCCACCCCTATACCTTGAAAACGGGACGGCCCGAAAGCCGCCCCGTTTTACAGCCGACTAGAACTTGTACGATACTCCCACACCCGCGCCGTGAACGCCTTTACTGGCAGACTCAAACGCCCGACTCCACGTGTACCCCAGGGATACCTCGTAGTTGTCGTTGATCTGATATACAAGCCCCCCCCTACCCCGAAGCCAGACTCATTGTTCTTTCTCACACCTTTGCCAGACACCCACGAATGACCTACGCCCACACCGGCAAAAGGATGAACACCGAAAACCGCCTCCGGGTACACATACAGAGCATTCAACCCTACGCCAAAGCTCTTGGCCGAAACCGAATGCTTGCTCGCCTCTACACGAGCCGCACCCAACTCAGCCTCCACCCGAAACCCGCTATCAAAAGCGTACCCGAGACCCACGGAACCACCGTAGCCGCGCACCTTCACGCCATCCAAATCCCCGCCCTTCAGCTTTGTCCACGCTCCCCCGGCCTTGGCCGTCACATACGGATCGGCCGCATGCGCCGACACCACGCTCACCACAAGCAGCGCCAACGCTGCCACAACCAAACCCCTCATCTTAACCTCCTTTTTCTACGACCAGACTCACGCCCAGCCAGACCTACTGTTTCTCCGCCCCAAAGGAACCCCACAGGGTCCTCCCCCGATGAAAATCCGTCTTACTTACGGACCCCACCACCTCGTCCTGATTCGGCCCCGCAAACTGCCCGAAAACGTAATCCGAAGTATAATACTGCTCGCCTCCCTCGAAACAAGTTATGCCGGTTGTCTCGCCCGACGAGCACCCACCATCAAACACCCGAATGTCCTCAATCGAGAAAGCACCTTGCAATGCGCTGGATGAGGCCCAGGGCAAAACAACACCACATCCCCAACCGACCGAATAGAGCCACTCGGAAACTCCAACGTCACATCCGGTCCCGGATTCCCCGTCACAGACCTCAGCGTGTACTGAGACAAGTCCACCTGCGACACCGGAACCTTAACATCCGACCCTCCCGGAACGGGGGTAACTACCCCCTGCACATCGTGAACCTCCGGCGCAGCCGCCATCCTCGACCCGCCACCGCAACCACCAACATCATCATTAAATACCGCATCCTCATCTCCCTTCCTCATTCATTTGTAATTCCCTTTTCGCTTGATCCAGGTATAATGGACAAGTACGATCCGCACCTAACAGGCTACGGGAACGGATACAAGCCCATTGTGACTTTGGTATATAATTCCCAAATCTTGAGTGCCCAATGCGACCCGTGGTAGTCATTGGATGTTCACTGGAAGAACCGGAACTCATGGACGGCCGAACGGTGCGCCGAAGTGAAAGATGAGCCAGAAACGGTTATTTCCTCTGGCAGGAGCGGTTGCTCCGGGTGTGGTACGATCACGTGAAGGTTCTGGAGGAAGACGACATTGGTGTCGAGCAACCATTCCAGCACAACTTCAGCTCACGGACCGGTGGACCGAACCGATTTGTTTCGGCCCGGAACCGGAGGTATGCCCTTCTTCCTGGCCGGACGGGAGCATGAGCAGGAAGTTCTGGTTCGAATGATGGGCGAGCTTCGCAGGGGTAAGGCCCCCGCGCATGACGCCGCCATCCAGGGCCCCCGCGGCGTAGGGAAAACAGCGCTGCTGAACTGGGCCAAACGGGAAGGAATGAAGACCGCCATCCGGGGGGCGAGGGACATCCGTGCCGTGCTGCTGCCGGCCTTTGCCTTGAAAACCCTTCCGAAGCTCTTTCGGGCAACGCTGGGCAAAAATGTCGTGACCGGGAGCACGCGGGCGGTCGAAACCGGGGCAGGCTTGGGACTCGGAGCAACTCACATGGGCGGGAAGCGCGTCACTACTGCGACGTACGACGGCATGGACGAGGCGGAATGGGTCGAAGCGTTGGTCCAATCCTGTCAAAACAAGCCCTTGATGCTACTGGTCGATGAGGCACACACGCTCGACCTGGAAGTTGGGACAGCACTGCTGAACGCGTCCCAGGCGGTTCGGGATGAGGCGCCGTTCATGCTCGTTCTGGCAGGAACGCCCCTCCTGGCGCGGCATCTGGGTCGCATGGACTCCAGCTTCTGGAGCAGGCTGGACGAGGGCGACATGCCGGTTGGGCTGCTGCGCCGCTTGGCCGCCATGGACGCCATCCGCAAGCCACTCGACACTGGCGGCGTGCAGGTGGACCGGGATGCTTTGGACGACATCGTGGATGACGCCGGCTGCTATCCCTACTTCCTGCAGATGTGGGGCAGACATGCACTGCGGACGTTGGATGACGATGAGACGCGGTTGACCCTGGCGCACGTCGAACGGGCGCGGCCCGTGGTCCAGCAGCTTCGCAACCGCTATTACGCCGAGCGGTGGCGGGAGATCGTCAAACTACAGGTCCCCCAAGCCGCCGCTGCCTTGGCCGGCGTCTGTTCCGACGGCGCCCGGTCTATCACCAGGGACATGGCCATCGACAGCTTGACCGAGGGATTGGCTTTGGACTCCGCTCGAATGAGCGCCGATGACGCGCTGGAGAACCTTCGACTGTTGGGGTACGTCGCCGAAGGTGATTCGGATGGGTCGATTGCCGCCGGCATCCCCAGCCTCATGGCCTACGTCAGGCGCAGGGCCGCGGCATCCGTCCAGTCTTGACCGGGTGTAGCCGCCGAGGGCGGGTAAGGCAGGCATCGGGACCGCCCACGCCATCAAGTGGAAAACGAGGACTCTCATGCGGACACGCCCGAGTATGCCACCGGTCACGGCGTTGCTGCGGATTGGGAAGTCGTGGACGGCGTCTGCCGTAAGCTGCGCACCGCGTGGATACCCCGCGCCGACGTCGAGAAGACAGAGACCGTGGACGTGCCGGGCGCCGAGCTTTCCATGGACGCCTTGGGAGCGCTTCCCGACGGACCGGCCGCGGAGGCGGCATTGCGGCTTCTCGTGGAGCGATACCGCGCCTGCCAGCGTGGGCCTTGACGTGAAGACCGATGTAAGAGATCGCGTTCGATGAGCCGGCAACCGAGACCGCCGTTCAGAGACTCCGAGCCGTAAAAGAACCATGGACCAGATGACAGACAAGCCGGATAAGCGGTTGCTGACCCGGGTCAAGCTGCGCAACTACAAGAGTATCGCCGCGTGCGACGTTTCGCCGGCGCAGCTTTCGTTTCTCGTCGGTCCGAACGGCTCGGGGAAAAGCAATTTTCTCGACGCACTGCGTTTCATGGCAGATTCGCTCTGCTTCTCGATGGATCACGCATTGCGCGACCGGGGCGGGATCAACGAGGTGCGCAGGCGTTCCAGTGGTCATCCAACGAATTTCGGGATCCATGTGGGATTCAATCTCGCAGGTTCAAGGGGCCAATATGCATTTTTGGTTGGTGCGAAGAAGCAGGGCGGATACGAGATACAGCGCGAGGAATGCTTTGTGGTTCCACGGGTTGGCCAAGATACTTATTACTACCTGGTAGAGCGGGGGCGTGTCGTCAAAAGTACCCTGTCGTCGCCGCCGCCGGTTGCTGCGGCAGATCGCCTGTATCTGGTCAACGTTTCGGGGTTCGAGGCTTTTCGCCCAGTCTATGACGCGCTGTCGGGTACGGGGTTCTATAACCTCAATCCCGATGCGATCCGAGACCTCCAGCCACCCGACCCGGGTGACGTCTTGAAGCGGGACGGAAGCAACGTGGCGAGCGTGTTGTCCAGACTCGAGTCGCGCTCACCCGATTTCAAGGTGCGGATCGAGGAATATCTCGGGAAAATCGTAACTGGAGTCGCTAAGGTCTCTCCTCTTTTCGTTGGTCCCAAAGAGACCCTTGAATTCCGGCAGGAAGTCCGTGGGGCGAAGCATCCCTGGCGATTCTTTGCGAGCAACATGTCGGATGGGACCCTACGCGCCTTTGCCGTCCTTCTGGCGCTCTTTCAGGGTGCAGGGAACGGCGACTCCATCCGCCGACTGGTGGGTATCGAAGAGCCGGAGATCGCGCTTCATCCAGCGGCCGCCGGGGTTCTCGTAGACGCCCTTCGGGATGCGACGGAGCAGGTGCAGGTCCTCGTAACGAGCCACAGCCCGGACCTGCTCGATAACCACGATATTCCCGACGAGTCGATCTTGGCCGTCGTAGCCGAGCACGGCGAGACGAAGATCGGCTGCCTCGATCACGCCGGTCGCTCGACCTTGCGTGACCGACTGTTCACGGCCGGCGAACTCCTCCGCATGGATAAACTCCGTCCGGACCCCGCCTCGGCGTCCCCCGGTCAAATCGAGCTTTTTCGCAGCGATCTCTGAGTCATGCCGACGATTGTCGCCATCGTCGAAGGACACGGCGAGGTAGAGGCCGTCCCGATCCTGATCCGGAGAATCGCCGCGGTGGAGACACCCGGAGCATTTCCCGAAGTGCCTGAGCCCAACAGGGTACCGCGCGGCAGGATTCTCCAACCGGAAGGGGTCGAGCGATACGTCGAGCTTTCCGCCCGCCAAGGCGGACCGGATGGACGCATCCTCATCCTGCTCGACGCTGATGACGACTGTCCTCGCGACCTTGCGCCGGAGATCCTCCAGCGTGCGACCAAGGTTCGAAGCGACCGGCGCATACAGGTGGTGTTGGCCCAGAGGGAGTACGAAGCCTGGTTTCTCGCTGCTGCGGATTCCCTTGCCGGAAATCGAAGACTCCGGGATGACATGACGGCGCCCGAAAATCCGGAATTGATTCGAGACGCCAAGGGATGGCTCACCGAGCAGATGCCGTCAGGCCGGTCTTACCGGGCGACGCTGGATCAGCCCGCGCTGACCGAAGGATTTGACATGGAGCGAGCGCGCCGGTCGGCGCCGTCGTTCCGCAAGATGTGGCGCGCCGTCAGCGAATTGCTCCGATGAGGATTCTCACATACCCACCGGACGACGACATTGACGAGGTTCCCGAGCCCGCGGTCTCGCAGGAGTCGGTAAAGAGGGTCGCAGGCCCCCAGGACGGCTTTGTTGACCGGAACCGGCTTTTGTGCATATATTCAGCCTCTGAAAAGGTTATTGATTTCTTTATCTTACCCGAGGAACAATGCTTTTCGACTTCGCCAGTGTACTGGTCTTCACGTTGCTGGGCGCGGCTTTCGTCTGGGTGAACCTGTTGATCGGCCGCCTGTTGCGGCCCTCCAATCCCCAGCTCAGGAAGCTCTCGACCTACGAGTGCGGCGAGCCCGCGTCCGGGAGCGCGTGGGTCAACTTCAACGTCCGGTTCTACTTCATCGCCCTCATCTTCATCATCTTCGAGGTGGAGATCGCCTTCATCTTTCCGGTGGCCGTCGTCTTCCGTGACTGGCTTCAGAACGACGCGGGACTCTTCGCGTTCGGCGCCATCGCCGTCTTCACCATCATCGTGTTTCTGGGTCTCATCTACGACTGGTGCAAGGGCGACCTGGAGTGGGTGAAGAGCTAGACGGAAGCGGGACGACTCGGACGGACAGGCCGCCACGCAGGTATCGACGACATGACGGCAAAAGAGATATACGAGCGCGCCAGGGAACTTTGTCCCGACGGCGTCGGGGACCTCGATGATGGGTGTATGGACCCTTTCTTCAAGGTCAAGGCGGCTGGCCTGAAGCAGTTGCTCCTGGCGCTGCGCGATGACGCCACGCTGAAGTTCGACGTGCTCTCCGATCTGACGGCCGTGGACCTCCCGAAGGAGGAGGTGATACAGGTCGTCTACCATCTGTACTCGTACGGGTCCCGGCAGCAGACCGTGGTCAAGGTCGACCTGGACCGCGAAGCGCCCCGGATCGCCACCGTGGAAGACATCTGGAAGGTCGCCAACTGGTTCGAGCGGGAGGTGTTCGATCTCTTCGGAGTGGTCTTCGAGGGGCATTCGGACCTTCGGCGAATCCTGTTGCCCGAGGACTGGGTGGGTTATCCGTTGCGCAAGGACTTCGTGGAGCAGGAAGAGTACGACGGCATCAGCACCGAGCGCGAGCCGTTGGTCCCGGAGAACATGCGCTAGTGTAGTTCCACCACCGGTAGTTCCACCACTGCGGTTGGGCCGAACGACGAAGGATCGTTACCATGAGCGAGGTTTCCGCCAGCACCGGCTTGCACACGGAAGACATGACGCTGAACGTCGGGCCGCAGCATCCGAGCACCCACGGCGTTCTGCGGTTCGTGGTCAAGACGGACGGCGAGGTCATCAATGAGGCCATCCCAGACGTCGGCTACCTGCACCGTTCCATCGAGAAGATCGGCGAGAAATGCACGTGGCACGGTTACGTTCCGTACACCGACCGGGCCGACTATCTCGCTGCCATGTTCGCCAATCAGGGCTTCTGCATGGCAGCCGAGCGGCTGGGCGGTGTCGAGGTGCCGCCCCGGGGCGAGTACTGCCGCGTGATCGCCTGTGAGCTCAACCGCGTCGCCAGCCACCTCATCGCGGTGGGCACCTTCGGGCAGGACATCGGCGCCATCACTCCCTTTCTGCACGCGCTCCGGGAGCGGGAGACCATCAATGACCTCATGGAGGAGATCTGCGGCGCCCGCCTCACCTACAACTACCTCCGTATCGGCGGCGTCGGCTACGACATCAAGCCGGAGACGTGCGGCCGGATCACGGCGTTCCTCGACCACTTCGAGCCCATCGTCGACGAATACAACCGGCTCCTGTCCTACAACAAGATCTTCATCGAGCGGCTGGCCAACGTCGCGGTGATCTCCAGGGAGGACGCGCTCCAGTACAACCTGGTGGGCCCCAACCTGCGGGCCTCCGGCGTCCAGTGGGACATTCGCCGGGACATCCCCTATTCGGTGTATCCCGACCTGGACTTCGAGATCCCGGTGGGCCGCGGCGAGCGGGGCACCCTGGGCGACTCCTACGACCGCTACGATGTCCGTATCCGGGAGCTGATGGAGAGCTGCAAGATCCTCCGCCAGTGCCTCGACAAGATGCCCGACGGCCCAGCCGTCGCCAAGGTCGCGCGCAAGTTCAAACCGCCCGCGGGCGAGACCTACGTGCGCATCGAGGCCCCGCGCGGGGACATGGGTTACTACGTGGTCAGCGACGGCAGCGAGTATCCCTATCGGGTGAGGATCCGCACCGGTTCCTTCACCGCCATGAGCATCATCGACAAGATCAGTCCGGGAATCATGGTGGCCGATCTGATCGCGTTGATCGCGAGCCTCGATGTGGACGCTCCCGAGATCGACCGGTAGGCTGCGCAGATGGAATCCACCGTTCAGGACCTGATACAGGCGTTGCTGCCGGGAGCCGTTCCCGCGGCCCTGGGCTATGCCCTGGCCGCGGTGCTGGTGGCCGTCGCCGTGCTGTCGTTCTTCGTGGCGCCGCTCGCCGGCGTGACGAGTTGGCTGGAGCGGCGCGTGTGGGCGCGCATGCAGTCCCGGGTCGGTCCCAACCGGGTGGGCCCGCAGGGCGTGCTCCAGTGGCTCGCCGACGGGGTCAAGAACATCCAGAAAGAGGACATCATCCCGGCGTCAGCCGACAGGAAGCTCTTCCTGCTCGCTCCCTATATCGTCTTCTCGGGGTTTCTTGGCGCCTTCGTCGTGATTCCCTTCGGCAGTTGGCTGATCGCTGCGGACCTCAACGTGGGCATCCTCTATCTCCTGGCCATTACCTCCCTGCCGGTGGTGGGCATCCTGATGGCGGGCTGGTCGTCCAACAACAAATGGTCGCTCCTGGGGGGCATGCGCTCGGCCGCTCAGATCGTCAGCTACGAGATCCCCGCCGGGCTTTCGGTGCTGACGGTAATCTTTCTGTCGGGCACCCTCAGCATGCAGGGCATTATCGAAGCCCAGGGATGGGCGCCGTGGGACTGGTTCATCTTCTACAACCCGTTCACCCTGGTGGCCTTCTTCCTGTTCTTCACGTCGGCGCTGGCGGAGGGCAACCGCACGCCGTTCGACATTCCCGAAGCCGAGTCGGAGCTGGTGGCGGGCTACGTGACCGAGTACAGCGGCATGCGCTTCCTCTTCTTCTTCTTCGCGGAGTGGGGCAACCTGTACGTCATAGGCGCCATCGCGGCCACCCTGTTCCTCGGCGGCTGGCAGATACCGGCAACGATCTTCGGCGTCGCCATGGCCGAGCACCCGCTGCTCAAGGGTGTTCTGGAGTTCGGGGTCTTCTTCATCAAGGCGTACATGTGGGCCTTCGTCGCCATGTGGGTGCGGGGCACCCTGCCGCGCGTGCGGGTGGACCAGCTCATGGCCATGTGCTGGAAGTACATGGTCCCCATCGCGTTCGTCTGCCTGTTCGGCACGATTTCGCTGTTGGTGCTCTGGCCCGAAGGGAACGACGTGCTGACCTTTGCCACGCTGGCGGTGTCGGGTCTCGTCGTCCTCTATTTCTTTTGGCGGGTGGTCTACCAGATCATGCACTCGCGCCCCACCCTCTATCTCAAGCCGTACGTCTAACCAACGCTCGGCCGGGGAAACGTCCATGAACGGAGTCATCGAATACTTTCAGAACGTCAGAGACACGGTGAGGAGCATCTTCGAGGGCATGACCATCACCTTCTCCCACTTCGTCCGCGAGCCGTCCACGGTCCAGTATCCCGACCGCATCGCCCAACAGGTACAGGCAACCCTGCCCCTGCGCTACCGCGGCATCCTCGAGGTGGACATGGACATCTGCACGGGCTGCCTGGCGTGCGAGAGGGTCTGCCCGATCAACTGCATCGCCATCGGCATCGAGATGAACACGGAGACGAAGCAGCGCGACTTCACCCAGTTTGACATCGACATATGCAAGTGCATGTATTGTGGGCTGTGCATGGAGGCCTGCCCCACGGGGTCCATTCGTCACACGCAAGAGTTCGAGGGCGCCTGCAACAATCCCGCCGGTCTGGTGCGGCATTTCATTACCGAGAAAGTGCCTCTCTACAAGCCGAAAAAGGGTGGGGAAACGGAACCCCGAATGGTTCAGAAGGTGGATATCGGACAGAGATACATGGACGAGGTGGCCGAACCGGAAAAATGACGGCCCGCCGGCCATGGCAGGATTCACGAGACTTTTTCGTCGAACAAGCTCCTGGCCCCACCGCCGCGGCAGAACCCTCTAGCGGCCCGATTCGTATGACAGGGGCCCGATAGTCCCCTCCCATCAAAAGGGTGGTTTAGATCATGGAGATTTCCATAGGCGTCCTGATTTTCTATCTGGTTTCCCTCGTCGTGATAGGGTCGGCCTGCATCGTGGCGTTCTCGCGGAACATCGTGCATTCGGCCTTCTCGCTGCTGGGGACCTTCGGCGGAGTGGCCGGGCTCTACGTCTTTCTCGGCGCGGACTTCGTGGCCGCGGTGCAGGTGCTGATCTACGTCGGCGGCATCCTCGTGTTGATCCTGTTCGCAGTCATGCTGACCCACCGGATCAGCGACATACAGATCACCAACCGCACGGTGGGGCGCATTCCCGCGCTGGTGGCGGTGGCGGTCTTCCTCGGCATCCTGGTGTACGCCATCGGCGAGACCGGCTGGGTGAAGGTCGAGGAAGTGGCCTATGCGCCCACCACTGCGGTCATCGGCAACCTCTTCCTCGGCGACTACCTGCTGCCGTTCCAGATCGCCGCGGTGGTGCTGCTGGTGGCGCTCATCGGCGCCATCACGCTGTCGCGCAAGGAAATCAAGGAATAGCGAGACTTTTTCGAGATGGCTGAATACGTTGCACTGTTGGCGGACGTTGGACTGGAGCACTACCTGGTGGTCGCGGGTATCCTGTTCGCGCTGGGCATCTACATCGTTCTCACCCGGCGCAACGCCATCAGCATTCTCCTGGGTGTCGAGCTCATCCTCAATTCGGCCGGACTGAACTACGTCGCGTTCTCGCACTTCAGCACCGGGAACGTGGATGGGCAGATCTACACCGTCTTCATCATCATGCTGGCGGCCTCCGAAGCCGCCATCGGCCTGGCCATCGTCCTCTCCATCTATCAGCTCTTCAGCACCATCGACGTCGAGGCCACCGAAACGCTCAAGGACTAGCCTTCACCTTCAAGAGTCGCTTCGCCATGGATCACCCCGTTCAAACCGATTTTCTACGCTGGATCGTGTTGTTCCCGCTGCTGGGCGCCGCGGTGAACGGCCTGCTGGGGGCGCGCATACAGCAGCGCGCGGGCAAGCGCGTGGTGGCCGTCATCGCCTGCGCCCCGGTGACCCTGTCCTTCCTGTTCTCGCTATGGGCCTTCAGCCGGCTGCTGGCTCTGCCGGCCAAGGAGCGGTTCCTCATCGACCACTTCTACAGTTGGATCCCCATGGGCTCCTTCAACGTGGACGTGGCCTTCTGGGTGGACCCCTTGTCGGCCATCATGATCCTGGTGGTGAGCGGCATCGGCGGACTGATCCACTTCTATTCCATCGGCTACATGCACGAGGACCGGTCCTTGTGGCGTTACTTCGCCTATCTGAACCTGTTCACCTTCTCCATGCTGCTGCTGGTGACCGGCGACAACCTGCTGCTCATGTTCGTGGGCTGGGAGGGCGTGGGGCTGTGCTCGTGGGCGCTGATCGGGTTCTGGTTCACGGACCACACGAACACGCGGGCCGGTAACAAGGCCTTCATCGTCAACCGTGTCGGCGATTTCGGCTTCGTCCTGGGCATCTTCCTGCTCTACTGGACCCTGGCGGACCAAGGTCACGGGACCCTGTTGTTCCGTGAGATCCAGGGGCACGTGGGCCTGCTGGCCAACGTCGAGCTTTGGGGCGTCGGCGTGGCCACGCTGATTACGATCCTGCTGTTCATCGGCGCCACCGGCAAGTCGGCGCAGATCCCGCTCTACGTCTGGCTACCGGACGCGATGCAGGGTCCGACTCCCGTGAGTGCGCTGATCCACGCCGCCACCATGGTGACGGCCGGGGTCTACATGATCGCGCGGCTCAACGGGCTCTTCTCCGCCGCTCCCCTGACCCTGGAGATCATCGCCGTCGTCGGCGCCGCCACCGCCTTTTTCGCCGCCACCGTCGCCGTGACCCAGACCGACATCAAGCGCGTCCTGGCCTATTCCACCATCAGCCAGCTCGGCTACATGTTCCTCGCCATGGGCGTGGCCGCCTACGCCGCCGGCATTTTCCACCTGCTGACCCACGCGTTCTTCAAGGCGTGCCTCTTCCTGGGCTCCGGAAGCATCATCCACGCCATGCAGGGCGAGCAGGACATGCGCCGGATGGGCGGCTTGAGACGGGTGATGCCTGCGACCTTCCGGACCTTCACCATCGCTGTCCTGGCCATCGCGGGGACCCCGTTCCTGGCGGGCTTCTTCTCCAAGGACGCGATCCTGTGGCAGGCCTGGGCCAGCCACAACGTGGCGCTTTGGGGCGTGGGGGTGTTCGTGGCCGGACTTACGGCCTTCTACATGTTCCGCCAGTTCTTCATGGTGTTCTTCGGCGAATGCCGCGCGGATCCTCACGTGCAGGAGCATTTGCACGAGTCGCCGAAGATCATGACCTGGCCGCTGTGGATACTGGCTGCGGGCTCGGTCGTCGTGGGCTATATCGGGCTGCCGGCGTTCATGGGCGGAAGCCAGATCGACCACTGGCTCGATCCGGTGATCCACGCCCATCACGAGCACCACTCCGTGGCCGAGGAGCTCGGCGTCATGAGCGTGTCCATTATCGCCGCGGCCGCGGGCGTGGCCGCGGCGTGGTTCCTGTACTACGTCCGCACTCCGTCGCAGGATGCGTCGCCGGAGGCCCGTGGATTCTCGTACCGCCTGCTCTACAACAAGTACTACGTGGACGAGATCTATCAGTTCGTTTTCGTCGGCGGCACCTTGATGCTGGCGCGGGTGGGAGCGGCGTTCGATCGCTACATCATCGACACCATCGTGGACGGATCGGCCAAGACCACCATCATCATCTCCTGGTTCAACGGCCTGTTCGACAAGTACGTCATCGACATGCTGGTCAACGCCGTTGCCAACGTGACCTTCGCGGTGGGCAACAACTTCCGAAGGGTCCAGACCGGGAACATCAACAGCTACCTCTACGTGGTGGTGGGCGCCGTGGTCGCCGCCCTGATCATCAAGCTGCGCTACTGGAGTTGACGCAATAGGAGAGATGCGAAAATGACCGAACATGTGCTGAGCTACATGGTCTTCTTCCCCCTGGCCGGGATGTTGGTGGTGCTCGTCCTGCCCAGCGGACGCCATGATCTCATTCGCTGGGTTTCGGCCTTGGCCACGGTGCCGCCGCTCATTCTGGGGGTCTGGCTGTACGCCAACTTCGACACCACCACCACCGCCATGCAGTTCGTCGAGCGGGCCCCCTGGATCCCCGCGTTCAACATCGAGTACTTCGTCGGCGTGGACGGCCTCAGCGTCTCCATGTTGCTGCTGACCGCGCTGCTGTCCTTCCTGTGCATCTTCGCTTCCTGGAACATCGACAAGGGGGTCAAGGGTTATTTCGCGCTGTTCCTGCTGCTGGACACCGGCATGACCGGCGTGTTCGTGGCGCTGGATTTCGTGCTCTTCTACGTGTTCTGGGAAGTCATGCTGCTTCCCATGTATTTCCTCATCGGCATCTGGGGCGGTCCGCGCAAGGAGTACGCCGCCATCAAGTTCTTCCTCTACACGCTGCTCGGCAGCGTGCTGATGCTGGTCGCCATCCTGGCGCTGTATTTCTACTCCGAGCCCAACACCTTCGACATGACCCGGCTCATGGACCGGAGCAGCCTCTACAGCACTACGCCGCTGGCCATGTGGCCGTTCAACATGTGGGGCTGGGGCTTCCAGCACGTGGTGTGGATGGCGCTGTTCATCGGCTTCGCCATCAAGATCCCGGCCTTCCCGTTCCACACCTGGCTGCCCGACGCTCACGTGGAGGCGCCCACCGCCATCTCCGTGATCCTGGCCGGAATCCTCCTCAAGATGGGCACCTACGGCATCCTGCGCATCAACTACCCCATGCTGCCGGCGGCCACCGCCGACCTGGCCTTCTACTTCCTCGCGGTCCTGGGAACGTGGAACATCGTCTACGGCGGTCTCTGCGCCATGGCGCAGACCGACATGAAAAAGCTGGTGGCCTACTCCAGCGTGAGCCACATGGGCTACGTCATGCTGGGGATGGCGGCCTTCAACACCCAGGGCATCAACGGCGCGGTGCTCCAGATGTTCAACCACGGCACCATCACCGCCATGCTCTTCCTGCTGGTCGGGGTGATCTACGACCGCGCCCATCACCGCGAGATCAACGGTTTCGGCGGTCTGGCCGGCATCATGCCCGTCTACGCCGGCTTCACGGCGCTGGCGTTTTTCGCCTCCATGGGACTTCCGGGGCTGTCGGGCTTCGTCTCGGAGGTGCTGGTGCTGCTGGGCGCCTGGCCCAAGTACCATGCCCTGACCATCATCGCCGCCCTGGGCATCGTCATCACCGCGGGTTACATGCTGTGGATGATGCAGCGGGTCTATCTGGGCCCGCCCAACGAGAAGTACCGATCGTTGCCCGAGATCAACGGGCGCGAAATCTTCACGCTGTTCCCGTTGGGGGTGATCGTGGTGATCGTGGGCGTGTATCCCCGGGTGGTGCTCGACCTGCTGCAGGCGTCCCTCAACAACATCAACCAGATGGTCATCACGCACCTGTCGTAACGCACAATGGACCTCGGTAACCTCGCAAGCCTCAAGCTGTTCCATCCGGAAATCGTCATCGCGGGAACGATCATCCTGCTGACGATCCTGGACCTGCTGGTAGCCAACAAGCGGCTCCTGGCCTACGTGGGTCTGGCCGGATGCGTCGTGGCCCTGGTCGCCACTTTGGAACTTTACGGGACGCCTCCGGCGTTGCTGTTCCACCGCATGGTGGCGCTGGACAACTTCAGCCTGTTCTTCAAGGTGCTCACGCTGGCGGCCTTGCTGGCCGCCATCTGGATGTCCATCGGATCCGGCGAGGTCCGCCAGGTGCACCTGGGCGAGTACTATATCGTCTTGCTGACCTGTGGCTTCGGGATGTTCTTCATGGCCTCGGCCAACAACCTGCTGATGGCCTACCTGGGCCTGGAGCTGGTGAGTCTGACGTCCTACATCCTCACCGGCATGCTGCCGCACAATCGACGCTCCGCGGAGGCGGCGCTCAAATACCTCATCTACGGCGGGGTCGCGTCCGGCACCATGATCTACGGCATGAGCTGGGTGTTCGGCATGGCCGGCAGCCTGGACTACGCCGCCATCAACGCGGCCATGTCCCAGACCGGCGGCAACCAGACCGGGTTGTTCATCGCCTTCGTCTTCATCCTGGCCGGCTTCGGCTACAAGATGGCCTTCGCGCCGTTCCACATGTGGTCGCCGGACGTGTACCAGGGGGCGCCGACGCCCTTCACCGGATTTCTCTCGGTGGCCTCCAACGCCGCCGGGGTGGCCATCCTGATCCGCTTCTTCTACCCCGCGGTGTCCACCCTGGGACAGGAGGGGATCTGGACGTTCCAGGCGTTTCCCGCGCTCCAGTGGACCGACCTGCTGGTGGCCCTCAGCATCGTCACCATGACCTGGGGCAACCTCTCAGCCCTCAATCAGACCAACGTCAAGCGCCTGCTGGCCTATTCCGGCATCGCCCACGCGGGCTACGTCATGATGGGTCTCGTGGTGCTGAACAACGACGGACTGACCGCCATGCTCTTCTACGTGGTGGTGTACCTCATCATGAACCTGGGGGCGTTCCTGGTGGTCATGGTGGTGGCCAACGCCACCGGCCGCGAGGACATGGAGGCCTACCGCGGTCTGGCCCAGCGGGGCGCCGCGTTCCCGGCCATCTGCATGGCGGTGTTCCTCTTCTCGCTCACCGGGCTGCCGCCCCTGGCCGGATTCATCGGCAAGCTGCTGCTCTTCGCGGCCATCATCGAGGGCCAGTTCTACGTGCTGGCCGTGGCCGCGCTCATCAACACCGTCATCTCGCTGTACTACTACGCGCGGGTCGTCAAGACCATGTTCCTCGAAGACCCGGCTCCCGAGGACGAGCCCGTGGCCGCCACCCCGAGCGCGGCGCCGCTGCTGGGCGTTCTCATGGTGCTGACCGTGGTGTTGGGAGTCTATTGGGGGCCGTTGCTCGACTACACCACCGGCTCGCTGGGTTTCTTCATGCAATAGGCAGGGTCGGGCCGCTCCGGTGGTTCCGGACGTTCGGTTCGGCGGGCTGTTCAGTTTCGCGGCGTGTCCTGAAGGAACGGTTGAAGGTCGGCGGGTATCTCCAGGTTCCGGTCCATGGACTCCCTGAGCTCGGCGGCCAACAGGTCCAGCCGTTCTCCGGCCGGAAGCGTTCGGTCCACGATCACCCACTTCCGTCCCCTGACCATGCAGCCGCCGCTGCGCACGCGATAGCCGAAGTCCCGGGGAAGTTTCTCGCAACGGACCTCGATGCCGGACCGTTCCGCAAAGCTCCGAAGCTCACGGAACAGGCTCTCCTGCCGGAGTCCCTTCCTTGATGTCTCTCTGGACATGCGTTCATGTTATCATTCTTCCTCGAACCCCTCCAGGGTCCGGGCGTGAACCTCTCTCTCATGGGGGTCTCCGTCCCACTCCCTTGAAGAGAGGATGTCGGTCAATGGTGTTGCGCACGGTCTTGCGTTCCTTTCCCCGTGAGAGAGTCCGGTCTTGCGTCCTTTCCTCCGTTGACAGGGGAGGGGAGACGGGACCGTCTCCGCATCGTTGAAGGGTATTCCAATGAAGTTTCTCGCCGCCGCAGTCCAGATGCTGGCCACGTCCGACAAGGAGGCGAACCTCCGGGAAGCCGAGCGGTGGATCCGCCAGGCCCATGCCGCGGGCGCGCAACTGGTGGTCCTGCCGGAGGTGTTCAACTGGAGGGGCCGCGGCGCGGACACCGCGGCCAGCGCCGAACCGGTGCCGGGTCCTTCGACGGAGCGCATGAGCGCCCTGGCATCCGAGCTTGGACTGTACCTGCTGGCAGGTTCCATCCTGGAGCGCCCGGACAGCGGGAACCGGGCCTTCAACACCAGCGTGCTCCTCGGCCCCGGGACCGGAATCATCGCACGCTATCGGAAGATCCACCTGTTCGACGTCGATATCGAGGGCGAGGAGCCCATCCGCGAATCCCGATTCCGGCAGCCGGGCGACGCCGTGGTGGTGGCGGACACTCCCCTGTGCCCCATGGGGCTTTCGGTGTGCTACGACCTGCGCTTCCCGGAACTATACCGTCGCCTGACCGAACGCGGCGCCCGGATCATCTTCGTGCCGTCCGTCTTCTCCACCGCCACCGGCCCCGCCCACTGGGAGCCGCTGCTCCGCGCCCGCGCCATCGAGAACCAGGTCTATGTCATCGCCCCGGACCAGACCGGCGACCACCCTGCCAGCATGGGTGCCTATGGACACTCCATGATCGTCGATCCCTGGGGCAAGGTTGTCGCCAAGGCGGATACCGAGCCGGGCGTCATCCTGGCCCCCATCGACATCGACTACCTGGAGGAGGTGAGACGCCGGTTGCCGGCCCTGTCCCACCGCAGGGGATTTCTGGAGGCGAGTGGGTAGGGGTTGCCATCGACCTGTCGGATTTGACGCATCGCAGCATCTGGAAAAGGGATACCGTTTCCACTTGTGGATTTGAGGAGAATGCCGAATACTTATGCTAGCGGAGCATCTTGGTCCTGACCTTGACACAAGAAAACGGGCGTTCTTGGATGTTGGCAATTGATCAGGGTTTTCATACTTGGTCTTACAGGCTGGAAGGGAGGAAACCATGCAGGCGGTGCCAAAACTGTTCATATCGGGAGAAATAGAAACGCCTATGAGTTATGACCCTGGCAAAGATTACACATTTCGCTATCGTTCCAAACGCCACAGGGAACTTCCGCATGTGGTCAAGTTTTCCGGCGGGCGGTCCAGCGGCTTGTTGCTTTTCACTCTGCTGGAAAATAACTTTTTGAAGCAGGAACGTGGTGACGTGGTTGTGTTTAACAACACATCGTGTGAACACCCGGAGACCTACAAGTTCGTCGCTGAGTGCAAAAAGCGCGTAGAGACAGCCGGTATCCCGTTCTTTTTTGTCCAGTTCCAAACCTACGAGGACGCGCGGCAAGGCGGATGGAGACGCCTCCCGTCCTACCGGCTGGTCAACGAGTATCCGTTCTCGAAAGATAATCCCGATGGATTCCAATGGCGCGGAGAAGTTTTCGAAGAGATGCTCTCACACAAGGCATACCTGCCAAACCAGTTCAGGCGTGTATGTACTCAGTCGCTAAAGCTGGAAGTAACTCGTCAATTTCTGCGCGACTGGTTCGCCAACAAGAAGGGCATTTCACACCAGGGGCACGGCTTAGATGAATCGCAGGTGGACGTCCGTCAATTGCACAAGCTGCATATTCGCAACGGCGGCGGAGTACCCGAGGATGTTCTCCTTGCAAAAAAAAGCTTCATGTTGAACCGTCCGACCAGTCGTCCACGCCAAATATACAAGGACTTTTCAGCTACATCCGCGTCCTTTGAGAATCCTGTCCTCAGGGGGAAAGTGTTCGGACGTAAAGCATGGTTCGGCGACGGTGGCATCGAGTATGTGGCCTTCATTGGCTTGCGTGGTGACGAACAATTGCGTGTTGCAAGGGTCGAGTCAAGATCGTCCAATCCCCATGCCAATGTAGGATATGAGGGCGAACACGTTTACATGCCGTTGGCAACGATGCAGGTCAAAAAGGGTGATGTCAATGCCTTCTGGCAACGGCAAAGCTGGGACTTGAACCTCCCGGAAGATAGTGCGTTGTCGAACTGCGTCTATTGCTTTCTCAAAGGGGTCCATAACCTCTCACAGGCTCATACTGCAATGGAAGTGCAAAAAGGCAGCGTCATCAAGGGCTTCGGTTCGACTATTGGTACTCCTTGTGACGTGAACTGGTGGGCGAACAAAGAACAAGAGTACGGCCGCAACCTGGAAACAGAAAAGAGAGAGCGTACAAACCCCGACGCTCCCGATTTCATAGGGTTCTTTGGGATGTCGAGTGGGTTCTCATACAAGGTTCTGGCTGACTATGCTATGGATGGCGACAACTTGGAAGACTTCTCTGACTCCGTGCTGCCTTGCGATTGCACCGAGTAGTTATCTATGAAGAAACTCGTGTATCTCGACTACCAGGCAACGACGCCGGTTGACCCTTACGTTTTCGCCGCCATGCAGCCGTATTGGATGGAGAACTTTGGCAACCCTCACTCCGAAGGGCACCCTTTCGGATGGGAAGCGCGCGAAGCGGTAGAGTTGGCGCGTAGTCGGGTAGCTGACTTCATCGGCGCTGACGATGACGAGATCGTGTTCGTCTCCGGAGCTACTGAGTCGTGCAATCTCGCTTTGCGCGGCGTGGCAATGAGTGAACGCCAAGAACGCCGACAAATCATCACCCTTACAACTGAGCACGTGGCGGTTCTCGAAACGGTGCAGTGGCTAGGCAATCATGGGTTCGATGTGGTTGCCTTGCCGGTAAAGTCGGACGGTCTGTTGGACTTGCGGGAATTGGAATCGACTTTGAACGAGAACACATTGTTGGTGTCGGTGATGCTGGTTAACAACGAAATTGGTGTCATACAACCACTCCGTGAAATCTCTGCAATTTGTCGTGAGGTCGGAGCCATCTTCCATACAGATGCAACCCAAGCGGCAGGACGCATCAAGATAGACGTTGACGAACTAGGTGTTGATCTGTTAAGCCTGTCAGGACATAAGGTTTACGGGCCAAACGGCATAGGCGCTTTGTACGTCCGCAATCGTCCAGGCATGCGTATCGCGCCTTTGCTGACTGGCGGTTCGCAAGAACGTGGGATCAGACCCGGCACGGTCGCCTCTCCACTTGTCGTTGGGTTGGGAAAGGCGTGCGCCATTGCCCATCATCAATTAGAGCACGATGTGAAACGACTTGAAGCAATGGGGTGTCGGTTGTTGGCGGAGTTGAAGAGAGATTTTCCGAATTTACGGACGTTTGGAAACATGGAACAGCGCGTTCCAGGGAGTCTCAGCATCGGAGTTCCCGGCGTCTTGGGAGAACGTCTTGTAGAGGTGGCCTCCGGGAAAGTCGCCATCTCCACAGGGGCAGCGTGTGCTACGGGTTCACCCGAGCCGTCGCACGTCCTGTTGGCCCTGGGACTTGAACCGGAAGTGGCCGTGACAGGCGTGAGGATAAGCCTGGGGCGGTTCACCACAGACGACGAAGTCGATACTGCCAGCGAAGTCTTGCGGTGGGCGTTGAAGAGCATGATGATGGGAAGCTAGCAAATGACTGCCACACTGAAGTTTGGGGATGCCGCCTCGAACGAAGGATTCACTCCTTTCGGTACGGCGGCGTTCAGCGACTTGCGCCCCGCCCGAATAGTGCGGGAGCTTATACAGAACTCACTCGATGCAGCAGTCGTGGAAGCGGGTGAGGACACCGCTATCATGCGTTTCCAGGTTGACTCAATTAGCCGCCGTCAGCTTCCCGATGTCGATGGCTACGAAAAGGCTTTTAAGAAGGCGGTCGAGTATCAAACCAATATCAACAAGGGTAAACTCCCAGACGCGGCGCAACAGGTTGTTGACCAGATCAAGTCGGGACTTCAGGAACTGCAAAACGGGAAGGCAAGCCTATTGTCGGTCGTGGACAACGGCATAGGACTCGACACCAAGAGAATGAACTCGTTACTGGGTGACGGGTCTAGCGCTAAGTCGGACGAGTCCTCTGGATCCTATGGCGTTGGGCACTTGGCGAGTATGTCGCTATCCGACATCAGGTACATGCTCTATGGTGGGGTGACAGAGGATGGCAAGAGCATCGTTGCAGGCCGGACAGTGTTGGCAAGTCACCCCGGACGGAGAAAGCTCAACGCCGCTCAAGGCTATCTGATAGACGGCTTCAGAAACGGCCTTGACGGCAACCTGTACGACTTCAGCACGGAGCACCCAGACGTTCTGTCGAATCGTATCAAAGAGATCGCCTCCAAATGGAGGCATGGCAGTTGTGTGATGATGCCGGTGTTCAATTGCTTCAGGGGGCAGCTAGAGCTATGGGAGGTGGTGTCGAAGGTAGCCGCGTACAATTTCTGCGCTGCTATACAACAAGGCAAACTCATCATCGAAGTGGAGGAGGAGGCAAAGCGGCGAAAACTGGATAAAGACACTCTGGGCGGTGTCCTCGAACAGGACAAAGACCGGATCAGAGCGGTAAGGTCGGACACTTTCTTCGAGGGACTACGCCCCTCGGGGGCAAATGCTTACTCGACACTGAAGACGCTTGTCGATAACGCTAGGCATCGGGTAGAAGTAAGCAGTGGCGTCGCATCCCTCAATCTGATGGTGCAGGCGATGCATGGCAATACCAGAGTTGACTTGTTCAGAAACGGCATGTGGATTACGGACGATGTGTTCGCCTTGAAACGGGCCGACTTCGCCAATCGCCAGCCTTTTCATGCGGTTATTGAGATTGAGGCGAAACAGAGCGGCGAGTTGCACAGGCTCATTCGCAAGGCAGAGGGGCCGATGCACGACACACTTTCGTTCACCCTTTTGTCCAAAGCGGAGCAAGAGAAGTTGCGAAAATCTCTGAGGCAGCTCGCTGACCATATTAAAGAGCAAGTGCCCGAAATCGGAAGCGAGGAATACAGGGTTGATGACTTTCTCCTGGTCAACACTGGCGTAGGTGATGGGCGTGGGACGCAGAGTTTCTTCTTCTGGGGCATTCCGACGACAGTGTCTCGAAACCGAGGCAATCAGCTCATACCTGCTGGGAGTGGCCAAACCGAGGTTGATCCCCATCCTCCCCATCCTCCCCATCCTCCGAGTCCTCCGAGTCCGAGAGAAAGAAGGTCCACACCACTGCCGTTCAGTTCGGTAGTAGTCCCTAACGGAGCGGAAAGGCTCAGTGCATCAATTGAGAGTCGAAGTGACTTCCCGGAGGCTTGGCTCGTTCTTCGAGTTGACGAAAACGCGGACGTCACGTGCGACAGGATCTGGGGTGATGAGGACGTCTCGATAGTGTCTTTCAGCATCAGGCCAACCGATGCAACCGGAGAACCGCTCAGGTCGGAGATAACCTCTGACGGGAAAGTCGTCAAAGTGTACCGACTTTCCGAGAACACCACCTACGAACTGGACATCGAATACAACATGCCTGACGAGCTGGCGAATGTAGTCGAAACTCCAGTGTTCAGGCTGGAACTCCACCGCCCGCCCAATCCACCGGAGGAAAAGGACCAGAAAGAAATCCAGGATGCCTACAACACTTAGCATATGGGCTACGGATTCTGTTTCGGTCAGTCGCGCGTTCCAATGGCCCGTTTTGGAGTCAGGTAACGGCAGCTTCGAGAATGGGATCTATTCCGTCGTCTGCGAGGACCGAGAACGGGGCAAATCCTTCTTCTTGGAGCATAAGGTTCAAGGCTCGCCGTTAATAGATAGTTGGACGCAGGCGGGTAATCTTATTTTCGTCTGCACCGTAGCCGCACCCCGCTCGATGTACCGAGAGTTACACCAGACTCATGAGCACAGGCAATTCATTGAGTGGGAGCAGGAAAACCTCGGTGAATGCCCGATGTTCACACCAATGATAGTGGCGCGGCGCGGGATCCACCACGTTGCTGATTCCAACGTTGACGGACTGAGCCGTATATGGGACGGCAAAAAGTTGCTCCTGCCGAGAGGAGCGAGGGTGGCCGTGGGGCCAACATTCAAATTCCAATCGGGCATCACCGGATTGCTGGACTTCAGCCCGGATGAAAGTCTCGAAAGTGGCCGATTCAGGATAGAGCCAAGTTCGGAAAACGGCTTCACTTTCAAGGTCTATCTGGCACGGAACCTGTACAACCATCTCCGATACAACAGAGGAGAACCTGCCGGCACGAACATCATGGTTCACATCGTGTCGGCGGCTTTGGCGCGCTTGCGTCAAGACTACTCAAAAGATGATGGTGAAGAGGGCTGGCGTTCGTTCCCAAACTTGGTTGTTCTCTCGGACATCCTTCGACAACAGGGGTTGCCGCACTGGGCGGACGAGGAATTCAGGCCAGAAGTGGTTGCCACTGGCTTGCATCCCCACAAGTTGCCGATAGAAGGCGTTGCCCAAGATGGTCAAGAGTGACAGCAGGGAGGTGAACCGGGAGGACTACGACCGGCTGCAAACGGCCCTGCTCAAGGAAAAGGGCGGCGATGCTCAGCGTGAGTTCCTCAAAGCGGTCAAGGACAACGGCGAATTCTTGGACTTCATGAACGAGAAAATCAGAATGACGGACGGGGACTCATTGCCATTGTTCGACGGTCCGTTAACAGAAGCGTCGTTCAAAGAACCAACCACAGACCAAGAGCGCAGAATGTACGAAGTCTGGCGTGATGTTACCCCAAGAACAGCCTGCCGGGTTTCGTTCTGGGCGGGTATCACGCTGGGGCATATCAGGGCTGGCAAGATAGCCGAGGTTAGCTGGCTTGCGTCCAACAGGCGCTGTATATGGGCGGAGACGGTGACGCCCGTGCAATCGACGATTGCGTAAGAACGGTGCTCCGGCAAATGAGCGGGATTCCAACGGCCAGGGGCAACAGGAGCGTTTTTGTGAACCCTCCATTCGGGCGTGCTTGGTGGCGGTCACGTATAGTAGCTCGCATCCTGGAGCGAGAAGACAAGGACATTGAAAGCAGGGAAGCGTTGCTGGAAGTCGTGCGTCGTAGTAAGGAGTACTGGGAACAGCTCGTAAGGATGATAGTGTCGCGTGGCTCGGTGTTTGGCTCGGTGGTCGTCCAGGACGCTCTCATCAACGGATTGGCGAAGCATCTGAAGGATGACCTTGATACTCCTCTACGAAACGTTGTTCCCTTCAAACAGATGCTGCGCCGGTTCAGCAACTTGGCCGCTGCCAGAGAATTTGGGGTGTTGGATTTCGACGAAATCAGCACTGTGGTTGATGAGTTGATAGTTAGATTTAGCCTGATTCGGAGGTAACGCCAAGTAATTTTGGCTACAGCCTCACCCGTAAGGACTTTGAAATCGTCTTACTTTCTCAACTGTACGACGAGGACCAACGCCTTACCCTTTGCTTGGACCGCTACCGCTGACTCCATTCTCGTTAAAGTTCAACGACTAACTTCGCTTATATGCAGGACGGTTGAGGTGATTCCGGTTCATAGGACAAGGAGGCGGGTTCACGATGGACTGCAACTCAGGCGTGTGCGCCAATATGCCGCCTCGACTTGGGGAGAATGAGCACGGTATGGCGTCCGTAGGCGGGTTCCGGGATGTTGCACGATACTGTTCTGTCCGGCCCGCGGGTCACGACAATTTTGGTCGGATACGCGCAGGCGGGCACCCCGGCGTCGCTCTCAGCCCCCGTACTCGTTCGTCGGGTTCCGGTAGATGGAGTGGTAATGGCCTTCGGTTGCGCCGAGCGAACCCCGCACGGAGAACTCGAGGATCAGTGTCGGGCCCTGTACCCGGTAGTAAATGGGACCGGACCCATTCGTCGCGCCGCTCCACGCGAAACGGAGTCGGGATCGTTCCCCTTCGATTTCCACCAGCCTCCGCTCCGCCGCGGCCTGCGGCATGACCCGTACCCACAGGCCGATCAGATCCATGAGCTGCCGTTGCTGCGCTGCCGGCCAGTCGTTGACACGACTTCCTTCCAAAGGCGGGATGACGCCGTCCCGGCCGGCCCCTGCGTGAAGTTCCCGGGGGCGGCTGTCCACTGTGGCGGCTCGTCGCTGTTCGTCGGGCAGGGCATTCATCAGGGCGACGCCGCGGGCAACGTGGTCGGCGAGCGGGGCCCATTTCGTTCCGTCCAGCTCGAAGGTCGCCGGTTCGATGCCGATGAACGAGGGAGACATGCTCATGACGCCGTCTCTGACCGCGACGTTGACGGCAAGGTGGTGTCCGCCGAACTGCCAGTTCCAGTCCTGCTCTGCCGCGGGCGCGCCGAAGAAGGCCAGCCAATAGTTGTCGGGGCTCCAGCCGCGTCGGGAGGTTCCCCAGGAACCCGCCAGTACCCTCTCGGCCTCCATCACCCCCCGGACCAACCTGTGGCCGCGGCGGCTCAACGCCTTCGAGAGAAAGTCGGACAGCGCCGCTCGCTGCCCGGCGCTCAAATCGCCGACGCGCACGCCGTTGCGTTCGAACTGCGTCATCGTCGCCGGCAGGTTCGACCAGTTGACGATGAGCGGACTCCCCGGCGGCAAGATCGCCCTTCCGGCTTGGCCCTCTTCAAGGGTCTTCAGGAACCGTTGGGCCGCGGCGACCGCAGCCCGGATTTCCTCTTGTGCGGACGCATCGGCCTTCGCGTCATGTCCCATCCACAGAACGACACACGCGAGGAGAACCAACGTGATCGCACGGACGGCATGTGACATGAATCCCCTCGTCTTCATTTCAATGGTCCGTTCTTGCGGGGCGTTCCTGACGGATGCACCGCATCAATGATCTCGGCCAGGGTTTCGAGGCCGTCGATCAACCGGGGGCCGGGCCGGTTGAAGAAGCTGGAGCCGTCCACCGCGAACACGTTGCCGCTCGTCATCGCAGGAATCCCCTGCCACATGGGACGGTGTTTCAGCGGTTCCCACTCCTTCAGGGTCCGGTCCCGGTCGAACCCGCACGGCATGAGCACGATCACCTCCGGCGCCGCCTCCGCCAGAGCTTCGGGAGAGACTCGGGCCGAGGGCGCATGCTCGACCCCAAGGACGTCCGTTCCACCGGCCAACTCCACCATTTCCGGCACCCAGTGACCGGCCGCGTACAAGGGCTCCAGCCACTCCAGACAGGCCACCCGCGGCTTCGGACTCGCCTGCCGGGGTCGGGCGGCGACGCGTGCCACCCGTTCTTCCAGACCCCTGACCAAGTCCTTCGCCCGTAACGAAGTTCCGGTAGCCTTTGCCACCCGCGTGATGTCCTGTAGCACTTCGCCCAGGGATCCCGGGGACAGCGAGAGCACCCTCGCCGGGGGCTTCAACGTCGCGGCCGCGGCCGTGACCTCATCGTGCGCCACCGCGCACACGTCGCACAGGCCCTGGGTGATGATGAGATCGGGGTTGAGGCGTTGGAGCAGCGGCAAGTCCAGGCTGTAGAGACCGTGGCCCTGGCTCAGCCGCTGCTGCACCGCGTGGTCGATCTCCCCGCTGGTGGAAGCGTCGGAGTCGATGCAGCCGCGAACGAGGACCGGCTTCTCCCTGGCCGCAGGAGGAAAGTCACATTCGTGACTGACGCCGACCACCGAATCGCCCAATCCCAGGGCGTAGGCGATCTCCGTCGCGCTCGGCAAGAGGGTACAGATACGCATTGCTCATCGGCGATCATAGGAGATGGCAGAGGACATGGAGAAGCAGCCTGGTTCGGACATGTTCACCTTCATGGGCCTCCACAGCGGCCTTTTTAGCCTCGTTGGCGGCCCGAGTGTCCCACCATGGCATCCCCGCGGGGCAAGCGGTTGGCGATGGACGCGAGTGACAGCGGGTTCGTGTTCATCCTGGAAAGGCCTTGCGCGACCACGGCTTCAACCCGGACGACTACGAGTTGGTGCGGGGGCCTTGGGGTCCCTCCCAAGGAAGCTCGGTGGTCCGTGTGAGGAAGATACAGGATTGGGAGTTACGGCTGTTTGCTTGCCCACCAGAGAAGCGGACCGCCGATTGCGACACCTACGAGGAACAACAGAATGTATTCCATGATCCTGTCCTTTTTGACGGTTCAAATAGTAGCACGGCGGCTGTCAGAAAGACAAGGCCAAGCACCGTGAGGAGAATTGACTTGAAGAACGAGAAGTTAAGCAATGAACCTCCTCCGATGAAGCACACTGTCGCCATGGCTTTCCCTACGTCAACAAGCACTTTCGTCACGGTTGCGACCTCGATCGAGAAGGCGCCAATCAAATCCTCAGACAGGCCGTTGCGTAGCGGTACCGCGCCATCAGGAGATCAAGAACACGACCGCCCGGACCATCTGCAAGCAACTCGACATACCTCGCCTATAATTGGATCTTGTAAGAGATCCGGAGATTCGTCTGGCCGAAGGCAGCGCTCACCGCCACGGCATGACTGACGCCCAACTGACCCGGCTCTACACCTACACTCTCCGCTCCAGGGATGTTCCTGCCGAGTGGAGTGGAAATTGCGCAGGGTGAAGGGGAAGCTGTCCATGAGTTGCTCCAGGGCCGGGAGCAGGTAGCGCTCGCTGATCTTCTCCACGCTCACCACCCCCTCGAACTGAGTCACTTTTTTGGGTTGACTTTCGGCTTTCCTTTGCTTAACTTGAAAGATCTAGAAGTTAAGCAAAGGATCTTCGATGAAGCACGCTGTCGCCATGGCTTTCCCTTTGTCAACAAGCACTTTCGCCCGTTCCGCCCCAAGCTGTGTATTGACAACGACTTGCCGAGATTGTATAGGTCCTTACTAGTCCCTTACTAGATAAGGAGAAACGACCCATGAAGCGACGGGCGCTGCTCCGACACCTGGAACGTCACGGTTGCGACTTCGATCGAGAAGGCGCCAATCACGCAATCTATCGAAATCCTCAGACAGGCCGTTGCGTAGCGGTACCGCGCCATCAGGAGATCAAGAACACGACCGCCCGGACCATCTGCGAGCAACTCGGCGTACCCTCCGCCTATAATCGCTTAAAAGGAAAATGAAAGGAGAACCACCCCATGCCGGCAATGAAGACCATAGAGATAGACATGGACGTTCACCAAGCCATCGAGTTTCGGCGAACAGATTTCAGTCAGAGTCCAAATGCCATCCTCCGAGAGATCCTCCGAGAGGTGGTTGATCTGCCAACGGCGGAGCAGGTTCACTCGGAGCCGTCACCTGCACTCCAAGGCCGTCGCACTGGAGAATTTGGTTTTACTCTGCGAGGGGTCAGATTTGAGGAGCGGAGTCTAAAGAGTGCCTATATGAGGTGTCTGCGCGAGATCGCGACGCTCGACCAGGAGTTCCTTGAGAAACTGTCCAAGATCACAACCAGATCACGCAGCATCGTAGCTCAGGACCGAAAGGCTCTGTACCGCAACGGCCGCTCGGACTTGGCCGAGAAATTCGCCGAGCTTCTAATAGGTTCATGGTGGGTTGACACCAACCTCTCTCGGTCGCAGTGCGAGCAGCGTCTCAGGATGGCCTGCAAGGTTGCTCGCTTCCAGTTCGGAGAAGATCTCGTTCTGGACTTTCCGATGAGGCAATGATGTCTCACACCATTACCCGACACGCCCAGGTTCGCATGTGCCAACGGGCGCTGAGACAAGCAGACATCGATCTGGTTCTGTCCTGTGGAGCCCGGGTTACCCCTGACGCCTATCTCATGACACGCACCGACATAAGACGGGAAGTCGCTACGCTATATCGCCGGATCCGGCGGGTAAGACATGGGCGGCTCGAAGTGCCACATCGTGACACCGAGATCGCCGCCCTGAAGCGCCAGATCCAGCGAATTGAGTGCCTGAAGAACGTCAAGGTCGTCGTCGAAGGCGAAACGGTGGTCACCGTCTATCGGTCCGGTGTCGTGGATCAGCGACGAACGCTACGCAGACGGAGGAACAGGAAATGACTTTGGATATCGATGTGGGAAGGGTACTCGTGCCTCATCGGGAAACGACACTTGCGATGCTCATGCGTGCTGTAGCTCCACTCGGCAGGAAGATCCCTGGAGCGGAGAGTGTAGGTGTAGAGCCGGGTCAGTTGGGCGTCAGTCATGCCGTGGCGGTGGGCGCCGCTTTCGGCCAGACGAGTCTCCGGATGTCTTACAGGATCCAATTATAGGCGAGGTACGCCGAGTTGCTCGCAGATGGTCCGGGCGGTCGTGTTCTTGATCTCCTGATGGCGCGGTACCCTACGCAACGGCCTGTCTGAGGATTTCGATAGATTGCGTGATTGGCGCCTTCTCGATAGCGGTAGCAACCGTGACGTTCCAGGTGTCGGAGCAGCGCCCGTCGCTTCACGTTGCGGGGATCTCCACCCGGAGCGTCTCCCACATGGCGTTACCGGGAGCATCCTTCATGGCGTTTTCTCGATAACTTTGGACAACCAGGGCAATCGCCTCCTTGATCATCTCCCGCGCCTGTTCCAGGTTCTCCCCTTGGGTAATCGCCCCCGGCAACTCGGGCACCGTCGCCATAATCCAGCCATCCTCAATGGTCTGGTAGACTACCGTGTATTCCCGTTGCATAGGATAGTCTTCCTTCCTATTTGCAGTGTAAAGGTCCCGAAGCCCCGGCGCGGCTGCTGCAGGCCGTTTACCAAGTCGAAGACGGCCGCGGCATCGTAGCGTATCCACTGCCGCGGAGGGTATAGCGGCTGACGTTTTCATGCTCCATTTCCGGCTCATTTCCTGTTCATTTCAGCTTTATTTCATAATTTCTCCTTATTTTAGGACAAGTTTATACACCCACTCAAGGTTTATTTCCATCTCGTTTTGAGGCTGTTTCTGCTTTGGTTCAATGGATGATGGTGTGCTGAATCCAATCCTTGTAATCGCCGAATCGACCGTCGATCATCTCGCGAACGCGGCCGGCGCCGTTCGCCTGTTTCTCATGGAGCACGCGGGTCTCCGTAGAGTTGAGGATTTCCAGAAGCTCAAGATTTTCGCTCCATGACCGACGCACGCCCGTTCGGTCGGGGTCGCTTACACAGCCGGTCCGCCAGGGACCGAATCTCATCCAGCATGGCCAGCTTCTTTCGCCAGTCCTCGGGAATGGCCTCGGCGCCGTAATAGGCTCCGGCGATCTGTCCGTAGATCGCCCCGGTGGTGTCGGCGTCGTCCCCGAGGTTGACGGCCCGCAGCGCGCCGTCGCGGAAGTCAGTGGACTTGTGGAAGGCCCACAGCGCAGCCTCCAGGGCGCGGACCACATAGCCTTCGCCTCTGATATCCGGCGGTTCCTTGTGCTTGAAGGAGCCGGTGGCGACCGCGTCGATCTTTTCCGTCAGCGGGTTCCGTTGCCAATGGCCGGCCACCGGGCAATAGCGGTCGGAAAGGAGGGTGTCCTTGTCCACGCCCTGGAGGGCGCCGACGAGCAGGCCGGAGAAATAGCGGCAGGCATCCACTGCTTCCACCACGCCGTGGGTCGTTCTCGAGCTGTCTCCACTCCACTCGATGGCCCTCACGGTATCGTCGGCGAAGAACATGGGTACCGGAGCCAAGCGCATCAGCGAGCCGTTTCCCGCGGACCTGGAATCGAGAGATCCGGCGAAGGGATCTCCGGTCCTCTCGAAGCGCCCCAAGGCGTCGCGGGTGGTGTTGCCGATGTCGAAGCAGCTTCCGGTGGAGGAGAGGTAGCCCCGGCGCCACCAGCGCACGTAGCGCTTCATCTGGTCCCGGGCGTCGAACCTGCCGCATTCCACCAAGCTCGTGGCCAGGCACAGGGCCATGGAGGTATCGTCCGTCCACTGACCCGGCTGCAGGTTGTGGCAGCCGCCGCCCACCATGTCGTCGATGGGCTCGAACGAGCCGGGGGATTTGAACTCCAGCGTCGTCCCCAAGGCGTCGCCCGTCGCCAACCCCAGGAGGCAACCGCGGAAACGGTCCTGTGTCAATGCATGGCTCATGAAGCGATTTCCCCTCCCGGACCGACTCCCGGTCTGCTGCCACGCCGGTCGTTCCGACGTCCGGCCCCGTCGTTGACGGGGCGCTCCGGGAGTTCCCGCGATCCCACCGCCTCCCGCCTCAGGTGAGCGGAATCATGACGTGCTCCCGATAGGGCGGGCGTTCCCGGAGCCGTCCGTACCACGCTTCTACGTTGGGCAGCCGGGGCCTGTCGATGGCCATGGCGAACCAGCGATAGGCCCAGATGCCCAAGGGAACGTCGCCGATGCTGAAGGACTCGCCCGCAAGGTAGTTGCGGCCTTCGAGATGCCGTTCGACGATCTCCCACCTGGCTCCCGCTTCCTTGACGGCCTTCTCGATGGCGGCCATGTCGCGCTGGTCCTCGGGAGTCCGCACCATGCCGAAGAAGACCGGCACCATGGTCGCGTTCATGGTGGTGAGCTGCCAGTCCATCCAGCGGTTGGCGTCGCCCCGTCCTTCGGGAGTTCGCGGCACCAGCTTGCCGCCCTCGTACTTGTTGACGAGGTACCGGACGATGCTGTTGGATTCCCACAGGACGAAATCGCCGTCCTCGATGGTGGGGACCACGCCGTTGGGGTTCAGGTCCAGGTAGGGCCGTTCCCGGTTCTTGCCGAACTCCCCGCCTATGTCGATGCGCTCGAACGGAACTCCCAACTCCCCGCAGCACCACAGGACCTTCTGTACGTTGGATGATGTCTTCCTTCCCCAGATCTTCAGCATCTGTCACACCTCCATGAGGGAATTGACCCCGGTCGGACCGTGCAAGGCGCCGCGTCGGAGTCGCAGGGGACTCTACTACGAAACGGGCTACCAGGAAACGGGCGAGCGGGTCCATCCGCGGCGGCAGTCCTGCTTCCCGAGGTCGGCCGTGCCGGACCCTTCGTGGAGACCGACAGCGTCCTGGCTGCTTTGTCAGGGTCGCGACGGCCCCGGAGACGATGTGTGCCCGTCCCTTCGCGGGGACCGACAGCCTCCTGGCCGCCGATTTTCTCCGGCAATTGCGCTTTTCTCGCGCTTTTCCCACCCGTCACCCTCTTGACTGCAAGAAAATCGTGGTTAGATTCGCGCTCAAATCCTATCATCACACTCTCAAAGGGAGGTTTTTATGGCGGCTAAAGTGAAGCCTTTGCACGACAGGATCATCGTCAAGAGGCTGGACGAAGAAGAGAAGACCTCGGGTGGCATCATCATCCCTGACACGGCCAAGGAAAAGCCTCAGGAGGGCATGGTAGTCGCCGTTGGTTCAGGCAAGCGCGAGGACGGCAAGGTGGTCGCTCTCGACGTCAAGGAAGGGGACAAGGTGCTGTTCGGAAAGTATTCCGGCACGGAGATCCAGTTGGACGGTGACGAGCATCTCATTATGAGGGAAGACGATATCCTCGGGATCGTCGAATAAGGAGGTACGGCGAAAATGGCTGCAAAGGACGTAAGATTCAGTGAGGAGGCGAGGGCCAAGGTCCTGAAGGGGGTCAAGATCCTCGCGGACACGGTAACCTGCACCCTGGGTCCCAAGGGCCGCAACGTGGTGTTGGAGAAATCCTGGGGCGCGCCCAACGTGACCAAGGACGGCGTGACCGTCGCCAAGGAGATCGAGCTCGAAGACAAGTTCGAGAACATGGGCGCCCAGATGGTCAAGGAGGTCGCCAGCAAGACCTCCGACGTGGCTGGCGACGGGACCACCACGGCCACGGTTCTTTCCCGTGCGATCTTCAGCGAGGGTCTCAAGATCGTTGCCGCCGGTCATGACCCCATGGCGGTGAAACGGGGCATCGACAAGGCGGTGGAAAAGGTCGTGTCCGAGCTCCAGAAACAGTCCAAGTCAACCCGGGACCGGTCCGAGATCGCCCAGGTCGGCAGCATTTCCGCCAACAACGACAAGACCATCGGTGAGATCCTGGCGGATGCCATGGACAAGGTCGGCAAGGAAGGCGTCATCACCGTCGAGGAGGCCAAGGGTCTCGAGACCACCCTGGAGTTGGTGGAGGGCATGCGCTTCGACCGCGGCTACCTTTCCCCCTACTTCGTCACCGACCCCGAGCGAATGGAAGGGGTGCTGGACGATCCCTACATCCTGATCCACGAGAAGAAGATCTCCAGCATGAAGGACCTCCTGCCGGTGCTGGAGAACATCGCCAAGAGCGGCAAGCCGCTGCTGATCATTGCCGAGGACGTGGAGGGTGAAGCCCTGGCGACCCTGGTGGTCAACAAGATCCGCGGCACCTTCAAGTGCATCGCGGTCAAGGCCCCGGGTTTCGGCGACCGTCGGAAGGCCATGCTCGAAGACATCGCCATCCTCACCAACGGTCGGATGATCGCCGAAGAGCTCGGCATCAAGCTCGAGAACGTGACCCTGAACGATCTCGGACGGTGCAAGAAGATCATCGTCGACAAGGAAAACACCACCGTGGTGGAAGGCGCCGGTGAAAAGGCCGACATCGAGGGCCGTATCAAGCAGATCCGGGCGCAGATCGAGGAGACCACCTCGGACTACGACCGCGAGAAGCTGCAGGAGCGGCTGGCCAAGCTGGCCGGCGGCGTTGCCGTGGTCCAGGTGGGAGCAGCCACCGAGATCGAGATGAAAGAGAAGAAGGCCCGGGTCGAGGATGCACTGCACTCCACCCGCGCGGCCGTCGAGGAAGGCATCGTGCCGGGCGGCGGCGTCGCCCTGATTCGGGCCACGGCCGGGTTGAAGGACCTCCAGGTGAACGAGAACGAGTCCTTCGGCGTCCGGATCGTGCAGCGCGCCGCCGAAGAGCCCGCCCGCTGGATCGCGTCCAACGCCGGCGCGGATGCCTCCGTGGTGGTCGATGCCATCAAGAAGGGGGAAGGGGCCTACGGCTACAACGCCGCCAGGGGCGAGTTCGAGGACCTGATCAAGGCGGGGATCCTGGATCCTACCAAGGTCGTTCGCTCGGCGCTGCAGAATGCCGCGTCCGTGGCCGGCCTGCTGATCACCACCGAGGCCATGATCACCGACAAGCCGGAGAAGAAGAAGGACGCTCCCCCGGCCATGCCGGAAGACTACTAGACATCAGCGGGGCTACGCCCGAGCTGACAACCAAAGGGGGAGGACGCGTGTCCTCCCCCTTTTTTGTCTGCAAACCGCGGGACGCCCCGTGTCCACCGCCTGGAGATCACCCGTAGCCGAAGGCCGCGAGGGCGTCGAACATCACCGCGGTGTCCGGGTCGCGGCCGAACCAGGTGCGGAAAGACGCTGCGCCCTGGTGTACCAGCATGCCGATGCCCTCCACGGTCCGGCACCCCTGCCGCTTTGCCTCCCGGAGCAGCACGGTCTCGCGCGGCTGGTAGACGATGTCGTAGACAGCTTGGCGCGCATCGAGGAACGCGGGGTCGATGGGGCATCCGCGGACGTTCGGGGCCATGCCCGCGGAAGTGCAGTTGATGACGAGGTCGGCCTCGCGGCCGAGGGCGGAGAACTCCGCCAGCGGACCGGAGCGGACTTCCGTGTCCGCCACGCTTCGGTCCGCGATGTCCCGCGCCAGACTGCCGGCCTTGTCCCGGTCGCGGCCCAGCAGGGTGAGCTCCGGCAGCCGGAAAGTCTCCCGGCCCCCACCCGCGCCCGCGCAACAGCCCCGGGCCAGCACGAAGGCCAGCGCCCGTGCCGCGCCGCCGGTCCCCAGGATCGCGACCCTCTTGCCGTCGAGTCCGATGCCCGCCTGACGGAGGTTCAGCACGGCGCCCGGGGCGTCGGTGGTGGTCCCCATCAGCCGGTCACCCTCCCAGTAGAGGGTGTTCACGCTTCCGGTGAAGCGGGACTCCTCGCTCAGGCCGTCGAGATGCCCGATGACCGCCTGCTTGTGCGGGATGGTCACGTTGGCGCCGAGGAACCCCATGCCCCGCAGGCCGGCGACGACCTCGCCCAGAGCCTCGGGTGAGCACGGCAAGGGGACGTAGCAGGCGTTCAGGCCCGCCGCCAGGATGGCCGCGTTGTGCATCACCGGCGACATGGAATGTTCCACCGGCCATCCCAGCACTCCCAGCAGTCGGGTGGTTCCGTCGATCATGGTTTCCGCGTGGTCTCGCCCTCCGGCAGCCGGAACAGGGCCCGGGTGTTGCGGCTGGCGGTGTCGGCGATCTCGTCAACCCCGACCCCCCGGACCCGGGCCAATGTCTCGGCCACGAAACGGACGTAGGCGGGCTCGTTGCGCCGGCCCCGCTTGGGAACAGGCGCCAGGAACGGCGCGTCGGTCTCCACGAGCAGCCGGTCCGGGGGCACCCAGCGGGCGATGTCGCGTAACGCCTCGGCGTTCTTGAAGGTGACGATGCCCGAGAACGACAGGTAGAAGCCCAGGTCGAGGAACGTCCGCGCGGCTGCGACGTCGCCGGTGAAGCAGTGGATCACTCCCTCCAGCGTTCCGGCGCCGCGGCTTCGAATCGTCTCTGCCACCTCGCGGTCCGACTCGCGGTTGTGCACCACCATGGGCAACCGGGTCTCCACGGCCAGCCCAACGAAGCGCTCGAACATGTCTCGTTGCACCTGGCGGGGCGAGTGGTCGTAGTGGAAGTCGAGGCCGGTCTCGCCGATGGCGACCACCTTGGGATGCGCGGCGAGGCCGCGCATCCGGTCCATGGCCTCCGCGCTCGCGTCCTTGGCGTCGTGCGGGTGCATTCCCACGGTGGCGTAGAGGTTTGCGTTTTCTTCCGCCAGGCGCACCGCGGCGTCATTGGTGGAAAGATCCCCCGCTCCACCGACGACGATCAGGGTCTCGACACCCGCCTCCCGGGCCCGGGACAGCACGTCGGCGCGATCGGCGTCGAACTCCTCGGTCTGGATGTGGCAGTGGGTGTCGATGAGGGATGCGGGCTCGGGATTCATGAGACTCAACCCCGTGAGGCATCCCCGTCGTCTTCCGTTTCCTCGATCCTGGGAAAGAGGATTTCGGGCGGTTGGACCTGGTGTCCTTCGGGGAAGGTGCCGCCCCACTCGACCCGGAGCGCGTCACCCGCGGGCAGTCCCAGAAGGTTCCGCACCGCCGCCGCGGTCTCCGGTAGAAAGGGTCCCAGCAACTCGCCCGTGAGGCGCACGCCTTCCAGGAGGTGGTGCAGGATCTCGCCCACCCGCGCCTTCTGATCCGGGTCCTTGACGAGTGTGAACGGCGCCGTCTGCACGATGTACTGATTCGTCCGGTCCAGCGCGGCGAAGATCGATTCCAGGGCCCGGTGGAAGGCCAGCTCCTCCATGTGCCGGTCCACGTTCGCCGCGGCCGCGAGAAAGGTTTCCTTCAACTCCCGGTCTTCGGCCCGGGCGCCGTCGCCCATGGGTTGAACCACACCGCCGAAATACCGTTTCTGCATGGCCAGCACACGGCTCACCAGGTTGCCGAAGTTGTTGGCCAGGTCGGCGTTGACCCGGTTCACGAACGCTTCCATGGAGAAGGTCGCGTCCTGGCCGAACACCATCTCGCGGAGCAGGTAGTAGCGGAACGCGTCCATGC
The DNA here is from genome assembly GCA_958295985.1 of uncultured Candidatus Binatia bacterium. Taxonomy (GTDB): domain Bacteria; phylum Desulfobacterota; class Binatia; order UBA9968; family JAJDTQ01; genus JAJDTQ01. Next base: position 1,126,523 of record OY282432.1, read on the forward strand.
CGTAGCGTTCCTTCATGTCGAGCGGGCGGATGACGTTGCCCAGGCTCTTGGACATCTTGCCGCTGTCCATGATCCAGTAGCCGTGCACGTTGAGCCTGTGGTAGAGCGGCAGTCCCGCTGCCATGAGCATGGTGGGCCAGAAGATGGCGTGCGGCTTGAGGATGTCCTTGGCGATGATGTGGTTGGCGCAGGGCCAGTAGGTGTTGAAGAAATCCACGCCCTTGAGCTCGACCGCGCTCACATAGTTGATCAGCGCGTCGAACCACACGTAGGTGACGTAGTCCCCGTCGAAGGGCAGGGGAATGCCCCACTGCAGCCGGTTCCTGGGCCGCGAGATGCACAGGTCTTCCAGGGGCTCGCGCAGGAAAGACAGCACCTCCGTGCGATACCGTTGCGGCGTGATGAAACCGGGGTTCTCGTTGATGTGCTCGATCAGGCGGTCCCGGTACTTGCTCATGCGGAAGAAGTAGTTCTTCTCCTCGATATACGTGGCCGGCGTCTGATGGTCGGGACACTTGCCGTCCTGCAGCTCCTTCTCGGTGTAGAAGCGTTCGCAGCCGTAGCAATAGAAACCGCCGTACTCCCCGAAATAGATTTCGCCGGCATCGTGGATGTGTTGCAGGATCCGGCTGACCGTCGCCTTGTGGTAGTCGTCGGTGGTGCGGATGAAGTGATCGTAGGCGATGCCGCAGGTGTCCCAGGTGGATCGGAACAGCGCGCTGATCCGGTCCGCGTACGCCTTGGGGTCGATGCCGTCCCCGGCCGCCGCCTGGGCGATCTTGTCGCCGTGCTCGTCGGTGCCGGTGAGCAGATAGACGTCCCTGCCCCGCGTGCGGTGATAGCGCTTCAGCGCGTCGGCGATGATGGTCGTGTAGGTGTGCCCCAAGTGGGGCTGGGCGTTCACGTAGTAGATCGGCGTGGTGAAGTATATGCGGTCCATGGCGGTCTGCGAGTCCCTTCAATTCAATAGCATGGGGATGAAGCCCTCCAGTACCATGCGCCGGTTGAAATTCCGGTGGATGGCCCGGGTCACGTTGGCGATCTCGGCCAGGGCGGACGTCGATTGCTGCACGCGGCGGGCCGCGGCGGCGCGCTGAAGCTGGTCCAGCAGATCCCGGTTGTAGACGGTCGCGGTGGAGCCCGTGACCTGGAGCACCATGATGTCGCGCAGCCATCCCTTGACCCATTCCAGGAATTTCAATGCCTTCTCCCGGTCGCTGCCCATCTCCTCGGCCAGCGCCGTGATCCCGCGCATGTCGTCGGACGAAAGCGCCGCCAGCTTGTGAAGACATTCCCGCCTTTGGTCCAGCAGTTCCGCCTCGTCGCTTTCCAGTGCGGTGCCGAGGCTGCCGTAACTGAGGGCGGCCAGCAGCAGGGCGTGGTCCTCGGGAAGCCCCTTGCGCCGGGCCACGATGGCCGCTACCTGCTCCACCGCCAGAGGGAAGAACTGGAGCCGGAGGCAGCGGGAGAGCACCGTCGGCAGGACACCGCCCGTACTCTCCGCGATCAGGATCAGCAGGGAATGGTCCGGCGGCTCCTCCAGGGTCTTGAGGAGCGCGTTCTGGGCATGAAGGTTCACCAGCGTCAACGGGTCGATGATGGCGATCTTCTTCATCCCGGTGAAACGGTGCAGCACCAACTGTTGTTGCAGCTCCCGCACCTGCTCGATGGAGATGTCCCGCTTGCCCTTGCGCTGCTCCAGCCAATGCAGATCCGCATGGTTCCCGTCGCGAATGCACAGACAGCTCGGGCACTCGCCGCAAGCCTCCCCGGCGCCGGTCCGGCATTGGATGGCGGCCGCCAGGGCGGTGGCCACGGTCCTCTTTCCCGTGCCCTCGGGACCGACGAAAAGATAGGCGTGGTGGAGGCGGTCGCGGTCCACGGCCCGCCGCAGCAGCTCGATCTGGCCCTGGTGGCCGATGATGTCCTGGAACCGCAACATCAAATTTCCGGCATCCGGGTCCTACCCGCCGGCGCTCTCGTGAAGCCGTTCATCGATGATCCGTCTCATTTTCTCCTGGGTCGCCATCTCCGGACCGTCGGTTGGCACCACCACACAGCGTGAAGGGTCGGCCTCGGCCAGTTCGAGGAATCCCTCCCGCACCCGGCGCTGAAACGCGACTCCTTCGGACTCGAACCGGTATTCGCGCGCGGCGTCAGGGTCCAGCCGTTTCGCTGCACGGGCCAGCGCCACCTCCACCGGACAGTCCAGGATGATGGTAAGCTCGGGCATGGTGCCGCCCGTCGCCATGAGGTTCAGCCGGCGCAGCAACGCCAGATCCATGCCGCGGCCGTAACCCTGGTACGCCAAAGTCGAGTCCGCGAAGCGGTCCGAAACCACCAGCTTGCCCTGTCCGAGGGCGGGCTCGACCACCTCGCGGACGTGCTGCGCCCGGTCCGCCAGGATGAGGAACAGCTCGGTCTCGTCCGAGAGGGATTCCGGGCGGCCTTCGAGCAGGAGTTTCCTGAGGTCCTTCCCCAGCGGGGTATCACCCGGCTCGCGGGTCAGCAGCCGGGACACTCCGCGAGAGTTCAAATACTCGTCGAGCAGTCCGACCTGCCGGGTCTTTCCCGATCCGTCCCCCCCCTCGATGGTCACGAAACGCAACATCCCACGCCCTGCGCCCTGGTATGGTGTCCTATATGAACGGAGGATAATCTGCCGGTCCTTTTCGCCGTCGGCTACGTTGCTCCGTCTCCCGTGGTACTGGCCACTGCTCGTTGTCGCGCTTTGCCGACGACGAAAAGTCCTGCGCATCTTGGCACAGCTATTTCCGGGACAGGACACTAGCGTTACCGGCACGATACTATTACACGAGAATGGGACGGCTGCCCAACCGGCCGCCGCAGGCGGCGGGCGCGTAACGGTGTTGCCATGCGGGCGCCGGTTCTGGTACAGGCTCACAGGTCGCCGACACCGGAACAGGGTTGCCCGGAAACGGCGACTTTGCCCGAGACAGGAGTTCTCCATGCGCGGTACAACGCCGAGACGAATGCAGGGAATGGCCGATCCTGTGCTGGCCTCCATGGTCCATTCCATGGGACGGGACCAGGTGCCTCACTACGCGAGCCGTACGGAGAAGGTGGTCGCATACACCGATCGATGTGTGGCGAACGCCGGGTTGCGCGACGGTCCGGTGAACCCGCAACGGGTCGAGGTGACCGACCGTTCCGCCATGACCGCGCGGATCAAGGCCAAGGCCCGCGAGCTGGGCGCCGATCTGGTAGGCATCTGCCGGCTCAGCCCGTCCATGATCGACCTGGGGAAAGAGGTTCCCCACGAGTACGTCATCGCGGCCTGCGTGAGCGAGGACTACCACAAGGTCCTCGACGGCGCCGACGCGGTGGAGGAAGAGGCCATGCGGGTGTACGCGGTGGTCTCCGACCTTTCCACCGACCTCGCGGCCTACGTTCGCGACCTGGGGTATCCCGCCTGGGCCCATCACAACGGCGTGCGGGAGGTGCAGGCCATCCCGGTATTCTACCAGGTCGGGTTCGGCGAGCTGGGGCGGCACGGCAGTCTCATCAACGAGAAGTACGGGGCGGACTTCCGGCCCGGTTTCGTCACCACCGATTTGCCGCTGGACGAGGATCAGCCGCGGGAGTTCGGCGTGCAGGACTTCTGCACGAACTGCAACGTGTGCATGCAGAACTGTCCGGGGGACGCGATTCCCAAGGACCACGTGATGACCGACGGCATCAAGCGCTGGCTGATCGACCTCGAGAAATGCTACCCGTATTCCCGCTTGCGCGACGAGTACTGCCACCTGTGCGTCGACGTCTGCCCCTACAACGTGCGCAGTCACCGAACCACCTTCAAGACCTTCATGAAGGAGCGCAAACGCATGGGCTACAAGACCCCGACGTACTAGTGTCCTGTCCCGGAAATAACTGCGCTGATCTGCCGGTCCTTTTTGCCGTCGGCTGCGCTGGTCCTCCTCGCGTGGTATTTGGCCACTGCTCGTCGTCGCGCCTTGCCGGCAACGAAAAGTCCTGCGCATCTTAGACCAGTGGACAAGTTCTACCTGCAAGAGCAAAGGCCCGACGGCGAGGTCAGCACCGTCGGGCTCTTCTACTCCCGCCAGGAAGCGGAAGGCGTCATCGCAAAGCTCCGCGAGTTGCCGGAGAAGCAGGGTTGCGAATACGTCCTGATCCGGCCCGGTGACGGCACTACGGAACCGCACACGAAAGAATGAAGATCGGACGGACGTTTCGTTTCCCCGGTCATGGTCACAGACCCAGGTTGGCCGGCGTTACGACCGATCGTAGCGTATGGGTGCGGTAGCCGCCGTTCCGGGGGTAATGCGGATCCCGCTTGCCGGTCCGTGCGGTTACGCTGATCCTGAGTTGCCGGATATCGGTGGTCGTGGTCGTGGCTTTACCCGCGGCGTCGAGGAACTCCACCGTGAAGCCCTGCACGTCTTCCGCCAGGGGTTGCCCGCCGCCACCGGTGCTGCGCCTGAGTATCAGGCGGTCGGGGTCGTGAAAGTAGACGACCCGTTCGTTGGAGTCGGACAGATCCCCGTCGCCGTTGTGGTCGGCCGCGATGGTCAGGCGATCGGGGTCGTACACCAGCCCGGTAACCCCCATACCCGCGGGATCGTACCCCGCAGTTCTGGCGTCCCGGATCACCAGGGTCATGGCCGCCCGGGCGTTCTGTTGCATGGCACCGAGCTGTTCCTGGAGGCTGTGGGCGGTGAGCTGGCCGGTAAAGCTCGTGACCACCGCCGCCAGTAGTATCCCCTGGATCGACAGCACCACGAGCAGCTCGATGAGGGTGAAACCCCGGTCGCCGCGCTCCGGCCCCGATGTTACGGAACCCGGTTTCCGTACACCGGGCCGCAAGGGTTCGGAGGTGCGCAACGTCACCGGCCCACCAGGGTCTGCAGGACGGCCGAGCCCCGGTCCCAGTACACCGTTACGGTGACGGTGCTCAAGCCGGTCTCCGGCACGTTGGGCCGGACCTCGGTGACTCGCTTGTAGTTCGGGAATACGGGTATCGTCCCATAGTCCTCCGTGGTGGAGGTCGCGCTTCCGGCGCCGAGACCCTTGACGGCCTCGACCCGGTCCTGGGCCAGCAGGGTGGCGACGCCGTGGTTCCGGCTCCTCAGGTTCCCTTCCATGACCGCGATGGTGAGACGGCCGATGCCGAGCAGCCCCGTTGACAGGATCAGCATGGCCACCAGCAGCTCGATCATGGAAAAGCCTGCGCGGGATGAGCGCAACCGCTCCACGGCCTGTCCCCTCACCGGACCCGCACCCGCCCGGCAATGCTGATGCTGATGCGTTTGGCGCCGGCGTCGTTGGCCAGCGTGATGGTAGCCAGGCTGCTGGCCGTACCCCTGGGACTGAAGATCGGGTTGTTCGTGGAGCTTATCACCACGTCCCCATAGTCGGCCCGCAGGTCCCGGGTAACGGTCCATTCTCCGGGGTCCACGGCGCCGTCGTTGTCGGCGTCGTCGAGGATCCGGTACTGGTGATCGTCGAGGAAGAACACCCGATGCCGGTTGTTTCTCTGGATGGCTTTCATCCGCGTCCACATGAGGTCTCCCGTGAGCTGCCGCACCGCGCCGTTCAGGCGATGCCTGGGCATGACCTTCAGGTAACCCGGTACGGCGATGGCCAGCATGATGCCCGCCAGGGTCAGGGTGAGCAGTTGACCCAGCAATGAGAAACCCGCGGTTGGCTTGAGCGCGCGTCGCATCGGCGGGACCCGTCTTCAAGACATCCGGAGCAGAGCGCCGAGGCACAGGAAAGGGGCGAACGGCAGGGGTGTCGTCAGCGAAACATCCTTTCGGAGGAGCATGAGTCCGAGACCCCAGCAGGTCCCCGTGAGGGCGCTCCAGAACAGGATGCCGGGAACACCGTCCCACCCGGCGAAGGCGCCGATCATCGCCAGCAATTTGACATCGCCGCGGCCGAGGCCGTCCCTGCCGGTGATGGCGCGGTAGCCTCGGGCTGTCGCCAGCAACACGCCGCCGCCCAGACAGGCCCCCAGGACGGCGCTCGGCGGCGACGGCATGTCCGGGATCGCGAGCGCGGGGGCGATACACGACAGCGCCAAACCCGCGCCGGTGCCGGGCACGCTGATGACATCGGGGATGATGCCCGTCTCGAAGTCGATGACCGCCGCGGTGAGCAGTGCGCAGGCGAAGGACAGGCGCGCGAGGAAGAGCCCGCCCGGCCCGAACCGGTAGTAGCACGCCGGCGCCATGGCGGCAGTGCACAATTCAACCAGGAAGTAGCGCGGGGAGATGCGGACGCCGCAGAGAACGCATCGCGCGCGCAACAGGATGTAGCTGAGGAGCGGAACGTTGGCCCAGCCGGGAAGCTGCGTCTTGCAGGCGCGGCAGCGGGATGCCGGGAACAGGATGGATTCGCCCCGGGGAAGACGGGTGATGCAGACGTTCAGAAAGCTCCCGATACAGGACCCGAGAACGAACAGCAGGACGGGCCGCCAGGCTTGTTCGAGCGCCTCCGTGACCAATGAACCGGCCATACAGGAATGGTCGGCGCCCGGCGGATGATCTTTAGGGTCGATCCCTGGATTCGAGCCATCGCCGGATCAGCGGAAAAACATCGTCCCGGGCGTTCTTGCCGAGGATCAGGTCGAGGTGGCCGTAGCGGATGTCCTCGTCGGGGTCCGACCAGAAGATCATGAGGTCCCGGTCCTTCGAGGCAAGCTCCGAGTAGACCTTCTTCAGGGCTTCCGGCGGAGCGATGGGGTCGGCCGCACCCCCTATCAGCAGGACCGGGATGCGGATCCTGGAAAGCGTATCCCGGTAGCTGGATGCGCCGTCGGCGGAGACGAACTCGTCTTTGTCCACCGTTGTGACCAGTTGCTCCAGGACACCGGGGTTGACCGGGATCAGGAGGGTTTCCAGCAACGCGTCTCTGACCCGCGGCGTGACGTTCTCGGGGTTGTAGAGCGAGTCCTCGAACCCGGGAATCAGGAAGAGAAGCCGGTTCAGCCCGGACGAATTCCAATGGAGGAGGGCGTTCCGCAGGACCGGTTGGCGGTCGAGCTTGAGCAGGATGTCGAGCCAGTCCTGCTCGCGGCTGTCGAAGGACATGGGCGCGGCGATGCCGACGATCCCGGCGACGCCGTGATCACGGGCCTTGCCGGCATGGGCGAAGGCCAGGGCCCCGCCCAGCTCGTAACCCACCACGAAGACCTCGGCGCTGCCGGTGGTCTTCTTGACGTACTCGATGACCGCGGGAAGGTCGTCTTTCACGATGTCGTCCAGGGTCCAGGGCTTTTGGCCCCAACCCAGAGGGTTGAGGCTCCGGCCGGTGCCTCGCAACGACAGGTTCCAGACGTCGAACCCTGCCTCGGCCAGGTACTCCGCCAGGCTGGCGCGGCCGAAGTCGAGGAAGCGGCTGTCCACCAGCAGGCCGTGGATGAGGATGACGGGTCGTGGGTGCCGTACGTTCTTGTTGAGACGGAAACGCTTGGCGGAGAGCTCGAACTTCGTGTCGGTGACGGCCCAGTGACGCTCCGAGGCCACGAACTCGTCGTCCAGCGAGGCCGCGGCCACCGGCCCCGGCAAGAGACACGACAGAGCCGCCACGAGGCAGGAGCAGAAAGACCGGTATGTCAGAGCAATACGTGTCATCACCGCGAGATTCGCATGATTGACCACTCCCCCGGGACCTGACGAGAAAGTGTTATCCGGGCCTGTAGTGGACCACCCGCAACGGCTTCAAGTTCCCGGAGTTGCAGGGATTGAGCACCTGGGGGCAATTCGACCCGGCCACCAGGACATCCATGTCGGCCCTGAAGTCGATGTAATCGCCCGCCCTGGATTTCGGCGTCTCGATGGAGAACGTCCCGTCAGCCTGGATGGGGCAATTCATGAAGACGTTCATGTTGTAGGGTATGTCTTTCCATGCAAGTCCCCACGGTTCGAGAGCGGCGACGAAGTTGTCCCGGCAATTGGCAGTGCCCGGAACATCGTAGCGGTATTCGTTGGTGTAGCGCGAGCAGGCCCCGGCGAGCATGTCGTGGGTGCCGCAAGTGTCCGCCACGATCGTCATGAGCTTGCCGGCTTTATCCGAGAACAGGGTGTAGCCGACCTTCGGATAAATCTGCTTGTTGAGGTTCAGTGTGTTCTCCGGGGAGAGTCTTTCATCCAGGTCATTCAGATTGAAAGCCAGGAAATCCATCACCTGCTGCCCCTCGATATCGACGATTCGGAACACCTCTCCTTCCCGGACTTCCCGGGCGCAATGCCCGCTCGGTTCGATGATCCTGTCCTCGATGATTTCTCCGGGAATCTTGTCTGCATCAGTGCTCATCATTGCCCCTCCCTGAATCCGGTGTCCACGGTACTTCACCGTACTTAATCTGTGCTCATGGCCCTTCTTCGTCCCGTCCTGCGCGGCCTTCGACCGTCCGATCGCCGTTTCTCATCCTCTTGTACACACTATAGGCAACGCTGCCCAACAATATCACCATCATGGCCATTACGGGCGGATGGAGAAGCCAGCCCGTGCCGTAGGCGCCGAGCGAGATCCCGAGGTACCTCTCCGCAAGGCGCCCCAAGACGAGGCCGAGCACGAACGGAGCCCTCGGCCATCCGAAAAGGACCATGAAATAGCCCAGCACGCCGAAAACACAGGCCACCACGATATCCGCGAAATCGTTGTTTGCCGAAAAGGCGCCAAGGAATACGAACACGATCAGGAAAGGAATGAGCAGATGTCCCCGCACGAAGGTGAGCCAGGTCCACGATCTCGGGAATGGCAAAGAGCCCCACGACGACGGGCGCCAGACTCAATCCCTCCCAGAGGTAGATGGTCCCCATGGTATAGCGAAGTGTCCCCGTATGATCTTCGATGCCAACGGCGGAGATTGCGAGGCCGATACCGCCGGCCAGGACGCCTTTGCTGAGCGAAGAACTGCTCAGAGTGGCGAGAAACGTGATTCCCAGGATGGTGAGCATGAAAAGCTCGGGTGCTCCGAAGAACAGGACGAGAGGCCGCATGATCGGGATCGAGACGGCCAGAATCACGGCGCCTTCGAGCCCGGCCACGAGTGAGCTCATGAGAGCCGCCCCCAGAGCCCTTCCCGGGCATTGTTTACGATGGCCGCCGGCATCCTGACCCGGAAAAGTATTGTGTGTCCGGGCCGCCGGCGCCCTTTCGTTCCCGGCCATTGATTACGGCGGAGGCGATTGTATATAGACCTGTGCAAAAGGGTCAAGGGCGGTCGGGGCAGGAGACGCCGCGGAGCACGGCGAGGGGGAAACGCACCATGCGCGCGAGTACCGAGAGGAAGACGAAACGCTGGCAGGAACAGCGCTGGATACTGGATCAGGTCATCAAGGTAAGCGGCCTCGACTTCGATCAGGGCCGCTCGGGCAAGATGCTGCGGAACTGCGGCCCGGGCATCGCCGGGGAACTGCGGGGGATCGGGCAGAGGGTGCAGAAGTTCACGGACTTCCCGCGGGAGTTCTCCCATGCCGCCCGGAAGCGGGAGCAACAGGGGCGGGCCGCCGAAGCGCTGGGACACACCGTGGAGGCGCGTGAGCACTACTACGTGGCGGCCACTTACTACACCGCGGCCCAGTGGGGTATTTTCGAGGTCGGCAACCCGCAACGGACGGCCTGGGCGGAGAGCAAGCGGGAGTGCTACGACCGCTATATCCGGTTCGCCGATCATCCCATCGAACGGGTGGATCTCCCCGTGCCCGGCGGGCAGATGGCGGCGTTGCTGCACCTGCCGCACAAGCCGGCGCCGGGTGAGCGGCTGCCGTGCATCCTCTACCAGCCGGGCATGGACGGGGTGAAGGAAGACAACCCGCTTATGGGCGACCCGTTGCTTCAGCGGGGACTCGCCATCCTTTCCATCGACGGTCCGGGCCAGGGCGAGACCCGTGAGCGTGGCATCACGGTCACCGCCTCCAACTGCGAGGACGGCGCCAGGGCGGCCTGCGCCTACCTCAAGACCCGCCCGGAGATCGACAGCGACCGGATGGCCATCTACGGCTCCAGCATGGGTTCCTACTGGGGCACGCGCATGGCGGCCGCCGAGCCCGGCTTCAAGGCCTGCGCCGTGGCCGGCGTGTGCATGGAACCCACCCAGTACACCATCTTCAACACCGCGGCCCCGACCTTCAAGCTCAACTACATGTACATGGCCGGCTACGACGATGAGGCGAAGTTCGACGAGTTCTGCAAGACGCTGACCCTGGAAGGGATCGCGGCGAGGATCCGCTGCCCTTACCTGGTGGCGGCGGGGGAAGACGACGAACTCTGTCCCATCGAGTTCGTCTACCAGGTCATGGACGAGGCCACCTGCCCCAAGGTCCTCTACGTCTACGAGGGCGAGCGCCATTCCATCCGCAACCCCGCGGCGCGCACCATCATCGTGGACTGGCTCAAGGACTGCCTCGACGGCAAGCCGGTGGCGTCGGAAAAGGTCTACGTCGAGTCGAGCGGCAGGGAGACCCGGACCCCGTTCTGACGCCGGGACCGTGCAGTCCGCGTTCCTTGACAGGGTTCCGCGAACGTGATTGATTCTGCCTCGGCCTTCGACTGACGAAATGCGCCGTCAAACGGACCCTTTCGACCCGTTCTGAAGCTAGTTCCGGCCAAGTCCCGCGGGCTGCCAACCAAAACCACGAGGAGAGTTTGTTCGATGCAGATGTTCATTGCAGGTGAGTATACGGATACGGCAAGCGGCGAGACCACCGCCATCCACGACCCCGCCACCGGCGAGTTGGTGGACACCGTCCCCAAGGGGACGGCGGAAGACGTGAAGAGGGCCGTGGCGGCCGCGCAGGAGGCGGCGGTGGAATGGGGCAGGTTTTCTCCGCCGAAGCGCGGCGCCTGCCTGTCCGAGGCCGCGCGTCTCGTGCTGGAGAACGAGAAGGAGCTCACGCAGTTGCTCACCAAAGAGCAGGGCAAGGCGCTGCGTGAGTCGGTGCTGGAGATCCGCCGCTTCGCCCACACCCTGGAGCACTACGCCGGCATGGCCAAGACCCTGCGCGGCGGCTACGTGAAGCTCGACGACGGTCGCTACGGCCTCATCATGAGCAAGCCCATGGGCGTGGTGGGCTCCATCGTGCCGTGGAACTTTCCGGTGTCGTTGATGGGCAACAAGGTGGGTCCGGCGCTGCTCGCCGGCAACGCCATGGTCATCAAGCCCGCCGGCACCACGCCGCTGGCCGCGACCCGGTGCGTCGAGCTGGTGCAGCAGGCGGGGCTGCCGAAGGGAACCATCAACATGGTGACCGGGCCGGGCGGGGTCGTGGGCGAGGAGATCCTCAGGAACCCGACCATCCGCAAGGTGGGCTTCACCGGCGCCACCGATACCGGCAAGCGGGTCATGGAGGTGGCCGCCCAGGAGGTGAAGCGAGTCACCCTGGAGCTGGGCGGCAGCGACCCCATGATCGTGTGCGACGACGCTAATATCGACCGGGCGGTGAGCGCGGCCTCGGTGGGCCGTTTCTTCAACTGCGGCCAGGCTTGCCTGGCGGTCAAGCGCCTCTACCTCTACGACAAGATCGCTGACGAGTTCATCGAAAAGCTGGTGGAGAAGGTCCGCAAGCTGCGGGTGGGCAACGGCCTGACCCGCGGCACCATGCTCGGACCGCTGCACACCAAGGCGCAGCGCGAGGAGGTGGAGGAGCAGGTGGCGGACGCGGTGCAGCGGGGCGCCAAGGTGCTGGTGGGCGGCGACCGCCCCGCCGGCGACGAGTACGACAAGGGCAACTTCCTGAATCCCGCGGTCGTGGTGGACGTCGACCCCGAGTCCAAGCTGCTGACCGACGAGGTGTTCGGCCCGGCGTTGCCGGTGGTGCGGGTCAAGAACCTCGAGGACGCCCTGACGCAGGCCAACGATTCCATCTTCGGCCTGGGCTCCTCGGTCTGGACCCAGGACATCGACAAGGCCATGTACGCGGCCGAGAAGCTCGACGCCGGGTATACCTGGGTCAACTCCGCGCAGATCATCTACGACGAGCTGCCCTTCGGCGGCGTGAAGCAGAGCGGCGTCGGCAAGGAGCACGGCAACGAGGCGGTGGAGCACTACAGCGAGGTCAAGTCCGTGGTCGTGGCCACGGAGCAACGGTCGGAGATGGTGGGCGGCGAATAGGCCGAACCCGGATCGGTGCCCGCTGCCGCGGTCCGGCAGGGGAACGGGTCCGCGCGACTCGGGAAAAGCATGAGCGCTCCGCGACTCGAACTGCCGGATCCCTACAACGCGGCCACCACGTTCGTCGACGACAACGTCACCGCGGGCCGCGCCGAGCGCACGGCGATCCTGTACGAGGATCAGCGGTTCACCTACCGGCAGGTTCAGGAGGCGGTGAACCGGGCCGGGAACGCGCTTCGCGGCCTCGGCCTGGACACCGAGCAGCGGGTCCTGCTGGTGCTTCCCGATTGCCCGCAGTTCGCTTTCAGCTTCTTCGGCGCCATCAAGGCCGGCGCCGTACCCATTCCGGTGAATCCCTGGATGAAGGCCGGGGACTACGAGTATCTCCTCAACGACAGCCGCGCTCGCATCGTTGTGGTGCACGAATCCGCGTTGCCCGAGATCGAGGCCATCAGCCAACGGCCGCGCCACCTGCGGCACGTGGTGGTGGTGGGAACGCCCCGGGGAGAGGCTGCGGCGTGGGACGCCCTGCTGGAGGGCCAGTCCGCCGAGCTCGAAGCGGAGCCCACGGGACGCGACGACGTCGTCATGTGGAACTACACCTCGGGCAGCACCGGCAACCCCAAGGGCGCCGTCCACCTCCAGCACGACATGATCACCATTACGGACCTGTTCGTGGAGCCCGTGCTCGGCATGACCGAGGACGACGTCTGCTTTTCCGCGTCCAAGCTGTTCTTTTCCTACGGGTTGGGCAACTCCCTCTACTTCCCCTTCCGGTTCGGCGCCGCCGGCGTGCTGTGGCCCGAACGGCCGGACCCGGAAGGGATCCTCCGGACCATCGAGCGGTACCGCCCGACCTTCTTCTTCTCGGTGCCGACGCTCTACGCGCGCATGCTGCGGGTGGAGGAGGAGTACGACCTCAGCTCCCTGAGGATCTGCCTGTCCTCGGGAGAGCCGCTGCCGCCCGCCCTCTTCCATCAGTGGCGGGAGAAGGTCGGCGTGGAGCTGCTGGACGTGGTGGGCTCGACCGAAGCCACCCACGACTTCCTGGCCAACCGTCCGGGGCGGGCCAGGGCAGGGAGCAGCGGCGAGGTGACGCCGGCCTTCGTGGCCAAGGTCGTGGATGACGAGGGCCGGGAGGTGCCCAACGGGCAGGTGGGAAACCTGTACGTCAGCGGCGACGCTACCGCGCCCTGCTACTGGAACAAGCACGAACAGACCCAGCGCACCATGGTCGGGGAGTGGCTCAAGACCGGCGACACGTATTACCGGGACGGCGACGGCTATTTCTGGTACTGTGGCCGCTCCGACGACATGCTCAAGGTGGGCGGCCTGTGGGTCTCGCCCATCGAGGTGGAGAACGCGCTGATGGAGCATCCGGCGGTGCTCGAAGCGGCGGTGACCGGGGAGGCCGACGGCGACGGCCTCATCAAGCCCAAGGCCTACGTCATCCTCAAGACCGAACACCGCGGCGCCGACGGGCTGGGCCAGGAGCTGCAGGACTTCGTCAAGGGCAGTCTGGAGCCGTACAAGTACCCGCGCTGGGTGGAGTTCGTGGACGACCTGCCCAAGACCGTCACGGGCAAGATACAGCGGTTCAAGCTAAGAGAGGGGAATCCGTGATCATCGGATCACGGGCCTCATCGGGGGTTTCATGGACGACTTGGTAGCGCTGAGAGACAAGGTGGCCATCTCGTGCAACATCCTGGCCATCGAAGGGCACTGGGACAATATCCTGGGGCACGTGTCGGCCCGGGTGCCGGGCGAGGACGCCATATTGATGAAGCCCCACAGCTACGGCTTCGAGGAGATCCGCCCGTACCACATCATCAAGGTGGACTTCGACGGCAACAAGATCGAGGGCGATTACGAACGCCACTCCGAGGTGTTCATCCACACCGAGATCTACCGGGCGCGCCCGGATGTCCATTGCGTCATCCACAGCCATCCGCCTTACGCCACGGCTTTCGGCTCCTTGAGACAGCGTCTACGTCCCGTAAGCCACGAGGGCTCGATCTTCAGCGAGGGGCTGCCGCTCTTCGACTACACCACCATCCTGATCCGGACGCCGGAGCTGGGGGTGGAACTCGCCAAAAAGCTGGAAGGGCACCGGGCCGTGCTGATGAAGAACCACGGCTCCACCGTCGTGGCCGAATCGGTGGAGACCGCCACCCTGTACGCAATTTTTCTGGAAAAGGCCTGCCGCATCCAGCTCCTGGCCGGCGCCGCCGGAGACCCCACCTGGAGCAGCGACGAGGAAGCGCGCGAGAAGTACGATCAGATCTACACGCCGCACCGGCTGGGCAGCATGTGGGACTATTTCGTGCGGCGGGCGAAGCGGCTCGCCATCGACTGAACGGATACCCCGCGCTGCCGGCCGGTGGGACTGTCCCGGCTGACAGCGCGGTGCGGACGCGGGCGGGTGTGAGACCCGCCCCTACAACCTCGTATTCCCGCGGCGCCGGCTCCTGCGGCGTCCGGGCGCGTGAGACTGGGAGGTGAGAAAAATGGCCGAGAAACTTCACTTGACACTGGCTTGCGGCGACTACGAGAGCATCCGTGCGCTCAAGGAGGGGACGGTTCAGCCGGACGGCATCGAGCTCACCGTGCTGACCGACATGGACTCGTCCACGCGGCACTGGCGCGTGTCGCGTTTCCGCGAGTTCGACGTCGCCGAGCAATCGGGCTCGTCCTATCTGCTGGCCAAGGACAGGGGCGAGGCGGACGACCTCACTGCCATCCCGGTCTTTCTCCACCGCCGGTTCCGCCACGGCTTCATCTTCATCAACGCCAACAAGGGCATCAGGGAACCCAAGGACCTCATCGGCAAGACGGTGGGTCTCAAGAACTGGCAGGCCACGGCGCTGCTGTGGATCCGCGGCACCCTGCAGGACGAGTACGGCGTCTCGTTCAAGGACCTGGAATGGCGCGCCGAGAAGGAAGAGGACGTACCCTTCGATCCGCCGGAAGGTCTCCGGATGGAACGCCTTCCCAAGGGAAAGCGTGTAGAGGAGATGCTCGCCGAGGGCGAGTTGGACGCCGTCATCCACCCTGATATCCTGTCGCCGCTCCTGGACGGCGACACCCGGGTCGCACGGATCTTCGACGATCCCAAGCAGGTCGAGCTCGATTACTTCCGCCGCACCGGCATCTTTCCCATCATGCACACCACCGTCATCAAGCAGGAGATCGTGGACAGACATCCCTGGGTGCCCATGAACATGATGGTGGCGTTCGAGAAGTCCAAGCAGGCAGCCTACCGGAGGATGGACAATCCCAGGGTCGTGCCGCTGGCGTTCTTCCGCGACTCCTGGGAGGAGCAGCTTGAGCTGCTCGGCTCCGACCCGTGGATCTACGGGCTCAACGACACCAACCGCCACAACTTCGGCACGCTGGCGCGCTACTCCCGAGAGCAGGGCATGATCAAGAAGGAACCCGACGTGGACGGGCTCTTCCACGAAACCGTTCGCGGCGAGGAGTGGAAGCTGGCGCGCTCCCGCGGGTAACGCGCACTCTTTCGAATGATCCCTCCTCCCTTCGAGTATCTGACGCCGGATTCGCTTCCCGAAACGCTCGCGCTGCTCCGGCAATACGGCGATGAGGCGCGCCTCATGGCCGGAGGGCAATCCCTCCTCCCGATGCTGAAGCTGAGGCTGATCCGGCCGCGGGTGATCATCGACATCGGCGGACTCCGGGAGTTGACCGACGTGACCGAGGACGGGGATTCGGTGCGGCTCGGCGCGCTGGTGACGGAGCGGACCCTGGAACGCACGCTCGAGGAACGCCAGCCGCTCCTTTCCGAAGCGGCCGCTAGCATCGGCGACGTCCACATTCGGAACCTGGGCACCATCGGCGGCACCCTGAGCCAGGCGGACCCGTCGGGCGACCTCGCCCCCGCGGTGCTGGCGCTGCAGGCGACCCTGACCGTTCGATCGGCCGGCGGCAGCCGGACCATCGCGGCGCACGAGTTCTTTTCCGGTCCTTACGACACCTGTCTGGCGGGCGACGAGATGGTGACGCACGTGGACGTGCCGGACCCGGCCGGTGTCCGGGGCCACGCCTACGTCAAGCTCGCGCGCCGGGCCGGCGATTACGCGGTGGTGGGGGCCGCGGCGCTGGTGAGCCTGTCGCCGGACGGCGCCTGCCGCGATTGCCGCGTCGCCCTCTGCGCCGTCGGTCCCACGGCTCTGGTTTGCCAAGCCTCGGGCGCGTCGCTGCGCGGCACCGGGTTGACCGACAGCGATCTGGCGGAAGCCGCGGTACTGGCCGGAAGGGACGCGGACCCGGTGAGCGACGTCCACGCGTCCGCGGAGTACCGGAGGCAGATGACGCCGGTGGTGGCCGTCCGGGCCCTGACCCGGGCGCGGGACAGAGCCCGGGCGCGGCTCGACGCGCCGCCGGCGCCGTGAGCCGCGGAAGCAGGACCATGCAACGGATCACCGTCCACACGACCATCAACGGAACGAGTTACTCGATCGAGGTGGAGCCGCGGCTTCTGCTGGTGGATCTCATCCGCGACAAGGCCGGCCTCAAGGGCACCCACGTGGGTTGCGACACCGGCAACTGCGGTGCCTGCACCATCCTCATGGACGGCCTGACCGTGAAGTCGTGCCAGGTGCTGGCGCCACGGGCCCGGGGGGCGGAGATCCGCACGGTGGAAGGCCTGGCCCGGAACGGCGATCTGCATCCGATCCAGGAAGCGTTCTGGGAATGCGACGGGCTGGAGTGCGGCTTCTGCACCCCGGGCATGCTGATGACCACGGTGGCGTTTCTCGACGAGAATCCTCACCCTTCCGACGAGGAGATCCGCCGGGCCTACTCCGGCAACCTGTGCCGCTGCACCGGTTATCTGAACATCATCAAGGCGGTCAAGCAGGCGGCGGAGACGATGGGCTGATGGCGACCTACGTCGGCAAGAGCATCAAGCGCAAGGAGTCCTTCGATTCCATCCAGGGGAAGAACACCTACCTCAGCGATGTCCACGTCCCCGGGATGCTCCACGCCTGCATCCACCGCAGTCCCTACGCCCACGCCCGGGTGGCGCGGGTGGACCTGTCGGAAGCGCTCGCGCAGCCCGGCGTGGTGACGGCCATGAGCGGTGAGGACGTCAGGCGGCTGTCCCGACCCATGGCGCCGTTTCCCTTCACCAAGACCAAGCCGTACACCAGCGACTATCCGCGGGTGCGGTTCGCCGACCACTACTGTCTGGCGGTGGAGCGGGTGCGCCACGTGGGCGAGGCCGTGGCAGTGGTGGTGTCGGAAGACCGCTAC
Source organism: uncultured Candidatus Binatia bacterium (assembly GCA_958295985.1). GTDB lineage: Bacteria > Desulfobacterota > Binatia > UBA9968 > JAJDTQ01 > JAJDTQ01. The sequence continues at coordinate 1,143,894 of OY282432.1, forward strand.
GCGGCGGCGGACGCGGCAGAGGCGGTGCGGGTGGAATACGAACCCTTGCCGCCGGTGGTGGACGTGGAGGCCGCGCTGGAGCCGGGGGCGGTCCGGCTCTACGAGGCCTGGCCCGACAATATCCAGTACGAGTTCCGTTTCAGCGAGGGACCGGTGGAGGAACTGCTGGGCGAGGCTTCGGTGGTGATCCGGGAAAGGATCGTCCAGCACCGCTACACGGGAACACCGCTGGAGACGCGGGGCGTCATCGCCAGCGTCGATCAAAGGGACAACCTCCTGACCCTGTGGTCTTCCACCCAGGTTCCCCACGCGCTGCCGAACCTGGTTCTGGACACCCTCGGCCGCACCGATCTCAAGATCCGGGTGATCTCACCCACCATGGGCGGCGGCTTCGGCATCAAGTGGGCGTTCTATCCCGAAGAGGTGCTGATGCCGCTGCTGTCGCTTCGACTCAACCGGCCGGTGGGCTGGTGGGAGAGCCGCAGCGAGCACATGGTGGCTTCGCACCACTCCCGAGCACAGGTGGACTACGTCGAGGCCGGCTTCGACCCGTCCGGCCGCATCACCGCCCTGAAGACCCAGGTCATCGTGGACCTCGGGGCCGCCTACCCCAGCGGCGGCACGTCCCTGGCCTTCGTCACCGCGAACTTCATTCCCGGGCCCTACCGCGTGGACAACTACGCCACCACGTCCTTCGGCGTGGTCACCAACAAGACCGCGGCCGGCCCCCATCGGGCCAACGGCAAGGCCGAGTCCAACTTCATCATGGAGCGGGTGATGGACCGGGCCGCTCTGGAACTGGGTCTGGGCAAGGACGAGATCCGGCTGCGGAACCTGATCCAGCCCCACGAGTTTCCCTACACCTGCGTCACCGGCTCTACCTACGACAGCGGCGACTACCCCGCGTGCCTCCGAAAGGCGCTGGAGCACGTGGACTACGGCGCTCTGCTGGCGGACCGGGACCGGCGCAGCGGGGAGGGCCGGTACCGGGGCATCGGCCTGGCGTTCATGCTGGAGCCTCTGAGCTCGCTCCGTCCCAACGCCTACAACGCGGGCTACGAGACCGTGACGGTGCGGGTGGACCCGGTGGGCAAGGCCTGGGTTTTCTCGGGCGACATGAACATGAGCATGAGCCACCGGACCACGCTGTCCCAGGTGGTGGCGGACGAGCTCGGCGTCCGCTACGAGGACGTTCAGGTGTTCGAAGGGGACAGCGCCCTGTGCTCGTCGTCCAGCGGGTCCTACGCGAGCCGGTTCTCGACGGTGACGCTTTCGGCCGCCATCAAGGCCTCCCGCGCGGTCAGGAGGAAAGTGCTGGCGATCGCGGCGCACGCGCTCCGGACCCATCCCGACGCCCTCGAATGCACCGGCGGCATGGTGTTGAGCCAGGAAAAGCCCGGCGTTGCGCTCACCGTCAAGGAAGTGGCCAACATCGCCTACTACTCCATCAATCAGTTGCCCGGGAACATGGACCCGGGCCTCCACGACACCCACTACTTCATCAACCCCAACACGAGCTTCGAGCCGGACGCCAAGGGCCGGACCTCGAACTTCTCGACCTTTCCCTACGCCGTGCACGTGGCCTACGTGGAAGTGGACGCCGCCACCGGTGAGACCACGATCCTCCGGTATCTCGGCGTGGACGACTCCGGCAACATGGTGAACCCGATGATCGTCGATACCCAGGTCACCGGCGCCATCTCCCACGGCGTAGGGGGCGCGTTTCTCGAAGAGCTGGTGTATGACGACCAGGGACAGATCCTGTCCGGCAATTTTGCCGACTATCTGATTCCGTCCATGGCGGAGATGCCGGACCTGGAGCTCCATCACATGGTGACGCCCGCGCCCTTCACCCCGGGCGGGTTCAAGGGGGCGGGGGAAATCGGCGCCATCGGCCCGCCGGTGGTGCTGGCCAGCGCGGTGGAGGATGCGCTGGCGCCCCTGGGGGTGAAGATCATGAGGCTGCCGCTCAAGCCGGAGAACGTCTGGCGGGCGATACGGGAACAACGAGACGGCACAACGGGAGAAGAGACCGCAACAGGAGAAGAGACATGAGCGACGCAGGGAACGGCTTTACGGAACGGGCGACCCGTGAACTGGCGCGGGTGGCGGCGATCTTTGCCGCGGGCGAGGCGGAGATCGCCGATACCTATTTCAAATGGGATCAGCGGGACCGCGACAAGGAAGTGATCTGGCTCACCAAGCAGGCGGGCCGGGAGATCGAGAGCACCTTCACGGGCCTCAAGGAGATCGTCGAGAAGGTGGGCGGCGATCTGGCAAGCTCCGATCAGTACTGGGTCGATCAGTGGGCCGGCGACGTGGACCGGAACTGGCTGGAGGAGAATCTCCACCGGACCAGGCAGGAGCTCAACCACGGCAACCTGTGCGTCGATATCATCGAATGGCTCACCGGCGAGCCCTTGGACATCAAGGAGGTGGTGCGCCGGTACAACCGCTGGAACCCCGACCCGACGCTGCCCGACATGGAGGAATGGGTGCGGCTGGCGGAGGTCTTCAGGGAGCAGGAGGCGCGGCAGGAGTCCTGGGCAAGGCTGATCAATTCCCAGGGGCTGCTCGAAGGCGGCAGTTGCGGCCTGTTCTACGCCGCGACCCAACTAGAGGGCAGCGAGCTCAACGACCGGTTGGCCAGGGCGTTCAAGGTGGTGCTCGACGACGAGCGCGGCCACGGGCCGGCCAACGTGTACCAGATCGCCGATGCCTTCACCACCGAGGAGGCGGTGGACGGCGCCAGGGAGTTGATGGTGGAGCGGGGCGTGCAGCGCCTGCGCATGCGCAACGAGCAGTTCAGCCGTCCCATCGACGAGGCGCGCATCCAGGAGATCGCCCAGGGCAGGATCGGGCTCGACGTGACCCGCGAGATATGGGGCGACACCCTGGCGCGGTTCATCGACTGAACCCGCTCCGGTTGAGGAAACCCCGACGTGGCGTCTTGCATCGAGCTGGAGAGCAGGGACGGCATCGCGTTCATCACGTTGAACCGGCCTGACAGGCTCAACGCCATGAACGAGGAGATGTGGGCGGAGCTGGGGCGCGTGTGGGACGCGTTCGCCGCGGATGCGGGTCTGCGGGTGGCGGTGGTCAGCGGCGCCGGCGACAGAGCGTTCTCCACCGGCATGGACCTGAAGGAGCGCGCCGCGGCCGGCGATCCCCGGGCGCGCGAGTTCTGGACCTCGGCCCTGGCCCGGGACCCGGGCCGCCGGGAACCCGTGTGGAAACCCATGATCGCCGCGGTGCAGGGATATTGCCTGGCGGGGGGCTTCGAGATCGCCCTGTCCTGCGACATCCGTATCTGCAGCGAGGACGCCGCCTTCGGCCTGCCGGAGATCAAGCGGGGGTTCTTCCCCGGTAGTTCGGGGACCGTGCGGCTGCCCCGCATCATGCCGTTGGGGATGGCCCTGGAGATGCTCTACACCGGTGCCTCCATCTCCGCGGCCGAGGCCTTCCGGTGCGGTCTGGTGAACCGGGTGGTGCCGCGCGACGATCTGATGGCCGAGGCCGAGAACCTGGCCCGGGCCATCGCCGATGGGCCGCCGCTGGCCGTGCAGGCGGTCAAGGAGGTGGTGTTGCGCGGGCTCGACCTGCCGCTGGCCGACGCCATCCGCTTCGAGGCCGGTTTCCGCGCCATGGTGGGCGGCACCGAGGATGCCCGTGAAGGCCCGGTGGCCTTCAGCGAGAAGCGCAAGCCGCGGTTCAAGGGGCGTTGACGACGCCGACTTCCAGGAGCCTGTCCCAGTAAGCGAATCGTAGTAGATTCCTGCTTGCCCGGACAGGCGCGCGGGGACGAGGAAGCGGAATGTACCAAGATCTCAGGGAGTATATCGCCCTCCTGGAAGAGCGGGACCTGCTGGTCCGCGTGGCCTGTCCGGTGGACAAGGACACGGAGTTGCATCCGCTGGTGCGCTGGCAGTTCCTGGGGTTGCCGGATCACCAGCGCAAGGCCTTTCTCTTCGAGAACGTGGTGGATGCCAAGGGCAGGCGGTACGAGACCCCGGTGCTCCTGGGAGCGCTGGCCTCCAACGAGGCCATCTATGGCCTGGGCATGGGCTGCGAGCCGGGCCAGAGCTTCGAGAAGTGGTCCGCCGCGGTGGCGCATCCGATGGCGCCGGAGATGGTGGCCACCGGTCCGGTCAAGGAGGAGGTCCACGTCGGCGACGGCCTCCTCGACCACGGCGGCCTGGACGAGTTTCCGGTGCCCATCTCGACCCCGGGTTTCGACAACGGCCCGTACCTGACCGCGTGTCACTGGGTGACCAAGGACCCGGAAACCGGTATCCGCAACGTGGGCAACTACCGGGGCCAGATCAAGTCCCCCACCCGGACCGGCGTCTACCTGATCAGCGCCCAGCAGGACCTGGCCATACACTGGAACAAGGCCAGCGCCCTCGGCCAACCGCTGCCCGCGGCCGGCGTCATCGGCGCGGTGCCGTGCCTCTCCTACGTTGCGGTGCAGAAGATCGCCTACGGGGTGGACGAGCTCGGCGTCGCCGGCGGCATCCTGGGCCGGCCCATGCAGCTCGTCAAGTGCGAGACCGTGGACCTGGAGGTCCCGGCCGACGCGGAGATCGTCATCGAGGGCCACATCCGCACGGACGTGCTCGAGCCCGAGGGCCCCTTCGGGGAATCCCACGGGTACATGGACCCCCGCAGCCTGAGCCCGGTCTTCGAGGTGACCTGCATCACCCACCGGAAGAATCCCCACTACGTGGGTGTGCTGAGCCAGGTGACGCCGAGCGAGAGCAGCAAGATCAAGCACCGGGGATGGGAGTCGCTGGTGCTGGACCATCTGCGCAACCACTGCAACCTCAAGAGCGTGGTGCGGGTGGGCATGCACGAGCCGCTGGTGAACCTGCGCCAGTTCGTGGTGGTGCAGATGCGCAAGAGCCACAAGCTCGAGCCGTGGCAGGCCATGATGGCGGTGCTGGGTTTCCGCTACGACCTCGGCAAGGTGGTGATCGCGGTGGATGACGACATCGACCCCGAGAACTTCGCCGCGGTCAACTGGGCCATCTGTCACCGCTCGCAGCCGCACCGGGACGTGCGCGTCATCGAAGGCCGGCAGACGGTGCACTCGCCCATCAACCTGGTGCGCCTGCACGGCCACGCCGGCGACTATGACAGCGAGGACTCCTCCCTGCTCATCGACGCCACCCGGAAGGCGGAGTTCCCGCCGGTGTCCCTGCCCACGCAGGAGTTCATGGAACGGGCGAAGAAGCTGTGGCAGGAGCTGGGGATGCCGGAGTTGAAGTACGGCAGCCCGTGGCACGGTTATTCCCTGGGCCTGTGGCCGGCGGAGCTCGACGACGAGGCGGCCCTGGCGGTGAAGGGCGAGCACCATCGCATCGGCGCCAAGCTGGACCGGCGCGCCGTGCCCGTGGAGCGCGGCGAGACGCTGCAGGACGTGCAGAAGCGATGGAAGCCGTAGGGGCGGTTTCAAACCCGCTCGCGTGAAGGGCATCACGCGCAATGGCGGTTGACGGCACCCTGGTCCTGGTGGCCCTGACGATTTTCTTCGCGGGTTTCGTCAAGGGCGCCACCGGCATGGGGTTTCCCCTCATCGCCACGCCCATGCTGACGCTGCTGCTCGACATCAGGATGGCCATCGTCGTGCTGCTCCTCCCCAGCGTGGTGATGGACCTGAGCCAGATCTTTCGCCGCGGCGTTCCCACGGCCATTTTCCGGCGCTTCTCGTCCATGTTCCTGTTCGCCCTGGCGGGTGTGTTCCTGGGCGTCTGGGAGCTGACCCGGCTTCCCCTGTGGGTGCTGAACCTGATCCTGGGAACGGTCGTCATCGTCTTTGCCGGGTCCGGGCTGTTCGCGTTGACCCTCACCACCTCCCGGCGGGCGGAGCCCCTGATGTCCCCGGTCATGGGATTCGCCGGAGGCTTTTTCCTGGGACTGACCAACACCATGGGTCCGGTCATGGCGCTTTACCTCCACGGCCTCAGGCTCGACAAGGCCGAGTTCGTGAAGGCCATCTCCACCGCGTTCATCATGGCCAAGTTCTGGCAGGTCGTCGCCATCTCCACCTGGGGCCTGTTCACCGCCGAAGCGCTGAAGCTCTCGTTGTTCGTCACCGCGTTCGTCCTGGTGAGTTTCTACCTGGGTCTGCGGACCCAGGACCGCATCCGCCAGCGGGTTTTCAACCGCGCCATCCTGGCGCTGCTGATCCTCAGCGGGCTGATGCTGGTCTACCGCGCCCTGAATGCAACGTAACGCCGATGTCCAGAAACCTCAGGGCGGGTTTCAAATCCGCCTGTGCGAGGGTCCTGCATACGGTTCCGGCGAAAGCGACACCGAATCGAGGGCACACCCGTGCCATCTTCGTGCGCTATCTGCTATACGCATCTCATGCAGGCGTTCGACTACAATGTCGTCATCATCGGCAGCGGTCCCGCGGGTTACAGCGCCGCCATTCAGGCATGCGAGCTGGGGGCCAGGGTCGCGGTTCTGGAGCGACACGATACACTGGGCGGCGTGACCCTGCTTTCGGGCACCATCCCCAGCAAGACCCTGCGCGAGGCCATCCTGTATCTGCGAGGAGTCCGGCAGCGCCCGTTCTATGGCATGGATTTCACCCAGAAAAGGGACATCACCATATCGGACCTGTTCGTTCGGGTCCGCAAGGTCGTCGATCGTCAGATAGCGACCATGGACGATCAACTGCAGGGCCACCGTGACCGGATCGAGGTCTTTCGCGGCTATCACGCGACCGTGGACGGCCCCAACTCGGTGCATGCCTGGCTGCTGAAGAACCCCATGGAGTCCCTGACCCTGACCGCGGAAAAGATCATCATCGCCACCGGCTCCAGACCCCGCCGCATACCGGACATACCGGTTGACAACGAGGTCATCTTCGATTCCGATTCCGCCTTCTCCCTGGAGCTCAAGCGCGAGACCCTGCCCGAATCGCTGATCGTGGTTGGAGCGGGGGTCATCGGCGCGGAATACGGCTCCGCCTTCGCGGTCCTGGGATGCAACGTGTGGCTGGTTCAACACGACCATGAATTCCTCACCTTTGCGGAACGTCCGCTGGTGGACATGCTGATCCGGCGCATGGAAGACTCCGGCGTGGAGTTCGTATGGGAAGCCGCCTACGAGAGCATCGACCGTACGCCGGGGCAGGAAGGCAGGGCGCAGCTTCGCCTGACGGACGGCCGGGTGCTGGAGGCGGACGCCCTGATCGTGGCCAAGGGACGCGAGGTGGCCTCCAAGGTCCTCGGCCTGGAGGACGTGGGCGTGGAGGTGACCGAACATGGCCTGATCAAGGTCAACGAACTGTTGCAGACCTCGGTCCCCAGCATCTATGCGGCCGGCGACGTGATCGGCTTTCCGGCCCTGGCCTCCACCAGCAGCGAGCAGGGCCGCATGGCCGCCAGCTATGCCCTGGGGCGCAGGGTGGGAGGCCGGAAGACCCTGTTCCCCATGTGCGTCTATACCATCCCCGAGATCGCCATGGTGGGCTATACGCAACAGGAGTTGCAGGCCAGGGGCATCCCCTACGCCCAAGGCCTGGCCACCTACGACGAGGTCACCAAGGCGAGCATCATCGGCGATGAGCACGGCATGTTGAGCCTGTTGTTCGAACCCAACGGCAGGCATCTCCTGGGCGTGCACATCATCGGAGACCAGGCATGCGAGCTGATCCACCTCGGGCAGGCGGTGCTGAGCCACAACGGCACCATCGATTACTTCATCGACAACGTGTTCAGTTATCCCACCATGGGCGAAGCCTACAAGATCGCTGCGCTCAACGGCGTCAAGAAGGTCTCGGAGCGGGCGCCGGGGGCCGGTTGAGGAGACTCCACGGGCATGTTGCTTTCCGTGGGTGTTGTCGGTAGTATTCGCGTGTCCGAACGAACAACGAGAACGAACACGGGAGGAGTATGACAATGAGGAGAAGTTCAATCGCGGCAGGTATCCTTCTCGTTCTGATGCAGGCCGGCGCTGCGCTGGCGGCTGACGTCAAACTGGGAGTGGTCATCGGGTTTACGGGTCCCATTGAATCCTTGGCCCCCGCCATGGCCAAGAGCGCCGAGATGGCGATGAAGGAGGTCAGCGACAGCGGCGCCTTGCTCGGCGGCTCGAAGGTCGTCCCCGTGCACGGCGACTCGACTTGCACGGACGCTGCGGCCGCCACCGCGGCCACCGAGCGGCTCATCACCTCGGACGGGGTCAAGGCCGTCGTCGGCGGCGACTGCTCGGGCGTTACCATCGCCATGTTGAACAACGTGGCCAAGGCCAACGGCATCGTGATGATCTCACCGTCGGCCACGTCGCCGGCCCTGTCAACCATCGAGGACGACGGACTCTTTTTCCGCACGGCGCCGTCCGATGCCCGCCAGGGTGAGGTGATCGCGGAGATCCTGAAGGAAAAGGGGTTCAAGAAGGCCGCGATGACCTACACCAACAACGACTACGGCAAGGGACTGGCGGACAGCATCGGCGCCAACGTGAAGAAGCTCGGGGGTCAGATCACGCTGTCCGTGCCGCACGAGGATGGCAAGGGCGATTACGGCGCTGAGGTGGCCGCGCTGGCCGCGGCCGGCGGCGATATCCTGGTGGTGGCCGGTTACCTCGACCAAGGCGGCAAGGGCATCATCCAGGCCGCCCTCGACACCGGGGCCTTCAGCCAGTTTTTCCTGCCCGACGGCATGATTGGCGACAAGCTGGTGGAGGCCATCGGCGCAGGACTCGACGGCTCCATCGGCACGGTGCCCGGGAGCGACAGTCCGGGCTCGGCCAGGTTCGGCGACATGGTCAAGGCCGCGGGCTTCGAGTCCGGACCCTTTGCGGCCGAGGCGTACGACGCGGCCGCCTTGATCCTGTTGGCGATGCAGGCCGCAGGATCGTCCGACAGTAGCGCCCTGAAGGGAAAGGTGATGACGGTCGCCAACGCGCCCGGCGAGAAGATCTATCCGGGAGAGCTTGGCAAGGCCCTCAAGATCCTGGCGGGCGGGGGCGACGTCGACTATGTCGGCGCCTCCGCGGTGGAGTTGGTCGGGCCGGGCGAAAGCGCCGGGAATTACCGTGAAATCGCCATCAAGGGCGGCAAGATCACAACCGCCGGTTACCGGTAGGCGTTAACCCGAGATAATCCGGAGGCCCGCGGGACGGCGCTAGCAGGAACACCCGTCTCGCGGGCCGTTTGTGTCCATGATCGCCGTTGAAAACCTGCACATGCACTTCGGCGGTATCCGGGCCGTGGATGGCGCGTCCCTCGTCATCGAGCGCGGCGCCATCACCGGACTCATCGGGCCCAATGGCGCGGGCAAGACCACCCTCTTCAACGTTATCGCCGGCATCCACAAGCCAACATCGGGAAAGGTCTATCTCGACGGCGAGGACGTCACCGGGCTCGAGCCTCACGAGCTCTTCGCCAAGGGCGTGCTGCGCACCTTCCAGATCGCCCATGAATTCTCCACGCTGACGGTCCGGGAAAACCTCATGATGGTCCCGGGCCACCAACCCGGCGAGCGCCTCATGGACGTCTGGCTCAGGCCCGGCAAGGTCCGCGCCCGGGAGGAGGCGATTTGCGCCCGGGCAGACGAGGTGATCGAGTTCCTGAACCTTGGACCGGTGGCCGAGGAGCAGGCGGGCAACCTGTCAGGCGGGCAGAAGAAGCTGCTGGAGCTCGGCCGCACGATGATGACCGAAGCGCGGGTGGTCCTGCTCGACGAGGTGGCCGCGGGCGTCAACCGCAGCCTGTTGCGCTCCATCTCCAGCGCCATCCTGCGTCTCAACCTGGAGCACGGCTACACGTTCTGCATGATCGAGCACGACATGGACGTGATCTCGCTCCTGTGCGATCCGGTCATCGTCATGGCCGAGGGGACAGTGCTGACCCAGGGTTCGGCGCCCGAGATCCGGTCCGACGAGCGGGTCATCGAGGCGTACCTCGGCAAGGGGTCCACTCCCCGGACCGGGCAGACACCATGAGCCTGCTGGTGGGCGAGGACCTGACGGGAGGCTACGGCGGCCCGGACATCCTGCTCGGCTGCGGCATCGCCGTGGACAAGGGCGAGATCGCCGTGGTGGTGGGACCCAACGGGGCCGGCAAATCCACCGCCATGAAGGCCCTTTTCGGCATCGTCCGGCTCCGGGCCGGAACCGTGCGTCTGGACGGCGAAGACATTACGTCGCTCGCGCCGCAGGCGCGGGTGCGCAAGGGCATGGGCTTCGTGCCCCAGACGGAGAACGTGTTCACCTCCATGAGCGTGGCCGAGAACCTGGAGATGGGCGCCTTTCTCCGGGACGACGACATCTCCGGTACCGTGGCGGAGGTCTACGACCTGTTCCCGATGCTGCGAGATAAGCGCCGCCAGCCCGCGGGCGAACTGTCCGGCGGCCAGCGTCAGCAGGTGGCCATCGGCCGGGCGCTGATGAACCGGCCCCGGGTGCTCATGCTCGACGAACCCACCGCGGGCGTGTCCCCCATCGTCACCCAGGAACTCTTCAAACGCATCATCGACGTCGCCCGCGGCGGTGTCGCCGTCCTCATCGTCGAACAGAACGCGCGGCAGGCCCTGGAGCTGGCGGACAAGGGTTTCGTGCTGGTGCAGGGCCGCAACCGTCATACGGATACGGGCGCGGCGCTGTTGGCGAACCCCGAGGTCCGGCAGGCGTTCATCGGGGGATGACCCTTGGAAAGTCTCGTCAATGCGGTGGTGCTGCTCCTGAATTTCACGGTGGTTCCCGCGGTCGCCTACGGCTGTCAGATTGCCCTCGGCGCCCTGGGCGTCACACTGGTCTACGGCATCCTGCGTTTCTCCAATTTTGCCCACGGCGAGCTCATGGCCTTCGGCGCCATGGTCACCATACTCGTCACCTGGCTCCTGCAATCGTGGAACATCGGCATCTCGCCGCTGCCCACGGCGCTGCTGGCCCTTCCCGCGGGGATGCTGGCCACCGTCGGCCTCTGTCTTGTGGCGGACCGCTGGGTCTATCGGTTCTACCGGCTCAAGAGGACGCCGCCGGTGATCTTTCTCGTGGCCTCGGTCGGGGTCATGTTCGTGCTCCACGGGATCATACGCTTCGTCATCGGCCCGGCGGACCGGGTCTTTACCGACGGGGCGCGCTTCGTGTTCACCGCCCGCCAGTTCAAGCTCCATACCGGACTCGCCGAGGGGCTCGCCGTCAAGACCACCCAGACCCTCAGCGTGGTCGTTGCGGTCGTCCTCGTGGCCGCGCTCTTCTGGTTCCTCGAAAGGACGCGCACGGGCAAGTCCATGCGCGCCTATTCGGACAACGAGGACCTCGCCCTGCTGTCCGGGGTCAACCCGGAACGGGTGGTGGCGGTCACCTGGCTGATCGTCGGCGCCCTTGCGGCAGTGGCCGGCACGCTCTATGGCCTCGACAAGAGCTTCAAGCCCTTTACCTATCTGCATCTGCTCCTGCCGATCTTCGCCGCGGCCATCGTCGGCGGTCTCGGCAATCCGCTGGGCGCCATCGCCGGGGCCTTTGTGGTGGCCTTCTCGGAGGCGTTGTTGACCTACCCCTACAAGAAGTTCCTGGGCTATCTGGCGCCGGAGGCCTGGCAACCGGAAGGTCTCATGCAGTTCCTTTCCACCGACTACAAGTTCGCGGTGTCCTTCTTCATCCTGGTGGCGGTGCTGCTGGTCAGGCCCACCGGCCTCTTCCGCGGGAAGTCGCCATGACGGATACCTCGGTGAGCCGGGGGCGGTTTCGCGCCCGGATGGGCGGCCTGGTCCGGCAGACCCCCCGCAAGCCCACCCTGTTCGCGGTCATGGCGGCGCTTTTCTGCCTGGCGGGTCTGCTGCAAAGCTGGTCGCTGGCCCTGTCGATCCTCAATCTCTGTCTGATCTCGGCGATCATGGCCCTGGGGTTGAACATCCAGTGGGGCTACGCGGGTCTGTTCAACGCCGGCGTCATGGGTTTCGCCGCCCTCGGTGGACTGGCGGCGGTGCTGGTGTCCATGCCTCCGGTGACCGCGGCCTGGCAGGCCGGCGGCGCCGGCGTGGCGCTCGCCCTGGTCTTCGCGCTGCTCACCATCCTCGCCGCGGTCTACGTCCGCCGCGGCCTCCGGCGGCCGCGATACCGAAAGCTCGCGGTGGCCCTGGTCCTGCTCGTCGGTTATCTCGCCGCCCGGCAGATGTTCGAGCCCGCGGTGCGGGCCATCGAATCGGTGAATCCCGCGGACAGCGGCTATCTCGGCGGTTTCGGCCTTCCCATCTTCCTTTCCTGGCTCGTGGGCGGCGTCTTCGCCGCGGCTGCGGGCTGGGCCGTGGGGAAGATCTCCCTCGGGCTGCGTTCCGACTACCTCGCCATCGCCACCCTGGGCATTTCCGAGATCGTCATCGCCTTCCTCAAGTATGAGGAATGGCTCGCCCGCGGGGTGAAGAACGTCACCGGCCTGCCGCGTCCGGTTCCCTACGAGGTCGATCTGCAGCACGCCGTGTGGTTCCGGGAATGGGCTGAGGGCCTCGGGGCGTCGCACGTGGATCTCTCCTCGGTCGTGGTGAGGCTCTGCTATGCCGGCCTGTTCGCGCTCGTGCTCGTCATCCTGATGTGGCTTTCCGAAGCCGCGCTGCGCTCGCCCTGGGGACGGATGATGCGGGCGATCCGGGACAACGAGACCGCGGCCGGCGCCATGGGAAAGGACGTCACCTCCCGGCATCTGCAGGTCTTCGTGCTCGGCTCCGCGGTGATCGGCATCGCCGGCGCCATGCTCGCGACCCTCGACGGGCAGTTCACGCCCAACTCCTACCAGCCCATGCGCTTCACCTTCCTCATCTGGGTCATGGTGATCGTCGGCGGTTCCGGCAACAACTGGGGCGCCGTCCTTGGCAGCGTCATGGTCTGGTACGTCTGGGTGGAAGCGGAGCCCCTGGGCCTGTGGCTGATGGACATCCTCACTTTCCCCCTGGCCCCGGACAGCCCCATCCGAAGCCACCTCATGTCCAGCGCGGCCCACATGCGCCTGGTGGTCATGGGGCTGGTGCTCCTGCTGGTCCTGCGCTTCGCGCCCCGCGGTTTGATCCCGGAGGAACGGCGCTAGTGGGATGTCCCGTCCCGAAAAAAGTTGTGTCTGAACCGCAACGTTGATAGGTAGTCTCTGACCGGCAAGATCGTGTACAAGACGGCCGGGAAATCGATAACCGGGACCTTTCCACGACCGTTCGCCCGGAGCGAAGCGCGGTGAAGTCGAAGGGCGCCAACCAATATCGCGCGGGAAGGAGGCAGTCATGAAACCGAGATCTCTGTTGACCGTCCTGCCGGGCGTTGTAGCGCTGTTCGTCATGACTGCGGGCGTTTCCGCTCAGACCATCAAGATCGGCCTCAACATCCCGCTAACCGGCGACATTCCCAAGGTCGGCGAGGGCTCCAAGTTTGCGGCCCGGATGTGGCTTTCCGACGTCAACGCCGCGGGCGGACTCGAGGTCGGGGGGAAGAAGCACAAGGTAGAGCTGGTCATCGAGGACAACGAGTCCAGGGCCGAGTCCGCGGTGAAGGCCAACAGCAGGCTGATCACCGAGGACGGAGTGCTGGTCATCGTAGGCCCGCAGTCCTCCAAGCAGGCAGTTCCCGCGGGCGGCGTGGCCCAGGACCGCGCAACGCCGATGATCAGTCCGTGGTCGACCAACCCCAACACCACCAGGGACCGTCCGTATGTTTTCCGCGCCCCGTTCCTGGATCCGTTCCAGGGGCCGGTGCTGGCGAACTTCATCACCGACGAGTTCAAGTCCACCAGGGCCGCGGTCCTCTACGATGGGGCCAGTGACTATCCGAAGGGACTGGCCGAGTTTTTCAAGGGGGCGTGGGAGAAACTCCATGGCGCCGGTTCCGTAGTGGCCTATGAGAGCTTCACCACCAGGGATACCGATTTCAGCTCCCAGCTCACGAAGATCCGCAACTCGGGCGCCCAGGTCCTGTTCACGCCCCAGCTCTACAACGAAGTGGCGTTGATCGTGCAGCAGGCGCGTGAGTTGGGCTGGGAGAACCCCATCGTGGGCAGCGACAGTTGGGGCTCGGCGGAGACGGTGGATCTCTGTGGCAAGGACTGCTTCGGATCGTTCTTCAGCACCCACTACGCGGCCGCGGGAGCCACCGGCGCCACCAAGGCGTTCATCGACCGGTACAACAAGACCCACGGCTACGTGCCCGACGACGTGGCCGCCCTGACCTGGGATTCGCTGCTCATCGTCGCAACGGCCATCCAGGCCACCGGCGGGCTCACCGGCGACCTGAAGAAGGACCGTGAGAACGTCCGCAAAGCCATGGCCGGGATCAAGAAGTTCTCCGGCATCACCGGGGAGATGACCTTCACCCCGGAGGGCGACCCCATCAAGTGCGCGGTGATCGTCCGGATCAGCGACCAGGGCCGGTTCGAGTTCTACAAGTCCGTGTGCCCGTAGGGCCGACGCCGGGACCGCGCGCGGATTTCTTTTTGGATCGCTTGTCCCGTTAAGGGTCCGACGCTAGCATGAAAAAAATTCTCCAAAGGAGGTCATCAAGATGAGAAGATTGCTACGTGGGTTGTCGGGCGGCATCGCCGCCGTGGTGCTGACGGCGGCATCGGTGGCGTCGGCGGGTACGCTGGACGACGTCCGCAAGCGCGGACACCTGCAGTGCGGCATCAACACCGGTTTGGTGGGCTTTGCGGCCCCGGACGACAAGGGCGTCTGGCGCGGCTTCGACGTGGACCTGTGCCGGGCCGTGGCCGCCGCGGTGTTCGGTGACGCCAACAAGGTCAAGTATACCAACCTGACGGGAAAGACCCGCTTCACCGCGCTGCGTTCCGGCGAGATCGACATGCTGTCGCGCAACACCACCTGGACCTTCAGCCGGGACGTGGACCTGCAGTTCACCTTCGTCGGCGTGAACTACTATGACGGCCAGGGCTTCATGGTCCCGAAGAAGCTCGGCATCACCTCCGCCACGAAACTCGGCGGCGCATCCGTCTGCATCCAGACCGGGACCACCACCGAGCTCAACCTCGCGGACTTCTTCCGGGTCGGCGGCATGAAGTACGAGCCGGTGCCCATCGAGACCAACTCCGAGGCGCGGTCGAATTACCTCGCCGGCCGTTGCGACGTCTATACCACGGATGCGTCGGGTCTGGCCGCGACCCGGGCGGCAACCGACAATCCCGAAGCCCACGTGGTCCTGCCGGAGATCATCTCCAAGGAACCGCTGGGGCCGGTGGTGCGCCAGGGCGACGATCAGTGGGCGGACATCGTGCGCTGGACCCTCAACGCCATGGTCGCGGCGGAGGAGTTGGGCGTGACGTCGAAGAACGCGAAGGAGATGGCGGCCGGCACCAAGAACCCCGAGGTCAACCGCTTGCTCGGCAACGAGGAGTTGCAAGGCCGCGAGACGCTGAAGCTGTCCAAGGACTGGGGGGTCAACGTCATCGCGCAGGTGGGCAACTACGGCGAGGTGTTCGAGGCCCATCTCGGCGAGAAGACGGCCATCGGACTTGCCCGGGGCCTCAATGCCCAGTGGAAGGACGGCGGGCTGCTCTACGCCCCGCCCTTCCGGTAGAACCGGCTCGGACCGGAGCGCAACGCCGCTCCGGTCCGATCATCCATCCGTAAACTCGATGTCTTAGCAGGCTGTCGCCCCCCAACCGCTAACGAAATCCGTTTTGGCGACCTTTCCCCACGAATCCGCGATTGGGCCCGGTTCTTCCTGGAGCGCGCGGCGCTGGTGGCGCGATGAGGCCGTGCGGGGCGTCGTCATCCAGGTCCTCGTGGTGCTCGCCGTCCTGGCGTTAGTGGCATGGATGATCGGCAACGTCGCGGCCAACTTCGCGGTGCTCGACAAGACCTTCGGCTTCGACTTCCTCTGGCGGCTGCCGGCCAACTACGACATCAACCTGGCCCTCATCGAGTACAACAACCGGGACACGCACCTGCGCGCGGCGCTCGTGGGCCTCATCAACACCGGGCTCGTGGCCGTCATCGGCATCATACTGGCCACCGTGCTCGGATTCCTGGTGGGGATATTCAGACTGTCGGACAATTGGCTGGTTTCACGCATCGCCTACGTCTACGTCGAGTTCACCCGCAACACCCCCGTCCTGCTGCTCATCCTGCTGTGGCACGGGATCATCATCCACATGCTGCCGCATCCGCGTCAGGCCATCGCCGTCGGCGACGCCGCCTTCCTGTCCAACCGGGGCTTCTACGTTCCCCGGCCCGTATTCGAGGACGGCTCCGGGTGGGCGGTGCTGGCGCTGGTCGCGGCCCTGGCCGCGGTGTTTCTGGTGCGGCGCCACGTGCGCCGGGTCCGCGACGCCACCGGCCGCCAGCTTCCGGGCGGCTGGATCTCGGCGGCCCTGATCGTCGGGCTGCCCGGACTGGCCTTCGTGGCCGCGGGAGTTCCGTTGTCCTTCGAGCTACCGGCGTTCCAGGGCTTCAACTTCCACGGCGGCCTCTACCTGATCCCCGAGTTCGTCGCACTGACCTGGGCGCTGGCGTTCTACACCTCCGGCTTCATTGCCGAGAACGTGCGCGCCGGCATACTCGCCACCGACAAGGGCCAGATAGAAGCGGCGCAATCCCTGGGGCTGCCGCGAAGACGCGTGCTGAGCCTGGTGATACTGCCTCAGGCCCTGCGGGTGATCATCCCGCCGCTCACGTCCTCCTACCTCGACCTGACCAAGAATTCGTCCCTCGCCATCGCCATCGGCTACATGGACCTGGTAGCGACCCTGGGCGGGATCACCCTGAACCAGACCGGGCGTGAGATGGAGGCCATGATACTGGTCATGCTCGTCTATCTCGCCATTTCCCTGAGCATCTCCGTGTTCATGAACTGGTACAACCGGCGCGTCCGGCTGGTGGAGCGCTGATGATGGAACCGACGGCGCCCTCGACCTATCCCCCCGGGCAGCACCCGGACCTTCCGCCGCCGCCGGGGTCCACCGGCGTAGTCGGCTGGCTGCGGGCCAACCTGTTCTCGTCGCCGCTCAACACGGCGCTGACCGTCGTCGCCCTGTGGCTGACCTACGAGTTCATCTCCGCCGCCATCAACTGGTTCGTGCTCGGATCGGTGGTGCAGGCCGGTTCCCGCGCCGAGTGCCGCGAGTTGGGCGACGGCGCCTGCTGGGCGGTGATCACCACCCGCATCTACCAGTTCGTCTACGGGTTCTATCCCGAGGCCGAACGCTGGCGTCCCAACCTGGCCTTCATCCTGCTGTTCCCGGCGTTGGCGCCGGTGCTGTTCGACCGCACGCCCTTCCGTCGCCGGATGTTGCTGTTCTCCCTGGCCTATCCCGCCGTCGGCGCCTGGCTGATCTACGGCGGCTTCGGCCTGCCGGTGGTGGGCACCGACTCCTACGGCGGGTTCCTGCTGACCATGATCCTCGGGGTCACCGGGATCGTGGCCTCTCTTCCCCTGGGCATCATGCTCGCCCTGGGGAGGCAATCGCGTCTGCTGGCGATCCGGGTCCTTTGCACCACCTTCATCGAGGTCCTGCGCGGCGTGCCGCTGATCACGCTGCTGTTCATCGCCTCCACCATGCTCAACTATTTTCTGCCCCCCGGCACCAGCTTCAACCTCCTGTTGCGGGTGCTGATCATGGTCACCCTCTTTGCCGCGGCCTATCTCGCGGAGGCGGTTCGGGGCGGGTTGCAGGCCATTCCACGGGGCCAGTACGAGGCCGCGGACGCCATCGGCCTGTCCTACTGGAAGACGACTTGGCTGATCACGCTCCCCCAGGCCCTCAAGATCGCCATCCCCGGCATCGTCAACGTCTTCATCGGGCTTTACAAGGACAGCACGCTGGTTGTAATCATCGGGCTGTTGGACCCCCTGGGCGTGGCCCGGGCGATCCTCGCGGACGCCAAATGGAACGGGCTGTCGAACGAGACGTACCTGTTCATCGCCCTGTTCTTCTTCCTGAGCTGTTTTGCCATGTCGCGTTACTCGCTCTGGCTCGAAGGGCGTCTGGGCGTCGGCCACCGGTAGGAGCTTCCGCCATGACCACCGTCGAAGAAAGCACCCAGCGCATCGAATCCTCCATCGACCCCTCCAGGTTGGTGGTGGAGATCACCGGCATGAACAAATGGTTCGGCGCCTTTCACGTGCTCAAGAACATCAACCTGCGGGTCACCTCCGGAGAGCGCATCGTCATCTGCGGGCCGTCCGGTTCCGGCAAGTCTACCCTGATCCGCTGTATCAACCGGCTCGAAGTCCATCAGCGGGGCGTCATCGTCGTGGACGGCACCGAGTTGACGCGCGATCTCAAGAACATCGAGCAGATCCGCTCCGAGGTGGGCATGGTGTTCCAGCACTTCAACCTCTTCCCCCACCTCACCGTTCTGGAGAACTGCACCCTGGGGCCGGTGTGGGTGCGCCGTATGCCCAAGGACGAGGCCGAGGAGATTGCCCGCCGGTATCTGACGCGGGTGCGTATCCCCGAGCAGGCCGACAAGTATCCGGGCCAGCTCTCCGGCGGCCAGCAGCAACGGGTGGCCATCGCCCGGGCCCTGTGCATGCAGCCCAAGATCATGCTGTTCGACGAGCCCACCTCCGCGCTCGACCCCGAGATGATCAAGGAAGTGCTCGACACCATGATCGAGCTGGCGGAAAGCGGCATGACCATGCTGGTGGTGACCCACGAGATGGGTTTCGCCCGCCGGGCCGCGGACCGGGTGATCTTCATGGACGGTGGCGAGATCATCGAGGAGAACACCCCGGACCGGTTCTTCGACCACCCGCAGAACGACCGCACCAAGCTGTTCCTCAGCCAGATTCTGTCGCATTAGGACTAAGGGGCCTGTCGAAGTTGGCAGGAATCTACTGCGCAGCAGGGAACAGGGGATTTCAGTTGGATTTTCGTCCCATATTCCCGATATTCAAGGTAGTACATGGGAAGGGCAAGCCGTGATCGCGACCATGCCGGGCGCAGGAGAACGCCTTAACGATTACTTGAACACCCCTCGGGTATCGCCGCTTTTGGTCCTGGGCGATGCGCTGGAAGTTCTAAGTGATTTCCCATCCGAAGTTTTCGATTGTTGCATGACCAGTCCTCCGTACTGGGGCAAGCGGGAGTACGCTAACAGCGGCATCGGACTGGAGAAGGACTACAGAGACTTTATTAGGAACCTGAGCGCAATATGTGCCGAAGTCAGACGGGTGCTCAAGCCTGCCGGTTCCTTCTGGCTCAATATCGGCGACACCTATGCCGATAAGAACCTTATCGGCATCCCATGGCGCCTTGCCATAGAGTTGATCGACAGGCAAGGCTGGATTCTGAGGAACAGCGTAGTCTGGAACAAGATCAAGGGAGGCCCTGACAATACCAGGGACCGTTTGCGGAACGTCCATGAAGACATCTTCCACTTTGTGAAGTCTCCGCAAGGCTACTACTACGATACCGATTCCATCCGCAGCACGCCGAAGAGGACCAAGGTGGTCAACGGCTCGGTGGTCTCAGCCACGGGTGTACGCGGAGTTCGATACAGAAGGCAAGTCGAGTTGTCCTCCGATCTCACCGAGGCCGAGAAAAAGAATGCCTTTAATGCCTTGGAGAAGATGCTCAACCGTATTGCGACTGGGGAGATAGCCGACTTTCGGATGATTATTCGGGGTCAGCAGAGGACCACCCATTCCGACTCGGAAAGGGTCTCCGGGCGAGCCAAGGAACTCAAGGACAGGGGATTCTATTTCCTGAAGTACCATCCGAACGGAAGCAAGCCTTCCGACGTGTGGGACATTCTCCCCGAGGACACCCAGAGGCGGAAGGCTCACTTCGCTCCCTATCCCGAGGACCTCTGCAAGATTCCGATTATGGCTACTTCCCCCGTGGGCGGGCTGATCCTTGATCCCTTCTGTGGGACGGGCACGACCATGTCGGTCGCCAGCGCGTTAGGTCGGAAATCCGTGGGCATAGACCTCTCGGGCGAATACCTTGAAATTGCCGAGGAGAGGAGCGCCACACTCTTATGAGCGACGTCATCGAGCTCTTCGGTGAAACCACTGTGGACGAACAGGGTCCGGAATGGGAGGCGGTTCTCCGTCGCCAGTGGTGTCCTTTTCTCGACCGCAAGTGCATCAAGGTCAGAAAGAGCCAACCGGAAATCTCCATAGGCACATGCTCGGTCCTGTACGGTAGAGCCAAACGACCGATAGTGATCTGTCCCTTCCGTCTACTGGAACGAGGACAGATATTCACAGACTGTCTGCATCTCCTTTCCATGCACGAACCCGGAAATGAGCTCCACACGGTGCCGGAGGTGTCCGTGCCGGGTGGGAGCGTCGATTATTTTCTCGCCTCGGTACGTGATGGCAAGGTGAAGGATTTCGTCGGCATCGAATTGCAGACGTTGGATACTACAGGCACGGTGTGGCCTGCACGGCAGCGATTTCTCCAGAAGGTCGGTGTGGACGTCGTCCGGGAGGAGGCATCGCCGTACAAGACATACGGCATGAACTGGAAGATGACGGCCAAGACGATCCTGATTCAGCTTCACCACAAAATTCAGACCTTCGAAGCCATCAACAAACACTTGACGCTCGTGATTCAGGATTTCTTGCTGGAGTATCTGCGCAGCCAGTTTCAGTTTTCACACCTTAACGACGCGCGGCGCGGTGATCCCATGCAAATTCATGCATATCGAATGGAACAGAGGGAGGATGGCTCATATTCATTGCAACTCGGATCTCGGCTGAGTACGGATTCGAGAGGTATCGCAGCCTGCCTGGGTCTTCAAGCGGATGCAAACGTGGAACTTGAACAGGTCGTTCAACAGCTCGAAACGAAAATTTCAAAGCAAACCCTGTTTAGGTTTGGGTAATAAAGTTGGCGCCAATATCGCTTCAAAAGGTATGAGGTAACTATGAGAATCGCCCGGAATGTGTGGCAACCGGCTCTCTGGAACGGGAGATTCTGTCTGTGATCAAGTAGCGTGGGACCACGACGCACATCCACGAAGAAGACCCGGCGGGTTCAGGCTCCGCCCCGCTCGGCTGAACGGGACGAACTGATAAAGGCGCTGATCATCAAGGGGCTTGAGGCGTTCGAGCAATCGTTTCGCCGCCAATATCCCCGGGCCACGCAGCAGGAAATTCGAGACCACATGACGCGCTACCTGTGTGAACGCACGCGGTGGGAACACCAGCACCCGAGGCGATCCTTTCGCTATGGCCGACATCATTGATCGGACGTTCCATCTGCTGCAAGCTCTCTTTTGTCAGATCCCCCTTCCCTATGCGGTCATCGGCGGCTTTGCCGGAAACGTATGGGGTGTCGAGCGGGCGACGCTCGACATTGACCTGCTGGTAGGAGGCCGCCGGTCTCAGCTCGACAGGCTGATCAGCCTGGGCGCCGCACACGGCCTCCGGCCTCAGCCCGAGTTCCTGGACCTGAACCCGCTCTTGCGCGGTGTGATGGTTCGCTGTCGCATCGAGAATCTGCACGTCGACTTTCTCCGCCCCCGCGACGCCCATGATCGCAACGTCCTGCGCCGTCGCCGCCGGGAGACCTTTGCAGGGCATCTCTTGTGGTTTCCCGCCCCGGAAGACCTGATCCTGATGAAGCTCAAAGTTGGCCGGGACCGGGACTTCGATGACGCGACCCGAGTCGTCCAACGAAACCGGACTAACCTTGATCGGTCTTATCTGTTTCGCTGGTCCAGGAAGCTGGGGGTCGTAGAGGAACTGAACTACGTCCTTGGCCTTCCGTTCGAGGTCTAACCAACCCGACTTCCGCAACCCTGCGGGACTCTTGAGAGTCTGAATTTCCCCTGTTTCTGTGTTAGGTTCGTCAGACCGACCGTTGAAATTCATGCCGCAAGGGAGCCGGGAGCATGACTGCGACTCTGATCAAGAACATAGGGACCCTGGTCTCCGGGATTCTCGACGACCCGCTCCGTGACGCCGACTCGATCCTGGTGGCGGACGGGGTGTTCGAGGAGATCGGAAAGGGTCTGAGCGCCCATGCGGACCGGACCATCGACGCCAACGGGACCACGGTCATTCCCGGTCTCATCGACTCGCATTCGCATCCCACCTTCGGCAACTTCACCCCGGCGCAGAATTCCCTGGGATGGATCACGCACTACATGCATGGCGGGGTCACTTCCATCATCTCCGCGGGGGAGCTCCATGTGCCCGGGCTGCCGCTGCCGCCGGACCCGTTGTGCGCGGTGTCTCTGGCCATCGTCGCCAAGCGGTGTTGGGACAACCTCCGGCCCACGGGCGTCAAGGTGTACGGCGGTACGCTGCTGCTGGTGCCGGGCCTGGACGAGAAGGATTTCGATACCATCGCAGAGGCCGGCATCGGCCTCGTCAAGTTCATCTTCTACGACTACGGCCTCCTGCCCGACGGCGAGGCCGAGCGTTACGTGAAGTGGGCCAGAGCGCGGGACATCAAGGTGAAGATCCACTCCGGCGGGGTATCCCGGTCGGGGGTCAGCCAGGTCGCCGGCGTGGACATCATCAAGGCCATCGACCCCGACATCGTGGGCCACAGCACCGGCGGTCCCATACCCATGCCGGAGGAGGACCTGCGGCGGATCGTGGCCGAGACCGACTACGACGTCGAGATCTGCACCTCCGGCAACCTGCGCATGGGCATGGTGCTGGCCGACGCGGTCAGGCAGTGCGGCGCCGAGAGCCGGGTGCTGGTGGGCACCGACACGCCGGGCGGCACCGGGGTGGCGCCGCGGGGAATCCTGCGTGAGATCTGTTTCCTCGCCTCCCTGGGAGGGATCGCCTCGGAACACGCCGTGGCCATGGCGACCGGCAACACCGGGCGCGCCCACGGACTGGACTTGGGCGCCATCGCCGAGGGCAGGCCCGCGGACCTCGTCATCATGGACCGCATCACCGGCTCCGTGTCCCGTGACGCCCTCGATTCCTTTGCCAAGGGCGACCTTCCGGGAATCTCGGTGGTGATGATCGACGGCGAGCTCACCGTGCCGGGCCGGAGCCAGCAGACCCCTCCGCCCGAGCGGGGCGTAGAGATTCGCGGCTGAGGGATCCCTGACCGGTAAGAGCAGGGAGCGGGCGGGTAACCCAAGGGTGGCAGGAGGACTGCCTGTTCATCGAGTTGTCGAACAAGGCACGGCCCGCTGATTTCAAAACGGACGGACCGCAGCACAAGGAGTAAAGGTGAGTTCACTACAGTACGGCGTCGGACTCTTCCCGACGGAATCCATCTCGCGGATCATCCAGCTTGGCAAGCAGGCCGAGGAACTGTCCTTCAGCCATGTCTGGATCGGCGACTCGCACCTCATCTGGCGCGAGGCGTTCGTGAACATGGCGGCGGTGGCGCTCAACACATCGAGGGTGATCATCGGCACCGGCGTCACCAATCCCGTGACCCGGCACCCTTCTGTGCTGGCCAGTGCCTACGCCACCCTGGACGAGATGGCGCCGGGCCGGTTCGCGGTGGGCATCGGGCTCGGCGACAGTTCCCTGGAGACCATGGGCCGGAAACAGGCGCGGCTGGCGGACTTCGAGGAGGCCGTGGCGCAGATGCGGGCCGTCATCGAGGGCGGCGAGGCTGCGCTGGAGAGCGGCAGGATCCGCCTCAACTTCTCCCAGAACCGAAAGATACCGTTCTACGTTGCGGCCAGCGGGCCGAAGATGCTGGAGCTTTCCGGGCGGGTGGCGGACGGCGTGATCATCCTGGTGGGGGTGGATTCCGGCGCCATCGAAAGGGCCGTGGAGAGGATTGCGGCCGGCGCCGGGTCGGCGGGCCGCAAGCTTTCCGACATCGACCTGGTGCTGTGGGTCCCGTGCGCGGTCTCGGAAAGCCCCGGGGCCAAGGACGCGGTCAAGGCCCACGTGGCCCGTGTCATCGCCCACCCGCTGCCCTTCTCGCTGGACGAGCGCGAGCAGAAGGTGCTCGACGACATCCGCCAAGCCTACAACTACTACCAGCACATGGATCAGCGGGCCAGCCAGGCGCGCGTCATCCCGGACTGGCTGGTGGACAAGTTCGCCGTCGCCGGCACCCCGGACGAGTGTCACGCCAAGGTCGAGGAGCTCAAGCAGAGCGCCATCGACCAGGTGGCGATCATTCCCTACGACGTGGGTGACGCCGACCGCGGCGAGACCCTGCGGCTCTTTGCCGGAGCCATGTAGCCGGCCGCCGGTGCGGACCCTTACCCGCTACTACTTCTTTCAGATCCCTGGCTGGCTCCTGGCCGTGGTGCTGCTGGCGGTCCTCCACTCATGGCTGGGCCTGCCGGCATGGGTGGCGCTGACCGTCCTTGGCGTAGTGGTCGTGAAGGACGTGGTCTGCTACCCGTTCCTGCGCAAAGCATACCGGTTGGAAGCCTCCGGCGCGGCGCAGCTCGTGGGCCTGCGCGGAGTCGCTCGGGATTCTCTCGACCCCGCCGGTTACGTCCACGTGCGCGGCGAGCTGTGGCGCGCGCACACCGAGTCCGGTGCAGCCGCGATACCCGCCGGCGCCGAGGTCAAGGTCGTCCGCGGCCGCCGGATGACGTTGACCGTGGCCCGGGACTAACCCGCGGTCGCTGCTACCGGGCCGGCGCAGCCCGCTACAAAAGCCCCTTCTCTTCGTAGAACCTTTGCGCGCCCGGGTGCAGCGGGATGCCGAGGGGGCCGGCGTCGGTGTCGCGGCAGACCTGTCTGATGTTCAGGCGGGGGGCGTCCACCGGGATGTCGCGCCGCCGCCGGTAGATGGACTCGCACAGGGAATAGGCCATGTCGTTGCTCAACCACTTGTGGGTGATGACGGGCCAACCGCTGAAGTCCACGGTGCGAACGTCTTCCTTCAACCCGGGAAATCTCCGCCTGGGTATCACGGCGCTCCTGAAGCCCAGCTTCTCCATGGCCCGGATTACGTCCTCATCCAGGTGGAGCACCTCGTAGCCGTTGTCCAGTGCCGCCTCCAGCCATCGCGTGGACAACCCTTCGTCAAACACTGCGTCGACCCGCCCGGCCTGAATCGACTTGATGCGTTTGGGCGAAGACGGGTGGGCGCATTCGTCGACCTTGCCGCCCCAGCGCTTGATCCTGCGGAACGACAGGCCATGGAGGGAAAGGATCGTCGAGATGGCGTAGTGGGTTGAATTGTCGATGCCCGAGGTCCGGGTGGACACCGTCAGCGGCATCCTGTTCTTGACCACGTCGCGCAACGATCGCACCCCGAGCTTGGCGGACACGGCGATGGCGATGCGGTCCCAGGACGGAAAGCAGGCCAACGCCCGCAAAGGCAAGGGTTCCTTGTAGTAGCCTTTGCCGCGGTAGGCCATGGTGGCGATGACCGACGGGTTCACGTGGGACACATCGACCCGGCGCTTCCCCACCTCGATGGGGGCCTTCATCCCGCCCATGAGCTCGCCGTGGACACCGAACCGGAGCGGCGGGAAGATGTGGTCTTCCTCCTTGCTGGAGCGGATGTTGATGTCCAGCGCCACGCCCAGGTCGAGCATGCGGTCCGCGTAGACCCCGGCGGCCATCTCCAGCATCGCCCTGACTCGCTTCATCCGTGAATTGGGTCTTTGTTGTGCCATACCGTCCCCTTTCGACGTTCCACACCTGTATCAAATCCGGCGGTCAGCCGCGACCGCTGTCGCGCCGCCGGCTGCGTCCGGGGGCGGCGGGCACGGTCTTTCCTTGCAGCGGGCGCAGCCGTCGAGTATGAAAGAGGCATGAATGACACAGCACAGCGGCTCAAGGAGATCATCGACGACGACCGGCAGGACTTGGTCCAGTTGTGCCTGGAGTTGGGCAACATCCCGAGTCCCCATGCCGGGGAAAAGGCGCTTGGCGAAGCGGTGGTGGGGTGGCTTGAGCGGAACGGCATCGAGGCCTTCCTCCAGTGGATTACGGACCACAGCGTCAACGCCGTGGGGGTGATCCGTGGCTCGGGTGGCGGGTCCAGCCTCATCCTCAACGCGCACATGGACACCGGCCCCGAGCTTCCCGCCGACGCCTCCGAGGCGGACGTCCGGATGGAAGGCGCGTGGGTGGACGGCGACCTGGTGTTCGGCAAGGGTCTCATCAACGACAAGGCCCAGCTCTGCGCGTTCATGGTCGCGGCCAGGGCGCTCAAGAAGGCAGGGGTCGTGCTTTGCGGCGACCTGTACGTTACGGGAGTGGCCTTCGAGACCGGAGAGCCGTCGGTGGACGACACCCAGGGGGTGAACTTTCCCGGCGAGGGTTTCGGCGCGAAATGGTTGATCGACAGGGGCGTCACCGCCGACTACTGCCTGGTGGGGGAAACGTCCGGGTTCGGCATCATCATGGGGGAATGCGGAGCGGTGTGGCTCAAGATCCGCTGCAAGGGGCGCGAGCTGTACACGCCGCGGCTGGAACGGGGCGGTTCCTTGCGGGAGCACCCCAACCCCTACATCAAGATGGCCCACGCCGTCATGGCGCTGGAGGAATGGGCCGTTGCCTACGAAGAGAAGGCCCGTTTCGAGTTTCCCGGAGGCGCCATGATCCCCAAGGCTCAGGTCATGGGAGTTCGCGGCGGTCCCGGCTACTGCGACATCTACTACGACGTGCGCATCGTCCCAAAGACCGATCCCCAAGCCATCAAGCGCGAGATCCAGGCGGTGATGGCAACCCTGGACTTCGACTCCGAGGTCTCGGTTTACCAGTATTCGCGCGGACACGTGGCCCGGAACGTCGACGTCCTGGTGGACGCTCTCGATCAGGCCCATCGCAACGTCATGGGCGCCGGGCCCCCGGCGCCGCCCGCGGCCGAAATGAGCATGTGGCGGGACATGAACGTCTTCAATGAGGTGGGTATTCCGGCCGTGTGCTACGGGCCGCCCCGGCAGAAGGAGACCATCAGCCAGGCGCAGAACCGCGCCATGAAGATCGCCGATCTCGTTGCCGCGACCAAGGTGTACGCGCTCACAATACTATCGGTGTGCGGGGAATCGGCGTAGTGGAGTGCAGGCGAGACGAGGCACCAGGATATCTCTGCGCCAGGGTTGTAACAGGGAGGTTGCTTTGGGCAGTTCGAAGACGGTAACGCGCGGGGTCCGGGTTGAGGTCACGACCGAATACGACCCGACCCGTTCGTTCCCCGAGCACAACCGATGGTTCTATCTCTATACCGTGGAGATCAGCAACGAAGGCTCGGAAACCGTCCAACTCGTAAGCCGCCACTGGATCATTACCGACGCCACCGGCCACGTGGAAGAAGTCAAGGGACCGGGAGTCGTGGGCGAAAGCCCCGTGCTGGAGGAAGGAGAGTCCTTCGAGTACACTTCCGGCTGCCCGCTGTCCACCCCCTACGGCTCCATGCACGGCACCTACCAAATGGTCACCCAGGGCGGTGACCGCTTCGACGCCCAGATCGCCGAGTTCGTCCTCGGCGAGCCCCGCTCGCTGCACTGACGAACAAGGTCCGGCGGTCCGTGTCTCATGCGTTCCGGCCGGCCGTCTGACCAGCCCTCACAAAGGGGCCTTTCCCCCGCGGAGAATTGACGATGATCGACTATACTTGGGTGGCGTGGTTCAAGGAGTTGGCCACCAAGATTGCCAGCAACGACAAAGGCTACCTGGTCGATAATGCAAAAAACGTGGATTGGGGAAAAGACGATGCTCCGCTCCTGGCATACGGAGACGAGAACATCGATCCGATGTCGTTCCTCTACTTCTTGGCGCAAAGAAACACCCGGAACCAGTACGAGCGCACCTTCGGGAGCGTCCACGAGAAATTTGAGATCACTTCGGTTCTCTTCCAAACTAACACTGCTGTTATGCCCGTACCAACGATCAAGGCGTTGTTCCACGACGGGAAGTCGTTCGACCCGGATTTGCTCTGGCGCCTGTTCAAGAATGCGGTGCAAACAGACAACAACGGAACCGCCATTGAACCTAATGACTTCAAGGCTGCTTTAGCCCTTCCTGACGTAGGCAGTAACAAACTGACACAGACCTTGTTCCTCGCGAACCCGAGCTATTTCCTTCCCTCGGACTACCTTAGCACCGCCCTGCCTCAACCGATGCCCCATGGCGAAGTGACAGACTACGGAGACTACGTCGCCAGGATGGACGCCGTCAAACGCCAGTTCCCTGGGTGTGAGCCGTATGAAATCAACACCTTCCTCTACCACGCCTTCCCCAAAAAAGAAGAATCCCTCGCCACCGTTGCCGGTGACACGGGTAAAAACGTAGATGCCGCTACGGCAGTAGCTATGTTGCGCAGCGGCAAGCCTGTTAACATTATGGTGCTGGCCGACAAAATGGTAACGGCAAACAAAAAATATACCCTAACTACGCATGTGCGGTGGCTACTGCGGAAGCGGCTGCAGCCGCGTGGCTACCGCTTTGTGGTGGCGGGCACCAGGCAGCAGGCCACCGTGCAAATGGTAGGCCAGCCACCTGCTAGTACCAAGCTCATCAAGGAACCCAGTTTCTTCCAGGTCAGCACCAACCCCTACGCCTACGCTGACGAAAGCGACTACTGGGATGTGACCGATGCTTTGCCGCAAGAAGCCCGGACCTTCAAAGAGAACAACTGCGTGTATACGGGCGGTCCAGGAGATCAAAGGAAATTTCCTCTGAGTGAGCCCAAGCGTGGCGACATCATTCTGGTTCGTACCGGACAGCAGAAAGGACGAGCTATAGGCGTGGTGGAAGAGAACCAATACGCTTCCGGCGGTTGGACCGAAGAAGCAGTCATCTATGTCCACTGGATCAACAAAGCGCCTGCTCCCGTGACAGGAAAATTGCCCCAACTCGGATTCGGCAACGCGGTAGAGTCGACGATCTCGGCATTCCGCAACACTGATGCCTACGAGGTCTCCTTCGAATTGATTGATCGGTTGATCGGGGGCGGCGGCGTTAAACCACAGCCCGATCCCGAGCCCGCGGTCGACACGCCCGACACGCCCGACACGCCCGACACATCGTTCCCCCTGAACACCATCCTGTTCGGCCCTCCGGGCACCGGCAAGACGTGGGAAGCGGTTTCCTACGCCGTAGCGATCATGGACGGCAAGGCTCCCGACGAACTTGCCCTAACGGAGGCCAGGGAGAACGTCAAGGCACGTTTTGAGGAACTCAGGGAGGAAGATCGGGTCGAGTTCGTCACGTTCCATCAGAACTATACCTACGAGGACTTCATTGAGGGCATCGGACCGGTTCTGGATCGCGATGACCTCCTCTATGAACTACGTGACGGCGTCTTCAAGCGTATCTCCTCAAGCGCCCGCAAACGTCCGAACAAACGACACGTTCTTGTCATTGACGAGATCAACCGCGGCAACATTGCCAAGATATTCGGAGAGCTCATCACCCTGATCGAGCCTACCAAACGGTCAGGCGGCGAAGATGAGGCGGTGGTGACGCTCCCCTATTCTCAGGAGCTATTCAGGGTCCCGGACAATCTGTACCTCGTGGGGACGATGAACACCGCGGACAGGGGCATCGCACTCCTGGATACGGCTCTGCGACGACGTTTCGACTTCATCGAGAAGATGCCGGACCTGCACTACGTGGAAGAGGACATCGAAGGTGTTGACGGCAAGGCCATGCTAAAGGCCATGAACGAGCGAATCACGGTCTGCCTGGATCGCGAGCACCAGATCGGTCATACCTATCTCATCGGGGTAAGGACGATCGACCGTCTTGCAGAAGCCTTTCAACGCCGCATCATGCCGCTGCTGCAGGAGTACTTCTACGACGATTGGGCGAAGATCCGGTTCGTGTTGAACGAAAACCCGTTCATATGCGAACGCGCGGTCGAGACCTCGATTCGGGATGTCTCTCCGGAGCGGCCCGTGTTCGAATTGCTTCCGGAAAACGAAGACGGCGAAGACAGGTGGAAGCAAGCCGATAGTTACCGGCAGATCTATGCCAGCGAACAAGCCCAAGGCTCCGATTAGCGTGCACGTCTTCAAGGAACATGAACGGCTTTCAGGTCTCGAGGAGGCGGAGTACGCGGCCCTCAAGGACTTCGCGCTGGCCAACCAGACAGATCAACAGGGCAAGTACCGCCCTGTGCTGACGCTCAAGAACGGGCGACTCCACACCCAGAACTACGTGGGCGTCATCCAGACCCGGCGCGGCACCGTGATCGAGATCCTGCCGAAGGTGGATATCGGCGATGGCGACGAGGAGCGCACCCGGCAGGTGTTTCTCAAGATGCTGCGGACCTACCGGAGCCTCCGTACCGCGCAATTCAACGAGACCGGCATCTCCGAGCTCCGCCATTTCAACATGCTCGACGTGTTCGTAAGGCTGTTCCTGACCAATCTGGTGCTGCTCACGCAACGCGGGCTCGCTCGCCACTACAACAGCGTCGAGGACAATCTTCCCCGGCTTCGGGGTCGCATCCGGTTCCCGCAGCATATTCGCTGGAACGCGGCGAATCGCGCCCGTTTCTATGTCGCCTTCGACGAGTTCACGGCAGACCGCCCCGTGAACCGGCTGATTCACAGCGCCATCCACAAGCTCAAGCTTCGTTCGAACACTCACCCAAGCAATCAGCAACTGCTCCATCAGCTTCGCATCTGCTATTCCGAGGTGCCCCGATCGGAACGGCCGGAGGTGGATTGGGAACGCCATCGGATCGACCGGTCGATGCGGCATTACGACGCGGTGATGGCTTGGGTGGGTCTGTTCTTGTTCAACCACGGCTTGGCGACGTTCTCCGGCAAACACGTAAACCAGGCGCTGCTGTTCCCGATGGAGGAGGTCTTCGAGGATTACGTGGCCGATGGTTTCAGACGCCATCAGCGTGACTACCGCGTCAGAACACAAGGACCGCAGAAAGCATTTACCCGAATCGACGGAACGCATGCTTTCCACATGAGGCCGGACATCGCTCTCGTTCAATCGGACGACAACGTGCGGTTCGTGCTCGACGCCAAGTGGAAGACAATCGACGGTGACGGCAAGGATTCGAAGCACGGGATCAGCCAGGACGACGTTTACCAGCTATACAGCTACGGCAGGAGGTTCGGCAGCGCCACGGTGGCATTGATATACCCGCGAACGCGCGAATTCGATTCGCCTCTGCGGTACGAGTTCAATGACGAAGTGGCCGGCCAGGGGCTGGAACTGTTCTGCTTTCCATTCGACGTCATGCAGCCTAAGGAAAGCGTCCGCGGAATCATGCGCCGACTGACCGGCCGATAACGACATTCGCGGAACAGCCGGTTGCATCAGCCAGGGAAAAACGAAACTGGAAGCCGTTGCCAACGGCAAGGAAGCAATCGCTGGTTACACAAGCGCAACAGGTTCTCAAAGTGGAGGCGGACGCGGTAGCGGGCGTTCATGTCGCCATTGCGTTCCTCGGCTACGGGCAATTTCGATTGCTTGAGCGGCTGTTGAACCCGAAGGGGTGCTACGCGGATTACAGCGCTGTCGTGTTGAGTGGCTTCCGTTCTACCCAGAGGCTCAAATGTATACGGTAGTTGGTCCACATGCGGGACAAAAGCGAAGACCAGCGCGCCTCGACACAGCGTTTTGTTACTATTATCGATCCACCAAGGATCCGGATGAATAATGGACTGTACACAATCGTCAGGGTACCTTCCTGCCTTACTTGCCATCAGAATCGTCGTCGCCCTTTCTGGTGGACGACTGCCACACCTCGTCTGAAAACTGGACGACGTGGTCCCTCTCCTGAAACGGTTTACCGGCTAGGCCGTCGAGCCACGTCATGCCTTCGGCATAAACATCGTCATAACGGGCATCCTCTGCCGGGTTAATCATCTTGGGAGGTTTTCGTTCCCGGTTTTCATATTTCGTTCGTAATGCGCGTACTCGTTCCCTGAATTCTCTTTTTTTTCTGTTCGACAGGCGATCCATCCTCAGTGGCTGCTCAGGAGCCGTGTCCATGGAAGCGTCAGGCTTGACAACGGCAAAATCCAGAAGCTCGTTGGGCGCAGCGGATAACATGGGTTCCGTGCCGTAAACGTAATGCAGCAGACCCTGTGTGTCCTGACCGAATCGACGGACGTCTCTTCTGAGACCCGATGTTATCTCCAATGGAAGTTGATTTTCCGTCTTCTCCAGGAGGTGGTCATCACTCAATAGCCAACGACTCCAGTCCTGGCTGTCCTCATAGTCGCTCGGGTACCCCTGCTTCTCTGCACCGATTTGGCTCAGTGCCGGCTCGATACGCTCGTGAACCAGTTGAGACCACGGGCCGAACTTGTAGAATCTCCATTTCGTGCCGGTGAAGGTGACGCCGTTGTGTCGTCTTGCGTGGAACAGGTCGGCCAAGTACACGTACTTGACCAGATGGATGGGTCCAAGCTGACGGTCGTAGAGTTTGTCCTGCTCTCCGGATACCAGCAACGTGTACCGGATAAGCAGGTCGACAGGAGAGGGATCTGCTGACATCGCTCCGACTCGGAGAACCAGGAATCCGGTCTATCGCGAGGTCAGGATGAAATGCTCGTAGTCCTAATCACGAAGACCCACTCTGACCTTTCGATTGTCCCCTAACCCTTCCCCTTCAGCGCCGCAAACACCTTCTCCGAGGTAATCGGCAGCGAGGTGATCCGGATGCCGACGGCGTCGGCGACGGCGTTGGCGATGGCGCCTGCGGTGGGTATGTTGGCGGTCTCGCCGATGGCCATGCTGTTGTAAGGGCCGGGGCCCCGTTGGGTCTCCGACACCAGGGTCTTCAGTTCCGGAACGTCCCGGATGGTGGGGATCTTGTAGTCGCCGAAGTTGGCGGTGGTGACCTTGCCGTCGTCCACCATGAGGTGCTCCATCAGGCCGTAGCCGATGCCGGTCATGCTGGCGCCCTCGATCTGGCCCTGGTGCATCAGCGGGTTCAGTATGGTGCCGGTGCTGTGGCTCGTGACCAGCCGTTTGAGCTCGACGTTGCCGGTCTCGGGATCCACCTCCACCTCGGCGATCTGCGCGCACATGGCGGCGTCCGGGACCTTGGAGGTGTCGTCGTAGAGCCCGACGGTCTCAATGGCCGAGCCCTTGGCCTTGACCACGTCGGCATAGCTGATGCCCCGGTCGGCGCTCTTGTGCACCACGCGTCCGTCGGAGAGGGTCAGGTCGTCTTTGGGCGCGTCCAGCGCGTTGGCCGCGTGGTCGAGGAGTTGCTCCCGCGTCTTCATGACGCCGTCGTAGCCCGCGTTGCCGTACACTCGGGTGCCGCGGCTGCCGCCCAGTCCGGAGTCCTTGATGCCGGCGCTGGTGTCGAAGTGTTCGAACCGGATGCATTCGGCCGGGATCTTGAGCTCCTGTTCCGCCATCTGCTCCAGCAGCGTGAAGGTGCCCACGCCCTGGTCCAGCATGGCGGACGACACGGTCAGGGTGCCGGTGTCGTCCAGCCTGAACTTCACCAAGCCCTTGCCGCCGTTCACCGACCATTGCACGAGGCCGATCCCCCGGCCGACGTTCTTGGGTCGCGGCTCATAGTACTTGACCTCTTCGAGGGCACGGTCGAAGACCGCGTGGGACCCGACGTAGTCGACCTTCTCGCCCACCGGCGAGTCCGCGACGCCCTCCAGAAGGTTCTTCTTGCGCAGGTCGGCCGGGTTCATGTCCAGCGCCTGGGCCAGCAGGTCGAGTTGGCTCTCGTTGGCGAAGAATCCCTGCGGATCGCCCGGCGAGCGCATGTGTCCGCACGGTACCTGGTTGGTGTACACCATGTGTTCTTCAACGAAGGTGTTGGGCATGTTGTAGGGTCCGGGGGACTTTTGCGGTCCACCGAGGATGCCGTTGGGCTTGAACGCGCAATAGGCGCCGGTGTCGAACACGAAGTCCATGTGGTGGGCCGTGATGGTGCCGTCCTTCTTGGCGCCCGTCCTGACCTTGATGATGGAAGCGTGGCGCGGGTTGCCGGCGATGAACTCCTCGTCGTAGTCCATGACGATCTTGACGGGGCGTCCGCCGCTCTTCTTCGAGAGGGAGTAGCACAGGGCGATGTCCATGAAGTCGCCCTTGCCCCCGAAGTCGCCGCCGATGTAGCAGGGATGGACCACGATCGTTTCGGGGTCCACCCGGACGGCGTTGGCCACCTGGTCGCGGATGCCGTAAGGCACCTTGCTGCACGCCCAGATCTCGGCCGCGCCCGTGGCCGGGTCGGTCTTGGCCACGCAGGAATGCGGCTCGATGTAGGCCTGGTGAACCTTGGGCGTCGTGAAGGTGTTCTCGACGATGACGTCCGCCTCCTCGAACCCCTTGTTGATGTCGCCCTTTTCCCAGTTGACGTAGATCACCCGGTTGGTGGGGCCGGTGAGCTTTTGCGGAAGCCCCTTGTAGGTGTGGACCTCCGGGTGCAGGAGCGGCGCCGAAGATCCCATGGCCTCCATCGGATCCAGCACAGGGTCCATTTCCTCGTACTCCACCTCGATGAGCGCGGCGGCTTCTTCGGCCGCGTCTTCCGTTTCCGCGGATACCGCCGCCACCTTCTCGCCGATGAACCGCACGATGCCGTCCGCCACGATGGGCATGTCCACCACGCGCCGACCGATGCGTAATCCGGTGACGTCCTCGCCGGTGAGGATGCCGACGACGCCCGGCACCTGCATGGCCTTGCTCGTGTCGATGCTCCTGATGCGGCCATGGGAGATGGGGCTGCGCAGGATCTTGCCCCACAGCATGTCCGGGAAGGTGATGTCCACCGCGTATTTGGCTTTGCCGCTTACCTTGTGCTCACCGTCGATGCGGGGTGTGGGAACGCCCACGCTGTGTGTTTCTGCCATTGGCTCACCTCCTTCAGGCCTTGCGCATGTGCGACTGCTCCCGCCGGTACCGGCCCCACCGGCGAGAACCGGCCCCAGACCACTCACACCTAGGCCAAGCGGCTTTCCGGGAACATGAACGAGCGGATGGTGACCGGGATGACCTCGGTCACGCCCATGGCGTTGCCGACGTCGATGAAATCCAGGTCGCCCACGTCGATGCCGTCCACGGCAATGACCTCCGGCGCTACCTTCAGTTCTTCCTTGAGGATGCCGCCGAGGGATTTGGCCACGTCCAGGTCCAGGATCAGGAAAACGTCGGGATTTGAATCTTCCGCGTCATTGACGACCGCGGCGATGCCTTCGGCCACGCGCCGGATGAACTTGTAATTGGGCACGCCCTCCAGGCCCAGGGCCAGCGCCAGACCCGCTTTGAACTTCTCCAGGTCGAACTTGGCCAGCGCCGTCCGAAGGGCGCCCTGCACGTCGGAATCCTCGTCGAGGAGCGCCTTGACCACCTGCAGGCCGTAGACCGGAAGCGGCGTCTCGCTGGAGATGTAGCTGGTGTTGCCGCTGGCCTGGATCGTGTACTCGCCGGCTCCGATGACGGTGGCCCGGATGCCTTCCGTAGGCTCCTTGACTAGGTCCGCCCGGTTGAGCTCGGCGATGCGCGCGCGGATCTCCTTGCCCAGATAGGGGCCGACGTCACCGTAGGAAGGGGTTTCGTGGTCGTAGACGTGCTCGGAGACGCCGCCGGAGAAGACGATGTGGTCAATGCCGTTCAGGCCCTCGTAGTCGGGTAGCTGATCGGTCACGAGCAGGTGCGTCTCCAGGTCCGAAAGCGGTTTCGCCTGTATGACGTTGAAGAGGTAGGTCCCCATATAGGCGGCCAACGCTCTCTTGACGTCGTCGGTAACGACCTGACCCACCTCCACCGGGGTGCCCAGCTCCCTGGTGATGAACTTGGCGGGAAGCTCGACCCGTGTCACCACGTCGTCGTCGTCAAAGGCGATGAGCCGCGCCCCTACGCTGATGGCCCCGGTCTGGGTCACCGTCCCGTCCCGAATCACCGACAGTTTCGTGGTGCCGCCGCCCATGTCGATGTTCAACACCGTGGCGTTGGCCGATTTCGACAGGTCCACCGCGCCGCAGCCATAGGCCGCCAACAGCGCCTCGTGGTTGGGTCCCGCGGACGCGCAGATGAACTTGCCGGAGTCCTTGGCGAAATACTCGAGGATCGGGCGGGAGTTCTCCTTGTTGAGGGCCTCCCCGGTGATCACCACGGCTCCGGTGTCGATGTCGTCGTGGGTGTAGCCGGCCACACGGTAGGATTCGTGAATGAAGTCCTGCACCTTGGCCGTGTCGATGAGCGTCCCCGAGCTGTACGGGGTCAGCATGATGGGTGACCGGTACAGCACCTCCCGATCCGTGACCCTGAACCGGGCCGAGAGCCCGGCGCCCTCGCGCCGGAGCGTCAGGTGTGAAAAGACCAGATGCGAGGTGGAGGAGCCGATGTCGATGCCCACGCTGGTGAGCGAGAACATCTCGACCCCTTCGATGTCCTCCACGATGGCATCGGGGCCGGGGTGAAAGTGTTCGGGATTGTCGGCGTCGTCGTGCATGGCTTACTGTTTTCCCATCCCCTTGGACCACTCGTAGTCGGGGTTGGTGTAGGCTTCCTCGTGCATCAGGCTGGTGGTGTTCCGTTTGGCCAACTCCTCCTCGAACTTGGCCCGAATGAAGGGATCCTCGTCCGGATATTCGATCTGGTCCTTGGCCCGGTCCTCGACCTTTTCCGCGTAGCCGTGGAACTGCATGGGCGGATGGAACGCCAGGTACCGCGCGTGCGTGGCGCCGGCATTGAAGTGCTGGTGAAACCACTTGTTGGGCGGCACGAAAACGCTGGCCTCGTGCCACGGGACCACGATCTTCTCCTTGCCTTCCTCCCACAGGATCGAATAGCCTTCGCCCGCGGGAATGACGATGACCCTGCCCGGGCCGTGCCGGTGCGCCTTCTTGTAGGTGCGCGCCGCGAACACGGACATGTGGCAGGAAAGCTCCGAGTTGGGGAACTCGATGAACACGCTGTGGCCGCCGGCGCCGCGCTTCTTGTTCTCGTCCAGCTTGTCCCAGGCCCGCATGTCCGGGAAGAAGTTGCCGTACCAGTAGACGCGCCGGTTCCACACGTTCCACTTGCCCGAATCCGTGACCATCTTGGCCTCGGAATAGAATTCGCCGTCCTCGGAAGCGATCACGTCGTGCCCGGCGAAGGGGTTGTCGAAGAAGAAATCCGGGTCTCCCACCGCGGACATGGCCAGCGGCAGGTAGTTGTAGTGCAGCAGCCGGACCACCTTGTCCCCCTGCATGTTATTGAGGGTGTAGTGGTAGTTGCGGGGCACGATGAACATGCTGTTGTTATGCCACTCGAAGGTTTTCTTCGTGCCGTTGTCGTCCCGCCACACGGTGGTAGTGCCCCGGCCCTCCACGACATAGACTACCTCGTCCAGGGCGAAGCGCACGGGCGGGGTGGACTCTCCGGGGGCGACTTCCTGGATCCAGGCGCCGGTCACGCCCTCCTGCCCCATGAGCTGCATAAAGGCCGCCTTGCACTTGCGGTCCTCCCACCATTCGAGGTCGCAGGTGCGCAGGTCGCCGATGAAGTACCCCGTGTGGATGGGAATGTCGAGGGATTCCATCCAGTGGTCATAGGTGAACTTGGTCTTCTCTACTACGGCATCGCTGATATCTTCTCCCATGGAACCGCTCCTTGAAGTGAATTGACGTGGTCTGGAATCTCCCGGGCGGTATCTCCCGGGAAACAAAAACGGGCCGGCGTTCGCGCAGCCCGGAAACAGGAACCACCTATATAGCGTCCCGCAGCGCCGCGGGTCAAGACCGGGGCTCCAGCCGGCAGCAAGTCGGTCCGACCTCTTTGCATGACAACAACCCGCCGACGCCACGGGAACGTCATTCCGGGCTTGACCCGGAATCCGGGGGCGGCGGGGGGCATGTCTGTTGGCCGAGGGCAGACGGTCGAGGCAGCTTCGTTGACAGCTTACGTCAACTTTGAAAAGATCCGTTCATTCGTGAGCTTGCCATGGAGGTTCGCTGGCGCCTCCCAATGGGAGGAAATCGTCATGTCCGTCCTGAAAACCATCCGCCACCCGGCCGACCTCAAGAAATTGCCCCCGGAACAGTTCCCGCAACTGTGCGAGGAGATTCGCGAGCGCATCATTTCGGTCATATCCGATGTGGGCGGGCATCTCGCCTCCAATCTCGGCGTCGTCGAATTGACCGTCGCCCTTCATTACCTGCTGGACACGCCCAGGGATCTGATCGTCTGGGACACCGGCAACCAGGCCTACGCCCACAAACTGTTGACCGGCCGTCAGGAGCAGTTTCACACCATCCGGCAATTCGGCGGGTTGAGCGGGTTCTGCAAACGCGAGGAGAGCGAGTACGACACCTTCAACGCCGGCCACGCCGGCACCGGCGTGTCGGCCGCGGTGGGATTCGCGGAGGCCCGCGAGCAACGGAAACAGGCGCACAAGGTCGTCTGCGTCGTCGGCGACGGCGCACTGACTTCGGGGCTGACCATGGAGGGCCTGCAGCAAGCGGGCGGCTTGAAGAAAGACCTGCTGGTGATTCTGAACGACAACCAGATGTCCATCTCGAAGAACGTCGGGGCGATATCCGCCTATCTGAACCGGACCATTACGGGCGAGTTCTTCGATCGAATCAGGGAAGAGACGAAACGGGTTCTGGGCAAGATGCCCCACATCGGCGAACAGGTGCAGAAAATGGCCAGCCGGGCCCAGGAACTGGCCAAAGGGCTGCTGTTGCCCGGGTTGTTGTTCGAAGAACTGGGGTTCCGGTACGTCGGACCCATCGACGGCCACAAGTTCGAGCATTTGCTGCCGACCCTGGAGAACGTGTTCAAGCTGGACGGTCCGACCTTGCTGCACGTGGTCACGAAAAAGGGATTGGGCTACGGGCCCGCCATGGACGATCCCATCTGGTTTCATGCCAGCTCTCCCTTTGACCGCGACACGGGGAGTCCCAAGAAAAAATCCGGCCGACCCTCGTACAGCAGCGTTGCCGTCAACACGCTGACCGGACTGGCCAGGGAGGACCCGCGCATCGTCGCCATCACGGCCGCCATGTCGGAGGGGACGGGATTGGCTGCCTTCGAAAAGGCCTTTCCCGAGCGGCTCTATGACGTCGGCATCGCCGAGCAGCACGCCGTGACTTTCGCCGCGGGCCTGGCCGCGCAGGGCATGAGGCCGGTGGTCCCCATCTATTCGACCTTCCTGCAACGGGCCTATGACCAGGTGGTCCACGACGTCGCCACGCAGAACCTCCCGGTGACGTTCTGCATCGATCGCGGCGGACTCGTGGCCGAGGATGGGACGACCCACCATGGCGCGTTCGATCTCGCCTACCTCCGGCATATGCCGAACATGGTCGTCATGGCCCCCAAGGACGAGAACGAATTGCAGCACATGGTCAAGTCGTGCATCGGTTACGACAGACCGGTGGCCGTTCGCTATCCCCGGGGCTCAAGCCTTGGCGTGGATATGGACCCGGTGCCGCAGGCACTGCCCTTGGGCAAGGGTGAGTTGTTGCGGGAAGGCACGGACATTGCGTTGGCAGCCATCGGCGTCACGGTGCATCAGGCCATGGCTGCGGCCGGACGGTTGGAGCGGGAGGGGATTTCCGCCGCGGTGATCAATGCGCGGTTCGTCA
This sequence comes from uncultured Candidatus Binatia bacterium, assembly GCA_958295985.1. Lineage (GTDB taxonomy): Bacteria > Desulfobacterota > Binatia > UBA9968 > JAJDTQ01 > JAJDTQ01. Next base: position 1,183,226 of record OY282432.1, read on the forward strand.
AGCCGCTTGACCGCGACTTGGTCGGAACCGTAGCGCAGGAAGTGAAGTGTCTGCTCACGGTAGAGGAAGCCTCGACAATGGGCGGATTCGGGTCCGCGGTTCTCGAACTTCTCTCCGATGAGGGTATTGTCAACGTGCCGACGAAATGCATGGGGCTGCCCGACCGGTTCATCGAGCAGGGGCCTCAGAATCTTCTTCGGGAGAAATACGGCTTGACGGCCGACGGGATCTATCAACAAGCCAAACAGTTGCTTGCTCACGTGTCTCGAAAATCAGCGGTTGCCTGAGGAACGTCAAGTCCGAGGGGAGGCGGCAGCTTGAAGGTAACGTTCTCTTCGATGCCGTCGAGGTCGGTCAAGGTAACCTCGAACATGTCGCAGAGCCGGTCCACGAGTCCCTGCACCAGATCTTCGGGCGCCGACGCGCCGGCGGTGATTCCCACCGTCGTCGTCCCTTCCAGCCAGGCCGGTTCCAAGCTCCCGGCGTCCGGAATGAGGTAGCTTTCGGTTCCGGCCTCCTCGCCGATCTCACGCAGCCGGTTCGAGTTCGAGCTGTGGTCGGAGCCGATGACCAGGATCACGTCGGACTGCACCGCCAAATGCCGCACCGCGGTCTGCCGGTTCTGCGTCGCGTAGCAGATGTCCTTCACGTCCGGGCCCCGGGTCTCCGGGAAACGGGACTTCAACGCGGCTATGATCTCGCGGGTGTCGTCGACGCTAAGGGTCGTTTGCGTCACGTACGCCAACTTCGCCGGATCGACGGGCTCCAACGCCGCCACATCGGCCACGTTGGAAATCAGGTGCACCTCGCCCGGCACCTGTCCCATGGTGCCCTCGACTTCCGGGTGCCCGGAGTGGCCGATGAGCACGACCTCGTAACCCTGCCGCGCATAGCGTTGCGCCTCGATGTGCACCTTGCTCACCAGCGGACAGGTGGCGTCGATGACCTGCAGGCCGCGAGCATCGGCGGCGTCCTCCACCTTCCGGGCGACGCCGTGGGCGCTGAACACGGTGACCGCGCCTTTCGGGATGTCGGACACCTTCTCGACGAAGCGCGCGCCCTTGTCGCGCAACAGGTCAACCACGTGCTCGTTGTGGACGATCTCGTGCCGCACGTAGACGGGGGCGCCGTATATCTGGAGCGCGCGCTCCACGATATCCACGGCTCTGACGACGCCGGCGCAGAAGCCGCGCGGTTGCGCCAGGATGACTCGCAAGGGTCGCTTCGCCACTGGAATCCCTCCGATCCCGCCGTACAGGCCCTTCGGCACACTCTACTTTGGCACGCTCTAATATGCAGCAGTCGCACCCGAGGGTCAATGATCGCCGCCTGACCCCAGGGTTCATCCAATGATGGCGCGCGCGGCCATGTGCCCCGACCGAACGGCGCTCTCGATGGTCGCGGGCAGCCCCGTGTCGATCCAATCCCCGGCCAGGTACACGTTGGCGAAACGGCTTCGTGTCCCGGGGCGGCGCCGCGCCTGCGCGGGGGTCTGCGCGAACGTCGCGCGTTTCTCCTTGACGACGCGGTATGGCGGCAACGGGTCCGGGTCGCGGCCGAGGGCGGCGGCGACGTCGCGCCAGGTTTTCCGGGCGATCACGTCGGGCGGCTCGTCGACCATGTCGTCGGCCGCGCTTGTGGTAGTCGAAGCCATGTCGCCGCGAACGAACAGCCACTGCGCCGTGCCGCCGATCAGCCCGAGAAACGGCAGCTCCGCCGGCAGGCCGGCGGGCCCGGACAAGCGGAAGTGGGCATTGACAATGGCGTGGCTTTCTTCCGGGACGGTCAGATCCGGCACCAGGCTCGCCGCGGCCGTCGGCGGCAGCGTCAGGACCACGCTGTCGCCGTCCTCCAACGTCACCGTTTCCGTGCCGAAGTCCAAACCGCGCGCCTCGGCGCTCCGGTACGTGACGCCGCGCAACCGGGTAGCGAAGCGAATGACGGCGCCACGCCGATGCAGGAGGTCCACCGCCGGGTCCACGAACGTTCCGGAGAGTCCCGTCCCGGCGATTCGCGGACGGCAGGCCGCCTCGCCCTTGCCGAAGGTCTCGCGCAACACCGGCCACAAAAGACACGCGGCGCCGGCTCGCACCGGGCTGTTCAGCGCCGCAACCGCCAGGGGCTCCCAGAACTGCTCGAACAGGGCGCCGCGGTCGCCGACGCAATCGGTCACGGTGCGGTCCGCGCCGGCCAGGGCGAAACGGAGGCCGGACAGGTAGTCCCGGAAACTCGTGTCGGGCACGCGCCGCCGGGCGTCGAGGATCCACCAGGGCAGCCTCCCGGCGTTGGGCCGCAGGCGCCATCGCCGGCCCGTGCGCAGATCCAGGAACGGAAAACACGCCGAAGCCGGTCCCACCAGCGAACCGGCGGCGCCGATGTCCGCCAGATAACGCATGGTGGACTTGTTGCCGGTCAGGAGCAGATGGTTGCCGTTGTCGATGGCGCAATCGAGTCTGGCGTCGAAATAGGAGCGGCAGCGCCCACCGGCCTGACCGCTCGCTTCGTAGAGCGTGACGGCATGCCCCGCCCGCGCCAGCGATACCGCAGTGGAAAGGCCGGCCAGGCCGGCGCCGATGACGTGGGTTCGGGCCACGAAAGGAGGCCGCTAAAGAAGTCCATAACGCAGGGCGAGCCACAGGGTTCGCGCCCGCCTCAGCCGGACCGGACTCTCGATGCGTGTCCAGCCCCGTTCTTCCAGGCGCTGGAGCGTTTCTCGATAGATCGCCATCATGAGCACGATGGGTCGTATCTGGCGCCATCCAAGCTGGGACAGCAGCCGGTCGGTCCCGGCGTAATAGCTCCGCGCGAGCTCCGCCAACTCCGCGCACGCCGCGGCAAAGCCCGGATGGATGAAGACCGCGCTCAACGAGCCCTCCGCCACACCGTGTCGCTTGACCATTTCCAGGGGGATGTAGAGGCGCTCGATCGCCGCGTCCTCCTTCACGTCGCGCAGGATGTTGGTGAGCTGTACGGCGTTTCCAAGGGCCTCGGCGATCTGGTATCCGGGGTCCCGGGGCACACCGAACGCGTGGATCGACAGCCTCCCCACCGCACCGGCAACCTTGCGGCAATAATTCAGCAAGTCATCCAGCGTCTGCATCCGTACCGTGGACGCCGCGTCGATCTCCACGCCGTCGATGACGGCGAGGAACTCCTCCCGCGGCAAGTCGAACCGTCGCACCGGTTGCAGCAGCGCCCTGGTGGTCGGCCATTGGGGCTTGCCCGCGTAGAGTCGGGTGATCTCTTCCCGCCAGGCCGCCAGTCCCCGCTTCTTTTCGGCGTTCTCCCCGGGCTCGTCGGCGACGTCGTCCACCTCGCGGCAAAACGCGTAAATGGCGTACATGGCGCGCCGCCGTTCCGCCGGCAATATCCTCATGCCCCAAAGGAACGACGTGCCCGACCGCGCCACCACCCGATGGACATGGGTCCATGGTTCGATGGCGTCATGCGCCGAGGCGTCCCGGGGCCGCGCTGCCCTATCCGCTGCCATCCGACCAACCCCGTCCGCACCGCCGGAACAGCACCCGGCCGATGCCGCGCGCACAGCAGGCCGCAAACTGCGCCTTGGTCAGCGCCACCCGTTCTGCCAGGGGGTCGCGCCGGCGCAGCTCGCCGCCGAGCTTCCTGGCGATGTCGACGATGGCGGCCGCTTCCATGGCAAAACGGACGTTGCGAAGCCGGCCCGGCAAACCGTCGGCTGATTTCAGCAACCCATCGGTCCCATCGAGACACAAGTCCAGCACGCGTCGCAACGCCGTTGGTGATCGGCGGTTGCCGAGCACCTCGACCCCGATGCCCGCGTCGGCCATCCAGTCCTGCGGCAGGTAGACCCGGTTCAGTGCCCTGTAGTCGTCGCCGCAGTCCTGCAGGTGGTTGAGCACCTGCAGCGCGTTGCAAAGAGCATCGGACGCCGGGTAGGCCGCGGCCGACTCGCCGTGCAGGTCCACGAGGTAGCGGCCCACCGGGGCCGCGGACAGATCGCAGTACCTCATCAGATCGTCCCAGTCATCGTAGCGCAGCTTGGTGGCGTCCTGCTTGAACGCACGGGTCAGGTCCACGCAGTGACGGTGCGTCACCCCGGTCTCCGCCAGGCTGCGGCGGATCTCGTGTGCCTTGCGGAAGGCGGGGTCCGTCGCGTCGTCGCCGCTCACGGCCTTGGCGAAGCCGTCCAGGCGGGCGATCTTGTCGGCGGGCTCCAGACCGGGGTTGTCCGCGATGTCGTCGATGGCCCGGGCATAGGCGTAGAAGGTCGTGATATGCGGCCGCAGGCGCGCCGGCAACAGCCGGGAGCCGACGGGAAAATTCTCGTCCGTCGCCGCCTTGCCGGACGGCGTCTCTATGACAACTGACTCGGCCATCGCATACTCACAGGTGAACGCACCGGTCATGGCGTGTTGGAATCAGGCTATCACGGAAGCAGCCGTTCCTTCCACACAGCGGGTGGTGGGGGGACGGCGTCAGCCAGCGTTGATTATCGTGAGCGGAACTCCGCAAGACGCGTGTGATCCACGAGTTGATGCATGTTTTGCAGCGTAAAGACCTTGCCCCGGGTTGAAAGAAGCAGCTTCTTCATGTCTTCACGGCGGACGCCGAAACCTCGCCCGGCAATACAGGCGACCACCTCGAACCTGGGCTGGCCCGATGGCTGCCCCTCCGTGCCCAGCGAACCGAGATGCTGAACGCGTGTCACCTTGTCACGCGCTGTACCGTCGTCCTCGGTAAGTTTGGCTTCGATGACGATCTGCGGGTTGAACTCATTGGGGATCACGAAATCTGGCGCTTGGTCGAAGCCGGGCAGACGCTCTGCCCGCTTGGTCTTGCGAAAGCTTATGCCGGCGCGGGATAGAAGGTCCTCGATGGCGTTCTCGACAATGTTGCCGACAAGCTCGCTTATGGAGTCCCGATGGCCGGCAAACGGCCGCCCGAGAAGGCGCTCGTAAAGCAGGATGGAATAGGGAACGCCCAGATCCGCCAATGATCGAAGGCTCGTAAGCCCGGCCCTGGTATCAGCCTTGTCGAACCTGTGGAGTTCGCCGAGGGAGCTTTCGGGAGCACCTGATTCGAGGATGTGGCAGGCGGCGTCAGTCAGTGCATGAATGCGCCGTTCCGTGACGCTTCCATTTCGCGGCAAAGCCTCTTCGGGTTTCATGCGGATGCTCCGGTCGATGGTTCGTGCAGCGCTTTGGGTGACTGCGACGCCGGTGTGCCGGCTGGCATAGTAGGCCCACTCCGGCGGCGTGAACCCCAACATGCAGCGAAGGACAATCAGTGAAATGGGAACCTCGAAGACGACTGGCGCGACCTTCTCCGGCGTGACGTCGCGGAAATTGCCGGTGGCGCGCTTCAGTGCTTCATATCCGGTTTCAAACGTAGAGAACTCTACGAAACCCGCGCCTTTCGGCATGACCAGAAACTCGGATTCGAGACACGCGAACACGGCATCGACGTACATATCCAGACGGGATCGGACCTCATCGAAGCCGACCTCAAAAGGAAACGGCACCGCGCGCCTCCTCCTCGGATGCGGTCGTCGCGTACAAGGAACTCTGTAATGGTACCTTTGATCCGGCGGTACCGACGTGCTCCACGAGTTGCTCGGGCTTACCGTAAACGGAGACTGCCTCGGCAAAAGCTGCCAGCTTCTTCGTCGTGGGTAGAACGCGGTTCCAGCCCTTGCGGAGTTTCCAGACTGCCATGCGGGTCAGGTGGCCAAAAACGATGCATCGCCTGTCGCCTTGGGTCGGCGTTCTGCCGGCGCTTTCCAGCCGTGTCAAATCCTCGGTTACGATGGCGGCAAGCCGCTCCGGCGTATCGAACAGCCATCGCCCCACAGTCGCACCCGACGCCCGGCACACGAAAACGGTGTCGATAATAGACGAAGCCGTGCCGTGGATGTGGATCGAACCGCCCATTTCCGCAGGGCAGGGCAGCGACGCGGAACAGACCAGGCCGGCATCCAGGATCGCCACGCCGACGGCGTAGTAGGGTTCCGGCTTGTTGTGATGGTAGGTGAAAACCAGTGGCGCCCCCGGCGTCAGGCCACTGGCCATACGCGAATAGACTGCGGACAACCCTTCCGTGAAATGCTCGAGGCCTCGTTCCTCGGTGACATTGCCCGTCAATTCGTCCGGCGAACGAGTGGACAGGCGGTCGAATCCCTCGGCTTTGTCGCCAATCAGGCGGCGCAACCAGACATAGCAGAAATCCATCAGTTCGCCGTACTGGACGTTACCGAAATAGGGCGGGTCCGTGAACACGGCATCGAGGCTTCCCGGCGCCAACTCGACATCCGCGGCGTCCTTGCAACTAATGGCGACCTCCCTGCGGCTGCCGTTGAGCTTCTCGCCGATCCACTCGCCATCGATGGGGACCCTGATTTTGCGTGACCCGTGGCGTCGAACCTCGAATGGCGCCCCGCAATAGCGCTTTGCCTTCGCGTACTTGCCGGCGATGTTGGACCACCCGCCGGACCCGACATTGGAGCCGCCCCCATCGACGATACCCATAAAATTGGATTCACACTGCACCAAACCCACCGGGAAACCGTGCACCGAGAAGATATCCAGTGATTTCAGGGCCATGGTGTCGTAGCGGCAAAGCATGTTCTGGTAACGAAGCAGGTCGGAAAGATTGGTCGCAAGCGCATGCCGGATTCGGCGGTTTCCGGTTTCGGAGATCAAACGGCAACTCAGCTCCAGCCCGAGGAGCTGGCGTGGATTGAACATGTCCCTGTAGCTGGCATAGCCCCATCGATGCAGCCGGTCGGTCTCGTCTCCGGGCAGAATCTCCTGGTCCGGCACAAAGCTGGGGACGGTCCGTCTCCATCGCTCCACTGCTTCGGCCATGCGGGTAAGGTCCTCGGCATCGGGTTTCTTGAAGAAACGGCCCTTGTGCCCTGCCTTCCGCTTCGGGTTGTAGTACTCGATGGCGAAAAGGCGGTGCTCAAGAGGTTGCCGGACCTTGCCCGGATAGACGTTGGAATGCCCGCAGCCCGGGCAGGCGCAACGCCCCCGGCGGGCGGGGCCGATCTGGGCCAATGCGGTCCCACACGCCGTACAATCTCCGGGACTTGCACGGTCGTTGACCTCGTTCAGATCGCCGCAAGCCGGACAGACCAGGACGTTCTTCGGGTGGCGCCTATTCTCGGCAACAAGGTAGCCGGGGAAAAGATCCAGAGATTTTCCACAGGCTTCGCAATCCAGCACCTTGACCCACAGGAAGGATTTCACAGGCACGTCGGCGTCACCGTAAAGAGGGCACGATGTCCGGTAATATCCGCCGATTTCGGTGTGCAGAGCGGCAATGAGGGCGCGGGCCTCCCGCTCATAGGCCGCTACGTCCAGATACTCGATTTCTTCGCGGACAATCCAGGCCGACATCGGATTGATATCGAAGCCTTGCACCGAGCATCCGAGACGGTTTGCCTCGATCAACGGGGTTCCACCGCCCATGAAGGGATCCGCGATGCGGATACCCGAAAGGTCATTCGCTCGGAAAAAGGCGTCTTCCAGGGGACCTTTCTCGAACTCCGAGAGGATCATGGCGCGAAACAGGGTCCCCGGACGGCGGGCAAACCACTTGTGAACGCCGATAATCGGGCGGTAGTTCTGCTGGATCTGCTTCTCCCGGAGCGCCATTTCGGCGACCAGAGAAACATCGAAACGCCGTTCGATGCTCATTGACACCCTTCGCTGTCCGCGATTCCTACCCGTTCTCGCGACGTCATGGCATCCGTTCCGTTTAGCGCAGCAAGTAAGCCCTTGCAATGTTGTTGGATGGCAGGAGCAAGCGCCGTCACTGCCCGTCATCGCAATCCCTATCGGCAATATGCGGGATACTCTATAGTTGATTCTATAGTTGATCGAAGAAGGAAAGCGGACGGGGCCGGTCAAGGCCGGTCACATTGAGGTCGCATCGTTTCTTTACGCTGCGGGCTTCCGGTTTGGCGCGAACCGGGCCACCGTAGCGTCATCATGGGGCTTGGTTCTGCGAGGCGTCTTTCGTTTCGGGCTCCCCATGAAGGCCATTGCCATGGACCACTGACGGTTGGTTGCGGAAGGAGAAACATTTGGCTGAGAAGCAGGCAGAAGCAGCCCCCCGCGGTATCCCCCTCGATCTGGCCAGCAACTACTACCCGTTCTTCGGCTCCGTCATGAGCGGGCGCCACCAGGCGCACGGCCTGGACATCCGCTGGCACTACGTGGACCCGCCGAACAAGCTCTTCCGGCGAGTCCTGAAGTCACCACGATACGACATCACGGAGCTGTCCCTGTCGAGCTACGCGATGATGCGGGAACAGGGGTGGCGCGCCTACAAGGCGTTTCCCATCTTCACCTCCCGCCGCTTCCGCCACTCGGCGCTGTTCGTGAGGGCGGACAGCAAGCTGGTGAGCGGGGAGCAGCTCAAGGGCCGGCGGGTAGGGGTCCCGGACTTTCACATGACCGCGGCCGTGTGGATACGGGGCATCCTGCAGGAGGAGTTCGGCGTCAAACCCGAGGACATCCGCTGGTTTACCGGCCGGGTGGAGCGCGTCAAACTGCCGCCCGCCGTTGCCGACAGGGTGGAGTACGTCGGCAAGGAGGCGCGGCTCTTCGATTGGCTATTGGAAAAGAAGCTCGACGCGGTGATATACGCCCACCTGAGCAAGCCGCCGTTACCCGAGGGCTCGGTGCGGCGCCTCTTTCCCGATGCCGTGGAGCAGGAAAAAGCATACTTCCGGAAGCACGGCGTCATTCCGATCATGCACCTGATGGCCCTCAAGGAGAAGCACCTGGAGAAGGGGCTGGGGATCGCCCGCAAGGTGGAGCGCGTGCTCAGGAAAGAGAAGGAGTCCTTCTTCAAGCGGCTGGATAGGGTGAGCTCCGCCGGAGTTCTACCCTGGTTCTCCGAGTATATCGAGAACACCGCCGGCACCCTCGGCAGCGATCCGTGGCCCCACGGCATCGAGGCCAACCGCAAGGGTCTGGAGAAGTTCCTGGATTACTCCATGGCGCAGGGCTTGATCTCTCGCAGGCCCGACCTGCGTGAGCTGTTCATCGACGTCTGACGGATCGCCGGCCTCACAACACGAACGGCATCGTCGCCGCAAGCAGCACGCTCTGGTCCAGAAGCATGGTGCGCTTGCGGATCTTCCATTGGCCGTCCACCTTGCTCAGCAGGTCCTCGCGCTTGCCGGCGAAGATGTCGGTGTTGTCCTCGAGCCGGTTGCGGTAGATCAGGACCCGGTATTTGACGCTGACTTCCTCGGGTTCTTCCAGGCTCGGGGTTGCCCGGATGGCGTGGACGTTGGAGATCAGCCGGGAGACCCGCGGCGACGGCTCCTCCACCCAGTGGACTCCGGAGGTGATCTGCTTGATGCGCAGCCGGAGGGTGGCCTTGCCCTCGTCGAACCAGTTCATGTCCCGGCCCCGGCGGGTGTTCTCCGTGTCCCAGCGGCCGAACTGGACGTTCCTCCGGATGGGGACCCAGTACGATATGTCGTCGGTCAGGAGGTTCAGCCACTCCTCGTAGCGGCGCTCGTCCAGCAGGTCCGCCTCGGCGCACAGGAACTCGTGCACTTCCTGCGCCAGCAGCAGGTAGGCGAGCCCCTTTCCGGCGCCGTCCGCGGCTGGATGCCCCGTGCCTTCCCGTTCCCGGAGGGTCCCAGCGGATGTCGTCCTACGGCTTGTCATTCATGAGCTCCGCCCAGCGGCCGTAGAAGGCCCGGGCGCCTTCCTCGGAAAACGACGCCTTGACGGCCACCGCATCGGGGAGGTTGTCGACGGGGCGCGCAAAACCCAGGCCCATGCCGTAGTGATAGGGGTGGCGGCGGGCGATGGTGCCCCGGCTGGCCTCTGTGGCGTAGACCCAGTTGTCCATGTCGTCGGACTCCACCATACCTGCCGGACCGGAGAACCGCATGTAATAGTGCCGCAGCAGGTCCTTGACCTCCCAGGGCGCGTCCCGGTCCACCAGGTACCAGCGCCAAGCCTCGGTCTGCGCCGGGCCGACGGGGTGCCATACCACCATGGTCCGGGGGAACCAGGGGTGGAACGCGGTGTTGGGGAACACGTTGCCGTTACCGGGGGTCACCGTAAGCTTTCCCTTCAGCCGCTCCCGCCGCTTGGCCTCCACATCCTCGAAGTATTCCGCCACCAGCGGATCGTTGGGGAACTCGGGGAACAAAGCCTCGGCGCCCACCTCCGGAGGCCCGGTAATAGTGGCATGGCCGAGCGCCGGGAACGCCAGCAGGCCGCGGGTGAACCGTTTGGCCTGGTTGCGGTGAACCGAACCGTGGCGCTCCTGTCCTTCGCCGCCGGGGCCCAGCCCGGCGATCTCCGCGGACTTGTGGGTGGTGGGACTGTGATAGGTGTCCCAGGCGAAGTTTTCGGCGGCGAACTTCCAGTTGCACGGCATCCGCCACTTGACCATCCCGCCCAGCACCTCCGAGCCGCCCTCGCTGCCGTCCCGCGCGTCCAGCAACGCGTCGAGGTACAGGCGCATGCCGCCGAGGTATTCGGAGAACGACGGCGCGGCCTCGTCCCAGGCGGCCCAGATGGTTCCCTTGTAGACCTCCATCCGGGCCACGTGGATCAGCCCCCACTCGGACTTGTCGAGCTCCTCGCGGTAGCCCGCGCGGTATTGGGGAACGCCGTAGAGGTCGCCCGGCCTCGTCACCAGGCCGCCGTCCGTGGAGTAGCTCCAGCCGTGGTAGGGGCAGGTGAACACGGATGTGTTGCCTTGATCGTAGCGGCACACCTTCATGCCCCGGTGCCGGCAGGTATTCAGCAGCACGTGGATTTCACGTTGCGGGTCCCGCGTGACGATGACCGATTCGTCCCCCATGCGGGAGAGAAAGAAATCGCCGGGCTCGGGGACCTGGCTCTCATGGCCCACGAAGAGCCACGTGCGCGCAAAGATCCGTTCCAGCTCGGAGCGAAAGATGTCTTCGTTGACGAAGATCTCCCGGCTGACGGTGCCCCGGTCCAGATCGACCCATGCTCCGTTCCGTTGTTTGCCGTTGTCCACGACGCCTCCAGAGTGCGTTTGGTTCGAGGACTCCAATGGAAACAGCGGAAGCCGCCGGTTGTCAAGAAGGTCCGCGTCGCCGGGCTCCGCCTTCGCCGGACGGTGCCGTTCAGGCCCGCACCTTGCGCAGGCTCGGCATGAACGCCACTACCACCGCGGCCAGGGCCAGCACCATGGCGCCCATGCCCAAGACGGTATAAGGGGCGCCAATGAAGTGGGCGGCGACCCCGGCCAGCAGCGCTCCGGCGGGGGTGATGCCGCGGTCGAGCATGTAGATGCTCATGACCCGGCCCCGCAGTTGGTCGGGCACGGTCATGTGCAGCACCATGTTCGAGACGGACATGAACAGGACCTGGAATCCGCCCAGGACCACCAGCGTCAGCAGTGACAGCGGCAGGGTGCGCATCAGCGCGAACAGGATGAGGAAGACCCCCTGCAGCAACAGGGCCGCGATCATGAGGAGCCCGGGCCGGCTGACCCGGTTGGCGAAATGGGCGACACTCAGCATGACCAGCATGGCGCCCAGGCCCGGCGCCGCCATCATCATGCCGAGACCGTCCGGTCCCACCTGCAGCACGTCCTTCTGGAAAATGGGCATCAGGGCCTGGTACGGCATGGCGAACAGGCGGGGGACCATGGCGGTGGCCATGATGGCGAACACCACGGGCTCCGACCAGACGTAGCGGATTCCCTCGCGCAGGTTGCTGAGCACCGAGGAGCCGGTGGCGTCCACGACCCGCTCCGGCACGTGCATCCGGTAGATCATCCACAGGACGAAAAGATAAGTGGCGCTCTGGATGTAGAAGTTTCCCGCCAGCCCGAACATGGCGATGAGCACCCCGCCCACGCTGGGGCCGATGATCTTGGTGAAGTTGAAGGCCGCGGAATTGAGAGCCACGGCGTTCATCAGCTCCGCCCGCGGCACCACGTCGGGGATGAGCGCCTGCCGGACGGGCTCGCTGAAGGACCACACCACGCCCGTCACCAGCGTGAAGGCGAACAGGTGCCACACTTCCAGCAGGTCCAGGCTGACCACCAACCCCATGCCCGCGGCCGTCGCCAGCACGAACCATTGGGTGGTGATCATGAGCCGGCGCCGGTCCGAGCGGTCCGCGGCCACGCCGGCCAGCGGACTGAAGATGAGGAACGGCAGGAACCGCAGACCGTTGAGCGCCCCCAGAAGGATGGACGAACGGGTCATCTCGTAGATGGCCCACCCCAGGGTGACCTGCTGGATCCACAATCCCCCGCTGATGAAGCAGGTGCCGGCCCACAGGTACCGGAAATCCCGGTTGCGCAGGGATGAGAAGGTGCTTCGGGATCCTGGTGTCATGCGCGGTCAGCCTTACGACGACGGAAACGCCCTGGCATTTTCATATGCGTATTTGTGAGACACTGCACTAGCGGTCCGGCCCGGCCATGGCGGCCACCAGGCTCAGTTGGCGCCGGTCGAGGTTGGCGCTCTTGATGAGGGCGTACACCTCCTGCCCCGGCGCCAGCGCCAGTTCGCGGACGGCCTGCCGCGTCACCAGGGCGGTCAACGGCGCGTCGCCGATGTGCAGCCTGAGCTCGGTCAGAGGCCCGGCGTCGTCGCCCCGGCCTATCTCCACCAAGGTACCCTTGAGCACGTTCCGCAGGCTCAGCCCCCGCGGCGGCGCCGTCGCCACACTGACGTCCCTTGCGCGGATCCACACCCGCACCGCCACGCCAACGGGAATGTCCACCAGCGGAACCCGCAACTCGCCGCCGCGGAAATCGAGGTGCGTGAGCCCGGCCGCGGCATCGTGGCGGTTGACCCGGGTGGCCAGCACGGTCCCCGTCTCCGCTTCGTCCTCCGGGGACCAGAGATCCAGCCGGCTCAGGACCTGCTCGACCCCGCCCGACGCGGCGACCCGGCCTTTCGACACCAGCACCAGGTTGCGCGCCAGCCGCGACACCTCGTCGAGGGAGTGGCTCACGTAGAGGATGGGAATCCCCATCTCGTCGAGCCGCTCGATGTAGGGCAGGATCTCCTTTTTCATGAGCACGTCGAGAGACGCCAGGGGCTCGTCCATCAAGAGCGCCCTGGGGTTGCTCAACAACGCCCGGCCCACGGCCACCCGTTGCTTCTCGCCGCCGGAGAGGGACTGCGGCCGGCGTTTCAGCAGCGCGTCCAGGTCAAGCAGCCCGATGACCTGGTCCACGGTCAGGTAGCGTTCGGTCGCGGGGGTGAAGCGCGAGCCGTAGAGCAGGTTCCGGCGCACGGTCAGGTGGGGAAACAGCCGCCCTTCCTGGAAGACGTACCCGATCCGCCGCTTCCACGGCGGCAGGTCGATGCCCGCGGCGCTGTCGAACAAGACGTGGCCGTCCACCTCGATGCGGCCCTGGTCGGGTTTCAGCAGCCCGCTCACCATGTTCACGATGGAGGTCTTGCCGGCGCCGGAACGGCCGAAGAGGGCCGTCACACCGTGGTCGCTGCTGAACCGGGCTTCGACGTCGAAGTCCCCGAGCCGCCGTTTCACGTGCACTTCAAGCATGTGAGTGTCCTGTCTCACGAATCGGGCCATGAACCTGCCGCTCCTCTTTACCGTCGGCCGCGTTGCTCCTCCTCGCGTGGCGTCGGCCGCGGCTCGTCGTCGCGCCTTGCCGGCGACAAACCCTCATGGTCGTTGCACGGCCGACCCGAAGGCATGAAAACCGTATTTTCACAGCAAAATTCCTGCGCCGTTTCATAACCCTATTCATGGAACGGGACATGCCCCTGCGTTCTTCGCATGACGTAACGGCCCAGCATCTCCGACGCCGTCAGCGCCACGATGGTGACCAGCACGATGACGGCGGTGAGCCGCATGGCGCCCGGCTCGCCCCCGGGCGCCTGGAGCGCGGAATGAACCGCCAGCGACAGGGTCTGGGTCTCGCCGGGGATGTTGGAGACGAACGTGATGGTGGCGCCGAATTCGCCCAGACTCCGGGTGAAGCCGAGGATCGCTCCCACCACTATGCCCGGCAGGCTCAAGGGGAGCGTGACCGTGAGGATTGTCCACAACCGGTTGGCCCCGAGGGTATGGGCGGCGGACTCCAGGCGCCGGTCGATGGCTTCCAGGGAGAGCCGGATGGGTCGAACCATCAAGGGAAAGGCGACCACGGCCGCGGCCACCACGGCTCCGGTCCAGCGAAAGGCGAAGACCAAGCCGAAGGTCTGATCGAGCCAGGCGCCCACCGGGCCGCGGCGCCCCAGGAGCAGGAGCAGGAGGTATCCGGTGACCACCGGCGGCAGCACCAGCGGCATGTGCAGCAGGCCGTTCAGGACTTCCTTGCCCCAGAAGCGGTAGCGCGCCAGCACGAACGCGGCCAGCGCCGCCAGGGGGAGGCTGACGAGCGTGCTCCAGGCGGCGACCCGGACGCTCAGGCGAAGCGCCTCGACCTCGGCCGGGCTCAGGGGCCACATGGACACTATGGCTCCCGTACCGCGAAGCCGTGGGCCTCGAAGACCGCGCGGACTTTGGGAGACCACAGGTAGTTCAGGAACGCCTCCGCCTGCGGATGGGTGCTGGCGGCCGGGACGGCTGCCGAATAGTGGATGGGCGGATGGGAGTGCTCGGAGAAGACGCCCACCACCGCGACCCCCGGGTGCGCCTTGGCGTCGGTGGCATAGACGATGCCGTAGGGCGCCTCGCCCCGCGCCACCAGCGCCAGCGCCCGGCGCACGTCCGCGGCGCCGGCCACCCTGCTTGCCACCGTCCGCCATACGCCGAGGGTCTCGAGCGCCGCCTTGGCGTACTGTCCCGCGGGGACGTGGCTCGGGTCGCCCACGGCGAGCCGCCCGTCCCCCAGCAGGCGCGCCAGGGGAAAGTGGGAGTGGATGGCCACGGGGACGGCGCGGGCCGCCGGCGCCACCAGCACCAGCCGGTTGCCGAGCAGGATGCCGCGGGTCCCCGGCCGCAGCCATCGCCCCCGCTCCAGCCGGTCCATCCACTTGGGACTTGCCGACACGTAGACGTCCGCGCCCGCGCCGCGCTCGATCTGCCGCGCCAGGGTGGAGCTTGCGGCGAACGAGACTGCGACCCGCGACCTGCCCGTCCGCTCGAAACCCCGCGCGACGGTATCGACGGCGCCCTGGAGGCTGGCGGCGGCGAACACCAGCAGCCGCTCGGCCGCCGCGGCCGGGCCGGCGAACAGTGCCGCAAGCATCAGGATTCCCACGAGGACGCACTTGCACCGTAGTTGCGAGGCCCTCAGCCGGCCTTCACTCATGGTCGCTTTCCATGGTCGCGTTCGTCCACATGATCGTGAATCCGTCTCCAGTCCGCCCGACTCCCCCGCCCCCTCACCGCGCACCCCGCGCCGCTCACCGCGGGCCGGGGAGTCAAGTCATTTTTACTTGACATTTTGTCGTCTATAATACCACACGGTCGATGCCCCCTGCGGAAAGAGTGCCGGAATGAGCGCGGCACGCGCGGGCACGGGAGCCACCGGCGCCTCGCGCCGCCGAAAGGAGCCCATGGCTGGACGGAAAGTTCCCTACCACCCGACAACGGCAAAGCTCCTGTGCCATGCTTCCGCCGTCCCCTCGTTCCTCGACGGCAGCGACACGCCGCGGGCGTATCTGGAGCGATGCCTGGAAACCATCGACGCGCTCGAGCCGGAGGTCAAGGCATTTGTCCGGATGAACGTGGACGGCGCCCGCAAGGCGGCGGACACGGCCACCGCGCGCTACCGGGACGGACGTCCGTTGTCCGTGGTGGATGGTCTGCCCGTGGCCATCAAGGACGTGCACGAGACCGAGGACATGCCCATGGAGGTGGGCAGCCCGGTGCTCAAGGGGTGGCAGTCCGGGTGGGACGGCGCCGCGGTCCACTGCCTGCGCAAGGGCGGGGCGCTGATCCTGGGCAAGACGGTGACGACGGAGTTCGCCTTCGCCACGCCCGGACCGACCCGTAACCCATGGGACGTGTCGCGGACTCCGGGGGGCTCCTCCAGCGGCAGCGCCGCGGCGGTGGGCGCCGGCATGGCGCCGGTGGCCACCGGCACCCAGGTGCGCGGCTCGGTGCTGCGGCCGGCGGCCTACTGTGGCGCCTATGCCATCAAGGCCTCCTATGGCGCCCTCCACACGCTGGGAGGATTTCCGTCGGCGCCGAGCCTGGCCCACCTGGGGATCCTCGCCGGCACCCTGGCGGACATGTGGAGCACGGCCTACTTCATCTCCCACACCGCGGGCGGGGACCCGGGCCATCCGAGCCTGGCGGGGGAGCCTTCGCTGCCGGCCGCGAGGAAACCGGGCCGGGTCGTCAAGTTGGAAACCGCGGGATGGGACGTAACCCCGGATGACACCCGGGCGGTCTTCGAACGGTACGTCGAAACGTTGCGGTCCAAAGGCGTGGAGGTGACCGGCCGGGCGGATGACCCGGAGGTGGAGGCGCTGGAGCGGAAGCTCCGGGAGTTGCCCGAGGTGATCCTCCTGATGCTGACCTATGAAGGACGCTACCCGCTGGGGGTGTATGCCGACCGTTGCCCGGAACTCCTGAGCGAACGGGTACGGGAACGGGTGGAGGTGGGCCGGGGCCTCACGCCCGAGGACTACGCCCGGGCCCTGGACTGGCGCCGGGATTTCCGCCGGCAGTGGGAGGCTACGGCGGGCCGCGTCGATGCCTTCGTCACTTTGAACTCCATCGATGCGGCGCCCGTGGGCATGCCGGTGGGCAACTCCCTCTACGGCGAGCCCTCGTCGGTCCTGGGAGCTCCCGCCCTGAACCTGCCGCTGCTGGAGCTCGACGACATGCCGCTCGGGGTTCAGTTGATCGGGTACTACCGAAGGGACTGGGAGCTGGTGGGAATCGGCCGCTGGCTGGCCGGGCGCTGAACCGCAGCCAGCGATGCCGGTCTTTCAAGAGGTCCTTCGCAGCCGTACGGTCTTGTCGTGAAAGTCCTCGTCAGCCTGCTCTTCAACCTCCTCGACGCCCGGGAGACCCGGCGCAACCTGGGCGTGCTGTTCAAGTTTCTCGGGGTCCTCGTCGTCATCATCGTGCTCTATTCCGTGATCTTCCACGTCATCATGATCGACGTGGAAGGGAAGGAGCATTCCTGGGCTACGGGGCTCTACTGGACCCTCACGGTCATGAGCACGCTGGGCTTCGGCGACATCGTGTTCGACAGCGACATCGGGCGGCTCTTCAGCATCCTCGTTCTGATGTCGGGCATCATTCTGCTGCTCATCCTGCTGCCCTTTACCCTCATCCGCTCGTTCTACGCGCCGTGGCTGGAAGCGCAGATACGGGGCCGCGCGCCGCGCCGGGCGCGGGAAGACTTGTCCGGCCACGTGGTCATCTGCGGTTACGACGCGCTGGCGGCTGGTCTGGTGGAGCGGCTGGCCCTGTACGACATTCCCTACTGTCTCATCGAGCCGGACCCCGCCGAGGCCGCCCGCAAGCACCGCGAAGGCCTGTCGGTCATCACCGGCGACGTGGACAGCCGGGAGACCTACGTGAACCTGCGGGCCGCGAACGCGCGCCTCATCCTGGCCAACCTCGGGGACGCGGTGAACACCAACGTCACCATCACGGCTCGTGAGGTGGCCCCGAGCGTTGCCATCGTCGCCACCGCGGAGGCCGAGGACTCCATCGACGTGCTGGAGCTGAGCGGCTGCACCCACGTCCTGCCCCTGCACCAGCAACTGGCGGAACGTCTCGCCAACCGCATCAACGCCGGGCACGCCGAGGTGCACGTCATCGGAGGCATCCGGAACCTCCGCATCGCCGAGTTCGCCGTGCACAACACGCCGTTTGCCGGCCGTACCATTCGAGAGACGCAGATCCGGGAGGCCACGGGAGTGGAGATCGTCAGCGTGTGGGAGCGCGGCAAGTTGTTGCCGGCCCGGCCCGACACCTATCTCGCCGATACCAGCCTGCTGGTGGTGGCAGGTACGGAGCAGCAGATCCTGGAGCTCAACCTGCTGCTGGTGATCTACGACATCAACTACAACCCGGTGCTGATCATCGGCGGCGGCAAGGTGGGGCGCGCCACCGCCAAGGCCCTCAGACGCAAGAACGTAGAGGTGCATCTCATCGAGCGCAACGAAGCCCTGCGGCCGCGCATCGGGGACATTCCCAACCGGCTCTTCCTGGGCGACGGGGCCGACCGGGAACTGGTCATGGCCGCGGGCCTCAGCAAGGCTCCGGCCGTGGTACTGTCCAGCAGCGATGACGCCATGAACATCTATCTGACGGTCTACTGCCGCCGCCTGAACCCCGAAGTCCTCATCCTCAGCCGCATCACCCACCCGCGAAACCTCGAAGCCATCTATCGGGCCGGCGCCGACTTCGCCCTCAGCTACACCTCCCAGGGAGTTGAAGACATCTTCGCGCAACTCCACGCCCGGGAGCTGCTGGTCATCGGCGAGGGGGTGGAGCTCTTCGTGGTCCCCGCACCGTCCTCCCTCGTCGGCCGGGACCTCGGCCGTTGCGCCGTGTCCGAGCGCACCGGCCTCACCGTCGTCGGCATCCAGCAGGACGGCATGGTCGTCACCAATCCCCCGCTCTCCACGTCGCTGCACAAGGACAGCGAACTGATCATGCTCGGCAGCACCGAGCAGCGGCAGGCCTTCGCCAGGGATTTCGAGTGAGGAGCGGGACGGTATCGTCGGTGCCACCGTGGAACGTGGCGGGCGGCTTGGTGCGAAGTGGACGAGGATCGGAAATCACGCCCGATCGCCGGCGAGAGGGTCGTCTGTGGCGGCAAATGCGGCAAGTCAGCCCGCTGAGCGGCGGCGGCATCGTGAGCATGATCGACGAGGTGTCTACGAAGGTGCAGGCGAACCCGGCGCAGGTTCCGGGCTTCCCGATACTGAATTTCATCGCCCTGTCCGACTTGGGGGGTACAGCCCCCGGCGGCGATTGAGGCCCGCCGCGGCTTCGCCGCCCATGTGCTATTCAAGCAGCGACCGTCACAGGAGGTTTCGAGATGAACGAACAGGCAGTGCGCCAGATTGCCGAGGCGGCCTTCAAGGCCCGCTATGGCGACATCGACATCGTTTGTATCAACGTGAAACCGGGCTTTGACCATGACGACGCCCCCGTCGTGGACATCAAGATCATATACGATGGCAGGGTCGAGCAAGTGGATGGCGAGGGTTTCTTGCGCGTACAGTCGGAGGTCGTCTCGAAGGTCTGGGAAGACGCGGACGATAGTCCCGGTTACCCCCTCGTCCACTTCATCGCCAAGTCGGACCTCGGGCGGCGCGATCCGGCGACGGTGTGAGGCGGCGGCGGACGGCGGCGCTGAAGGACCGGCGCATCCGGTTCGTTCGAGGGGCGGCCTACATGATTGAGCTACGCGGCATCTGGAAACGATAACAATCAAATAGTAAAGACAGATAGTTATGTCTGATTCAGGGGCTCGATATCTAGTAGGTGTGGACGTTGGTGGCACGTATAGGGCGAGCCAAGTTCTGCAGATCAAGAGCAAACTGGGAGGCATCTGGCGGATCTGTAGCCTCCGTGGGAGCGGCTGCGGCAGCGATGGTCTCGCGGCTGTAGGCGGAGATGAAGATGGCCGGCAGATCGGCCAACTCCGGGACGCTTTCCATAAGCTCGATTCCATCGACGCCGTTGGCGGGATGCGGCGGCGAAGAAGCGCGAGACGCTTGGCTTCTACGACAAGTTCTTTGAGGTGTTCCGCGTCCGGCGACAGACTCGAGCCGAAAACCGTCGAGGTCGAACAGTGTTTAGCAGGGTGACTTTGGTGGCCGCTACGGAACTCCTAGTGGGTCACTCGCAAGCAGAGTTTGATCAGATGGTCGTTCGGCTGGAGCTGGAGCAGGCGATTCCGGCCGACCCGAGAATGAGCGTGCGAAAGAAAAGCGCGGAACTGGCCCGAATTGTACTCCGCTCGGAATCACAGGTGGAAACCTTAGAGGGCCGCATGTCCCTCTGGGAGGCGGTAGTTCGCGAGGCAGTCGCAATTGCGAGGCAGGGGGTTAGTCGACAATCGCAGGAACAATTCACGCGAGCCCTTGCGCACGATGGCTACTCCCTTACGTGGAAGCAGGACGGAACGGGGGAGTTGAGGCCAGCCCTGCCGGTCGAGTTGGGGGTTAAGATGGACGACGAGGTGCACCAGCTACTGGCGGACCCCGGTTTCGCGACCGCAAGAGGCCATTTGGATCAAGCCCTCGACGCTCATGTGCGGGGTGATTGGGCTTCAGCTAACGCGCAGTTGCGAACGTTCATGGAAGAAGTTCTGGATGAGATTGCTAGGGTGTTGCTACCGGACAAGGCAAACAGTACGACATCGGAAAACCGACCGAAATCGGAAAACCGACGGGCGTTACTCGGCGAGGCCGGGTTTTTCTCCGAAAAACGAAATGAATGGACGAAGGACGGGAAAAACTACGTCAACGGTCTCTTCAAGATGCTTCACACGGACGGATCGCACGCGGGTCTGTCCGATGTGGAACACAGCACGTTTCGCTTGCAGGTGGTACTGGTGACGGCTAGGACCTTTCTGCGCCGGTTGCACGATTGGGAATGACGGTGAACCGCTGACGATTCCTTCCGAAATTGTCGTAGCCCGCGAGTATACGCCGTCTCAAGTGTCGCCTGATACGGATTCTCTCTGCCCTTGGTTTTCTGCCATTGCACTCGCCGGCCACGCTCCGCTTTGTCCAGCGATTGGTGTAGCGATTTGGAACCCTCCTATATCAAACACTTATGAATGAGTCACAAAGTCGCGATCTGGTCGGTATCGACGTCGGCGGCACCTTCGTCGATTTCGCGCTCTGCGACCGCGGCGGCGAGATGGCCGTCTACAAGGTTCCGGTCGAACCCGCTGATCTGGTCGGATCCATCATGCGCGGCATCGCGGACCTGGCGGAGCAGCGCGGCAACGACGTTGAGACTTTCCTCGGGCGCATAGACCTTGTCGTCCACGGCACCACCGTGGCCACCAACGCGGTGCTGACCGGAACCGGGAGCCGCACGGGCCTGCTAACCACCAAGGGCACCCGGGACGCCCTGGAGATGCGCAGAGGCGTCAAGGAGGAGCCCCTCGACAACAAGTACGAAGCCCCGCCGCCGCTGGTGCCGCGCTATTTGAGGCTCCCTGTGGACGGGCGCGTGGACTGGAGCGGCAACATCCTGGAGGAGTTGGATGCCGGCTCGCTGGAAGCGGCCGTCCAGACCCTGAAAGCGCACGAGGTCGAGGCCGTGGCCGTTTGCCTCATGCACGCCTACGCCAACGAGGCGCACGAACGGCAGGTTGCGGCGCGGTTGCGCGAGGCGCTGCCGGACGTGTACCTCACCGTCTCCTCGGAGCTGCTGCCTCAGTTGGGTTACTACAACCGCGTGAGCACCGCGGTCCTGAACAGCTACGTAGGTCCGCTGTTGAGGTCGTACCTGCTGTCACTGGCGGTGCGCCTTGCGGACGCGGGATTCGCCGGACAACTGCTCGTCATGAACTCGGCGGCCGGGCTGATGGCGCCGGAGGAGATCATCCC
This sequence comes from uncultured Candidatus Binatia bacterium, assembly GCA_958295985.1. Taxonomy (GTDB): domain Bacteria; phylum Desulfobacterota; class Binatia; order UBA9968; family JAJDTQ01; genus JAJDTQ01. Next base: position 1,204,701 of record OY282432.1, read on the forward strand.
GCGGGCCGCGGCGGCACTTCTGTCCGGTCCGGCGGCCGCGCCCGTGGCCGCGCGGGTCTACGCCGGCGGCGCCGGCGCAACCCACTGCGCGGTCATCGACATGGGCGGCACCAGTCTGGATATCTCCCTGGCGTCGGACGCCGAGCCCCTGGAGGTGACCGAAGGCCGCGTCGGCCGGTACGCCACGGCGCTGCCGATGATCGACATCCGCACCCTCGGCGCCGGCGGCGGCAGCATCGCCCGGATCGATGCGGGCGGGGGCCTCCAGGTGGGTCCCCAGAGCGCGGGGGCCGCGCCCGGACCGGCGTGCTACGGCGTCGGCGGCGGCCTGCCCACGTGCACGGACGTGGACCTGCTACTGGGTTACCTCGATCCCGACTACTTTCTCGGTGGACGCATGGAACTCCTGCGGGAGCCTGCCGAGCGGGCGGTTCGGGAACACCTGGCCGGGCCACTGTCCGTTTCCGTGGAGGAGGCGGCGGTGGCCGCCTTCGAGGTCATCAACGCCGGCATGGCGGCCGGGGTCCGCGACATGATCGTGGACCACGGCCTCGATCCCGAAGCCATGCCGATGGTGGTGGGTGGGGGCGCCGGGCCGGTGCATGGGGCCGCGGTGGCCATGGAGTTGGGCATACGGCAAGTGATCGTGCCGCGCCAGTCCGGGGTGTTCTGCGCGGTGGGCATGCTGTTCGCCGACCTCAAGCACGACCTGGTGCGGAGCTACTGCGCCTCCGGCGGGCAACTGGACCCGGAACGCTGGCGGGCCCTGTTCGCCGCCATGGCCGAACAGGGCCGTCGTACGCTGGTGTCGGAAGGTGCGCATCCGGAAGAGGTGGAGGTGCGCTACTCCGCGGACCTCCGCTACCTGCGCCAGATCCACGAGCTCAACCTGCCCGTGGACGAAAGCTTGGCCGAGTGTTTGCGGATCGACGACCTGCACGCCCGCTTCGACGCCCTCCACGAGGGGCGCTTCGGTCACCGTCTCCCCGAAGAACCGCTGGAGCTGGTCAACCTGCGCGCCCGTTGTATGGCCCGCCGGCCCCGGCCCGAGCTTCCGCGCGCCCGGATGACCGGAGCGGCAACGCCGGAGCCCGACCGGGTACGGCGGGCCTACAGCCCGGGGGAAACGTGTTTCCGGGAGTTCGCGGTGTACCGCGGGGACGCCATGGACCGCGGCTGCCGCTTGCAGGGACCGGCCATCGTCGAGCTGCGGGAGACCACGCTCGTAGTCCCCTCGGTGTTCGCCGTATGTCAGGACGAAGCCGGGAGCTTCATCCTGACCTGGCGGGACGGCGCGTAGCGGGTGTCGGGTGACACCTTCGCCCAATTCCAGGACGGTTGCCTTGATCCCTTATCCGTGAAATCTGGTCCAGGAGACTCCGCGTCATTTCCGCTTCCGCGGGAATGACGGATTCGGAGGGAGAGTTCCCCATGCCCCTGAATCTGACGCAATCCGCCCGGACGGTGGTGTTCCAGCGGCGGGTCAAGTCCCTCACCCACGAGATGGCCCGGGCGCTGTACCGCAGCAGCCGCTCGCCGCTCATCAACAACGGCGACTTCGCGCTGGGGTTCCTGGATGCCCGGGGCCGGATGCTGGAGCAGGACGAGCACCTGCCGCTGATGGCCTTTTCCCTGTACCCGGGCTGCGGCTATCTGATGGATTTCTTCGACGGCGACGTTCACGACGGGGACATCTTCATCCACAACGACGTCTGGTGCGCCAACCTGCAGCACGCGGACGTGGGATTCTACAAGCCGGTCTTCGCGAACGGCGAGTTGGCCGCGTGGACCGCCTGCCGGGGACACTGGGCGGACATCGGCGGCGCGGTCAAGGGCACCTGCAATCCCGAGGCGGTGGAGGTCCACCAGGAGGCCCTGCGCATCCCGCCGGTCAAGCTATGGGAAAAAGGCCGGCTCCGGCGCGACGTGTGGGAGCTGATCTTCGCCAACGTGCGGTTGCGGGAGATCGTCGAGGCGGACGCCCAGGCGCAACTGGGAAGCTGCACCCTTGGGGAACGGCGCCTGCTGCGGTTGATGGAAGCGGAGGGCGCGGCCGCCTTTCGCGCCAACGTCGAGCGCCTCTACGACATGACCGAGCGGCGGGTACGGGCCGAGGTCGCGGCCTTGCCCGACGGCGAATACTTCGGCGAGAGCACCATCTACCAGGACGAGCCGGGCCATCCTTCGACTTCCCGAATCGCCGTGCGGGTGGCGATCCGGGGGGACAGCATCGCCTTCGACTATTCGGGCACGGACCCGCAGACTCCGACCTTTACCAACGCCTCCCTGACCTCCACCACCGCGGCGACCCTGACCACGCTGCTCTACCTGTTGAGCCCGGAGGTGCTTCACAACCACGGGCTCGTGCGCGCGGTGGACATCCAGGCCCCCGAGGGATCGATCCTGAACGCGCGCTATCCCGCGGCCACGTTCATGGGCAACAAGCTGTGCCAGCATACCGGCGAGGCCATCATGCTGGCGTTGCGCGAAGCGCTTCCCGAGCGGGTTACCGCCCCCTGGGGCCGGCGCCTGTCCTACCGCATGACCGGCAAGGACCCGCGCAACGGGCGGGGGTTCCACGACATCTTCTTCCTGACCTACGAGGGCGGCGGCGCGACGCACGGGGTCGACGGGTACAACCAGCCCGGGCTCTTGGGCGGCGGCAACGTGCTGGCGCAGGACTACGAGACCTTCGAGGTGCAGAATCCGGTCCACCTCGTCGAGCATGAGTACGTGACGGACTCGGCCGGTCCGGGCCGGTGGCGCGGGGGCCTGGGAACCCGGACACGGGTGCGCTACTACGGCCGGGAGACCAACGGCTCCACCCACGGCGACGGCACCCTGGAACCGTCCCCGGGGGTGCTGGGAGGCGGCGCCGGAACGCTCAACCGGGTGGAGTTCCTGTTTCCCGAGGGCGGGCGCCGGAAGGCTCACGCCATGGAGATCATCCCGGACATCCCGCCGGGCACGGTCTCGGTTCATGACGGCGGCGGAGGCGGCGGCTATGGACGGCCCGCGGAGCGCGACCTCCAACGGGTGGACGACGACCTGCGCAACGGGTTCATCTCCGGGCAGGCCGCCACCGAGGTCTACGGCGCGGTGCTGACCCCGGACGGCGCCGCAGTGGACTTCGAGGCATCGCGGAGGCGGCGGGAGGAAGCGCGGGAGCGAGTCTGAGGGACAGGACACCGGCCGCTATTCGTTCGTCTTGGTGAACGAGCTTACCCCGGGCCGGTATTCCTTGGCGAGGAACTTCTCGATACCGTCCCCGCCGCGGCCGGTCTCCCGGTGTCTCCAGCGGAGTTCGTTGCTCTTGCTCATGAGGAACCAGTAGGCTTGGTCGTAGGACATGTCCACCACCTGCTTGAACGCTTCCTTGGTGGCCCGCACTGCCGCTTCGTCCAGCGACGCCAGGTGCTCCGCCAGCGCCATGACCTTTTCCCGGAGCCGCGCCGCGGGCACCGATTCGTTGACCAGCCGCACGGCCGCGGCGCGGCGGCCGTCGAAGGTCTTGGCGGTCATGGCGAAGTAGAGGGCGTCGCGGTACGGCATCAGGGTGCTGACGACCTTGGACACCAGCCCGGCCGGCAGCGCGCCCCAGTTCACCTCGCTCAGACCGAACACCGCGTCGTCCGAGGCCAGGGCGAAATCGCAGGAAGCCACGATGGTGAAGGCGCCGCCGAAGCAGTGGCCGTTCACCATGGCGATGGTGGGTTTGGGAAACATCCGCAACATGCGGTCGCACCACTCGTTGGCGATGCGCCGGTTGATGTGGCGCTCGGCGTCCGCGTCGTCGACGTCGTGGAAGTATTCCTTGAGGTCCATGCCCGAGCAGAAGGCCGGCGGTGCGCCGGTCACCACCAGCACCCGCGCTTCCCGGTCCCGCTCCACCTCGGTCAAGACGTCGATCATCTCCCGGTGCATCAACGGGTTCATGGCATTGCGCTTCTCGGGACGGTTCAGCACGACGGTGGTCACCGCGCCCTCCTTCTCGATGGCGACGGTCCGGTAATTCGACATGGCAACTCCTTTTTGGGATCTGGTTTCCGTTCTACATCCTTGAAGGCCCCGTCCGTACCGTGATAGATTTTTTCATCCTGTCGTTGAAGGGCTCTGAGATGCATGAATCGAACCGCCTGAAACAGGTCCTCTACGGGGTCCTGGCCGCGTTGGTCCTGACCGGCTGTACCTCGCCCACGGGCCAACGCCCGAAGTTACCCAAACTGGGGGAGCTCACCGCTGCCGTCACGGAGCTGTTCGAGCCGGATCCCTTGTCCGAATCCAGTCCCACGGCCGCGGCGCTGTACAAGGACGGTCTCGACTACTTCGAGAGGGGGCGCTATGCGCGGTCCATCTCGTTCTTCCAGAAGCTTCGGGACGAGTATCCCTTCAGCGAGGAAGCCGAAGCCGCCGAACTGAAGATCGCCGAGGCTTACCACCTCAACGAGGAATACATCCAGGCGGACGAGACCTACAAGAACTACCTCACCTTCCAGCCTACGGGCCGGCACATACATCATGTCAAGTATCAACTCGGACGGGTCAACCTGGCCCAGTTCACGGGCATCGACCGGGATCTGGAGAAGGTCAAGGAGGCAAGGGGATACTTCCAGTCCGTGGTCAAGGATCATCCCGAATCCGAGCACGTTCCGGATGCCCGCAAGAAACTGGCGGAAACCCGGGTCCACCTGGCGGAGCGTGAGCTCTACGTCGGCAACCACTACTTGAAGGAGGAGCGGTATGCGGCGGCGCGCGAGCGTTTGGAGAACGTGCTGCGCGACTATGCCGGCACGCCGACGGCGTCCAGGGCGCGGGCCGCGCTGACCCGCATGGCGGCGTTGGAACAGGCTGCTCCGGAGGGCCGGTCGGTCCCGGACCGGCAAGCCGTCGTCACGGCCCCGGAGAGCGGTACGCGGGAACCCCCGCGGTTCATCGTCAAGGAAGGCTACGAATACGAGGATGCGTCGCAAAAGAGCTGGTACAGCGTCTTGAACCCGTTCTCCTGGGGCGGCCGCGGGGAGGAAGAGCCCGAGGATCGAGCGGCGGAACCGACACAGGCGAAACCGCCGCCAACGGGGTCCGCCCCTCCAACGGCCTCCGCCAAGGCGGTGATGGAAAGCGTTGACGAGACTTTGGGGACACGGGAACCTTCGAAGGGCGACGCCCCCAAACCTCCGGTGAGCGGCCTTCCGCCGGAAGAGGAGGAATCGGGTCCGACCCCCGATGATCCGGCCGCGGTCCTGGGCGATATCGATGCCCGGCTCGGCCGTGAGACACCGCCGGGCGGCGCACCCCGGGCGCCGGCAGCCGATCCCGCGCTCTTCACGGTCCGAAAGCCCGAGCCCGCGGCCCGGGAGCGTGAGACCGACCAAACCCGTTCCGGCCTGTTGGAGGGAATCGACCGGCAGCTCAGACGAGAAGGGATCGACAGCCCCCGGGAGCTTCCGAAACCGCCGCGGACCCCATAAGTCCGCGGAAGACGGCGGTCGTAGCGCCGGCGGGTTACGGGCTGAATTCCGAACCCCTGCCCATGGCCCGGGCGAGGCGTGCCTCGGCCACCTTGTGATCATAGATGGACCGTATGTGGTCCGTCTGAGCCCTGGTGTTGATGACCTGGGCTTCGGTAATCTCGATGATCGAGCCGACCCCTACCTGATAACGGCCGTTGGCCAGATCGAGGTTTTCCTTGGCCGACTTCTTTTGCGCTTCGTTGGCCCGGATCCGCTCGCCCGCCTCCAGGAGATTCAGATAGCTCTCCTCCACAGCCAGGGCGATGCTTTGTTGTCGCTCTTCGAGTTGCGCCTTGATCACTGCGTAATCGCGGACGTTTTTCTCGATGTCGGGCTTGAGGGTGAAGCCGGTGAACAGAGGAACGTCCAGGATCAACATCGAGCTGACGATATCCTGGTCGTCGTGCCACCGCCGGCCGTATTGTCCGTCGAAGCGGAGCCTCGGCATGCGGCCGCGTTTGACCACTTCGATGGCTTCCTGCTGGGCCTTGAGGCGGGACCGGAACTCCTTGATCTCGTTGCGTGACTCGAACGCGGCCTTCACCGCGTCATCCAGTGACAGGGTGGTCGCCCGGACATTGACGTCGGTCGCCACCGGGTGCTCCGGGAAGCGGGTCACGCCCATGGCGTTCCGGAGCCGCGCCCACGCGATCCTGACGCCGTTCTGGGCCGCGATGAGCCCGGCCTTGGCGGCGAAGAGGCTTGCCTCCGCGCGGGCGACGTCGATCTTGGGCCGCGTGCCCACGTCGAAAAACCCCTGGGCCTGGCGCACCAGAGTCTCCCGGTCCTTGACCGTATCCTGCTCCACCCGCACCAGCGCCTCGGCCCGGAGGTAATCGAAGAAAGCCCGCCGCACCGCCAACACCACGTCCTCCACCGAGGTCCGCTCGGAGAAACGCCGTGCTTCCAGCGTGTCCTGCTCCCGCCGGATAGCGCCTTCACGGCGGCCGAAATCGCTCACGAGCCAGTTCACCTGGCCGCTCGTACTGAAGAGGTCCTCGTCCGCGTTCGGGTTCGCGTTGGCGGGCCTGTTCTCGTACGAACCTCGGACCCCGACTGTGGGGTAGTAGCCGGCTCTGGCTCTGGCCAGTACTGCCTCCTGCACCTTGACCCGTTCATTGGCGGCACGGATTCCCGGATGGTTCTCCAGGGCCATGCGTTCGGCCTGTTGCAGCGTCAGGACCTTCGGCTCCGACTGTTGGCCCTCCGCGGCATGGAACATCCACAACAGCACGAATGCCCCGATCCCCAGCACTGCGGTGCAGTTTTTGCGGCATCGCATAACGACCTCCTCGTAGCGCGTCTCCTCGCGCATATGCTCCAACCCTCACTTTGCAATGAACTTCTATATCAGCCCCGCCCCGGTCAACAAGGGAAAAACGCAACGACGGCAGACCTGCGTCCGCGCACTTGAAAACATCGGGCAAGAGAAAATACCTCGCAAGAGATCGTAGCAAAAGATATGCCACCGCCCGCGACGGACTTCTCGCGAGCGGTCACGTTACACCTTCGCGCCATGTCTGATAGATTCAACCGGCAAGGGGGATCGGAGTCCCGTTGGATTCACTGACGGACAAGGTCGCGCTGGTCACCGGCGCGGGAAGCGGCATCGGCCGGGCCGTGGCCCTGGCGCTGGCCCGGGAGGGATGCCGCCTGGTTCTGGCCGGGCGAAGGGGGGAGCCCCTTGCGCGCGCGGCGGAGGAGGTGCGCGGTCACGGACGTGAAGCCTTCCCCGTGGTCTGCGACGTCGGTTCCCGTGCGGCCGTGGACGGGCTGGGGCAGAGCGCCGGCCGGGTGGGGGTGGTGCAGGTCCTCGTCAACGCCGCGGGCATCGCTCCCGCCGCCAGCTTTCTGGAGATGGAGGATGTGCTGCTGGAGGAGGTGCTGCGGGTCAACTTCATGGGCACTTACTATTGTTGCAAACGGTTTCTGGAACCCATGATCGACGCAGGTTGGGGCCGCGTCATCAATATGGCCTCCACCACGGCCAAGACCGCGTATCCTCACACCGCCGCCTACACGGCCTCCAAGCACGCCGTCCTGGGACTCACGAAGGTCATGGCCCTGGAAACCGCGCGCAAGGGAGTTACCGTCAACGCCATCTGTCCCGGATACGTGGATACGCCGCTCACGCAGGAGAATGCGCGGCGCATGGCCGCGAGGGTCGGCAGCACCGCGCCGGCGGTGTTGGAGCGCTTTGCGCGCACCTCGGCGCAGCGGCGGCTGATGGCGCCGGATGAAGTCGCGGCCATGGCGGTGCTGCTGGCGGGCCCGGCGGGCGATTGCATCACCGGCCAAGGCGTCAACGTTGACGGCGGCGGCGTCATGAGTTGACAGGCGCGGGACATCGTTCCGGGCTGGCGAGGCGCACGTGCAGGGGCGGGTATCGAACCCGCCCGCGCCATACGGCGCAACAGGACGGCAGCATGGCATATGACAGTTTCGACTACGTTCTTGACGGCAGCATCGCCACCATCCGCCTCGACAATCCCAGGCAGCTCAACGCCCTGACGTTCCGTACCTACGAAGAGTTGGCGGAGTTGACCGGTGCCCTGGCGGCGGACGACCGGGTGCACGTCGTGGTCCTTACCGGCGCGGGCAAGGGCTTTTGCTCCGGCGGCAGCGTCGACGACATCATCGGCGAGCTCCTGAAGATGGACGGGGCCGGGCTCTACCGTTTCACGCGGCTCACCTGCGACGTCGTGCGCAACATGCGCCGGCTGGAGAAACCCGTTATCGCCGCGGTCAACGGCATGGCCGCGGGAGCGGGTGCGGCGCTCGCGCTGGCGAGCGATTTTCGGGTTCTGTCGGACCGGGCCAGAATGGCTTTCCTGTTCGTCAAGGTGGGCCTGGCGGGGTCGGACATGGGCGCCATCCATCTGCTGCCGCGTATCGTGGGTCAGGGGCGCGCCATGGAACTGCTTTCCCTGGGAGATCCCATCGACGCCGCGGAAGCCTACCGGATCGGGCTGGCGAACAAGGTGACGCCCCACGACGAACTGATGCCGGAGGCGCTCCGATTGGCCCGCCGGCTCCGGGACGGGCCGCGGTTCGCCATCGGGGTTACGAAAAAGCTCCTGGACCTGGAAGCCGGGATGGATCTCGACGCGGCCCTGGAGATGGAGGCCATGACGCAGGCCCATTGCATGCAGACCGCGGACTTTCGCGAAGGCTTCCGCGCGTTCATGGAGCGGGAGACACCCCGATTCAACCGGGGGTAGGCACGTCTTCGATGTTGGGGGCTCGGTGACGGGAACCGGGGACGGGGACTTTGGGGGGCGCGGCGTGCCGGGCGGGTTGCCGGCGCCGCAGCTCCGTTTGCGGCAGGCGTTGGCCGCGTGGGTGGAGGCCGAGTTGGACACACCCGAGGCGACCGGCGACGCGGCCGCGGTGGCGGTGTTCCGGAAGCTCGCCCGGCGCGGTGTGTTCCGGTACGCGGCGCCGCGCGGGTTCGGCGGCGTGCGCCGCCGCGTGCAGGCCCGGGACCTGTGCGTCATCCGTCAGACCCTGGCGGGCGTCTCCCCCCTGGCGGACACCCTGTTCGCGGTGCAAGCGCTTGCCGCCTATCCGCTGGCGCTGGCGGGAACGCCGGCCCAGCAGCGCAGGTATCTGCCGCGACTGGCCGCGGGCCACGACATGGGGGCGTTCGCCCTGACCGAGCCGGATGCCGGATCGGACCCGGCTGCCGCCAGGCTGCGGGCACGCAAGCGGGGCGGGACCTACGTGCTCGACGGCCGCAAGAGCCTGATCTCCAACGCCGGCCTGGCCCATCTCTACGTGGTTTTCGGCAGCACCCATCCAGCCCGCGGGGGCAACGGCCTCGGCGCTTTCCTGGTCGAGGCGGCGACTCCCGGGGTGGTCGTTGCCGAGCGCCTTGAACTGATCTCGCCCCATCCCATCGGTACGGTGGCTTTCGAAGGCTGCCGCATCCCCGAGGAGCAACTCCTGGGTGCTCCCGGAGAGGGCCTGGGGGTCGCGCTGGCGACGCTGGAAGCGCTCCGTTGCAGCGTCGGCGCCGCGGCCGTGGGGATGGCGGGCCGCGCGCTGGCGGAAGCGGTTCGCTACGCCCGAAGCCGAAGCCAGTTCGGCCGTACCCTCAGCCGCTTCCAGGCCATCCGCTTCAAGATCGCGGACATGGCCACGGAGCTCGAGGCCGCGCGCCTGCTGGTCTACCAGGCCGCGCAGGCTCACGACCGGGGCGACACCGGCATGGCGCGGCAGTCATCCATGGCCAAGCTGTTCGCCACCGAGGCTGCCCAGCGCATCGTGGACCAGGCCTTGCAGATTCACGGGGGCCTTGGACTGGTGGCGGGGAGCGTCACCGAGCGGCTCTACCGCGACGTACGGGCGTTGCGCATCTACGAAGGCACTTCGGAAATCCAGAAACTGATCATTGCGCGCGACCTGTTGGGTGGGTCGTGATTTTCCACCGGAGGACCCATGGATTTCGAGCTCTCGGATGAGCTGCTTGCGGTGAAGGAACTGGGCCGTGAGTTCGCGGAAAAGGAAATCGCGCCGACCGCGGCCGCGGACGACCGCGACCATCACTTTCGCCGGGAAACCTTCGAGAAGATGGGGCAGTTGGGCTTCTTCGGTTGCGTCGTTCCCGAAGCCTACGGCGGAACGGGCCTCGGGTATCTGGCCATGGTGCTGCTTACGGAAGAGGTCGCACGGGTGCACAGCTCGGTTCGGGTGCACGTGAACACGCAGCTTGCGCCGGCGGTGACGCTGGCGCGGTTCGGCACCGAGGAACAGAAACAGCGCTGGATCCCGGGGCTGGTGGATGCGTCGCGCATCGGCTGCTTCGCCATCACCGAGCCCGACGCCGGCTCCGACGTGGCTTCGATGTCCACCCGCGCCGTCCGGACGGACGGCGGCTACGTCCTCAAGGGCGCCAAGACCTGGATCTCCAACGCGCCCGTCGCCGACCTGGCGCTTGTCTATGCCGTGACGGATCCGGCCGCGGCGCACCGCGGCCTGTCCGCTTTCATGGTGGAGTTGGACCGCGCCGGCGTTCGCCGGGGCACCTTGGACAAGATGGGCGCGCTGGCGTCGCCCACCGGGACTCTGGATTTCGACGACGTGCCGGTGCCTGCGGACCACCGCGTCGGATCCGAGGGCCAAGGCTTCGCCATGTGCATGTGGCAACTCAACCAGACGCGTTTGAGTTGCGCGGCCGGCGCCCTTGGCGTGGCCCGGGCGGCACGGGAGGCGGCCGTGGCCTATGCCAACCAGCGAGAACAGTTTGGCCGGAAGATCGGACGTTTCCAGATGATCCAGGACAGCATCGCCCGGATGATCGTCGAGGAAGAGTCGGCGCGCCTGCTGGTGTACCGGGCGGCCCATCTCGCGGACCGCGGGCAACCCAACAACCTGGAGGTGTCCATGGCGAAATACGCCGCCGCGGAGGCAGCCGCTCACGCCGCGGACGGCGCTTTCAAGATCCTGGGGGCCTACGGATATTCCACGGAGTTTCCGGTGGAGCGTTACCTTAGGGACGCGAAATCCTATCAGATCGTCGAGGGCTCCTCGAACATCCACAAACTCATCATCGCCCAGGACGCGTTGGGATACCGGAAGGCCAACCGTCAGCCGTAGTGGGTCGTACCGTACAGGCAGGGTCTTTCCAAAGTCCCGCCAAAGCTGTCATTCTGAGCGGAGCGGTCCGGCCAAACCTGTCACTCTCAGCGGAGCGAAGAATCCCGGCTACGGCGGGGGGACCCGTCGCTCTGCTCAGGGTGACAATGGAAGGGCCCTGACCGTACAGGTGACCCGGTTGCCCGCTGTTTCGGTTTTTTATTGGGCCGTTATGTATTAGTATGATTCCCACGTGCTTGATCCCGTGTTCATGTCTGCCGTAACGCGTCATTCACCATCGGGCAACTCGCGTGTCGGGCGCCGGCTCGCCGGCGCGCTCGTGGTCCTGTCGCTTGCGTTGGCCCCGGGCCTGCCGTGGACCGCAGACCGGTCGCTTGCGGTCGAGTCGGAGGCGACGTCAGCGGCAGCCGCGGAAACGGACTTCCGCGAACAGCGCGTTGCCAAGCGGGTGGTCCGCGGCGATACCCTGCCCCGGCTGCTGATGGATCTGGGGGTATCTTCGGCGGTCAGGAATCGCTGGCTCCGGGCGGTCGTGAAACAAGTCGGCGTGGCCGATGTCCTGAGGGCGGGGGACACGGTCCGCTTCCATTTCATCGCACCGTGGGGTTCACCCGGTCCCGGTCACATGACGGCGCTTCAAATCGAGCGCGCCGGCTCGAAGCCGTTGACGTGGCAGTTGAGTCACCACCAGATCGTCTACCACAGGGACAAGGGGCTGCGTCCCACGAGTTCCGTGGCGACGCGCGCTGCGGCTTCGGCGGAGGCCGGAGGGCGGGCGGCCGCGCGGGGCGGCGCCGAGACCGGGACCGCGGGGAGTGCGGCGAGGAAGGCCGCCACAAAGGCCGTGGCAGTGGCAAAGACGCCGGCCCAAGTTCCCTCCCGGGTGGGTCGCGTGACGCACGCCGGGGACGCCGGCAACGCCGAGCCCACTCCGGGCGTGGAACGGCCCTCCGGGATGGAGCGCGTGACGCACGTGCTCCGGAAGGGAGAAAACCTCGGACGCGTGCTGCGCGTCAAGGGGGTTTTCGGGAAGGCGGCCCAGCCCTGGATTCGAGCCGTCAGCAAACGGTATTCGCTGAAACGGTTGTATCCGGGCCGGAAGATCGTCCTCTACTTCACAACCGCGCCTTCCCAGGGTCGTGGCCGTCGAACCCTGCGGGCCTTGCAGATCGAATCGAGGCGCGGAGACCTGCTGACGTGGCAATGGACCGATGGGCGGATCGTCTATCGGGGCAGGAATCATCGGGTGGTGGGCAAGGTCGAAGCCGCACCCGCACCGCCGCGGGCAAAGACCCCGGCTGCCGACGGCGCGCCCGTAGTCACCCGCAAGTCGTTACCCCCTGTACGGTCGTTCGAGCCGCTGGAGAAGGTTATACGGACGGTGCGCAGGGGCCAGACCCTGGCGCGTATGCTCAGGCCTCTGGGTGTCTCCGGGAAGGAAGGCGAAGCGTGGTTCAACGCCATCGACACACAGTATCCGGTCACGAACCTCAAGCCCGGCCAACGCCTGCATCTGTATTTCGAAAGGACTCCGGCAAGACACCGCCAGGACAACCTCAAGGCCGTCGAGCTCGAGGTGAAGAAGGGGCGCAAGCTGACCTGGGAGCGGGTCGGGGGCAAGGTTCGTTTCGGGACGGGTCAGGTCCTGGGGCGTGGGCGCACGACTCGGGACGCGACGTCTTTCGCGGCCAACGGCGTCTCTTCAGCCGCCCCGGGGAGTTTCCTGTCCGAGTACGCGTTGGCCCGGATCAAGCAGCGCAACGGGTTGCTGGAATACACCCCGCCGCCGAATGGAACGATGAACGGCCAACGGCCGGTGCCGTCACTCGAAAACGCCGAACGGCTGACGCACAGGCTGAAATCCGGAGAACACCTGTGGGGCGTGCTCAGGAAATATGAACTGGACGACAAGGAGAGGCGTTGGTGGCTCACCGCCCTACAGCAGCAGAAACACGTGCGCAGGCTCCAGACCGGCAGCGACATCAACTTCTATTTCAAGGCGCCTGAAAACGGCAACGGCAACGGCAACGGCGCGGCCGAGTCCAACGGCGCCGGAAACCTCCAGGCGTTGGAGATCGTGCTTCGTTCGGACCTGCGACTTACCTGGTATCGCAGCAAACAGGGCCTCCTGTTCTACAAGGATGAAGTTCCGTACCAACAGGAGGTGCGGTCCGTAAGCGGCGTGATCACCGAGGGGTCGCTCTATGGCAGCGCCAAACGCGCGGGCGTCGCCGTCGCCGTCATCTCCCGCATGGTGGACATCCTCGCCTGGGACGTAAACTTCCAGAAGGACCTTCGCCCCGGCGACACCTATCGAGTGCTCTACCGCAGGAAGTTTCGCCCCGGCAGCGCGAGGTCCGACCGGATCCATATACTGGCCGCGGAGTTCGTGAACCAGGGAAGCACGCACACGGCCGTCTACTTCGAGGGCGCTGACGGCCGCGGTCACTACTATGACGCCGCCGGCCACTCGGTGTCCCGGTCGTTTCTGCGTTATCCCGTCGAGTTCAGGCGGATCAGCTCGCGTTTCTCGTTGCGCCGCTTCCACCCCATCCTGAAGGTACGCCGGCCGCACTACGGCGTGGATTTCGCGGCTCGAACGGGTACGCCGATAAGGGCCGTGGGCGACGGGCGCATCACCCACGCGGGGTGGAAAGGGGGTTACGGCCGGCTGGTGGAGGTCAGCCACGGGGGAGCCATGAAGACGCGGTACGCTCACCTGAGGCGCTACGGGCCCGGGATTCGGCGCGGCGTGTCCGTGAAGAAGGGTCAGACCATCGGCTACGTAGGCTGTTCCGGCCTGTGCTCGGGTCCGCACCTTCATTTCGAGATGTGGCAAGGCAACCGGTACGTGGACCCCTTGAAGGCCAACATCCCGGTCGAACGGCGACTCGACCCCTTGCTGATGAAGATCTTCGAGAGTACCAGGGAGTTGTTCTTCGAGCGATTGGAAGCCGACCGCAAGACCGCTGCGCTGCCTGCGCCAGGGCCTTCATGAACGCGGCGGCTAAAGAAATCTTCCCGGTCGCCGAAGGAGATTATTCGTAGGACCGTGCCGTCCTTGCGAGCTTTCGTCGGTGTCCCCGTAGGCGCGGCCGTGGCCGCGCGGATATGCGCCGTCCGTAGCGAGTTCGGCGGCGGGACGGTTCGCTGGGTACCGGCGGAGAACCTCCATCTGACCCTGAAATTCCTGGGCAACATCGAAGAGGTCCAGGTTGCTCCCATACGTTCGGCCTTGCGGGAGGCTCTGGCGGACACCGTCGGGTTCCGAGTCACCGCCAGGGGCGTCGGGGTCTTTCCGGCCTCCCGCCGTCCGCAAGTCCTGTGGATCGGACTGGCGTCCCCGGAAATCGGCCGGGTGGCAGGGCGGGTGGAGCGGGCGCTGGAGCCCTTGGGCGTCGAGAGGGCGGCGACGGGGTTTCGGCCCCACGTGACCATTGGACGATGGCGGCGCCCCGAGCCTCGGGGCGCAGATCTTCGAGAGGAGTTGGCCCGCTGGCGCGATCACGAGTTCGGCAAGTTCCGGATTCATGCGGTGACTCTGTTCCGGAGCACGCTTCGACCCGCCGGCGCCCTGTATTCCCCGCTGGCGGTCTTTCCGCTGGACGCGGCCGCGAGTCCTCCGACGGTGGCCGAAGGCCAGGGGCGCGAAGTTCGTCGCAGCCGATGACGCGCAATCGACGGAAGCCTGAATCGATAGCAACCTGCTAAGGAGACCGCATGGACGCGAACAAGGAGAAGGCCATCGACCTGGCGGTGAGCCAGATCGAGAGACAGTTCGGCAAAGGGGCCATCATGAAGCTCGGGGAGGGCGGGCAGCTCAAGGACATCGCCACGATATCCACGGGCTCCATCGGTCTCGATATCGCCCTCGGGGTGGGCGGGGTGCCGCGCGGCCGGGTAGTGGAGATCTACGGCCCCGAGTCCTCGGGCAAGACCACCTTGGCACTCCACATCCTTGCCGAGGCCCAGCGGCAAGGGGGGATGGTGGCGTTCGTCGACGCCGAGCACGCGCTGGATCTCAGCTACGCTCAGAAGCTCGGGGTTCAGACCGACGAGCTGCTGATCTCGCAGCCGGACCACGGAGAGCAGGCCCTGGAGATCGCCGAGACCCTGGTACGGAGCGGCGCCATCGACGTGCTGGTCATCGACTCCGTGGCGGCGCTGGTGCCTCGGGCCGAGATCGAGGGCGAAATGGGCGACTCGCACATGGGTCTCCAGGCCCGCCTCATGTCCCAGGCCCTTCGCAAGCTGACCGGGACCATCTCCCGTTCCCAGTCGGTGGTGATCTTCATCAACCAGATCCGCATGAAGATCGGCGTCATGTTCGGCAACCCCGAAACCACCACCGGCGGCAACGCCCTCAAGTTCTATGCTTCCCTGCGCATGGAGATACGCCGAACCGGAGCCCTCAAGGACGCGGACTCGATCATCGGCGGACGCACACGGGTGAAGGTGGTGAAGAACAAGCTCGCGCCGCCCTTCCGGGAGGCCGAGTTCGACATCCTCTACGGCACCGGCATATCGAGAGAAGGGGAACTGGTGGATATCGGAAGCGACATGGGTGTCCTGTCCAAGAGCGGCGCCTGGTACTCGTTCGAGGGTGACCGCATCGGACAGGGCCGGGAAAACGTCAAGCAGTTCCTGCGCGACCACACCGACATCGCCGGTCAGTTGATGGAGCTGATACGGGCCAAGGCGGGCCTCAAGGGCCCGCAGCGCGAGTCCGCCAACGGGGATCGGGAGCCGGGCAAGGGTCCGGGAAAGTGACGTTGCCTTTGCGTCGGCGGGAATGCTATCAATGGCCGTCATGACGGCGGGAAATGAGGTACGGGACAGCTTCCTCAGCTTCTTCAGGGACAAGACCCACACGGTGGTGCAGAGCTCGTCTCTGGTGCCGCAACAGGACCCGACCCTGCTCTTCACCAACGCGGGGATGGTCCAGTTCAAGAACATCTTCCTGGGGCTGGAGCGGGCCGCGTTCAAGCGCGCCGCCAGCGCCCAGAAGTGTTTGCGCATCAGCGGCAAGCACAACGACCTGGAATCGGTGGGCCGGGACACCTACCACCACACCTTCTTCGAGATGCTGGGCAACTGGTCCTTCGGCGACTACTACAAGGAAGAGGCCATCGCCTGGGCGTGGGAGCTTCTCACCACGGAATGGGGGCTGCCCAGGGACAGGCTCTACGCCACGGTGTTCCGCGACGACGACGAGGCCGAGACGCTGTGGCGCCGCATCAGCGGCCTGCCGTCCAGCCGGGTGCAGCGTTTCGACGAGAAGGACAACTTCTGGGAGATGGGCGACACCGGCCCCTGCGGGCCGTGCAGCGAGATCCACCTGGATCGGGGCGCCGAGGCCTGCGATCTCATGGGCGACGCCGGCCACGTGTGCGCCGTCAACGCCGGCTGCGCCCGCTACATCGAGCTCTGGAACCTCGTCTTCATCCAGTACAACCGCGACGCCGACGGCCTGCTCCACGAGCTGCCGGCCAAGCACGTGGACACCGGCATGGGGCTCGAGCGCATCACCGCGGTGCTTCAGGGGGTCTTCTCCGATTACGACGTGGACCTGCTTCACAACCTCATCGCCGCCACCGAGGAGCGGGCCGGCAAGGCTTACGGCGAGAATGCCGAGGCGGACGTCTCGTTTCGCGTCATCGCCGACCACGCTCGGGCGGTGAGCTTTCTCATTGCCGACGGCGTGCTGCCGAGCAACGACGGCCGCGGCTATGTGCTGCGCCGGCTGCTCCGGCGGGCGGCCCGCCACGGGCGGCTCCTGGGCTTCGAGGAGCCGTTCCTGTTCCGGCTGGTAGAGCCGGTGGCCGCGGTGCTGGGAGACGCCTATGGCCAGGTGCGGACCGACGCGGAACGCATCGAAGAGATCATCAAGGCCGAGGAGGCGCGCTTCGCCGACACCCTGGACAAGGGGCTCGTGCTGCTGGAGGATTCGCTGGCGGAGTTGCGCAAGACCGACGGGCAGTCGTTGCCCGGAGACATGGCCTTCCGCCTGTACGACACCTACGGCTTTCCCGTGGACCTGACCGAGGACATCCTGCGCGGCGAGGGCATCACTGTCGATCATGAGGGTTTCGAGCGGCTGATGGAACAGCAGCGCACGCGGGCCCGGGCCGCACGGGAGACCGCGGTCCACGGCGACAGCCTGAACTTCGCCGACGCGCTGCCCCGGAGCCGTTTTCTGGGCTACGACCGCCTGAGCCACGAGTCGCGGGTGACCGCGCTCTACCACGGCGATGCGCCGGTGGAGGAAGCCCACGAGGGCGACGCCGTGGAGCTTATCGTTGCGGAAACGCCGTTCTATGCCGAGTCCGGCGGTCAGGTAGGGGACCGGGGCATCATCCGCACCGCCCGGGGGGACACCGTGGAGGTGCTGGACACGTGGCACCCGACGCCCGACGTGTCGGTGCACCGGGGGAAGGTCGTCAGCGGTCGTGTCGCCGCGGGCGACCCCGTGGAACTGTCGGTGGATGGCGAGCACCGCGGGCGCGCCATGCTCAACCACTCCGCCACCCATATCCTGCACGCGGTGCTGCGCGAGGAGCTGGGTAAGGGTGTGCGCCAGGCCGGATCGCTGGTGGCGCCGGACCGATTGCGGTTCGATTTCACCCACGGCGGCCCGGTGGAGCCGGAGATTCTGGAGCGCATCGACCGGCAAGTAAACCAACGGATTCGGGAAAATGCCGGCGTCTCCACCGAGGAGATGGACTACGACGACGCCATCCGCGCCGGCGCCATGGCGTTCTTCGGAGACAAGTACGGCGACCGCGTGCGGGTGGTGCGCATCGGGGACTTCTCCACCGAGCTCTGCGGCGGCACCCACATCCATCAATCCGGCGACATCGGGCTGTTCCGGCTGAGCGCCGAGGGCGGCGTGTCCGCGGGCGTGAGGCGCATCGAGGCGGTCACCGGCGCCACCGCCTTCGACGTAATGCGCACCTATGACGCGGTCCTCGCCGAGATCGCCGGGCTGCTTCGGAGCACCAACGAGGACGCCGTCGACAAGGTCCGGCGGCTGCTGGAAAGGCAGAAGGAGCTGGAACGCCAGGTGGCCGAGCTCAAGAGCCAGCTTGGGCAGAACCGGGTGCCGGAGCTTCTCGGAAAGGCGCGGGAGAATGCCGCGGGCGCCGGCATCATCATCGAGAAAGTAGAGGGCCTGGACGCCAGGCAACTCAGGGAGACCGTGGACCAGCTCCGGCAGCAACTGCCCGGCGGCTTCGTCTTCCTGGCATGCCCCGGCGAGAAGAACGTGATGCTGGCCGCCGGCGCCGGCAGCGACCTGGACGGGCGGTATCACGCGGGGGACATCATCAAGCAGGTGGCGCCCACCGTCGGCGGCGGCGGCGGGGGCCGCGCGGATTTCGCCCAGGCTGGCGGCAAGCAGCCGCAGAAGACCGATGACGCGCTACGCCTGGCCCGGGAGATCGTATCAAGGATTTCTTGACGAAAGTGAATCAAGCGAACATCGAGAGCGTGCTGGCGGCGCCCCATCTGGCATTCAACGACCCGCGGCTGTTCCGGGAACTTCTCGGCAACCAGGACGAGCACCTGAAGATCGCGCAGCGGGCATTGGGCGTCAAGTTCCGGGTACACGGAACCGAGATGGAGATTCAGGGCGACCAGCCCGAGTCGGAACTGGCGCGGGAGGTCATGCGCCAGCTCTACGGCCTGCTGGAGCGGGGCTATCCGGTGTACGGCAGCGACGTCGACTACGCCATCCGTATCCTGAGCAGTAACAGCAAGGCGAACTTGCAGGAGATCTTTCTCGACACCATCTACATCTCGTCCCACAAGCGCACCATCACCCCCAAGAGCGTCGCCCAGAAGAGCTACATCGACGCTATCCGCCGCCACGATATCGTCTTCGGCATCGGTCCGGCGGGGACCGGCAAGACCTATCTGGCCATGGCCATGGCCGTGTCCGAGCTGATGAAGAACAGCTATGCCCGGATCATCCTCACCCGTCCCGCGGTGGAGGCGGGGGAGAAGCTCGGCTTTCTGCCCGGCGACCTGGCCGAGAAGGTGAACCCCTACCTACGGCCCCTGTACGACGCCATGCACGACATGGTGGACTTCGACAAGGCCCGGCGCCTGCTGGAACGGGGCAGTATCGAGGTGGCGCCCCTGGCCTTCATGCGCGGCCGCACCCTCAACGACTCCTTCGTCATCCTGGACGAGGGACAGAACACCACCCCCGAGCAGATGAAGATGTTCCTCACCCGGTTGGGCTACGGTTCCAAGGCGGTGATCACCGGCGACGTGACCCAGATCGACCTGCCCGCCGGCCGGCTGTCCGGGCTCAAGGAGGCCTGGCGCATCCTGCAAGGGGTGGAGGGGATCCGCTTCGTCGCCTTTACCGAAAAGGACGTGGCCCGGCACCGCCTGGTGCAGGACATCATCACCGCCTACGAGCGCGATGCCCGTGAGGACGACGAACGCGATGGGTGAGCCCCCAGCCTGATGGATACCGGTCCGACGTCGAGACCCGTGCCACGGGCTCAGAGCGTCACCGTCGATGTGGTGCGCCGGGGCCCGGCCCGTCAGGTGCCGGTGCGCGGATTCAAGGCCAAGGCGCGCCGGATCCTGCGTCTCATGGACCTGATGGACTGCGAGCTCAGCGTGGCCCTGGTGGGCGACGACGAGATCCGCCGTCTGAACGGGCGCTACCGGTCACGCGACGAGCCCACCGACGTGCTGTCGTTCCCGCTGGACGAACCGCTGCCGTCCGGCCATCGGCTTATCGGCGACGTGGTCATCTCGGTGGAGAAGGCCGCCCGCCAAGCGCGGCAACGGCGCCGGTCTCTCGACGACGAACTGGAAGTGCTGCTCGTACACGGCATCCTGCACAACCTGGGCTACGATCACGAGCGCTCCCCTGACGACGAGCGAGAAATGCGCGCCCTGGAGCGGCGTCTGCGCAGAGATCTCAAGGCGGGGAAGAGATAGGCGGCCGCTTTCGTCGTTCTTTGTCGTCGAGCAGCACATCCGCTATATTGAACACAATCATGTTTGACGAAGCACGCGAACAACTGACACAGCTCGAAGACAAGCTCCGGCTGCTACGGAGGCGTCTTTGACGTCGACGGCAAGCAGAAGCGCATCGACGAGTTGGTAACCCTCACCGCCAGGCCCGACTTCTGGAACGAGGCCGAAAAGGCCCAGGAGATCCTCAAGGAGCAGTCCCTGCTCCGGGAAGCCGTGGACGACTACGGCAAATGCCATTCGAGTGTCGAGGAAGCACGTTTCTTTCTGGATCTGGCCGAGGAAGAGAACGACGCCGAGGCCCTGGAAGAGACGGAAACCCGGCTCCGGGAAGTCACCGACAGCCTGGCGGACATGGAGTTGCGGCGGTTGCTGGGCGGCGCTGACGACCGCCGGGACGCCATCGTCACGCTTCATCCCGGCGCCGGCGGCACCGAGTCCCAGGACTGGGCCGAGATGCTGCTGCGCATGTACCTTCGCTGGGGCGACCGCCGGGGATACAAGACCGAGATCCTGGAGTATCAGCCAGGGGAGGAGGCCGGGGTCAAGCGGGTCACCTTCACCATCGCCGGCAGCCATGCCTACGGCTACATGAAGTGCGAGGCCGGTATCCACCGGCTGGTGCGCATCTCCCCGTTCGACGCCAACTCCAGGCGCCATACCTCCTTTGCCTCGGTCTTCGTCTACCCCGAGATCGACGACACCATCGACGTGGAGATCAACGAGTCCGACCTGCGCATCGACACCTACCGCGCCAGCGGCGCCGGCGGCCAGCACGTCAACAAGACCGATTCCGCGGTGCGCATCACCCATCTCCCCACCAACATCGTCGCGGCCTGCCAGAACGAGCGCTCCCAGCACAAGAACAAGGCCATGGCCATGCGCATCCTGCGCTCCCGGCTCTACGAGCTGGAGGTAGAGAAACAGCGGGAGATAATGGACAGCTACCAGCAGAACAAGAAGGACATCGCCTGGGGCAGCCAGATACGCTCCTACGTGCTGCACCCCTACCGCATGGTCAAGGACCACCGCACCAACGTGGAGATCGGCAACGCCGACGCCGTCCTCGACGGCGACATCGACCGGTTCATCCAGAGCTATCTGATGGGAGGGGAAGAGGGCTGAGCAGGCAGTTTGTCAGATACGAAGATCGCTGGGACCGAACGCCGAAATTGAAGCCGTAGCATACAGGCTGATCCAGCCGAACATGGCCATCCTTGTGTTCATGGACTGACTCCCTGGTCCTGGACAACCCTTGCGCAAGTACGGCTCGGGCTGACCGGTGGAGACGCACGCGCGTCCCACGGTCAGTCGAGCCGCACGGAGGTACGATACAGGCGCCGGTGGGCGCCCGGTTTCGGATTTAATGCAACGGCGAGAAGGACGCCGGCACGACGATCTGGTTCTCCTGATGGAGCAGCATCTCGCGGGTGGCCGGCGGCCAGTTGGGCAGCTTCATGGATTCGGCGCGTATCCGGCTCCGTTCCGCCATGTCCTTGTAGGGCCAGATGTGGACCCACTGGTTGAGTGAGCCGTAGGTAGTGAACCAGCCGGCGGCCAGGGGCGAAAGCTTCACCCGGTCCTCGATGCAATCCTGCCAGCGCTCGATCAGGGTCGGGATGGATCCCGGGTGTACCGTGTAGGTGCGGATCTCGTAGATGTTGCCCATCTCACGGGGCTCCAGCGGCGGGGAAAAGGGCGCCGCCTGAAAGACCTTGCTCTCCTGGGTCACCATGAACTCGCGGACCTTGGGCGGCCAGTGGCCGGTGGCCCGGGCTTCGGCGCCGATGCGGTCCTTCTCAGCGAAGCTCTCGTAGGGCCAGATGTGGATGACCTGGTTCAGCGGTCCCACCTCCGAATGAAAGAACGCCCCCAGCGGGGAGATCTTGGCGCGGTGCTCCAGCCCTTCCTCGAATGCCTTCTCGAAGTCCGGCGTCTTTCCGGGCTTGAGCGTATAGGTTCTCATCTCGATGATCATGTGTTCCTCCCGAGTTCTGCCAGTGAAGTCTGTTCCCCTTTCTTTCCGTTTTGGCCGGCAAATGCAACACTTGTCCTACCGGAGTCACCTTGGCCGCCTGGCGAGGCCGGTGGGGAAAGCGTAGCGAGGACGCTCCGTTGGTCCAGGAGGGAGGGTATGCGCTAAGTGCGCGATTCTCCGGTTTCGGTCGGGGGGGCAGGCTCCCCGTTACGTGTCAGAATGCCCTCTATGCGCCCCACACGGCCGGTAAGATCGGTCGCACGGTCCACCAGCCAGTTCAAACGACTCTTGATTTCGTCGAAATCTCTGACAACACGCACGAAGTGCCTCTGGACATCGGCCTTGTCCGAGCGGCTTACCCGCCAAATGAACAATCCGAGCGCCACCCCTACGCCAAAGATCGCGATCATCTCGTTGCTCATGGTTCCATCCGTCTTCGCAACTCTACATCTAACCCATCTCGGAACGACCATCAATGTTGTGACCGGTCTACCAACGGTCAACAACACGCTATCTCACATGGAGAGGAACCGGATGTCGGCAGTGGAACTTTAGTCCACCGGTCAGGATCGAAGGGAAAATTTCCCTTTCACGACGCTTCAGCCGCGCCCTGCTCAGACGGGTTCGCCGCCAGGTACTCCCGCAGCGCCCGGGCGGTGTAGGACAGCTTGCCGTCCTGGGCCACCTTGGAGGGCGGGCCGGCGGCGACCACGCGGCCTCCCTTGTCGCCGCCTTCGGGGCCGAGGTCCACCACGTAGTCGGCGTCCTTGATGATCTCCAGGTTGTGCTCGATGGTGATGACGGTGTTGCCGGCGTCCACCAGCCGGTGCAGGATCTCGATGAGCTTCTCGACGTCGGCGAAGTGGAGGCCGGTGGTGGGCTCGTCGAGGATGTAGAGGGTCTTGCCGCGGGACTCCTTGCCGAGCTCGTAGGCGAGCTTGATGCGCTGGGCCTCGCCGCCGGACAGCGTGTTGCTGGCCTGTCCCAGGGTGATGTAGCCCATGCCGATGTCGTCCAGGAGCTTCAGCGGGCGGTAGGCCTTGGGGAAAGGGCGGAAGAACTCCACCGCCTCCTCCACGGTCATCTGCAGCACCTCGGCGATGTTCCTGCCGTTGAACTTCACCGACAGGGTCTCCTCATTGAACCGCTGGCCGCTGCACTCGTCGCAGTTCACGAACACGTCGGGAAGGAAGCTCATCTCCTTCTTGATCCTCCCCTGACCGGCGCACTCGTCGCACCGCCCGCCGCTTACGTTGAAGGAGAAACGGCTCGGGGTGTAGCCGCGCATGCGCGCCTCCGGATGCAGCGCGTAGATGCGGCGGATCTCGTCGAGGAACCCGACGTAGGAAGCGGGCACCGAGCGCGGGGTTTTGCCGATGGGCGTCTGATCCACCTCCACGGCCCGCTCGATGGGTTCCCAGCCGGCGAGACCCTCGTGCCGGCCCGGACGGCCGGCGCTCTGGCCCAGCCTCGTCTTGAGCCCCTTGAACAACACCTCCTTCACCAGGGTGCTCTTGCCCGAGCCGGATACGCCGGTGACGCAGGTCCACATGCCCAGGGGCAGGCGCACCTTGAGGTTCTTGAGGTTGTTCTCCCTGGCGCCAGTCACCGCCAGCCACTCGCTGCCCTTGAGCGGCCTTTCCGGCCAGAGCCGCCGCCGGGAGGTTCCCAGAAACGCCCCGGTGACCGAGGCCGGATTGGCGCAGACCTCTTCCGGTGTGCCCATGGCCACCACCCGGCCGCCGCGCACCCCGGCGCCGGGCCCCAAGTCCACCAGCACGTCCGCCGCCCGGATGGTGGCCTCGTCGTGCTCCACCACCAGAACGGAATTGCCCGCCTCCACCAGCCGTCTCAGGGTGGCCAGCAGCCGGTTGTTGTCCCGCGTGTGCAGGCCGATGGTGGGCTCGTCGAGGATGTAGCAGACGCCGCGGAGGTTGGAGCCCAGTTGCGCCGCCAAGCGCACCCGCTGGGCCTCGCCGCCGGACAGGGAGTTGGCTCGCCGGTCCAGCGTCAGGTAGCCCAGGCCCACCTGGTCCAGGAACCGCAGCTTGTGATGAATCTCCTTCTGGGTCTTTTCCAGGACCAGCCGTTCCTTGTCCGCGCTGTGCCTGAGGAGCCGCTCCTCCAGTGACGCGAAGCGGCCCAGCGCCTCTTTCACCGACAGCGCGGTGATCTGCCAGATGGCCTTGCCGGCCACGCGGACGTTGCGGGCCCGCGCATTGAGGCGCGCCCCCTCGCAGGACGGGCACGTGCGCTCGCTCGTGAAGGAGGCGAGATAGCCGGCCAGGGCGCCGTCGCTCTTCACCCGGAGCCCGGACAGCACCGTGACAAGGCCGGGGACCGACGGCCGCGCGCGCCCGTTGAGCACGGCCTCCTGCTGCCTTGCCGAGAGGGCGCCGAAAGGCACGTCGCCGGGAACGCCGAGCTTTTGCCGTAGCTCGTCCTGGGACTGGTTCAGCCGCCGCTTGAGGGCGGCGCGCCCTTCGGGCGCCTCCGCGCACAGCCGGTTCACCACGTCCGTCAGGCTCAGCCCGGGGTCCGGGATGATCAGATCGGCGTCGAACTCTTCGGAGGCGCCCACGCCGTGACAGTCCGGGCACGCCCCTTGCCGGCTGTTGAACGAGAACAGCCGGGGATCCAGGGGCTCGTATCCCACGCCGCAGGCGCGGCAGAAGAGGCGCTCGTTGTAGACTTCCTCGGAGCCCTCGGAAAGCACGTGGATGACGCCGTTGCCGAGACGCAGTCCCTGTCCGAGCGCCGTCTCCATGCTGACGCGGCCGGCCCTGGCCTTACCCACCACGATGTCGATGTCGTGCTCGTGGAAACGCCCGAGTCCCTGCTGGAGCAACGAAGCGCTGAGGGCGGTCATGGCGCCGTCGATGCGGGCGCGGCCGTAGCCGAGCCGGCGGGCCGCCATCATCACGTCCTTGTGGTAGCCCTTGCGCCCGCGCACCACCGGGCTCAGCACCGTGATGTCCTTGCCGCGGTACTTGCGGCCCACCCGGTCCAGGATCCGGCTGCGGGTGAGCGAGGTGATGGCGCCGCCGCACTGGGGGCAGTGCTGCTTGCCCACCTTGGAGTACAGCAGGCGCAGGTAGTGGTAGAGTTCGGTGACGGTGGCCACGGTGGAGTTCCGGCCCCCCTGACTCAGGCGCTGCTCGATGGCCACGGTGGGCGGTATGCCCGCCAGGACGTCGACGTTGGGCCGGGCCATGATCTTCATGAACTGCCGCGCGTAGGCGGAGAGGCTGTCGATGTAGCGCCGCTGGCCGTCCGCGTAGATGATGTCGAAGGCCAGGGACGATTTCCCGGAGCCGCTGAGGCCGGTCACCACCACCAGCCGGTCCCGCGGGATATCGACGTCGATGTCCTTGAGATTGTGCTCCTTGGCGCCGACGATCCGGATGGCCGCCGGGTCGTTGGACCGTTTCGCCGCGGCCCGACGCGGGCGGGTCTTGGCCAGGGTGGGGGTGAACCGGGACGGCGACGGCCGCAGATGGCCCTTGAGGTAACGCCCGGTGTGGGACCGCTCCACCGCGGCCACTTCCGCGGGGGTGCCCGTGGCTACCACTTCGCCGCCGCCGTCGCCGCCCTCGGGTCCCAGGTCGATGATGTGGTCGGCGCACTTGATGACCTCGGTGTTGTGTTCGATGACCATGACCGAGTGGCCCTGGTCGATGAGCTCCTGCAGGGCCGAGAGCAGCCGCCGGATGTCGTGGAAATGCAGGCCGGTGGTGGGTTCGTCGAAGATGAAGAGCGTTCCGGTCCTGGTCGCCCGGGCGATGTGGGAGGCCAGCTTGAGGCGCTGGGCTTCCCCGCCGGAAAGGGTGGTCACGGGCTGGCCCAGACGGAGGTAATCGAGCCCCACCCGGGCCAGCGGCCGGAGCCCGCGCACGATCTCCGGCTGGTCCCCGAAGAACTTCATGGCCTCGGCGATGGTGAGGCCGAGCACGTCGTGGATGTTCCTGTTCCGGTAGGTGACCTCCAGGACCTCCTGGCGGTAACGGGCGCCGCCGCACTCCGAGCAGGTGGCGTAGACGTCCGAGAGGAACTGCATCTCGATCTTCTCGAAGCCCTCGCCGCGACAGGACTCGCAGCGTCCGCCTTCGACGTTGAAGGAGAAGGTGGAGGGCGTATAACCCCGGAACCGCGCCAGGTCCACCCCGGCGAACAGGCGCCGGACGGGGTCGAACGCCTTCATGTAGGTCACCGGGTTCGACCGGGGCGTGGTGCCCAGCGGAGACTGGTCCACCAGGATCACCTCGGGCACCCGCTCGATGCCGCGAATCTCGTCGCAGTCCGTCAGGGTCGCCAGCGGCGAGGTCTTGAGGCGCCGGATGTTCCGGGCGATGACCTCGTCCACCAGGCTCGACTTGCCCGAGCCGGAAACGCCGGTGACGCACACCAGCCGGCCCAGAGGGATGCTCACGTCGATGTGCTTGAGGTTGTTGGCGTGGGCGCCGCGTATCGCCAGGGTCCGTCCCGGTATGCGGGGCCGGTAACGGACCGGCAGCGGGATGACCTTGCGCTGGGTGAGATAGTCGGCGGTGAGGGAGGTCTCGCTGGCCAGCAGCTCGTCATAGGAGCCGGCGAACACCACCTGGCCGCCGTGCTCGCCCGCCCGCGGGCCCAGGTCGATGACGTGGTCGCTCTCCTTGATGATCTCCGGGTCATGCTCCACCACCACCACGGTATTGTTGTTGGAGCGGAGGCGGTGGAGGATCTCCACCAGGCGGTGGCTGTCCCGCGGATGCAGGCCGATGGAGGGCTCGTCCAGAACGTACAGGGTATTCACCAGGGACGAGCCGATGGCGGTGGTCAGGTCCACCCGCTCGAGCTCGCCGCCGGACAGGGTCCGGGACTGCCGGTCGAGGGTCAGGTACTCCAGGCCCACGCCCATGAGATAATCCAGGCGGCGGCGGATCTCGTGCAGCACCAGCGCCGCCACCTGGTCGCGGCCGGCGTCCAGGTCCAGCGACTGAAAGTAGGCATGGGCGTCGGAGACGCTCATGTGGTTCACGTCGGCGATGTTCCGCCCGGCAATCCGGAAGTTCAGGCCCTCGGGCTTGAGGCGGGTCCCCCGGCAATCGGTGCAGGTCACGTACCGCCGGTAGCGTGCCAGGAACACGCGCACGTGCATCTTGTAGCTCTTCCGCTCCAGCCACTCGAACCAGCCGCGGATGCCGTAATACTTTCCGTCGCGCCAGCTTCCTTCGCCGTCGACTATCAGCCGCCGCTCCTCCTCTTCCAGCTCGGCGAACGGGCGCTCCAGCGAGATGCCCCGTCGCTCGCAGAACTTCTTGAGCTCCCGCAGCTCCCAGCGCGCGGCCCGGGTCGTCCACGGCTTGATGACGCCCTCGGCGATGGACTTGGAAGGGTCCGGGATCACCAGGTCCAGATCGAGGTCGATGGAGCGGCCGAATCCATGGCAGGTCTCGCACGCCCCCAACGGGCTGTTGAAGGAGAAGAGATTGGGTTGCGGCTCGGCGTAGGACAGGTCGCAGGAGGAACAGTGGAGGCGGTTGCTGAAGCGTTCCCGACGCCAGCCATCCTCCACGTCGTGGAGGTCGAGCCTTCCCTTGCCGAACTGAAAGGCCTGTTCCAGCGAGTCCGTAACCCGCTTGCGCGTTGACCGGCGGTACGCGAAACGGTCGGCCACGACGTCCACGACCTCTCCGGGCGGGGCCTCCAGTTGTTCCAGATCCACCAGGTCGCGGTCCTGCAGGAGCCGGTGGAATCCCGCCTGCAGAAGTCCTCCCTTGACGTCTTCCCAAGGCAGGGACCGCGGCACCGACACCGGGAAGGTCAGCACCCAGCGGACCCCCTCGCCCCGGCCCTGGAGCTGTCTCACCACGGACGGGGCGCTGTCCTTGGCGATGACCTTGTCGCAACCGGAGCAATGGAGGACGCCGATCTTGGCGAACAGGAGCTTCAGGTGGTCGTACAGCTCGGTCATGGTGCCGACCGTCGACCGGGAGGTCTTGACCGGACGGGTCTGGTCGATGGCGATGGTGGGCGGGATGTTCTCGATGGCGTCGACGTCCGGCTTCTCCATGCGATCGAGAAACTGGCGGGCGTAGGCCGAGAAGCTCTCGACGTACCGGCGCTGACCCTCGGCGTACAGGATGTCGAAGGCGACGGTGGACTTGCCCGACCCGCTGACGCCGGTCACCACCGTCAGTGCATTGAGGGGAATCTGGAGGTCGAGGTCCTTGAGGTTGTTCTGTCTGGCGCCGCGGACGTGTATCCAGCCCTGATCCATGGTGGGTAGGGGAAGGGATGAGGGATGGCCGGTTGCGCCCCGCGACTTACCCGATGCCGAGTTTTTCCCGCGCTTCCTCGCTGATCCGGCTCGGGTCCCAGGGCGGATCCCAGACCAGGTCCACGTTGGCATCCTTGACGCCGGGGATCTCCATGATCAGGGACTGGGCGTTGGAGGCGATCATGCCGCCCATCCCGCATCCCGGCGTGGTCAGGGTCATCTTGACCGCCACGGCGTCGTCCTCGACCTCTACGTCGTACACCAGACCGAGGTCCACGATGTTCACCGGGATCTCGGGGTCGTAACAGTCCTGCAAGGCCTCATAGACCTGTTCCTTGGTAACCATTGCTCCTCCTGGTCAATTCTTCTCACACTCGCTACACGGACACAACGAGCGCAGGTAGTCGAAGGTATAGATCCCGGTGACGTGCCCGTCGCTCCAGCGGAAGCAGACGGCGTAGTTTCCCACCGGCTCGATGGCATCGAGGCCCACGTCCGGTACTTCCACGAATCGCTTCTCGACGGCGGGCTCGTGCCCCTGGCAGAGGGCGCAGGGGCAGTAACCCCTCAGATGCTCCCTGGGATACTCGCCCGAGTGCCCGTCGTCCCAGGTGATGCGGACGATGCCCTGGGCTTTGACGTGATTGATCTCTACGGGAGCAGCCACGAACGTCTTGCGGGTCAGCTCGTCACGATCTTGAGGCCGGGCGCCTTGTCGGCCGCCTCGGAAGCGATGGAAAGCTGGCCGGCCAGCCGCGCGGCCACGTCGAGGAACGCCTGGCCTGTAGGCGAGTCGGGCTCCCGCGCCAGGATCGGCGTGCCCTTGTCGCCCCACTCGCGAATCGCGGAGACCATGGGGATCTCTCCGAGAAAAGGGACTCCGAAACTATCCGCGGCCCGTTGAGCTCCGCCCCGGGAGAAGATCTCGTGCTGCTTGCCGCAGCCGTCGCACACGAAGTAGCTCATGTTCTCGACCATCCCGACGATGGGAATGTTGACCTTGTCGAACATGGACTTGGCCCGCACCACATCGGCCAGGGCCACGTCCTGCGGCGTCGCCACCAGCACCGCGCCGCTGCACTTGAGCTGCTGCGAAAAGGTGATCTGCACGTCTCCGGTGCCCGGCGGCATGTCCACCACCAGGTAGTCCAGCTCGCCCCACTGCACGTCGGACATGAGCTGCTGCAAGGCCTTGCCGAGCATGGGGCCGCGCCAGATCACCGCCTGGTCCGGCTCCAGGAAGAACCCGATGGACATCACGGGAAGCCCGTGGGCCATGGGCGGCGCGAGCTTGAAGCCGTCGCCCACCGGCACCTTGCCGGGCTCCTCGCTGACGCCCATGAGAATCGGCACCGAGGGACCGTAGATATCGGCGTCGAGCAGCCCCACCGAAGCTCCGTGCATCTTGAGCGCCACCGCGAGGTTGGCCGCGACCGTGGACTTGCCCACGCCCCCCTTGCCGGACGCCACCAACACGATGTTCTTGACGCTCGGCAGCAGATCCGTGGTCCCCGCGCCCGTCTTGCTGCCGCGCACCTGGGCGCCGAACTCCAAAGCGATCTCGGAGACTCCCAGAGGCGCCAGGGCCTGCTCCACGTCACCCTTTATCTTGTCCTTCAGGGGACACGCCGGGGTCGTCAGTTCGACGGTCAGGGACACCTTGCCGTTTTCCACCGCAAGGTCCTTCACCATCCCAAGCGTCACGATGTCCTTGTGCAGCTCGGGATCCTCCACGGTCTTCAATGCTTCGAGAACGGATTCTGGAGTAGCGCCGGACATCCCGTTTTCTTTCTCCGCATCGGCCTTACGCCGCCAAAGCCGCGTTCCAAAACGTGTGACCACGATCTACCTCTCTCTCTCCCGCACCACGCGGCTCCGGCCTCGATCTGATAGCTGCCGCGGCTCATGACGACACTGGACGATGATCGAAATATAGACTTGCATGATCTCTATTTCAAACGCCGCGCGGCAGCGTCAAGGGAGTTGCCGGACACAATCTTTCCTGCTTGTCATACGGGACACTACAGTTGATGCTCTTTCCGCAGCAGATCCAACACGGTTTTCACCGGAGTGCAGGTTTCTTGCGGAACCTCGACGAACACCGTGTTCCAGTCCGCCATCCCGCCGTTCCATAGCCCCGGATGTTCCAGGGCTTTCAACTTCCGGCCGTCTGCGGACTTGATCGAGATGAATCCGCTCTCGGGATCGCTGAAACGCATCAGGTCGAAGCACGTCCCTGAGCGGTCGCGGACGCTGCATACCAAGTCCACGGGATTGAAGTGGGTGGAGGAGGCGAAGATGTCCCTCTGGCGCGCCTGCGCCATATCGACCTGCGCGGACTCGACGATCTGCAGCGAGGGGTTACCGCCGGCGCCCCTCACCCAGAAGGGTCCGCCTCCGGGCTCCCCGGTGGATGGCACCATGCCGCAGACCCGCAGAGGACGGTCGAGGGTCTTTTGCAGGAAGCGTATTCGATCCGCCGCGGGCGCGCCCGTCAGGTCTTCCGGCGGGACGACGGAGAGTGTGACCCGGACAAAGTGGAGCGCTTCCTCCAGGAAAGACGGCGTCGCGCCGGGGTGGAGCCCATCGAGATACTCGAACAGGCGCGCCTGAAGCTCCACCAGGTAGCCCGCCAGTGCCTTCCTGTAACGGATGGCGGCGCCTGCGCGCACGGCGACATTGTCGATGTTCTGGATGAACACGACATCGGCCTTGAGATCGTTCAGGTTCGCCAGCAGGGCGCCATGGCCGCCGGGCCGGAGCGACAGGCTCCCGTCCCGTTGCCGGAACGGCCGGTTGTCGAGTCCCGCCGCCAGGGTGTCCGTGTCGGGCCGCTGTTCCGACAATGTCACGTCGTAACGCGCGTCGTTGCCCTCGTAGCGGCGGCAGACCTCGGCGAGGTGACGCTCCACGGCCGTCCGGTGCTCGGCCGATACCGTGAAGTGGACGCGCACCGTCCCGCTCCGGTCCCGGACATGGGCGCGCGCCTGCACCAGATGTTCGGCGATCGGTGTGCGGCAGTCGTTCGGATAACGATGGAACGGGATGACTGCCTTGGGAAGCTCGCCGTAGCCGAGCCCTTCGACGCCCAGGAGGCAATCCAGGACCTCGCGAAATCGCCCGGCGTCGCGCAGGGGTTGAAGGCGTCTGCCTTGCCGCTCCAGGGCCGCCGTCAATTCGGGATGGAAGGCAAACCTCTCGATACTTGCCATGAACTCCCGCAGGGCCGGGTATTCCGGTCGATCTCGCAGACCGTCCACGGTGGCCTCCGCACCGGCGGCATGGTTTCCGGCCGCAAGCAGCGGCTGGAACATCCGGGTGGCCGCTCCCGATGCCGGAACGAACTTGAGAAATCGTCCGGCCTGCGCCGCTTCATTGCTGCGCCGGCACAGCCGGTCAAGGTCGCCTTCGTCGATGACCATGATACCGTCGCCTCTCGTGCAGGGACGGTCCAGGGCGGCATGGGGAACACCTGCGGCAAACGTCTCCAGCCAGGCCACTGCCCTCTCGGGAGGGATGCCCCGTCGCCGGAGCTGCGCCAGGTCCCGCTCACTGAAAGGATAGCTCGTCATGACGGTTCGTTGGGAGTCCAAAGGACTTGGTGATCCGCTTTCTTACCCTATGGCCTACAGCCGTGGGCCTGTGGTCTGCTCTTGGCCTTCCTCACCTTTTTTCGTTCGTCTTCTTCAGCGCTTTCTTCACCAACTCGTCGTCGGCGTCGTTCATGTAACCGCGGCAATGCTCGGCGTCGCACACGCACTCGTATAGCTCGTCCCCCTGGAGCCGGTAGTCGAAGGTAATCTCCTCGCCTTCGTCGATGTCCTGCTCCGCGATGAGCCAGATCCGGTTGCGGATGATGTCCACGTAGGTATTGCCGTTGCAGGAGTGGTTGGCGAACCGCGCTTCGTTGCCGTTCACGGCGCCGTCCACGTCATACTTGTCGTTGAGCGTGAAGATATAGGTCAGCTCCTCGTCGTCCCTGGACCGGGTGGTGCCTTCGCCGGAGGGAATGCGCTCGCCCTTGTACTCGATGATGCGCCGCCCCTGCCGGATCTTTTCGCCGGCGAAGAGCCCGTCTCCGTGAATCGCGGACCTGTCCACGAATACCTTCGGAAGCCTGCGTTTCGATCCCTTTGCCACCGTTCCCTGACCTTCGAGTGTGGATTTGCGTTTCGCGGGACCGAACTCGATCACGATACCTTCTTGTTAACCAGAATCAATCGCGTTCGTCCAAGGTCAGCGCGTGGAGAGAGGCCCGGCACCCTCGGCACCCTCGCCTTGCCGGTACCCCCGCAATCATATACCAATAGCGTCGAACGGGTCGTTGCCGCACCGAGGGGACGGTTTCGGAACCCATGAACGAGAAAGGGACGAGATGGCCAAGACAACACTGTTGAACGTGACCGTGGCGGATGCCTATCTGGCGCTGCTGGCGGACCGGGGCGTGGATTACTTCTTTGCCAACGCCGGTACGGACTTCGCGCCCATCGTGGAGGCGCTGGCCAAGGCCCGGAACCTGGAGACCCGGATCCCCGAACCGGTCACCTGCCCCCATGAGAACACCGCCATGCACATGGCCATCGGCTACTATCTGGTGACGGGCAAGCCCCAGGCGGTGATGGTGCACGTCAACGTGGGGACCGCCAACGGCATGAACGGTCTCCTGAACGCCGCCCGCGGCAACATCCCCATGTTGTTCACCGCGGGCCGGACGCCCACCAACGAGGAAGGCTTGGCCGGGCACCGTAGCCTGGACATCCACTGGACCCAGGAGATGTTCGACCAGGCCTCCATGGCGCGCGAGGCGGCCAAGTGGGACTACGAGCTCCGTAACGGCAAGCAGACCGAGACCATCGTCGACCGGGCCCTGGCGGTAGCCAAGAGCGAGCCCACCGGTCCGGTCTACCTGAGCCTTCCCAGGGAAGTGCTCAGCGAGCAGTTGGACGAGTTCACCTACGAGTCGCCCGGGCGCCAGCAGGCCTCGGCGCCGCCCTATCCCAACGCCGCGGCCACGGACGAGGCCGCGGCGTTGCTGGCCGGCGCCGAGAACCCGCTGATCATCACCAACTGGGCCGGGCGCAATCCGCGGGTCTGGCAGCCGCTGGGCGACTTGGCAGAGCGCTACGCGATTCCCGTGGTCCAGTACCGCAACCGCTACATGTCGCTGCCCACCGACCACCCGATGAATCTCGGGTACGACCTCGATCCGTTGCTCGGTCAGGCGGACGTCATCCTGGTCGTCGACGTGGCGGTGCCGTGGCTCCCGGCGACGGACAAGGTGCGCGACGACGCCAAGGTTATCCACATGGGTGCAGACCCGCTGCACAGTTACGTGCCGTTGCGCGGCCACCCCTGCGACATCGCCCTGGCGTGCGGCACCGACCTCGGCCTTGCGGTCCTGAACGAGGCCCTGTCCGCTCACGAGGCGCGGGTCCGGACGAACATCGACAAGCGCCGCAAAGCCTTGACCGAGATGTGGCAGAAGCAACGCGACGGCTGGGCCGCGAGGCTCGACAAGGTCAGGAACGACAAGCCGCTGCATCCGGTGTGGGTCACCCACTGCATCAATCAGCTCAAGGACGACGACACCATCCTCGTGAAGGAATCGCAGCTCGCCTCGTCGCACATCGACATCACCCAGCCGGGCACGCTGCTCAATGCCGGCGCCGCGTCGGGCTTGGGACACGGCCTCGGGGTGGCGTTGGGCGCCAAGCTCGCGGCCCGGGACCGGCTGGTCATCGGTACCCACGGCGACGGCTCCTACATGTTCGGCAATCCCATCGCCAGCCATTACGTCGGAGCGGAGCAGAAGCTTCCCATCCTCACCGTCATCTTCAACAACCAGAGATGGCAAGCGGTGCGCCGGGCCACCGTGGGGCTCAACCCGGACGGCCACGCGGCCCGGAGCACCCACCAGCCCATCACCATGCTCGACAGCGTCGACAAGTACGAGAAGGCGGTGGAGGTGGCCGACGGCTACGGCCAGCGGGTGGAAGATCCGGCCGACCTCATGTCGGCTCTGGAGCGGGGCCTCAAGGCGGTTCAGGTGGAGCAGCGCCAAGCCGTGGTCAACGTCATCTGCTCGGCCTAGTTCGGGACTTGTGGATTCCGAAAATAGCCCGCCCAAGGCCCCTGTCGTCATTCCGGGCTGGACCCGGGATCCAGGGGCGGCGCGGGGCGTGTCCGCCGGCCGCGGGCGAGACGCCCGCGTTCCTTACAGGTAACCCTTCTCCCTGTAGTAGCGCTCGGCCCCGGGGTGCAGCGGCAGGTCCAGCGGCCCGTCCGGGGTATCGGTGCAGAACTGCGTCATGGACGGGACCCCCGGCGTGTCGTAGGCGATCTGCTCGCGCATTCCCTCGATGACCTGGACCACGTGGTAAGCCAGCTCGTCCGGCATCCCGGCGTGGGTGACGATGGGCCAGCCGCTGAAGTCCACCGCGGTTACCGGCTCGGGCAGCTTTCCGTCGAACAGCGGGCCGTCCAAAGGCGCGCGGCTGAAGCCGTAGCGGTCGAGCCACGCCATGGCCTTGGGCGAGAAGTGCAGGAACGCCATCTCCTGCTCCACCGCGGCCCCGGCCCAGGACGGCAGCCCCTCGTCGATGACCGCGTCCACGTCGCCGGAGGCGATTCCCTCCAGGCGCCGCGGGTTGCTCGGCCGCACCACCGGCTCCACCACGCCGCCCCACTCCTCGAAGGTCTTGAGGCTCATTCTGTGGGCCCGCAGTGCCGCCTGGATGGCGAAGTTGACGCAGTCGTTGGTGGCCACCGAGACCCTGAGGGCGGGGCGCCGACGCTTGAGCTCTTCCATGGAGCGGATGCCGAACTTGCGCGCCACCGCCACCACCAGGCGGTCGTTGGAGGGAAAGACCGCCAGCGCCCGCAACGGCAGCGGTTTCCGAAACGCGCCGCGCCCGTGACAGGCCATGGAGGCGATGACCGAGGGATTGAGCCAGCCGATGTCGATCTTGCCCCGGCCCACCAGGCGGGCGCCCTGGATGCCGCTGCACCAGGCCGGGCTGATGGCGATGTTGAAGGCGAAGGGCGGCCCCGCGGACGCGGCGGAGCCGGGCAACTCCACCGACAGCCTGATGGCGCTGGTCATCATGGTGGGAACCGTATCGTAGAGGCCGGCCAGGAGCCTGGTCCCGATCTGCGCCCGCAAGAGGCTGGAGCTCATGGGTTTCACGCTGCGGTCGTCGTAGGCCATGTCTTCTTCTCCTTCGTTGTGGAGCGCGCGGGGACTCGCGCGATGGTCATCCGTCTCCGTCCGGCACAGGTTAGCCTATCTCACCCGGGTATTGTATAGTGGGCCGTCCCGTATCGCGTGCCGTCTCGCAGAACGGCGTCGCGGTCCGCGGGTCCCCCTACACATGGCAACACTGACCGCTCTGGGAGCCGCGTTCTTCTTCGGTTCCGCCCACATCCTGGTGCGCTACGGACTGAGCACCGGCTCACCCACCACCGCCATCACCTTCAACATCATGACCATGGGCACGGTGTTGCTGGCGGTCATGGGGCCGTGGGCGGACTGGACGCAGGCGTCGGCGCCCGCGGTGGGGTGGTTCATGCTGGCCGGGGCGGTGGCGCCGCTGACGACCCAGTTCCTGTTCTACGAGGCCATCTCCCGGGTCGGCGTCGCCCGGGCCTCGCCGCTCAGGAATACCTCGCCTCTGTTCGCCGGCCTGCTGGCCGTCGCATGGCTGGGCGAGCAATGGACCGTGGCGCTCGCCAGCGGCACCGTCATGATCATTCTGGGAGCGACCGTGCTGGGCATGCGCGACCGCCAGGCGCTGACGGCCTTCCGCAAGCGGGATCTGCTGTTCGCCATCGGCGCTTCGGTTCTGGGGGGCGTCGCCAGCCCCATTCGCAAGTTCGGCTACTCGATGCTGACGTCGGTGCCGCTGGCCATCTGCTTGACGTTGATGGGGAGCCTCTGCGGCCTGCTCCTCTATATGGTGGTTGGGCACGGTTACCGCGACGTCCGGGTCAACCGTGGCACGGTGCTCTGGTTCGGGCTCTCGGGCGTGGTCACGAGCTGCGGCATCACCGCCTACATGTTGTCGCTGAGCCTCGGCGACGTGGTGCTGGTGGACCCCCTGATCGCCACCACGCCGCTGTTTTCGGTGACCTTCACGCACCTCTTGCTCAAGGATCAGGAACGGGTCACGTCCAAGGCGGTCATCGGAGCGTTGCTGATATGCGCGGGCGGCGTTGTGCTGACGGCCTTTTGACAGGTTTGGTTGACAAGGCATGGATGGGCCGTTAACGTGCCGCACGTGAACCCGGCCGATGAAATCGTGGCCATCGTGGACGAGGACAACCATGTCGTCGGCTCCGCGGCGCGGCGGGAAATGCGGGCGAGACGGCTGCCGCATCGCAGCACCTATATCCTGGTGTTCAACTCCCGGGGCCAAGTCTACGTGCAGAAGCGCACCCTGACCAAGGACGTGTTCCCAGGGTACTACGATCCCGCGGCCGGCGGCGTCGTGCTGGCCGGCGAGAGCTATATCGACGGCGCCTGTCGCGAGCTCGAGGAGGAGATGGGCATCCGCGACGCTCCGCTCCAGAGCCTGTTCGAGTTCTACCATGCGGACACCCACAGCCGGGTGTGGGGCGCGGCCTACCGATGCGTCTACGACGGCGCGGTGACGCTCCAGGAAGAGGAAGTGGAGAGCGGCGCCTTCATGGCGGTTGACCGGGTGTTCGAGGCGGCGGCGACGGAGCCGTTCACCCCGGACGGTCTGTACGTGCTGCGGCGCTATGTGGAATCGGTTGACGGTGGGAAGCCGTGAGCCGTGGCTCCGAGGCAGGGGGAGGGGTCGCGGCCCCGGTCATGGCGAGTCCGGTCATTCAGGTCGCCGGCATTCTCGACGAGGCCGAGGCGCGGATGCTGGTCGAGAGCGGCGTCCACCGGCTCGGCTTTCCCCTGGGGCTGGACGCCCACCGAGAGGATCTCTCGGAAGGCGACGCGGCATTCATCATCCGAGCGCTGGACCTGAGTCCGCGCGCGTGGCTGATCACCTACCTCGACGACTCGCGCTCCATCGCTGCCATGTGCGGCAGGCTCGGCTGCGCCGGCGTTCAGTTGCACGGTCCCATCGGTGAGGCCCGAGTGGCCGAGCTCAGGGCGCTGCTTCCAGGTCTGCAAGTGATCAAGAGCCTGATCGTACGGGACGGCAACCTAGCGGGGCTCGAAGCCCGAGTGGCAGCCTTTGCGCCGCACGTGGACGGCTTCATCACGGACACCTTCGACCCCTGCACCGGCGCCTCCGGGGCCACCGGCAAGACCCACGATTGGCGCATCAGCCGTCGGCTGGTGGAACTCAGCCCGCGACCGGTATTGCTGGCGGGAGGACTGACGCCGGAGAACGTCGCCCGGGCCGTCGAGGCGGTGAGGCCGGCCGGCGTCGACGCGCACACCGGCGTCGAGGATGACCACGGCCGCAAGGACCCCCGCCGGGTCCGAGCCTTCGTGGCCAAAGCGGGCGAGGCGTTCGCCGCGGTTCATGCAGGACACGACACCAGGGAACGGGAGAGCTGATGAAACTGGGACTGAGCCCGTTGCAGGGCACCGAGAGCTTCGAGGAGACCATCCGGGAATGCGAGCGCGCGGAAGCCGCGGGGTTCGATTCGGTCTGGCTCGGCGAGCACCACAACAATCCGGTCCTCTATCCGGCGCCGCTCCTGGGACTTGCCGCCATCGCCGCCCGCACCAGCCGGGTGGCGCTGGGAACCGGCGTTCTGCTGCTGCCCCTCTATCATCCCTTGAGCGTCGCTGAGGAAGGGGCCATGGTGGACATGATCTCGGGCGGCCGCCTCATCCTGGGGGTGGGGGCCGGATACGCACCCGAGGAGTTCGCCGCCTTCGGCTTGTCGGTCAGGCAGCGCGGCAGCCGGCTCGACGAAGCAGCCGCCCTCCTGCGCCGTCTCTGGACCGAGGTCCACGTCACGCATCATGGCCGCCATTACCACGTCGAAGACGCCACGGTGGGCCCGAGACCGGTGCAGCAGCCGGCGCCGCCCATCTGGTTCGGCGCCTGGACCGCGCCCGCCATCGAGCGGGCGGCGCGCCTGGGCGACGCCTGGCTGGGCGGGCCGTCGGCGGCGCTGGCGGAGCTTTCGGCCTGTGTGGCGTCGTATCGACAGACGCGCGGGGCGTTGGGCAAGGAGCCGGGCGAGATCGCGGCGTTCCGCTACGTGTTCGTTGCCGGCACCACCGCGCAGGCGCTGGAGTCCGCCGGGGAGTCCTTCATCCGGGCCTACGAAAACATGTACTTCCGCTGGCCGCACCCGATCATCAAGCGGCCGCCCGGCGAGCTCACCATCGAGCGGCTCGCCGAGAACCGTATCATCCTGGGCGACCCCGAAACCTGTTTCCGGGAGATCTCGCGCTTCCGGCAAGAGCTCGGGCTCGACCACCTCATCTGCCGCTTCTCCGTCCCGGGCATCTCCCGCGAGGCGTCCACGGCGTCCCTCGACCTCTTCGCCCGGGAAGTCATGCCGGCCCTGCGATGAGAGCCGTCCGACCTCCGAGTCGATTTTGGGACCATTTTCCTTGAAATAACCAGTACGCATGGCAATTTTCGAGGAAAAATGAACCTCCTTCCAAGACCGCATCTTGAACAACGTATCCGCGCGGCACTGGGTGAATATCCAGTCACGCTGCTGCTGGGGCCGAGACAATGCGGCAAGACAACGATTGCTCGGCATATCAGCAGGCACGACGGAGGGGTATACTTCGACCTTGAAGATCCCCGCACGCCACTCCAGGCGGACATCGCTCCGCTCACCTTGAGCGAACTGCAAGGACTCATCGTCATCGATGAGTTCCAACGCCAACCCCAACTGTTCGAGTTGCTGCGCGTTCTGGCGGACCGGCGTCCTCTTCCAGCCCGGTTTCTCATTGGCCCCCGGCGCCACTCCGAGCCCGCCCACGAGCGCGGCGCACAGGTCGCTGATCACGTCGCCGTATAGGTATTTTTGACAAAGCGGTAGCGGGTCGGTTAGCCTGTACCAAGCAGGTAGGCAGGTGCGCGCGAATGCCGGATGGGAGACTCGGAGAGATGAGCCTTGCAGGACGTCAGGTGGAGATCCGGCTCAACGTGCCGTACGGGGGCGGCCCCGAAGGGGAACTGTGCAACGATTTGTACCTGCCCACGGGGGCGGGGCCGTACCCGGCGCTGTTGTGCCTGCATGGCGGGGCCTGGGCCCGGGGCGCGCCGCGCCAGTACCAGGAGTGGGGGCCTTGGCTCGCAGCCCGGGGCTACGCCGTGGTGGCGGTGGACTACCGGCTGTCAACGGAGGTCTCGCCTTCCTGGCCGGGGGTGCACGAGGATGTGCAACGGGCCCTGCGCTGGCTGGTGGAGGAGGCGCCCGCGTTGCGCGTCGATCCGGCGCGGCTCGGGCTCGTGGGCGACTCGGCGGGCGGACACATGGCAACGCTGCTCTCCCTCGAGGATTGGGTGAGGCCCCATGTGCGTGCCGTGGTAGGCGTGTACGGCATCTACGACCTGATCGACTGGTGGGAGGTGACCCAGGCGCGGATGGACGACCCGGTGGGCAAGCTCATGGGCAACACGCCGGCCCAGGCCCCGGAAGACTACCGCCGGTTCTCGCCGCTTCAAGGCGTCGAGGCTCAGGGCGTGCCCCCGGGGGTCCCCTACCTCATCATCCACGGTGAGCAGGACCCCATCGTCCACCACAACCAGTCCGAGCGTTTCATCGCCGCGCTTCGCGCCGCCGGCGCCGAAGTCGAGACTCTGTTCGTCCCGGGCGCCGGGCACTCGTGGTTCACCTACCTGCCCAACGAGCCCGACCGCCGCCGGGTCGATCAGGAGCCCAACGTCACGGTGGCGCCGGTGCTCCGCAGTTTTCTCGAACGCAGCATGGCGCCCCGCACCGGAAATTCCTGAAGCCGCCGAATCCCTTGTTGCCGGTAGCGGACGGGTTGCAGGGGGCGGGTTTCGAACCCGCCCGCGCTCGCACCACCGGGCCTTTGCGGCCGACCCTCCGGCTCATTCATATTGGGCGGCACGGCGGCGCCGGAGGAATTCCCCGGCCACGATGGGCGGATACTGCCGGGGACGGTCGGCGTCGCAACACGAATCCATGCAGCGGACCGTGACCTGGCTGTTGGGATTGTAGAAGAAGACCGTGGAGTACCGGGACTGCATCACGTCCGCGCCGGGCAATGCCACGCGATGCGTCGCCGACCGGTAGATGCCGTTGGTCCAGCGTGACAGCAGGTCCGCCACGTTGACCGTGACGGCGCCGGGGACCACCGGGACAGTCAGCCATCCACCGTCAACCAGGGCTTCCAGGCCTTCCACCGAATCCTGAAAGACAAGGGTCACGGTGCCGTAGTCGGTATGCGTTCCGGCACGCAACTGGCCTGCGCCGGGTTGACGCTCCAGCGGCGGGTAGTGGAAGAAACGCACGGTGCTGGCGTGAGGCGCGTGCTTGTCCACGAAGAAGTCTCCCGGCGCCCCCACGGATAGCGCCATGGCTTGCACCAGCGCCGCGCACGCCCGGGCGCCCGCCTCGTGGAGGTCCAGGACCGTCTGACGGAAACCGGCTACGGGAATGCGCCAATGGTCGAGAAGCTTCAGGCTGGCCTGGTTCAGGCTGAAGGATTCCTTGAGGTCCCCGGGCTGTTCCGTATCGAGGTGCTCGACAGCGACGCCGACGTAGCCCGAGATCACGTCCAGATCGGACCGTCCGATGGCTTCCTTGACCTCCCTGGGCAAGGCAAAGAACTCCCTGGCTTTGGCCGACACCCGTTCCACCAGGCCCGTCGGCAACGGCAGGTTGGTCACGTTGAGAAAGCCGAACTCGCTGCAGGCCGCGCGAATCTCGTCCGCTACGCGGCTGCGGGCGGCGGCGTCACCGTTCAGGAAGGGTCCGAAGTCGATCTCGGGTATGCCTGACATCGAATTCCCGTAACGGTCTTACGGCTTGGGCTCACCGTCGGAATCCCGGCGTACGGTGTGGCCTCCGGGTCATGCGTCCGCGGCCGCCATCAGCCGGGCAGCGCCCGCCTCGGTGACGAGCCGCTCCAGCCGTTCGTAGGGCTCGGCGCCCACAATGGCCAAGCCTTCCGCAAGATAGGTCGGCACGGCCGACACGCCCAGGGAATGACACCGCTGCCAGTCGTCGTTCACGGCCTGCTGGAAGGTCCGATCGGACAGGACCCGGCGGGCCTCCTCGACCGGCAACCCCGCCTCTTCCACCCGTTGGAGCAGGACTTCCGGCTTTCCTATGTTGACGGCATCGACGAAGTACGCGCGGAACACCGCGTTGTCAAACGCCTCGCCCCGGCCTTCGCGCTCTGCCCATTTGGCGAGTTCCTGCGCCAGCCGGCTGTTGTAGCTGAACTTGCGCTCGGCGAACGGCAGACCCTCCTGGGTCAGCATGGCATCGACCCGGCCGGGTCCGCTCACGTGACGCGGCTTGCCCTCGGCCGGGGTCTCGGGATGCAACGGGAACTGGGTGAACACCACGTTGAGATCATAGTTCTGCCGCAGTTTCTCAATACGCCCGGTACTGAGATAGCACCACGGTCACACGAAGTCGGAGAAGACCTCCAGGGTCACGCGGTCGGCCATCGGAATCTCCTTTCCCGCAGTGCGCCGGTCTTGTCGGCGACTGGCAAAGAGACGCCATGTTACCAGATCAGGCAGGGCGGTGCGAGAAGGACATGTCTGCCGACATAGTGGGCGAATGTATGCTATTTCGACAAGAGGACACGAAAAGGCAAAAATGCGAGTTCGGCTCCATTCCATACAGGCGGATGGAAGATCAACTTGATGCCTGTGTCGTCGTTGGTGACGACGGTACGGTCGTCACCAACGGCTGGCGCCACAAACAGTGCCGGCGGTACGGTCATTGACGTCTTCGGACAAGGTAACCTACCATGGCAAACGAGGATGAGGATAAACGGACGGACATGAGCGAGATACGTTTCATCGACACCACCATAAGGGACGGGCAGTTGAGCCTGTGGGCGCTGGGCATGCGCATCGGCGCCATGCTCGGCGCCGCCGAAAAGATGGACCGCTGCGGATTCGAGTCCATGGAGTTCTTCGGCTTCGCCAGCATCATCAAGCAGGTGCGGGAGCACAAGGAGAATCCCTGGGACTGGGTGCGGCTCGGGGTGAAGCGGTTTTCCAGGACCCGGCTGCGCTATCACGGCGGCATCGGCTCCGGGTTCGAGCCCATTCCTCCGTGCGTGCTCCACCTCATGATGGAGCGCGTCATCGCCCACGGCATCACCCTCACACGTTCGTCGAACCCGTGGAACGACTACAGCGTGCTGGCCAAGGAGATCGAGCTCCTGGGAGGCATGGGCATGGAGGTGGTGGCTAACATCATCTACTCGGTCTCGCCCAAACACACCAATGAGTACTACGTGCGGAAGACGCGGGAGTTGGCGGCGCTACGGCCCTATCGCATCTGTTTCAAGGACGTCGGCGGGCTGCTGACGCCCGAGCGCACCCGGGAGATGCTCCAACTGGTCATGGCCAATGTCGGCGACATCCCGCTGGAGTTCCACGCCCACTGCAACAACGGCCTCGCGCCCCTGAACTACGTCGAGGCCCTCAAAATGGGGGTCAAGACGCTCCACACCGCCATTCCGCCGCTGGCCAACGGCTCGTCCCAACCCTCCATCTACAACGTGGCGGCCAACGCCCAGGCCCTCGGCCTGACGCCGCGGGTGGACCTGGAAGCCGTCAAGCCGGTGGAAGAGCACTTCACCCGCGTGGCCCGACAGGAAGACCTCCCCATCGGCGCCCCCAGGGAGTACGACTACGCGCAGTACCTGCACCAGGTCCCCGGCGGCATGATCTCCAACCTGCGCTACCAGCTCACGGCCGTAGGCATGGGCAACCGGATCGAGGAGACCCTGGAGGAAGCCGGGCGCGTGCGGGAGGAGTACGGCTATCCCATCATGGTGACGCCGCTGGCCCAGTTCGTGGGCACTCAGGCCGCGGTCAACGTCATGGTGGGGGAGCGCTACAAAGAGGTCACGGACCAGAGCATCCAGTATGCCCTGGGGTATTGGGGCGAAGAGGGCGCCCGGCTCATGGACGCGGACGTCAAGGACAAGATCCTCAGCCGGCCGCGAGCCCAAGCGTGGAAGGACTGGACCCGGCCGCAACCCTCCCTGGATGAGGTACGGCAAAAGTTCGGCGGCCCGGGCGTGTCGGACGAGGAGTTGGTGTTGCGGGTCATCGCCGGCCCCGACT
This sequence comes from uncultured Candidatus Binatia bacterium, assembly GCA_958295985.1. GTDB lineage: Bacteria > Desulfobacterota > Binatia > UBA9968 > JAJDTQ01 > JAJDTQ01. The sequence continues at coordinate 1,248,291 of OY282432.1, forward strand.
CGGTCAAGGAGATGCTGGCCGCCGGCGCGCCGGAGGAATTTCTCGATGCCGGCCGTCCTGTCTCCGAGCTTATGAAGCAGCTCGCGGGCGTTCGCGACCTTCGGCAGGTCCGTGTCCAGCGGGGCGGTCTCTCGTTGCGGCTGGAGCGGAGAGACGCCTGAAGGAAGCCGGACCGGCCGTCTGTTCGACGTAAGGTGCACCCGTGAAACTGACCGACCGGACCCTTTTCACCCTCGGCGTCTTCGTTCTCGTTCTCGTCTTCCTCGTGCTGTCCCTGGACTATCAGCCGCGCGCCCGTCTGGTGCCCTTCATCATCGCCGTCCCCACGCTGTTGCTCACCCTGCTCCAGCTATTGATCGACATGATACCCGCGGTCGCCCGCCGCCTGAGCTTCTTCCAGGAATACGACCTCTTCGGCATCGAAACCGGTCGCGCCGTCGAACCTTCCGGGGAAAGCCGCCCTTCCAGCACGGTCTACCGCCGCGAGTTCAGCTTCGCCGCCTGGCTGCTGCTGCTCATGGCCTTGATCTACTTCCTCGGCTACCTGGTAGCCATCCCCCTCTTTCTCATCCTGTTCATGCGCCTCCGCTCCTCCGAGAGCTGGCTCATGACCCTCTCCATCACCGCCGCCACCTGGGCCTTCGTCTACGTCGTCTTCATCGTGGTCATGGGCGCTCCGCTGCACTCGGGGGTGGTGTGGAAGGTGATGGGCCTGTGAGCCGGGTTCCGGAACGGTGAGGCCGGCCGCGCGTCCGTGTGGTCGGAGCCCGGGTCTACGACGGTCCTGGCTGCCCGGACGCGAGCCCGAACGACGTGTCGCTCATCCAGCGTGGAGTGCGTCCGGTTCGATCCAGCCCTTCTTCGCCAGGACATCAGCAGCCAACCCGATCTGACGGGCCGAGAACTGCTTCTTGCGATCATCCCAACTGTAGACGCAGGATATCACCCCTTCGAGGTTTCCCGGGGATTCACGTGTGATCACCCAATGCACTGTTGACAGAAGCTCCAGGCCGAATGACGACTCGAACCCCGCGACGAGTTCGGCAACCCGGTCGAACCGGGCACGCGTGTCGGGATGCTTCTCCAGGAATGTGTCGGCGTCATCTATCGCACCCGGCACCAGTTCGAGCTGCTTGTCGGGCGCATCGCCCCCGTCACGGTATCCCGAGGTGAAATAACCTTCGATCTCGCTAAGCACATGGGTCAGGTTTGTCGTGTAGGGACCATAGGGCGCCTTGACGACTTCAAGCCGTTCCATGGCCGGTTCTCCGCTGACCTTCATGAAATACATGAGCTTATGGACTTCGAGCAGGGTCACGAACGGGTCGAGTAGACCGCTTAGATAACGGTCGATCAGGCCCACAAGCGCAGCGCGGCCGGGTGTCATTTTCGGTGCCGGTCGGCGCTTGGATATTCGACGGGTCTCCGGTGCTCCGTCGGGCTCGAAGATCACGATACGAAGGTCTGCGAAGTCTCTCAGCGCCTTTTCGATCCTCGGGCGCACCTCGCCCCAGTTCAGCCCGCCGAGCCCGCTGCCCAGTGGCGGAAGGGCAATGGAGCGGACATCCTTCTCGCGGATCACCTCCCGCAGCCCCTGTAGCCCTGCGTCGATGTCCTCCATTCGGCTCTTGTGTCGCCAATGGCGCTTGGTCGGGAAGTTGATAATGTACCGCGGGTTGGTTAGCTGGCCGGTCTCGAACACGAACATACGGCCCGGCTGCACCTTCCGCCGCTTGCAAGCGTCGGCGTAGGCCTTGAAGTTCTCAGGGAAGGCATTCTTGAACTGGTGCGCGATCCCACGGCCCATCACCCCCACGCAGTTCACCGTGTTTACCAAAGCGTCCGCGTCTTCAGTGAGAATGTCGCCCGTCTTGAATTCGAGCATCTCTGCCTCTCGCCTGTCAGTAATACCATCCCGGCATTATCTCAAGATTCGGTTGGTGGTCCGCTTTATCTAACGCTGTTCGGACTAGCTCATAGGTCTGCTGAGAGATTACTCCGATTCGACTGACAAGCTCCCACGGAAACGACTGCTCCACGAGGAACTCGGCCTGTTTGCCTTCTTTCACCGCCGGAGAAATCCCCCCGCCCGACCAGCGATGGGTCCGGACAGCGTCCCAGTCGATCTCACCTAACTGTGTCAAGTCCGAGCGGTCCTCGGAGTACGATGCCCCGGCGTTCGACAGCGTAAAAGCCCACCGACGCCGATTACGGTCAGCCCAGCTCGCAGTTTGCTGCAGATCAGCTTCGAGGTGCAAGATGGGGCCTTGTCCGCCACGATAGGAGAGGTCGTCGTGGTTGGCACAGTGGATCACGTAGAGCATGATCGAACGCGGGCAGAAGTAGAAGGGCACACACTGGCCAACGTAGAGACCCGGATGGCTGCTGAGTTCGCGCTCTGTCAGCCGCCGGCGCTTGATGCTGTTCATTCCGATAGTAGTGCCTATGGCGGCATTAACCTCGGCCCGGCGTGCCATCTCTGCATCGCACCAGAGGCTACCGTCGGCGATGATGGAGGGTAATCGGTCCACATGGACGATGTGGTAGATCTTGGGTGCCGTGGGCGGCGACATGGTCATTCCCCAAGCTCTGCCACATCTTCCCCGTGGTCGAACTCCAACCCGTCGTCCGCGTCGAGAATATCATCCAGGTATTTATCGGCAGCGAGGCGATCGACACTAGGCAATTTGACGGCCGCCTCGCGTACGTCGAGCTTACCAGTGACGACACCAGCGGTTAGGCGGGTGCGGTTCGTGGAGGAGGTCGATCTGGCCGGACCATAGAGACTGTGTCCGACAGATTTTCTTCACCCGGCTGACCGAGCAGTGCCTGCGGCGCAACGCGTTCATCTTGGTCTGCCATCCGGAGAAGAGCCTCAGGCAGTATCTGGACACGTACAACGAGAATCCGCGGCCGCTGGTCTGGACGAAGTCGACCGAAGAGATCTTCGAGAAGGTCGAACGCGCCCGGGCGGGGCTGGCGGCGGCGACTTAATCAATACTATATGAGCGACACTACACTAGGTTGAGACCAGTTTCCAGGTTCCGTCGGGCTGACGGCAGGCGGTGCCGTACGCTTCTTCGGTGCGGCCGCCGATTGTAATGGTCTGGGTGAACTCGCGGCAGTACGTTCCGTCCCCCCGCTCATAGGTCTTCTTCGGGGTCACCGAGCCATAGTTTCCGGAATCAGGGTTCTTCCACGTGGAGGTCTTCCCCACCGGCGTCTTTTCCAGCGACTGCTGCGTTGTGCGCTGCATGGCCAGCCGGTCGGCGCGATCCAACGACTTGCCGATCTCGCTGCCGAGCATCGCGCCCAGGAATGTCCCGACGCCGGTTGCCACGAGTTTTCCGCGACCCTTGCCCACTTGAGAGCCGGCGAGCCCACCACCGGCCGCGCCCAGCAGCAGCCCGACGGCTTCCTTGTTGCCCATCTTCTCTGTGCAGCCGGCGAGAGCCAGAGCGAGGGCCATCAGGCCCACCGGTGCCAACCTCAGTGCGTACATGGCGTCTCCTTATCCGTTGTTGGACATAGGACTAATTTTTCCCTGAACTTCCAGTGGAGTCAAGCGGTCTCGGGGTCCGTCTGCGAGAACAACTTCAACTGGTTGTCCTGCTTCGGGGTTCGTGCTCCGGCAGGCCGCGCGCGGCTTTGCTCAAGCAGTCGTTCCTCGATGTCGGCCAAATAGGGAGAAGGGGGCATCTCACGGACCTTTCCGCGCCAGCGCCGCTTGCGGGCGCGGCAAAGGTAGAGCCGGGTCTTGGCGCGGGTGACGCCGACGTAGAACAGGCGCCGCTCTTCGGCGAGGTCCTCCGGTTCGGCTTTGCCCCAGGTCAGGGGGAGCAGGCCGTCCTCGCAGCCGGCGATGAAGACGACGGGGAATTCGAGGCCTTTGGCGGCGTGGAGGGTGAGCAGCGAGATGCGGTCGGCGCGGGGGTCCCAGGTGTCTGCCTGCGTACCCAGGGCCAGTTCGGAAAGGAAGCGTTCCAGGTCTTCGCCGCAGGCGTCGGCCAGAGGCCGCAACAGTTCGCAGGCTTCCAGCGTGTCCGCGGCAGGCGTTTCCTCACCGCGCCGGACGGCTTCGAGCCGCTGCCGTACGGGGCCGGCGCCCGAGTCGCGGCGCAGGGTGTCCCCGAGCGCGGCCACGCCGGGATGAGCCAGAAGAGGGTTGTGGGAGCGCTGCTGGAAGGGCATGCCGGAGCGCTGCAGCGCCTCGACCAGGGCACTGGCCTGGGCCTCGGTGCGGTAGAGCACGGCGAAATCCGAGAACGAGAAGTCGTGCCCCTGGGCCTCGGCCGAGCGTCCGCTGTCGATGGAGAAGAAGCTGTGGCCGCCAAGGGTTTCCTCCAGCGACTGCACGACGAATTCCGCCTCGGCCATTTCGCTCGGGGCTTCGTGGAGGGTGACGCGGTTGGGGGCGTCGTGGAGCACCGGGATGGACGGTCCCGCGGAGGCCGATGCGGCGATGACCTGCGACGAGAGGGTTACGATGTTGCGGTTGGACCGATAGTTGCGGCTGAGCCGCACTACCCGGGCGCCCGGGAAGTGCTCGGTGAACTCCGAGAAGAACCGCCGGTCCGCGCCCCGGAAGCCGTAGATGGCCTGATCGGGGTCGCCGATGGCGCAGACGTTACCGTCGGGAGGGACGAGTTGCCGGATGAGCCGGACCTGCTGTTGGTCCACATCCTGGTACTCATCAATGCACACCCACGGATACCGCTGCCGCACCTGAGACCGGGTTTCGGGATCGGATTCCAGGGCGTCCGCGGCGCGGATGACAAGGTCGTCGAAGTCGCACCAGTTGCGTGTTTCCATGCCTTGAACGTAGGCTTCCGCGGCTTGCGCGAGCATGGCGTCTCCCGGCGGCGCGCCCGTTCGCCTGGCGTGGGAAATGGCGGTCAAGCGGCCGCGGGCCTGCCTTTCGGAGATCCCCAGCGCGTCCTGCAGCAACTGGAGCCGCTCGGCATCCGACGCCACCCGGAAGCCCCGCTGCAACCCCGCGGCGTTCCAGTGGCAACGGAGTATGGCGAGGCCCAGGGAGTGAAAGGTGTGGACCGGGACCTCCGCCCATGTGTCCGGCAGCAGCACCCGCAGGCGGTCCCGCATCTCATCCGCGGCCCGGCGGGTGAAGGTCACGGCCAGACAGCCCGACGCCGCCGCGCCGTGGCTCGTGATCAGGCGGACCAGACGGTGGGTGAGGGTCCGGGTCTTTCCCGAGCCGGGTCCGGCCACGATGAGCAAAGGACCATCGACGACCTCAGCGGCCCGGCGCTGATCGGCGTCAAGCCCGGCCAGCAGATCGCGGCTGCCGGTAGAGAGGTCCACCAGAAGCGACGGTTGCCCCGCGGTTGCATCGTCCCGTCGCGGACTGACCGCGGGCGTTTCGGTTGCGGGCGCCGGATCAGGCGGCTTTTGGAGGAGAGTCCCTTGATCCGCGGCCGCCTGGACCGGCACCGACGGTTCCTCCCCGAAGAGCGATGCCCCGCGGGCGCGCCGCTCCAGCTCGGCGTCCCGGAACAGGCGAATGGTCCCGTACACGCCGTCGTAGCCGGCCTCCCGAAACACCTCCCGCCGGCGCAGCCGCGCCAACGCCTCGGCCACCAGCGAAGGCGCCGCCGGTCCGATGTCCTCCAGCGGGAGGGTGTTGAGGAGTGGGAGCTCCGGTCCCAGCCGCGCCAGCAGCCCTTCGTAGTCCTGCGCCACCCGTTTGCTCTTGGGTCCCACCCGGTGAATCTCGGCCAGGATCTCCGGCAGCGGGATCAGCCCCTGGGTGTCGCCCGCGGTGTCGGGTCGCGCGGCATCCGGCGCCCGGTCGGCCAGGTCCTCGACCCGGTGCATGACCCCCACGGTCAAGGGTTTGCCGCATGCCGGGCAGCGGCCGTCGCGTCTGCGGGTCTCGTCCGGCTCCAGCCGGACGTTGCAGTTGCGGTGGCCGTCCAGGTGGTACTTGCCCTCTTCCGGAAAGAACTCCAGGGTGCCGCCGTACCCTTGGCCCGTCTCCAGCGCCCGGCGGACGGCGAAGTAGTCCATCTCGGTGTGGAAGACGCACACCTCCCGGCCCAGCTTCTCCGGCGAGTGGGCGTCGGAGTTGGACATCAGCCGGAAGCGGTCCAGGGACGACACCCGCCAGTTCATCGGCGGGTCCGACGAGAGCCCCGTCTCCACGGCGAAGATGTGCGGCGCCAGATCCCTGTAGCAGTCGTCCACGGCGTCGAACCCCGACTTGGAGCCCAGCGCCGCAAACCACGGGGTCCAGACATGGGCCGGCACGAGATACGAGCCCGGCCCCGATTCCAGCGTCATCTCCAGCAGGTGCCGCGAGTCCAGCCCCAGGATCGGCCGCCCGTCCGAGTGCAGGTTACCGATCCGCGAAAGGGCGGCCACCAACCGGTCCGCCGAGTCGAAGTCCGGGGCGTAGACCAGGTGATGGACCTTCCGGGTCTTGTCACCCTTCTTGTATATGGTCGAGATCTCCACCGACAGCATGAACCGGACCGTGGTGAGGGCGCCGCCGCAGGCCGGCGGAAGCTGCTGCTCGGCCACCTTCTCGAGGTCGGGCCGCAGGCGAAACAGCCCGGGCTCGGCCGGCACGAGATGTTCCTTCAACTCGGCCCGCCATGCCGGATGGGTGAAATCGCCGGTGCCGACGACGCCGATGCCCTTCTTGCGCGCCCAGATGGCCAAGTGCTCCAGATCGCAGTTTCGGCTGGTGGCGCGGGAGAATCGGGAGTGGACGTGCAGGTCCGCGTAGAAGGCCATGGGGTGTACTCCGTCTCGACCGAGGCGGCGGCGCTACGGGGCGTCCGGCAGTTGACGGCGCTGCCACGCCCGCTTGAGGGGCGTGAGCAGGGGCAGGCCCAGGGCCAGGCCGATGAGCAGGGTCAGCACCAGCGAGATCGGGCGGGTGACGAAGATGAGGAAACCGGTATCCGAAATGAGCAACGACTGGAACAGCGACACCTCGGCAATCTCTCCCAGCACGTAGGCCAGGATGAAGGTGATGAAGGAATAGCTGTACTTCTTCATGCCGTAGCCGATGAACCCGAACACCAGCACCGCAAACGCATCCAGCAGGTTGTTCCGCAGGACGAACGCGCCCACGAAGCTGATGACGAGCACGATGGGGATGATGAGTGAAACCCGGATGCGCGTGATCTTGACCAGGTGGTTGGCGAACAGGAGTCCCAGGACGGACGTCCACACGTTGGCGGCGATCAACGCCAGCACCAGGGTGAACACCGTGGCCTGGTGCGTGGTCAAAAGCTCCTTGCCCGGGTTCAGACCGAGCAGCAGCAGCCCCACCAGCAGGATGGCGTGAGGCGCGCTGCCCGGGATGCCGAAGGCCACGGTGGGCAGCAGGGCGCCGCCGTCCTTGGCGTCGTTGGAAGCCTCCGGAGCGAGTACGCCTTCGGGAGCGCCAAGGCCGAAGTTGGCGCGGTTCGGCGAAGTGGCCTGGGCCTGGGCATAGGCCAGAAACGCCGCGACGTTGGCGCCGACGCCGGGAATGATGCCCACCACGCAGCCGATGACCGCGCTGCGGAGCAGCAGGAAGGAGTTCGCCAGCACGAACCGTATGCCGTCGAACACGTCCCTGGCCGTGGGCCGCACCACGTCGGTCTGCTGCACCAGCTCGTCTCCCTTCACCGCCAGGTAGAACATCTCGGAGATGGCGAAGATGCCGATGGCGATGACCCCCGTATGGACCCCGTCCCAGAGGTAGAGCAGGCCGAAAGTGTACCGAAGGTCGCCGGTGATGGGAGAGTACCCGATAAAGGCCACCAGGAACCCCAAACCGGCGGAGATGAGGCCCTTGACCGGTTCCTTCTGGGTCAGCGACGCGATCAGGCTGATGCCCAGGAGAGCCATGAGAAAGAACTCGGGCGGGCCGAAGGAAAAGACGATGGAGCGCACCACCGGCAGCAGCAACAGGAAGATGACGTAGCCGAATACCGATCCCAGGGCCGACGCCGTGGCCGAGATCGCCAGGGCGTACCCGGCCCGTCCCTGCCGTGCCAGTGGATGGCCGTCGAAGACCGTGGCGATGTTGGCCACGGTGCCGGGAACGTTCAGCAGGATGGCCGAGATGGAGCCGCCGAAGGTGATGCCGCCGATGGATGCGGCAAACACCATCATGGCCAGCTCCGGCTCCAGGGCCATGATGACGGGAAGCGACAGGGTCAGGATGACGATGCCGCCCAGGCCGGGCAGCGCCCCGAAGAGCATGCTCACCGTGGTGCCGAAGAGCACCACGAGGATGTTGGGAAAGCGAAAGACGTTGACGAGCGCTACGCCGATGGCTTCAATCACGGGTCGTCTCTTCCCAGGCACTCCGGGTCATCCGGGCCGGAGCCCGCGACTGCCCTTACTGCTTTTGCTGCTTCTTGTAGAGGGCGATGAGGTCGCCGTAGTCCTTGATCAGGTTGTTCACCAGCATGGTGGTCTGTTTCCCGGTCGCCGGCGAGTGGATGACCTGGGCCTTGCTCTCCAATTCCGTTTTGGACTCGATGATGACCTGATGCACGGCGTTGCTCAGCACGTCCGCAATGGCCTGCGGCACCTTGGGCGGCGCGGCCACGAGGATGTACAGAATGCCCCCGGGCATGAGGTCCTTGCGGCCGAGACTCTCCGCGGACGGTACGTCCGGGAAGAACGGATCCTTGTCTTTTTCCGAAGAAAGCTGGACCAGGCCCCGAACCTCTCCCGACTTGATGAAGGTGATCACGCCGCCCGTGGTCTTGATGGTGGTGTCCACGTCGCCGCGCGCCACTGCCACCACCAGGGTCCGTCCGCTCTTGTACCCGGTGACGTCCTTCACCTGGATGCCGGTCTTGTCGATGATGTTGGCCAGCACGAAGGAGCCGGCCGAGGCCGGACCCACGGAGGAGACCTTCAAGGGCCGTTTCTTTCCTTCCGCGATCAACTGGTCGAGGGTGCGGATGGGGGAGTCGCCCTTCACGAACAGGAAACGGGGCGCCGTCGTGATCTTCGCCAGGTAGGTGAACCTGGAGAGGTCGAAACCCACGTCCCGTACCGCGGACTGCGCCAGCCCGCCCGCGGGAAGCATGCTGCCGATGACGCTGCCGTCCGCCGGGGAGCCATACAGCCGCTTGGTGCCCACGGTGCCGCCGGCGCCGGGCAGGCTCACCACCTTGACTTCCTTGACGCCGTGGCCTTCGAGCTTCTTCTCAAGCTTCGGCGCCAGCACCAGGGCCGACGTCCCGGTGCCGCCCCCCAGTCCGAAGGGAACGATCCAGGTAATTTTGCCCGGCAGCTTCTGGGCGCCCGCGGTGGACCCCACCAGCAGGCACAGAAGCACAGCCGCCGCGCCCGCGCCGGCCATCGCCAATGACTTTCGCAAACTCGTTCTTCTCCGCATGGTTCACCTCCGTGGCAAACTTGCCAAACCCGAGTTACGCACCCATACCCTGTGCGCGCGTCTCACTCATCTGTCTCGCACTCCCGCCGGGGTTATCACAGGAGCGCCGTTCTTTGCAATTTCCGTCCTTCTCCGGGGCACACCCGCCACCGACCGCTACACCAGTCCCGAGCAGTCGATCTGGATGTCCCATAGCGGCCTTTGGTCTTGCCGGGTGGGGCAGAAGACGTCGACCTGCAGCAGCGTGCTGCACCCGGGGCAGACGTAGCCCAGCAATACGCCTCGGTAGGGCTCGCCGGAAGGGACGCGGTCGCCGGCCAGCTCTTCGAGGTCCATGGTGACCTCGACGGCAGCGCTCTTGTAGTTTTCCTCGCCACCGCAGAAGACGTAGGCGCATCTACGGCATCTCACCGCCATGCGTTCGCCGGCCCTCACGAGGTCGAGGTACTCGTGCACGTGAAGCACGACCTCCCCGTGGGTCGCTTCGGGGCCCGCCGCGGCGGCCACGCCGTCACCGTCGAGGTCCGCGGGGCGGGCTCCTCGCGCCAGACGCTCCGCCCGAAGCTGCTTCCGCCGCTCGGCGGTGGCGGCGGCGTCCACACCCCCGCCGTCGAGTCTGACGCCGTAGATCCGGTCGGCGACATCCGGGCTGGTCCGGCCCGTCCTGAGGTCTCGTTCTACCTGTGCGGGGCTCCGTTCCAGCGGATCGCCGAACCCGCCGCCGCTCTGGGTGACGTCGGTGATGAACGCCAGCTCGGGGATCGGCACCCGCGGCCGGAAGCCGTCGGGCAAGTCCAGCCGGCACCAGTCGAGACCTTGCAACTCGTCGGCGCCCGTGGGGTAGGCGCCCTCGCGCAGGCGCTGCAACAGGCCCTCGGTGCGATAGAGTGCCCGGTTGCCGCCGAAGCCCGCGGGGTAGCCGCCGAACAGGCCGAACCCGTTGGGCACCGCGCCGTAGGGGCGATAGTTGGCCGTCAGGTCCTGCGAGCCGTACACGAACAGCAGGCGCTCGCTGCCGTACCCGCCGCGATACCTGCCGAAGCCGGCGCCGTCCTTCACGTGCCTGCGGGACAGGTAGATGAACGGGTATTGCATCTCGATGCGCTCGATGTCGGAGATGCCGCCGGACGGGATGTTCATGTGGCCCCCGGTATCCACGCCGTCGCGGTCCGGTCTGGCGCCAAGCCCGCCGCCGTGCACGTCGTAGAGCCCCTGGGCCGTGGGCAGGCCCTCCCGGTTGTGGCCGCCATACATGAACCCCGGACCGCCGGAGTACCAGGCCCCGGCCCAGCCCGCGTTGACGTCGTCTCTTCGCCCCGCGGCGTAGAGCATCTTGGCCAGGCACTCGCTCACCGCGGCCACGAACATCCCGCCGATCATGGGCGCGAGACCGCAGGCCGCGGGGAAGGCGCAATTCAACACCGAACCCGCCGGCGCCTTGAGACGGATCGGCGCGAGCTTGCCGTCGTTCCAGGGAATGTCCCAGAAGAGCTGGTTGGTCAGCGCGATGTTGAGGTGCGCCACCGTGCTCGGCAGGGTCGAGTTGGTGTCCCCCGAGGTCTGGGGGCTGGTGCCGTCGAGGTCGATGTCCAGGGTGTCGCCCTTCTTGGTGACGGCGCAGACCACGGCGATGATGTCGGCGTCGGACTGGTCCGCCTCGCGTGCGGAATAGTACACGCGTGAACGCCAGACGCCGTCCGGCAGCGAGCGCAGCTTGGCGCGGGCCATCTCCTCGGCGTCCGTGAGCGTCTTTCGGCCCGCCGCCTCGATGAACTCCAGGCCGAACTTGTCCACCAGGCTCAGGTAGCGGGCGGCGCACACGTTGTTGCCGGCGATCATCGCCTTGATGTCCAGCCCCACGTACTGGGGGTCCCGGCACTGCTCGGTGAGGGTGCGGAACACGTCCTCGCGGAACTCGCCCCGTTCCACCACCTTGACGCCCAGGATGCGGATGCCCTCGTGGTGGATCTCCAGGGCCGCGCCCCGCAGTACGCCGCCGGTGTCGGCGGTGTGGGTGCTGGTGGCGATCCAGGCGATGAGGCGCCCGCCGAGAAAGATGGGCTTGACCACCATCATGTCATAGGTGTGGGACCCGGCCACGTAAGGGTCGTTGAAGAAGAGCTGGTCGCCGTCGTGGAAGCCCGGGGAGGACTCGAACCACTCGATCATCTGCTTGATGGCGTCCGAGGTGGCCGCGGCGAACCGCAGGTGGCCGGAGCAGGCCAACACCATGGTGCCGGCGGTGTCGTAGAACGAGCTCATGACCTCGCCGCCCTGGGCCACGATGGGCGAGGCGGTGACGCGCTGGAGGGTGGAGCGCCCCTCCTCGCCCACTGCCCACAGGCGATGGAGAAACATCTCGTAGCGGATGGGATCGACGTCCATGGCGAACCTCCGGTTGGTCAGATGGTCTCCGCCACGTAGTAGTCGCCGCGGCCGGGCTTGGTCTGCCAGGGGTCGATGGTCTGGCGGAACTTCGTGTGGGGCGGCGTGCCGCGCCAGCGTTCGTGGTGCTCGCGGGTTTCCCAGTGGAGCAGGACCATGACCGCGGCGGGGTCCTCATCGCTGCACAGGATGAGGCCGCCGTGGCATCCGGCCTCCTTGCTGGACTGGATGGCTTCCTTGTAGGCTTTCACGTATTCGTTTCGAGTCTCGGGATCCACCGTTTGAAACCTCACTTCGTAGATCATGGCGCTACCTCCTTGGTGATGTAGGGTACGGGCCGTCCGGCGGGAGGCGGTCCCGCACGGTTCCCGGCGCGTTGACTTTCCGCCGCGGTGCAATGATATAAGGACACGGGCCGTTTGTCTTGCGGAAAGGAGCCCTTTTCCATGCGCATCGTCGATCTCAGCATGACCGTAGAAGAGTGCGATTCGGCTCCGTTCGCTCCCGACGAGACCTACTTCAAGGTAAGGCCCATCATCGACTGGGAAGAGAAGGGGTTCGTCTCCAACCTCGTGGAGATGACCGTTCACGCGGGCACCCACATCGATTCGCCGCACCATTTCTTCCGGGACAAGCCGTCGGTGGAGCAGCTTCCGCTGGAGCCCTTGATGGGGACGGCGGTGGTGCTGGATCTGTCCTTCCGGTGCCAGCCCGGAGCGCGCATCACGCCGGAAGACCTGGAGCGGGCGGAGGCGGCGCTGGCGGAGCAGGGGGTGAAGATCGAGCCCGGGGGCATGCTGCTGCTCCGCACGGACTGGCCCAAGGGGCATCGAACCACCGATCCGTCCTGGTGGAACGACTCGCCGTTCCTGTCCCGGGAGGCGGCCCAATGGATCGTGGACAAGCAGCCCGCGGTCATCGGCTACGATTTCGCCCAGGAGGAGAAGGGTACGGACTACCAGCACGCTGACGAGATTCTCGACAGCGGCATGACGGTCCATCGCATCATCCTGCCCAACGTCACTTGCCAGATCGAGAACCTCATCAACCTGGACCAGATCGGCGCCACGGCGAAGATCATCGCGCTCCCGGCCAAGTGGAAGACCGAATCCGCCCCGGCCCGGGTAGTGGCGTTGCTGGACTGATGCCGGCGACCCGCGCCGCGGTCCCCTTGCCCGAGCTCCCGGTGAGCCGCTCGCCCGAAGCGCCGGAGGACGGCGCACGGCCTGCGGCTGCCTGCCCGCTTGCGCCCGGACGGCATCGTTCGAGATGAAGGCCGTCCGGGTGCACGAGTTGGGCGGCCCCGAGGTGCTCCGCTACGAAGAGGTGGAGGCGCCCGAGCCCAGGGCGGACGAGGCGTTGGTGGAGGTCGCGGCCGCCGGGGTCAACTATCTCGACATCTATTACCGCTCGGGTTTCCACTGGGGCGGGCACCACCGGCGGGCGCTCCCCTACATCCCCGGCGCCGAGGGCGCGGGCGCCGTGCTGGCGGCAGGAAGCGGCGTCTCCGAGGTCCGGGTCGGCGACCGGGTCGCTTACGGTATTTCCAACGGCCACGGCTCCTACGCCAACCTCGCCGCGGTGCCCGAGCGCTACCTGGTGCGGCTGCCGGACGCCGTGCCTCTGCGGTCCGCGGCCGCGGCCATGCTCCAGGGCATGACCGCCCACTACCTGACCCGTGACACCTACCCGGTGGCGTCCGGTGACGCCGTGCTCGTGCACGCCGCGGCCGGCGGCACCGGACTGCTGTTGATCCAGATGGCGAAGGCGCGCGGCGCTCGGGTGTTCGGCACCGTGTCGACGCCCGAGAAGGCGCGCATCGCCGGGGAGGCCGGCGCCGACGCGGTCATCGACTACACCAGCCGGGATTTCGCCGCGGAGGCGCGCCGGCTCACCGGCGGCCGCGGCGTCAACGTGGTCTACGATTCGGTGGGAAAGAGCACCTTCGAGAAGAGTCTCGATGCGTTGGCGCCGCGCGGCTGCATGGTGGTTTTCGGCCAGTCCAGCGGCGCCGTGCCGCCCTTCGACACCGCGGTGCTCAATGCCAGGGGATCGCTTTCCCTCAGCCGCCCAAGCCTCACCCACCACACGACTCACCGCACCGAGATCCTGGCCCGGGCCGGAGACGTGCTGCAATGGATCGAGGCCGGCAAGCTCGCCATACGCATCGGCTCCACGCTTCCGCTGTCCCAGGCTGCCGAGGCCCATCGCCTGCTGGCGTCCCGAAGGACCACCGGCAAGGTCCTGCTGATCCCGTAACCGCCTGCAATCTCTCGGCCTGCCCAACCTCCCAGGGAACCCCCGTCAGACTCTCATGAGGTCCCGGGCCACGACGACCTCTCCCGAATAGTGGGCCGCGACCTCCGCCTTGAGGCGGTCCTCCTCCTTCTCGGACCAGAGATGGGTGAGCACGAGCTTCTTGGCGTTGGCCTCGGCGGCGATCTTGCCCACCTGATACGGTTTGGTATGGCGCACGCGGTTGGCCCACTCGGGATGGATGAACTCCGGATGCCGGCCGGCCGGCGCGCCGGTCTGCTCCAGTTCCGGCGAGAAGAGGACCTCGTGAATGAGGAGATCGCAGTCTCTGGCCAGTTCCACCAGGGCGGGGCAGGGCCGGGTGTCGCCGGAGAAGACGATGGACCGGTCCCGGGTGTCCACTCGAAAGCCGAGGCTGTTGGGTATGTGCACCACGCGCACGGCATCGAGCTTCCATGTCGGCGTCTCCCACACCGGTCCCTCGTCGATCTCCCGGGTGGAGACCTCGAATCGGGAGTTGGTGCCGGTGGCCCTGCGACCCTGGATATCGATCTTGAAGGCCTCCAGGAGCGCTTCCACGAAGGCGGTGGTGCCCGCCGGCCCGAACACTTCGACGCCGGTGTTGCGCCCCACCATCCAGCTCCCCAGCAGGAGATCGGGAAGCCCGATGACGTGGTCGTAGTGGAGATGGGTGAGGAACACCTGCTCCACCTGCGCCGGGTCGAGGCCCGCCCGCACGATCTGCGTCAGCGCGCCGCGGCCGCAGTCGAGGAGTATCGGCCGTCCGTCGATGAGGATGGCGATACAGGACCCCTGCCGGTTCGGGTTGGGCTCGGGGACTCCCGTGCCAATCATGATGACCTCGGTCATGTCGGATTCTCCAAGTGGTGGTTTGGGTCGCGGGGTGGTGTGGTTCGTGGCCGGTGAGTCGGTTTATCCCGCGGCTTCACCGCGGTTCAAGCCCGTGCCGGCCTCCGGCTCCCCTCTCCTCCGAATCCTCCCGTAGCGGCCAGAGCGCCGGCCAGACAGGCCCCGGCAACGTCCGTCCAGATGCCGTGGCTTACCCCTCCGGCCGGAAAGAACAACAGCGCCCCGGCCGCCAGGAACAGGCCCCGGTGGACGGCGCCCAGGGGTCTTGCGAAAAAGCCCATGAAACCTGCCGACACGAGCCAGACGCCGATGACGGCGGTGGCCGAGGTGTGAAGGATCCGAAGCGCCGAACCCTGCATGAGCAACTCCGGCGCCAATACGAACAGGAATGGAACGACATAGGCGGTCCAGCCGAAGTGGACCGCGGCGAACCCCGTGCGCATGAAATTTGCGCCGGCCACGGTGGCCGCGGTGAAGGCCGCCACCGCCACCGGCGGCGTGATCAGCGACAGCATGCCGAAGTAGAGGGCGAACAGGTGCGCCGCCATGGGCGGGATGCCGACCTCCACCATGGACGGGGTCACCAGCGTCGCCAGCAGCAGATAGACTCCGAGGGTCGGCATGCCCATGCCGAGGACGATGGAGATGAGCGCCGCCAGCAGCAGGATCATGGCGGTCTGTCCCCCGGCCAGGTGGATGATGGCCTGGGTCAGCGCAAAGCCGAGACCGGTGATGTTGAGGACCCCGATGATGATGCCGGCCATGCAACTGATCATCAAGAGCTGCACGCACAGGGCGCCGGTCTTGGCGAGGACGGTGAAGATGACCGACCAGGACATCCTCTCGCCCTGGTAGCCGATGAACAGGCCGATGGGAACGAGACTCCCGGAGGCCCACAGGGCCGAGGTCTCGGGCCTGAGGTTGAGGTAGAAGAGGCACAGGATCACCACCGCGAACGGCGCCACGTAGGGCCAGCCGGACCGGAACACCGGCCAGCGCCGCGGAATGGAGGCTGCATCGACCCGCGCGATGCGCTCTCTGGCGGCATAGAGGTCCGCCTGGATGAACAGCGCCACGTAGTAGAGGATCGCCGGGATCAGCGCCGCCAGCACGACCTCCTGATAGGATATCTGGAGGAACTCGGCCATGACGAAGGCGGCGGCGCCCATCATCGGCGGCATCAACTGGCCGCCGGTGGACGCCACGGCCTCGATGGCGCCTGCGGTATGGGCGGGGTATCCGCCTTTCTTCATCAGCGGGATGGTGATGACGCCGGTGGAGACCACGTTGGAGGTGGCGCTGCCGGAGATGGAGCCGAAAAGGGACGAGGCGGTGACCGCGATCTTGGCGGACCCGCCGCGGTACCGGCCCATGAGCGCGGTGGAAATGTCGGTGAAGAACCGGGAGCCGCCGGAGAGGTCGAGCAGGTTGCCGAAGTAGATGAAGGCGATGACGATGGTGGTGGCCACCGTGAGGGGAATCCCCACCAGCGAGTTGGAGTCGAGGCTCAGATAGATCACCAGCCGGTCGATGTCCACGTCGCGCCCCTGGAACTGACCGGGGATAAGGTGGCTCATGAGGCCCAGGGCGAAGAACGACAGCAGAAAGACGAATAGCACGGGGCCGGCGGTGCGCCGCACCCCCTCCGCCACCAGCGCCAGGATCACCGCGCCGCCCACCAGGGCATCGCGGGGGCGCGAGTAGAGCTCCTCGAAGATCCGTTCGTAGTGCCAGCTCAGGTAGGCGCACACCGCCAAGCCGGTGGCTGCCGCCAGCGCGTCGAACCAGGGGACGCCGAGGCGTTTCGCGCCCGGCCTTGCGGGCTTGAGAAGATAGAGGGTGCCGAGCGCGAGGCCGAGCAGCGCCAGCAGCCGCTGTTCGGCAAAGACCACGATGCCGGCGGCCCGGTAGAGGTCGGCGGCCTCCGCCAGGGCCGCGGCCGTGAGCAGTCCGCCGAGCAGCCGCCCGGCAATCCGCACCGTCCAGGACGCGATCGGGCCCTGGACGGTGTCTCCGTCACCGCCGGTCATGGCGAGGACTCAAGCCGTTCATCCGGGCGCTACATGCCCATTTCCTTATAGTAGCGCAGGGCGCCGGGATGGTACGGGACGCCCAGGTCGACGTGCATCTTCGCGGGATCGAATTGCTTGAACATGCCGTGGGACCCGATCAGCTTCTTCTTGTTGTCGTGCAGCGCCTTGACCACCTTGTAAACGGTCTCGTCCGGAGTCTTCGTGCTCGCGTTGACGACGAAGGCCGCGGCGAACACGTTGGTGGGCGCCATGACGCCGGGATAGAGCTTCGCCGGATGCAGGGTCGCGATGCTCCCGGCCGGGACGACGCTCCGCAACGCCTTCAGCGCCTCCGGAGTGTTGTCCATGGACAGGACGCGGATCCCGCCCACCGCGGCGTGGGCCTGGCGGGTGATGCCCGAGGTCACGGAGAAATAGGCCGCGTCGTTCTTCCCTTCCATGAAGTCTCTCACGCCGCGCACGCCGTTGGGAACGGGTACGCCGACGACGTCCTCGAAGCTCAGTCCCACGGTGGCCAGAACCGACTGGGCGTTCAGGCCCACGATCTTCTGCTTGGTGAATCGCGTCGGTAGCCGTTTGCCCTTGAGGTCGCCGAGCGTCTTGATGTCCGAGTCGTCGCGCACGTAGAACATGCCGTAGAGCGGGAACAGCACGGCTACCAGCCGTATCTTGTCCTGCTTTCGGCCGTCGAACATGGCCTTGCCGAGATAGGCGAACGAACTGGCGGCTACGTTGGAGATGGTGAAATCCAACTCGCCGTTGTTGGCCAGCGGCAGGGTCACCACCGGCCCGCCCTGCGGCACCACGCGCATGTTCACGCCGCCGGCCTCGATGGCGGTCTTCGCGACCCCGGCGCCAGTGGCGTAGGCCAGCGAACCCTGAGGGTTGGTGCCGATGCTGACGGTCTGTGCATGAACGCCCTGGGCCAGGAACACCAGCGCCAACGCGCCGAATACGAATATCTTCATCTTGTCCTCCTCTTACCGACCGCGCCTGGGAATGATGCCTCTCTTCTCGTTGAAGACCGGGGGCTTTGTCAACCGATGCCAGCGAGCCGGAGGCGGCGTGCTGCCTTGTGGGCGCGGTTTTGTCTGTGATAGACGGGGACATCGATGCCCGCCACGCGACGGGTTCTTCGTATCCTGCACAGGAGGTGGAACATGGACGGCTCACGTCCGGCAGACCACTGGCGTATCGGCAAGGACAATACGGCCCTGATCGTCGTGGACATGCAGAACATGTGGGTGGACCCTCGGGGCACCCGCTATCTGCCGTCATCGGAGGACATCATCCCGAAGATCCGGGAGCTCCTGGCGGTGTGCCGTTCGTTGGACGTGCCGGTGATCTATCTCTACACCACCAAGCGGAAGGACCTGGCGGACGTGGGCGTGTTCGCCGACCTGAAGCCCGTGACCCACCACACCGACGATCCCTGGACCAACATCGAGGGGGCTCCCGGCGCCCAGTTCTGCGAGAGCGTGAAGCCCGAGCCGGACGAGATCACCGTCAAGAAGTTTCGTTACAGCGGGTTCTACGGCACCAACCTGGAAAACGTGCTGCGGCGTCTGGGACGGGACGTGATCGCCATCACCGGCGTGGCCACCAACGTGTGCTGCGACAGCACCGCCCGGGACGGCGCCATGCGCGACTTCAAGGTGCTCTTTCTCTCGGACGGCAACGCCTGCTTTTCCGACGAGGAACAGGCGGCGACCCTCCAGAACTTCGACAAGCATTTCGGCGTGGTGATGGATTCGGCGACTTTCCTGGAGAAGTTGCAGCAGCAGGCCTGACCCACGGCGAGGCCGTTTCGGGAGGGACAGCAGGTGCCCGAGAATAGCGAGGCCATATGGCTTGGCCTCATTGAAGCGGGTTTCCGGTTCGCCTCAAGAAGGCTCTCTTAGCTTGTTTCAAAAATTCGCTTAGGGTCTTTCTGGTACCTACCCCAATTCTTTTTAGTTTGTCGGGCCGCGTTGGGTAATCCCGATCCTGTCTCCAAGGAATCAAAGTTCCTTTTGCGCATGCATATAGAATCTTTGGTGCTGTCCTTCATGGCTCTAGCCAGAGCAATGACATCTGGGTGTTTGAGTGTAAGAGATTTTCCGTGTTCCAGCTTGAGATATAGAACCGCCAAGTCCTCTTCACAGGTCCAAGGGTGTTTCGTCCTTTCATTCATCCTTGCATCCTCCATGCACGACTTGTGCTACGATGCCTTGGGAGTTTCGCCTCCTGGGGTATTCCTGCGTTATTCGGGCTTTGCAGGCTTCTTGATGCCAAACCCCTTTGCGATACCATGCTTAGCCAAATGAGCGGTCGCCACATTGGACAGCGTAATCTCCTTCATCTCCACCCGGGTGGTCCGAAGTGTGCGCCTGCCGGCTTGGTGTTCCTGAACCTCACGGAGTCCCTTGAGAACCTCCGCAGCGATATTGCGTTCAGCCATCTTCGGTCTCCTCTACGACCTTGCGCCACGCTGCCCGTTCGGCTGGCGTCAGATCATCCTTCACACCCTTGCCGTATAACGTGAGAAGGTAGATGTGGTCGTCCGGGACGAGCCAGTATTAGATGACCCTACTGCCGCCTCGTTTGCCGCGCTCCTTCGACCTCCATCGGATTTTCCGGATGCCGCCCAACCCGCGAATGATGTCACCGGCGTTCGGGCGTACGCTGAGCAGCGCCTGAAGCGCAACGTATCTGTCGTCATCAAGGTGCGACGACAGATACTTCGTGAACTCCGTCGTCTCAATGAACAGCACACCCCAACAATACGTAGTTTACGTTGTCATGTAAAAGGAATTATATAGCAGTGTTAGAGCAAAGCGATAATGTCCCCTAATGAGCAAAGCTAAGATGTCCCCTTTGAGGAAGGGGGGCAAGGGATGGCGAAGCCAGAAGAGGGGATGACCATGCGAGAGGTGGACCGGCTGGAGGTGATCAGGGAGGTCGTGGGGAAGCGGCTGGTGCAACGGGAAGCGGGGGAGCGGTTGAGGCTGAGTGTGCGGCAAGTGAAGCGGCTGGTGCGGCGCTACCGGGAGTTGGGGGCGAAGGGGCTGATTTCGGGGCATCGGGGGCGCAAGGCGAGCAACGCGATAGCGCCGGAGGTTCGGGCAGAGATCCTGGCGGTGGTGCGGGAGCGCTACGAAGATTTTTCACCGACCCTGGCCTGGGAGAAGCTGCGGGAGGTGCACGGCTACCGGGTGTCGGTGGAGACCTTGCGCAAGTGGATGGCGGAAGCGGGGCTGTGGCGGTCGAAGAAGCGCCGGGGGATGCGGGTGCATCCCAGCCGTCCCCGACGGCAGGCCGTGGGCGAGTTGGTGCAGATCGACGGCTCGCCGCACCGATGGTTCGAGGAGCGGGGGCCGTCGTGCACCCTGATCGTGTTCATCGACGACGCCACCAGCCGGCTCATGGCCCTGCGTTTCGTCGAGGCCGAGACCACCGAAGCCTACATGAGGACCCTGCGCGGGTATCTGGACCAGTACGGTCGAGCGGGGGCCGTCTATTCGGACAAGCACAGCATCTTCCGGGTCAATCAACAGGACCGCAAGGGCGAACGGACTCAGTTCACCCGGACGCTTCAAACCCTGGACATCCAACCCATCCACGCCAACACTCCCCAAGCCAAGGGCCGGGTGGAACGGGCCAACGAGACCCTCCAGGACCGCTTGGTCAAGGAGTTGCGCCTTTGCGGCATCCACTCCATCGACGAGGCCAATGCCTTCGTGCCCAAGTACATGGCTGACCACAACCGCCGCTTCGCCCGCCCGCCCCACAACCCCCACGACGCCCACCGCCCAGTGCTGCACCTCCGATGCCACAAAGGGCAACGATACAGAGTATACCGCAAGTGTTTTGGATGCTGAAGCAGATGCGAGTGCAAGGGATGGACTGGGGCGAGGACTACCGCCGGGCAGGAGTTGACGCGCTGAAGGAAGTGCTGGAGCAGGGGATGGCGGAGCGGATCGACGGTCATCTCGAAGCGATGGCGGAGAGAGGGGAAGCGGACCGGCGCAATGGCAGCTATGGATTCGGCGACTTTCCTGGAGAAGTTGCAGCAGCAGGCCTGACCCACGGCGAGGCCGTTTGCTGTGAAATAATCCCGGCGGATGAGCGAGGGGTATGAGGGAAATCGATCAGGATTTCCGAAGGAGTACACATGAACATCTTCAAGACTATTGAGCGTGTCGCGAAGCAGAGTGCCGCGAATCGCAGGGAACCGTTCCTTTCGGGATTTCTTGCCGATGCAATGAACTACAGCCCGATGCTGTCCGGGGCAGTATGGAAGCTGGCTACCCCCAATTGGCCGATCCCGGAGAATATTAAGGTCGGGTCAGAAGTATCACTCGGCAAATTGGGGCGGATCGACATCGTCATGGAGGATGAGTTGAATAAGCGAATCGTAGGAATCGAAGTCAAGACCATGGACCAGTCGGGTAAGTTCGGACAACTAGAGAGGTATCGAGATGGTCTTGAGAATCCCGAAAGAGAGTTGGCGATCGTATACCTGACTCCGTTCAATCGGAAGCGCGCGGGAGACGCAGCCGATTCCCTCCGAACCGTCAAGATATTCGATGAATTCTCCAGCAAGTTCCAGCAGGCGCAGCATGTGAGTTGGCTGGATCTGGCCGACATTACTTGGGACGAAAATGAATTGTGGAAACAGCTTCAGGCGTACGTCCAAGAGACTATATCGTCGCAGGATAAACTGTCTCCAAAGATCCGGAGAGACAGACAGTTCGCCCAATTCTTTGGAGAGGATTCGGCGGCGTGTTTCTGGGAGGCTCTCGCCGAACAGGGAATCCTTCCGACGGAACGCAAAGGTGCCGTGATCGATCTTGATGAAATCGAAGATATCCCATCTTTCGCCAGATTACTGGTCCGTGCCCTGGAGGACCTTATCGAAGAAAATGATAGGATACGACACGATGCTCGAAAGGAGGATTCTTGCGAGAAAAAATTGCGTAAGTCATTCCTCGATTCGTCATATCGCGAGGTTCATGCCGCGTTGTTCCGGCTTTCAGAAAAGTATGGAGCAGTGTGGATAAGGGGCGGGAAAAATGACTACGGAGTGCGAGTCGCACATAAAGACCATACGAGCGGCGTAAGTCTTGTTGGAAGCCGCGGCCTGGGTCGCCTACAGACCGGGCAGGATCGTTAATCGGCGGCACGTTCATCAAGGTCGACGCGCAGGGACAGGGCACCGCACTAAACGTCCAGGAAGTTCAGTCTGAACTCTATGGTCCAGGTCGGACCCCGTGCCCTTCACTCCGACCCCGATTCCCCTACAGGTGCTCGTTGAACCATTCCACGGACAGGTCCAGCAGCCGGCTGAGATGGGGCTCCTTGTAGATGCCGTGATGGTCGACGTCGGGCAGCACCACGTAGCGCCTGGGCTCGGGTGAACGCTGGTAGAGGCCGCGCTGCTCGTCCAGGGGTGTCAGGGCGTCGAGTTCGGCGGAGACGTACAGGGCCGGGCATGTCATCTGGTGAGCGACGGTCTCGGGCTTGTACTCGATGATGGCCTCGGCGCATTCCAGGGGGATCTCGACCTCGCCCCGTTCCGGGTTGGCGGCCACGGTCTCGTTCCAGAACTCCCACCCCTCCGGCGTCGTCTCCATGATGTGGTAGGGGTGCACGCGCCGGGACCGTCCGCTCCGAACCCGCTGATTGCGGTCCTCTTCCAGCTCCTTCAGGAACTTCCGCCACTCCCATTCCCGGCGCAGGCAACGGAGCCAGCGCTCGCCGTCCCCCACGCCCACGGCGCTCACGATGCACCGGACCCGATGATCGACGGCAGCCGCGTACGACGCGTGGGCGCCGCCGAAGCTGGTGCCCCAGATACCGATGCGGTTGGCATCCACTTCGTCGCGTGCGCCGAGGCAGGTGACGCCGTTGCGGATGTCCTCGACCTGTTCCAGAGGGATCAGGCGGTGACGCGGCCCTTCACTCTCCCCGAAACCCCGATAGTCGAAACGCAGCGTCACGTACCCCTCTGCGGACAGGCGCGCGGCCACCGCGGGCATGAGCGCCTCCTTGAGGCCGGCGTAACCCTGGCACAGGACGATGCCGGGATGGCGTTGCGACCCGTCGCGAGCGTCGGGGATGGAGATCACCGCGGACAGGCTGTAGCCTGGGCCGCTGTAGAAACGGATTACTTCTTCCAAGATCCTGGTCCTTTCTTCCGAAAACAGCCCCGTGTCTGCTGCCCGGAATCCGCGAACAGGCGGGTCACGGGCGGCTGTGCCGCTGCAGCCAGCGGGTGGCGCCGGCGTAGATGTGCTGCGTACCCATGTTCACCACCACCACCCGAGCCAGATGAAAGGCGATGACCGCGGGGACGCCGATTTGCAACGCCTGGGCGGTGATGGCCATTTCCGCCATGCCTCCGGGCGAGGTGGAGATGATCATGGTAGCAACGGGGAGCCGGAAGGCCCAGGCCAGGGCGGCGGCGACCGCCACCGAGGCGGCCAGCACGAAGAAGGAATTCAACAGCGCGAACGGGATGAACAGCTTGTGGCGCGCGAAGAACGCCCGTTCGTAGCGCACCCCGAGCACCAGACCGAACATGAGCTGGGCGAATTGCGTCATCCACTGCGGCACGGCCGAGAGTTGGACCTCGCTCACCGTGAAAGCCGCGCCGAAGAAGATCGGCATGAGCAGATAGCCGTTGTGCAGGTGAAGGCGTTCGGAGGTCTCGCCCAGCACGAACCCCGCGAGCAGCCAGGGCACGAGCACGCCCACGTTCAGCGGCGCAGTGGGCCGGTAGTCGCCGGTCTCCAGCGGGATGCCGCCGTAGGTCAGGGCGAAGGGGATGACGAGCACGAGGATGGAGACGCGCAGGCTGTGGGCCACCGCCACCGGCGCGGTCTGTGCGCCGTACCGGTGCGCCAGGTTGGCCATGGCCATGGCGCCTCCCGGGATGGAGGCGAAAAAGGTCGATCGGGTCTCGACCCCCGAGACCCGGCTCAGGATCACCGCCCCCAGCGCTCCGATCACGAAGGTCGCCAGGGTCGCGAGGACGATGGGCAGCCAGTTGGCGGCCAGCGCCGATACCACCGGCGGGGTGAAGTGGAGGGAGATCGCCGACCCGAGCAAGACCTGGCCCATCTGTCGCGCGTACGGCGGCGAATCCATGGGGACGCCCAGCAGGTTGAGCGCGGCAACGGCCACCATGGGCCCGATCATCCAGGGGAGGGGCAGGTTCAGCGAGTGGCACGCGTATCCCGCGGGGATGCCCACCACCAGGGCGGTGAGGATGGCGGGCGCCCGCTTGCGGAGGTCCGTCATCCTTCGGCGCAGGTCCGCGATGGTCCAGTCCCCCGGCGTCCTGTCCCGCAAACGCTTGTGGGCGCGAGCGAGCCACACCCAGTTCATGGATGCCGGCCGAGGTTCCCGGGGACGGCGCCCGTCATACGATGTTTCTTTCCCGGAAAGAGCGGATCTCCTCCGGGGTGTATCCCAACTCCGTGAGGGTTTCCTCGTTGTGCTCGCCGAGCATGGGCGGCTGGAGCCTGAGGGTGATGGGGGTGTCCAGCAGGTTGAGGCCGTTCCGTACCAGCTTGAAGGCGCCGAAATCGGGATGGTCCACTTCCATCAGCCGGTCCAGGTGCCGGACCTGGGGGTCCTCGAACACCTCGGCGAAGTTGTTGATGGGGGCGCACGGGACGTCCCTGGCTTCCAGCTCCTTCAGCCAGTGGTCCCGGGGCGCCGACTGCACCACCGCGCCGAAGGTCTCGGAGATGAAATCGTAGTTCTGTGCCCGGGCGGGACGGTCCCTGGTGCGCTCGTCGGTCTGGAAGTCCGGCCGGCCCATGACCTCGGTGACGCCGATCCAGAATTTCGGCGGATGGGAAAGGTGGATGACGAACGGCTTGCCGTCGCCCGCCACCAGCGCGTAGACGCCGGCGGTCTTGATGCGGCTGCGCATGCTGGGCACGTCCCCGCTGAACAGGTACTGGGTGATGCCGAGCCCCAGAAAGCAGATGGTGGATTCCAGGAGCGACGTCTCCACCTTCTGGCCTGCGCCCGTGCGTTCCCGGGCGGCCAGCGCGGCCAGCACGCCGTAGCAGCCGAAGATGCCGCCGAGATGATCGGAGAAGGCCGCGCCCGGCCCGTGCGGCTTGTCCAGCTCGGTCAGGACGCTCAGCAGCCCGCTCAGGGACTGCCCGATGGTGTCGTAGCCCGGCCGCTTCCGGTACGGGCCGTCCTGGCCGAAGGCGGAGATGGAGCAGTAGACGATGCGCGGGTTCATCTCGCGCACTACGTCGTAGCCGATGCCCAGACGGTCCACCACCCCGGGGCGGAGGTTCTCGACGATGACGTCCGCGTCCCGGGCCAGCCGCAGGAACACTTCCCTGCCCTCGGGCGTCTTCATGTCCAGCGTCAGACTCTTCTTGTTGCGATTGAGGGCGCAGAAGCTCGGGCTGTAGTCCTTGGGCTCCTTGTCCCAGGTGCGGAACGGGTCCCCGGCGCCGGGGGTCTCGATCTTGGTCACGTCCGCCCCCAGGTCGGCCAGCAGCAGCGACGCGTAGGGACCGGCGATGTAGCTGGTGACGTCGAGGATCTTGATACCTTCCAGTGCTCCGGGCATGGGCCGATGACCTTTCTTGCCGTTCTTTCAGCGGGTGCGGTTGTATTCGTAGTCTTCGCGCTCGGTGGCGCCGGCCCGAAGCTCGGGCAGCAGCGGCGGACGCGTGGTGTTCACCTGCGCGTGGACGTCCAGGGCGGCCTGGTCGACCCAGCGTTCGACCAACACCAGCTTGTCCGGGTTCACCACGCTGCGGAACACCTCGAACTGCTCGCACCCCGGCTCCTTCATGACTTCCTCGCAACGCCCCCGATACCCTTCGGCGAGCGCCGCACCCTTGCCCTGGACGGCGTTGATGGTGACCACGAGTCGAACGGACATTTTTGATTCCTCCCTGTAGGTGAGCGCGGATCTTCTTGCAGGACCGGCTCCGGAAACTATTTTGCGCTGACGTGGGCGCCGCCGAAGGGTTCGGGGCGGTTGCCGTAGAGGAGCAGGCGGCCCGTGCCCACGTTGGTGATCTGGTAGTAGTCCTTGCTTTCGAAGAAGACCACCTCGCCCTGCTCGACGATGCGCTCGTCTCCGTCGATTCCCTTGACGCTGGCCTTCCCTTCGACCACCAGAAAGGATTCCGGCTCCGTATGGTAGTGCATGTCGGTGTGGTCACCGGGCTTGAAGTGGAGCATCCAGGTGCAGAACTTCCCGGTTCCGAAGAGCCGTGTAAACCGCTGCTCCTTGTCCGCCTTCTCCGCGAGACTCACGAATTCCATGGACGGCCTCCCCTCTCCGAGGGTGTTCTATCCGGCACCGCTGCGTTCCATCCGGCACCCAAGCCATTAGCACAAACCGTCAGGGGTAGACAGTGGCGCGCGAAGTGTTCCCCGGCCCCACCCCGCCCGGGTCCCGGGTCAAGCCCGGGACCCGGGGAGGGCTCGGGTTGCCTTGTCGCCCGGCAGCGTGATACGGGCGTTGGATAAACCCCCAGGAGAACACAGGAGAAGACCTATGCGTGGCGTGATGTTCAATGGAAACAGAGTGGCCGAGATACGGGAGTTTCCCGACCCCCATGCGGGACCCGGCGAGGCGGTGGTCAAGATCCGCGCCTCCGGCATGTGCGGCACCGATCTGCACCGGTACCGCGGAACCGTGGCCGTCAAGGCCATCACCGGTCACGAGCCCTGCGGCGTCATCGCCGAGCTCGGCGCCGGCGCGCCGGCCGGGCTTGCGGTAGGCGACCGGGTGGTGGTGCATCACTATGCCGGGTGCGGCATCTGCGAGATCTGCGCCATGGGCTTCGAGCAGGCCTGCCCCCACGGCCATGTGACCTTCGGAGGCGTGGACGCCCACGGAGCCAACGCCGATTACATCCTCGTGCCGTCGCGGCTCCTGGTTCATCTGCCCGACGAGCTGTCGTTCGAAGGCGGGGCAGCCATCTCCTGCGGTACCGGCACGGCCTGGAACGGTCTCAAGAAGATGAACGTGGCCGGCGGCGACGTAGTGGCGATCTTCGGACAGGGGCCGGTGGGCCTGAGTGGCACCCTGTGCGCAAAAGCCATGGGCGCCCGGGTCATCGGCGTCGACGTGGTGCCCGAGCGGCTGGAACTGGCGCGCCGGTACGGCGCGGACCACGTCATCAACGCCGGCGACACCGACCCGGTGGAGGCCGTCAGGGAGTTGACCGGCGGTTTGGGATCGACGGCGGCGCTGGAGACTTCCGGCAACCCGGAAGCCCGCGGACAGATCCTGAAGGCCATGCGCACCTTCGGGCGCTGCTGTTACGTGGGCATGGGCGCCCCGTCCACCATCAACTTCAGGGACGACGTCATCTTCAAGGTGGCCACCATCTTCGGCTCCTGGACCTTCAGCAAGTCGGAGCTCATCGAGATCTGCCGCTTCATGGTGGAGGAGAAGGTGCCCCTGGACGACCTGGTCACCCATCGCTTCGACCTCGACGACGCGGTCGAGGCGTTCCGCATCTTCGATGGCGCGACCACCGGCAAATGCGTGTTCGTGCTGGACTGACGAGGCGCCGGTCTTTCGCCCAGGACGTCGAGGACATCCAGGCATTGAGACGGATCGCCTCATGAGACCCGTACCGTTCTTTTCGGACGAGTATCTCGACCAGTGCAAGCGGATGAAGGCGGCCGACGTCCTGTGGTTTCTCGACGAGTTTCGCCGGCTTTACGCGCCCGCGCGGCGAACCGGCAGCCGTCTCATCAGCCTCAAGGTCCCCGAGGATCTGCTGGAGGCATTCAAGGCCAAGGCCCGCTTGCACGACGTGCGCTATCAGACCCAGATCAAACGGTTGATGACGGAGTGGCTGGTGGGCCGTTGCACGGATGCGAATGCCGGGAGGCGCGGGACCGCTCGCCACGGGCGAAGCTCGGGGAGCAGCGTGTAAGGGCGGGTTTCAGGCCCGCCCCCGCGGCCACCGACCCCAACCTGTCAGGAGGATTACCGATGCCCGTATGGAGCGAGCTGAGCTGGCCGCGGATCGAGGAATGCGCCGAGAGGGGTTGTGTGGTGGTCATTCCCATCGGCGTCATCGAGCAGCATGGCCATCACCTGCCGCTGGACACCGACGCGTTCATCGCGCAGGAGATCGCTCGGGCAGCCGCCAAACGGGACCCGGAGATCCTGGTGGGGCCGACGGTGCCCTTCGGGTTCACGCCGAGCAACAAGAACTTTCCCGGCAGCATCAGCCTCACCGCGGCCACCTGGTCGGCGCTCATCCGTGAGATCGTGCGTTCGGTGGCGCGGCACGGCTTCACCCGCATCGCCCTGTTCAACGGGCACGGAGGCCAGGTCTCGCTGTCGCGGGCGGTGGTGTCGGCCCTTCAGGACGAGGAGGGGATCCGCGTGGTGGTGCTGAACTGGTTCGGCCTGGTGGACAAGGACATGGGCCGGCTATTCGCGGACGAGAAAATGCCCGGCGGCCGCGTTGGCCACGCCGGCGCGGTAGAGACGTCCATGAACCTGCACCTGCGCGGCGAGCTGGCCTCCCAGGGCAGCCTCGTCACCCATCTCGGCCCACAGATGCCGGACTTCGTCAGAAAGGTCGGGGGCTACGTGCAGACCCCGCGCGAGGACCTGTCGCCGTCGGGGGTGATGGGCGCCCCGAACCTCGCCAGCGCCGAGAAGGGCGGCGAGCTGTTCGGGCTGTGCGTGGAACGGCTGTGCGCGTTCGCGCGGGAGTACCGCGACTCGGAATAGGCAGGGGGCCTATCCCATGACCGACCGGACCGCGGCCTCGATACGCTCCGCGGTCGGAGTGACGTAGTCCTCCAGGGGTACGGCGAAGGGAACGGGCACGTGCGGGATGGCCACCCGTTTGATGGGCGCCTTCAGGCTGTCGAACGCCAGGTCCGCCATCAGCGCCGCCAGACCCGCGGCGACGCCGCAGTTGTCATGGCTTTCGTCAGTGACCACCAGCCGGCCGGTCTTCTCCACAGAGGCCCGCAGGGTTTCGGTGTCCAACGGCTCCAGGGTTCTGGGGTCCACCACCTCCGCCGATATCCCGTCCCTGGCCAGGGCGCCGGCTGCCGCCAATGCCCGGGGCACCTGGACGCCGGCGGCGACGATGGTGACGTCGTTCCCCGCACGCGCCACGGACGCCTTCCCGAACTCCGTCTCGTATTCCCCGTCGGGCACCGGGCCGCGTTCGCCCAGCAGCCGTTCGTGGGCAAAGAAGATGGTCGGGTCCCGGCTCTTGAGGAGCGCGTTGCGGAGCAGCCCCTTGGCGTCCGCCGGAGTGGCGGGCATGGCCACCTGCAGGCCGGGCGTGTTCC
The DNA here is from genome assembly GCA_958295985.1 of uncultured Candidatus Binatia bacterium. Classification (GTDB taxonomy): domain Bacteria; phylum Desulfobacterota; class Binatia; order UBA9968; family JAJDTQ01; genus JAJDTQ01. Next base: position 1,277,520 of record OY282432.1, read on the forward strand.
AGTACCAGGGCTGTGGGCTGCCCGAGTGCTGCACGCCGCCGCCGCCGCGGATACCGTAGCGCATGAAGTAGGTGACCGGCACGTTGGTCTGGCCGCCCGAGTTCGAGTACGCTACCGCGGCCTCGTTGTTTATCTGTGGGATGGCCTCGTAGGAAAAGGTCGCGGTGCCGACGTCCACCAGCGGCCGCAGCCCGGCCATGGCCGCTCCCGCGGCGATGCCGCAATAGCCCAGCTCGGCGATGGGAGGGGACTTGATGCGGCGGCCGTGCCGCTGGCGCACCAGGGCGAACCGCGCCCGGGCGGGGCCTGAGCTTACCAGTCCGCCGCCGATCAATATCACCCGCCGGTCCTGCTCCATGGCCTCGGCCAATGCCTCGACCAGGGCCTCTCCCAGGGTCATCTCTTGCGGCATGGCTCAATCACCCCTTCCCGCGTACGCGTAGTCGAGGGCGGCCTCGGGGGCGGGCAGCGGGCTGGTCAGCGCGAACTGCGCCGCCGCATCGGCCTCCCGGCGCACCTCCTCGTCCAGCCGCACGATGGTATCCCGATCGCATCCCTCGCTGTCCGCCAGCTCTCGTGCGTAGGCCAGGATGCCGTCTCCCTCGGCGTACCAGGGGCGCGCCTTCTCGGGAACGGGGCTGGGGTCCCAGGCCCAGTTGATGTCGGTGAGTCCGGCCACCAACTCGGGGTGGTCGCCGTCGTTCCCCGGCCAGGGATGGGTGCGGGCCTCGACGAAGAACGGACCCTCACCCGCTCGCGTCCGCCGTACCAGGTCCAGGAGGACGCCGTACACCTGGCCGACGTCGCCGCCGTCCACCGCGGTGGTTTCCACGTTGAGGGCACGAGGGATGCTGGCCAGGTCGTCGGTGCTGTGTCCGCTGTTGACCCTCCCGGCCTTCCGGTAGTTGTTCTCCATCAGGAAGATCAGCGGCAACCCCCACAGCTTGGCCATGTTGAGGCTTTCGTAGGACACGCCCTCATCCATGGCGCCGTCGCCGAAGAACACCACCGTGACGGCGTTGGTCTCCAGCAACTGGGCCGCCAAGGCGGCGCCCGAGGCCAGGGCCGTGCTGCCGCCGACGATGGCGGAGGTGTGCAGGATGTTCAGGTCCGGGGCCGCCACGTGGAACGTCCCGCCCCTTCCGAGGCAGTAGCCGGTCTCGCGTCCGATGATCTCCGCCAGCACCTTGCCGGGGTCGCCCCCCTTGGCGATGACGTGGCCGTGGTTCCGATGGGTGCTGAAGAGGTAATCCTCCGGCGCGAGCGCGGCGCAGACACCGACGCCGGTGGCTTCCTGTCCGATATAGATGTGGAAGTGGCCGCGGATGAGGCCCTCGTGTTCTTCGTTGAACCGGACCACGTGCTCTTCCGCCCGCCGGATCATGAGCATTTTTCGCAGCAAGTCGAGCTGCTGGTCTCGTGACATGTCGGGTAGCATCTTCCCTCCCGGTTTATCGGAGCCCCCCTTGGGCGTTCGCAGGTGGACTCTACTCCGGTTGATTCGAGAAGGAAAGCAACTGCAAGGCGGGTGAGGCCCGGGGAACTACAAACGGAAGAACTCGACGGCGTTCCCGGCCACCATCCGTTCCCGCTCATCGTCGGCCACGCCGTGCATCTGGGACGCCAGCACCTCCAGGGAGCGGGGCCAGCGCGTGACGACGTGGGGGAAGTCGGTGCCCCACATCATGCGGTCGACGCCCACTTCGTGGCGCAGACGGACCCCCACGTGGTCCTCGAAGAACCCCCAGTAGGCGTGCTCCCGGAGATACTCGCTGGGCCGCCGCTTCAACCGCGGCAGGCCCATCTGCCGCTCCGCCCAGAACCGGTTGACGGAGTATTCGTGGTCCATCTGCTCGTAGAAGTACGGCAGCCAGCCGACGTTGTTCTCGGCCCAGTAGATTCGCAGCTTCGGGAACCGGTCGAATATCCCGGCCACGACCATCTGGCTGGCCTCCACCGATCCCGAGTGATACGGACCCTGCCGGGCGAGCCGCTGGACGAAGTCCGTGGGCGGGCGGCGCTCGCCCGGAGGCTCCTGGGGATACTGGAACAGCGGCGTTTCCCGGGTGCCGACCCGGGTCGGGAAGGAGGTGTGCACCACCAGCGGCACGTCGAGGTCCAGGGCCGCGGCCCAGAAGCGGTCGTCTTCCGCTGACGGATAGCCTTTGCCGCTGGGGTAGGTGCTGAGCCACGCCGCCTTGAACCCCAGGCGCTTGCAGTGCTCCATCTCCGCGATGTCGTCCTCGGCGCCGCGGTTGGGCAGGATGCCCACCCCGATCAACCGCTCCGGGTCCACGGCACAGTACTCCTCCGCCATGAACTCGTTGAAGTGGTGGATGATGCCGGTGAACGCTTCCCGGTCCCGGATGGCGGGATTGCGGATTTCCAGGGCGAACAGCACCTCGGCGTCGATGCCGTCCTGGTCCTGCTCGCGCAGCCGCTGCTCCGCGGTGCCGCATCCCGGCGTGCCGTCGAAGTCGATGACCGCGGGATTGAACTCTTCGGGCGGCCGTCCGCCGTAGTAGCTGGTGCCGCCGTACACCAGCGGCCGGCCTTCCCGTTGCAGCGCGTCGTGGCCGTTGGGGAGGCGGATCCTTCTCGTGGTCCGATCGCGGTACCTGGCGGGAATGCGATGGCGCCACAGGTCCGGCGGCGCTTCGAAGTGGCTGTCCGCGGAAACGTGCCGGTAGGCTCTGGTCATGGGAGGGTCCGCCCGCGCTACGCGGTTTTGGAGAGCGGCCAATCCAGCCATTCCGCGAGCGCCCGCCCCAGGATCCATTCCTTCTCGGCGGCGGTCAGGTTGTCCAGTTCCTCGGTGAACAGCGTCAGCGCCTGCCGGTAGGGACAGGGAAGGTGGGAAAGGTCGGTGCCCCAGAACACGCGTTGGGGCCCGAAGGCGTCGACCACCCGCCGTATCTGCGGGTGGAGCGACGGATAGGGGTAGCTCTCGGTGGAATAGCAGGGGAGGGCCGAGGCCTTCACCGCCACGTTCGGCAAGGCCGCCAGCTCGATCAGCCCGTCGATGATGGGTTCCAGCGGCTTGCCGATCAGGCTGGAGTTGAGCCCCATGTGATCGACGGCAAGGCGAAGTCCGGGGTGGCGCGCGGCCGCCTCGCCGAGCCGGGGCAGCGCGTGCGGCGCCAGCGCCATGACCGGGACGTCGTAGCGCTCGGCCGCCTCCCAGAACCAGTCGATGGCGCCGTCGTCGAGCCATGTGCGGTAGCGTCCGCGGTGGAAGGTCAGGCGAATCCCCAGCATGCCGGGTTGATCCATCCACGTTGCCATGCGTTCCCGGCTCTCGGGCGCGTCGAGGGTCAACCGCCCCATGACCGCGAACCGGTCGGGATGCAGGCGGGCCGCCTCCAGCGACGTATCGTTCCGGTCCGCTTCCCAGGTCGGCGGCACCAGCACCGCGCGGTCGACGCCGGCGCCGTCCATCTCGCGCAGCAGCTCTTCGTGCCCCAACGGCTCGGCGCGGTGGGGCTTGGCCGCATCCACTCGGTCCCAGGGCTTGCCGGGGGTCTCCGGCGCCCAGATGTGAACCTGTGAATCGATGATCGCCATGGCTGAGGGGACTCTGCGGACGGGTCGTCGCTACGGCGCCGCCTGCGCTTCGGCGTCCCGGTAGGTCCACTGGAAATCCGGGTTGCGGTAGACCTCGTCGGGCATCAGGCTCGTCAACTCCCTCTTGTGCAGTTCCGACTCGAAGCGCCCGCGGATCGACGGTTCTTCGTCGGCGTACTCGATCTGGTCCCTGGCGCGGTCCTCGATCTTTTCGGCATGGCCGCGGAACTGCCGGGGCGGATGGAGCGCCAGATACCGCGCCGGCGTGCCCCCGGCGTTGAAGTGCTGGTGAAACCACTTGCCGGGCGGAACGAACATGCTCGCTTCGTGCCACGGCGCCACCACCTTCTCTTTCCCTTCCTCCCAGAGGATGGAGTAGCCTTCCCCCTTGGGAATGACGATGACCCGGCCCGGGCCGTGGCGGTGCGCCTTCTTGTAGGTCCGGGAGGGGAACACGGACATGTGGCAGGACATCTCGGAGTTGGGGAAGGTCATGAGCACGCTGTGTCCGCCTGCGCCCCTGCGGCTGCTCCGGTTCAGTTTGTCCCAGGAGCCCATGTCGGGAAAGAAGTTCCCGTACCAGAAGATGCCGCTGCGGCCGCCCCAGGTTCGGGTCGGGTCGCCGTCGCGCACGAGCTTCGCCTCGGAGTAGAGCTCGCCGCCCCTGGACAGACGGTCCTCGCCCTCATGGGGGTTGTTGAAGAAGAACGACGGGTCGGTGTTGAGCGACATCGCCAGCGGCAGGTAGCTGTAGCGCAGGAGCCGCACGGGCTGGTCGCCGCGCATGTTGCTCATGGTGTGATGGTAGCTGTGCGGGATCTGGAACAGACTCCGGGGCTGCCATTCGAAGCTGTTCCTGGAACCGCTCTCGCCCAGCCACACCGTGGTCACGCCCTGGCCCTGCAGCACGTAGACCAGCTCGTCGAGAGCGAACTTCAGCGGTGGGAGCGTCTCTCCGGGAGGGATCTCCTGCACCATGGCGGAGGTGACTCCTTCCTGCCCCACGAGCTGGATGAAGGCGCTCTCGCACCCCCGTTCCTCCCACCAGCCCAGCTCGACCGTACGCAAGTCCTCGATGAAGTATCCTCGGTGAACCGGCACGCCAACGGAGGCCATCCAGTCATCGTAGGTGTATTCCTTGACCTCCAGCTCGGGAGCGACGGAATCGTCGGAACTCTTGTCGGGTTGGACCTTCGCCATGAAACGTTTCTCCTTTGTTGCCGGCTCCCCTCAGGAACCGGCCACCTCTTCGAACGACGGCTCGGGCATGCCGTTCTTCCACGTCGGGTCACGAAGCTCCAGCCGGTTGCCGCTGGGGTCCGTGAAGTAGAGCTCCCGTCCGGGGAAATAGCCGCCCTTGCGGTAGTAGAGCTCCACCACCGGCACGTTCCGTTCCTTGAAGGTCTTGCATGCCTCGTTCAGGGTCTCCGGGCTGACCGTGAAGGAATGATGGACGCGGTCGTCCTCCGGTTGGGCCGGCGCCTCTCGGCGCTCGCACAGGAGGATGTTGTGATCGCCCACGTTGAAGCATGCCATGACGTCGTTCGCGAGCCGGCCCAGGGACTTGAGGCCGAGCAGGTCGCCGTAGAATTTCTCCGCTTCGCCCAAGTCGTTAACCGGAATGGACCAATGCGTAACCCCTTCAATCTTGAGCATGTGCCTGTCTCCTTTCTAGGTTGCCGAGCCACGGACGGCCCGGACCGGGATCACGATATTCATACGACAGAGAACAGGGTGCAGGCAACAGGCAACGGTTGTAAACGGCCCGGGGATGGGATACCCATCGTGGGCGATCAGGCAGCGTCCGGCGTCCCCGAGTCCAGGACACGGGCGCCCGGATGACAGGGGGTACAGGGATACCATGAGTGGAGAAGCATTTGACGGCCTGCAGGAGTTCGTGGAGGCGTGCAAGCGGATCGATGACTGGCGGGAGATCGAGAACGCGGACTGGGACGAGGAGATCGGCGCGCTCAGGGAGGTGACCGGGGAGTTGATTCCGGATCCTCCCATGCTGTTGTTTGACAACATCAAGGGATATCCGGCGGGCTTCCGCGTGGTGGGGCTGCTGACCGCCTCCTGCAAGCGCGCCGCGCTGGCGCTGGGGCTGCCGGTCCACGAACCGCGGGCGAAACTCAGCGAGCTGGCGTCGCGGAAGATGCGGGAGGTGAAGCCGATCCCTCCGGTGGAGGTCGCCGGCGGGCCGGTGATGGACAACGTCATGACCGGGGAGGACGTGGACCTGTACCGGTTCCCCGCCCCTCGCTACCATGCCATGGACGGAGGCCGCTACATCGGCACCGGCGACTGCTTCATCAACCGGGATCCGGAAACGGGTTTCGTGAATGCCGGGACCTACCGCATGCAGGTCCATGACCGCGGTCTGCTGGGCCTCTGGATGAGCCCGGGACAGCACGGGAGGCAGATCTGCCAGCGCCATTGGGAGCGGGGCCGGAGTTGCCCGGTGGTGGCGACCTTCGGGGGCGATCCGTTGGTCTTCATCGCCTCCCACAACCGGATTCCCTGGGGCAGCGGCGAGCTGGAGTTCGCCGGAGGGCTTCGGCAACGGCCGGTGGAGGTCATTGAGGGACCGGTAACTGGCCTGCCCATACCGGCCCATGCGGAGGTGGCGGTGGAAGGCGAGGCGCCGCCGCCGGGGGAGGAGTCACGGGACGAAGGCCCGTTCGGCGAATGGCCGGGGTACTATTCGGGCGGAACCATCGGCACGGGCGAGCCCCAACCGGTGATCCGGGTCAAGGCCGTGTATTACAGGCACAACCCCATCATCCACGGAGACGCGCCCATGTGGCCCGGCGCGCGTCGAGGCGGCCTGGAGATGGGCACGGGCCGCGGCGGCGTCGCCGACCTTGCGCGGGCCGGCATCCAGGACGTGGTGGGGGTCGGCAGGCACCTGGGCTACATTCGCGTGGTGGCCATCCGCCAGCGTTACCCGGGGCATGCGCAACAGGCGGCGCGGGCGGTGGCCGCGGCCACGCGCAACGGCCGCTGGATCGTCATCGTGGATGAAGACATCGACCCCACGAACTTCACCGAGGTGATGTGGGCCATGACCACCCGGGCGGAGCCGTCGAGGGACATCGAGATCCTCGAGAACTGCTGGAGCACGCCGCTGGACCCGCTCATGCCGCCGGAGAAACGGGACTCCGGCGACCATACCAACTCGCTGGCGGTGTTCTACGCGGTGCGCCCGTTCCATCGGCGGGACCGGTTCCCCAAAGTCAGCCGCAGCCCGCGGGCGCTCCGCGAGAGGATGATCGAGAAGTACCGGTCGATTCTCCCGTTTCCTGTACCCTAGTGTGGCCCTCTCCCCATGGACAGAGGGTGGCCGAAGGGGATTCATCGTCATGCCCGACGTCGATGAACCAGATGACCTTGGGGGACATGGAGACCTCCTTCAGTCGAAAGGTTCATCCATGAACGGCACGCGAACGATGTGTTGCAAACGGGTCGGGTCCCTCGGGAATCGCTATCCTTTCGGGTACCCCAGGCGGCCCAGGTCCTCCCTGATCTCGTCGAGTATTGCCGGGTCGTCGATGGTGGCCGGGGGCTTGTACGGGGTCCCGTCGGCCATGCTTCGTACCGTGCCCCTCAGGATCTTGCCGGACCGCGTCTTGGGCAGGCGTTTCACCAGCAGGGCCTGCTTGAAGTCCGCCACCGGGCCGATCTTTTCGCGCATGAGACTCACGAGTTCGGGCGCCAGGACCTCCTCCGTGGTCTCCACCCCCGCCTTCACGACGATCAGCCCCAGCGGCAGTTGCCCCTTCAGCGCGTCGGCCACCCCGAGCACGGCGCATTCTGCGACCGCGGGATGGGACGCGAGAACCTCCTCCATGGCGCCGGTGGAAAGCCGGTGTCCGGCAACGTTGATGACGTCGTCGATTCGCCCCATGATCCACAAGTACCCGTCCTCGTCGCAATAGCCCGCGTCCGCGGTGAGGTAGTAGCCCGGATGCTGCTCGAGGTAGGCCTTTCGGTAGCCCTCTTCGTTGTTCCACAGCGTGGGCAGGCACCCCGGCGGCAACGGCAGCTTCACCGTGATGCTGCCCATCCCGCCGGGCGGCAGATCCCGGCCCTCGTCGTCGAGCACCCGGACGTCGTAGCCCGGGACGGCCCGGGTGGGTGAGCCGGGCTTCACCGGGAGCGGCTCGATCCCCATGCAGTTGGCCGCGATGGCCCAGCCGGTCTCGGTCTGCCACCAGTGGTCGATGACCGGGACCCCCAGGAGATCCTGAGCCCACACCAGCGTGTCCGGGTCGCAGCGCTCGCCGGCGAGGAACAGGGTTCGGAAGTGACTCAGGTCGTACTTTTCGACGTACTGGCCGGCCGGATCCTCCTTCTTGATGGCGCGAAAGGCCGTGGGCGCGGTGAACAGCACGCTGACGCCGTGCTGGCTGACAACGCGCCAGAAGGCCCCCGGATCCGGCGTGCCCACGGGCTTGCCTTCGTAGAGGACGGTGGTGCAGCCCTTCAGCAATGGCCCGTAGACGATATAGGAATGGCCTACCACCCAGCCGACGTCGGAGGCGGCCCAGTACACCTCGCCGGCATCCACGCCGTAGACGTTCTTCATGCTCCACTTGAGCGCCACGGCGTGGCCGCCGTTGTCGCGCACGATACCCTTGGGCTGCCCCGTGGTGCCGGAGGTGTAAAGGATGTACAGCGGGTCGGTGGCGGCCACGGAGACGCAGGGAACCGGGCCGGCCGCGGCCACCGCCTCGTTCCAGTCCACGTCCCGGCCGGCCACCATGGATGCCCGCGCCTGGGGTCTTTGCAGCACCAAGCAGGCCGCGGGTTTGTGCTGCGCCAGCCGGACGGCCTCGTCCAGCAGCGGCTTGTACTCGATCACGCGGTTGACCTCGATGCCGCAGCTCGCGCTCACGATGACCCTGGGCCGGGCGTCGTCGATCCGCGTGGCGAGCTCGTTGGCGGCAAAGCCGCCGAAGACCACGGAGTGGACCGCGCCGAGACGGGCGCACGCCAGCATGGCCACCACGGCCTCGGGCACCATGGGCATGTAGACGATCACCCGGTCGCCCACGCCCACGCCGTGATTCCGGAGCGCGCCGGCAAAGGTCGCCACCGCGTCCCGCAGCTCCAGGTACGTAAAGACCTTCACGCTGTCCGTCACCGGGCTGTCGTAGATCAACGCCGGCCGGCCGCCGTTGCCCTGTTCCACGTGCACGTCCAGGGCGTTGTAGCAGGTATTGAGGGCGCCGCCGGTGAACCACCGGTAGAAGGGCGGACGCGAGCCGTCCAGCACCCGGTCCCAGCGCTCGTCCCAGTGAATGTCATCCGCGGCCTCGGCCCAGAAACCGTCCGGGTCGTTCAGCGCCCGTTGGTAAACACCCGTGTAATCGTTGTCGCTCATCTGTGCCCCCCAACGCGAGATCCTGAAGATGTCCATAACCCTGCGGAAATCGGCGCGCAAGCGGAATCGCGCGGGACCCCCGGCCCTTCGGCAGCGGCCGGTTGCGCCGCGTGACCGCCGCCGGCGTGGACCCCGGCGAGCCCGTGCGCCGCGTCATGAGCCGGGACCTCGCGACCCTCGAAGGGCTCTGCGCGAACGGACAGGGGAACCCGTTTCAGGCAACCTCCTTCGGCCGGTCTTTGACAGGGGCGGGGACTTGGTTTACGTACTACGTGACGTCCATGACCCGCACCGCGGGCCCATCATGAGCTACAAGACCATCCACCATCAGGCCGAAGTCCTGGTCATCGGCGGTGGCGCGGCCGGCGCCATGGCGGCCATCCGCGCCCGGGAGGCGGGAGCGGACGTGCTGCTGGTGGACAAGTCCGTGTTCGGCCGGAGCGGCTGTGCGGCGCTGGCCTCAGGGGCGTACATCACCTACATGCCGGGTGACGACATCATGATCCATCTCGGCGGCCGCGGCGTACTCACCAACCAGACCAAGGCCATCGAGGCCATTCACGCCACCCACGACGTGCTCGGCATCCTCGACGGCTGGGGCGTGAAGTTCGTCAAGGAACGCGGCGAGATCTGGCGCGGCAAGGGCGGGTCCGGGGCCGCCGCCAGCGGCGGCCTGGCCGCGGGCCTGGTGGGCGGCGGCACCGCGATGATGAAGGTGGTGCGGGGCGTAGCCCTGCGCGCGGGCGTCCGGGTGCTCAACCGGGTTTCGGTCACCGACCTCCTGACCTCGGACGGCAAGCACCCCACCCGCGGCCGCGTGGTGGGCGCGCTGGGGGTCTCCGGACGCGAGCGCGAGGTCCACGTGTGCGAGGCCAAATCCGTGGTGATGTGCGCGGGCGGTTTCAACTTCGGCTACAAGCAGCCGGGACAGTGGTTCGCGGGCATGCCCCTCAACATCACCAGCGACGGCGTTGCCATGCAGATCAGGGCGGGCGCGGTGATGGGCAACATGGCGGTGGGCAGCAAGTATCTCCAGACCATGGAGTTCATGTGCGCTCCCGGCATCGAGCACTTCACCACCATGGGGACCAGCTACTTCAACCGCCAGGGGGAAGACGTGATGAAGCGGTTCTCGGAGTCCGAGGCCGAGTTCACCCGGCGGCTGTCGCTGGGCCACGCGGTGGCGCTGGAGATGCTGGAAGGCAAGGGCCCCGTGTACCTCGACTGCACCAAGCTCCCGCCGGAGAACATCCGGCTGCTGTACGAAGTCATCCCCATCATCATGAACACCTTCGAGGCCGCGGGATACGAGGTCAGCAAGGAGCGGATCCCCTACCTGCCGGTGCTGGCGGCCACCTACGGCTCCAGCCACGGCGGCGGCGCGGTGGTGGACGACCAGTGCATGACTTCGCTGCCGGGTCTGTTCGCCGCGGGCGCCAGCAGCGACGGGATGAACATTTCGCCGAACCTCAACCTGTCCTGGTGCATGGTGCTGGGCTGGTGGGCCGGGCTGCACGCCGCGGACTATGCCAGAAGCGCGGACCTCAAGGGCGCCGTGGGGCGGCAGGTGGAGTCGCTGACCCGAGGCGCCACCCAATACCTCAAGCCGGAGGGGACCGCCTTTGCCGAGGTCCACGGCAGGGCCGCGGACCTGCTGCACGAGCTGGGGATCATCCTCAGCGACGAGAAGATCGCCCGGGTGCGGCGAGGGCTTGCGGAGATACTGGAAACGTATGACGACGTCATGGCGAAGGACCCCCACGACTTGGTGAAGGTCCTGGGACTGCGGAACTCCATCGAGGCCCTGACCGCGGTGCTGGACTACCTGCTGCACCGGCAGGAAAGCCGCGGCTCGGTCATCAACCGCGATCATCCGGAGACCGACAACGAGAAGTGGCTGGTGTTGAGCAAGTCGATCATCGAGAACGGCGCGCTGAAGATCTGGGATGAACCCATCCCGAGCGACGAATTCTACGTGCGCTACCGGCCGAGGTCCGGGAAGGCCATGCACCCCTTCTTCAAGATCGCCGGTCAGGCGGTCGAGGCCGGGGAGTAGGGCTGCCATGGCTCGAGAGCTGCATCTACCGAAGGTCGAGATCAGCAAGGAGGCCTGCATCTCCTGCACGGCATGCGACGATGCCTGCCCGACGGACGTGATCCGGATGGGCAGGGACGGCTATCCGTTCGCCATGTACGAGGAAGACTGCCAGGGCTGCTTCATCTGCGAGTGGGACTGTCCCGTCGGCGCCATCAAGATTCGCGTCGCGCGCTGGTACGAGGCGGGACAGTAGGTGTCCCGTCCACCGGCTCGCCTCCTTGCGGACCGAACCGCCGGCGCCGCGGCGAAGTCCGGAGTGGGTGACCCAACCGCCTCCGGTCCACGGTTCCCTCTCCGATGAGCCTGTTCTACGCCTTGATCGCGTCGCTGGGCTTCGCGGTCTCGCACATCCTGATCCGCCGCGGCCTGGCCCGGTCCAATCCCCTGGCCGGGTTCGCCATCTCCATCGTCATCTCGGCACTGACCCTCTGGTCCATCGTGGCAGCCACCCTGCCCCTGACCGTTTTCCGGACCCACGCCATCTGGTATTTCGCGGTAGGCGGCCTGTTCGCCTCCGGGCTGGGCCGCTGGCTGGTCTATGTCTCCATCGACCGGCTGGGGGTGGCCCGCTCCATCCCGGTGGTGAGCACGACGCCGATGTTCGCCTCGATACTCGCGGTGCTCCTTGTCGGGGAGCACTGGACCCTGGGCGCGTTCTTCGGCACCGTGCTGATCATCTGCGGCGTCATCGTCATCTCGAGGACCCACGAGCAGAAGGCCGATTGGCGCCGCTGGGACTTCATCTTTCCTCTTTTGGGGGCGTTGTCGTTTTCCTTTTCCGCCAGTGTCCGAAAGCTCGGCTTCTTCATCCAGAACCTGCCGCTCATGGCGTCGTGCGTGAACGCCACCACGGGACTGGTGCTGGCCGTCCTGATGATCTACGGCCAGGGCGGCCCACGCAAGGTGCTGCCGATGTCCCGTTCGGTGTTCGCATGGTTCGTCGGCGCGGGGATCTGCAACACCGCCGGGATGCTGGCCAACTTCTACGCCCTCTCCACCGGCGACATCGTCATCGTGGAGCCGTTGATCAGCACCAACCCGGTGTTGACCGTGGTGCTCACGGCGATCTTCCTGCGGGACGTGGAGACCGTTAACCTGCAAGTGGCGGTGGGCGTTGCGTTCACCTTCGTCGGGGCGCTGCTGCTGGTCTCCGCCAGGGGATGACCTCGCTGTCGCGGCCGCGACCCGCGGCCGGTTCTCGGCGCGCGTCCGTGTCCTTTCCCGGCCGGCTTCGGTAGAATGACCGGGTGCGTACCGGACTGGAAAGGCTTCTCGACGCACCGCGCCGCTGGCTTGGGGCCTCGCGGGTCGGGCTGGTGGCCAACCCCACCACGGTGGATCGCCGTCTGGTTCACGCCGCCGACCTGTTGCACCGGCGCCCGGACGTGGACCTGCGTTGTCTGTTCGGGCCCGAGCACGGGCTGCGCGGGTCGGCCCAGGACATGGTGAGAGTGGCGGACGGCGCCGACCCGGGCACGGGCCTGCCGGCGGTGAGCCTCTACGGCACCACCTTCGAGTCCCTGTCGCCCACGCCGGAACAGCTTTCCGGCGTCGACGTGTTGCTGTTCGACGTCCAGGACGTGGGCGCGCGTTACTACACCTACGCCGCCACCATGGCCCTGTGCATGCGTGCGGCCCAGGCTTCCCGGGTCAGGGTCGTGGTCCTCGACCGGCCCAATCCCATCGGCGGCGTGGCGGTGGAAGGAGGCGGCCTGGACGAGGGGCTGGAGAATTTCTGCGGCTTGTACCCGGTGCCGCAACGGCACGGGATGACCCTGGGCGAGCTGGCCCGGTTGTATAACGAGACGTTCGGCATCGGCTGCGAGCTGGACGTGGTGGCGTGCGAGGGGTGGTCTCGAAGCGACTACTACGACGAATGCGGGCTGCCTTGGGTCCTGCCGTCGCCCAACATGCCGGCCCCGGAGACAGCGCTGGTCTATCCGGGCATGTGCCTGCTAGAGGGCACCAACCTGTCCGAGGGCCGGGGCACCACGCGTCCCTTCGAGCTCTTCGGCGCGCCGTTCATCGACGGCGAATGGCTGGCCGGGGAGCTTCGGCGCTACCATCTGCCCGGGGTGCTCTTCCGCCCCTGCGTCATCGAGCCGGCGTTCCACAAGTTCAGAGGTCAGCGCTGCGGCGCGCTGCAGTTGCACGTAAGCGACCGGCGAGCCTTCGAGCCCTACCGTACCGGCCTGGCCGTGCTGGCGGCGGTGCGTGGGTTGTGGCCCGAATCGTTTGCCTGGAGAACGGAGCCTTACGAGTTCCGCGCCGACGTTCCGGCCATCGACCTCTTGACCGGGCGCCCGGCCGTCAGGCAAGCCATTGACCGCGGCGCGGCGCTCGATGAGGTGGTGCGCATCGCCTGTGGCGGCACCGAGATCTACGATTCCGGACGCGACCGGGCGTTGCTCTATGATTGAGCGCGCGGCCGCGGTTGGCGAAGTTTTTACACGCATGGATCGTGAAGGAGGGAGATCATGGCAGATCAGGAAGTAGCAGTGGTGGTGGGAGGGGGCCCGGGACTGAGCGCTTCGCTCGTTCGGCTGTTCACCCGGGAAGGCATGAAGGCGGCCATCGCGGCCCGCAACCCGGACAAGCTCGGGGCGTTGTCGGAGAGCACGGGCTGCCGCGCATACCGGTGTGACGCCGTTGTCCCCGAGGAGGTGAACGAACTGTTCGCCCGGGTGTCGCAGGACCTCGGAGATCCCGACGTGGTGGTCTACAACGCCAGCGCCCGCGTGCGCGGCCCGCTTACCGAGCTCGATCCCGGCGCCGTTCGGGACGCCATCATGGTGAGCTGCTACGGCGGTTTCCTGGTGGGACAGGCCGCGGCCGCCGGCATGCTTCGGGCCGGCAGGGGGACCATCCTGTTTACCGGCGCCTCGGCGAGCGTCAAGGGTTACGCCAACTCCGCGTCCTTCGCCATGGGCAAGTTCGGGCTCAGCGGCCTGACCCAGAGCATGGCGCGGGAGCTTCAGCCGCAGAACATCCACGTGGCGCAGATCGTCATCGACGGCGGCATCGATTCGCCCCGGCGGGACCCCGGCCGCGGCCCGGACACGTGGCTGAGCCCTGACAGCATCGCGGAGACGTATCTGCAGCTTCACCGCCAACACCGGAGCGCCTGGGCGTCGCTCATCGAGCTGCGACCGTGGGTCGAGAAGTTCTGAAGCCGGCCGCTTTCTCCGACCGTGGACGGGGAGGGAGCGGCGCCCGTGCCGGCTAAAGGATTCGCCGTAGCCGCCGATCTTCCAAGGGTGGAGTGAAACGGCAGGATACACGGTCAACGGTCCGGCGTGCGGGGTCTCTTCTCCGAGGCGAGGAAGGCATAGTCCTCCCGTCGGTCCTCATGCTGGTCGCGATACTGACCGTGGTGAGCGCGACGAGCATGACCGCGGCCCTGACCGAGCTGAGGATCGCCGACGCCTACTACAAGAGCGTGGCCGTGTTCCACATTGCGGAAGCCGGACTCACTCACGGCCGGCATGAAGTTTCGGACGAGGACGGCGACAGCGACTTTACCGCCATCCTGACGCCAACCACGCTCTTCAGCGGCCGGGGGCTCCACGGCGGCAGCTACACCGTCGTCGCCACCCCCGTGGCCGGCGTTACCCCGGCCACGCTCCGGCTGCGATCCTCCGCATGCTACCCGGCCGCGGACCCGTGCCCGCGCGCCCATGCAAGGGCCGCCCTTGAAGCCCTGCTGGAGCATGATCCCGCGGGCGCCACCCCCCAGGACCGTGTCCGTCTGGTAGCCTGGAGGTCGCTGGACTAACCGCGGCCAGGCGCGGACCCGCTCATGGCCGCGGCGGACGTGCGGGCTCTGCACGAGGATGGTTGCTGCGCGTCTTCGTCCGGTGGTTCGTATTGGAACTCATGGCCGCGGACCTGCCGGCTCTGCACGAGGATGCTCCGCGCCGTCGAAGGCGCGGCATCGCGGAAGCGTCAGGCGGGTTTCGTGGGAGACGGGGTCGTCGCGGGTCGTTTCCATGACGACTTCGCATGGGGTGATGGCCTTGATCCGGTAGCCGTGGCGGCCGAGTCGCGCGCCGGGCCGGACGACGTGGCCGAAGTCTTCGGCGTCCTTTACCAGCGCCACCGCGGTGCGCTTCTGCCAGACGATGCCCACGGCGCGGAACCGCGGCGCGGGCTGAGGCTCGTAAGGATGATTTCGGCCCGCGTCCGGGTTCGGTCCCTCCGGCTCCGGCGGGGTAGGGGCCCGGTAGGGCTGGAACGGATCCCGGGGCAAGGGTCCGACGGCGACGCCGGCCGATGGCGGATCGGGTGCAGGCTCCGGCGTATCTTCATCAACGGGTTCGGGAGACCGGACCCGGAGCGCCGTCATCTCCAGGGCGATGCGGAGCATGGCGAGGCCGTCCTCCGCGGCAAGCGCGTCGATGGTCAGGTTCGTCGTCTTCAGAAGGGCGCGCGCTCCCGCGGCGCGCTCCAGGAATCGCAGGAGGTCGTGAAAGGCGCCCTTGAGCTCCACCTCCGTCGGGACCTCGGCAAAGTGCTCTCCGGGGCGGGCCGCCCCGGGATGGAAACGGATCACTTCGAGTCCGGCCATGGCGGCTTGGGCGGAAACATCTTCCAACGGCGTCAAGGTTCCGGGGCGGCGGGGAAGCCGCGAATGCAACTGGCGACGCAACGCCGCGATCTCGCCACGGAGTTGCGGCAACCGTCCCAGGTCCGCGCGCAGCCGGGCCTCGTCAAGGCGGGCGAGTTCGAGCGCTTCCGTGGCGCGCACGATGCCCCCGGCCAAGTGGCGGTACACGAGGACATAGTCCAGCGCCGCCAGCGCCAGGACCGTCGCCGCGAGGTACCAAACCCGCTGGGCGAGGGGGCGTTCGAGAACACGTTCGAGCAGAACGTCCAGGTAGTACCGCACGATGGGGTTAACCGTCCCGCCGCCGACGTTGTTCGGGCGGGACCGAACCCGGCGGCGGGTTGTTTCCGGCGTGGATCACGAAGTGCCTGAAGCCGCCCTCCCCGTCCGCCTTGCCCGCTTCGACGAGTTGCCGGTTGTCGAACACACGGGAGAGGCCGCTCAGGAACCGTGCAATGGACTCGTCGTCGGTCGCACGGCCCTCCAGGATCGTCGTGCCTTGCGACTCGGCGTAACGCGTCAACCATAGCCGGTCCGGCGCCGCGCCCGAGAGGCCGCTCAGGATCCCCGGGTACCGTGCCCGACGTTGGAGCCATGCCATGACGGCGTGATTCTGTTGGCGTTGCTGCCGGATCCGTTCTTCCAACTCCTTGACGGCCCCGGTCTTGAGCCGCAACCGGGCCGCGGCTCGCCGCCCCTCGGCCAGGCCGGACTCCAACGCCGTCTGCCGGTGCAGTTGCGAGAGGTTGACCGCGGCCAGGGCGATGACGGCGAGGCAGATCGCGGCGACGCCGGCCATGACCGTGCGACGTCTGCGCCGTAGCGCCCGGGTCTCCGGGGTCGCCAAAAGGTTGATGCGAATCATGGGGTTGATGCGAACCATGGTTGAAACCGTGTCCTTCCCGGTCGCGCACACGAAGAGAGTCCCCGTTGCGCGGCCTTGCCGCGATGCGCCTACTCGGACGGATTCCTCGTGACCAGACCGGCCACCACGGCGAAAGCCGGTCCCGCATGGATGTCCTCCGGCGGTATGCTTCCGTCGAAAACGGGTCCGACGACCCGCACCTCCGCCTTGAGGGCGCGGGCCAGGCTTGGGCCGAGACCGGACAGGAGGGCGCTGCCGCCGGTCAGGGAAACCCGGCGCGGCCCGGTTCCGCCGCTCAGCGTGCCGAACAGGTTGACGCTGTGGCCTACCTTGGCGGCGAACTCGTCGCACAGGGAGTTCAGGAGGCCGTCGACGTCCGGAGACCGGTCGCCGCACTTGATGGCCTCGGCCTCGTCCCGGGAAACATGCAGGTTCCCGGCCAGACTCTCGGTGAAATGTTCCCCGCCCAGGGGCAGGTCCGTGGTATAGCCGGGCGAGTCATCCGCGGGGATGTGGATCGTCGTGGAGCAAGCGCCCACGTGCACCAGCGCATCGGCGACCTCGTGGGGGAGCCGGCTGCTGCCGGACCGGAGGGCGAAGCGGTCCACTTCCACGATGGCCGGAACCAGGCCCGCGGCCTCCATGAGATCGACGTAGTTCTCGACCAGGGTCTTCCTGGCGGCGATCAGCAGTACGTCCAACCCGTTGCCGTCGTCCGAAGGTCCGACAACGTGGTAGTCGATGTTGACGTCGTCCAGGTCCCCGGGAATGGCGTCCATGGCTTCGAACTCGATGACTCGGTCGAGCTCCTTCACGTTCCGGCCCGTGAGCCGGAGCCGCTTGATGATGACCCCTCTGCCCGGGATCGACACCACCGCTTGACGTGGCTTCCCACGCGACAGGGCGGCAAACCGCCGGATTGCGTTTCCGAGGGCGTCGGTCCGGTGCACGAACCCGTTCTCCACGGCCCCCACGGGCACGGGGAGCACTCCGGTGCGCAAGACCCGCGCGCTGCCGCGGACGTCGCTGACCTCGGCGACCTTGATGGACGTGGAACCTACGTCGATGGCGAACCAACTGCGTGGCCGTCGAAAGGGAAAGAGGCGAACCATGGGGTGGATCATGGGGTGTTTTAGAAGCAAAACAGGGGCCAGCTCTTCGAGTCCGCAGGAACGACACCTTCGAGGGCTCGCAGGCATGGTGACCTGGCGGCCCCCGCGGATGACGGCTCGTGCATTCGGGGGCTGATCTCAGGGCAGGATGTGCGTGGCGCAGGTGGGCAGGTAAAATACGCCTGTGATACGCCTGTGGCGTCAAATACGTGGCATTCTGACGGGGTCTCATCAATAATTCGAGGGAGATGGATACGAACCGGAAGTTCGCGCTGACCAGGGCGAACCGGCAATTCGCTTTGGTTGCGGTGCCGGCGCCGCTTCAGGAGCCGTTGACCTATGCCGTGCCCGAGGCGCTGGATGGGCGGCTCGAGGTGGGCATGCGCGTCCTGGTGCCGCTGGGCCGGCGGCGGGTGACCGGGGTGGTGGTCGGATTCCAGCGGGAATCACCGGTGACGGGGGTGAAGGCGGTCTCCGAGGCGCTGGACGACGAGGTGCTCCTCGACGATGCGTTCCTGAAGATGTGCCGCTGGGCGGCTGATTACTACGTCGCCTCTCTGGGGGAGGTGCTGGCCACCGCGTTGCCGCCGCTCTTGCGTACCGAAAGCCGGTTGGTGGTGGCCTTCGCCCGGGAACCGGACAGTCTCCATGGGGAGCTGGACCGGGAGGTCCTGGATGCCTTGAGCCGGCGCGGCCCCACGACGCCGGCGGCGCTGAGCCGCCGGTTCCCCCGCCGGGGCGTCAAGGCGGTCCTGGACCGGCTGGCCGCGGCCGGGGCCGTGACCGTGGAGGACCGGCTCCGGGGCCACGTGCGCGAGGCTCGACGCAAGCGGCAGCCGCGGTCGGAAACGACCGCGGGAGCGGCGGCGCCCAGCCGCGCTCCCGTGCGCACCGAGGAGCAGGAGCAGGCGCTTCGGTCCATGGATCAGCGCCTGAGCCAGGGCGGCTTCGAGACCATGCTGCTGCACGGCGTCACCGGCAGCGGCAAGACGGAGGTGTACCTCCAGGCCATGGAGCAAGTGCGCCGGCAGGGCCGGCAGAGCCTGATCCTGGTGCCGGAGATAGCGCTGACCCCGCAGTTGCTGGACCGGCTGGAGGGGCGCTTCCCGGGCGAGGTGGCCGTGCTCCACAGCCGCCTCACTTCGGCGGAAAGGTGGCGTCACTGGTGGCGCATCGCCCACGGCGCGGTGAGGGTGGTGGCGGGCGCCCGGTCAGCGGTCTTCGCCCCGGTCCGGGAACTGGGGCTCATCGTGGTGGATGAGGAGCACGACTACAGCTACAAGCAGGAGGAGGGGGTGCGCTACCACGGGCGGGACCTGGCGGTGGTACGCGGCCGCATCGTCGGATGCCCGGTGATCCTGGGCTCCGCCACACCGTCGGTGGAGAGTTACCACAACGCCCGCAGCGGCCGGTACCGCATGATCGAGCTCACCCGGCGAGTGGAGGCCCGGCCCATGCCCCGGGTCCAGGTCGTCGACCTCAAGACCCGCCCCGGGCAATCGACCCCCGAGGGGCTCTTTTCGACTCCGCTGCTGCAGGCGCTCCAGGAGAACCACGAACTCGGCCGCCAGAGCCTGATCTTCCTCAACCGGCGCGGGTTCGCGTCGTTCCTCCAGTGCTGGTCCTGCGGCTTCGTGTTGCGGTGTCCGCGTTGCAGCATCAGCCTCACCTACCATCGCGGACGCAACAGCACGTTCTGTCACCATTGCGGTTTTCGCCAACGCAAGGCGGACGCCTGCCCCGAATGCGGCAACCTTTCCCTGAGCGAGGTGGGCTTCGGCACCGAAAGGGTCGAGCACGAACTGCGGCGGCTGCTGCCCAAGGCCCGCATCGGGCGCATGGACCGGGACACCACCGGCGCCCGGGGCGCCCAGGAACGGATCTTCCGGTCGTGGGAGAAGGGGGAGATCGACGTCCTGGTGGGCACCCAGATGGTCGCCAAGGGACACGACGTGGGCGGCGTCACCCTGGTGGGGGTGGTGCTGGCCGACTCCTCGCTGAACCTCCCCGATTTCCGGGCGGCGGAAAAGACCTTTCAGATCATCAGTCAGGTGGCCGGCCGGGCAGGGCGCGCGCGGCAGCCCGGCCGGGTCATCGTGCAGACGCTGGTCCCGGGCCACTACTGTCTGGACCACGCCAGGGTCCACGACTACCCGTCGTTCTTCGCCACCGAGACCGAGTTCCGCCGGGAGCTCGGCTACCCCCCGTTCCAGCACCTCGTGCACCTGCGTCTCGACGGGACCGACGAGGACAAGGTCGCGCGGGGCGCCCGGGACCTGGGCCGCGCCCTCCGCGGTGAGAACCCTCCGGCGCCGCTGGAGATCCTCGGTCCGGCGCCCGCGCCCATCGCCAAGCTGCGCAACCGCTACCGCTGGCAGATCCTGCTCAAGGGGCGGAGCCGCCCGGCTCTCCTGGCCCTGGCCCGGAGGGCGGTGGCGCTCATGCCCAAGGGCAGGGCGACCCGGATCCACGTTGATGTGGATCCATACAACATGTTATAGATTCGCTTGTACGAACACGAAGTTTCCGGCCCCAGTCCCATATGATCCTCGACACATGATCCTCGACATCCTCAAGTTTCCCGCTCCGGTCCTGCGTGTGCCGGCCCGGCCGGTGGAAGCCATCACCGGCGAGACCGCGGAGCTCATGCAGAACATGCTGGAGACCATGTACGCGGCGCCGGGCATCGGATTGGCGGCGCCGCAGGTGGGTCTGTCCAGGCGCATCATCGTCCTGGACCTCGATCACGAAAATCCCGGCCCCAACGCCATCAAGCTGGCCAACCCGGTCGTCCGCGAGGCCGAGGGCGAGGTGGTCTACGAGGAAGGTTGCCTCAGCGTCGTCGATTTCACCGCGGAGGTGACGCGGGCCGAACGGGTGGCGGTGTCCGGGTACGATGAGAACGGCGAGGAAGTGGACATCGAGGCGGACGGACTCCTGGCCGTGGCGTTGCAGCACGAGATCGACCACCTCGACGGCAAGCTCTTCATCGACCGCATCAGCCGGCTCAAGCGCGAGATCTACGTGCGTAAGCTGAAGAAATCCATCCGCACGGGCAAGGAGCCCCAGGAGAGCCGGGGCGTCGTCATCTGACTTCCCCCCGCGGCCCGTTGCCGCGGGAACCGTCCCGGACTGCAAGACTCTACCCGTACACGGACACTCATGCGTATCGTCTTCATGGGGACGCCGGCCTCGGCGGCGGCTTCGCTGGAAACCCTGTTGGGCGGGCTCGATGAGGTGGTGGGCGTGGTGACCCAGCCCGACCGCCCGTCCGGGCGAGGTCAGGCCACCGTGCCCTCGCCGGTCCGGCGGACGGCGGACCGGGCCGGGATACCGGTCCTGACGCCCCGGAAGATGAAAGACCCCGCCTTGCTGGAACAGCTTCGGGGTTGGAGTCCGAACCTCATGGCGGTGGTGGCCTACGGGCGGATCCTGCCCCAGGCGATCCTGGACCTGGCGCCCCTGGGATGCGTCAACGTCCACTATTCGCTGTTGCCCAGGTACCGCGGCGCGGCGCCGATGCAGTGGGCCATCCTCGAAGGGGAGGCGGTCACCGGGGTGAGTACCATGCAGCTCGTTGCGGAAATGGACGCGGGCCCGGTCCTGCTGGCGGAAGGCGTGGCCATGGAACCGGACGAAACCGTAACCTCCCTGGAAGCGAGGCTCGTTCCCCTCGGCGCGCGGCTCCTGATGGAGACGGTCGCGGGAATGAAACAGGGTACCCTCACGGCGCGCCCCCAGGACCCCGAGGCCGTCACCTTTGCTCCCATGCTCAGGAAGGAGGACGGAATGATCGACTGGGCCCGGCCGGCCCGGGAGATCGAGCGACGGGTCCGGGCCTTTACCCCCTGGCCCTCGGCATTCAGCTACTGGGAGGGCAAGCGGGTCAAGGTGCATCGTGCGAGGCCGGTGGAGGCGGACGCCGCGCCGGAGACGGAGACGCCGGGAACGGTGTTGCGGGCGGACGCGGACGGCATCCGGGTCGCCACCGGGGCCGGCGCGCTGCTCCTCACCGAGCTGCAACTGGAAGGCCGGAAGCGTATGCCGGCCGAAGCCTTTCTCCGTGGCGCCGGGCTTCGAGAGGGGATGCGGTTTGAGCGATCTCCCTTCCAGGCCGCGTGAGATTGCCCTCGCCATCATCGACCGCGTCGACCGGCGCAAGGCGTACGCCGATGTGTTGCTGAACGCGCGTCTCGAGGAGGCGGCGCTGACGCCCGCCGACGCCGCGCTGTTGACCCACATGGTCTATGGCGCCTTGCGCTGGCGCGGGCGCATCGACTGGGTACTCGCCGGTCTGCTGCGGAACCCCCTCAAGGACCTCGACCCGCTGATCCGCAACCTGCTTCGGCTGGGCGGCTATGAATTGCTCTTCCTGGATCGGGTGCCCGCTTACGCCACCGTCAACGAGTTGGTGGAGCTCGCCAGGCGGCGGGCCGGGCCGGGAAAGGCGCGGCTGGTCAACGCGGTCTTGCGGCAGATCGCGGGCCGGGAACCGGACGCGTGGTCCCCGCCCGGGGCTGGAGCCGACGCTGATCCGGCCGCCCTGGTTTCCCACCCCCCCTGGCTCATTGACATGTGGCGGGAGCAGTTCGGCCGCGAGGACAGCCGGCGGCTCATGGAAGCCAACAACCGGGAGGCGCCGCTGGTGCTGCGCGCCAATCGCCTGCGGATCCCCCGCGACGCGCTGGTGGAGCGCCTGTGCGCCCGCGGCATCGATGCCCGGCCCGGGACCTGGTCGCCGCTGGCGGTCCGTCTGCGTGGGGCGGCGTCGCCGGCGGAGCTGGCGGAGTTCCGCGAAGGGCTGTGCCAGGTGCAGGGAGAAGCCTCCCAGATGGTGGGCTTTCTGATCGACCCCAGGCCGGGAATGCGGGTGCTGGACGTTTGCGCCGCCCCTGGCGGCAAGGCGACCCACATGGCGGAGTTGATGGATGGCCGGGGCGAGGTCGTCGCCTGCGACGTCTCGGAGCGCGGGGTCGCCAGGCTGGCCGGGAACGCCCGCCGCCTGGGGCTCGATTGCGTCCGCGCTCAGGTCCGTGACGCAACCGAGGCTCCGCCCGGGGAGTCCGGCGCCTTCGATCGGGTGCTGGTGGACGCGCCGTGCTCGGGCCTGGGGACGCTGCGGGCGCATCCGGAGATCCGCTGGCGCCGCACCGCACGGGACCTGGATCGCCTCGCCGCGCTGCAAGCCGGCATGCTGGATCGGGCCGCCTCCCGGGTGCGGCCCGGCGGGGTTCTCGTATACGCCACCTGCACGCTGTCCCGCGTCGAGAACGAGCAGGTGGTGGTGGCCTTTCTGGAGCGCCACCGCGATTTCGCGGTTGACGCGGCCGCGGTCCATCTCCCGGATACCGCCCGTTCCATGAGCGCCGGACCCTACTTCCTCGCGCTGCCCCACCGCCACGACACGGACGGTTTCTTCGCCGCCCGGATGTGCCGGCGCCCGCCGGCGCCCGCTCCATGATTTACCTCGTATCATCCATGTGTTAGATACTATCCACACAAGCCAAGAGTTCACTCGGACCGAGTGTCGGGGCGTGGCTCAGCCTGGTAGAGCGCACGGTTCGGGTCCGTGAAGTCGCTGGTTCAAATCCAGTCGCCCCGACCATTCACCTCCGTCCGGCGCCGGACATTCGCTGA
This sequence comes from uncultured Candidatus Binatia bacterium, assembly GCA_958295985.1. Taxonomy (GTDB): domain Bacteria; phylum Desulfobacterota; class Binatia; order UBA9968; family JAJDTQ01; genus JAJDTQ01. The sequence continues at coordinate 1,300,788 of OY282432.1, forward strand.
TCCGGCCCGCCGCTCCTAAGCTTGCCGAAGCGTGGCCTTGAAGTTGCATCGAAATAGCTACACCTGCCCCATGCATCCCGAGGTCCAGCAGGCGGAGGCCGGCGCCTGCCCCATGTGCGGCATGGCGCTCGAACGGCTGCCGGGTGTTGCCGGAGCCGCGGCCTACCGCTGCCCCATGCATCCGGAGGTGGTCAGCGACGAACCCGGCCCGTGCCCGAGTTGCGGCATGGCCCTCGAACCGGAAACGGTATCCGCGGAAGAGGAAGCCGACCCCGAGCTGGCTGACATGACCCGCAGGTTCTGGAGCTGCGCCGTGGTTTCCCTGCCGGTCCTGTTCCTGGGGATGGCGGAGATGGTGCCGGACAGCCCGTTCTCGCTGCCCATGAGCCGGACGTCCAGCATATGGGCCCAGTTCGTGCTGACCACGCCGGTGGTGCTGTGGGGGGGATGGCCCTTTCTCCAGCGCGCCTGGGCTTCGGTGGTGAACCGCAGCCCGAACATGTTCACCCTCATATCGGTGGGAGTGGGTGCGGCCTACGTGTTCAGTCTCGCCGCCATCCTGTTCCCGCAGCTTTTCCCGGAATCGTTTCGGACCGCGGGGGGTTTTGTGCCGGTTTACTTCGAGTCGGCCGCGGTCATCATCACCCTGGTGCTCCTGGGTCAGGTCCTGGAGCTGCGCGCCCGGGCCCGCACCGGCGACGCCATCCGGTCGTTGCTGGCGCTGGCTCCCAAGACGGCCTTGTCGCTGCGGGACGACGGGACCGCGGAGGAGGTCTCCCTGGAACGCGTCACACCCGGGGACCGGCTGCGCGTCCGGCCCGGGGAAAAGGTCCCGGTGGACGGTACCGTCCTGTCGGGCTCCACCACCATCGAAGAGTCCATGGTGACGGGCGAGCCGTTGCCGGTGGCGAAGACCGATGGCGATGCGGTGACCGGGGGAACCGTCAACGGCACCGGCAGCTTCATCATGCGCGCCGATCGGGTGGGCCGGGATACGCTGGTGGCCCGGATCGTCCAGATGGTGGGCGAAGCGCAACGCAGCCGCGCACCCATCCAGCGCACCGTCGATCGGGTAGCCGAGTACTTCGTCCCCGCGGTGATGCTCGCGGCCGTCGCTGCTTTCGTCGTCTGGAGCCTGGTGGGGCCGGAGCCGCGCATGGTCCACGGCCTCATCAGCGCGGTCTCCGTATTGATCATCGCCTGTCCCTGCGCCCTGGGGCTGGCTACGCCCATGGCTGTGATGGTGGGCACCGGACGGGGCGCGGGAACGGGTGTGCTGATCAGGGACGCCGAGGCGCTGGAGCTCCTGGACAAGGTTGACACCCTGGTGGTGGACAAGACCGGAACCGTCACCGAGGGCAGACCGCACCTCGTGTCGGTGGTGCCGCTTGCAGGACATCAAGAGGACGAGCTGCTGGCTTTCGCGGCGAGCCTCGGGCAGGAAAGCGAGCATCCCCTGTCGGCCGCGTTCGTCAGCGCGGCGCGGAAGCGCGGGCTCACGTTGTCTCAGGCGAGTGATTTTCGCTCGGTCACGGGCAAGGGAATGGTCGCCGAGGTGGACGGGCACTCGGTGGTATTGGGCAGCCGGCTGCTGCTCGAGGAGCACGGCATCGACGGCGGCGAACTGTACCGGCGGGCGGAAATCCAGCGCCGCGACGGCTGCACCGTGACGTTCATCGGCGTCGATGGCCGGCCGGCCGGTATGCTCGGCGTGGCCGATCCCATCAAGCAGTCCTCGTATGAGGCCATGAACGCGCTACGGCGGAAACAGGTCCGGATCATCATGCTGACCGGAGACAATCGAACGACCGCGGTCGCGGTGGCGCATCACCTCGGGATCACCGAGGTGGAGGCGGACGTGTCCCCCGAACAGAAGGGCGCGGTCATCCAACGACTCCAGGCGGCCGGCGCCGTCGTGGCCATGGCGGGAGACGGCATCAACGACGCCCCGGCCCTGGCCCAGGCCCACGTGGGCATCGCCATGAGCACCGGCGCCGACATCGCCATGGAGAGCGCCGGCGTGACCCTGCTCAAGGGCGACCTCCGGGCTCTGGCCCGAGCCCGGCAGTTGAGCGGCCAGACCATGTCCAACATCCGCCAGAACCTCTGGCTGGCCTTCGTCTACAATATCCTGGGAATCCCCATCGCCGCGGGGATGCTGTACCCGGTCTTCGGCCTGCTCCTGAGCCCCATGGTTGCCAGCGGCGCCATGACCCTCAGTTCGCTGTCCGTCATCGGTAATTCCCTGCGCGTGCGCCGGAAGCCGCTGTAGCGCGTCAAGACCGTCTCACGGCCCAATTCCTGCAGCCCAATTCCTGCTCCAGCGTTTCGATGGCGGTGCCGGTGGCCCGGTGGGGGAGAGTCGAGGTGGAGGGCGCCGATCTCCAGGTGTTCCTGCTTGAGATCCCGGGCGGGATCTTCGCACCCGGAGGAGAGGCGGGAGCTCCGGCGCCGATCTGGGGGGAGGGCGCCGGAAGCTCCCGACGGTTGCTGCGCCGGCCTACATGCCGGCCTTCATCTTCTCCGCCGCGTCAGCGGACACCCAGGCCTTCCACACCGCCTCGTTGTTCTTCAGAAAGTACTCCGCGGTCTCTTTCGCGTCCGCCTTCTTGTCGTTCTTCCACGCCAGCAGCTTGTTCACCAGCGAGTTGGGCCAGGACACGCTCGACACGAACTTGAACGCCTCCGGCTCCGCCTGCGCGAACTTGGCGACCACCGCGGTCAGCACCACGGACTTCGGGTACATGTTCGGCTTCGGGTCGGCGCAATCCTTGTCGGTGACGCATGCCCAGGTCTTGGGGTCGTGCGTCATCCCGCCGAGCTTCACCATCGGGTACTTGCCGAGGACCGACGTAGGCGCCCAGTAGTAGGTGAATATCGGCTGCTCCCGCTCATACGCCTTGGCAATGGCTCCGGCCAGGCCCGCCCCGGATCCGGGATCGAACAGGTTGAAATTCGCTTCCTTCAGCCCGTAGGCCTTGAACAGGTTGGCGTTGATGATCTGGCAGGCCCAGCCCGAAGGACAACCGTAGAAGCGGCCCTTCCCAGGGTCTTCCTTGTCCTGGAACAGGTCCGGGCGCTTCTTGACCGCCTGCACCGTCGTGAGGTCCGGGTATTTCTTCACCAGGTACTCGGGCACCCACCAGCCCTCCTCGCCGCCGTCCGTCAGGATCTCGCCGGCGATCTTCAGCCGTCCCTCCTTCACTGCCTTGTCCACCACCTCGCTCACGGAGTTGATCCAGATCTCCGGCGCGATGTCCGGTTCCCCCTTCTCCGTCATGGACGTCACCGTCGGCACGGTGTCGCCGGGCACCATCTCCACCTGACATCCGTACCCCTTCGTCAGGATGATGCCCTCCACGTGCGCGGCCACTGCCGCCGAGTCCCAGTTCATCTCGGAGATGGTCACCTTGCCGCACTTCGCCAGAGCCGGCGCGCTCAGTGCCAGCACCAGGAAAGCCGCGGCCACTAAGCCCGCAATTCGCAGTCTCATGTCATGCCTCCTGTCGGTTCTCCGTCCACGCGCCCCCGCCCGGCCTGTGCGTGCGCAACCCAGAAGGCGACCCATGATCGGTTTCCATTTTGTCTTTCGCCCACCCTTGAAGCTCATCTCGCGCGACGTGGAAGGCCCGGTTGCAGAATCCCATGCACGCAACCCCCCCGTGGACCTCGGCCCGGACCTCAACCGCCGCCAGCTTCGTGTTCGTTCCGGGAATTATCCCCCAACTGGACCGGGGTGGCAACCCCTGCCGCATTTGACGCATGCACAGGGTGACGGTTCCGCTTGCGGCCGGACGGGGCGCGGCTCGGTATTGGGGCCTGTAATGGATGGATTTGAGCGGAGGAAAGACAGGTCGCTAGTGCTCTCTCAACAGCTTGCCGTACCCCTGGATACGGTCCTCGATGCCCAGGGTGCGCAGGGCCCACCACAGGATGGCCTGGCTTCCCTGCACGACGTTGACGCCCAGGTCCTGCTCCAGGGTCTCGATCACGGCTCCGGTAGCCCAGTGAGGGGAGCCCAGGTGCACGGTGTCGATCTCGGGGTGTTCCCGCTTGAGCTCCCGGGCGAGCCGCAGCGGCGCCTCGGAGGGAATCGTTCCCACCTCGATGAAGGGCACGCCGGCGAACTTCTGGCCCACCAGCGTGGTCTTTTCAGGATCGGTGAAACGCTCGTTGGGCAGGTGCTCCGCGTTTCCCGGCGCCGATGCGTAGGTGACGGAGCCCACCACCTTGGCGCCCAGAGCGGCGTCCGCCCGGTGATAGGCGGTGGTGCTGTTGGTGACGGGGATGCCGAGCTCCCGCTGTAGCGTCTGCATGGTGTCCTCGGCGCGTTGCCGGCCCCCGGAATAGACCACGGGACCGCCGCCGAAGACGATGATGTCCACCCTGGCCCGGGCCATCTCCCGAGCGGCCCGCACCGCGTGGTTCCAGCTCTCCTGGGCCTCTCCGGATTCGGTCGAGTGCCGGGCCACCATCAGGGTGGTGAGCGCGAGGGTGACGCCGGCCGGCGCCATCTTGTAGAACTCGTAGGGAAAGACCTCGGTGACGATAGGCGGCGAGGTGTATCCTATGCGCGCGCGGTTGCCGTACATGCTCGACCTCCTTTCATCAGGCCCGACGACCGTCGAGAAACCGTCGAATACCGTAGAAGACGGCGTGGTTCTGATCCGTCCGCCCCTCCTGTGGTATTTTGCCGGCGCCGATGATCGCAGGCCCGAGGGTCTTCACGATCATCCTCATGAGGAGTACACTATGGCATGAACCTTGCGTCGTGAAAACGGCTATGATCCGAAGGGGCGCCACCCGGACGTGACGGGATCAATCCGTCGTCTATCGGACACGACGGCACGAGGAAACCATGCAGGCACTGGAGACACAAGGCCGAGTATTCGAAAAGCAAGGCCGAGCACTGGAGACACAAGGTCAGGCACTGGAAAGGCAGAGCCAAGCCCTCGAAGCCCTCATTGGCGGACTTCAAACCGTCATCGAACGGACTGTGGCGCGACCATGACGTAGCGGTCCTCGATACCCCCGGCAACTCTCGATCCCCTCGACCACTAAGACCATCGCGTTACCCCTATCTCCCCCCGCAAGAGCCGCCGGAAGGCAAGACGCTTTTTTACAGCCCGCCGGGCGCCGGCGATGGCGCGTCGCCAGAGAATCACGGCGGGCGGGTCGGTTGCGTATCGTTCCGTCCGTGCCGCACCGCGGTGGTCGTCGATATGGGAATCGTGCGCGCCGCCGTGATGGACGACGGGCGGATCGACGTAGAACGCGTTGAGCCCGCTGATCCAGAAGCGCAGCAGGGCGTGGTCCAGGGCGAGGACCATCTTCGGCGTGGTGTCGAGAAAGTGCCGGGCCGCGGGCCGAGTGATGACGTATCCTACAGAGCCGCTGTCGGAGTACCGGACCCGGCCTGCAGAGTGGTCATCGGTCAACGGAACGCATGGGATAAAGGGCCTTCGGGGATGTCCTCTGTAGAGCGAAACGACGTCGAAGGCGAATGGTCTGGTTTCCAGGACGCTCAGGATTTCAGCGAGCCGTGGTGTGAACCGGGCGTCGTCCTCGAACACCGCCATCATGTCGGGCCCGTTCGCTGCGAGGTCGCGCATGACCTCGCGATGCGTCAGCCAGCAGGCAATTGAACCCATGTCATTGGGGCGGAGGCCGAGACGCTGTCTACGCTCCCGGTCGACATGGGTGAGATGGTCCGGAGAAAGTCCGCGGCCGTCGATAGCTGTCTTTATTTCGTAGCGCAGACCGGCAGCGTCGAACTCGCGGGCCATTTGCGCTCGCCGGTCCGAAGCCCGCTCGAGGTTGATCAGGACGATACGCATTCCTGAAGTACCGATGAAATCAGGTTCTCGTATGCAGTCACGGCGCGGTCCGCGGAGAAGTACGCGGCTCGCTGCCGCAGCATAGGCTTTTCCGGCGGCTGATCGAGAACGCGGCCCATGGCCTCCGCCAAGGCGGTCTCGTCCCCCACCGGGACGAGAGGTCCGTATCTCCCGTCTTCCAGTATTTCGGCGGGACCGGCAGGACAGTCGGTGCTGACGCAGGGACAGCCGCAGGCCATGGCCTCCACAAGGACCGTCGGAAGACCTTCGTGTATCGAGGACAGCACGAACAGAGCGGCGCGGGACATGATCGCGAAGGGATTCTCCACCCATCCCGGCAGCGACACCCGGTCGGTGAGATCGAGCTCGCCGACGAGTGCTTCGAGCTCCTTCCTTCGCTTCCCTTCGCCGAGGATGATCAGGCGACACGGGCGACGCGCGGCGAGACGGCCGAAGGCCTTGAGGAGCGTGGGATAGTCTTTTTGTTCTTCCAGTCGCCCGGCGGCCAGAACCACGGGCGCGCCACCGTCAAGGAGCCATGGATGGCTTGGTGGTTCCGCCATCTTGACGTGCAGCTCCGGCGTAACCACGGGATTATGGATGGTCGTGATCCTGTCGCTCGATACATCCAGGTCGGCGGTGAGCCCATTCGACACACCTTGGGATACGGCAACGAAGTGCGTTGCGCCGACACACAGACGCCGGTATCTGCGTCTGTGCCTGTAACGGTAATGGTAGCCGACAAAGCCATGAACGATCGGTATGATCGGCGCATGTTCGGTCAAGAGTCGAGCTGCCAGCAGGGTCGCAACTTCCGTGTTGAGAACGTTGGGTAAAACACAGTCCGGCATCTCATGGGTCATGTATGATGCAAGGGCTCGAGACCGCAGAACCAGATGAGGACTCGGCAGACAGAACGGGTCCCATTTGAGAATGCTCATCATGCGTAATCGATCGAAAGCCTTGGGAGACGTAGAGAGTGAGATCAACTCCGGCAGCAAGTGCGGAGATGTCTCCTGCGTGAGCTTGTCCGGTTTGTTGTCCACCACGAACAAACGCGCGCTTTGCGGCACCGGGTGATAAATCCTCGTTTGGAGAAGGACCAGATCAATGCTGTGTCCACGTTCGATCAACCCGGTCGCCAACCCCAGCACGGATCGTTCGGCTCCGCCGCCTCCGAGATGAGGAACAATGAACGCAATATGCATGCAGGTTTCCCCTACCCCTAGTGGCGCCGTCTTAACCCCGGGTCCACACGGGCTGCGACAAAGCAAGTGTAACGCCTAAGTTCCTGCCCAGTTCATTCCCGTCAAGCTGCGTCATCGGACGCTGTCCGTACCGCATTTATCGTAGGATACCAGCCTTCCGATCAACTGCTCGTAGGCGTCAACGGCTCTCTCCACGGAGAAGTCCGCGGCCCGTTGCCGCAGCATAGGCTTTTCCGGCGGCTGATCGAGAACGCGGCCCATGGCCTCCGCCAAGGCGGTCTCGTCCCCCACCGGGACGAGGGGTCCGTATCTTCCGTCCCGGAGTATTTCGGCGGGACCGGCAGGACAGTCCGTGCTGACGCAGGGACAGCCGCAGGCCATGGCCTCCACAAGCACCGTCGGAAGACCTTCGTGTATCGAGGACAGCACGAACAGAGCAGCGCGGGACATGAGCGCGAAGGGATTCTCTACCCATCCCGGCAGCGACACCCGGTCGGTGAGATCGAGTTCGCCGGAGAGTTCTTCAAGCTCCTTCCTTCGCCTCCCTTCGCCGAGGATGATCAGACGACACGGGCGACGCGCGGCGAGACGGCCAAAGGCCTTGAGGAGGGTTGGAAATCCCTTTCTGTCTTCCAGCCGTCCGGCGGCGAGAACCACGGGCTCGCCTCCGTCAAGGAGCCACGGATGGGTCGGGGATTCCGACGCCTTGGCGTACAGGTTCGGCGTGACTACGGGGTTGTAGATGGTCGCGATGCGGTCCCGCGGAACCTCGACCGCGGCTGCCAGATTGGCGGAAACCCCGTGAGACACGCTGATGAAATGCGCCGTCTCCCCGGCCAGGTGACGCTGTCTGCGCCTGTGTCGATGGCGGCGAACCAGGTTGTGGATGACCGGCACGACGGGCGGAGGCTGACGCACGAAACGGCGCGCCAAAAGGGTCGCGCGGGTCGCGCGGGGGATATTCGGCAGAACACAGTCCGGCTTCTCACGCTCCATGTAGCATGCCAAAGCGCGAGCCTGACGCGCTAACCTGACGCTGGGCAGGCAGAGCGGGTCCCAGTTCAAGGCGCTTGCCACACGCATCCAATCGGACGGCTTCAAGGTCGAGGAAACCTGAATCATTTCCGAGGACACCTCCGAGCCGGCTGCTCCCGAGGGCCCATCCATCCCATTGGCGACCACGAACAGACGTGTACCCTGGGGAACGCGCCGCTGAACGTCCGCCCGTAACAAGACAAGGTCGATCCTGTTCCCGCGGCGGATCAACTCCCCGGCCAGATTGAGCACCACCGTCTCGGCGCCGCCTCCGCCGAGATCGGGAACGGTGAAAGCGATATGCACGCCTGATTTCCCTGACCGCGGTTCAAGAGATGTCGAGCCACGGCAACGAGGCCGCCGAAAGGCTTGACAAGGCATGGAGGGAACTCTTCATTAACTCTATCACCGAACAGAAGTGCAAAAGAGCTTGAATCAGGACTCTGCGTCGCATTGGAAATATGCCGTTATACAAAGGTCGAAATCAACTGCTCGTAGGCCGTGACCGACCTCTCGGCGGAGAAGTCCGTTGCCCTTTCCCGCAACAAGCGGCCGTCGGGCGGCTGGTCGAGGACTCGTTCCATGGCCTCCGCCAAGGCCGTCTCATCCCCCACCGGGACGAGAGGTCCATATCTCCCATCTTCCAGTATTTCGGCGGGACCGGCAGGACAGTCGGTGCTGACGCAGGGACAACCGCAGGCCATGGCCTCCACAAGGACCGTCGGAAGACCTTCGTATATCGAGGACAACACGAACAGGGAGGCGCGGGACATGAAGGCGAAGGGATTTTCGACCCACCCCGCAAACGAGATCCGGTGGGCGACGGCGAGGTCCTGGGCAAGTCCCTCAAGTTCACCCTTCCTCTCTCCCTGGCCAAGGATGACCAGGCGGCACGGGCGCCGTCCAACAAGACGGGCGAAAGCCCGGAGGAGAGTAGGGTAGTCCTTTTCCTTCGATAACCTTCCCGCTGCCAGGATCACCGGCGCGCCGCCGTCCAGGAGCCACGGATGGCTCGGTTGCTCCGCGGCCCTGACGTGGACCTCCGGCGTGACCACCGGATTGTAGATCGTGGTGATGTTCTCCCTTGGAATCGCAACGGCGGCCGCCAGACTGTCGGAAACGCCCCGGGATACTCCGACAAAATGCGCCGCCCCGTGGAACAGGCGCCGGGACCGGAGCCTGTTGCGGTAGCTTCGGTGATGAACGTGACTGTGAACCGTCGGTACGATGGGAGGGCGCTCGCCTGTCATGCGACACGCCAGGAGGGTCGCCGTCTCCGCGCGGGGGAGATGCGACACCACACAATCCGGCCTCTCGAGCTGCATGTACGAGGCCACTGCGCGGGCCCGGCGGAGCATGCGCTTGCTGGGCAGACAAAGAGGATTCCAATGGAAGGCGTTGGCAACACGCACCCAGTCGAAGGCTCTGCAAGGAGCAGGAAGCTGGATCGCCCGCGCAAGCACGTCCGCGGCCTTTTCTTCGGTGAGCCGGTCTGGCGCCTCTCCCAAGACGAATACGCGAACGCCCTCCGGAAGGCGGCGGTGGATGATGGTCTGGAACAAGACGATGTCAACCTTGTGGCCGCGGTCGCTGAAGCCACGAGCAAGCCGGTATACGACCCGTTCGGCGCCATTGCCGCCGAGGTGGGAAATCACGAATGCGACATGCATGGGAGGGGGGAGTCAGACCCTGGAGTATGACTTCCGCGCTCAAACCCTCAGTCCGCAACCCTCGAACGCTTCTCTCGTGCGTTCCTTCTCTTCCTCGGTGAGCTGAAGCAGCGGCGGGCGGGCGGGGCCGCCGGTCTGGCCCAGCAGCTCCTGCCAGTATTTCTGATGCGCTTGCGGCTTGCCGCCGGGCCGGGTCGACGACAGCGCCTCGCGCACGGGGTTCAGGCTGTCCCGGACCTGGCGGGCCTTGTCGGCCTGGCCGTCGAAGGCAAGCTGCGTATATTCATGCATCCGCCGGTCATTCCGGGTCTGGAGCAGGTAGGGCGGCGACGAGCACAGGTAGAGTTGCCAGCCGAGTTCCACGATGTTGTCCAGCCATTCCTCCTCCGAGGCGGTGCTGACGATGATCCTGTCTCCCGCGAGCTCCGTCAGTTCCGCGTACATGGGCCGCGGCACGGAGTACTTGATGGCCACGATATTGGGCAGCTCCGCAATCCGCGCGCAAAGCCCCGGACTCATCAGATAACCGGAATCGGGATGGCTCCACATGGCGATGCCGATGTTCACGCGGTCGCAGACGGCGTTGTAGTAGTTGTAGACGGTGTCGTCCCGGTCGGTGATGAAGTGCAGCATGGGCGCGTGCACCACGATGCAGTCGGCTCCTACGGCCTCCGCGTGGCGCGCGAGTTCCACCACCGTGTCGAAGTTCTGGTCGGAGCAGGACATGATGGTGCCGGCCTTGCCGCCAGTCTCCTCCACGGCGACCTCGAAGTTGTGCTTCCTCTCCGCCAGCGACATGGAGAAGAACTCGCCCTGCTTGCCGGCGATGAAGAGCCCCTGGATCGCCAAGTCGTCGATCCAGTGCCGGATATTGCGTCGCAGCCCTTCCTCGTTGAACGAGAAATCCTCGTTGAAGGGGTTCAGAGCCGCGGCCCAGATGCCTTTCATGTTCTCACGGGTATAGTCCTTCGCGTCGAGCTTCGAGTATTTCATGGGTCCTGTTCCCCCTGAGCCTGGGGTTGGCAGTGCCGGAGGCGATTATTTCCCTGCCAGCAGCTTGGGCCAGTTGCCGTCTCCTTTGGCGATGTTGCCCGGGATGTCCTGCGACCACTGCGCTCTGACCCCCAGGCTGTAGTTGAGGTAAAGGGCGCCGTCCACGATACTCCAGGCTTCCGGGTCGATGGAGGCGGTGTAGCCCCGACTCACCGCCCAGGCGCAGTATCCGCCGTAGCGGGGCGCGTACTTCTCCGGGCCGGCCTCGAACAACTCCTTGTTCTTCGCGCTCGCGAACGACCAGGTGGCTCCCGTCCATTCCAGCCGGTGAGCTCTCTTGCCCTTTACCGGCTTCCCGTCGGTGAAGTAGGCCACGGGGTCGTATCCCCGGATAGCGCCGCCCAAATAGGTGGAGAACACCGGGTCGACGGCCGACGCCGTGCCTGCCGCTCCCGCCAGGGCCGCCATGACGAGCACGGGGATGACCGCGCGCCGGATTCGCTTTGTGATGAAATGCATGGACCCTCCGAAAACCCTAAAGGTAGTTTCATTTCGTAGTTCCATTTCAGCCCATTCCGGGCGAGTTTGCAATACGGGTCGGGAAGTTGCTCCGCAAGCTTGAAAAGGGGCACGATGTTCAATATCAATCCTTGCAGAAGGGCACGAAGTCCTCATGCCGACCAACCGCCGCACCATCTTTGCCTGGTGCCTTTACGACTTTGCCAACTCGGCCTTCACCACCCTGGTGGTCACGTTCATCTATGCGGCGTTCTTCACCAGGGTCATTGCCCCGGACGAAGTGACGGGCACGTGGCTGTGGTCCCGGAGCGTGAGCATCACCGCCGTCGCGGTGGCGTTGCTGTCGCCGCTTCTGGGAGCCCTGGCGGACCGGAGCGGCTACCGCAAACGCTTCCTCGGGTTTTTCACCGCGGTGGCCGTGGTCGGGGCGGCCTTCCTTTACACCGCCATGCCCGGCCAGGTGGTCAAGGCGCTGTTCTGGTTCACGGTGGGCAACATCGCGTTCGAGATGGGCGGGGTGTTCTACAACGCCTTCCTGCCGGACATCGCCCCGCCGGACCGGATCGGGCGCGTCTCGGGTTACGGCTGGGCCCTGGGCTACGTCGGCGGCCTCACCGCCCTGGCGCTGGCCCTGGTGGGCTTCGTCGACGCCGAGGTCCCGTGGTTCGGCCTGGGCAAGGAAGCCTACCAGAACATCCGTGCCACGAACCTGCTGGTGGCCGGCTGGTTCGCCGTTTTCAGCCTGCCGCTGTTCCTGTGGGTCCGGGAAAAACCCGCCCAACCCGGCGCCTCCCGGGCGCCGCTGTCCGATACCCTCCGCGGGCTGGTCACCACGTTCCGTCAAATTCGACGGTACCCCGACATCTTCCGTCTGTTGCTGGCCCGGCTCTTCTACGCCGACGGCCTCAACACGGTCTTCGCCTTCGGAGGGATCTACGCGGCCGGCGTCTTCGGCTTCACCTTCGAGGAACTGCTGGTCTTCGGCCTGGTCCTCAACGTGGCCGCGGGCCTCGGCGCCCTCGCCATGGGGTTCGTGGACGACTGGCTGGGTGGCAAGCGCGCCATCCAGATCAGCCTGCTGGGCTTTATCACGGCCACGGTGACGGCTCTGCTCACCGGGCGGCGACCGCTCTTCTGGGCCGCGGGGCTCCTGATCGGTCTGTGCGGCGGTCCCAACCAGGCGGCCAGCCGCTCGCTCCTGGGCCGCTTCGTGCCGGCGGACAAGAGGAACGAGTTCTACGGGCTGTTCGCCTTCTCGGGCAAGGCCACGGCCTTTATGGGTCCTTTTCTGCTGGGCGAGTTGACGCGCCTCTTCGGCTCTCAGCGCGCCGGCATGGCCGTCGTGCTGGTCTTCTTCGTCATCGGCCTCGCGCTCTTGCACCGGGTGGACGAGGAGCGGGGGAAGCAGCGGGAGCGGGCGGAGGAGCGCCTTTCCTGATGATGGCCAATGCCGCCTTGACGCGGTTGTTCACCTTCAGCTTGGAGAAGATGTTGGTCACGTGAGCCTTGACCGTGCGCTCGCTGATGAACGTGCTGACCGCGATCTCCTCGTTGCTGAATCCCTCGGCCACGAGCTTCAGGACTTCGAGCTCCCGCCGGGTCAGGCTCTGGATCCCGTCCGTTTCCTCCCCCGGCGGCTCGGCATTGGACTGAACCGCGGCAATGGCGGCAAAATCACCGGCGCGGGGCAGCTTCTTGTCGATCCACACCCCGCCGCGGTGAATGGTCCGGACTGCCTGGAGCAGCGTCTCCGGAGAGACATCCTTCAATACGTAGCCCCGCGCCCCGGCCTTGGCCGTATTGACGATGCTGTCTGCGTTCTCGTACGCGGTCAGGATCATCGTCCTGGTGTCGGGATGGTCCTCCTTCAGTTGCAGGAGCGTCTGGACCGCTTCCCTTCCGGGCATCCTGAGGTCCAGTAGCAGCACGTCCCCTTTTCCCTCCGCGACGGCCGGTCCCACCTCTTCCGCCCGCGACGCTTCCGCGGTCACCAGCAGGTCCGGTTCCTGCGCGAGGACGCGTTTCAGGCCTTCCCGGAAAAGGGTATGGTCATCCGCCAGGACTATCTTGATGGGCTCGGTCACTGGAAACCCCGCTCGCGCGGCCGCCACACAACCCGGCAACTCGCCCGAACACTATCCTTCCCGGCAGACTCGATGTCAACATCGAACGACGACCTCCGCTCACCTCCGCTCCGAGGAGCATCCTACAGAAATGCGTTGCCGGCGTGATCGCAGAACGCGTCGGCGTCACGGATGTATTGCATGACCGTGGACGCGTTGGTATGGCGGGTGACGGCCATGATCTTGTCGAGTCGGGCGCGGTGCGCCGCGGCGCTGGTTACGAAGCCCGCGCGTAACGAATGTCCGGCCACCTCTTTCGGGTCCAGGCCGATCAACGCGGTGTAGCGCTTGACCAGGCGGGGGATGTCCGAATGATGCAGCGGCCTCTCCTGCACCGCGCCGCCCCGTTTCATGCTCCGGAACAGCGGCCCGCGTGTGATACGCGACACCGACAGCCACGCCTGCACACGGTCGATGGGCCTGATCGTCCTGCCTTCCGGGACCGCGATGGTCTGGCCGTTGCCGTTCTGGTCGGTCTTGGATCGGCGGATGGCAAGCAGCATCCGCCGGGGCTGTTCCCGGGCGGCCGGGATGATGGCGACATCGTCGACGCGCAGCGCGCAGAGCTCGGACCGACGCAAGGCCGCGGCGAAACCGAGCGCGAGCAGAGCGGCGTCGCGCGTCCCGATGACCGAGTCGGGACATTGGGCGATCATGGCCCTCAGGTGCCCCTCACGCAACGCCTTGACCCGCCGCGGCGCGGTGCCCGTAAGGCGGCTCAAGCCTTTGAGGGTTGCCCTGACGGTAGGGTGGTGGGTGGGCGAGGTCCTGTCAGCGTCGGTGAACCGTTTGGTGATGGCGCTGCTGTAGAGGAAGACCGTGCCCATGGACAACGGGTTGCCGCTTCCCGAACGGGGCTGTGTAGCGCAGTCCAGGAGAAAGCGGGCGACGACCTCCGGAGAGGCGGATAGCGGGTCGGCAATCCGTTCCCGCGCGCAATACGCGGTGAAGCAGGCCCAGCCCTTGTCGTAGGCCAGCCGGGTGTTTGGCGCCATTGCCGACGACAGGACAACGTTGTGAATGTCAGATGGACTCGTAGCTGGCAGGCTCATGGAACACTCCTATCTTGGTTGAAGGCCAAATCTCTTCGAGGTGATCACGGAAGTTCTTCGAAGGGTGAGGTGGTCGCAGAAAACGAAAACTGGGAAAACTGGACAGGTTGCCAAGGTGTATTCCACCCGGAGGGAGGGATACACAATGACGGCGCGACGTCGGTTCACAGGGGAGTTCAAGGCGAAGGTAGCGCTGTGGAGGCGTTACGGCGCGACAAGACGGCACGGAAGCCCGCACGAGGCGCAAGGTTCATCCGAACCGGGGGAGCGCCTGGAAGCCGCAGGCGGTAGACGGCGTGCGAGAAGCATTCTCGAAGGGCGCAGAGCGCTCCCGGAACGACCACAACGCCAGGGTGAGGGACCGGCACGCCAGGGTCGGGGAGTTGACCGGTGGAGCGGGATCTACGGCAGCCGCCGGGTGGTCCGCGCCGGTTGCGGCGCGGCGGCGTCCGGGCCGGCCGTCAGCGGGTTCGCCGGCTGATGCGGTTGATGGGCCTGGGGGCCGTCTACCGGTTGCCGCGACCCAGTCGCTCCTCCAGTTGCTTGAGATACAGGCTCCGGGGCGCCACCGGCCTTCCCCTGGAATACCAGTAGCAGTCGCCACGGTAGCTCTGCGCGCTCGACCCGATGGCCCAGTTCTGGGCGGTGGGAGGCTTCTCGCAGGTGATGCTGTTGGCGGAGGAGTTCCAGAACATCATCTGGGCACCGGCCCAGCCGTGGCCGGTACCCATGTTTCCGCGGTTCCGCACGTTGAGGGCGTCGCCTTGCACCTGAACGTTGTCGTAAAGCGTGCCTGTGGCCCATCGGTGATGGGGTCCGCTGTCGCTGTGAGCGCCGTGAGCCCGGCAGTTGAGAAAGACGTTGGGGCCCGGCACTCGGGAGTGCATGACGAAGTCGTGCCGCCCGTGGTGCGAGAGGGCGCGCCGTACCAGTGTGAGCTGCCCGCGGAGCGCGAACGGATAACGTCGCGGGCTGATGATCCTGGATACGGGGTCGAGACAGGCCGCGTCTTCCACCGTGATCCATTTGCCGTGACGCCCCACGTAAACGCAGCTATAGGCGAAGTGGACGCCCGTGACCTTGCGGACCCAGGCGTTCTCCACCGCACTCAGAAAGATGAAGTTCCAGGCATGATCCTCGTCGTCAGGCCGGCCGTTGAAATGGGACTCCGCCCGCAGGTTCTCGATGCCCACCTGCGCGATCCGTTCCGGGAACGCATACTTGTAGATCCAGCCGCCGCCGAACTCCTGCTCGATGGCATTCACCAGGGGTGCATCGATGGTGATCTCCGTGTCGCGGATGTGCGCGATGACGCGGTCGAAGCGCAGGTCGTACTTGCCGGCCTGCCATTGCCGGGTTTCCCTTCCCGGACGCGGCGGGATGCGGTCCATGCCGATGGCGCTGATCCAGGCGCCGGTGCTGGGCCGGTGAACGATGATGCGGTCGCCGGCGGCCAAGCCCCGCGTCGATTCGACGCGGAACGTCCGCGCTCCCACGGGCACGTAGGCGTCGGTGATGGCCCGGCGGGTGCCCGGCACCTCGCGCCATGCCTCGGCCCGGCTTACGCGCACCGTCCGGTGCTCGTCGAGGCGCCTGAAGACAGGGTTTACCTCGATAAGGGTACGGCGGCCCGTGCCGGTGGCTTTCAGCACGGTGCCGTCACGTTCCCGTCCTTCCCCACGCAGCACGACGCCGTCCGCCGATATCCGTATGGTTCCGGCGATCTGGTAGGCGCCCTTTCGGAGCAGCACGGCGCCCCTGTGCCCGTTGGCGTCGGGCTTCATCCGTGACACCCGGTCGATGGCTGCCTGGATCCGCTCGCCATCGTCGTCCGTGCCCGGCTCGACCACGGCCTTGACCGGGACTTGCGGAATGGGTGCCCCGCCGCCGCCATAGCCGGCGTTGGAGAAGTCCGGGATGATGTTGCCCCTCTCGTCGGGCACGTAGACCAGCTTGCCGCTATCGTCCAGGTAGATGAGCCGGCGGTCAGCCTCCACGTCCGGGGCCTTTGCAGGAGCACAAGCGGAGGCGATTGCCAGCAGCGCGACCAGTCCGAGCACCACCCCGACCCTGTTGATCGAGAAAACCGTGTTATGGGTCATGATTTTCAGTTCGATGCGGTCGGTCGTTTGAAAGTGATCGGCTTGAGCCTGGGTGTTGGTTCATACTGTGTTGGCTAATATCATATTTCGTATTTTGAGGCCCGCCACCACACGTTGCGAGAAAAAAAGCGGGGCCGCTCCGCAAAGGAACGACCCCGCTGTATTTGCGGTTCAGGATAACGCTAGAACCGGTACTCGACGATCACCGTGAAGACATCGAAGCTGTCGTCGCCTGCTGCGTCCGCCACCCTGTTGATGGAGGCCTGGTCGCAATCGGCGCCCTTGCAACCGAGCTTGTCCCACACGCCGTGGATCTGCATCCAACCACCCGGCACGTTGTACACGACCGCCAACCCGTGGTTCGTGGCCTTCGCGTCCATCGACTTGATATCGGCAGAGGTGTAGAGCGGGGAGATATAGATGCCGCCTTCCGTCCTGCTTCCACCCATCATGCCGCTCCTGGGACCCCACAGCCAGATGTAGCTTGCCAAGCGGATCTCGTTGGCCTCGATGTCGTCGGCAGGGCCGCTCTCCGCATCCGCCTCGTATGCGGTGTAGTTGAAGGCGAGGCGCAGCCACTCCAACGGCGACCAAACAAGACCATGGATCATGTAGGTGTGATTACCCTGCACCGTGCCGGCGTCGACCAGGGTTACCCTCTCTTGAGTGGTCGGACCATATATCTCGCCCGGCCCATGGTTCAGATCCTTCAACCGCTCGTATCCGAGGTTGTACCTCACGCTCGATACGTCGAAACCGCCCATTCCCTCCACGCTGGCAAGAGGCTGGATGCCAAGGGCGAAGGCCGTGCTACGGCCGTTCGTCCTGTGTCTGGGCGTTCTCCCGTACTCGTCCTGCTGATCGAGGCCCATCGCAACCTCAAGGTGATTGATCCTGGACATGCCCATGGACGGGAGTGTCGTCCAAGACAACACCACACTGCCGTCCTGCGCGCCGCCCAACGACAACGCGTTGGTGAGCGGCGAATCCTCAGTGCGGCCGGCGCTCTGCTGCCGGTTTCCCCTGAAGAAGGGGTTGTAGCCATAACCAACTGTGGGGAGCCAAGGGTTCATCTGCTCGAAGTGGATATACGCGTCACCGTTGAACGCTACCGACGTGTTGCCGCTGAACTGCCAGTTGACTTGGTAGAACCCCTGTTGGGACGTGACGTTGATGTTGGGCCTGAAGCGCCGTATCCGGATCACGCCATTTTGGTAGCCTTCATCGGGGTTGTCATTGCCGAGCCACAAGCTCGTATAGACTTGCAACCGCTGCCCGAAGCTTATGCTCCAGTTGTTGTCCGGAGCGGCGATGGTGAGGCCCCTGCCGGCAGCGTACGTGAACGCAGGCATCTTCATTTCGGCCGCAAGCGCCCTCTCTTCGTTGGCGGCTTCCTGGTTGTGCTTCAACTGCGCCAATTCACGTTCCAGGGCCTGTATCCGTGCATCGACATCGGCCGCCTGGACCGGCGATGCGGCGAGCGCCAAGGCTCCCGTCAAAACCACGGCGCTTACCAAACCGAGCGCCCTTTTCAAGAACACCATATTCATGACCTCCTCCTTGGTAATCAGAGTTACGGCGCTCTTCGGGATTTCGTGTGGTTGGGAGCAGGTGAAGGCAGGGGTACGGACCCTGGCTCAATCAGATCAACCACCCTCGTTATAGGCCCGTGTTCATATTGGAAACGCTCAGGATCTGGCCAACAATTAGGACTCAGGTACTAGATACGGGTCGTTCTGAGGGGTGCATCTATGGAAAACCCTACTAACGGACAATTGCATGAATACCGCCAAAAACGTAGAACGCCTAAAGCAGATTTGCTGTTCGCTGCTGTTTGCAGTACATAACTCTGATTACCAAGGAGGAGGTCATGAATATGGTGTTCTTGAAAAGGGCGCTCGGTTTGGTAAGCGCCGTGGTTTTGACGGGAGCCTTGGCGCTCGCCGCATCGCCGGTCCAAGCGGCCGATGTCGATGCGCGGATACAGGCTCTGGAACGGGAACTCGCGCAGTTGAAGCACAACCAGGAAGCCGCCAATGAAGAGAGGGCGCTCGCGGCCGAAATGAAGATGCCTGCGTTCACGTACGCTGCCGGCAAGGGCCTCACCATCGCCGCCGCGGACAACAACTGGAGCATAAACTTCGGGCAGCGGTTGCAAGTCTATTCGAGCTTGTGGCTCGGCAATGACAACCCCGAGGCAGGCTACCAAAATGGCGTGATCCGGATACGCCGTTTCCGGCCCCACATCAACGTCACGTCACAACAGGGATTCTATGATGTGAAGTGGCAGTTCAGCGGCAACACGTCGGTAGCCTTCAACGGCGACGCGTACCTCCACTTCGAGAAGACGAACCCTTGGCTCCCCACAGTTGGTTATGGCTACAACCCCTTCTTCAGGGGAAACCGGCAGCAGGGCGCCGGCCGCACTGAGGATTCGCTGTTCATCAACGCGTTGGCGTTGGGCGGCTCGCAGGACGGCAGTGTGGTGTTGTCCTGGAAGAAGCTACCGGCCATGGGCATTTCCAAGATCAATCACCTTGAGGTTGCGATGGGCCTTGATCAGCAGGACGAGTACGGGAGAACGCCCGGACACAGGACGAACGGCCGTAGCACGGCCTTCGCCTTTGGCATCCAGCCTCTTGCCGGCGCGAAGGGAATGGGCGGTTTCGACGTATCGAGCGTGAAGTACAGCCTCGGATACGAGCGGTTGAAGGATCTGAACCATGGGCCGGGCAATATATATGGTCCGACTACCCAGGAGAGGGTAAATCTGGTCAGTGCAACGCTGTCTGGCTATGGCAATGAGATATGCGATGCTGCGGGCAAATGCGCATATACGGGCAAGGCGCAGGGCAACCACACCTACATGGTCCATGGTCTTGGTTGGTCGCCGATGAAGTGGATGAGCCTCGGCTTCAACTACGCCACATACGAGGCGGATGCGGATAGCGGCACTGCCGACGACATCGAGGCCACCGAGATCCGCTTGGCAAGCACCATCTGGCTGTGGGGTCCCAAGAGCGGCATGATGGGTGGCAGCAAGTCGGAAGGCGGCATCTATATCTCTCCGCTCTACACCTCCGCCGATATCAAGTCGGAGGACGCGAAAGCCACGAACCACGGGTTGGCGGTCGTGTACAACGTGCCGGGTGGTTGGATGCAGATCCACGGCGTGTGGGACAAGCTCGGTTGCGAGGGCGCCGGTTGCGACCAGGCCTCCATCAACAAGGTGGCGGACAAAGCAGGCGACGACAGCTTCGATGTCTTCACGGTGATCGTCGAGTACCGGTTCTAGCGTTATCCTGAACCGCAAATACAGCGGGGTCGTTCCTTTGCGGAGCGGCCCCGCTTTTTTTGCCGGCCCGAAGGGCCGCTCCCATGGGGGCGGCCCTTTTTTTGCGTATTCCTCTTGGTGCTGGGGTTCCTGAAGCCGGCCCCCTTTGTGAAAGCCTCGGAAAACGGGAATCTTCCACCGCAAACCGAATGCCGCCAGCTTGACGATGGACGATTTCTTGACTATAGGTCGCAAAAGGGAGAAACGGATGATCACGATCGAGCCTGTGGTCACGATGGGTGAATTGCTGGGTCCCGCCGTCGCCGCGGTCGTGGGATTTGTACAGTGTCTCCTGATTTACTCCGGCCTCCGGCAGATGGCCGCGGCGTCGGAAGAGCGGAGCCGTCATCTCGACGCGATCGAGAAACGGATCGAGCAGCGAGACAAGCAGATGCAGCAACAGTTTGAGCAGCGAGACAACCAGATGCAGCAGCAGTTCGAGCAGCAGGACAAGCAGATGCAGCAGCAGTTCGAGCAGCGAGACAACCAGATGCAGCAGCAGTTCGAGCGGCGAGACAACGAGATGCAGCAACAGTTCGAGCAGCAGGACAAGCGGATGCATCAGCAGTTCGAGCAGCAGGACAAGCGGATGCAGCGGCAGTTCGAGCAGCAGGACAAACAGATGCAGCGGCAGTTCGAACAGCGAGACAAGGTGCTGGAGGACATCGGCGCCGGGATACGGGAAGCCGCGGCCGGCATCCGCGAGCTGTTGCAGGAAAGGCAGTGATCCGACAAATGGTGCAATCCAGGCGGTGGATACGGAGACTTTTGCGTGGGGTTGTGGTCTGTGGGTTTCTGGCAGCAGGCCTTGCGGGCTGTTGGAAGCCCGCGGGTATCGGGGTGGGGGGCAAGTATAATGACGCGTTGTCGGAGCTGGGCAAGACTCCACGCGGCGGCCAGGCAAGGAAGGCCATCGTGGATCTCGAGTACGTCGTGCGCCGGAACCCGGAGTACCTTGACAGCCTGACCCAGCTAGGGCGCGCCTACTACTATGCGGGCCGGTACGGCCGGGCTTTCGAGGTGTTGAAACGGGCGTTGGCTCTCAACCGCAAGGACGAGATCGGGTGGATCGTCCTTGGGCTGACCCAAATGCAGCGGGGCGATGACGAAGCGGGACTCGATAGCTTCAAGGGAGGCCTGACGCTGTTGGCCAAGGCCACGCAGGACGGATACAAGGATTTCACCGAAGAGTTCTGGGATACCAGGGGCGTCGTACGCAGAGCCCTCCGGCGAAGCATTTCGTTGGCGCGTAAGGGCGTGGGCGAGAAGCGTCGCCTCGTCCGGGCCGGCGAGTTACTGCTGCACCGTATCGACCGGGGACTCTACGACGCGGAGCAATATCGGAGCAACAGTGAATATCTGGATACCCGGCGGGACAAGAAAGAGGACAACTAGTTCCGGTTCGTCGGCGCGGTCCGTTCGATCACCGCGTGAAGGGCGGCGCCCTGCTGTTTCAGCGCGGTAACATTGGCCTCGAGTCCCTTCACGTTGGCATTGAGTGCATTGACATTGGCGTTGAGTGCATTCATATCGGCGTCGAGTCCCCTCACATTAGCGTTGAGTACCTTCATCGTTTCCTCATGGTTGGCCATGTATTCCGCGTGTCGTCGTTCCTGCGCGGCGACGGTTTCTGCGTTTTGACTGTCCCGGCGCTCGGCCGCCCGGTGCATCAGCCAAAGCCCGAAGCCGATGAGAAGGCATTGAGCAGCACCGACGCCACCGCTAACCCATAGTCCCGCATACTGGTAGGAGAGGGCCGCCGCCTTGTAAGCCAGCGTTGTAGTTTCGAACTCTGTCATGGTGGACTCTTTCTCGTTCGTCCGATCACGTGCCGTGCGAGGCAGCCCATGAACTTATCGTCGGCAACGAGGCGAGGTTCCATAGACAACAACGAGCAAAATCCTGCAATTCTTCTACAATTCGGGACCACGTTTGGCAAGGTAGCGGTTGGAGAGTTGGAGACATGGGAGAAGGGTGTCGGGTCCCATGCGCCGGCGGTGTCAGAGAAAATGCAGCCGCAGGGCGCCCTCCCGCAGCTTCCGGTCCGTAGACCGTAGCCGTTCCGGGGTCCCCATATCCTGCCACTCACCGTCGAAGGCGAAACCGCAAAGGCGCTCCGCGCCGGCCAGCATCCGAGGGTAGGTCGTGCGGGTGATGCTGAAGGGTTCCGGCCCTTCCATGTACTGGAAGATCCGGGGCTCCACGACGTGCACCCCGGTGAACATGTACTGCTCCGGAGCGTCGGACCCGTCGCCCGGCGCTTCATGGTGCAGCAGTTTCCGTATTCTCCCCTCCGCATCGGTCCAGATGGACCCGTATGCCTCGGCTTGCGGGTCCTTGCGCAGCACCAAGGTGGCCGTGGCCTCGCGCTCGCGGTGAAACCGCAGCACCTCGTCCAGCCGCAGATCGATCAGCACGTCGCTGTTGATGATGACGAAGGCGCCATGGTCCAGGAACCTCTTGGCGCCAAGCAGGCCGCCGCCGGTATCCAGCAGCACGGGTTCCCGGGAATACGCGACCTCCACCCCGAAACGGGAGCCGTCGCCCAGATATTTCTCGACCCGGCCGGCATGATGGTGGACGTTGACGACGATCTCGTGGATCCCGTAGTGGCGCAACAGCATCAGCGGATAGTCGATCATGGGCCGGCCGTTCACCGGCACGAGGCATTTGGGCAGGGTGTCGGTCAGGGGTCGGAGCCGGGTCCCCAGGCCCGCGGCGAAGAGCATCGCCTTCAAGCGATTTCCTCGAAGTGCGCGGCCAGGACCGGGATCAGGTGCTCCAGTCCCGGCGCCCGTCCGAGATTCCTCTCGATGCGTCTCAACGTCGGAGCGATGTATCGCTTGTAGCCGGGTTTGCCCTTGACCCTGTCCAGGTACCGGAACCGCCCGACCACCTTGAAATCCCGTTGCAGGGCCGCAAGCAGGTAGGTCTCCCGAAATTCATCCCGGCCCGCCCGGGGCTCTCCCCATTCTTCCAGGCGTTCGAGATAGTAGTCGAGGAGCCGGCCTTCCACCGCGGGCGTGACCACCTGGTCGGTCTCCCGGTCGTTCAAGAGCGAAGCGAGATCGTACTGGGCCGGCGCCAGCAGGGCGTCCTGAAAGTCGATGACCACCACGGCGTCGTTATGAACCATGAGGTTCCAGCTATGGTAGTCCCGGTGGTTGAGAACCCGCGGCCGGCCGGAAAGGTGCGTGCTGATGTTCTCGAAGGCCTCGTCCAGGAGCCGGCGTTCCGCGGCCGGCAGCCTCCCCCGGTCTCCCGTCTCCAGGCCGTACTCGATGAAGTGGGCGAACTCCCAAAGGTATAGCCGCCGGTCGAAGGCCTGTCTGAAAGCCAGGCACCGGTCGTTCCGGGCTCGGGTGCCGCCAACCTGCAACACCAGCAGCTCGTCGAGGGCCTTGCGGTACCACCGGATGACTTCCGCTTCCGGCGCTACCCGTACCCGGTCCCAAAGGCAGACGTCTCCCAGGTCCTCCAGGAGCATCAGCCCCTGCTCCACCCAGTGGCCATGAACCGCCGGCACCCTGACCCCCGCCGCCTTGAGAAACCGGTGCACGTTCAGGAAGGGCAGCTCCTCCGGCGGTTTCTCGAACACGGCAAGCTCCTCTGAAGAGACCGGCAACCCCAAGTCGCTCCAGCTCATGACGATGGCCGAACCCGGACCTCCCGGTGCGTCGATTCCGGCGCGGAAATAGCGCCGGGAAGACGCGTCTCCCGCCAGTGCATCCAGCCCGGTGACCCGCGCCTCCGCGCCGAACACTTCCGCCACCTTCTCCGCCACGGTCGTCTTCAGCTCGTCCATGAGCCTTGATGTAACCAATCGCCTTGTGGAATTCCAGAAGTCTCGGGGACCGACGCAGGGTCTCGCTCTCCGTCCGCTTTCTCCCCTCGTGGAAATGTGTTAGCCCCCCTTCATGTCGTTCCGAGTGGGCATGGCGCAGATCAATCCGAAACTGGGCGACGTTGCGGCGAACATGGCCCTTTACGAGGCCGGAATCCGGGAGGCCGCGGACCGGGACGTGAACGTCCTGGTGTTTCCCGAGCTGAGTCTTACGGGTTACTTCCTGCGCGACATGGTGCCGGACGTGGCGGTTCGGCTGTCGAGCCCGGAGATGGAGCGGCTCAAGGCATTGAGCCGGGGTCTGTCCCTGGTGGCGGGACTGGTGCTGGAGAGCCCGGATCACCGGTTCTTCAACGCCGCGGTGTATCTGGAGGACGGCGAGGTCCGGCACATCCACCGGAAAGTGTACCTTCCCACCTACGGCATGTTCGACGAGCAGCGTTACTTCGCCCGGGGCCGTCGGCTGAGGGCCTTCGACACCCGGCACGGCCGGCTCGCGTTGCTCATCTGCGAGGACCTGTGGCATCCGTCCACGGTCCACCTTGCGGCGCTGGACGGAGCCCTTTCGATCCTCTGCCCGTCCTCCAGCCCGCTGCGCGGCGTCACCGACGGCGCGGACCAGGACGACAACGCGCGTTACTGGGAGCTCATCACCCGGAGCTACGCCGAGACCTACGGCGTCTTCGTGGTCCACGCCAATCGGGTCGGCTTCGAGGACGGAGTCGGCTTCTGGGGCGGGTCCGGCATCCTCGACCCCTTCGGCCGCACGGTGTGCAAGGGGGACTACTACGAGGAGGAGTTCGTGGCCGGGGAGGTGTCCCATGAGGTGGTGCGGCGCAAGCGTACCCGCGCGCCGCTGATGCGCGACGAGGACGTGGACCTTACCATCCGGGAACTGGAGCGTATCCGACGCGAATAGAGGGGCCGATGATTTCCACCAACGTCTCACTCATGCGCCGGATCCTGGTGGCGTTCATCCGCAACGAGGTGCGCAAGGTCGGCCTCGAGCGGGTGGTGGTGGGCCTTTCCGGCGGAGTGGATTCGAGCCTCAGCGCCATGCTCGCGGCCGAGGCCCTGGGCCCGGACCAGGTGCTGGGAATCATGATGCCCTACCGGAACTCCAGCGCGGAGAGCCTGGAGCACGCCCGGTTGGTGGTGGAGAAGAGCGGCATCCGCTCCGCCACCGTCGAGATCACGGCGCAGATCGACGCCTATTTCGCGGCGTTCCCGGACGCCGACCCCAAGCGCCGCGGCAACAAGATGGCCCGGGAACGAATGACCATCCTCTACGACCACTCGGCACGGTGGGACGCCCTGGTAGCGGGCACCAGCAACAAGACCGAGCTGCTGCTGGGTTACGGCACCCTGCACGGGGACATGGCGTCCGCCCTGAACCCCTTGGGCGACCTCTACAAGACTCAGGTGTGGGCCTTGAGCGGAGCGGTCGGCGTTCCCGAGGTGATCGTGGACAAGAAACCCTCGGCGGATCTGTGGGCGGGCCAGACGGACGAGGCCGAACTGGGTTTCAGTTACCGTGCGGTGGACGAGTTGCTCTACCTGATGGTGGACCAGCGCTACGGTCGCGCCGAGCTCGTCGAGGCAGGCTTCAACCCCGAATTCGTCGACGACATCGCCCGGCGCATCATGACCTCCCAATTCAAGCGCCGCCTTCCCGTCATCGCCAAGGTCTCTCACCGAACCATCGACCGCGACTTCCGATACTCCCGGGACTGGGGCAAGTAGGCCTGCGCCGATGGCGCCCGGAATGAGGAATGGCCATTTCAGTAATGAGAATTAAAGAATTGACCCGAACTGCCGAAGCTATTAACATGAACGAAGTGGTACGTGGCATGTGACGAGCGACATGACGAATGAGATCATCACGATAATCGGGGTCGGGCTAGCCCTTGCAGCGTTCAACTGGCGCGTGATGGTGCGGCTTGAGAATCGACTGGACGCCAGGATCGACCGGCTGGATGATAGGATCGACCGATTGGACGGCAGGATCGATCTGCTGGACAGCAGGATAAACGGGTTGCAGAAGGAGGTTCACGAGTTGGGACGGGAGTTTTCGGAACTGCGGGGAGAGATGCGAGGCGTCCGGGAGTGACGGACGAACCGCTGAACCGACGGCGTCATGGCAACGGCCGGCCGTCACCGCCGTTTGCCAACCTCCAGCACCAGCTTGTAGATGTCGCGTTTCACCAGGGGAACCGTCTGCGCCATGAGCTTGGCCACGTCGTTGGCCTTGTGCCCGGCCCGGAGGAGCCTGGCGATCTCCGTCCGCAGCATCTCCTCGTCGACCGGCGCCGCCGGGTCCCGCCCCGCCACCACGATGACGAACTCCCCCCGCGGTGCGGTTTCGTCCGATTCCGCGGCCAGTTGGGACAGCGTCCCGCGCAGCAGTTCTTCGTGCACCTTGGTCATCTCGCGGCCCACCAGCGCGGCGCGGTCTCCCAGGATCTCGTGCATGTCCGCCAGCGATTGCCGAATACGGTGCGGCGCCTCGTAGAACACCATGGTCCGATCGTCGTCTCGAAGCCGTCGCAGCGTCTCCCTCCGCCGGCCCTGTTTCGCCGGCAGGAAGCCCTGGAACACGAAACGGTCGGTGGCCAGACCGCATATGCTCAATGCCGCGGTGGTTGCAGAGACCCCCGGGGCCGGCGTCACCGGCAAGCCTTTCCGGGCCGCGGCCCGCACCAGGTGATACCCCGGGTCCGAGATCGTCGGCGTACCCGCGTCCGACACCAGAGCGATGTTCTCGCCCGCCTCCATGCGCCGCACCAGCACCGGGGCCTTGGTCCGTTCGTTACCCTCGTGATAGCTGGTGAGGGGCGTACGGATGTCGTATCGTTCCAGCAGCTTTCGGGTGTGACGGGTATCTTCCGCGGCGATCAGGTCCACCTCCCGCAGCACGCGCAGGGCGCGCAACGTGATGTCCTCCAGGTTGCCGATGGGTGTAGCCACCACGTAGAGCATCGCCGGCTTCAGCCCCTCTCCAGCATCGCGCGCAGCCCGTCCTCGTCCAGGATGGGGATGCCCAGCTCCCGCGCCTTGCCGGCTTTGGAGCCCGGGTCGGCGCCCACCACCACGTAGTCGGTCTTGCTGCTGACGTTGCCGGCCACCCGTCCTCCCAGGGCGGTGATGGATTTCTGCGCCTCGCCGCGCGACAGGGTGTCCAGGCTGCCGGTGAGCACGAAGCTCAACCCGGTGAGGGCGCCCTCGGCCCGGGCCTCCGCTTCGAGCCGGAATCCCGCGGCCAGCAGCTTGTCGATGACCCTGCGATTGGCCTCGTCCGCGAAGAAACCGGCAATGCTCCTGGCCACTTCCTCGCCGATGTCCCGGACCTCGGTGAGGGCCTCCTCGCCGGCCGTCATGATCCCGTCGAGGCTGCCGAAATGGTCCGCCAGGACCTTGGCCGTGGCCTCCCCCACGTGCCGGATCCCAAGGGCGGTCACGAAACGGGAAAGGGTGGTGTCCTTGCTGCGGCCCAGTTCCCGGATCAGGTTCTGCGCCGACTTGGCGCCCATGCGCTCCAGCGAAGCCAGCACGTCCTCTTCGAGGCCGTAGAGGTCGGCGCTGTCCGCCACCAGCTTTTTCGCCACCAACTGGTCGATGAGCTTTTCCCCCAGTCCCTCGATGTCCAGGGCGTTCCGTGAGCCGAAGAACCTGAGGCTCTCCTTGAGCTTGGCCGGACACGCCAGGCCCACGCAGCGGTAGGCGGCCTCGCCTTCCTCGCGATAGACCTGGGAGCGGCACATCGGACATTGGGCGGGCATCGCGAAGACTCGCTCGCTGCCGTCCCGTTCCTCGGCGAGCACCCGCACCACGTAGGGGATCACGTCGCCGGCCCGCTCGATGACGATGGCGTCGCCGATGCGGATGTCCTTTCGCTCGATCTCATCCATGTTGTGAAGCGAAGCGTTCCTGACCGTGACTCCCGCCAACTGTACCGGCTCGAGGCTCGCCACCGGCGTGAGGGTCCCGGTGCGGCCCACCTGGGCCTGAATATCGAGGATACGGGTGGTGGACCGGCGCGGCTTGAACTTGTAGGCCATGGCCCAGCGCGGGGAGCGGGCGATCTGTCCCAAACGGCGCTGAAGCTCCAGGCTGTTGACCTTCAACACCACGCCGTCGATCTCGTAGGGCAGCGCATCCCGCCGGCTTTCCATTTCCTCCTGATACGCGGCGATCTCCTCCACGTTGCAGCAGACGCGAGTCAGCGGCACCGGCTTGAGCCCCCAGCTTTGCAGCGCCGCCAGGAAATCCGCGTGGCTGGCGAAGGACGCGGGCTCCACCGTGCCCATACCGTGACAGAACAGGTCGAGCGGCCGTCCGGCGGTGATCTTCGAGTCCAGTTGCTTGAGGGCGCCGGCCGCGGCGTTGCGGGGATTGGCGAACACGTACTCGCCGGCTTCCTCCCGTTGCCGGTTGAGGCGCTGAAAACCCTCCGTGGGATAGAACACCTCGCCGCGCACCGCCAGCAGCCGCGGCACCGGCGCCCCGTCCCGGCGCAGGGACAGGGAAACCGAGCGGATGGTGCGGATGTTCTGGGTGATGTCCTCGCCGGTGGCGCCGTCGCCCCGGGTCGACCCCACCGCGAGGTCGCCGTTCTCGTAGACCAGTTCCACGCCGATGCCGTCGATCTTGGGCTCCACCACGTACTCCAGCGGATCGTCGGTCTTCAGGAAGCGCTGGATCCGTTGCTCGAAATCCGCCAGTTCGTCCCGGTTGGTGAGGTTGTCCAGCGACAACATGGGCAGGGTGTGCTGCACGGTCGTGAATTTGTCCACCGGCGGGCCGCCCACCTTGGTGGTGGGCGAATTGGGCATCGCCAGCTCCGGATGTTCCTGCTCCAGCCGGCAGAGGCGGCGGAACAGCTCGTCGTACTCGGAATCGGTGATCACCGGGCGGTCGAGGACATGGTAGCGATAGCTGTGGTCCTCCACCTGCGCGGTCAGTTCCCGGATCTCCGCCCTCAACCCCTCCAGTGAAACGGTCACCATTCGGCTCCTTCAATCCAGTGGTCCCAGCGGTCTGATCGATTCATTTGCACACGTGGCGCGGGTATTCAAACCGCGGGCGCTGCGTCAAGGTCCACGGGCGCGCTCGTCGTTGACCGGTCCCGGCGCCTGTGTTAGCTATCTTTGCATTCCTGCTCTGGAAAATACCATGTGGCATCTTCGCTGGGGAATCGTTTTCGCGCTGTTGCTCGCGGGTTGCGGGCCCATCGAGCCGGTTCCCGAGCCGTCGCCCGACCCCTTTGCCAAGGCAGAGACGGTGGCGGTCCCGCCGGAAGCACCGGCAATGTACCGTTACCTGAGGGCGCGGATGGACCTGCTCGCCGGCGACTCCCGCTCGGCCCACGAACATTACAAGGCAGCCGCGGGGCACGATCCGTCCAGCGCTTTCCTGCGCGCGCGTCTGGCCAAATCCTATCTGGGCCTGGGCGAGGTCGACAACGCCGTGGCGGAGGCCGAGGCCGCGGTGAGACTCGATGCCGGGGACCGGGAAAGCCGCGGGCTGCTGGCCGGGCTCTACAGCGCCACCGGCAAGGTCCCGGAGGGGATCCGGGAGTACCGGAAGCTGCTGGAGCTCGACCCGGACGACGCTCAGACGCGTCTTTACCTGGGCGCGGTCTACCTCGGCGAGGGGCAATACGGGCCGGCGCGGGAGCATCTGGAGCGGTATACGCAGAGCAATCCCGGATCGCCGCTGGGACACTACTACCTGGGCCGGGTCCTGGCCGAGTCTCGGGAGTTGGCGCGCGCGGAAAGGAGCTACGAGGCCGCGCTCAAGTTGCACCCGTCGTCCGCGCCGGTGCTTGCGGAGCTTGGACTGGTCCACGAGTTCCGCGGCCGGCGCAGCGCCGCGTTGGAGACTTACGAGAAGCTTCTCAAGGTCGATCCACGGAACGACTGGGCCGGCCGGCGGGTCGAGGCCTTCCGTTCCGGCCGGCGGGACCTGGCCGAGGCGCGCGCGGAGTTCGATCGCCTCCGCTCTCGGGAGGCGACGCCCGGCGCGGCGCGGACGAAGGTGGCTCTGGTCCACTACGAACTCGGCAACCTGGAGGATGCGGTAACGGAATTCAGCCTCGCCCTGGTGGAACGGCCCGATGACCACCGGGTCCGCTTCTTTCTGGGCCTGACCTACAGCCGGGTGGAGGACCATGACGGGGCCGCGGGGCAGTTTGAACGCATCCCCGCGGACAGCGAGTATTTTGTCGATTCCCGAGTGCAGCTCGCCTCGGTCTACGAGAGACAGGAGCGCTTTCCCGAGGCCGTGACCGCCATCCGGGCCGCCCTTGACAAGGACGACCGGCGCCGCAAGGAACTGTTCCGCTTTCTGGCCGAGGTTTACCGCAAGGCCAAGGACTATCCCAACGCCATCGAGGCCATGCACACGGTGGTCGAGCTGGACCCGAAGAGTGACCGCGTCCACTTCGCGTTGGGGGCGCTCTACGACGAGAGCAAGGACAAGGACAAGACCATCGAATACATGCAGAAGGCCATCGAGTTGAACCCGGACTACGCCGCGGCGCTGAACTATCTGGGTTACACCTACGCCGACCTGGGCATGGAGCTCGACCGGGCGGAGCAGCTCACCATCCGGGCCCTGGAGATCGAGCCCAACGACGGTTTCTATATCGACACTCTCGGCTGGGTGTACTACCGCAAGGGCGACTACCCGAGGGCCATCGAGCAGTTGGAGAAGGCGGTGCATCTGGTGGTTGACGACCCCGTCATCATCGAGCACCTGGGCGACGCGTATCTCAAGGCCGGCAAGCCGGACAAGGCGCTACGCAGCTATCGCGACGCGTTGAAGGCGGCGACCGAAGGTGAGCAGTTGGAGCGGATCCGATCGAAGATCGGAGAGGTCGAGCGAGGGATTTGAGGGATTTGCCGCGGAAACGCATCCGTTCGGCCGTGACGGCCTTGTGTGCTGCGACCTCGTGTGCCGTATTCCTGTTGGCAGGATGTGCGGTTCAGCAGACCGTCCCCGAGCCCGTACCGGCTCCCAACCCCCGCCTTCCCGTACTGATCGCCGAACGCAATGACGTGTTCCAGTCGCTCCGGAGCCTGGCGAGGATCAGCTACCGCGCGAGCGGGGGAAGGGGCGCGTTCGACGCCGCGGTTCTGGTCCGCAGACCCCACCGGCTAAGGCTCGAGGCGTTTTCCCTCGTCGGCGCCGCGCTGATCCTTACGGTGGACGACGGTGAGGTCACCGGATTCCTCCCCTCCAAGGCGCAGTTCTTTCGCGCCAGGACGTCTCGGCAGAACCTGTTTCGCGCCACGCAGATGCTGCTGGAGTTGGACGAGTTGGCGGCTCTGATGATGGGTTTGCCGCCGGTGGAGGCGAACGCGGCCTGGGACATCGGAGCGCGCGCGTTGAAGCGCGTCCGTCCGGACGGGAGCACCGACATCCTCACCTTCGACCCGGATGGCGCCGCGCCCATCCGCTGGCAACGCCTCGGCCCATCCGGAAAGCCTTGGTACATCGCCACCTTCGAGGATTTCTCCGACACCCCGTTCGGACGGTTCCCGCTGCAGATCACGTTGGAAACGCCTCCGCTTCAGCGGTCTTACCGGATCCGTTACGACAACCCGGAAATAAACGTCACCCTGCCCGAGACCTATTTCATCCAGCACCTGCCCGAGGGCGCCGTCAGGGTCCCTCTCCCGGCCCCCACCGGTTGACCGGCGCCTCGATATCGAAGGCCGCGGCCACGAGTTCCCTGGTGTAGTCGTGGCGGGGCGTCTCGAAGATGGCCGAGGCCGGCCCCTGCTCCACCACCACGCCTTCGTGGACCACCAGGACGTGGTGGCTCATGGCGCGCACCACCTTGAGGTCGTGGCTGATGAACAGGTAGGCGCAACGATGCTGTTCTTGCAGTCTTCGGAGGAGGGTCACGATCTGGGCCTGGACCGACACGTCGAGGGCGGAAGTGGGCTCGTCCAGCACCACGAACCGCGGTTTCAACACCATGGCCCGGGCAATGGCGATGCGCTGGCGCTGACCGCCGGAGAACTCGTGCGGATAGCGGTGGCGCGCGTCGGGTTCCAGTTCCACCTCTCTCAGGGCTTCCACGATGAGCCCGTCGCGTTCCTCCGCGGTACGGCCCAGCCCGTGGACCACCAGGCCTTCCTCGATGATCCGGGCCACGGACAGGCGCGGGTTCAGGGAGCCGTAGGGGTCCTGGAACACCACCTGCATGTTCCTTCTCAGCGGCCGCAGCACGCGCGAGCGCAGACCCTGGATTTCCCGGCCGTGGTAGCGAATCGAGCCGTTGCTCGCCAACAGCCGCACCAGCGCCAGCCCCAGCGTCGTCTTGCCCGAGCCGCTCTCACCCACGACGCCCACGGTCCGGCCTTCCCGCAGCTCCACCGAAATGCCGTCCACGGCCCGCACGTGATCCACCGTGCGGCGCATGATCCCGGCCTTCACCGGATACCAGACCTTGAGGTCGTCGCAGGCCAGCACCGGCCCGTCGTCCGGGTCGCCGGGTGCGGGCGCCCCCCTCGGCGTCGCCGCCAGCAGGCGCCGGGTGTACGGGTGCCGGGGCCGCTCCAGCACGTCGGCGGTGGCGCCCGCCTCCACGATCTTCCCCTGTTGCATGATGCAAAGGCGATCTGCCAGCTTGC
This sequence comes from uncultured Candidatus Binatia bacterium, assembly GCA_958295985.1. GTDB lineage: Bacteria > Desulfobacterota > Binatia > UBA9968 > JAJDTQ01 > JAJDTQ01. The sequence continues at coordinate 1,333,147 of OY282432.1, forward strand.
GCACGATGCCCATGTCGTGGGTGATGAACAGGATCGCCATGCCCAGCCGTTGTTGCAGGCTCATGAGCAGGGCCAGCAGTTGGGCCTGTATGGTCACGTCCAGGGCGGTGGTGGGCTCGTCCGCGATGAGCAGGTCCGGTTCGTTGGCCAGGGCCATGGCGATCATCACCCGCTGCCGCTGTCCGCCCGACAGCTCGTGGGGGTAGGCGCCGAGGCGCCGTTCGGGATCCTGGATTCCAACGAGCCGCAGGAGCTCCAGGGTCCGCGCGGCGGCCGCGGGCCCGTCAAGGCCCTTGTGCAGCTTCAGGGTCTCGCCGATCTGGCGCGCGATGGTATGCAGCGGGTTCAACGACGTCATGGGCTCCTGGAAGATCATGGCGATACGGTCGCCGCGAATGCCCTGCAGCATCCGGGGGTCGGCGCCGAGCAACTCCTTGCCCTCGAAGCGAATGCTGCCGCGAGGATGGCTGGCCGCAGGGTAGGGCAGGAGCTGCAGGATCGACAATGCGGTGGCCGATTTGCCCGAGCCGCTCTCCCCCACCAGGGCCACGGTCTCGCCCCGGTGTAGGGTGAGGGAGACGCCGTCCACGGCTGCCACGGCGCCGGGCCCGGAGCCGAAACGCACGGCCAGATCCTCAACCGCCACCAGCGCCGTCCCGGCGCCGCGTGAGCCCCCCGGCTCGGCGCTGCCGGGCTCGGCCGGCGGCGCCGCCGCGGTTTCGCCGCCGGCCGCGGTTTCGGGGGCAAAGGTCTTGCGCGGGTCGAAGGCGTCGCGCACCGCCTCGCCAATGAACACCAGCAGGCTCAACATGACGGCGATGACGAAAAAGGCCGAGAACCCGAGCCACGGCGCCTGCAGGTTGTCTTTCCCCTGCTTCAACAACTCGCCGAGGGAGGCCGAGCCCGGCGGCAGTCCGAACCCGAGGAAGTCCAGCGCCGTCAGCGTCACCACCGCGCCGCTGGTGATGAACGGCAAGAAGGTCAGCGCCGCCACCGTGGCGTTGGGCAGCACGTGTCGGGCGATGATGCGCGGGTTGCCCACCCCCAGGGCACGGGCCGCCCGCACGTAATCGAGATTGCGCGCGCGCAGGAACTCCGCCCGGACCACGCCCACCAGGGCCATCCAACTGAACAGCAGCATGAAGGCCAGGAGCCACCAGAAGCTCGGGGTCACGACGCTGGCCAGGATGATCAGCAGGTACAGCGTCGGCAGTCCGGACCACATCTCGATGAAGCGCTGGAAGAGGAGGTCGAGCCAGCCGCCGAAGTATCCCTGGACCGCGCCCGCGGCGATGCCGACCACGGAGCTCACCAGGGTGAGGATCAGGCCGAACAGCACCGAGATGCGGAAGCCGTAGATCAGCCGCGCGACCACGTCACGGGCCTGGTCGTCGGTGCCGAGCCAGTTCTGGCGGCTCGGCGGCGACGGCGCCGGGGCCGGCAGCTCGTAGACGATGGTGTCGTAGCTGTAGGGGATGGGGGGCCAGAGTATCCAGCCGCGCTCCTCGATGAGCGCGGTGACCTCGGGGTCGCCATAGTCCGCTTCCGACTCCAGGAAGCCGCCGAACGCCGTCTCCGGATAGTTCACCAGCACGGGCGCGTAGAACCCGCCGTCGTAGCGCACCAGCAGCGGCCGGTCGTTGGCGATGAACTCGGCGAACAGGCTGATGAACAGCAGCGTGCCGAAGATCCAGAGCGACCCGTAGCCGCGCCGGTTGGCGCGGAAGTTGTGCAGGCGTCTTTGGTTGAGCGGCGTCATTCGCGCGGACCCGGGTTGGCGGTCAGGTCTCCCGGCTCTCGAAGTCGATGCGCGGATCCACCACCACGTAGGTCAGATCCTCCACCAGCTTCATCACCAGCCCCAGCAGGGTGAAGAAGTAGAGCGTGCCGAACATCACCGGATAGTCGCGGTTGATGGCCGCCTCGAAACCCAGCAGGCCGACGCCGTCCAGCGAGAAGATCACCTCGGTCAGGAGGGCGCCGGTGAACAGCACACCGACGAAGGCGCCGGGAAAGCCGGCGATGACGATGAGCATGGCGTTGCGGAACACGTGGCGGTACAGCACCCGCCCCTCGCTCAGGCCCTTGGCGCGGGCGGTCATCACGTACTGCTGGTTGATCTGGTCCAGGAACGAGTTCTTGGTGAGCATGGTGAGGCCGGCAAAGCCGCCGATGACCATGGACACCACCGGCAGGGTGATGTGCCAAAGGTAGTCGGTCATGCGCTGCCACGGGCCGAGGTCGCTCCAGTTGTCCGACACCAGGCCGCGCAACGGGAACCAGTCGAGGTAGCGGCCTCCGGCGAACAGCACGATCAGCAGGATGGCGAACAGGAACCCCGGCACGGCATTGCCCACGATGACCGCGCCCGAGGTCCAGACGTCGAAGCGCGAGCCGTCCCGCACGGCCTTGGCGACTCCCAGGGGAATGGACACCAGATACACCAGCAGCGTGGTCCAGAGTCCCAGCGAGATGGAAACCGGCAGCTTGTCCACCACCAGTTGCACCACGGAGCGGTCGCGGAAGAAGCTGTCGCCGAAGTCGAAGCGCAGGAAGTTGCCCATCATGAGCAGGAACCGCTCATGGGCCGGCTTGTCGAAGCCGAACTGGCGCTCGATTTCCTCGATGAACTCCGGATCGATGCCCCGGGCGCCGCGGTACCTGCCCGCGGAGCTGCCGCCCGGGTCCCGCGACGGCTGCGCCGAAGGCCCCACCTCCCGCTGGTCGCCGCCGCCGCTGAACCGTTCGGTGGCGGACACGTCGGTCTTCTGGAGCCTTGCCAGAAGCTGCTCCACCGGCCCCCCGGGCGCCGAGTGGATGATCACGAAGTTCAACACCATGATGCCGAACAACGTCGGAATGATCAGCAGCAGGCGGCGTATGACGTAGGCGAACATGGATCGTCAGTGACTACAACCCGTTCGCCCTGAACACCGCTACGGGCCTCACGGCTCCGAGCCAGGGGCAACAACCGGGTATTCCTCGAAAGTTCCCGTTTCCCGTTCGCCCCGAGCGTGGCGAGGCGCGGCCGGGCGAAGTCGAAGGGCGCTGCGCTTCCGGCCGTCAACCGCCCTTTGGTCCGGCCTCCAGGGCTTCCACCTTCCCGGCGTCAATCCACCAGGCGTCGAACTGCACTCCCTGGGTGGGTGTGACCTCGGGGCGGCCGAACCGGTCCCAGTACACCAGCCGGTCGTAAGGGATATGCCACTGGGGGATCACCCAGTGGCCCCACTGGAGCACGCGGTCCAGGGCGCGCACGTGGTTCACCAGACTCTTGCGGTCGGGGGCATGGACCACGCCCTCGATGAGCGCGTCCACCACCGGATCCTCGATGCCCATGAGGTTCCGGCTTGCGGGCCGGCCGGCGAAGTCCGAGCCCCAGAAGTCGCGTTGCTCGTTTCCCGGGGACAGGGACTGCCCCCAACTGCCGATGACCACGTCGAAGTCGAAGTCATCCAGCCGGCGCCGGTATTGCGCGCTGTCCACCGTGCGCACCGCCGCGGTGATGCCGAGCCGGGCCAGGTTCTTCTTGAAGGGCAGGACGACGCGCTCGAACAGCGGGCTTACCAGCAGGATCTCGAACTCCATGATCCGCCCGGTGGCCTTGTGGGTGAGCGTTCGCGTGGCCTTGTCGATGCTCCAGCCCGCCTCCCGCAACAGCTTCGACGCGGTGCGGAGGTTGGCCCGGATGCGGCCGGAGCCGTCGGTGGCCGGCGGTTCGTAGACGGTGGTGAAGACCTCCTCGGGCAACCGGTCGCGGTACCGATCGAGGATCGCCCGCTCGGCGGGACCCGGAAGCCCGGTGGCCGCCAGCTCCGAGTTGTCGAAGTAGCTGCGCGTGCGCGTGTACTGGCCGTAGAACAGGCTTCGGTTGGACCACTCGAAGTCGAAGGCGTAGGCCAGGGCATGCCTCACCTGCCGGTCCGCGAACAACGGCCGGCGGGTGTTGAAGGCGAACGCCTGCATGCCCGTGGAGCGGTCGTGGGGGATTTCCTCTTTCTTGACCCGACCTTGCTGCAACGCGGGAAAGTCGTAGGCCGTGGCCCAGTTCTTGGAGCTGTTTTCCGCCCGAAAGTCGTACTCCCCGGCCTTGAACGCCTCCACCGACACCGTGCCGTCGCGGTAGTAGTCGTGGCGGATCCGGTCGAAATTGTCGCGTCCCACGTTCACCGGAAGGTCCCTGCCCCAGTAATCCTCCACCCGCCGGTACTCCACGTAGCGGCCGGGCTCGAAGGCGCCGATCCTGTACGGGCCGCTCCCCAGGGGCGGCTCCAGGGTCGTCCTGGTGAAGTCCCTCTCGGCCCAATCGTGCTTCGGCAGCACCACCAGTTGCCCCAGGATCAGCGGCAATTCCCGGTTCGTGCCGCTGCCGAAGGTGAATCGCACGGTCCGTTCGTCAAGCTTCTCGACCTTCTTCACGTCGCCGTAGTAGCCGCGGTAGAAGGGGACAGCCTTGGCGATCAGGGTCTCGAAGGTCCAGATGACGTCATCCGCGGTGACCGGCTTGCCGTCGTGCCACCGGGCCTCGGGCCGCAGCGTGAACGCCACCCACGAGCGGTCCCCGGGCACGGTGACGCTCTCCGCCAGAAGGCCGTATTCGCTGAAGGGCTCGTCCGCGGACCCGGTCATCAGGGTCTCGTAGATGCGCCCGACGCCCGCGGCCGCACTGCCCTTGACGATGAAGGGGTTGAAGCTGTCGAACGTGCCGGTGGCCTGGAGCCGCACGGAGCCGCCCTTGGGCGCCTGCGGATTCACGTAGTCGAAGTGCTTGAAGTCCGGCGCGTACTTGAGGTCGCCGTGCATGGCGATGCCGTGGCTGGTGCGGCCCTCGTCGCTCGAAGCCGCAAGACCCGGCGCGGGGGTCCAGGCCAGCGCCCACAACACCGACCCCAATATCCAACTCCATCGCATGGGACCTCCCCGACCGTCCGAAACCCGCGGCTCGACGTTGCGGACACAGGACCGGAACTACAATACAGAACTACAATATGATGGCCGCACGAGGCCATTGCAAGATCACAGCAACTCGACGTTGGCTCGCGGCACGGTGACGGTGTCGCCGTTGGGGAGCCGGGCGTTCAGGACCCGGGTCCGGGCGCCGGTTGCGATGGGCTGGGGGTCCGCGGGCAGCGCCACGACTTCCGCGGTGACGCCGAAGTGGGGCGCCCGGATGATGCGCACGGGCGCGCCGATCCGCAAGCCGGCTGCCGGGTCGCGGTCCCCGGCCGCGGGGCTGGCGCCGGTTTCCTCCCGGGCCACGATGATCTCCGGGCGCACCGCGCCCGCGCGCACCTGGGTGGCGCCGTTGATGGAGGCGGCGCGGCCTTCCAGGCTCCGTAGCAGGGAGTGGGTGCGCTCGGCCAGGGGCAGCCAGCCGAAGCCCTCGGTGACGATGACGGTCATGGGAACGTCCTCGTGGCCGGTCACGGCCATGCCGAGGTCGTAGCCGAGGTAGCCGGTGAGGGCGTAGTCGTCGATGGACCCGACCACCATCCCGGCGGCGCCCACCTCCGCAGCCCGTTCGAGGGCTTCGAGGGTAGGCCGGGTTCCGCCCACCAGCACCTGGCCGGAGGCGTCCGCGGGAATCTTTCCGGGTCCCACGATGGTCCTGGGGCCGCCGTCCAGCATCCGGATGGCGCCGTAGCGTTCGCCGCCGACGCCGAAGATCCCCTGGATGAAAGCGCCGCGGCTCTCGATGGTGACGGACTTGCCGGGGTCGATGTCCGCCACCGTGCCGTGCACGTAGGCGCGCAGCTCGATGGCGTGAGGCGCCAGCCGGACCCCCACGTGCCCGGTGCGCCGGGCGACGAACTCGACGGCGCCGCCCACGGGTGCGTGGTAGCGGGACCGGAACAACCCGAAGAGGCCTGCGTGCTCGCACACGAGGTCGCCCCCGGCGATGACGTCGCCTTCGTCCACCTTGAGTCCCTTGACGGCCTCGAAGGGCTCGATGCCGAGGTTCTCGGGGATCCGCAGGAGGTGCAGGTCTCCCGGGAGCTCGGCCCGGCCCACGACGGCGTCCGGCGTCACGATGTCGCCTGGCCGGCAGAGAATCCGGCCCGGCACCGGAAGCTCACGGGTCTTGCGCACCACCGCGCCGGCCCGCACCTGAAGCGTGGGTGTGAGCGCCTGAGTCATGGTCCGGTAAGCCCCAATTCCGCCATGACCGCCTGACGTTCCGCGACCTGCCGGTCCGTGGACGCCGAGGTTTGCAGCGGGCGGTTCCGGCCGTCCAGGATCACCCCGCAAAGGCCCGCGGTGAACTCCCGTTCCAGGGTCACACCGGCGCCGGCTCCCACGTCGATGTGCCCGCCCGTGGGTTTGATGGTGATGCGGGTTGCGGCGCCGGGCTCCAGCTCGATGCGGCCCACCCTGCCGGCCTTGATGGTCCCGGCCGGGTCGCCGTCCACGGACACCTCCGCCAGGACCGACTCCGCCGGCCGCTTGCGGGGAAACACGGGGACGGCGGCATGGGCCACGTTCACGAGGCAGTCGTTCAGGAAGATCTCCTGCGCCGCGTCGGGGTGGACGGAAGCGAGGACGCCCAGGTGGGGCATCATGAAGATGGAGTCCACCGCGATTCGGGTGAAGCCTTGCAGCTCGAAACCCTCCAGGATCATGAGCGCGGCGCTCATCCGGTCCGGGGCGTGGCTCAGGACGCCGCCGGAGCCGATCACCAGATCGAGGCGCATCATGTCCACCAGGTCCGATCGGCCGGCGGTCTGGGAGAAGATGTCGGCAATGCCGCGCTGCTGCTGCACGCCGCTGAGCCCCACCGCCAGGGAACGGTGATGCGCCAGCGCCAGCCGCAAGGCCTCGCGGCACACCGCCTGCTCCAGCCACAGGTCCTCCAGGGTCTGGGGAATCGAGGTCGGCCGGATCATCTTGTTGCGCAGCCGGTCCCGGATCTCCGCGGGCTCCATCTCGTAGGGCAGCCACCGGCGGATGGACTCGGCCCCGGCCTCGATGAGGACGTTGGCCACGGAGTAGCTCATGCCCAGGTTGGCGCTCACCGTGCGGTTGAAGACGGGTTCGCCCTGCCGGTTGTCGAAGACGCTGAAGACGTCGGTGGTGGCGCCGCCGATGTCGACACACAGCAAGGTCTGGCCGGTGGCCTCGACATGGCCGCGCACCATGTCGCCCACGGCCGCGGGGGTGGGCATCACCGGGACCGGAGTCCACCGCAGCAGCTTGTCGTAGCCCGGCGAGTGGCTCATGACGTGAGCGAGGAAGAACTCGTGGATGGTTTCCCGGGCGGGCGTGAGATTCTCCGCTTCGAGGGTCGGGCGCACGTTGTCCACAACCGCCACCTGGGCGGTCTTTTCCAGGATGCGCCGGACGTCGTCGGTGGCGTGGCTGTTGCCGGCGTAGATGACCGGCAGCCTGAGCGAGTCGCCGAACCGCGGCCGGGGCGACGCCGCCACCAGGGTTTCCGCCATCTCCACCACGTGCTCCTGGGAGCCGCCGTCGACCCCGCCGGTGAGCAGCACGATGTCCGGTCTCAGGTGCCGCAGTCGCTGGATGCGCTCGTGGTCTTCGCGACCGTCGTCCGCGGAGATGGCGTCCATCACGATGGCCCCGGCGCTGAGGGCCGCCCGTTCCGCGGATTCCGCGCTCATCTGGCGCACCACTCCGGCCACGGTCATCTGCAAGCCGCCGCCGGCGGAGCTGGTGGAGAGATAGAGGTCGATGCCCTGGGAACCGTCGTCGCCCGATTCGAGAAACGGCGCCGAGCCGCTCGGCGCCGCGTCGGGCGCCAGGACCTTGCGGCCGCTCACTTCCTCCACTTCGGCAAAGGCGTTCAGCGCCCCCACCGTCACGTCGGCCACCGGCTGCTCCACGGTGGTGGGCGCCTCCCCACGGTGGGTCTGGCGCCAGCCCTCCGCAGTCTTCCGGAACAGCAGGGCCTTGGTGGTCGTCGAGCCGCAGTCGGTAACCAGCACGGTCCGGAGCGCTGTGGGATCGGTCTTCACTGCCAAAGCATCCAGTTCGGTCAGGCGACCAGGCCTGCCAGCACGCCGTACCAGTCGATCAACAGAAACTGGACCCGCTCCACCAGGAGCGCGGTGCGGGCCATTACTGTCGAACCGAAGAAGGCGCCGAAACACACCATCAGAAGCCACCGGCCCGAAAGGGAGAGCCCGCGAGCCGTCCGGGTCTCGTGCCGGAAAGAGAAGAAGAAGTAGTACATGACCGCGAGCAAGGTGAAGATGAAAAAGGCGTTCTCCAGGCTGCTGCCCACCGCCAGGACCCCGTCCTCGAACACCACCAGCGGCCTGAAGCTGCTGACCACCTGGGGCATGATCTGGTTGAAGAACCCCTTGAAGGCGAGCCCGCCGCTCATGCCCAGGGAGAAGCCGATGACCAGCTTGGCCAGCCACGCGTACCGTTGCGAGTACAGGAAGTAGTAGAAGAGGCCGAAGACCATGGGCAGCAGGTAGAGCAGGAGGCGCGGGTCGTACTCGTGGGAGAGGCTGCCGTCGGGATAGGTGACGATGTCCAGACCCAGCATGGGCACCAGCACCTTGGGCCAGAGAAAGTTCTTGATCCCCAGGACGAGGCCGAAGCCCGCGGCGATGCCGATGAAGAGGTGCTCGAAGAGCCGGAAGAACGGGTTCTCCCTGATCAGGAAGCTGAAGATCGCCAGCGTCCCGATGCCTCCCACGAGCACCGTGGCCGTGTGCCAGGTGACCGCGTCCGTCATGGTTCGGTTTCCTGTCCCGGCCCTTCTTCCCGTCGGTCCTGAGCGTAGCGACGCGAAGTCGAAGGACGCATGAGCCCGGCGAGGTTTCCCAGCACGATGAAGGCGATGACCACGAGCTGGGCCACTCCCAGACCGGTGTTCAGCATCAGTGATTCGTCAACCGGGCGCTGTGGGTAGCGCCGCCGCAGCAATTCCGAGTACCACGCGGCCCCGGCCAGACCGCCCAGCAGTCCCTGGATCTGTCCCGAGTCGAGGTAGATGAACGCCTCCGGGATGGTGATGGAAGTGCAGCCGTGGCCGAAGGCCGGTGTGTAGTCCTTGCTGGTGAAGTACTGGACGTAGTTGTCGAAGACCCCCACCAGTCCGGTGAACTCGGCGAGGAACGCGATCTGGCGAAGCGTACGCAGCTGGCTGAACACGGGCAGCTCGGATATCCGGTTGCCGCGGGCGTCCTTCTCGAACAGCTCGGCCAGGTTCTCGGACTTGGGAATGGCCTGGATGAGCACACCGGCGCCGGGCCGGTAGCCCAGGTTAATCCAGTCCCGGCCGTACTCCCAGGTCTCGCCGGGATGCTCCCGTTCGAGCTGGCGCGCGATCCCTTCGGGAACCGACTTGAGGAACGGCTCGGCGAGATAATAGAGCGAGAACAGGATCACCGGGATGCGCTTGCGCATCAGATGCTCCACCACCGCACGTGCCTGAGGCTGGTTCTCGCCCTTGGTGCTGGGGCCGAAGTCCATGGCCACGAAAGCGTACTGCCCGGGCCTGGCCTCGATGCCTTCGACCACCTCGAAGAACCGTTCGGCGTCGTCCATACGAGCCGGCTGCACCGCATACTGGGTGACGATGGGCACGCTCAAGGCAACGAAGACCAGCAGGTAGATCCAGTGGCGGTCCAGCCGGGCCAGGCTCATGCTACCGCTCCTCCCGGTCGAAGGATTCCGATTCGATGGAGAACCACATGCGGAACGCCATGACCAGTCCCGCCACCCCGGCGCCGAAAGTGATGGCCCGGAACGCCGCCGAGTTGGGGACCTCCAGGAGCCACAGCCTCACGTCCGGCAAACCCGACCAGATCCACACCCCGAAGGGGATCTGTCCGAGCATGACCAGCACGGCCGCGATCATCATCAGCGAAGACTCGGCCGAGCGTATCCTGAAGGCGCGGTAGGCCGCGGCGGCGATGTAGAACCCGAGCAGCGAGAACATGGCCGACCCCAGCGATATGAACAGGCCTTCGAATAGCAGGCTGTAGACGCGCTTTGCGGTGGAGTGCTCGTATTCGAGGTTGCGAAGGTTGCGCCAGGATTCGGTGAGGCCTCTCAGCGCCAGCGCCGCGGCCGCGTTGGCCGTCAGGTCCACCACCTCGCCGTCCGCGGCCGTGAGCTTCCCGAGCGCGGCCCGGACGGCGCGGACTCCCTCACTTGCTTCCGTCCGGTAGCCCTGGGCCAGCCCATGGTCGATGCTCCCGGCCCCGAAACGGTCGAGGTCGAAGGCGGCCATCTCGCTCTCGATCCGGGCCAGCAGCCGCGTCGCCGCCTCCTTGAGCTTGCCGTTGCGCTCGGGCGCGGGCTGAACGCCTTCGATCCGTTTCTCGTGGTCCGACCGGATGCGCTCCGTGAAATCCGCCAGCCGGGATATCTCCGCCACCTCCTCCGCAATCCGGCGAGTGCCCGACCAGTCCTGGCAGGTGACCCCGATCATGATCGCCAGGCCGGAGAGGAGCGCCGCGCTGTAGACCCACTCCTTGCGCCGGAACACGATCTTCGAGCCGTGCTGCATGAGCAGGTTGATGAGACCCAGTCCCGCGGCCATGGCGCCGACGGTGATGAAGCCGTTGGAGATCTGGTCGTGGTAGGTGTCGATCTTCACTCCGAAGACGGTGCCCGGAAGCACGAACTCCAGGAAGAAGTAGATGCCGCCCAGGAAGGTGACGAGCTTGATGACACGCGTCCGGACGTTCAAAGCCCGAGCCTCCAACCGAGCTGGAGCAGCGCGTCGAGGTTGGTCAGACCCAGCTCCGGCCACAGCGAATTCAACGTCGCGATGCCCACCCCCGCCACGATCATGAGGAACAGAAAGAGCTTGGCCCGGTCCTGCCCGTAGAGGCTGCCGAGCTGGATCGGCTCACGGGTCAGGTAGGCCGAGGCGGCGAATAGTTCCTCGCCGATGAGGGTGTAGTCACAGGCGGCGATGAAGAACGCCACCTGCTCGGGACTCACCGAGGCGCCCACCTGCATCGCCCCTACCTGCTGTCCGGCTTCCGCCAGGATCAGCGATTCGGCGGCGAAGTGGCCGAAGAGAAAGGCGCCGGCCACCTGCTCCCGCTGCACCAGTCCGATGTATCCCGCGGCGAAGGCGAACTGCTCCTCGGAAAGGAAGCGGATGTTCCGCGGGTCGAACTGGGCCGACCGGCCCTCGGCGCGGTAGGCGTCGCGCAGCACGTTCTCGGCAATGGCCATGACCTCGGGGTTGTTCTGGGGCAGCAGCAGGCGCGACTTGTACTGCGCCGCCTTGCGGGCCACGTAGTAGAGCACGCCGAGGCACGCATACAGCACCGGACCGACGTTGGTGATGCCGGTGGAAAAGGACAGGGGCCGCCCCAGCTCCGCCGATCTGCCCGCGGCCTCGTCGATGGCGTCCACCCCGGCCAGACGCCGGACGTAGAGGTCCCTTCGCCGCCGGGCCGTGCGGATGTAGTAGAGCACCGGCCCGATCATCAGGACCATGATCACGATGACGCCGGGAGTGGCGTTCTCGAACCCGCCCATCAGCCGCTCCCGCCTTCCCCGGCCAACTCCTCGATGCGCCGGATCAGCCGTTCGACGTTGTCGCGAGACTGGAGAAACGCCGGCAGCTCCCGCGCCCGCGCCCCGAACAGCGGCAACAGCATCGGCAGACTCATCACCGCCGCGGTATGAAACAGCGAGGTGAGCGGCTTGTGGGCTTCCAGGAACAGGATCGCCGGCACCGTCATGCGGCGCGCATTCACCGCGGCGGCGAGCTGCTCAATGAGCGCGTCCGGGGTCACGGTCCGGTTGTGGTGAGGCGCTTCCATGGCTCGGGCTCGTGGCAGCGTAGAACCCTGTCGTTGGCGTCTAACAGGATTCACATGATCGATCAAGGAAACATCGGGCTCATGCGGCGTGTGTCCCGTAAATGTCGTTTGCACCCCAGCCGTTTTTTGGTACAGTTCGCGCTTGTCGACCTCGTAGGGTAGGGAGCGACGGCGCGCCATGGCGACACTGCTCGAAATCAAGAATCTCCACACCTCCTTCGTGACCTCCGACGGCGAGTTCCCGGCGGTGGACGGGCTGAACCTCACCATTGAAGCAGGCAAGACCTTGGGGCTGGTGGGGGAGTCGGGCTGCGGCAAGAGCGTGACGGCCCTTTCCATCATGCGGCTGATCCCCTCCCCTCCCGGAAGGGTGGCGGACGGCGAGGTCCTCTATCGCGGAGAGGACCTGCTCAAGCTGCCGGACGAGTCGATGCGGCAGATCCGCGGCAACGAGATCTCCATGGTGTTTCAGGAGCCCATGACCTCGTTGAACCCGGTGTTTACGGTCGGAGACCAGATCATGGAGGCCATCCGCCTCCATCAGAAGGTGTCGCGGCGGGAGGCGAAGGACAAGGCCGTGGAGATGCTCCGGCTGGTGAAGATCGCCGATCCCGACACTCGCGTCAACGACTATCCGCACCAGATGAGCGGCGGCATGCGCCAGCGCGTGATGATCGCCATGGCGCTGTCGTGCAACCCGAGCCTGCTCATCGCCGATGAGCCGACGACGGCCCTGGACGTGACCATTCAGGCCCAGATCCTGGATCTGATGGGTGAGCTTCAGGACCAGCTCGGCATGGCCCTGCTGCTCATTACCCACGATCTCGGCGTTGTGGCCGAGCAGGCCGACGAGGTCGCGATCATGTACGCCGGCCGGATGGTCGAACGGGCCAGGCCCGAGGCGATCTTCAGCAAGCCGCTCCACCCCTACACCATCGGGCTGCTGAACTCCCTGCCCAGCGGTACCGCCAAACGCCGGCTGGACGCCATCCCGGGTGTGGTGCCGAGTCCCCTGGACCTTCCCAGCGGGTGCCGGTTTCGGGACCGTTGCTTCAAGGCTACCGGGATCTGCGCCGGCCACGAGCCCACCCTGGAGGAAAAGGCGCGCAACCAGTGGGTGGCGTGTTATAGAACGAACTGACGGGATTGGATCGTCGCGTACAGGACACTTGATTCGATGAGCTTGCTGGAAATCAGGAACCTCAAGAAGTACTTCCCGGTGGAGGAAGGGCTGCTTGCCCGGCGCAAGGGCGACGTCAAGGCGGTGGACGGCGTCAGCCTGACGGTGGAGGATGGAGAGACCCTCGGCGTGGTGGGCGAATCCGGGTGCGGCAAGTCGACGCTGGGCCGGACGATCCTCCGTCTGATCGAGCCCACGGAAGGCGAGATCCTGTTCGAGGGCAAGGACATCATGAGGATCTCCAGCGCCGAGATGCGCGATCTCCGCAGGCGCATGCAGATCATCTTCCAGGACCCCTACGCCTCGCTCAATCCCCGCATGAGAGTCGGCGAGATCATCGGCGAGGGCCTCAAGATCCACCGCATGGCAACCGGCACCAACCGCAAGGCGCAGGTGATGGGGCTGCTCGAGAAGGTGGGCTTGCGGGAGGACCACTACGACCGCTACCCGCACGAGTTCAGCGGCGGCCAGCGCCAGCGCATCGGCATCGCCCGGGCCTTGGCGGTGGCGCCCAAGTTCATCGTCGCGGACGAGCCGGTGTCGTCCCTGGACGTTTCCATTCAGGCCCAGATCATCAATCTCCTGCAGGAGTTGCAGGAAAGCATGAGCCTGACGTTCTTCTTCATCTCCCACGACCTCCGGGTGGTGGAGCACGTCAGCCACCGGGTAGCCATCATGTACCTCGGCAAGGTCGTCGAGATGGCGCCCAGCAACGCCATCTACACGGACGCCCGACACCCCTATACCCGCGCCCTGCTCTCCGCCGTGCCCATGCCCGACCCCAATCCCAAGAAGGACCGCATGGTGCTGGAAGGGGACGTGCCGAGCCCGGTCAACCCGCCGTCCGGTTGCAACTTTCACCCGCGCTGCCCGTTCCGGGAGCAGGTCTGCACCGAGGTGGAGCCCGAGCTGGAGTTCTCCATGGGCGGCCACGGCACCGCCTGCCACGTCTTCGGCCCCGGCAAACGCGCGTGGCCGACCCCTCCGCGAGCTACCTGAACCGCGGACGTCCCGGACGAGCCTTTCTTTGACTTCTCGGTGACGGGTGCTAAACTCCCCAACGGGTTGAAATCCACGGGCGGGCGGAGGTTCCTCGGCTCGCCCGGATATTTTTTCAGAGGTGCACTCAGATGGCAGACAACGACGGCCCCGTGCCGATGACGGCGCAAGGGCATCAACAATTGGTGGAGGACCTCCAGCGCCTCAAATCCGTTGAGCGTCCCAAGAATGTTCGCGACATCGAGGAAGCCCGGGCCCACGGCGACCTGTCGGAGAACGCCGAGTTTCACGCAGCCAAGGAGCGTCAGTCGCTGCTCGATGTTCAGATTCGCGAGGTCGAGGACAAGATCGCGCGGGCACAGGTCATCGACGTGTCCAGACTCTCCGGCGACAAGGTCGTATTCGGCGCCACCGTGGAGTTGGTGGACGACGACACCGACGAGAACGTCATCTACAAGATCGTCGGCGAACACGAGGCGGAGCCCAGGGAAGGGAGGATATCCCTGGGTTCACCGGTGGCGCGGTCCCTGATCGGCCGCCGGGTGGGTGACCTGGTGGAGGTACGCACGCCCGCGGGCGTACGGAACTTCGAGGTACTAGACGTCTCTTTCATCGAATAGCCTCGCGGTTCTCGCGGGGCTTGCGTTTCTCTGGCCCGCTCTCGCGCCGGCCGAGGTTTCGATACGGGCGCAACCGGGTTTCGGAGGCATTTATCGCCTTGGTGAACCGCTGCCGGTGCGCATCGAGTTGGTCAACTCCGGGGTCGCCGTCCGGGGCGTGCTGGAGGTGGTGGAGCCCCGTGGCGGGCCCACCCGGGGCATCGAGCCGTACTCGTTCATCCAGCGGCGGGACATTTTTCTTTCCACCCACGCGCGCAAGGCCGTCTTCGTCACCGTCGATCCGGACTCGGTGGCGCAGCCGCTGTTGCTGCGTTTCACCGGCGGCGGCCGAAGCCACGAGGCCACCGTCAGCCTGCGCGGCCGGTTCACCGGCCAACCCTTGGTTCTTCTCCTGACCCGGAGCAACGTCGCCCCGGCCATCCCGCTTTCCTACCAGACCCCCGTGCCCGTGGTTTCTCTTCCCCTGGGCGACCTGCCCGAGGACACCCGAGCCTACGGCGGCGTCTGGAGCGTGATGCTGTACGAGCAGTCCCTGCGCGGCCTGTCCCGGGGGCAGCGGCGCGCGCTGGAGCGCTGGCTCGCCGCGGGAGGGACCATGGTGGTGCTGGGCGGCGCCCACTTCGCGCTCTATCAGGACACGGCCACCGCGGGGTTGCTGCCGGTGGTCGTGCGGGGCCTGAAGCGGTTGGAGGCGTTGCCGGCGCTGTCGGCCCGGTTCGGCGGTGTTCTGGAGGACGCCCTGGTCCAGGACGCCGGCCCCGGCGACGGCGGCCGGGTGTTGTGGGCGGAGCAAGACACGCCCATCGTGGTGGAGAAAAGCCACGGCGAGGGCAGGGTCGTCTACCTGGCGTTGGACGTGGGCCGGCCACCGGTGTCGGATTGGGCGGGCCTCGCGGCGTTGTTCGGGGAGATCCTGGGCGCCCCCCCTCCCAGACGCACGGAGCCGTGGACCGCCTGGAATCTGAATGTGTTCACCGGGCTGCTCCAGGACTTCGGCTTCTCCAGCCTGCGGTCGCCGATGTTGTCGCTGCTCCTGGGACTGTCCCTTTACATCGGGTCGCTGCTGCTCTGGTTTCGCTACCGGAAGACCGTTCAGCCGTCCGGGTACGGGTCCCGGTACCAATGGGCGCTGGCTCCGGCGGGGCTGGTGCTGGCGTGGGCGCTCGGCGGCTACTGGTACTTCGACCGGGGCGGCCATGTGCCGGACGGGATCCTGATATCCTCCACGGTGGTGGACGGGACCCCGTGGTCGGACGTGGCGCCGGTGCACTCCAACGTGGGCCTGTTCGCAACCCGGCACAAGGAGTTTTCCTTCAGCCTCGGCCGGGACGTCACCCAGCTCGACCTGGTGCCGGCGGCCGGAGGCAGTGCGGAGGCGTCGCTGTTGCTGCTGGAAGGGAGGCCGCGCAACCGCGTTCACGTACCGCTTGCGGAATGGAAGGCGGCGCTGTTCAGGCTCCGCGCCATCCGTCCTTCGCCGGTCGTGATCGAGTGGGAGCATTCCCGCGAGACCTACCGGGTCGGCATTGCCAACCGTGGTTCCGGCGCCCTTACGGAATGCTGGCTGCTGATCGGCGGGCGCGGCTACAAGTTGGGCGACGTTGCCCCGGGCGGCTCCCTGCGGCGCGAACTGCCCGCGGCCCCCCGGGAGGGTGAGGAGGGGGACGGTGAGGGTCCCCGGCCCGAGGACGTCCGGTTCGATGAAAGGGTCCGCGAGGTCTTGCTGCGGCGCTCGGTATTCCCGGACGGAGAGGCCGCGGATTCCCGGACGGCGTTTCTCGTCGGCTGGATTCGGGACGAGGAACCCGAGTTGAGGGTGGATGACCCCAGGGTCACGGCGCACCACTTCAAGCTGTTTCGCGTGGCCATCCCGCTGGGCGGCGGGGAGGAGGACCTGTGAGACCCTGGGCCAATCCGGTGTTCCGGGAAGCCGTGGCGGTCTACTGGCAGGAGGGACAGGCCTGCGTCACCTACCTGTTCTATGTGGTCATCCTGGGCGCGCTGCAGGTGCTGGCGCTGGTGCTGCCCGCGGGTGAAGCGAGGTTCTGGATCGGGCCTGCCTTCCTCTTCAAGTTCTCCGCGGTCGCCGCGCTGCTGTTGATCGTCTACCTGACCCTGCGGTTCGCGGGCCTGGAGTTCCTTGCCTGGCGGTTCTCGCCGCTGCGGCACTGGCTCGAAGAGGAGCGGCTCGGCGTGGTCGCGGTGGCGTCCGGGCTGCTCGCCATCCTGGTGGTCCACGGGTTGGTCCTGTTGTTCCTGGCGGCGCCGTTGCTGGCATGGTCCGGCGCCATCGCGCGCGCGCCCTTGAGCGACATGGCCTCGACCCTGCCCATGCTCTTCCTGTACGCCGTGGGTTACGGCGTCTGGGGCCTCGTGGGTCTGGCCCTGTGGGAGCGCAAGCCGGACAGCCGCCGGGTCTTCATCCGTTGGATCTTCGTCTGTTTCTTCCTGATCTCGGGCGCCTTCGGGGCGTGGGCGCAGACGTTGAATCCGGTGGCGTTTCTGCTCTATCATCTCGGCACCCTGGAGATGACCACGACGCCCGTGCGTTGGGGTGTGGTGTGGAGCCCGCCCCTGGTCCACTGGACCTTCCAGGGATTGGTGTTCGCCGTGGGGCTGGCATTGCTGGCGCGGGGCTTGAAACGCATCCAGAGAGGCTATTCGTGACCGATCCGGACGCACTTCTGAAGGAGAGGCTGACCGGCCTGCGCCGCTGGGAGCGGCGCAAGCGGCGCGAGCGCCTGCTGCTCGAAAGCCTCTTCTACACCGCGTCGGCCGCGGCCGCGCTGGTGTTGGCGCGCGCCCTGCTGCCGGTGGACGCCGGCTTGCTGTGGTATTCGCCGCTGGTTTTCGCCGCGTCCGCGGTGGCGGTGTTCCTGTTGCGCCCCTGGCGCGAGCAGGCGTTCATCCGCTCGCTCAAACAGGTGGACGACGGGCTGAAGCTCGATGAGAGGGTGCTGACGGCCTGGGAGATCCTGTTCCGGCCGCGGCAGCTTCCGCGGGAAGGCGTTTCGCCGGAAGAATCCCTGGTGGTGGAGGAAGCCGTGGCGAAGCTCGGGGGAGAGCCGCTCCGGCCGCTCTGCCGTCGCCGGTTCACCTGGCACGCGCCGGCCGGGCCGGTCCTGGTGCTGCTGGCGGTGGCGGGGTTGTGGCTGCCGCCGGCCGGCGCTCCCGAGGCGGCCACGGCGTCTTCGCGCATGGCCCGGGAGCTCCGGGAGCACGCGCGGGAGTTGGAACAGCGGGCGCGGGAACAGGACCTGACCGAGAGCCGGCGCATGGCCGAGGCCTTGCGCGAGATGGCCGAACGGCAACGGGGCGAGGCCGGCGCGGACAAGTCGCGCATGGAGGCGTCGGTGGGGGCGATGGTGGACGTGCTGGAAGAAATGACCCGCTCGTGGCCGGCCGCGGCCGGACTGGAGTGGCCGGCCCTGTCCGACGCGGCGCTGGAGCGGCTGAGGGAGCATCTACGGCGGTCCGACACCAGCAAGATGGACGGCTCGTTCGCGGGGAAGAGCCGGGCCGACCTGCTGGAGTCCCTGGGCCTGTCTTCCCTCGACCGGCGTCCCGGCGGCTCCAGCGACATGAGCGCACAGGAAGTGCAGGAGTTTCTCGACCGGGTGGAGCGGGAGGCGGGGGAGGAGCAGGACCGCCGGTCGCTGGGCTCCACGCAGCAGTTCCTCACCGAGCTGTTGCTCAGGGACGCACCGGATGAATCCACCGCGGAGGCGGCCCGGCCCGGCGCTCCCACCGGTGGAGCGGAAGAGCCGCCGGCGGCGGGCCGACGACCGGGAAACGAGCCCGGCAAGGCGCAGCAGGAGCCTTTCGACCCCGCTTTCCAGGCACGGGTGCGCACGCATCTGCAGGGGCTCCTGGCCCAGGGCCCGAGCCGGGGGTTCGGATTCAGGGGCGAGGTGCGTCCGGGCGACAGTACCGTGGAGGAAGAAGCGGTGGTGGTCCGGTATCGAAGGCAGGTGGAAGCGGAGCTCTCCTCCGCGGAGATCCCCGCCGAGTTCAAGGAAACCATCAAGAACTATTTCCTGTCTTTGGGCGTGACCCGGGAAAGACGATAGTAGAAGTGGAGTCAACGTGAACCTGGATGCTCCGACCGAGGGGATTCGACGCCGCATGCTGGGCGCCCAGCGCGCGTTCGAGGAAGTCAAGGGCGAGATGGGCAAGGCCGTGGTAGGTCACGAGGAGCTCATCGAGGGCATCTTCATCGCGTTGGTGTGCGGCGGCCACTGTCTGCTGGAGGGGGTGCCGGGCCTGGGCAAGACGTTGATGGTGCGCTCCCTGGGAGAGCTCATGGACCTGAGCTTCTCGCGCATCCAGTTCACGCCCGACCTGATGCCCGCGGACATCACCGGCACCAACGTGGTCAACGAGGACCCCTCGGGACGGAAGGTGTTCGAGTTCGAGGCCGGGCCGGTGTTCGCCAACATCGTGCTCGCGGACGAGATCAACCGGGCTACCCCCAAGACCCAGTCCGCCCTGCTCGAGGCCATGCAGGACCAGAGCGTCACCGCGGGCGGTGCGGTCCACGACATCCCCAGCCCGTTCATGGTCCTGGCCACCCAGAACCCCATCGAGATGGAGGGCACCTATCCGCTCCCGGAGGCCCAGGTGGACCGCTTCTTTTTCAAGCTCATCGTCCGTTATCCTTCCTACGACGAGATGGGGCGGATCGCGGAGCTGACCACGGCCGCGCCTTCCGGGGGGCTGAGCAAGGTGTTGGCCGCGGAGGTGGTGCTGGAGATGCGCGAGGCGGTGCGGGCGGTGCCGTTGGCGGGTCCGGTGCGGGATTACGCGGTGCGTCTGGTGCGGGCGACCCATTCCGAGACCGAGCAGAGCACCGAACTGGCGCGCAAGTACGTGCAGTACGGCGCCAGCCCCCGGGGTTTGCAGGCGGTGATCCTGGCGGCCAAGGCCCGGGCTTTGCTTTCCGGCCGGCCCAACGTGTCGTTCGAGGACATCCGCCGGGATCTGATGCCCAGCCTGCGGCACCGGTTGTTGCTCAACCTGGCCGCGGAGGCCTCCGGCGTGGCTCCGGAAAGTGTGCTGGATGAGGTGGTGGAGCAGGTGCCGGAGGTGCCGTCCTGATGGCCGAGGCGGACGCGCACCGCTTCCTGGAGCCCGATTTCCTGGCGCGGCTGGACAAGCTGCGTCTGGTGGCCAAGCGCTTGGGCTGGGGCATGGCGCGGGGGGAGCATCCCACCGTGCGCAAGGGCTACAGCCTGGAGTTCTCCGACTACCGCAAGTACAGCCGCGGCGACGACCTGCGCTACGTCGACTGGAACGTCTACGGGCGCCTGGAGCGGCTGCTGCTCAAGGTGTTCACCGCGGAGGAGGAGATCACCGTCTACCTCCTGCTGGACACGAGCCTGTCCATGGGACAAGGCTCGCCGTCCAAGCTGGAGTTCGCCAAGAGCGTGGCCGCGGCCCTGGGCTACATCGGCCTCAAGACCCACGACCGGGTGGGGGCGGTGGGCTTTGCCGGAGACGTGGCGGCGCAGTTGCCGCCGGCCCGGACCCGGCGTCAGATACTCGCGCTGTTCAACTTCCTCGCGGCGCTGTCCTGCGCCGGCCGCACCGACCTGGAGACCTCGGTGAAGACCTTCACCCGGCTCTATCCGCGGTCCGGGCTGGTGGTGTTGTTCAGCGACCTGCTGGACGCCGCCGGTTACGCCGCGGCCCTGGAAGAATTGGGGCGGAAACGGCACGACGTGCTGCTGGTCCACGTGCTCGGGGAGGGTGAGACGCGGCTGGACCCCGGCGGTGACGTGTCGCTGGTGGACCTGGAGACGGCCCGGGAGCGCCGGGTTTTTCTCGACCGGGATCTGGCGGACCGATTCCAGCGGGAGGTGGAGGACTTCTTCGCCGGCGCCCGGCAGCTCTGCGAGGGCCGGGAGATGGACTACCGGCGCACCACCAGCGACGTTCCCTTCGACGACTTCGTCCTGCGTTACCTGACCTCCGGCGTCCGGTCCGGTCGGGGCGCCGACAACCGGACGGGATAGCCCCGTGCTGTGGCTCTTTCCCGCGGCTTTTCTCTTCTTGCTGGGGGCCGTCCCGGTCATCCTGCTGCTCAACAGCCTCAGGCCCCGGGGCGCCCGGGTCCCCGTCACCGCGCTCTTCCTGCTGGAGAAGGTACTGCGGGAAAGGCCCATGGGCCGCCGCCTCGGCTGGCTCTGGCGCCGGAACCTGCCGCTGATCCTGCAACTTCTGGCCGCGGCCGCGGTCATCACCGCACTGGCGGGACCCGCGCTCCTGGGGGTGGGCAGCGCCGGCCGCGACTGGGTGGTGGTGATGGACCTGAGCGCCAGCATGAAGGCGGCGGGGGAGTCGGGCTCCCGCTTCGACGCGGCCCGGGCCGAGCTCCTCCGGCGCATCGACGCATTGGGCGCCAACGACCGGATGATGATCATCGGCGCCGGGGCTGCCCCCGAGGTGGTCCAGCCCTTTACCGGGGACCGGACCAGGCTCGGACGAACCGCGGAGCGGTTGTCCGCCACCGACGCCGAGGCGCCGGTGAAGGAAGCGGTGCTGCTGGCGCACACGTTCCTCAAGCGCCAGGGGCCCCATCGGGTGGTGGTGATCACCGACGGCGCCTTCAAGGGTATCGGGGAGTTGCCGCTGGCGGCGTCCTACCTCGAGCTCGTCCAGGTCCGGGGAGGCGCGGACAACGTCGGCATCCTCGGGTTCCAGTTCCGCCGGGTGGCCGGCGAGGCCGACCAGTACGAGGCCATGGTGGTGGTGCAGAACTTCACGGAACAGGCGGTGCATGCGCCCCTGATCGTCACGGTGTCGGACCGGGTGGTGAGCCGGACGCTGCTGTCGCTGGAGCCGTTCTCCCGGGAAGTGCTGATCTATGGCGTCCCCGGCCCGTTGCGGGGGCGCGCGAGCGCGCTGCTGGCCATTGATGACGACCTGCACACCGACAACCGCGCTTTCCTGGCTTTCCCCGAGGAACGCCCCACGCGGGTGCTCTACGTGGGGCCGGGGAACCCGTTCCTCGAGCGCCTGCTGCGCTATTTCCCCCATGTCACCCTGGCCCGCATCGACCGGATCCCGGTGGACCGGGTCACCGAGCAGGTGGCGGCCTACGACGTGGTGATGCTGGATCGGGTGCCGGCGCCGCCCCTGGTCCGTGGCAACTTTGTGCTCATCCGCACGGTGGCCGAAGGCCTGCCCCTGCGCGTGGCCGGACAAACGCCGCGACCCGCGCGGGTGTCCGCGGGTGCCGACCATCCGCTGGCGGCGGGCGTGCGCCTGGACGGACTCTACGTCCGGGACGCTCTGGAACTGCTCCCGGACGGTGGGGGCGTGTCGCTGGCGCGGTCCGAGCGCGGGCCGCTGATCCACGCGGTGGAGTCGGGGGACCTCAAGGCGCTGGTGTTCGCCTTCGATCTCACCGAGTCGGACCTGCCGTTCCGGGTGTCGTTTCCGTTGCTGGTGCGCAACGCCTTCGCCTGGTTCCGGCCCACCGCCAGGGAGTTTCCCGCCAGCCAGGTGGCCGCGGGTCTGCCCTTTGTCGCGGACGTGGGCGTGGACGAGGAGCAACTGGTGTTCGTGGGGCCCTCCGGCGAGAGCCGTCCGGTCCGTGTTCGCGAGCGCACGGGCACCTACACCGACACCGCGGAGGTGGGTTTCTATCGGTTCCAGGGCGAGCGCGGAGAGGGAGAGTTCGCGGTCAACCTGTTCAGCGAGGAGGAGTCCCGCATCCGCCCCGCCTACCGGGCGGAACCGGCGGCCTCGGCGCCGCCGGCGACGGCGAGCGGCCGGGACGCCCGCCTCGACCTTTGGCCGGCGTTGCTGGTCGTGGCCCTGGCGCTGCTGCTGGCGGAGAGCCTCGTGGTCTGCCGCACCCGCCGGTCCCTCGTTCCCCTGTGGCTGCGAGCGCCGGCGGTGGCGGTGTTGCTGGTGGCCCTGGCGAACCCGCGGCTCCTCGCCGAGGACCCGGAGCTGGACGTGGTGATGGCCGTGGACCTTTCCCACAGTGTCGGAGAGGAGGCCCGCACTCGTGCCGTGGACGTCCTGGAGCGGGCCCAGGGGTTGGTGGGCGCCAAGGTACGGTTGGGCGTCTTCTCCTTTGCGCGCCGTCCGCAGTGGGAGTTCCTGCCCACCCGAGAGCTTCCGGTGAGCGAGCTTCCGGCCCCGCCGGAGCGCGACGCCACCGACCTGGGGGCGGCGCTGCAGGGCGCCCTCGGCGAGCTCAGCGAGGGGCGGCAGAGCCGGGTCCTGCTCATTTCCGACGCCAACGAGAACCACGGCTCGGTTGAGCGGGTGCTGCCCCTGTTGCGGTCCCACGGGGTCGCGGTGTGGCCGTATTCCGTGAGCCTGGCCGAGGGCCGGAACGAGGTCTACCTGTCGGAGCTTACCGTGCCTTCGGTGGTGGACAGCGACGAGACCTTCGAGATCAAGGCCGCGGTCACCAGCGCCCGGGCATCATCGGCCGGCGTCTCCCTGCTGCGGGACGGGCGCGTCATCCGCTCCACCCGCCGGGAGCTGGCGCCTGGCGCCAACTGGTTGAGCTTCAACGACAGCGTGACGCGGCGGGGTACCCATACCTATGAGCTGATGGTGGACGCGGCCACGGACGTGCTGGCGGAGAACAACCTGCTGCAGGGCATCGTCAGCGTCAAGGGGCCGTCCCGGGTCCTCTACCTCCACGGCGCCGACACCTCACGGCGGTTCATGGCGGAGGCGTTGCAGGTGCAGGGATATGAAGTGGTGGAGAAGACCCCGCCGCGGGCCAACCTCACGCTGCCCGAGCTGTCGGGCTTCGACCTGCTGATCCTGGACAACGTGCCCGCGTACCAGCTCTCGCAGGTGAAGATGGAGCGCATCGAGCGGTTCGTGCGCGACCTCGGAGGCGGCCTCATCGTGTTGGGCGGAACCCGGAGCTACGGCGCCGGGGGGTACTACCGGACCCCGCTGGAGCAGACGCTGCCGGTGGAGATGCGCCCCCCCGCGCGCATGGAGTTGCCCCACGTGGCGTTGCTCTTCGTGGTGGACAAGTCCGGCAGCA
The DNA here is from genome assembly GCA_958295985.1 of uncultured Candidatus Binatia bacterium. Classification (GTDB taxonomy): domain Bacteria; phylum Desulfobacterota; class Binatia; order UBA9968; family JAJDTQ01; genus JAJDTQ01. The sequence continues at coordinate 1,356,733 of OY282432.1, forward strand.
TGGGCGGCGGCCCCTTCGGCACCACCAAGCTGGACCTGGCCAAGGCGGCTACCATGGCCTCGGCCGAGCTGCTCAACCCCACCGACGAAGTGGCCATCCTGGCGTTCGACTCGAACTGGCAGTGGGTGGCGCCGTTCCAGGCGGCGGGGGGCAGCGGGCGCATCGCCGAGGAGGTGGCCGGCCTGAGCTCCGACGGCGGCACCGACCTCCACAAGGCCATGGTGGAAGGCCGTCGGGCGCTGGTGGCCAAGGAGGCCGCCATCAAGCACGTGCTGGTGCTGTCGGATGGGCTCACCGAGAAGGCGAAGCTGTTGGAGCAGGTGACCGGCATGGCGCGGGAGCGGATCACCGTCTCCACCGTGTCCATCGGCGGCGACGCCGACCGCGGCCTCATGACCCGGCTCGCGCAGGGCGGCAGCGGCCGGAGCTACGCCACCGTGGACCCCCGGACCATCCCGCAGATATTCACCACCGAGACGCTGCTGATCTCACGGGACCTGCTGGTGGAAAAGACCGTGACCCCGACCGCCACGGGGCCGGCGGGCCCCATGCGCGGTCTGTCCGCAGAGCCCTTGCCGCAGGTCCTGGGCTACGTTCTAACCCACGTGAAGCCCGGAGCGGAACTCCATCTGCGCGCCGGGGAAGACCCGCTGCTGGTTTCCTGGCGTTACGGCCTGGGGCGGGTGTACGCCTTTACCTCGGATGTCTCCGGGCGGTGGGGGCGGCACTGGGTGCGCTGGGAGATGTTCCCCAAATGGGCCGCGCAGATGGCCCGCCTCGCCGTAAGAAACGTCTCGGACCACCGGCTTCGGACGGATTTCGTGAGAGACGGCGAGGTCATGAGCGCGGTGGTGGATCTCTTCTCGGCCTCGGGACGGCCGGTGAATCACCTGAAGCTGGAGGGTTTGCTGACCCGGGCCGACGAGACCCTGCAGCGGGAAGCGTTTCGACAGGTGGCTCCCGGCCGCTATCGGACGAGTTTCGAAACCCCGCGACGGGGCATCAACCTGCTCACCGTAAAGCAGCCGCCGGGTCCGTCCGGCGCGCCTCCCATGGCTCTCACGGTGCCCTTCATCGTGCCCTTCTCCAGGGAGTATCGGGAAATGGACGCCAACACCGAGTTGCTGGAACGGCTGGCCCGACAGACCGGCGGGACGGTGCTGCGGGAGGATACCCTGGCGCAGGACATCGAACGCCTCTTTACCGCCGACCCGAACGCCGCGGGGTCGGCTCGAGGGATCTGGTGGGCGCTGGCCGCGGCCGGCCTGGGCGTCTTCCTCCTGGACCTGGCCTTGCGCGCCTTGGTGAACTTGCGTCGAGGCCGCCGGGGCCGGCCGACGCTCGGAGCATAGGCGGCCATCCGCGACGGCCACCCGGCGCTCTGAACTCCATGAGGGCACGTTCCCCCTCCGTCCCGAGCGAATTTTTCGCGCTTTGATTCCGCTTTGGCAGCGGGTTATGGTTCCTCCATGAGCCTTCCTTACGACAGCCCTCCCCGACGCAAGCTGCCCATCGGCGTTCAGACCTTCCGCGAAATCCGCAACGATGGCTGTTACTACGTGGACAAGACGGCCTGGATACAGCGACTGATGGAAGGGGGTAAGCACTATTTCCTCTCCCGTCCCCGGCGTTTCGGCAAGAGCCTGCTTCTGGACACCATCAAGGAGTTGTTCGAAGGCCATGAGGCGTTGTTCCGGGGGCTGGCGATCCACGAGAATTGGGACTGGAACGTGCGCCGCCAAGTGGTGCGGCTCAGCTTCGGCAGCGGCGAATACGAGGATCCGGACTACGTACGGGACGAGATGACGGAGCAACTGGAGGCCATCGAAACGCAGGCCGCCGTCAACGCGGGTCATCACAGGGCTTCCATTCGCTTCCGTCAACTCCTGCGAGCGCTACACGAACGTAGCGGGAGGCGAGTGGCCGTTCTGATCGACGAGTACGACAAGCCGATCACGGATGTGCTGGATGCACCGGAAGTGGCTCGGTCCAACCGCAGCTTCCTGCGGAGCATCTACTCCGTCATCAAGGATTGTGACGCGCACATAAAGTTCACACTGTTCATCGGCGTCAGCAAGTTCTCGAAGGTAAGCCTCTTTTCCGGCCTCAACAACTTGAAGGACATCACCCTGGACCCGCGCTACTCCGCCATTTGCGGTTATACGGAAGCGGACTTGGACACCGTGTTCGCGCCGGAGCTGCCCGGCCTGGACCGTGACGAGATACGCCGCTGGTACAACGGCTATTGCTGGCTGGGGGATGAGAAGGTTTACAATCCCTTCGACGTCCTGCTGTTGTTCGACACCCGCCGGTTCAGGGCGCACTGGTTCGAGACCGGCTCGCCCAAGTTCCTCATCGACACGCTGAGGCGACGACACGTCGCCTCCCCGGACCTGGACGGCATGACCGGTACGGAGGCTCTGCTTTCGGCCTTCGACGTCGATGAGATGGCCACGGAGGCGCTGCTGTTCCAGACCGGCTACCTGACGGTCGTAGACGAGGAGGACCGGGACGGCGCCATCCGCTACCGGCTGGGCTACCCCAACCAGGAAGTGCGCCAGAGCCTGAACGAGTATCTGCTGATGGCCTTGCTGCCTGACGCCTCCCAGCGGTTGGCGCGGGAAAGTTCGCTCCGGGAGTTGTTGGCCGCCAACGACTTCGCGGGCCTGGAGGCCCTGTTCCGGGCCATCTTCGCCGGCATTCCCTACCAGTGGCACGTCAAGAACGACATCCAGGAGTACGAGGGTTACTACGCCAGCGTGATCTATTCGTACTTTGCGGCCCAGGGCCTGGACTTGGTCGCGGAGGACACTTCAAGCACGGGCCGCGCAGACATGACGCTGCGTCTCAACGGCCACATGTATGTGTTCGAGTTCAAGACGGTGGAGAAAGAGGCCACGGGCGAGGCCATGAGGCAGCTCAGGGAGAAGGGCTACGCGGACAAGTACGGACACCTGGGCCGGCCGGTCCACCTGATCGGGGTAGAGTTCAGCAAGGAGGACCGCAACGTCGCCGCCTTCGAGGTGGAACGGACAGCGTAGGCCTGCGGCAGACCCGACGATGGGCGCCAACTGAATGCAGGAGGACCGAACGGGATGCAGGAGGAGATGTTCAAAGTCTGGCTGGGCGTCGAGCGAGAACTGAAAGCCAAGACCGTCGGCAGTCGAGTCAGCGACTGCAAGCGGGTCGAGCGTTATGAGGGCGATCTGGACGCCCACTACGATACGGACGGGCTTGCCGGCCTGATGGACCGCCTGAACCCGGGAGGGCCGGAGCACAAGATCCCGATCAATGGCAACAGGAAGAACGGCACGGCGACGCTGAAGAGCGCGGTTAGCCGCTATCGCGACTTCCGGAATGGGGGCGGCGGCACAGCCGATTCGACCGGGGTTCCGGCGAAGCTGCGGCCGCAAGTGCGGCAGACCCGAGGATCGGGAGCGGGCTGGCCGACTTGGCCGCAGCCGAGCGATGAGGACCTCCTCGAGCTTGCTCGGGCGATGGTGCCGTTGGTGCGGTTCCTCGATCCCCGCATAGTCCACGCGGTCGCCGAAGACAACCGGCACAGGGGGGCCGAGTGGTCTTCCCGGCTGGAGGCGCTCGGCATAGATCCCGCCATCTATCTATGGGAAGGCTCGCCCTGCGCTTTTCCGGGAGTTCGACGTTGGGCCGGAAGCACAGAGAGAGCAGCGCTTCGGAAACAGGACCCGCCGGATGAAGCTCTCTCGCAATGCCTTGAGCTCGACGACAACGCCTACCCGAGGCATCTGTGGGCGTTCGTCTGCACCGGCAAGTCGTTTCGCAACCAAGGGCCTGACGGCTACCAACTCGCGCACCTCTTCGACCATAAGGCATACCGAAACCGCTGGCGAGACGAGATGGACCTCCCGCGAGACATAGACGCGCCGGTGCCGCTATACGGGTTGTTCACGAGCGCGGCGAACTCGGTCTATACGCCGGGCGCTTTCCTGAGACCCACGGACTTCTCGCCCAGGCTACGGAGCCTTATCCAGAGACGGGCGCTGCAGCTCTACGGCGACACATGCAACATCGTGCCGCCGCCCTTGGCGGTAAAGCGCTGCGATGACCCGAACTGGGCTCTCGACAACTTCCGGTGGAGTGCGCCCGTGGGGGGCATGGACGGCGTTCGTGATTTTCTGAAGTTCCGCCGCGAGTGCATGGGCAAACTCATCGACAAACGGTAAGCGGCCCTGCGGACCGACGGCACCGGGTGAGACGCCGGAAACGATACAGTGGCAGGGATCGCGTCGATAACGCTGGCGCTGTCGCCAGCGTCGGTGACTCGAAACCGGGCAGGCCTCTGTCCCGTCAGCGCGATTGTTCGTCTATTGAAAATGTTGTTTTGATTCAGTCGAAATACGACCTCGGCTCGCGCGGCTAACCGCCGAGTGCGCCGCTTCTCTACGGGCGGGAGAGCGGCTCGTCCTGCCAGGGCCAGAGGCTCACCTTGGCCGAGCAGTTCGCCCCGCTCCCACAGGGAGCCGGAACGCGCTATTGGGCTTCCCGGCGCGTGCCGCCCAGCCAGGCCGTGACCACCAGTTCGGCGACGGCGCCGGGCGGCAACTCGCTGACACCGACGTCCGTCCAGGTCGGGTAGGGCGCCTTGATGTACCGGTTTTTCACCGCGTTGAAGAGCAGGAAGGTCTTGGAGTAGTCCAGGCGGTAGGTTTCGACGGTCACCACATTGTCGAAGGTCGCGCCGGCTCGCGCGAGGCGCGCCCCGACCTCTTCGAAGATGCTGACGAAATTGGCGGTCAGGGCCTCATCGCCGGCATCGCGCGCCACCGGCGTCCCGGTGACCCCGGAGAGGTACAGCATGTCGCCCACCCGGACCGCGGGGGAGTAACGGATGCTCTCAGGGACGTTCGGGTCCTGCGAAACGAAGACCTCGGGCGCAACGCCCTCCTCCGCGGAAAGAGCGGCGAACGGCGCCATCGCCATCAGAACGAGCAACACGATGATGCGGTGCATGTTTTCCTCCTGTGTACCTGGAAGCCTGCCCCGAAACGGGCGGCGGGTCTTGAAGTGCATCAGGGGCACAATATAGGCGCACGCCCGCCCGAAAGGCAATGGAGTGGACGCCACCTTCACGCAGGGCCTTGACGGCCCGAGGCCTTGCGCTCCCGCAGACCGGCCCGTCCCTTGAACGGAGCCCGTCCCTTGAACGGAACAACTTCAATGTCACCTTCCCGCTTGCGGGTCTGGGCGATATCGTAGCTGTTCTGCATCCTCATCAGCGTATCCATGGACACACCGAACGCCTTCTCGATCCTGAGCGCCATTTCAGGCGAGAGGCGTGCACGCTCATTGAGCAGCGCGGACAACGCGGGCCGTGTGACCCCTAACACCTGCGCTGCGCTGGTCACAGACAAGCACAGGGCCTCGATGATCTCGCTCTTCACGAACCCGCCAGGATGGGCCGGGTTCTTCATCCGAATGCCCTTTGCCGAACTCATGGCCACCTCCTAGTGTCCTAGTGACAGTCTTCATAGTCCAGATCGATGATTTCGCTCTCCATTCGGTCGACCCGAAACGTGATCCGCCGGTTTTTCGTGACCGACAGGCTCCACACGCCTTTACGATCGCCGACAAGCTGATGCGCCCTCCAACTCGGAACCGTCCGTAGTTCCTCCTCTCGCTCCATGTCCTGAAGGAAAGACAGGATGCGTCGCAGCTTCGGTACGACCGCAGGTTGGAGAGCAGCGCGGTGATCGTTCTCCATGAACCGACGAAGCCCCTTGTGAACCACGTTCCGAATCTTCATGGCACAAACTACCCCAGCGCAACCGTTCAGTGTCAAGCGACGCTTTACGGACTGGCACAGGGGACCGATTGACGCGCTTGGCGCCCATGCCATAATGGTTCGATGCACGTCGATCCCAAGTCCATGCACGGGGAGCAGCGGACTGCAGCCCTCCCGGCGGATTTCCGGTCCGGTTTCGTCTCGATCCTGGGGCGGCCCAACGTGGGCAAGTCCACTCTGCTGAACCAGATCCTGGGGGAGAAGATCGCCATCGTCTCGCCCAGGCCGCAGACCACTCGGAACCGGATCATGGGCATCAAGACCCTGGCCGGTGGGCAGATGATGTTGCTGGACACGCCGGGTATCCATCGGGCCCGATCGCTGTTGAACCGACGCATGGTGGACGTGGCCAAGCGCTCTCTCAGCGACGTGGAGGCGGTGGTGTGGGTGGTGGACGCCATCGGGGGCATCCGGGGCGACGATCAGGACATCGCCGGGATCCTGGGCGGAAGCGGCCACCCCACGCTGATCGCGCTCAACAAGATCGACACGGTGTCCAAGGGGCGGCTGCTGCCGGTGATGGCGCGTCTGGCGGAGCTGCTGCCGGACCGGGAGATCGTGCCTATCAGCGCGCTGACGGGCGAAAGCGTCCCATTGCTAATGGAGGAGATACTCAAACGGCTCCCGGTGGGGCCTCGCTATTTCCCGGAGGATGAGTTGACCGACCAGACGGAGCGGTTCATCGCTGCCGAGCTCATCCGGGAGAAGGTCTTTCTGCGTACCCGCCAGGAGATACCCTACGGCACCGCGGTGTCGGTTCGGAGCTTCGAGGAGAAGAACGACCTGGTGGTCATCGGCGCCACCATCCACACCGAGCGGGAGAGCCACAAACCGATCCTCATCGGCAAGCGTGGCGCGGCGCTGAAGGAAATCGGCAGCGCGGCGCGGGAGGAGCTGGAGCACCTGCTCGGCTGCCGCGTCTACCTGGAGCTCACAGTCAAGACCGCGCCCGGCTGGAGTCGGGACCCCCGGAGCCTCGCGGCCTTCGGCCTGTAATGGACAGGATCAGAGTTCGCAAGAACATGAGCACTCCTGGAAAACTGCCGGTGGTGGCCATCGTGGGCCGGCCCAACGTCGGCAAATCCACGTTGTTCAATCGCCTGAGCCGGGCCCGGCGCGCCATCGTGGACAACCAGCCGGGGGTGACCCGCGATCGGAACTACAACGAGGTGGCGTGGCGCCGGCGCCGCTTCATGCTGGTGGATACCGGCGGGCTGGAGCCGGACGAGCGGGAGGGGCTCAAGGGACGGATCCTGCAGCAGACGCTGGCCGCGGTGGACGAGGCCGACGTCATCGTGTTTCTCCTGGACGGCCGGGCCGGCCCCACGCCGCTGGATACGGCCGCGGCGGAGCTGCTGCGGCAGGCGCCCAAGCCGGTGTTCTACGCGGTGAACAAGCTGGACACCGGGCCCCGCGAGAGCGACCTCTACGAATTCTACCAACTCGGCGTGGAGCGGTTGTTTCCGCTTTCAGCGGAGCACGGGCTGGGGGTCGCGGACCTGATGCAGGAGGTGGTGGACGCTCTGCCCCAGGGCGTGGAGCGGACCCCCGAGACCGCCGAACCCCTGGCCCTGGCGGTTGTGGGCCGGCCCAACGTGGGCAAGTCGACGCTGGTCAACCGGCTGCTGGGCTATGACCGCTCGCTGGTGGACTCGCGGCCCGGCACCACCCGCGATGCGCTACAGGCCGCCTTCGACTGGCGCGGGACCCCGTGCCGCCTGACGGACACCGCGGGCATCCGGCGCAAGTCCCGGGTCGTCGGCCCGGTGGAACGGTACAGCGTGAGCCGCGCGTTGCGCTCGGTGGACGCCGGGGACGTGGTCATCCACCTGCTGGACGGATCCGAAGGGGTGACGGACCAGGATGCGCAGGTCATGTCCTATGCCTTCCAGCGGGGCAAGGCCATGGTCCTGGGAATCAACAAGTGGGATCTCCTGGACACGGATCGTTTGAGCCTCCAGGTGTACCAGGATTTCTTGCATCGGCGGCTACCGTTTGCCGACCATGTGCCGATAGTCTCTTTATCGGCACTGGAAGGGTCGGGCATGACGAAGCTGATGGACATGGTGATACGGATGGGAAGCGCCCAGCGCCGGTGGGTCAAGACGCCGGCGCTCAACCGCGCGTTGCGCCGGCTCACCGAGCGGCACGCCCCGCCGCAGCTCCGCGGGCGGGCCGTGAAGTTCTACTACGGCGCCCAGACGGACGTGCAGCCGCCGACCTTCACGCTGTTCGTCAACCGTCCCGAAGGGGTCGGCTCGGGCTACCGGCGCTACCTTGTCAAGGCGCTGCGGGCCGAGCTTGGCCTGGAGCATACTCCGTTGCGCCTGACCCTGCGGCCGCGGGCCGGCAGGGAAGGACACTAGTGCCGTGTCCCGCATACAGGGTTGCGAAGATGGGCAGGAACTTGTCGACCGGCGGGACCTTGCGTGGCTCGCCTTCAGCCAGGTCCCGGGGCTCGGGTGCGTCGGGTTCCGGCGCATCGCGGAGTTCTTTGCCGACCCCACCGACGTATTCTTCGGCGGCCGCGGGGCGTTGCGCGAGGTTCCCGGACTGAGCCGGGCCGCCGTCGGCGGGTTGCTGGCCTTTTCCGACTGGGACCGTCTGGCGGACGAGAGGCATCGCATCCGGGAAGGCAGGGTTCGGCTCGTGCGATACTCCGACGCGTCGTATCCCGAGCGCCTGCGCGCCATACCCGACCCGCCTGCCGTGCTCTATGTGAGGGGGTCGCCGGCAGCGGCCGGCCATGCCGCGGTGGCGGTGGTGGGGACGCGGGCGCCGAGCGAGTACGGCCGCGAGATGACCCGCCTGTTGTGCCGCGGCCTGGCCGCCGCGGGCATCGCCGTGGTCAGCGGCATGGCCCGAGGCATAGACGGTGAGGCCCACGAGACCGCGCTGTCCGTGGGCGGCGGGACCGTGGCGGTGCTCGGGTCGGGGGTGGACGTGCCCTATCCGCCGGAGCACCGCGATCTCTGCCGCCGGATCGAGGAGAGCGGCGCCGTGCTCTCCGAGCACTCCATGGGCACGCGCCCGCTGCCGCATCACTTTCCCGCCCGCAACCGCATCATCAGCGGTCTCTCGCTGGGCGTGGTGGTCGTGGAAGCCACCGAGCGGAGCGGGTCGTTGATCACCGTCCGCTGGGCACTGGAACAGGGACGGGAGGTCTTCGCGGTTCCGGGGCCGGCAGGCGCCGGCCGCAGCCGCGGACCTCACCGTCTGATCCGCGAGGGAGCCAAGCTGGTGGAGGACGTGGCGGACATCATCGAGGAGGTCGCGCCGCAGTTGGCGGCGGAGCCGGCGCTGACGCCCACGCCTTCGCCCGCGGTCGAGACCGGTCCGGCCGGCGTTTCCGGTGAAACGGCTCCCCTCGGAGGAGCGGCCGGAACGATCCTGCGGGACCTCGAGGCCGGACCGCTGCAAATGGACGACGTCATCCACCGGACGGGCCTCTCGGCGCAGCGGGTCTGTGAGGTGCTTTTGGAAATGGAGTTGCAGGGCCTGCTCAGGCAGTTGCCGGGAAAGAGATACGCTTTGAACGCCGCTGCAACCGGCAGCCGGGGGGCTACACGGTGAGGTGTTCCTTTCCCGAATGTCTTACGTTCGGCGCACCCTTGTGGTATGGATGATCCGGTGGAGGAAGCCGTCATCGACGCGCCGGAAACCTGGCGTCGGAAACCCGTATTCTCGTGGCTGTCCTTGGAAGCGGGATCGCCGTGGCGGGACGGGTTCTGCCCGATCTTCGATCCATGAAGCGCGATATCGCAGACTTGCGGGATCGCATGGCGCGGCCGGAAGGACTGTTCGAAGGATTCACGCGGCGAGACAACGAAACCGACGTCGTATCTGACGATGTCGCATCCTGAAAAGGAGCGGCCATGAAGAGGCCCGCGGTGGGGGCGGCAGAGGTCCAGTCTGCCGCCCCTTCGCGTTATCGCATCGCAACATGAACGCGCACCCCAACGAAGCCATCGGCCGCGTCAATATCGTGGGCGGCGGTCTGGCGGGCTGCGAGGCCGCATGGCAGCTCGCCAGGCGGGGAGTGCCGGTGGACCTCTACGAGATGAGGCCCGTCACCGGGACTGCGGCTCATGCAACGGGTGATCTGGCCGAGCTGGTGTGCAGCAACTCGTTCCGGTCCCGGTCGCTGACCGCGGGGGCCGGGCTGCTCAAGGAAGAGATGCGGCGCATGGGCTCCCTGATCCTCACCCTGGGGGAGGTCCATCAGGTGCCCGCGGGGTCGGCCCTGGCGGTGGACCGAACGCGCTTCGCCCGGGCTGTTTCCGAACGGGTGGCGGCGCTGCCCGGCCTGCGGCTGATCCGGCGGGAAATCGAGACGATTCCGGCCGGCCTGACCATCGTGGCCACCGGACCGCTGACCGCGCAGCCTCTTTCGGAGTGCATCGGGAAGCTTCTGGGCGCCGAACATCTCTACTACTACGACGCCATCTCTCCGGTGGTCACCGCGGAGTCCGTGGACGCGGCGGTGGCCTTCCGGGCCTCCCGCTATGACGAGCAGCCCGGCGACTACCTGAACCTGCCGTTGACTCAGGCCGAGTACTACCGCCTGGTGGACGCGGTGACGGGGGCGGAGAAGGTCCCGGTGCGAAGCTTCGAGCGATTCTTCGAGGGATGTCTCCCCGTCGAGGAGATGGCGCGGCGCGGGCGGGAGACCCTGGCGTTCGGCCCCTTGAGGCCCACCGGACTGGTGGACCCGGCTTCGGGGCAGCGGCCGTACGCGGTGGTGCAGTTGCGGCAGGAAAACCGCGAGGCCACCCTGTACAACCTCGTGGGCTTCCAGACCAAGATGACGTACCCGGAGCAGAAACGGGTCTTCTCGCTGATACCGGGCTTGGCCAAGGCGGTGTTCGTGCGCTACGGCAGCCTGCACCGCAACACCTTCATCAACGCGCCGCGGCACCTGTTGCCGACGCTCCAATGGCGCGGCGCGCCGCGGCTCTTCTTCGCCGGCCAGATTACCGGCGTGGAGGGATATATCGAATCGGCCGCCTCGGGGCTGCTGGCGGGCGTCAACGCGGCGCGTCTGGCCACGGGGGCGAAACCGGTGACGCCGCCCGCCACCACCGCCCTCGGGTCGTTGCTTCACTACATCACCGATGCCGGGCGCGAAGGCTTTCAGCCCATGAACGTCAACTTCGGCCTCTTTCCGAGTCTGCCCATCAAGGCCAGGGGCCGCCGCAAGAGGGAGCTCATGGCCGAACGCTCCCTGCGGGACGTGGAGCGTTGGTGGCTGGAGACGGGCGAGGACGGCGCCGCGGGCGCCGTCCGGCAGGCGTGAGGCCGATGGACGGCACGAGCCTCATCACCCTCGAAGATGTCTGGAAGACCCACGCGCCCGGCAGTCCGGCGGCGGTTTCCGGGTTGAGTTTCACCCTGAAGCAGCGCGAGATTCTGGCGCTGCTGGGCCCCAGCGGCTCCGGCAAGACCACGACGCTACGGTTGATCGCGGGCTTCGACCGGCCCGACGGCGGCAGGATCCTGCTCAACGGAGCCCCGGTATCCGGCGCCGGCATGTGGGTCGAGCCCGAGCAAAGATGCATCGGCATGGTCTTCCAGGACTACGCCCTGTTCCCCCACCTGACGCTGCTGGACAACGTCATGTTCGGGCTTCGGAACGGATCACGGAAGTCGCGGGCGGATTCCGCGCGGGAGGTCCTGGGGGTGGTGGGGATGGAAGAACTGGCGCAGCGCTATCCCCACGAGCTTTCCGGCGGCCAGCAGCAGCGGGTGGCCCTGGCCCGGGCGCTGGCGCCCAATCCCCTCGTGTTGCTTCTCGACGAGCCCTTCAGCAATCTCGACTTCGACATGAGAGCCGGGATGCGCGAGGAGCTGCTCCGTATCCTGCGCGCATCGGAGACCAGCGCCATCATGGTGACCCATGATCAGGAGGAGGCGCTGGCGGTGGCCGATCGGGTGGGTGTGCTCAACCACGGCTTTCTCGAGCAGCTTTCCGAGCCGGAGGTGCTCTATCGCCGGCCGGACACGCGATTCGTGGCGGAGTTCGTGGGACAGTCGGACTTCATTCCGGGCGTGGTGGGGGACACCATCGAGACCGAGGTGGGGAATTTCCCCAACGACGCCGGTTTGCCCGCCGGCGCCAGGGTCGACCTGCTGGTGCGGCCGGACGAGGTCGAGGTCGAGGCCGCGGATGACGGCCAGGGGGTGGTGGCCCGGCGGCGGTTTCGCGGCGCCGAGAACCTGTACCACCTCACCTTGCGGTCCGGCGCGCGAATCCGCAGCAGCCAGCCGTCCACCCGTTTCCTCCCCGCGGGCGCCCGGGTGAAGGTCACGGTCCGGCCCGCCGAGCTCACCGTTTTTCCCGGCGGCGACCGCTCGGCGATGCCAGGCAAAGTTTGACTTTCCACACGGAATCTGAAGAAATGTAGGCGAGTGGCGGCCACCATCGCGTTGGCGTGGTGGCCCTTTTGTCGTTCTTGCGCTTGCGTGCGGGAAAAGCGATCCGGGGAGTCTCGATGTCTCTGAGGAGTGACAAGATTTGGGTCGACGGGGAGCTGGTGGATTGGGACGACGCCCGGTTCCATGTCATGAGCCATGCGCTCCACTACGGCACCGCCTATTTCGAGGGGATTCGTTGCTATTCGCTGGGGGACGAGCGGTCGGCGGTCTTCCGGCTGGCCGAGCACGTCAAGCGCTTCCGGGATTCGGGACACATCCTCGGCACCCCCTTGCCGTACAGCGTCGAGCAGATGACCGAGGCGGTTCTGGAGGTGATCCGGGTCAACCGGCTGAAGGAGTGTTACATCCGGCCGCTGGCGTTCGTGGGCGACGGCGAGATGGGGCTGTACGCGCTCAACAACCCGGTGCGGGTCATCGTGGCGGCGTGGGCCTGGGGGGCGTATCTGGGGGACGAGGGTCTCGAGCAGGGCATCCGCGCCAAGGTGTCTTCCTACACCCGGCATCACGTCAACGTGATGATGACCAACAGCAAGATCTCGGGCAACTACGTGAACTCGGTGCTGGCCAAGCACGAGGTGAAGCAGGCGGGCTACGACGAGGCGATCATGCTCGACCCCGAGGGGTGCGTCTCGGAGGCCAGCGGCGAGAACCTCTTCATCGTGGAGGACAGGGAGTTGAGGACCGCGCCCGTGACCTCCATCCTCCCCGGCATCAACCGGGCGAGCGTCATCGAGCTGGCTCGCGCCAAGGGATACCGGGTCAACGAGGAGCGCTTCGCCCGGGATGCCCTCTACATCGCCGACGAGGCCTTCCTCACCGGCACCGCGGCCGAGGTGACCCCCATCCGGGAGGTGGACGACCGGACCATCGGCGAGGGGAAGCCGGGGCCGGTGACCCTCGATCTGCAGCAGGCCTTCTTCGACGTCATCCGGGGGCGGGACGAAGGTTACCGTCACTGGCTGACGCTCGTGTGACCGGCGTTCCGACCACCGCTGGTGATGCACGCGGGTGGGTTTGAACCCCCCTGCGCCTCCGCGGTTCTCAACACCTCCGGTTCCAGCTCCGGACCGAGTACTTTTGCTCCACCAGCGACGCGATGGCGTCGGCCGGGACGCCGGCGCCTCCGGGCGCGGCGTTCCAGCAGCGCATCAGCAGCGCCTTGACGCGTGAAGCGGGTTGCCGCAGGTTGGTGAGGAAGACGCGGTGACCGCGCCCCCGGCGGTAGGCCGGCGTCCTGGGCGGATACGGCAGGATCTCTTCCATCAGCGGGATGGGGAAATCCAGCAGGAACGTGCCGTGGAACAACAGGAAGCGCCGGCGGCGGCGTTGCGCGTTGCCCGAGAACTTCCGCTGACCCACGGCGAGGTCGGTGGCGCCCTGACGGCGGACCGGCAGGCCGGTGGCTTCCGCCAATACCTGCCGGTGGCGCTGCATGATGAAGGAGTTGGTGGTGTCGATGCGCTCCAGCGGGCCGTTGTCGGTGATGCGGAGGATGAGCGTGTAGCTGAGGCAGCCGGGCCCCTGGACCACCGTGCCGCCGCCGCTGCATCGTCGCAGGATGGGAATACCCCGGGCCGCGCACGCGGATACGTTGACTTCACGGTCCCGCCGGCTGGCCAGGCCGAGGACCACGAAGGGCCGGGAGGACTCCCAGAACCTCAGGATCTCTCGATCCTGCTTCTGCTCACAGTCGTCGAGCAGCGCTTCGTCGCAGGCCAGGTTCGCTTCGGGGGTCGGTAGTGTCAGGTCGAGGCGCTGCATCGTGGCTCGGAATGGGGCGCAAAGCGGCCGCGGCCGGCGAGCGGTCCCGGAGCGGACGGTGTCCGATCCGAGAGGACTTGACACGTGCGGGCGGCGATGAATATGTTGCCCGGCACGTGTTGCCTACGCAAACGTTTTTGTAATATCCCTGAAAGCGATGAACGCCAAGGACTCCATAACCTCCGCCTATTCGGAGACGGAAGCAGAGCTTCGCACCGGAGCCCGGTCGAGTGAGGATACGGGCGTGTCCGAGCCCGCTGCATTGCAGAACGACAAGTGGCTGAACTCCCTGGAGAGCCTTCTTGGAGACGTGGTCAGGAAGAAGGGTCCGGAGCAGGTGGACGTCCTCCTGACGCAATTGGCGGCGCGCATCCGGGACCGGCAACGCGAGGCGGCCTCGACCCTCAACACCCCTTACGTCAACACCATTCCGCGAGAGGACGAACCCAGGTATCCCGGTGACCGCCGGATCGAGCGCGAAGTCAAGAGCTATGCTCGCTGGAACGCCATGGCCATGGTGGTGAAGGCCAACCGGCTTCACGCGGGTATCGGCGGCCATATCTCCACCTACGCTTCCGCGGCGAACCTCTACGAGGTGGGCTTCAACCACTTCTTCCGGGGCCGCGGCGGCGAAACGCCGGGAGACCTGATCTATTTTCAAGGTCACGCAGCGCCGGGCAACTACGCCCGCGCCTACCTGGAGCACCGCCTGAGCGCGCACAAGCTCCACCACTTCCGGCAGGAGCTGGCCAAGGGAGGTGGACTGCCCTCGTATCCCCATCCCCATCTGATGCCCGACTTCTGGCAGTTCCCCTCGGTGTCCATGGGGCTGGCGCCGATCATGTCCATCTACCAGGCACGCTTCGCCCGTTACCTGACGGCCCGGGGACTGTTGTCCCGGGAACCGCGGGTGTGGTGCTTCCTGGGCGACGGGGAAACCGACGAGCCGGAGTCCACCGGGGCGCTCTCCCTGGCCTCGCGGGAGAACCTCGACCATCTCGTCTGGGTGGTCAACTGCAACCTGCAACGGCTGGACGGGCCGGTGCGCGGCAACGGCAAGATCATCCAGGAGCTGGAGTCCGTGTTCCGAGGCGCCGGCTGGAACGTCATCAAGGTCATCTGGGGCTCGGATTGGGACCCGCTGCTCGAGGCTGATGCCAACGGGCACTTGGCGGAGCGGATGGAGAACGCGGTGGACGGGGACTACCAGAAGTATTCCGTGGCGCCGGGCAGCTACACTCGGAAGCACTTCTTCGGCACCCATCCCGAGCTGCTGGAGATGGTGAATCATCTCAGCGACGACGACATCCGCAGGCTGACCCGGGGCGGCCACGATCCCCAGAAGGTCTACGCGGCCTACAGCGCGGCAATGCGCCACAAGGGTACGCCCACGGTGATCCTGGCGAAGACGGTGAAGGGTTACGGGCTCGGCGAAGCGGGTGAGGGGCGGAACATCACCCATCAGCAGAAGGCGCTCAACGAGAAGGAGCTGCGCGATTTCCGTTCGCGGTTCGGTGTGCCGCTGTCGGACGAGGAGGTAGTGGAGACTCCCTTCTACCGGCCTCCCCTCGAAAGCGAGGAGACCCGCTACCTGCTGGAACGGCGTGAGAGCCTGGGGGGATTCCTGCCTCAGCGGGCGCGCAAGGTGGACCCTCTGACGGTGCCGGGGGAGGCGACCTACCAGGAGTTTCACAAGGGCTCTTCCGAAACCCGCGTCTCCACCACCATGGCGTTCGTGAGGCTGCTGAGCAAGCTGCTGCGGGACCCGGGCATCGGCAGCAACATCGTACCCATCATACCGGACGAGGCCAGGACCTTCGGCATGGACGCGCTGTTCCGCCAGGTCGGAATCTATTCGCCCAAGGGCCAGCTCTACGAACCGGTGGACCGGGAGACGCTGCTCTACTACCAGGAGGCGCGGGACGGGCAACTCCTCGAAGAGGGCATCAGCGAGGCCGGCGCCCTGTCCTCCTTCATCGCCGCGGGCACGGCTCACAGCACCTACGGCACGCCCATGATCCCGTTCTACACGTTCTATTCGATGTTCGGCTTTCAGCGCACCGGCGACCTCATGTGGGCCGCGGCCGACAGCAAGGCCAAGGGTTTCCTGCTGGGCGCCACCGCCGGGCGCACCACCCTGAACGGGGAAGGGTTGCAGCACGCGGACGGCCACAGCCACGTCTTGGCGAGCACCGTTCCGGCCCTGCTCACCTACGACCCGGCGTTCGCCTACGAGATCGCCGTCATCGTCCAGGATGGTCTCAGGCGCATGTACAAGCGCGGTGAGGACGTCTTCTACTATCTCACGCTGTACAACGAGAACCACGAGATGCCCGCCATGCCTCCGGGGGTGACACAGGGCATCCTCAAGGGTCTCTACAAGTTCAAGAGCGCCGATGCCGGGAAAAAGGTTCGCGCCCATCTGTTCGGCAGCGGCCCGCTCCTGTTCGAAGCGCTCCGTGCCCAGGACATCCTCGCGAGCCGCTACGACGTCGCCGCCGACGTTTGGAGCGCCACCAGCTACAATCTCTTGCGCCGCGACGCCCAGCAGACCCGGCGCTGGAACCTCATGCACCCGGAGGAGAAGCCGCGCAAGTCGTACCTGGAGTCGTTGCTGGAGCCGGAGGAGGGGGTCTTCGTGGCGGTGTCGGACTACATGAAGATCGTGCCGGATCAGATCGCGCCATGGGTGCCGGGGGGTCTGGTCACGTTGGGGACGGACGGCTTCGGCCGCAGCGATACCCGCCCCCGGCTGCGCCGCTATTTCGAGGTGGATGCGGAGTCGGTGGTGATTGCGGCGCTCTATGCCCTGTCCCAAAAGGGCGGGATCAAGAAGTCGGTGGTGGCCCGGGCCATGCGCGAACTGCGCTACAATCCGGCCAAGCCCCATCCCGAAATGGCCATTTAGCCGTTAGTGGCCGTACCCTCATGGACATAACGCTTCCCAAACTGGCCGAGGGGGCAGACTCCGGTACCGTCGTCAACATCGTGGTGGCGGAAGGAGATCAGGTCCAACTGGATCAGACGCTTCTGGAGCTCGAGAACGAGAAGGCGGTGGCCTCCATCCCTTCCACCGGGACCGGCAAGGTGGCCCGCATACACGTGGAGGTGGGCCAGGTGGTCTCGGTGGGCCAGGTGCTGGTGACCATCGACGAGGGGCAGGCTGTCGAACCGGCAGCGGCAACGCCCGCGGTGGAGCCGCGGTCCGAGGCCGGGGTGGAGGCGCCGCCGGAGGCCCCGGCAGAGGCCCATGTCCACGCCTCCGGCAGCGGCGCGCCGCCCGCGGCCTCGCCGACGGTGCGGAAGGTCGCGCGGGAGCTGGGCATCGACCTGACCCGGGTGAAGGGCAGCCAGCGGGGCGGCCGCATCGTCATGGGGGACGTCCGCAGCTACATCCAGGGACTTCAGCAACTGGCGCTCCGGCCGTCCGCCCCGGCCGCGAAGCCCGCGGTCGACGTCTTTCAGACCCTGGACCTCGGCAAGTGGGGGCCCAGCACGCGGGAGAGGATGTCTCCGCTCCGGCGCACCATCGCTCAGCGGATGACCGAGTCCTGGACCACCATCCCCCACGTGACCCAGTTCGACGACGCGGACATCACGGGTCTCATGGAGCTCCGGAAACGGTATGCCAATGCCTACGAGAAGTCCGGCGCGCGGCTGACGGTGACCTCTTTCGCCATCAAGGCCGCGGTGTCGGCCCTGCAGAAGCATCCGTCATTCAAGACCAGCATCGACTATCAGGCCCTGGAGATCGTCACCCGCGACTACGTGCACATCGGGGTGGCGGTGGACACCGAGGCGGGCCTGATCGCGCCGGTCATCCGAGACGTGGACGAGAAGAACCTGCTGGATCTCTCCAGGGAGCTGGACGAACTGGCGGAGAGGACCCGGCAGCGCAAGTTGTCGGCGGACGAGATGCAGGGGGCGACGTTCACGATATCGAATCTGGGAAGCATCGGCGGCTCCTACTTTACGCCCATCGTAAACAGCCCGCAGGTGGCGGTCCTGGGCATGGGGCGGGGCGTGCACCGGCCGGTGGTGCAGGACAGGAAGGTCGTGTCGCGGCTGGTGCTGCCGCTGGCGCTCTCCTATGATCACCGGGTGATCGACGGGGCCGACGGCGCCCGTTTCCTTCGCGAGATCGTGCGCTTTCTGGAGAGCTATCCCGAGGCGGACATCAAGTGGCCCGTTTCATGAACGGGTCTGTGAAGCCGCGCGGGACTTGCTGGTCCGTGGGACAGGACACTTGACCGGTTAGGAGACCCGTGGAACCCATCAAAACGGAAATCGTCGTGGTCGGCGCCGGCCCCGGGGGCTATGCCGCGGCTTTCTATGCGGCGGACCTGGGAAAGCGCGTGCTGCTGGTGGAACGGGACGAGCGCCTTGGAGGGGTCTGTCTCAACCGTGGTTGCATCCCGTCCAAGGCCCTCCTCCATGCGACCCATGTCATCGACGAGGCGGCGTTGTCGGAGGCCCGCGGCGTCATCTTCGGCAAGCCCAAGGTCAAGCTCGACAAACTGCGGCAGTGGAAGGGGTCCGTCATCGACAAACTGGCCCAGGGACTGGACGGGCTATGCTCGCGGAGGGGCGTCCAACGGCTCCACGGCCGCGGGCACTTCGAAGACTCCCGCACCCTCCGGGTGGAGACCGCCGAAGGACAGCAATTCATCAACTATGACAAGGCCATCGTCGCGGTGGGTTCCAAGCCGGCGATGCCGGCGGCCTTCGACCTGGGGAACCGGCGGATCATGACCTCCACTGATGCTCTGGAGCTGGAGGACATCCCGGGTCGGCTGCTGGTGGTGGGGGGCGGTTACATCGGCATGGAACTGGGGACGGTCTATGCCCGGCTGGGGAGCGAGATCGTCCTGGTGGAGGCGCTGGACCACCTGCTGTCGGGCGTGGATGCGGACCTCGTGCGGCCCGTGGCCAAACTGGCCGAGTCCCTGTTCAAGGAGATCCGTGTCAAGACCAGGGTGCTGCGCATGGCCACCAGCGGGAGAAAGATCAAGGTGGCCATGGAGGTCAACGGCGCCAAGCGCGAGGAGACCTACGACCGGGTGCTCGTCAGCGTGGGCCGGACGCCCAGCTACGAGGACCTGGGTCTCGAGAACACCGCGGTCAAGATCGGCGCCAACGGTTTCATCGAGTGCAACGATCAGCAGCAAACCGGCGACCCGGCCATCTACGCCATCGGCGATGCCAACGGCGGCGCCTTGCTGGCGCACCGGGCCACCAAGGAGGCGCGCGTGGCGGTGGAAGTCATTGCCGGCGAGTCCAGCACCATCGCCGACGTCGTGATTCCGGCGGTGGTCTTTACCGAACCGGAGATCGCCTGGTGCGGGCTCACCGAGCGGGAGGCCAAGGCCGGGGAGGTGCGGGTGGAGATCGTGAAGTTCCCCTGGGGGGCCTCCGGCAGGGCCCTCACCCTCGATCACCCCGAAGGGCTGACCAAACTGATCCTCGAACCCGAGACGGAGCGTATCCTCGGCGTGGGCATCACCGGCACCGGCGCCGGCGAGTTGATCGGCGAGGGCGTGCTGGCCATCGAGATGGGGGCCACCGCGAGAGACCTGGCCGAGTCCGTCCACCCGCATCCGACGCTTTCCGAGACTCTCATGGAATGCGCCGAGATGTTCTACGGCACGGCCACCCACGCGCCGCCTCGGAAGCGCCCGCGAAACAACGGCAAAGAGGCTGCGGGAGGGACGCCCGACAAGGTCCGTGCTTGACTTGAACCGGGCTATTTGTTAACGAAAAATCGACCCGCCCCTGGATGTAATCAGGGGGGAAACCCGTGTCCGAGGGCGCGTGGCGCGGTGTCGGAGATGGTGGACGAGGTACGGGACAGCACACTGGCATCCCCAGGAGGACGTGAATGACGTACGTGATTGCCGAGCCCTGTGTCGACGTCAAGGACACGGCTTGTGTCGATGTTTGCCCTGTCGATTGCATCCACCCCACCAAGAACGACCCCGAGGTGTTCGAAAAGGAGAAGATGCTCTATATCGATCCCGAGGAGTGCATCGACTGCGGCGCGTGTGAGCCGGTGTGTCCGGTAGAGGCCATTTTCGAAGAGGCCGCGGTCCCGGACAAGTGGGAAGAGTACACGCAGATCAACGCCGACTGGTTTCAGAAGTAGCCGCTAAAAACCGCGGGCGTGGCCCGCGGCGGGCTCGCTCGTCTCCCCATCCCGCATCAGCCCATCGTACCCGAAGCCCCGGCAAAAGCCTTGCACCAAGAGGTGCTTCACCGTCTCCATCTCGATGGATTTCCCGGTCTCCCGCTCGATGGAGGTGACCTGCGCCCATTCCAGGCCGCAGGGCACGATCCGGCGAAAGTAACCCAGATCAGGGGCCACGTTCAGGGCCGCGCCATGGTACGTGACGCCGCGCCTGACGGCGATGCCGATGGCGCAGATCTTGCGGTCGCCGATCCACACGCCGGTGTGCGGCGGCCGGCGCGTCCCCTCCAGACCGAATGACCCCAGGACGTCGATGATGACCCGTTCGAGGTTGTCGAGGTAGCGGTGGACGGCGCGGCGCAGCCTGGACTTGAGAGCGATGATCGGATACGCCACCAACTGCCCCGGGCCGTGGTAGGTCACGTCACCGCCACGGCTGGCGGCATGGACCGGGACGCCGCCGGGGTCGAGTATATGGGCGCGCGCGTCCCTTCGGCCGGTGGTGATCACGTGTGGATGCTCCACCAGTATCAGGCAGTCATCCGCTGGCCCGCGGGTTTCCATGGCCCCCCGGGTATCCATGGCTGCCCGGGTCTTCGCTTCGAGAACCCGTTCCTGAACGGCCAGCGCGGCCTCGTAGTCGAGGCGGCCCAAATCCATGACGCGCAGTGAGTGGGACATCTTGATCGACGCATACCACATCCGCGGTGAAAGCAAAGCAGTCCGGACGGGGGACTCACCGTCGCGCGGCGGCGAAGGCCGTATCTTGACTCCCGGTCCCGCTCGCATTATGAAACGGGCCAGACGAGTCGGAGCGGCCAGCGCCCGGTCCGGTTCGTTGGCGTGCCGATCGACAGGACCGGACACCGGACGGGACCGTGAGTCCGGGGACCGGAGTGAATGCCGGTGACGGGAACCATCAAGAAGATACCGAGGGACAAGGGAGCCGGCTTCATCGAGCCGGACGACGGCGGCACATGACGCGCGATGATCGCTCGGGCCGCCCGGACGCCGGCGCCCTGCCGGCAGCGGCAGCGAAGCAGGCGTTCCTGGCCCGCCTCGAAAGCGTGCGGGAGCGCTATCTCCCGGAAATCCTCGCCCTCCTCGACGACGTGGTCCGTGAGGCGGAGCTTGCGGATTCGGGGTTGGCAGAGATGTGCCGCTATCATTTCGCGACGGGCGGCAAACGCCTTCGCGCGTTGCTGCCGTTGCTGGTGGCGGATTGTCTCGGGGAGGACCCGGCCAAGGCGGTGGCCATGGGCGCGGCGTGTGAGATGCTGCACAACGCGACGCTGGTCCACGACGACGTGCAGGACGGTGACGAGGCCCGCAGGGGACGGGAGACGGTCTGGCATCGGTTCGGCGTGGCCCGGGCCATCAACCTGGGCGATGCCATGTTCTACTTTACGTTGTTGCTGGCGCAACGCGCGCCGGTGTCCGCGGCGCGGCGGGAGGCTCTGGCACGGCGGACGCTCCTCGAGACCTTGAAGGTCATCGACGGGCAGGAGCAGGAGTTCGCCCTGCGCGCGAGCTCGCGCCCCTCGCTGGCGCGATATTTCGATATGGTCGAAGCCAAGACCGCCCGATTCTTCGTCCTGGGCATGGCGGGCAGCGCCGAAATGTTTGGCCGGGAGGGGCGGGTGCTTGACGGGTTGACCGAAGCGGCGCGTCAACTCGGCATCCTGTTCCAGGTTCAGGACGACGTGCTGGATCTCTACGGCGACAAGGGCCGTGACCAGCGCGGCAGCGACATCGCCGAGGGAAAGCGGAGCGTCCTGGCGGTCCATGCCCTGGAGAATGCGTCGCCGGACGATGCCCGGTGGCTGCTGGAGGTGCTGGACAAGGACCGGACGGCGACGTCGCCCGCGGACGTGGAGCGGGTGGCCGGGTTGTTCGACCGGCTCGGATCGCTGCCCTTCGCGGTGAGAGAAATGCATGCTCGCAGGCAGGCGGCCTTGACCGCCATCGGGGCCCTGGAACAGACGAGCCTTTCCCGCATGATGCAGGGCATTTCGGAGACGGTGTTGGAGCCTGTACGGGACCTCGTGTAGCGGCCGGTCCGGCTCGCTGCTCCGCCCGGGGACAGGGGCAGCCGTTCCGAAGGAGGCTGATCGCATATGAAGATGTTTCTTGCCGGAGAGTGGGTCGATCGACCGAGGATGCAGGAGGTCGGCAACCCCTATGACGAGTCCGTGATCGACAGCGTACCGAAAGCCGGAGCTGCCGATGTGGAGCGCGCGCTGGCGTTCGCCGAGCGCGGGGCCGCGGTCATGGCGCGCATGACCGCCCACGAACGGTGGCGGGTGCTGACCCGTGCGGCCGCCCTCATGGCGGAGCGGGTGGACGAGCTCGGCACGCTGATCTCGAGCGAAGAAGGAAAGATCCTGGCCGAAGGCAAGGGCGAAGTGCGCCGGGCGGTTGAGACCCTGACCGCTTCGGCCGAAGAGGCCAAGCGGGTGCACGGCGAGACCGTGCCGTTGGACGCCGACCCGGCCGGGGCGGGCAAGCTGGCCTTCACCCTGCGGGTGCCCTGCGGCGTGGTGGTGGCCATCGGCCCGTTCAACTTCCCGCTCAACCTGCTGTGCCACAAGGTCGGCCCGGCCATCGCCGGGGGCAACTCGGTGATCATCAAGCCCGCTTCGGACACGCCGCTGTCGGGGCTCAGGTTGACGGAGATCCTGATCGAGGCCGGCCTTCCGGCCGAGGGCGTTCAGTGCCTGACCGGCTCGGGCGGCGAGATCGGCGATCCGCTGGTGTCCGACGGCCGGGTGCGCAAGGTCACTTTCACCGGCAGCCGCGAGGTGGGCGAGAACATCTGCCGGGTGGCGGGCATCAAGAAGGTCACCATGGAACTGGGCTCCAACTGCCCGCTGATCGTGATGCCGGACGCCGACCTGGACAAGGTGGCCGCGGCCGTGGCCGCCACGGGTTACGCGAATTCGGGGCAGGTCTGCATCTCGACGCAACGCGTGCTGGCGGACCGCCGGGTGTACTCGGACTTTCTGGGCGTGCTGGCGCCCAGGGTGGAGGCTCTGGCCACCGGCAGCCAGCTCGATGCCGGCACGCACGTGGGGCCGATGATCAAAGAGGCGGAGGCCGTCCGGGTCGAGGAGTGGGTGAACGAGGCGGTGGGCGAAGGCGCCCGGTTGGTGGCCGGGGGGTCCCGCAACGGTGCGGTCTACGCGCCCACCGTGGTGGCCGACGTTTCCAGCGGCATGAGGATCTCGCGCGACGAACTCTTCGGCCCGGCGGTGGCGGTCACGCCCTTCGAGTCCATCGACGAGGCCATCGCGCTCGCCAACGATACGGTCTTCGGCCTGTCCGCGGGGATCTTCACCGAAAACATCGGCTGGGCCATGCGATTCGCGCGGGAGGTCGAGTCCGGCAACCTCCACGTGAACTGGGGGCCGCAGTGGCGCGCCGACGTGATGCCCTACGGAGGGCTCAAGGAATCGGGTTTCGGCAAGGAAGGCCCGCGGTACGCCATCGAGGAGATGACCGAGCTCAAGACGGTCGTCTTTCATCTGTAAGAGGCGGGTTTCAGTCCCGGGAGGTTGAGGCAAACATGCGATTAAACGGGCGCGGGGATCAGGATCTCCGCCCGGTCGAGATTACCCCCGGGTTCATCAAGCACGCCGACGGCTCGGCGTTGATCGGGATGGGTGATACCCGGGTCATCTGCACCGCCAAGATCGAAGACCGGGTGCCGCCGTTTCTGCGCAAGTCCGGCAGGGGCTGGGTCACCGCGGAGTACGGCATGCTGCCGTCGTCGTCGCCGACGCGGATTCCCAGGGAGGCCGCTCGCGGCAAGGTGGTCGGACGCACCCATGAGATTCAGCGGCTGATCGGACGCAGCCTCCGCGCGGTGGCGGACCTGGGCCGCCTGGGGGAACGGACGGTGTGGCTCGACTGCGACGTCATCCAGGCCGACGGCGGAACCCGGACCGCCTCCATCACCGGAGCGTACGTGGCGCTGGCCTGCGCCTTGCGACGGTGGGCGGCCGACAAGACCGTGCCGGAGGGCCTGCTCAGGGACAGCATCGCCGCGGTGAGCGTGGGCGTGGTGGAAGGAAAGGCGCTGCTGGACCTGGATGCGGGGGAGGACCAGAACGCCGAGGTGGACATGAACTTCGTGATGACCGGGTCGGGAGAGTTCGTCGAGGTCCAGGGGACCGCGGAAAAACAGCCTTTCAGTCCGGCCAGGCTCAGTCAGTTGATCCTTTCGGCGCAGACGGGCATCCAGCGGATCCTGGACATCCAGCAACAGGTGCTGCGGGACTGGCGCCCGCCGGTGTAGCGGCGGGTTTCAAACCCGCCCGCACCGCGCGGAAGATCTCCGCCTCGGCGCAAAGGGTCGCGAGGCTTGATATCGGCGCAACATCAGGTAAAATGCAGACTTCGTGACGGGGCGTAGCGCAGCCAGGTAGCGCACCTGCCTTGGGAGCAGGGGGTCGGCCGTTCGAATCGGCTCGCCCCGACCACACCGGCAATGCGATCGACCGCGGGAAAGGGTTCGTGAGGGTCGGTGACTTGCCGGAAGCGGGCTTTGAAGGAACGGTTCGACGCGCCAGTAGCTCAGGTGGATAGAGCAACGGCCTTCTAAGCCGTGGGTCAGGGGTTCGAGTCCCTTCTGGCGCGCCACACATCGGTGTCAGAACCGGGTGTTTTGGTGAGTGTAGCTCAATTGGTTAGAGCACTGGACTGTGGCTCCAGGGGTTGAGGGTTCAAGTCCCTTCACTCACCCCAATCAAAGGCCAATCAAAGGTTGTGCGGGCCGCTAGCTCAGTTGGTAGAGCAGCTGACTCTTAATCAGCGGGTCCGGAGTTCGAGTCTCCGGCGGCCCACTCCTCCCTCCCGTCAAACGACCGGTCATCCAGCCGTCCGCTACCGTCCTGCCGCCGTCCCGCCTCATGGGCAGCCCTGACAGGAGTTACCTTGACTTGCGGTTTGCGGGGTTGTTACAGGACACTGGCATGCGAGAGTGGCGGAACTGGCAGACGCACTAGACTTAGGATCTAGCGGGCAACCGTGGGGGTTCGAGTCCCCCCTCTCGCACCATTACCGAAGCGGTATTCGAACAATCGCGAACAATGGCCGGGGCATCCTCCATCGAGAGCGCGGATCACGAACTCGTCCGATACGGTGTGGATTCCGGCGACCCGTGACACGGACCGACAGGGGGCAAATCAGGGATGAAGTGTGAAGTCGAGGTATTGACGCCCACCCAGAGAAGGCTTCGGGTGGAGGTTCCGGTCGACCGCGTCGGGAAGGCGTTCGCCCGTATCTACCGGCAGGTCGGACGTCAGGCGAAGGTGCGCGGTTTTCGCTCCGGCAAGGTCCCGCAACACGTACTGCGCGGCCTCTATGGCACGGAGATCCAGGCCCAGGCCTTGTCCGAGCTGGTGGAGGAGGCGCTGGCCGGAGTGATGCAGGACCAGGGACTGGAACCGGTGTCCGAGCCGCGGCTGGAGACGGGCGAGCTGAACGAGGCGCAACCGTTCGCCTTCACCGCGGTGATCGAGGTGAAGCCGGAGTTCGAGCTCAAGAACTATCGCGCCGTTCCCGTCGAACGTGTGCGCGCCGACGTGAGCGATGAGGATGTGGAACGGGCCCTGAAGGCGCTTCAGGACCGGAACGCCCAACTGGAAGCGGTGGAAGGGCGTGACCGGGTGGAGGATGGAGACCACGTGCTGATCGATTTCTCGGGTTCGGTGGAGGGCAAGCCGTTTTCGGGGAGCACGGCCGAGAACTACGCGGTGGACATCGGCGCGGGCCAGGCCTTGCCGGAGTTCGAACGGGGCCTGGTGGGCATGACATTGGGGGTGCCCGGGAGCATCACGGTGAATTTCCCGGGGGAGGTCCGCGAGGCGCAGGTGGCGGGGAAGTCGGCGGACTTCGAGGTGACCGTGCGGGACATCCGGAACAAGGTCCTTCCGCAATTGGACGACGAGTTCGCTCGCGATTACGGCGGGTGCGATTCGCTGGAAGAGCTGCGTGAGAAAGTCCGCGCGGAGTTGCAGAGCGAGATCGAGACGTATCAGAACGGTCCGCTGAAGGATCGGATCATCGAGCGGCTCGTTGAAGACCACACCTTCGAGGTCGCCCCGTCCATGGTCGATCGGGAACTGTCGTATCTCATGCGGCGAGCGCAGAGCCGGAAGGAACCGTCAGGGTCGGAAGCACCCGAGCCGACCACGGAGGAGCTCCGGGACGAGCTGACGCCACAGGCGCAACGCCGCGTCAAGATGATGTTGCTGCTCGAAAAGATTGCCGCGGCCGAAGGGATCGCGGCGTCCGACGAAGAGGTCGACCGCCGCATCGAAGCCATGGCGCGGGCCAGCGGCGAGCATGCGGCTTCGGTGCGCGAGCAGTATGGTCAGGCCTGGGCGAGAGAGACCATGCGCTCCCAGCTCGTGTCCGAGAAGACGCTGGATTTCCTGCTGGAGGAGGCCGATGTCACGGTGGTCGATCCTCCGGAAACAGCTTGCTGACGGAAACAAAAGAGGATAGACTTTCCTGGTGGCGTGGCCACCCGGGTTGAGGCAACATGAACTTCATTCCTTTCGTCGTAGAGCAGACCGGTCGCGGGGAGCGCGCCTATGACATCTATTCCAGGCTTCTCAAGGACCGGATCGTATTTCTGGGGAGCGCCGTCGTAGACGAGGTGGCGAACCTGATCACCGCGCAGTTGTTGTTCCTGGAGTCCGAGGATCCGGAACGTGACATCTACTTCTACATCAATTCCCCGGGCGGCTCCGTGACCGCCGGTCTCGCCATCTACGACACCATCCAGTACATCCGCCCGCAGGTCTCCACCGTTTGCCTGGGTCAGGCAGCCAGCATGGGCGCCGTCCTGCTCGCCGCCGGTGAAAAGGGCAAGCGGTACGCGCTGCCGCACTCGCGCATCATGATTCATCAACCTCTCGGCGGCTTTCAGGGGACCGCGGCCGACGTCGACATCCAGGCAAGGGAGATCCTGAGGATGCGGGAGGAACTCGGGGCGATCCTCGTCGAGCACACGGGACAGTCGCTGAAGAGGATCGAGCGGGACACCGACAGGGACCTGTTCATGACCGGCCGGCAGGCGTTGGAGTATGGATTGGTGGATGAAGTGATCACCAGCCGCCTTGACGTAACTACAAAGGGGTGAAGGGGAGTTTCAATGCCGAAGCATGGGGATGATCGATCCGGCAGTCTCGTCTGTTCGTTCTGCGGCAAGAGTCAGGATGAGGTGCGCAAGCTGATCGCAGGCCCCACCGTCTACATCTGTGATGAGTGCATCGACCTGTGCAACGACATCATTGCGGAAGAGTGCGAGCACGAGGACGCCATCACGTCGTCGTCCGGCGTCCCGAAACCCGCCGAGATCAAGCGCGTGCTGGATCAATACGTGGTGGGCCAGGACCCGGCCAAGAAGATCCTCGCCGTGGCCGTGCACAACCACTACAAGAGAATCGACAACCAGATCATCGCAGGGGACGTGGAGCTTCAGAAGAGCAATATCCTTCTGCTGGGTCCCACCGGGTCGGGCAAGACCCTGTTGGCGCAGACGTTGGCCCGGCTCTTGCAGGTTCCCTTTACCATCGCGGACGCTACCAGCCTGACAGAGGCCGGCTACGTTGGCGAAGACGTCGAGAACATCATCCTCAACCTGCTTCAGTCTGCGGACTACGATGTCGAGAAGGCCCAGCGGGGCATCGTCTACATCGATGAGATAGACAAGATATCGCGTAAGTCGGAGAACCCTTCGATCACCAGGGACGTGTCGGGGGAAGGGGTGCAACAGGCGCTGCTCAAGATCATCGAGGGCACCATGGCGAGCGTGCCTCCCAAGGGCGGCAGGAAGCATCCGCAGCAGGAGTTTCTCCAGGTCGATACGACCAATATCCTGTTCATCTGCGGCGGCGCGTTCGTTGGAATCGAGGATATCATCCGGAAGCGGACGGGGCGCAGGCGGCTCGGCTTCGGCAGCAACGAGATGGATGTCGAGGTCCGTTCCGATGCGAGGATCGTACACGACGTACAGCCTGAGGACCTGCTCAAGTTCGGCCTGATCCCGGAGTTCGTGGGCCGGTTGCCGGTGCTTGCCACGCTGGACGAACTGAATGAAGAAGCGCTGGTACAGATCCTCAAGGAACCGAAAAACGCCCTCACCAAGCAATACTGCAAACTCTTCGAGATGGAGGGTGTGCATCTCAACTTTACAGACGAGGCGCTTTGGGCTATTGCACGAGAAGCGATGAAGCGGAAGTCCGGCGCCAGGGGCTTGAGAGCGATCATGGAAAACACCATGCTCGATGTGATGTACGAGATGCCCTCTCAGCCCAACATCAAGGAGGTGGTCATTACCGAGGAGGTGATGGCCCGGAACGAACCTCCCATGGTAGTGTACTCGAAGGCGGCGGAGAGCGCGTAAGGGGGCACCTCATGCTATTTCGCAGCGACAAGAAGGACGACAGCGATCAGGGAATGGACGATACCGTGCAAGCGCCGTTGCTGCCTCTCCGGGATATCATCGTCTTTCCGCACATGGTGGTGCCGCTGTTCGTGGGGCGGCAGAAATCGATCCGGGCGCTGGAAGAGGCGTCTCGGACGCAGACGTCGATCTTTCTCGCCTCTCAGAAGGACGCCAGAACCAACGAGCCCAGCGAGGACGACATCTACCCCATTGGGACGCTCGGCAGCGTCGTGCAGATGCTCAAGTTGCCGGACGGGACCGTCAAGGTCCTGGTCGAGGGCAAGAGGCGCGGCAAGGTCTCGCGGTATCTGACCCATCCGGAGTATTTCCTGGTGGAGGTGGAGGAGTTGGACGACGTTGTGGAGCAGGGTACGGAGGTGGGTGCGGTCGTGCGGGAGGTCCACGGCGCCTTCGAGAACTACGTCAAGGTCAAGAAGAAGATTCCCCCGGAGATGGTCATGTCCGTCTCCTCCATCGAGGAACCCGGCAAGCTCGCCGATACCGTCATCGGCCATCTCGGGATCAAGCTGGAGGAACGGCAGGTTCTGCTGGAAACCGTCAACGCCGGCGAACGGCTTGAGAAGGTGCTGGGCCATATCCGGGCGGAAATCGAGATCCTCGAGGTGGAGCGCCGGATTCGTTCGCGCGTCAAGAAGCAGATGGAGCGCTCCCAGAAGGAGTACTACCTGAACGAGCAGATGCGTGCGATCCAGAAAGAGCTCGGGGAAAAGGACGAGTTCAAGAACGAGATGCAAGAAATCGAGGAGAAGATCAAGCAGAAGAAGCTGTCCGCAGAAGCCAAGGAAAAGGTCGAGAAGGAGCTGAAAAAGCTCAAGATGATGTCGCCGATGTCTGCGGAAGCGACGGTGG
Organism: uncultured Candidatus Binatia bacterium; assembly: GCA_958295985.1. GTDB lineage: Bacteria > Desulfobacterota > Binatia > UBA9968 > JAJDTQ01 > JAJDTQ01. Next base: position 1,386,262 of record OY282432.1, read on the forward strand.
TTCGGAACTACATCGACTGGATCCTCAGCCTGCCGTGGTCCGACTACACCGAGGACAAGCTCGACATCAACGAAGCCGAAGCGGTGCTGGAGGACGACCACTACGGGCTCGGGAAGGTCAAGGAGCGCATCCTCGAGTATCTGGCGGTCCAGAGTCTCGTAGGCAAGATCAAGGGCCCGATCCTGTGCCTGGTAGGACCCCCGGGGGTCGGCAAGACCTCGCTCGGGCGTTCCATTGCCCGCGCCACGGGACGGAAGTTCGTTCGGGTGTCGCTCGGCGGCGTGCGTGACGAAGCCGAGATCCGGGGGCATCGCCGCACCTATATCGGAGCGTTGCCCGGGAAGATCATCCAGTCCCTCAAGAAGGCCGGGTCAGGCAATCCGGTTTTCCTCATGGACGAGGTGGACAAGATGTCCATGGACTTTCGCGGAGACCCGTCGTCGGCCCTGCTGGAGGTGTTGGACCCGGAGCAGAACCAGGCCTTCAACGATCATTATCTGGACCTGGATTACGACCTTTCCAAGGTCATGTTCATAACCACGGCAAACACGCTGGACGGCATTCCCCGGCCGTTGCAAGACCGAATGGAAATCATCCGGATCGCGGGTTACACGGAACTGGAGAAGCTGAACATCGCGAAGAAGTACCTGGTGGTGAAACAGCGTGAGGCCAACGGGCTGAAGGACGAGAATATCATCCTGTCCGACAGCGCCATCCTGGGTCTGGTGCGGCACTATACCAAGGAGGCGGGGGTCAGAAACCTGGAGCGCGAGATCGCCTCCGTTTGCCGGAAGGTGGCCGTGGATGTGGTGAAGAACGACCGCACGTCGAAGACCACCGTGGGCGCCCGGAACCTCCCGAAGTACCTGGGCCCCAACAAGTACCGCTACGGCATCGCCGAGGACGAGCACAGGGTCGGGACCACCACCGGGTTGGCATGGACCGAGCTCGGAGGCGAGCTGCTGTCCACCGAAGTGTCCATCATGCCCGGCAAGGGCCAGTTGACCATCACCGGGAAGCTCGGGGATGTCATGCAGGAGTCGGCCCAGGCGGCCATGAGCTATGTCCGTTCGCGGGCGCTGGACCTCGGGTTGGACAAGGACTTCTACCAGAAGAACGACGTTCACATCCACGTCCCGGAGGGAGCGATACCCAAGGACGGGCCGTCCGCGGGCATCACCATGGCCACGTCGTTGGTGTCGGCGTTGACTCGTATCCCGATCTATCACGATGTCGCCATGACCGGTGAGATCACGCTTCGGGGGAACGTGCTGCCCATCGGCGGGTTGAAGGAGAAGGTGCTGGCCGCGCACCGCGGCGGCATCAAGGCGGTCCTCATTCCCGAAGAGAACAAGAAGGACATCAACGAGATTCCGGCAACCATCCTGAAGAGCGTGGAGTTGATCCTGGTCTCGCACATGGACGATGTCCTCAAGCGGGCTCTCGTGGTCGGTGATCCGGAATCGCTGTTCACGCCCCACGATCTGGACGATGCCGCGGCTGACGCGCCCGCGGGGTTCCGGAAGAAGGATACCGAGTCCAGGCCCAGTCTTCCCCAGTAATTCGGGACAGGACACCAGGGTCTTCGGGCGGTTAGCTCAGTTGGGAGAGCATCGGCCTTACAAGCCGGGGGTCACAGGTTCAAGTCCTGTACCGCCCATTCCCCGTACCGCCGCCCTGCCGGAGCCTGCCAGGGTTGCATTCCTGCCGGATTGGGGCTATACGTTGCTTTTAGTTCGGGGTCGTAGTTCAGCTGGTTAGAACGCCGGCCTGTCACGCCGGAGGTCGCGAGTTCGAGTCTCGTCGGCCCCGCCAAAGTTCGGTTAGAGGCATGCATACGGTTCAAATGACAAGGGCGGAGTCACTGGCCCAGCGTCGATGGTACATCATCGACGCCGAAGGCAAGGTGCTCGGACGGATGGCAACCGAGATCGCCAGGGTGCTGCGCGGCAAGCACAAGCCATCCTTCAGCCCGCATTTGGATGCGGGCGACTTCGTCATCGTCGTGAACGCCAGGCATGTCAAGTTGACTGGCGCCAAGGACACCGACAAGCGCTATTATCGCCATACCGGGTATCCCGGAGGGCTGCGGGTTGCGACATTGCCGGAAATGCGGGCCAGGAAGCCCGAGGCGGTGGTGCGATTGGCGGTGAAGGGCATGCTGCCGAAGAACCGCCTCGGAAGAGATCAGCTCAACAAGTTGAAGGTCTACGGCGGTCCGGAGCATCCGCATCAGGCGCAGGTGCCCGAGCCTCTCACAATCTCGTAGGGGCGGGTTTCAAACCCGCCCGGGTTGCGGTCGAGAACGGGTTCACCCATATGGCAGACGAGTTCATTTACGCGACGGGCAGACGGAAAACCTCGGTCGCACGGGTTTACCTGAAGCGCGGCAAGGGAGATATCCGGATCAACAACCGGATGCTGGAAGACTATTTCGGTCGTGAAACGGCCAGGATGATCGTCCATCAGCCCTTTCACGTGACCCGGACGTTGGGGGACTTCGATCTTGTCGTGAACGTCAAGGGCGGCGGAAGTTCGGGTCAGGCCGGCGCCATCCGCCATGGAATCACCCGGGCGTTGATGCAGGTGGACGAAGGCTTTCGCGCCCCGTTGAAAAAGGCCGGCTACGTGACCCGCGACCCGCGCGCGGTGGAGCGGAAAAAGTACGGGCGGCACAAGGCCCGGAAACGGCCGCAGTTCTCCAAGCGCTGATCGGCCGTCTCGCCGCTCATTCGGAGCCTGTGTAGAGATACAGGCTCAGAGATCCCACGAGCAGATTGGGTAACCAGGCCGAAAGCCAGGGCGGCATCGCCCCGGCCTTGCCCAACGACACGCAGAACCCCAGCAGCACCCAATAGGAAAATCCTATCGCGACGGTCAGTCCGAAGTTCAGGACGAGGTTGTCTTTCCTTCCGGGTTTCGCCGCCAACGCCACCGCCAGGAGAATGGTCAGCGGCGTGACCAGCGGGATCGCCACCTTGGTATGCAGGTTGACCGCGTCCCGCACCGTGTCGACCCCCTTGTCCCGCAGGTCATCGATCCGGGCGCTCAACTCGAAGTAGCTGAACTCGTCCGGCGAGCGCGCGAAAATCCGGAAGTCGTCGGGCCCCTCATCGAGCGGGAGTGCAGCGCCCAGAGATCGCCGGCTGACGCCTCCGTGCTCCAGTAGAAGCCACTCCGTGCCGCCGTTCGGCACCCAATGATTGCCGTTCCAGTCCGCGGCAGGCGTCTCGATGAGTCCGTCCAGCCTGAATTCCGGGGTCATCCGGTAAATGACCAGCCCGCGAAGCCTGTTCCGGTCCGTGTCGAAGTCGTCGGCCCGGATGAAGTCGCCGTTGCTCCGCATCCAGATCTGCTCGCTGCCGAACACGGAGCGCAGTTTCTTTTGGTGGACCTGCACATCGTAGATGTGTTTGGCCTTCCCGGTGGAGAAAGGCACCGCGGTTTCGTTCCAGAAGAACGTGGCGAAGCTGATGCCGAGAGCCGCCAGGAGCAACGGCGCGGTTATGCGGTGCACGCTGACGCCGCAGGCGCCGATGGCCACCAGTTCGTGTCGCCGTGACAGTGAACCGAGGGTCAGGAAAGCCGCGAACAGTGCCGCGAAACCGACGCCCCGTGAGACCAGCAGGGGTAGCCGGTAGATGAAATACCAAACCGACGTCGAAAGCGTCGCGTTGCTCCCCATCAGGTTGTCGACGCGGTTGAATACGTCGCCCACCAGGTGCAAGAGGATGATCCCGACGAGCGTCGCGCAGAAGACGCGGGAGAACAGCTTCAGCAGATACCTGTCGAGGAGGCTTCCCAGGGGTGGCGCCGGAAAGGGGCCCTTGGACCGGGTCATCTCTGCGGGGCCTCGCGCCGTGTCACGAGCCTCCGGCCCAGGGCCTGAAGCCGGCTCCTGACCGTGGCGGGCAACGGTGACGGTGATTCCTTCAGTGCCCTGATGAAGAGATGGATGGAGATCAGCCCCACGATGAGGTTGGGCAGCCACGGCCCCAGCCCCGGCGGGATCTTCCCGTTCTCCGCCATCGCCGTGCCGACGGAGAGCAGGGCGTAGTAGGCGAACAGCCACGCCAGACATGAGGCGACTCCGTGGGAACGCCCCGCCGACGGCCGACGTGGTGTGAGAACGATGGCGATCCCCAGCACCGCGAAGACCAGCGGCGCGAACGGGAAAGCGAATCTTCGATGGGTTTCCATGACTTCCGGTATGGCGCTCGCGCCCCGTGCCGACTTCGACCGGATCGTTTCGCGCAGGCCCTTTAGCGACATGTCCTCGGGGCTCCGCCGCCCCGGCGCCAGGGGCGACAGGAGACGGTCCGACTCGAGGTGCAGGTTGTAGACGTTGAACGATGTCCGGCTGAAACCCGCGCGCTTCTTCTGCCGCTCATGGATCATGCCGTCGTACAACCTCAAGCCGATGGAGTCCGTGCCGGCAAGTAGCAGCGCGACCCGTGCGATGATAAGGTTTTCGGCGTTGCGGTCTCTTTGGTCGACGATCAAGATGCCTTGAAAGGTGTTGCCCGGGGGGACGACCCTGTCGACATAGATCAGCACGTCGGGGAAGACGTCGTTGAACACCCGCTCCTTGAGCAGCGATCCGGCACGGTTCCGGGCGATGGCGTAAAGCTCTTGCTTGACGGCGAGGTTGGCCGCGGGTCGAACGAAGACCGACAGGCCGAGGGTCAATAGCGATACCGCCAGTGCCACCAGACCCACCGGGATCAGGAAGTGGAACGGACCGACGCCGCACGCCTTCAGGGCCAGCGTTTCGTTGTCTCGCGAAAGACGCCCGCAACCGTACAGGATTCCCAGCAGGAAGGCCATGGGCAGCGTGGTTTCCAGAAGCGTCGGCAGGACCAGCGCGAAGAGTCTCGCGATCTGGCCGGCCGGCGCGCCGCGGCTGACGACGAGTTCGATGAGCTGCACGATACGGCCGGTAAGGAATACGAGGGTGAAGGCGAAGAGTCCGATCAGGAAAGGCGGGATGATCTGACCGGCTACATAGGCGCTCAAGGTCCGATGCACACCGGCCATGGTAGCTTTCTTTGATGAAATCCTCAATCCGGCACGAGCATGGCGGCGGCCAACGAAAATCGGTGCTTGTCTACGGGATCCATCCGGTCCTGGAGAAACTCCGGGCGGCGCCCGGCGACGTCATCGAAGTGCTGATGCTCCCGGGCCGTCGCGGCCCCGCGCTGCGCAGGGTGGAGCAGACGGCCCGGCAGGAACGTTGCCGGGTTTCGGATATGGACGCCCGCGCGCTGGACGCCCTGACGCGAGGGGCAAGACATCAGGGGGTCGCCGCCCGGGTCGCGCCGTTCGCCTACCGGTCGTTCGAGGCCCTGCTTGCGGCGCCGGGTCCCGTTGCCGACGACTGTGTGCTCTTGCTGGACGGGGTTGTGGACCCCCGGAACCTGGGCAGCATCCTGCGCACATGCGAGGCCATGGGGGTCGGCCGCATCGTTATTCCGAAGGATCGCGCCGCGGGGGTTACCGGGGCCGTCATCAAGGCCTCCGCAGGGGCTGTCCACCACGTTGACCTCTACCGTATCTCGAACCTTTCTCGCGGACTCAAGGCGCTGCGGGACCGGGGCTACTGGGTGGTCGGGCTCGACGCCCAGGCGGAGGACCGGGCTTGTGACCTGGTCTATCCGGCAAGGGTGGCCGTGGTCATGGGCGGGGAGGAGCGGGGTATCAGGCCGTTGATCCGGCGGAGCTGCGACCATCTGGTTTCCGTTCCCATGCAAGGCCGGGTCGCTTCGTTGAACGTCAGCGTGGCCTGGGGCATGTTCGTCTATGAGTTGACGAGACAACGAATTTCCGCGGTTCCACACCGCCCCCGTTGACATTCCCTCTGACAAATGCTTAAAAACTCGGGAATCGGTAGCCAACGTGTGCCCTGTTTTCGGAACGAGGGACAGGGTAAGTGTGGCTTTTTGTTCTTGGGCGTAAGGCGCTGATCCGCTGGCGTAGCTCAACGGTAGAGCAGCTGATTTGTAATCAGCAGGTTGTAGGTTCAAATCCTATCGCCAGCTCCACGTGAGCGATGTGGTTGAATGCCTGTAGAAACCCGTCCGATCCGCGCAAGAACTCGAGGAATCGAATCGGGGAGAGGTTCCCGAGTGGACAAAGGGAGCAGACTGTAAATCTGCCGCCGATCGGCTTCGGAGGTTCGAATCCTCCCCTCTCCACCATCAGTTACAGGACTCTCGAGTTGAAGGAGTCATTTTTTGCGGGAATAGCTCAGTTGGCTAGAGCACGAGCCTTCCAAGCTCGGGGTCGCGGGTTCGAATCCCGTTTCCCGCTCCACTAATGTCCGTGCGAAGTGGCCCGTTTGGCGTAAACCGCCGGTGGCGGCCGCCTTCCGTCACGTGACCCCATGCCCAGGTAGCTCAGTCGGTAGAGCACGTCCTTGGTAAGGACGAGGTCGGCGGTTCAAGCCCGCTCCTGGGCTTTGCCTGTTAGTGAAAGAGATCGAATCGATCTGCATGATTATCCACAGGAGGAGAAGATGAGCAAGGCAAAATTCCAGCGCACGAAACCACATCTCAACATCGGCACCATCGGCCACGTCGATCACGGCAAGACGACGTTGACGGCGGCTATCACGAAGGTGCTGGCGGAGAAGGGATCGGCGGACTTCGTGCCGTTCGACCAGATCGACAAGGCGCCGGAAGAGCGGGAGCGGGGAGTCACCATCAACATCGCGCACGTCGAGTACCAGACGGACAAGCGGCATTACGCCCACGTGGATTGCCCCGGCCACGCGGACTACGTGAAGAACATGATCACCGGCGCCGCCCAGATGGACGGCGCGATCCTGGTGGTGTCGGCGGCCGACGGGCCCATGCCGCAGACCCGTGAGCATATCCTGCTGGCACGGCAGGTGGGCGTTCCCTCCATCGTGGTCTACCTCAACAAGGCGGACATGGTGGACGACAGCGAGCTGCTGGAGCTGGTGGAGTTGGAGGTGAGGGAGTTGCTGTCCAAGTATCAGTTCCCGGGCGACGACATTCCGGTCGTCACCGGCAGCGCCCTGAAGGCCCTGGAAGGCGAAGCGGGCGAGCTGGGCACCGACTCGATCATCCGGTTGATGGATGCCGTGGACGGCTACGTCCCCGATCCGCTCAGAGACGTGGACAAGCCGTTCATCATGCCGGTGGAGGACGTTTTCACCATCAGCGGCCGGGGCACCGTGGTGACCGGTCGCGTGGAGCGGGGTATCCTCCACGTCGGCGACGAGGTCGAGATCGTCGGCTTGAAGGAAACCCAGAAGACGGTGGCCACCGGCGTCGAGATGTTCCGGAAGCTGCTCGACGAAGGGCAGGCCGGCGACAACATCGGCGTCCTCCTGAGGGGCGTCAAGCGCGACGAGGTAGAGCGGGGGCAGGTGATCGCGAAGCCCAAGACGGTCACGCCCCATACGAAGTTCAAGGCCGAGGCGTACATCCTGACCAAGGAGGAGGGCGGCCGCCATACGCCGTTCTTCAACGGCTATCGGCCGCAGTTCTATTTTCGCACGACCGACGTGACCGGTGTCGCCACGCTGCCCGAGGGCACGGAGATGATCATGCCGGGCGACAACATCCACATCGACGTGGACCTCATCACCCCCATCGCCATGGACGACGGGCTGCGCTTCGCCATCAGGGAAGGCGGTCGCACCGTGGGCGCGGGGGTCGTTACCGAGATCGTCCAGTAGGCGGAGGTGAAAGATGCGTGACTTGGTGGGACTCGCCTGTGACCGTTGTAAACGCAAGAACTACACCACGACCAAGAACAAGAAGCGAACCACGGACAAGCTCGAGTTCAAGAAATTCTGCGCCGGTTGTCGCACCCACACGGCGCACAAGGAAATCCGGGTCTGAGTCAACGGGACCGGGTCAGTAGCTCCAATTGGTAGAGCACCGGACTCCAAATCCGGCTGTTGCAGGTTCGAGTCCTGCCTGACCCGCCATCTTATCGCACGCGATGGAGAAACTGACTGATTCGTTCGCCTCCGTGGGGCGGCTGACCGACTTCGTTCGGGAAGCGTGGCAGGAGCTGAAGAGGGTTCACTGGCCCACGAAGAAAGAGACCTACGCGGCAACGGGCGTTGTCGTGCTGGTGGTGATCTTCTTCGCGCTCTACCTCGGGTTGGTCGATTTCCTGCTCTCCTACGCGAGACAGTGGCTGTTGCGTTGATGGGACCGGGTGTTCAATGGCAAAGAACTGGTACGTCGTCCACACGTTCGCGGGGTTCGAGCACAAGGCCAAGGCCGCTCTCGAGGAGCGGATCAAGGCGTTGAAAGGCAACGGCGACTGGTTCGGCGAAATCCTCGTGCCGGCCGAAAAGGTCGTCGAGCTGGTCAAGGGAAAGAAGCGGACCTCCTCCAGGAAATTCTTTCCCGGGTACATCCTGGTTCAAATGGAGATGAACGACGAGACGTGGCACGTCGTCAAGTCAACTCCCAAGGTGACCGGGTTCGTCGGGGGCACCACGCAGCCGCCGTGGGTGAGTGACGAGGAGGTGCGTGAGATCACCCATCAGATGGAGGAGGGCGCGGTGCGGCCGCGGCCCCGGGTGGTCTTCACGGTGGGGGAAAGCATCAAGGTTATCGACGGACCTTTCTCCGAGTTCAACGGTGTGGTCGAGGAAGTGAAGCCCGACAAGGGCAAGTTGCGGGTTCTGATCAGCATCTTTGGCCGGGCGACCCCGGTGGAGTTGGATTTCATTCAGGTAGAGCGGAGTTAGACCATGGCCAAAAAGGTGATGGGCGAGATCAAGTTGCAGATACCGGCAGGAGCGGCAAATCCCAGCCCTCCGGTAGGCCCGGCCCTGGGGCAACGGGGCGTGAACATCATGGAGTTCTGCAAGGCTTTCAATGCGGCCACCCAGAACCAGCCCGGCATGATCATCCCCGTCGTCATCACCGTCTACGCCGACCGGACCTTCAGCTTCGTGACCAAGACGCCGCCTGCCGCGGTGTTGCTGAAGAAGGCAGCCGGGCTCGAGAAAGGGGCCCAGGAGCCCGGCAAGGCGACGGTAGGCCAGGTGACCAAGGCACAGGTTCAGGAGATCGCCCGGATCAAGATGCCTGATTTGACCAGTGTCAGCATCGAAGCGGCGGTCAAGACCGTCGAAGGGACTGCTCGGAGTCTCGGACTCAAGGTTGTCTGATCGGGCCGGGGGCTGCAATGAGAGCAAAGGGTAAAAAGTATCAGGGCGTCGCCGGCAAGCTGGACCGGACCCACAGGTATCCGCTGGACGAGGGGATACGGATGGTCAAGGAAACGGCGACGGCGAAATTCGATGAGACCGTCGAGTTGTCCGTCCGGCTCGGGGTCGACCCGCGCCGGGCCGACCAGAACATTCGCGGTGCGGTCGGGCTGCCTCACGGACTCGGCAAAACCGTCAGGGTCCTTGCCTTCGCCAGGGGTGAGAAGGAAAAGGAAGCCGAGGAAGCGGGGGCCGAGTTCGTCGGCAACGATGAGTTGATCAAGAAGATCACCGACGGTTGGCTCGACTTCGACAAGGTGGTGGCCACCCCCGACATGATGGGAGCGGTGGGCCGCATCGGCAAGATCCTCGGGCCCCGCGGACTGATGCCGAACCCCCGTTCCGGGACCGTCGCCGCGGAAATCGGCAAGGCGGTCACGGAGATCAAGGCGGGGCGGCTGGAGTACCGGGTGGACAAGGCCGGTATCGTCCATCTGCCCATCGGCAAGGTGTCGTTCGAAGCCGGCGCGCTTCTGGACAACGCAAGGGCGGTGGTCGGCGCGTTGCTGCGGGCCAAGCCCGCGGCCGCCAAGGGCACCTACATCAAGAGCGTGGCCGTGGCCGCTACCATGGGGCCGGGGATCAGGATCGATCCCGCCGAAGTCCGGGTCATGGCGGTTTGAGCCATCCCCGGCGTTGATTGGAGAGCAGCGTGGACCGTCAGGAAAAATCGGCCGTCGTCGGTGAGTTCCAGGACAAGTTCAGGACCGCCACCATGGCGGTGGTGACCGACTATCGAGGGCTGTCCGTCGGCAAGATGACACAGCTTCGTTGCGACGTTCGCGAGGCGGCCGGCGAGTACAAGATCGCCAAGAACAACCTGGTCCGGCTGGCCATACGGGACACGTCGTATCAGGCGCTCGAAGACTTCATGACCGGGCCCAACGGCTGGGTGTTCGCCTACGACGACCCGGTGAGTCTCTCGAAGGCTCTGGTCAGGTTTGCGGACCAGAACGCGGCGTTGACCATCAAGGGAGCAGTCCTGGACGGGGCGTTGCTCGAACCGGTCCAGGTCAAGGGATTGGCCAGCTTGCCGAGCTTGCCGGAGTTGCAGGCGCAGGTGCTGTCGCTGATGCAGGCGCCGGCCGTCCGTCTGCTGCGGACCATCCAGGAGCCGGGAAGCGGGTTGGTGCGGTTGCTGGAGGCGTTCAGGGAGAGCAAGGCATAGTTTCGGGATAACTGACATCGAAGGGGGAGTGCACCAATGGAAGTGAGTCGGGAGCAAGTCAAGGATTTCATCAAGAACATGTCTCTGTTGGAGGCGGCGGGTCTGGTCAAGGAGCTGGAAGAAGAGCTCGGGGTCAGTGCCGCGGCGCCCGTGGCCGTGGCCGCGGCCCCGGCGGCGGCCGCGGCGGTCGAAGAGAAGACCGAGTTCGACGCGGTGTTGACCGGTTCCGGAGAGAAGAAGATCCAGGTGATCAAGGTGGTTCGGGAGATCACGGGTCTCGGGCTGAAGGAGGCCAAGGATCTCGTGGACGGGGCTCCGAAGAACGTCAAGGAAGGTGTCTCGAAGGACGAGGCCGAGGAGGTCAAGAAGAAGATCGAGGAGGTCGGCGGGAGCGTCGAGGTCAAGTAGCGAGGGTCGGAGTTTGGTGACGGCCCGGCGCCAGCGCCGGACGTCATGGGTCAGGGTCGAGTGAAAGGGGACGCTCATGCCGGTCCAGGTGGCCAATAATGTGAGACTGCGTCGGGATTTCGGGCGGATCAAGAAGATCATCGATCTGCCCTATCTCATCGAGATCCAGAGAAACTCCTACGACCTCTTTCTGCAGCGCGACGTTCCTGAAGATCAACGGCAGGACATCGGCTTGCAGGCGGTGTTCAAGTCGGTCTTCCCGATCAAGGACTTCAACGACAGCGCCTCGCTCGAGTATGTCAGTTATTCCCTGGGGGAGCCCAAGTACGACGTCGACGAGTGTCATGAGCGGGGCATGAACTTCGCCGCGCCGCTCAAGGTCACGGTGCAACTCGTGCTCTGGGACGTCGACGCCCAGACCGCCTCCCGCAGCATCCGTAACGTCAAGGAGCAGGAAGTCTACTTTGGCGAGGTGCCGTTGATGACCCGGAACGGCACGTTCATGATCAACGGCACCGAGCGGGTCATCGTGAGCCAGCTCCACCGCTCGCCGGGGGTCTTCTTCGAGCACGACAAGGGAAAGACCCACGCCAGCGGCAAGTTCCTCTATTCGGCCCGGGTCATCCCCTATCGCGGCTCGTGGCTCGATTTCGAGTTCGATCCGAGGGACATCCTGTTCGTTCGCATCGATCGCAGGCGGAAGTTCCACGTCACCGTACTGCTTCGCGCCCTGGGGATGCAGCCCGAGGAATTGCTGAACTACTTCTACAAGAGCGATACGATCCTGTGCGGCGGCGAACGGCCCATGCTCGAGGTCAAGCCCCGCCATCTCACGGGCCTGAAGGCCACCTGCGACGTCCGGGATCCGCAGAGCAACAATCTCATCGTCCGGGAAGGCCGCCGCTTCACCCGTTCGGCGTTGCGCCAGATGGAGAACGCCGGCATCAAGCAGATCCCCATTGCCTGGGAAGACATCCTGGGTCGGGTGGCGGCCCGCGACATCGTCGATCCGGAGTCGAGTCAGGTCATCGTCGAATGCAACGGCGCCGTCACCGAGGAGAACCTGGACCACATCCGTGACAGTCGGGTCGATCGGCTGGATCTGTTCTTTCTCGACGACGCGGAAACCGGGCCCTACCTGCGCAACACGCTCTTGCAGGACAAGATGCAGTCCTGCGACGAGGCCCTGCTGGAGATCTACCGGCGCCTCCGGCCGGGGGATCCTCCCACCATGGACACCGCTACCACCTTCTTCAACAATCTTTTCTTCAGTCCGGACCGCTATGATCTGTCGCGGGTCGGACGGCTGAAGCTCAATCACCGCCTCAAGCAGGACGTGCCCCTGGAGCACGGAGCTCTCCGGAAGGAGGACATCCTCGAGGTCGTGCGTTACCTCATCGTGTTGAGAAACGGCAACGGGTCGGTGGACGATATCGATCACCTCGGCAACCGTCGCGTGAGGCCGGTAGGCGAGCTCGTGGAGAACCATTTCCGGGTCGGTCTCGTGCGCATGGAGCGGGCCATCAAGGAAAAGATGAGCCTCCAGGACATCGACACGATGATGCCGCAGGAGTTGATCAACCACAAACCGGTTTCCGCGGCGCTGAAGGAATTCTTCGGTTCGAGCCAGTTGTCCCAGTTCCTGGACCAGACCAATCCGTTATCCGAGATCACCCACAAGCGGCGGCTGTCCGCCCTCGGTCCCGGCGGTTTGACACGGGAACGGGCGGGTTTCGAGGTCCGTGACGTCCATCCCACGCACTACGGCCGGGTCTGCCCCATCGAGACCCCGGAGGGGCCCAATATCGGCCTCATCGCCTCGTTGTCCACCTACGCGCGGGTCAATGAGTTCGGCTTCATCGAGACCCCCTATCGAGAGGTTCGCGACGGGCGGGTCACGGACCGCATCCGGTACCTGTCGGCGCTCGAAGAGGAAGACCACGTCATCGCGCAGGCCAACGCGGCGCTCGGCCCCGAGGGCGAGTTCACGCAAGACCTGGTATCCGCTCGCAAGGCCGGCGAGTTCGTGATGGCGCACCCGGATGACGTGAACTTCATGGACGTGTCGCCCAATCAGCTCGTGAGCGTCGCGGCCTCGCTCATTCCCTTCCTGGAAAACGATGACGCGAACCGGGCGTTGATGGGCTCCAACATGCAGCGTCAGGCGGTGCCGTTGCTCCGCACGGAGGCGCCGCTGGTGGGTACGGGGATGGAACAGGTCGTCGCCCGCGACTCCGGCGCCACGGTGGTAGCCGCCCGCAGCGGTACGGTCGAGAGCGTCGATTCCACCCGGATCGTCATCAAGGCGGACGACCCGTCCGGTGCGTACGCGGACACCGGCGTGGATATCTACAGCCTGGTGAAGTACCAACGCTCGAACCAGAACACCTGCATCAACCAGCGCCCCATTGCACACGTGGGCGATCACGTGGGCGAGGGGGACGTGGTGGCCGATGGCCCCTCCACCGAGATCGGCGAGCTTGCGTTGGGGCGGAACCTGCTCGTGGCCCTCATGCCCTGGGGCGGTTACAACTTCGAGGACTCGATCCTGATCAGCGAACGCGTGGTCAAGGAGGACATCTATACCTCGGTCCACATAGAGGAGTTCGAGTGCGTGTCCCGGGATACGAAGCTGGGACCCGAAGAGATCACGCGGGACATTCCCAATGCCGGCGACGAGGCATTGAAGGACCTCGACGAAAGCGGCGTGATCCGCATCGGGGCGGAGGTGAAGCCCGGCGACGTGCTGGTGGGAAAGATCACCCCCAAGGGGGAGACGCAGCTTTCTCCGGAAGAGAAGTTGTTGCGTGCGATCTTCGGTGAAAAGGCGGGAGAGGTGCGGGATTCGTCCCTGAAGGTGCCTCCCGGCGTCGAGGGCACCGTCATCAGCGTAAGGATCTTCTCCCGCAAGGGTATGAACAAGGATGAGCGGACCCGGCTCATCGAGAGCCAGGAAGTCGCGCGCCTCAACAAGGATCAACACGACCAGATCCGCATCATTCAGGACGGCGCCGTCAAACGGCTGAAGGAGCTGCTGGTCGGCCGGCGCGCCGGGTCGCGGCTGACGGATGAAAACCGCAAGGTCCTGATAGCCAGGGGCGACGAGGTGACCGAAGCGTTTCTGGACGGCGTGCCCCTTTCCTTCCTCGCGGACCTCAAGCTGGACGATCCGGAACGGGAGAGTGAAGCCACTCGGGTGGTTGCCAACACGATGGCCCAGGTCGAGTCCCTGAAGGTCCGCTTCCAGGACAAGATCAGCCGGTTGACCAGCGGGGATGAATTGCCGCCCGGCATGATCAAGATGGTCAAGGTGCTGGTGGCCATCAAGCGCAAGCTGCAGGTGGGCGACAAGATGGCGGGGCGCCACGGCAACAAGGGCGTCATCTCGTGCATCCTGCCGGAAGAGGACATGCCTTACCTGGAAGACGGCACCCCGGTGGACATGGTGCTGAATCCCCTGGGAGTGCCGTCACGGATGAACGTCGGGCAGATCCTGGAAGCCCACCTTGGGTGGGCCGCGCGCAGTCTGGGCCAGCAGATCCAGGTGCTGCTCGACCAGAGTTCCTCGGAAGTCACGGCCCGGTTGAAGGACTATCTGGGCGAGGGCGAGTCAAACAAGGTCGGCCTCGACGGCTTGCCCGCGGAGGACGTGCGCCGCCTGGCGGAGAAGTACCGGGAAGGCGTCCATCTGGCCTCACCGGTGTTCGACGGCGCCCGCGAAGATGAGATCTTCAACCTGCTCAAGAAAGCGGACCTGCCGGTCACGGGGCAGGTCACGTTGTATGACGGGCGCAGCGGCGAGCCCTTCGACGAGAAGGTCACCGTCGGCGTCATGTACATGATGAAGCTGCATCACCTGGTGGACGACAAGATCCATGCGCGGTCCACCGGCCCTTACTCGCTCGTGACCCAGCAGCCGCTCGGCGGCAAGGCGCAGTTCGGCGGGCAGCGGCTGGGAGAGATGGAGGTGTGGGCCCTGGAAGCTTACGGGGCCGCCTACACGCTGCAGGAAATGTTGACGGTGAAGTCGGACGACGTGACGGGCCGGACCCGCATGTACGAAGGCATTTTCAAGGGCGATCACTTTCTCGAGCCGGGATTGCCGGAGTCCTTCAACGTCATGGTCAAGGAATTGCAGAGCCTGTGCCTTGACCTGGAGTTGGTGGAATAAGGAGGCCCCATGGAAGAAGTATACAGTCTGTTCGAGAAACCCAAGAACCCGCTCAGCTTTCAGGGTATCAAGATCGCCCTGGCCTCGCCGGACAAGCTCCGGTCGTGGTCCCACGGCGAGGTGCGCAAGTCGGAGACCATCAACTACAGGACCTTCAAACCGGAGCGGGACGGTCTGTTCTGCGCCAAGATCTTCGGGCCCACCAAGGACTACGAGTGCAACTGCGGCAAGTACAAGAGGATGCGCCATCGCGGGGTCGTGTGCGAGAAGTGCGGCGTCGAGGTCATCCAGTCGAAAGTCCGCCGGGAACGGATGGGACATATCGAGCTGGCCACGCCGGTGGCGCATATCTGGTTCCTGAAGAGTCTCCCGAGTCGCATCGGCGCCCTGCTGGACCTGTCGCTGAAGGACCTGGAGAAGGTTCTGTATTTCGAGTCCTACGTCGTGCTGGACCCGGGTTCCACCAAGCTCCAGTACAAGGCGCTGCTCACCGAAGCCGCCTACCGCAAGGCGTTGGAGGAGTACGGCACCGACTTCACGGCGCAGATGGGCGCGGAAGCCATCCGCGAGCTCTTGTGTCATATCGAGGTCGAGAAGCTGTCCGGGGAGCTTCGCACCGAACTGCGGGAGGCCAATTCGGAGGTCAAGCGCAAGAAGATCGCCAAGCGGCTCAAGGTCCTCAGCGCGTTCCGGAGCTCGAAGAACCGGCCGGAGTGGATGATCCTGGAAGTGATTCCCATCATACCGCCGGACCTGCGTCCCCTCGTTCCCCTGGACGGCGGCCGGTTCGCCACCTCCGACCTGAACGACCTCTACCGCCGGGTGATCAACCGCAACAACCGGCTCAAACGGCTGATGGAGTTGAACGCGCCGGACATCATCGTCCGCAACGAGAAACGGATGTTGCAGGAGGCCGCGGACGCGCTGTTCGACAATGGACGGCGTGGCCGGGCGATTACCGGTCCCAACCGGCGGCCGCTCAAGTCCCTCAGCGACATGCTCAAGGGGAAGACGGGCCGGTTCCGCCAGAATCTGCTGGGCAAGCGCGTGGACTACTCGGGACGCTCCGTCATCGTGGTGGGTCCCGAGTTGCGCCTCCACCAGTGCGGATTGCCGAAGAAGATGGCCCTGGAGCTGTTCAAGCCCTTCATCTACAACAAGCTGGAGGAACGGGGCTACGTCACCACCATCAAGAGCGCAAAGAAAGCGGTGGAGAAGGAGCGCCCGGAGGTCTGGGATATCCTCGACGACGTGATCAAGGAACACCCGGTGCTGCTCAACCGGGCGCCGACCCTGCACCGGTTGGGGATCCAGGCGTTCGAGCCGGTGTTGATCGAGGGCAAGGCGGTCCAGTTGCATCCGCTGGTATGCGCCGCCTACAACGCTGACTTCGACGGCGATCAGATGGCCGTGCACGTGCCCCTGTCGGTGGAAGCGCAGGTGGAAGCGCGCGCGTTGATGATGTCCACCAACAACATCCTCTCGCCGGCCAACGGCAAGCCGATCATCGTGCCGTCGCAGGACATCGTCCTGGGGCTCTACTACCTCACGCGCGAACGTCCCAACGTGAGGGGCGCGGGCAAGGTCCTCGCAAGCCCGGCCGAGGTCCGCATCGCCTATGACCAGGACGAAGTCCATCTTCAGGCCCGCATCCGGGTGCGGGTCGACGGCGAGATGCACGACTCCACCGTGGGACGGGTGCTGCTCTACGAAATCGTTCCACCCCAGATCCCCTTCGGTGAAGTGAACCGCGTCATGAAGAAGAAGGAGTTGGGGAACCTCATCGATCTCAGCTACCGGCTCGCGGGCAACAAGGCTACCGTCATTTTCGCGGACAGGCTGAAAGACACCGGTTACAGCTATGCCACCAAGGCAGGCGCGTCCATCGCCCTCAAGGACATGGTGATACCGGCCAGCAAGGAGCGCTTGCTGAAGCAGGCTTACGAGAGCGTTCAGGAGATCGACGAGCAGTACAACAACGGCCTCATCACCGACGGGGAGCGCTACAACAAGGTCGTCGATATATGGGCCGAGGTCACCGACCGGATATCGGACGAGATGTTGCGGGATCTGGGAACGGAAACCGTGACGGATGAGCAGGGCTATACCATGCGGGTGCCCAACTTCAATCCGATTTTCATGATGGCCGACTCGGGCGCCCGGGGCAGCGCGCAACAGATACGGCAACTGGCCGGCATGCGCGGGCTGATGGCCAAACCGTCGGGGGAGATCATCGAGACCCCCATCACCGCCAACTTCCGGGAGGGGCTGACCGTCCTCCAGTACTTCATCTCCACCCACGGGGCCCGCAAGGGGCTGGCGGACACCGCCCTCAAGACCGCCAACTCCGGCTACCTCACCCGGCGTCTCGTGGACGTGGCCCAGGACGCCATCATCACCCAGGACGATTGCGGGACCCTGGACGGCATCCAGATGGCGCCCCTCATGGAGGGAGGCGAGATCATCGAGCCCCTCGGAGACCGTGTTCTGGGCCGGGTGGCGCTGGAAGAAATCAAGGACCCGTTCAACGGCGAGGTCATCGTCAAGGCGAACCAGGAGATCGACGAGGCGCTGGTGCAACGGATCGAGGAGGCCGGCCTGGAACGCATCTGGATCCGCTCGGTGCTTACCTGCCAGTCGAAGAAGGGCGTATGCGTCATGTGCTACGGCCGGGACCTGGCCCGGGGCGAGATGGTCAACGCGGGAGAGGCCATCGGCGTCATCGCCGCGCAGTCCATCGGCGAACCCGGCACGCAGCTCACCATGCGGACTTTCCACATCGGCGGCACCGCCAGCCGGCGCGCCGAGCAGACCACCCTGGAGCCGCGCACGGACGGTTACGTGAAGCTCATCAACGTCAGCACCGTCACCAACCGGGACGGTGAGCTGGTGGTGATGAACCGCAACGGCGAGCTGGCGGTCGTGGACTATCCGGAAGGCTCCAACAGGTCGCGGGAAAGGGAGCGGGAGCGCTATCCGCTGGTCTACGGCGCCAAGCTCAAGAAGCAGGACGGGTTCGCGGTCAAGGCCGGAGAGCTGTTGGCCGAGTGGGACCCGTACACGATCCCCATCATCACCGAGCTCGGCGGCGCGGTCAAGTTCGGCGATATCCTGGAGGGGACCACCATGGAGGAGAAGGTGGACGAGCGAACCGGCCTCTCCACCAAGGTCATCATCGACTTCAAGGACATCGACAAGCGGCCGCGGCTGTCCATCAAGGACGACAGCGGCAAGACCGCGAGGCTTTCCGGCCACAACGAGGCGCGGTACATGCTGCCCGTGGGCGCCCACATCAACGTGACCGAGCATCAAGAGGTATCGGCCGGCGACGTGTTGGCGAAGATTCCTCGGGAAACCACCAAGACCAAGGACATCACGGGCGGACTGCCCCGTGTGGCCGAGCTGTTCGAGGCCCGGAAACCCAAGGAGTTCGCCGTCATCAGCGAGATCGACGGGGTGGTGTCCTTCGGCCGCGATACGAAAGGGAAGCGCAAGGTGGTGGTGACGCCCGATGTCGGGGAGCCGCGGGAGTATCTGATCTCCAAGGGCAAGCACATCAGCGTACACGAGGGTGACCGGGTCCGTGCCGGTGAGTCGTTGATGCAGGGCTCGTCGAATCCTCATGACATACTCGGCATCCTCGGCGAGAAGGCGCTGGCCAAGTACCTGGTGGACGAGATTCAGGAAATCTACAGACTTCAGGGCGTGCGCATCAACGACAAGCACATCGAGGTCATCGTCAAGCAGATGTTGAGGCGCGTGCGCATCAAGGAGAGCGGCGACAGCGATTTCCTGATGGGCGATCAGGTCGAGAAGTGGCGGTTCGAGGAGGAGAACCAGAGGGTCCTGGCCGAGGGAGGGCAGCCCGCGGTGGCGGAGCCGTTACTGCTTGGAATCACCAAGGCGTCGCTGTCCACCGGCAGCTTCATCTCCGCCGCATCGTTCCAGGAGACCACCAAGGTCCTGACCGAGGCGGCCATCAACGGCAGGCTGGATCCGCTCAGTGGGCTGAAGGAGAACGTGATCATGGGCAAGCTCATCCCTGCGGGTACCGGCCTGGCCGAGTACAACACCCTGGCCATCGAATGCGACGAGCAGATCGGCGAGATCGACGTCTCCGAGGTGGAAGTGGCGTGATGGTTGACAGCACGCGAAAGTTTCGATAAATTCGACGGTTTATTGCCAAGATAGGGAACCATGCCTACAATCAATCAGTTGGTCCGCAAGGGCCGCGAGATACAGCGGCAGAAGAACACCGCGCCGGCGCTGCAGGGCTGTCCGCAGAAGCGGGGCGTTTGCACCCGGGTGTACACTTCCACGCCGAAAAAGCCCAACTCGGCATTGCGGAAGGTGGCCCGAGTCCGTTTGACCAACGGGACCGAGGTGACCTCCTACATCCCGGGGATGGGACACAACCTGCAGGAGCACTCCGTGGTCCTGATCCGGGGCGGGAGGGTCAAGGACCTGCCGGGCGTGCGCTACCACATCATCCGTGGAGCGCTCGACTCCATCGGCGTTCAGGAGCGTCGTCAGGGCCGCTCGAAGTACGGAGCCAAGAGGCCGAAGTAGGGACATGCCGCGCAAGGGTGAAATAAAACGGAAAGAGCTGCTCCCGGATCCAAAATTCGGGGACAAGCTGGTCACCAAATTCATCAACAACATGATGAACCGCGGCAAGAAGAGCATTGCCGAGGGCATCCTCTACCGATCGCTGGACATCATTGCGGACAAGACCAAGACCGAGCCGCTGGGCGTGTTCAAGCGGGCCGTCGACAATACCAAACCCATGGTGGAAGTCCGCTCCCGGCGGGTCGGCGGGGCCACCTATCAGGTGCCGGTGGAAGTGCGTCCCGACCGGCGGCTTTCCCTGAGTCTTCGCTGGTTGATCAGCGCGGCCAGGTCCAGGAGTGAGAAGGCCATGGACGAGAAGCTGGCCGGCGAATTGATGGATGCCGCCAACCAGCGGGGCAACGCCGTCAAGAAGAAGGAAGACACGCACCGGATGGCCGAGGCGAACCGCGCCTTCGCCCATTACCGCTGGTAGTCGCCAGATCGATCATCGTACGTCAAGGAGGCGGTAGAACCGCCTCCTTTTTTTGCCGTCATAAAGACACGACATGGGTAGACAGATACCACTCGACCGAACCCGCAACATCGGCATCATGGCCCACATCGATGCCGGCAAGACCACCACGACGGAACGCGTGTTGTTCTATACCGGCATCAACTACAAGCTGGGCGAAGTGCACGACGGCACCGCGACCATGGACTGGATGGTCCAGGAGCAGGAGCGGGGAATCACCATCACCTCGGCGGCGACGACGTGCCATTGGCAGGACCACAGGATCAATATCATCGATACCCCGGGCCACGTGGACTTTACCATCGAGGTGGAGCGGTCGCTGCGGGTGCTGGACGGCGCCATCGCGGTGTTCTGCTCGGTGGGCGGGGTGGAGCCCCAGACCGAGACCGTCTGGCGGCAGGCGGACAAGTACGGGGTGCCCCGGATCGCTTACATCAACAAGATGGACCGGGTCGGCGCCGACTTCCTCCGCGTGGTGAAGATGATCGAGGACCGGCTGGGGGCGCGCCCGCTCGTGACCCAACTCCCGGTGGGGTCGGAAGACCGGTTCCAGGGCGTCGTGGACCTCGTGCGGATGAAGGCCCTGCTCTGGGACAACGAGAATCTCGGAGCCAGTTTCCGGGAAGCGGCGATACCCGCCGAATTGCAGGTGCAGGCGGACTCGTATCGAGAGCTCCTGCTGGAGACGTTGGCGGATTGCGACGACGCGATCATGACCGCGTACCTCCAGGGTGAGGAGATCTCCGACGACCGGTTGGTCCGGGCCATTCGAGCCGCGGGACTGAAGTTGCAACTGGTCCCGGTGCTTTGCGGCGCCGCGTTTCGGAACAAGGGCGTCCAGCCGTTGCTGGACGCGGTCATCGACTATCTCCCGTCCCCGCTCGACGTGCCGCCGATCCGCGGCACGGATCCGGACGGTGGCGAGGAGGCGGTCCGCCCGACCTCGGACGGCGCGCCGTTCTCCGCGTTGGCGTTCAAGATCATGGCCGACCCCTTCGTGGGATCGCTGACTTTCTTCCGGGTCTATTCCGGGACGCGGAAGTCCGGGTCGTACGTATACAACGCCTCTACCGGACAGCGGGAACGCTTCGGCCGCATCCTCAAGATGCACGCCAACAAGCGGGAGGAGATCGACGAGGTCGGCGCCGGAGACATCGCCGCGGCCGTGGGCCTGCGCAGCGCCAAGACCGGCGACACGCTCTGTGACGAAGACAACCCCATCCTGCTGGAGTCCATCGATTTTCCCGAACCGGTCATCGCCATCGCCATCGAGCCCAAGTCCCGCGACGATCAGGAGAGGCTCGGGACATCCCTTCAGAAGTTGGCCAAGGAGGATCCGTCCTTCAGGGTGAACGTCGATCAGGAGACCGGCCAGACATTGATTTCGGGCATGGGAGAGCTCCATCTCGAGGTCATCGTCGACCGGCTGCTGCGGGAATTCAAGGTGGACGCCAACGTCGGCAGGCCCCAGGTGGCGTACAAGGAGACCATACGCCGGACGGTGGAGCAGGAAGGGCGGTTCGTCAGACAGTCCGGGGGTCGCGGGCAATTCGGCCACGTCTACTTGCGGCTGGAGCCCCAGCCGACGGGCGCCGGCTTCGTGTTCATCAACGCCATCAAGGGCGGCACGATACCGCAGGAGTACGTGCCCGCGGTGGAGCACGGCGTCGTCCAGGCCATGAGCAACGGCGGTCTGGTGGGATATCCGGTGGTGGACGTGAAGGTCACGCTTCTGGACGGCAGCTACCACGAGGTGGACTCCTCGGAGATGGCGTTCACCATTGCCGGTTCGATGGCGTTCAAGGAAGCGTTGGCCAAGGCCTCCCCCGTGTTGCTGGAACCGGTGATGGAGGTCGAGGTCGTCGTTCCGAAGGAGTTCATGGGCGACGTCATCGGCGACATCAGTTCGCGCCGGGGCAAGGTCCTGGGGATGACGTCCAAGGCCAACGCGCAGGTAGTGGAGTCTCGTGTTCCCTTGTCGCGGATGTTCGGCTATGCCACGGACCTGCGATCGAGGACCCAGGGCCGGGCCACGTACACCATGCAGTTCTCCCGCTACGAGGAAGTACCGGAAGCGGTGAAAGAAGACATGCTGGGCCGGGAGGTAAGGGCGTGAACGAGAAAATCCGTGTTCGGCTCAAGGCGTACGACTACCGGGTGCTCGACCAGTCGGTGGGCGAGATCGTCGAGACCGTCAAGAGGACCGGCGGGCGGGTTGCCGGCCCCATCCCTCTGCCGACCCGCATCGAGCGGTTTACGGTCAATCGGTCTCCGCACGTCGACAAGAAGTCGCGGGAGCAGTTCGAGGTACGCACTCACAAGAGGCTGCTGGACATCCTCGAGCCGACCCAGCAGACCATCGACGCATTGGGAAAGCTCGATCTGGCGGCCGGCGTGGACGTGGAGATCAAGCTTCAATAGGCTGGAGAGATGACGGGTCTCATCGGAAAGAAAATCGGCATGAGCCAGCTCTTCGACGACACCGGGAACGTGATCCCCGTGACGGTGGTGGAGACGGGACCATGCGTGGTGGTGCAGAAGAAGGACGTAGCGAAGGATGGCTACAACGCACTGCAACTGGGGTTCGGGACGCAGAAGAACCAGCGGGTGAACCGTCCTCTGCGGGGCCATATGGCCAAGGCGGAGAAGGGTTCCTTCCGGGTGCTCCGCGAGTTCAGGGTGGATGACGTCTCCGGCTACGAGGTGGGGCAGGAGCTCAAGGTAACCGATCTGGTCCAGCCGGGGGATCGGGTGGACGTCACCGGGACCTCGAAGGGCCGGGGCTTCGCCGGCGTCATGAAACGCTGGGACTTCCACGGGTTTTCCCGGACCCACGGCACTCACGAATACTTCAGGCACGGGGGCTCCATCGGCAACCGTTCGTATCCGGGCAAGGTGTTCAAGGGCAAGAGAATGGCCGGGCACCTGGGCAACGAGAGAGTCTCGATCCAGAACCTCCAGGTGGTTGACGTTCGTCCCGAAGATAACCTCCTTCTGGTGAAGGGCTCCATTCCGGGCTCGAACGGCGGGATGGTGCTCGTGCGGCGGGCGGTCAAGGGGTAGGGCATGGAACTTCGCAGGATCGAGCCGGTGCTCCCGGAGAGCATTTTCGGCGTGGCCGTCCGCCCGCACCTGTTGCACCAGGCGGTGGTCATGCAGTTGAACAACCGGCGGGCCGGCACGGCTTCCACCAAGACCCGCGGCAAGGTCCGCGGCAGCGGCAAGAAGCCGTGGCGTCAGAAGGGCTCGGGCAGGGCCCGCGCGGGTAGCGTGCGGTCGCCCATCTGGGTCGGGGGCGGCACCGCCTTCGGGCCCTTGCCTCGGGACTACTCGTACCGGATCCCGAAGAAGGCCCGCCGGCAGGCGGTGCTGTCCGCGCTCAGCCTGAAGCGCCAGGAAGAGAAGCTGGTGGTGGTGGAGCCGGAGGACGTGTCCGAGATCAAGACCCGCGTCATGGCCGAAGCCATGGCTTCGCTGGGTATCGGGAGGTCGCTGTTCGTTATCGCGGACGTTGACGACAGGATCGAGTTGTCCGCGCGCAACCTGCCGAACGTGAAGGTGCTGCGGGTGGCCGGGCTGAACGTCTACGACCTGCTCCGTTTCGAGTATCTGGTGCTGACCCGGGACGCGCTGCAGAAGATCGAGGAGAGGTTCTCGCAATGAAGGGCGTTCGGGATACGGTTCTCGGTCCGCTGATCTCGGAGAAGGGCTCGATGCTGGCCGAGTCAACGAACCAGGTGATTTTCAAGGTCCGTCCGGATGCCAACAAGATCGAGATCCGGAAACAGGTGGAAGCGCTGTTCAGGGTAACGGTGCTGGACGTGAGGACCGCGCGCTACCTGGGCAAGATGCGCCGCGTCGGCAGGAATACCGGACGGTTGCCGCTGTGGAAGAAGGCGTTCGTCACGCTGAAGGAAGGCGATCGCATCGACTTTTTCGGCATCGGTTAGGAAGGTTGAGGATACGGGTCCATGTCGATCAAGAACCGCCGCCCGACGTCTCCCGGGCGCCGATTTTCTACAGGTTTCGGGTTCGAAGACGTCACCCGGGACTCGCCGCACAAACCGTTGCTGCGCCCGCTCAAGGGATACGGCGGGCGGAACAACACCGGCAGGATCACCAAGGACCACCGTGGCGGCGGCCACAAGCGCCGCTATCGCTTCATCGATTTCAAGCGGGACAAGAAGGGCGTCCCCGGCCGGGTCGAGGCCATCGAATACGATCCGAACCGGTCGGCCCGGGTGGCGCTCATCTGCTACCTCGACGGCGAGCGGCGTTATATCCTGGCGCCGGACAAGCTCAGGATCGGCAATCGGATCGTATCCGGCGATCAGGATATCGACATCCAGCCCGGGAATTCCCTGCCGCTGAGGTTCATCCCGACCGGCACGCTGGTCCATAACGTGGAGATGAAGGCCGGCAAGGGCGGGCAGATCGTCCGCAGCGCCGGAGCATCCGCTCAGGTGATGGCGAAGGAGGGCTCCTACACGCTGCTCAAGCTGCCGTCCGGGGAGTTGCGCAACGTCCGTTCCGAGTGTCGCGCGACCATCGGAGTGGTGGGCAACAGCGACTACGAAAACGTCACCTTCGGGAAGGCGGGACGGTCCCGATGGGTGGGCCGCCGGCCGGTAACCCGAGGCATGGCCAAGAACCCGGTGGATCATCCGCATGGCGGCGGCGAGGGCCGGTCCAAGGGCAATCACCCGCAGACGCCGTGGGGCAAGCCCACCAAGGGCTACCGGACCCGTGGCGTCAAACCTTCCGACAAGTACATCGTGAAGCGCAGAAAGGGACAGTAGCCATGGCGCGTTCGATCAAGAAGGGTCCTTTCGTGGACGACCACCTGATGCGCAAGATCGACGAGATGAATCGGGCCCAGGTCAGGAGGGTGGTCAAGACCTGGTCCCGGCGTTCGACCGTCACCCCCGACATGATCGGTCACACCATCGCGGTTCACAACGGACGCAAGTTCCTTCCCGTGTTCGTCACCGAGAACATGGTGGGCCACAAGCTCGGAGAGTTCTCGCCCACGCGCACGTTTCACGGCCACGCGGGAGACCGCAGGGGCGACGCCAGGGGCGTGAGGAGATAGCCCATGGAGACGCGCGCGGTTACGAGGTTCGCCCGGGTCTCGCCTCGCAAGATGAGGCTCGTGGTGGATCAGGTCAGAGGCCGGTCGGTGGAGGACGCACTGACGATCCTCAAGTTCGTTCCGAAGGGCTGCGCCGGCATCGTGGCCAAGACCCTTCGGTCGGCGGTGGCCAACGCCGAGAACACCCAGAGCGTGGACGTGGACCTCTTGTACGTCAAGGGGGCCGAGGTCGGTCAGGCCGGGATGTGGAAACGGTTCATGCCGCGGGGAATGGGCCGCGCCAACCGGATCCGCAAACGCCTCAGCCATCTGACCGTCGTGGTTGACGAAAGGGCCTGACCATGGGACAGAAAACGCACCCCAAGGTTTTCCGCATGCGCGTGATCGAGACGTGGGACTCGAAGTGGTACGCGGGAAACGACTACGCCGAGCTGCTGCACGAGGACCTCAAGATCAAGCGTTTCCTCAAGGGCAGGCTTCATCACGCGGGTATTTCGAAGATCGAGATCGAACGGGCCACCAACAAGGCGAAGATCAACATCCACACGGCCCGTCCGGGGATCGTCATCGGCAAGAAGGGCGCCGAGATCGAAAAGCTCAAGGAAGAGTTGGGGAAGCTGTCTCCCCGGGAAGTCTTCATAAACATCCACGAGGTGAGGAGGCCCGATCTGGACGCGCAGTTGGTGGCGGAGAACGTCGCCCTGCAACTCGAACGCCGGGTCGCTTTCCGCCGGGCCATGAAGGAGAGCGTTTCCCGCGCGTTGCGGATGGGCGCCCAGGGAATCCGCATCCAGTGCGGCGGCCGGCTTGGGGGTCAGGAGATCGCACGCACGGAATGGTACAGGGAAGGCCGCGTCCCCCTGCATACGTTGCGGGCCGACGTGAGTTACGGCCTGGCCGAGGCCAAGACCACCTATGGCGTCATCGGCGTCAAGGCGTGGATCTTCCGGGGCGAGATCCTGACCCGGCAGGAAGATCAGCAGAAAGCCTCGTTGGGATTGTAGCCGTAGCGGGACCGAATCATGCTCGAGCCGAAAAAAGTCAAGTATCGCAAGATACAGAAGGGTCGCAGGGGCGGGTTCGCCCAGCGAGGTTCCAGTCTTTCCTTTGGCGACTACGGGTTGAAGTGCGTGGACCGGGGTTATGTAACGGCGCGGCAGATCGAAGCCGCGCGAATCGCACTGACGCGCTACCTGAAGCGCGGCGGCAAGGTCTGGATCCGGGTTTTCCCCGACAAGCCCATCACCAAGAAGCCCGCGGAGGTCCGGATGGGAAAGGGCAAGGGGCCTCTGCATGCCTGGGTGGCGGTGGTCAAGCCGGGCAAGCTGCTGTTCGAGATGGAAGGGATCCAGCGGGAAGCCGCCAAAGAAGCGTTCCGGCTCGCCTCGCGCAAGCTGGGTCTGGCCACCGTGTTCGTAGAGCGGTAGGCGGGAGTTCTCGATGCAGGCGAAGGAATTGCGAGACCTGAGTTCGGACGAGTTGCAACAGAAGCGCACGGAGTTCAAGGAGCAGATCTTTCATCTGAAACTCCGCCGTGCCACCGGACAACTGGAGAACCCCATGAAGTTGCGGCAGTCGCGACACGATTTGGCCAGGGTGGAGACGATCCTCGGAGAACGCCGGTCCCCCGAAAATCGGGAAGGCAACCATGAGTGAGCGTGGCGTCACGAAACAACGTGAGGGTGTGGTCAAGACCAATCGCATGACGAAGACCGTCGTCGTCGAGCTGGAACGAATCGTACTTCATGCGCGGTACAAGAAATATCTCAGACGCCGGACCAAGGTGAAGGCCCACGACGAACGCGATCAGTGCCAGGTCGGCGACCGGGTCGTCATCGTCGAGTGCCGGCCGTTGAGCCGCCAGAAGCGTTGGCGCGTGAGCCGTATCCTGAACCGTCCCGCCGCGGCCGCTCCGCAGGCGCCGGCGGCGCCGGGCAACACAGGGGTTTAGCTGGATGATACAAGTGGGGACGGTGCTGGACGTGGCGGACAATTCGGGCGCCAGGAGAGTCCGGTGCATCAAGGTACTCGGAGGGACGAGGCGGAAGTACGCCTCCGTCGGCGACGTCATCGTCGTGTCCGTCAAGGAGGCGATGCCCAACTCCAAGGTGCCCAAGGGCAACGTGGTCAAAGCCGTGGTGGTGCGCACCGCCAAGGAGCTGAGCCGGGTGGATGGTTCGTATATCCGCTTCGACAACAACTCGGCGGTCCTGATCGATAACCAGAAGGAGCCCGTGGGCACGCGAATCTTCGGACCGGTGGCGCGTGAACTGAGGGCGAAACGGTTCATGAAGATCGTTTCTCTGGCGCCGGAGGTGCTGTAGCCATGAGCCTGTTCGTCCGCAAAGACGACAACGTGATGGTGGTGGCCGGGAAGGAGCGCGGAAAAACCGGCAAGGTCATCAAGGTACTGCCGAAGAAGAGCCGCCTGTTCATCGAACGGGTGAACCTCGTCAAGCGCCATACCAGGCCCCGTACCGCGCAACAGCCCGGAGGCATCGTGGAGAAGGAAGCTTCGATCCACGTCTCCAACGTCATGATCATGTGCGATCCGTGCAACGCCCCGGTCCGGGTCGGTTACAAGATTCTCGAGGATGGACAAAAGGCCCGTGTCTGCCGGCGTTGCGGTCAGGGTCTGGGTTGACCCGGAGCAGCCGGCGCGCGGAGTGGAATGAAACGATGGTCAGGCTCGAACAGAAGTACCACGAGGCGATCGTACCCGCCATGATGACGGAATTCGCCTATCGCAACAGGCTCCAGGTCCCGCGGTTGAGGAACGTCTCCGTCAACGTCTGCATCGGTGAAGCCGTGCAGAACGCCAAGCTCCTGGATGCGGCGGTGGCGGAGTTGGGCGCCATCAGCGGCCAACGTCCCGTGGTCACCCGTGCCCGGAAGGACATCTCGAACTTCAAGCTCCGTCGCGGCAATCCCATCGGGTGCATGGTCACCCTGCGCCGGGCGCGGATGTACGAGTTCCTGGACCGTCTGATACAAGTGGCCCTTCCCCAGGTGAGGGACTTCAAGGGCATATCGGATCGGTCCTTCGACGGCTGCGGCAACTACTCGCTGGGGATCCGCGAGCAGATCATCTTTCCTGAAGTGAGAGCGGAGACGGTGGAACGGCTCCACGGGCTGACGGTGTCCATCGTGACCACCGCCCGGACCGATGAAGAAGGCAGAGCCCTGCTCAAGCACGTCGGAATGCCGTTCGCCGGCGACGGGGGTACCACCAGTGGCTAAGAAGTGTCTGCGCATCAAGGCGGAAAGAACGCCGAAGTTCAAGGTACGGCATTACAACCGTTGCCCGCTATGCGGCAGGGCCAGGGCATTTTATCGACGATTCCGGATGTGCCGGATTTGCCTGCGGCTTTTCGCCCGTCGGGGAGAGATTCCCGGGGTCATCAAGGCAAGCTGGTAGGAGGCGCAGTCTCGCATGAGTATGACCGATCCCATTGCAGACATGCTGACCCGGATGCGGAACGGCGGGATGGCGAATCACGAAACCGTGGATGTCCCGTGGTCCCGACTCAAGGAAAGCATCATGAAGGTCCTGGTGGAGGAGGGATACGTCCAGCAGATCCGGCGCATCCAGGTCGAAGGCCAGGTGCAGGATACACTTCGGATCCATCTGAAGTACGGCAGGAACCGTCAGCCGGTGCTGGGTCAATTGAAGCGGGTCAGCCGCCCCGGACGGCGGGTCTACCTCGGCTACAGGGATATCCATCCGGTCCGCAAGGGGTTGGGAACCCACATCCTGTCCACCCCGAAGGGAATCGTCGTGGACCGGGAGGCGGTCAAGGCCAGGGTCGGCGGCGAGTTGCTGTGTTCGATCAGTTAGAGGTGGTTTCGTGTCGCGTGTAGGAAAACTGCCGATCATCGTGCCCGAAGCCGTTAAGGTCGACCTGGAGGGCGCGGAAATACGGGTCCGGGGCCCCAAGGGGACGTTGTCGCACAACCTCCCGCCGGACATCGAGGTGGCGGTGGACGGAGACAGGCTTCACGTCCGCCGGAACGGGGAAACCAAGTCGGTGAGGTCGTTGCATGGCCTTACCCGCAAGTTGCTTGCGAATATGGTCGAAGGGGTCAGCCAGGGGTTCAGGAAGGTGCTGGAGATCAACGGTGTCGGCTACCGCGCCGAGTTGAAAGACCAGTCGCTGCACCTGACCCTGGGTTTCTCTCATCCCGTCGTGTTCCCGCTGCCGTCGGATGTATCGGCCTCGGTGGAACGGCAGACGGTGATCACCCTGGAGTGTCATGACAAGCAGGTGCTGGGCCAGGCCGCGGCGGAGTTGCGCAGCTTCCGTCCTCCCGAGCCCTACAAGGGCAAGGGTATCCGGTATCAGGGCGAGGTGGTCCTGAGAAAGGCCGGCAAGGCCATGGGTGGCGCGTCGGGTTGAACCAACGGGATCGGATGGACCGATGTTGACGAGCAAGAAAGTTCTGCGTCACAAGCGACGGCAGCGAAGCGTGCGGAAGCGGACCACGGGGAGCGACGCCTGTCCCCGGCTTTGCGTGTATCGAAGCTCGAAGCACATCTACGCACAGGTCATTTCCGACGAGAGCGGGGTAACGCTGTTGAGCGCGTCGACGCTGTCGAAGGAACCCGCCGGCGCCGAAGAGGGCAAGGGGGTCGAGGCGGCCAAACGGGTCGGCCTGGAGATCGCGAAACTGTGCGAGGCGAAACGGATCGCCCGGGTGGTGTTCGACCGAAACGGGTTTCTCTTTCATGGACGGGTAAAGGCACTGGCGGAGGCTGCGCGGGAGGCTGGCCTCGTATTGTGATTCGGGGGTTGTTTTGGAACGAGTCGATCCGCAAGGCTTAGAGCTCAAGGAGAAGGTTATCCACATCAGCCGCGTG
This sequence comes from uncultured Candidatus Binatia bacterium, assembly GCA_958295985.1. Classification (GTDB taxonomy): domain Bacteria; phylum Desulfobacterota; class Binatia; order UBA9968; family JAJDTQ01; genus JAJDTQ01. The sequence continues at coordinate 1,416,304 of OY282432.1, forward strand.
GCGAAGGTGGTCAAGGGTGGCCGGCGCTTCAGTTTCAATGCTTTGGTGGTGGTGGGCGACGAAGCCTCCGTGGTCGGATACGGGCTGGGCAAGGCCAATGAGGTGCCCGAGGCCATTCGCAAGGGGGTCGAGCACGCAAAGAAGACCCTCCTTCGAGTGCCGCTGGTGGACGACAGCATTCCGTTCGAGGTCACGGGCCGTTTCGGCGCGGGGCACGTGCTGCTCAAGCCCGCCGCCCCCGGCACCGGGGTCATCGCCGGCGCGGGCGTGAGGGCGGTGGTGGAAGCGGCCGGGATTCCCAACGTCCTGAGCAAGTGCATCGGTTCCAACAATCCGCACAACCTCGTGAAGGCAACGTTCGAGGCCCTCAAGAGCCTCAAGTCCCCGGAGGAAGTGTCGGACTTGAGGGGCAAGCCGCTGGCAGAGATTCGATAAGGGGAACCGTTCATGGATCTGGGTCGACTACGTCCTGCAAAAGGGACCAGGCATGCAAAGAAGCGCGTGGGCAGGGGCGCGGGTTCCGGGACGGGCAAGACCTCCGGCCGGGGACACAAGGGCCAGGGGTCCCGCTCCGGAGGCGGCGTACGGCCCGGTTTCGAGGGCGGCCAGATGCCGCTCACGAGGCGCGTGCCCAAACGGGGTTTCCATAACCCTTTTCGGACGGCGTACACTCCCGTGAACCTGGACGGCCTCGGCCCGTTCGAGGCGGGGCAGGAAGTCTCGCCGGAATCGTTGCGGAAGATGGGGTTGCTCGGTCGCGGGTTGGTGAAGATACTGGGCCGCGGGGAGCTGGACAGGCCGCTCACGGTAAAGGCTCACGGGTTCTCTCGCACTGCGAGGGAAAAGATCGAGGCGGCAGGAGGCCGGACCGAAGTCCTTTCCCATGTTTAAGGGTTTTCAGAGCGCGGGCCGCATTCCCGAGCTGAGGCGACGTATCTTCTTCACCTTGGCGATGTTGGCGGTCTATCGCGTCGGCGTGGCGATACCGACGCCGGGCATTGACCGCGAAGGGCTGGCGGCTTTCTTTGCCCAGGTCGAGGGGACCATCTTCGGCCTCTTCAATCTGTTTTCCGGAGGTGCGCTGGAGCAGTTCTCGGTCTTCTCGCTGGGCATCATGCCCTATATCAGCGCGTCGATCATCCTGCAGCTCCTGACGGTGGTTTTCCCCTACCTGGAACGCCTGTCGAAGGAAGGCGACGTCGGACGCAAGAAGATCACGCAGTACACGCGTTACGGCACCATCGTGCTTTCGGTCATCCAGGGCATGATGATCAGCCTTGGCCTCGAAGGCACGCGGGGTCCCAACGGCGAGGCCATCGTGCTGGACCCGGGCTGGAACTTCCGCCTCATGACGGTCCTGACGCTGACCTCGGGAACGGCCTTCATCATGTGGCTGGGCGAGCAGGTCACCGAAAGGGGTATCGGCAACGGCATATCGTTGATCATATTCGCGGGCATCGTGGCCGCACTCCCGTCCGCGGTGACATCCACGTTCCAATTCGTGCGCGAAGGCGAGCTCAGCATCTTCTTCGTGGTCTTCCTGCTCTTGTTCGTGGTGCTGGTGGTGGGTGTGATCATCTTCATGGAGCGCGGACAGCGGCGCATACCGGTCCAGTATGCCAAACGCGTGGTGGGGCGGAAGATGTACGGCGGACAAACGTCTCATCTGCCTCTCAAGATCAACACGGCCGGCGTGATTCCCGTGATCTTCGCGTCGTCGGTGCTCATCTTCCCGGCCACCATCGCGCAGTTCGTCCAGAATCCCTGGGCCCAGGCGTTGGCCGGGTCCATGGCGCCGGGGCGTTGGTTGCACGACCTGCTGTACGTCGGTCTGATCATGTTCTTCTGCTACTTCTATACCGCGGTGGTGTTCAATCCGGTGGACGTGGCCGAGAACATGAGGAAGTACGGCGGTTACGTGCCGGGCATCCGCCCGGGCAAGAGGACCGCGGAATTCATCGACAGGGTGCTGTCGCGGATCACCCTCGGGGGCGCCGTCTATCTGTCCCTGGTGGCGCTCCTGCCGACGATCCTGATATCGCAGTTCAACGTTCCGTTCTTCTTCGGCGGGACGGCTCTGCTGATCGTGGTCGGCGTGGCGCTCGACACGGTGTCGCAGATGGAAACCCACATGATCTCGAGGAACTACGAGGGTTTCATGAGACGGGGGCGCATCCGGGGCCGGAGGGGTTGAGGAACGCGGGACCGCCCTGTCGGCGTCGGGCGACGGGTGCGGGATCGGATTTGCGGGTTAGGTGGTCGTCAGATGATTTATCTCAAGTCCCGAGCGGAGATAGAGACGATGCGCCGGGCCGGCGTCATCGTCGCGGAGGTGCTCGAAACGCTGAAGGAGACCGTACGACCGGGGATGACCACCCTGGAGCTGGACGAGTTGGCGGAGCGGTTGACCTATGAGAAGGGCGCCAGGCCGGCCTTCAAGGGTTATGCGGTGGCCGGCAGGGTGTTCCGGAACAGCCTGTGTACGTCGATCAACGAAGAGATCGTGCACGGGATCCCTTCCGGACGGGTGCTCGCGGAAGGGGATATCCTGGGGATGGACTTCGGGGTGGTGTACGAGGGCTTCTACGGCGACTCGGCGGTGACGGTAGGTCTCGGTGAGGTGAGCCCGGAGGCCGAGCGCCTCATGCAGGTGACGGAAAAGGCCTTGAACGAGGGTATCGAGACGTTGCGCGAGGGCAACCGCCTGGGTGACCTGGGCAACACCATACAAGGCATCGCGGAGGGGTCGGGTTATTCGGTGGTACGGGAGTTCGTGGGTCACGGTATCGGCAAGAAGCTTCACGAGGAACCACCGGTCCCCAACTATGGCGACGCGGGCAAGGGATGCCGGCTGCGGGCGGGGATGGTCCTGGCCGTGGAACCCATGGTCAATGCCGGACGGAAGGAAATCACGATCCTGGACGATGGTTGGACGGCCGTCACCCGGGACCGGAGTCTCGCGGCCCATTTCGAGCACTCCATCGCGATTACCGCGGAAGGGCCGTACGTGTTGAGCCGGCTCTAGTGCCGCGTCCACGGTGTCCTGGAACGAGGTCGGAAGTGAAAGTACGAGCATCGGTCAAGAAGATCTGCAACAAGTGCAAGATCATTCGCAGAAAAGGCGTTGTAAGGGTCATCTGCGTCACCCGCAAGCACGCCCAGCGGCAGGGCTAGCGTGGTGTCCGCCGTAAGGGTTTGCCGGGGTGCGCAGGATTTCTTGCCGCAGGCAAGGTGACTCGGAAGGAGTGATTCATGGCGCGTATTGCCGGGGTAGACTTGCCCAGGAACAAGAGCATGGAAATCGCCCTGACCTATATCTATGGTATCGGCGCGACCACGTCCCGGAGCATTCTGAAGGGAGCCGGAATCCCGTTCCAGCTCAAGTCCGACGACCTGTCCGACGATCAGGTCGTGGTGATACGGCGGATCATCGATCAGGAAGTGAAGGTCGAGGGAGACCTGCGGCGCGACGTCACCATGGACATCAAGCGCCACATGGACATTGGAACCTATCGAGGCCTCCGGCACCGGCGCGGACTGCCCGTCAGGGGACAGCGCACCCATACCAACGCGCGCACCCGGATGGGACCCCGGAGAGCCATAGCCGGAAAGAAGAGGCCGCCTTCGAAGGGTTAGCCCTTCGACTTCGCCCGGCTGCGCCTCGCCACGCTCGGGACGAACGGCTGCGAAACGTTATCCCCATGGTTTCAACCATGGTTTCAACTTTACCGGCGAGCACCGGCACGAATGCTGCGCTCGAACCGAACGGCTGCGAAACGCTGTCCCTCCGTTCGTCCTGAGCGTTGCGAAGCGAAGTCGAAGGACGGGCCCAAACCAGAACAGGAGCATCCATGGCTCAGGCCGCGAAGAAAGCGCGTGATGCGAGGGCGCCGAGGAAACGGCGCGGGCGAAAGAACATCGCCGAAGGGGTGGCGCATATCCATTCCACCTTCAACAACACGATCATCACGATATCGGACATCCAGGGTAACGTCGTGGCGTGGTCGAGTGCCGGCGCCATCGGCTTCAAGGGCTCCCGCAAGGGTACACCCTTCGCGGCGCAACAGGCGGCGGACAACGTAGCGCGCAAGGCCATGGATCACGGCATGCATTCGATACAGGTGTACGTGCGCGGGCCGGGCTCGGCCAGGGAGTCGGCCCTGAGATCCCTTCAATCCGCGGGGTTGCACATCAGCCTGATCAAGGACGTGACACCCATTCCCCATAATGGCTGCAGGCCTCCCAAGCGAAGGCGTGTCTGAGAGGAGATAGTGAGTGGCTAGGTATCATGGTCCCGTGTGCCGGCTTTGCCGGCGAGAGAATCTGAAGCTGTTTCTCAAGGGAGAGCGGTGTTACACGGACAAGTGCGCCATCGAGCGGCGCAACTATCCTCCCGGTCAACATGGCCAGAGACGGCTCAAGTTCTCCGAATACAGCCTCCAGCTCAGGGAGAAGCAGAAGGTCAAGCGCATGTACGGGCTGCTCGAAAAGCAGTTCAGGGGCAGTTTCGAGACGGCCGAAAAGGCGCGCGGGATCACCGGCGAAAATCTCCTGGTGATGCTGGAAAGACGGCTCGACAACGTCGTGTACCGGCTCGGATTCGCGTGTTCGAGGGGCGACGCCCGCCTGCTGGTGCGGCATGGCCACGTCTTGGTCAAGGGCCGGCGGGTGACCATTCCTTCGTATCGCGTCGGGGTGGGCGACGTCGTCTCGGTGACCGAAAAGAGCCGCAAATCGGAAAGGGTCATGTCCGCGATGGAAGGCGCCCAAAGGCGTGGCGTGCCCGACTGGATCCAGGTCGATACGGAGAACTTCTCCGGCACCGTCAAGGTCCTTCCGAGCCGTAGCGACATCACGACGCCCATCAACGAGAAGCTCATCGTCGAGCTTTATTCCAAGTAACGCGGGAGCCTGTTGGAGATCCCATGCACGAGCATTGGAGCGAATTGATCAAACCTGACACCATAGAGGTCGACGAGAAGAGCCTGACCGCCACCTATGGTAAATTCGTCGGAGAACCCTTCGAGAGAGGGTTCGGCCAGACCATCGGCAACAGTCTGCGACGCATCCTGCTGTCGTCGCTCCGGGGTGCGGCCATCACCTCCGTCCAGATCGACGACGCGCTGCACGAATTTTCCACCATCCAGGGCGCGACCGAGGACGTGACCGATATCATCCTGAACCTGAAAGAAGTACGGCTCAAGCTGCACGACTCGGAACGAGAGGTTATACGGATCGAATCGACGGGCCCGAAGGAGGTGCTGGCCAAGGACATCGTCAGGGGGCCGCAGGTCGAGATCCTCAACCCCGACCATCACATCGCGGAGCTCTCGAAAGAGGGGCGGCTGAACGCCGCCATGGTGGTGCGGATGGGGCAGGGATACGTGCCCGCGGAACGCAACCGGGAAGAGGAACAGCCCGTCGACACGATCTTCATGGACGCGGTCTTCTCGCCCATCCGCAAGGTCAACTTCAACGTGACCAACGCCCGGGTCGGCCAGCGCACCGATTACGACCGCCTCGTCCTGGAGGTGTGGACCGACGGGAGCGAGACGCCCGAGGATGCGCTGGCGTACGCCGCCGGGATCCTTCAGGACCAGGTCGCCCTCTTCATCGACTTTCGAGAGGGACCGGGACCGGCCGAGAAAGAGGGCGAGGGCGAAGCCGCGCTGCTCAACGAGAACCTGTTCCGCGCGGTGGAGGATCTGGAATTCTCCGTCCGGGCGCAGAACTGCCTGCAGAACGCCAACTTGAAATACATCGGCGAGTTGGTGCAGAAGACCGAGCAGGAGATGCTCAAGACCAAGAACTTCGGGCGCAAATCCCTGAACGAGATCAAGGAGTTGCTCGGCGAGTTGGGGCTGCATCTGGGCATGGAGCTGGATCGCTTCCCCGGCCGCGAGGAACTCGAGAGCCGGAAACAGGCTGATCAGAAAGAGACGGCGTAGTCCATGCGGCACCTGAAAAAAGGCAGAAAGCTGAACCGTAGTCCCAGCCACCGTCTGGCCTTGTGGCGCAACATGGCCACGTCGCTCCTCCGCCACGACCGTATCACCACCACCGATGCAAAGGCCAAGGAACTGCGGCGTTGGGCGGACTGGCTGATCACGCTCGGCAAGGACGGCAGCCTGCATGCCCGCCGACGCGCCTTGGCCTTCGTTCAGGACAAGGCCGTGGTGGCGCGGTTGTTCAACGAGCTCGGGCCGCGTTTCGAGGGTCGCAACGGCGGCTACACCCGGATCGTCAAGGTCGGGCGTCGTCGGGGTGACTCGGCGCCGCTTTCCGTTATCGAGCTTGTTCCGGCAGCCGGTGGAACGGAAGCCGCGGCAGTTGAACCGGACGAAACGGCAAGCGAATCGACCGCGACCACCGGGCAGTAGCAGCCTCTCCGGTCCATGGCCAACCATCGACAGGCGACGGATGGCGGTAACGTGTATTTCAGCCGGCGCCAGTTGTTCGTCGTTGCATCCCTTTTCGTCGCCGCGTCGATTCTCATCTTCATCCTCGGGATCCTGATCGGACAGAGTATAGAGGAGCGAAAACTCCTGCACCGGGAGGAACCGGCGATCCGGGTCCCGGTCGAGTCCGGCGCCCCCAGGGACGACCAGGAGTTGACGTTCTACGAAACGTTGCCCAATCCGGAGCCTGCCCCCGCGGGTACCGAAGAGAAGCGCGGCAAAGCCGCCGAAGCCGGTGAAGCCGGCGGCGGGAAGACCCCGTGGGCCGTGCAGATCGCCGCCATCCGAAGCCGCGCCACCGCGGACAAAATGGCGGCCGACCTCAAGAAGCGCGGCTACCGCGCCTACGTGACCTCCGGGACACTGAACCGAAAGACGTTCTACAGGGTACGGGTGGGAGCCTATAAGACCCGCCGGGAGGCCATGGCCGATCTCCAACGGCTCAAGGCCGCGAATTACGAGAACGCGATGATAACGAGGACCCGATGAACATCCAGCAAGCCATAGCCCGACTGGTGGCCGGCGCCAACCTCACGGAACGGGAGATGGTCGACGTCATGGATCAGGTCATGACGGGCGAGGCCACTCCCATCCAGGTGGGAGCTTTCCTGACCGCGTTGCGGATCCAGGGTGAAACCGTGGCGGAAGTGACCGGTGCGGCCCGGGTCATGAGGGAGAAGGCCGTGCACGTCGACGCGGGCGAAGGCTGCGTCCTGGATACCTGCGGCACCGGCGGCGACGGGAAGAACACCTTCAACATTTCCACGACGGTCGCCTTCGTGGCGGCGGCAGCGGGCGTGACCGTGGCCAAACACGGCAATCGAGCCGTCTCCAGCGGCTCGGGCAGCGCGGATGTCCTGGGCGCCCTCGGCGTGAAGACCGACGTGCCCACAGAGACGGTGGAACGGTGTCTGCGCGAGGTGGGGCTCGGCTTTCTGTTCGCCCCGCTGTTGCACGGGGCCATGAAGTATGCGGCAGCTCCGCGCCGAGAGGTCGGCATTCGCACCATTTTCAATCTTCTGGGCCCTTTGACCAACCCGGCCAGGGCCAGCCATCAACTCATCGGCATCTACGACGGCACCCTGCTCGAAACCGTTGCGCAGGTTCTGGGCAACCTCGGAAGTGAGCGGGCCATGGTGGTCCACGGCGAGGAAGGCCTTGACGAAATCTCTCTCGGCGGTCCCACCGCGGTGGCCGAGTGGAAGGATGGAGCCGTCACCCGCTACACCCTCAACCCGGAGGAATTCGGCTTCGAGACGTGTCCCGCGGAGCGGCTGACGGCGTCGGACCCGGCGGAATGTGCAGCTACGGTAACGGCTGTCCTCCAGGGAGAACCGGGCCCGTCCCGGGACGTGGTGCTGATCAACAGCGGCGCGGCGCTCTGCGTGAGTGAACGGGTATCCACCCTGGCCGGCGGCATTGACATGGCTCGGGAACTGATCGACTCCGGGGCCGCGCTCGACAAGCTCCAACACCTCGTCCGGCTCACCAACGAGGCGTAGGGACCGGATACCGGGAGCCCGTGCCGCAGGGGCACGGGGTTGCAGGGGCGGGGTTCAAACCCACCCGCGCCCGCACCGCGCCGCAGGCCGGTACAGTGTCCCGGTTCGATACTCTCGACAAGGCACGCAGATGGGAAACGACGGCGCCCTGAGGAACGACTTTCTCGAACGGATCGTGGCGCACGTGCGCGCCCAGACCGAGTCCCGCCGGAAGCAGCGCCCGATAGAGTCACTGAAGGACAGCCCGCTCTATCAGCGTGAGCCTCGGGGATTCTCGAAGTCGCTGTCGCGACCCGGACGCCACGTCATCGCCGAGGTGAAACGGGCCTCGCCCTCCCAGGGGGTGATCCGCCCGGACTTCGATCCTGTCGAAATCGCGTCGCGTTACGAAGCCGGCGGCGCCACGGCCCTTTCGGTGGTCACCGAGGAACGCTTCTTCAACGGTTCCCTCCGGTATCTGACCGACATCGCGGCAACGGTCTCGTTGCCGCTTCTCAGGAAGGATTTCATCCTCGCTCCCTACCAGTTGGTCGAGGCGCGCAGTTTCGGCGCAGACGCCGTGCTGCTGATCGTCGCGATGCTGGACGGGGACGAGTTGAAGACGCTTCACGCCGAGGCCCGGTCCCTTTCCCTGGACGTGCTGGTGGAGGTACACTCGGAACGCGAGTTGGAGACGGCCCTGGGAACCGGCGCATCCATGATCGGAATCAACAATCGGGACCTGCACACCTTCCGGGTGGACCTCGGAGTTGCCGAAGCCCTCCTGCCGCGACTCCCGGCGCACGTGCTGGCGGTGTGCGAGAGCGGCATCAAGGATGTCGAGCACGTCGAGCGACTGGAGGCCTCCGGGGGGCGGGTCTTTCTGGTCGGCGAGACGCTCATGCGTGCCGGCGACCCGGGTGCGAAGCTGGCCGAGCTTCTCGGGGCGGACGTCGCCGCCGAACGCGATGGTCAAGGTTAAAATTTGCGGCGTTACCAACGCCGAGGATGCGTTGAGGGCGGTGGAGTATGGCGCGGACGCCCTGGGGTTCAACTTCTATCCGCCAAGCCCGAGGTACCTCCAGCCCGAGACCGCGGCCACGATACTCCGGGAGGTACCTCCCGGCATCTGCACCGCCGGCCTGTTCGTCAACGAATCGCGTCAACACGTCACATCCGTGTTGCGGTCGTGCCGGTCCCCTGAAAGCACCGGCCTGACCGCCGTCCAGTTCCACGGTGACGAGGACCGCCGTTTCTGTACCCGCTGGCCGCTGAAGGTGATCAAGGCGTTTCGCGTCCGGGACGAGGAGACCATCGGCCGGATCGGGGAATATCCGGTGGACTACTACCTCCTGGACTCCTGGAGCCGGGGGTTCGGCGGCTCGGGATCCGCGTTCACCTGGAGGTGGCTGCGGGAGCCGATGGCGCGTCCCGTGATCCTCGCGGGCGGCCTTGATGTCGAGAACGTCAGCGAGGCGGTGCGCGCGGTCAAGCCCTTCGGCGTAGACGTCTGCACCGGCGTCGAGGCCGCGCCGGGCCGCAAGGACCACCAGCGAATGAAGGAATTCATCGCCGCAGCCAAGGCGGAATGATCAACCACACGGGCCACTGTCCTGCCTCGTGTGAGACAGGGCCCGCCCGTGCCCCGGTGCCGTGACTTCCTATCAAAAGAGTCTCGACTTCATCTACCATCTTCGCGGCGCCGAGATCGACCTGCGGCTGGAGCGCGTGTTGCAGGCGTTGTCGTTGTTCGACCATCCCCAGGACCGTTTCCGGGTCTGTCACGTCGCGGGGACCAACGGCAAGGGGTCCACTGCCGCCATGATCCATTCGGTGCTGTCGGCGGGGCGTTACCGGGCCGGGCTCTACACCTCGCCGCACCTGGCCGATTTCACCGAGCGGATCCGCATCGGCAAACGGCGTATCACGCGGGCCGCGGTGACCGCCCTGGTCCGGGAGATCGCCGAGCGCACGAGGCAGGCATCCTTGTGCCTGACGTTCTTCGAGTTTGCGACGGTCATGGCCTTCCTGCACTTCGCCCGGGAACGGGTGGAGGTTGCCGTGGTCGAGGTGGGGCTCGGAGGGAGGCTCGACGCCACCAACGTGGTCCACCCGGACGTCTGCGTGATCACGACCATCGCCAGGGACCACGAGCGTTTTCTCGGCGCCCGGATCGGCTCCATCGCGCGGGAAAAAGGCGGCATCATCAAACCCGGGGTCCCCCTGGTCTGCGGCGCCCTGCCCCCCGCGGCCCAACGCGTCGTACAGCGGATCGCACGCTCGCACGGAGTCGGGGTCTACCGGTGGGGCAAGGATTTCTCCGCCACGCCCCATGATGATCGGCGTTTCGACTACCGCGGCCGGGAACGGTCGTGGGACCGTCTGAACCTGAGCCTGCGCGGCGAGTACCAACGACACAACGCCGGGGTCGCCCTGGCGTCCATCGAGACTCTTCACCGCGTTCTGCCGGTCCACGAGAAGGCGGTCCGCTCCGGCCTCCGGTCGGTGGCGTGGCCGGGCCGGCTGGAGGTCCTGCCCGGATCTCCCGCCATCATACTGGACGGAGCGCATAACGACGGCGCGGTGGCGGCGCTCGTCAAGGAGATGCCGGGGTTGTTGGGCGGCAGGAAGGTCCGTTTGTTGTTCGGCAGCATGCGCGACAAGGATTGGTCTTCCATGCTCCCCGCGCTCTGCGGCGTGTCCAGGGAGGTGGTTTTGACCCGGACGCCGACCGAGCGGGGCGCCGACCCGCACGCGCTGTCATCGGCCTTGCCCCGGGGGCTGCCGGCCACCACGGTGGATGATCCTGTCGCGGCCCTCGCCGGCCTCGCGGCAGACCGACGTCGACGCGACGATCCGATCCTGGTGGCGGGCTCCCTCTACCTCGTGGGGGCGGTCCGCGCCAAGGCCCTTGAACTGTCCAAACGGTCGCGACGGCATTGACCATGTTTCGCTGGCGTTCGCACATGGTGGCGTGGCTCCTGGCGTCCTGCTGCGGGTTGGCATCCGCGGGCATGGCCCGGGCCCAGTCCGGGGACGGCACGGAGCGGATCGAGGTGTCGGCGGAGGACTCCATCGAGGTGCGCCGGGGGGGCGACGCCGTCCAGGCCAAGGGCAACGTGGAGGTCCGGCGGGGAAAGACCCTCTTCGGCGCGGATTCGGTGGAGCTCGACAGAACCGCGCGGAGGTTACGCGCCAAGGGTTCGGTCTTTCTCCGTGATCCGCTGTACCGGCTCCGGGCGTCCGGGCTCGAAATGGACCTGATGGACGAGACCGGCACGATCCTGGACGCCGACGTATTCATCGAGGAGAACAACCTCAGCCTCAGCGGAAGCCGCGTGGAGAAGTTCGTCGGACAAGCCTATGCGGTCGAAGACGGACTTTTCACCACGTGTCTCTGCGAGGGCGGCGCGCCTCCCTGGCGCATCGGCGCCAGGGAGATCCGGTTGGACCAGGACGGGCGGGCCGCGGTGGACGAAGTCACCTTCTACGTCTACGACGTGCCGGTGCTGTACTTGCCCTACGCATCCTTTCCTTCCGTTGCGGAACGCGCCACCGGTCTGCTCTTTCCTTCGTTCGGCTGGTCCGACCGGGCCGGGCTCCTCTACCGGCAACCCTTCTTCTGGGCCCTCGACAAGAGCAACGACGTGACCATCAACCTGGCCGTCGAGTCCAAGGCTCGCGCCGGCTTCACCGGACAATACCGCACCGTCCTCAACGCAAGGACCGAGGGGCGGTTGGATGTCTCCTACTTCAACGAACGGATGCGCGGGCTCAGGCCCGCGAAGGACGAGAGGATCGCGGATCGCTCGATCCCGGTGGACCGCTGGCAGGCGCTGCTGACGCACCGGCACCACGGACCGTCCGGTTGGTCCACCTTCAGCGACGTGGCGCTCTACAGCGACAGTTTCGTGACCCGGGAACTCCTGGACTTCACGGACCTGGGCGCCGGTGAGCGGCGGCTCGCTCGCGTCAGCCGCTACAGCGCGTCGCGACTCGGGTTCTATCGGCACGAGTCCGCGATGACGCTGGAAGGGGAGCTGGACTATCTGCAGGATCGGGTCCAGCCGCAACCGCGGGCGCTCCACCGGATCCCTCACGTTGCCTTCAGCGGCGTTCGCCGTCTCGGCCGACGCCTCGACCTGGGATGGGACGCGAAAGTGACCCGCTACGTGCGGCAGGAGTTGGCCGACGGCCTGAGGGTGGACATCCGGCCCGAGTTGACCTGGCCCGTCACCGTCGGCCGTCACTTCAGACTCGCCACCAGCGTCGCCCTGCGTGAGACCCTGTATCGCCTGGACTCCGTCGACGGGAAGTTCGATGCCGCGCGCAACGACTTTACCGGGAAGTTCCGCCGCAACAGCTCTCGGGAGCTGGTGGAGGTTCGGTCCACGCTGGCCACGTCGTTGAGTCGCACGTATGATTGGAAGTTCGGCGCGTGGAGCCGGGTCCGGCACGTGCTGGAGCCCGCGGTCCGGTATCGGTTCGTTCCCTCCACGGACCAGCGCGACCTCCCGATCTGGGACAGCATCGACAGGATCCATCGCCGCAACCTGCTCACGTTGTCGTTGACCAACCGTTTCTGGGGGAGCCGCGGCGCGGAAGGCTTGCCGGTTCCTCATGACGGCAGGGCCGTCGACCGCGGAGGCGGCGGCGAAGCGGGCGTCGTGTCCAGGTTCGCTCGCGCACGGGTCGCCGCGGGCTTCGACCTCGACCAGGCGCGTACGGGAGGGGACGGCCTGTCCGGCGTGGCGTTCGGCCTGGGCCTCAACCCGGCGGACAATCTTGACGTCGCCGCCGACCTGATCATCGATCCCGGACCCTGGAACCTTCGTGAGGCCGCGCTGGGGTTCTCGCTGTTCGATGCCGCGCCCCGGGAGACGGGGGTCACCGACGAGGATTTCCGCCGTCCCGACGGCGTTTCGCTGAGCTACCGCCATATCCGAGCGAATCCGCTTCTGGCTCTCGCGGACCATGCCAACCTCGACCTCCTCGCGGACTGCCCCGGGGACCCACGGTGTCTTCAACAGGGACCCCTTGACGGCGTGCAGGCCAGCGGCCTGTTGCGTGTGACGGACCGCCTCCTGTTGCTCTACGACGGCAACTATGACGGCGCCTCGGGCCGTTTGACGCGCAACCGGGTGGGCATGAAGTACCTCTCGCGGTGCCGCTGCTGGACCGTCGGCGCATCCGTGGACATCCGGACCAACCCGGATCGAACACTCCTCGCCGTCAAGTTCAACCTCCTGGGCCTGGGTTCCTAGCGTCCTGTCCCGACCCAGGGAGCGGTCGGGCCGGGACGGCTGAAGTGCGTTCCTGCTCCATGGGGGTTTCGTCCGGCGCCGGCGCACCCGGCGGGGTCCCGCCGGCCTCCAGCTCCCGTCTGACGGCGCGGACCTTGTCCAGGAACCACTCCGTCGCGTACTCGCCCTGGCGCCGGTTGCGGATCACCCGGGGGGTGATCAGGATGACGAGCTCGGTCCGGTGGGACCGTTCGAGGTCGGTGCGGAACAGCGGACCCAGAACGGGCAGGTCCATCAGCAGGGGGATACCGATTCGGGTCCGGCGCAGGTTGTCCGTGATGATGCCGCCGATGACCAGGGTCTGGCCGTCATGCAGGACCGCGGTGGTCTCCGCGTCCCGGACGTTGAAGGCATCGAAGGACTGCCGCCCGACCATGACCCTTTCCCCCACGTCGCTGACCTCGACCCGGACCTGCAGATTCACCAGGCCTTCGGAGTTGACCCGGGGGATGATGGTGAGGATCCGGCCGACGTTCTTGAACTGAATGGCCGTGGTCGTCGCCTGGGCCTCTTGCGACACCACCGTCCCGGTGGCCACCGGTTGTTCGCTGCCCACGCGGATCCGCGCCGGTCGATTGTCCACGGCCAGGAGGTGGGGCGAGGACAACACCTTGACCCGGGCGTCCTGCATCAGGGCCTTCACGAACACGCGAAAATCCCGGCCCGCGTCGATAATGGAAGTAAAGCCTGAATCCAGGGCCTGGAGACCGACGCCCGCGGGGGCATCCTCCTTCCCCTTGGCCTCGGCCCCGGATCCACCCGTGGACAGCGCATACTCCACGCCGAACTCGAAATCGTCGGTGAGCGTCACTTCGGCCACCAGCACTTCCATGAGCACCTGTCGCGGGACCGGGTCCAACCTTCCCAGGACCTCCACGATATCACGGTATTCCCTCGAGGTCGCGAGGATCACCAGCGAGTTCGTATCCGGCTCCGCCACCACGCGCATGCCTTTTCCGGCGCCTGCCGGCGGAGCGGCCGTTGCTGCCGGCGCGCGGGCCGGAGGCCGCCGGTCCGCGGACTCCCCTCTCCCCGTCGCCGGGACCTCGCTGCCCCTGGCCGGGATGCCCCCGGAAACGGACGCGCCGTTCCCGCCTCCTCCGGGCCAAAGCCCGCGAAGCCCTCCCCCGAGCAGCCGCGCCCCGGGGCCGGCCCGAGAGGACCGGCCGGACCCGTAGACCTGATTCAGGACCCGCGCCAGCTCCGTTGCCTTGCGGTTCTCGATGGCCCGGATGAAGACCTTCCGTTCCGGCCCCTCGCCGGCAACGTCGATCCGCTCGAGCCAATGCTTCACGTAGTTCCAGGCCGCCTCACTGTACGCCACGACGAGGAGCCGGTTGATCCGCGGCAGGGGAAGGAAACGGGCGGCGAAGGTGTCCCCTTGCGCCGCCGGCACCGGCGAGAAATCCATCGCCGCCGACATCTCCCGTGCGAGATCGTCGGCCGCGGCCGCTCTGGGCCGGTACAGCTCCATCCGGGTGCCGGCAAACGCCTCGACGTCGATCAAGGCCTTGATCTCCGACAAACGTCGGATATTCGACGGCAGATCGACAACCACCAGATAGTTGCCGCGTACATGATCGAGGATCGTCCCGCCCTCGGTCATGAAGGGCGCCAGCAGCCGCTTCATGGCGGCGACGGGAAAGAAGCGTACCGGCAGGACCTGCATGACCGGGCCGGCCTCCTTCATGCCGCCCGGACGGACCAGCCCCGGCCCCTTCGAGATGGCCGTGATCCGGTAGAGCGTCCCGTGCCTGACGGCCACGGCGCCATGGATCCTGAGGATCTCGTGGAATATGGGAAGGACATCGTCCCTCCTTACGGGTTGTCCACTGAAGAGGGTGACGGCGCCCTGAACCTCGGGGTCGATGGCGTAGTTCAGCCGCAGGTGCTGCGCCAATACGTGGATGACCTCCACCAGGTCCACGCCGTCGAAGTTCAAGGTCACCATGTCGCCGCGGTCCGGGTCCCCGGCGGACGCGGGCGGAGGCGTCGCCGGCACGGGCCGGGGCCGTGTCGTTTCCTGAGTCCGCGCCGGCCCTGCATACAGACAGACTCCCAACACCAGCCATGCGACAACCCCTGACAACCGGACGGCCATGGTCTCCGACAGGACGCAAATTCCGGGCCGTGCCGCCCGACATGACAGGATCCGGGAGATTGACCGCACCCTCGACTCGGACTATTGTTGTCACAGATTGTAATAAACTCATCGAAGAGTTCAGGATGAAGGTTCAGGAGGGTCCAGACGACGGCACTCCCTTCCCTTGATGCCATGCAGGCATCGTAGCCGTCGCGCGCCTCGGATCAGTGTCGGCCGTTGCGGACGCGCTCTTCGTCATTCCCGCCGGCTCCGGTCCGTCCCGGAAGAACACCGCTACGAAAAGGAAGCGTTGGAAGCTCTCACCCACAGAGGCCTGGGCCACCAGAACCGATCGGCGGTGCTCCAGGAGATCGTGCTGAGCGAACCGTTGTCGCGGACCGAGATCGCCGACCGGCTCGGCCTGACCGGGGCGACGGTGTCGCGCATCACACGCCGGTTGCTCGACGAGGGTGTGGTGAGGGAACTGCCGGAGGAGCGGAACGCTCCCAAGGCGGGCCCCGGCCGCCGCGCCGTGCGCATCGACATCGATCCTCGGGGCGGACACGTGCTCGGCATCGGCATCGGCCTGACCATACAGACGGTCATCCTGACCGACCTCAAGAACCGGGTCATCGCGGGAACCGAACTGCAACTTCCCGAGGTGGATGACCCGGAGGTCGTCATCGACCGTATCGCCCGAGAGAGCGTGCGCCTCATCGACAAGCACGTCCCGGATCGTAGCCGCGTGCTCGGCGGCTTCACCATGATCAGCGGGGCGGTGGATTCGGTACAGGGAAACGTGCTGCACTCATCCTATCTGGGCGGATGGAACAACGTCCCGTTGCAGTCGAAACTCGTCGAGCTGACAGGCATCCCCATGAGAGTCGAGTCGCTGTCCAATGCCATCGCGCTCGCTGAGATGCTGTTCGGCTCGGCGCGGGGACGGAAAGACGTGTTGTGCACAACCTGCGCGCTCGGGTTGGGCACGGGTCTGGTCCTCAACGGACGCCTGGTGGCGGGACACAACTTCAACGCCGGCGTCGTCGGCCTCATGGAGGTGACCACTCCGGCCGGCGCCGTCACGACGCTGGATCGGGTCGCAGGCGGGCGTGGCGTGCTGCAGCGCCTTTACGGCCACGACGTGGAACTTCCGGGCAAATCGCCGAGAGAGACGGCAAGAGATCTCTTCGACGCCATCGAGCGCGACCGGGCGGGAGATCCGGCCATCGCCGCGATCATGACCGAAATGGGCTACGGGCTCGGATTCGTCACCACCCAGGGCGTTCGTTTCGTCGCGCCCGAAATATTCGTGATCGCCGGACCCCTCTCCAGGGCGCCAAGCTACGTGGCCGCAGCCCGGGCGGCCCTCACGCAGGGTCTGGGAAGGTTTGCCATCGACGTCACCGCCAGCAACGTCGTCGGGCCCGTCGGCGATCTGTCGGCGACCTGCGGGTTGGCCGTCTGCGAGTATCTCTACGAGGGAACGCAGATCCCCTTCGGATCCCCCCCCACGCCGTCGGAGGCGGTCCTGGTCGACGCCAGCCTCGGCTGAGACGGTACACGCTCCTGATTGCGGGGCTTCCTTTCGGGGCATTGCAGCTTCCATGAGCCCGGTCGTGTCTGTCCAGATTTTTTTTCTGAATCGCCAAATATCGGTTGACATTGCTTTGATCTTGGAATAGATTGCCAAAATTCGAGATGGCCATCACTATGGCACAGACTAGAATGATGGGGTCCACGGCACTGAAGCAAAATCTACGGTCCGTGGAAATTTACGCTAAAGGAGGCGTTTACATGAGAGGAGCAGTAGAGAAATTGGTGCTGGCTTGCTTCCTTGGGATCTTAACCGTAGCACTGTATGGCTGTGGTGGTGGTAGCAGCAAGACGGTGCCCGTGACACCACCACCCCCAATAGCGCTGGGTCTGCCCACCGGCCACGGGCTGACGCCTACTGGCGAGAACCCGATCCAAGTTCCTGCGGGCGAGACGGTGCGGAGCGGCAACATCGACATTACCTGTCCGGCAGGTGGCGCAGCCTGTGTCGTAGCAGTGACGGGTGAGGGCGCCACCTACGAGGCGACGGGCGGCACGCCTTCGGTAGCCGCCGTGCGTGAACTGTTGGATGTGACAGGAGTGGGAAGTAACCATGGGCTGACCGGCACGGAGCCGGAAACGATTGAAGCCGGCGCCACGAAGCGGGTCGGCAACGTCGACATTACCTGTCCGGGTGCGACAGGTGACCCAGCCTGTGTCGTAGTGGGCGCTACCTACGAGGCGACGGGCGCCATGCCTACGGTAGCTGTCGCGCATGATCCGTTGGATGTGACAGGCAACCATGGGTTGACCGGCACGGAGCCGACCACGATTGCTGCGGGCGCCACGGAGCGGCACGGCAATGTCGACATTACCTGTCCGGCAGGTGGCGAAGCCTGTGTCGTAGTGGGTGCCACCTACGAGGCGACGGGCGCCATGCCTACGGTAGCTGTCGCGCATGATCCGCTGGATGTGACAGGAGTGGGCAGAAACCATGATCTGGGCACGGAGCAGGAAACAACGATTGCTGCGGGCGAGACGGAGCGGGTCGGCAATGTCGACATTACCTGTCCGGGTGCGACAGGCGACCCAGCCTGTGTCGTAGTGGGCGCCACCTACAAGGCGACTGGCGGCATGCCTACGGTAGCTGCCGTGCATAATCCGCTGGGTGTGACAGGCAACCATGATCTGACCGGTACGGAGCCGATCACGATTGCTGCGGGCGCCACGGAGCGGCACGGCAACGTCAACATCACCTGTCCGGCAGGTGGCGAAGCCTGTGTCGTGTTGGGCGCCACCTACGATGCGACTGGCGGCATGCCTACGGTAGCTGCCGTGCATGTTCCGTTGGATGTGAGAGGAGTGGGCAGAAACCATGATCTGACCGGTACGGAGCCCATCACGATTGCTGCGGGCGAGACGGAGCGGGTCGGCAACGTCGACATCACCTGTCCGGCAGGTGGCGAAGCCTGTGTCGTAGTGGGTGCCACCTACGCGAAGACTGGCGGCATGCCTACGGTAGCTGTCGCGCATGTTCCGCTGGATGTGAGAGGAGTGGGCAGAAACCATGATCTGACCGGTACGGAGCCCATCACGATTGCTGCGGGCGAGACGGAGCGGGTCGGCAACGTCGACATCACCTGTCCGGCAGGTGGCGAAGCCTGTGTCGTAGTGGGTGCCACCTACGCGAAGACTGGCGGCATGCCTACGGTAGCTGTCGCGCATGTTCCGCTGGATGTGACAGGAGTGGGCAGAAACCATGATCTGGGCACGGAGCAGGAAACAACGATTGAAGCGGGCACCACGGAGCAGGTCGGCAACGTCGACATTACCTGTCCGGGTGCGACAGGCGACCCACCCTGTGTCGTAGTGGGCGCCACCTACAAGGCGACTGGCGGCATGCCTACGGTAGCTGCCGTGCATAATTCGCTGGGTGTGACAGGAGTGGGCAGAAACCATGATCTGACCGGTACGGAGCCGATCACGATTGCTGCGGGCGCCACGGAGCGGCACGGCAACGTCAACATCACCTGTCCGGCAGGTGGCGAAGCCTGTGTCGTGTTGGGCGCCACCTACGATGCGACTGGCGGCATACCTACGGCAGATGGCGCGCATGATCCGCTGGATGTGACAGGAGTGGGCAGAAACCATGATCTGACCGGTACGGAGCCGATCACGATTGCTGCGGGCGCCACGGAGCGGCACGGCAACGGCAATGTCGACATTACCTGTCCGGGTGCGACAGGCGACCCAGCCTGTGTCGTGTTGGGCGCCACCTACGATGCGACTGGCGGCATGCCTACGGTAGCTGCCGTGCATAATCCGCTGGGTGTGACAGGCAACCATGATCTGACCGGTACGGAGCCGATCACGATTGCTGCGGGCGCCACGGAGCGGCACGGCAACGTCAACATCACCTGTCCGGCAGGTGGCGAAGCCTGTGTCGTGTTGGGCGCCACCTACGATGCGACTCGCGGCATGCCTACGGTAGCTGCCGTGCATAATCCGCTGGGTGTGACAGGCAACCATGATCTGACCGGTACGGAGCCGATCACGATTGCTGCGGGCGCCACGGAGCGGCACGGCAACGTCAACATCACCTGTCCGGCAGGTGGCGAAGCCTGTGTCGTGTTGGGCGCCACCTACGATGCGACTGGCGGCATGCCTACGGTAGCTGGCGCGCATGATCCGCTGGATGTGACAGAAGTGGGTCCCAACCATGGGCTGACCGACACGGAGCAGGAAACAACGATTGAAGCGGGCGCCACGAAGCGGGTCGGCAATGTCGACATTACCTGTCCGGCAGGTGGTGAAGACTGTGTCGTGTTGGGCGCCACCTACGATGCGACTGGCGGCACGCCTACGGTAGTAGCTACTGCCGAGCGTGATCCGTTGGTTCTGACAGGAGTGGGCGACAACCATGGGCTGACCGGCACGGAGCCGATCACGATTGCTGCGGGCGCCACGGAGCGGCACGGCAACGTCGACATTACTTGTCCGGCAGGTGGCGAAGCCTGTGTCGTAGAGGTGACGGCCGACGGCCCCACCTACAATCCGGTTGGCGGCACGCCTACGGTAGCTGTCGCTAAGGATCCTTTGGATACTCCTCTGCCAACGGGCCATGGCTATGCTGTGGACACCACCATCACGATCGAAGCAGGCAGAGCCAAACACGATACGCGTGGAGTCAACATTACTTGTCCGGCAGGTGGTGAAGACTGTGTCGTAGAAGTGACGGCCAACGGCGCCACCTACGAGGCGACGGGCGGCACTCCTGCGGTCCAGACGAACGCAATGATCTTGGCGGCAAGTAGCGGCCCCAGCGGGAATTCCGATGGGGGTCATAGCACCGGCGTGAACCAGGCAATGATGTTCGCTGTCCAGAGGAATCCTGTCAGGGGGAATGCTGCCGCGACCAACGCTATCTCGCAGAGTTCCGTTGTGGGTAACGTTGTGAATCCCACCTCGGTGAGTCTGGATATTCTCGCCCCCACCCCGGTCGCGACGGACCCGGTGAGTGTGAGGCTTACGGGCAATGGGTTCGACTCCCTTACTACAGGAACCCCTATCGTACTCGGAGCCAACTCTGCCGATAGCGCGCCATCCAAACTCACAGAGCCAGCCAGGCCGCCATTCCCCCTCAAAGATTGGGGCAGGAGCGCCTTCGTCAGTGGGACCATACATGCCGTCACCCATTCGGACGTCAGGCCGGTTCGCAATTTGCGCATCTCTAACCACAGAGTGTTCAATGCCTTCTGGCAGCAGAGGGGATACACCCCTGGTACCCCTGCTACCCCTAGTACCCCTGCTACCCCTGCTACACTAAGCTTCTACGGCTACGTCCCACCCAGCGGCGAGCCCTTCGCTGCAACTATTACGAGTCAAACCCTCACCTTACTCCCCAGAACTGATCGTAATGGAGTCGATACGGGCGGCAGGGTCAAAATCGGACAAACCAGTGCCACATCAGGTTTGGGTGCAAATAACAACGACTACCCCCTCCGGCTTCTCGAGGCCCGAAATCTGGAGAGCACCCCCTCCGGCTACAGTATCCCTGTGGAGGTCCAAGTATTCGGGACCTGGGTACCGGGTCGCCTGACCTGCGGTACGACCGGTGGCGTCAGCACGTCGTGTGACGCAACCCAACGCGTCATCACCCCCGGTGATGCTGCTACCAACAGCGGCCTTAGTACCTTCCCGGCAGTTAGCAAGTGGATCCTAACACTCAACGATGTTTTGGTACCGGTCCCTGACTGGGACTTTATGACACTCGGAATATGGGCTTCGCTGCCTCAAGACCCTGAGGGTGCGTTCAATATCGGCGCCTTTGCGCAAGGCTCAGAACCGTTCATCCGCACTACTTCCACTGGCTTCGAGCCCAACTCTCTCGATCGAGTCGGGGGAACCGCGACCTACAGAGGGGTGGCGACCGGCATCTATTCGCGGGAAACAAATCTCGGTAGTTTCGATGCGACGGCTTCGTTGAATGCGGCATTTGGCAACGGCCTTGACAGCGACGCCACCATGAACGTACAGGGGTCCATCAGCGACTTCAGGGAATATGGCAAGTCGCTCGGCGATTGGAGGGTGAACTTGCTTCAGGCCACACCCGGTGGCAACAATGACCTCACCACCACCACTTTCGTTGGGCAGACCAGCTTGACCAGCGCCCTAGTGGGGGCAATACCGAATAATGTGGTGTCGAACGCGGGTAGATGGGGCGCTGAGTTCTTCGGCGTCGAAACACTGGATGCTCAGATCAGCAATACGGGTAGCAGGAGAATGATACCGGACCCGGCGAACCCGACGGGCCCCCAAGTGCAATCGCCACCCACATCCGTCGCTGGGACGTTCGGCGCCGGTTGGCAGTCTGCTGATGGGAATAGGCATTTGACTATCCTCGGTGCGTTCGGCGCAGAGAGGCCGGCGGACTGACAACTAGCCATCCTTTGGTTCCCAAGGGATTCACCCCTTGGGAACCAAAGGTCAACCTTGCATTCTTCAGCCTTTCCCCCTTCTTCTTACCAGTCTACCGATACCGAAAGTTCTGACTCACGATGAGAGTGATGTTCCTATGCCTTGCGCTCGTGCTTGCTGCCCTCCTCCTTTCCGTTGCGCCGCTAGCCGCAGCCGAATTTCCGGTTGAAGTCCGACCGCCACTTCCACAGGTCGATGCCCTTATCGGGGAAGCCAGGATGTTGATGGCGAACGGACGCCCCGAGGAGGCGCTCGCCATCCTGAGAGGGCTGCCGCGGGACGGAGGGCGCGGCACCAGCGTTCTGTTCCAGACGGGCGTGGCAGCCATCGCCGCGGCCGGAAGGAAGAACCTGCCGGAGGACGAGCGCGAGGCGCTGCTCGACGAGGCAATCGCGGCTCTGCGGACCATCCTGATAGACCGTCCGGATCTGGTGCGGGTGCGCCTGGAACTGGCCCGAGCGTTTTTCCTGAAGCACGAGGACAGTCTCTCCCGCCGGCATTTCGAACAGGTGCTGGCCGGCGAGCCTCCGCCGGTCGTAGTTGCGAATGTCCGGCACTTCCTCGCAGTCATGCGCGCGCGCCGCCGCTGGTCCGCCTATTTCGGCCTCGCCATCGCTCCGGACACCAACATCAACGCGGCTTCGGACGCCAGGACCATCGATATCGACACCGTGTTCGGCACCTTCCCGTTCACACGGGACTCGAGGTCGCGCGCGCAATCGGGCGTGGGGCTTTCGATCTGGGGCGGCGGCGAATACCAGTTCCCGCTGGGCGAGCGGTTGCGGCTGCGCGCCGGTACCGACCTCACACGGCAAGAGTACGAGGGCAGCGCGTTCGACAAAACCTACATCGCGGGCCATCTGGGGCCACGATGGCTGGTGGGCTCGGCCACCGAGTTCAGTCTGCTAGCCGACCTCCAGCGCCAGTGGAGAGCGGGACGGCCCGATAACGATGCCTTCGGCGCCCGGATCGAAGCCGAGCATCGGTTGAACCGACGGCTTCGCGTCCGCGGGAACGCGGCATGGCGGCGGCGTGACTACCGGCGGGGTGAGAGGCAGGACGGCCCGGCTGCGGACTTCTCGCTCAGCGCCATTTGGGTGGCGACGTCGACCCTGCAGACACGCGCGACCCTCGGTTACGCGCGCGCGCGCCCGAATGCGGAATCCTTGCGCAACCACAGCCGCTGGGGCCGGCTGGGCGCTTCGCTATCCCTGCCGCGGGGTTTCACCCTGGGCGCGGGCGGCGAGTTCCGCTGGAACGACTACAGGGGCCGGGGGCGCGATCATCTGACCTCGGACGGCGCCCGCCGCGCGGACCTCACGCGGACCTTGCGCCTCTCGGTCCTCAACCGCGGTCTCACCCTGCTCGGTTTCAGCCCCCAACTCGTGCTGGTCAACGAAGTCCGCGAGACCAACGCCCAAGCCCTGGACTACAAGCGAACTCGCGTCGAACTCCACTTCCGCAGGCAGTTCTGAAATTATCGAGCCTTGTCCACGGCAGGTCAGGGCGGTTCATCGCGTTTCTTCAACGCATCCCAGGACTTCAGCCGCTCCCGGACGATCCTTTCATACCCTTCGTCGCCCGGCTCGTAATAACGGCGCCCCTTGAGCTCCGGCGGCAGGTGCTCCTGTTCCGTGACGTGGCCGGGTGCGTCGTGCGGGTAGCGGTAGTCCGCGCCATAGCCCAGGGACTTCATCAGGCGGGTGGGCGCGTTTCGGAGGTGGAGGGGGG
Source organism: uncultured Candidatus Binatia bacterium (assembly GCA_958295985.1). Taxonomy (GTDB): domain Bacteria; phylum Desulfobacterota; class Binatia; order UBA9968; family JAJDTQ01; genus JAJDTQ01. Next base: position 1,439,870 of record OY282432.1, read on the forward strand.
TGGGCAGGGCGCCCCGTTCGCGCACGTCCCGGGTGGCCTCCAGCAAGGCCCGATAGGCGGAATTGGACTTGGGCGCCGTTGCCAGGTAGACGGCCGCCTGGGTCATGGGGATCCGCCCTTCCGGCAGCCCCACGAAGTGAAACGCGTCCTTGGCGGCAACGGCCACCTGCAGGGCCCGCGGGTCCGCGTTGCCGACGTCCTCGGCCGCGAAGATGACCATCCGGCGGGCGATGAAAAGCGGGTCTTCTCCGGCCTCGATCATGCGGACGAGCCAGTACACCGCGGCGTCCGGGTCGCTGCCCCTGAGGCTCTTGATGAAAGCGGAGGTCAGGTTGTAGTGTTCTTCGCCGGACTTGTCGTAGTTCAGCGGCCGAAGCTGCAAAGCCTGTTCAACGTGCGTCAACTCGATGCGCCCGGTCCCGGAGTCGTTACGCGCCAGCGTGACCGCTCCCTCCAGGCCGTTGAGCGCCACCCGGGCGTCCCCCTGCGCCCGCTGGACCAGCATGGTCCGCGCTGCCGCGGCAATGCCCAGGTCGCCGTCCCAGAGTCCCCGCCCCCGTTCCGCCATGGCCCGGTCGACGACCTGTCCGAGGGCCTCCTCGGTCAGCGGATGCATCACGCATACGCGGCAGCGGGAGAGCAACGGCGAGATCAGCTCGAAGGACGGGTTCTCGGTGGTGGCGCCGATGAGGGTCAGGAGCCCGGCCTCCACGTGCGGCAGGAAGGTGTCCTGCTGGGACTTGTTGAAGTGGTGGATTTCGTCCACCAGGAGCACCACCGGGACGGCGCTCCGTTGCAGCCGTCTGGCGTCCGGGAGGATCTTCTTGAGGTCGCGGGCGCCCGAGCTTACCGCGGAGAACTGGATGCAGTGCGCGTGGCAGGCGTCGGCGAGAAGCCTGGCGAGGGTGGTCTTGCCGCATCCCGGCGGACCCCAGAGGATGATCGACTGGAGACGGCCGGCGTTGGCCATGCCGCGTAACAGCTTGCCCGGGCCGAGCAGGTGCTCCTGTCCGAGCACTTCGTCCAGGCCGGTGGGCCGCATGCGCTCGGCCAGGGGCGCGTTCTTCGTGTCGCTGCGAGAAGTCGTGGAGTCGAACAGTTCCACGTCGTCATGTAGGGGCGGGGTTCAAATCCGCCCGTGCTCGCCCCCGGCGCCGTCAGCGCGACGCCCGCGGTCTGCGATCTTCTTCCAAACGGGCTCGTTTACCCGAGAGTTTTCTCAGGTAGTACAACTTGGCTCTGCGGACCCTGCCCTGAGTGACGACCTCGACCTTTTCGATACGCGGGGAGTGGAGCGGAAAGATGCGTTCCACTCCCACGCCGTACGACGTCTTGCGCACCACGAACGTTTCGCGACTGCCGCTCCCGGAGATGCCGATCACCACGCCTTCGAAGACCTGGATGCGTTCCTTCTCGCCTTCCACGATGCGGACGTGGACGCGCACCCGTTGCCCGGGCTTGAGTGCCGGCGTTTCCCGCGTTTGTGCCTGTTCGATTCGGTCAATGACGTTCATTTGAGGCTCCCTTCCATCAACCGTCCCAGTATACGATCCAGCATGATGGCGGACGCAGCTCGTACGGAAAGATGATTGTAACCGTCCTTGCCCGCGATGGGTTCCAGCACCAAGTCCGAACGGGCGAAGACGGCATCGGCCAGGCCCCAGCCCGTACCCAGCAGGATCATGCAGGGGACATCGTCTCTTATTAGCATTTCCCGCATTTTTCCAAAAGTTATCCGATCGGTTCCGGGGTCGGTCCGGGCGGAAGTCGCCACCAGCCGGGGGGCGGTTCCGCATTCGCCTTGCACGTCCGCTACCGCGGCGTCCAGGGTGTCAAGGACCCGGACGAGGGAAAGGGCTTCCCGGCGCGTGCTGTTGTAGGAGCTGCCGTAGCCCCGTTCCCAGTGGTCGATGATCCTGGCCGCCAGCTTCTGGAGGGCCTTCACCGGATTGACGACATAGAAACCCGCAACCCCGTACGTGCGGCAGGTGCGGGCAATATCGTGGATGTCGAGGTTGGTGATGGACGAGGTGACGGTGTCGCCGCGCCGGTCGGAAACCGGGTAGTGCAGCAGCGCCACGTAGACGTTTCCCCGCGGCCTGGCGGCCTCGGCCGGCGCCTTCGCCAGCAGGTCCGGCCGCAACCGGGCCGTCAACTCGACGCTCATCCTGCGACGCCACCGGCGGATCTCCTCGTGGTCGCCCGAGAGCAGGACCTCGGGAACCTTCATGCCCCTGTATTCCGGCGGCCGGGTGTACTGCGGATATTCCAGCAGTCCATCCACGAAAGAGTCCTCGCGGGCCGACTGCTCGTTGCCGAGGACGCCGGGCACCAGCCGAGTGACGGTGTCGATGACGGCAAGGGCCGGAATCTCGCCGCCGCTCAACGTATAATCCCCGATGGACAGAACGTCGTCCGCAAAGGCCATCACCCGCTCGTCGAACCCTTCGTAGCGGCCGCAGACCAGGATGACCTCCTCGTGGCGCAAGGTCGCCGCGGCGACGTCCTGGTCGAAGACCCGGCCGCGCGGCGAGAGCAGCACGGTCCGCGGGTTCCAGAGGCGGCGCCGGCAGTCCTCGATGGCCTCGATGAGCGGTTCCGGTTTCAGCACCATGCCCTGACCGCCGCCGTAGGGGTAGTCGTCGGCGGTGCGGTGCCGGTCCCGGGCATAGCGCCGCAGGTCCACCAGATCGATGGAGACGAGCTTCTTCTCCCGGGCGCGCTTGAGGATGCTGTGAGCCAGGGGAGAGTCGAAGATCTCCGGGAACAGCGTGATGACCGAGAAATGCATGGCGGGTCCTCGTCGCCGCCGGCTGCGTTGCACTGCTTCGCGCGGCGCCGGCCACGGGCGGGTTTGCAACCTGCCCCTACAGCTCCAGCAGTCCCTCGGGCGCGTCGATGGTGATGGTCCTCTTCACCATGTCGATCTGCCGGATGAATTCCCTGACCGCCGGGATCAGGTGCTCTTTCCCGGGCCCGGCTACCACCAGCAGGTCGCCGCCTTGCCTGGGCCATATCCGGGTGACCGTGCCGAGGGGCTTTCCTTCGGCGTCCACGACCTCGAAACCTACCACCTCGTCGTGGTAGTACTCGGACGAACTCAACGGCGCGAGCGTGTCCTGCCGCACCGACAACCGGCAGCCCACCAGCTCCCGGGCCGCGTCCATGTCATCGATGCCCCGGAGCTTCAGGAGAGCGATCCCGTGGTGGGGTTTGGCCTGGTCGACCCGAAACGTGAGCCGGGTTTCACCACGTGCCAGCTCGGCCTCCGTGCTCGAATAGAGCGTGCGGCCTTGCGGATTGAACAACCTGAGCCGGAGCCAGCCGGCTACGCCGTGCGTGGCCACGATGTCGCCCAGGGCGATCTGGTGGGTGGACAATGAAAGAGGGCGGCGGTTACTGTTCGTCGATGATCTCGAGAACGATCTTCCGGTCGTGTCTCGCGGCGGCAGCGTTCAGTATCGTTCGCAGAGATTTGGCGGTGCGTCCCTGCTTGCCGATGATCCGGCCGAGATCTTCCTGGGCGACCTTGAGCTCCACGACGGAGGCGTTGTCTTCCTGCGTTTCCGTGACCTCGACGGCGTCGGGCCGGTCCACGATGGATTGCGCAAGATACTGGATCAGTTCCTTCAAGAAACGTGTCTCCTGCGCATCTTGGCACACGTATTTGCGGGACAGGACACTAGCTCTCCGACGCGGCCGCGCTTGCTTCCTTTGCCGCTCTCTTCATGAGATTGCGCACGGTCTGTGTCGGCTGCGCCCCCTGCTTCAGCCATCCATCGACCTTGGCCTGGTCGAGCCTCAACGTGGCGTCGGGAGTCCGGGGGTCGTAGGTGCCTACCTGCTCGATGAACCTTCCGTCACGGGGAGTCCGGGCGTCCGCCACCACGATACGGTAGTACGGCCGCTTCTTGGCGCCGTGCCGGCTCAGTCTGATCTTTACGCTCATATGGGATAGCTTCTTTCTCCGGTTTTCTACCGTTTTAGTTCATTGGAACGGCGTTGACAAACGGCTCAACATGCCGCGCCGCTTGGCTCCCGGCTTCTTCATCCGCTGCATCATCTTCTTCATCTCCATGAACTGTTTCATGAGACGGTTGACGTCGGTGACCGTGGTGCCGCTCCCCTGGGCGATGCGCCGGCGCCGGCTGCCGTTCAGCAGTACGGGGTTCCGGCGTTCCTTGAGTGTCATGGAGTTGATGATCGCCTCGATGCGCTTGAGCTCCTTCTCCGCGTGGGACATGTCCACCTGCTGGCCCAGCTTCCTCCCCCCGGGCACCATGTCCAGCAGGTTGCCGATGGAGCCCATCTTCTTGATCGCCTGCATCTGCGTCTGGAAGTCTTCCAGGGAGAACTCCCCCTTGCGCATCCGCTGTTCGAGCTTCGGTGCGGTCTTCTTGTCAACGGCCTGCTCCGCCTTCTCGATCAGCGACAGCACGTCGCCCATGCCGAGGATGCGCGACGCCATGCGATCCGGAAAGAACGGCTCCAGCGCGTCCGCCTTTTCCCCGACGCCGACGTAGAGCACCGGCTTGCCCACCACCGCCCTGACGGAAAGCGCCGCTCCGCCCCGGGCATCGCCGTCCATCTTGGTCAGGATCACCCCGGTCAGGTCCAGCGCCTCGTTGAAGCCCTGCGCCTGGTTGACGGCGTCCTGCCCGATCATGGCGTCGAGGGTCAGGAGGACGTTGCGGGGGTCCAGGGCCGAGCGAATCGCCACGAGCTCCTGCATCAACTCCTCGTCGATGTGCAGCCGGCCGGCGGTGTCCACGATCAGTACGTCGCAGAGCCTCTGGTTAGCCTTGTCGAAGGCGTTGCGGCAGATCTCCACCGGCGCCGAGCTGTCGCCGGAGTCGTACACCGGCAGCCCGTGCTCGTCGCACAACGTGCGCAGTTGCTCCCGGGCCGCGGGCCGGTACACGTCCGCGGACACGAGATAGGGCGTCCGTTTCTGCTGCTTCTTCAGGTGCAGCGCCAGCTTGACCGCTGAGGTGGTCTTGCCCGATCCCTGAAGGCCCACCAGCATCAGCACCACCGGTTGCCGTCCCTTGAGGTCCGGGCCGATGGCCTCCCCGCCAAGGATCTTGACCAACTCTTCCTTGACGATCTTGACGAGCTGCTGGTCCGGCGTCAGGCTCTGCAGCACGTCCCGACCCATGGACTGGGCCTGGACCGAATCGATGAAGCTCTTGACCACCTTGAAGTTGACGTCCGCCTCCAGCAGTGCCAGCCGCACCTCCCGCAACGACTCCGCCACGTTGGACTCGGTGATCCTGCCGTGGCCCCGCAGCCGCTTGAAGGTCTGCTCCAGCTTGTCGGTGAGGTTTTCGAACATGGGGTCGAAGGTCGATACCGAACCCGTCTATGAGCCTGCGCCGCAGGGAGACGAGCGTGTAGGGGCGGGTTTCAAACGCCTGCGCCCGCACCGCGTTGCCGGCCGATATAGGCTCCCGGAATGAGAAACCATACAATCCAGGATGATAATATAGTTCGCCTGTCCCAACAACGCAAAAAGGGCCTGGAACGTCTCCTCGAAGACGCCCCAGGCCCTTGATTTGCCGGAACGGCAGGTTACATCATGCCGCCCATTCCACCCATGCCGCCCATTCCACCCATGCCGCCGCCCGGAGGCATGGCGGGCATGGCGGGCTTGTCGTCGGGCTTCTCGGCCACCATGGCCTCGGTGGTGAGCAACAGGCTGGCGATGGAAGCGGCGTTCTGCAGCGCCGTCCGCACCACTTTGGTGGGATCGATGATGCCCGCCTCCAACAGGTCCTGGTAGGTTTCCGTGGCCGCGTTGAGGCCGACGTTGCCCTCGCTTTCTTTCACCTGCTGCAAGGCGATGGAGCCGTCGACGCCGGCGTTGGTGGCGATCCGGCGAAGCGGCTCTTCCAGGCACCGCTTGACGATGTTGACCCCTACCTGCTCCTCTTCGGAGACATCGAGGCTTTCCAGCGACGGAATGGAGCGCAACAGCGCCACGCCGCCGCCCGGCACGATGCCTTCCTCGACCGCCGCCCGTGTGGCGTGCAGGGCGTCTTCCACCCGGGCCTTCTTCTCCTTCATCTCGATCTCGGTGGCCGCGCCGACGTTGATGACGGCAACGCCGCCCACCAGCTTGGCCAGGCGCTCCTGGAGCTTCTCCCGGTCGTAATCCGACGTGGTCTCGTCGATCTGCGCGCGGATCTGCTTGATGCGGCCCTCGATGTCGGCCTTCTCGCCGGCGCCGTCCACGATGGTGGAGTTTTCCTTGTCCACCACGACCCGCTTGGCCTGGCCGAGATCCTGCAGCGTGACGTTATCGAGCTTGATGCCGAGCTCCTCGGCGATGAGCTTCCCGCCCGTGAGGATGGCGATGTCTTCCAGCATGGCCTTTCTGCGGTCGCCGAAGCCCGGCGCCTTCACCGCCACGCAGTGCAGGGTGCCGCGGATCTTGTTGACCACCAGAGTGGCCAGCGCTTCGCCCTCGACGTCCTCCGCGAGGATGACGAAAGGCTTGCCGGTCTTGGCGATCTGCTCCAGCACCGGCAGCAGGTCCTTCATGTTGGAGAGCTTCTTCTCGTGGATGAGCAGGTAGCAGTCGTCCAGCACGCATTCCATGCGTTCCGGATCGGTGACGAAGTAGGGGGACAGGTAACCGCGGTCGAACTGCATGCCCTCGACCACCTCCAGCGACGTGTCGAGGCCCTTGGCCTCCTCCACCGTGATGACGCCTTCCTTGCCCACCTTGTTCATGGCCTCCGCGATGACCTCGCCGATGGTCGGATCGTTGTTGGCCGCGATGGTGCCCACCTGGGCGATTTCCTTCGGGTCCTTGGTTTCCTTGGACATCTCCTTGAGGGATTGGGTGACCGCCTCGACGGCCCGTTCGATGCCCCGCTTCAGGGTCATGGGATCGTGTCCCGCGACGACCATCTTCAGCCCCTCGGCGAAGATCTGACGCGCCAGCACGGTTGCCGTGGTGGTGCCGTCGCCGGCGATGTCGGACGTCTTGCTGGCGACTTCCTTCACCATCTGGGCGCCCATGTTCTCGAACTTGTCCTCCAGCTCTACCTCTTTCGCCACGGTGACGCCGTCCTTGGTCACGTTGGGAGCGCCGAAGGACTTGTCGATGACGACGTTTCGGCCCTTGGGTCCGAGAGTCACGGTCACTGCGTCAGCCAGGATATTGACGCCGCGGACGATGGACTCCCGTGCATCCTGTTCGAACTTGACGATTTTCGCTGCCATTGGGTCCTCCTTGAAAAGAATGCGGGTTGGTGCGGGTTATTTCTCGACGATGCCGAGGATGTCATCCTCTCGCATGATGATGTGCTCTTCGCCGTCCAGGGTGATCTCGCTGCCAGCGTACTTGCCGAACAGCACCCGGTCCTTGACTTTGACGTCCAGCGGAGTGATCTTGCCGTCGTCGTTGGCCTTGCCCTTGCCCACCGCAACGACCTCACCCTCCTGGGGTTTCTCCTTGGCAGTATCCGGGATGATGATCCCGCCCGCGGTGGTTTCCTCTTCCTCGATCCGCTTGACGATGACCCGGTCCTGTAAGGGTCTGATGCTCATGTTGTCTCCTCCTTTTCAGTTCGTCGTAACGTATTTCCGATAGATTGATAGACGTACACAATGAGGTGTGGCGGTAAATTTAAGCACGGTCTCGGCCCTGTCAAGGGGGTGTGCAACTTTTGTCGGAAATCTGCCGTGCGCGGACTCGGGGGACGGGACGGTCCTCAGCGCTGAGTTTGCCGTGGGGCGAAAATCCTGACAAAATCGCATAGTTCCACCACAACTTGAAGACGTGATGAACCTCCTCAAACCGCCGCCTTTGAGGCCCGGAGACACCATCGGGGTGGTGGCTCCGGCCGGAGCGGTCTACCGGGACCGTCTGGACAAGGGCGTCCGCGCCCTCCAGGCCCGCGGGTTCCGGGTCGAACTGGCCGAAGGCATTCTCGCGCGCAAGGGCTATCTGGCGGGGAGCGAGCAGCAACGCGCCAGGACCCTCGAACGCTTCTTCGTGCGGGACGACATCGCCGCGGTGTTCTGTGCCCGCGGCGGGTTCGGTTCGATACAGCTCCTGCCCGGTCTCGACCCCGAACTCATTCGAGCCCATCCCAAGATCTTCGTGGGGTTCAGCGACGTCACCGCGTTGCTGAACTGGATGTCGCAAAGCTGCGGCGTGGTGGCCTTCCACGGTCCCATGGTGGCGGTCGAGTTCGCCGGGGAGCTCGGCGGCGGCGTAGGCAGCGGTTTCTGGGACGCGCTGACCGGGAAACGGCAGCTTTGGGGGATCAAGGGCACCGGCACCCTTCGGAACGGGAACGCCCCCGCGCGGGGACTATTGGCCGGGGGGTGTCTCTCGGTGCTGGTGACGACCCTCGGGACCCCTTACGAGATCGATACCACGGGGAAGATCGTCTTTCTCGAGGACGTGGCCGAGCGCCCCTACCGGCTCGAGCGGATGCTGACCCACCTGCGCATGGCCGGCAAGCTGGACGATGTCGCCGGAGTGGTGACAGGTGCATTCAACGAATGCGAGACGGGCGCCGAAAGGGACGTCGAGGATGTCCTGGCGGAGGTGTTCGGCAACGTCCCCTACCCGGTGGTGACCGGTCTGCCCTGCGGCCACGCCACCGCCAACACCCTGCTCCCCATCGGGCTCGAGGCCGAGCTGGACGGCTGCAAGGGCCTGCTGAGGCTCTTGGAGCCGGCGACGCGGACCGCGGAATGATGCGGCTGGACGCCCTCGATGCGGCGTGCCGCGGCGGCGTGTCCGCGGGAGCCTTCCCGGGCGCCGTGGTGCTGGTGGGCAACGGCCGGGAGATCCTCGGCCATCGCGCCTATGGCTATCGGGCGCTGGCGCCCGAGCGGCTTCCGATGATGCCCGATACCGTGTTCGACCTCAGTTCTCTCACCAAGCCCATGGCCACCACCACCGCCATGATGCTGCTGGTGCGGGACGGGCGCGTGCGATTGGACGACCCGGCGTGCACGGTGATCCCCGAGTTCGGCCGCGGCGCCAGGGCCGCGGTGACGTTCCGCCAGCTTCTGAACCACACCTCGGGCCTTCCGGCCTGGAAGCCCTACTACGAATCCGTCATTCCCCATGACGAGTCCGTCATTCCCGCGAACGCGGGAATCCAGGGGCGGAGGGGGGCGACGGCCGTACTTCCCGAGGAAATGGCCGGGGCCCGCGCCGGTGCGCGCGCGGTGACCGGCAAGAGCGGCTGTCTCGAACGCATCCATGACGAAGAGCTGGTGGCGCGGCCGGGCGAGCAGATCCTCTACAGCGACCTCGGCTTCATCCTGCTGGGGGAGGCCGTGGAGAGACTGGGCGGGAGGCCGCTGGACCGGTTTTGTCGAGACGAGATCTTCACCCCGATGGGGTTGTCTTCGACGTTCTTCGTGGACCTGGGCCGGCGGTCCCGAGAGCCTCGGCCGTGCGCCGGTCGAACCATTGCCGCCACCGAGGACTGCGGTCGGCGCCGCAAGATACTCTGCGGCGAAGTCCACGACGGCAACGCCTTCGCCATGGGCGGCGTCGCCGGACATGCCGGCGTGTTCTCGTCGGCGCCGGACGTTCATCGGTTTCTCCGTTTCCTGGGGCGCTGCTACGAGGATGCGGAGCCGGACTTCCTGCCCGGCGCGGTGGTGCGCGAGTTCCTCGAGGCGGAACGGGCCCTGCCGGGACAGACCCATGTGCTGGGCTGGGATACCCCCTCGCCCGAGGGGTCCTCCAGCGGCCGTCACTTCTCCGCCCGCACCGTCGGCCACCTGGGCTTCACCGGCACCTCCATCTGGTGGGACCTCGAGCGGGACGTTCACGTCGTGTTCCTGACCAACCGGGTTCACCCGTCGCCGGACAACGCGGCGATACGGGAATACCGCCCCCTGGTGCACGACGCGATCATGGAAGGGTTGCGTCCATGAGTCCGGACCTGAGCCCCGGGGCACACGTTCATTTCATTGCCATTTGCGGCGTCGGCACCGGTTCGCTGGCCGGTCTGCTGCGGCAGCGGGGTTATCGGGTCACCGGCTCGGACGAGAACGTCTACCCGCCCATGAGCACCTTCCTGGAGCGCATCGGCATCGACATACTGCCCGGTTTCAGCGAAGCTCACCTCGGCAACGGCCCGGACCTGGTGGTCGTCGGCAACGCCGTGTCCCGGGGGAACCCCGAGGCGGAAGCGGTGCTGCGCCGCGGCATCCCGTATGTGTCGCTGCCCCAGGCCCTGGGCCGGTTCCTCATCGACGGGAAACGCTCCCTGGTGGTGGCCGGAACCCACGGCAAGACCACCACCACCTCGTTGATGTCGTGGGTGCTGGTGGCCGCGGAACTGGACCCGAGCTTCTTCATCGGCGGCATCCCGGTGAACTTCGGCAATGGCTTCCGCTTTGGGGAGGGCTCCTGGGTGGTCATGGAGGGAGATGAATACGATAGCGCCTTCTTCGACAAGGGTCCCAAGTTTCTCCACTACCAACCGGAACGGGTCATCCTCACCAGCCTGGAGTTCGACCACGCGGACATTTATCGGGACCTGGAGCACGTGAAAGGGGCCTTCCGGCGCTTGGTGGAGATGGTTCCGCCCGGCGGCGGCCTCCTGGTGTGCGACGAGGCCGCCCATGCCCTGGACCTCCTGGACCGGGCGTCCTGTCCGGTCCAGTCCTACGGTCTGGGCGAGTCAGCCAACTGGCAGGCTCGCGACATCCGCGCCGGGGGAGGCCGGACCGGCTTCACTCCCTGCCACGAGGGCGTGGCCGAAGGCCCGGTGGAGGTGCCGTTGATCGGCCGCCACAACGCCAGGAACGCACTGGCGGTCTATGCCACGGCCAGGGAGATCGGGTTGAGCCCGTCCGTGATCCGCTCGGCCATGGCCACCTTCCGCGGGGTGCGGCGGAGGCAGGAGATCGCTGGCGAAGCCGCGGGCGTCCTGGTCATCGACGACTTCGCCCACCATCCCACCGCGGTGGCGGACACCATCGCCGCGGTGCGGGACGCCTGGCCCGGGCGGCGGCTCTGGGCCGTTTTCGAGCCCCGCAGCCAGACCAGCCGGAGACGCGTCTTCCTCACGGAGTTCGCCCGGGCGCTGGCCCGGGCCGACCGGGTCGTCCTCCCCGACCTCTACCACCCGGAAAAGATTCCCGAGGAAGAGCGCCTTTCCCCCGCGGAGCTGGTCGATTGCATCAACCGGCATCGAGGGGACCGGATCGCGTCCTATCTCGCCGGGGTCGACGAAATCGTCCGGGTAGTGGTCCGGGACGCCGCGGCGCGGGATGTCGTGCTGGTGATGTCCAACGGCAGCTTCGGCGACTTGCCGGAGAAGATCGTGGCCGGGCTCCGGCAGCGGGAATCTTGACTTGCCCGGAACCGTGGACTAGACTCGAACCCGTGGACAGTCTCGATCACAGCCTTCGCTTGACCGACGCGGCGGTAGCCCACGTCAAGAAGATCCGCCAGCGGGAGAACCTCGCCGGCCGCGGACTGCGGGTCTCCGTGACCCCCGGAGGATGTTCCGGTTTCTCCTACAAGCTGGACTTCGATGACGGTCCCAAACCGGAGGACGTGGTGCTGGAGCTGGATGGCCTGCAGGTCTACGTGGAGACTTCCATCCTGCAGCAGCTCGGAGGGACGGTCATCGACTACGTGAGCGAGCTTCAGGGCGCCAGCTTCCGTTTCTCCAACCCCAATGCCACGGGCACCTGCGGGTGCGGCACTTCATTTTCCGCGTAACCCTCCGCCGAGCGGAGAGCCGTCAGCAGTCCGACCGACACCGTTGAAGCTTCCTGTTGCACGCCGCCAAACGTTATTTCCGCTGAGGTCACTGCCTTGAAAGCCGTCAGGATCCACGAGCACGGCGGAGCTGACAAGCTCCGCTATGAAGAAGCTGAAGACCCGGTCTTGCGGTCGCCGCGCGACGTGATCGTGCGCCTGCGGGCGGCCTCCCTGAACCACATCGACCTGTGGAATCGCAAGGGTCTCACCGGGATGAAGGTGGAGTTCCCGCACATCCTCGGCGCCGACGGCGCGGGCGTGGTGGAGGAGGTGGGAAACGAGGTGACCCACTGCAAGAAGGGCGATGCGGTTTGCCTGTATCCCCCGGTGGGGTGCGGCGGCTGCGAGTTCTGCCGCACCGGCCGGGACTACATGTGCGTCCGCCTGCGCGTCCTCGGCGAGGGCATGAAAGGGTCTTACGCCGAATACGTGGTGATTCCCGGCGCCAACTGCTTCCCTGTCCCCGAGGGCTACGGCTTCGAGGAGGCGGCGGCGTTCCCGCTGGTTTTCATCACCGTCTGGCGCATGCTGGTGACCAACGCCAGGCTCGCGCCCGGTGAGAAGGTGCTCATCCTGGGCATCGGCGGCGGTGTGGCCATGGCGGCGCTGCAGATCGCCAAGGCCATGAATGCCTGGGTGGCCGTGACCTCGAGCAGCGACGAAAAGCTCGAAAGCGCCCGGCGCATGGGAGCCGACTACGGCTTGAACTACCGGAAGCGCGACTTCACCCGGGACATCCGTGACGTCACCGGCAAGCGCGGGGTGGACGTGGTGGTGGACTGCGTGGGCGGCGAAAGCTGGGCCAAGAGTCTCGCGGCGCTGGTCAAGGGAGGGCGCCTGGTTACCTGCGGCGCCACCACCGGCGCCACGCCGCCGACGGACATTCGCCGCATCTTCTGGAATCATCTGAGCATTTTCGGGTCTACCCTGGGCAGTCGCGAAGAGTTCGAGCAGGTGTTACGGTTCGTCGAGGCCTCCGGCGTCAAGCCCGTGATCGACCGGACCTACCCGTTGGCCGAGGCGGCCGCGGCGCAGACGAGGCTGGAAACCGGACAACAGTTCGGCAAGATCATCCTGATTCCGGGGTCGTAGGGGCGGGTCTCGAAATCCACCCGCGTCCATGCCACGCGAGAAGGGTAGACGCCGCCGGCAGCAATCGGCCCATGCGCATCATCGGAGGTATAGCGCGGGGGAGAAGACTCAAGGCGCCCAAGGGGAGCACCATCCGTCCCACCGCCGACCGGGTCAGGGAAGCGCTGTTCAACATCCTGCCTCGGGATCTCTCGGGGCAGCGGGTGCTGGACCTCTTCGCCGGCAGCGGGAGCCTTTCGCTGGAGGCCTTGAGCCGGGGGGCGGCCTCGGCGTTGCTGGTGGACGAATCGGAGGAGGCGGCGGGATTGATGCGCCGTAACCTCGAAGCCCTCGGCTTCACGGGCCAGGCGCGGATCTGGTCGAAACCCGTGGGCAAGGCCTTGAGTCGTTTGGCCGCCGAGGGGACCAGGTACGACGCCATCTTTCTGGACCCCCCGTACGATCACGGCTGGGTGAACAAGGCCCTGGCCATGGTCGCCCGGGGGCGGGTGCTTCAGGCGGGGGGCATCGCCGTGGCGGAGCATAGCGTGAGGGAACGGGTCGAAGAACGGCACGGTGAACTGGTGCGCCGCGACCGGCGGCGGTACGGCGACACGATGCTCTCCTTCTTCGGGCTCGATAACCAGTGTTCGTGAGGCACGACACCAGGCAAGGTCAGGTTTTCACATGGCGGAAATCAGCGTGGCGGTCTATCCCGGGTCCTTCGACCCCATCACCAACGGTCACATCGACCTGGTGACGCGAACACTTCGAATCTTCGATCAGGTGGTCATCGCCATCGCGCGCAACCAGGACAAGGGGGGCGCGCTCTTTTCCGTGGAGGAGCGCATGGCCACGGTGCGGAAGGTCTTCGAAGGGGAGGAGCGCGTGCGCGTGGACAGCTTCGAGGGCCTGCTGGTGGACTATGCGGAGGCGCAGGCGGCCAAGGTGGTGATCCGCGGGCTGCGGGCGGTGTCGGACTTCGAGTACGAGTTCCAGATGGCGACCATGAATCGCCGGCTCAAGCCGAATCTGGAGACCTTCTTCATGATGACCGGCGAGTCGTCCTTCTATATCAGCTCGCGACTGGTCAAGGAGGTCGCCGGGCTGGGCGGCGACGTTGCCGCGTTCGTTCCGGACGTCGTGCTCGATCAGCTTCGGAAAAAGTTCCCCCGGTCGTAGAAGCGTGTGGGTCCGGTCCCGGTTGACACTGCCATACCGACAGGCTACAACCATCCTGCGGGGTGGAGCAGCCCGGTAGCTCGCAAGGCTCATAACCTTGAGGTCGGTGGTTCAAATCCACCCCCCGCAACCACCTCAAGCCCCTTGGGCCGGGTCGCCGTCTCCCGTCACCCACTTCAATGACTCACTTCATGCCATGAAAGTACACGAACGGGTTCTCACTCCTGAAAGAGACGGCATCTACGGCTATCTGGCTGCTCCGGAACGCGACAAGCCGGGTCCGGCCCTGCTCATGACGCATCAGAACACCGGACTGACCGATTATCAGAAGATCGAGGCGCTGAAGTTCGCCCATCTCGGATACACCGTGGTGGCGCCGGACTTGTACTCGTTGCTCGGCTACCCCGATGTGACCCATATCCACACCGGCCGGCAGATTCAGGCCCGCACGAAGGACGCGGATTTCGTCCGGGTCATTCGGCAGGGTTGGGACTACCTCACTTCCCGGAGCGACGTGGACGCCACCCGCGTGGCCGTGTCCGGATACTGCATGGGCGGGCGGATCGCCATCCACTTCGTTGCGGCCACGCCCGAGGTCCGGGCCTTCGTCGGCTACTACCCCACGGTTCGGGACGAACCCACCACCGAGATCAGGCCGGTCCACCCGTGCGACGCCGCCCGCAACATCAAGTGCCCCTCGATCATCCTCTACGGCGTCGACGACCGGATATCCACCGTGCCCATCCAGCAACGGGTGTGGGAGAGCTTCCTCGCCAACGGTAAACCGCTGGAGTGGCATTTTTTCCCCTTCGGCGGCCACGGGTTCGTCGATCCCGGCACCGAGGGCTACCATCCCCACGCCGCCAAGCTGTCCTGGCCGCTGGTGGTGGACTTCATGGCGCGGGAGCTCGACCACGAGGCCCACGGCCTGACGTTTTCGGAAAACTGACCGCCGCACATCCACGGGAAGGTATGGACGAACTCTGAGCCAGCGTTCAGGTTCCGGATGTACTTCCCGGATTCTCTCAATCGCGAGGTCGCCTTGCGCGCACCCTGTTCGCAACGGCTGCCAAGTCCGTATTCGAACGCGACGGATGTCGTTATCGGAAGGTCGGGAGGCGCGAACGGTAGTTTCTTGAAGGTGTCGGGCGCGGGCGATGGTTCCAAGGGCGGTTCACCATCGGCGTTCCATTAGCCTGATTCCTCGTCAGAGCTTGGCGAGGCGTTCGCGGCGCACCCGCTCGGCCTTGGAAAGCCGCCGGGGATTGCCCTTCTTGCGCCCGTCCAGGCTTCGTGGCGGGC
The DNA here is from genome assembly GCA_958295985.1 of uncultured Candidatus Binatia bacterium. Lineage (GTDB taxonomy): Bacteria > Desulfobacterota > Binatia > UBA9968 > JAJDTQ01 > JAJDTQ01. Next base: position 1,455,186 of record OY282432.1, read on the forward strand.
TCTCCAGGTCGTCGGTCTCCTCCATGGAGCCGGGCGCCGCCGGGTCCGCGCACATCTTGGCAAGGAATTCTCCGACGTACACGGCCACCGCGCCGCTGCTCTCCACGCTACGGCGCAGGTCCCGGTCGGAGGTCACCACGACGCACTTGGACCCCAGTTCCCAGGCCAGCCGTTCAATGACCGCGTCGGCCTTCTCGCCAAAGCGAGAGAACACCACCGTGATCTCACCCACCTGCTGGCGCGTCTCGGCGAGCCGTCCGGCGCGCCATCCGTCGAAGACCGTTGTCAGCACATGGCCTGTACGCGCCTGATAGCGCGCTACTTTCTCGATGAGTTCGGCCCGCTTCTGCTCCAGGTCGCCGCGCAGTCCCTGCTCACTGCCGATGACGTTGTAGCCGTCGACCACGATATGGAACGGCATGGATGGCTTGTCCCCCCTGTTGTGGGACCGTAGCCGATAACCTTTGTAAAGCCAAGGGTTTCACTAGTCCGAGAGAAATGGTGTAAGCTCGTTCTGATCCGGAGACCTGCCGGAAAGGGCCTCGACGCGCATGAGCCGGGGGCGAGGCCGATAAAATCCAACCGACGAAAGCGAGTCCGAGTGATGTTCGACAAGGCCAAACGCATCCAGGAGCTGCCGCCGTATCTGTTCGCAGAGATCGACCGCAAGAAGCGGGCCGCACTGGCCAAGGGGGTGGACCTGATCGACCTGGGGATCGGGGACCCCGACGTCCCCACGCCCGGGAGAATCATCCAGAGGCTTTCGGAGAGCGCGACGAAACCCGCCAACCACCGCTATCCCAGCAGCGCGGGCATGATGGCGTTTCGCCAGGCGGTCGCCGATTGGTACGGGCGGCGGTTCGGCGTGACGCTGGACCCGGCCACCGAGGTGTGTTCGCTCATCGGATCCAAGGAGGGCGTGGCCAACATGGCGGTGGCCTACGTGGATCCCGGGGACGTGGTGCTGGTACCCACCCCCGCGTATCCCGTGTACGCGATCGGTACGAAGTTCAACGGCGGCGAGGTCCACTTTCTGCCGTTGCGGCGCGAGAACGGGTTCCTGCCCGATCTGTCCGGTATCCCCGCGGAGGTGCTGGAGCGGGCAAAGATGCTGTGGCTCAACTATCCCAACAATCCCACCGGCGCGGTGGCGGACGAGAGCTTCCTCAAGGAGGCGGTGGAATTCGCCCGCCGGCACCGGATCGTCCTGTGCCACGACGCTGCGTACACGGAGCTCGGCTTCGACGGGTATCGCGCGCCGAGCATCCTGCAGGTGGAGGGGGCGAAGGAAGTGGCCATCGAGTTCCATTCGCTGTCGAAGACCTTCAACATGACCGGTTGGCGCATCGGCATGGCGGTGGGCTGCCCGGAACTGGTGGCGACCCTGGGACAGGTGAAGTCCAACGTGGACTCGGGAGTCTTCCAGCCGGTGCAGGAAGCGGCCATCCTCGCCCTGGAGCACGCGGAGGAGCTCCTGACGCCCATTCGGGAAGTGTACCAGGAACGGCGCGACACGGTGGTCGACGGCCTCCGCGGCGCGGGTTTCGAGCTTCCGGCGCCCCAGGCGACCTTCTACGTCTGGTTGCCCGTGCCCGGGGACTGGAACTCCGCGGACTTCACCGCCCGGCTCCTGGACGAGGCCGGCATCGTCACCACTCCCGGCAACGGTTTCGGCGAGTCCGGCGAGGGTTTCATCCGGATGACGCTGTGCTCCCCCGCGGAACGTCTCCAGGAGGCAGTGCAGCGACTTCAGCAGCTCAGCCTGTAACCACAACCGTGGAGCATCGCGCCTACATCGGGGTGGGCTCGAACCAGGGGCGGAAGGAGGAAAACTGCCGCCGTGCGGTCCGGGAGATCGGGCGGATGCCCCAAACCCGTCTGCGGGAGGTCTCGACCTGGTTCGTGACCGAGCCGTGGGGCGCGGCGAGCACGGAATGGTACGTCAACGGAGTCGTGGCGGTTGACACGGGCCTGCAACCGGCGACCTTGCTGCAACGCTGTCAGGCCCTCGAAAAGGAGATGGGCCGGCGGCCCGGCCCCCGGCGCTGGGCAGATCGGGTCATTGATCTGGACATCCTCTTTTTCAATGATATGGTTTTGGAAGGACCCGAGTTGACCATCCCGCACCCGGAGCTTCACCGTCGGCGATTCGTGCTGGTTCCGCTGTGCGAGATCGCGCCGGACCTGAAGCACGCGCGCCTGGGCAGTGACATCCGGGAGCTCCTGGCTCGGGTGGAGGATAACCTGCGGGTCCATGAGGTAGCCGCACCGCAAGGTGCGTGAGCCACGACGATCATCGACGGCGCCACTGCCATGATCTTCAGGTTTCTGATACTGGGCTTGCTGGCCTATCTGGTGCTGATGCTGATCTACTCCAGCATCAGACGCAAAGGCAGGAGCACGGATCCGTCCCAGGGCGAATCCATGGTGCTCGATCCCCACTGCAAGAGCTACGTCCCCAAGAACGAGGCCTACCCATCACACGGGCACTACTTCTGTAGTGAGGAATGCGCCCGCGCGTACGGGTCCGAGCAGGTGTGAGACCGTTCGCGTTGCCGGCCGCCCGCGGTCCTATGCGTAGCAGTCCAGGAAATCCTTGAGCAGGGTCTTCCCGGTCTCGGTCAGGATCGATTCGGGATGGAACTGCACGCCTTCCACCGGGTGGCGGTTGTGGCGGATGCCCATGATCACGCCGTCCCGGGTCCGGGCGGTCACCGTGAGCTCTTCGGGCAGGCTCTCCGGGTCGATTACCAGGGAATGGTAGCGCATGGCCGGGAAGGGATTCTCCTGGGACCGGTAGATGGTCCTGGAGTCGTGCGTGACCTCCGACATCTTTCCGTGCATGATCTTCGCGGCACGGGTGACTCGAGCGCCATAGGCCGCGCCGATGCACTGATGGCCCAGGCACACGCCCAGGATGGGGATTCGCCGGCCGAACCGCCGGATCACCTCGCATGATACACCGGCCTCGTTGGGAGTGCACGGGCCCGGCGACACCACGATGGCGTCCGGCTGAAGCGCCTCGACGCCGTCCGCGTCGATTCGGTCGTTGAGCGCCACGCGAACCTCGGCGCCGAGCTCGGCCAGGTAGTGGTAGAGGTTGTAGGTGAACGAGTCGTAGTTGTCGATGAGCAGGATCATGTTAGCGTCCTGTCCTCCAGATACGTTCACGGATGATCGCCATTTATCGCTCTTTTCTCCAGGATTCCGCCAGCTCGATGGCCTTGAGCATGCCCCGGGCCTTGTTGAGGGTCTCGTCGTACTCCGCGGAGGGATCGGAGTCCGCCACGATGCCGGCTCCCGCCTGAATGACCGCGGTGCCGTCGTGAACCGTGATGGTGCGAATGGCGATGCAGGTGTCCAGGTTGTTGTTGAAACTCAGGTAGCCCACGGCGCCGGCGTAGAGTCCGCGCCTTTGCGGCTCCAGCTCGCTGATGATCTGCATGGCCCTTATCTTGGGCGCCCCGGAGACCGTTCCCGCGGGAAAGCAGGAGCCGAACAGGTCCAGAGGCGTCTTTCCCCGGGCCAGCTCCGCCTTGATGTTGGAGACGATGTGCATGACGTGGGAATAGCGCTCGATGGTCATGAGTTGGTCCACCTCCACCGAGCCCACCTCGGCCACCCGCCCCACGTCGTTGCGCCCGAGATCCACCAGCATGATGTGTTCGGCCCGCTCTTTGGGGTCGGCCAGGAGACTCTCTTCCAGGTCCTGTTCTTCCTGCGGGTTCCGGCCCCGGGGCCGGGTGCCGGCGATGGGCCGCAAGGCGATGTTCCGGCCGGTGAGCCGGACGAGGATCTCCGGGGAGGAGCCGATGATCTTGAGGCCGTCCAGCTCCAGAAAGAACATGTAAGGAGACGGATTGGTGAATCGCAGGGCGCGGTAGATCTCGAACGGCTCCGCCCGCGTCCGGGCCTCCAGCCGCTGGGACAGCACCACCTGGATGACGTCGCCCGCCGCGATGTACTCCTTCCCCTTCCGCACCATGGCGTGGAACTTTCGCGGCGTGACGTTGGAGCGGTAGTTGATGCTCGATCCGGAACCGGTCAGACTCCTGGCCTCCAGGGTGTTGGGCGATTTTCGCAGGGAAGACAGCAGCTTCTCGATGCGGGAGACGGCGTTCTCGTAGAGGACACGATGGCGCGCGCCCTTTTCGATGGGGACGTTGTCGATGATCGTGATGGTGTGTTTGAGGTTGTCGAAGCTCACCAGCGTGCGCACCAGCAGGAAGTAGACGTCTGGAAAGCGGCCGGCTCGTTCCGCGGTGTTGGAAACCCCGTGCAGCATCTCCACCGCGTCGTAGGCCACGTACCCCAGAGCGCCGCCGGTGAAGGGAAGATCCGGCAAGCCGGTTGCCGGCCGGTATCCGTCGAGGATCTCCGCCAGCGCCTGCAACGGGTCGTCGCAGGTCCACGATGTCGTTTTCCGGCCTCGGGTAACTTCCACCACGCGGCCCCAGGCCTTGAAGACCAGCTCGGGCGCGGTGCCGAGGAACGAGTAGCGAGCCCAACGCTCGCTGCCTTCCACGCTTTCCAGCAGGAACGAGTGGCGGCTCTTCCGGAGACGGTTGTAGAAAGACACCGGGGTTTCGAGATCCATGAGGATCTCTTTGTACACCGGGACCACGGTTCCCTGCTTGGCGAGCGCCGCGAACTCGCGGTACGAAGGTTGGATCATGGAACTGTTGCGTAGCATGATCAGGGGGTCGATGGAACGCCGGTTCGGGCGGATGAGCGCCCGCGCGCTGGTTTGCGCGCTCCTGCTCGCGGCTCACGCCGGCTGCAACCACGCCCCGTCGGTGGTCTTCGAGGGTCCCGAGGGAATCAGGGCCACGTTCCGGGTGGAGGTGGCGGATACCGTTCAGGAGCGGCGCCGGGGGCTGATGTATCGGCGCGAGTTGAGGACGGACGAGGGGATGCTGTTCGTGTTTCCCGGCGAGGAGGATCAGTCGTTCTGGATGAAGAATACCCCCGTGTCCCTGGACATCATCTTCATGGACCGGCGCCGGCGAGTGGTGGGGATCATCCACGATACCGTGCCGTTCTCCACCCGATCCGTCGGCGTGGGGGTTCCCAGCCAATACGTGCTGGAGGTTCGAGCCGGCCTGGCGCGCCGAAACGGCATCGTGGCGGGCGACGTGGCCCGCTTCAACCGCGTTCCATAGAAGGGTTGCCGGTCAGATTTCCCTGAAGAAGTAGGGCCGGATGGGCTGCAGGCGCTCCTCGTAGGTATCCGGGTTCAGCAGCCAGAGGGTGGCGGCGATGCTGCTCAGGAGCGAGTTCCCGTCCTGTGAGGTGAAGCACATGCCCACCACCTCGCGGTCCCCTCGCAACGCCAGGCTCTGGGTGACGATGGCGGTGTGGTTCAGTATCCGTCCGAACAGCCCGTGGTCCCGGCCGAAGGAGAACACCGACGCCGACGATTTCTTGTTGGTGACGGCGATGCGGCGGTTCGACCGGATCCGCTGCATGAGCTGCTCCATGTCGATGGCGCGCTTGAGGATCAGGTTGAAGTGGATCGTGTGCATGTACTGGGTGTTGATCTTGAGAGCGGACGAGTAGATGTCGAGGTCGAACCCCAGGGACTTGAACAGATAATAGGCGTCTCTCCCCTGGTGGGTGCCGAACCTGGCGTCGTCATGCTGTCCCACCTCGGGCGCGGGAATGAAGTCCCCCTCCTGGCTGATGTCGTTGGCCCGCCGCATGCAGACGAACCGTCCGGCCTCGAGGTTGTCTTCCTTTTCCGGCCCCAGGACGAGGGTGTCGATGAGCACTGCGAGGTTGTGGGTGTTGCAGCTCACCACCTGGATGAAACGGTCTTCCTCTCTTTGGAGGGCGGCGTCGTTGATGCCCCGGGCGTACATCTTGCCGAACCCGAACTCGCTGCCCTGGGCGATGAAACCCTTGCCGTTCCGGCCCGCATGCTGCTGGTAGTGCTTCTCCTTGTTCTGGTTTCCCACCGGGGTGCAGTCGATGACCACGGAGGCCCGCTCGATGGCGGCATCGGAGTCGAAGGACGGGTTCATGCCCAGCTTGGCGAACTCATCCCAACGGTCCTTATCGGCGCTCAGCTTGGCGCCTTTGCTCTGAAGCGCCGTGACCTTCGAGCGGTCGGTGATTCGCGGCGTCTGTTTGTTGAACGTCACCTCATCGATGCCGAAGGCCTCCCGGAAGCTCACCAGGATGCCGATGAGCGGCTCACCTATGGTCCCCGTACCGACAACGTGAACGATCTTCCGGTCCATCGGTCAACTCCTCGAATCCGCCGCCTCGTGCGCGCCGCGTCCTTCCACGTTCCGCGATATACCTGATACATCGAGCGGGTTCACAGCGGGGCGGTCTTGCAACCGACTTCTCTCATAGCATACAAGTCCGGCGCAGAAAAAGGGAAGTATGAGCGAGCGGTCGCCGGCCGCGGCGGAGGACCCCCGGATTTCTTCCACCGCCCTTTCCTGAACCCGTCACAAGGTGTAAGCTCCGAACATGAACGTGCATGCCATCGACACGCACAAGGCAGTGACCGATCTCGAAACCGCAGGCATGTCCCGCCAGACCGCGGAGGCCGTCGTCGGAATCTTTGACACCGTCACCAACGCAGCCACCGCGGACTTGGCCACCAAGGGCGAGTTGGCGAACTTGGCCACCAAGGCCGAGTTGGCGGATTTGGCCACCAAGGTGGAGAACCTGAGCGGCAGGGTGGAGAACCTGAGCAGCAAGGTGGAGAACCTGAGCAGCAGGATGGAGAACGTGGAGAATAACATGGTGACCAAGGCCGATCTCGCCGAGGTCAAGGTAGACATCATCAAATGGAATATCGGCCTGGTACTCGCCGTCGCCGCCTTGATGATCGCAACGGTCAAGTTGATCTGACGCGGACACCGCTTCTCGTCTGCGGAATCCATGGTACGGCGCCGATCAAGCGCGCCGCTCCCCATATTCTTCTATCTGAACGAACCCGGAAAAGGGAGCGCAACGTGGATAAAGTCCCTTCGAGCCGGCGCAAGACGTCGCCGGCGGCGTTCTTCGATGAGCAGTTTGGCCTCACCGCACAGGATCTGGATCAGGTCCTGGGCCGGGCGATGGCCCGGAAGGCGGACTACGCGGACCTCTTTTTCGAGTACCGGACCAACGACCAGGTCCATCTCGAGGAGGGTCTGGTCAAGCATGCGGCGGTATCCACTGCCAACGGCGTGGGCGCGCGGGTGCTGGCCGAGGACAAGACCGGATACGCGTTCACCGACGACGTAACCATCAAGAACCTGGATTCTGCGGTGAGGACGGCCAACGTCATCGCCAACGACCGGGGTTCGGATCTGCCGGTGCGCCTTCCCGCCCCCGCGGCCCCGCGACACGACCTCTATCCGGCGCCCCAGTCCTTTTCCGATGTTCCCCTGGAGCGCAAGATCGGTCTGTTGCAGGACCTGGACCGGTTTGCCAGAAACGCAGACCCCCGGGTGAAGGGGGTTTTCGCTTCCCTCTTGCTGGAGAGCAAGGTGGTCCTCATCGCCTCGTCACAGGGCTGGGTGCTGGGGGACTTTCAGCCCCTGGTGCGGTGCAACATCCGCTGCATCGTCGAAGCCGGGGGCAAGCGTCAGGCCGGATACTTCGGATGGGGCGGGCGTCTGTCGCTGGACGACTGTACCGCTGCGGAGCAGTGCGAAGCCCATGCCCGGGAGGCGGTGCGCCGGGCGCTGGTAAACCTCGAGGCGGAGGCCGCGTCCGCCGGTCCCATGGACGTGGTCCTCGGGCCGGGCTGGCCCGGCATCCTGCTTCACGAGGCCATCGGTCACGGGCTGGAGGCCGACTTCAACCGACGCCGGACCTCGGCCTTCTCCGGGCGCATCGGCGAGCGGGTGGCCACCGAGCTTTGCACGGTCGTGGACGACGGCACCATCCCGTGGCGGCGCGGCTCTCTCAACGTGGACGACGAGGGCACCCCGACCCGGCGCACGGTGCTGATCGAAAACGGCATTCTGCGGGGTTACATGCATGACCGGTTGAACGCCTCCCTCCTGGGCATGGACCTCACCGGCAACGGTCGCCGTGAGAGCTACGCCCACGTGCCCATGCCGCGTATGACCAATACCTTCATGCTGGCCGGAGAAGAGGACCCGCAAGACATCATCCGCTCGGTGAAGGACGGCCTCTACGCGGTCTCCTTCGGCGGCGGGCAGGTAGACATTACCAGCGGCAAGTTCGTCTTCTCCGCCAACGAGGCATACCGGATCGAGGACGGCCGGGTGACCCATCCCGTGCGGGATGCCACCCTCATCGGCAACGGGCCCGACGTGCTCACACGCGTCAGCCGGGTGGGGTCGGACCTGTCGCTGGACGACGGGATCGGCACCTGCGGCAAGGACGGCCAGGGTGTTCCCGTGGGCGTCGGACTGCCCACGATCCGATTGGACCAGGTGGTGGTGGGCGGCACCGCGGTGCGCGGTTCCGGCTCCTTCCAGGGTTGAGGCGGCGATGGAGCGTTTGCCGGTGGATCGGGAACTGGCGGCGGACTTGCTGGCCCGGGCGAAGGAGAAGGGCGCCTCGCAGGGCGACGTGACGGTAGCGGAACACGAGGGCATCAAGGTGAAGGTGCGGCTCGGGAAGGTGGAAACCGTGAGCCAGGCCCACGAGACCCGCCTTGGGCTGCGGCTTTTCTTCGGCCGGAGCTCCGCCGCCACTTCCACCTCCGACCTGTCACGGGCCTCCCTGGATCAATTACTGGACCAGACCTGCGCCATGGCCCGGGCCACGGCCAAGGACGAGTTCGGCGGCCTGCCGGAACCCGGCGAGCTGGCCGCCGAGGTGCCCGAGCTGGACCTGCTGGACGAGCAGGCGCGGGGCATGTCCGTCGAGCAGGGCATCGACGCCGCCCGTCTGGCGGAAGATCATGCGCTGCAATACGACCCGCGCATTACTAACTCCGAGGGTGCCGAGTTCGGCAACTCGTTCAACCGGGTCATCCATGCCAATTCGGAGGGCTTCGCCGGCGAGTACGCCACCTCCGCCTTCCACCTTTCGGTGGCGCCGGTGGCCGCATCCAACGGTTCGATGGAGCGGGATCACTGGTTCTCCGCGGCGCGCCGGCACGACGCGCTGGATTCTCCGGAAGCGGTGGGCCGCGAGGCCGGCCGTCGCGTGATCCGGCGGCTGGGCGCCCGCAAGGTGCGGACCCGCGAGGTGCCGGTGGTCTTCGACGCGGCCGTCGCGGGCACCCTGGTGCGGCACGTGGGTCAGGCCGTTTCCGGTTACGCCCTCTACCAGCGCGCGTCTTTCCTGTGCGACAGGCTCGGGCAGCGCGTGGCTTCCGCGCCCGTCCGTATCGTCGACGACGGCACGATTCCCTCGGCCCTGGGGTCGCGGCCGTTCGATGCCGAGGGCGTCGGCGTCCGGCGCAAGGACGTGGTCGAGACGGGCGTTCTGAGGAGCTATCTGCTGGACGCCTACAGCGCGCGGAAGCTCGGCGGCAAGTCCACCGGCAACGCCGCCCGGGGCGTGGGTCAAGCCTCGGGGGTTTCGCCCATGAACCTGTACCTGATCCCGGGCGAGCACAGCCCCGGCGATATCATCGGTTCGGTGGAGGACGGTTTCTACGTCACCGAGTTGATGGGCTTCGGCGTCAACCTCGTGACCGGCGACTATTCGAGGGGCGCGGCCGGGCTCTGGATAGAGAAGGGCGAGCTGGCCTACCCCGTGGCCGAGATGACCATCGCGGGAAACCTCAACGACATGTTGAGCCAGGTCGAAATGGTCGGCAACGACCTCCGCCCGCAAAGCCCGGTAGCTTCCCCCACCCTCAAGATCTCGCGCATGACCGTGGCCGGGGATTAGGTTCTGAAGCCGGCCGGCTTCTCATGGCCGGTTTCCCTCCAGCCCAGTCTCACCACGCCATCCAGAGCCCGACGGGAGCGCTTGTCAAACAGAAATTGACATTTTGGGTTTCTAACATGAAAAAAGGCTGCATTTTTTGACTTGCCAACTGAAATTTTCCAGTAAATTGGTCTATAATGTCACAAACGCGCCGGAAGTGAATTGCTGGTGTTTGAGCGACTGATCAAGAAACCCCTGGAATCACGCAAGAGTTTTTTTCTGTTTGGCCCGAGGGGGACGGGAAAGACCACTTGGTTGAAGCGCCATCTCCCCCAGGCCCTCTTTGTCAACCTGCTGCAATCAGAGTTCTACAATAGCTTGTCTGCAAATCCTGGATCCCTCAGGGAGCTCATTCCTCCGGGCCATACGGGCTGGATCATCATCGATGAGGTGCAACGCATCCCTGCGTTGCTGAACGAGGTCCATGACCTGATCGAAGCCCGCCGGCTGGACTTTGTCCTGACAGGGTCCAGCGCCAGGACATTGAGACGAAGAGGGGTCAATCTGCTGGCCGGCCGCGCCCTGACCTACCGCATGCACCCCCTGACGGCGGCGGAGCAGCAGGACGCCTTCAACCTGCGCGATTCCATGCAGTTGGGCCATTTGCCTGCCCGATTCAGTGAAAGCGATCCGGGAAGATACCTCAAGGACTATGTGCAGACATACCTGCGGGAAGAGGTCATGCAGGAGAGCCTGACGCGCAACATCGGCCATTTCTCTCGTTTCCTGGAAGTGGCGAGCTTTTCCCAGGGAGCGACCATCAATATCAGCGGCGTTGCCCGCGAGGCGCATATCGAGCGGTCGGTGGCAGAGAACTATTTCTCCATTCTGGAGGACCTGCTGATTGCCGTGCGTCTGCCGGTGTTTTCCCGCAAGGCCAAGCGCAAGCTCATCTCGCAAAAGAAGTTCTATTTCTTCGACACGGGCGTGTTCCGGGCGATCCGGCCGGTGGGGCCTCTGGATTCCCATGCCGAGATGGACGGCCCCGCCTTGGAAACACTGGTGCTTCAGGAGCTGAGGGCGATAAACGACTGCTACGAATACGGCTACCAGATCTTCTTCTGGCGCACCCGAAACAACCTGGAGGTCGATTTCGTCCTGTACGGGCCGCGTGGCCTGCTGGCCATCGAAATCAAGCGCTCGACTCAGATCCAACCCAGGGACACGAGGGCGCTCCGGGAATTCAGGGAAGACTATCCTCCAGCCAAATGCTACGTGTTCTTCGGCGGGTCCACGCCTCTTTACATGGGTGACGTCGTCGCCCTGCCGGTCGAACGCGCGTTGAGAAACCTTCATCGGATATTGAGTAATGATGACTGAATGACTGACAGCCGGTTCGGCGACGCCGGCCCAGGAGCCCAACGACCCCATGACCCCGACAACCCGGAAAGTGCTGAAAATCCTCGCTCACGTCGCCGCCCTCGTCGGCCTCTATCTCGTGATTGCGACCGCCATGTTCCTGGGACTCCAGGTCGGTCCCCTTTACGGCAACATCGGCCTCGTGGTCGCCGTAGCCCTGGTCGCACTCTACGTCTACGTCGGCTTTGTCAGGAAATAGCCCTGTGCCCTGCCGGCGCCGGGAAGCGAATGCTGACAGGACACTAGTCGTCCAGATAGTCGTCCAGAACCCGTCTCATCAGGGCCAACAGGTAGGCCGCGCTCACCGCGAACAGGATCAGACCTCCCATAGCTTCGAAGGTGCTCAAGAGCCGCCACCGCTCGCTGAGCACCATGTCGCCGTAGCCCAGCGTGGTGGACGTGACCACCGAGAAGTACAACGCCTCTTCCATGGTCTCGAACTCGCCGAGTGTCAGGTAGACGAAACCCCAGCACCAGGCTTCGATGGTGTGTATGGCCAGGACGGCCAACGCCCCCACGGCGACAAGCCACCACGGGGCACGAGGTCCCCGGCCCTGCCGACGCCGGGCGAGACGTTTGAGTAACCGCGAGAGGAACGCCAGGCCCATTACGTGGAAGATGACCATCGCGACGACGATGGCGGTGCCAGCCGATAACAGCCCGATCATGCCTTGTCCCTGGATTGCCAAACGAAGACCAATCTGCCTTACTGCCTATACCACAGACGCCGCGGGCCGCGGAATCAGGCTGTCCGTACCGGGCGGCAGGCTCCCAGGTACGGGACGCGGCCGGCGCTGTGAGGGGGAATGCATGCCGACCGCGGATTGTTCGCCTGCGCCGCCCACGCCCCTGAGCCGGCGCGGGTGGGATCATGTATCGACGCTGTTCCTGGCCGTCGCGTTCCTGTCCGTCGTCGGCTGTTCCGACGAGCCGGAGGCGCCGCCCGAGGCTCCGGTGCGGCCGGCCAAGCTCATGGTGGTCGCGCCATCGGAGAACACCAGGACCATCAGTCTGCCGGCGGTCATCGACGCCTCGGCCACCGCGGATCTTGCCTTTCAGGTGTCGGGGTTGCTGAAGTCCGTTGCGGTGCGCGAAGGGGAAACCGTCGCCAAGGGCGCAGAGATCGCACGGCTGGATCAGCGTGACCTTCGCAACGAGCTGGTGACGGCGCAGGCCAACTACGGCGCCGCCAAGACCGACTTTCAGCGCGCCGAGCGCCTGATCGTCGAAGATGCGATTTCGCGCGCCGTCTACGACCAGCGCAAGACACGGCGTGACGTGACTCGGGCGGCGCTCGACGCTGCCCGCAAGAAGCTTGATGACAGTGTCCTGCACTCGCCGTTCGCCGGCGTGGTTGCGGACCTCCACGTCGAGGCGCACCAGAACGTGGCGCCGCAACAGGTGGTGGCGACGTTGCAGACCACCGGCGCCGCGGAAGCCGTGGTCCAGGTGCCGGCAACGCTGGTGGCGAACTCCGGGCGCGTGGAGCCCTTGCAGACGGTGGTGGTGATCGACGCGGTGCCGGACCGGCCCATTCCGGCCACGTTCCACTCCTCCGCGACCCGGGCGGACCCTTCGGCGCGGACCTTCGAGGTACGCTTTGCCTTCACGCCGCCGCCGGGACTGGTGATCCTGCCGGGCATGACCGGCTCCGTGCGCTCGACGGTGGCCATCGCCGGCGCGGCGCCGGTCACGGCGCCCATCGAAGCCATCCTGAGCGAGGCCGACGCCCGCTACGTATGGGTGGTGGACACGGACTCGATGACGGTGTCCAGGCGAGCCGTGACGCTGGGCGCCGGCGTGGGCGACATGCTGCCCGTGCGCGCCGGCCTCGCGGCCGGCGAAACCATCGTCTCCGCCGGCGTCTCCCAGTTGCACGAGGGCATGCGGATCCGCCGTTATGAACCGTAGGGGCTGCCGCTCTTGAACCCCGCCGAGCTCGCCATTCGCAACCGGCTGTTGTGCGCCATCGTCATCTTCGGGGTGCTTGGCGGCGGCTGGCACGCCTATCGGAACATGGCGCGCTTCGAGGACCCGGAGTTCACCATCCGCACCGCGGTCGTCGTCACCCGATACCCCGGCGCCACCGCGGAGGAGGTGGCCAACGAGGTCACCGAGGCGCTGGAGACGGCGATCCAGGAAATGGAGGAAGTGGACGAGGTCACATCCACTTCCTCCATCGGCCTTTCTTCCATCAACGTCGACGTCAAGTACGAGTTCGCGCGCAGCCGCGAGGCCCTCGACGTGGTGTGGACCAAGCTCCGCAACCGCGTCCGCGACGCCCGCGGTCGCTTGCCGCCCGGGGCGCAGGAACCGGTGGTCAACGACGGGTTCGGCGACGTCTACGGTCTCTACTACCTCATCACCGGCGAGGGCTTCTCGCCGCGGGAGCTCATGGACTACGCCAGGTCCTTGCGCACGGAGCTGCTGACCGTGGAAGATGTGGGCAAGGTGGCCCTCCTCGGCGAGCAGACCGAGGTCATCACGGTGGAGGTGTCCCGGCACCGCGCCGCCGCCCTCGGCGTTTCCCTGGATCGCGTTTACGACGACCTGGCGCAGCAGAACTCCGTCACTTCGGCCGGCGACGTGCGCGTCGGCGATCGCCGGGTCGCCATCCTGCCGTCCGGAGAGATCGACTCCGTGGCCGCCATCGAGGACGTCATCGTGTCCACCGCGTCTCCCGACGCGCTGGTGCGCCTCGGAGACATCGCCACGGTGCGGCGGGATTACGTGGAGCCGCAGCGCAGGCTCATCCGCTACCAGGGCCGGCCGGCGGTGGCCCTCGGCGTGGCCAACGTCACCGGAGCGAACGTGGCGAAGATGGGCGCCGGTATCGACGCGAGACTCGCGGCGACGCTGGCTAACCGCCCCATCGGCATCGAGGTTCACGAGTTCTACCATCAGGGCAAGGTGGTGGACGCCGCGGTCCGGAACTTCGTCCTCAACGTCATCGCAGCACTGGCCATCGTTCTGCTGACGCTGCTGTTGTTCATGGGGCTGCGATCCGCGGTGGTCATCGGCGCGGTGCTGCTGATCACCATCGCTGCGACGCTGGTGACCATGTATGTGGCGGACATCCCCATGCACCGGATCTCCCTGGGCGCGCTCATCATCGCCCTCGGTATGCTGGTGGACAACGCCATCGTGGTCACCGAAGGCATCCTGGTGGGCACTCGGCAGGGCCGCGCCAAGCTCACCGTCGCCCGGGAGACCGTCGGGCGCACCCGGTGGCCGCTGCTGGGCGGCACGGTGGTCGGCGTCCTCGCCTTCGCGCCCATCGGCCTGGCCCCCGGCAGCACCGCGGAGTACACCTCCCATCTGTTCTGGGTGGTGTTGATCTCGCTGCTGTTCAGTTGGGTGTTCGCGGTCACCGCGGCGCCGCTGTTCGCGGACCTGCTGTTGCCGCAGGGCGAGGCCGCGTCCGCCCGCGGCGAGGGCGCGTTCCAACGCCGCTACAAGGCGTTCATGGGGCTTGCCCTGCGGGGGCGCTGGACCGTCCTCGCCGTGGCCGCGGGTTTGTTTGCGGCCTCGGTGGCGGGTTTCTCCCAGGTCAAGAGCGGCTTCTTTCCCGCCTCCACCACGCCGCAGATCGTGGTTGATTACTGGCTGCCCGAGGGCACGGACATCGCGCGCACCCGGGACGACATGATCGACCTGGAGAGCCGCGTGGCGGCCCTCGACGGCGTGGACTCGGTGCAGACGCTCATCGGCGCCGGCGGCTTGCGCTACATGCTCGTGTACGGTCCTCAGTCCGCCAATTCGGCCTATGGACAGTTGCTGGTGAAGGTGGACGGCTACGAACGCATTGCCGGCCTGTTGCCGCGGCTGCAAGCCATGATCGACGCCAACTATCCCGATGCCCGGGCCAAGGTGTGGCAGTTCCGTCTGGGTCCGGGCGGCGGCTCGAAGATCGAGGCGGAGTTCTCGGGGCCGGATCCCGCGGTGCTGCGGCGCCTCGCCAACGAGGCCAAGGCGATCATGGCCGCGGACGGCGGCGCCGTTTCCATCCAGGACGACTGGCGCGCGCCCGTCCCGGTCATCCAACCCCTGTACTCGGAGGCCCGCGGACGGCGACTGGGTATCTCCCGCGCGGATCTCGCGGCCGCGCTCAGCGCCAACTTCTCCGGCCGCAACGTCGGCGTGTTTCGGGAGGACGACAGGCTGATTCCCATCGTCGCCCGGGCTCCGGAGAGCGAACGCCGGGACGCCGCGGGCATGGCGGGCATTCAGATCCCGAATCGCGCTTCCGGCGGAGTGACGCCGCTCATCGAGGTGGTGGACGGCTTCGAGACCGTCTGGCGCGACGGACGGCTGAAGCGCGTGGACCGGGTCTGGACCATCAATGCGCAATGCGATCCGCGGCCGGGCGAACTGGCGTCCGAGACCCTGACGCGCCTGCGACCGGGCATCGAGGCCATCGAGCTGCCGGCGGGCTACCGTCTGAAGTGGGGCGGCGAGGCCGGCGACAGCGCCGAGGCCAACGCGAACCTGGCGAGCGCCCTGCCCCTGGGGTTTCTTGCCATGGTGCTGGCGGTGGTGGTGCTGTTCAATGCGCTGCGGCAGCCGCTGGTGATCTGGCTGGTGGTGCCGCTGGCGCTCATCGGCGTGGTGCCCGGCCTTCTGGTCACGGATACGGCGTTGGAGTTCATGGCGGTGCTCGGCCTGTTGTCCCTTTCCGGCCTGCTCATCAAGAACGCCATCGTCATGGTCGATCAGATGGATTTCGAGATCAGCGCCGGCAAACCGCGTTACGACGCGGTCATCGATGCCGCGGCGAGCCGGGTGCGACCGGTGGCCATGGGCACCCTGACCACGGTGCTCGGCGTCATCCCGCTGTTTGGCGACGCCTTCTTCCGCTCCATGGCGGTGGTGCTGGTCTTCGGCCTCAGCTTTGCGACGTTGCTGACCCTGGTGGTGTTGCCGGCGCTGTACACGGTCTTCTTCAACATCGGGCATGCCGAACGAAAGGCGGCGTAAAGCGAGCGGGAGTCGCCATGCACCATCAACGCCTCTCTCTTCCCCTTCCTGTTCCTCTTTGCCTGGTCTGCCTGGTGTGCCTTCTGCCCGCCATGATCGTCGGTTGCGGCGCGCCCCGCAAGACCGAACCCCTTGCGCCGGAAGTCACGGTCCCCGCGGAATGGCGGACGGAGGGTGGGGCGTCGGGCGAGGTGACCATCGGTTGGCTCGACGTCCTGGATGATCCGGCATTGACCGGGCTGGTTGCCGAGGCCATGGACCGGAACCGCGACCTGCGCGCTGCCGCGGCCGGAGTGGACGAGGCCTGGGCCCTGGCCAGAAAGGCCGGTGCGGCGCTGGCGCCGGGTCTCAACGCGGTTGCCGGGGCTTCCCGGGCCGGTACCCGGAAGGGCTCCCGATCGACCTTGAACGTGAACTTGCAGGCGAGTTGGGAAGTGGATCTGTGGGGCCGCATACGCACCGGCCGGGACGCGGCCACGGCGTCCGCGCAGGCCGTGACCGCGGACTATCGCCACGCCCGGCATTCCATGGCCGCGGCGGTGGCGCGCAGTTACTTTCTCAGCGTCGAGGCGCGCTTGCAGCAGGCCGCGGCCGCGGACATGGTCACGGCGCTGAGGAAGACCGTCGACATCGTCGTCGCGCGCCATGGAGCCGGATTGGCGTCGGGCCAGGACCTGACGCTGGCGCGTTCCGATCTGGCGGCGGCGCGGGAACGTCTCGCCGCCGCGCAAGGGGGCCGCCGGGACGCCATCCGGGCGCTGGAGCTGCTCATCGGCCGCTATCCCGGCGCCGCTCTCGAAGTGCGCGATTCCCTGCCGGCGCCGCCGCCCCCACCACCCGTCGGCCTCCCCGCGGAGATTCTGGAGCGGCGGCCGGACCTCGTGGCCGCGGAACGCCGCATCGCTGCCGCCGCAGGTTCGCTGCATCAGGCGCGAGTGGCGCGCCTGCCCTCCATCACCCTGACGGCGAGCGGTGGCGGTGCCTCCAACGCCCTCTCGAACCTGCTCGATCCTGCCAATCTGGCATGGCAGACGGCCGCCAATCTCCTGACGCCGCTGTTCGACGGCGGCGCCCGCCAGGCCCAGGTGGAGGCCGCGGCGGCGGTGCTGGAGCGGGCTACGGCAGCCTACGCCAAAACGGCGTTGGATGCTTTCTCCGAAGTGGAGGCCGCGCTCGACCACAGCGCTGTGCTTGCGGTGCGCGCCGCCACTCTCGCGGAAGCCCTGCGCGAGGCCGAAGAGTCGTTGCGGTTGGCCGAGCTCCGTTTCCGGGAGGGCGAGATCGACCTGCTCGACGTGCTGACGGTTCGGCAACGGGTCATCGGCGCGCGTACCCGCCTGATCGCCGTGGAACGGGAAAGGCTCACGCAATACGTCAACCTGAACCTCGCCCTCGGCGGTCATTGGCAGTTGCCCGCGCCCGCGCCGGCCAACTCTTGAGACCAACCACCGTGTAACCACTGCAATACAAGGAGGTATTCCCGATGGATCGTTGTACCCGCCTGGTCAGCGCCCTGCTGTGTGCGGTCGCGTTGGCTGCGACGCCGGTCCAGGCCGCCACCCCGAAGGACACCTTCGTGATGGCCAAGGACATCGCCGACATGGTTACCCTGGACCCGGCCGAAGCCTTCGAGTTCACCACCGGCGAGATCATTGCCAATCTCTACGACCGGATCCTGATGTTCGAGCCGGAGGATCCGGACGCGCTCGTGGGCGGCGTGGCCGAGAGCCACGCGGTGAGCGACGACGGCAAGACGATCACCTTCAGGATCCGCCAGGGTCTCAGGTTCCACTCCGGCCACCCGGTGCGTCCGGAGGACGTGGAGTTCTCCCTGGAGCGGGTGGTGAAGCTCGACAAGACGCCGGCCTTCATCCTTACTCAACTCGGCTGGAACGCGGACAACGTCGAAGAGCGGGTCGAGGTGGTGGACGAACGGCACGTCCGCGTCACCATCGTCGAGGAGTTCTCCCCGGGTCTCGTGATGAACGTGCTCTCGGCCGGCGTCGCCTCGGTGGTCGACAAGCGGCTCGTGCTCGCCCACGAGAAGGACGGCGACCTCGGCCACGAGTGGCTCAAGTCCAACAGCGCGGGCTCCGGTCCCTTCAGGCTCGAGAGCTGGAGGGCCGACGAGTCCGTGGTCCTCGAAGCCAATCCCGATTACCGCCGCGGCCCGCCCGGGATGAGGCGTGTGGTCCTGCGTCACGTGCCCGAGCCGTCCGCGCAAAGGCTGATGCTGGAGAAGGGCGACATCGACCTGGCGCGTAACCTCACGCCCGAGCAGGTCAAGGCTGTCGAGGGCGTGGCCATCGACGGCCATCCCACTGCCACGGTGGTCTACATGGCGGCCAACGCATCGCACCCGATCCTCGGCAAGGCCGAGGTCGTGCAGGCGCTGCGACACGCGGTGGACTACCAGGGCATGGTGGAGTCCTTCCTCGCCGGTCAGTTCGTGGTGCACCAGGCGTTCTGGCCCAGAGGGCTGTGGGCGGCCTATACCGAGACGCCGTACCGGCTCGACACCCGGAAGGCCAAGTCGTTGCTGGCCGAGGCGGGCCACGGCGACGGGTTCGAGGTGCGCATCGACACACTCACCACGCCGCCGTTTCCGGAGATCGCGCGGTCGATTCAGACAACCCTCGCACGGACCGGCATCAAGTCCAGGGTCGTGACCCAGACGGGCAAGGTCCTCTGGCCGAGGTATCGCGCGCGCCAGCACGAACTGATCCTCGCTCACTGGTCGCCGGACTACGTCGATCCGCACTCCAATGCCGACGCCTTCGCGCGCAACCCGGACAACCGCTCCGAGGCCCGGCTCACCGGCGTGCTCGCCTGGCGCAATGCATGGGCGCGGGACGACCTCAACGCCATGGTGATCCAGGCGCGTGACGAGCCGGACCCGACCCGGCGCAGGCAGCTCTACCTGCAACTCCAGAAGCGTCTCCAGACCGACGGCCCCTACGTGATCCTGTTCCAGCAGAAGGAGCAGGTGGCGCGGCGCCGGAACGTTCGGGGTTTCGTGTCCGGCTCGAACTTCGATCAGGTCTACTACCGCAACGTGACGAAGTAGCCGTGGACGTGAGGCTGATGGGTGGATAACCGACCTTTCGGCGGGCCGGAGGCCGCAGCATCCCGATCAGAACATCGTACCGGGTATACCGAGGCCGGTGACAGGCCATGGAGCATGGCCCTGGGAGCATCGCTTTTCGGAAACTCTCTGTCAGAGGACCTTGTAGCCGTTCGACAGGACGATGCGTATCAGCCCGTCCACAGTCGTGACCTCCGGATCGAACTCGACGACGGCAACCTTTCTTTCCAGCGAAAAATCGACTTCCGTGACACCCGCGGTGGCGCGAAATGCTTCCGACAACTCGGCCATTGCGCGGCCGGTCAGGTCTTCGATGGAAAGGATCGCTGTCTTGGTCTTCATGCGGCAGGAAACGCGGTTTGGTCTGAAGCGTGGCGATCAGGACGTGGAACGGCTTCGCTCCAGGATTCGTTTGATTTCGTGGCCGGCCCGCTCGGCGTCCGCCGCGGGCACGAGAGCCTCGAAGGCGGAAAAAAGTCCGCGCTCTTCACTTCGGATGTGTTGTTCCAGGAGGTCTCCGAAGTCGAAGAGAAACTTCCGCAACCCTCCGTCGCCGGCCGGTCGCGCCAGCCGTCTGCGAAACTCCTGGTGCTCGCTTTCGAGCCTGGCGACGAGCGCCCGGCTCCCCTCGTATACCGCCATGAGCGGGAAGAGGACGGTCTCCTCGGCCTCGAAGTGGGGCTTCAGGCTCTCGTTGAAGAACCTGGACACTTCCGACGCGCATGCTTCCATGGATGCGGCATCACCGGGGTTGAGTTGCCCGAGGGCATGCTTGCGGCAACGCAAAGCCAGCGCCAATCCGTGGTGATGATCGTGTGAGAGCGGTATCAGGCTCGCATGTCGCTTGGCCATGACCATGCTTTTGTGAAGCTCCGTTAATTGACGCTGCCCGGTCCTTTGGTTAACCTTTGGTAGCACAAGGCTTTGAAGGTTGAAACGGGGGATCTATGGCAGAAGACGTAACCATCAAGCGGGAAGTCGTCATCGAGGCTGACACGGAGGCGTTGGAGCGGCAGAAGAAGCGCGGCGAGGCTCGGGGGTTCACCGTTCTGTGCGACGAGGCGGAGCGGACCGGCGGCGACAACACCGCGCCGCCTCCGCTGGCGTACTTCGGGCTTTCCCTGGGGTTCTGACTGCTCACCCAGATTTCCCGGTACGGGGAAATGATGAAGGTGAGGATCACGAAGGCCCGGGTCCACGTAACCGGGCGTTTCAAGAGCCAGGGATCGGTGCTGCGGGAGACCGTGGAGGCCCAGGGAGTCGGGTTCGAGACCAGGCTCGACGTGGAGTCCGACGAGCCCGCGGCGCGGGTTGCCGCGGTGGTCCGCAACGCCGAGAACGGGTGCTACGTCATGCAGACGATTCTCAAGCCGACCCCGGTGGAGCGCCGGTTCACCCTCAACGGGTCGGCCTTCGACCCGCATGAGAAGTAGCAGGACGCGCGCTCGCCCGTCCTCGCTGTACGGAAAGGCCTGGGAATGGAATCGTTGGTTTTCGACGTCGGTGACGCGGAGTTCGAGGCGGAGGTGGTGGAGCGTTCCGGGGAAACCCCGGTAGCGGTGGATTTCTGGGCGCCGTGGTGCGGCCCGTGCCGGGTCCTGGGTCCTGTGCTGGAGCGGGTAGTGGAGGAATATCAGGGCAAACTTCTTCTCGCCAAGGTCAACGTGGACGAGAACCCCGAGCTCGCGTCCAGCTTCGGCATACAGGGGATCCCCGCGGTCAAGGTCTTCAAGGACGGCGCCATCGCAACGGAGTTCACCGGCGCGCTTCCCGAAGCCGGCGTCCGCGAGGTCCTCGGCTCGGTGGTGCCCTCGCGCCAGGATGAGCTGGTCATTGAGGCGGCTCGAACGTCGTCCCGGGGCGACACCGAAGAGGCGCTTGGGATCTACCGGCAGGTGCTGGAAGAGTCGCCGCACCATGCCGGCGCGCTTCTCGGTCTGGGGCGCGCGCTGCTCGATACGGACGCGGAGCGCGGCTTGGCGCTGCTGGAGAGGGTGCCCCTTGGCTCGCCCGAGCGCAAGGAGGCCGACCGGCTGATGGCCCGGCGGATGCTGAGTCAGGGAGACGGCGCGGACCTCGACTCCTTGAGGCAGCAGTTGTCCTCGGCACCGGACAGCATTGAGGTACGTTTTCGGCTGGCTCAGGCCCTGGCCGCGGAAGAGAGCTACGACGCCGCCCTCGAAGAGTTCCTGGCGGTGCTGAGAAAGGACCGCGCTTTCGAGGATGACGGCGCTCGCAAGGCGATGGTTCAGATCTTCGAGGTCCTGGGACCGGGGAGTGAGCTGGCCGACCGGTATCGGTCGGAGATGGCCAAGGTGCTGTTCAGCTAACCCGCCTTCCCTCTCCCGTGGGCACAGGCGTCCCGGCGACGCCGTGTGGAGACACCCCATGACGGACTGCAAGGGAACGCGTGTCGAACCGTCTCTTCAGCATGAGTTACGGTAAGGAGTTGCTTGTGATGTCGAAACTGCGAATGTTCATCGTCACCGCGGCAGTCCTGGCGGCGTTCGCGTCCCCGGCCGGCGCCGGTCGCGGCACGGACGGCGAGTTGAAGATGCTCTACTGGCAGGCGCCGTCGATCCTGAACCCGTTCCTGTCGGGCGGCACCAAGGACATCCACGCGGCCGCTCTGGTGCTCGAGCCGCTGGCGCGCTACGACGAGAACGGCAGCATGACGCCGGCCCTGGCGTCGGAGATCCCCACCGTCGACAACGGCGGAGTCGCCGCGGACCTCAAGTCCATCACCTGGAAGCTCAAGGAGGGCGTGGTGTGGTCGGACGGTGCGCCGTTCACCGCGGCCGACGTGGCGTTCACGGCAGCCTACTGCATGCATCCCGAAGGCGGCTGCAACGCGGCCAACCGGTTTCAGGACGTCACCTCCGTGGAGGCGGTGGACGGCCACACGGTACGGATCTCCTTCGCCGTACCGATGCCGTTTCCCT
This sequence comes from uncultured Candidatus Binatia bacterium, assembly GCA_958295985.1. GTDB lineage: Bacteria > Desulfobacterota > Binatia > UBA9968 > JAJDTQ01 > JAJDTQ01. The sequence goes on from OY282432.1 coordinate 1,477,410, forward strand.
ACGCTCCCTTCGTCGGTTCCATCTGTCCGGTCATCCAGAAGAGGCAGTTCGAGAACTGCATGGGCGCCAAGGCGCCGGAGTGTACGAAGCAGAACTTCGCTCCCGTCGGCACCGGCCCCTTCAAGGTGAAGGAGTTTCGGCCCAACGACGTGGTCCGCTACGACCTCAACCACCGATACCGCGACTCCGACCGACCGGCCTTCTCCTCGGTTCTGTTGAAGGGCGGCGGGGACGCGGTATCCGCGGCTCGCGCCGTGCTCGAAACCGGCGAGTTTGACTACGGCTGGAACCTCCAGGTGGAGCCCGAGATCCTCGCGGCCATGGCCAAGGCGGGCAAGGGCGCGGTGGTGTCCGCCTTCGGCACCCTGGTGGAGCGCCTGGTGGTGCAGCTTACCGATCCCGACCCGGCCCTGGGCGCCAGACGGTCCACCTACCAGGGCGGCAGGAACCCCCACCCCTTCCTCTCGGATCCGGCGGTGCGGCGCGCGCTGTCCATGGCCATCGACCGGGAGATCCTGGTGGACGCCGGTTATGGTCCCGCGGGTCGGGTGACCTGCAACGTCCTTCCGGCCCCGCCGGTCTATGCCTCCACCGCCAACGACTGGTGCAAGACCCGGGACGTTGCCGGCGCCAACAGGCTGCTCGACGAAGCTGGTTGGGTGCGCGGTCCGGATGGCGTTCGCGCCAGGGACGGAGTCCGGCTTTCGATCCTCTACCAGACCTCTACCAATTCCGTCCGTCAGGGCACCCAGGCCCTGATCAAGCAGATGTGGCGGGAGATCGGCGTCGAGGCCGAGTTGAAGAACATCAGCGGGTCGGTTTTCTTCGGCAGCGATCCGTCGAGCCCGGACACCTACCAGAAGTTCTACGCGGACATCCAGATGTACACCAACAACTTCGACGGCACCGATCCCCAGGCCTACATGCAGGGTTGGATCTGCGAGGAGATCCCGGGTCCCGAGAATCAATGGATCGGCCGCAACATTTCACGCTATTGCAACCCGGAGTACGATGAGCTCGCGGCTTTGCTTGCCAAGACCCCGGGAATCCGGAAACGCGCGGCCATCGCCAAACGCATGAACGACATGCTGGTCGGTTACGGAGCCGTCATTCCGCTGGTCCACCGCGGCGAGATAGCCGCCCGGGCGCTGTCTCTCGGAGGGGTGCGCCACAACGCCTGGGACGCAACCCTGTGGAACATCCAGGAGTGGCGCCGCCGGAAGCAGCGCTGATTACGGAACCGGCCGCAGCAGCCCCCGCCCGCGCGCTTTCGCCATCCGTCGCGCGCACGAGTCCCGTCCATGGCGACGTATGTGACCAGACGCCTGCTCTTCGCGGTCCCCACGCTGCTCGCCATCAGCTTCGTCATCTTCGCGCTGCTCGACCTCGCGCCCAACGACCCGACGGCTCAGCTTCCGCTGACGATCCCTCCTGAGACGCGGGAAGCCATCAGGGAGAGCCTGGGACTCGGACAGCCGTTCCACGTCCGCTATCTCAAGTGGCTCGGGCAGTTCATGGTCAACGAGCCGCTCAACCTCGTCGAGCGGCTGTGGGGCATCGAGATCGGCGACTCCGCCGGGCGCCTGCGCGTGCGTTCCTGGTCGACCCGCGCGCCGGTGGTGGACCTGATCGCAGCCCGGCTGCCGCAGACCCTGACCGTGGTGGGCATCTCCTACATCGTGGCGGTCCTCATAGCGGTGCCGGTGGGTGTCTTCTCCGCCTACAGGCAGTATTCGGTCTTCGATCAGGTGGGCACCTTCGTCACCATGGTGGGTTTCTCGGTGCCGACCTTCTTTACGGGAACGGTCCTCATCGTGGTCTTCAGCGTCGGCCTCGACTGGCTGCCGTCCATCTATGACACCACCCACCGGGTGACCGACCTCGACAGCTTCGGCTACCAGGTCAGGCAGATGATCATGCCGGTGATGGTGCTCGGTCTGTTCAACGCCGCGCAACTGAGCCGGTTCACGCGTTCCGCGGTCCTCGAGAACCTCAACCAGGACTACGTGCGCACCGCCCGCGCCAAGGGAGTGGCCGAGCCGGTGGTGGTCCTGGCGCACGTGCTGCGCAACAGCATGATCCCGGTGGTCACCGTGGTCGCCCTCGGACTGCCGTCAACCTTCGCAGGGGCCATCATCACCGAGCAGATATTCCGCATCAACGGAGTCGGCCAATTGCTGATCGGCGCCATCGAGAGCGCCGACATCCCCACCGTCCAGACGGTGACCTTCATCTTCGCGGTTCTGATCGTGGGGTTCAACCTGGTGGCAGACGTCCTCTACGGCGTGCTGGACCCGAGGATTCGTTATGACTGACGGCCTCCTGGTGTCCGCCGGGGAACCGGCCGCGGGACCGGCACGCCGCTCGCAGGCCCGGGAGGTGTGGCGCCGGTTCCAGCGCCACAAGGGCGCCCTGGCCGGCGCCGCGGTGTTCTCCCTGATGGCGTTGGCGGTGCTGTTCGGGTCCGTCATCCACGGTGTCGATCCGCAGTATCTGGACTATGCCGCCAGGAACCGTGGCATGTCGCTGGCTTACCCCCTGGGCACGGACAACCTCGGCCGCGACATGTTGGCCCGGGTGCTGGTCGGCGGGCGGAGCTCGCTCGCGGTGGGAGTCGCCGCCATGGTCCTGTCGCTGACGCTCGGGACCTTTGCCGGCGTCATGGCCGGCTTCTTTCGGCGACTCGACGGTCCGCTGATGCGGCTGACCGACCTGTTCCTCGCCCTGCCGGTGCTGCCGCTGCTGTTGGTGGGCATCATGCTGTTCCGTGACCCGTTGCGAGCCGCCCTGGGACCGGAGCTCGGCATCTTCATCCTGGTGGTGGTCGTCATCGGCATGACGAGCTGGATGCAGACGGCGCGCATCGTTCGCGGAGAGGTGCTCGCGGTCAAGCAGCGCGAGTTCGTGCTTGCCGCCCACGGCATCGGCGCGCGCCCGCACCGCATCATCCTGACGCACGTCCTCCCCAACGCGCTGAACCCCATCACGGTTGCGGCCACCCTCGGCATCGCGCACGCCATCATCACGGAGAGCGCGCTCAGCTTCCTCGGCCTCGGGTTCCCGTCCGATTTCCCGACCTGGGGCCGGTTGCTCTACGACGGCGTGCCTTTCCTCGGCATCACTCCCGCGCGGGTGATCTGGCCGGGTCTGGCCATCTCCCTCACCGTGCTGAGCGTGAACTACATGGGCGACGGCCTGCGCGACGCCCTGGACCCGCACATGCGGCAGCAGTGAGGTTCGGGCGACGGATGCCTTGGGATGCTCACGGCAATGCCCTCCACCAGCATGCGATGGAAGGCCCGACAGGCGCTTCCGGCTTCATTCCGGTAGACGCGCCGCCTCCATGGTTACCGCGGGCCGGGGCTGTGGACGCCGGTGGAATCAAGAGTGGCGCCGGCCGTGGCGTCCAACCGCGCCCGCAGTTGCGGGTAGAACCGCAGCGGGTTCTCGAAGAAGATCTTGTGCTTCAAGGCATCGCTCACGTCGTCGCGTCCCAGAAGATGCGGGATGTCGTTGCTAAAATCCCGCTGATCCCGTTCGTGAGGATAGTCCGAGGCCCAGAGGATGGAATGATCCGGTATGATCCGGGCGGTCTGCGGCAGCAACGCCTCCTCCACCTCCGCAGCAAAGAATATGTTGCCCTCCCTGAAGTACTCGCTCGGCTTGCGTTTGCAGAGGGGGGAGTAATGTCCCTTGCGTTCGTATTCCTCATCCATGCGGTCCATCATGTAGGGCACCCAGCCCACACCACACTCCAGCACGCCGATTCGCAACCGGGGAAAGAGCTCGAACACGCCTTCGGAGATCATGCTGACCAGTTGGCGAAACTGAGCAAAAGGATGTTCCAGGCAGTGAGCCACCATGAAGTTCTTGGTGCCGTCGATGCCCAGGTCGGGAAAGCTGAGACCCCCATGAGGCGAGACCGGGACGTCCAACCTTTGCGCCTCCTCCCAGAGCGGGTAGAAGTCGGGTCCGCTGAACAGCTTCCCGCCAGGAGTGGCCGAGGGCAGGACCGCCCCCACCATGTCCAGATCGGTGACGCAACGGCGGAGTTCCTTGACGGCCTCGTCGATGTCCTGGATGGGCAGGAGGGCCACACCGACCAGGCGTGGGCTTACGCGCATGAAACGATCGTGCAGCCAATCGTTGTAGGCGCGTGCGATGGTGATGGCCCAGTCGTGGTCTCTGATGGCCGCATGGGTCAATCCCTGGGTCGGGTAGAGGACGGTCAGCTCGACCCCGTTCTTGTCGAGGAAATCGAGCCAATGCCGGGCGTTGGGTCCGGTGCCGCCGCCGACCCAGCCGCCGGGTTGCCTCAGCGAGCGCAGGTAGCCGTCCATGGTGAGCCCCGGCCAGAAACTGTAGGACCGATGCCATTCCAGGTCCTTGAATGGATGACCGATGTAGTCCCGAAGCTCCTCGTCCAATTCCATGACGTGCCCATCGGCGTCGATGATGCGTTGTGCAGACATGTCGTCTTCCTCTCGTTGAACGGTTTTGGCTGCGATGCAGCCTAACCTGATGAGACCGCACGGGCAAGCGTGCCGTGCGGACCGTTGGGTCTCCGTTCGCCTCGCCCGTAGCGGCTTTGAGCGGGAGCGCGACGACCGTCGTCACAACACCACCGGGCCGGAGGACAGGGATTCGGTCTCGTCAGCCGTAGTCATGAACAACGGTTTTCGCGAGGAGTCGCCATTTATCAACGCGCGAATCTCAGCCAAGTCCGCAATAAAGGTATCCGTACTTACGCAATAGTAACGCCAGCAACTGAACTCCGAGGCTCCCTGCATGGATGTCACGGCCTGTTGCGCTCTTTCGACGTACCGGATACCCGCTACTTCGTCGCCGGCGGCCCAAGTGGCTATCGCCATGCACTGGAGGTAGTTCGGTGTCTCTTCCGAGTTCGGCTGATCCAGTTCAACTACTCTTCTGAATGGCTGAGGCTGGATGGTTCCACTTGCACCCCACACTGCCATGCCGTAATTGAAGGCATCCTCGATATTCAACTCGTCGATGTCTTGTCCGTCGTGCAGGAGCAGGTTTGCGGCATCCGAGAACCTTCCTGTTGCGATACATGACCGCGCCAGTTCACTCTCTGCCGACCCCCGCTTGGTTGCGGGGAAGTCGTCGAGCTGTATGAGACGCTGCCAAATGAGCGCCGTGATCCTCGCTTCATCCCGAGAGCGATTGAGGGTACGTGCCAGCCACATCTGTTCATCTGGATCCAGTGATGTCACTGCAGCCGACCCAGCGATTGTTTCAGGTACGCACGAGCGTATCCGCGAGATGGATTCCCTCACCATTGGTGGAGGAACCTGATTCGCCTCCAGCACCCGCAGGGCATACTGCTCCGCCCCGGCCAAGTCGTTGTTGCGTGCGAGAATCCGTGCGTGTTTCAGGTACGCGTCGGGTCCATTGTACCCCGCGTCTATCGCCCGTGAGACCAACGAGGCGGCCCATTCCGGTTGACCGTCATACTCCCTGAGTTCTCCAAGACGGAACAGGACCTCGCCATCCTTCGGATGAGCGGTCTCGATCCTCTGGAGCATGTTCTCTATGGTCTGTATCGACTCATCCCGTATCCGGCGCCCGCGCCTGCCCACACGAAGGATATAGTCCAGCGCGCCGTCGCGGTCGGCCCAGTTGCGTCCGGAGACTTCACGGACGAGTTCCCCGTATTCCCGAGCTAACCGGCTTCGCGGACGATCCTTCGTAAAGACGACCTGGTTCAGCAGCGAAAGACTGTCATACCGATGCACGATCATGGGCTCGCGCCGAAAGCCGAGCTGTTCCTGAAATGCCTTGATCTTGTCGTCGAGAATCCTGTCTTCGTCGTCCAGGTCTGGCACGTTGGACATGACGAAGTGGAGTTCAATGGTCTTGTTGCGCGGTTTGTCGGCTTCGGCTCGGATATCTCGGACGACCCGTCTCAACCCGCGCAGGTTCTGTTCGTTCGGAAAGAACAACACCACCACTGCGTCGGGAAGCTGCCGGGTGCAAATGCCACCGGTGTCGGTGTGCCCCGTGCGTGAATCTACCAGGACGTAGTCGGGCGTCACGACACGGTTCCATTGCTCCTTGAGATCTTCGAACAACAGGTAGCCGTCGTGCTCGTCGTACAGCGCTCCCCAGTCGATCTGCTGGAAATTCGCAGCATAGGTCTCGGGGCTCCCTGACGGCATTATCCATAGTCCGCCGTCCCGTTCACCGATGTGGGAGGTTTCACTGATGAATCGAGAGACGTCCGGTGCTTGTCCCGAAGTCAGATACTCGCCGACGAAGTCGATGATCCCGGGGACTTGTTCCCGGGTTTGCATGACGTCGAAGGTATCGAGCCCGGGCGCCTCCAGGTCGAAATCCACAGCAAGTACGCGACGGCCCCTTTGGGCGAGTTCGACGGCCGCATTGACCAGAGCCATGGTGCGACCGACGCCGCCCTTGAATGAGTAGAAGGTCGTGACGTACATGGCGTCAAGCAGCCGAACGCAATTGGAAGTTCTGCTGTGCCCTGCGCACGTCCTCGGTGACTTCCAGCGTCTGAAATCGCTTCTCACCAACATTCGAGAGAGGTCGCAGGGACGCCCCCCCAGTGCCCGATTTCTCGATAAGCTGCATGATACCCGGGAGAGCGAGCAGCCGAAGGTACTTGTCGTATGCCTGCGTTTGGATCGTGAGACCGTTCTCCCAGCGGTTCAACGACGCTTCGCCGAGCCCGGTGACTTCAGCGAACCTCGCGCGCGTCATCCGGTGACCCTCTCGGATGCGTCGAATCTCGCCGGGCGGCAGCACACCGAAGTGTTGGCAAATCGCCTCGTGTTCCGCGTCTTCAGCCACTTCATCGAGATAATCGAAGTTGCAGGGCTCGCAGCGGCGCACCGGCACGTCCACTGTCAACTCGACCGCGGATTCGCCGGACCCATAGCTGAATGTGTGGCGGTGCATGGAGGTCGTGACTCTATGGCCACCACACAGGGGACACTCGTGCTTCTTCTGTGCGGCCTGAATCCGTGTGGTCGAGCGTTGCGATCCCATCTTCAGTTCCTTCAATCTTTCCGTTCGGAGTAGTGAAAGCTGCGGCCGATGATTTTCCCCGACCCCAGTTGGAGCTTCACGTAGAGTTGGGGCTGTCCCGGCTCGAGGTCGATCCTCATGACGTAGCCTGTCGCCCCTGGCGGCTTGTCCAATCGGATTGTCCTCAAAGCGTGGCCATCTTCAATCCTGGACGCGATCAGCTCCCAGGCGGCCGCGTTTGTGAAGTGGGTATCCAGTAGTCCAGCCGGGTTTCGGACCTGCTTGGGTCGCCAGTCGGTCGGGCGATCTCTACTAAAGTCGAGGCGACGGGCGTCCTTTCTCCGTGCAAGAACAACCAACTGGTGTCTCGTCAACTCGTCTACGTCCAATAGTGGCTCCAGTATAAGCGCAGTTGGCCATCAATTTCAATCATATGACTGTGTATAGAGCAATGTCAAGATCTCCTTGCCCTCATTTGAGTTGGTGTGTTTGCTGGATGTTAATCAAGTGTAACCTTGCGAGGAGACAGCGACTCCCGGCTCTGAGCGCGAAGGCCGGGTTCATCCTGCACGGCATACCAGAACCGTTCGCCGTTCAAGGCGAGGCACGCCGGACGGAAAGGCACGGGGAGACGCTCCACCACCAGTTCGCGCACCGGGTCGTAGCAGAGAAACGAATAACCCGCCTGGCTCTCGTCGCTCCAGTCTCCCAGGGGCCCGGGGTCGCATTCGACCGACCAAAGCTCTCCCTCGTGCGCAACGGGGCTGAGAACCTGGTGTTCCATACGGATGGTCCACAAGGTACGGCCGCTCTGCGGATCCATGCAGAACAGCTTGCGGTTGCGCCGGTGACTCAGCCACAGCTTGCCGTTCAGGACCGTGGCGCCGGAGGCGGCGCCGTCAGGACAGTCGAAGCGTCGAACCGCCCGGTTGGTTTCGAGGGACCAGAGGAGCAGTTGTTGCCCCAGCCGGCCGCCGGTGGTGACGAGCCAGACGCCTTCGCTCGACGGACAGACGTGCCGGACGTCCGGAAACGAAAGGATCTCGTCGCACGATTCGCTGACGGGGTCGTAGGCGGCGACTATGGACTCGGCGGCGGACGCGAGCCACAGCCGGCCCGCGTGCCAGTGCATCCCCGTGACGGGAAGTGACCGGACGTCGATCATGAGGCCGTCAACGGCCTGGGCCGTCTCTTGCAGCCAACGGCGCGAAGGTCGTGTCTCCCAGGGCTTTCGCGGCAAACAGGACGCAGGCCAAAAATCTTCTTGGGCGATGCCGCCATACTCCGCGGTGATCTTTTCAACGGTCTCGCCATGCCGGTACTGCCGGGTCCTGCTTATCACGCCTTCCTGTGCTGGTCGAGCCGGCGGAGGGACGGTGCCGGTCATCATGTTCGCAATGTAAGGCGTCTCGCTCCGTGACCTGGGCGCGTTGGATTTGACTCGCGGGTAGCCCTGGGCTATCAACGTTGCGTCTCTCACGTCAGGTCCCCGTACCATGTATCCGGCTGCCTTCGACTATACCGTCGCCGATTCCGTAGACCATGCCATCGATCTTCTCCAGCGTTCGGGAGAAGGGGCCAAGCTCTTGTCCGGCGGACAGAGCCTCGTGCCGCTCATGAAGCTGCGGTTGGTCCAGCCGACCCGGGTCATCGACATCGGGCGGGTTTCCGGGCTGTCGCACGTGGGGGAGGACGGAGCGGCGGGTCTTTTGCGCATCGGCGCCCTGGCCACGCACGCACAGCTCGAGACATCCCCCGTCGTTCGGGAGAAGCTGGGCTTGATGGCGGAAGCCGCGGGAGTCATCGGCGACGCCCAGGTGAGGGGTTGGGGGACCATCGGCGGGGCATTGGCCGAAGCGGACCCGGCAGGAGATTGGGGACCCGTCGTGCAGGCCCTGGAGGGGCGGGTGGAGTGTGCCGGACCGCGCGGCAGTCGGGTGGTGGACGCGGCCTCCTTCTTCATCGACGCCTACACCACGGTGCTGGCCGATGACGAGTTGATTACGGAAATCCAGGTGCCCGTGCCGCAGGCCGGCAGCGCGGGCGCCTACCTCAAGCTGGAGCGCCGGGCGGGGGATTTCGCGGTGGCCAGCGTCGCGGTCCAGTTGGAGCTGGATGACGCCGGGCGCTGCCGGAACGCCGGCGTCGCTCTGGGCGCGGCCGGCCTCACGCCCATCAAGGTCGCCATGGCCGAGGAGACCCTTGGCGGTCAGAGCGTCGAGCCGGAGGTGGTGGACGCCGCGGCCCGGTGCGTCCGCGACGCGGCGAGCCCGCTGGCCGATGTCCGCGGTTCGAGCGACTACAAGCGGGCGGTATGCGGGGCATTGTTCGAGAAGGCCGTGGACGTCGCCCTGCGGCGCCATCGGGGTGAAACCGTGAAGGGGGGTCATGTCCGCTAGGCAGAAGATCAGCGTCACGGTCAACGGGGCGCTCCACGAGGGCGCGGCCGAGCCGCGCATGCTGCTGGTAGACTATATCCGGGACGTCATCGGTCTGAAGGGCACCCGTTACGGGTGCGATACCAGCAATTGCGGCGCGTGCACGGTGGTGATGGACGGCCGGAGCGCCAAGTCCTGCACCTTTCTGGCGGTGCAGGCGGATGGGCGAGAGATCACCACCATCGAGGGTGTTGCCGCGGAAGGCCGCCTTCATCCCTTGCAGGCCGCCTTCCAGGAGGCCCACGCGCTCCAGTGCGGCTTCTGCACCTCCGGCATGGTCATGTCCGCCTATGCGCTGCTGGCGCAGAACCCCGACCCGTCGCGCGACGACATACGCCAGGGAATCATCGGGAACCTGTGCCGTTGCACGGGATACCTGCCGGTGATCGAAGCGGTGGAGTCCGCGGCCCGCGGGTTGAAGGCCGGGGGAGGGACCCCATGAGCTCCGCGGAGCGACGCACCCTGGTGGGCAGTCCCGTCGTGCGCAAGGAGGACCCGGATATCCTCCTGGGTCAGGCCCGTTACACCTTCGACGTGGAGCTGCCGGAGATGCTCCACGTGGCGGTGTACCGGAGTCCGGCCGCCCACGCGAGGATCCGGCGGGTGGACCTTTCCAGGGCGTTGGAGTTGCCCGGCGTGGTGGCCGGGTTGACCGGCGAGCAGGTGCGGCAACTCGGCTACGTCAACCCGCTGTCGCCGTTCCCGTTCCAGAGCCGGGATCCGTTCCGGCGCGGCAACCCCACCATCAAGTTCTTCGATCACTACTGTCTGGCTTGGGACAAGGTGCGGTTCGTGGGCGAGCCCGTGGCCGCGGTGGTGGCGGTGGACCGTTACGTGGCGGAGGACGCCCTGGACCTCGTGGAGGTGGACTTCGAGCCGCTGCCGCCGGTGGTGGATTCCGCAGCGGCCCTGGAGCCCCAGGCCGCGCGTCTGTACGAGGATTGGGACGACAACGTCATGCTGACGTTTCGCGTGTCCGGCGGGGACGTGGAGGCCGCCTTTCGCGAGGCTGACGTCATCGTCGAGGAAGAGATCCACAGCGGCCGCTTCACCGGCACCCCCATCGAGACCCGGGCGGTGGTGGCCGACTACGACGCCAGCGGCAAGACGCTGAGCGTGTGGACCACCACCCAGATCGGGCACGCCATCGGTACGCTGATCGAGAACACCATCGCGCTCCCGGACCTGAAGGTCCACGTGATGTTCCGGCGCATCGGCGGCGGTTACGGGCAGAAGTGGGCCTTCTACCCTGAGGAGATCCTGACGCCGCTGCTGTCCATCCTCACGCGCCGTCCCGTCAAGTGGGTGGAGACCCGGCGCGAGCACATGACCGGCACCATTCACGCCCGCGAGCAGACCCACCACATCGAGGCGGCGGTGCGCCGTGACGGCACCATCCTCGGCGTGAAGGACAAGATCGTGGCCAACATCGGCGCGGCCTATCCTACCGGCGGCCTGGCGTCCATCGTCACCACCGGAATGTTCGTGCCCGGCGCATACCGGATCGCGAACTATGAAGGGCAGGTCCAGGGGGTGGTGACCAACAAGACGCCCTACGGCGCGCACCGGGGCTTCGGGAAGTCGGAAGCCTGCTTCGTCATCGAGCGGATGGTGGACCGGATCGCGGCGCGGCTGGAGTTGAACCCGGTGGACGTGCGGCGGCGCAACTTCATCCCCCCGGACGCCTTTCCCTACCGGTCGGTCACCGGTCCGCGCTACGACAGCGGCCGCTACGGGGAGGCGTTGGACAAGGCGCTGGAGCTGCTGGACTACGACCACTGGCGGAAGGTGCAGAAAGAGCTCGCGGCCGAGGGACGCTACCTGGGTATCGGCACGTGTCTGGTCATCGAGCCGTCGAGCTCCACCCGCATGGGCTCCTACAACGCCGGCTACTACAGCGTCCGCATGCGCATGGACCCCAACGGCAGGGTCTACGTGTTCCCGAGCGGCAGCGACGAAGGCCAGGGTCACGCCACGTCCATCTCGCAGCTCGTGGGGGACGAGCTGCGGGTCTCCTTCGACGACGTCATGGTAGTGGAAGGAGACAGCCTTGCCTGTCCCTACGGCTCCGGCTCGTACTCCAGCCGCTTCTCCGTGGTGGGCACCACCGCGGTGACCCTGGCCGCGCGGACGCTGAGGGAGAAGATCACCCAGATCGCTTCCGTCATGCTGCGGCATCCTCCCGGCGGCCTGGAGTTCTCCGATGGCGCGGTGCGCGTCGAAGGCCGCCCGGACCAGGCCGTGTCCCTCTCGGAGGTCGCCCGCACCGCCTATTTCTACCCGTTCCAGTTGCCCGAAGGCATGGACCCGGGGCTGGAGGTGCTGTACCACTTTCGCGATCCCAACATCGAGTTCGAAGCCGACGAGCGCGGGCGCGTGGCCATGTTCAGCAGCTTTCCCTACGACGCCGAGGCCGCGGTGGTGGAGGTGGAGCCGGACACCGGTCTGTTGAAGATACGGAAGTTCGTCTCCGTGCACGACTGCGGCAACATGCTGAACCCCCTCATCGTGAGGGGCCAGCACGTGGGCGCCCTGGCCCACGGTTTCGGCGGGGCTCTCTACGAGGAGTTGCCCTACACGGAAGATGGCCAGCCCATGGCGGCCAGCTTCAAGGACTATTTCCTGCCCACGGCCATGGAAATGCCGGAAATGGTGCTGGAGCACATCGAGACCCCCAACCCGTTCACGCCCGGGGGCTTCAAGGGCGCCGGCGAGACCGGCACCGTGGGTCCGCCCGCGGTGCTGGCCAACGCGGTGGAGGATGCGCTCAAGCCCCTCGGCATCGCCATCCGCCGGTTGCCGCTCACGCCGCAATATCTGTGGTCGCTCATCCGGGAGGCCAGGGGCAACCGGTAGGAGACGCCGGAGGCGTGGGGTGGGCGTGGCAGGAGAAGGACCCACCCCGCCGCGCCTGGATTCCCGCTTTCGCGGGAATGACGGTTTCGGGGCGTCGCGGGCTATTGCGGAACGGGCGCCGCGAGGAAAGGAAGAGGCCGAATGTCCGACAAGGTGCTTCTCGATAAAGCGGGCGAGGTCGCGAGCCTCACGCTGAACCGTCCGGAGAAAGGGAATGCCGTCGACTCCGAGTTGATGACTTCGCTGATCGAGAGCCTGACGGAGGCCGCCGCGGACAAGGCCCTTCGGTTGCTGGTCGTCGAGGGCAGCGGAGAACACTTCTGCTCCGGGCGCGAGCCTGACGTGCCCAAGCCCGAGAACGCCGCCCGGTACGCCGCGGGTCTCGCCCGCATCGTTCGCGTCAACGAGCTGCTGCAATCGTTTCCGGGGATCAGCCTGGCCGTGGTCCGGGGAAAAGCGTTCGGGTTCGGCTGCGGACTGGCGGTCCAGAGCGACGTGACCCTTGCCGCGGACGATGCGAGATTCGCGTTTCCCGAGATCAACGCCGGGTTCCCGCCCACCATCGTCATGTCCTACCTGAGCCGCTGGATCCACCGGAAGAAGGCCCTGGAGTTGGTCATCACCGGAGGCGAGATCAGCGCCCGGGAAGCCGAGCGGCAGGGTCTGGTGAACCGGGTGGTGCCGCGGGATCAGTTGGCCGGCGAGAAGGGACGCTGGATGGAGACGCTGGCGGGCCGTGACCTCGATGGGCTGCAGGCTGCCAAGGCATTCTTCAGAGACACTGCCGAGTGGTCCACGGGAGCGGCGGCGCAGTACGGGGTTACGCGATTGGCGAATTTCCTCGCGAGCCGGGACCGGAAACAGGGGTCGGAGTGAGAGGGGTCAGAGTGAGGCCACAGGGGCGGAAGGCTGATTCCAACCCCGTCGCTCCGGCTAACGCTTCAACTCGATCCTGCGGCCGTAGCTGACTTCGCCCTTGTCTATCCTGAGAGAGAATCCGCATTCAGGGTTGGTGCAGACCCACGCCTTGTAGGTCACGGATGCACCGTCCTGACCGTAGTCCGACAGCGGGATCAACGTGCCATTGTCGCATTTCTGACATTTCGGCAACTCCATCTCCACTCCTCCTTTGCAGCGGGAACCGATCATGCAGAACCGTGCGCCTGCCTGCCCGTTTCCGGCTGCGACCCGGCAAGTCGAAAGTTGCGTCGCACCTTATAGAAAATCCATCTTGAAAGCAAGTTGAGGAAGGCCCGCTGGCCGGTGCGGTCCGCAACTTTATTTGACAGCCCCAACGGGCCGGGGATATGATGGTTCCAGGCTCCTCACCGGTCATGTGACAGTCACGTGAGGCGCCCCCTCACTGCGGATACCGCGTCAAATCTCATGTCGGTTGTCGCCATTATCCCGGCGCGTTACGGGTCTACTCGGTTTCCGGGGAAGCCGCTGGCCAGGATCGGTACGAAGCCGATGATTCAGCACGTCTACGAGAGCACCGCCACCGCGGATCTCGTGCGCCGAACGGTGGTGGCCACCGACGATCCGCGGATCCTGAACGTGGTGCGGGCCTTCGGCGGGGAGGCGGTGATGACCTCCAGGGACCACCTGAGCGGCACGGACCGGCTGGCCGAGGTCGCCGGAGACCTGGAAGCCGAGTGGATCGTCAACGTCCAGGGGGACCTTCCGTTCATCCAGGCGGAAACCATCCGCAGGAGCGTCGGCTGCCTGGTGCGGGATCCGGCCGTTCCCATGGCCACGGCGCGTACCCCCATCACCTCGGAGCGGGAGTTTCACAACCGGAACGTGGTCAAGGTGGTGACGGACCGGCAGGGGTTCGCGTGCTATTTCTCCCGCGCACCCATCCCCTTTCACCGGGGGCAGCCGGCGGAGCCCGTGTGTTGGGGTCATCGTCACCTGGGCATCTACGTGTACCGGCGGGATTTCCTGCTGCGTATCGCGTCGATGCCTTCCGTGGAGCTGGAGCTCATCGAGGGTTTGGAGCAGTTGCGCGCCCTGCACTACGGCTACCGCATACGGGTGGTGGACGTGGCGGAGACGGGTGTGGAAGTGGACACGCCGGACGACCTGAAACGGGCCGAACAGTACTGGATTCAGCACACTGGGGAGCGCCATGGCTAACTTGCGACAGAAGTTCATTTTCGTCACGGGCGGGGTCATGTCCTCCCTCGGCAAGGGATTGGCGTCGGCGTCCATCGGCGCCTTGCTGGAAAGCCGCGGTCTCAAGGTGACCCTGCTGAAGATGGACCCCTACATCAACGTCGATCCGGGCACCATGAGTCCGTATCAGCACGGCGAGGTGTTCGTCACTGACGACGGCGCGGAGACGGACCTGGATCTGGGACACTATGAACGTTACGTATCTTCCCCCACCGGGCGGGCCAACAACTTCACCACCGGGCAGGTGTACGACACGGTGATCACCAAGGAGCGCCGCGGCGACTACCTGGGCGGCACGGTCCAGGTGATCCCTCACGTCACCGACGAGATCAAGCGCCGGATCGTGGCGGCGGCCGAGGGCTACGACATCGCCATCTGCGAGGTCGGCGGCACCGTGGGCGACATCGAGGGCCTGCCCTTCCTGGAGGCCATACGGCAGTTCGGGCGAGACTTCGGCCGGGACAACGTCATCTACGTTCACCTGACGTTCGTCCCGTACATCGCGCCGGGCGGCGAGCTCAAGACCAAGCCCACCCAGCATAGCGTGAAGGAGCTCACCGGCCTGGGGATCCAGCCGGACTTCCTGTTGTGCCGGACCGACCGTCTGCTGAGCCGGCAGCTCAAATCCAAGATCGCCAGCTTCTGCAACGTGGACGAGACCTCGGTGATCACCGCCAAGGACGTGGAGTGGATCTACGAGGTACCCCTGGTGCTGCACCAGGAAGGCCTGGACGACCGCATCGTGGAACGGCTCCAGATGTGGACGGGCGCCCCGAGCCTGCGCAAATGGCAAAAGACGGTACACATCCTCAAGAACGCCGGCGAGTCGGTGCGGATCGCGGTAGTGGGGAAGTACATGGAGCTCAAGGAATCGTACAAGAGCCTGACGGAGGCCCTGGTCCACGGGGGCATCGCCAACGGGGTGCACGTCGAGCTCGATTGCATCGACGCGGAGAAGATGGAAAAGCAGGACGTCCAGAAATTCCTGGGCGGCGTCCAGGGCATCCTGATACCCGGAGGGTTCGGGGACCGCGGCTCCGAGGGCAAGGTTCGGGCGGTGCGCTACGCGCGCGAGAACAAGGTGCCGTTCTTCGGGATCTGCCTGGGGATGCAGATCGCGGTGGCCGAATTCGCCCGCAACGTCTGCTCTCTGAAGGGCGCCAATTCGGCGGAGTTCGACCCCGCGACGAAACACCCGGTGATCCATTTGATGGACCAGCAGAAGGACGTGGACCAGATGGGCGGGACCATGCGCCTGGGGGCTTATCCGTGCGTGCTGGCTTCCGATTCGCTGTCGGCCAGGATGTACCGGAAGAAGCGGATCTCGGAGCGCCACCGGCACCGGTACGAGTTCAACAACGGATACCGGGAGATGATGAGGGAGAAGGGGCTGAGGATCAGCGGCCTGTCCCCCGACGGCAAGCTGGTGGAGATCGTCGAGCTGGCGGACCACCCGTGGTTCGTCGGTTGCCAGTTCCACCCGGAGTTCAAGTCCCGCCCGACGGATTGCCATCCGCTGTTCAGGGGTTTCATCCGGGCCGCGGGGCAGCGGCAGTCGTCCGTCGAGGAAGTGCCGCGGATGCGCATCGTGGCGGACGCGTCGAGACCATGACCGCGGAGGTCGGCATCGGCGGCATCCGTGTCGGAGCGGGACGCCCGTTCACTCTGATCGCGGGGTCGTGCGTCATCGAGGACAGGGACTCGGCGTTGCGACACGCGTCGTACCTCGAGGAGCTGACCCGGCGTCTGGGCATACCGTTCATCTACAAGTCGTCGTACGACAAGGCCAATCGCACGTCGCTGGAGTCGTTTCGCGGACCGGGGCTCGACCAGGGGTTGCGCATACTGGAGGACGTGAAGCGGGAGATCGGGGTTCCCGTGCTCACCGACGTCCACGAGCCCGACCAGATTGCCCCGGTCTGTGAAGTCGTGGACGTGGTGCAGATTCCCGCATTTCTCTGCCGGCAGACGGACTTCGTCGTGGGAGTCGCCCGGGCGGCCAGGGTCGTGAACGTCAAGAAGGGCCAGTTTCTGGCGCCCTGGGACATCCGGAACGTGGTCGCCAAGATCGTGGCCGCGGGAAACGACAACGTGCTGCTGACCGAGCGCGGGGTCTCCTTCGGTTACAACAACCTGGTGTCGGACATGCGCTCGCTGGTGATCATGCGGGAGACCGGTTTCCCGGTGGTTTTCGATGCCACCCACAGCCTGCAGCTCCCCGGCGGCCTGGGCCAGGCCTCGGGCGGCGACCGGCAGTTCATCGCGCCGCTGGCGCGCGCGGGGGTGGCCGTGGGGGTGGACGGCCTGTTCATGGAAGTCCACGAGGATCCGGACCGGGCCTTGAGCGACGGCCCCACGTCCTTTCCGCTCGACGCGCTCGCCGAGCTGCTGCGGACGGCCAAGGACATCGATGACCGGGTCAAAGAGCACGGGGGCCGGTGACGTGGGCGGGGCGACGGACGTCATTCGCAAGGCTCGCGAGGTGCTGGACGTCGAGATCGGAGGGATCACCGCGGCCAGGGACCGCATCGGCGACGCCTTCGTTCGCGCCGTGGGCATCCTGCACGACTGTACCGGCAAGGTCATCGTCACCGGTGTGGGAAAGTCGGGTCTCGTCTGTCACAAGATCGCGGCCACCCTGGCCAGCACCGGCACACCTTCGTTCTTTCTCCACGCGGCCGAGGCGAGCCACGGCGACCTGGGCATGATCATGCGGGACGACGTGGTTCTGGCGGTTTCCAACAGCGGCGAGTCGGAAGAGGTGCTCAGGATGCTGCCCCTGATCAAGCGCTGGGGCCTCGAACTGATCGCCATGACCGGCAACACGCGATCGGCACTGGCCCTCTCGGCGGACGTGGTGCTCGACGTCGGCGTGCCCGAGGAAGCCTGTCCCCTGGGCTTGTCGCCCACCGCGAGCACCACCGCGGCCCTGGCCATGGGGGACGCCATCGCGGTCGTGCTGCTGGAGCGCCGGGGGTTCAAGACGGAGGACTTCCTGCTGCGGCATCCCGGGGGGGCTCTGGGTCGAAGGCTGCTTCTCCGTACGCGGGACCTGATGCATTGCGGCGAAGAGATACCCCTGGTGTCCGAGGACACGCCGCTCAAGCACGTTCTGTTGGAGATCACGTCGAAGCGGCTGGGTGTGACCGGCGTCGTCGGCACCGATTCGGCGCTCGTCGGCATCATCACCGATGGCGACCTGCGGCGCTGTCTGGCCAGGAGTGCCGGGAAGACGGACATGCTGGAGCGCAAGGCCGCGGAGATCATGACTCGGGACCCCAAAGCCATCGGCGCCGATTCGCTGGCGGCCGAAGCCGTGGCGCTGATGGAAAAATTCTCGATCACGTCCCTCTTCATCAAGGCCGAAGACTCGGAGCGGCCCCAGGGGATCATTCACCTCCATGACCTGCTCAAAGCCGGTATTGTCTGAACCGCGGGCCGAAGAGTTGCGCCGGAAGGTCCAGGCCGTCAAGCTATTGCTGCTGGACGTCGACGGCGTGCTGACCGACGGCGGCATCGTCATCGACGAACGGGGCGAGGAGGTCACGCGTTTCGACGTCCAGGACGGCCACGGCATCAAGCTGCTGCAACAGGCGGGAATCCGCGTGGGGCTGCTTACCGGCCGGGCGTCCCGGGCGGTGGCGGTGCGCGCGGAACGCCTGTCGATCGGGCTCGTCCATCAGAACGTCTCGGACAAGCGGCGCGGCTACGAAAGGGTCAAGGCGGACACCGGCCTGACCGATGACGAGATCGCCTACGTCGGCGACGACATGCAGGATTTGCCGGTGCTGCGGAGGGTTGCCTTCGCCGTGGCGGTGAAGAACGCGTGGGACGGCCTGAAGGTGCGCGTGGACTACGTCACGACTCTCGAGGGTGGTCGGGGCGCGGTACGTGAAGTGGCGGAGCTGCTGCTGCGGCTCACCGGCAAGTGGGACGCGTTGTTGAAGGAGTACGACCGTTGAGCCGGAATCGGGCGGGAGCGGCACGGGCCGGGCACGGGAGGATGGCGGATTGTCACGCAAATTTCATGCCGGTTGCTTTACACCCCTTCGCGGAATTGTTATTCCGAACATAAGCTGCCGGCGTCTCGTTTCCCAAGGCAGGGCCTGGGTCCAGTCCATGCGGTCGAAACGGTTATTGCTCTTGCTCGTCTTGGCCGCCGGGGCGACCTTCGTTGGGATCGAGGTCGCGCAGCACATGCGGGAGCAGGCGAACCGGGACCCTCGGGAGCTGTTGCAATTCACGCCCGGAGTGCCCGTGCAGGTCAAGAATTTTCGCCGGAGCATGATCCGGGACGGGCGGAAGGAATGGGAAATCAAGGGGGCCGAGGCCACCTACTACAAGGCGGAAGAGCGGACCGAGATACGGCGTCCACGGTTGGTCTTCTACCGGGAGGACGGCCGCACGCTGGAGGCCGGGGGCCGGGAAGGGACCGTCTTTCTACCGGGCGGACACCTGGGACGAGCGGTTTTGAACGGTGCGGTGGACATCACCTACCAGGGCGCAAGATTTCGGACCGACAGGCTCATCTACCATCACCGCGATGACCGTGTGGTTAGTCCCGGTCGGGTCTGGGCCATGGTGGACGGCGTCGAATTCCAGGGCGAGAGCATGACCTACTCGTTGAACAACGAGACCCTGGAGGTTCTGGGGAAGGTGAGGACTACCATCCATGCCGGGCGGGGCGACGGTGGCCCGCCGGTCAAACGAGGAGCAGGGTGAGGGTCGATGAAACGTGACTGGCAGCGCCGCGTCTTCGGCGTGAAGTTCTGTCTGGCGGTGGTCGTGCTGTTTCAGGCCGTCATCTCCGTGGGAGGTGCGGCGCAAGACGGCTCTCAGGGCGGAGAACTGAACAGCGGCGGCCTCCTCGGGGACAGCGACACCGCCGTCGTCATCACCGCGGATTCCATGGAACTCCAGCGCAAGACCAACACCATCATCTACAAGGGGAACGTCGTGGTGGTCCGGGACGACGTCGAGATTGCCAGCGACGTCCTGTTTGCCCGCTATGACGCCAAGGGCGGGGGGTTGAGGAGCGTCGTCGCCGAAGGGACGGTGCGGGTGCGCCGGGGGGGACGCGAGATGACCGGTGACAAGGCCGTCTTCGATGGTTTGGCGGAAACCATCACCGTGTCCGGCAACAGCACCGTCCGGGATGGGAACAACCGCATCTCGGGAGACCGCATCACGATCTACATGAAAGAGGACCGGAGCGTGGTGGAGAACAGTGGCGGGCGCGTCAGGGCGGTGATCTTCCCCGGGCAGTTGAATCGTTGAGAAACGGCGCAGGTCGGGCGCGATGAGCTTTCTCAACGCAGATGGCATCATAAAGGCGTATCGAGGTCGGCGGGTCGTCGATCAGGTCACGCTTGAAGTCGGGAGTGGAGAGGTAGTGGGTCTCCTGGGACCCAACGGAGCAGGGAAGACGACGCTGTTCCACATCGTCATCGGTCTGGTCCGGGCCGACGGAGGAACCGTCACCCTCGACGGGACGGACCTTACCGCGGCTCCCGTTTACCGGCGCGCCCGGGCGGGCATCAGCTACCTGCCCCAGGAGTCTTCGGTATTCCGGGGCCTGACGGTCAAACAGAACCTGTTGGCCATTCTCGAAACCCTGGGACTGGGGAGGGACGAGGAGGAGGAACGGAGCCGTCGGCTCCTCGGCACGTTCGGGCTGGCACACCTGGCCGATCAGAAGGCCTACACGCTGTCGGGGGGCGAAAGACGGCGCGTCGAGATCGCCCGGGCACTGATTCTGTCGCCCTTCTTCGTGCTGTTGGACGAACCCTTCACCGGTGTCGACCCCATCGCCCTGGCGGATATAAAGTCCGTGATCCAGCAACTCACGAAGACCGGTATCGGGGTCCTGATAACGGATCACAACGTCAGGGAAACCCTGGAGATCTGCACCCGCGCCTATATCCTGAGCCAGGGGGTGGTGCTGGCGGAGGGGACCCCGAGCGACATCGCCGCCAGTGACAACGCACGCAGGGTCTATTTGGGCGACGGATTCCGGCTGTAGTCCGATGGCACTCGAAATCAAACTCTCTCAGAAGATCATGCCGCAACTGGTGATGACGCCCCAGTTGCAGCAGGCCATCAAGCTCCTTCAACTGTCCCATCTCGACCTCCAACAGAGGATTTCCGAGGAATTGCAAGAGAACCCGGCCCTGGAGGAAGCGCACGAGGACGAGGAAACCGGCGCCGAGGCCGTGCGCGAGCGCGAGGCGACGCACGAGACGATGATCACCGACCGGATCGCGGACTGGCAGGACTACCTGGACAACCACTCCAATTCGCGTCACGACATGGTGAGCACCGAGGTGGTCCGGGAGGAAGCCGACTTCCCGTCCCTGGAGAACACGGTGACCCGCGGGGAGACGCTCCAGGAACACCTGTTGTGGCAGCTCCGCATGGCCGGACTCGATCAGGCCGGTGAGAGTATCGGCATGTGCATCATCGGCAACCTGGACGAACGGGGTTACCTGGAGGCGTCGGTCGAGGAGATCGGCGAACTGGCTCATGCCGCGCCCGGCGCCATTGAAGAGGTGTTGGCGCATATCCAGTTGTTCGATCCCGTCGGCATTGCCGCGCGGGACCTGCGTGAGTGCCTGCTGGTACAACTCCACAATGCCGGGATGGGGGTGAGCGTGGCCGCCGGCATGGTGGCGAACCACCTTCACGATCTGGAGTACAAACAGTATGACCGGATCGCGGCGGGCTTGAACGTCGGCCTCGAAGAGGTGATCGAGGCGGCTCATCTCATTGGCTGTCTCGAGCCCAAGCCGGCACGGGGCTTCGGCGGCGACGAGGTCCGTACCATCATTCCGGACGTGGTGGTCCAGAAGGTGGCGGGGGAGTATGCCATATTCCTGAACGACGACGGCGTCCCGCCCTTGCGGGTCAGTTCACTGGTGCGGCGTCTGGCCGGCGAGCAGGGAGAGGAAGTGCGCAAGGCCAGGGAGTACCTGGAGACGAAGGTCCGTGCCGCCACTTGGCTGATCAAGAGCATCCACTGGCGTCAACAGACCCTTTATCGCGTCAGCGAGAGCCTTTTCCGGTTTCAGCGCGAGTTCCTCGATCATGGCGCCGCCGGCCTCAAACCGCTGGTGTTGCGTGAGGTCGCGTCGGAGATCGGCATGCACCCGTCCACGGTCAGCCGCGCCACTTCCAACAAGTATGCCCACACACCGCAGGGTGTCTTCGAGTTGAAGTTCTTCTTTCAAAGCGGGATCGCCCGCAACGACGGCTCCACGGTGGTCTCGTCCGAGTCGGTTCGTGACAAGATCAAGACGTTGGTGGAGTCCGAGGATCCGGTGAAGCCCCTGAGTGATCAGGAGATCGCCGTCGCGCTGCAGGTTGCCGGTATTGACATCGCACGCCGGACGGTAGCCAAGTACCGTGAGCAGCTTGGTATTCTGCCGTCATCCCGGAGACGGGAACCGTTCGCGAATCATCGGGTCGCGCCGGACTGATGCGGCGCGCGTCCACAAAAGGGGGTAGAGGTTGCGAATCACCGACGTTCTGGACCCTGAGGCGGTCATTCCGAGTCTCGAGGCGCGGGAAAAGTTTGCCGTGCTCGAAGAGATCGTGACGCGGGTGTCGAGTCACTACGGATTCGAGGACTCGCAACGGTTGCTCGAGGTGGTCCACGCACGGGAAAGGATATGCAGCACCGCAATCGGGGAGGGAGTCGCCATACCCCACGGCAAGCTGCCCGGTTTGAAGCGCGTGTTCATCGCTTTTGCCCGCAGTCGCGAAGGGGTCGATTTCGACGCCCAGGACGGCACGCCCACGCATCTGTTCTTTCTGCTGGTCGCTCCCGAAGGCTCGACCTCCGAGCATCTGAGCGCATTGGCCCGAGTGTCCCGGCTGGTGAAAGACGCATCGCTCAGGGAGCACCTGATGCAGGTCCAGACTCCCGAAGAGGTGGTGAGTCTCCTCGAGGAGAAGGAAAGGGACCTCTGACCCCCGGCCGTCGCCGCCGGCCCGCGGTTTCTTACCGCCCCGTTTTTTGTTAGTGGGTTGGGGCTCCTGGAACCGGGACATTGACAGATGATCGATGCACCGCGTTAGAAAGAAATTCGAAATAAAGAACCGACTCGGGATGCACGCCCGCGCCTCCGCGCTACTGGTCCAGACCGTGCATCAGTTCTCCTCGGAGGTGAAGATCTCCAAGGACGACAACGTCGTGAATGCGCGAAGCATCATCGGCGTCTTGACGCTCGGAGCGGCCAAGGGGAGCAAAGTCCGCGTTGAGACGAGGGGGGCCGACGCCCAGGAAGCGATGCTTGCCATCGAGCAGCTCATCGAGGACAAGTTTCGCGAGAGCGACTAGAAAGACGCCAACGGAAGGGTCGAACAGGAACTATCCATGACGAACAAGGATTTTGTTTTCACCTCGGAGTCGGTTTCGGAGGGGCATCCCGACAAGATGTGCGATCAGATCTCGGATGCGGTGCTCGACGCCCATCTGGCGCAGGACCCGGACAGCCGGGTCGCATGCGAGACCCTGGTCAAGAATGACCTGGTCGTGATAGCGGGCGAGATTACCAGCCGGGGCAAGGTGGACTACGAGAGCGTGGCGCGCCGGGTGGCTCTCGACATCGGTTACGACGACCCCTCCAAGGGTTTCGACGGCAACGCCTGTGAGGTCCTCGTGAGACTGGTGAGTCAGTCCCCCAACATCTCCCAGGGGGTTACCGAGGGCGAGGGCCTGTTCAAGGAGCAGGGCGCGGGCGATCAGGGGATGATGTTCGGCTATGCCTGCGACGAGACCGAAGAGCTGATGCCGCTGCCGATCAAGCTCGCCCATGACCTGATGTCCTATCTGGCGAAGCTGAGGAAATCCGGAGAGGCGCCGTTCCTTCGACCGGATTCCAAATCCCAGGTGAGCGTCGAGTACCGAGACGGACGGCCGCACCGGGTCAGCAACGTGGTGGTGTCGACCCAGCACGTCGGCGACGTGGAGCACGGCAAGCTCAAGGAAACCGTCATCGAGAACGTCGTCCGGGCCGTGGTGCCGGCCCGATACCTGGACAACGATACGGAGTTTCTGGTCAACCCCACGGGCAGCTTCGAGATCGGAGGGCCGCAGGCCGACGCCGGCCTCACCGGCCGCAAGATCATCGTGGACACCTACGGCGGTATGGGGCGTCACGGCGGCGGCGCGTTCTCGGGCAAGGACCCTTCCAAGGTCGACAGGAGCGCGGCCTACGTGGCCCGCTACGTGGCCAAGAACGTCGTGGCCGCCAAACTGGCGCAACGCTGCGAGATCCAGCTCGCCTACGTCATCGGCGTGGCGGAGCCGGTCTCCATCGCCGTCGATACCTTCGGCACCGGCGTGGTCTCGGACTCCGAGATCGTGAAGCTGGTGCGGGAGAACTTCGAGCTCACCCCGAAGGGGATCATCGACGCGCTGAACCTGCGAGCGCCCATCTACCAGAAAACCGCTGCCTACGGCCATTTCGGCCGCCGGCCGGAGAGCGGTCTCTTCACCTGGGAGCAGACCGATCGTGCGGCGAGGCTGAGCAGCGGAGTCAAGGGGTAGCACCCAACCCACACCCATAACTCGTCCGGCGGTAACGGCTGCACGGTAGCGGTGCAAGCAGGCCGGCGGAGACGGAGAGGAACATGGCGAAATCGAAATTCGACATCGCAGACCCCGGATTGGCGGCCGACGGCTGGAAGCGCGTTCTTTGGGCGGATCAGGAAATGCCGGTGCTCCGGAACGTGCGCGCCCGTTTTCAGAAAGAGAAGCCGTTGAAGGGCCTGCGGTTGTCCGCCTGCCTGCACGTGACCGCGGAAACTGCCAACCTCGTGCGCACTCTCAAGGCCGGCGGCGCCGACGTGGTGCTGTGCGCGTCCAACCCGCTGTCGACACAGGACGACGTGGCCGCGGCGCTGACGAAGAAGGAAAGCCTGTCCGTGTACGCGGTGCGCGGCGAGGACCACAAGACCTACTACCGGCATCTGCGGGCGGCGCTGGACCACCGGCCGGTCATCACCATGGACGACGGCGCCGACCTGGTGTCCATGCTGCATCAGGAATACGCCAACCTGGCATCCGGGATGGTGGCGTCCATGGAGGAAACCACCACGGGCGTCATCCGGCTCCGCGCCCTGGAGGCGGACAAGGCGCTGAAGATCCCCATCATCGCGGTCAACGATGCCGCCACCAAACACCTCTTCGACAACCGCTACGGCACCGGCCAGTCCACCATCGACGGTATCATCCGGGCCACGGACGTGCTCCTGGCGGGCAAACGGGTGGTGGTAGCGGGCTACGGCTGGTGCGGTCGGGGCGTGGCCTCCCGGGCCCGGGGCATGGGCGCCAAGGTCGTGGTCACCGAGGTGGACCCCGTACGCGCCCTGGAGGCCTCCATGGACGGCTTCGACGTCATGCCCATGAAGGACGCCGCCAAGGTCGGCGACCTCTTCATTACCCTGACCGGAGACATGCACGTGATCCGCAAGGAACACCTGCGGGCCATGAGGGACGGCGCCATCATCTGCAACTCCGGCCATTTCGACATCGAGATCGACATCGAGGCCCTCACGGCAATGGCGGAGAAACGCGACAAGAACGTGAGGAACCACGTTGACTGCTACACCCTGCCCGGCGGAAAGCGCATTTTCCTTCTCGGCGAAGGACGTCTGGTCAACCTTGCCGCGGCCGAAGGGCACCCCGCCTCGGTCATGGACATGAGCTTCGCCACCCAGGCCCTGGCCTCCGAGTGGGCGGTCCAGCAGCGCGACAACCTGTCGCCCCAGGTCTATGAAGTCCCCCAGGCCCTCGAGGAGTGGGTTGCCACCATCAAACTCGCCACCATGGGCACCCGGATCGACAAGCTCACCCGTGAGCAGAAGCGCTACCTGTCCTCCTGGGAGATGGGCACCTGAAATGGATGAACGGGCCCTTCCAGGACCCGTTCGCACATAGCGTAGCGAAGTCGAAGGGCGCCAATGGAGGGTTCTGCATCCGCACGAACTTCACCAACGGCGTCAGCCATCTACACCAGATGAACGAAGAGTTCGTTGGCCAGCAGCAAGCCCCGTGGCGCGAAGTGGAGGCGGTGGTTCGTTTCGACCAGCAGGCCCTCTGAGAGCCAGCCGGCGATTTCGGGGAAAGCGTTCTCGGGTTTCGTTCCGAAACGGCGACGAAAGGCCGGCACTGAAACGCCGCCGATCATTCGCAGGCCGGTGAACAGGTGTTCGGCCATGGCTTGCCGGCACTCCGGGCGCTCGTGCTCGGCGACCGCGTGTCCGGCCTCTTCGGTGCGGCGCATGTAGACGGCAGGAGACCGCTCGTTGTGCCAGCGTTCTCCCAGAGGGTCGCTGGGCCCGCGGTGATGGCTGTGGGCGCCGGCGCCGACGCCGAGGTAGTCGCCGCCCTCCCAGTAGTTGACGTTGTGCTGCGACTCGAAGCCCGTGCGGGCGTAGTTGGAGATCTCGTATCGGTCCAGCCCGGCCTGCGCCAGCGTTCGTTGGATGCGCTCGGCCATGCCGATTTCCACGTCTTCGTCCAGGGGGTGCAGCAGCCCCTGGCGGTAGCGAGCGTGAAACGGGGTCCCTTCCTCGATGGTGAGGTTGTAGGCGGAGAGGTGCGGCGGCTCGCTCTCCAACGCCTGTGAGAGATCCCGGCTGACGCCGTCCACGGTCTGGCCCGGAATCCCGTAGATCAGGTCGAGGCTGAAGTTGTCGAAACCCGCCTCCCGGACACTCGTCAGGGCTTGGCGCGTTTCCTCGGCGCCGTGGACCCGGCCCAGAAACCTCAGCAGTTCGGCATCGAAGGTCTGCGCGCCGATGCTGATGCGGTTGACCCCGCAACGGCGGTAGTCGCGGAAGCGGCCGGCATCCACCGCGCCGGGGTTCGCTTCCAGGGTGATTTCCGGCCGCTCATCGAGACCGAAGAGCCCGTCGGCTTCGTCGAGCACGGCGCCGATGCTGGTTCCCTGAAAGGTCGAAGGGGTGCCGCCGCCGAAGAAGACGGTCTTGACGGAACGGCTCGCCCAGACTTCGTGCTCGGAATAGTGGCGCAGTTCCCGGAGGAGCGCCTGAGTGTATTCCCGTTCCGGTATGCGGGCGGCGACGTGGGAGTTGAAGTCGCAGTAGGGGCACTTGCTGACGCAGTACGGAATGTGGACGTAGAGGGAGAAGGGTTTCCGCATGACTCGGCTTCCGGTTCAGGTCCGTGTCCTTCCAGGTCACGTCCGGATCAAGGCTTGATGTCCTGCAGGAACCAGTCGCTCGCCACTTCCTTGCCCAGTCCCATCCTCTCGGCCGCTTTCAGGATACAGTGGCCCATGGCGGCGAACTGGAGCCCGGTGCCGATGTTGTTGAGGAAGAAGGTGATCTGGCGGGCGTTGGCGCGACCGGGCGCCCGCCCGGACAGGAAGTCCGCAATCTCCGGATAGACACTCCAGTCCCGCGGCTTTTCCTGCCGCACTCCCGGCAGGTGGTCGGCGCCGGGCGGCAGGTGGTGCCGTATGCCGCCCATCTGCGTATGGACGCCGGTGACGTCCGCCCTGGCAAACACGGTCTCGTCGTGTTCGAACTCGCGAATGGCGTTGTAGTGCATGCCGGGCTCCAGCATGTCCCCCGAGATGATGGGCGCCGAGGTGCTGGTGGCGGTGCAGATGATGTCGCATCCGGCAATGGCCGCGGCCACGCTGCCGGTGGGCTCGACCGCGATGCCGTCGGCCTGGCCCATCTGTTCGGCGAAGGCCTGCCGGTGCTCGGGACGGGGACTGTAGACCTTGACCGTCTTGATGGGGAGAACGTGGGTCAGGAGGCGGAAATGGGCGCGCGCCTGCCCGCCCGTGCCGATGAGTCCCAGCTTGGCGGCCTCGGGCCGGCACAGCACCTTGGCGCCCAGGGCGCTGGTGATCGCCACCCGGGTCTGCTGGATGACCCCGTCGGGCATGATGCCCAGGAGCTCGCCGTTCTCCAGGCTGTATAGCTGAACCAGCCCGAGGAACAGCCCGCGTCCCGCCAGCGGAAGCTTCTCCAGCCGGACCGAGCCGTTGTAGGTTTCCTCCCGGACCACGTCCGAGGTCACCCGCAGGGCCAGGGTGCCGAAACGCTCCACCGCCCCCTCCACGGACTTGAAGCTGTAGGAGGCGCCGGCCATGGAGTGGTGCGTGTAGATGTGGGTGGTGGGGCGGTTCACCGAGCGGCCTTCCGGAAGATCCCGGTAGGCCGTGGCCATGGCTTCCAGACATTCGTCCAGGTCGATGGCCTTACGCACGTCGTCATTGTCCAGTATCAGCGTCATGGGGTTCCTCGTGAGAGCCTCATCCGGCGGCGGTGCCCGCCACGGCCGCGTCCCCGGCCGGCCCGGCCCCGGCGGCGCGGATGGCGTGGACCCGTTCCAGCGTCGTGGGATGGGAGTCGTGATAGGCGGAGTACCACGGATGGGGCGTCGGATGACTCAGGTTGTTGACGGTCAAGGCCACCAGGGCTTCTTCCAGGGGCTTGCCGTCCTCCAGCAGCCGTGTCGCGAAACCGTCGGCCTCGTACTCGTGCCGGCGGGAAATACGGTTCATGAAGGGCGCCAGCCAGAATGTAAACGGTCCGGAAATCAATGAAAAGATGACCAGCGCCGTGTGGTGGGCGGGCTCATCCAGCCTGAAGGTCCGGAACAGGGGCGGGTAGTCGATGAGCACGCTGAGCACCCACAGCCCGGCCAGCAGGAAGACGGCGCTCAGACCGAGACTCTTGAGCACGTGCCGCTGCTTGTAATGGCCCATTTCGTGGGCCAGTACCGACAGGAGTTGATTGCGGTCCAGTTGCTGCAACAGCGTATCGAACAGGACGATCCGCTTCGCCTTTCCCAATCCCGTGAAGTAGGCGTTGGAATGCCCGGATCGTTTCGAGCCGTCCATGGTGTAGATGCCGCCGGCCCTGAGCCCGACCCGGCGCGCCAGCTCCGCGATGGCGTCCCGCAACGAGTCGTCGGTGACCGGCGAGAACCGGTTGAACAGCGGAGCGATCAGGGTGGGATAGATCACCATCATCAGGCCCTGGAACGTGAAGATGAACCCGAAGACGTACACCCACCAATAGGCGCCGGTGGCCTTCATGAGCCACAGCACGCCGTAGAGAAACGGCACTCCGAGCAGCACGGCCAGGACCGTCCCCTTGACCCGGTCCATGACGAAGGTGCGCGCGTCCGTCTTGTTGAAGCCGAAGCGCTCCTCCAGCACGAAGGTCGCGTAGATCTTCAGGGGCAGCGACATGACGGCGAAGATCCCGCCGACGGTGAGGCAGAAGAGGACGCCGCCGGCCTCGGGCACGGGCAGGGAGGCTCCGGCGCCGCGGCAAAGCGAGTCCACCCAGGGAAGCACGCCGCCGAACAGCACCCACAGTGTCAGCCCGGCCCCGTAGATGGCCGACCAGCGCGCAAAGCGTCCCCGGGCCACGGCGTAACGTACCGATTTCTCGTGAGTGTCGCGGCTGATGCTGGCGGCGAACAGATCCGGCAGCCGGCCCTCTCGCCACTGCCGCCCGAGATGCCTCATGTTGGCTTCGTTGAGCAGGGACTCGACGGCGAGTTCCGTGACCAGGAAGGCCAGGAACAACCAGGCGATGAAGGATTCCATGGGAAATTGCGCAGGGCGGTTACTGTGGTTATGCTAAGGACAAATTAGTATGGTTTGCGGCTCGAGGCAATGCCTTGGGCCACCCTGCCGGACGATTACATGCAGCGGCGGCGACGTCGTGGAGGTTCCCATGTTGACGAACAAGGTCAGCGAGATCATGACGACCGCGGTCATCACCGCCGAGCCGTCGAGCACCATACGGGAGGTGACCCGGCTCATGGTGGACCGCCGGGTGGGCCGCGTCGTCATCACGGAAAACGACGCGCCGGCCGGCATCTTCACCGAGCAGGATGTGCTGAGGCGGGTCATGAACCGGGCGCTGGACGTGCACAAGACCCCCGTGCGCCGGGTGATGACGACCCCGATTCAGGGGGTTCCACAGCGGACATCGATCGTGGAGGTGCTGGGACGGATGTACAAGGGCCGGTACCGGCACCTGCTGGTCTACGACGACGACCGGCGCATGGTCGGCCTGGTTTCCATGCGGCGGATCCTCAACCTGGCAGTGGATTTGGGCGCGGACCTGCGCGACTCCCGGACGGTGGGGGACGTCGTATCCGGCTCCGTCCCCACGGTGGAGGCCGCGACCCCGGTGACCAGGGTCATCGACAAGCTGGTGCGAGAGAACGCGGGCTGCGTCATGGTCGCGCTGGAAGGACGGATCGGCGGCATCTTCACCGAGCGGGACGTCCTGAAAAGGGTCGCTCTGGAAGACCGGGACATGGGGCAGGTCCCGGTGGCCGAGGTCATGACCCCCGATCCGCTGGTCATGACCGGATCGTCGCCGGTCCAGGAGGTGCTGGCGAAGATGCGCGACAACGGTTTTCGATACATGCCCGTGGCCGGCGACGGCGGAGAGGTGGTGGGCATCGTTTCCGTGGGCGACGTGCTCCAATACGCCAAGGCGCTCGATATCGATGACGTGGTGCGCAGGGCCTGGAAGGAAATCGAGGAGTTCTGGGAATCCGACGAGAACTACACGCCGGGGTAGACCCGCGCGGTAACCGGGGGACCATCGGGCGGCTCTAGCGGTCGAAAACCGTTAAGTCCTTGTTTCGGTTACGTTCCGTTGGTATAGTATGCCCCCATCAGATCTGCCCCGTGTCACAACCAGGAGTACAAAATGCCGGCGGTCAACGATCTCAGCATTAGTATCGCTACTGCGAACGGTTCGGGAAGTGCTTCTTCCAACAACATCCTGTTCAAGTCCATCTTCAAGATGGGCATCCCCTGCTCCTCCAAGAACATGTTTCCGTCCAACATCCAGGGCCTTCCCACGTGGTACCAGATCAGGGCGAACGCCGACGGATACCTCGGGCGGAAAGACGTCATCGACGTGATGGTGATGTTCAACGACGAGACCGCGGACAAGGACATCTACCGGGTCCGCGACGGCGGGCTGATCCTTTACGACGACTCCAAGCCGCTGCCCGACCACCTGAAGCGCGACGGCGTGCAGTACGTCGGCGTCCCGGCCAACAGTCTCGTGCAGAAACACGTGGAAGCGGGCCCGCTGAGAGCCAAGCAGCGCAACATGCTCTACGTGGGCGCCCTGGCTTATCTGTTCGGCATCGAAATGGACACGATCCGCGAGGTGCTGAGCGACACCTTCGGCAACAAGCCCGCGGTGATCGAGTCCAACCTGCTCTGTATCGAACTCGGCTACAACCACATGCGGGACAATGGTCTGAGCCAATCCATTGCCATGCTGGAGAAGATCCCGGGCGGAAACGAGGGAAAGATCGTTACCGAAGGCAACACGGCCTGCGCCCTGGGGGCGATCTACGGCGGGGTCACGTTCTGCGCGTGGTATCCCATCACCCCGTCGAGTTCTCTGGCCGAGGCCCTGGAGCGGTATCTTCCGCGGTTGCGCAAGGACAAGGACGGCAAGAGCACCTACGCGGTGGTCCAGGCCGAGGACGAGATCGCCGCGACCAACATGGTGGCCGGCGCCGGATGGATGGGCGCCAGGTCGATGACCTCCACTTCCGGTCCCGGCCTGTCCCTCATGAACGAGACCCTCGGCCTGCAGTACTTCGCGGAGATACCCGGAGTCTACTTCATCATCCAGCGCGGCGGTCCTTCCACCGGGCTTCCCACCCGCACCCAGCAGGCCGACATTCATCTGATGCACGTCGCGTCCCACGGCGATACGCGCCACATCATCCTCATCCCCCACGACATGAAGTCCTGCTTCGACCTCGGGCGCCAGAGCTTCGATCTGACCGAACGGTTCCAGACTCCCGTGTTCGTCATGATGGATCTCGACCTCGGCATGAACCTCTGGGGTTCCAATCCGCTGGAGCTGGTGCAGGAGCCTTTCGACCGGGGCAAGCTCCTCAGCCCCGAAGACCTCGACCGGCAGGGGGAGTTCGGCCGCTACCGGGACGTGGACGGCGACGGGGTGCCGCAGCGGACCATTCCCGGCAACCGCCACCCCAAGGCCGCCTACTTCGCGCGCGGCTCGGGCCATGACGACCGGGCCCGCTACTCGGAGGACGAGAAGGATTACAAGGAGACGCTGGACCGGCTGCGGCGCAAGCATGAGACCGCCCGTGATTTCGTCCCCAAGCCGTGGGTGGAGTCCCGGGCGGACGTCAACACCGGCGTCATCTGCTTCGGGTCGAGCTACGAGGCGGTACGGGAGGCCAGGGACCGTCTCCGGGCCGCCGGGGTCGAGACCAACCACCTGCTGCTGAGAGCCTTGCCCCTGACCGCGGAGGTCAGGGAGTTCATGGCGTCGCACGAAGTCGTCTATCTCATGGAGCAGAACCGCGACGGGCAGATGGCCGCGATCTTCAAGGAGGAGTATCCGGAGTTCGCCACGAGGATCGTGAGCGTCCTCATCTATGACGGGCTGCCGGCCACGTCGGGTGAGATCGTTCGGCAAATTCAGGAGCATCGGGAGATGACCACCGAGGACATCGAAACGAAGGTAGATGAGCCATGGCAAAAACAAATCGCGTCGATTTGACGGAAAAGGACTACAAGGGGGCGGAGTCGACCATGTGCCGCGGCTGCGGCCATGACGCCATCTCGGCCTCCGTCATGCGGGCGTTCTTCGCCAGCAGCGTGGACCCGCGCAACGTCATCAAGTTGAGCGGTATCGGCTGCTCCTCCAAGACGCCCAACTACTTCATGAATCAGGCGTTCGGGATCAACGCGGTGCACGGCCGGATGTCATCGGTGGCCACGGGAGCGAACGTCGCCAACCATCAGATGATCCCGCTGGGAATTTCCGGCGACGGCGACACCTCTGCCATCGGGCTCGGAAACTTCTGCCACATGATGCGCCGCAACGTGAACATCACCTATGTCATCGAGAACAACGGCGTGTATGGACTGACCAAGGGGCAGTTCTCCGCTACTGCGGACGAGGGCACGGTGATGAAGGGCGGGAAGATCAACGACATGCCCGCCATCGACCTGTGCGAGCTGGCCATCACCTTGGGCGCCACCTACGTCGGCCGGAGCTTTTCCGGCGACCGGAAACAGCTCGCGCCGCTGATCCAGGGAGCCGTCGCCCACAAGGGGACCGCCATCCTCGACGTGCTGAGCCCCTGTGTCACCTTCAACGACCATCACGGCTCCACCAAGAGCCTCAAATACATCCGGGAGCACCTCGACCCGCTCCATGACATCGACTTCATTCCGCCTTACGAGAACATCGAGGTGGATTACGAGGAGGGGAACGATCAGGAAGTGACCCTGCACGACGGTTCCCGAATTACACTTCACAAGCTCGGCCACAACTACGATCCCACCAACCGGATGCAGGCGGTGACCGCGCTCCACGCCGCGGTCGCCGAGCACAAGTTTCTCACTGGCCTGATCTATCTGGACGAAGACCGGGCGCAGTTCATCGAGGATCTCAACCTTTGCGACACGCCGCTGGCCTATCTGGATCAGGACGCGGTGCAGCCGTCGCAGAGTCAGCTCGACCAGATCAACGCCGAGCTCATGAAATAGCCCGGCCCGCGGTTACCGGAAACATGAGCGCACGGCACGAAGTCCTGATCGTCCACACGTCCGACCTGCATCTGGGCGCCGATAGCATCCTGACCGACGATGATTCCGGCAATGTGCCGGTTCTCCGGCAGGTCCTTTCCATGGCTCGCTCGCAGCAGGCGGACCTGGTGATCCTGGCGGGGGATACCTTCGATCACAACCGCCAGGGAGCCCGGCGCACCGAGGAGGTCGCGGAAGTCATGACCGGTTTCGGCCTTCCCATCGTGATCCTGCCGGGCAACCACGACCCGCTGACCCCGGACTCGGTCTACCGCAGGTCCGAGTTCGGCAACGCGGGTAACGTGCACGTGCTGGGCCTCACCGGGGACCGGAGCGGCTTCCCGGACCTGGACCTGGAGGTATGGGGCCGGCCCCATGTGGACTATCTGGACATGATGCCGCTGCCCGAGCCGCCCGAGCGGCGCACCCGCTGGCAGTTGGCGGTGGCCCACGGCCACTACGTGGAGGACACGCCCCGGCCGGACCTGCTGCTCGGTTCGTGGCTGATCCGGCAGGAGAACATCACCGCCAGCGGCGCCGATTACGTGGCCCTTGGCCACTGGAACCGCGCCGTGCGCGTAGGCGACCCCGGAGTGCCGGCGTACTACTCCGGCTCTCCGAGCTACGCCGGCACGGTCAACACCGTCCGCCTGCACGACGACAGTCGCGTCGAGGTCACCCAGGTTCCCGTGTAGCAAGCCGCGCCTCCCGCCAACCTGGCGCGCCTCAGTGCGGGCGACATACGGAACCGGATACCCTCCGGAGGCGTTTACATCCCCCACACGGTAATCGTTCTCCCGTCCACGGATTCCTCGCGGCGGGAAGATCTTTTCATCCCACTGTTTGTCCGCGCTGCGAGCCTGTCCGGGTAAACAAGCCTCTGCTGTGCTTACCCGGACAGGCCCGGCGGCGGCTGGATTGCGCCGCGTCCAAGGCGAAGTGAACCTGAACAGGGGATGGGGTGGAGCCGTCGTCCGGCGTTCAGTGGTCGTGCTTCTTCTGAAGGCCGCCGTGGCCCATGCGCATGATATCGTCCCGGGTTACCTTCGTACCCGAGAGGAGCCTGGGCAGCATGAAGTCGAAGGCGGTAACCGGGTCGTGGAGAACGCAACCGGAAAGGCCGAGGACCGGGATGTCCCCGATGTAGCTCATGAGGAACATGGAACCGGGGAGCACCGGGAAACCGTGCGAGATGACGTTCGCGCCGCTGCGGCGGATGCCTTCGGGGGTGAGGTCGTCGGGGTCCACGGACATGCCGCCGCTCACCAGGATGACCTCCGCGCCCCTGGCCGCGAACTCCTCGATGTGACCGGCGATGACGTCCGGGTCGTCCGGGGCCAGGGTGGCCGGCTCCAGGGTGGAGCCCATGCCCTCCACCTTCTTCCGCACCGCCGGCTCGAAGCCGTCCTCGATCCGCCCGGTGAAGACCTCGCTTCCGGTCACCAGCAGGAAGACCTTCCTCGCGGGCAGGGCGGTCACCGACGCAATGGGTCTGTCCTTGCACAGGGCTTCCGCCCGCGCCACCAACTCTTCCTTTACCACCACCGGGATGGTGCGGGTGCCGCCCACCACCGTGCCTTGCCGGACGTAGTCGCCGGCTCTCAGCGTGGCGAGAATCAGGTCTCCCAGTTCGTTGAAGCGAAACAGCAACTCCTGGTCCACTTCCAGCATGCCGTCCGTTTCCGCCACCAGGTTGACCCGGCCCTCGCTCGGGTCCGTGAGCTTCAGGCCGGCTCCCGCGGCCGCCCGGGCCAGTCGTTTGGCGGCGTCTTCCTCGTGGAGTTCGCCCGGCGCCAGTTCCATGATGTAGATGTGGGCCTTGCCCACGTCCAGCAGCCGCGGCACGTCCTCGTCGGCTATGAGATGCCCGCGCTTGAACCGGGGGCCCTTGTGTCCACCGGGGATGATCTCCGTGATGTCGTGAGCCAGTCGCAGGCCCACCGCTTCCTCAACTGGAATGACCTTGAGCATGAGCCATCTCTCCCTCGAACCAAGTTTCCACGCGCAACCCGAATCCGTCATTCCCGCACGAGCGGGAATCCAGGTGGGGCGGGGGCTAATCTCGAATGTTCTGGGTGAACCACTCCCGCGGGATCTCCCGGCCGGCGCCGGCCTCCTGAGCCTTCCGCACCACGTACCCGGCCACGGAGGCGAACTGGAGTCCCTGGGTGCCGTCGTTCAGAAAGAACGTCACGTCCGAATCCTTGCTCCGGCCCTGGGCCGTGCCGCCCATGAGGTCCGTGAGCAAAGGGTGCTGGCCGGAGAACAGGTCCACTCCCGGGTTGACGATGCGCGCCGTCTCATCATCGGTGCCGGCCACGTAGGAGGCGTACCCGGCGATACGCCGCATGCCCTGGTCCAGCGTGCCGATGGTGCCGCGGCCGAGCTTCACGGTCACGTCGCAGCGGTCGAGTATGCCGGGGGCCCATTCGTTGCTGCGGACGCAGGTGATGAAGGCGCCGTCCTTCACCCAGCCGGGGTTCTCCACCACCACCCGGACCGAGTCGGTGCAGGTGGCGACCATGTCCGAGCCCCGGACCACCTCCCCGATGCCTTCGCAGGTCTTCACCGGCACCCCCAGCAGCTCGCTCATCTTCCGCGCGTAGGCCTCGCGGTTGGCCGGGGTGGGACTGTAGACCTTGACCTCACGGAGTTTCCGAACCTCGGCGAACGCCCGCAGATAGGTCTCCGCCATCCCGCCGGAGCCGAGCATGCCCACCACGTCCGCGTCGTCCCGGGCCAGGTATCGGGCCGCCAGGCCGGCGCAGGCGCCTACCCGCATGTGCTGGATGATGCCGTCGTTGATGATCGCCAGGGGTTCGGCGTTCCGTGCCGAGAACACCAGCACCAGGCCGCAGTAGGTGCCGGGCTCCATACAGTACTTCTCCACCGTGCGGCCCTCCGGCCACTCCAGCATGTCGGACTTCATGCGGATGGCGAACACGCCGAAGGAGCGGGAGGCACCCTCCATGGTCCCCCAACGGTACATCCGTTCGGGCTCTTCCTGCGGCACGTAAAGATCGATGCGGGGCCGGTAGACGGCCCGCTGTGCCAGCAGGTCGCGGTAGCCGGTCTCCAGGGCGTCGATGCACCCCTTCATGTCGAGGATTTCCTCTACGGTTTCGTTATTGATGAGCAGCATGAGAACGTCCTCGTGAAGAGGCCTCGAAGGGGCAGGCCAACCGTGCGGGAACCACGCGCGCCGGAAACCGCGGCAGCGCGTCATCCCCCCAGCGTAATCATCTCGATCTTGTCGTGTTGTCCGGGGTCGTAGCCGTCCGGCGATTGAATGGCGCTGAGCCGATCGGCCGAGAAGCGGTCGGTCCGGCCGGTCCAGATGGCTTCCATCCACCGGCCGATCTCGTCGTCGCCGGCGTTGCTCCGCAGCCGCGACTTGAGGTCGTGCCCGGTGCGGGAAAAGAGGCAGGTGACCAACCGCCCGTCCGCGGTCAGGCGCCCGCGGCTGCAGGCGCCACAGAAAGGCTCTGTCACGGACGCCACGATGCCCACCATGCCCTTGCCGTCGCGGAAGGCGTAGTCCACGGCCGGGGCATGGCCGTCGCCCCTGTCCACGGCATCCAGCGGGAAGCGCGCGGCGATCCGTTCCAGGATCTCCTGCTTCGGCACGGTCCGCTCGAGCCGCCAGGCGTTGGCCGTGCCCACGTCCATGTATTCGATGAAACGCATCACGAAGCCGTGATCCCGGCCGAACTCCACCAGCGGGAGGATGTCGTCCTCGTTGACGCCGCGTTCGATGACGGCGTTGATCTTGATCGGGTTCAACCCGGCTTCCCGGGCCGAGAACAGTCCCTTCAACACGTTGTCAAGGTCGCCGCGCTTCGTGATTCGGGTGAAACGCTCCGGGTCGAGACTGTCGATACTCACGTTGATGCGCTTCAGTCCGGCGGACCGCAACGCCCCGGCCCTCTCGCTCAGCCGTGAGCCGTTGGTGGTGAGGGCGATGTCGTCGATGCCGGGAATGCCCGAGAGCTGGCGCACCAGGTCCGGCAGGTCACGCCTCAACAGCGGCTCTCCTCCGGTCAGGCGGATCTTCCGCACTCCCAGGGGCACGGCAAGCCGTACCACCCGGCAGATCTCCTCGTAGGTCAGGATCTCCCGCTTGTCGATCCAGTCGTAGTGGTCGAAGGGCATGCAGTAGGTGCAACGGAAGTTGCACCGGTCCGTTACGGAGACCCGCAGGTCCTGCAACGGACGATGAAATCGGTCTGTCAACACGACGTGTCAATATGGAATCTGGGGCCTCCCAAGTCAAGGAACTCGTCCTGCACGGGAACCGCCTCGTACAACACGACAAGAGGGTGACGGATGGAGCGAAGGCTTGTGCCGGCGAGGCAACGATCTCGGCGTGTTCGGCGGCGTCCAGACCCTTTTGCAGTTCACCCAGCCCTGATTGCGTGGCGGTCTATCGGTCGGTATGATTAAATTCGCTGGGGCAGTCCTGGGCTCTGCGTCCGTATGTTTCTTCAGTGTTGACTACCGGTATGCGAAAATCAGGAATAATCCGGTTTGTCGAATCCGACACCTTCGAGTGGCCGTGGCCCACTGCCCTTGGTCTGGTTGTCGTCAAGGGCGCTGCCGGCGGTGGCGGCGGTGGCGCGTTTTGTATGGAAGGACTCAATCTTTACGGCTCCAGGGGCGGCCGTGGCGGTGGTGGCGGCAAAGCAACGATGGTCACGATCCGACAGAAGACCTACCAGGCGGCTGGCGGCGGCGGTGACGGCGGTGACTTTGTCGACGGCCAACCGAAAAACGGGGGAAGCGGCTTAGGGTGTCACCATGGTGACGGTGGCGAAGGTGGCCGGGGAGCAGTCGTGCCCCTGAATCCCGGACGAACTGTGTCGAATGGTGGAAATGGCGGCAAAGGGTTCCCGGGAGAAACCCTTTTGGTGGAACTTGGAGACTTGTCGGTTGGCGACCTCTTTCAGATTACGGTTGGCCACGGCGGTGGGGGCGGTGGTGGAGGTGAGGGTTATAAGCGGGGGGGCATGGGAGGTAGCGGAATGGGCGGTGCCGTGATTTTCATCCCGATATTCGAGGAACGGAGAGACACGTAATGGACGTCATGTATGGAGAGGCAGGACCTGCGGGTCATGATAGCTTGCCCCAAGACTTGACGTGGCTGCATACTGAACCACTGGATCGTGGCGCTTACAGGCAGCTACCGGAGTCTATTCGCCCTGTCTGGCTCGACGTTCATACCGAGCTTGTACGCAAGGCTCGTGACCAGGAAACCAACAGGCTGACTGGCCCAATTCAATTTGTCTTGAAATTGCTGGGTTTCTGGCGCTTGCAAGCGAACGACGCAGTGGGCTTGCTAGGCTTCAATTCAGTAGATGCCGAGCATGTTGCCGCCGTTCTTGGCGGTCACGAACAGTTCCGTGGACGAGACGTGAGAGACCGGATTGCACACCTGTTTCATATTCGCGCGACTCTTCGGTCGCTCTTTCGAGATCTGGAAACGGAAAACAACTGGCTAAGGGAGCCGCATCCTCTGTTGGACGAAAGGTCGCCTCTATCCTTGATGCTTGGCGGGTCGATGGAAGATCTGTTGTTGACAAAGGAATATGTGCAATCGGTGGCAGGAAGGGGCCGAGGCCAAGGTTTTGGAGATCGACGGATTGGTCACTTTGTCTGCGCGATACAAGGGATCGAATCTACCGGTGTTCACGCGCAGCGCGGTTAGTGATCCCGAGTTGGCGGACGTCGTCGCAATGACATACGACCCGAGCACCGGGAATGTGTCGGTCCGGCGTGTTGACGAATAGGTGGAGTGGATTTTCGTTGAACCATCATTGTTGCATGAAAGGAGTCACTAATGGCTAACACATGGGACGATATTCTGACCGATCGCGACAAGGAAGTGTTCGCGCTGTCCGGCTACGGCGCAAAGGCGGGGTTCGGTCAACGACCGGCCGTGCTGGTCATCGACGTGAACTACAACTTCGTCGGCGACCGGCGGGAGCCCATCATCGAGTCCGTGAAGCGCTTCCGCAACAGTTGCGGCGAGGAGGGTTGGGCCGGCGTGGACCACATTGTCACGCTGCTGGACGAAGCCAGGAAGAAGCACCTGCCGATCTTCTTCACCACCGGCCACGGCGAGGAGGAGTCCGTCGCCTTCGGCCGCTGGCACGGCAAGAACTCGCGCGGCAGCGAGGATTTCACCGAGCTGGCCAAGAAGGGCAACGAGATCGTCGAGGAGATCGCTCCTCAGAAGGGCGAGGTGGTGGTGCGCAAGCAGAAGCCCAGCGCCTTCTTCGGCACCCCGCTCACGAGCATGCTGAACGAGGTGCACGCCGACTCCCTGCTGGTGGCCGGGACCACCACCAGCGGCTGCGTCAGGGCTTCGGTCATCGACGCGTTCTCGTACAACTACGGCGTCAGCGTGGTGGAGGAGTGCACCTTCGACCGCGGTCAGTCGTCCCACAAGATCAACCTCTTCGACATGAACATGAAGTACGCGGACGTCGTGTCGCTGGAGGAGACGGTCGATTACATCAAGGGCTTGCCGGACAACCTCTACGCCCCGGCGCTGTAGGGGGTCCAACCCGCGGTTGCGGGGTTGATGGCCGGCAGGTGACGAAGGCAGGTGCAGGGTCGGGTTTCAAACCCGCCCCTGCCGGCTTCAGGCAGGCCGCACGCGATTGATCTCATGAGCGAATTCGCACGGCAAATCGAGGGGTTTGGGGACTATCTGCGGAATCAGGCGCGGTTCTCCCCCCATTCCGTCAAGGGCTACCTGACCGACGTCGAAGGGTTTCGGCGGTATCTGGAAGAGAACGGACTGGACCTGGACGGCCCTGGAACGTCCGCGCTGCAAGCCGTCGACGCGCAATCGCTCCGGGGTTACCTCAAGACCCTTCACGAACGCCGCAAGAAGAGCACCATCGGACGGAAGCTCGCCGCTCTGAAAGGGTTCTTCCGCTATCTCCTGCGCGAGGGCGTCATCGACCGGGACCCGTTGGTGGGGTTCTCCAGCCCGAAGCAGGACGTCCCGCTGGTGAAGTTCCTGTCGGTCGATGAGGCGTTCCGGGTCCTGGGCTGCCTGCCGGAAGAGGGTATTCTCCCGGCCCGGGACCGGGCGGTGATGGAGGTGCTCTACTCGTCCGGTATCCGGGTCAGCGAGATGGTGGGTCTGGACTGGCGCGACGTGGACTTTTCCCTGGGTGTGCTCCGGGTCTTCGGCAAGGGCTCCAAGGAGCGCATCGTCCCCGTCGGGGAGGTGGCGCTGACGGCCTTGCGGGACTACGCGGACCATCAGCGGGGCCGGTGGGGGCGCGCGGCCCGCGGCGACGAACCGGTTTTCCTGAACCGCTTCGGGACCCGGATCACCACCCGCAGCGTTGCCCGGATCGTTGAGAAATACCTGCGTCTGGCCGGCATTCCCGTACGCATGGGACCCCACGGCCTGCGCCACACCTTCGCCACCCACCTGCTGAACGCGGGCGCCGACCTGCGCTCGATCCAGGAGCTGCTGGGCCACGTGAGCCTGTCCACGACCCAGCGTTACACCCACGTCAATCTCGACCAGCTCACGGCCGTCTACGACCGCGCCCATCCCAGGGCCTGACCGGCCCGGCGGGCCTGCCCCCGGCCGTCTTCGAAAGCGGGCGAGGGCCTGCCAAGTGCGCCGTTTCATGTTAAAGTCTGAACCATGTTTCACGGTACCACCATCCTTGCGGTACGCCACGACGGCAGGGTCGTGGTCGCCGGCGACGGTCAGGTGACCCTCGGCGACACGGCCCTGAAGCACACGGCGCACAAGGTCCGGAAGCTACACGGCGGCCGGGTGATCGCCGGGTTCGCCGGCGCCACCGCGGACGCGTTCACGCTGTTCGAGAAATTCGAGGGCAAGCTGGAGCAGCACGGCGGGGTGTTCAAGCGCGCGGCCGTGGAGCTGGCCAAGGAGTGGCGCACCGACCGGGTGCTCCGGCGGCTGGAAGCGCTGATGATCGTCGCCGATGCCGAGGATTCCCTGGTCATATCGGGCAATGGCGACGTCGTGGAGCCCGACGACGGCGTCATCGCCATCGGCTCGGGCGGAAACTATGCGCTTGCGGCCGCGCGCGCCCTGGTTCATCATAGCCCGCTTGATGCCCGTGCCATCGCAGAGGAGTCCATGAAGGTGGCCGCGGCGATCTGTGTCTACACGAACGAAAACCTGACCATCGAGGAGTTGCCCTGAACCCGGGCCGCGTCGAGCCGGGGGACACGGTGTGCCCGGGCGCCGCGGGCTGACGGTTGCCAAAGACGGACCCCATGAAGAATGAAAGCCGACAGATGAGCGTTCGGGTGTCGAGCGGACAGTCGCTCACGCCCGTCATGACGCCCCGCGAGATCGTCTCGGAGCTGGACCGCTACATCGTGGGCCAGCGTGACGCCAAGCGGGCGGTGGCGGTGGCGGTGCGGAACCGGTGGCGGCGTCAACTGGTGCCCGAGGAGCTGCGCGACGAGATCGCCCCCAAGAACATCATCATGATCGGCCCCACCGGGGTGGGAAAGACCGAGATCTCCCGGCGGCTGGCCAAGCTGGCCCAGGCGCCGTTCATCAAGGTGGAGGCGTCGAAGTTCACCGAGGTGGGATACGTCGGCAGGGACGTGGAATCCATCATCCGGGACCTTATGGACCTGTCCGTCAAGATGGTCCGGGAGGAGGAGCAGGAAAAGGTCCAGGTCAAGGCGAGGGACCTGGCGGAAGAGCGGGTGCTGGACCTGTTGTTGCCGGAGCCGCAGGCGCCGGAAAACGGTGACGGGGAGGTGGACCGGCCGTCGCCGGACACCCGGGAAAAGCTCCGGAAGATGCTTCGGGCGGGAAAGCTCGACGATCGGTCGGTGGACGTCGAGCTGACCCAGAGCATGACGCCGATGATCGAGGTGCTCACCCCGCAGGGAATGGAGGAGATGGAGTCGAACATCAAGGAGATGTTCTCCAACCTGCTCCCCAAGCAGTCCAAGAGAAAGACCGTGAAGATTCCCGAAGCCATGAAGCTGCTGACCCAGGAGGAGGCGGCCAGGCTGGTGGACATGGAAGCCGTGGTCGGCGAGGCCACGAGGCGGGTGGAACAATCGGGGATCGTGTTTATCGACGAGATCGACAAGATCGCCGGGCGGGAATCCGTCCACGGCCCGGACGTGTCCCGGGAGGGGGTCCAGCGCGATCTCCTGCCCATCGTCGAGGGCTCGACCGTAAGCTC
Source organism: uncultured Candidatus Binatia bacterium (assembly GCA_958295985.1). Lineage (GTDB taxonomy): Bacteria > Desulfobacterota > Binatia > UBA9968 > JAJDTQ01 > JAJDTQ01. Next base: position 1,519,716 of record OY282432.1, read on the forward strand.
CAAGTACGGGCTGGTGAGGACCGATCACATCCTCTTCATCGCGTCCGGCGCCTTTCACAACTCCAAGCCGTCGGACCTGATCCCGGAGTTCCAGGGCCGGTTTCCCATCCGCGTCGAGCTCAGCTCCCTGGACAAGAACGACTTCGTGCGGATCCTCACCGAACCCAGGAACGCGTTGATCCGGCAGTACGTGGCGCTGCTGGAGACCGAGAAGATTCGTCTGCTGTTCCAGGAGGACGCCATCGAAGAGATCGCCCGCATCAGCGCCGAGGCCAACGAGAAAATGGAGAACATCGGCGCCCGCCGGCTGCACACGATCCTCGAGAAACTGCTGGACGAGGTCTCCTTTGCCGCGCCGGAGATGCCGGGCCGGGAAGTCCGCATCGACGCCGGATACGTCAGCGAGCGGCTGGACGCCATTCTGAAGGACCAGGATCTGTCCCGGTACATTCTGTAGTCGAATGCCAGGGTGCGCAGGGACCTGTTGCCGGTCAGGGGCGACGAAGAGGTGCACGGGCGGGTTTCAAACCAGCCCGTGCCCGCCCAACCGTTGCACCGGCTGTCGTCGGAAAAGGGGTGACGGCGTAACGTGGAAGACTTCATAGGCAAGGCGGAAGTCCTGCTGGAAGCACTGCCGTTCATCAAGCGCTTCTACGGCAAGACCTTCGTGGTCAAGTACGGCGGCGCAGCCATGGTGGACGAGGGGCTCAAGCAGAGCTTCGCCCAGGACATCGTGCTGCTCAAGTACGTGGGCATCAACGTCGTGGTGGTGCACGGCGGCGGACCCCAGATCGACAAGACGCTGGGGAAGATGGGGATCGAGAGCCGCTATGTGCGCGGCATGCGGGTCACCGATTCGGAGACCATCGACATCATCGAGATGGTGCTGGTGGGCAAGGTCAACAAGGAGATCGTCGCGCTCATCAACCGGCACGGCTGCGCCGCGGTGGGCCTCAGCGGCAAGGACGGCGAGCTCATCCTGGCGCGGAAGATGAACGTAACGGTGCCGGGCGACGGGGAAAGCACCGAGATCATCGACATCGGCATGGTGGGGGAGATCATCCGGGTGGATCCCACGGTGATCCGCTCCCTGGACGGCAACCGCTTCATCCCGGTCATCGCGCCGGTGGGCGTGGGCGAGAGAGGCGAGACCTACAACATCAACGCCGACCTGGTGGCGGGGCGGGTGGCAGCGGCGCTCGGGGCGGAAAAGCTCATCCTCCTCACGGATGTCGAAGGGGTTCGGGACCGCGGGGGCGCGTTGATCAGCACCCTCACCATCTCTCAATCGGCCGACCTCATCGAGCGGGACGTGGTCTCTTCAGGCATGATCCCCAAGGTCGAGTGCTGCGTGGACGCCCTGAACGGGGGAGTGGTCAAGACCCACATCATCGACGGTCGGGACCGGCACGCCGTCCTGCTGGAGATCTTCACCAACCGGGGCGTGGGGACCGAGGTGATTCGAGACGCGTAGAGGCGGACTTCCAAACCCCGCCCGTGGCAGGATCGTAGAGATGGAGGGGCGGGTTTTCAAAGCCGCCCGCGCCCCGATGGATGCACCATGTCGAACCTTGAGATGCAACGATTGACCGACGGAAACGTGATGAACACCTACGCGCGCTTCCCCATCGCGCTGGTGAGGGGGGAAGGGGCGCGGGTGTGGGACGCGGACGGCAAGGAGTATCTGGACTTCGTGTCCGGCATTGCCGTCAACAGCCTCGGCCACTGCCACCCGGCCGTGGCCGAGGCGGTGGCGGAGCAGGTGCGGACCCTGATCCACGTCTCCAACCTCTACCACATCGAGCCCCAGGCCCGGCTGGCCAAAGCGCTATGCGAACGTTCCTTCGCCGACCGGGTGTTCTTCTGCAACAGCGGCGCCGAGGCCAACGAGGCCGCCATCAAGCTGGCGCGGCGCCACGGCTCGGAGCAGGCCCGAGGACGGAGCGAGGTCATCACCGCGCTCAACTCGTTCCACGGGCGCACCCTGGCGACCCTGACGGCCACCGGCCAGGAGAAGATCCGGCTCGGCTACGATCCGCTGCCGCAGGGGTTTCGCCACGTTCCGTTCAACGACCTGGATGCGGCGGTGGACGCCGTGGACGAGCGGACCGCGGCGATCCTGGTCGAGCCCATCCAGGGTGAGGGCGGGGTGGTGGTGCCGGACGTGTCCTACATCCGCGGGCTCCGCCGGCTCTGCGACGACAAGGGGCTGCTGTTGATGTTCGACGAGGTCCAGGTGGGCATGGGGCGCACCGGCCGGCTCTTCGCCTACGAACACTTCGGCGTCGAACCCGACGTCATGACCCTGGCCAAGGCCCTGGGCGGCGGGCTTCCCCTGGGCGCCATGCTGGCGCGGGAAGACGTGGCCAGGAGCTTTCCGCCGGGATCCCACGCGTCCACCTTCGGCGGCAATCCGGTGGTGTGCCGGGCCGGGTTGGCGGTGATGGAGACCATCCTGGAAGCCGGCCTGGTGGGACGCTGCGAGGCCATGGGGGGCGCGCTGCGACAGGGGCTGGACGCGCTGGCGCAGCGGTTCGGCTTCATCCGCGAGGTGCGTGGCAAGGGGCTGCTCCTGGGCATGGAAATGGACCGCGAATGCGCGCCCATGGTCCAGGAGTGCATGCGGGAAGGCCTGCTGGTGGTGCCGGCGGGCGCCAACGTGCTTCGCATGGTGCCGCCGCTGACGATCGGGCAGGGGGAGGTGGACGAGGCGCTGGGGATTCTGGAGCGGGTGCTCGCGCGGGTGTAACGGTCATGGAGAAACGGGACGTACTGACGTTGCGAGACCTCACGCGGGCGGAACTGCACGAGGTCCTCTCCCTGGCCGCGGTCCTGAAGCAGGAACGCAGGGAAGGGCGTCAACGGCCGCTGCTGGCCGGAAAGAAGCTGGCGCTGTTGTTCCAGAAGCCCAGCCTCAGGACCCGGGCCACCTTCGACGTCGGCATGAACGAGTTGGGAGGCAGCACGCTGTTCCTGGGACCGGACGAGGTGCGCCTGGGCGAGCGGGAGACGCCCGCGGACTGCGCGCGGGTGCTGTGCCGCCTGGTGGACATCATCGCGGTGCGGACCTTTGCCCAGGACATCGTGGCGGAGATGGCCCGTTTCGGTTCGGTGCCGGTCATCAACGCGCTGTCCGACCTCTACCATCCCTGCCAAGTGCTGTCCGACCTGCTCACGTTGCAGGAGTGCAAGGGGCGGGTCGAAGGGCTCAAGGTGGCGTTCGTGGGGGACGGCAACAACGTGGCGCACTCCTGGCTGCTGGCCGCGGAGAAACTGCCGTTCCGGTTCATCCTGGCCTGTCCCGAGGGTTTCGAGCCGGACGAGGAGATCTACGACTCGGTGGTGGCCGGAGGCGGAGACGTGGCCGTCACCCACGATCCGGGGGCGGCCGTGAGCGGCGCCGATGCCATCTACACCGACGTGTGGGTGAGCATGGGGCAGGAAGCGGAAGCCGGCGGCCGGCAAGACGCCTTCGCCGCCTTCCAGGTCAACCGGGAGCTGGTGGCCCGGGCCAACGAGGACGTGGTGGTGATGCACTGTCTGCCGGCACACCGCGGGGAGGAGATCACCGACGAGGTCATCGAAAGCCGCCGTTCGGTGGTGTTCGACCAGGCCGAGAACCGCCTTCACGCCCAGAAGGCGCTCATGGTGTGGTGCCTCGGCGCGGGAGCGTAAGGGAATCCGGGAGTCAACGGAGAGAGTCATGAAACCGAACAAGGTCGTTCTTGCCTACTCGGGCGGTCTCGATACGTCCGTGTGTCTGCGCTGGGTGAAGGAGAGTTATGACTGCGAGGTCATCGCCTATTGCGCCGACGTGGGCCAGGAAGAGGATCTGGAGGAGGTCCGGCGCAAGGCGCTGGCCACCGGCGCCGGCAAGGTGGTGGTGGACGACCTCAGGGAAGTGTTCGTCCGGGACTACGTGTTCCCCATGCTCCGGGGCAACGCGGTGTACGAAGGTTCCTACCTGCTGGGCACCTCCATCGCCCGGCCGCTCATCGCCCGGCGGCAGCTCGAGGTGGCGTTGGCGGAGGGCGCCGAGGCCGTGTCCCACGGCGCCACCGGCAAGGGCAACGACCAGGTACGGTTCGAGCTGACCTACTACGCTCTCAAGCCCGATATCCAGGTCATCGCGCCGTGGCGGGTGTGGGACCTCAACTCGCGCACCGCGCTGATCGACTACGCCCGGCGCCACGACATTCCCGTGCCCGTCACCAAGGCCAAACCCTACAGCATGGACCGCAACCTGTTCCACATCAGCTACGAGGGCGGCGTGCTGGAGGACCCGTGGCAGGAACCGCCCGCGGACATGTTCCTGTGGACCGCGGCGCCGGAGGACGCTCCGGACCGGCCGCAGTACGTGGAGCTGGAGTTCGCCGCCGGCGATCCCGTGGCGTTGGACGGGCGGCGCCTGGAGCCGGCGGCGATGCTGGCGGCGTTGAATGCCCTCGGCGCGCGCCACGGCATCGGCCGGGTGGACATGGTGGAGAACCGCTACGCCGGCATGAAGTCCCGGGGCATCTACGAGACCCCGGGAGGAACCGTCCTGCACGCGGCCCGCAGAGCCGTCGAGCACCTCACGCTGGACCGCGAGGTGATGCAACTCCGGGATTCGCTGATCCCGCGCTACGCCCAGATGATCTACAACGGCTACTGGTTCGCGCCGGAGCGGCAGATCCTGCAGCAGACGCTGGACGCGACCCAGGCCCGGGTCACCGGCACGGTGCGGCTGAAGCTCTACAAGGGCTCGGTATCGGTGGCCGGCAGGCGCTCGCCGGTGTCGCTGTACGACCCGGTCACCGCCACCTTCGAGAAGGATGAGAGCTACAACCAGGCGGATGCGGACGGGTTCATCAAGCTGAACGCGCTACGGCTCAAAATGGCGGGACGGGTCGCGGGCGCGTAACCGGGATGGCCAGGAAAAGAAAACAGCTATGGGGCGGCCGGTTTGCCGGCTCCACCGCGGCTTCCGTGGTGGCCTTCACCGCCTCCGTGGACGTGGACCGGCGCCTTTACCGGCACGACATCGCCGGCAGCGTGGCCCATGCCCGCATGCTCGGCAAACAGCGCATCATCCCCGCGGGGGATGCCCGGAAGATCGCCGCCGGACTGCGGGCGGTCCAGAAGGAGATCGAGAGCGGAGAGTTCCCCTTCAGCGTCGCCGATGAAGACATCCACATGAACATCGAACGGCGGCTGACCGAGAAGATCGGCAGCGTAGGGGAGAAGCTGCACACCGCCCGGAGCCGCAACGACCAGGTGAGCCTGGACATGCGGCTCTACCTGAGGGAGGCTCTCGACGGCGTTCTGAAGGACCTGGATGCCTTGCAGCAGGCGCTGGCGGGCGCGGCCCGGAGGAACGTGGGCGTGCTGATGCCGGGCTATACCCACCTTCAGCGGGCCCAGCCCGTGCTGTTCGCGCACCATCTGCTGGCCTACGTGGAGATGTTCGAGCGGGACAAGAGCCGCTACCGCCACTGCCGGGAGCAGACCGACGTCATGCCCCTGGGCTCCGGCGCGTTGGCCGGCACCGGCTTTCCCATCGACCGGGCCTACGTCGCCAGGCTCCTGGGTTTCCCGCGCCTGTCGGAGAACAGCATCGACGCCGTCAGCGACCGGGATTTCGTGCTGGAGTTCCTGTCGGCCTCGGCCATCCTCTTCGTCCACCTGAGCCGCATGGCGGACGAGTTCATCCTGTGGTCCAGCGAGGAGTTCGGTTTCGTCGAACTGCCCGACGCCTACTGCACCGGCAGCTCGATGATGCCGCAGAAGAAGAACCCCGACGTGGCCGAGCTCATCCGCGGCAAGACCGGCCGGGTGTACGGCCACCTCAACGCCCTCCTGACCATCATGAAGGGGCTGCCGCTGGCCTACAACCGGGATCTCCAGGAGGACAAGGAGCCCCTGTTCGACACCGTCGACACGGTGGCGGCGTGCCTGTCGATGGCGCGCGAGCTGCTGAACGGCCTGGAGGTGCGGGGCGAGAGAATGCTCGCCGCCGCGGAGGACGGTTTCATGAACGCCACCGACCTTGCGGACTATCTCGTGGGCCGGGGTCTCAGCTTCCGCGCCGCCCACGACGTGGTGGGCCGGGTGGTGCGTCACTGCATCGACAAGAAGTGCAAGCTGCAGGATCTGTCCCTCGAGGAATGGCAAGGGTATTGTCCGGCCATCGACCCGGATGTCTACGAGATCCTGACGCTGCGGGCCGGAGTCGAGCGCCGGCGCGCGCCCGGCGGCACCGCGTCCGTCAACGTCCGCCGCCGGCTGAAGAAGCTGGGGGTCTGAAGGGCGGACGCCATGCGCGGGTTCAGCGAGCCGAAAGACAAGTGGCCGGCGAGCCTCCTGTGCCTGTGCCTGCTCCTGCTGCTGGCCGCCGGCTGCGGCAGGAAGGGTGCGCCGCGGGCGCCGGCGCTGACGGTTCCCGCGGCCATCGCCGACCTGACGGCCCGGGTCGAGGACCGCGGCATCCGCCTCGGATGGTCGCGACCGCGAGTCGCTCTCGATGGTCGGGCGCTCACCGACCTGGCGGCGTTTGTGGTGTTGCGCAAGGGCACGCGCCCGGATTGCCCGGAATGCCGGACCGCGTTCCGTGAGCGGGCGGTCCTCAGCGTGGAGAACGAGGGCCGGTTCTTCAGGGAGTCGAAATACGGGTTTACGGATCGGGAGCTCCGCGCCGGCACGGTTTACCGGTATCGGGTCCTGACCCGTTTGGTGGACGGCTCCGCCAGCGGGCCGTCGAACGAGGTGAGTGTAGAATGGCAACCGTGAAGGATCGTTTCACGCACAGGAACGACGCGATGTATTGCGAGGACGTACCCGTGAGGGACGTCGTCGACGCGGTGGGGACGCCGGTGTACGTGTACAGCCTTGCCCTGTTGCGTGACGCCTTCCAGGGTTTCGACCGGGCTTTTGCCGCGAGCCGGCATCTGGTCTGCTTCTCGGTCAAGGCCAACTCCAACCTCGGGGTGTTGCGCGCCTTCGTGAACGAGGGCTCGGGGTTTGACATCGTTTCCGGCGGCGAACTCTTCCGGGTGCTCAAGGCCGGAGCCGACCCGGGGAAGGTGGTCTTCTCGGGCGTGGGCAAGACGCGGGACGAGATGGAGTACGCGCTGCGCTCCAGCATCCTCATGTTCAACGTCGAATCGGAGCAGGAGATGGAGGCGCTGAACGAGGTGGCCGGGAGCATGGGCGTGACCGCGCCGGTGAGCTTCCGCATCAATCCCGACGTGGACCCCCGGACGCATCCGTACATCTCCACCGGCATGAAGCAGAGCAAGTTCGGCATCGGCATCGACCCCGCGGCCGAGGCCTACCGCCGCGCCATCTCCCTGCCCCACGTGGAGGTGGTGGGGGTGGACTGCCATATCGGTTCCCAGCTCACTTCGACGGCGCCGTTCGCGGACGCCGCCGAGCGCGTCCGGGCCTTTATCGAGGTGCTCCAGCGCCAGGGAGCCGCCATCCGCTACGTGGACCTGGGCGGCGGCCTCGGCATCCGCTACGACGACGAGGAACCGCCGGACCCGGGGGACTACGCCAGGGCGCTCATGGAGGGGGTCCGCGGCCTGGACGTGACTCTGGTGCTGGAGCCGGGCCGGTCGCTGGTGGGCAATGCCGGGATCCTGGTCACCCGGGTGCTCTATCTCAAGCGCACCGAGGCCAAGAACTTCGTGGTGGTGGACGGCGCCATGAACGACCTCATCCGGCCCTCTCTCTACGGGGCTTTTCAGGGGCTCCGCCCGGTGGACCGGCGCGAGGCCGGGTCCATGACCGCGGACGTCGTCGGCCCCATCTGCGAGAGCGGCGACTTCTTCGCCCGGGACCGCCGCATCGAGACGCCGGTTCCGGGGGATCTCATGGCGGTGATGAGCGCCGGCGCCTACGGTTTCACCATGGCGTCCAACTACAACACGAGGCCCAGGGCGGCGGAGGTGCTGGTGGACGGCAAGGAGTTCGCCGTGGTCCGGGAACGGGAGACGCTGGAGAGCCTCGTGGCCGGCGAGAAGATCCCGGCCACGCTGTGAGGGGCGGGGTTGGACGGACGGGTTGCCAACCGGACATGACAAGGGCGTGGAGGAGCCCATGACGGAGATCACGTTTACCAAGATGCACGGCTGCGGCAACGATTTCGTGGTGCTGGACTGCATGGAGCGGCAGCCCGCGGGTCTGGCCGGGATCGCCCGGGACCTGTGTCACCGCCGGTTCGGCGTGGGCGCGGACCAACTGCTCACCATCAAGCCGTCGGATTCGGCGGACTTCAGGATGGAGATCTTCAACGCCGACGGCAGCGAGGTGGAGATGTGCGGCAACGGCATCCGTTGCTTCGCCAGGTACGTCTACGAGCACGGCCTGACCGGGAAGCGGGAGATCGAGGTGGATACCCTGGCCGGCGTCATCCGGCCGCGGCTCAAGGGCGACCGGGTGGAGGTGGACATGGGCCGGCCGGTGCTCGACGGGCGGGATATCCCGGTGGCCGGCGACGGCCGCATCGTCAACCACCCACTGACGGTCGACGGGGGTGAGTACACGGTCACCTGCGTGTCCATGGGCAATCCCCATTGCGTGCTCTACGTCGATGACGTGGACGCGCTGGACCTGCCCCGCCTGGGGCCCCGCTTCGAGCATCACGCCTTCTTCCCCAACCGGGTCAATACGGAGTTCGTCCAGGTGCTCGGGCCGGACGAGGTGCGCATGCGGGTGTGGGAACGCGGCGCCGGCGAGACCTGGGCCTGCGGCACCGGCGCCAGCGCCGCGGCGGTGGCCGGCGCCCTGACCGGGAAGACCGAGAGGAAGGTGACGGTGCACTTGATGGGAGGGGACCTGGAGATCCACTGGGCCGGCGACGACCGGGTCTACATGACCGGACCGGCGCAGGAGGTGTTCCAGGGCAGCATCCGGGTCTGACCCGGGCCGCAGACAGACGCTGGAACCGTTAGGGGGATGACGAAATGTTTACCGGATCGATCACGGCCCTGGTCACGCCGTTCAGGGACGGCGAGGTGGACTACGCTTCCATCGAGGCGCTGGTGGAGTTCCAGATCGAGCAGGGCACCCACGCCCTGATGCCGTGCGGCTCCACCGGAGAATCGGCCACCCTGGACCACGCGGAGCACCAAGCCGTCATCGACGCGGTGGTGCGCGCGGCAAGGCAGCGGGTCCGGGTCATTGCCGGCACCGGCTCCAACTCCACCCGCGAGGCCATGGATCTCACCCGTGCCGCGGAGGAGTCCGGGGTCGACGGCGCGCTGCTGATTTCGCCCTACTACAACAAGCCCACCCAGGAGGGGATCTACCGGCATTATCGCGCGGTGGCCGAGCACGTGGGGATCCCGCTCATCGTCTACAACATTCCGGGCCGGACGGCCTCGAAGATCGAGCCCGAGACCCTGGCGCGGCTGGCGGAGATCAACAACGTCGTCGGGGTGAAGGAAGCCACCGGATCGGTGGACCAAGCCCTGGACGTCATCCGGCTGTGCGGCGACTCCCTCGCCGTTTATTCCGGCGAGGACTCGCTCGTGTACTCGCTCATGACCCTCGGCGGCAAGGGCGTCATCACCACTACGGGCAACGTGGCTCCCCGGGCCATGGCCGACCTCACGGAAGCCTGCCTGCGGGAGGATTGGGTCACCGGCCGCCGGATCCAGTTCGATCTGCTGCCACTGATCCGGTGTCTCTTCAGCGAGACCAATCCCATCCCCGTGAAGGCCGCCCTGGCCCTCATGGGGAAGTGCGGCGCCGAGCTTCGGCTGCCGCTGACCGCCATGGCCGAGTCGAACCTGGAGCGGCTCGAGGACGTCTTGGCCGAATATGGGTTTGTCTAGTGTCACATCCCACAAATCAATAGATAAATAGTACAATATAGGCATGACATGAGAGGATGGATGGTCATGCCGAGAACGGGAGAGAGAATAAGGTTGAAGGAAGAAGAAAGGGAGCAGTTGGAGAGTCTGCGGCGGTCCCGGTTTTTGCCGAGCGGATTGGTGAAACGTGCGCAGATCGTGTTGGCGAGTGCCGATGGTGAAGCAGGGAAAGCCATAGCGGAGCGGTTGAGAGTGGACAAGAACACGGTGGTGGAATGGCGCAAGCGCTACCTGGAGAGTGGGATAGAAGGGCTGCACGACGAAGTGCGAGCTGGACGGGGTCGATCCCACGACGATGAGCGGGTTGCAGAGGTGATCCATACGGCGTTGCAATCAAGACCATCCTACAGGACCCACAGGACGGTGTGGTCCATGTCCAAGCGTAGCGGGGTTTCCGAAAGTACGATCCAGCGGTGGTTCCAACTGTTCGAAATCCGGCCGCATCGGCAGCGAACGTTCAAGCTGTCCAACGATCCGTTTTTCATCGAGAAGGTCCGTGATATTGTGGGCTTGTACCTGAATCCACCGGACCATGCGATGGTTCTTTGCGTTGATGAAAAGATCCAGGTGCAGGCCCTGGAGCGACCGCAACCGATGTGGCCCATGGGGTTGGGTTACGTTGAAGGGGTGACTCACGACTACATCCGACACGGCACGACTACGTTGCTTGCGGCTTTGAATGTGGTCACCCGGGAAGTGTTGAGTCAGTGTAAACGTCGTCACCGGCATCAGGCGTTTCTGGCGTTTATGGGCTACATTGAAGCCAATGTTCCAACGGATATGGACATCCATCTGATTGTGGACAACTACGCCACCCACAAGCATGTCAAGGTGAAGGCCTGGCTGGCGAGACGGCCTCGTTATCCTATTCACTACACGCCCACTTATGCCTCGTGGCTCAATCAAGTGGAGCGCTGGTTCCACATCACCACCCAACAAGCCATCCGCAGAGGTTCCTTTTCGTCCGTCAGGCAACTGGTGAACACCATCAAAGAGTTCATAACTCATTACAACACCCGGACGAGAGTTTTCGTTTGGACTGCCACGGCCGAGTCGATCATTACAGAGATAGAAAGGCTTAGCGCCGCCACCTCGGCGACCGGACACTCATAAAGTAGTACTACTTTACTTATTTGTGGGACAGGATACTAGCATGGGGTTCCTTCAATAGAGCTTGAGACGAGCTTGGCCGAGTCGCTGTAGCCATGTGTCCGAATGCACGGCCAAAAATAGCAGAAATCGAGAGAATCCGTTGAAGTTCAAGTCGGTCGACGCCCTTCAGAGAACCTTGGCAGACACGGTCTTTCAGTACACTGCGGATCGCAAAAAGGCCGCAGGTCGCGCCTTGGGCACGCTTGTCGAAATAATCACGTTCTATACCCTCCGTATGTGGGGTCTTCGTGACCATATCGTCATCGAGCGCTCAGTGCCCGAGTTCGCCAATCCGGGGATACTGCACAACGTCGAGTTTTCATTACACCCTATCCATGCTCGACACGAGGTCAAGATCGCTCCGTTGTCTCTTCCCCTTACAGCCGCCAAGATCAAACAACACTTGCCGTTTCTTCACGACACCATCGTCAAATCAACTCAGTTGCTTAGCCGCAATCTTGTGAAGCGCAACGCTGCGATCCTTGCAGAGGGCGAAGGCGGAACAGTTGTTGCGAACCTTAATGCCTTGAATGATTCTGATTGCAGTGTCACGGTATGCGAGCTTTGCACGGATCCCTTCGCTATCTTTGAATGTAAGCGAGTCGGCGTGGAGGAGGGAGTGCGAAAAGGACCCCAAACGATTGAAAAAGCAAAACAAGGTGCATATGTCGCTCGGTCCGTGTCTTCCCTGCAAAAAGTGAGGCTTCGGAACGGCCAATTTCAAGGGGTCATGGAGCAACCCGACGGCAGCTTTCGAACCGGTCTCTATGACGAAGTACTTCGAGAAGCCATCGATGTGTTATCAGGCGTTGAACTTGCCGGTGTCATACTCACCGTTGGTGTTGTCAGCAATCATGGCAACTGGTTTACTTCCGACGACCACAACAAGGAACTCCGCGTGCTGGCTCAGTCATATGACTGGCTCTTGTTTCTCACCGACGACGGATTATTGCACTTCATCGACGAGTTTTTGCTTCATCCGACATTGGAACTGGCTCCTGCTCGTGAGGCTTTCCTTCAGAGCTACTCCGGTAAAACAGGCACCAATAGATTCACCAAGGTGAGCATGGACGTCAATGCAGACGTAGCCCTCCGAAGCTATTTCACGGCCCACGAGGTCGAGGTAGAGAGGTGGTTCAACGTCATCTCGCCTCGTGATGACACACTTGAGACTTTACAGGCTGACTTGCGGAAACTCGCTGTGAAGGACTGGCTGGAGGACCACCCGGAATGACCGCGGGACGCAGCAACACCGAATCACTGAGCCAACATTGGTGTACGCCTCCAAAGTACGTGGACACGATACGGAGGTTTTTCGATGGAGCCATCGCGCTGGACCCCTGCTCTAATCGCCATGCTATCGTGGGGGCGACCGTAGAGTACTCTCTGCCCGAGATCGACGGGCTGGCGGCATCGTGGAATCATCCGACGGTCTTCGTCAACCCTCCCTATGGCAGGGACTGTGAGAGAGGCACGACGATCCGAGACTGGCTTCGGAAATGCGCCCGCTCTCATTCGCAACATGGAGTTGAAGTGCTAGCCCTTGTGCCCGTTGCCACGAACACCCGCCACTGGAAGCAGTACGTGTTTGGCGCTGCTACGGCGGTCGCTTTCCTCTACGACACCCGGTTACGGTTCCTCGTAAACGGAAAGGATGGCGGCAAGGGCGCCCCGATGTCATGCGCGATGGTCTATTGGGGTTCGCAGTACAAGCGCTTCGAAGATACATTTATCCGCTTTGGAGCCGTGGTTGACGTGCGACACCTGCATGGAAAGCTCGTTGGCACGGGCGAGCATCGCACCCTGTTCGAAAGGGTGGAGAAGCCGAACCCTGTCCGAGTCGGCGGATCGTAACGAGAGGCTGGGGAATGGGAGTGACAGATACTCCGGGAAGGCGGCGTCCCACCCGCAAAAGGGAAAGTGGAACCGCCACGTCTCCTTGCGTGCGGGACGCCCGCGTTCCCAGGAAGTGCACTTGCTCGGACAGGCTCTAGCAACACAGAAGACAGCTTGCAGGCGACTTGCCAGAATGTTGCAGAGGTCGAGGTTTCAAGTCTCACGGGGTCTAGGGATCGTCTTGAGAGAGTTATGAAGTCAAGCGTGCTGGGTCTGATCGTTTGTGGCGTGGGCGGAAGGATGGGCGGGATCCTGGTCCGCCTGATCTGCGACACCCCGGGGGTCGCCCTCGCGGGGGCGGTGGCCCGGCCCGGCAGCCGGCGGCTGGGACAGGACGCCGGGGAGGTGGCTGGCGCGGGCCGTCTGGGCGTTGAGGTCGTCGACCGCATCGACGTGTCCGCTGCGGAAAGACGGGTGATCGTGGACTTCACGACGCCCGAGGCTACCGTCGCCCACATGAAGGCCGCGGCCAAGAGCGCCACGCCTATCGTCATCGGCGCCACGGGCTTCGATGCGAGGCAACACCGGCAGATCCGTGCGCTCGCGGCCAAGACCGCCACCGTCCTCGCGCCCAACATGAGCCTCGGGGTGAACCTGCTGCTGGACTTGGTGGGACAGGTGGCGCGCAGCCTCGGCGACGCTTATGACGTGGAGATCGTCGAGGCCCACCACCGGTTCAAGAAGGACGCGCCGAGCGGCACCGCCCTGGCGCTGGTTCGGGCCGCGGGGGAGGCGCTAGGGCGCAAACCGGAACGGGTGGGCGTGGCGGGCCGCAGCGGGTTTTCCGAGCGAAAGAAGACCGACATCGGCCTCCTGTCCGTGCGCGCCGGGGATATCGCGGGGGAGCACACGGTGATTTTCGGCGGGATCGGCGAACGGATCGAGCTGGTCCACCGCGCCCACAGCCGGGACGCCTTCGGCCGCGGCGCGATTCGGGCGGCCCAGTGGGTGGCGGACAAGGAGAACGGTCTCTACGGCATGCGGGACGTGCTGGGACAGGTGACCTGACGTCCAGCAACCCGGGGTATCATCATCCATTATTGGGTGCCAGGAACCAGCCTCAGTTGCTTGCGGCCTCGGTTTGGCACATATATAAAGGATACTTTTGGAGGTGAGCGATGCCCGATTCGATGTCAAAAGACCGCACCGATTTCGCCACGCTGCCGGCGTCTCAAGAGGCTGGCGTGGCCGAAGCGCTCGAACTCTACATGCGTGTCGAAGAAATCTACGTGGCGGCCAGCGAATCGCTGCAGAGTCCTCAAGCTACTCGCACTTCCAACTCCACCAACTTGGAATGACGTCTTGCCTACCTGGGGCGAGATCCTGAAGGAACTTCAGGCGAGCCGCTCGCCGAACGGTAGGTGGCGGCAAGCCTACAATTGGGTATCCATTGGTGGCTTCGGTTTCTGCTTCGGTCAGTGGGCAACACTGATGTGGCCGGAATGGTCGCCATGGACGTGGTTTGCGCTTTCTGTCGTGTTTCTTCTTCTCATACCCCTTCCTACGATATGGGATCATCGAAAGTGGCTGTTCCGCCGTTTGCCGCAACAGGGCTTGCGTAAATTCCTCTACGCTCAGAGGGGCAATCGTAGCGATAGTCGGGCAGTTGCGGTCAACCCTGGGAACGGCTGGCGCGTAGCCCGCATGATCCTGAGTACGCAGACGCCAGAACAGGCCGAAGCACTATTCAGGGACTTCATGGCGCAACCCCACAAGGATCAGGAAGAACGGGTTTTCGCGGCCTATTGGGTGCAGACATCCAAGTTGCGGGGTGTCAACGTGCCCGACTGTTGGCACGCGGTGGCCTCTGCGGCGGTTGAGCACGGACGAAAAACCGGCGACACCCGCTTTTGGGATAGAACCATACGCGAAGTGGTTGATATACTTCGGGAGGTATACAAGGATGCGTACGACTAGGCACATTGATGCGTACGACTAGGCAGATTGATATGGGGCCGGAAGAAGCGGCACTCCTCGAAAGAATCTCGACGAAGCGAAGGTAGGCGCCATGAAACACCCCGACAGTAAGACGTTGAAGCAGTTGAAGGACAAGGCGGAGACGGACCCGATGAAGGCAGTGGACGAGTTGTTGGCCCTCGTGTTCAATCCGCCGTCAGGTCCTCGAAAGTCAGGCGCTTCCTCTGAGCTCCAAGAAGCATAGCAGCGATCCGGTTCATCGTATGGTTGTCGCACGCGCCCTCGTTCAGCCGGAAGGCGTACTTGTCAACGTACCGGCCCAAGTGCTTGACGGAGACGTGGTGGTAGATGCCCTTGAGCCCGCGCTTGAACACGGCCCACACGGCCTTGATGCTGTTGGTGTGGACTTTGGCCGTCCACGTACTCGTCTTCGCTGTGGTTCATGGTGTCGTGCTCGTAGCCTTCCTCGTCTAGCCCGTCCTAGCTGCCGTGCTCGTCCGTGTAGATGGTGGTGTCTTCCTCGACGTGCCTGCGATGATGTCCTGGATGGTGCCCTTTGTCGGTCATCTTGATCGGCATGGCGATCACCTTGCCGCCGCGCTCGCGCATCCCGAGAACGGGAGCCTTGCCCACGGCGCCCCGGCCTTTCACCTTCTTGTCCGCATGCTTGTTGCGCTGCTTCCCGCCCACGTAGGTTTCGTCAATCTCGACGATCCCGGAAAGCGGGCTGTCCTTGTCGCGGCAGGCTTCGCGGAGCCGGTGGAGCATGAACCAAGCGGACTTCTGAGTGATAGCGAGCTTGGTGTGCAGTTCCACCGAGGAAGCGCAGGGCCATGGGCGGGGGGTTTGAGGCAGCGCAGAGTTGCAACCGCTCACTCCGTTGCAGTCCCTCTCCCCTGGCTGCGGCGCCGGAACCACCTCACCCAACCCTTCCGCTCCGAGGGGCGGGGGGCTAGCGGGGAGCTTGCGAGACAGGAGAGGAGGGGGTGTGTCTCCAGCAGTTCCAGGGGTGGTCTGGGGAGGGTTTGTACTTGGGGCGTTTGCGTTGGAGCCCACGGGCGGTGTCGACGGTTCGGTGGAGGCTCTTCTCGTCGTCCACCGGGATGGGAGTTGGGCCTTGGGCGAGGATGCGGTAGTCGAGGGTCTTGCCCTGACATAACAGGGTGACGCGACCGTCGAAGTCCTCGCACACGGTGACGGGGGCGGCTCAGCTTGCGGGTGGAGTGGCAGCTCACGATGAGGTCGAGGGAATCGGGGTCGTGCAGCACTGGGCGGTGGGCGTCGTGGGGGTTGTGGGGCGGGCGGGCGAAGCGGCGGTTGTGGTCAGCCATGTACTTGGGCACGAAGGCATTGGCCTGGTCGATGGAGTGGATGCCGCAAAGGCGCAACTCCTTGACCAAGCGGTCCTGGAGGGTCTCGTTGGCCCGTTCCACCCGGCCCTTGGCCTGGGGGGTGTTGGCGTGGATGGGTTGGATGTCCAGGGTTTGAAGCGCCCGTGTGAACTGAGTCCGTTCGCCCTCGCGGTCCTGTTGATTGACCCGGAAGATGCTGTGCTTGTCCGAATAGATGGCCACGGGACGCCCGTACTGGTCCAGATACCCGCGCAGGGTCCTCATGTAGGCTTGGGTGGTCTCGGCCTCGACGAAACGCAGGGCCATGAGCCGGCTGGTGGCGTCGTCGATGAACACGATCAGGGTGCACGACGGCCCCCGCTCCTCGAACCATCGGTGCGGCGAGCCGTCGATCTGCACCAACTCGCCTACGGCCTGTCGCCGGGGACGGCTGTGATGCACCCGCATCCCCCGGCGCTTCTTCGACCGCCACAGCCCCGCTTCCGCCATCCACTTGCGCAAGGTCTCCACCGACACCCGGTAGCCGTGCACCTCCCACAGCTTCTCCCAGGCCAGGGTCGGTGAAAAATCCTCGTAGCGCTCCCGCACCACCGCCAAGATCTCTGCCCGAACCTCCGGCGCTATCGCGTTGCTGGCCTTGCGCCCCCGATGCCCCGAAATCAGCCCCTTCGCCCCCAACTCCCGGTAGCGCCGCACCAGCCGCTTCACTTGCCGTACGCTCAGCCTCAACCGCTCCCCCGCTTCCCGTTGCACAAGCCGCTTCCCCACGACCTCCCGGATCACTTCCAGCCGGTCCACCTCTCGCATGGTCATCCCCTCCTCTGGCTTCGCCATCCCTTGTCCCCCTTCCTCAAAGGGGACATCTTAGCTTTGCTCATAAGGGGACATTATCGCTTTGCTCTAACACCGGTTGACATCCGGAATCTCTTGTACTAATCAGATTTTCTATTCTCAGTGGCTTCAGATTCTTCAACATCGGACCATGAGTCTGCGGAAGCGGAAGTCGAACGGCTGGCCGAGCGCATTGGCCGGTTGATTCGTTCCGTGGAGCCTGAGAAACGGGAGGATTTGAAGGAGCTCGCTTTCTCGCTGGTCCGCGAGGAGTTGATCCGAGGCGAGGAGCCGCAGCAGGGAGCGGGCGGGTCCGCCCCGGCGCCGATGAATCCCCTGGGCGTCGGCGCGCTTTTTTTCGTGTTGGGGGCAGGTCTCTCATTCGTGTTCGGGCCTGTGGGTCTGGCGTTGATGGTCGGAGGCGTGGCCTTCATCGTTTGGGGGGCGGTCATAAGCTGGCTAAAGAAGTAGGGACGCGATGGCTACGAACGAGAAACGGGAAGTAAAGAGAGGCATCTGGAGTCGCCGGGACTTTTTCGGCCGGCTCGGCTGGGCCGGTTTCGGCGTGTTCTCCCTGGTATCCCTCTTCGGCTTCATGCGGTCTGCGTTTCCGCGGGTGCTCTTCAAGCCGCCTTCCACGTTCAAGGCCGGCTTTCCCTCCGACTATACCGTCGGCGAGGTGAGCGAGAAGTTCAAGAAGGATTACCGCGTGTGGATCGTGCGCGAGGAGGCGGGATTTTACGCGGTCTTCGCCAAGTGCACGCATCTGGGTTGCACGCCGCGCTGGCTCGCCGCCGAGAGCAAGTTCAAGTGTCCCTGCCACGGCAGCGGTTTCTTCAAGTCGGGGCTGAACTTCGAGGGGCCGGCTCCACGACCGCTGGACCGCTTCGAGATCGCTCTGGCGGAGGACGGCCAGCTCATCGTGGACAAGGCCAGGGAGTTTCGGATGGGGCCGATCGGGGAGCCCGATGAGCAGCATCCCAACAGCATCCTCAAGGTTTGAGACGGACCATGATCAACCTGCAACAGATCAAGAACGACATCGTCGAGAGTCACGTCTGGAAGGCGATCTTCCGGCACGGCTACGAGGACACGCCGCGAAACCGCGTGCTGATGGTCACGGGCAACGTGTGGATGCACCTGCATCCGGCCAAGGTCCGCCGGCATGCCGTCCGGATGCGCTTCACCTGGTGCATGGGGGGCCTCACCTTCCTCATGTTTCTGCTCACGGTGGTGACCGGCATCTACCTCATGTTCTACTACCGCCCGGTGCCGCAATACGCCTACGCGGACATGAAGTACCTGGAGTTCGACATGCCCTTCGGCATGCTGATGCGCAACATGCACCGGTGGGCGGCACACGCCATGGTGATCTTCGTGTGGCTGCACATGTTCCGGGTCTTTCTCACCGGTTCCTACAAACCTCCCCGGGAGTTCAACTGGATCGTCGGCGTGCTGCTGCTGGTGCTGACCCTGCTGCTGAGCTTCACGGGCTACCTGCTGCCCTGGGACCAACTGGCCATCTGGGCGGTGACGGTGGGCTCCAACATGGCGCGGGCCACGCCCCTCCTGGGACACGAGGGACCCTTTGCCGAGTTCGTGGGGGCCAATCCGGTCTATGACGCCCGAGCGTTCCTGTTCGGCGGCGGCGAGATCGGCCCGCACACGCTGCTGCGGTTCTACATCCTCCACTGCATCTTCATTCCACTGGTGGCCAGTCTGCTCATGGCCGTGCACTTCTGGCGCATCCGCAGGGACGGGTTTTCCGGCCCTCCGCTCTAGGGTTCAGCGCGACGACACGGGTTCATCGTTCAAGGGAAAGGTAGCCATCGCATGGCTCAGGCCGAGGAAAAAAGCCGGGCGATCATCGTCGACGACAAGATTCACACCTGGCCGCATCTGGTTCGCGGCGAGTTTCTGGTGACGCTGTTCGTGATAGTGGCCATGACGCTGTGGTCGCTCCTGGTGGACGCGCCGCTGGAGGAGCCCGCCAATCCGGCCCGCACCCCCAATCCCTCCAAGGCGCCGTGGTATTTCCTCGGCCTGCAGGAGATGCTGGTGTACTTCGACCCCTGGTACGCGGGGGTCGTGCTGCCGACGTTCATCATCATCGGCCTGATGGTGATCCCCTTCATCGACATCAACAGCAAGGGCAACGGCTACTACACTTTCAAGGACCGCAAGTGGGAGATCCTGACCTTCATCCTGGGTTTCCATATCCTCTGGGTGGTCACCATCATCATCGGGACGTTCTTCCGCGGCCCCGGGTGGAACCTGTTCTGGCCCTGGCAGCGGTGGGACCCTCACAAGGTGGTGGCCCTCACCAACGTCGATCTGCCCTACCTGGTAGGTCTGCGGGATTACTGGGTCATGGCGGCCTTCGGGCTGTTCCTGGTGCTGCTCTACTTCGTGTTTTCGGTGTGGCTGTTCTACAAGTGGATCATCTGGGTCAAGGGCAGGGAGTTCATGGTCCGGTGGGGCGCCGTCCGGTTTGCGATAACGGCGTTTCTCTTCGTGACCATGATGGGGCTTCCGGTCAAGATGTTTCTGCGGCTGGTCTTCAACATCAAGTACATCATGGTCACGCCCTGGCTCAATATCTGATGTTCTATGTAGCAAAGCTCCTTCAGGCCCTGGGTATTGCCGACGTGGGATACGCGGTGTTCGTGGGCATCTTCCAGGGCATCGCCATGGCCGAGGAGATCATCCTCACTCTGATCGGCGTGGCGGTGTTCTCGCTGGGGCGTCTGTTGGAGAGCAAGGCGGCTTGAGACACCACAGGAAGGCAGATTCCCTGCGTGCTGTAAGGAAGGATGAATGGCGGTTCGCGGCGTAGATCCCAACGAAGAGAAGAAATCGTACGGGACGGTCTTTTTCGTAGGCTCCATCCTGCTTGTCGTGGTGTCCCTGTGGGCGGTGTTCGACGACAACATCACGAGGCGGGTGTGGAAGATCCATCAGTCGGAGTTCTTCCGGACGGATTACGAACGCGCCGCGGCTGCGTTGGCCAAGGAGCAGCAGCGCCTGGAAGCGGACCCGGAGTACTCCGGACTGGTCAAGCAGCGCGCCGCGGAGTTGCAGAGTCTGGCGAGCGGCGAGAAGGGCGCCCGGCTGGCCGAGCTCAAGGAGCTTCAGCAACGGGTCGAGGTCGAGTACTTCGACGCGGACCAGGAGGTCAAGTTCGTCAAGAGCGAGCTCGAGGAGGCCTGGTACGAGTTCGACCACGCGGTCCAGCAGGGCCGGGACGCGGGCGCCTACAAGAAGCACATCGCGGAGCTGGAAGAGGTCCAGCACTCGCTGGAGCCCGCCCTGGAGACCGCGCGCAAGAAGCGCGTGGACATCAAGGCGGAGATCAAAGAGATCCAAAGCGGTGTCAAGGCCATCGAGGAGCAGATCTACGAGCTGGAGGGTGAGATACGGACGGCGCAGCGGCAGATGGACAACGCCACGGTCACCGTCGGCCCGGAAGGTTTCCCGCAGTTCACGCTCTACAAGGTCCCCCGGATCGAGCAGGTGGTGCTCAAGGACTTCGATCGCAACAATTTCGACCAACAGGTGGACCGGGTGGACCGCTGCCAGACGTGCCACATCGCCATCAACCGCGAGGGTTTCGACGACTTGCCGCATCCCCTCAAGACCCATCCCAAGCGCAGGGTCTTCCTGGGGGACTTGGCGCACCCGCCCAGGATCTACGGCTGTACTACCTGCCATGACGGACAGGGAGAGGCCGTCAACAGTCTGGCCCAGGCCCACGGCAACGTGAAGTTCTGGGAGCATCCGCTGCACGAGGGCACGGACGTGCAGGCCAACTGCATCACCTGTCACCTGAACGTCCAGGGCCTGGAGGGCGCCGAGGTGGTAGGACGCGGACAACGGATCTTCGAACAGGTCGGTTGTACCGGCTGCCACTTGGTCGAAGGCTACGACGACATTCCCAAGGTCGGACCGAGCCTCAGAAAGGTCCGCGCCAAGGTGGATCCCGCCTGGATGGTCCAGTGGATCCTGGACCCGCGCGCCTTCCGGCCCCATACCCGCATGCCGCACTTCTACTTCGAGGAAGACGAGGCGCTGGCCGCGGCCTCCTACCTCTGGTCCGCGTCGAAGAAGGAGGCCGAGGCCTGGCTCGCGGAGCATCCCATGCCCGAGGGCTATCGAGGCAGCGACGCGGCCACGGTGAAGCAGGGTCAGGAGTTGGCCCGCTCGGTGGGGTGCCTGGGGTGTCACGGGCTGGCCGAAGGTGAGTTCACGACCCGCATCGCAGGCAAGGACCTGGTCCCGAACCTGAAGGACATCGCCGCCAAGGTGAACCCCCGTTGGACCTATAACTGGCTGCGGAATCCCAAGAGTTACAATCCGGGCACGCGGATGCCGAGCCTGCGGCTGTTGGAAGACGAGGCGCTGGCGCTGACCACCTACCTGATGACGCTGGGCACGAAGCCCGAGCCGGACGCCGGGCTGGTGGCCCGCCTGGAGCAGCCCGCCAACATCGCCAGGGGCGAGAAGCTGGTGCGGAAGTACGGTTGCGCCGGTTGTCACGACATCCCCGGTATGGAGAAGGAGTCCCGAATCGGCGTCGAGTTGACGACTTTCGGCTCCAAGCCCCTGGAGGAGTTGTTCTTCGGCAACGAGACCGGGGTCCGGCATACCTGGGGCGACTGGACCTTCAACAAGGTCCACAACCCGCGGGTGTACGCCACCGATCGGGTGGAGCAGTTGATGCCTCATTTCGATCTGCCCAGGGAGGACATCGAGGCCGTGAGGATCCTGCTGCGCGGTTTCGTGGAGCGCAAGGTGCCCGAGGCGTTCAAGGCGGATCACTCCAAGCGGGCGCGACAGATCGCTGCAGGCCGTCGCGAGATCCAGGAATACAATTGCGCCGGCTGCCATGTCATCAACGGCGAGGGCGGATACGTCGGCAAGTACTACGAGAAGACCCCGACCCTGGCGCCGCCGCCGCTCAACGGCGAGGGCGAGAAGGTCCAGGCAAACTGGCTCTTCGGCTTCCTGCAGAACCCGGAGAACGCCATCCGGCCCTGGCTGAAGATTCGCATGCCCAGTTTCGGCTTCGACGGCGCCCACGCGGATGTCCTCGTGAACTACTTCGCGGCCCTTTCCGAGGTTGAGATCCCCTACGTCCACTTCGATGAGGGGCAGGTGCCCGCGGGCTATCTCGACGCGGGCCGAAAGCTGTTCTCCGACGACTACTTCGAGTGCGGCACCTGCCACCAGCAGGGAGACAAGAAACCCGAGGGGCCGGTGGAAGACTGGGCGCCGGACCTCAACTTGGCCCGCAAGCGGCTGAATCCGGACTGGATCGAGAAGTGGATTCTGGACCCCCAGGCACTCCAACCGGGAACCAAGATGCCGGCCTTCTACCCGGGCGGACCCGAGGACATCCTCGGCGGAGACGAAAAGAAGCAGATCGAGGCGCTGACCGACTACATCATGACGCTCGGCCTGAAGCCGGCCGCCACCGCCAGGGCGGAAGGCGGGGAGGCCACGGAGTCGGGCAAGACAGGTGTTGAGGAAGCGAACAAACAGGGCTAGTCTGGAACGAGGACGAGAGATAAATCGCAAGAGGAGAGACTGATATGAACCGCAGGTTTCCGTTGCTCGCCGTGCTGGTGCTCTTGATGACCGTTACCCTGACCCTCGGCGCCTATCAGGGCGCCGGCGCCGCCGGCGGGACCATCTCCGGCGCCGTGCTCTTCAAGGGTACCGCCCCCGAGCCGAAAAAGCTCAAGGTCACCAAAGACAAGCGCCGTTGCGACAAGTCACCCAAGTTCGACGAGTCTCTGGTGGTCAAGGACGGCAAGCTGGTGAACGCGGTGGTGTACATCTCGGAGGTCAAGGGCGGCAAGAAGATGGAGATGAAAGGGGTCACCCTCGACCAGAACGGTTGCCTGTATCAGCCCCACGTCCTGGCCGTTCCCGCCGGCGCCGAGGTCACCATCCTCAACCCGGACAAGGTGCTTCACAACATCCACACCTACAGCAAGATCAACAAGCCCATGAACCAGGCGCAGCCGAAGTTCAAGAAGAAGCTGAAGGTGAAGTTCGAAAAGCCGGAGATCATGGAAGTCAAGTGTGACGTCCACAGCTGGATGGCCGGCTGGATCTTCGTCGCCGGCAATCCCTACTACAGCGTCACCGGCGAGGATGGCGCCTTCAGTCTCACCGAGGTGCCGGCCGGCAAGTACAAGGTCCAGATCTGGCACGAGAAGCTCGGCGTGCAGACCCGGGAAGTGGAAGTCAAGGCCGGGGAGACCGCCAGGTTCGATGTCGAGTTCGCCGGCTGATCCGCAGCCCCCTGTGCCATTGGCCGCGTTGCCTTTCGCCCGCAGCCGCCAACCGTTGCTGTGCCATGCCGGTCCGTTGCCGGCATGGCGCTCTACTACATCCCTACGCGGTTCTTGAAAAAGTTCCAGGCGCGTTCCATGTCCGGGGGCGGCAGGGCCTCCTCCTGCCGGGAGCCGGCCGCTTCCCTGGGAAGGAAACGCGGTTCGCCCACCTGCATGGCGCCATAGAGCACCTGCGCCGCTTCCTCGAGGTAGATGGCCATCATCACCGCCTCTGGAACGGTCCTGCCCACGGTTACTTGTCCGTTGCCCTGCAACAGCACCGCGGCTGCGTTGGCCAGCGCCGCGGCCGCTCCCTCCCCGAGTTCGCGCGTAGAGATGAGGTCGATGGTCCTGAAGACCGGCACCCCGCCGCTGAAGAAGCTGCCGTGGTTGTGCACCGCATCCAGGGGCGTATCCGTCACCGAGAAGATGTTGGCGGTCCTCGCGTGGATCCGCGTGATGGCGTTCACCTCCGGCCGGGCATTGAAGATGGCCGTGTGGAGCGCGGTCTCGAACGGCGGCGACACCGGGGCTTCCAGCACCTGACCCTGCAGGTTCAACACCACCAGTTGGTTCGCCTCCACCAGCTCCAGGCTTACCCGCGGGGTGATCACGAAGAGGTCGGAATCCGGGATCCGCGCGCTCACGTGCCCGAACCCCTGCACCAGTCCTTCCCGGCTCAGGATCCTGGCGGCCGCGATGATGTCCTCGTTGATCTGTTCAATTCCGTCCGGCATCTTTCTCCCCTCGGGTTCGACGAACGTTCGGAGGATTCCTTATACAATCAATCGATTTCACGAGGCAAATCGACGCCCCACGAGTCTCCGGCCCAGAGCCGAAGGAAGACCTGAAGCGGACGGCGGCGCTTGCGACCCGCAGACAAATGCGGTAGGGGCATTTCAACGCCGTATCGGGAGGAGGGCCGGTTGAGCGGGAATCAACACAGTCGCAGGATGTCGGGTGGCCACGCGGTGGCGTGGTGTCTCCGGAACGAGGGGGTGCGCCACGCGTTCTCCGTGCCGGGTGAGAGCTACATCGCCCTGCTCGACGGGCTACGGGATGTCCCGGAGGTCACCCTCATCACCAACCGCCACGAGGGCAGCGCCTGCCTCATGGCCGAAGCCTACGGCAAGACCACCCGGACGCCGGGAGTGTGCATGGTCACGCGCGGCCCCGGCGCCACCAACGCGAGTATCGGGGTGCATCTCGCCAGGTACGACTCGACGCCGTTGATCCTGCTCATCGGCCAGGTGGCGCGGGCGCACCGGGGCCGGGAGGCCGGGCAGGAGATTGACTACACGCATTTCTTCGGCAGCATCGCCAAATGGGTCATCGAGATCAAGGACCCTCGGGAGGTGCCGCCCATCATGGCCCGGGCTTTCCACGTGGCGCGGTCGGGCCGCCCGGGCCCCGTGGTGGTCTCCCTCCCCAGGGACATGCTCGAGGAAGAGGCGGACATCACCATGGTGGAGCCCTATCCCGCGGTGCGCCCCGGCCCGGACCCGGAGTTGATCCGGGACATGGTGGAACGCGTCAACCGGGCGGAGAAGCCGGTGCTGGTGGCGGGTTCCGGCGCCCAGTACGCGCGCGCACGGGATGAGCTCGTGGCCTTTGCCGAGAAGTTTCAACTGCCGGTGCTGAGCGCGTTCAAGCGCCAGGACGTGTTCCCCAACACGCATCCCCACTACGTGGGGAACCTCGGAAGCCGCAACAATCACGCGAAGCAGATCGTGCGCGACGAAGCGGACCTCCTGCTGATCGTCGGGTGCCGGTTCAACCAGCAGGTATCGAGCAACTACACGTTACCTCACCCGGGGCTTGCGACCGTTCAGATCGACGCCGACGCCGCCAACATCGGGCAGAACTTCCGTCCGGACCTGGCCGTGGTCGCGGATCCCGGGCAAGCCCTGGCAGAGGCGCTGGAGTGCGACGGCCCGGGCCCCAACGAGGCCCGAGCCGCCTGGATCGCCGGTTATCACGCCCGGCAACGGCGCTACGCCACGCCGCCGGAACGCCCCACCGGCAAGGTGTCCATGGAGCGGGTCATGGCGAGTCTCAAGGCTGCCGCCCCACCGGACACCATACACACCGGAGACGCGGGCAGCTTCGGCGGCTGGGTCCAGCGGTACATCGAGTTCGACCACGCGGATTCCTACATCGTCCCCAACCTGGGCAGCATGGGCACCGGGGTGCCCGCCGCGGTCGCCGCCGGACTGGCGCATCCGGAACGGACCGTCGTCGCCCACGTCGGCGACGGCGGCTTTTTGATGACCGGGCAGGAGATCGCCACCGCCCGGCAGTACGGGGTGAAGATCATCGTGATGGTGTACGCCAACGGCTCCTACGGCACCATCCGCATGGACCAGGAGGTCCAGTATCCCGGCAGGAACTACGGCACGGACCTGGTCAACCCCGACTTCGCCGCTCTCGGGGACGGCTACGGCGTCCTCGGGATCAGGGTTAGCCGCGACGACGAGGTCCTGCCGGCGCTGAAGCAGGCTCTGGCCGCCCCCGGCCCCGCCCTCATCGAGGTCTTGACGGACCTGGAGTACGTATCCCCGACCACGACCCTGACGGAGGCCGCGGCTTCACGCCGCGGCGCAACCTGAGGCGGCTCCCGCGCGTCGTGACCCTCACTCCCGGTTCAGTTCGGCGATGTAGTCCCGCAGGCCCGCTTCGAGCTTGTACTCCGGCGCGTAGCCCAACTCGTTCCGGGCCCGGGTGATGTCCATGCGCGGCCGCGCCGGCGTGAGCGTGCCCCGGCTCAGGCGGACGTCCGGGAAGATCGCGCGGAGCGCCGTCTCGACGTCATCCACGGTCGTAAGGGTACCGCTGCCCAGGTTGTAGACGTCATGGGACAGCGGGGCGGTGTGCACCGCCCGGGCGATGCCGTCGGCGAGGTCCTTGACGTAGACGAAGTCCACGGTCTCGTAGGCGTTGAGCACCGCCTCCTCGCCGGCCATGGCCGCCCAGACGGCCTGCTGCACTGCCACGCCCGGACCCCCGGCCACCGCCCGGTACCCGTATACCCCCGCGAAGCGCAAAAGCACGAGCTCGAAGGCCCGCCGGGCGGCAAAGGTTCTGAGCACGTGCTCGCACGCCAGCTTCGAGGCGTTGTACACCCGTCCGCGGCCGTCCACGGGCGAGTCCTCCCGCAGCAGCTCTCCGGGGTCCTCCCCTTGATACACGGCCTGGGTGCTGGCATGCACCAGCCGGCGCACGCCGGCGAGCCGCGCCGCTTCCGCCACCTTGAGGGTGGCTACGAGGTTGACCTGGAAGCCGGCGTAGAGGTTGGGGATGTTGTTCTCGCCGACGGACGCGGCCAGATGGATGACGCACTCGGGTCGCACCGTCAGAACGGCGTCCATCAGCGCCGCCAGATCGCAGATGTCGCCCCGGACCAGCGTCAGGTCCTTGCCCGTGACGTGGCGGACGTATTCCGGTTTCGCCACCACGTCGAAGAACGTGACCTCGTCTCCCCGCGAGCTCAGCTCCGCGGCCACGTGAGAGCCGATCAAGCCGGCCCCGGTAATCAAGACACGCATGATTTCTCCTTCCCGCCTGCCCCCGACCCCCGGATTCCGGCCCCGATCGGGGTGGGGGACGAGTTTTCGCCGGAATGACGGTGCGAGGCGTCGTCGCCATGTTCGCACCAATCTACACCAAGACCCGCGGGCGGGTCCATTTGTCCCTGTACGGCCGGCGCGGCGTGCTTCTCATCCCCTGCAAACCCTGCTACCCGTGACAGGTGGGCACGCCAGGTTCAGCAGGTTCAACACATCGCGTTCAGACATCGAGCCGGATCTACTACGGCTGGTACATCGTCGCCGTCGGGTTCATCGCCAACGTCGCCTCCTCGTTCTCCCTTGCCAGCACCCTGAGCATCTTTCTCAAACCCATGACCCGGGATATGGGGGTGTCCCGGGGTGTCTTCTCGCTGTTGCGCTCGGGCGAGGGGATCATCGGGGCGTCCATGGCCCCTGTCGTGGGGCCGCTGGTGGACCGGCACGGCAGCCGCTGGCTCGTGACCGCGGGCGCGGTGGTGGCCGCGGTGGGCTATCTTGTCCTGAGCCGGGTCGACGTCTTCTGGCAATTCGTGGCGGTGCGCTGGACCCTGGTGACGGTGGGCGACGGCCTGCTGGGCTACATGGTGATCAACGTCATGATCGCCCGCTGGTTCGTCCGGAAGCGCGGCCGCGCCATCGCCTTCTCCAGCATGGGCATCGGTTTCAGCAAGGTCGTCATGCCGTTCGTCGTGGCGCCGCTCCTGGTCTGGCTGGGCTGGCGCCATACCTGGGGCCTTTTCGGCGTACTGACGCTGCTGCTACTGGTGGCGCCGGCGCTGGTCTACATCCGGCGCTCGCCCGAGGACATGGGCCTCCATCCGGACGGATTGGATCCCATGGCGGTGACGGAGCGCAAAACCCGACGTTCACAGCCGGGCGCCGCCAGCGAGACCCGCGTCTGGAGCCGCAGGGCGGGGCTGCGGACCCGGGCCTTCTGGCTGATCGTAGCCGTGTTCGGCGTGTCTTCGGTCGGCGTCACCGGCGTCAATCTCCACGTGTTCCCTTACGTCACCGACCTCGGCTACACCGACCTGGGCGCCGCCGGCATCATGAGCGTCATCGCCTTGACCCAGCTAGGCTCGCCGCTGGTCTGGGGCCTGATCGCGGAGCGCATGGACGTGCGCCGGACCACCCTGGCCAAGTTCCTGATCCAGGCCGCCGGTCTGACCCTGGCCATCACCTCCAGTTCCCTGGTCCCGGTTTACGCCGGCTTCTTCTTTTACGGGGTCGGGCTCGGTGGTAACATGGTACTGCCCGACGTGATGTGGGCGCGGTTCTTCGGGCGCATGTCCATGGGCAAGATTCGGGGCCTCGGGCTATTCCTGATCCACGGGTTCGCCGCCCTGGGGCCGCCGTTCTTCGGCTTTCTCTTCGACTGGATGGGCAGCTACACGGTCTCCTTCGCGTTCTTCGCCGTGACGCTGGTGATCTCCGGGTTCCTGAGCCTGTTCATCATCGCCCCGGCCCCCGCGGATACCGCATGACGGGCGTCGCGTCCCGCAAGGAGCTTCTCTCATGGTCATCGACGTTCACACCCACGTCGTCCCCGAACACTTTCCCCCGGTGGGGAACCGCGCCGCGGGCGACCGCTGGCCGTCCATGGACCACACCGGGCCGGAGACGGCCAACGTCGTGGTCGCGGGCCGGAACTTCCGCACGGTGCTGGACCGCTGCTGGTCGGCGCCGCGGCGCCTGCGGGAGATGGCCGCGGCGGACTACGCGGTGGACCGTCAGGTGTTGTCGCCCATGCCGGAACTGCTGGCCTACCGGCTGGAGCCTCGGGACGGACTCGACCTGGCGCGTTACCTGAACGAGGTCCTGATGCGCATGGTGGACCAGGCGCCGGACCGTTTCTACGCACTGGGCTCGGTGCCGCTCCAGGACGTGGCGCTCGCCGCCGCGGAGTTGGAGCGGGTCAAGTCGCTCGGCCTCCACGGCGTCGAGCTGCTCAGCAACGTCAACGGCAAGAGCCTGGGAGAGCCCGAATTCCTGCCGTTCTTCAAGGCTGCCGAGGAACTGGACGTGTCCGTCTTCGTGCACGCCCAGCATGCCACCTTCATGGACCGGGTGGTGGGGCCGCCGTTCATCGAGAACATCGTGGCGTTCCCGCTCGAAGGCGCGTTGGGCATCGCCAGCATGATCACCGGCGGGCTCATGGAAGCGTGCCCCCGGCTGAGGCTGTGCTTCAGCCACGGCGGCGGCACCTTCACCCAGCTCCTCCCGCGCCTGGAGAACGCGTGGCACAAGAACCCCAACTTCCGTGCGCTCATGCCTCGGAAGCCGTCCGAATACGCCTGCATGTTCTTCTACGACGATGTATTCTTCGACAACCGCGCGGTTCGCTATCTCATCGACACCGTGGGCGCACGACAGGTGGTCATCGGCTCGGACTACCCGTTCATGTTCCGGGATCAGTCGCCGGAGGACGAGTTCGACGACCTGCGGCTCACCGCGGAGGAGCGAAGGTGGGTGGCCTCCGAGAACTGTCTGCGGTTCCTCGGCCGCTAACGCCGTTGCGCCGGCCCGCTGACGCCTGTGGCGCCGGCGTCGCGGGCCTGGTCATGGAGGGCTGAAATGGACTATCTGGTACGAGGCAAGTTCGTGGTCACCATGCAGCCCCGGTACGGCTCCCACGGGGTGATCCGCGACGGCGCCGTGGCGGTGTCGGGCCGCGACGTTGTCGAGGTCGGCCGGTACCGGGACCTCAAGTCGTCGTATCCCGCCGCCGCGGTAGTGGGGTCCTCGCGGTACTGGGTGGTTCCGGGCTTCGTCAACGCGCACCAGCACGGCAAGGGACTGACAGACTTCCAGCTCGGCGGCCTGGACGACTGTTTCGAGATCTCGCGGTTCGGGGGCGACCCCCGGGCCGGTGTGGATTCCTACCTGGACGTCCTCTACGCCTGCAAGACCATGATCGAGTCGGGCATCACCACGTGTCTGCACTACAACTCCAGCCGCTCTCCCGACACCTACGAGGCCGACGTCGATGAAAGGCTGCGGGCCTACCGTGATTCCGGTATGCGCGTGTCCTTCGGGCTCGACATCCGCGACCGCAATCATATCGTGTACGGCGACGACGAGTTCCTGGCGTCGCTGCCGCGGTCGCTGCGGGAGCAGGCGGCTGAGCGCTACGGCGCCTCCCGGACGGCAGGCCCGGACGACTATTTCCGGGCGGCCCGCAGGCTCGGCGACGAAATGGGCGGGGACAGCGACCGCACCCGGCTGTTCCTGACCCCGGCCGGACCCCAGTGGTGCACCGAGGACCTGCTGCGCGCCATCCGCGGGGAGGCCACCGAGCGTGGCTTGGGGATCCAGATCCACGTGCTGGAGACCCGGTATCAGCGGTCGTACTTTCTTCGGGAATACGGCAAGAGCGCGGTGCAGTGGCTGGCGGAGCTGGACTTCCTGGCGCCGGACGTGAGCCTTGCCCACGGCGTGTGGCTCAACCGGGACGATATCGCGACCACCGCGGCCAAGGGCGCCGCGGTGGTGCACAACCCGAGCTCCAACCTCCGCCTGCGAAGCGGCATCGCCCCGCTCATGCACTTCCACGCCGCGGGCGTGCGGCTGGGCATGGGGCTCGACAGCAGTCCGCTGAACGACCGGCCGGACATGCTCCAGGAGATGCGCCTGGCCGCCAACCTGCAGCGTATTCCCGGCGCCGGCCCGGGCCTGATGCCGCTGGCCGACATCTTCCGGGCAGCCACCGCGGGCGGGGCGGAGGTGCTGGGCTGGGGCGCCACCTGCGGCGCCCTGGAGCCGGGCAGTCGCGCCGACCTGGTGCTGGTGGATTCCCGGCCCATCGTGGAGCCTTATCTCGCGTCTCACCAGACGCCGGTGGAGGCGCTGGTCTACCGGGGCGGGGCAGGTGCCGTGGATACCGTCATGGTGGACGGCGAGATCCTCTACCGCGGCGGCAAGCACGTGCGTCTCGACGAAACGGCCCTCCTGAAGGAGGTCAAGCGGAAGATCACGCCGGCGCCCCGAAGAAAGCCCCGCGGCCTCGAGGGGCGGCTTCTCCCCCGGGTAAGGGATTTCCTCGAATCGCGCGAAGAGCATCCGGTGGAGCCGTTCTACAAGTTCAACGACGCCGGCTGAGCCGGTCCGCCTCGTGGCCGCGGCCAGGGGGGCAGGCATCCCGGGTGCGTCGCGTGCGGCTTGACGGGGACGATCCACGGGGGCTATGGGGTGGGTGAACACGGAGGGTTGAGACCATGATCAAGGGCATCGTCATCCCGGTGATTACGCCGTTCGAGCACGACGGCTCGGTGGACGAACCGATGCTCCGGAGGCTCGTGGACTTCTACGTCGAGGCCGGGGTCCAGGGCCTGTTCATGCTGGGGTCCTCGGGGCAGGGGCCGGCCATGTCCATGGCCGAGCGCAAGCGGGCGGCGGAGGTCGCCGTCGGCCAGAACGCCGGGCGCGCTCCCATCATCGTGCACGTGGGGACCGCGGATGCGGAGAGCACCGTGGAGCTGGCGCGGCACGCCGCGGAGCACGGCGTGGACGGCATCGGCGTGATCCCGCCCTACTATTACTCCGACTATTCGGAGTACGAGATCATGGCCCATTTCCGGGCGGTGGCGGAGGCCGTGCCCCTGCCCATCTTCATCTACGAGAACCCCAAGTACTCGGGCATATCCATCGCACCGCCCTTCGCGCAGCGCATGAAGGAAGAGATCCCGACCATCCGCGGCATCAAGGTGGCCTATGGCGCCGGCGCCATGCTGGACTACGTGCGGCTGTTCCCGCCGGACGTGTCGGTGTTCACCGGCAATGCAGACATCTTCGGGCTGGCGCCCTTCGGGGTGGCGGGAATGATCAATCCGCCCACGAGCTGCATTCCCGAGTTGTGCGTCGAGCTTTGGCGCGCGCTGGAGCGGGAGGACTATCAGCAGGCGGTGGTGCTGCAACGGCGGGTCAACGACGTGACCGCTGTGGTCATCGGACAGATCAAGCGTCACGGCAGAGCCGTGGTGGCCGAGATGTATCGCATGCGCGGGTTCGCCATCCAGCGGTTCCCCAAGTGGGAGACGAGGCCGCTGCCGCCGGAGGCGCGGGATTCGGTCCACCGGGAGCTGAGCCGCGGCGGCTTCCTGGATTGACGCCGAGGGGCTGACGAGGTCATCGCTTGGACACCTTCAGAAGCACCAACAAGGACATCCCGCGTGTGGGCCGCGGCACCCCGGGCGGAGAGTGGCTGCGGCGCTACTGGCTTGCGGTGGGCACCGAGGCGGAGTTGCACGACATCCCGCAGGCGGTGCGCGTTCTGGGCGAGGACCTGGTGCTCTTCCGCGACCTCCGGGGCCGTTTGGGGCTCGTCGGCCGGAGCTGCTCCCACCGGGGGTCGTCCCTGGAGTACGGCGACATCGAAGACCGCGGCATCCGCTGCCCCTACCACGGCTGGCTGTACGACGTTGCCGGCAACTGTCTGGAGCAGCCCTCCGAGCCGCGGGAGAGCGCCTTCTGCGCCAAGGTAAGGCACCCGGCGTATCCGGTCCGGTCGCGGGGCGGATTGATCTTCGCCTACCTGGGTCCGGACGCCGGCAGTCCTCCGCCGCTGCCCAACTATTCCCCGCTGGTGGACCACGGCGGACGGCGGCTGGTGGAGAGCACCCGCCACTTCGACTACAACTGGTTCAATTTCTACGAGAACAGCGCCGATCCCTGTCACGTATGGATCCTCCACAGCCGGAGCGCCTACGGCGAGCAGACCTGGGGCGGCAAGTTCTTCAGCGCCGAGAGCCCGCCGGCCTACGAGCCGGTGGAGACTCCCTACGGCATGAAGATCGTCATGTCCAAGCCGGGTCCGGTGGAAGGCGCCGAGTTCGTCGACGAGATGAGCCTGGGGCTGCCGAGCATCCTGCAGGTGGGCGACACCGAGTTCGTGCACGCGCGAGTGGAGCCGGAAGTGCTGGAGAAGGTGGGCGCAAACTACGAGCACTTCATGTTCCTCACGCCCAACGACGACGACCACTTCATGCTGTTTACCGTGGACTACTACACGGGCCCGGACCCGGACATCTTCGACAGGCTGGCGCGGATGAGGAAGAGGGAAACCCCCAAGGAAGAGGTCAAGCCCTACGACAAGCGGCCGCTGATGCCGTTCCGCGGCAACATCCGGCAGGAGGACATCGTCACCCAGGGCACCCAGCGGCTGCTGGGCGAGCGGGAGGAACGGCTGGGCGCCTCGGACCGCGGCATCATCATGCTGCGCCGGATGATCCGCGACGCCATCGACGCGGTGGCCCAGGGCAGGGAGCCCAAGGGGTTGCGCCTGAAGGAGGATGCCGAGGGCCTGGTGAAGCTGGACTCGTTCGTGGGCGTGAGGTCCAGCGTGGGGTCCTGAATAAACCGTGGGGAAGATGCGCAGGACTTTTCGTTGCCGGCGAGGCCCGGCGACGGTTTGCAAAGGCGGGGTTCGAACCCGCCCGTATCTCCGATGTCCAAGGTAGTGGTCACCGGCGGCAGCGGCCGTCTCGGACGGCACACCATCCGCCACCTTCTCGATCACGGCTACGAGTTGCTGAGCCTGGACATCGTGCCGCTGCAGCAACCGTTGTGCGACTCCTGGCTCTGTGACCTGCGACGCTCCGGCGATCTCTACGAGGCGTTCAGAGGCGCCGACGCCGTGATCCATCTCGGTGCGTACCAGGCCCCCAACCTGGCGCCGGACTGCGAGACCTTCGGCAACAACGTCACCGCCACCTACAACGTGCTCAAGGCCGCGGTAGACATGGGCGTCCGGCGCGTGGTCTGCGCTTCGAGCATCGCTGCCTACGGATTCCTCTACGCCCCCCGGATCTGGACACCCGACTACCTGCCCCTGGACGAGGTCCATCCGTGCAGGCCCCAGGACCCTTACGCCCTTTCGAAGGTGTTCGGGGAGCAGCTTGCCGACTCCTGCACGCGGTACAGCAACCTCACCGTGGCCAGCCTCCGGTTCAGCGGCGTGAACTTCGACCCCGCCTACGGCGCGCTGCCGGAGCGGTGGGCCGACCCCGGGCTCAAGATGGGTACGTTCTGGAGCTACGTGGACGCACGGGACGCCGCGGCAGCGTGCCGGCTCGCCATCGAGGCCCCCTTGTCCGGACACGACGTCTTCAACATCGCCGCATCCACCAGCCGGTACCTCGAGCCGACCGACGAGTTGGTCCGCCAGTACGTTCCCGGCGCGAGGATCAAGGACGGCTATTCAGGGTGTTGGGGCGGTCTCGACGTGACCAGGGCCGCCCGGGAGCTGGGTTTCGAGGCCGTCCACGTCTGGCAAGACTACCTCAACCCGGACGGCACGCCCAAGACTCCGTCTCCCCCTGGTCAAGGCCGGCGGTGAGGGCGCCCGGCCTTCCCTCGCTGACACGTCAGGCCAGCGCCACCACGTCCACTTCCACCAGAGCCCCTTTCGGCAGGCCCGCCACCGCCACCGTGGTGCGGGCGGGTCTGGTGGACCCCAGGTACGTTTCGTAGACGGCGTTGACGGCGCCGAAGTGGTCCATGTCCGTGAGGTAGATGGTCGTCTTGACGGCCCGATCCCAGGAAGAGCCGGCCGCTTCCAGGACCGCGGTGACGTTGTCGAGGACCCGGCGCGCCTGCTGCTCGACGCCGCCGGAGACCAGCTCCCCGGACTCCGGCTCCAGGGCGATCTGGCCCGCGGTGTACACGAAGCCGTTGGCCTTGATGGCCTGTTCGTAGGGACCGATGGCCTCCGGCGCCCTGTTCGTATGGACCACTTCTATGGGCATTGCATCTCCTTGCAGTCTGTTGGGATTCCCGTGAATCTACTACGAAACAGGCCAACGGTCCATTCCGGTTCCGCAGCACCGCAAAGGACCTTGGTGAAACGGGATGACTTGGCTACCCGTTGGACTGTCGGAGTCGGACCGTGGGAGTTGCGCCGGCGACCCCGGTGCATGTACCAATAAGGGGTCGCGCTGCGCGTCGATCGGGATGCTCCATCCATGAAACTCATGACCGCCCACAAGATCCTCATCGGGACGTCCATCGTCTTCTTCATCTTCTTCAGTTGGTGGGAGCTGCGCAATTATCTGGCCGCGGACAACGTCTGGGCGCTGGCTCGCAGCGTGCTCTATCTCGGCGTCGCCGTGGGTTTCGCG
This sequence comes from uncultured Candidatus Binatia bacterium, assembly GCA_958295985.1. Lineage (GTDB taxonomy): Bacteria > Desulfobacterota > Binatia > UBA9968 > JAJDTQ01 > JAJDTQ01. The sequence continues at coordinate 1,554,742 of OY282432.1, forward strand.
GTCTATTTCAGGTCCCTGAGAAACAAGGTGCTGTAAGGTGGAGCCGGACCTTTTCATCGTGCCCGTTACCAGAGAGGAGATCCGCCGGGAGCGCCTGAAGGCGCGGGAACTGCGCAACAGTCAGTGGTGGAAGAACCGGAAGAGCGCGGGACTGTGCGCTCATTGCGGCGGCCGGTTCTCCCCTCGAGAGTTGACCATGGACCATCTGGTCCCCGTCATCCGCGGCGGCAAGAGCACCAAGGGCAACGTCGTCCCCAGTTGCAAACGCTGCAACAGCGCCAGGAAGCACAGCCTGCCCTTCTGACGGGACCTTCACGCACCCGCTCGATGGCAGGAGCGGGAGTCGCTCGTAACGCAATCTCAAGCGAGGGACGGCGCGTGCCGGCTTGTTTCCGTGCGTCGTTGGGGCACGCGCCGGCAGCGGCCTCGTCACCCCGCCTGCTTCCTTACCTCATGTCTCTTCCAGTCGGGCACGTGGGCCGTCATCAATGCCTTGTAGAGCCTGCCGTGGTTGGGGACGCGCAGGTGCAGCAGTTCATGGACGATGACGAAGTCCTGGAAGCCTTTGTCCTGATCCTCCAGATCGGCGGCCAGGGTCACAGTTCCCGACGTCGAGCAGGAGCCCCACTTCCGCGTCATCTGCTGAACGCGAACCCGCCGCAGGCGGACGTTCAAACGCCGCCGCCAGTATTCGACACGGTGGCGAAGGGCCTCGCGCCGTTCGTCACCGATCCGCATCGGCGCCGGTTCCCAGGAGGAGGGTGAGGATGCGCTCTACGACGCGGCTCCGTTTGTCGCCGGCCAGTTGCAGAAGCGGGTGATAGAGGGCGGCCCGCAGCCCTCTTTGCTCATCGGCATTGGAGCTTGCGTTGGGAAAGCGGGCCAGAAGCGTTTCCGACTCTTGCGCCAGGTCCATGGCAGCGATGCCCGCGGCCTTCAACTCCGGATCGTCCTTCAGTGTCCAATGGACCCCGAACGCACGTGACGAAAGTCCGCTGTCCCTTGCGGCTTCCATGGCCGCGTCCTTCTCTCCGGCGAGGTCGGCCAGCCGGTCCATCGCCGCAAGCCCGGTGGTCCTGCGCTCCTCCAGGTCCTTCAGGATGCGCTCCGCACGCTCCTTCAGGGGCAGCAGCACGGCCTCCAGGTTCGGCCGGTTCTCGATCTCCTGCCGGAGACCGCGCACGAGATTGAATACCTTGGCCTCCTTCGAGCCCGACTCGCGGCGAAGCGCTTCAAGGGTGTTCAGGTCGAAGGTCACCGTCTTCGCCAAGTAGCCGAGGCCTTCCTGGGCCGCCTCATCCTGCACCAGGAAGCGTGTCTTGTTGGCCAGGTCCACCGCATAGTCCACGCGGTTTGCGTAGGCGTTGCGCACGGCAGCGTAGAGACCGGTGAGCCGCTTGAAGGTCTCGACGTGGTCGCGCAGCTCAGGCGAGGGAGACAGGATCTCCCAGAGCGCTTCGATTTCCTTGTAGGCTTCGAAGAACGCCTTGCGCGGTTCCGGGTCGAGGAAACGGCCATAGACGGTCTCTTCGAGGTGCTCGTCGGCGCTGCCGCTTCCGGCAGCGCCGAGGTAGTCTGCGTTCGCCCGTTCGATCCTCTCCAGGAAGTCTTCCATCAGGACGTCGAGTTCCTCGATCACGCCGCTCATGTCCGAGGAGTCGAAGCGCAACGCCTTGCGTAATTCGCGCAGCACGCCCACGAAGTCCACCACGAGGCCGATGCGCTTGCGCCGTCCGTCTGCGTCCACGTGCGGGCGGTTCACGCGCGCGATGGCCTGCAAGAGCACGTGGTCGCGCATGGGCTTGTCGAGGTACAGGCCATAGAGGAGCGGCGCGTCGTAGCCTGTCAGCAGCTTGTCCGTCACGATGAGGATCTTCGGGTCCTCGTCCGCCTTCTTGAACAGGAGGCGAACGTCCGCCTCGCGCTCGGGCGAGAGTTGGATCTCTGCGACGAGCGGACGCTCGACCACGTCCGCGGCGTTTCTGGTATAGACCGCCGCGGTCCACGCGGGCGGCAGATGCCGGTCGAGAGCGCGCTTGTACTTGGCGCAGGCCTCGCGGTTTACGCCAACGAGGAATGCCTTGTAGCCGAGCGGCGCCACGTTCTGCCGGAAATGGTCGGCGACGAACCGGGCTACCTTTTCGATGCGGTCGTCCGCGGTCAGGAAGGTCCGCAAGCTTACGGCGCGGTCGAGGACCTTGTTGAGCTCGTCGACGTCAGTCACCCCCTCAGCCTCCGCCAGGGCAAAGAACTCCCGGTCCAGCCGCTCGGCCGGCACCGTCATTTCGCTGGGCGCCATGGTGTGGCGTATGGGCAGCGTCGTCTCGTCCCCGATGGACTCGGCGATGGTGTACTTGTCGAGGTAGCCTCGATCGTCCTCGGCGCCGAATATCTTGAAGGTGCCTTCCCCGTGCGCCGTCCGGTCGATGGGCGTGCCGGTGAAGCCGATGATGGTGGCGTTGGGCAAGGCCGCCGTCAGATAGACGCCCAACTCCCTTGCTACCGAGCGGTGCGCCTCGTCGATGAACACGTAGACGTTGTCACGGGTGTTGGCGTCCTTCTCGATGCCCTCGAACTTGTGGATCATGGAGAGGATCAGGCCGCGCTTGTCGGTCTCGAGCAGGTCCCGAAGCTCGGCCCTGGAGTCCGCGCGCCACACCGGGAGGTCCTGCTGCTGCATCTCGCCCAGCAGCCGTTCGACCCAGCCCTTGAGTTGTCCTTCCAGGTCCGTTCGGTCCACGACGACGACCACCGTCGGCTTACCGAAGCGCTCGTTGCGTTCCAGGATCAAGCGTGCGGCGGTGAGCAGCGTGAAGGTCTTGCCCGAGCCCTGGGTATGCCAGATGAGACCGCGCCGCCTGGCCGGCTCGGAACAACGCTCGACGATGCGCTCCACCGCGCGGCGCTGGTGCTGGCGCAACACGGATTTCCGCGTCTCGCCGTCCTCGACGTAGAACAGGATCCAGTCCCGCAGCGTGCGCAGGAAATCGGTGGGCTCGAAGAAGGACTGGACGGCGAAGCGATAGCTTTCCTCCGGGCGTTCCTTCCATCGCGCCATGAAGCGCCGCGAGGCGTTCCAGGTGACGCCGTACCAGTAGTCCAGCAGGTGCGTGACGTTGAAGAGTTGTGCCGACCCTATCAGTTCGGGCGTCTCCCGCTCGTAGCGCCGCAACTGCGTGATGCCTTTTTCGATGGCGTCGCGGTCCGTGGGGTTCTTGTGTTCGACGATGGCTACCGGCACGCCGTTGACCACGAACATCACGTCCGCGCGGTTGCCCTTTCGGGCCGGGGGCTTGACCTTCCACTCCCAGGTGACTTGCAGGACGTTGGCGTCCGGTCTCTCGAAGTCGATGAGTTGGACGGGCCGGTGACGCTCCTCGGCCTCGTCGTACCATTGCCGCTGGCCGCGCAGCCAGGCGAGCATCTCGCGGTTGCCCTCGATCGTCGCCGGCAGCGCTTCGATCCGTTCGACCGCGGCGCGCACCGCATCGTCGCCCAGCCACGGGTTGAATCGATGCAACGCCGCCTCCAGTTCGTCGTGGAACAGCATCCCGGCCTCGCCCCCGCGCTCGCGCAACGCGGCCTGCGGCGGGAGCGGCGTCCAACCCACTTCCGCGGCGTGGCGGATCATGGGGAACTGGACGGAGCCGGCTTCGCTGATTTCGAGTTCCGTCATGGCCCGATCAGGGTGTTGCATGCTCTCGAACAAAGGCGATTCGGCACGTCGAGGAAGGTCAAGGTGAAGATTCCCCGCCGGCCTCCAGGAGGGTGTCGATCAGGTCCGCTCGGCGAAAGGTCGCCGACAGCCGTTGCAACGTCCATTCCCGTTCATTGAACAATGGTTGAAGTAAGTCTTCGATTTGTTGCTCGGCGCGAGACATATAAGTGTCCCATCTTTGCTCCACGAGGTTTCGCGCCTGCGTGAAGTTACGATGGTCGAGACGATCCAGCGGAATGCCCATCTCTTCCAGAAGATAGTGGCCCATGAGCATGGCGATGAAACGAGAGGCGTACGCAAGGAAGGGGGGCGCGTCTTGCGGACGCCGCTTGCGGCGGTTCTCCGCATGTCTGAGCAACAGCGCCGCGACGATGGCCTGCGCTCCATTCAGAGTCCGATCGAAGATCGTGTCGTACAGCGCTCCAAAATGTTCCCGGCCCCTGAACCGCGCCTGATGGGGTCGCTTACGCCAGACCGCCAGGACGGCCTCGGCAACGACGGCGCTCGTAAACTCATCGTGCGATACCGTCCGGTCTTCACGTTGGGCGCGGTACGTGTATCCCAACCCGGTGATGGAGGCGGCGAGGGCCTTTTGGCGCGGTTCGTTCGCCTTCAAATCTCTCAAATCGACAGGGTTCTGACTGTTGGTGGCGAAGGTGATGGCATCGACGACTTCCGTGTCTCCCCGCCGAAGCTCATATATGCGGATCAGCACCTCCGCCCCTTCGATTTCCGCTCCGATCTCTTGATGTACCTGTTGGACGGTGCGAGCGGTCTGTCCGCCGTTCACGATTTGCAGGTCGTTTACCTGGACGGGCCAGTTGTCCCGTTGCAGTGCGTTGTGGCGAAACTGGGAGCAGGTAATCGTAATTCCGTTGTTGTAGAAATAGAAATTGGAGCGTTCATCCGGGTCGCGCAGGGTGGTTGCTACAGCCTCGTTTACGCGGTTGCCGGCGAGACCCAGGTAGCGACGGATATTCCTCTCGAAGAGTTGATTGTCGTAGTCGTTGGTCAGACGCGCGAGTTCGGCCACCGAGATGCGTCCGATCAAGACCCGTCGAAAGTCGAAAGTCTCGACGGTGGCTTGTCCGACGAGCCTCAACTCGGCGTTGATGGGTTGTCGTGCCTGCAACAGAGCCAGAAGGTCCTCGGCCCCGATGTAGCGCCATTCGACCTGTCCGTTGAAATCCTTGGCGGCATTGTCGATCCGCTGCTGTGCTTCCGTCGTCCATCGTGTCCCATTGTTCGCTGCGATCGCGATCACCCGTGGAATTGCGCCTTCTTTGACGAACGAACGGATGTCCTCGACGCGCTGTTCCAGCCGCGGATTCAACCGCACGGGTACTGTCGGATCGAAAAGGGCGCCGATGGCGGCGATCATATTGGCGATGCCGTTTTCCGGGAAAGCTGAGTCTCCGCTGAGGCTGGTCTTGTATTTTCCCTGGATCAGGGTGATATGAATTTCACCGTTGTCGGGATGCTCAAAGTATAGCGCATCAACTCCGAAATCGTTGCCGCCATCGACAACGCCCTCGAAGGCTTCCTCATCGGTGAACTCGAAGGCTGTTTTGGCGACGAGAAACAGAAAAGCCGCCGAGCGTTTCCTCTGTTCGTCGCTTCCCAACCGAAGCTCGTCGGCAAAGACCTCCGAGTGTTTCTCCATGATGCCGGAGACCTGCTGGTCGATTATCTGCGTAGCGAGAGACATGACTTCTTCCTTTGAATTCCTGGCCGATGTAGCCTTCACTCGTTCGATGTCGGTAATACTTTGTGCATTGCTCCTATCCTTTCCGAATTGGACCGAAGGGAGTTCCGCCATTGCGCAGCCGGCGAAGCCCTTGCATGACCAAGGTCACGGCTTGATCGAGATGCGGGGTGCGGGCGAGTACCTGGTTCTCTTCGCTGGAGAGCCCGTTGTGCAAATCGTTCTGTGTATAGCGTTTGAAATGCTGACGGCCCGGCCAAGCTGAACGGGAGCCGGTCCAGGTGTCCACAAGCCCGACGGTTTCTGCAATGTCACGGGTACAGCCGCCGAAGCCACCAATCAGAAAGAGCGGCTGACCGGCCTCAAGCGACAGCAAGGTTTCTTCTGCGATGCCAGGCATAGCCCCTTTGTGGCCCTCTACCTGCCCGCCGAGTACGATGCGGGCATCCGTGTTTCCCCGCATAGTCCTCCGCATCGCTGTCAGTCCCGTTCCCCACTCGCGTTCGTCGGGTTCACGCGACGGCAAGGTGTAGCGCTCTTCCATTGACATCCACCGGCCATCCTGTCCGATGAGGGCAAGTTGAGCGAATCCTTGGAGTTCAGCGGCGAGGGCGTTCAGATCGGTAGCCTCCATGCGGACATGGACAGGCCACGCCAAGTAGTCGATCACCCTTGCGTCAGTATCCTCATCTCGCCGATAGCGCATGACCAACTCGAACAGCAGTTCTGTAAAACCACCGGACCGCAGATCGCCGCCGTAGGCCAAGTTCGTCCCCGAGGCAAGAAGATAGATGGCAAACTCTGCTACAGCCTCCCGCAAATGGCCTTCACTGAATCCGAGTACGGCCATATCAGGACTTTCGGACATAGAGATGGCGACGCTCCTTGGTGTTTGGGTGTCGATTGCGCTCATTACTCAATTCTCCATCAGCCAATCCGGCAACCGCCGGCTTCACCAATCGCCGACAGATCAAGCTCATTCACCCGAGTCTCCCCCGTCATCAGCTTGTGCAGCAACGCCTTGAACAGTTCGCCCAGCACCGCCCGTTTCCTTCGGTGAAGTTCGATCCTTTGGTCAATTGCATCAAGGATGGTGACGATTTCGCGCTGTTCGACTAGAGACGGTGGTATGGGAATGTTAAGCGGCAGCAAGTTTTTCTTGTTAAGTTGTGGAGTCGGTCCATCGTCCGTGATCGTTCGGAGGTCAAACATTTGAAACCATTGAAACAGAAAATCCTGGTCAAGTTCGTTTTCAGCTACGATGCCGATCACATTAGGATCAAAAGCTGTCCACTCGATTGAAATCCGCTTCTTGTTCGTAGCTATGGCGGCCCCCCTCTTAGGAAAGATGATGGTGCGGGGCGGAGCGCAACGGTACTCGGCGGTGGCCTTGTCCACCATCCTTTCAAGAATAGCGGTCTGCAACTTGACCTCATTCCCAGGCAGGTTCATGTCTGCAACCTTAACACCTAGAACCTTTACGACATTCTTGCCAACGGGTTGCGGTAACTTCTGCAACTCTGTGTATGCCATACGAGATGAGATAATGTTGGCAGATTCGCCGAGTCGCCCCACGCGCCAACTCTCCGGCATCGGCCCGATCTGGGTTTCCTTCTGCGCCTCGCCCCGCAGACCGCGCGTGAACAACGTCAGCATCGCGGTGCGTTTGATGTCACATAGACACAGAATCTGGTACTGTTGACATCGTGTTGCTTCTTCAAAAAGATGAAGAACCCTAGCAATATCCCGTTGTTCATCGAAAACCGGTAGTGGAACAAGTATTTCGTAAAATGACTTTGGATCTACTCGCTGGCGGCTTGGTGTAGAGCCAGAAACCAGGGTTTGAGCGATCGGCATTACCCATTCGGAGTACATGAGATAGTAGAGGTAATCTTGGTCAACGCCGGGCTTGGGCACAATTGGAAGCCATTCCGTTGAAGCGATGCGCCGAAACGCACTGCATGATCTGACATTCCAAACCTTTTCCACGCGAGGATTTAACTTGCCGAAGAGGACACACGCTGGTGGAATAAGCAATTTTTGGCTGAGGATGTCGCGGCCCTTTGCTATTTCTGGTGTTTCGGCATTCTGGTAAGCAGGAATGCTGTAGTACTCGAACTGTTCATTTGGAGAAAGGAATGGATTTAATTTCGTTATTCTACTTACATTGATCTCGGCAATAGGATGCACTTCCCAGTTAGTGGGGACAGCCTTGGCAATCATGCAACACGCTCCAAGATCCTGAGGACAGAACTTATCTGACTATCAAATGTACGTTCTCGTATTGCAGTAGTCCTATACGCCTCAATCAGATTTCTTAGGGTTTCCCCCGCACTGGTTTCAGCGGGTTCTACCCATCGACTCGGGCTCAAATTGAAATCCGCCCCCTCCGCCTGCTCCCGCGTGATTATCGCAATCTCTCCCTCGACCGGATCCCCTTTTGCGAACGCCTCCGCCAACGGCCGGACCTCTTCCTCCGGGATGAAGTTCTTGGGCCGCCCCTTGCGGATCCGACGGCTGGCGTTCAGCAAGACGATCCGGCCCTTCCGCGCCGCCGGCTTGCGCTTCGACAGCACCACGATTACGCCAGCGGCACTCGTATTGTAGAAAAGGTTGTTCGGCAGCAGGACCACGCCGTCGATCAGGTCTCGGTCCACGAACCACTTGCGGATGTTGCGCTCACGGTCTTCGTGCTGGCTGCCCGAACCGCGCGTCACCGCGCCCGTGTCGAGCACCACCGCGGCCCGGCCGCGTTCGTTCAGGCAGGCGAGGGTGTGCTGGAGCCATGCCCAATCACCCTTGCCGCTGGTGACGCCCCCGCGGGGGCGGAAGCGGTCGAAAGGGTCGTTGGCGAAGATCTCCGGGCTGAAAGGCTGGTTCCACATGGGATTGGCGACCACGACGTCGCATGCACCGATCTGACCGGAGGCGGTCTTGAACTTCGGGTTGATCATGGTGTCGCCGCGCTCGATTTCGACTTCCATGTCGTGGATGATGGCGTTCATGTGGGCGACGGCGTAACTCTCGGCCTGAAGCTCTTGGCCGCGCAGCTTGAGCGGCACGCGGCTGGTGGGGTCCAGCTCCCGGGCGACGAGTTGGAGCTTGACCAGCAGCCCGGCCGAGCCGCAGGCGTAGTCGTGGCATTGCTCGCCGGGCCTCGGGCGCATGAGGTGCGCCATCAGGAAGCCGACCTCGGTGGGGGTGAAGAACTCCCCGGCGCTCTGGCCGGAGCCTTCCGCGAACTTGCGCAGCAGGTATTCGTAGGCGCGGCCCAGGAAGTCGGGCTGCACGTCGGCAAGCCCGAGTCGGTAACGCGGGTCGGAGAAGGTCTCGACGACCGCAGCGAGCTTCGCCGGGTTGACGTCGCGCTCGCCGTTGCGCTCGGAGGCGAAGTCCACCAAGTCGATGACGCCCGCAAGCGAGGGGTTGTGCCGGGCGACCGCGCGTGTCGCCCTGGTCAGATGTTCCCCGATGTCCCTGGGCCGCGTACTGCGTCCCTGACCGTCCAGGGGCCATTCATGGTCTGCACGACCGCTGATCACTCCCCATCGCGCTTCCGGGGGCAGGTAGAAGCGCAGCACTTCGTGGTCGCTCTCGGCGATCTCCTGTGCGACGTTCAGATCGCCGTATTCTTCGGCCAGCCGCTTGATCTCGTCGTCGAAGACGTCCGACAGGCGCTTGAGGAAAAGGAGCGGCAGCAGGTAGTCCTTGAACTTGGCCGCGTCCTTCTCCCCGCGAATGGAACAGGCCGCATCCCAGAGCATCTGCTCCATGGGTTTGGTGGAAGGATCGGCCATCCGGCGCCGGCGAGACCGCCGCCGCGTCACCCGCGCCGCGGCTTCGGTGGGAGCTGCAGCCGACTCCGCCTCGTCAACTCCCGCTTCCGCGGCGAGTGCGGCGATGGCCTCCTGGGCCGCCTTCTGTGGCGTGGTCATGCCCCCCTCCCAGCGATTGACGCTGGCGAAGGAGACGCCGAGCCGCTCCGCAAGTTGCTCCTGTGTGAGGTCGAGGTTGGCGCGAATGGCGCGCAAGGTACTCGAAATGGAGCGTGTATCTGCCATGTTTGCCATGTCTGAAATGTGACATGCATTCGGGTCGCTGTCAATACAATATAGTCAGGCTGACCACTCCGTCCGTCCAAACCTTCCGGCTATCGGACCTGGTGACTGACTTACGGGAGGGCGATATAGGTGGCCGTCATCAGTCAGCGGCGAGGTCGGTCAGAACACCTGGCTGGCAACCCCGATAGAGCAACCCTGTGGTCGATTTGCCTTGAATGGCCCTCTCCCACACCAAGCGGGTTGAACGACTCCCCGATCACTCATATCCGATAGGCCGTTGAACAGACTCTATGGGCTCCTGGTGCAATCTCCAACTGGGTAGAGTATGCTAATCTGGCCAAAGGGGTCACGGGGAATCTGCCATGCAGGGTGGGCGACTACAGGGAGCCGAGGCGCTTTTCAACGAACTCATGCGCGCTGTCGCCGAAGCCGGCCCGTCGATGACCGCCATCCACTGGAAAAGGGCGGCCGCCGAGTTGGAAGCTGCCGAACACTCCACGCGGAGAGCACGGTGGTTGACACAGAGTTGAGGCGCCGCATCCGGCTCGGCGAAGACTCGACGCTGGAGTTCAAGGAAGTCCTCGTTTCCGACGGTCGCGTCAAAGACCCCAAGCGGAATGCGACCGCGGATGAATTGGCCGCCTTGGCCAACAGCCGAGGCGGGACGTTGATCCTTGGGGTGGACGACAAGACCCACCGGATTCAAGGCATTCCGCTCGATGACCTCGACGCCGTCGAGACCTGGGTCCGCGAAATCTGCAACGATTCAGTGGATCCTGCGCTCGATGCCGATATCCTCAAGATGGAGTTCGAGGACACGGATGGCGAGCTCGTACCCGTATTGCGCGTGGACGTAGGGCGCAGCCTGTTCGTGCACCGGAGTCCGGGCGGGTACTTTCGCCGGGTCGGCAGTTCCAAGCGCGAGATGGCTCCGGAGGTCCTTGCGCGGCTGTTCCAGGAGCGTAGCCAGAGCCGTCTCATCCGTTTCGACGAGTCCGCGGTGCCCGGCACCTCGCTGGCCGATCTGCACTACTCGCTGACGCGGCGTTTCCTGTCCGGAGATGGGGTCGAAGAGCCTTCAACGTCCTCGCGCGACGATGGCCTTGAAGCGTCCGAAGACACGTTGCGCAAGCTCTGCGTGGTCGCTGACGACGCGGACGGCAGTGCGAGACTGACGCTCGCCGGCGTGCTCCTCTGCACGCCGGAACCGCAGCAGTGGCTCCCCCACGCCTACATACAGGCCGTCAGTTACGCCGGTGAGCGCACCGACGCCGACTATCAGACCGATGCACGCGACATCGGGGGGCCGCTCGACAACCAGGTTGCGGAAGCGCTGCACTTCGTGCAACGGAACATGCTGGTGCGGGCGACCAAGGCCGCTGCCCGGTCGGACCGCCCCCAGTTCAGCGAGCGGGCCGTGTTCGAGGCCATGGTGAACGCAGTGGCTCACCGCGACTATTCGATAGCCGGCGCCCGCGTGTGTCTCCACCTGTTCGGCGACAGGCTCGAGCTCTACGTTCCCGGTGCGCTGGTCAACACGTTGACCCCGGACAGCCTGCACCTGCGTCAGGCGAGCCGGAACGAGCTCATCGTCTCCCTGTTGTCGCGTTGCAAGGCGCCTTCCGGGGTCGGGCGCACGCGGCTGATGGACCGGCGTGGGGACGGAGTGCCGATCATTCGTCGAGAATGCCGGGAGATGTCGGGACGGCTGCCGGAGTACAGCCTGATCGACGAAAGCGAGTTGCGGCTGGTGATCCGGGCCGCAACTTGAGGAGTGGGCTTGACCGACAGCAAGCGAATCGTCTGTCTTGCGAACTCCCGGAAACTCTCGGGCCGATGCATTGCGGGCCGCGAATGGAGTGAAGGACGTGGAGCGGGGAACTGGGTTCGGCCGGTGAGCGCGCGTCAAGGCCAGGAAGTGTCCGAATACGAGCGCCAGTACGAAGACGGCAGCGATCCCAGGGTGCTTGACATCGTCAGCATTCCAGTCCTTGAGCCGCGGCCGGAAGGCTGGCAAACGGAGAACTGGTTGCTGGACCCGGAGCTCTACTGGCGGAAGGAGGGAAAGTATTCTTGGTTCGATTTTGCCGAGCTCGCAGATGCCGCAGAGCCGCTTTGGATCGACGGGTGCTGCACCTACGATGGGCGGCATGACAAGATACCGCTGGATTCGATGGCGTCGGTTTCCGGTTCGCTACGTCTCATCCATGTGGGGAAACTCAAGCTCAACGTGTTCAAGCCCGGCGAGGCCTTCGGCAATTCCAAGCGGCGCGTGCAGGGCAGGTTCTCCCACGCCGGGGCGGACTATGCGCTGTGGGTGACCGACCCCTTGTACGAACGGCGGTACTTGGCGAAACTGGACGGTGTCTACGACGTTGACGAATGCTACCTGACCATCAATCTCGGGGAACCGTACCAAGGTGCGTGTTACAAGCTCATCGCCGCGATCATCGAGTGCGACCGCCGCTGACCGAGCGAGTGCAGCGGAGCCGAAGGCAATGCCGGGAGGACGGCTCATGACGAACCACCCGATCTTCACCATCGGCCATTCCAACCACGCACTGGAGGATTTTCTGGCGCTGTTGGTGGAGCACGGCATCACCGCTGTGACGGACGTGCGCTCGGCTCCCTACAGCCGCTTCAATCCGCAGTTCAACCGGGACGCGCTCGCTGCCGCACTCAAGGTCCGCAACGTTGACTACCTGTACCTCGGGCGTGAGCTCGGCGGGCGCCCGGACGATCCTGCCTGCTACGAAGGCGGGCGCATCCGCTATGAGCGCGTTGCGCGGACGGGCGGTTTCAGGGAGGGCATCGCACGGGTGGTGGACGCGGCCGCCACGCGTCGCATGGCGCTCATGTGCGCGGAGAAGGAACCGCTGGACTGTCACCGGACGCTTCTCGTGGCGCGGGCGCTCGACGGCGAAGAAGGAGTCGAGGTGACGCACGTCCTCGCTACGGGTGAACTGGAGCCGCATGCAAAGGCCATGGACCGATTGATGGCGAGGTTCGACCTGGACCCGAACGGCGATCTGTTTCAATCGCGCCAGGAGGCCGTAGCACAGGCCATCGCGCGTCAGGCCGGGCGCATCGCCTTCGTGCGCGAGAGACCTGTCTTGGAATCACAATCGTTCCGAACTGCCGAAAGGAGGTTCCCATGACGCTTCGCAGATACGTAACCAGCTTCGTCGCAGGCGCCGCTCTGACAGTGGCAACGTCGGTTTCTGCGGCCGATGTGATCATCGGCGTGTCGAACTGGTCGTCAGTGCAAGCCACGGGTCACGTGCTCAAGGTCGTGATCGAAGACAAGCTCGGGCTCGACGCAGAAGTCCGTAGCGGCGCCATCGAGGCGATATATGAAGCCATGGATTCCGGCGCCATGCACGTCTTTCCCGAAATGTGGTTGCCGAACCATGCCCATCTCTACGACAAGTTCGTCAAGGAAAGGAAGACGTTGCGATTGAACCCCAACTCGGTGTCTTCCAACCAAGCCATGTGCGTGACTCGGGCCACGGCCAGACGCACCGGGATCGTTCGTCTTGCGGACTTGGCGGATCCGGACATGGCGAAGAACTTCGACACTGATGGCGACGGCAAGGGTGAAGTCTGGATCGGTGAATCCGGCTGGTTCGCCGCCAACGTGGAGATGATTCGCGCCAAGTCCTACGGCTACGATCGCACCATGCAGCTCAAGAAGATGGCCGAGACCTCGGCCATGGCCGAGTTGGCTGCCGCGGTGGCGCAGGACAGGAACATCGTAACCTACTGCTATACTCCGACCCACGTGTTTACCCAGTACGATCTGGTCGTGCTCGAGGAGCCGGCGTACGACGCATCCAAGTGGAACGTCCTCCACCCCAACCAGGATCCGCAGTGGTTGGAGAAGTCGGCCGCACCCACCGCTTGGGACACGGCGTCTCTGCATATCTGCTATGCGACTCGCCTGGAATCACTACACCCCGCGGCAGCAAAGCTGTTGAGCAAGGTCAAGCTGAACGCCGATACGGTGTCCGGCATGATCTATGCACTGGTGGTGGAAAAGCAGGATCCGGCGGAATTCGCCAGGAAATGGGTGGCGGAAAACGCAGCGTTGGTAGAGAGCTGGCTACAATGAATGCGGCGGACGTCGGCAGCAGGGCGACGTCCGTCAAGACGTGGAGATGACCCGAGCCCGGCGTCGGGCAGTCAGCGTTCGGTGAGCGGTGACAAGGCAACGTCCGGCCGCGAAAGTAACCGTTTCCCCGGTTGCGCTTAGCCGCCGCGCGTCGCGTCCGCGGCAAAAACGCGGCACGGGTAGGAGCGGTGCGGTACGGAGCCCGTGATGGGGTCGATGACGTCGTTGTCGATGATGAGATTGACGTTGGCGCCCTCTCGGCTGAACGGGTCGTAGCCGGACAGGCCGAGGTCGGGGCAACCCTGCCACCAGCCGTGCATGACCCGGACTACCTTGCGGGGAAGCTCGGAGTTGAGTTGCGCCTTCATGGTGACGGCGGCGACCTTGGTCTCCAGATGCACCGGCGCATGCGGCGCGATGCCGAGTTCCGTTGCGTCCGCGGGATTGAGTTCGACAAGGGGCTCGGGAGTCTTCGCGCGGAGCGAAGGCAATGACCGGTGCTGTCCGTGGCAGAAGTTGATGGCCTTGGCAGTGGTCAGGATGAACGGATAGTCTCGCACCACCTCGGCGCCGAAGCCGGCTTCGCTCGTGTTGAAGTCCGGGAGCGGCGCATAGCCGCGCTGCTGAAACGGGACGGAGTAAATCTCCACCAGACCGGTGCGCGTGTCGAATCCCTTTTCCCGGTATTTCCGGTACCGCGTTTCCCTGGGCAGGGACAGCCCGCCCGGATGGTTCTTCAACTGGGCCACGGTGACCCCCGAGGGCTCCAGCATGTAGTCGAGCGCCGCTTCCCGGTCACCGTGCCAGAACTGTTCATCGAAGCCCATCTTCCCCGCCAGCTCGAAGATGATGTCGGCGTCGGAGCGGCACTCGAACTGCGGCGGCACCACGGGTTCCCGATACTGCAACCAGGTACTGGTGGCGGCCCCCTGATCGAACGAAGCCTTGACGTTCCAATCCTCCCAGGAGGTGGCCGCGGGCAGGAGAAAGTCAGCGTAGCGTCCCGCGGGGGTTTCATAGAAGTCGGTCTGCACGTAGAGGTCGAGTTGCTGGAGCGCGCGCTGGCCCCGGAGCGTATCGCCGTTGGCCATGATGATGTCGCCGCCGAAGCTCAGGAAGCCTTTCACGGGGTAGGGCTCGCCGTCGAGCACCGCGCGATAGACTTCGTAAGCCTGGACCCGGCCGGTGGCCACGGGTCCCAGGGGCCGGGCGTCGAGACCGAGCCGCTTCCGCGCCTGCTCCTTGGGCAGGAGCCCTCTTCCGTCCACCCCGTTGACCGGGGTCTTGGCGAACCGGACGTTGCCGCCGGGCCGGTCGAGGTTCCCCGTGAGGCTGTAGAACAGGCACACGGCGCGGTTGGTCTGCATGGCGTTGGCGTGCTGCTCCAGGCCGTTGTAGCTGTAGTAGCAGGCCGGCGGCGTGGCGCAGAACAGGCGCACCGCGCGCCGCACCCGGTCCGGTTCGATTCCGGTGGCGTCCGCGGTGGCTTCGGGCGTGTACCGGCTCAGGTGCCGTCTGAACAGCTCGAACACCGGTGTGACCCGTTCCGTGGCGCCGCCCGGGAGCGGGACCTCGAACACGCCTTCCAGGGCCGGGCGCGACGCTGCCGCGGCATGAGTCGGGTCATGGAACGTCAGCCCGTCGGTCGACTCGTTCCACACCCCGTAGAGATCGGGCGATCCCCCATCCAACGCCAGGTTTTGCGTAAGCAGGTCTCCTGAGCCCTCCCGCACCAGCAGCCGGGCATTGGTCCAGTCGCGGACGAATTCCTCATCGTACAGTTTCTCCGCGAGCATCACGTTGAGGAAGCTCAGGGCCAGCAGCCCGTCGGTCCCCGGCCGGACCTTCAGCCAGAGGTCGGCCTTTCGGGCCAGCGGGATGGCCCGGGGATCGATGACGATGAGCCGCGCTCCCCGCTTGCGGGCGGCGGATATGCGTATGGCCTGAGTGGGCCAGGAGGCGTTGGGGTTGTGCCCCCACAGCAGGATGCACGCGGTGCGCTCGAAGTCCGGATTCGGAATGCCCGTGCCGTAGGTGAAGCGCGAGCCGTTGTCCTTGTGCCAACTGCAGATGTGACCGGTGGAAACCGTATTGGGACTGCCGAACAGGCTGGCAAAGCGGATCAGCCACGGCTCGTACTCCGCGGAGGCGCTGCCCCCCGACGCTCCCCGGTAGAAGAACACCGACTCGGCGCCGTAGCCGTCCCGCAGCTCCCCCAGCCGCCGGGAGATCTCCCCCATGGCCTCGTCCCAACCCACCCGAGCCCAGCGCGGGTCGGGATCGCTCTTGGGAGTCGTGCGGCGGAGCGGGTAGCGGAGCCGCTCTGCGTCGTACACCAGCTCGGGCGCTGCCTGACCCTTGATGCAGATGCCCCGGTTGGGATGGCCGGCGTCGGGCTCCAGGCGCACGAAGCGTCCGTCCTCCACCGTGGCCACTACCCCGCAGCGGGACTTGCTCATGGCGCAATAGGTGCGGATTTTCTCTTTCATGACGGGATGCGGCACGTTGAAGCTTTCACATGAAACGCGGATATCCGCCCTCCTGTCGTCCGCATGAGACCCCTCCGGCTGGGCGTCTATCCCTCGAACGTGGCGCGGTAGTCCTTCCACGCCTTGGGGCCTGCCCGGTCGAAGACCTTCTCGCGGACGCCGCCGGCGTACTGTGCGGGAATGAAGTTGATCTTCTCGGTCAGGGAGGGCTTCAGGCGAACGCCTTGGGCGCGCAGCTCGTCGGCCATGACGAGGTTGTCGAGGACCACCCGGATCTCTTCGTGGTCGGTCCACATGGCCTTGTAGACGATACGTCCTTCCTTGCTGATGAGGTAGACCATGTTGGGGAGGGTGCCATAGAGCCGGTGGACGGCGCCTTCCAGGTCATCCACCAGCAGGGGGTTCTCGATGCCGTCCTGCTCCCGGCAGTAGCGGGCGTATTCCAGCTTCTGCTCGAAGTTCTCGTGCGGGCCATAGCGCTCGCCGGGATGGGGTTCGCGCACGTAGATGGTGAGGAATTCGAAACCCTTGTCGCGATAGTTCCGGTACATTTCGTTGAGGGGCGAGACCTCGCCCACGAAGGGCGGTCAGGTGATGCTGCCGAATTCCAGCAGCACGTGCCTGTTGCCCTTGAATCCGGACAGCCGGACCGTTTCTCCTTCGACGGTCCGCAGGCTGAAGTCGGGGGCCTCCTCTCCCGCGCGCAGGCGCCCGGCGAAGTCGCCGGATCTGGCCGAGGTCTCCGATCGGACGAAGGATTCGTAATTGTATGCGCTGACTGATGGATCCATCCTTGGGCTCCTTTGTTTTCGCGGGCCGGGCGGCCGCCTGTCCCGACGGGCACGAATCTACTACGAAACATGTCAACCGGTCCACTTGGCCCCGGCTCGTCGGCTCGTTGAGTAGCCCGTCCATCAGGATCGGGAATCTTCCTCCAGGGCTTCCATGAGTCCGCGCATGTCATTTGGCGCGGGCGCGGTCCATTCGAGAGGCTCGCCGGTTTCCGGGTGGCGCAGCCCCAACCTCTCGGCGTGCAGCGCCTGTCGCCGGAAGCCGCGCAACAGCTCCGTGAGCTTCGCTCCCTGACCTTTGTCGTTGTCGCTGCGGCCGCCGTAGACCGGATCGCCGACCACGGGGTGTCCGATGTGCGCCATGTGCACCCGGATCTGGTGCGTTCGCCCGGATTCCAGCCGGACCTGCAAGAGCGTGTGGCGCCGGTACGACGCCTTCACGCTGTAGTGGCTGGTCGCCTCCTTCCCGCGCGTCCGCACCGACATGCGGGTCCGGTGGACGGGATGCCGCCCGATGGGGGCCGCGACCGAGCCGCCGGCGCGAACGACGCCGCGGACGAGGGCCAGGTATTCTCGCTTGATCCGCCGCGCTTGCAGCTCCCGGACCAGGCGCAGGCGCACGGCGTCGCTCTTGGCCACCACCAGCAGCCCCGAGGTGTCCTTGTCGAGACGGTGGACGATGCCGGCGCGTGGGACGGCCTCGAGCTCGGGTGCGTGGTGCATCACCGCGTTCAGCAGGGTCCCCTCCGGGTTGCCCGCTCCGGGATGAACCACCATTCCGGCAGGCTTGTCGATCACCAGCAACGCCGCGTCCTCGTGGATGATCTCCAGGGGTATGGGCTGCGCCTTCCAGGAGACGCCGGTGGGTTCCGGCAGCTCCAGCGCGACGACGGCGCCGGCCGGGACCTTGTCCGAGCACTCCGGGACACGGCCGTCGAGCCTGACGTGTCCCTCGCGGACCCATCGCTGGAGCCGCGAGCGCGAGTGGTCCGGCAACAGCGCCGCCAGGGCCGCGTCCAGCCTCCTGCCGTGGAGCGCCGGCGGCACGGTCACGCGCAACTCGGGCTCCCGCTCGTGGACGTTCGTGCTCATGTGAAAAGGCGGCCGCCCGTTTCCGTGGGAACGGACGGGGCCGAGAACGAAGCTTGTTCCTTTCACCGGAGGATTGCAACGGAACCGCGCCGGGCGTCTTTCACCGTCCGGTGAAGATTGACGGGCACAGTCCCGGGTCCTAGACTTGGCCGATGGACCTGAGAACGTACATCGAGTCCGTAAAGCGCATGGCGCCGGACCGTCTGCTGGAGGTCACCGACAAGCACGACATCCATCTGGAAGTCTGCGCCATGATCGCCGACCTGGAGAAGCGCAAGCGGGAGCCGCTGGTGCTCTTTTCCAACCTCGACAACCTGAGCGGCGAGCCTTCGGAGTTCCCGCTGTTGATGAACGTGTTCGCGTCACGCGCCGCGTGCGCGGTGGCCCTGGGCCTTGCGCCCGAGCAAGCCGGCCGGGAGTTGATGATTGAGTTCCAGGCCCGGGAGGCGCGACGGGAAACGCCCGTGGTCGTCAGCGCCGGCGACGCTCCGGTGAAGCAGGTCAAGATGGACCCCAACCTCTACTTCCTGCCGGTGCTGACGCATCACGTGGCGGACCGCGGTCCATACCTCACCATGACGTGGTCCGCCAGGGACCCGGACACGGGCGTCTACAACTCCTCTTTCCACCGCTGCTACGTGCGCGATCCGAATCACCTCGTGATGTTCTTCGAGCGCCGTCATCTCTGGGACTACTACCGGCGCGCGGAAGCGCGCAACGAGGCCCTGCCGGTGGCCTGTGTCATCGGGCACCACCCCGCCTACTACCTCGGCAACTGCATACTCAACGGCATGGCCGATGACGAGTACGAGAGCATCGGAGGGCTCATGGGCGAGCCGCTGCGGCTGGTGCCGTCCGAGACCTTCGGCCATGAGTTGCTGGTGCCCGCGGACGCCGAGATGGTGATCGAAGGCCGTGCGCTGCCGCACCGGCGGGAAATGGAAGGACCCTTCGGAGACTTCACGGGCTTGTACGGCGCGGCTGGAGAATCGCCGGTGGTGGAGGTCACCGCCATCACCCATCGCCGCGGCGCCTATTGCATGGACATCCTCGCAGGCCACCGCGACCACCGCCTTCTGGGCGCCGTCCCCAAGGAAGGCAGCATCTACCGCAAGGTCCAGGCGGTGGTGCCCACGGTACGGTCCGTATGTCTGCCCTTGAGCGGCGCCGGCCGGTTCCACTGCTACATCAGCATCGACAAGCGTTGCGAGGGCGAGGCCAAGCTGGCGGCCATGGCCGCGTTCACCGGCTCGGAGCTCATCAAGCACGTGGTGGTGGTGGACGCGGACATCGACGTGTACGATGAGGAAGAGGTGCTGTGGGCCGTGGCCACCCGGGTGGACGCCGCCGCGGACATCTCCATCATCGACCGCGTCAAGGGCAGCCGCCTCGACCCGGTGCATCCGGGCAAGGACTGGGGCTCGAAGCTCATCATCGATGCCTGCCGCAACGAGGACGTGGAGTTCCCCGACCGCATCGCCGCGGCCGAGTACCGGCCCAGGCAGCCGGGGAACCCAAGAGGGTGAGGCAGCCATGACGGGGAAGAGCATGCGCAAGGGGCTCACCGCGGTTCCCGCGCCGGTGTCGTTGGCTTGCGCGACGTGCCGTTAACACCCCATAAGCGGTGTGGACCATCGAGTGGAACAGAAGGCAGGCCAACCACGGGTCCGGGTCATGCAGATATCGTCCGCCCGGAGCAGGGGGGATTGGCGTATCGTCTGGCGCGTCGCCAACCTCACGTCCGCGGGGATACGGCTTCTGGACGCGCGGTTCCCGCACGGGCAGTTCCGCAGCGGCCTCATGGAGCTCGTGGACGTCCAGGTCGCACCGTGGGGCAGCACGCATCTCAATACTGTGGTAGCCTGCAACGGCAACCAGGGTGACGTGGTCGAGAATGCGTTCCTGATCACCACGGTGGAGTGGCAAAAGGCTCGTTGGAGGATACTGGCTCGCCTGACCGTTCGCTTCACGGCCGGTGGCGCGCCCGTGGCCGAGACCGAGCTCGTGACGGCTCAACGAGCGGGCTTTTCCGAGCCCGAGTTCCAAGAGACGGTGTCCGAGGTTCCGGGCTCCGGGAGGAAACCATGACCGAACGGGAAATATACATCTTCAAGCGCATGGGCGGCTGATACGGGAATTGAGGCCTCGGCTTCGAAGAGACCGCGGGTATGGTCTCCAACACACTCGGCATGGAACTCGACGACCTCGTCTCGACGCTGAAGCGCGTCCGTGAGACTTGCGGCGAGGACCCCGAGTACCTGAAGCTGCGCGCGCCGCTGCCGGACGGCTGGCCGATCTGACCGACGCCCCCGTGTCGTTCCAGCGAAAGCCCGTCCCCGACCCCGATCGGGGGCCGGAATCCAGGGGGGTGGGGTGGACCGATCCTGTCCTTTACGCCTGTCGCACCTGCGGCAGGCTAACCTCGGGCCGGCGCAGGTCCAGGGGCCGCACGCCCGGCCAGAACTCTCGTTGGCCGGTCATGGCCTGCACGTGGCCGTCCCATTCCAGCGTGAAGGCGGTGATGCCGAGCTTGACGGCGCGGCGGATCTTTTCCCTGGTTTCCGCATCCGCGGCCGCCTGCCGGATGGTTTCGATCTGGCGGGAGCCGTGCCCCACGTCCTGGTCCGCATGGACCCGGTATGTTTCCACCTGCCGCTCCGAGAAGCCGTAGTGCCCCACCAACTCCTTGTAAACCCGCGCGGCCGCGCCATCGGGTCCGCCGTGCTGGCTCTCGACGAAGGCGAGCATGGCCACGCCTTCGAGCGCGGACCTTCGCTGGCAGCAGCCGATGATCATCTCGATGGCTGCCAGGGTGCCTGGAGCGGGCTCGGCGTTGTCGGCGTCCTCGCGCGAGATGCCGGCCCCTTCCAGGAACTGGTACATGATGTCCACGTGGGTGCGGTCCCCGGACAGCTCCTCCATGAAGTTCTCCAGCACCACGTCCATCAGCCCTTGTTCCCGGTTGGACACGGCATTGACCGCGATGTACCCGAAGTAGATGGGGTTGGTGCGCACCCGAAGATAGTGCTGCACTTCTCCGAGGATGATCTGTTCGCGGGTCCACCGGTGGTCGACGATACCCTTGAACCAGGGATGGTCCACCATCGGCGCCTGGTTTGCGTATTTCCATAACTCGTCGATGAACGGATCCGGTGACGTCACGGCAGCACCTCCTTGGCGGGATTGATCCGGCCCCCATAAACGAGCATACTCGTATCGGTCGGGTAATCCAATACCGACAGGGACCGTCATCGTGGGTCGAGAAGGCAGGCGGTGAGGAAGCCGAAACGGCTCACCGCGCAGGAGCAGGGACATGCCTTGGTGGGGCTGGTTGAGCCTTGGGGTCATCTTGATGGGTGTGGAGCTGACAGCCGTCGACGCCGCGTTCTACCTCATCTTCGTCGGCTCCGCCGCGGTCTGCGTGGGGATCATGGAGCTGGCGGGAGTGGAGCTGCCGGTAGAGGGTCAATTGTTGGCGTTTGCCGTCCTCGCGGTCGTGTCCATGGTGTGGTTTCGGGGGAAGCTCTACGACCGGATTCGCGGCGGGCTGCCGGGTTTCGAATACACGGTGGCGGGTCGGACCGTATCGGTCGGTGAAGACGTTCCCCTCGGCGGGCAGACCCGTGTGGACCTGCAAGGCACGCAATGGACTGCGGTCAACGTGGGCTCGACGCCGATCATGGCAGGCGCCCGTGCGCGGGTGGTCGGAAGAGATAGCCTGAACCTGTCCATCGAGGGGTTGGCGGACGGCAGCGTGAACGAATCCGAGGAGGACGAATAAATGGACGCGAACATCGGTTTTCTCATCACCGCGGGCGTCATCGCCCTGGTGGTGCTGGTGGTGCTGCTCAAGACGGCGGTGGTGGTGCCGCAGCAGAACGCTTACGTCATCGAGAACCTCGGCAAGTACTCGCGCACGCTCAAGCCGGGATTCAACATCCTCGTGCCGTTCATGGAGCGTGTCGCCTACCGGCACAGCCTCAAGGAGCACGCCCTGGATATCGAGGAGCAGGTCTGCATCACCTCGGACAACGTCCAGGTGGGGGTGGACGGCGTTCTTTACCTTCAGGTCGTGGACGCGGAAAGAGCGTCCTACGGCATCGGCAACTACATCTTCGCCATCTCCCAGCTCGCCCAGACCACGCTGCGTAGCGAGATCGGCAAGATCGAGCTGGACAAGACCTTCGAGGAGCGGGGGCACATCAACCAGAGGGTGGTCGAGGAGCTCGACAAGGCGTCCGACCCCTGGGGCGTGAAGGTCCTCCGCTACGAGATCAAGAACATCAACCCGCCCTCGGACGTGCTGTCGGCCATGGAGAAGCAGATGCGCGCGGAGCGGGAGAAGCGCGCCACCGTGCTGTCGTCGGAGGGCGAACGGGACGCCAAGATCAACGAGGCCGAAGGCGAGAAGCAGCAGGTCATCAAGGCTTCGGAAGCGGCCAAGCAGCGGCAGATCAACGAGGCCGAAGGCGAGGCCGCGGCCATTCTCGCGGTTGCCGGAGCCACCGCGGAAGGATTGAAGAAGGTGGCGGAGGCCCTCGACACCGAGGGTGGCGACAAGGCCATGCAGCTCCGGGTCGCGGAGAACTACCTGGAGCGTTTCGGCAGCCTCGCCAAGGAAGGCAACACGCTCATCGTCCCCGCAAACCTGAGCGACCTGACCTCCATGATCGGCGCCGCCACCTCGGTCCTGGGCCACACCACGAGACGGGGCAACCAGGCGCCGGGGCAAGACGCTTAGGCCTCGATGGAAGATCCCGGGGCGGTAACGTTGCTGGCGGGTCTGGTGCGCGCGTTCAGGGCGGGGGACATCGAGGTGCGCTTCGATGAAGCGGAGCGCGCGGTCCTGAGGAAGCTGTCCGAAGAGGGTCTCGTGGACCTCTCCAACGACGGCTTTCGCCTGACCCCGACCGGCGGCTCCTATGCGGTGCGGTCGCAGGTTCCGCCGGTGACAGCCAAGGGGATCCTGTATCTGGAGCGTCTCCCCATCGACGAGTTCACCGACCGACCGGGGTTGTTCCGGTTTCTCGGTTGGCTGTGACGGACACGACCAGGGAACACACCATGGCTGGGCTTGCAGACAAGGTTTCGGAGTTCGTCGCCGGCAACGAGTTCGACAAGTTGCCGCCGGAGGTGGTGGAGGCGGCCAAGGCGGCGTTCCTGGACTGTGTCGGGGTCGCGCTGGCGGGCTCGGACGAGGACAGCGCGCGGATATGCGGGGCGCTGGCGCAGCAGGAATCCAGGGTCGGCGAGGCCACGGTCATCGGGCAGGGGTTCAGGACCTCGGCCACTCTGGCCGCGTTGTGCAACGGCACGTCGGCCCATGCCCTGGACTTCGATCACAGCTTCCTCATGGGTCAGCCCACGGCCGGCCTGATCCCCGCGGTCTTGACCATGGGGGAGACTTTGGGAGCGAGCGGCCGCAACGTCCTCGCCGCCTATGTCGCGGGCTTCGAGGTGGTGGCGCGGCTGGCGCGCTCCATCCCGCAGCTCTCTTCCACGGCTCACTGGCACGCCACGTCCAGCCTCGGTGCGGTGGGGGCGGCGGCCTGCTGCGCCGGCCTCGCGGGGTTGGACGCCGCGGGTGTGCGCAACGCCCTGGGCATTGCCGTATCCATGGCGTCGGGAACGGTATGGAACTTCGCCACCATGACCAAGCCGTTGCATTCCGGCCTGGCGGCTCAGAACGGCATTCTGGCGGCGCGCCTGGCCGCGCGGGGGTTCACCTCCAGTCCGGCGGCGCTGGAGGACGGGAAGGGGTTGTTCGATTGTTTCGCACGCGGGATCGACTGTGACGTGACCCCCTTCGAGAGCCTCGGCCACAGCTTCGACCTCACCGGTATCGGCATCAGCGTCAAGCCGTATCCCTGCGGCGGCTTGACCCACACGGCCGTGGACGCCGTGCTGGAGCTACGGCAGGAGGGCCTTCGGGCCGGTCAGCTCGATTCCATGCGGGTGGGCGTGACCCCCCACGTCTTCGAGCTGATCAAGAACGTGCCGCCCGCCAACGGCATCGAAGCCAAGTTCAGCATGCCCTACATCCTCGCCAGGGCGCTGGTCGACGGAGCGCTGGTGCTGGATACGTTCACGGACGAGGCCGCGGCGGAGCCGCAGGTCCGGCAGGTTGCCGAAAGGATCGTGATGGAGTTGGGCGCCGGTCTCGTGGAAGAGGCTGACGGCGGGCGTCCCGCTGAGGTGACCGTCAACCTCGTGGACGGCGGGCAACTGCACCGCCGCATGGACTACTCCCGGGGCAGGCCCCAAAAGCCCATGACTCCGGCGGAGTTGCGGGAAAAGTTCGATGCCTGCGCCGCCAGGGCGCTGGAACCGGAGCGCAGCCGGCAAGTCGCCGATCTCATCGGCGGCCTGGAGCGCCGGGAGAGCGTCCGCGGGCTTTGCGAGATCCTGGGCGGGTCGAAGTGACTGCAAGGGGGCGCTCCCGGTTCACGACCGACGGCGCGGTCGCTTCATACGGCGTCGCCGGGTCCCGCGAACGCCGTCACTTGGCCTCGCCGGATCCGTCTTCCTCGAATTCCGGCGCCCAGCCCTCGCCGAACTCCTCGGCCTCGCGGAAACCTTCCGTCCGCCACTCGTCGATGAGCTGCCGGACGGGTATCTTGCGCCGCATGAGTCCCTTCATCAGGTTCTTGTACATGGGCGCCACATGGGTCTGGGCGTTGATCGGGCAGACCGTCAGGCAGACCTTGCAGCCCTCGTACTGCTCGAAGAAAGGACGGCACGTGGGCGTGTCCACGTGCCAGCGCACAGTGCCGAACATCTCCTGTTTCCGGGGCACGATGGAGTTTCCGGGGCAGAAGTTCGTGCATGCGTTGCAGCGCAGGCAGAAGTCGTCGAAGCCGTAGTTGGCCGGCTTCGCCTCCGCCACCAGAGGCATCTCGGTGGTGACCGCGCCGAGCCGCACGCTCGGGCCGAACTTCTTGGTGATGAGAGACCCGTGACGCCCCAACTCGCCGAGGCCGGCCTTCCAGGCCACCGGGATGAACAGCAGGTCGCCCTCGTTGGGATAGCCCACCGCGCGGTAGCCGTAGGCGCGGATATACTGGGCCAGACGGACGGAGACGTCCGACAGCAGGTAGTAGACCTTGTGCACCTCCGTCTGTGCCAGAGGACCCAGCCGCTTCATTTCCTCGAAGTCCATGTGGATGGCGAAAGAGATGGCTACCTTGTGCCCCTCGGGCGGCCTGGTGCCGCGCACGTAGTCGAACTCGTCGATGGGCGCGACGCCGACGAGTTCGGCGCCCATGTCCAGAGCCATCTTCTTGATGGTGCGGGTAACCCCGGCCCAGTCCTGGGTCTCCAGGCGGTCGGGGTTCACCGGGCCGTCGTGCAGGTTGCGGCGGTCGTGGTCCTCGCGCATGAACATGTACCGGCGCGTCAGGGGATGGCGTTTGGCCTTGGTCGTTTGGCCTGTCTTCTTGTCGGGGAAGGGCCACTGCTTGATGGCCTGCTCCCGGCGCTCCGTGAACAGGATGCCGCTGGGCTCCATGGGCTGCTCCTCTCTGCAAGGGCGGCTTGCGCGGAAACCGGGCCGCCTCGGGTTCGCGACAGCACGGATCTTATCAGACGGGCCCAACGGATGCCACGGCATTTTCGTCGCCTTTGCCGTGCCCTTGTGTTGCCTGCCCGGCTCCTTTACGGTTCGGGATAGCGTCGTGCGCGGCGCTTCGCGCTCCCGGGAGCCTGGAGGAAGAGCTTCATGCAAATGACCGCGGGACATGCCGTCGCCGAAGTCCTGGCGCAACTCGGTGTCCGCAAGGTGATCGGCGTGGTGGGATCGTGCATGCTCGAGATCCTCGACGGCCTGTACGGCCGGGAGGACATCCGGTTTCTCTCCACGCGCCACGAGCAGGCCGCTGCCCTCATGGCGGACGGCTACGGACGCATCGCCGGCAAGCCCGGCGTGTGCATCGCCACCAACGGCCCCGGCGCCACCAACCTGTTGACCGGGGTGGCCAACGCCTTCCACGCCCAGAGCCCGGTGCTGGTCATCACCGGCGCGCCCATGATGAAGGACATGTTCCGGGATTCGAGCCAGGAGATCGACCAGCAGGCCATCTTCCGGCCGGTGGTCAAGTGGTCGGTGCAGGTGCGCAAGCCCGAGCTGGCCGCGGCCCTGACCTGGGAAGCCTACCAGCGCACCATGGCGGGCGTGCCCGGGCCCGTGCACCTGGACCTTCCGCGGGACGTGCTGAACGAGAGCGTGGAGCCGCCGGACATGGGCCGTCTGATTCGCGGCGAGGTGGCCGCGCCCGCCCCCGAGGCCGTGGCCGTGGCGGCAGCCGTGCGCCTGCTGGAGAAGGCGCGCCGCCCGGTGCTGCTGGCCGGCGGCGGCGTGCTCTGGTCCGAGGCCGGCGACGAGGTCGTCGCGTTGTCGAAGCGCCTGGATGCCCCGGTCATGTGCTCCACCGGCAGGGACGACGTGGCGCCGCAGTCCTACCCTTTGTACCTGGGCGCCATCGGTCGCGGAGCGCTCCCCGAGGCCCGGGCATTCTTCGAGCAGGCCGACCTGGTGTTGGTGGTGGGCGCCAGCCTGGGCCACCTGACCACGTTCTGGCGACCGGACTTCTTCGCCCCCGGGACGAAGCTGATCCACGTCGCCCGGGACCGGAACAACATCGGCCGGGTCTACCCGGCAGAGGTCGGCATCCAGGCGGACGCCGGGGCGGCGCTCAAGGCGTTGCTGCGGTTGGTGCAGCGGAAAGGAACCGGCCGGCCGGGCTGGCTGAGAAAGGCCGCGCGAGTGCGGGCCGCGCAGGAGGCCCATCGGAACAAGGCGTCCCGTTACAACAGCCGTCCCATCGACCCCCGGCGCGCCCACGCCGCCCTGCGCAAGGTCCTGCCTCGGGACGCCGTCGTCACCATCGACGCCGGCGTCGGCCCCGGCTACGTCTACGAGTACCAGACCTTCGAGCGTCCCCGGAGCCTGCTGGCGCCCCAGGGACTTGCCGCCATCGGCGTCGGCTATCCCGTCGGACTCGGAGCCAAGCTCGCCGCGCCCGACCGTCCCGTCGTCACCATCAGCGGCGACGGCTCGTTCCTCTACAACGGCGCCGAGCTGGAGACCGCGGTGCGCGAGGGCATCCCCACCACCTGCATCATCCTCAACAACTTCAACTACGGCTCCGAGCGCGCCTATCAGAAGTTCTACTACGACGAGCGCTACATCGGCGACGCCATCGGCAACCCGCCCTTCGACGAATACGCCCGGCTCTTCGGCGCGGCCGGCCTCCGGGTCACCGACCCCGCCGAGCTCGAAGACGCCTTCGGCGAAGCCGTCCGGCTGGGCCGGGACCGGCCCGTGCTGGTGGACGTGCTCTGTACCGCGGACGTCTTCCCGGAGCCGCGGCGCAAGGAGACGGTGAAGGCGGAGCGATTGGCGAAGCCTTGAACCCGGTGAACCCCTGAGCGCACCAGGGCGCCATGGGTCCCACAAGGAGAGTGACATGATTCGTATCCTTTTCGGCGCCGCGTTCGCGGCCCTGATTGCCTCTGCGTCCTGGGCTGCGGATTTCAAGCCGGCGGTCGTTTTCGACAAGGGGGGCAAGTTCGACAAGAGCTTCAACGAGGGCGTCTGGAACGGCGTCAGGAAGTTCGTGGCCGATACCGGCGTCGAGGTCCTGGAGTTCCAGGTCACGAACGAGACCCAGCGCGAGCAGGTCATGCGCCGGATGGTCCGGCACGGGGCGACCGTGGTCTTGGCGGTGGGCTTCGCCCAGGCCGACGCCATCGACGCGGTCGCGGCCGACTACCCGGACAGGCAGTTCGCGATCATCGACGTCTTCTGGCTCAACCGGCCGAATCTCCGGCAATACTCCTTCAAGGAACACGAGGGCTCTTACCTCGTCGGCATCGCCGCGGCGCTGACCTCCAAGACCGGCAGGATCGGCTTCGTGGGCGGCATGGATATCCCGTTGATCCGCAAGTTCGCCTGCGGTTACGTGCAAGGGGCCAAGGAAGTCAGGCCCGGGATCGAAGTGCTCCAGAACATGACCGGGACCACGCCCGCGGCGTGGAACGATCCGGCGAAGGGGGCTGAGCTGGCCTATGGCCAGATCGACCGGGGCGCGGACGTCGTCTACCACGCGGCCGGCGCCACGGGCCTGGGCGTCATCCGGGCAGTGGCGGATGCCGGCAAGCTCGCCATCGGGGTCGACTCGAATCAGAACGCGCTGGCGCCGGGCCACGTGCTGACCTCGATGCTGAAGCGCGTGGACCTAGCCGCTTACCGGACGTTCAAGGACGCCATGGACGGGAAGTTCACCGCCGGGGTGGTCACGCTGGGCCTCGCCGAGGGCGGCGTCGACTGGGCGCAGGACGAGCACAACGCCGACCTGGTGTCCGGTGAGGTACGCGCCGCCATCGAACGGGCCAAGGCGGACGTCATTGCCGGCAGGACCACCGTGCACGACTACGTGCAGGACTCGAACTGTCCGTTCTGATGGATGAGGGACCCGCTTCGACGACGGCCCCTTCCCGGCCTGCCGGCGTCGCGGCTCCCGTGAGCGGGAGCACGGCGCCGGCGGTGCGCCTCGGCCGGATCTCCAAGCGTTTCGGCCCGGTGCTGGCCAACGACGCCGTCGATCTCGACGTCGAGGCGGGGACGATCCACGGGATCATCGGCGAGAACGGGGCGGGGAAGACCACACTGGTCTCGATCCTCTACGGTTTCTACACCCCCGACGAGGGCGAGATCGAGATCGAGGGCCGGCCCGCGAGCATCGGCTCGCCGGCCGATGCCATCGCCCACGGCATCGGCATGGTCCATCAGCACTTCATGCTGGTGCCGACCTTCACGGTGCTCGAGAACCTCATCCTCGGCGCGGAGACCCACGCGCTGCTGAAGACCGGCGCCGCGAAGGTGCGCGCGGAACTGCTGCGGCTGGAGCGGAGCTTCGGGTTGCAGGTCGATCCGGATGCCGTCGTGGGGGAGTTGCCGGTGGGGTTGCAGCAGCGGGTCGAGATCCTGAAAGCTCTGAGCCGAGGGGCGCGCATCCTGATCCTCGACGAGCCCACCGGGGTGCTCACTCCGGCCGAGACGGAACGGCTCTTCGAGATCCTGCGGTACCTGCGTGACAGCGGCGTGACGGTCCTGCTGATCACCCACAAGCTCGCGGAGATCATGGCCGTCTGCGACGCCGTCTCGGTGATGAGAGCGGGCCGGATCGTCGGACACCGGATCCCGCGTCGGACCACGCGGGAGCAGCTCGCCGAGCTCATGGTCGGACGCAAGGTGGCCCTCGATCCCGAGCGTGAGCTCGGGGCGCCGGGGGCGGTGGCGCTGAGCGTCGAGAACGTCACCTGGCGTGACGCCGCGGGGACGGTGCGGCTCGACAGGGTTTCGTTCGAGTTGCGCTCGGGCGAGGTGCTGGGCGTGGCGGGCGTCTCCGGCAACGGCCAGTCGGAGCTCCTCGACGTGCTGGCCGGCGTGGCTCCGCTGCAGGAAGGGCGGCTGGCGCTCGCCGGGCGCGCCATCGACGGCGCGCACCCCGTGGACGGCGCGCGGATGCGCCGGCTGGGCGTGGCGCACGTGCCTGAGGACCGGCGCCGCCGAGGGCTGGTGTTGCCCCTCGAGACGCGTGAGAACACCATGCTCGGTTATCCCGAGCATTTTGGCGACGGGATCTGGGCGTGGCCGTCCGGCATGGATGCCCGGGCGTTCCCGATGATGAAGGGTTTCGACATCCGCCCTCTGAATACCCGGCTCCCGGCCGACCGCTTGTCGGGCGGCAACCAGCAGAAGCTGGTGATCGCCCGCGAGTTCGACGCCCGGCCGAAAATCCTGCTCATGGGCCAGCCGACGCGGGGGGTGGACATCGGCGCCATCGAGTTCATCCACGCCCGGATACTCTCGCTCGGACGGCGGGGCTGCGCGATCCTGCTGGTCTCGGCCGAGTTGGACGAGATCCTCGCGCTGTCGGACCGGATCATGGTGATGAACGCCGGGCGCGTGGTCGGCACGGTTGACCGCGCGGATGCCACGCGCCGGCAGCTCGGCCTGATGATGGCCGGCGAGGCGACGGCATGAAGGGGCGCGGGCGCGTCGGGGCAGAGCGCATGGAGCGATAGCAGGATGCCCCTGCCGCGCTGGATGGAGATCTTCGTCGTCCCCCTGATCAACCTGGCGCTGGCGCTGGCGGTGGTGGGCCTGGTCCTCGCCGCCATCGGTGAAGACCCGTTGCGGGCTCTTGCCGTGATGGTCCGGGGCGCCTTCGTCCAGCCCGGATCCCTCGGCTACACGCTTTACTACACCACGAACTTCATCTTCACCGGCCTCGCCGTGGCGGTGGCTTTCCACGCGATGCTGTTCAACATCGGCGGCGAGGGGCAGGCCATGCTGGGCGGGCTCGGGGTCGCGCTCGTCTGCATCGCCCTCGATCCATTCCTGCCCGGTGTCGTGGTGATCGTGCTGGCCATCGGCGCCGCCGCGGCCTTCGGCGCAGCCTGGGCGTTCATCCCCGGCTGGCTCCAGGCCCATCGCGGCAGCCACATCGTGATCACCACCATCATGTTCAACTTCATCGCCTCGGGGCTTCTCGTCTGGCTGCTCTCGGGCATGCTGATGAGGTCGGGACAGGGATCGCCTCAGACCAGGAGCTTCCACGAGGCCGCGTGGCTTCCCTTCGTCCATGACATCCTGCGCGGGGTCGGGCTGGAGGCGGAGCGCTCGCCTTTCAACCTCTCGTTCTTCATCGCGCTCGCGGCCTGCGTCGGCGTCTGGCTGCTGATCTGGCGCACCAAGTTCGGCTACGCGCTGCGTGTCATGGGCCACTCGGAACCGGCCGCGGTCTATGCCGGGATCCCGGTTCAACGGATGACCGTGCTGGCCATGGCGATCTCGGGCGCGCTGGCCGGCTGCATGGCGCTGAACGAGATCCTGGGCGTTCAGCACCGGCTCATCCTCGACTTTTCAGCCGGCTACGGCTTCACCGGGATCGCGGTGGCGTTGATGGGGCGCAACCACCCTGTGGGGATCGTCATGGCGGCACTCCTGTTCGGAGCGCTCTACCAGGGCGGATCGGAACTCGACTTCGAGTTCCGATCCGTCACCCGTGAGATGGTTCTGGTGATCCAGGGGTTGATCATCCTCTTTTCCGGCGCGCTTGCGCACATGCCGGCGCCCTGGCTCGTCCGGCTCGTCTCCTGGTGGAGGCCGGCGAGTGCCTGAGACCTGGGTCGATATCCTGCGCGTCCTCGACGGCACGCTCCGGCTGGCCACGCCGCTGGTGCTTTGCGCCGCGGCCGGGCTGATCTCCGAACGGTCGGGGATCATCGACATCGGGTTGGAGGGCAAGCTTCTGGCGGGCGCCTTTGCCGCGGCCGCGGCGACAAGCCTTACCGGCTCGCCCTGGATCGGGCTTGCGGCCGCGGTCGGGGTGGCGGTTCTGTTCGCCCTCGTGCACGGGTTCGCCTGCATCACGCAGCACGGCGAGCAGATCATCTCCGGGGTGGCCGTGAACATCCTCGCGGCCGGGCTGACGGTGGTGGTGGGGATCGCGCTCTTCCGGCAGGGCGGCCAGACGCCGCTCCTCGGGCCGGCGCAGCGGTTCGGCCCGGTCCGCCTCCCCGGGGCGGAAGCCGCGGCGGAGACGCCGGTGGTGGGTCCGCTCTATGCCGAGCTGATCTCGGGCCACAACGTCCTGGTCTATCTCGCCCTCGTCGTGGTCCTTGCGGTCTGGTGGCTCCTCTACCGAACGATCTTCGGGCTGAGGCTGCGCGCGGTCGGCGAGGCGCCCGAGGCAGTGGATACGGCCGGGGTCTCGGTCCCCTGGCTGCGCTACCGGGCCGTGCTCCTCGCCGGCGTTCTCTGCGGGATTGCGGGGGCCTATCTCTCGACCGCGCACGGCGCGGGTTTCGTGCGCGAGATGTCGGCCGGCAAGGGCTTCATCGCGCTCGCCGCGATGGTCTTCGGCAAGTGGCGGCCGGGTCCGGCGCTCCTGGCCTGTCTGCTTTTCGGGTTCCTCGACACCATCACGCCGAGGCTCGAAGCCGTGCGCCTGTCCTGCAGCGACGGGCAGGCGATGGAGCTTCTCTTCACCGCGCTCGGCTCCGCCTGCGACCGGGGGCCGCTCAAGCTGCCCACCGCGCTGATCCCGGTGTTGCCCTACGTCTTCACGGTCGTCCTGCTCGCCGGCTTCTTCGGGCGCGCCGTGCCGCCGAGCGCCCTGGGAAGACCCTACGTCAAGAAACACGGAACCCTTTCGGGCCGCGGTTGACGTCCCGTGCCCGATACGGGCCGGCGCCCGGCGCGTCGGGCGCGGCTGCGACGTCAATCGGTGATGTCGAAGCGCAGCAGCGTCGCCGGCGTCTTGTAGTAGGCTTCCCGGCAGTCCGCTTCCGAGGCGTACTGCCCGGGCTGCATCCGTCGGGCGCGCACCGAGACCCGGAGCGGCGCGACGTCGAAGGGGTAGGGGGCCATCTTCACGGTCCCGTCAGCGCCCGGCGTCACGCGCAGCTCGACGCCGTGGTCGGGCGTGTAGCCGGCAGGGATGGGCGCCAGGCACTCTTCCTTGAACCCGCGGTCGTCGTAGCCGTCGCAGCAGAAGTAGAGCGACAACAGGTCGAAGAGCTGAAGCATGCGGTAGTTGATCCACAACTCCTCTTCGAACCCGGGGTTTCCGGGGGCGAGGGTGGCCTTGTCCCGTCGCTGCTGATCCTCGAGTTCGCCCAGCACGGCCTTGACCCCGGCGCTCAGATCCCGGACTCTCGGCTTGGGACGGGTCAGGACGTCATAGCGGCCGCGCCACAAGCCGGTGCGGTGCATGGAGACGAGCACGCCGGCGTAGAGGTCGTGGCCGCGAACCCAGTCCACGTTTCGCCGGTAGGCCCGGAGTTCCGCGGCTTCGAAGCCCGGGATTCTCTCCCGGTGCCCGTAGGGCCGGCCCTTTTCGACGTTCATGCGCGGCAACCCTTCCCACTCGCGGTAGCCGCTGTCGTGGTACGTGGTGGCGACGACCATGGTGTCGTAGGGCCGGAGTTGCGCAAACCGGTCGTTGCCCCAATGGGCCGCGAACTGCGCCGACAACTCGGCGTGCTCCTCCTGTGTGCTGACATAGGTTGAACCGTCACCCAGTTCACGTATGACCATTCCCGCTCCTCCTTTGTCCGCGGACCGTTTCTTTCATCTCGAATTTCTTCGTTCCTCGACGCCGCCGGTGCCCGCCCATCCATCCATTGTTCAGTCGCTGCGAAAACGGTGCAGCACGTTGTCGAGCATACGCGAGATGTTGTTGTCGAAATCGTTGTGAGGGAGGCTCCCGCAGAACGAGATCGAGCCGACCGAGAACACCGCGCCGCCGTTCGGCGTCTCGAAGAACACGAGCTCGGAGCGGATGAGATCCCGCGCCGGCACTCCGGGACGGGTGCGGTGATGGGTCAGGATCTCCTCCGGGACCAGTACGAAGGTGTCGTCGTGCTCCGCCGAACGGGCGAGCACGAGAGCGTGGGGCGGAGAGCCCAGGCTCGGGTCCAGCCAGTCGAGCTCGAAGCCGGCCGCTCCCCCGCCGCTCAGGCCGAAGTCGCCGAGAACCTCGTCCTCGATGCCCTCGAAGATCCAGGCGGCGCGGCGGTCGCGGGAAGCGGGCAGGCGCCGGTAGCAGGTGCCGTGAAAGTCGCCCTGTGCGATGAATCCCACTCCCGCGAGGCGTTGGGGGGCGCGGCCGCTGTTGCGCCACAGCCCGCCGTAGCCGCCGTCGAAGGCGTTGTAGTACTCCCCGGGCTCCGCCGCCCAGGCGCGGATCCCGGTCTCGCCCCGGCGGATCTCGACCGCGCCGGGGAATTCCGGATTGACCGCGACGCGCCAGTAGAAGCCGTTGCCGCCGAGGTACATCAGGCGTCCGCCCCGTTCGGTGTAGTCGGTGAGGGCGTCGAGCGAGCGCGGGGTGTGGTACTCCGGGTGCGAGGTCGTCATCACCACTTTGTACGGTGTGATGGCGTCGACACCGTCCGCGTCGAGGTCCTCGTCGGTGATGACGTCGAAGTCGTGGCCGCGCGCTTCCAGCCACGCGAGGAGGTGGGTGTCGGCGGGAAAATGGCGCAGGCAGGAGCCGCCCTCGGGGTCCGCGTACGCGCAGAAGCCGGAGCGCTGGTTGATGATGGGGCGAAGCCTCGACGAATAGCTCACCCCGCTACCGTCGCGGTGGAAGTTGTAGGTCGAGATCCCGTACTCGGGGTGCTCGTCCGGCGTCCAGGGACGCGCCTGCCATCGCGCGACCTGCGCGCGGTAGGCGTCGTTGACCCTGCCCCGGGCGAAGTTGGCATAGACGATGTAGGTGAAGACGGGGAAGAGCACGCAGGCGCTCGACCGGGCTCGCCCCGGGGCGGCGCGCACGAAGAAGGGCACCATGTCCTCGTCCTCGCCCGCGCGCAGGCGCACCGCGTAGACGCCGCTCTTGAAGTCCTCCGGCACCTCGAAGCTGAAGTCGGTCTCCCAGCCGCAGTCGTAGAGGTCGTCGTCGTGGAAGTGGATCGCGCCGTAGTGCTCCGGGGCGTGGCGCCAGCACATCTCCTCGCCCGTCCAGCGCGAGCCTTTCATGGCGCGCGCCGGCAGGTTGACGGTCTCGCCGTGCATCGCGTGGGGGCCGGTGTCGATGATGCGCGTAGACGACATCTCGCGGGAGAAGTCCCACGCCGCAACGGCTGCCGCGCCGGAGCCGGGTGCGGGAGTCTCGCCCGCGGCGCGGAACGCCGCGTCCGGGTCAAGCGCCGCCGCCCGCACCTGCGGCGCTTCGAGCTTGCCGTTGTAGTGGTCGCAAGGGGGCGAGCCCGCGCGCGCCGCGAACAGGAGATCGCCGCTCCCCGCGCAGTTCCCCCCGAACGCGGCGGAGGCGGTGACGGCGCCCGAGTCATCGACCCTCATCGCCGGCGCGAGTGCCTGCTGGCCGAGCGCAAGCTCGCCCCTGTCCGCGTCGTAGCTGAGGAAGACTCGGTACCAGGCGCGGGCGCGCAGCGCCTTGCCGACGCTTGCGGTGCTGGTCCCGGCGCCGTCGCTCAAGGTGGCGGCGAGCGAGCCTTCCTCGTCGATCTCGAGGGTGAAGCCCGCGTCGGTCGCGGCATCGACCCGGGACACGAGGCCCTGCCGGCGGGGGAGGACCGGCAGGGTAGGCCAGATCGTGGCCGTCACCGTGAAGCTCCGAAGGGCGTCCAGGGACGCGGTGGCGGAAACCCGGGCATAGGAGCCGCTGTAGATCGGCTGCACCCGCGACGGGTAACGCCCGGCAAAGGCGGCGTCGACGGGTTGCTCGCGCACGCCCGGCCCGGCCGGGTTGGGGTCGCCGCTGATGACCCGCACCAGGCGCGCCTCATAGTCCTCGGACGCGGCCGAGCTCACCTTGAACGCGACCGTCTCGCCGGGGGCTGCCGAGTAGCGGTCGGCATAAGCGGTGATGGGAAGCATTTCGGGTATCTCCGGCTACGACAGCCTCTTGTAGCGGCGCAGGGGCCTGCGCTCCTCGTACTTCCGAAACGAACCGGCGCGGCTGAGCGCCGTCGCGCGGCACGGACCAAATTCCCACAACTCACGAAACCACACGCTCTGCCGGCATTGCCCGCACGGGCCTCTGACAGCAATCAGAACGCATGCGCGGGCGTTGGGAATCAAGCAGTACCTGCGGGGTACCTGATGATGTTACCGCTCCAAGCGGTGCGTGTCGATCTGTCGAATCCCTGAAAGGACCGGAGTATCCAATGGCCGCCCCGCCGCTGCTCGCGATTTCTTCGCCGCCTCCGCCGTGGCCGCCGGCCACGAGGGGGTCCTGGCCAAGGCCCCGGACGGTCTCTGTGAGGCCGGCGAGCCTGGGCGGCGGCGTTGCGTTGGTTCCTGACGAACCGCCGGGCGGTCTCCATGAGGCCGGCGAGCGCAGCCGCAACCGGCTCCAGGTCGAGCGCGCGCACACTCTGGATCCGGTGGTCCTGGTATCCTGTCCCACAAATAACTGCGCTAATCTGCTGGTCCGTTTTGCCGTCGGCTGCGTTGCTCCTCCTCGCTTGGTGTTTGGCCGCTGCTCGTTGTCGTGCCTTGCCGACAACAAAAAGTCCTGCGCATTTTGGCACAGTTTGTGGGACAGGACACTAGCGGTCGAGTGGCGCCACGGCCGTCGCCGGGGCCGGCTGAGCAACCTGCACCTGGGCGCCCGGGGTCCGGCCGACGGCTCGCTGGTTACGCTGGGCCGGACTTTCAAGGGCTTGACAGACGCCGTGCTCATGGAGCAGACGGAGTTGTTGCAGCGGCTGGAGACCGCCCGGGACCGGCACACCGTGCGGATGGAGGTGGTGGTGGCCTGCAACGACCTTCGGGCGAGCCCGCAGTATCCCGTGGGTATGGCTTCGCCACCGCGTACGGCTACCGCACCCCCTATGGCGAGCCCGCAGTATCCCGGGAGTCCGGCCCTGCGATTCGCCCGCGTGATACGGTGCCGGCCCGACAAGCGCGCGGAACGGGCGGACACCCTCGATAGCGTGCGCCATTGACGACGCGGCGAACGCCGGACAGGGTCCGTTGAGGAAGGACGGCGATGAGCGACCTGGCAACGATGAGAACCGATGTGGTGGGTAGCCTGCTGCGACCGGAGCGGCTCAAGCAGGCGCGGCGCGGTTTCGAGGCCCGGGAGGTGGATGCCGGCGGATTGCGAGCGGTGGAGGACGAGGCAATCCGCGAAGCGGTGGCGCTGCAGGAGAGCCTGGGACTGGGCGTGGTGACCGACGGAGAGTTCCGCAGGCTGAACTTCCAGGACAGCTTCGGCGCCTGCGTGGACGGGTTTCGCTCGACCACGCCCCGCATGGAGATCCTGGAGCGGCAGTCCCGCGGTGGAGAGGCGCTGCGGCGTTGGGACGTTCAACGTGACGTGGCGCCCGAGGTGCCCGTCTGGCACCGGCTGCCCGCGGTGGAGCGCTTGCACTTGGCGCGGAACCTGCCGCTCGAAGAATACCGATACCTCAGCACCGTGACCGGCGTCCCCGCCAAGGTGGCGCTCGTGGGCCCTGACCGCATCAGCCAGCGGTTCGACTACGAAAATTCACGCGGGGTCTATGCCACCGTGGACGAATTTCTCGCCGACGTCGTGGCCATTGAGAAGACCATGGTGGCGAGTCTGGTGGAGGCCGGCTGCCGCTACATCCAGATCGACGCACCGGGCTACACGGCCTATGTCGACGAGCCGTCGCTGGAGGCCATGCGGCAGCGGGGCGAAGACCCGGACGCCAACCTGGAGCGGTCCATCGCCGCGGACAACCGGCTCCTGGAAGCCTTCGGCGACGCCGTGTCGGGCATCCATCTCTGCCGGGGCAACCAGCGCAGCATGTGGCACCGGGAGGGCTCCTACGATGCGGTGGCGGAGCGGTTGTTCGCGGGACTGAAGCACCGTAGGCTGCTGCTGGAATACGACTCCGAACGCGCCGGCGGGTTCGAGCCGCTGCGGTTCGTCTCCAGGGGCACGGTGGTGGTGCTGGGACTCGTGAGCACCAAGGTGCCGGAGCTGGAAAGCGTGGACCATCTGAAGCGGCGCATCGATGACGCCGCCCGGTTCCTGCCGTTGGAGCAGTTGGCCATCAGCCCGCAGTGCGGCTTCTCTTCGGACGTGGTGGGCAATCTCGTGACGCCGGACGACCAGAAGCGGAAGCTCGAGCGGGTGGTGGAGACGGCGCGGCAGGTGTGGGGTTAGCGCGCGACGTTGGCGGAGGCGGCACCTCCGCATCGCGCGCCCGCGGCAAGGGGGAACGGACCCGTGAGTGATGTGAGGATCTTTCCGAGCTTTCTCCACGGCCGGGTGGTCATCAAGGTGGGGGACATCACCCGGGAGGCGGTGGACGCGGTGGTGAACGCCGCCAACGGCTCGCTTATGGGCGGCGGCGGGGTGGACGGGGCGATCCACCGGGCCGGCGGCCCGGCCATCCTCGATGAGTGCAAGACCCTGCGGGCCACGCGCTACCCGGACGGCTTGCCCACCGGCGGCGCGGTCCTGACCACCGCCGGAAGCATGGCCGCGCGCCACGTGATCCACACCGTGGGTCCGGTTTACGGCAGCGGCGGCGCGGACAAGGTGGAGAAGCTGGCCCGGTGTTACCGCAACTCCTTGAGGATCGCCGCGGAGGAGGGACTGGCCACGGTGGCCTTTCCGGCCATCTCCACCGGCATCTACGGCTATCCGATGGATGAGGCGGCCGCGGTATCGTCCCGGGCCATCAGCGACTCGCTCCGTTCCAGCCCTTCCATCCGGGAGGTGCGGCTGGTGTTCTTTCTGCCCCGCGACGCGGAGATGTTCCTGCGCCACCAGGCTTTCGACACGGACGGACTCACAGACTGACGGAGACCCGGCGCCATGAAGATCCAGGCCATCAAGACCCGGCGGCTCTCGAACATCCCTCTGGAGTTGCCGTTCCACGAGCGACGGCTCGAGGGCTCCGTGGACCTGTTGTGGGTCGAGACCGACGAGGGCATCACCGGCATGGCCGAGCTGGGTCATGGGCCGGCCGAGGCGGTCCTGCGGTTCATCGAGACGGACCTCACGCCCTTCCTGCTGGGCCGGGACCCGCTGGAGAACGAGCGCGTCATGCACGAGATGCGCTGGCGCTTCAACCCGCGGGCCGAGCCCGGCGTGTGGAACGTGGCGGTGAGCGCCGTCGACGTGGCGCTGTGGGACATCAAGGGCAAGCTCTACGATGTCCCGGTCTGGCGTTTGCTGGGAGGCGCTCAGAAGTCGGTGCCCTGCTACCTCACCTTCGGTCTCAGGAGCTACGGCCGGGAGGCCCTGGCGGAGGCCGCGCGGCACTGGGCCGGCCGCGGCCACAAGCGTCTCAAGCTGATGGTGGGACGAGTCAACGTCCACGGCGAGATCGACATGCGCGGCGCCAGCGGCGCCCACCGCGAGGACGATCCGGCGGAGGACGAACGCCGGGTCCGGGCCGTCCGGGAGGCCGTGGGCGACGACGTGGAGCTCATGGTGGATGCCGCCTGCCTGTTGCGCTACGACGCGGCGCTCCGCTGGTGCAAGCGGCTGGAGCCGTACAACCTGATGTGGTTCGAGGAGCCCATCCTGCGCAACGACCCGGCCCGGCTGGCGGCGTTGCGGCGCCACACCTCCATCCCCATCGCGGCCGGCCAATGGGAGGATTTCTACGGGCTGGGGGCGCTGGTGCGGGCCGAAGCCGTGGACTTCGTCAACATCCAGGTGGGGTCCGTGGGGGGCTTCACCATGGGCATGAAGGCGGCGGCGATGGCGCAGGCCTTCGACCTTCCCATCGGCAACGGAGCCTACTACGACATGCACCTGCACGCGGCCGTGCCCAACGGCTGGCGCACCGAGTTCCATCTGACCAACTGGCTGACGGCCAAGGCGATCTACAAGCACCCGCCCGAGCCCGCGGATGGCTGGGTGACGCTGCCGGAAACCCCCGGTCATGGGATGGTCCTGGACGAAGACGCGGTGCGGGAATACAGCCGGGGTTGAACGCTCCGGTCTCCGGACGGTGGAGGGCAAGGCTCATGGGGCAACTCGACGGCAAGGTGGCTCTGGTGACGGGATTCGGCTCGGGCCTGGGGCGCGCCATCGCGGTGAGCTTCGCCCGGGAAGGCTGCGCGGTGGCGGGGACCTCCACCACTCTCAGCAAAGGCCAAGAGACTCTCGGGCTCGTTCGCGCCGAGGGCGGCGACGCCGTGTTCAAGGCCGCGGACGTCAGACGGCACGATGAGATGAAGGAGGTGGTGGCGGCCGCGGTGGAGCGTTACGGCGGCCTCGATATCGTGGTCCACAGCGCCGGGGTCCGCACCAACGGCGCGGTGACGGAGATTTCCGAGGAGGACTGGGACCGCACCCTGGACACCAACCTGAAGGGTGTCTTCAACGTTTGCCGTCACGCCATCCCCGAGATGGTCAAACGCGGCGGCGGCGTCATCATCAACATCGCCGCCCGCTCCGGGATGATGGGGCAGGCGGGGCGCGCCGCCTACTGCGCCTCCAAGGGCGGCATGGTCCGGTTGACCGAGGCCATGGCCGAGGACCACGCCCGACAGAACATCCGGGTCAACTGCATCTGTCCGGGCCCCAACCGGACTCCCATGGTGGATACGTCGACGCCGGAAAAGCTGGCGCGCTATGCCGCCCGGGTGCCGTTGGGCCGCATCGGAGAGCCCGAGGACGTGGCACAGGCGGCGTTGTATCTGGCGTCGGACGCGGCATCCCACGTGACCGCGGCCATCCTGCCGGTGGACGGCGGCATGCGGCTGACCGGGGCGTGAATCCGCGTTTGAAAACCCGTTCCGACGCCGTTTCCGAGAACGAATCCCGCCCGAAATGTCAAGCGGAACGGCTGCCGTATATGGGTTGACCCCTCATCGGGGATGTTCTAAGAGTGCTACTTCTTAAATCGCACAGGAAGAGGATGACGTATGACGGCAGAAACCTTGACCGTAACGGATAACCGGACGGGTACATCCTACGAGATTCCCATTGAGAACGGCGCCATCAATGCTTTCCACCTCCGGCAGATCAAGTCGTCGGAGGGAGATTTCGGCCTCATGAGCTATGACCCGGGCTTTCTGAACACGGCCTCGTGCCACAGCCGCATCACCTTCATCGACGGCGACGTCGGCATCCTGCGCTATCGTGGATACCCCATCGAGCAGTTGGCCGAGGAAAGCACCTACCTGGAAACCACCTATCTGATCTTCCACGGCGAGTTGCCCACGGCCGCGGCGCTGGACGACTGGACCTGGAACATCGCCCACCACGCGCTGCTCCACGAGAACATCAAGAAGTTCATCGACGGTTTCAAGTATGACGCTCACCCCATGGGGATGCTGGTGAGCTCCATCGCGGCGCTTTCGACCTTCTATCCCGAGGCCAAGAAGACGTTCGACCCGGAATCCCGGCGCGTGCAGATCTTTCGCCTGATGGGCAAGATCCCCACCCTGGCGGCCTTCGTCTACCGGCACAGCATGGGGTTGCCCTACGCCTACCCGGACAACGAGCTCAGCTACACCGGCAACTTCCTCAACATGCTCTTCAAGATGACCGAGCTCCAGTATTCGCCGGACCCGGTGCTGGAGAAGGCGCTGGACGTGCTCTTCATCCTGCACGCGGACCACGAACAGAATTGCAGCACCAACGCCATGCGCAGCGTTGGCAGCTCCCAGACCGATCCGTACTCCGCCCTGGCCGGCGCCGCGGCCGCGCTCTACGGACCGCTTCACGGCGGCGCCAACGAGATGGTGCTGCGCATGCTGGAGGAAATCGGCTCCAAGGACAAGGTTCCGGGCTTCATCAAGCGGGTGAAGGCCGGCGAAGGGCGCCTCATGGGCTTCGGGCACCGGGTCTACAAGAACTACGACCCGCGGGCGAAGGTGATCAAGCGGGTGGCAGACGAGGTGTTCGAGGTCACCGGGCGCAACCCGCTGCTGGACATCGCCCTGGAGCTCGAACGCATCGCCCTGGAGGACCCGTACTTCATCGACCGCAAGCTCTACCCCAACGTCGACTTCTACTCCGGGCTCATCTACCAGTCCATGGGACTGCCCGTGAGCATGTTTCCCGTGCTGTTCGCCATCGCCCGGACCTCCGGCTGGCTCGCCCAGTGGGTGGAGATGCTGGAGGACCCCGAGCAGAAGCTCGCCCGCCCGCGCCAACTCTACCTCGGTTCGGAGGTGCGCGACTACGTCCCCATGGGCCGCCGGCAGGCGGCCTAGGCGGTTTGGCAGTGACCTATCGCGGCAAGTCCCTTTGGCGGGCTTGACGCCACGCTTGGTCAGACCTCATAATCCAGCCAGCTCAACTGGACAGAGAAAGAGCATGACCGAGTGGTCCCTGCAGGACGCCAAGAAGCGGCTTAGCGCGGTTGTCGACTCCGCGCTCACGGGCAAGCCGAAACGGGTGACCCGTCGTGGCAAGCCCGCCGGCGTCTTGTTGGCCGTGGACGAGTATGAGCGCCTTCGCCACGTCGAGCAGGTCAAGGCACCGGGGTTGGCCGATCTGATCCTGGCCATCCCGCAGGATGACGAGAGCTTCGACCGCCTCGATTTGCCGTCTCGACCGCTCGGCCTCCGATAGGCGATACCCCGTGCTACCCCGCCAACGGACACCGCTCTGAGATGGAGGTCCGCAGTACCGTTGCGTAGTTGTCGTCCCGTTTGGAGGTCACAAGTCGGGTAAAGGGGCAAGGCATGCGAACCTGAGTTGAAGGAACCTTACGATGACAGATCCGAACCAAGGAACCGAAAGGTCCCGAGACTCGCGGGAGGAACTGGCAGACGATGGGAGTGGCGCCGGCGTTGAGGTAGAAACGATTGCAAGCGACGTCATCGCGGATCCCTTTGATCCTGACGTTATCAAGGTCACCACTAGAAACATGACCGTTGATCTGTTGATGAATCGCTTGGAGCACGGTGTGCTGAAGTTGCAACCGGACTTCCAGCGCAAGGCAGGCATTTGGACCCATGAAAAACAAAGTCGTTTAATAGAGTCTCTTCTGCTCCGCATACCCCTGCCGAGTTTCTATGTCTCCGAGGATGATAACGAGGCATGGGAGGTCGTGGATGGCGTGCAGCGCCTCACGGCCATTAGCCGGTTCGTTGGGCCTGCTAATAACGGTGATGCACCTCCGCCACTCCAGTTGACAGGCCTTGAGTATCTGAAAGATGAATACAATAACAAATACATCGCTGACCTGCCGCCGCGCCTCGTCCGTAGAATCAAAGAGACCGAGCTCACATTTCACGTCATAGAGAGTAATACGCCCGATGCCGTTCGATTCAATATTTTTGCCCGGTTGAACACCGGTGGAATGCCGCTGACTCACCAGGAATTGCGTCACGCCTTGGTGCCGGGTGTGGCTCGGAGCGTCTTGAAGGAGTGGGCTGAAGGCAATTCATTCACGCGCGCGACGGACGGGAGGGTTAGCAGTGATCGTATGGCGGACCGCGAAATGGTCCTGCGGTTCCTGGCCTTCTGGCGTTTCCCGGACACGGAAGACTATTCCGAGCGAGATTTCGGCGAGTTTCTGATGGGTTCAATGAAGGCTATTAACGGAATGAACGCTGACGAAATAGGGGCTGCCAAGAACGCGTTTGAAACAGCCATGGACGCGTCTTTCCGAATCTTTGAGAACGATGCTTTCAGGAAGAGATTCACGATCGACGATCAGCGCCGCCATCCCATCAACCGCGCCCTTTTCGAGTGTATCGCCGTGAACATCGCCAGGATGACCTCGGAACAACGTCGAAGGCTGATTGAAGAGCGTAAGCTCGTTAGACAGAAGTTCATGGCGCTAATGGATGATCCTGATTTCAACGCTGCCGTCTCGGTCAGCACCGGCGACCCCCGTAACATCAAGCTACGGTTCTCCCGGATCCGTGGGCTTTTCGAGGAGGTGAGCCGTGATTAGCAGGGTGAGGCTCGGCGCCTTCAAGGCCTTCGATGACCTGGACTTGTTCCTGGGAAAGCTTACGTTGCTGTCCGGCCTGAATAGCGCCGGCAAGTCTTCTATTTTACAGGCGCTTTCGCTGGTACGCCAATCCTTTGATGCAGGTATGCTGGATTACAAGGACCGAAACGAACTGCT
Source organism: uncultured Candidatus Binatia bacterium (assembly GCA_958295985.1). GTDB lineage: Bacteria > Desulfobacterota > Binatia > UBA9968 > JAJDTQ01 > JAJDTQ01. The sequence continues at coordinate 1,598,275 of OY282432.1, forward strand.
GTTGAACGGCGCGCTCGTTGAAATGGGCACCGTCGGCGACATTCATTGCGAATACTCGCGGCGCACGCCGCAAGAGTTGACGTTTGAGTTTTATGGTAGAGAGGAAACCGATGTCATCGCTTGGCGTGGCACAATAGATGATAACGCAGCAGCCGATGTGCTAGTGATGGAACGCACGCTGACGGGTGACATCAATTCTTTCGACGGGTTGCTCAAGGGACATTTCAACTACCTTAGGGCTGATCGGGTGTCGCCGGAGCTAGTGTATCCCCGGTCACACCGTGAGGTTGTTCGCAAGCGTGCTTTAGGAGCTAGAGGAGAGTATACGGTTCACTACCTCACGCATTTTCGCGATGAAGTGGTAGGCAATCAAAGTGTACGGGACCGTTCGGTCGGACCAGGTTTGGCTAGCCAGGTTTCTCATTGGATGGGCAAAATATCGCCCGATGTGCGCGTTGAACCGGATGCGGTCGCAGGGACGGATTTCGTGCGGATTCGGTTCGGCTTTGGGTCTGGTAGCGGCTTGTCGGGAAGCGCGTCATATCGGCCAACCCATGTTGGGTTTGGCTTGACCTATACGCTTCCAATTGTGGTAGCCCTGCTCGGCACACCTCCCGGGGGAATGCTGCTGATCGAAAATCCGGAGGCTCATGTTCATCCCCGAGGCCAAGCGGCTTTGGGGGCGCTGATGTGTCAGGCGGCGGCCGGAGGAGTGCAAGTACTGGTGGAGACACATAGCGACCATGTGCTCAACGGCGTTCGGATCGCGGCAAAGCATGGTGTGATTTCCCGAGACAATATCCGATTGCATTTTTTCGTGAGAGGAAAGGCCGGGAAACTGACAGTAGAGAGTCCGGTAGTGGAAGCAGATGGGAGGTTGTCACGATGGCCGGACGGGTTCTTCGATCAATGGGACCACGATCTGGACGAGTTGCTTGGGTAGGTTGGCGCGTCCGGGATGAATAAGCTTGTCTACCTCAACGAGCGCTCGTTTGAGGATGCCGTGGTATCCGAACAGGCTGGCAACCGTCTATTCGACAGGCTGGTTGGCGTGTTAAGAGAAATCAACCGCCGGTCAACAGGACTGGCCGTGGCTTCCCGCCACAGACTATTTGATCTATCTATTGGCGCCTATTCGATCAGTGCATGGTTGGGGCGTGACAGGGATCGCTCGCGATGGCTCAAGAGCTTGCAGACTCGGGCGCCGTTCGACATAGACTTCGAAGCGATCAAGGAGGAGTTACAGGGTGATCTTGAGTACCAACACGACGGCCAAGATGTCATCGGCTTGGGCTTGGCGTCTTGGTACGACGGGTTGGCGGTTAGCGTCGACAGAGACCCTTGGTGGCATCCGTGTCTGGCATTGCGGCAGTTCTTGGTCGTCGAAACATCCGACGGTGATGCCAGATCGGAGGAGAACGAGGTCGATTGCCGCAACGCCTCCAACGATCAACACATCGACCACCACTCAGATTGGATTGATGCTCCCCTTGTCGAAGGACCGAGAACACCTGACGAGCTATGGCTGGACCGTCGCAGGTGGTATCCGAACATCGCTTTCACGCCAGCCGTAGAGTCGCAAATAAGGACTCGGCCTGGAGGGGACCCGGCAATTCCTCAAATCGTTGCAAAACTGGCGGCGTTGCAAAGAGCCATCGCTTCATGGGAGCAGGACGGGGGGATGCCGGATTGGGGTATTGATGTAACGCCGGAGCACTCCGGTCGCCGCAAATACTGTAATTTTGAGGACTTGGACGGCACAAAGCGGCTCTTTGAACTCCACGCTCGCTTCACGCCGGGCGAAAACAGAATCCACTTCAGACTGGACGGCCAGGAACGCCGAATCATCGTCGCCTATATAGGGAGGAAGCTCGGCATCTGAACACAGGGACAAAGCCAAGGTATTTCATCAAGTGTTGATCCGAGCAATCCGGCTGAGATACCTCATGCCCCGGAAGGTGTTGAAATCCCCATGACCAACCACCGGGTGACCCTGGGTCTGATCCAATCCAGGGCGGCTGCGGACCCGGACCGCAACCTCGCGGCCACCGCGCGGAACATCCGCCTCGCCGCCGGGGGCGGCGCGCACATCGTCTGCGTCCAGGAACTGTTCCGCTCCCGATATTTCCCGCAGGCCGAGGACACGGCCGCCTTCGCTCTGGCGGAACCCATTCCCGGGCCCACCACCGAGCGTTTCTGTCCGCTTGCGCGGGAACTGGAGGTGGTGATCGTGGCCTCGGTCTTCGAGGCGCGGGCGCCCGGCGTCTATCACAACACCGCGGTGGTCATCGATGCGGACGGGCAGCTCCTGGGGCGGTACCGCAAGATGCACATACCCGATGACCCGGGCTTCTACGAGAAATTCTATTTCACCCCCGGAGACCTCGGCTTCCGGACCTTTCGGACCCGCTACGCGAGAGTCGGCGTACTGGTGTGCTGGGACCAGTGGTTTCCGGAAGCGGCGCGTCTGGCGACCCTCGGAGGCGCCGAGATCATCTTCTACCCCACCGCCATCGGATGGGGCGCCGGCGAGACCCGTGCGGCCCGCGGGGCCCAGCGCGAAGCCTGGGAGCTGGTGCAGCGGTCCCACGCGGTGACCAACGGTGTCTACGTGGCGGCCGTCAACCGGGTGGGCCGCGAGGGGAAGATCACCTTTTGGGGCAACTCGTTTGCCGCCCACCCCTCCGGTCAAGTGCTGGCCCGGGCCGGCAGGGACAAGCCCGAAACCCTGCTGGTGGACTGCGATCTGGGAGCCGTGGCGGAAGCCCGACACAACTGGCCGTTCCTGCGGGACCGGCGCATCGACGCCTACGGCGGCCTCACCCGCCGTGTCATCGATGATTCGTCGAGTTGAGTAGCATGGCGGGTGCAGATGACGACGTAAGCGACCGCAGGGCAGGCCCGGACGCTGCTGCAGGAGAAGGTCGGGAATCCACGCGCGCCGGATCGGCGGACCCACGGGGGGCGGGTTACCGGATGCCCGCGGAGTGGGAGCCCCATGCCGCCACGTGGCTTGCATGGCCGCACAACCTGGACACCTGGCCGGACGACCTCAAGCGGGTGCAACGGACCTGGGTGGAGATGATCCGGACGCTGGCGATCGGCGAGACGGTCGATCTGCTGGTCAACGACGCTTCCTCCGAGACCGAGGTAGCGGTCCGGCTCGGGCGCGGCGGAGTCGACACGCGCCGTGTCACGTTCCACCGCATCCCCACCGTAGACGTGTGGATCCGGGACTACGGGCCGACCTTCATCACCCGTGCGGATCGGTCCGCGGCCTTGGCTTTCGTCAACTGGCGGTTCAACGCCTGGGGGATGAAATACCCGGAGTACGTGGCGGATGACACCGTGCCGCTGCGGCTCAACGAGGCCCTCGGCCTGCCGGCGTTCACGCCGGGAATCGTGCTGGAGGGGGGCTCCATCGACGTCAACGGCGCCGGGCTCTGTCTGGCAACCGAGGAGTGCCTTCTCAATCCCAACCGCAACCAAGGCCGCACCAGGCAGGACATCGAGAGGTTGCTGCGATCCGCGCTGGGGCTCCAGCGCGTCCTCTGGCTGCCCGCGGGTATGGCAGGGGACGACACCGACGGCCACATCGACAACCTCGCGCGCTTCGTGGACACCGACACCGTCGTGTGTGTGGTGGAGCCGGACCCCCGGGACGAGAACCACCGGGCGCTGCAAGAGAACTACCGCTGTCTGACGTCCGCCACGGAGCCGCATGGTCGCCGGCTCCGCGTCGTGCCGCTGCCGCAGCCCGATCCGGTGATGGCGGACGATGACAGGCTCCCCGCGAGCTACGCCAACTTCTATATAGCCAACGGCGTGGTGCTCGTTCCGCTTTACGGCGGATCCAGGGATCAGGCCGCCCTCGATATCCTTGCGCCGCTGTTTCCCGGCCGGCGGGTAGCGGGCATCGACGCGCGTGCGTTGATCCTGGGTCTGGGGGGGATACACTGCGTCACGCAGCAGCAGCCGGCGACTTGACAGGCCGCCCGCGTGTTTCTAGTGTTGGCGTTTCGCAAGCGTATTTTCGAACCACCACACCAAGTATTCTGTGTCATGGCGCGGGTCGTAGAAATCGGCAAGGTTCGCCTGGAGCAGCGCCGGCGGCTGGAACGGGACGTCGCGGATCAATGCATCGAGGTGCTGGAGTGGAATCTCCGGAGCAGCCTCGACCGTTACTTTCTCGCGCCCCGTGAGGAGCGGCTGGATCGGGCCACCAAGATCCGCCGGCTCAGCGAGGTGCTCGAATACACCCTGCGGTTGCCGTAACCCGCGCACCGGAACGTACCCGCGGCGCGTTTTCACCAGATCATGCGCGCGACCCGGTAATGGGCCTGGACATATTCCTTGGCCCGGGTTTCGGCGGCCTCCGCGGATTCGCCGCCGAAACGAAGCGGGAGACCCGACCGCGCCAGCACAAGACAGGCATCGTCGAGCGCGGCGCCGCCCACGAGGACGAGATAGGCCGACCACGAGGCGCCGTCTTCGACCGATCGGACCTCGACCCTGACGACGCCGGTGATGGAAGGAACGTGGATGTCGAGCTTCATGCGGCGTCAGTTTGGCGTCCGGACGGTATCAAGTCAAGTTTTCCGCCGCGGCGTTTGAAGGCCGGGTCCCCCGACGGACCGGATGACAGGACACCAGACAGGACGCTAAAGTGCCAACACAGCCCAGCAAGCAGATCGAGACCATTCCCAACCCGCGGCAGGACCGGGACTACGAGGTGGCCATGGAGTGTCCGGAGTTCACCTGCGTGTGCCCCAGGACCGGACAACCGGACTTCGCCACCATCCGGATCCGTTACGTTCCCGGTCCGCGTTGCTTCGAGCTCCTGTCGTTGAAGCTCTACCTCTGGTCGTTCCGGGAAGAGGGCGCCTTTCACGAGGACGTGGTCAACCGGATCCTGGACGACCTGGTGGCCGCGGGCTCACCGAAGTTCATCAGGGTCATCGGCGACTTCAATGTTCGAGGCGGGATCCACACGGTGGTGACCGCTGAGCACGGGACCGCGCCCAAGGGGTCCGGTCAGGAGCCCGGCGGGGGTGATCCATGGCGGACGTGACTGAAACCCTTCACAAGCTCCCGCCCCAGAACCTGGACGCGGAGGCCTCGATCCTCGGCGGCGTGCTGCTGGAAAACGACGCCATCAACACGGTCATCGAGATGGTCAACTCCGACGACCTCTACCGGGAGTCACACCGCAAGATCTACCGCGCCATGGTGGAGCTCTGGAACTCCAACGAGCCGGTGGACCTCATCACCCTGAGCGACCACCTGAAGGTCAAGGGAGAGCTCGAAGCCGTGGGCGGCTCGGCCTACCTCGCGGAGTTGGCGAGTCAGGTCCCCACCGCGGCAAACATCGCCTACTACGCGCGTATCGTGAGGGAGAAGGCCATCCTTCGTCACCTCATCCGAACATCCACTGACATCGCCGCCCGCGGCCTGGAGGAACGGGGCGACGTCGACACGTTCCTCGACGATGCGGAGCGCGCCATCTTCGACATCTCGGAAAAGCGCATCCGCGCGTCCTTCGTGAGGGTCGGCGACGTCATGACGGACACCATCAAGAAGGTCGATGAGCTCTACCAGCGCAAGGAGATGGTCACCGGAGTAGCCACGGGCTATGGCGTCCTCGACCGGATGACCGCGGGTTTCCAACCGTCCGATCTGCTCATCGTGGCCGGCCGGCCGGGTATGGGGAAGACCGCCTTCGCGCTCAACATCGCGGTGAACGCGGCGTTCCAGGGTGTCGGCGTGGCCATCTTCTCTCTCGAGATGGCCATGGAGCAGCTCGTCCTGCGGATGCTCTGCTCGGAGGCGCGCGTGGACCACGCGAGGCTGCGCACCGGTTATCTCAAGCCCGAGGAGTTCCCCCAACTCGTGAAGGCGGCCGGGCGGCTGGGAGACGCGCCGGTCTATATCGACGACACCCCCGCGGTAACGGTGCTGGAGGTGCGCGCCAAGACCCGGCGGCTCCTGCGCGACCGGAGCCGGAAGATCGGTCTGGTGGTCGTCGACTACCTGCAGCTCATGCGTGGCCACCACGATTCGCCGAACCGCGAGCAGGAAATCTCGGAGATCTCGCGTTCCCTCAAGGCCCTCGCCAAGGAGTTGAACGTTCCGGTCGTCGCCCTGTCGCAGCTTAACCGGCGAGTGGAGGAACGGGGTGACAAGCGTCCGGTGATGGCGGATCTGCGGGAGTCCGGCGCCATCGAGCAGGACGCCGACGTGATCATGTTCGTATACCGTGAGGATGCCTACGAGAAGGAGGAGAACAAGCATACGCGTCTCGCGCAGATCATCGTCGAAAAGCAGCGTAACGGCCCGGTGGGTACCGTGAAGTTGACCTTCCTGAAGGAGTACACCCGTTTCGAGAACCGGTCGGAACGCGACGACGAGGGCTACTCCGACGCGGAGGGATACGAGGGGATTTAGTCTCCTGCCGGGTCATGGATCGAGGATCTGCCGTACCCTTGCGGTGACGTCCTCACCGCGGGTCAGGTGGCTGATCATGGCCGCGGCGTCCGCTCCCCGGTTCCACGTCTGCGCCGCGTTGTCCGCGGTGACGCCGCCGATGGCGACGATGGGGATGCGTACCCGGCGCCTTACGGACTCGAGCATCGAGAGGCCGCGGGACGCGTAGCCCGTCTCCTTGGTGCGGGTGGGGAACATGGGGCCGAAACCGACGTAGTCGGCGCCGCCCCGCTCCGCCTCTTCCGCCTGTTCCGGGCTGTGGGTGGAGACGCCGATGAGTTTGTCGCCCACCAGGGGCCGCGCCGCCTCCAGCGGCAGGTCTTCTTGTCCCAGGTGCACGCCGTCGGCCCGGGCGGCCAGGGCGATGTCCACCCGGTCGTTGACGATGAAGAGGCACCCCTGCCGGGAGGTGCGTTCGCGAGCGGCCAGGGCCAGCCGCAGGAACTCGTCCGCCGGCCGGTCCTTCACTCTCAACTGGAGTACGGTCACGCCGCCCGCCAGCATGGCGTCGATCACGGAAGCCAGCGGACGCCCCCCGGTCTGGGCCGGGTCCGCGATGGCGTACAGTCGTGACGGCAGACAGCTCACGGTTCCCGCTTCACGGTGATGTGGAGGTCCGTGATCTTCTTCCGCAACGTGTTGCGGTTGATGCCGAGCAGTTGAGCGGCGCGGATCTGGTTTCCCCGGGTTGCCTGCAGGGTCAGCTCGATGAGGGGCCGCTCCACCCGTTCCATGACCACGGAATACAGGTTTTCCACCTGGATACCGCGAGTGCGCCGGAAGTAGTCTTCCAGCTTGCCCCGGACGATGTCCTCCAGCGACAGGCTGTCGTAATCGTTCGACGCCGGTTCCGGCGGGCTCGACAGAACGAAGTCCCTTGCCGACAGGATCGGTCCCGGGGACAGCACCGCGGTACGGATGAGCACGTTTTCGAGCTCCCGCACGTTGCCGGGCCAGTCATATTGCTGGAGCTCCTTCAACGCGTCCGGGGAGACTCCCGACACCTGCGTCCCCATGTCACTGTTGACCTTGGCGATGAAGAACTCGATCAGCACGGGGAGATCGGAGCGCCGGTCCCTCAAGGGCGGGATCTCCAGGGGTATGACATTGAGGCGGAAGTAGAGGTCGTCCCGGAAACGGCTTTCGCGCACCGCCTTCTCCAGGTCCTGGTTGGTGGCGGCCAGAAGCCGGGCGTCCGATCGGAGCGTGTCCTTTCCGCCCACCCGCCGGTAGGACCCGTCCTGCAGCACGCGCAGCAGCTTGGTTTGCAGCTCCAGCGGAAGCTCGCCGACCTCGTCCAGGAACAGGGTGCCCCCCTGGGCCTGCTCGAAGGTCCCCAGGTGCCGTTCCAGGGCGCCGGTGAACGCCCCCTTTTCGTGGCCGAACAGCTCGGATTCCAGCAGGTCTCTCGGAATCGCCGCGCAGTTCAGCGGCACGAAGGGTTTCTCCCAACGGGCGGAGTTGTAGTGGATCGTCTTTGCCACCAACTCCTTGCCGGTCCCGCTCTCACCCTGGATCAGGATGGTGGTGTCGGTGCCGGCAACCTGTCCGATGGTCTTGAAGACCTGCTGCATGGCGGCGCTGGTGCCGATCATGTCGACGCCGGGCTCGTACTTCTTCTTGACCTCCTTCTTGAGGTCGCTGAGCTCCCGGGTAAGCCGGCGCCGGTCCAGCGCCCGTTCCACCACCACCATCAACACGTCGAGGTCGAAGGGCTTGGTGAGATAGTCGAAAGCCCCGGCCTTCATGGCGTCGATGGCGTTGCGCATGGTGTTCTGCGCGGTCATGACGATGAACGGCGCATGAAGGCCGGATTCTCTGGCCCAATCGAGAAGCGCCAGTCCCTCGATATCCGGTAGCTGAATGTCGAGCAGGACGGCGTCGAAGGCGGCCTCCTCCAGGAGCTGCCGGGCGTCCGTTCCCTTGACGGCGCCGGCCACCCAGTATCCCTGCCGCTCCAAAGCCTTGCGGAGTACGCGGCTCAGGGACTCGTCGTCTTCCACCAGTAAGATACGGCCCTGCTCCATGGCTAATCCTGTTGGGCGGGCAGCGTGACCTTGAACACCGATCCTTCGCCCAGTTGGCTTTCCACTCCCAGACGGCCCCCGTGCTCCTTGACGGTGCGATCGCAGATGGCCAGCCCCAGACCGGTCCCGCGGCGCTTCCGGGTAAAGAAAGGCGAGAAGATGTCCGGCAGGTCGTCCTCGTCGATGCCCGTGCCGTCGTCGCGGAAATCCACGCTGACGAACTTGGTGGCGCCGGAATGCCCGGTGCGCAACGAGAAGTCCGTTTCGATGCGGGTGGTGACGGTCACGCAGTCGGGCTCGGCCTGCAGCGCGTTCTCCATCAGGTTGAGAAAGACCTGGATCAGCCGGCTCCGGTCCCCCAGGATCATGGGCAGGCTGGGGTCGAAGAAGCGCTGGATGCGCACCTGTGCGGCGGCCGCGGTGTGGACTTCCAGCCCCAGGACTTGCTCCAGCAACTCGTGGACGTTCAGCGGCTCCACCTGGAGCCCGGTCGGACGCGCCAGGTCCAGAAGCTGGTCCAGCAGTTGATTGACCCGATCCACCTCCCGGATCATGATGTCGGTGTTTTCCAGCAGCGATGGGTCGTGGGTCACTTCGGCGCGAATCAGTTGGGCCGCTCCCTTGATTCCCCCCAGGGGGTTCTTGATCTCATGGGCCAGGGCGGCCGCCAGCTTGCCCAGGAGAGCCAGCCGATCCGAACGCCTGAGGTCTTCCTCCATGGCCTGTCTCAGGGTGCGGTCGCGCAAGAGCAGCACGCTGCCGGCGACCCGACCGTCCTGGTCCCGAAGCGGCGAGACCAGCGCGCTCACCGGCACGCTCTTTCCCCGCGGCTTGAAGAACTTGTTTTCCGAGCGGCTGGTGCTTTCGTTCGGCCCGAGGCTGTTGTCGATCATGTCCAGCAGCCATCGGTTGGCGCGAAAGAGGTCGCCGGAAGCCCGCGTCAGCAGTTTGCGGGCGGAGAGCCCGGTGAGCGTCTCGGCCGCCTGATTGACGAAAGACACCCCGCGCGAGCAATCCACCACCATGACGGCATCCTCCAGGCTGGTGAGAACGTCTTGCCAGGAGACCGCCGCCGGAACGTCGCCTGAGTGCGCTGCGATGGCCATGGGCTGCGGGTTCAACATGGATGGTTTCAGACACCGGATGATAACGGGTGCAGGGTCGGGTTTCAAACTCGCCCGTGCCCGCAAGGAGGCGGTCCCGGTTCACCGGACAGGGGTGCGGCGGAATCAAGGCGTATTCCGGGTTGATCCTCGTGCCGCCGGAGTCCCCTTCGTGGAGGTGGACCCAGGACTTGCGGCTAACTTGCATTCGATCGCCTCAGTGTGTAAAAGGGTATGCACGGGTGGGCAGTTTGCCCGCTTTTTTATTTGAGGTGTGGATGGCGGCAAGCGAGACAGTGGCCCGCCTCTGGGAGATCGTGGAACCGTTGGCCGCGGACGCGGGTTTGGAGTTGGTGGATATCGAGCTCCGGCACGAGGGGAGATCGGGCCGCGTCCTGCGCGTCTACCTGGACAAGGTCGAGAAGCAGGACGAAACCGAGGTCCCGGGAGTCGAGGAGCTCGGCCGGGTCAGCCGGGAACTCAGCGACATCCTGGATGTCTATGACATCGTGGCGGGTTCCTATACGCTGGAGGTCTCTTCTCCCGGTATCAACCGTCCGCTCACGAAACCGGCGCATTTCGCCAGGTGCGTCGGACAAAGGGTCCGGGTCCATACCGGTGAGATGATCGGCGGCCGGAAAAAGTTTCTGGGATCGCTTCACCACGCCGCGGGAGACGGTGTCGTGGTGCTGCAGGACGGGCGGGAAGTGTTCATCCCTTTCGGCCTTATCGTCAAGGCCAATGTCGAGTACGAGTGGGCTTCACCCTGATGCCGGGGTTGGGGGAAAAAGATGCAGCAGGATCTTAATCGAGTCATCGAACAGGTGACCAAGGAAAAGGGTATCGACAAGGAGATCCTGGTCGAGGCCATTGAGTCTGCCATGGTGTCGGCAGCCAAGAAGACGTTCGGCGCGGAGCGGAGTTTCGAGGCGCAGTACAATCCCGATATCGGGGAGATCGAGCTGTTCGAGCCCAGGGTGGTGGTGGATGACGTCGCGGACCCCGAAACCGAGATCGAACTCGCGGAGGCCCGCGAAACGCTGGATCCGGACGTGGAGCTGGGCGACGAGCTGCTCATGAAGATCGATTCCGCGGTGTTCGGCCGGATCGCGGCGCAGGCGGCGAAGCAGAACATCGTACAGCGGGTGCGCGACGTCGAGCGCGAGATCATTTTCGACGAGTTCAAGGATCGCCAGGGCGAGCTGGTCCACGGCATTGTGCAACGCTTCGAGAAGAACAACATCATCGTGAACCTGGGGAGGACCAATGCGATCCTGCCCGAGAAGGAGCAGGTGCCGCGGGAACGGTATCGCCAGGGTGACCGGATCCGGGCGTACATCGTCAGCGTCGAGATGACCAGCCGCGGCCCTCAGATCGTGTTGTCGCGGACCCATCCGGGCATGCTGATCAAGCTGTTCGAGCAGGAGGTCCCCGAGATCTATGAAGGGATCGTCGAGGTCAAGGGAGCGGCCCGCGAGCCGGGCGGCCGGGCCAAGATCGCCGTGGCCTCCAACGATCAGGACGTGGACCCGGTAGGCGCCTGCGTGGGCATGAAGGGAACCCGGGTCCAGTCGGTGGTGCAGGAGTTGCGGGGAGAGAAGATCGACATCGTCCACTGGATTTCGGAGCAGGCCGAATATGTCTGCCGTGCGCTGGCTCCCGCCAAGGTCACCAAGATCCTGCTGGACGAGGAGGCCCACAGCATGGAGGTCATCGTGCCCGATGAGCAGCTCTCTCTGGCCATCGGGCGCAAGGGTCAGAATGTTCGACTGGCCTCTCGCCTCACCGGTTGGGGCATCGACGCCCGTAGCGAGTCGGAGGCGGACGAGGAGAGCCGGCAGGCGAGGCAGTCGCTGTCTGCGATTCCCGGGGTGAGCGAGGTGATGGCGGAGCTGTTCTACCAGTCGGGGTTCAAATCGGCCGAGGACCTGGCGGATACCGAGGCGGCCACCATCAACGAGATCACCGGTATCGAACCCGAGAAGGCCTTGGCCATCCTGGAGGCGAGCACGAAGCACGTGGAGGAAGAGCGCGAGCGGGCGGCCCGGGAGGCCGAGGAGGCCGCGCGGGCGGCCCGGGAGGCCGAGGAGGCCGCGCGGGCAGCGGAGGAGGCAGGGTCCGGGGCGGAGCAGGCAGCAGACGGAGCGGTGGAGGCGGCAGGCGAGCCCGCGGAAGAGCCGGCTGCGGGGGCGGATGAGGATGAGGTGGAGACGAGCCCTCAGCAAGGTGCCTAAGAGCGTTCGTTCGCCGGTACGGACTTGTCTGGGTTGCGGTCAACGTGACGAAAGGACCGCCCTGCGGCGGGTCGCGGTTACGGAGGAAGGTCTGCAACCGGAAGCATTCAGGGGACGAGGAGGCTATTTGCATATCAGCGAGGATTGTTGGCGAGCTTTCCTGAAACGGAAGAGCCTCTTTCGGGCGTTCCGTCGTGATCTGTCTCGCGAGGACCGAGAGGACTTGGTGGGAAGGCTTCGCGCTCAATGGAGTGGCAAATGAGCAAAGTGAGAGTGCATCAACTGGCCAAGCAGCTCGAGATCGAGCCCAAGGATCTCATCGCCCAACTTGAAAAGATCCGGATCCGCGGCAAGAAGTCTCAGAGTTCCCTCGAAGAACCGGAAATCGAGGCGGTCAAGGCGGCGATTGCAGCCACCGAGAAGCCAAAGGTCACGGTCGGTGAAGAACGGGTTGTGGTCGATCGCATGATCACCGCCGAAGACGAGGATATGGGCGAGGTGCAGGCGCACGAGAAGGTGGTGGAGCGCCGTGTCCGCGCCAACGTCATCCGGCGGCGCAGGAGTACGGTCGAGTTGGTCACTCGCAAGCCCATTCACCCGGTGGAGCCGCCGCCGGAGGAGCAGGAACCGCCGATCGAGGAACTCGCGGCTCAGGAAGCCGCGCCGCCGGAAACACCGCTTCAGGAGACCGGGTCTCGCGAAATACCGGCCGGGGAAGCCGCGCCTCCCGAAACCGCACCCGAGGAGCCCTCCGTCCAGGAGCTCACCGCCGGGACGGCGGACGTCGAACAGGTCGAACCGGCGGCGGAGGTGGGCGCGTCCGCGGAAGCGACGGCCGAACCGGAGGCCGCGGCCACTGCCGAAGTTCAGGGACAGGCGGAAGAACCGCGAAGCGAGGAACCGGCGCCCGAGGCCCCGGCGGAAGCGTCCGAGCCGGTGTTGCCGGCGGCGTCCGAGTCGGCCGCGAGGGATGCGAACGGCGCCGCCACTCCCGCGCAGGAGACCACCGGTGGAGTACGACCCACCGGTCCCCGAATCCTCGGCCGTATCGACTTGCACCGGAAGGCGACCCCTGCGCCCGCCAAGACCGCGGCCGCGAAGACCGCGAGCGCGAAGACCGGGACTCCGGGCGGCGCCGGAGAACGCACGGCGCACGATGGCGGCCAGCAACCCGCGGCAGCGGAGGGACAGGACAAGGCCGGCAAGGGGACCAAGGGCAAGAAGCGGGTCGTCCGGAAGCAGGAAGTCATCGAGCTCAAGGAACGCGAATTTCGGTCGCCGCGGGGCCGGGTGCTCAGGAAGAAGCGCGCCTTGCCCGGCAAGGAGCAGAAGAAGACCGAGATCACGGTGCCGAAAGCCAGCAAGCGGATCGTTCGCATGGCCGAGGTCGTCACCGTGGGCGACATGGGCCGCTCCATGGGCGTCAAGGCGGGCGAGGTCATCAAGAAGCTCATGGGCCTCGGCATGATGGCCACCATCAACCAGGTGCTCGACTACGACACCGCGGCGCTGGTGGCCAACGAGTTCGACTACCAGGTCGAGAACGTGGCCTTCGACGTCGAGACCGCGCTCCAGGATCAGCATGAAGTCGTGGATCCGGAGGAAGCCCTGGAGCAGAGGCCCCCGGTCGTGACCATCATGGGACACGTGGACCATGGCAAGACGTCGTTGCTCGACGCCATCCGCAGCACGAACGTGACCGACGCGGAGGCCGGCGGCATTACCCAGCACATCGGCGCCTACCACGTCCGGCTGAACGGCAGGGGGGTGACCTTCCTCGACACTCCCGGACATGAAGCCTTCACGGCCATGCGCGCAAGGGGCGCGAAGGTCACCGACATCGTGGTCCTGGTGGTGGCCGCGGATGACGGCGTGATGCCGCAGACCATCGAGGCGGTGGATCACGCGCGCGCCGCGGACGTGCCGATCATCGTGGCCGTGAACAAGATCGACCGTCCCGACGCGGACCCGGATCGGGCCCAGCGGGGCCTGACCGACCATGGCCTGGTGCCCGAGGCGTGGGGCGGCGACACGATTTTCGTGCCGGTTTCCGCGGTGACCCGTGAAGGATTGCCCAACCTGCTGGAGATGCTGCTGCTGCAGGCGGACCTGCTGGACCTCAAGGCCAACCCGAACAAGCTGGCCCGGGGCGCGGTGGTGGAAGCCAAGCTGGAGCGCGGCCGCGGTCCGGTTTCCACCGTGTTGGTTCAGGAGGGGACGCTGAAGGTGGGGGATCCCATCTTTGCCGGGCCGCACCACGGCCGGGTGCGGGCCATGATCGACGATCAGGGCCGCAAGGTGGACATGGCGACGCCATCCATACCGGTGGAAATCCTGGGGCTTCAGGGAGTACCGCAAGCCGGAGAGGCGTTCTCCGCGCTCACCGATGAGGGCAAGGCAAGGCAGATCGCCGAATACCGCGAGACTCAGCAACGGGAGGCCGAGCTGGCCAAGACCAGCAAGGTGTCGCTGGAAGAGTTCTACGACCAGATCAAGACCAACGAGGTCAAGGAGCTGCGGGTGGTGGTGAAGGGCGACGTCCACGGCTCGGTGGAGGCTCTCAACGAGGCTGTCACCCGGCTGTCCACGGACGACGTCAAGCTCAGGGTCATCCACGGCTCGGTGGGAGGCATCACGGAGAGCGACGTGTTGCTGGCCAGCGCCTCCAACGCCATCGTCCTCGGTTTCAACGTCCGCCCCGAGCCCAAGGCCATGAGCCTGGCGACGCAACAAGGGGTGGACCTGCGGCTTTACACCATCATCTATGAAGTCATCGACGACATCCGGTCGGCCATGGAAGGGCTCCTGGAGCCGGTGTTCCGTGAAGAGTTCCACGCCCGAATCCAGGTTCGGGAGGTCTTCAGGATCCGCGGTGTCGGCACCATCGCGGGCTGTTCCGTTACAGACGGCAAGATCCTGCGTTCGAGCACGGTGCGCCTGTTGCGGGATCAGGTAGTGGTGCACGAGGGCCGGCTGGCGAGCCTGAGGCGGTTCAAGGACGACGTGCGCGAGGTCGGCACAGGCTATGAGTGCGGCATCGCCATCGACGGGTATCAGGACGTCAAGGTAGGCGACGTCATCGAAGGCTTCGAAAAGGTCCCCATCACCCGGGCACACCTGCGCGCGGACGGCGGGGCCGCAACCCAGCTCTCGGCGAACCGGTAGCCCTTCGAGTTCGCTGGACGGTGCGGACACGGGCGGGTTTGAAACCCGCCCGTGCCCGTGAGTCATCCTGCGGCGCAAGCTTGCAGCCATCTGGACAGGCATGGTGGTCGGCGTTCTCAAGATCGCGTTGATCCTGCCGGAGAATCACTCTCTCAAGGGGAAACGGTCGGTCCTGCGGAAGATCCAGTCACGGGTTTCCCATCGGTTCAATATCTCGGTAACGGAGTGCGGCGACCAGGACCTGTGGCAGCGGGCGTTGCTCGGATTCGGGGTCGTGGGCAGTAACGCCAGGATCGTCGAGGCCACGCTGCGGCAGGTGGTCGAGTTCGTGGACCGGCTGGGTCTGGCGGAACTCGGCGAGTCGGACATCCGCATCCTGCATGAATAGGCGCCGCGGCGCACCCCGCGGATGTGCGGGACAACAGGGACAGGGGCGGGTTTCGAACCCGCCCCTGTCCGCTGCCGCGCCAGGAGTGCGGTCGGGCATCCGGGCGCGGGACGGACGGAGATCGTGTGAAGAACCGTCAGAGAACAGACAACGCTCGCTCGCAGCGGGTCGGCGACTTGTTGATCGAGTTCGTCTCCCGGCTGCTGGCGAACACGCTGGATGATTCGCGGATTCGCGCGGTGACGCTGACGGCCGTGGAAGTCCGACCCGATCTCAAGCACGCCAGGATCTACTTCACGGTGCGGGACCGCGAATCGCAAAAGGAGGAAGCCCTCCTGGGCCTGCGCGGAGCCACGGGTTTCATCCGTGGCCGGATCGCCGGCGAGCTCAAGCTGCGTTTCGTCCCGGCCATCGAGTTCCTCTACGACGAGGCCTCCGACCGGGCCCGGCGCATCGAGGACCTCCTCAAGGCGGTCGGACCGAAGGGGTGAGGCAGGACGCCATGCATCTCCACAGGAGCGGCATCCTGCTGGTGGACAAGCCGGAAGGTCCGTCCTCGGCGCGGGTCGTGGCCACGGCAAAACGGCTCACCGGCGCGCGCAAGGTCGGCCACCTCGGCACCCTGGACCCGTTCGCTTCCGGCCTTTTGCCGCTGGCGGTCAACGAGGGGACCAAGATCGCGCAGTATTTCCTCGACGCGGACAAGGGCTATACCGGGGTGATGACGCTGGGAGCGGAGACCGACACCCAGGACCGCACCGGCAAGTTGCTGTTCCAGCGCGATCCGCCGCTTCTGGGCCGGCAGGAGCTCGAGTCCCTGCGCCGCGAATTCAGTGGTTGTCTCCAACAGGTGCCGCCGATGTACTCGGCGCTCAAGAAGGACGGCGCCCGGCTCTACGAGTTGGCGCGCAAGGGGATGGCGGTGGGGCGGGAGGCCCGCCCCGTCCGGGTCGAGTTCAACCGGCTGGAGCAGGTGGGCCCTGCCAGGTTGGAGTTCGAGCTGACCTGTTCCAAGGGGACCTATGTAAGGACTCTGGCGGTGGACATGGGCCGGTCGCTGGGTTGCGGGGCCTACCTCAGCCGGCTTCGCCGCGTAACCTCCGGTCCGTTCCGGATCGCGGCCGCCATGGCCCTGGATGATCTCGGAGGACTTGCGGACGTCGAGACGGTTCCGCTGGTGTCGTTGAACGATGCCCTGAGCCACCTGGGTTGCGCGGTTCTCGGCGCCGACGCGGTGGACCGGCTCAGGCGGGGCCTGCAGGATTCCCTCCTGGCGGTCGACGAGCCCGCGGCCGCGGACACGACCCGCCGGGTGGTGGGTCCGGACGGTGATCTGGTGGCGCTGATAGGGTGGGAGAAGGCTGCGGAGGCATGGCAGATCCTGCGGGTTTTCAACCGTCCCCGGTGAGCTTTACACGCACGGGACCCGTATGCTACAAACCATGCGAAATACTGGAAAAAGGGAGAAAGAAAAGGGTACAGATGGAATCAGCTCGGGAGCAGACCAGCGAGACGATCAGGAAATTCAGACTTCACGACTCGGACACCGGTTCGCCTGAGGTGCAGGTCGCCATTCACAGCCACCGCATCGTTTACCTGACGGAGCATCTGAGAACTCACAAAAAGGACCATCACACGCGGATGGGCCTGCTCAAGCTCGTCGGAAAAAGGCGGCGGCTTCTGGATTATCTCAAGAAAAGTGATGTCCAGAGGTATCAGAATTTGATCCAGCGGCTGGGTATCCGCCGATAGATACCCCGCCACTGGTGTCCCTTCCCGCGTTCTTCTCTTCAGCCCCCACTACCCTCGAGGGTACACTTATGCACACAAAGATCGAGTTGGATTATTGCGGCCGTCCTCTATGCATCGACCTGGGCAAGGTCGCGCAGCAGGCCGACGGCGCCGCGCTGGTCCGTTTCGGCGAGACGGTCGTTCTCGCCACCGCGGTGGCTTCCAAGGACGTTCGGGAAGACATCGACTTCTTCCCGCTGACCGTCGACTACCAGGAAAAGACCTTTGCCGCCGGACGGATTCCCGGCGGGTTCTTCAAGCGCGAGGGACGTCCTTCGGAAAAGGAAATCCTCACCTGCCGTCTGATCGATCGATCCGTTCGTCCGCTCTTCGCGGGCGGGCTCAAGGCCGAGACTCAGATCATCGTCACCGTGCTCTCCGCGGATGGGGAGAACGATACGGACATCGTGGCCATGTTCGCTGCTTCGCTGGCGCTGGAGATATCCGACATCCCGTTCGGGGGGCCGCTGGCCGGCGTCCGGGTGGGCCGCATCGACGGGGAGTGGGTGATGAATCCGCTCCAGACCGAGGTCTCTCGAAGCGATGTCAACATCTATCTTTCGGGGACCCGAGACAGCATCGTCATGGTTGAAGGCGGCGCCGCCATGGTGCCCGAGGAGGGTGTGCTGGACGCGCTGTTCCAGGGACACCAGGCGATCCAACCGCTCATCGACCTGCAGGAAAGGCTCAAGGACCAGCTCGGCAAGGCCAAACGGATACCGCCCCCGGAAGTAAAGGACGAGTTGTTGACCGCCCGTGTCCGGGACCTCGCCGGAGAGCGGCTCAAGGAGGCGGTTTGCATCGCCGACAAGAAGCAACGGAACGCCCGCGTCGACGAGGTGGGCGACGAGGTCATGTCCGTGGGTTCCGAGGAATTTCCCGGACGGGAAAAGGAGGTCAAGGGCGCCTTCAGGGACCTGGAGAAGTTCCAACTCCGCGACCTCGTGCTGCAGCAGCGCAAGCGCATCGACGGACGCGGACTCAAGGACGTGCGCCCCATCACCTGCGAGGTCGGCCTGTTGCCGCGCACCCACGGGTCGGGCCTCTTCACGCGGGGTGAAACACAGGGGCTGGTGGTAGCCACCCTCGGTACGGCCGCCGACGTTCAGCGGATCGACGCGCTGACCGGTGAGCAGTTCAAGAAGTTCATGCTCCATTACAACTTCCCTCCCTACAGCACCGGCGAGGTCAAGTTCCTGCGCAGCCCGGGCCGGCGGGAGATCGGCCACGGGGCCCTGGCCGAGCGGGCGCTGGTGCCGGTCCTGCCCGATGCGGACGAGTTCCCCTATACGCTCCGTCTGGTTTCGGAGATCCTGTCGTCCAACGGCTCCACCTCGATGGCCAGCGTTTGCGGCGGCTCCCTGGCGCTCATGGACGCCGGGGTTCCCATCAAGGCGCCGGTGGCAGGCATCGCCATGGGCCTGATCAAGGACGGCGACGAGGTGCGGGTGCTCACGGATATCCTCGGCGACGAGGATCACCTGGGCGACATGGACTTCAAGGTGGCCGGTACGCGCGAAGGGATCACCGCGCTGCAGATGGACATCAAGATCAACGGCGTCACCCGCGAAGTCATGCGGGAAGCCCTCTACCAGGCCCAGGAGGGGCGGCTGCACATCCTCGACATCATGGACGGCACGCTGGCGGAGACGCGCAAGGAGGTCTCCCGCCATGCGCCGCGGATCACCACCCTGAAGGTCCGGCCGGAAAAGATCCGCGACATCATCGGACCGGGAGGCAAGGTCATTCGGGGAATCGTCGAGGCCACCGGCACGAAGATCGATGTGCAGGACGACGGCACGGTGACGGTGGCGTCCGTGGACGAAGCGGGCAGCCGCAAGGCCATCGACATGATCCAGGGGATCACCGCGGAGGTGGAGATCGGCAGGCTCTACAAGGGAACCGTGAGGCGCGTGATGGATTTCGGCGCGTTCGTCGAGATCCTGCCCGGCACCGACGGCCTGGTCCATATCTCACAGATCGCCGACGACCACGTCCGCCATGTGAGGGACGTGCTCAACGAGGGCGACGAGTTGATGGTGAAGGTCCTGGACGTCGACCGACAGGGAAAGATCAGGCTCAGCCGCAAAGAGGCGCTCAAGGAAGAGCAGGCATCCTGACAGGGGTACGTCTGAGGGTTACGTCCGGGCCGCTAGAAGTTTTTCCCTGCAATGTTTGAAAAAACCCTGCTGGACAACGGCATCAGGATTCTGACGGAGCAGCGCACCGGTACCCGGGCGGTCAGCCTCGGTATCTGGGTGGAGAACGGCTCCCGTCACGAGGAGCGCCGGCAGGGCGGACTGTCACACTTCGTCGAGCACCTGCTCTTCAAGGGGACGGAGAAGCGCAGCCCCCAAGAGATCGCCGAGGAGATGGATTCCGTCGGCGGCGTCATTAACGCCTTCACCGGCAAGGAATCCACCTGTTACTACGCCAAGGTCGTAGACGAGCACCTGCCGCTGGCCATCGACGTCCTGCGGGACATCTTTCTCAACTCGGTGTTCGACCCGGACGAGATCGAGCGCGAGCGCACCGTGATACTCCAGGAGATCGCCTCCGCGGACGAAAACCCCGAGGACTTCGTCCACGAACTGTTCAGCCTCGACTACTTTGGCGACCACGCGCTGGGCCGGCCGATTTGCGGGGAAGCGGAAGACGTAAGCGGGTTCACCCGGGACGATCTGGTCCGGTTCGTGGCTGATCGCTACCTTCCGGGCCGGGTGATAATCGCCGGGGCGGGCAACGTTTCCCACGCCGAGCTCGTAGACGCGGTGGCCGGAGATTTCAGCGCCGTCCCTTCCCGGCCCCTGGAGGATACCGGCGTCCCCCCGGAGGTTGGCCGCGGCCTGCATCTCCACCCGAGAAAACTGGGACAGGTGCACGTCTGCCTGGGCGTGCCCGGGTTGCCCCACGGCGACCGCCGGCACTATGTGGCCCATGTTCTCAATACGCTCCTGGGCGGCGGCATGAGTTCGCGTCTGTTCCAGGAGATACGCGAGCGGCGCGGCAAGGCCTATTCGGTGTATTCCTTTCTGTCTTCGTACCGGGACGTGGGTTATCTTGGCGTCTATGTCGGCACCAGGGCGGAATGGACCCGGGAGGTCATTGATCTCGCGGTCGAGGAAATGTTCAAGGTAGCCGAGGGCAAGGTGACCGAGGACGAGCTTGCGCGAGCCCGGAACCAACTCATCGGGAATACCTTGCTGGGGCTGGAGTCCGCCGACTCCTGGATGAGCCACATGACCCGAAGCGAGATGCACTACGGCAGGCAGGTGTCACTGGACGAAATCGCTCAAGGCGTCCGCGACGTCTCGCTCGACGCCCTCATGGCGTTGGCTCGCGAGTTGTTCGTGGCCGAAACCATGACCGCCACCGTGCTCGGCGACCTCGACGGACACAGCGTCGAGGGGCTGCGGTTCGGCGGGGTCGCGCCCGAAACGGTCGCCGGGCGCGCAATCGATTCCTGACCGCACGGACGGGCTCCCGGCAGCTTGTCGGATGGGTCGGCCGATTCGAAGCATTGCAGGGGCGGGCGTCAAACCCGCCCGTGTCCGCAGCCGCGGGGGAGAACCACTCCGGCGCGGAAACGGTCCGCGAGGTTCATGGCCGAAGTCAAGGTCCAGATCAAGCGGATGCGGCACGGCAAGTCTGCCGTTCCGCTGCCCCGCTACATGACCGAGGGCTCGGCGGGACTGGATCTGGCCGCCGCGGTGGAGCACGCCGTGGTGCTGGCGCCGCTGGAGCGGGCGCTCGTCCCCGCGGGATTCGCCCTGGCGCTGCCCGCGGGTTTCGAAGCCCAGGTCCGTCCACGGAGCGGCCTGGCCCTGGAGCACGGCGTAACCCTGGTGAACAGCCCCGGCACCATCGACTCGGACTACCGGGGCGAGGTCCAACTGGCCGTCATCAACCTGGGCGCGGAACCGGTGACCCTCCGTCACGGGGATCGAATCGCCCAAATGGTGGTTCAGCGCGTCTCCCGGGTGAGTTGGGAAGAAGTGGACGAGCTTCCGGCGTCGGTGCGTGACGCGGGCGGCTTCGGCCACACCGGCGCCGAGGAGGCGCAAACCCCGGACGACGAATCGACGGCGTCCTGACGCCGTGTCGGGTGCGCGCGTATCCCGCGGCGTAACCCCCTGGAAGCGAGATGATCGAGCGCTACACTCGCGCCGAGATGGCGCGGATATGGTCCGAGGAGAACCGCTTCGGCAAGTGGCTGGAGATCGAGGTCCTGGCCACGGAGGCCCTGGCGGGCATGGGCAAGGCGCCGCAAGACGCCCCCGCGCGCATCCGGCGGAATGGCCGGATCGACGTGTCCCGAATCCGCGAGATCGAGCGGGAGGTCCATCACGAGGTCATCGCGTTTCTGCGCTGCCTGGCCGAGTCCATCGGTGATGACGCCCGTTTCGTCCACGTCGGCATGACTTCGTCGGACGTCATGGACACGGGGTTTTCGCTACAGCTCAAGGATGCCAGCGCGCTCCTGCTGGACGGCGTGCGCGAGCTCCTGTCGGTGCTGCGGCAGCAGGCGTCTCGCTACAAGGACACGCCGATGATGGGGCGCACCCACGGGATCCACGCCGAGCCCATCACGTTCGGCCTGAAGCTGGCCCTGTGGCACGAGGAGATGCGGCGGAACCTGGCGCGTCTGGAGGGCGCCGCCGAGGAGGTTCGTTGCGGCATCATCTCCGGCGCCGTGGGCACCTTCGCGCAGGTTCCTCCGGAAGTCGAGGCTTACGTCTGCAAGGCCGCGGGAATCACCCCCGATCCCGTGTCGAACCAGATCATCCAGCGTGACCGCCATGCCTACTTCTTCAGTGTCCTGGCGGTGCTGGCCAGCTCCATCGAGAAGTTCGCGGTGGAGATCCGCCACCTTCAGCGCACCGAGGTGCTCGAAGCCGAGGAGCCGTTCACCGACAAACAGATGGGTTCATCGGCCATGCCTCACAAACGCAATCCGATCCTGTCGGAGAACGTGTGCGGGCTGGCCCGGCTGGTGCGCTCGTACTCGGTCTCGGCCCTGGAGAACGTCGCCCTCTGGCACGAGCGGGATATCAGCCATTCGTCGGTGGAACGGGTTATCGGTCCGGACGCCACCATCCTGGTGGACTTCATGCTGCACCGGATGACCCACGTGATCCGCAACCTTTGCGTCTATCCCGAGAACATGGAGCGCAACCTCGCCTTGAGCGGCGGCGCGGTGTTCTCGCAGGGCGTCCTCCTCCGTCTGGTCGACAGGGGCCTGTCCCGGGACGAAGCCTACAAGATCGTCCAGCGACACGGTCTAGTGGCGGCGAAGGAAGGGAAGGACCTCAAGCAGCAGTTGCTCGATGACCCAACGGTGATGGAATACCTGACCGCGGGCGAGATCGACGAAATCTGGGATCTCAAGGATTGCCTCAAGCACGTGGACACGATCTTCGACCGGGTGTTCGGGTAGTATGGTGTCCCGTACCGGCGGTTTCGCCGAAACGATATCAACGCGCGCCGAGCACGCGCACACGAGGAGAGCCATGGAAAAGCGTGAGTTCATGTACGAGGGCAAGGCGAAGAAACTCTACACCACCGACGATCCCGCCAGGATGATCCAGTATTTCAAGGACGATGCCAGCGCCTTCAACAAGAAGAAACTCGGCACCGTCACTTCCAAGGGGATCATCAACAACGCCATCTCCGAGGTGCTGTTCAAGCACCTGGAAGCCAACGGCGTGCCGACGCATTTCCTGGAGCGCCTCAACGACCGGGAGATGCTGGTCTATCATCTGGATATGCTTCCCATCGAGGTCATCATCCGGAACATCGTGGCCGGCAGCATGGCCAAGCGGCTGGGCCTGGAGGAGGGCCGGTCGTTGAGCATGCCGATCCTCGAGTTCTGCTACAAGTGCGACGAGCTCGACGATCCGATCATCAATGACTACCACATCCTCGCCCTGGGCTACGCCGGCGCCCAAGAGTTGGAGGAGGTCAAGCGGCTCTCCTTTCGCATCAACGAAGTGATGACGGCGTTCTTCGACGAGCGGGACCTGATCCTGGTGGACTTCAAGCTCGAGTTCGGAAAACGCGACGGCCAGGTCGTGCTCGCCGACGAGATCTGTCCCGACACCTGCCGGTTCTGGCAGAAGGGTTCCCTCGAAAAGATGGACAAGGACCGGTTCCGCCGGGACCTGGGCGGCGTGGAAGAAGCCTACCAGGAGGTCTGCCGCCGGGTGACCGGCGCGTAGGGCAGGACGGTCCGGTACCCGGCCCCATAACCGTCGTTCCCGCGCAAACGGGAACCCTGGGCGGTGGGGCCGGTGGACGGGACACCGAACCATGCTCGTCAAAGTCTTCGTAACCCTGAAGGAGGGCGTACTGGACCCACAGGGCAAAGCCGTCCAGAACTCGCTGCACAGCCTCGGGTTCGGCGCGGTGCAGGACGTGCGCGTGGGCAAGTATCTGGAGCTTCACCTGGACGTCCCCGCGGCGGAGGACGCGGAGCAGCAGGCCCGCCGCATGTGTGAGAAGCTCCTGGCCAACCCCGTCATCGAAGACTACCGCTTCGAGATCGCGGAATAGCGGCATGCGTTGGGGGGTGGCAGTCTTTCCCGGCTCCTGCGATGACGACGACGTCGTCTACTGCCTGCGCAACGTGCTCGGACAGAACGTTCGCACCCTGTGGCACAAGGACCCGTTCCCCGGCGGCTGCGACGGCGTGGTCCTGCCCGGCGGCTTCTCCTACGGCGACTACCTGCGAGCCGGGGCCGTGGCCCAGTTCACGCCGGTCATGCAGGGCATCGTCGAGTTCGCCGGGTCAGGCGGGCTGGTGCTCGGCATCTGCAACGGCTTTCAGATCCTGTGCGAATCCGGGTTACTGCCCGGGACGTTGACCCGCAACGCTTCCCTGCGCTTCGTGTGCCGGCGGGTGTTGCTGCGGGTCGAGGACAACCGCTCCCCGTTCACCCGTCTGGCGCGACCCGGTGAGTTGCTGGAAATGCCGGTGAAGCACGGCGAAGGGCGCTACTACGCCGACGCCGCAACAGTCGAGGAACTCGACGACAACGGACAGGTGCTGTTGCGCTACGCGGATACGGAGGGCCGGGTCCGCGACGAGGCCAATCCCAACGGCTCGGTGGGCGGCATTGCCGGGGTCTGCAACCTCGAGCGCAACGTGTTCGGTCTGATGCCGCATCCCGAGGACGCTGCCGAGGCCGTGCTCGGAGGCGTGAGCGGCCTCAAGATCTTCTCGTCCATGATCGCCGAGCTCCGGCGCGGGAGCGCCGCGTGAACGGCGACCATGCCACCGGTGGAACGAACCCGGACGCCGGGCCGGTAACCCCCGAGGTGGTCCGGGCCCACGGCTTGACCGACCAGGAGTACGCCGAGATCCGGCGGCTGCTGGGCCGGGCTCCCAACCTGACGGAGTTGGGCGTCTTTTCCGTCATGTGGTCCGAGCACTGTAGCTACAAGAGCTCCCGGAAACACCTGAAACAGCTCCCCACCGAGGGCGCCCGGGTGATCCACGGCCCGGGCGAGAATGCCGGCGTCATGGACATCGGCGGCGGTCTGGCGGTGGTGTTCAAGATCGAGAGCCACAACCACCCTTCCTTCATCGAACCGTACCAGGGCGCCGCCACCGGCGTGGGCGGCATCCTGCGGGACGTTTTCACCATGGGTGCGCGCCCCATCGCCAGCCTGAACTCGCTCCGGTTCGGCAGCGTCCGGCACCCCAAGACCCCGTACCTGGTCAACGGGGTGGTGGGCGGCATCGGCGGGTACGGCAACTGCGTCGGCGTGCCCACGGTGGGCGGGGAGATCACCTTCGACGAGAGCTACGACGCCAACATCCTGGTGAACGCCTTCACGATCGGACTGGTGGAGCGGGACCGGATCTTTACCGGCAAGGCCCGGGGCAGCGGCAACCCGGTGATGTACGTGGGATCCAAGACCGGACGTGACGGTGTTCACGGCGCCACCATGGCGTCGGAGTCCTTCTCCGAGGAGTCCGAACAGCGCCGCCCCACGGTGCAGGTGGGCGACCCGTTCACCGAGAAGCTCCTCCTCGAAGCCTGCCTCGAACTCATGAAGACCGATGCCATCGTGGGCATTCAGGACATGGGGGCGGCGGGCCTCACGAGTTCGGCGGTGGAGATGGCCGGCCGCGGCGGCTCGGGCGTGGAACTGGAGCTGGCCCGGGTTCCGCTGCGGGAGCAGGGCATGACCCCCTACGAGATCCTGCTCTCCGAATCCCAGGAGCGCATGCTGCTGGTGGCCCGTCCGGAGTCGGTGGCCCAGGTACAGGCCATCTTCCAGCGGTGGGACCTGGACGCGGTGGTGGTGGGAAGGGTCATTGGCGAGCCGGTGTTCCGGGTGCTGTCGGAAGGCCGTCCGGTGGCTGTCGTTCCCGTGGCCGCACTGACCGATGCCGCGCCCGCCTATGACCGGCCCGCGGCACGGCCGGCCCGTCAGGACGAGGTGCAGCGCCTGGACGTCGCCGCCCTGCCGCAACCCGAGGACCTGGACCGGGTGCTGGAGCGACTCCTGGAGTCCCCCAATATCGCGTCGAGGGAATGGGTCTACCGGCAATACGATCACTACGTGCGCAGCAACACGGTGGTGGCGCCCGGCGCCGACGCCGCGGTGGTGCGGATCAAGGGCACCTCCAGAGGTCTGGCATTGACCGTGGACTGCAACGGTCGCTATTGCTACCTGGACCCCCATGCCGGCGGCATGGCGGCGGTGGCCGAGGCGGCCCGGAACCTCTCCTGTGTCGGCGCGGCGCCGCTGGGGCTGACGGACTGCCTGAACTTCGGCAACCCGGAACGGGAAGAGGTGATGTGGCAGTTCTCCCAGGCGATCCTCGGCATGCGCGAGGCGTGTCTGGCGCTGGAGATCCCGGTCGTGAGCGGCAACGTCAGCTTCTATAACGAGACCGAAGGAGTGTCCATCCATCCCACGCCCACGGTGGCCATGGTGGGCCTGTTGGAGAACGTCGAGCGCATCGCCACGCCCTGGTTCGAGGAAGAGGGCGACCTGGTGGTGCTGCTGGGCTCGAACCGGGACGAGCTGGGCGGCAGCGAGTACCTCAAGGTGGTCCATGGCCGGGTCGGGGGGAGGCCGCCGGTCATGGATCTCGCGCTGGAGCGGGGAGTCCAGAGGACCTGTCGCGCCGCGGTGGAGATGGGTCTCCTGTCCTCGGCCCATGACGTTTCCGAGGGGGGCCTCGCCGTGGCCCTGGCCGAGGCCTGCTTCGGCGACCCGGGCATCGGAGCGGCGATCGAGCTGGAACCGGAAGGCCGCCCGGACGCGCTCCTGTTCGGCGAGTCGCACTCCCGAATCGTGGTATCCTTGAAGGAGAGGGACTACCGCGGGTTCGAGGACCTGGCGTCGAAGGAAAGCGTCCCCGCCGCGATCATCGGCCGGGTGGGAGGGAGCCGGCTGGTCATCGGCGACTGGGTGCAGGCGCGGGTGGAGAGGCTGCGGAATCTCTGGTCGTCGGCGTTGGAGCGTTGTATTAAGTGAACGAAGTGTTCCATAACAAAGACGCGATGTTCGATAAATTCCATGAAGAATGCGCGGTGGTCGGGGTTCAGGACCATCCCGAAGCCGCCAACATGGTGTACCTGGGGCTCTATGCGCTGCAGCACCGCGGCCAGGAGTCGTCGGGCATCGTGTCCTCCGACGGGGAGGTCCTCATCTCGCACCGCCAGATGGGCCTGGTGGCGGACATCTTCAAAGAGGACATCATCAAGAACCTGCAAGGCGCCTCGGCCATCGGCCACAATCGCTATTCCACCAGCGGGCAGACCGACATCAAGAACGCCCAGCCGTTCGTGGTCGAATACGCCGACGGGCCCATCGCCGTGTCCCACAACGGCAACCTGATCAACGCCAACCAGCTTCGCCAGCAGCTCGAGGCGGCCGGTTCCATCTTCCAGTCCACCTCCGACACCGAGGTTGTCATCCACCTCATCGCCACCTCACGGGAGAAGACCCTGACGGACCGGGTCATCGACGCGCTCCATCGAATCAAAGGCTCCTACTCGATGGTGTTCCTCACCGCCGACACCATGATCGCCGCCCGCGACCCCGTGGGTTTCCGCCCGTTGATCCTGGGCCGGTTCCCCCGATCCGACAACGCCAACTCCTACGTGGTGGCCTCCGAAACGTGCGTGCTCGACCTCATCGAAGCCGAATCCGTGCGCGAGGTGGAGCCCGGCGAGGTGCTGGTGTTCAGCCACGGGGGCATGGAGTCCCTAAAGCCTTTTCCGGCCGCGCCCCCGGCCCGGTGTATTTTCGAGTCCATCTACTTTTCCCGGCCCGACAGCAACGTCTTCGGCCACAGCGTCTACCAGTACCGCAAGGAACTGGGCCGCCAGCTTGCCCGGGAAAGCCACGTGGACGCCGACCTGGTGACCCCGGTTCCCGACTCCGGCGTGCCCGCGGCCATCGGCTACGCCGAACAGTCCGGCATCCCGCTGGACCTCGCGTTGATCCGCAACCACTACGTCGGCCGCACCTTCATCGAGCCGCAGCAGAACATCCGGAACTTCGGCGTCAAGATCAAGCTCAACGCCATGCGCGACGTGCTCCAGGGCAAGCGCGTGGTGGTGGTGGACGACTCCATCGTCCGCGGCACCACCAGCCAGAAGATCATCCGCATGCTGCGCGAGGCAGGAGCCGTCGAAGTCCACGTGCGCATCAGCTCCCCCCCCACCATCAGCCCCTGCTACTACGGCATCGACACCCCCACCCACAAGGAGCTCATCGCTTCCGTCAAGACCCTCGACGGCATCCGCGACTTCATCGGCGCCGACTCCCTCTCCTACCTCAGCCGGGAGGGCCTCTACGCCTTCTTCAAAGGCGACGACACCGGCTTCTGCGACGCCTGCTTCACCGCCAACTACCCCGTGCTGTCCGACGACAACGGCAAGACCCCCCAGTTGCACCTGTTCGAGGCGTCGAGTCGGCGGTGAGGGTGTCAACCCAAAGCCAAGATGTCCCCTATGAGCAAAGCGAAAATGTCCCCTTGGGAGGGGCACAGGCGCAGGTTGGTGCTTCAAGGATGTCGAAGGGTGGCCTGTGGACAACCCCGTTGCCCCCACCCCCGACCCCCGGTTGCCCACAGGCTTCACACGCCCGCGCGAAGGGGGGCAGGAACGGTCAAGACAAGACAGGGGGAGGGTGTCGAGGAGATACCCCTGGAGAGGCCAGGTTCGGTTTGGGCCGGGTGATGATCGCTGGGGTGAGTGGCTGGAGGCTGACCCATCCCCAAGGGGCTATGGATGATCAGGCGCCGGGCCATGGGCGGGTTTGAGGCAGCGCAGAGTTGCAACCGCTCACGCCGTTGCAGTCCCCCTCCCCTGGCTGCGACGCCGGAAGCCCCTAGGAGTCTGCGCCGTAGGAAGTGGGACAAGGAAGGAGTGAGGGTGCTATAGAGAGGGTGGAGGTGGTTTAATGGGGACAAGGTTTCGTTCGTACAAACCGGAGCAGAAGATGCTCATGCCGCCGGATATGCAGGACTGGTTACCGGAAGGGCATTTGGCGCATCATATCAGCGATCTGGTGGACGGATTGGACCTGGGAGCGTTTTACGCACCGTATGAAGGGGACGGGCGACGCAAAGCGTCGTATGAGCCGCGGATGATGGTGATGGTGCTGATGTACGGGTATGCGACGGGGGTATTTTCGTCGCGGGGGATAGCGAGGAAGCTGGAGGAGGATGTGGCATTTCGGATGTTGGCGGCGGGGAACTTTCCTCGACATCGGACGATCAGCGAGTTTCGGCGGCGGCATTTGAAGGACTTCAAGAGTCTGTTCGTGGAAGTGGTTCGTTTGGCGCGGGAGTTGGGGTTGGTGCGATTCGGGAAGCTGTCGCTAGACGGGACGAAGGTACGGGCGAATGCGTCGAAGCGCAAGGCCATGAGCTACGGGCGGATGGTGAAGGAGGAGAGGCGTCTGGCCGGAGAGATCGAAGCGATATTGCGCAAGGCGGGGAGTGCGGACGCAAGGGAGGATGCGCGCTATGGCAAGGAGTTTCGGGGGGACGAATTGCCCGAGGAGTTGCGACGGCGGGAGGATCGGTTGGCGGCGATAGGGAAGGCGAAGGAACGATTGGAGGCCAAGCAACGGGGGGCGGATGAGGCACGGGGCCGGTCACCGGGGCAGGAGCGGAATGCCAAGGGGGGAAAGCCGTACAAGCGGGGTTATGGGGAGCCGGACGAGAAGGCTCAGAGCAACTTCACGGACCCTCAGAGCCAGATCATGAAGACGAGCGGGGAGGGGTTCCAGCAGTGCTACAACGCACAGGTAGCGGTGGACGGGGAGCGACAGTTGGTGGTGGCGACGAAGTTGACGGCGAACGGGAGCGACCAAGGGGAGATGCCGGGACTGCTTGATGAGGTGGAAGCGACGTTCAAGAAGCGACCGGATGTGGTGTTGGCGGATGCGGGGTATAGCAACGAGCGGGACTTGAAGGAGTTGGAGGCACGGGGCATCGAGGGCTACGTGGCGTCTGGCCGAGAGGGTAAGAAGGGAGTGGCGGCTAATCCTGAGAAGCATCCGGCGACCCATCGCATGGCCGAGAAGCTGGCCACGGCAACCGGGTGGGAGATATATCGAGCGCGCAAGTGGCTGTCCGAGGCGCCGAACGGGTGGATCAAGCATGTGCTGGGATTTCGCCGTTTCAGTGTGCGTGGGCTGAGGAAAGCACAAGGGGAGTGGGACTTGGTGTGTCTGGCGCTCAACGTCAAGCGGTTGCAGCCGATGATGGCGAGATAAACGCTGGTTTGAAACCGCTGTCGTCCAACAACAGGGACCATTCACCGATGTTGAGCGTAGCTGGAACCATCCCGAGTTCTCACTCCGGCATCTCAGACTCCTTCGCTGCCACCCTCCGACCCTCCACCCTGACAATCGCTTCGCCTACCCTGCTGGCCGTTCTCTGTTATTGCATCAGAAGCTCCTACGGCGCAGACTCCTAGGGCCAACCCTTCCGCTCCGAGGGGCGGGGGCTAGATGCCCGGTTTTGTGTCGAGACCTTAGCTGACGCCATGGAGCGCTACGGTCGGCCTCAGATCTTCAATACCGACCAGGGCAGCCAGTTCACCAGCATCAAGTTCACCGGTGTGCTCAAAGACGCCGGTGTGGCCATCTCCATGGACGGCAGAGGACGATGCCTGGACAACATCTTCATCAAGCGCTCTGGCGCTCCCTCAAGTACGAGGCCGTCTACCTGCACGAACTCGCCGACGGCTTCGCGGCCCAACGGGTCATCGGAACCTGGATGGACTTCTACAACAGCATCAGGCCCCATTCCGCCCTCGCCGGCGCGACCCCGACCGAGGCTTACGAGAACGGCGGGCCGCTGGACCAGACGGATCAGCCCCATGGCTCACCCGCCCCTCCACCGGCTCAACAAGAACAGCAAGACATGATAAACACGACTCTGGCGGCATGAGGATCAACCCGGAATACACCGTATTTCTGCCGCCCACCTGTCCTATGAACCGGGACCACCTCCTTCTGCGCGAAGTAGTATTCCTTGCTGTCCCGTCGTGAGATCTCATTTATCTTATACAGTTCAGAAGCAGTAACCATACGATAACCATGGCCTTTTAACAGGCACAACTGCGGACTGACCGGCAAAAGCAACTGAGAATTACTACTGTCCGGGACAATGAACTGTCCCTCGCGTGTTTTCCCGATACCCCAGCACCTACCGGTTAGGTCTTTTTGGCAACGGAACAAGTTTGACTGTATGTTTACCCCAGTCAGATTGCGGCCGGATATGGTGCCATCTGGCCGAATCGCAGTGATGTGGTTCTTTTCCAAGACTTCCTGGTCATCTTTTGTTAACTTGTGGCTAACTCCTCGGGCGTTCAGTTTTTGATCTGGCAACGGTTGAGATTTCCAATGGAATCGTATGTTCCAAAGGCAATACATATCGGTGACTATCCCACACTCTGCTTTAGATAGAGGACGGACGATGCGCCCCTCTACGATGTTTTCTGCTAGTTCCTGATAGGCATCTTCAATCTCTTTCATGAAACCATGCTCTGCTCGCTGGTCCCAAACACGGCGCGCGCAGAATAGAGAATTGTCAGGGCGAAGCCAACGGGACTTGTTGGATTCGACAAGGTGCACATGGACGAAACCGTCAGCATTTCGAAAACGATCGATAGAACGTTTTGGAAAACAGTGCTGGTTGACGGTGAGTTGATGTGGATTATTCTTCTGGGGCTTTTCGTATTTCAATGTGGAGCACTACCGTTTAGTTGAAGCGACATCCATGTGTACAGATAGGCTCTTCGTGATCGAACCCAGTGAGAATGGTGAGGCCAATGCCTGCGGTGAGTCGAGGCTCGCCCCAGCGCGTAGCACGGTCTCGCCGATGAAACAGAACCGCCATCCTCGTAGTTTACAGAAGGGTTGGACTTTACCTACCAAGAGGAACAGATCGCGCATCTCGTATTCTAGCGAAAATCGCCTGTTGTTCCACCAGCCCGGATGTGCTTCTCACCTGATTTGACAGTGTGGCTTCGAAGGCACCGTTCATGGTCTCGATATGCTCAGCCACTGTAACGTTGCGGAGGTTTTTACGCCGCAGTTCCTCGAATTTGGCGGAAGCGACTCGCCATCTTTCGACAAACGCGCGTAATTCGCTCTCCTGATTGTCAGACATATGCTGCAAGACATTCTACGCCTTCGGTTCGGATTCAACAACCGGTTCCCAGGCAGGACACGGCTACGGTGCCCGACTGACACGAACCCCGTTCTGTTTGCCGCGTAACTCCCGAGTCGCGTCCGGATCCAGCGTGACCTGTCCGCCGTTGACGCGGACGACGGCCCCGTAGTCGCTCCGCGCCCTCTCCACCGAAACATACCCCTGCCGCACGTCTTCCACGATGTCTTGCGGGCTTCGCTCACAGGCCGCCCCCACCCCGCCGCCCCCCGGCCTTTCCACCCGCAACACGTCGCCGCTCTTCAGCCACTGGTCGCCGAAGCGAGAGGGCAGGCTGCGTTCGTCCTCGCCGCCGGGGTTGATGACGCAGCTACCGGTGCCGCCCGGTTGGCCGCCGTCGATGCCCTGGGGCGCCAGTGCGTGCTTGTCGGTCCTCATGGAGAAGCGGACCTCGTCCTGGAGGATGCGGTACTCACGGACGAAGCCGAGGCCGCCGCGGTGGCGTCCCGGGCCGCCGGAGTCGCGCAGGAGCTCGAAACGCTCCACCCGGGTGGGGAACTCGGACTCGATGATCTCCACCGGCGCGATCTTGCCGTTGCTCAGGTGAAAGGAGGTGGCGGAGGCGCCGTCCTTGCCGTTTCGCCCGCCCACGCCGCCGGCGAAGATCTCGTACTGGACGTAGCTCCGCTTGCCGTCCCGGGCCCGGCCGCCCAGGGCGATGGCGCCGCTGCCCGAGCCCTCGGCGATGGTCTTGTCGGGGACGAGGGAGGCCATGGCCTGGAGCACGGCCTCGGCCACCACCAGCGCGGTGGGCATGTAGGCGTTCACCGCCGCGGGGTAGTCGGGGCATACCACGGTGCCCTGGCGAAAGCGGGTTTCCACCACCCGCGCCAGTCCCTGGTTGATGGGCAGGAACGGGTCGATGAGGGCGATGAGGCAGTAGTAGCAGCAGGCCCGCACCAGGGGAGGCCGGATGTTGGCCGGTCCGGTGGTCTGGGGGCTGCATTCCGAGAAGTCGAACAGGATGCGGTCGCCGGTCTTTTCCACAACGACGTGGATGCGTACCGGTTTGTCGAGGTCGATGCCGTCGTTGTCGACGCAGGCTTCCCCCCGGTAGCGGCCGTCGGGCCATGAGGCGATGACCTGCCGCAGCCGGCGCTCGGCATGTCCCGCCAGCGCCTCGGTGGCGGCCGCCACCGTGACCTTGCCGTATTTGTCCAGCAGCTCGGCCAGCCGCCTTTCGCCCAGCCGGTTGGCGCCCACCTGGCCGCGGATGTCGCCCACCACCACCTCCGGCGTGCGGCTGTTGGCATGGATGAGCCATTCCAGCTCGGGCACGGGCCGGCCCGCGTCCATGAACTTGACCGCCGGCAGGTGCAGTCCTTCCTGAAAGATCTCCCGGGCGGTGCCCGAGCCGCTGCCGGGCACGGTGCCGCCGATGTCGCTCTTGTGGGCCATGCTGGCGCAGAAGCCCACCCACTCCCCCTGGTAGAAGACCGGAGTCAGCACGCCCATGTCCGGGGCGTGGGGGCTGCCGCCGCGGTAGGGATGGTTGACGATGTAGGCGTCGCCCTCACGCAGCTCATCCGGTGGAAACCGTTCCAGCAGGCCCTCGGTGCAGGCGGGGAAAGCCCCCATGTGGAGCGGCAGCACCACGTGCTGGGCGATGACCTCGGCCCTGGCGTTGAGGATGGCGCAACTGGCGTCGTGGGATTCCCGGATGATGGTGGAGAAGCCGGTGCGGAACAGCGAGGTCTGCATCTCCTGGACGATGCCGTCCAGCGCGGCGCGGATGACCTGGACGGTGATGGGGTCGGCGGTGTGGGTCACGGACTGTCCATCTTCGCAGTCATGGCGGTGGTGCGGGAATCAGGGACTTTGGGCCGCCTGCCCGCGCTCGTTCCGCACCGCGGCGGTCCGCGCCTCGTCCAGCGCTACGGCGCCGCCGGTCTCCTGCACGGCCACGCCGTAGACTTCCAGGGCGTATTCCGGCGATACGTAACCGTTCCTCACGTCTCTCACAACGGCTTCGGCGTCGCGTTCCAGGGGCTCGCCGAGGCCGCCGCCTCCGGGAGTTTCCAGCCGGAACACGTCGGCGGCGCGCACGGCGATGTCGGAGCACCGGGAGGGAATCTCCCGCGCCTCCCGGGATTCCGGGTTGAGGATTCCCTTGCCGGTGCGGCCGTTGCCGCCGCCTTCCACGCCCTTGGGCGCCACCACGTGCTTGGTGGAGCGAAGCGAGAAGCGGGTCTCGGGATTGAGGAACTCGTACTCCCGGACGAAGCCCAGGCCGCCGCGGAACCTGCCGGCGCCGCCCGAGTCCCGCACCAGCTCGAAGCGCCGCAGCCGGGTGGAGAACTCCGACTCGATGATCTCGATGGGCGCGATGCGGGCGTTGGACTGGTTGACGTTGGTGCCGGAGACCCCGTCCTTGCCGGTGCGGGCGCCGGAGCCGCCGCCGAAGATCTCGTACTGGACGTAGCTCCGGCCGGTCTTGTCGTTCCTCCCGCCGATGATGATGGAGCGGCTGGCGCATCCGTCGGCGATCTTCTTGACCGGGGTGAGCTGGCTCAAGGCCTCGAACAGGGCCTCCACCAGGGCGTGGACCGTGGGGTTGTAGGTGTTCACCGGCGCCGGGAAACGGGGGTTGAGCACGCTTCCCTCGGGGCAGTGGACCTCCACCGCCCGAGCCAGCCCGTGATTGGTGGGCAGCGCGGGATCGGTGAGCGCGGTGAGGCAATAGGAGCACGCGGCCCGCACCACCGAGGGCCGGATGTTGGCCGGACCGCGGGTCTGGTCCGCGCTGCCGGTGAAGTCGAACAGGAGCCGGTCGCCCTTCTTGTCGATGCGCACCCGGATGCGCACCGGCTGGTCGAGGTCGATGCCGTCGCTGTCCAGGAAACGCTCTCCCTCCGCGCTCTTGTCGGGCCAGCCGGTGATCTCGTTGCGGATCCGTTCCTCGGTGAGTTGGAACAGCCGGTCGAAGGAAGCGAGCACGACGTCGCGGCCGTACTTGGCCATCATCTCGGCGAAGCGCCGCTCGCCCAGGCGGGCCGCGCCCACCTGCCCGCGGATGTCGCCCACCACCAGCTCGGGGGTGCGGCTGTTGGCGCCGATGATCTCCTCGATGTCCTTGCTGGTCTTGAAGCGGTCGATGTACTTCACCGGCGGCACCTGGAGCCCCTCCTGGTATACCTCCCGGGCCTGGCTCCAGCAGCTCCCGGGCACCGGCCCGCCGATGTCGCTCTTGTGCGCCATGGTGGCCGAGAAGCCCATCCACGCGCGGTCGAAGAAGATCGGCGTCATCACGCACATGTCCGGTGCGTGGGGGCTCCCGCCGAGGTAGGGGTGGTTGGTGATGAAGGCGTCGCCCTCGTGGATCTCCTCCGGCCGATAGTTCCGCAGCACCCCCTGGGCGCAGGCCGGGAACGCTCCCATGTGAAGCGGCAGCACCACGTGCTGCGCCGCGACCTCGCCGTCGCAGGTGAGGATGGCGCAACTGGCGTCCTGGGACTCGCGGATGATGGTGGAGAAGCCGGTGCGGAAGAGCGAGTTCTGCATCTCCTGCACGATGCCGGCCAGCCGCGCCTGGATCACCTGGAGGGTGATGGGATCCACGGAGGCCGGGTTTGCCGTGTCGGATTCCGGATAGGCCATGGGTTTCCTCCGGGAGGCTGCTTGCCTGCGTTGTTTCGCCTGCGGCGCTACGCTTTCGCGGTGATGATCAGGTTTTTGTAGTCGTCCACCCGCGCCTGCTGTTCCGGATGGATCACGGTGGTGGTGTCCATTTGCTCCACCACCGCGGGGCCGGCGAACTCGTGGCCCGGCTCCAGGCGGTCCCGGTCGTAGATGGGAGTGTCCTGGAAGCCCGGGTCGCGGCCAAAGAAGATCCGGCGCTCGCCGGTGCGGGCGCCGGCCACGCTCCCTCCGGTGGGCGCGAACGGCGAGAGCCGCGTCTGCGGCACTCGCCCCTCGGACACGAGCCGCACGCTCACCAACTCCACGGGCTCGGACTCGGCTTTGTGGCCGTGGGCCTGCTCGTGGGCCTCGTGGAAGCGCTGCTGCACCAGTTCCATGTCCTCGGGCTCGAGCGGGGGCGTCGGGCACGGCACCGTGAGCTCGTAGCCCTGCCCGGCGTAGCGCAGGTCGAGGTAGGGCGTCAGGACGATGTCCTCCTCCGGGAAGCCTTCTCCGGAGAGCTCTTCCCTCGCCTGCGCCATGAGCCGGTCGAACAGGGAATGGATGTCGTCGGGCCCGAGCTCCTGCATCGGCGCCAGCTTGGAGCGCACGTGGTCGTGTTTCACGTCCGACATCAGCAGGCCCAGCGCCGAGTTCACCCCCGGCGTCAACGGCACCAGCAGCGCGGGGATGCCGAGGTCCAGTGCCAGCCGGCCGGCGTGCATGGGACCGGCGCCGCCGAAGGCCACCAGGGTGAACTCCCGGATGTCGTAACCGCGCTGGGACGACACCGCCTTGATGGCTTCTTCCATCTTGACGTTGATGATCTTGAGGATGCCGTCCGCGGCTTCGTGAAGGCTCAGCCCCAGGGGCCTGGCGATGCGCTCCTCCACCAGGGCCTCCGCCCTGGCCTTGTCGAGGGTGAGGCGCCCGCCGAGGAAGTGGTCGGGATCCAGCACCCCCAGGATGACGTTGGCGTCGGTGACGGTGGCGTTCTCGCCGCCCCGGTCGTAGCAGATGGGGCCGGGGTCGGCGCCGGCGCTGTCGGGTCCCACCTGGAGCGCCCCCACCGAGTCGATGCGCGCGATGGTGCCGCCGCCCGCGCTCACGGTGTGGATGTCGAGCATGGGCAGGCTGATGGGCCGCTGGCTGATGCGGCCCTGGGTGGTGACCACCGGACGGCCCTGGTGGATCAGGGCCACGTCGCAACTGGTCCCGCCCATGTCGAAGGTGATGATGTTGTCGATGCCGGCCTTGCCGCTGGCGCCCAGCGACGAGACCACGCCCCCCGCGGGCCCGGAGAGCACCGTGGCCACCGGTATCCGGGCCGAGGTCTTGAACGTCGACACGCCGCCGTTGGACTGCATGATATAGAGCTGGGGCGTGGTGATCCCCATCTCCCTCAGGCGGGTCTCCAGCCGGTTCAGGTAGGCGCTCATCACGGGCGCGATGTAGGCGTTGATGACCGTCGTGCTCATGCGATAGAACTCGCGGATCTGCGGCAGCACCTCGCACGAGAGCGACAGGCTGGCCTCCGGGAACTCCTCCGCCATGAGCTTCTTGACCGCCAGCTCGTGTTCGAGGTTCAGGAAGGAGAAAAGGAAGCACACGGCCACGGACTCCACGCCCTTGGCCTTGAGACGGCGAACGGCTTCCGCCGCCTGTTCGAGGTCCACCGGCGTCAGCGCGCGGCCCTGGAAATCCACCCGCTCGCGGATCTCCTCGGTGGTGTAAGGGGACGCCAGCAGGCGGGGTTTCTCGAAGAAGAGGTCGTAGGTGACCGGCCCGTAGCCCCGGCTCTGCTCCATGACCTCGTAGATGCCGCGGAAACCCTCGGTCACCAGCAGGCCGGTGACCGCCCCCTTCTCCTCCAGCAGGGCGTTGGTGCCTACGGTGGTGCCGTGGGAGAAGAAGCTGACGTCCCCGGCCGGCACTCCCTGATCGAGCAGCTCCCGGACCCCGTCGAGCACCGCCTGGAACGGCTCGTTGGGGGTCGAGGGCACCTTGGTGATGCTGACCTCGCCGCTGTCCTCATTGAAGAAAACGAAGTCGGAGAAGGTTCCTCCGGTGTCCACCGCAACTCGATATCGCGCCATCGGAGTTGCGTTACCATGATTTGATAGTGGGTTCAAATACGACCCCGGAAGGCCGTGCGCGGGCCTTGCGGGGGTGGCTCCCGACCCCGCTCGGGTCGCTTGACAGTAGCCTCGGTTTCCCGATAGAGCAGTGCCATCATCGTTTCACGGCCGTACCGAACACCCGCGCTCATGCGGGCGGCTGGAGAGGAGCACTCATGATCGAAGGGTTGCAGGGCAAGGTGGCGATCGTCACCGGCGGCGGCCACGGCATTGGCAAAGCGTACTGCGAGGGCTTTACCAAGTCCGGCTCCCGTGTGGTGGTGGCGGACATCGACGGCGACGCGGCGGAGGAGGTGGCAAGGGATCTGGCGAAGTTGAGCGAGGCCGGTTCCATGGCGGTGCACGTCGACGTGTCCGAGGAAGACTCCGCGAACGAGATGGTCGCCAAGACCATCGAGCGCTTCGGCCAGGTGGACGTGCTCGTGAACAACGCGTCGATCTTCGCCACCATTCCCATGAGCCGGGGCCGCATCGAGGAGATCAGCCTCGAGGAGTGGGACAAACTCATGTCCGTGAACCTCAAGGGCGTGTTTCTCTGCTGCCGTGCGGTGCTGCCGCAGATGCGCCGGCAGAAGTCCGGCAAGATCATCAACGTTGCCTCGGGCACGGCGCTTTCAGGTCCTCCGGGAAGAATTCACTACGTGGCTTCCAAGGCGGGCGTGATGGGATTCAGCCGCACCCTGGCGCGGGAGGTGGGCGACGACAACATCCAGGTCAACATCCTGTGTCCGGGATCGACCCTGTCCGAGGTGAACCCCACCGAGGAGATCCTCAAGATGCGCCAGAGCAACATCAGCCAGCGCGCCATCAAACGGGTCCAGGTGCCCCAGGACCTCGTCGGCGGGGTGCTGTTCATGGCCTCCCCGCTGGCCGATTTCATGACCGGCCAGACCCTGGTGGTGGACGGCGGCCAGAACATGCACTGAGGCGTAACGGCCACCGCCCCCGGGTTCATCATGGGTGCAAAACCGGCTTTCGTGGGAATGACGGATTCGGAAAGGCGCTGCCTCTTTGTATGAACGATACGGAGGGGTCGCGAGAATGACCGGTGACGCCGGGCACGCACACGCCGGCGCGGTCGGCCGGCTCACCGCGTTGCTGGGCCCCGACTCCGTCCTCACGGACCCGGATGAGTTAGACCTGCACGCCTGGGACGCGTTGGGGCAAAGCCGCATCCATCCCGGGCGTCCGATCGTTCCCGTTCATCCGTTGTGTGTCTGCACCCCTGCCTCCACCACCGAGGTCCAGGCGGTCGTCGACGTGGCCAACGAGGCGCGGGTGCCGCTGGTGCCCTATGGCGGCGGCTCCGGGCTCATGGGGGCAGCGGTCTCACTGACCTCCGGCATCGTCGTGGACCTCCGGCGGATGAACGCCGTGCTGGAGATCGACACCGCAGCGTTCACGGCCCGGGTCCAGGCCGGCATGGTGCTGGAGGCTCTCGATTCGGAGTTGCAACAGTCCGGCGTCATGCTGGGTCACGACCCCTGGACGCTGCCGGTGGCCACGGTGGGCGGGGCCGTCTCCACCAACGGTCTCGGGTACCGCGGCGGAAAGTACGGCTCCGTAGGGAGTCAGGTGCTGGGGGTCGAGGCGGTGTTGCCGGAGGGTCCGGTGTGCCGCACTCGGGGGGTGGCCAAGAGATCCACCGGCATCGACCTGAATCACCTGTTCATCGGCGGCGAGGGCTGCTTCGGGATTCTCACGGAAGTGACCCTCCGGGTCTTCCCGGTTCCGGAGGCGAGGTCGCTCCACGCCGTCCGGTTCGACTCCTTCGCCCGGGGCTTCGAGGCGGTGCTCGCGTTCTCCGCTGCCGGCCTGCGGCCGATCCTGCTCGACTATGGCGATGAGACGGAGGATCCGGAAGGGTCGTCGATCCTCTACCTCGGGTTCGAGGGAAAGGCCGAGGTCGTGGCCGCGGAGGAAGGAGTGGCCCTGGCGGCGTGCCGGGACCGGGGCGGCGTACGGTTGGCCCCGGACAAGGCCCAAGGGTTCTGGCGGGAACGTCACGCGGCCGCCCGGCGGTTTGCCGCCAACCGCGGCGAGCGCCGGAAACGAAACGACACCGGGGTGCATCAGGACTGGGTCCACGTGGCCTTGCCCGCGTCGCAGGTGCTGGCCTTCAGGCGAGAGGCGCTGGCCGTGGCTGCGGCCCGCAACGTCCGTTTCCGGGAGAGCGGACTCTGGACCGGCCCCGAGCTCTTCTCCCTGCGGCTCTCCAGGGAGGGCGGCGAGCAGGCGCGGGCGGAGTTGGGCGACGCGGTCTCTGCTCTGTTGCGGACCGTTCACCGTTTCGGCGGATCGGTGGAGTACTGCCACGGCGTGGGGGTCAAGCTGGCTCCGCTCATGAGCCACGAGCACGGCGACAACCTGGAGCTGATGCGCTCGGTGAAGCGCTGCCTGGACCCCAACGGCATCATGAACCCCGGCAAGCTCGGTCTGTGACCGGCCCGCAGGTCCGCCCCGGCCGGCCTTTGACAATTACACGGAATATCGATAGGATACCGCTCATACATGTATATACGGAACTATCGGACACGATCAGACAGCCGAGACCGGAATGGAAGGAACTGCACCCGTTGGTGCGGTTCTTTTTTTTCTCTGTGTCCGGCAACGGGAGGGTAACGTGTTGCGCGAGCAGTTGGAAACCTTGGCGGTGCTTCAGGGCATCGATCTGGAAGTGAAGGAGCACAAGACCGCCCGGACGGAACGACTCGACGAAATCGAGAGGTACGAGGGCGAAATTGCCCGTTTGGCGGCCGAGGTCAAGAGGCTGAAGGAGGCCTGGGAGGACAAGGACGGACTCCGGAAGGCCAAGGAGCAGACGATCAGTGACGCCAGCCGAAAGACCACCGACAAGCGCATGCGTATGAGCCAGATCAAGAGCATCAAGGAATTGCAGGCGCTTCAACGAGAGATCGGAGCGATCAAGGAGTCCAACGTCATCGTGGAGGAGGAGTTGATCGAGGTCTTGACCGACCTGGAGGCCCAGGAGGGAATCCTCAAGCAGAAAGAGGACGAGTTGACCGCTCTCCGGAACGACTGGAACGAGAAGAAGGGGCCGTTGCAGGAGCAGATCGCCGAGTTCGACCGGCAGATCGACCAGACGCGGGAGGCGCGCGATGCGACGGCGTCCCGCCTCAGCGACGATCTCATGGGGAAGTACGAACTGCTCTTCGACCGGCGCGACGGCACCGCGGTGGTGGCGGTGTCGTCGGCCATATGCCAAGCCTGTTACATGAATATCCCGCCGCAGCTATGGAACGACGTGCTGCGCAACGAGCGCGTGAACCTTTGTCCGAGCTGTCAGCGCATTCTCTTCTACAACCCGCCGGCCCCGGAGCAGGAGGGGCAGCCGTAGGCGTCCGCACGTTTCAGGCCGCGGACCTCCGCGGGGGTTGCAACTTTACCGTATAATCGGGAAACTGAGTCTCGGGGCACAGTGGATCAGACGGTCGCTTCCGCGGTGACGCGGAGGAGGAAAGTCCGGACTCCACAGGACAGGGTGGCCGTTAACGGCGGCCTCGAGCGATCGAGGGAAAGTGCCACAGAAAACATACCGCCCGACGGATTCCGGTCGACCCGGGCCGTCGAGTAAGGTTGAAAAGGCGAGGTAAGAGCTCACCGGTCCGTCAGTGATGGCGGGCGCATGGTAAACCCCACCCGGAGCAAGACCAAATAGGAGGGTCGGGTCGTCCGCCTGAAACCCTCGGGTAAGGTCGCTGGACCCCGCGAGCAATCACGGGGCAAGATGAATGACCGTCCCGTTTCCTGTTGGGAAACGTGCACAGAATCCGGCTTAACGATCCGCTGGCCCCATTTCCCGTCGAAAACTTGCCTCGACCCCTCGCTGCCGCCTCTGGACGGTGGCCGTGGCTACAGTCTCCCCGAACCTACATCTTGTAGTTGATTCGCGTTCTGTAACTCGACTGCAACCAGATGTAGTCCAGCGCCCGATTATCTTTCCTTGTTCGGCCGCATATTCGTGGCCGGAAATATGACGTTTTTGTGTTGACAGGGGTGAAACGGTCCGGCTATATTCGCTGGCAGGTGGGACAAAGTGGGATAAATTCCCATAATGTGTTAAGGCGTTGTCAGGCATGTTTCGCGGCAGATACGAGCATACGGTCGATACGAAAGGGCGCCTGAGCATTCCGGCCAAGTATCGCGAAGTCCTCCTGGGTAAAGGTGACGGACGTCTCATTATCACCAATTTCGTCGTCAGCTCCAAACGATGCCTGGATGTCTATCCGTTGGACGAGTGGCTGGTCCTGGAGGAAGCCGTTCGCGGGAAACCGAAGTTCGACGCTCGCATGGTGCGGTTCCAGACGTACTACCTGGGTGGAGCGACGGAATGCGCCGTGGATCCGCACGGACGCATCCTCATCCCCCCCACGCTGCGCATGTACGCTGAACTCAAGCGTGACGTGATGCTGGTGGCCGCCGGCGAAAAGTTTCGCATATGGGACAAGGACGCCTGGGACAAGGTGTTCACGGAGGCTGAAGAGCAACTCATGGAAGATCCGGACTCCTTCACGGACTTGGGCTTGTGAGTCCGGAGACCGGCGCCGAAAGAAAGGAGCGATCCATGATCGGACTCGACAGGAAAGCCATCCAGGATATTGCCGTGATCGACGTCAACGGTGATATCGACCTCCGGGAAATGGTGCGGATCAAGGAGATGATCGGAGGCCTGATCGAGAAGGAACGTCTGAAGGTCGTTCTGAACCTCAAGGCGGTCGATCACATCAACTACTTGAGCATCGGGTTGCTGCTGGACCGTCTGAGGCTGCTGCGTGAAATGAACGGCGACCTGAAGCTCTCGGGCATGAACCCCCATCTGAAGGATATCTTCCGGGTCGTGGGCATGGACGGGGTCTTCGAGTTCTACTCTTCCCTGGACGACGCCATCGAGAGTTTCGACGACGACTGGGAGGGCGCCGCTACCTGTCACTGAACGGCCGGTCGCATGGACTACGCACACCAGCCCGTGATGCTTCGCGAGGTTATCGAGATTCTCGCGCCCAGGCCGGCGCGAAGGTATCTGGATGGAACCGTGGGGGGAGGCGGACACGCGCGCGAGATATTGCGCCAGTCGTGCCCGGACGGGGCGCTGGTGGGCCTGGATTGTGACGACGAGGCCATTGACGCCGCCGGACGGGCGTTGGCCCGCTTCGGGGAACGGGTGATGTTGCGCCATGCGGGATTCACCCAGGCGCGGGAAGTCCTGGACGAGGCGGGGTGGCCCGGTGTGGACGGCATTCTGTTGGATCTGGGCCTGTCCTCCCACCAGCTCGACACACCGGAACGCGGCTTCGGTTTCCTCAGCGACGCCAGACTGGACATGCGCATGGACCGCGGCCGCACGGTGGACGCCCATGAACTGGTGAACGGCCTGCCCGTCGGGGAGCTGGAGAAGATCATCCGGGATTTCGGCGACGAGCCGCGGGCGCGGCGGATCGCACGGGCCATCGACGCCAGGCGTTGCCAAGGCGCCATCGATTCGACGCGTCAACTGGCGGAGACGGTGGCCCGGGCAATGGGAAGCTCGACGCGCCGGCCCCGGAAGCCCCGCACGCCCGCGGCCCATCCGGCTACCCGGACGTTTCAGGCGGTGCGCATCGCGGTGAACCGCGAACTGGAGAATCTCGAGAGGTTTCTCGAGTCGGCCCATGAATTGCTGTGCGCCAAGGGGCGCCTCGTGATTATTTCGTTTCACTCGCTGGAGGATCGGCTGGTCAAGCGCGCGTTCCACAGGTGGGGCCTCGATTGCGTCTGTCCGCCGCGTCTGCCCGCGTGTGTTTGCGGCTGGGTCCGCAAGGCAACGGCCCTCACCCGCAAACCGCGGGTTCCCGGCATCGAGGAGATCCAGGCCAACCCCCGGGCGCGCTCGGCCCGGCTGAGGGCCGT
This sequence comes from uncultured Candidatus Binatia bacterium, assembly GCA_958295985.1. Lineage (GTDB taxonomy): Bacteria > Desulfobacterota > Binatia > UBA9968 > JAJDTQ01 > JAJDTQ01. The sequence goes on from OY282432.1 coordinate 1,641,845, forward strand.
CGAAAGAGTATAGCGCGAGGGTGGGTCACCTCGTTGCACGGGCGGGTTACAAACCCGCCCGTGTCGAAACGGTCCGGTGAGCCCGTCATCGAAGGATCCGTTCGGGCCCCGGCGCGGCCCGTGAGGCAGGAGCATGTTGGCTTCCCGACAAGAACCGAACATGGGCGCAGGCGTTCTCAACCAACAGCAGGTGGCCGATGCCGAGCCCGCGGCACGGCGCCGCGGCGCGCTGTGGCCGGTGGCGCTGAGTTGCCTCCTGGTGGCGTTGGCCCTGTTGCTCGTGTGGCAGCGTCTGCGGGTCGTGCAACTGGGTTACGTACTCTCCACCGCGGCCAAGCTGGAACGGCGGTTGGAACAGACGAACCGTGAGTTGAAACTGGAGTTGGCGAGTCTGACCGCGCCCGAGCGCCTCGAGACCATGGCGCGGCGGCGGCTCGGACTGCGGGATCCCGAAACCGGGCAGGTGGTGGTGCTTCCGTGACGAAGAAAGAGGCACAGGACTCTTCCGACAGATTTCGGTCGCGGCTGCGGCTGACCGGCGGTCTGCTGCTGGCGGTGCTGGTGGCGCTGGCGTTGCGGGCCATCCATCTCCAGGCCTTCGACGGCGAGAGGTTGGCGCGACTGGGCGAGAAGCAGCACCTCCAGGAGCGGATCTTCGTGCCGGAGCGCGGCACCATCTTCAGCCGCAACGGAGACTCGTTGGCCATCAGCGTCGAGTCCCGGTCCGTGTACGTCAGGCCCCGACGGCTGAAGTCGGCCAAGGAGACCGTGCCGGCGGTGGCGCGGGCGCTCAACATGAAGCGCCGGGACGTGCGCCGCAAGGTCACGTCCGACAAGCCCTTCGTATGGCTCAAGCGCCAGGTGACGCCGCGTGAGGTCCAACGGGTTCGGGCCCTGAAGGTCGAAGGGATCGGGTTGTCCGACGAGCCGAAACGATACTACCCGCAGGGTCATCTTGCCGGGCAGGCGCTGGGTCTGGTGGGAAGGGACGCGCAAGGACTGGAAGGAGTCGAGCGGAGCTACGACGGGTACATCCGCGGCAAGGCTCACTCTTCGGTGGCGGAGCGGGACGCGTTGGGCCGCCGCGTGTTGGTCACGGGTCTGGACGACTTCAAGACCCGGCCCGGGGCAGACGTGCGCCTGACCCTCGACACGACGTTGCAGCATCTCGCCGAAAAGCACCTGGAGGCCACCGTGAAACGGTTTCGCGCCAAGGGCGGCACGGTGGTGATGGCGGACCCGTTCACCGGCGGGATACTGGCGCTGGCCAGCTACCCGTTTTTCGATCCCAACCAGTTCCGCCGCCAGGACCGGGACCGGTGGCGCATCCGCGCCGTTACCGACACCTACGAACCCGGCTCCGTCTTCAAGGCGGTCCTGGCCGCGGCCGCGCTGGAGGACGGCGTCGTGGGACGGGAGGACCTGATCTTCTGTGAGTTCGGCCGCTATCGATACGGCGGCCGCACCATTCACGATTTCAAGGAGTACGGCTGGCTGTCTTTCGCCAGGGTGCTTCAGCTTTCCAGCAACATCGGCGTGACCAAGGTCGCCGACAAGCTCGGAAAGGAGCGGTATCACCGTTACATACGGCGGTTCGGCTTCGGCGAGAAGACCGGGATCGATCTTCCCGGCGAGGTGGTGGGTACGGTGCGGCCGCCTTCCCGGTGGCGCCCCATCGACCTCGCCACCGCCTCCTTCGGACAGGGCATTGCCGTAACCCCCCTGCAGATGGTCATGGCCTTCTCTGCCGTCGCCAACGGCGGTCTGCTCATGCGGCCGCACCTCGTGGACCGCGTGGTGGACAAAGACGGCAAGGTCCTGCTCCGGCACAGGCCGGAGGTGGTGCGGCGCGTGGTCTCCAGGGCCACGGCCCGGGCCGTGGCCGGCATTCTGAAGGGCGTGGTGGCGGAAGGCGGCACCGGCACCCGCGCCGCCCTGGCGGGGTTCGAGGCGGCAGGCAAGACCGGCACCTCCCAGAAGGCGGAAAAGGGAGGCTACTCCAAGACCAAGCGGATCGCCTCATTCGTCGGTTTCGTGCCCGCGGACGAGCCGCGTTTCGTGCTGCTGACCCTGGTGGACGAACCCACGGTCAACGTGTACGGCGGCGTGGTCGCGGCCCCCCTGTTCCGCCGGATCGCGGCGCCCGCGCTTCACTCTCTTGGAGTGACTCCGAACCCGCGCCTGCTGCCGGAGGTTTCACCGGGACGGGACCGCGGTGTCATCCGGGTGTCCCGGAAGACCCGGGGTCACCGCAAGTCGACCGGCAAGGGCGGCGGACCGAACCTCATCGGCCTGAGCATGCGGGAGGCCGTGGACAAGGCCAAGCGGCTCAAGTTCTCCGTGGTCCTTCGGGGTCACGGCTATGTGACGGAGCAGCGGACCGATCACGCCAACGGCCGCCTGCTGCTGACGTTGAAGGATTGAGGTCGATGCTGCTGCGGGAACTGTTGCATGTGCCCGACGTTCGGGACCCAGGGGGACTCGCAGAGGTCGCCGTCCGGGGTCTCGCGTGTGATTCCCGCCGGGTCCGGGACGGGTACGTGTTCTTCGCCTTTGCGGGACGTCTCGCGGACGGTCACGACTACGTCGACGAGGCGGTGAAGCGGGGCGCGTCCGCGGTGGTGGTGGAACGGTCCGTCCCGCCGCCGGGAGCCGCTTGCGTCCGGGTGCCGGATGCACGGCGGGCCATGGCTCACGCGGCCGCGGTGTTCTTTGGGCGTCCGAGCCGCGGGCTCGTGTTGGTGGGGGTTACCGGCACCAACGGCAAGACCACGGTCACCTATCTGCTCGACGCCATCTTCTCCACCAACGGGGACCCGTGCGGCGTCGTCGGCACCATCAGTCAGCGCTACCGCGGATGGCAGCGGCCGTCGCCGCTGACCACACCCGAGTCCATCGACATCGAGGAACTCCTTTCCGACATGGTGCGCGCGGGCGTGAGGTCCGTCGCCATGGAAGTCTCCTCACACGCCCTGGACCTGCACCGGGTGGAGGGACTCGATTTCGACGGTGCGGTGTTCACCAACCTTTCGCGGGATCACCTGGACTATCACCGCGACATGGAGACGTACTTTCTCAGCAAGGCGCGGCTGTTCACGGAATGCCTGCCCGCCAGTGCGAAGGAACGACCGTTCGCCGTCATCAACGCCGACGACCCACGGGGTCTCGATTTGATCCGTTTGGCGGAGGACGCCGGACTGGTGACGCTCACCTACGGAAGATCGCCTCGATGGGACGTCCATCCGGTGGATTTCGAGAGTGATGTCCACGGGTTGAGGGGGACCCTGGCGTGCGGGCCGCAACGGGTCGAGTTCCAGTCGGCGCTCATGGGCGAGTTGAACCTCGAGAACATCCTCGCGGCCGCGGGAACGGCCTGGACCCTGGGGCTCGGCCCGGACGCCATTGCGGCCGGCCTGTCCCGGCTCGACCGGGTGCCGGGGCGGTTGGAACGTATTCCCAACGGTCTGGGGATGACCCTGGTGGTGGACTACGCGCATACGCCGGATGCCCTGGACAAGGTCATCCGCGCTCTGCGCGGGTTGACCAGGGCGAGGTTGATCACGGTGTTCGGTTGCGGCGGCGACCGGGACCCCGGCAAACGCCCCGTCATGGGAGAAATCGCGGCGTCGGAAAGCGACTGCGTCGTGCTTACCTCCGACAACCCGCGCGGCGAGGACCCCTTGGCGATCATTCGCGACATTGAGGAAGGCGTTCGCGGCCGCGGCATGAGACGGCTGGAGGAAGGGGACGCCGCCGGGCCGCAGACCGGATACCGGGTGGAGCCGGACCGGCGTTCCGCCATTCGCCTCGGACTGTCCATGGCGGTTCCGGGCGACGTCTTGCTGGTGGCGGGCAAGGGCCATGAGGACTACCAGATCGTCGGGGACCGGCGGCTCCAGTTCGACGACCGGCAGGTGTTGCGGGAAGAGGTGCACAGCGTCGGCGCCTGACACAGGCCGCTCGTGCAACGCCCATGGATTGGACCATCGAAGAGTTGGCGCGAGCCGCCAGGGGAACCATCGTTCAGCGCGGGGCGGTGAGCCGGTTTGGCCACGTCAGCACGGATTCGCGGCAGGTGGAAAAGGACGGGGTGTTCGTGGCGCTCCGCGGGGAAACGCGGGATGGACACGTATTCGTGCGTGAAGCGGTGCGCCGCGGGGGCGGGTGTCTGGTTGTGCAGCGAAGCATCGTCGGTCCGAAGCGGGTGTCGGTGATTCGCGTGCGCGACACCCTCAAGGCCCTGGGCGACATGGCTCGCTTCCATCGTCAGAAGCTGGCGCCGCGGGTCCTGGCGATCACCGGCTCGAACGGAAAGACGACGACCAAGGAGATGCTTTTCGCCATTCTCCAACGCGCGCGCATGGAAGATCGTCCATTACGAGGAAAGGTGCTCAAGACCGAGGGCAACTACAACAACCTGGTGGGTCTGCCGTTGACGCTGTTGCGGCTGCGGGGCCGGGAGCGCGCCGCGGTGGTGGAACTGGGCACCAATCGGCCGGGAGAGATCCGCCGGCTCACGGCCATCGCGAACCCGGATCTGGCCCTCATCACCTCGGTGGCCCCGGCGCACCTCTCCGGACTGGGCACCCTCGCCGGCGTGGCCCGGGAGAAGGGGGCGATCTTCCGGGGACTCGATCCGGGAGGCACCGCGGTGGTCAACCTGGACGACGGCCGGGTCGTGCGCCAGAGCCGGGCCTTCCGAGGCCGGGTGGTCACCTACGGCGACGGCGGTTTCGTGCGTGGGGAGGACCCGGAGATGCTGTCCGGGGGCCGGTTGCGGTTCAACCTCCGGGTGGGCCGGGTGCGGGCGCCGGTACGGTTGCGCCTGTGCGGCATGCACAACGTCCGGAACGCGGTAGGGGCGGCGGCCATGGCGCACGCGTTCGGAGCGGACGTGGCGGCCATTCGCGCGGGTCTCGAGGCGGTGCGGCCGGTGGCCATGCGCATGCAGTTGGAGCGCCTGGACGGCATCGGCATCATCAACGATGCCTACAACGCCAATCCGGCTTCCATGGAAGCGGCGCTGGCGACGCTGGAGGCGCTTCCGGGGCGCGGCCGGCGGGTGGCGGTGCTTGGCGACATGCTGGAAATGGGCACGGACGAAGCCGGCTGCCACCGCAAGCTCGGGGAAACCGCGGCCGGAAGCGGCGTGGACGCCCTCTATCTGTTGGGCCGCTTTGCCCGTGACATCCGGCAGGGGGCACTGGGGGCCGGCATGGACCCGACCGCGGTCCGGGTGGCCCGGACCCACCGGAAGCTGGCGTCGGAGTTGCGCGCCGAGCTTCGGAAGGGCGACTGGGTCCTCATCAAGGGTTCGCGGGGCGCGGCCATGGAAAAGGTGCTCGCGGCCATGAAGAACGAGGGGGCGTAACCGCGTGCTCTATCTTTTGCTCTTTCCGCTGCATTCGACCTTTCCGGTCTTCAACGTGTTCCGCTACATCACGTTCCGCGCGGCCCTGGCGGCGCTCGTGTCGTTGCTGCTGTCGTTCATCATCGGCCCGTACCTCATCCGCGCGCTCAAGCAATGGCAAATCGGGCAGCCCATTCGAGAAGACGGTCCGGACCGCCATGCCGCCAAGGCGGGCACGCCCACCATGGGAGGGACCCTGATCGTCCTGTCCCTGGTGCTGTCCACCGTGCTGGTGGGGGACGTCACCAACGTGTACGTGCTGGTGGCCCTGGGGGTGACCCTGGGATTCGCCGTCATCGGCTTCGTCGATGATTTTCTCAAGGTTCGCCGCAACAGCAGCCGCGGACTGGGCCTGTGGAGCAAGCTCCTCCCGCAGATGGCCGTGGCCGCGGCCGCGGCGGTGGTGTTGTTGCTGCAACCCGATTTCAGCAGCACGGTGGCCGTCCCCTTCTTCAAGAACGTGCGGCCGGACCTGGGCATCTGGTACGTCCCCTTTACGATAGTCGTGGTGGTGGGCGCCTCCAATGCGGTGAACCTCACCGACGGCCTGGACGGGCTCGCCATCGGCCCGGTGATGACCGCGGCGGCCACCTATGCCCTCATCGCGTACCTCGCGGGCCACGTGAAGTTCGCCGAGTACCTGCAGATCCCCTACGTGTCCCGGGTCGGGGAGATGTCGGTGTTCTGCGCCGCGGTGGCCGCGGCGGGCATGGGTTTTCTCTGGTTCAACGCCTATCCCGCGCAGATGTTCATGGGCGACGTCGGCAGCCTGGGACTGGGGGCGGCCCTGGGGAGCGTCGCGGTCATCAGCAAGAACGAGGTCCTGTTGGTGGTGGTGGGGGGCGTTTTCGTGTTGGAGGCGGTGTCGGTGATCGTGCAGGTCGCCTCCTTCAAGCTGCGCGGCAAACGGGTCTTTCGCATGGCGCCGATCCACCATCACTATGAGCTCAAGGGATGGGCGGAACCGCAGATCATCGTGCGGTTCTGGATCGTTTCGATCATTTGCGCGCTGTTGGCGTTGAGCACGCTGAAACTGCGCTAGGGAATCCTGGAGTGAGTCCGAGGGGAGCGGCAGAGGCACGCAACGTAGAGCCGGCGACGAGTGGAAAACCGGTGATGGAACTCGAGGGCAAAAAGATCCTGGTGTTGGGACTGGCCCGCACCGGCCTGGCGGTTGCCCGGTTCCTCGCGCAACGGGGAGCGCGGGTCGTGGGCGCCGACGCGCGCGAGGACGACGGGATGGGACCGGCCAGGAAGGAGCTGTCGCGGTTGTCCGCCCCCTGCCATCTCGGGCCGGAGGAAACGGCCTGGCTCGACGGCGTGGACGCGGTGGTTCCCAGCCCCGGAGTGCCGCGGGAGAATACGCTGCTGGTGGAAGCCGCCCGTCGCGGCATCGAGGTGTTGAGCGAGATCGAGTTGGCGGCGCGGTTCAGCCGCACCCCCATGGTGGCCGTCACCGGCACCAACGGAAAGACCACCACGACGCGGCTCATGGCCGGCATCCTCGAAGCCGCGGGGCTCCGCGTCTTCGCCGGCGGCAACATCGGCAAACCGCTGATCGAGTACGTGGACGGAACCTGGGACTGGGGCGTCGTGGAGGTGAGCAGCTTCCAACTCGAATGGGTCCGGGATTTCCGGCCGCGCGTGGCCCTGTGTCTCAACCTCAGCGAGGACCATCTCGACCGCTACGACGGGCTGGCGAGTTACGGCGCGGCCAAGGCCAGGATTTTCGCCGCCCAGCATCCGGACGACGTCGCGGTGCTGAACCGCGACGACCCGTGGGTATGGGGTTTGCGCCATGAACTGGGCCCCCGGGCGGTCTCCTTCGGCTGGTCGGAGGTCGAGGAGGGGGTCTTCGCCACCGCGGACGCCATCGTCTGGCGCGGCCGTGGGGCCGAAGAGCGATTTCCGCTGCGGGACATCGCGCTGCGCGGGGTCCACAACGTCGAGAACGTCATGGCGGCGGTATGCGGCGCCAAGGCGGCAGGCGTCGAGGGACGCCACATCCGCACGGCCGCCAGGCGGTTCCGGGGCGTCGAGCACCGGCTGGAGTTCATCCGGGAGCTCGACGGGGCGCGGTACTTCAATGACTCCAAGGGCACCAACGTCGGCGCCGTTCAGAAGTCCCTGGCCAGTTTCGACCGCCCCATCGTGCTGATCGCCGGCGGGGTCCACAAGGGCGGCAGCTACCGGGGTCTGGAACCGCTGGTCCGGGAGCGGGTGCGCAAGCTGATCCTGTTGGGTGAGGCCGCGGGAATCATGAAGGACGCCCTGGGAGCGTCGACCGCCACCGTGGTGGTGGCGGACCTGGCCGAGGCGGTTAGGGAGGCGCGGGCCGCCGCCCATACCGGAGACGTGGTGCTGTTGTCGCCGGCGTGTTCGAGCTTCGACATGTTCGAGAACTACGCCGAACGCGGTCGCGTGTTCAAGGAACTGGTGCAAGCCCTATGAGCGGGATTCGCAACGTGGACCGGTGGATGCTCGTGAGCCTGGTGGCGCTGCTCGCCATCGGCATCACCATGGTGCTGAACACCAGCTACCTCTTTTCCCTGGAACGCTTCGGCGACGGCACCTATCTTTTCCGCAAGCAGTTGATGGCCGCGGGCCTCGGCGTGCTGGGCCTCTCCCTGGCCTTGTTGGTGCCGCCGTCGGCCTGCCGGCGCCTGGCCTGCCCGCTGCTCGTCGTCACGGTGGTCGCCCTGGTGCTGGTGCTGGTGCCGGGCGTCGGGGTGGTCCGCGGCGGCGCCCACCGTTGGCTGGGCGTGTCTCCGTTCGTGTTCCAGCCCTCGGAACTGGCCAAGGTCACCTTCGTGCTGTACCTGGCTTACAGCCTTTCCAGGAGAGCCGGCCGGCTGGACCGCTTCCTGCCCGGGATGCTGCCCCCGTTGCTGGTGGCCGGGGTTTTCGTGGCGCTCTTGCTGGCGGAGCCGGATTTCGGCTCGGCGTTCATCCTCGCCGTCATCACCATGGCCATGCTGTTCGTCGCCGGGAGTCAGGTGAAGCACCTGGCCTGCGTAGCGCTGGCGGCGCTTCCCGCGGGAGTCTTCCTCATCATGTCCGCGGACTACCGGATGAGGCGGCTGTTGGCCTTTCTGGACCCCTGGAGCGATTCCGCGGACAGCGGTTTTCAGATCATCCAGTCCTACATCGCCTTCGGCTCCGGCCAGTTGTGGGGCCGGGGGTTGGGACAGAGCCGGCAGAAGCTCTTCTACCTGCCGGAAGCGCACACGGACTTCATCTACTCCGTGATCGGCGAGGAGCTGGGCTTGTGGGGCGCCCTGCTGGTGGTGGGGCTCTTCGGCATCCTGCTGTTTCGCGGCATGCGGCTGGCCCTGGAAAACGAGGACTCCTTTACCCGGTTGATGGTGTTCGGCCTGACCATGCTCCTGGGGCTTCAGGCGCTGGTCCACATGAGCGTGGTCATGGGCCTGGTGCCCACCAAGGGGTTGGTGCTGCCGTTCGTCAGCTACGGCGGCTCGGCCCTGGCGGTTCACTTGACGGTCGCGGGGATGCTCCTGGGCGTCTCCTGGCGGAGGGCCCGGCCATGCGACTGATCGTGGCCGGCGGCGGCACCGGCGGGCATCTCTTTCCCGGCCTCGCGGTGGCGCGGGAATTTTGCCGGCGGAACGGAGACATGCGCATTCTCTTCGTGGGCAGCCGGTGGGGCATCGAGAGCCGGGTCATCCCGGAGACCGAGTTTCCGCTGGAGCTGTTGCCCGTTCGCGGCCTCAAGGGACGAGGTCTCAAGGGACTGCTGGAGGGCCTCTACGCAATACCCGTGAGCCTGTGGCGTTCGCGCGCGATCATCCGCCGTTTCGATCCTCAATGCATCATCGGGCTCGGGGGCTATGCCTCGGGTCCGCTGCTGCTGGCCGGGGTCTCACGACGCATCCGCTGCGCCGTCCTGGAACAGAACCTGCGCCCCGGACTCACCAACCGCGTCCTGGGCCGGCTGGTGGACCGGATCTTCACGAGCTTCCGCGAGAGCGCCGACTATTTCCCCCCGGCCAAGGTCGTGTTGACCGGCACGCCGGTGCGTTGGGGCAGGCTCCCCGAGCCGGACCGGGACGGCCGCTTCCATCTGCTCGTCTTCGGCGGCAGCGCGGGCGCGCACCGGATCAACGAGACGGTCCTTGGCGCGTTGGCGCACCTGGGGGATGCCGCGGCCGGCTTCCGGGTCACGCATCAGACCGGGCGCGCGGACGAGGAGATGGTGAGGAAGGGTTACGAGTCGCTCCCGTGCGAGGCGGAGGTGCTGCCCTTCATCGACCGGATGGACAGCGCGTACGCGACGGCCGATCTGGTGATCTGCCGGGCCGGGGCCTCGACTCTGTCGGAACTGACCGTCTTCGGCAAGCCCTCGGTGCTGATCCCGTATCCGTACGCGGCCCACGATCATCAACGGCTCAACGCGCTGGCCCTCAAGGGAGCCGGCGCCGCCGAGGTGATAGTGGAGCAGGAGTTGACGCCCCTGGGCCTGGCCGAGACCATCCGCGCGCTCCATGGAGACGCGGCGCTGCGAGAGGCCATGGGTCGCGCCGCCGCGGGGCTGGCCCGGGGAGACGCGGCCGAACGAATCGTGGACGAGTGCCATGCCCTCGTCCCGGGGTGGTCCTGATGGTCCCGAGGACTTTCGAAAAACGCCACCGCGTGCACTTCGTCGGCATCGGCGGCGTCGGCATGAGCGGTATCGCGGAGGTTTTGCTGAACCTGGGCTACGAAATAAGCGGCTCCGACCTTCAGGAGAACGACGCCACGCGCCGGTTGCGGTCCCTCGGGGCGGAAGTCCACATCGGCCACGATGCCGCCAACCTGGCCGAGGCCCTCTCGGTGGTGGTGATCTCCACCGCGGTGAAGTTCTCCAACCCGGAGGTGACGGCGGCCAGGGAGCGACAGATCCCGGTGATTCCGCGGGCCGAGATGCTCGCGGAGCTCATGCGCATGAAGTACGGCATCGCGGTGGCGGGAAGCCATGGAAAGACCACCACGACGTCGATGATCGGCCACGTCCTGACCGCGGCGGAACTGGACCCGACCCTGGTCATCGGCGGCCGGGTGAGGTCCCTGGCCGGCAACGCGCAGATGGGCCGGGGCGACATCCTGGTGGCCGAAGCCGACGAGAGCGACGGGACGTTCCTGCTGCTGTCGCCGGCGGTGGCGGTGGTGACCAACATCGACCGCGAGCACATCGAGTACTATGGCGCCACGGAAGGGCTGGCGGACGCGTTCCTGGAGTTCATCAACAAGGTGCCCTTCTATGGCATCGCGGTGCTCTGCCTCGACCCTCCGACGGTCCGTGGTTTGATACCCCGGGTGCGAAAGCGGGTGGTTACCTATGGCCTTTCGGGGGACGCGGACTTCAGCGCCAAGTGCGTTCGGACCCGGCAGATGGAGTCCACGTTCTCCGTCCTGCACCGCGGTCGGGTGCTGGGGCCGGTGACGTTGCCCATGCCGGGACGGCACAGCGTGGCCAACGCGCTGGCGGCCATTGCCGTGGCCGTGGAACTGGGTATCGACTTCGCCGCCGCGGCGTCGGCGCTGGGAGCTTTCGCCGGCATCCATCGCCGGTCGGAGATCAAGGGGGAGGCGGCCGGTGTTCTGGTCATGGATGACTACGGACACCATCCCACGGAGATCGAGGCCACCCTGCAGGCCATCACGGAGGGTTGGGGGCGGCCCCTGACGGTGGTGTTCCAGCCGCACCGTTACAGCCGCACGAAGGATCTCTTCGAGGGCTTCGTTTCGGCGTTCGACCGGGCCCATCGGTTGATCGTCACGGACATCTACGCCGCCGGAGAGGATCCCGTGCCCGGAACCGGCGGCGAGGAATTGTACCGGGCCATCCGGCGCCGGGGACACATGGAGGTGGAGTTCGTTGCCGCCAAGGAGGACGTGGCCGGCGGGCTGCTGCCGCGCCTTGCGGACGGAGACCTGGTGCTCACCCTCGGGGCCGGGGATATCTACCAGGTTGGGGAGACACTGCTTGAGTCCTTGCGGGAACAGAGGCAATGACCGCCGACCGGCTGGTCACCGAGCTGGCCGGTACCGCCGGTGTGGCGGTGAGGGTGCGCGAACCGTTGGCCCGCTACACTTCCTTCAAGGTCGGCGGACCCGCGGACTACTTTGTCGAGGCGACCACGGTCCGCGGTCTGACCGCCTGCCTGAGGGTCGTGGAGCGCCACGGAGTGCCGGTCCTGCTGCTGGGCAACGGCAGCAACCTGCTGGTGAGCGACCAGGGTGTGCGCGGGGCCGTGCTGCGGTTGCGGGGCGAGTTCCGCACGGTGCGTTGGCACGGTTCCGGCGCCGAGGTGGGCGCCGCCCATGCGGTGAGCCGGCTGGTGCGGGAGGCCGTGCGCCGCGGCTGGGGCGGCCTGGAGTTCGCCGAGGGGATTCCCGGCAGCGTGGGCGGCTCCCTGGTGATGAATGCCGGAGCCTATGGATCGGAAATGGAGCGGGTGGTGCACAGGGTTGACGCGGTGACCGCGGCCGGCGAGACGCTGGCTCTCGGACGCGAGGAGCTGCGGTTCTCCTATCGGGAGACGCGTCTGCCCAGGGGCGCCGTCGTCACCCGCGTGGAGATGGCGCTGACGCCGGAGACGCCCGAGGTGGCGGATGCACGCATGCGCGCCGTCATGACGCGGCGCAAGGAGAGTCAACCGTCGGGCCATCCGAACTTCGGATCGGTGTTCCGCAATCCACCGGGCGACCACGCCGGAAGGCTGATCGAGGCGTCGGGGCTCAAGGGCCTGCGCGTGGGAGGCGCCGAGATCTCCCGGCGGCACGCGAACTTCATCGTCAATCGCGGCGGCGCCCGGGCTCAGGACGTCCGACGGCTGATCGAGCGGGTGTGCAGCGAGGTGGAGAGCCGGTTTTCGGTCACGTTGCAAACCGAGGTCCGGTTTGCCGGGGAGTGGCCGCAATGAGCACGCCATCGGGAACCCATCGGAGCCGGCGGGTGGGCGTGCTGTACGGCGGTCCGTCCGCGGAGAGGGAAGTGTCGCTGGTGTCGGGCAAGGAGGTCGCCGCCGCCTTGCGGCAACGGGGCTACAAGGGGGTCTCTCTCATCGACGTGGGGCCGGATCTGGCGGCCCAACTGCGAAAGCGGCGGATCCACGTGGTCTTCAATGCGCTGCACGGCAAGATCGGCGAGGACGGTTGCGTCCAGGGACTGCTGGAGGTGATGGGGATCCCCTACACCGGCTCGGGTGTGACCGCTTCGGCGCTGTGCATGGACAAGGTGTTGACCAAGGAGGTCCTGAGCCATAACCGCATTCCCACTCCGCGGTATCAGGTGTTGGCGGGGGAGGGAACCACGGAGACGAAGCTCCGGTTGCCCGTGGTGGTGAAGCCGCGTTCCGAAGGGTCCTCCATCGGAGTCACCATCGTGCGCCGGCAAAGGGACCTGGCTTCGGCCGTCCACGAGGCACGTCGAACGGACCGGGATGCCCTGGTGGAGCAATACGTGCCCGGGAAGGAGATCACGGTGGGAATCCTGAACGGCGAGGCTCTCGGGGTCACCGAGATCAGGCCGGTGAAGGGCTTCTACGACTTCGAGACCAAGTACACCTCCGGCATGGCTTCCCATGTCTTTCCGGCGCCCTTGCCCGGCGCGCTCTATCGCAAGGCCATGCGGCTGGGCGTCCGGGCCTGTGCCGTGCTGGGTTGCGAAGGGGCGCCGCGGGTGGACTTCCGCATCTCGCCGGAACAGCGGCTTTACGCGCTCGAGGTCAACACGCTTCCGGGGATGACTCCCCTGAGTCTGTTGCCCGAGATCGCCGCGGGGGTCGGTATCGACTTCGGGAACCTGGTTGAACGGATTCTCGACCGGGCGGCGCTGAAGAATGGCGCGGCCCGTCCGGCGGCCTGGTCGCCGAAGGAGGCGGGCAATGGGCCGAGGGAGGCGGGCAATGGGTAGTCCATGGGTCCGGTTCGGAAACGGAGGCCGCCGCCGGGTGGGCCTGTGGGCGGCGGGCACTACGCTGTGTGCCCTGATGCTGTTGGGGTGGCTCGATGGCGGGTACACCCTCGATTTCTACCGTCAGGGGCGGCAGGCGTTGGAAAAGGCGTCCGGCGTTGTCAGGACGGTGACCCACGGGAGCTGGGATTTCGTTCTGACGCACCCCTACTTCGCCATCCGGGAAGTCAGGGTGCTCGGGGCCGAGAAGGTCAAGGGGGCGGACATCGTGGTTGTCTCCGGACTGGGACCGCACACCCGAATCTGGAGCATCGATCCCGGCGAGCTGGAGGAACGGGTGCGGCGGCATCCCTGGGTCAAGTCGGTCCGGATCCGGCGGGAACTGCCGGCGCGTCTGGTGATCACCATCGAGGAATGGAGCCCGGGCGCCATCGTTGCCCTGGACAAGCTGTACTACGTGGCGGACAACGGCGTGATCTTCAAGGCTCTCGACGAAGAGGATTCCGTGGACTTTCCGTTCATCACCGGCCTGCGGTCCGCGGAGTTGCCGCCGGAGGAGCCTGCCACGCGGGAGAAGTTGTCCGAGGCGGTGGTCTTCGGAAGAACGGTGGAGCAGACGGCGCTCGGCCTGTCCGAGATCCGTTTTCAGCCCGGCGGCGGCATCGTCCTCTATCCGGTTTCCTACTCGATACCGTTCCATATGGGTTGGGGTGACTGGGACGAGAAGCTGAACCGGTTGCAGTGGTTTCTGGGAGAGTTCCGGGGACAGGGGGCCCGTTTCCGGGCCGTCGACTTGAGCTTCCGCGGGCAGGTGGTGGCGCGCCCGCGGGGAAGGGTGTGATTCGATGGACATGAACCATGAAAGGGGCCGGAAGAACCATGGCTAGGAAGACCAACGTTGTTGTCGGGCTCGATGTCGGGACCCATAAGATCTGCGCCGTGGTGGGAGAGCAGACCGAGCAGGGAGCGGAGGTGGTGGGCGTCGGGATTCACCCGTCGCGGGGCTTGAGAAAGGGCGTGGTGATCAATGTCGAGGCCACCATGGAAGGGATCAAGAAGGCGGTGGAGGAGGCCGAGATCATGGCCGGGTGCGAGATCAACACCGTCTTCGCCGGCATCGCCGGCGGTCACATCCGTGGGTTCAACAGCCACGGCGTGGTGGCCGTCAAGAACAAGGAAGTGACCGACGCCGACGTGGACCGGGTCATTGACGCGGCCAAGGCAGTGGCCATCCCCATGGACCGGGAGGTGCTCCACGTATTGTCGCAGGAGTTCGCCATCGATGGCCAGGGTGGCATCCAGGAGCCCCGGGGCATGGCCGGGGTGCGGCTCGAGGCCAGCGTGCACATCGTCACGGGCGCGGTGGCCGCGGCGCAGAACATCATCAAGTGTTGCAATCGGACCGGGCTCAACGTCGCGGATTTCGTGCTGGAGCCGCTGGCGTCCGCGGACGCGACCCTGACCCAGGAAGAGAAGGAGCTGGGAGTGGCGCTGGTGGACATGGGCGGCGGCACCACCGATATCGCCCTGTTCCATGGCGGATCGGTCAAGCACACCGCGGTGCTGGGCGTGGGAGGCAACCACCTCACCAGCGACATCGCCGCGGGCCTGCATGCCCCGATGGCGGCCGCGGAGCAGTTGAAGCAGCGCTACGGGTGCGTGGAGACCGACCTGGCCAACCGCGAAGGGATGTTGGAGGTGCCCAGCGTGGGAGGACGGAACCCGCGGTCGGTGTCACGCCAGATCCTGTGCGAGATCATCGAGCCGCGCCTGGAGGAAGTCTTCCATCTGGTGCAGCGGGAGATCGGCAAATCCGGTTACGAGGACCATCTGGTGTCGGGCATGGTGATGACCGGCGGCTCGACGCTGCTGCCGGGAATCATCGAGATGGCGGAAAGGGTCTTCAACGTGCCGGTGCGCCAAGGCGTACCGGCCAACGTCGCGGGGCTGGTGGACGTGGTGTCCAGTCCGGTCTACGCCACCGGCACCGGGCTGCTTCTGTACGGCCTCCAACAACAGGACCGGAGTCTGTTTCGGATGCGGGACAACGACCACTTGTTCTACAAGGTCCGGGGCCGGATGACGGAGTGGTTCAAGGAATTCTTGTAGTGGAAAAGGGCGGAAGCGGACGGCCGGCGCGCGTCCGGCTGCCCGCTTCCCATGGATCGAAAACAACAACGCAACGAGTGAAAAGGAGGAAGTGCTATGTTCGAGATGGTGGAACCGATTGATTCCGGGGCGCGGATCAAGGCCATCGGTATCGGCGGCGGCGGCGGCAACGCGATCAACACGATGATCGACGAGGGGCTCAAGGGTGTGGATTTCATCGTGGCGAACACGGACAGCCAGGCGCTGGACGCGAGCAAAGCCGATATCAAGGTCCAGATCGGGGATTCCCTCACCAAGGGACTCGGAGCCGGCGCCAATCCGGAAGTGGGCCGTCGCGCCGCGATGGAAGACAAGGAGCGTATCCGTGAATTCCTCACGGGCGCCGACATGATCTTCATCACCGCGGGGATGGGCGGAGGGACCGGCACCGGGGGCGCGCCGATCATTGCCAGCGTGGCGCGGGAAGTAGGAGCGCTCACGGTCGGCGTGGTCACCAAGCCCTTCATCTTCGAAGGGAAGCGCCGCATGCAGCAGGCGGAAGAAGGGATCCGGGAGTTGAAGGACAAGGTGGATACCCTCGTGGTCATCCCGAACCAACGGCTTCTCAGCATCGCCGGCAAGTCGACCACGCTGCTGGAGACCTTCAAGGTGGCCGACAGCGTGGTGACCCAGGCGGTCCGGGGCATCGCGGCCCTGATCGTCACCCCCGGACTCATCAACCTCGACTTCGCGGACGTCCGCACGGTCATGAAAGAGATGGGATACGCGCTCATGGGCGCAGCCTCCGCTACGGGCGAGAACCGTGCGCTCGAGGCGGCCCAGCAGGCCATCTCCAGCCCGTTGCTGGAAGACTTGTCCATCAACGGCGCCCGCGGCGTCCTGATCAACGTCACCGGCGGTGCGGATATGAGCCTGTTCGAAGTCAACGAGGCGGCCACCCTGATCCAGGGCGAAGCCCACGACGACGCGACCATCATTTTCGGCGCGGTGATCGACGAGAGCATCGAAGACGAGCTGCGCATCACCGTCATTGCCACGGGGTTCGGCGACAACGGAGTCTGGGCGCCCGAGCCTGCTCCGGCCGAGCAGCGGCAGGCGCCGGCTCAGAAGCAGGGGTCCCTGGGGCTGGGTCACAAGGACACCAAGGGCAAGAAGGTCGTTCACCTCGGTACGCTGGAGGATGACGGGTTCGGCGAGGTCAGTTGGCAGCACGGCGACGCGGGAAAAGAACCAGGCGCGTTGCCAGCCGCCTACGACCTCAAGGAGGAAGATGTGACCGAGGACGACTTCGATATTCCGGCGTTCTTGCGCAAGCGGATGGACTAGCCGTCCGGCAGCGTTGTCGTTGCCGGGGCTGCATCGGCGGTGGCGGGCTCGTAACCCGCCCCCGCACCGTTGCCGCGCCGCTGCAAGAGTAGTGGCAGGGCTCCCCAGATCCCAAGGATCAGGCCGGCCAGGGTCCAACCGGCCTGATGACGTCCGCCGTGGCGGGCGATGACGAAGCAAAGAACGCCGTCGCACAGGTGAATCGCGGCCAGGGTTGCCAGCAACGCGTACGGTTCCATGTCCGGCTTGATGAAGTAGATGCCGGAAGCGTACGCGAGTAGTTCGGTAAGGTCCGCCATGTCTCGACCCTTGACGGTGGTTCTCCGGGTACTATATTTGAGTTGGGATGAAAGATAAACCGACATGACCGTGAGAACCATCGAGTGGCGGGCCGGCGAGGTCATCCTCATCGACCAGCGGCGGCTTCCCCGCAAGGAGGTCTACCGGGTCTGCCGCAACTACCGGCAGGTGGCCCAGGCCATTCGCAGCATGGTGGTTCGCGGCGCCCCCGCCATCGGCGTCGCCGCGGCCATGGGGGTCGCCCTGGGCGCCCGCCGCATCAGGCATCCGAAGTCGGTCGGGCCGGTCATGGAACGGGTTTTCCGCACCCTGGAAGACACCCGGCCCACGGCCGTGAACCTTCATTGGGCCCTGGCGCGCATGCGGCGGACTTACGAGGAGAACGGCAACGGCGACCTGGAGTTGCTGAAGCGGCGGCTCGAGGAGGCGGCCCTCGGGATCTACGAGGAAGACATCGCCGCGAATCGCAGGCTCGGCGGCCTGGGCGCCGGGCTGCTGAAGGACTCTCGACGGATTCTGACGCACTGCAACGCGGGGGCCTTGGCCACCGCCGGCTACGGTACCGCCCTGGGGGTGCTACGGGCGATGAATGAATCGGGCGCGGCTATCGATGAGGTGTTCGTGGACGAGACCCGACCCTTTCTCCAGGGCGCCCGACTGACCGCATGGGAATTGTGCAAGGAGAAGATCCCGGTCACCCTCATCACTGACAACATGACGGGCTACGTGATGCAGAGCAGACAGGTGGATGCCGTTGTCGTCGGAGCCGACCGCGTGGCCGCCAACGGAGACGTCGCCAACAAGATCGGGACCTACATGGTGGCGGTGCTGGCCCGGAGGCACGGCGTGCCCTTTTACGTGGCCTGCCCCACCTCCACGGTGGACCTCGGGTGTCCGTCCGGAGCCCACATCCCGATCGAGCAGCGAAGCCAGGATGAGGTAACCCACATCGCGGGGAGCCGCATCGCGCCGGAAGGAGTCCATACTCTGAATCCGGCTTTCGACGTGACCGACCATTCACTTGTCTCGGCCATCATTACGGAGAAGGCGGTGGTCACCCCGCCCTACGAAAAGAACCTGCGGGCCGTGTGTCATTCGACTTCGCCCCGCTACGCCTAGGACGAACGGTTGGGAAACGTCATCCCCGTTCGTCCTGAGCGCAGCGCCGGCGTCGTGAAGTCGAAGGACCTCCGTTCGAAATGAGCAGTGTCCCATGTCCGTGATCGAGCGACAAGACGAGCTGGAAGCCTTCTTTCACCAGGCCGGCAAGCCTCGCGAGCAGTGGCGCGTGGGCACGGAGTACGAGAAGGTGGGCATCGAGCGCGACACGGCCAAGGCGCTGTCGTATTCCGGCCCGCGTGGCGTGCGGGTCATCCTCGAAGGTCTGGTGAGCGACTATGGTTGGGAGCCGCAAGAGGAAGAAGGCTTCCTGATCGGCCTCAAGCGCGGCAACCACGCCATTACCCTGGAGCCGGGCGGCCAGATCGAGCTGAGCGGCGAGCCGTGCGACGATATTCACTGCAGCAACGCCGAGTTCTCGCAGCACATCCGTGAGCTCATCGACGTGGCGGGGAAGTTCGACGTGGTGTTCCTCGGCCTGGGGATCCAGCCTTTCAGCCGCGTCGACGAGATCGAGTGGCTGCCCAAGCGGCGCTATCGCATCATGGGACCGTACATGGCCAGGGTGGGGACCCTGGGCCATCGGATGATGAAACAGACCGCCACCGTGCAGGCGAACATCGACTACGGCGACGAGAAGGACGCCATGGCGAAGCTGCGCACCGCCATGGGACTGGCGCCGGTCATCGGCGCCGCCTGCGCCAACTCGCCCATATCGGACGGGAAGCCCAACGGCTTCAAGAGCTACCGCGGTCACATCTGGACGCGCACGGACCCGGACCGGTGCGGGCTGCTGGAATTCTGTTTTTCCCCCGACGCCACCTTCCACCACTACGTGGAATACGCTCTCGACGTGCCGATGTATCTCATCCCCCGGGACGGGCACTACGTGGACATGACCGGGATTTCGTTCCGTCAGTTTCTGGAACGAGGCCACCAGGGCCACTACGCCACCACCGCGGACTGGCAACTCCACCTGACCACGCTGTTTCCGGAGGTGCGGCTGAAGCACTACATGGAGTTCCGCTCCGCCGACAGCCAGGCGCCGGAGCTGATGCCGGCCTTGCCCGCGCTCATCAAGGGCATCTTCTACGATGCCGACTGCCTCCAGGCGGCATGGGACCTGGTCAAGGGGTGGTCCTTCGACGAGCGGATGACCGCCTATCATGACTCTCACCGGAACGGCCTGGCCGCACGATTCCGGCGCTATTCCCTGGGTGACCTGGCAAAGGAGATGGTTGACATCGCCTGGGAAGGGCTGGCGCGCCAACGCGGGTTGAACCGGCGTGGCGAGGACGAGACCATCCATCTGAAGCCTTTGCGTGACCTGGTCCAGCAAGGACTGTGCCCTGCCGACGTCATCCTCTCCAAGTGGCGCGGCGAGTTCCAGCAGGACCTCCGAAGGCTCATCGAGGACAGCTCCTACAAACTGCCGTGAGCGCGGCCGCACGGCCCTCGCAACCGCCGCGGAAACCCTGCGAAACGACCCTGGACATTCCACGCGTTTCGCGCTAGGATCGCCTCATCTTTCCGGATGTCTTCCGAGCGGCCAGGCTGAGCCGGCCGACTCCACGGGTGGAGCCCCGGAAGGACGTGCACTGCCGCTTGGATCCGGGAGAGCCGGACCGAGACGGATGAGACATTCTGGCTTCTATCGTCTCCAACGGTAGCGGGATGGCCTTCCGGATTGGTCCGGGAGGCTTTTTTTGTGGGTTTCTTCGAGGAGGATGACCGAAATGGGACGGAAAATGACGGTGCCGAAAGTTCGGGGCATGAAGGAAAAAGGCGAGAAGATCGTTTGCCTTACGGCCTATGATTATAGCTTCGCCCGCATCTTGGACGAATCCGGTATCGACCTCCTTTTGGTAGGAGACTCGCTGGGTTCGGTGGTGCAGGGACACGACAGCACGCTGCCGGTCACGGTCGATGACATCATCTACCACACCAGGGCGGTGATACGGGGGCGCCGGCGCGCCCTGGTGGTGTCGGACATGCCCTTCATGACGTTCCAGTTGGGAGTGGACGAAGCCAAACGCAACGCCGGCAGGCTGATCCAGGAAGGGGGCGCGGAGTCCGTCAAGCTGGAAGGAGGCGTGACCCAGGCCGCCACCATCGAGGCGTTGGTGAAGATGGGCGTGCCGGTCATGGGCCACGTGGGCCTGACCCCCCAGTCGGTCCATCAGTTCGGCGGCTACCGGATTCAGGGTCGCGGGGAGGCCGATGCCCGTGCCATCTTCGACGACGCCATTGCGGTGGAGCAGTCGGGCGCCTTCGCGATGGTGCTCGAAGGAATGCCGGTTCAACTGGCACGGGAGATTACCCAGCGTGTGTCCATCCCGACCATCGGCATCGGCGCCGGCATGCACTGCGACGGGCAGATCCTGGTGGTTCACGACATGCTGGGGCTGTTCGATGATTTCACGCCCAGATTCGTGAAGCGCTATGCCAACCTCAAGGAGACCATCGGCGGCGCGGTCCGGAACTACATGGAGGAGGTGCGGACGGCGGCCTTCCCGGCGGAGGAGCATACCTTCCACTGAGGGTGCGGCGGGGCCTTGCCCCATGGCAGCGTTACCGAACATTTCCGACATCCGGGAGATGCAGGCATGGAGCGACCATGCCCGGCGCCAGGGAAAGCGCATCGTTATGGTGCCCACCATGGGCTTCCTGCATGAAGGCCATCTGAGCCTCGTGCGGCAGGGCCGGAAGGAGGGCGATTGCCTGGTGGTCTCCATCTTCGCCAACCCGGCTCAGTTCGCTCCCTCCGAGGACTTCGGCAGTTATCCGCGGGACCTGGAGCGCGACGTCCGGTTGCTGATGGAGGAGCGGGTGGACCTCCTCTTCAACCCTACAGCCGAGGACATGTACCCGCGGGGGTATCAGACTTACGTGGACGTGGAGCAGGTCAGCCGGCCTCTGTGCGGCGCCCACCGGGCGGGTCATTTCCGCGGTGTGGCAACGGTGGTGTTGAAGCTGTTCCATATCGTGCGCCCGCACGCGGCCATGTTCGGACTGAAGGACTACCAGCAAGTCCAGGTCATCCGGCGAATGTCGGAGGACCTCAACCTGGACGTCGAGATCGTTGCCTGCCCCACTGTGCGGGCGTCCGACGGCTTGGCCATGAGCTCCCGCAACCATTATCTGGAGCCGGCCGAGCGCGAGGCGGCCCGGTGTCTTCAGAGCGCCCTGGGCAAGGCGGAAGCGCTGGTCCGCGGCGGCGAGACCCTGGCCGAACGGATCCGCGAGGCCGTGGTGGAAGAGATCTCCCGCCATCCTCCGGCCCGATTGGAGTACGCGGACCTGTGCGACCCGAAGGAATTGCAGCCCGTGGAAGAGGTGAAAGGTCCGACCCTGCTGGCCCTCTGCGCCTGGGTCGGCAAGGCTCGCTTGATCGACAACCGGGTCCTGGCGGGAAAAGAGCCGTAAGCAGCCCTCGTCCCGTCGCTGGATGCGCCGGCCGCGGAACCGACGAACGGAAGACCCTCTCATGGCTTCTACCAGGGAAACAGATCAGAAACCAGTCACGGTAAACCGGCGAGCTCGTCGGGAGTACTTCATCGACGAGTCCTTCGAGGCCGGCATGGTGTTGCTTGGCAGCGAAGTGAAGTCGTTGCGGGACGGACGCGCCAACCTCGCCGACAGCTACGCGCGCGTCGACAAGGGCCAGGTGTTTCTGGTCAACTCCCACATCAGCCCGTATCCGGCCGCCAACATGTTCAATCACGAGCCCACCCGGCCGCGGAAGTTGCTGTTGCACAAGCGCGAGATCTCGAGGCTTACGGGAAAGGTCAAGGAGCGCGGCTTGACCTTGATTCCATTGAAGCTATACTTCAAGGACGGACGCGCCAAGGTGGAGCTGGGTTTGGCCCGCGGTAAGAAGCTCTACGACAAACGCGCCACGGTCAAGGAAAAGATGGTCCGGCGGGAGATGGAACGCTCCATGAAGAGCCGCAGAAGTTGACCGCTGGGCCGGGTACGTTTTATTGGGGGCGATATGGGTTCGACGGGGGTGGGAAGTCAAAGTGGCATGCCGGGGTCCTGCTGCCCCGTTAAAAAAGCAGGACTGCAAGTAACTGCAGACAACAACGAATACGCCCTGGCTGCATAGACAGCCAGCGTCTTGCCGGCTTTCTCCCGCGGAGCCGGACAAGGCGTCATTCAGCGGGATGGACCGATTCCTCTGCCGGAGGGGATGAGGTCGAGATCCAAACCGGCTGGCCGCGCAAGACCCTGTCGTCGGGGGCTTTCGCGGCGAGACTCAAACGGCGACTAAGCATGTAGTCACTTCTGGCGGAAAGCCTTCGGACGGGGGTTCGATTCCCCCCGCCTCCACCAACGTAGCTGGCGCCGCACGCCTGATGAGGGTTGTACGCGGTACAACAGTGCCGGCTTCTCTGTGTGCCTAAGACGCCATTTCCCTATTGCGAAGGACTGTACGAGGCGATACATGGGCGACTATTCGGTCCCCCGCATCTTACTTCAAGACGAGGTCTTCTCTGGATGAATGGTCTGCACGACGATATACGTGAGATTGAATCGGTACTCCATGACTTGCGCACAAAGTCGTTCTCCACTTCCGGAAGCCCGTCGCGCCATTGGCCATTCCCTGCAAAGTCTAGCACAGCTTCCGCTTGACGAGTCTCTTTCCTTGCCGGACACATTCGAGGTTATCGCGCGTCATTTGAGGCCGGATCACCCGAATCGTGAAGTCGGAGTGGTGTCGATTCGGTTAATTAGCTGCCCTGACATCCTGTCCATGTCCGAACTCCGAGACGGCCAACGTTATATTGCTCGGTTGATCGAAGTGTGTTGTCCGGACCTGATTAAAAAGGTCTTGACCGACAAAAATACTCAGAATCACGAAAAGCTCTTTGCGGCACAATCGGTTCACCAGGATGCTACGGAACGTCTCCGTAATCTAACGGAGGCTTTTAACAGCTTCGACGACTTGCGCGGTCGCCGCCAAATAATAATGCGCGCATTGAATCACGGGCCGACAAAGAGCTATCTAACCCCATTCGGTTTCACGTCACTACAATTGTCGGTAACCAGTTTGTTGCAACGTATCGATGATTTGGCGCAGTCACAAGGTCAGGAACTTCAGGGCGGTATGCAGTAGTAGTTCAGAAGAGCCGGGCGCAACAGCGAGACGACATTCTTGTGTCGTACGCGGACCATCTGGCGAAGAGTGGCGTGTACTATGCGACGGTCTACGCGACCGTCAATGGTATTGTGTCTACCCATGCCGTAGAGCCTACAAAAATTGGGAACCGTCTAGATGAGGTAGGGCAGGAGCGGAATGTGGGGTTAGTTATTGTAGATGACTTGCTCGGAACCGGAGAAACGCTAGTCGACAAATTGAGTTCGTTGTCGAGCGTGTTTTCAGAGACAGGAGTCGGGACGGTGATACCTTTGTCGGTGGTAGTCCTATGTGGTACTGAGGCCGGCGAAGTGCACGTGCGGGACTACTTGAAAGCCACGATGCCGAATGCAAGTCTGTTCATATGTGAACATCTGGAGGGAACGCATTTTGCCTTTGGTGACTCGCTCGGTTTTTGGGACACCGAGGATGAGAAAATGGCCGCTAAGACGCTGGTAAGAGACCTAGGCGTTCGAGTGCAGAGGCGTAATCCATTGGGATTTAAGGAACAAGGACTGTTACTGACGTTTTCGCGCAACTGTCCCAACAATTCGCTGCCCATATTGCACGGCTCGGGTAGGGGAGATCGGCGGTGGTCTTCGCTTTTTCCCCGAACAAAGATATGAAGAAAGGACAGATTCAATGCGCGGACAAGGAAGTCGAGGTCGCGGTGGACCAGATACGCGCCATAAGCAAGCAGCGACTAGGGTCTTAGACTCGACCGATTTTCCGCGAACGAAGCAATCCAGCTTTCGACGGATTGTCACAGAGATGTAGGGTGAAACGCGATTCCCGCCAGGACTGCAGGGCCTAACACTCGGGCACACTCAAACTGACCGCATGCCTGTCTGATAAACCGGATCACTCCCTTCCATTTGCTCATAACGTTGAGTAAACTTACTCAGCATGTTGAGTAATTTGTCGTACATCCGGCCCCAGGCCGCCGAGTTGCTCCGCCGTCTGCACGAGCCGCGCCGCTTCCTCCAGATCATCACCGGGGCGAGGCAGGTGGGCAAGACCACCCTGATCTCACAGGTGGCCGAGCGGTCCGGATTGGTCCATCGTTTCGCCAGCGCCGACGAGCCGACCTTGCGCGGGCCGGGTTGGATCGCGCAACAGTGGGATGCGGCGCGGCTCATGGCGGCCCACACAAGGGAGGAGGGGGCGCTTCTCATCCTGGACGAGGTGCAGAAGGCGCCCAACTGGGCCGAGGCCGTCAAACGCCTGTGGGACGAAGACACGCGGGAGCGACGACGGCTCAGGGTGGTGCTGTCCGGTTCAGCGCAGCTCTTGATCGGACGGGGCCTGACGGAAAGTCTTGCGGGACGTTTCGAGCTCCTGCACCTGCCGCACTGGAGCTTTCCCGAAATGCGGGAGGCTTTCGGATGGTCTCTTGAGCGGTTCCTTTTCTATGGCGCCTATCCAGGGGCGGTGCCGCTGGTGAGACAGCCGGCTCGGTGGTCTCGCTACATCCGCGACTCGCTCATCGAACCGATGATCGCACGGGACGTGCTGCTTCTCTCCCGTGTGGACAAGTCGGCGTTGTTGCGCCGGTTGTTCGAGTTGGGGTGTGCGTATTCGGGTCAGATCCTTTTCTACACGAAGATGCTGGGCCAACTCCAGGATGCGGGAAACACCACCACTCTGGCTCATTACCTGGATCTGCTGGCGGGCGCGGGGGTGCTGACGGGCCTGCAGAAGTACGGCGGCGAGGTGGCGCGACGGAGCTCCAGCCCGAAGCTGCAAGTCCTCAACACGGCCTTGATGACAGCGAGAACCCGCCTCACCCTGACTCAGGCCCGCACGGACCGCGAGTTCTGGGGACGGCTAGTGGAGTCAGCGGTAGGCGCCCATCTGGCCAACGCGGCCGCCAGCGGCGCGTGCGAGGTCTTCTACTGGCGCCACCGCAACCTTGAAGTCGATTTTGTGGTGCGCGCGGACCGGGCGGTAACGGCCATCGAGGTCAAGAGCGGACACCCTCGCCAGACGCTGCCGGGTATGGCGGCCTTTGCCAATGCCTTTCAGCCTGTCCGCAGCCTGCTTGTGGGCGGCGACGGCATTCCCGTCGAGGAGTTCCTGTCGGAACCGGCTGAGTATTGGACGGGTGTGTAAGGCGATTTCGCCGGAGGCCGTCTTTGTCCTGCTTCTCTTCCGGGCGGAACCGGAGGGTTTTCGCTGCACCTGCGGTAACGCGGCCTCACCCGTGGCCGGGGATGCCTTCATAGGCATGCTCGCCCCAGACCTCCTTGACTCTGTTGTTGCGGCCGCAACCCCAGCGGTAGTAGTTGTACCGGAGCGGGTTCTTCTTGTAGTAGTCCTGGTGATAGTCTTCCGCGGCGTAAAACGGCGCGGCGGCCAGGATCGGGGTGACGATCGGGTTGTCAACCCTCTTTTGCGCCGCTTTCCTGGAAGCCTCGGCCAGGCGGCGCTCCTTCTCGTTCGCGGCGAACACCGCGGTCTCGTAGGACTGGCCGCGGTCGCAGAACTGGCCGCCGCCGTCGGTCGGGTCGACCGAATGCCAGAACGCGGTGAGCAACGCCTCGTAGCTGACCTTGGCCGGGTCGTAGGTGATCTCGACTGCCTCGTAGTGGCCCGTGCCTCCGGCCGTGACCTGCTTGTAGGTCGGGTTCTCGGTCTTCCCGCCGGTATAGCCGGAAACTGTCGAGACGACGCCCGGAACCTTGTCGAAATCCGACTCGACGCACCAGAAGCAGCCGCCGGCGAAGATGGCCTTTTCGAGCTGCTGCGCGCTTGCGGTGTGGGCGGCGAACGAAAGTGCCAAAGCAATCGTCAGCGTGGTCCATTTCATGATGTGCCTCCGTGTGGCTCGGTCTGAATGGGAGCGTTTGCCTCTATGAGATCCGTGTCCAGCAACACGCCGCAAGACGGGCAGCAGATCTGACGGAGCCGGTAGCCCACGGTCAGTTCTTCCATCAGCGGCCCGGCCTCGGTGGGTGACAGCAGTCGAACCTTGCACGAACCCCGCCAGTCCTCATCGGCGCGGCAGTGCCGGCGCCGGCAGCGGCTGCACTGGACCCATTCGGCGCCGCCGTCGGTGACGATCTCCAGATTCTCGCGTAACGGGCGGTTCATGACCTTCCCTCGCAGGGGGGCTGCACCTTGCCGGCGGATCCTGCGGCCTTCATGTCAAAGACCTCGACCGGCAAGGTCCATGGATGCTCCATGTTATTCCGCGTATGCGACATGCCGTCCCATGCGACACCGGCTCGCGCCGTCCGTCACGGCGCCGCGTGGTACGCCTCCTCTTTCCGGGGCCTTCGGAACCCCATCCAGCTCCACTGGTCCGGATGGCGGCGCACCATTTTTTCGATTTCCTGAACGAACAGGCGGGCGTTGGCGCGGAGGTCCGCCTCCCGGTCGTCGGTCTCGACGAACTTCACTTCGGGTTCGACGTGAAGCGTCAGCCGGTTCTGCGCATCGCGGACCATGAACGCGGGGAGCACCGCGGCGCCCGTGCGTTGGGCGATGGTAATGGGTCCCTTCGGCACGGGCACGCGGTGTCCGAGGAAGTTCACTTCCACCCCGGTGGTCTTGAACTCGTCCGGGATCAGCAGGACGATCTCGTTTCGCCGCAGCGCCTTGATGATTTGCGGGACGGACTCGCGCCTGGGACGGGCTGGAATGACCTTGATGCCGGCCCTGGCACAGTATTCGCTCTGCATCGCGGCAAACCGGCTCTCTTGCGGCAGCTTGATCACAACGCTGAAATCATAGCCCTGGGCCACGAGCCGGGGGCCGATGATGGTGAAGTTGCCGAAGTGGGCGCTCAGCGCGATGACGCCCTTCTTCCGGGCCAGAGCCGCGCGAAGGCGCTCCTCGCCCTGGATCTCGATCCGCGAGCACAATTCGTCTTTCGTCATGTGGAGGGTGGCGCAGGTTTCGACGAGCGCGTGGTTGAAGTTTCTCCAGGCGCCCCGCACGATGGCGCGACGCTTCGCGTCGGTGGGCAACTCCTTGCCCATGGTGCGTTGGATGGTATCGTGCATCCGCTTCCGGAATCGCCACAGCAGCAGGTAGCTGACCCGTTCCATGATCCTGGCGAAGCACGGCCTTGCGGACGCCGGAAGCCGACCGAGGCTCGCGAAAAGCGCTCGTAACAGGTATTCGCCGGCGCGATAGCGAATGCGATACAGCAGGCGGCGGCGCCTGTCGGTTCCACCTCTTCTCATCCTACGAGGCGTGCCCCGGCAGGTTTTCCTTCGTCCCCACCCGGCCCAACGCGGACAGCCCCTGCAGGCGCCGGATGATACCGGGGACCTTCTCCGCTGCGAAAGCGATTTCCGCCTGGGTGTTGTAGCGGCTGAGACTGAACCGGACCGCCCCTTGCAGCCATTGCGGCGGCACCTTCATGGCCCGCAGCACGTGGGACGGCTCCACCGAGCCCGCGGTGCAGGCGGAGCCGGTGGAAGCGCAGATGCCGAACTCATCCAGCAGCACCAGGATCGACTCGCCTTCCAGGTATTCGAAGGCGACGTTGAGCGTGTTCGGCAAACGGTTCGACTTTGCCCCGTTCACCCTGGCGTCCGGGCAGGCGGACACGAGGGCGCTTTGCAGTTGGTCACGCAGCCCGCCCAGGTGCTCGCGTTCCGCGGCGACGTCCCCGGCGGTGAACGCCGCGGCCTCGCCCATGCCCACGATGCCGGCGACGTTCTCCGTTCCGGCGCGGCGGTTGCGCTCCTGATGGCCTCCGACGATGAAGGGGCGGAGCGTGATCCCCCGCCGGACGTAGAGCGCCCCGACGCCCTTGGGGCCGTGGAACTTGTGGGCGGAGACGGTCAAGAGGTCGATGGGGCTGTTCTTCACATCGAGCTCGATCTTGCCCGGCACCTGCACCGCATCCACGTGGAAAGGGATGCCCCGGGCCTTGACGATCTCGCCGGCTTCGTGCACGGGGAAGACGACCCCGGTTTCGTTGTTGGCGTACATGATCGAGACCATGGCCGTGTCGTCCGAGAGGGCATCCCGGAGCTCGTCCAGGTCCAGCATGCCGTCCTCGTTCACCTCCAGCCAGGTAACCCGATAGCCCTCCTTCTCCAGGTGTTGTCCGAGCCCCAGCACCGCGGGATGCTCCACCGCGGTGGTGATGAAGTGGCGCTTTTCCGGCACGCCTCCGAGGATCCCGCGAATGGCGGTGTTGTCCCCCTCCGAGCCGCAACTGGTGAACAGGACTTCGACTTCGTCTCCCGTGCCGAGAAGTCCCGCCACCTGCGTCCGGGCGCTGTCCAGCGCCCGCCCGACGCGGCTCCCGAAGCTGTGGATACTCGAGGGGTTGCCGTACAGCTCGGTGAGGTAGGGCGCCATGGCCTCGTAGACCTGCGGCGCGATACGGGTGGTTGCGTTATTGTCGAAATAGACGACGTCGGACATGGCACGTGACCCAACGAATCCTGTGCTGGTGCTGCGTTTCACGAATGCCCGTCACCCGGGCGGTCTTGAAACCCGCCCCTGCAAGTCATCGGGCCTCGCCGGTGACATGGGTTTCAGACCACGAACGAGGCGCCGCAACCGCAACTGCGCTTGACGTTGGGGTTCTGAAATACGAAGGCCGCCTCCATGAGGGTTTCCCTGTAATCGAGCTCGGTGCCCCCCAGGTAGAGCAGGCTCTTCAGATCCACGATCACCTTGGCGCCCTCCAGCTCGAAGATGCGGTCCGTGGGCTTCGGGTTGTCGAGATCCATCTTGTACTGCAACCCGGAACAGCCGCCGCCCACGACCTTGAGGCGCAGACCGGTAAGGTCCCTCTCGTCCTGATCGAGCAGTTCCTTGATCCGGCTGGCTGCCTGTCCCGTCATTTGAACCCCTGTCGCCATGGTCTTTCCCGTGCGCCGTGGGCGGTCCCGCTCCCTGGGCGGACCCTGCCTCGACGGTGCGTTATTTGCCGGCGGTTGCCGCCGCCGGCCGCGCTCCTGCCGGCCGCTTGCCATAGAGCGGCGAAAGGCCCCGCAACCGGGTGACTTCTTCCTCCACCCGGCGCACCACGTAGTCCACTTCTTCCTCGGTGTTGAACCGGCCCAGACCGAAGCGGATGGAGCCGTGGGCAAGGTCTTCCCGGAGGCCCATGGCCTTGAGCACATGGGACGGCTCCAGCGCCGCGGACGTGCAGGTGGAGCCGGAGGACACCGCGACATCGTTGAGGCCCATGATCAGCGACTCGCCCTCCACGTATCCGAAGGCCACGTTCAGGTTGCCGCACAGACGCTCGGTGGGGTGCCCGTTCAGGTGGAGCTCGTCGAGTTGCGCGAAGAGGCCGGTTTCGAGCCTGTCGCGCAAGCTAGTGACATGGGGCAACTCCGCGGCCATGCCCGCCCGCGCGAGCTCGCAGGCTTTGCCGAACCCCACGATGCCGGGGACGTTCAGGGTACCCGACCGCATGCCGCCCTCGTGGCCGCCGCCGTGGATGGTCGGGCTCAGGCGCACCCGCGGTTTTCTCGCGCTCACGTAGAGCGCCCCGATGCCCTTGGGCCCGTGAAGCTTGTGAGCGGTCATCGAGAGCAGGTGAATCCCGCACGCGGCCACGTCGATGGGCATCTTTCCCACCGCCTGGGTCGCGTCCGTGTGAAAGAGCACGCCGCGCTCCCCGGCGATCCGGCCGATCTCCGTCAGCGGCTGGACGGTCCCCACTTCATTGTTCGCCGCCATGATGGAGATGAGCAGCGTCTTGTCGTCGATGGCGGCCCGCAGCTTGTCCAGGTTCACGGTGCCGTAGGCGTCCACGGGCAGGTAAGTGACACGATAACCGTGGCGCTCCAGGAACTTGCAGCAGTCGAGCACCGCCTTGTGCTCGGCCGCGCAGGTGATGATGTGGTCGCCTCGGTCCCGGTAAAGCTCGGCGACTCCCTTGATGGCGAGGTTGTCCGACTCGGTCGCCCCGCTGGTGAAGATGATCTCCTTCGGCGCAGCGCCGATCAGGCTGCCGACGTTCTTGCGCGCCTGATGCACCGCGGCCTCGGCTTCCCAGCCGAACGCGTGCTTGCTGGCCGAGTTGCCGAACTGCTCGGTGAAGAACGGCAGCATGGTATCCACCACCCGCTGGTCCACGGGCGTTGTCGCATGGTTGTCAAAGTATACGGGCAGTTTCACGGAACCATACCTCCAAGCCTGTCCATTTAGGCCCGAAGCTCCGTGAATGTCAAGAAAGAGCCCCGGAGGCCGCGCACAAGCTCTTCAGGCATCGCCCGGTGGCGGACCGGGGCGCTTGCATGATCTCCTCGGGGGCGCCTGCGGCCACGACGTACCCGCCGTTCTCACCGCCCTCGGGTCCGAGATCCACGATGTAGTCGGCGCATCTCACGAAATCCGGATTGTGCTCGATGGCGATCACGGTATGGCCGGATTCCACCAGACGGTCCAGGATCTCCACCAGCCTCGCCACTTCCTCGAAGTGCAGGCCGGTGGTGGGTTCGTCGAAAAGGTACAATACCTTGCCGCCGGAGTTCTTGCCCAGTTCCCGGGCCAGCTTGACGCGCTGGGCCTCCCCGCCGGACAGAGTGGTGGCCGGTTGCCCCAGGCGCAGGTAGCCCAATCCCACCTGCCACAGGCTCTCCAGCCGCTGCCGCACTCGCGGCACGTTGCCCAGGAAGTCCAGGGCTTCGGTGACGGTGAGGTCGAGAACGTCCGCGATGCTGGCCCCCTTGTACCGGATCTCCAGGGTTTCCCGGTTGTACCGCCGCCCGCCGCAGACATCGCACGTCACCGACACGTCCGGGAGAAACTGCATCTCGATGTCCACCGTTCCGGCCCCGAGGCAGGCCTCGCACCGCCCGCCCGCAGCGTTGTAGGAGAAGCGTCCGGGACCGTAACCCCGCAGCCGGGCCTCGGGCAGGCGCGCGAAGAGGTCCCGCAGGGGATCGAAGAGTCCGCCGTAGGTGGCGGGGGTGGAGCGGCTGCTGCGCCCGATGGAGCCCTGATCCACGTAGAGGACCCGGTCGAAGGCATCGAGCCCGGAGATCCTGGCGGATCCCTCACGGGACCTTGTTGCGTCCGCCGGGGCGCTTTGTCGCCGCCATTGTGCATGGACGGTGTCCACCACGAGGCTGCTCTTGCCCGATCCGGACACGCCGGTCACGCAGCTCATGAGGCCGACGGGAAAGTCCACGTGGATGTTCTTGAGGTTGTGAAGGCGGACGTTCCTGACCGAGAGCGTGCCGGACCGGGTCCGGCGCGTCCGCGAGACCGCGGGGACGGTACCGGCCAGGTAGGGTCCGGTCCTCGAAACGGGGCTGCGGCGGATATGGTCCACGCTTCCGGCCGCCAGGATCTCCCCGCCCGCGGCGCCGGCGGCCGGGCCCATGTCGATGACGTGGTCGGCTGCCATGATGACATCCCGGTCATGCTCCACGACGAGCACCGTGTTACCCGCGTCCTTGAGCTGCCGCAGGATGCCGAGGAGCCGCGCGATGTCCCGCGGGTGGAGCCCCACGGTGGGTTCGTCGAGCACGTAGATCACGCCGGACAGGCGGGCGCCGATGTGGGCGGCAAGCCGGATCCTCTGGCATTCCCCACCCGACAGGCTGTCTGAGGCCCGGCCAAGGGAGAGGTATCCCAGCTCCAGCTCGAGCAGGGTGCCGGTTCGCTCCCGTATCTCCCTGAGGATGTTGCCGGCGACTTCGCTCTCGCGTTCATCGAGGGCCACGTCTTCGATGAAGCGGCTGAAGTCACTGAGCGGCAAGGCCGACACCTGGCCGATGTCCATGCCGTTGATGCGCACCTGAAGGCTTTCGCTCCGAAGCCGGGCGCCGGCGCACTTGGGACAGGGACGCGGTAAAGCGTCCGCCGGAGCGGTGCCCCCGCGGGACCGCCCCCGGGGCCGGGCGCCGAGTCCGTTGCAGGCAGGGCAGGCCCCGTGCGGGCTGTTGAAGGAGAAGAGTTGCGGCACCGCCTGGGGGAACGGCTCGCCGCACTCCAGACAGGCGGACCGTTGGGTGTAGCGGCGGGACTCCGGAGCGGGCGCATGGTCCACGTCGACCTCCACGACCTCGTCCCCGTGTTTCAGGGCCACCTCGATGGAATCGGCGAGCCGTTTGGCGACGCCTTCCCGGATCACCAGCCGGTCCACCACCAGGTCGGCTCGCCCCGGCGACGCCGAGCCGGGCAGGTCGGCCAGCTCCAGAATCTCCCCGTCCACCTTGATACGGACGAACCCGGCCCGGACCACGGTCTCGATTTGTCGCCGGTATTCGCTCGGCTCGCGGCACGCCAGCGGCGCGAGCACCTGAATGCGGGTGCCGGAAGCGAGTTTCAGCAGGTCGTCCACCATCTGCTGCACCGTATGCACCGTGATGGCGCTGCCGCACCGCCGGCAGTGGGGCCGCCCCACGTGGGCGAACAGCAGCCGCAGGTGGTCATGAATCTCGGTCAGCGTGCCCACCGTGGACCGCGGGTTTTCGTGGAAGCGGCGCTGCGGCACGGCGATGGCCGGGGAAAGCCCCTGAATGGAATCCACGTCGGCTCTGGCCAGCGGATCGAGAAGCTGACGCGCGTAGGTGGACAGGGACTGCATGTAGTGCCGTTGCCCCTCTGCATAGACGGTGTCGAAGGCCAACGAGGATTTGCCCGAGCCGGAAACCCCCGTGATCACCACGAGCTGGTTGCGGGGGATCTCGACGTCGACGTTCTTGAGGTTGTGGACGCGGGCGCCCTTGACGACGATGTTCATGAAGGCTGACGCGGATCTACTTGGTTACTCCTGCGCGACCCCTCTCTGCCTTTCCCGCGCTCTCTTCCGTCATTCCCGGGGCTGACGGCCGTGCTTCTCCGGTCCGCGCCAGTTTCGCCGCTACCAGGATCGCCTGCTTCATGCTGCGGGCGTCGGCCACGCCCTTGCCTGCGATATCGTAGGCGGTGCCGTGGTCCACCGAGGTCCTGATAAGCGGGAGGCCGAGGGTCAGGTTGACGCCGTCCGTGAAGTGCAGCAGTTTGAAGGGCCCGAGTCCCTGGTCGTGATACATGCAGACCACGGCGTCGTATTCCCCGGCCGCGGCGCGATGGAAGAGGCTGTCCGCAGGAACCGGACCGGAAACGCACATGCCCCGCCCCGAGCAATCGCGCACCGCGGGCCGGATCACCCTGCGCTCTTCCTGGCCGAACATGCCGTCTTCTCCTCCGTGGGGGTTCAGGGCCGCCACCGCCAACCGCGGCTCTGCCAGTCCGAACCATTCCCGCAGCGACCGATGCGTCAGCTCGACGGTGTTGCGGACCCGTTTTCGGGTCAACGTCGCAGCCACTTCCGCGAGCGGCAGGTGCACCGTGACGAGGACCACCTTGAGCCGCGGCCCGTAGAGCATCATCCGGACTTCCCGTGTACGGGTGAGGTCGGCCAGCAGCTCGGTGTGCCCGGGCCAGGCGTGGCCCGCGTCGTTCAGCGTCTTCTTGCTGATGGGCGCCGTGGCCATGGCGTCGGCGCCGCCGGCGCCGATGAGCTCCACCGCGCGAAGAATGTAACGGTAGGATGCCTCACCTCCGGCTCGGGTGGAACGGCCGGGGCGGCCGGCCGCGGGCTTCAGGCGGGTAACGGATTCCACCAGCACGGGAGCATCGGGACGGGCCGCGGAGCCGGATTCGCGGACCGGCCACCGGGGCGCCCGGGCGCGCTCCAGCAGCCACGGGTCGCCTACGATCAAGACGTGGCAGGCCCGTCGCACGGCCGCATCCCGGGCGGCCTTGACGACCACCTCGGGTCCGATGCCCGAGGGATCGCCCATGGTTACGGCCACGACGGGTTTGGACATGGCGATGGCGCTGGATCCGTGTGAAGCGGATGGGAGATCAGGGTGTGGGCGCGTCGCGTTCGAAAGGTCGATCCAGGGGCACGTCTTCGTCATCGCCGGCATCGGTGGTGAACAGCGATATCCCGAACAGCTTGACGGTCTTGCGGTCGCCGACCACGCCCGACGGGTCCCGGATGATTTCCTCGTCGTAGATGTAGGTCAGCGGGTTGACATAGTCCCAGAAGCCTTTTTCCTCTTCGCCGGCCGTGGCCGAGGCCATCAGATTGCCGACCGTGCCCCTCTCGGCCTTCTGAGCCTCGAAGGCGTACCCCGCAAGCTTCACTTCCACGCGATGCTTCTTGCGCAAGTCGGTCTTGAGCCACTTGGCGAATCTTTCCTCGAGCGTCTTGTTGTAGAGATCGTCCCGCACCCGCTCCGAAACGGCCGCGAACTTGAACCGTTCCCCGCCCTGGCGGTCCTCGGCCTTGACCAGGTGATATCCCAGGCTCGTGCGGACCGGCTCGCTGACCTCTCCCTTCTTCAGGGTGGCGGCAACCCGTGCGAGGGAATCGGGCAGGGTCTCGGGTTTGACCCAGCCGATGTCTCCGCCCTGGCTCGCTCCCGCGCCCTCGGAGTGGGCGCCGGCCAACGCGGCGAAGTCTCCTCCGTCCACGACCTGCCGGCGTAGCGACCCGATACGCGACAACACCGCCTGTTGCCGCTCCGAGGAGGCGTCCGCGTCGACCTCCAGCATGAGATGGCGGAGATGCACCTTGAGCTCGGCCCGGTACAAGTCCGGGTTGGCGTCGTAGTAACGTTGTGCGTCCTGGATCGTAATGTGAACCCTTTTCCTGACGTTGCGTTGAATGAGCTCGTTTTGTTCGATTCGGGTACGGATCTCTTCGCGGTACTGCTCCATGGTCTTCCCGTCCCGCTGCAACAGGGCGCTCAACTGCGTCGGCGTCAGGTCATTCCGCTCCCGGAAAGTCCGTATGTACCCGTCGACGTCGGCGTCGCGTACCCGGATGCCCGTGTTCCTGACCTCGGCCCTGATGAGCTCGTAGGTAATGAAATCCTCGAGCCACTGCTTGGGCACGCGGCCCGCGGTGAGTTCATCGAGTGGGACGTCCTGGTTCAGGCTGGTCCGGGCGAATTTCCGAAGATCCGAAAAGGTATGGGGGGAACCGTTGACGACCACGACGATCTTCTCGACCAGACTTCCGGGAGCAGGGCCCGGGAAGGTCCCGAGAAGGGTCAGGAAGGCCGCCGCGCACAAGCCGGCTATCTTTGCAGGGGCGGGTTTCAAACCCGCCGGCCGGGTCCCGTTTTCGAGTCTGGACACGCAACCACCATACCTTCCTGACAGAGGACGTGCAATAACTCGCAAGCCTCGTCGATGAGGGCGGGCCAGTCCGTATGGTCCGGGGTAAACGACAGGCGTCCCCCCGGCGAGAACTGGAAGCGCCGGTGATCCTCTTTCGCGAGCGTCAGCACCCGGTCGACGTTGATGGTGGAGGTGGCGTGGAAGGTCAGTGACAAGCGGCCGCTCTGGTAGATGATCTGGGTTGCCAGGGCGTGGATGAGGGCGCGCCTGAGCTCCATGACCCGAAAGAGGTTTTCCACCACCTGCGGGTAGCTGCCGTAACGATCGCGGATTTCGTCCTGAATCTCCGCCAGTTGCTCCGGACCCTCCAGGTTGGCGAGCCGCTTGTAGAACAGCAGCCGCTGGTTGGCGCTGGGTATGTAGTCGTCGGGGAAGTAGGCGGGTATGCCGAGACGGATCTCCGGCTCCACGCTGACCCGGCGCTCTTCGCCCTTGAGCTCGTGGATGGTCTCTTCCATCATCTGGGTGTAGAGCTCGAAACCCACCGCGGCGATCTGGCCGGATTGCTCGCGCCCGAGCAGGTTGCCGGCGCCGCGGATCTCCAGGTCGTGCAGCGCCAGCTTGAAGCCGCTGCCCAGCTCGTCCAGCTCTTGAAGCGCCCGGAGCCGCTTCTCCGCGTCCCGGGTCACGGCGCCGCTCTCGGGAAGGAGCAGGTAGGCGTAGGCGCGGCGCGACGAACGCCCGACCCGGCCCCGCAGTTGATAGAGCTGGGCCAAGCCGAACCGGTCCGCCCGGTTGATGAGGATGGTGTTGGCGTTGGGATAGTCCAGGCCGGATTCGATGATGGCGGAGCACACCAGTACCTGGGCGTCGTTCTCCTGGAACCGGCTCATGTTCTGCTTGAGTTCGGCGGGCGTCATCTGCCCGTGGGCGATGGTGACCCTGGCCTCGGGCACCAGGTCCATGATCTTCTGCCCCACGCGCTGGATGCTCTCTACCCGGTTGTGCAGAAAGAACACCTGCCCCTCGCGGTTGATCTCCCGCAGGATGGCGTCGCGGATCACGCCCTCGTTGTAGCGCGTCACGTAGGTCCTGACGGCGAGCCGGTTGGGGGGCGGCGTCTCGATGACGCTCAGGTCGCGGATGCCCACCAGCGACATGTGCAGGGTCCTGGGAATGGGCGTGGCGGTGAGGCTCATGACGTCCACGGTGTAGCGGAGTTTCTTGAGCTTCTCCTTGTGGCTCACGCCGAAACGGTGTTCCTCGTCGATCACCACCAGCCCGAGGTTCTTGAAGGCCACGTCGTTCTGCAACAGACGGTGGGTGCCGACGACGACGTCGATGAGCCCGGTGGCGAGGTCCTCGAGGGACTGCCGCACGGTCTTGCCGGTGACGAAACGGCTGAGGCTCTCCACCCGCACCGGATAGGACTCGAACCGGTTGCGGAAGGTCTCCAGGTGCTGCTGCGCCAGGATGGTGGTGGGGGCGAGCACGGCCACCTGTTTGCCGTCCATCACCGCCATGAAGGCCGCGCGCATGGCCACCTCGGTCTTGCCGTAGCCCACGTCGCCGCAGATGAGCCGGTCCATGGGCTTGCTCTGCGTCATGTCCTTCAGGGTCTCGGCGATGGCCTGCTCCTGGTCCGGCGTCTCCTCGTACTCGAAGGCGGTTTCGAACTCCCGGTATGCCTGGTCCGGAGGCGGGAAGTTGTGGCCTTCGTGCAGCTCCCGGCTGGCATAGACCCGCAACAGCTCCTTGGCCATGGCCACGATGGACTTGCGTGTCCTGGCCTTGAGCTTGAGCCACGAGGTCCCGCCCAACCGGTCCAGGACCGGGGCGGCGCCGTCCGCGCCGATGAACTTCTGCACCAGGTTGATGCGGTCGATGGGCAGGTAGAGACGATCGCCTCCCTGGTACTCCAGGTGCAGGAACTCGCCTTCCGTGCCCGCCACCTTGAGGTACTTGAGCCCGCGGTAGATGCCGATGCCCTGGTCGAGGTGCACCACCACGTCGTCCTGCCGCAGCTCGCTCAGGCTCGTGATGAAGTGGCTCGGGGTCTCCCGCTTGCGCACGGCGGGGTCCCGTTTCCTGCGGCCCCACAACTCCTCCAGGGTGATGATGACCAGCCCCTCGTCGGGTATGCGCACTCCCTGGGTCAACCCCCCCAGCACGATCCTGGGTCCGTTGGCGGGGCCGGCCACGAATTCATGAAAGGGCCCCTCGGATATCGGAAGGTCCACCTGGTAGTAGGCCAGCAGTTGCTGCAGCCGTTGCGCGTCACCCGGGTGTCCGCCCACGAAGAGCACCCGCTGGTCCCGCCATTGGTTCAGATGCTCCACCAGCGGCGCCAGGGAGCGTTCCGATCCTTGCTGGATGGTAAGCTCGCTATGCAGGTCCGCGTTGGCGTAGGAGCGCACCGAGAGCGTTGACGAGGCGTCGTCGGGGGACGCGAGAACGTCCAGGCTTTCGCTGTGGATCTGCCGGAACGCCGCGGCCGCCTCGCGCCAGCCGTCCGGGTCCAGGTACAGGGCCTCGGCGTGGGGATGGAAGCGGCCGTCCTCCGCGGCCTTGGAGGCCCGTTGCGTCACCAGCTTCTCGAACCGCTCCAGCTCCTCCTCCCCCCGGGCCGGTTGGTCCCACCAGACGATGCCGCGCCGCGGCAGGTGGGCGAGGATCGACGGCAGCGGGCAGTCGTAGAAGTAGGGCGCCAGGAACTCCATCCCGGCAAAACGCACGCCTTCGCGCACGGATTCCAGCAGCGCCCGCTTGTCCTTGCGGGTGAAGCCCAACTCGTCCGCGCGCTCCTCGATTCGCGCAAGGGTTTCACGGCTGGTCCCCGACCCCGCGGTGAACTCCTTCATGGGCAGGAGCAACAGCTCTTCGTGCCGTGACCGTGAGCGCTGCGTCCGGGGGTCGAACTCGCGGATGGATTCGATGCGGTCGTCGGCGAACTCCATCCGCACGGGCCGGTCATAGGCCGGGGGGAACAGGTCCACGATGCCGCCGCGCACGCTGAAGTCGCCGCGTTCCTCCACCAGCGGCGCGCGGGCGAAGCCCAGGTTGGAAAGCTGCCACAAGAGTTTTTCCCGGTCGATTTCCTGGCCCTCGATGAAGTGCGCGCTGTGGAAGCTCTCCCTGGGGACCACGCGCTGCATCACCGCGGCCGGGGTCGTCACCAGTAACGGCGCCGGCTGTCGGGCAAGCCGGTGGAGGCCCTCCATGCGCGCAGCCATGTGGTCCGGGTTCGGGGAAAGGCTCTCGAAAGGCAGGATGTCCCACCCCGGGAACAGATGAAGGCGCCGCTCCAGCGGACTGGCGACGGCTTCTTCTCCGAGGAAGAAGGACAGGTCGAGGAAAAGGCGTTCCGCCTCCTTCACGGTGGGCATCAAGACGATCAGCGGACAGTCGAGATGCCGGGCCGCGAGAAAGACGGCGTAGGCCTTGGCGCTGCCGTGCAGCCCGGAAATCCGCTTCTCGCCGCGCCACTCATGGGTCAGCAGCCGCGATATCTGGTCGTTGAGTGAAGGTGACGTCACTGGGCCGGTTGCCTCGCGAGGAACGGTGGGAGAGTGTAGCCGAAGCGAGGCGGCGCCCGCAAACCAACGTCC
Source organism: uncultured Candidatus Binatia bacterium (assembly GCA_958295985.1). Taxonomy (GTDB): domain Bacteria; phylum Desulfobacterota; class Binatia; order UBA9968; family JAJDTQ01; genus JAJDTQ01. Next base: position 1,680,823 of record OY282432.1, read on the forward strand.
CTGGACTTCGCCGGGGCCGGTAAGCTACAGTGCTTCGAAGCTGAAATGCTTCGAAGCTAGAGTCCTTCGCTGTCGGACACCACCTACCACTCCCCACGGAAGAGGACCCATCATGACCAAGAGGAACCCGAGGGTCGCGAGCGCGCTGCAGGCGATACCGGAGCGGGGCTATCCGGACCTTCATGAGCATCTCCGGCGTCTGGACGACGCCGGCCTGTTGATCCGGGTGGCGCGCCCGGTGGACAAGGACCAGGAGATGCACCCGCTGGTGCGCTGGCAGTTCAGGGGAGGGGTCAAGGAGCGGGACCGCAAGGCGTTCCTGTTCGAGCAGCCCGTGGACGCCAAGGGGAAAAGCTACGACATCCCGGTGGCCATCGGCGTACTGGCGGCCAACCGGCGCATCTATCGCATCGGGCTCGGGTGCGACGAAGACACGGACATCAACGCCTTGTGGAGCCAGGCGAAGACGAATCCGGTGGCGCCGGTGGAGATCCCGTCGTCGGCCGCGCCGGTGCACGAAGTGGTCTTCTCGGGAGCGCAGCTCAACAGCCGGGGCAAGGGCATGGACGGCATCCCGGTGCCCATCTCCACGCCGGGCTGGGACAACGCGCCCTACGTGAGCGCGGCTCATTTCGTCTCGTGCGACCCCGACAACGGGGTGCACAACATCGGCACCTACCGGGCCATGGTCAAGGCCCGGACCCGGGTCGGCTGCAACCCGTCCATCGAGTTGGGACAGGGGATCTACCGGCACTGGCTGAAGTACCGGGAGCGGGGCGAGAAGATGCCCGTGGCGCTGTGCATCGGCGGCGTGCCCGCGGTCTCGTACGTGGCGGCGCAGAAGCTGGCCTACGACCTCGACGAGTTTTCGGTGGCGGGCGGGCTCGTCAAAGCGCCCATCCGGGTAACCCGGGCCCGCACGGTGCCGGTCATGGTGCCCGCGGACGCGGAGATCATCGTCGAAGGGTTCGTCTCCACCGAATGGCTGGAGCCGGAAGCGCCTTTCGGCGAGTCCCACGGTCACGTGAACCCCAAGGAATACAACCCGTTCATGGAGGTCACCTGCATCACTCGCCGCCGGGACGCCGTCCTCTGCTCCATCATCAGCCAGGTCACGCCGTCGGAGTCCAGCGTCATCAAGAAGATGGCTTACGAGCCCCTCTACCTGGAGCACCTGCGCGACGGCATCGGCGTCAAGAGCGTGGTGCGGGTCATGCTCCACGAGCCGTTGACCGCCACTCAGAAGCTCACCGTGATCCAGATGCGCAAGCCCACGCCCGCGGAGGTATGGCGCGCGCTCATGGGCGCGGTGGCCTTCCGTCCCTCCATGTCGAAGATCGTCATCGCGGTGGACGAGGACATCGACCCCGACAACCTCGACGCCGTCTTCTGGGCCATGGGTTACCGCTCCAAGCCCCACCGCGACGTGCAGATCATGCACGGCATGGACGTGGGCCACGCACCCCGGCACGACGCCCGGGGCTCCGCGGAGGACTCGTGTCTCCTGTGGGACGCGACGCTCAAGGAGAAGCTGCCGCCCATCTCGCTGCCCACCCGGGAGTACATGGAGCGGGGCCGGGCGCTCTGGGAGGAGTTGGGGCTGCCGGAGCTGGAGCCGGAGTCCCCGTGGTTCGGCTACTCGCTGGGCGACTGGAACGAGGAGCTGGAGCAGGAGGCAGCCCTGGCCACCCGGGGGGAGTACTGGAAGACCGGCGTGAAGATAGCCCGGCAGCGCCGCTCCACCCGCGAGATGCCGCCCAACACGTCCTACTACGGCGAGGACGAGGACTGACGGACCCGGTGGGTCGGCATCCCCGGTAAGCGAAAGGACCGGTCGCCCATGGACTACAAGAATCTCAAGTGGGCGGTGCACGACAACCCGCGCCGCCCCGGCGAGCCGTGCATCGGCGTGATCACCCTGAACCGTCCGGACCAACTCAACGCGGTGGACCCCCTGATGCGGCTGGAGCTCGACGCCCTGTGCAACGAGATCGCCCGCAACTCGATCCTCAAGGTGGTGATCCTCACGGGTGAGGGACGCGGCTTCTGCGCCGGCGGCGACCTTGCCTCGGAAGGGGAGGTGCTGGGGGCCTTCGAGGGCTCCACCGGCATCGAAGGCCCTTACAAGGAACTGGCGGAGTATTTCCTCAACGACCTCCGGCACCGGGTGCTCCAGAGCGCCATGCGCAAGTTGGAGGACCTGCCCCAGCCCACCATCGCCGCGGTGAACGGGCCGGCGGTAGGCGTCGGCCTGGAGATGACCACGCTCTGCGACATGCGGCTGGCCTCGGACCGCGCCCGATTCGGCGAGGTGGCGGTGCCGGCCGGATTCGTGCCCGAGAGCGGCGGCGCCCGCAACCTGCCCAAGTTGGTGGGCATCGGACGGGCCATGCGCCTGATCCTCACCGGCGAGGTCATCGACGCGGAGGAAGCTCTGCGCATCGGACTGGTGGACGAGGTGATTCCCCACCAACGGCTCATGGACGAAGCCTTCTCCCTGGCCGGCCGCATCGCCTCCAACCCCTACCTGTCGGTGCGCCACGCCAAACGCCTGGTCAAGATGTACTGGAACTGGAACCGGACCGAGGAAGGCTACCGGGAAGAGCTGGAGTCGGTCCTGGAGATCACCCGCACCCGGGACTGCCAGGAGGGCATGCGGGCGTTCCGGGAGAAGCGTCCGCCGCGCTACACCTACCCCTACGACGCCGGCTGGCCCTTCCCGGAGAAGGACGGGGAGAAGGAGTAGCGGGCAGTCGGTCCGCATGGTCAGGAGAACCAGCCATGAGCATTGAGGTCGTTCACGGTACGAACCAGAAACCCGTGTCGAGTGAAGCCTTGGTCGGTCTGATGTACTCCCAGACCGACTGGGTAGGACAATTGTTCATCGGATACCCGATTATGGGCACGGCCGAAGGGCGTTATTTGATCGACGCCCTTCTGATCTCCGCGGACAAGGGAATCGTGGTGTTCGACCTCATCGACGGAACTGATCCGCACGATTACGAACAGCGACAGGACGACTCGGCCAACAAGCTTGAAGCCCGACTCAGGAGCCATAAGGAATTGGTCAGGCGCAGGGATCTTCTCATTCCGATTCATGTCGTTTCTTTTGCGCCGGGGGTTAGGAAACCTAGTTCACATGCACAAGACGGTTATCCGCTCGCCAACGGGCCGTCGCTTATCAAAGAGCTGACCGAGTTGAGTTGGGAAGAGCCGGATGAAGAAATCTACAGAAGAACTCTATCGGTTATTGAGAACGTTTCCACGATCCGGAAGAGCAAGCGCAGCAGAAAGATCGCTCAGTCGGGATCCCGCGGAGACACGTTGAGAGTTCTCGAAAACTCAATAGCGACTCTCGATAATACGCAAAGCAAGGCAGTTATCGAAACGGTGGAGGGGGTACAACGGATTCGCGGCCTAGCGGGATCGGGCAAGACAATCGTGCTGGCATTGAAGGCGGCCTATCTTCACGCCCAGCATCCTGAGTGGCGTATAGCGGTAACCTTCCATACACGTTCGCTCAAGGATCACTTTCGGCGCCTTATCAACAACTTCTCCATAGAACAGACAGGTGAAGAACCCGACTGGGTTCAATTGCGGATCATCAACGCATGGGGAGGACGGGGTGGCGGCGATCGTGACGGGATCTATCATGAGTTTTGTCACGAGAATGATGTCGTCTATTTCGATTTCAACGCGGCAAGGGGTAGATATGGCTCGGAAATGGCATTTCGTGCTTCATGTGACCACGCACTGGGGGAGATTTCCAAGAGCAAACAACTTTACGACGCTATCCTCCTTGACGAAGCACAGGATTTACCTCCGGCGTTCCTGCGGCTCTGTTATGAAATGTTGAAGCCTCCCAAGAGACTGGTTTACGCTTACGACGAATTGCAAGGTCTCTCGGGAGAATCCTTGCCTTCGCCTGAAGAGATATTCGGGAGAAACAACGATGGATCCCCCAAGGTGAAGTTCGACAACCTGGACGGCGCCAGACCGAAACAGGACATCATCCTCGCAAAATGTTACCGAAATTCCCGTCCCGTTCTCGTGACGGCTCATGCAGTCGGCTTCGGAATATATCGCCAACCGCGTGAAGCGGGCGGAATCGGTCTTGTTCAAATGTTCGATCACCCACAACTATGGGATGATATTGGCTATCAACAGCGACACGGAGAACTGAAAGAGGGTCACTCTATTACCCTGTCCCGACCAGAGGAAACGAGCCCAAAATTTCTCGAAGATCATTCGGAATTGGATGACTTGATACAGTTCATATGTTTTGACAACGAAGAGGAACAGGCCAATTGGCTCACCGACGCGATCAAGAAAAACTTGTCAGAAGATGAACTGAGACATGACGATATTATCGTCATCAATCCCGATCCACTCAAGACCCGAAAGGTCGTCGGACCAATACGCGCTCGGTTGCTGAAAGGGGGGATCAATTCTCATCTTGCCGGTGTTGACACCGGTGCGGACGTTTTTTTTCTGGAGTCACCGATTGATTCCGTGACCTTTACCGGAGTCCATCGCGCCAAGGGCAATGAGGCCGGCATGGTATATATCATCAATGCTCAGGACTGCCACACAGCGGCACGGAACTTGGCGACTATTCGTAACCGTCTTTTTACTGCCATTACGCGGAGCAAGGCGTGGGTTCGCGTTCTCGGATTCGGAAGCGATATGAACGCCCTCATCGGGGAGTACAACCGACTAAGGGATCATAATTTCGAATTGGACTTTACTTATCCTACTGTAGAGCAACGTGAGCAGTTAAAGGTCATTCATCGCGACATGACGACGGAAGAGAATAAGCAGCGTCAGCGATATCAAAATGTCCTTACGAAACTCGTCGAAGATCTCGAAGCGGGCAGGCTTCAACCTGAAGACCTGGACGAAGTTTCGCGAGCGAAACTCAGGCAGCTTCTGGAGTAATGGCGATATTGACCCATAGCCAGATCAAAGGGTACGTCAATCAGCTCATTCAGTCCTTGGTAGAAATGGGACTAGCTGATGATCAACAGTTCGCGTTCCAGCGGTCGGGTCGGGACGATCTCGTAGAGGTCACTTTCCCCAAGGCCGGACAGGTCTCCATGGCGTTGAAGGATCGGTCTTACGAAGCAATCTACCAACATCTGGCTCAGGAACGGGCGTATAACTTGAGAATGCTTGATGGCGCGCTGATCCAGATGATGTATGAATTCGATGACGCCACGCTGCAACGTCACCGACTTGCTTTTTTTTCTGCGCCTCATCTGGATGATTTTCAGGATAACCCGGAGATTTACCTGAATGACGAGATCTATGCAGATGTTGTCGCAAGGAACATAGTTCCCGTTCCACTACGTTTCGACTACGACGCCCGCGATGGTCACTATCAGGAGTTGCTGCATCCCAAGGCTCACTTGACTCTCGGCCAATATGAACGGTGCCGCATTCCACTAACGGCTCCAATGACGCCGTTTTGCTTTATCAACTTCATTCTCCGAAACTTCTATCATACGGCATTTGCTCGATATGCTGACAGGCTTCCCGCGCAGAAAGGTTCTTTCCCGGAGTCGATATTTCCCATTGAGCGCAGTGTCGTCCATTTGGTGGTTCCGCAGTGAGCACTACAATTGACTGTTCTCGGCCGTGGCCGGGTTATCGCACGATCCCGTCACGGCTCAACGTCACGCAGGAGGTCCTGGAGCGTCCGGTTGCCGCGGGGTTCGGTGACCGTACCGCGCTCCGGTGGGACCGCGGCTCGCTCAGCTATGGAGAGCTGCTCCACAAGGTCCGGGGTCTTGCGGAGGGATTGAGGGAGCTGGGGGCCTCTCCCGGAGAGCCCGTGCTGGTGCAGATGCCCAACTCCCCGGAGCTGGCCGCGACTCTTCTGGCCGCCATGAAGATCGGGGCGCTGCCGGTCCTCGTGAACTCGTTGCTGGGGGCGCAGGAGCTGGAGGCCATCCTGGAGCAGACGGCGCCGAGGCTGGCCGTCGCCGAGGCGTCCCGGGCATCGGCTCTGCGGCGGCTTCGCCGGCCCGCGGGCCTGGACACCCTGGTCTGCGTCCGGGGGGCGCAGGCCGGCGAAGCGGACTTCGACTCCCTCATCCGGGAACCTCCTCACGGCACGCCCACCCGGGACACCTCCGCCCACGAACCCGCGTTCGCGGTCTGTACCTCCGGCACCACCGGACGGCCAAAGGTCATCGTCCACGCCCATCGGTGGATCGTGGCCTTGGGGGACCTCAATCGTTTCCGGCTTCCTCCCGCGGACGGCGACGTGGTCATGGCCACGGGCGAGTGGAGCTTCGTCAGCGCCCTGGGTCACAACCTCCTCTTTCCGCTCCGCAACGGGGTCACCTGTGCGATCCTGTCCGGGCGCGCCACGCCCGAGAACGTGATGGAGCAGGCGGCCGCCCTGGGCATCACCGTGCTGCACTCCGTGGCTACGGTCTATCGCCGGATGCTGGCCACGGAAGGCATCGAGGACACCTGCGACCTCCGCCGCCTGCGTTGCGTGCACTCCACCGGCGAGCCCCTGCGCGAGGCCGCCTACCGGGCATGGAAGTCCCGTTTCGGTTGCGAGATGTACGAACACTACGGGGTCTCGGAGTACCAGCTCGTGGTGGGGCAGGGACCCCGGCATCCGGTGAAGCCCGGCTCGGTAGGGGTGCCGGCCCCGGACGTGGGCATCCGCCTCGTGGACGACGCCGGCGGTTCGGTGCCGGTGGGCGAGGCGGGACGGGCGGTGATCTCCACCGACGATCCCGGGCTCTTCCTCGAATACTACCGCGACCCCGCGCGCACCGAAGCGGCGCGACGCGGCGGCTTCTACGATACCGGCGACCTGGCGTACCGGGACGAGGACGGCTATTTCTTCATCGTCGGACGCAGCGACGACTGCTTCAAGAGCCGCGGGCTGTTCGTGGCGCCCACGGAAGTGGAGAACGCCCTCCAGCGCCATCCCGCGGTGGCCGAGGCCGTGGTGGTGCCCGAGCCCGATCCGGAGATCGGCAACCGCGTACTGGGCGTGGTGGTGCCGGCCTCGGGCTCCCAGCCCTCCGAGGCGCTGGCCGAGGACCTGCGCCGGAGTCTGAGGCAGGAACTGGCGCACTTCAAGATACCGTACCGCATCGAGTTCATGGATTCGCTCCCCAAGAGCCCGGTGGGAAAGATCCTGCGGAGCGAGGTAACTTCGGGAAAGTTCCGTTCGGGTTGAGGGACGCGCCGGCGCCGGCAGATCAGTGGCGCGACGGCGCTAATCTGCGATGAAACTCCTGAGAAGCTGGGGGAATTGCTCAACGAACTCCTTCGCGTCAGAGTAGAGCTTGTATATCTCTTCCGATGTCTTCTCGAGCGTGAAGTTGCTGAAGTCGCCATGGACCAGACGATTTCTTTCTTGTCCGATCTCCAGAAACGCCCTGATGGAAGAATTCAAGCTATCGTCATCGCGTACCTTCCGTTGCATACTGTCACTGAATGCGTTTCCGAAGAGACCGAAAAACTGATTGGCGTTGTGCTTCTCCCAATCGAACCATGTGTGGTATTGGCGGTCGATCGCCTTCTTCTGGATGAGGTAGGCCAAGGGGTGGTTATCCCCGGTGATCTCTTTGGCAAAGTTGGACATCGCGTCCCGCAGGGAACGCTCGAAGTGACTCGCGACGGCGATCAGCAATACCTTTCGGAAGTTTTCATCTGCCATTGTGCGCCATGACACCTCACCGTTGTTTTCCAGGAACGTCAGGATACCGGAAAATTCGTTATGCAAGTCCTCGATGTTCATCGGGGACGGCTCTCGGTGTCCAGTGAACCGACGATCTTCCGCGCCTTGTCCAGTCTTTTTCTTACGCTGGACGTTTGCGTAGTGCCTGCGTGGCTCGCTTCGGCGAAGTCCTGATCCTTTTCGAGCTCCCGTATCCGATTGACGTCCAGGGAGCCTTTGACAAAGCTGCGATCCTTGAATGCCTTCTCACAAGCTGCGGTGAATGCGGCCTCATAGAGCGCGATGTTGAAGCGTCCGTTCCTGACGAAAGCGTCTTTCGGCAGGATCGAGCATGCGTTCAAGAAGGACTTGAAGAGACGGTCAAGATACTGGTTGTTCTCATCGGAATTCTCAACGGAATCGTACTGTTTGCACTTGTTGGAAAACTGGTTGAGGAACCTGACCATGGAAGGCGCATAATTCTCTCCATCGAGGAGCATGGCAAACCCGCGGAGGAGGATTTCCACGTCCTTCCTGTGCAGATCGGGTTCGGGCCGGTCCAGCAGCCGTCGCCACTCCGGAATGTTGTTGATGTTGTAAAGCAGTTCATAGAACTTCGAATGATACATACTACTGCGAATTTCCTGTGGGCGCAGGGTAATGCCGCCTGAATTGAGTCGGTTGAAGATCTCGAATATCGAGGAATCATCGTCGGAAGGTGAATTTTGCTTGACAACGATATTTCGGATCGGCCGCAAGTCGAACTGTCCCGTATGTTCTCCGAGTGTCGAGTAGTTCAGGTCTTTGAACCTGTTCCGCTGGTTCGGCAGTTTATCAGGCAGTCGAAGGTTAAATGCCTGGAAGTACTTGTCGTTGTGTAGAATCTCATCGGAAATTTTTCCTTCATGATGGAAAACCTCACGGAGCTCCACTCTTTTGTCCGTTTTAGGAAAACGCATTTTCTTAAAGTAGTAGATGGACATCAGACGCTGTTGCCCATCTATCATGAGAAACTGGTTACGCTGCTGCTCGTACAGGAAGAGTTGAGGTATCGGCAGACCGAGGATAAGCGATTCGATCAGTCTGGAGGCACGCCTCAAATCCCATACGAAGTTGCGCTGGAAGCCGGGTATCCGCACTGCGCCCGAATCCACGAAGTTATACAAGGTCATCACGTTGAAGTCGTTGGGAGATACCGTGATGTCGTACTCTTCGACTTCTATTTCATCGGTGTCTTGCGCGTAATCCTCAAACCAGTGGGATGCTCCGTTGTCGTTCATGTGCTTCTCCTCGTTTACCCTTGCTCCGCAGCAGTGCAGCTCAGTCATTTTAATATAGATAAGGGGCCCCGTCCGCAGCAAACCGGCGAGCGGCCCGGGACCCATTGCCAAGGGTCAGGCTGCCGATTGCAGCGCGTGCCGGATGACCTGCTCCAGGCAATCGGACTCGTTCAGGAAATAGACGCCGTCCGCCTTCCAGTCGCTGACGGAGCGCCCGCGGTCGCCGATGTCCGCAGCCGGCGTGACGGAGAGGACGTAGGCGCCCAGACGCAGGTTTGGATCCACCCTGCGCACCTGCTCTTCGATCTCCGCCATGTTCCGGTGCAACTGCACCTTTTCGCGTTCCCTCCGACCGAACCGGCTCAATCCCTTGGGGTCGAGGAACAGGACGTGTTGCCGCTCGCCTTCCTTCAGCCAGACGATGAAGTCCGGGTAGTAGCCGAAGTCGTCGAAGAACGACACGCCCCGGCCCCGGGTCAGGTTGCGGATGAGGAACAACTCCCTGCCCTGCAGGCAGGGGTCGTCTTTCCGGGCCAGTCGTTCCAGCCCCTCCAGCACGCGCTTTTCGTTTTCGTCCAGGGGAACCGGCTGGATCGTAACGACGCGGTCCTTTCCGGCGTAAAACAGGGGCTGATAGGCATGCTTCCGGGCGCGGATGACGCCGACCTTCAGGTTTTCATACCAATCCTTCAACTCACCGTACCGGCCTTCCCGCATATTGGCGGCCAACCCGCCGGCGTCCCGGACCAACAGGTTCTCGGCTGAATCCACGGACAACTCGTAAGCCACGGCGTTGTTCGGGTCGTCCGTGTCCAGAGTGACGACCGCGATCCTGTCGTGCTCCCAGCGTCGGCGTTGCCCGCGCCAGAAGCGGTCGGCGTATTCGGTTATGAGATCGACGGCGACGTCCTCCAGGCCGCGCGCCTGCCGGAACCCGGTGGCGTGCAGTCGCTCCTGCGGCAGGTAGAGTTCGTACCAGTCGTCGCTTTGCAGCAGTCGTTCCACGGTCTGCCGCGGGATGACCAGGTTGCGCCAGCCCTTCTGCCGCTTGCGCCGCAGCAGCCGGTCATGGACGCGGGCCGCGTCGAAGAAGGCGGCATGGGGCTTGAGACTGGTCAAAGATCTTTCCGTTCCGCGGCCCGCCGTGGCGCCGTCGGAGGCAACGGATTGAAGCCGGGAATACAGGTCCAGCGTTACGTTGGGACGGCCGTCATCCTCCGGTCCCGGCAGCACGGGGCGTTCGTCTGAAAGGTCGTATCGCTCATCCTCCTGGAGCCGGATGAGCTTCAGGTCGGTCTTCCGGGAGAAGTTCCACGTGACCGGCAGCGAGAAAGTCTCCTGCTCGGCGCGCATCCCTTCCCTTGCCAGCAGGTCCCGGAAGGTCTGCATGTAGTTGGCGCGCAGTCCGAAGACATACAGCTTCTCCAACTCTGCCAGCTCGGCGCTGTCCGCGGGCGGTGCCTCCCCCGTTTCCCGGTGCCGCTTCAGGCTCATGTTCCAGCCCTTCAGGCGCACGCCGCGGCCGAACATCTGGATGATCTCCGGTCCTTCGCGGACACCTACGTGCATCAGCCCCATGGTGCTCACGCGCCAGGAGTTCCAGCCTGCGATGAAGCGTCGCGCCCCGATGACGACGTTCACGGGCGAGCTCGCCCGGTCCACGCTGGCGAAGAGCCGCGCTGCAAAGCCCATCTCCCGCTCCACGTCGAAGTCCGGGTCGGGTTGCTCGGTGAGCAGCTTGTAGAGCGCCGCGGAGTCGCCGACGTTGACCACGCCGAAGGGGTCGTTGTCCGCGGTCCGCAGGTGCAGCTCGCCCTCGCCCGCGGTGAGATAGACGACGTGGAGCCGGCCCGCGCCGTGGCACAACGTGTCGCACAGGTCGGCGTAGAGGTCCTCGCCTGCCGGCAGATGCGACAGGCGGCCGGCGAAGACGTCGCGGCCGGCGTCGTCGAGCAGCCCCGATTCCCCGGCAAGCAGGCGCGCGATCATGGAACGCACGTTGTCTTCGTGGGCCAGCACCCAGCCCAGGAAACTCAGGATGCGGACGACGTCGGACTGCGTGGCCTTGTCCGCCTTGCTCGATCCGGTCACCGTCTTGCCCAGGAAGACCCACAGCGGTTTGGCCGGGTTGAAGGCCTGCCAGCTCGCGCCCTTGTCCCGCCAGAGGCGGCACTGCTGGTAGAAGGTCAACAGGCAGCCCAGCAGGTACATGTTGCTGTTTGCGTCCTGCACCCCGCCCGGCAGGTTCAGGATGGCGTAGTCCTTGCCGTAGCCGTCCTCGTGGAACCGGCGGTAGGAATAGTCGAACAGCAGGCACTTGCCGTAGGCGTTCAGCAGGTCCTCGTCCTTCCGGCCCACGATCTGGTTGAAGGTTGCGGAGTACTCGAACGTGAAGCCGCCCCGGGAGAGTTCCTTGCGGCGCTCGCGCCAGACCTTGCCGGAGGCCCCCAAGTGTCCTTCGTCCACCAGCACCAAGTTGTCGTCGCCGAAGTCCTGCACCGCCACGCGCTTCACGCCCTTGCGCTCAGCCAGCTTGTTGAGGTCGATGATCTCCACCGGGGCGAACAGGTCCGAACCGGCGTCGCTGGAAAACAGCCGCGCGTGCAGGCCGCTCTCCCGCAACTCCCGCTCGTGCTGCACCGACATCTGCTCGTTCGGGGTTACCAGCACGACGTTGTTCAGCCGCCCGCCGGCCCGGCCCAGGTAGTGCCGGTATTGCAGGACATGGGCGTGCATTAGGAGGGTCTTGCCGGAGCCGGTGGCGCTCTGGAAGGCGAGGGTGCGCAGGTCGTCCGGTGTGTAGTCCGGGAGGTCGAAGGTTGGCCTGTAGTGGGATTTCGCCTGGTTGAGGTCGGCGCACAGGGCCTCGGGGTCGTCGAAGTAGCGGCGCAGGTAGTGCTCGGTAAACAGCAGGGCGAGATACTGGTGCGGCTTCCAGGTCCGGCCGTGCTCCCCGGTCATGCGCAGACGCCGGCTCAGCGCCCCGATGTTGGCGTCGTACTCGGCGAACCGACCGGGGGTCACCCGTGCGCGGTCCGGGTTCAGGTACAGCGCCCGTGCGTACTCGCTCTCGCCATCGCCGTCGAGCCCGGCCGGCGCGTCCCCCAACCGTTCGAGCATCGCACCAAGGTCCTCGTAGCCGAACTCCCGGCAGATGAAGCGATGGAGGGCAAGGCGGTTCTGCAGGACGGTCATGGACCTCCGCTCTTTCCTTGCTCCGCCTTCCGATGCTTGTTTACTAGGTATGCGGCAAAGGAAGCACAGGCCCCGAACATGAACATCGCGTCGTCCAGATCGACATCCGGCGAATCCTTATCGAGCAGTGGATGTCGGATTCCTTGTTCGTCGTTCGTGTAACCGTACAGCTTGGAGAAAGCTTCTTTGAGTGCCGGATGCTTCAACACACCACTTCTCTGCAAGGAATCTAGCGCCGGCCCGAGCGTTTTTGCCTCCGGGTCGATCGTGCGCGCGACAGACTCAACGGCATGAATGCTGTCCGTAATCGAGTTTGCAAATTGGCGTGCGTTGACATTCTCTGCTGCTTGGCGCAAGTGCGTCTCAGCGCCTTTCATTCCCCCGTCACGTATCGTCTCGATAGCTGATCGTGTAGCCTCGCCTTGCATCCTGGTGCTACGTGGAAAAAATCTAGGCGGAAAGCTTGACGTGTCCAACCAGTAGGCAGCAGTATGTCTTTCGAAGGAACGACGGATTTCTGCCGAAAATTTGTTTTGCGCGGCCGCAAGTTTTTGTGCAGTCGCTAGTTGGTATTTTTCGTGCAAAATGAGTTCGACAACATCGAGGACGTTGTAGAAAGATGATTCTTGTATAATTTCTTTGAAAATATAGAGCACTCTATCGTATCTAGTATTGATTTCGTCTTCGGGTTTATTTAGTAGTCTTCCAAGAACGCGTTCGATAAATCGTGTTTCGTCACTTTCGAAAACGGAATATGTGACATTGCCAAATGATATTGATATGAGGAATCGTCGTGTCTCATTCCAGATTTCTCGTCTCAGATCATCCGAAATCTCCTCCAGACGCATTGGCTCCGGCATAGATTTATAATCATTACGTTGAGAAAATGTCAGGTCTTTGTCAGAACGTTCACGATTATCGATCATCGTCGGATTCCTCAAACATCAGCTCCCGGAAGACGGGTTCGATGGTTTCGGCGGTCCAGGTCTCGTCGGTTCGTTGCATGGCGTTCAGGGTTTGGTCGCCGTTGGTGTAGATGATCTCCAATGAGGGAGCCAATCGGTCTCGGTTGCGGTCGAACCAGGCGTCCAGCGCGGCGTAGTCCATCTCGTCGAGATTGCGCCAGAGGATCAGGCACTTCCGTCCGTCGCCATCCGTGCCGGTGATGGCGAGCACTCCGTCGATCTGTCGTCGGGATTCCACGCGGACGCCGATGAGGTAATTGAAGGTCTCGGGCAGATCGACCGGGACTTGGCGGCGTACGCCGTCGCGCACGACGGAGAGGGTGTAAGCGAAGGGGTCCCGGAGCTCCTTGCCTAACAGGGATGGGCTACCGGAGGTTTCGACACCGAGGGCGTAGCGTAGCCGGTAATCCTCCGCCAGCTCGCGATTTCTGTCCAGTAAATCCTTCTGTCCATCCGACAACGGCGCCACTACGAGGCTGTCCATCGTATCTTCGTAGGATTCGAGGCGGACGTACTCGAACAACTGGCTGACGCCATTGCGCGAGACCGGCTTTCCGCTTTTCCAGTCCGGTGAATAGACGACCTTCTTCATGCGCGGCAGGATGATCGTGTCGAAGTGGCGCCCGATTTCCACGAGCGTGTACCGTTGCCGCCCGCCGTCCTCCCGGTTGAGGTTGACGACCGCATGGCCGGTGGCGCCGGAGCCGGCGAAGAAGTCGAGAACCTGTGCGCCCGCTTCGCCGCCGCCCGAAGCGCGGATGCAGTCCTCCACCAGCGCAACGGATTTCGGGAAATCGAAGGGGTTGTCCACGAACAATTCCTTGAGCACCCTGGCTCCGTGGTTGGAGGACGCATACTTGCTGTCGCCCCACCACGTCTTGGGCGTGGACTCCACGTCCATGCGCTGCATGAAGTGGATGCTGATCCCCTCCGTTCCTGAACCGTTGCCGTTTCTTTGCACACGGTATTCGCCGGCTTCTTGAGAGACCCGCTCCCAACCGCGCTCCCAGTTCTTCTCGATCTTCGTCCCGTCCTGCTCCTTCGCCGGCCAGACGACGGTTTCGTCCTTGCGAGGCTGCTCCAGGATTCGGTATTCCGAGCTTTGCTCGTCCCATTCCATTTTCGGAATACGCAACGTGTCGTCGTCACCGACGAAGATCGGGTAGTACAACTTCGGGCGGTCGGCCCGCCGGTCATTCGTTCCCGTCCGAAGCAGGTTGCGCCAGGCATACCGTCCGCTCTCGTCGGAGAAGGGATATCTCTGTTTCTCCTTCTCCGTCTTGAGGAGTGGCCCGGGAGCGGCTTTCTCGCCGCCATAGAACAAAGCGTACTCGTGGGTCGGCGACAGCTTTCCGACCGACGTCCGGCCGATCGGCGTCGAGCGAACCGGGGCGACGCCGATTTCCTTGTCGAACACATCCTGCAACAGTGCGCGCAACCGCCAGACCTCTTCGTCGTCAATGGCGCAACAAAGAACACCATCTTCAACCAGGAGCGTCTTGGCGAGCGGCAACCGGTTTTCCATCAGCGATAGCCACGACGAATCCTTGAGATCATTCTTGTACAGGATCGACGATGATGCCGTGTTGTACGGCGGATCAATGTACACGCACTGCACCTGCCCCCGATACTGTGCCTGCAGCAGGTTCAGCGCCTGGAAGTTCTCTCCGTGCACCAACAGCCCGTCCGTCTGCTCGTCCAGCGGTCCGGCGTCGGAGAGGGCGGCCAGCAGCCGGTCGGTGAAGTCCCGGTCGAAGTGCCGCGTGTCGAGCACCAGGAAGGGGTTGGCCCTGAGGAAGTCCACGCTCGGCGGATCGCTCCAGGCCCTGTTGCCGTTCGTCAAATCCCCCGCTATCTCATCGACCGCGAACAACTCAACCCATTCCTCGCACTGCGCGGCGTTGGCGGCGACCTCCGGGTAGAGCGTTTCCGGCACGCGGTCGAGCGTCACGCACCAGTTCGTTTCCAGCACGAACTTCTTCTTGAGCCAGAGCCGCTTCTGGAAGTCCTCCAGTTGGGCCAGGAAGTCGATGATCTTCCCGCCGACGTGGCGGATCGCCCGCACCCGGGCCAGGGCGCGGTCCAAGCGGGGGGCGTCGCCCTGTTCCAGGTCGTCCAGGTTCAGGACCTCGGTGTTCAGGTAGAGGTCCAGTTCCCGACGCAGGAAGCCCCCCAGATCCTTGTGGATGAAGTAGTCGAAGCTGTTCTTTGCCGTGTACCGATCGACGTGCTTTTCGAGCAGGGTGCGCTCGCCGTTGGCGTTCGTCGGGGCCGGCGCGGTCAGCGCAGCCCGCCAGTCCGGTTCCACCGCGTTCAGGACCCGTTGGACCGTCGCCTCGTTGATGCGGCTCTGTTGCGAGCTGCCGTTGCCCGGCCATCGTTTCTTCTCGCCTTCCGTCAGCGGCCGGTGCTCGAAACGCACCACCAGTTCGCCGTCCTCGACCGCGGCTGCGCGCTTGCCGCCCGCAAGCACGAAGCGGCGCTGCCGGCCGTTGGCTTCCTTGACGTTGTCCTTCTCGTTGTCGGCTGCGGCGATCTCGAAGCGCACGCGCCGCGCCGCCTCGCCCGCGCCCATCGTGAAGGCGTAGCTGGCGTAGTTCTCCGTCGTCTTGACGTAGTACTGGTCCGCGTTGGCCCAGTGGAGTTTCACTTCCTCGCCGTCGTAGGGAATGAGGTAGGCGGACCGACCGCCGCTCGAATAGCGTCGCTGCGAGACGAAGTCGCCCTCGGTGTAGTAGCGGGCGAAGAAGTTGGCGAGGTGGTTGTAAACGTCGGCCTCGGCGTCCGCGTCCTTCTTCATCTCGGCGAGCCGTCGGTTCAGCTCGGCGATCCTGGGCGGAGTTTTGACATCGGGGTCGAGGCCCAGATCCCGGGCCTGTTTGCGGGCGGCCTTCAGTTCCTCTTCCAGCCGGGTCCGTTCTTCGTTGTCGGTGAGCCGCAGCGCGTCCTTGACCTGCGGCAGCAGGTCCCGGTCCAGAAACGTCGTGACCTCCGCGGCCTTGAGGTTCATGATCCGGTACAGGCCGAAGTCCAGGTCGCCGCGGTCGAGTTGGAACATCTCGTGCAGCAGGGTCTTCAGGCGGTCGAGCTTTTCCCCGGAGCCGGGTGCCGGCGCGGTTTGGGAAGGCGTCGAATTGCTCATGGCAGGACCGCTGGGCATGTCCGATCTGTTGGTGGATTCAAGGCCCGGGGTCGGGCCTTCGATCATGGGTCGTAGTCTATAACCGTTGTCGAGGTCCTTCAAGAACCCGTCGTCTTTGACAACCAACCACCCGTGCCACATACTGCGATCCAACTACGAGACACTGCGGTCCGACTACGAGACCGAGGAGGGACCATGCTTCGAATTACTCTGTCTTCACTGTTGCTCGCCGCGTCCTTGAGCGCGGGGTTGCCGGCTCTTGCCCGCGGCGAGAGCAAGGCCGTCGAGGCCGATTTCAAGGGCAAGACCATCACCATGATCCTGGGCACCCGGCCCGGCGGCCGCCGCGACCGGATCGCGCGCACCATCGCGAAACACCTGGCCGCCAACCTTCCGGGAAAGCCGACGGTCCTGGTGCAGAACATCCCCGGCGGCAAGGGCATTCCCGCCCAGCTCAAGTTCTCCAAGTCCAGGCCGGACGGCAGCGTGGTGGGTGTCGTGGTGTCGTCGGACATGGAAGCACCCTATTTCGGCGCTCCCGGGGCTACGTACAAGCCCCGTGAATACGAATGGATCGGCTCCGTGAGGACCGGCAAGCAGCGCAACGTGCTGTTCACCACCCGGAAGTCGGGCTTCGAGAACATCGACGACCTGCGCAGCCGGGAGGTCGCGCTGGGCGCGCAGGGCGTGGGGCATCGAAGCTACCTCTACGGCCGGCTCATGGCCGAGGTGCTGGGACTCAAGGTCCGGTGGGTCCTCGGATACTCCACCCCGGAAATGTATCTGGCCATGGAAAAGGGCGAGATCGACGGACGCGTGAACGACTCGGCCTCGTTCAAGCGTGACCGGCCGGACTGGATCGAGAAGCAGCAGGTGGTGGCTCACGTGGCCATGACCCTGCCGGATAATCTCCCGCCCATACCGGACCCGTTGTTCGCCAAAACGCCGGCGCTGATCACGTTCACGGACAAGGAGGTCCACAAGAACCTCATCAGGAAGATGAACGCGACGAGCCGGCTCGGCGGCAGCGTGGCGCTCCCGCCGGGAACGCCGGAGCCCATCCGGGCGGCCTTCGAGAAAGCGCTGGTGACCGCGGGCAAGGACCCGAGTTTCAAGAAGGACTGGGAGAAGTTCGTCGGCATCCGGCCCTATGCCGGCGTGGCCGGCAGCGCCGACGTGTGGGAGGCAGTGAAGATCTATACCGACTGGAAGCCCGAGATCATGAGCGAGTTCAAGCGCCTGGGCCACCAGGCGCCCAAATAGACAGTGACATGGGCAGGGGACGGGTTTGAAACCCGCCCCTGCACCCCTTTGTCATGCGTGCGTCCCGGCGCGCATGCTTCAGGCCAATAGGTCCGGATCCATAGGTCCAAATGCTTGAAGCCGCCTTCCAGGGTCTACAGAATCTCCTGTCGCTGAATGTTCTGATCGGGATGCTCGCCGGTGTCTGCGTCGGCACCTTTACCGCGGTGACGCCGCAGGGCCTGGGCACCCCGCTGATGTACGCCCTGTTCCTGTCCATGGTGACCCAGTGGGACCCGCTGGTGGCCATCGCCTTCCTGGTGGGCATGGACGCGGTCAGCAGCACCTGCAGCGCCTACCTGCCGGTGCTGTTCGGCATTCCCGGCGGCGCCGGCTCCCAGGCGACGGTGCTGGACGGCTATCCCATGGGCCGTAACGGCGAGGCCCGCCGGGCCCTTGGCGCGGCCTTCACTGCCGGCATCCTTGGGAGCCTGGTCGGTACACTGACGCTGACGGCCGCCATTCCGGTGGCTCAGGCGCTCATTCTGTTCCTGGGGTCTCCGGAGCTGTTCATCGTGTCGCTCTGGGGCGTCAGCATGGTCTCCGTCCTGGCCGGACCGCGCCCCATCAAGGGCCTGATGGCCGGCGCCATGGGGTTGGTGATCTCGGTCGTGGGGATCCAGCCCCAGTCCGGCGTCATGCGCTTCGTGTTCGATCAACCCTACCTGCTGGAGGGTGTGCCGCTGACCGTGGCCACGCTGGCGCTTTTCGGGGTGCCGTCCGCCCTCGGTCTCGCACTCACCCGGGTGGGCGTCGAGCGGGAGCCGGCGCCGCTGGCGGGCCGGCTGCTGGACGGTATCCGGGACGCCTTCCGCAACGGCTGGCTCGTCGTCCGGTGCAGCTTCCTCGGCGTCTGGGTCGGCATCGTCCCGGGACTGGGGGCCCAGGTCGTGGACTGGCTGAGTTACGGTCACGCCGCCCAGACCTGCAAGGGCGCCAGGGAGACCTTCGGCAAGGGCGACGTGCGCGGGGTGATCGCCCCCGAGGCCTCCAACGACGCCAAGGACGGCGGCACCCTGATTCCGACGCTCACGTTGGGCGTGCCGGGCAGCCTGGTTTCCGCGCTTTTTCTCTTCGCCCTCACCACCATGGGGTTCGCGCCGGGGCCGTTCATGCTGGAGCGCAACGCCGACGTGGTCTACAGCATCATCTGGGTCCTGGGCATCGCCAGCGTCATCGGCGGATGCCTCGGCCTGATCTTCTCCAGTCAACTGGCCAGGCTCGCCGAGCTGCGTTACTCCATCATCGTCCCCTCGATCCTGGGCTTCGTGCTGATCGGCGCGATGAACGCCAACCAGAGCCCTCTGGACCTGGTCATGGTCGTGTCGTTCGGTTTTGTCGGCTACTTCATGAAGCGCTTCGGCTATCCCCGGCCGCCGCTGATCCTGGGCATGATCCTCGGCATCATCATGGAGAAGTACCTCTACATCTCCACCGCGCGCTACGGCTTCGACTGGCTGGGGCGTCCGTCGGTGCTGGTGCTCCTGTGCGCGGTGGCGGCGACCCTCGGCTACACTCTCTGGAGCCGGAGGGAACGGGGCGCGGCATCCGGCCGGGTTCGAGCAGGGGAGGGCGCCCCCACGGGTTTCCGCGTCAACTGGGAGACCCTGCTGGTGCTGGGTTTCCTGGCGTTCTTCCTCCTCGCCATACGGATCGGCTTCGAGTGGCCGTTCATCGCCAAGCTCATGCCGGTCTACATCGCCGCGGTCCCCGGCGCGGCCCTGGCCCTGTGGCAACTCCTTCGGGTGAGCACCGGCCGGGAGCAGGCCGCGCCCGGCGGCATCGAAATGGATGAAGGCTTCAGCCGGCATCTGGCCCCCACGGTAGAACGCCAACGCACCGTAGTGTTCTTTGCCTGGTTCGCAGGCGCGGCGCTGGCGGTATGGCTCCTGGGAATCACCGTGGCGGTCCCGCTCTTCATCTTCCTCTACTGCCTCATCGAAGGGGGAGAGAGGCTGCGGGTCGCCCTGCTCATGGCCGCCATCGCCTTTCTCCTGGTCTGGGGCCTCTTCGAAGGCGTGTTCAAGGTGCTGTGGCCGGACGGAGTGCTGTTCGGGGGTTAGCTGCATCGGTGCGGCTTGACACCGTGCGCACTTCTTCGATATACGACTGGTTCAAACGTAACACGTGAATAGTTAAGGAGGTTTTCATGAAGCCAGCCGTTCCGGCCCTTGTCGCAGGAGTGCTTTTGTGTGTCACCGTGGCGGTCGCGCCCCCGGCTGTCCAGGCCGTGGACTTTTCGGGCAAGACGTTCGTGGTGATGGTGGCGTCGAGCCCGGGCGGCGGCACGGACACCACCGCACGGCTCGTGGCGCGTTATTGGAGCAAGTACCTGCCCGGCAAGCCCGAGGTGGTGATCCGCAACAAGCCGCTTCAGACGGCAGCCGCCAATTTCTTCCAGCGCAAGACGCGCCCCGACGGTTTGACCACCGCCGTGTTCGCGGGCGGCGGCAGTCTTTCGCCGGTGGCGCGCAAGGCGTCGTCCGTCCGTTATGACCCGTTGAGTTGGGAGTACATCGGCTCCATCGAGCGCGGGCCGTCGGTGCAGTTCGTCCGCAAGAGCGCTTTGGCCCGGCTCGAGGATCCCTCGGCGGCGCCGGTGGCCGTGGGCTCTTCCGGGCCGGGCTATCGGCCGTCGGACGCCATGGCGGTCTACGGGGCGGAATACGGCGGCTGGAACATCAAGATCGTGCACGGCTATCCGAGTTCGCGGGACGTGTACCTCGCTTATGAACGGGGCGAGGTGGACATGTTCGGCTCCGGCACTTCGAGGATCATCCGGCGCTTTCTCAAGGGCGACGCGGTGGCGCTGGCCGTCCACGAGAAAAGGGCGGACTTCGCCGACGTGCCTACGCTGGAGGAGCTTCTTGGCGACAAGCTGCCCAAGGGGATGGCGCGCAAGGCGTACCGGATCTGGTCCGGTCCGAGCTCGGTGGACAAGTACTTCGTGCTGCCGGCCAAGACGCCCGCGACCGTCGTGACGGCGCTGAGGGCGTCCTTCGACAAGGTGCTGGCCGACCCCGGTTTCCAAAAGGACGCCGGGAAGATCCTCGGCAAGGGCTACCGTCCACTGACCGGGCCCGACACCAAACAGTTGATCAGGGACTCGCTGGTGATTCCCGACGAAGTCATGAGCTTCAACCGGAAGCTCCGCGAGAAGCACGGCCTGCCGGTCCAGAACTAACGGTCCGCCGGGTCTGAGGCCCCCACCCCGACCCTCGCCGGCCCGGGTCCGGGGGGAGGGACGATCGAAACCATGCTCGACGCTGCTTGGCAGGGTCTTTCGGGCATACTCGCGCCCGAGCCCATGCTGCTCCTCCTCTTCGGCGTCCTCCTGGGTACCTGGGGCGGCGCCCTGCCGGGTGTGGGCGGGCCGTCGCAGCTCGCGGTGGTCCTGCCCTTCGCGATGGTCATGGAGCCCTTCAACGCCATCGCGTTCCTCATCGGCGTCACCACCGTGGGTAACACCGGGAACACCTTCACCTCCGTGCTGGTGGCCGTGCCCGGCGGCTCCGGGGCCCAGGCCACCGTGCTGGACGGCTATCCCATGGCCCGGAACGGAGAAGCCGCCCGAGCCCTGAGCGCCGCATTCATGGTGTCGATGCTCGGCGGCATCTTCGGCGCCTTCGTGCTGTTTGCCTCGCTGCCGGTGCTGCGGGAGATCGTCCGGAGCTTCGGCTCCCCCGAGCTCTTCATGTTCACCATCTGGGGGCTCAGCATGCTGGGGACCATCAGCTCGGGTGCGCCCCTCAAGGGGCTCACCGCGGGCATCCTCGGCGTCCTTCTTTCGACCATTGGGCAGGATGACAAGTCCGGGGTGATCCGCTTCGACGTCGGGCTGCCCTATCTCTGGGACGGCGTCAGCGTGGTCCTCATCTCGCTCAGCATCTTTGCCATCCCGGAGATGATCGCCCTGGCCGGCCGCAAGGGCCGGGTGGCCGAGGTCCAGAAGCTTGGCAGCGGTCTGCTGGAAGGTATCAAGGACGCCTTCCGCCACTGGTGGCTGATGATCCGCTGCTCGGCCATCGGCGTTTGGGTGGGGGTCCTGCCGGGTCTGGGGAGCGACGTGGCGGACTGGTTCGCCTACGCCCACGCCCGGCAGACCGAAAGGAACAGCGGGGGCTTCGGCAGCGGCGACGTGCGCGGGGTCATCGCGCCGGAATCGTCCAACAACGCGAAGGAGGGTGGGGCGCTCATCACCACGCTGGCGTTCGGCATCCCCGGCAGCACCTCCATGGCGTTGCTGCTCATCGCCTTCGTGGCGGTGGGCCTGACGCCGGGGCCCGAGATGCTCACCGATCAACTGGGCTTCGTCTTCAGCATCATCTGGGCGCTGGTGTTCTCCCAGATCCTGGCCTCCGCGGTGTGCTGGGTGCTGGTGAAGCCCGCGGCGCGCATTTGCGTCCTGCCCTTTTACGTGCTGGTGCCGTTCATCGTGGCGCTGGCGTTCCTCAGCGCCTTTGCCGCCAACTTCGATATCGGCGACCTGGTGGCGCTGTTGTCGCTTTCGCTGCTGGGTTACCTGCTGAAGATCTTCGGTTGGCCCCGGGCGCCGGTGGTGCTCGGTTTCGTTCTGGGCCGCAAGATGGAGCTCTATCTGTGGCTGGCGGTGGCGCGTTACGGCATGGGGTGGGTGTTCCGCCCCGGGGTCATCATCCTGTCCCTCCTGGTGGCGGGGACGCTGGTCTTTCCCATGATCAAGGCGCGGCGCGCAGCGGTTTCATGAAGGAGGCGTCCATGAGATTCAGGCCGGCGGACTTCTTCACGCTCTTCATCGGATTGGCCATCCTGGCCGCCATGATCGCGGCCTGGGACTGGCCCTTGCGCGCCTCCATCATCGTGCTGGTGCTGGGCAGCGCCGGGCTGGTCATGGTGGCGGCGCAGTTGATGCTGGATCTCCGCCGCAACAGGAAGCCGGCTCGGGACGCGAAGCTGGCTTTCGAGATCCCTTCCTTCGAAGAGGGTGAGCCTGGGGCGTTCCAACGCGGCACCGCGGAGATCTGGGGCTGGTTGATGGGCCTGCTCCTGGCCGTCCTCGTGGTGGGACTGCCCGTGGCCCTCGTGCTGTTCGTCTTTCTCTACATGAAGACTTACGGGGCGGGCTGGTTCCTGTCACTCGGCATGGCCGCGGCCATCGCCGCCTTCGAGTACGGAGTTTACGACCGCATCATGCACGTCTACTGGCCCGAAGCGTTGATCTGGCAACTGTTGTAGGGGGTTCAGACCCGCCCGTGCCGTGCCTCTCTCAGGAAAGGCTGCCAGGGCGCCGCCGAAGCGCGCGGGACTACCCGGAAGTCCCCCACACTTCGTCGATGTAGCCGCTGTCGTCGATCTCTCTCAGGTAGTGCAGGTCCCACATGGCCAGAGGATTGAACCCTTCCACCTCGGGGTGTCGCTTGACCGCCAGGGCGAAGACGTTACGGATGGCGTCGAGGGTGGGGTAGGGTTTGGGCTCCAGGGTACGGGTCTGGTCCTCGTAGAAGACCGCAAGCTCTTCGTCTGACTCGTACTTGTCCCCGCAGTGGGTCTTGATGATCTTCAGGGTCTCGTCCCGACGGGTCTTGAAGAAATGAACGGCGTCCACCAGGGCGCGTATCAGGGAGCGGATTTCCTCGGCGTGACCCTGGACGTAGGTGGTGGTCGTGGTGAGGGTGACGCCCTCGATCATGTCCATGGAGGGGAGGTCGATGAGCGTGGCGCCCATGGCCCGGGCACGCAGCCGGTCCACCGCGCGCACGAACGTGGCGTCACACTGTCCCGACATGACGCTGCGCACGCGTTCGCGGGCGTCCTTCTCGCCCGTCACCAACTCCACGTCGCGTCCTTCCTCGAGTCCGTGGAGCCTCAGGTAGAGCCACACGTTCAGTCCCGTGTGTCCGTCGAAATCGTCCATCACCACCCGCTTGCCCTTGAGGTCCTGGAGCCCGTGGACCCCGTCCCCGGCCACGAGACAGTTCTCGCGCCACTGGTTGTTGGGTTGGGCGAGGTGGACGAAAGGCTCCCCGTGCCGCGCCCGGCGCACGTAGAGGTTGTGGTGGTTGCCGGAGACGATGTCGATCTCTCCGGCCCGCAGCCCCTGCATGGCCTTGCCGCGCATGCCCTCCATGGAACCGAAGTCCATGGCCACGCCGTGGCGCTCCAGAAAACCGCCCTGCTCCATGACCTTCCACAGCGGCACGTGGCTGGACGCCCGATAGTAGATACGCATTCTGTTTGCCATGGGATATTCCTCCGGGTTGAGCGGAGAGGCCCGTCAGCCCGTCACCGCGGCCATCTTCGATTGCAACCCTTCCTTGGCGAGCTCCTGCTCGAAGATCTCCCGGATCCTCGGGTCCTCGTCCTCGTACTCGATCTGGTCGCCCCCCTCCTTGACGCTCTTGTCCGTGCCGAAGCCCTTCTCCTTCATGGGGAACTTGCGGCTGTTCCAGCGCAGCGCCAGATAGCGGGCCGGGACCGAGCCGGAGTTGAAGTGCTGGTGGAACCACATCTCCGGCGGCACGATCACGCTGCGCTCGTGCCAGTCGAACTGCTGGATGTCGGAGCCCCCGGGCCACATCAGCGAGAATCCCTTGCCGCCGAGGATCACCACGTGGGCTCCGGGCCCGTGTCGGTGCGCTTTCTTGTACGTGCCCACCGGGAACTCGGCGATGTGCGCCGTCATGGAGTTCTCGGACAGCTCAATGCCCAGGAACCGGCCGCCCGCGCCCCGGTTCTCGCGCGTGTACAGCTCGATGGACCGCACGTCGGCGATGAAGTTGGTGTCCCACACCTTGATGGCGCGGAAGTCGTACTGCTCGCCTTTGCCGGAGAAATAGTCCTCGGGGCCGCTGAAACGGTCGTCGAAGGAAAACCGGTTGTCCAGGACGAAGTCCGTGTTGTGGAAGAGGTTGATGACCAGCGGCGCGGAGGTGACGGCGAAGAAGCGCGCGGGCTCCGAGCCGCTGCCGTTGAAGTGTTGGCGCCAGGTGTTGAGGGGCGGGGAGAACACGCTGCCGGCGCCCCACTCGAAGGTGCTCTTTCGGCCCTCGTCGTTCCACACCGAAGTAGCCCCGTGGCCGCTCACCACGTAGATCATCTCCTCGAACAGGTAGCGCTGGGGATGGAGGCTCTCGCCCGGGGGGATCTCGCAGATGTAGGAGTCGTTGCTCTCACCGGTGCCGATGAGGTTGAGGTAGGCTCCAAGCCCGCCCTTCCACTCCCACGGTGCGAGTTCCACGGCTCCCAGATCCTTGACGTAGAACTCCTTGAGGATCGGTATGCCCTGGGACGCGATCCACTTCTGGTACGGGGTGCTCCCGCCCAACTCGGCCTTCTGACCCTTCAGCACGTCGTGCTCCTTTCGGCCCGGTATGGTCTAGGCTATACCCTTGCGGGGTCGAAGAATCAACGCGACCTCAGCGTCAGGCGCGTTCCGGCCCATGCTCGGCCGGCGGCGTGACCTCCGGAATGCGGACCCTCGATGGAACCTCGGTAGCTTGACTCCGCGTCCGGGTGTCAATAAGAGAACAAGCTGAAGAGAGGCCCTTACCCACGAAGTACGAAACGCCGCAGCAGGGAGGTTACGAGCATGGCAGACTTGTCACACGACGTCGTTCATGAATCAGCCGGCGAGTTGCTCGCCGAGCTGGCGAACGAGACCGGGCGTCCGGTATCCTTTGCGGTGCTGAATGCGCACCGAGAGCTGTTGCACTACACGCGCATGAACGGCGCGCCGTACCGCTCCAGCGTCCTGTCCCACAACAAGGCATACTCCGCGGTGTGGTTCGGCCGGGATTCGGTGGAGATCGAAAAGATGGTGGGAGACCGCGGCATCGCCGCTTACGGCGACTCGAACCTGACGTCTATCGGCGGCGGGGTACTGATCAAGGACGACGACGGCGCCGTGGCGGGCGCCGTAGGGGTGAGCGGACGCACCATGCAGGAGGACATCGACGTGGCCGTGCGGCTGGTGGACAAGATCAAGGCCAAGGCCGGGTCTCGGTGACTTGCAGGTGCCAAACTCGGAGAAGGGGAAGAAAGTGAAAGATCGAGTGCTCAAGATGCTGAGGTGCAATACTTGGGAAGGTTACAGTGAGAGCTGTGACTACAAGAGCCACCTGCCTCAGAAGGCCATCGATTTCGCTACCGACGAGTCGCTGCAGTCATTCCTCACCGTCAATGACGAGCTGCAACGGATGGTAGGACGGGGCCACTGCAGGACGAGGGACGCAAGGGGCGCGATAGGGATAAGGTACCACGAACAGGCTGGGCGACCCCGTTCGCGGGAGATTCAATCCGTGCTGCTGCCGACCGGACAGAAGTGGCACGGACGCATTTGGGCATACCTCAGAGGGCACTACACGTCGCCCATCACAGCCCCGACTTGCGTAAACGAACCAGTGAAGAATCAATTGATTGATGGCAAACCGGTCTTCAAGGTCATCGGCTGTCCCACACTGGAGTTGACCTCGCAGTTGATTGCCGCGTTTAGAGCAAGCTCCCTGAAACCGCATTAAGGTCGTATTCACACGATCGCCGCCGCGGCCGCCTTGGCGCGAGTCAAAGCGGAGATCGAAGCCGACGACGGGAGCATCGACGCGCCCGGCAAGGTGACCATCTCAAGGAGTTGCGCCTTTGCGGCATCGACTCCATCGACGGGGCCAATGCCTTCCTGCCCAAGTACATGGCTGACCACAACCGCCGCTTCGCCCGCCTGCCGCACAACCTCGTGGGACCTGCTGGACCATGCCTGTGCGCTTGTTGCGCCAGGGGCGGACGTCTCCAGACGACGAGTAGGGCGACGTGCCCTCCGTGACCGTCAATCCGTATAGGTAACGAAAATCGTCCGCTGAAGGCGAACCGGTCGAGTCTCGTTCAAGGCACCCTTGGTGCGTGGGGTGTGAGGGTAGAAGCTCCCACTGGAGTCCTACAGGCGTTCGCGCCGTACACACCGCGTTGGGCCCGAGAGGCCGTCGCCGCGAGGGTTTGGAGCCATCGCGGCGCTTGAGCGAGACGACCGGTCCGCGATCTCCGAGCGCGTTCCGCATTGTCGTCCCGACAACAGAGGTAACGAAGCGCGGCGCGCGGTGCAAGCGGGCCACGGCATTCTTCACACATCGCGCACCGGAGCTGGTGCACAGGTCGGTTCGTTACCTTGGCGCATGAGTGTTGTCTCACATGTTCCTCCGAGCAGTCAGGCGCCGCACACATGTTCCCGCAACGCAGGGACGGGCGGTGCAAGCGTTGGTGTTCAAGGCGATGGCTCTCCATTCACTCGTTACCGCGAGCGCGGGAGAGGAAGGCGCACACGTTACCGCGGCGTTAGCCGCGCGACGGCGAACGGTGGCGTGGACGGAGCCGCGGGCAGCCGTGCGAAGCACGCTGCCGAACGCGGCGACGGGCGCGACCGCACGGGAGCCGGCAGTCGTGTCGCCACGACCGCGGACGGCCGTGCGGATGCCGGTGCGCGGCGAAGCCGGCGCCGGCGACGTGAGCGGTGCAATGGCGGCGAGCGAGGCGATGGCCGCGGCGAGCACGGCGCGAAGCGCCAGCGAGAGCATCCACGCGGCGGGCAGTGAGGGGATACCGGCGCGGCGTTGCCCGCGCCGCCGCACCGGATCGTGACGGGAAGGATGAGCGGGCCGCGCCGACGGATCGGCACGGCCCGCGATGGCGCCGCGGCTCAGGCCGCCCGCATGACCGGGATGCCGAGCTTCGTGGCCTTGTCGATCAGGTTCTCGGTGATGCCGTTGCCGGGGAAGGCGATGACGCCCTTGGGCAGGAGGTTGAGGAGGTCGTCGTTGCGGCGGAAGGGCGCGGCCCGTCCGTGGCGGTCCCAGTCGGGCTTGCACACCACTTGGTGGACGCCGTTCCGCTCGGCCCATTGCGCGGCGATCTTCTCGACGCCGGGACCGCCGCCGTGGACGAGGATCATGTCGGCGTACTTGGCGCGGACCTTGTCGAGGCGAGTGAACACCGCGCCGGGGTCGTTGACGGTCTTGCCGCCTGCGACGGCGACGAGGGTTCCCTCGGGCAGGTGCACGCGGGTCTCGCGGTCCTTGCGGGCGCGCCGGAAGTCGCGGGCGTCGATGGCGGCGGAGGTGAGGTGTCCGGTCCGGCTGGTGTGGCTGCCGTGCCTCGGGCGCCAGACCTCGCCGGTCTCGGCGCGGTAGGCGTCGGCGGCGGTGTCGCGCATCTGCTCGAAGGCGTCGCGGCGGTCGCCGAGGTTGCGGGCGCGGTCAGTGACCAGCTCCAACTCGCGCGACTTGATCTCGGTGCCGTCCTGGGCGCGTTCGAGGTCGCGCATCTCGGGCGTGAGCCGGTCGACGGCGCGGTCGAGGCGGAGGGTCTGGGCGTGCAGCGTGTTGACGAAGCCCCAGAGCAGGCTCTCGCGTTCGTCTGCGAGCTGGAAGCCGTCGGGCGTGACGCCTTGGGCGATGATGCGGAACGCCTCGCTCATGGCGGCGATGGCGTCGTCGCGGTCCCAGATGTCCCTGGGATCGTGCTCGCCGGGTTCGAGCGTCGCGCCGAAGAGTGCCGCGTTCTCGCAGACCGTGGCGGTGACGGAGTGGGTTTCGAGGGTGTCGGTATCGAAGGTCATGATGTTGCTCCCCTGAGCTGCGTTGAACCGTGCGGGTCGTTGCGTCCCGCTGTGACGGTTCGTTGGGACACGCTCGCGCAGGGGAGCCACCGGGGCCGCAAGGCATAACCCGTCGCGGTGCGCGAGTGGTGCGGGCGCGGAGCCACGGTCGCGCGCCGCGGCGGGTTTAGGCGCACAGCGCCGTTGCCTTGCGAGTCCCGGCCGGAACGGAGCGCAGCGGAGGACCCGCGAAGCGGGTTGGCGGACCGAGCAAGCGTGGCACAATGAACCGGCACAGCGGAGAGCGTATTTCTCTCCACCTGCACGGCTCCCATCGGCGATTCCGCCCGCGAACGGCGCCGCGGTCTTGGCTGTCACCACAACGGGTGGGTGTCGACCATCCGCTCGACGACGGCGCGGATACGCGAGCGGTCATGGATCCTGACCGGGCCGCGCCAGTCCTCGCTCAGGTGGGCGATGTAGACCACGGCGCCAGGGACGAGGATATCGGGGTGGCGGTAAAGATCGCCGACGCACTCGCCGTCCGCGAGGATGCGCGCCTCGTCCTCGGCGGTGCGTTTGAAGGTGATGTCGGTCATGCCATCCTCCATGCCGTCCAGATGCGACGGCGGACTTGAAACCGGCTGCAAAATGAAAGGGACCGGCGCCGGAGCGCCGGCCCCCGGGAAGGGAGGGAGAAAGCGGAGGCGGATCAGAACGGGATTTGGTCCATGTCGTCCGCCTGCGCCGGGGCGCCGCCGGCCGGCATGGTCGAACCGTCCACCGGCGCCCGGGCATCCGCCGCGCCGTTCGCCTTGTCCAGGAACTGGATACGGGAGCCGGGGACGAGCAGGATCTCGGTCGAGAACCGGTCGCTGTCCTCGCCGTCCCTGCGCCAGCGCCGGGTCTGCATCCTGCCCGCGACATAGACCAGCCGGCCCTTCCTGGCGTTCCTGGTCAGCATGTCGACCAAGCCAGCCTGGAAGGTGACCACCCGGTGCCACTCGGTGCGGTCGACCCGCTCGCCGGAGTTCTTGTCGACGTAGCTCTCGTCGGTGGCGATGCTCAGGTTGGCCACGCGGCCCCCCGAGACGAGATGGTTGACGGTGACGTCGGCGCCGAGGCGGCCGATCACTTCCGCGCGGTTCAATCCGAAACTCATGACGTTCTCCTTCGTGCTCTCGATGATGACGTTGGTTGGCGAACGACGGGACCGCGGTCTCTCTCCGGCCCCTTGCCGTTCACCCTTCCCTCGCTTCCCTCCAACTCCCGCGCGCCGGGACCTCGCGGTCGGGGCAGTGGCGGGCGCGGTCGTCGGCCAGCGCGTCGCGGACGGCGCGGGTGTCGAGCCCGATCTCGGCGAGCAACTGGCCGCCGGACGGGGTGATGGGGTCGTAATCGGAGTAGAGATCGAACATGCCGGGTCTCCTTGGCTGTGTCGTACCCGGGACGAGGGAGACCTTCTCCCTCCGCTCTCCCGGGCGCTCGCCCGGCGCCCGCTTTCCTCCTCCTCCGGATGGCCGCCCCCGCCGCCGAGGGGAGACCGCTCAGGTCCAGCCCGTGAACGAGGCCGTGATGGGCGCGTCGGCCACGATCTCCACCTGATCCCTGGTCAGCCTGGCGAACGCGAGACAGAGGGCGACATCGGCCTCGCTGTCGAACGGGCCGTGTTCCCGGCCCGTCGCGCGTTCGATCACGGTGAAGCTGGGGTCCCACACCGGGATGCCGCGGAAGTGACCGGAGCGTTCGTACGAGCGGTCGGCGCAGGGGGCGCATCTCGAACCGCCGTCCGCGATCGGCCCGCCGCACCGGCCACAGAGGCCCTCGGACCGGCGGGCGGCGTAGAGCCCGCGCTCGGCCGCCCGCCGCGCCTCCCGGCAGGGCGCGCAGGCCGTGCCGCCCTCGACGGGCGGCCGGCGCCCGCACCTCGTACACAGGCCGGCATCGCGGCGCGCCTGCTCGCGCTTGCCGCTTCTCGCGCGGGCGCCGCGGCGCCTGGCGTCCGGGTCTCTGCCGCCGTATGGCTTGCCGGCCGCCTTGCCCGCCGCATAGCGGGTGCGTTCGGCCTCACGGCGCTTCTCGCCGCAGCCCTTGCAGACGGCGCGCTCCGGGGCGGCAGGCGCCTTGCCGCAACATGTACAAAGGCCCTGGGCCAGACACTCGGCGAGTTTCCGCCGGTAGCGTCGGCGCTCGGACGCGCGGGCCTTCTCCGGGTCCCTGCGCGGCTTGCCGGCGGCCCGGAGCCTGGCGTCGCGGGCGCGCCCAGCGACCCGGCGTCGTTCTCCGCACGGTTCGCATACGCCGCGGCCGGGCGCGGGCGGCCGTTCCCCGCATCGCGGGCACAGCCCGGCGGCACGGCGTTCGGCGATGCGCCGCGCGAACCGCTCGCGGTCGCGCGCCCGCCCCAGAGCTGGACCCCCGAGCCGCGCAGCCTGACCCCCGTTGCGATGATGATCTCGTCGCGGGCGGGCCGCATCTTCGCGACCGCCTTCACCGATACGGTCGTCGGCCGCGCCTTGCGCCGGCCCTTCGGCTTCGTCCCGTCGGCGTGGACGGGAACGATGTCACCGTTCGCCAGGGAACGGAACCGCTGGACGGCATAGCGGTCGTCGTCGAGGCCGCCGCCGGTGAAGTGGGTGAGGAATGTGCGCGCGTCGCCGCGCGGTGCGATGACCGTCTGCATCGTGCCGTGCTCCTTCGGGCAGGTGAGTGAGGACGGCGGAACTGGCTCCCTCCGGAGCGCCGCCCACCGCCCGTTCACGGCCGAACCTTTCCTCTCGAAGGCGTGGGGCGATTCAGGGGGCGCGGATTAACGGCGGCGGTGCCGGCGGCTATACGGATAGGGACGAGCGAAACATGATCCCGGCCGGCGTTGCCGCCGGGCCGGGGTCATGCGTCAGCTTCCCGGTGACGGTTCGGTTCGCGTCGCGTTCCGCGCGGATCGCTCGCCGGGAAGGACCACCGGGCAAGCGGCCGCCGTGCTGGCGTTACGGGCCGGCCAGTCCGCTCGCGCGTCTGGATTGCACCGCAATCGATGCTAGATTGGGCTCCCGGACAACGGGGGGCATGGCCATGGCGAGCATCACGATCCGCAACCTCGACGACGGCGTGAAGACGCGCCTGCGCGTTCGCGCCGCCGAACACCAACGCTCCATGGAAGAGGAAGCGCGGCTGATCCTGCGCGAGGCCGTGAGCGACGGGAAAGCCGGTCCCCGGAATCTGGCGGCATTCACCCGCGAGTGCTTCGCGCCTCTTGGCGGTGTCGACCTCGAACTTCCGCCGCGCGGTCCCATGCGCGAACCTCCGGACTTCGCCTGAACCTGAGTCGCGCCATATGTTCGTTATCGATACGAATGTAGCGTCCGAACTCATGCGGTCGGCGCCGGCGTCCACGGTCGCGGCGTGGATTGCGGAGCGGGATGCGGAGGAGCTGTTTCTGACGGCCGTCAGCGAAGCGGAACTGCTCTACGGTGTCGCGATCATGCCGGCTGGCAGACGACGCACCATGCTGGAGGACTCCATGACCCGGTGGCTCGACCTTGGCTTTCATGCCGGCGCGTGTCTTGGCGTCGACCCCGTGGATGAAGTGTCGCGCGATGGGTCTTTCCGGTCCGACCGCCACGAACAGATCTGCGGCGGGCGTCTCCCCGCCGAGCTAAAACTCGTGACCGGGGAATGTCCCCGACCCGGCGTCGGGCAACTCCGCGGCACGGGGCGGCAACCGGTCCCGTGCGGGACCATGACCTCGTTCTCCGTGGCCGCCGCCGGGCGAGGGGCCTCGGGTCGGACTCTCGCTCGCCCGGCGCTCCGGCCCGGCGGCCGTCTTCAGATCGCTTTCGCTGAACGGCCCGGCGGGATTACCAATTGTGCACACTCCATCTCCCTATGTCGCCCGCCGCGGGGCGGCCGCCGGCGACCGTCCGCAGGTCGCTTTCGCTCAGCTTGCTGTCGGGAGGAAGAACCAGATGCGCGGTCTCCCCGCTCTCTTCGTGAACCTCGATCGACAGGGACGCCGGAATGGTGACGCCCAACTCCCGCTCGAGCGCTCCCTTCGGATCGCCGAGCAGCCGGGCGCGGAACTCCGCGTCCCCGGCCGCCTTGTCCACGATCTTCGTCCGCATTTCGTTCGGTGTTTCCATTGGTCCGCTCCTCTTGGATGATGGTGTCGTCCGTGTCGTGCCGCCACGCTTCCGGCGACCAACACCCTTGACGACGATGGACAACCTGGAGGCCCGTCGAATGGGCTTCAACCCTAATTTGCGCGCTCCGGGAAACCCGGGGCGGTTCAATTCGGTGAGCGAGTTCAGGCTAGGCAATCTGGCGAACGGTGCAGCCACACGACATGCTCACGTAGGTGATGTCGGACCTCGAGCGGCTGCAACTGGGCAAGACAGGGTAGGCGGTGATGAGTGCCCCCGGGTTCAGTCACTCGCTCTCCAACATCCCTTCCACGTCCTTCATGGCGTGCATCCACTCGCGCCCGACCATCGCCCTCACTTTCTCGTTGAGCTCACCCTTTTTGGAGAACCACGACCTATTCATGCTTAATATGTCCTTGACGTAGCCCTCCCCGCCGCCCCACCGGCACATGCCCTCGTCCCAGAATCTGTCATCCTTTTCCAGGCCATTATGAAACCATGTCTTTCCGAGGAGCTGTGCCTGTTCGGTGACGGTCTCGGAAGTTCTCTCCAGAGCTCGCCGCGCCTGATGCAGCAGGACACGCGCGTGATGATGCCCTTCGGGTTCCAAGAACATGTCACAGAACTCTGCGAAGGACCGTACGCGGGTACGCAGCACCGACGAAACAACTAGCTTCGCTCCATATGCCAGATGATGGCCATAGTCCAAGTTGTGCCAGCCACCCTTCCGCCGCATCGTAGCGTGTATTGAGGCGGGGTGAACGTTTTCGACCTCGTCCAACAAGCTACGCTCCGCCTCCCGCTCAACGGAACTCAGGTCCATGTTGTTTTTGATCCAGCTCCTAACCAGCACCGCGGCCTGCCTGACGACCTCTTGGGCCTGCTTGTCTTCATAGTTCTCGATCAACTCCCTCGCAGCCTCAACAAGTTCGTCGACCTCTTTCCGATACCCATCGAACATCATGTGAACACGCTCACTTAGATCTCGCCGGAGGCCGACGGCATCATCTTCGTGCGAATTGAAGAATCTGACCGTGAATTTTCTGAACCCCAGTGACTGATGTACGGTCTCCTCCACGACACTAGTTTTCAAATCGTACCCCTCCTCGATCGATCCAACTGGCTCTCCCGCGTCGTCCCGCATCTGCAGAGCCTCGTTGAATTTCGGCAAACCGAGCACTAGGCCTTGGAGTCGGTCTCCACCAATCCCCGCCTCGCTTGCCCGACGAAGAAGGTTCGTCGCCTCAGTTCCGGGCGCGTCGTTGAAACCGCTACATAAAACCAAGACCGTGTGCGATGCTCCGATGTGCTTCTCCAAATCTGCTCGCGCCACCGTTTCGTCGATCCCCTTCGTGTCCACGATTCTCACTTCAACATCCCCATCGGGGGTAATCAGCGGCTCATCCACGAACACGTGAATCCGTCTTGGAATCGTAAATTCCGGATTCTCACCGATGTTTATCCGATGGAACTCGGAACTCAGCCACTCGAGGCGATCCGCACCCGCGCCTTCGTCCCACCGCACGTCCCGTCGCTGACGCCGGCCGGTGCGCATCCGAGACAGTATCTCGGACTGCAGCCGCAACGCCACGTCCTGATCTCCCTTGTCTCGACCCTGTTCCTCAGCGAGTATCTGCCTCGCTAGCTCCTTTGCCGGATCCGGAGTCTTCGCTCCTTCCGCGCGATGTCCGCCAAGTCGCCTGAGATCTGCCATATTACGAACCGCGCGCTCCACCTCCCGCGACATGATCTGGTCGTCCTGCGAGGTGCCTCGCTCGCCGTCCCCGCTGATCGCATACAGAAGCTTATCCGCGAAGTCCGCTACGTGGGCTCGTATTTCATCCTCGGTACAGGGTTCGATGACAATGCTCGTCGGCCCTGTCCTGATGTGCACCTCGCACAGGGTTGTCCTCCCGGCTCCCACATCCAGAACAGGGCTTGGCCTCGGCGAACCCGGCTCGGAAACTACCAGAGGCGCAATGTGGCAGATTGCCGATGTCTTTCCCACGCCCACCTTGCCAATGAAAACCATACTGCATTCGCGCTTTAGGAGATCTCCCGCCGCAGTTTTGACCTCTTTGTCCAGTGCTTCGATGCGCCGAGCGAACGCCTGTGTGATGTCGGGCTGATTGAGAAGGGTTCTGACCTCCCGCAGCACGGTTTCCGCCTTCCAAAATAGGTCGTGGTCTGGGTGACTGAGCGTCGGTCTTTCCAGTGCGCTCCACTCGCGAGACCTACGGGTCTCAATGGCTCTCGCTTCCGCTGTCCCGATCGCTTCCACGAACTCCCGGAGCTTGGTGTTCTTTAGCCGCCGCTCGCCGTACTCGGTCCTCGACACCACGGACTGGCTCATGCCCAACCGCCCCGCCAGTTCTGCCTGCGTCAGCCCGGCCAATTCCCGAACCCGGGCCAACTCCTTCCCGAGTTCCCTGTCCTGTGCAGCATCGCTTTCCACCACAGTGTCATCCTCATTCATTTCGAGATGCATGACCTGAGCATGCTAGAGCATATGCAACATATATGCAATATCCATTTTACTCAAATACGCATGAATTTATTATGGTGTGCTGGTTCGGTGGTGCCGCCGTTTTCTGGGGCGGTGCGACAATCCCGGAGTGCCTCATGGTTCGTCCCTTGCAGGTTTGCTGCACGGCGAAGACTGGGCCAGATTTTGCTGCTCAATACCACAGCGGGTCGCGCGGCCTGGGACGTTTGCTGCTGTCCTTAGCCGCCGAATCGGTCTGAACCTCGACGGGATCATCGCCCAGCCAGTCGATGTCCCGGCGTTGGGGAAGCTCCCCCGCGCCGCCTTCCGACTCCGTGCCGTCCGATCGCTCGTTGTCTCCAGACCTGAGGCAGAGGGGTGTTCGCACCCCGGCCGGTGCCGTCGGCGTTTTGGATCTTGAGAACTCAAGCGTGACAGCCAAGGTATCGCGGTCCTCCACTTCTTCCGGCCCCGGCGTCGGCTCGGCCCTGTATCCCATGGCGCGTGCGATGACGGCCGCCGCCCGCGCGGCGGCGTCGCGCAACGCGCCATCGTCGAGATGGGCGTAGATCGCGGTGGTCTCGCGCTGGCGGTGTCCGAGCAGCCGCCCGACGGTGGTCAGCCCGACGCCGTTCATGACGCCCTGCGAGGCCCAGGTGTGGCGGCAGTCGTGGATGCGGAGGCCGGGCAGTCCGGCTTCCTCGCGGATGCCGACCCAGAACGTGTAGAGCCGGTCCGATGAGAGGTCGTCGGGGAACACCCGTGCCGCGCCCTCGGGCCGGGGCAGCGCCGCGAGCAGCCTTGCCGCTTCCGGCCCGAGCCAGACGGTGCGCGGCCCGGTCTTGGAGTCTTCGAGGCGCGCGCTCGCGCCGTCCTCGGCAAGCTCGCCGATCTCGTCCCACTTGAGGCCGATGACTTCGGAGAGCCGCGCCCCGATGAGCGTCAGCAGGCGGATGGCCGCGACCGGCCAGGGGTGTTGCTCCCGGCGCCGGTCGAGCACCGTGCCGAGGCGCTCCAGCTCCTTGTGGTCGAGGTAGCGGGCGACGGGCCGCCTCGGGTTCTTGACGATGTTGGCGCAGGCGTCGGGGACATGCTCGCCGATCTCGCCCCACTGGCGGGCGGCGGCGAGCATGGCGCGGAGTATCTCGAAGGCGCGGTTGGCCGCGCCGGGCCGGTCCGCGCTCGCCGCGTCGAACCATGCCGAGACGCGGGTGTGGTCGATGGCGTCGAGCCTGAGCCGTCCGAAATGCGGTAACAAGCGGTTGCGCAGGTAGATGTCGAAGGTCTCCAGCGACGACGGCTTCCAGCGGTGCCTGCGCCGCTCGCGGTAGCGGGCGGCGAAGTCGCGGAACAGCGGCGCCTTGGTCTTGCGTGGGGGTGCGACGGCCTCGCCGCCCCACAGGCGGGCAAGCACGGTGGCGGCTTCCCTCCGGGCCTTCCCGATGCCCATCTCGGGGAAGCGCCCCAGCGTGATCTTGCGCATGCGGCCCCGGACGCGGGTCTGGACGATGAAGGACCTGACGCCGGAGGGATGCACCCGCACCCCGAAATGCCCGAGCGTCCCGTCCCAGAGGGTGTACTCCTTCGTTCCCGGCTTCGCGGCGGCGATGGCGTTGACGCCGAGCCGGGGATGGCGGTTCCTACCGGTCATGGCCGGCCTCCTTCCCGCTTCCGGTCATGGCGTCGTTGACGATGCCGGAGATGCGCCCCGCCGCTTTGCGGACGTGCTCGTCGGCGAGATGGGCATAGCGCTCGGTGGAGGCGGTGTCGGCATGGCCGAGCAGGCGGCCGACGGTGTAGAGGTCGAGGCCGCTCATCACGGCGTGGGAGGCGAAGGTGTGGCGGCAGTCGTGGATGCGCACGCCGTCGAGCCCGGCGAGGTCGCGCAGCTTGTGCCAACGCAATCCGAGGTCGGCCATCGGGCCGTCGCCCTTGCGGTTCGGGAAGACGAACCGTCCCTGGCGCGGCAGTCCGTTGAGGACCGCGCGGGCGGGCGGCGGGAGCTGGACCGCCTTCGGCCCGGTCTTGGAGTCGGGCAGCATCGCGCGGGCGCCGTGTATCCAGTCCCAGCGGAGGCCGGTGATCTCGGACGACCCCGCGCCGGTGAACAGCAGGAGCCGGATCGCGGCGGCGGCCTGCCGGTCGTCGGCGTGGTCGAGCACGAAGCCGAGGCGCTTCAGCTCGTCCAGCGACAGGAAGCGCTCGCGCGGGACGGTCTTGTAGCGGCGCATGTCACGACAGGGATTGGAGCCCTGCGGGCGAAGCTCCCAGAGCTCGGCCTGACGCATCATGACGGAGAGCACGGGCAGGGTCCGGTTGGCGTTGCCGGGCGTGCCGCTCATGGCGTCGAACCATCGCCGCACGTCGGCGCGGGCGATCTCCGCGACGCGCATCGCGCCGAAGAAGGGCAGGAGGTAGTTCCGGACCATCAGCCGGTTGTTCTCGCGGGTGGAGGGTTTCCAGCGCTGCGCCTGTCGGCGCATGAACTCGTCCGCGAAGTCGGCGAACAGGGGTCCGGTCTCGCGCTCGGCCTTCGCGGCGGCGATGGCGGCGAGGGCCTTCTCCCTCGCTTCGGCGGCGGTGATCTCGTCCGCCGTGCCGAGGACCGTCATGGGCGCTCCGACCGGGCGCAAGACGCGGACGAAGAAGGTCTTGGTTCCGTTCTTCGCGACCGTGAGGCCGAACTGGGGCAGGTCCCGGTCGATGACGGTCAGGCCGCGACTGCCGGGTTTGCGTTCCTTGAACGTGCGGCGGACGGTCCGTTCGTTGATGGCGGCATGGATGCGCATGGGGCTTCTCCGTTGTCCGTTCCCTCGGGCGCCGCCCGTTCGCAGGGAACGGGGCGGCGGTTCTGGGGAGACAACGCGGCCCGCGCGCGGGATCGCGGCTGTAGGCTCTGTCTGGTCTAACGTACTGTCATATAACGGAAACCATCCGGTGAAGGCGAACCGGTCGGGTCTCGCTCAAGGCACCGGGGTGCGTGGGGTGTGAGCACCGAACGCCAAACGGTAGATAGCCGGGATGGGATCGTCCTGTCAGGGGGCGACAAGGAGGCGGGTCACGGCCGGCGGCGTGGAGCACACGTGGCAACGTCTTGTTTGCACGGCGATCGTGATGTAGGTTCGGAATGGAGCCTTCGAGTGAGGTGCGGACGGTGGCCGCTCTCCGTGAGCAAGGCGAAGCACTCCGGGCCTTGATCAAGGGCATGGAGACCGTCAGCAAGGGACTGGAAACCGTCATCGAACGCACTGCACCTGCACCGAAGGGAATCAGCCAGTGACGCCACACGGAACGGCGCCATCCGGAACGCCCTGGCAGCGTGGCAGTGGGTCACCGTGAATCGCCGGTCTGATAACTGCTGGGCACCGTTTCGGAAAGACTAACCGGGGGAGGGAACTGCGATGAAGATACTGCTTTCCATGATCGTTGGGCTCACGTCACTGCTGTTGGTGGCCAACGGCGCCTGGGCGGCGGACGCGCCTTTCTACAAGGGCAAGACCATCCGCATCGTCGTGGGCTACAGTCCCGGCGGCGGTTTCGACACCTTCTCCCGCCTCCTGGGCAGATACCTCAGCGCGCACGTGCCCGGGAACCCTTCGGTGATCGTGGTCAACATGCCGGGGGCGGGCAGCATCGCCGCGGCCAACCGGGTCTATGCCATGCAACCGGGCAACGGCCTCACCATCGTTGCGTTCAACGCCGGCTCGCTGGTCGAGGCGGTGACCGGCAACCCCAACATCAAGTTCGATCCGCGGAAGTACAACTGGCTCGGAGACCCGGCGATCGGGAGCCTTCCGGAGGTGCTCTGGGTCCGCAGCGACCTTCCCATCAAGACGCTGGAGGATTTCAAGAATACCAAGACACCTCTGGCCGCCGGCTCCACCGGTATCGGCTCGGCCTCCACCGCGGCCACGCTGTTCCTGCGCCATCTGGGCTACCCCATCAAGCCGATCTTCGGCTATCGCGGCACGGCCAACGTCATGGCCGCCATGGAACGAAAAGAGCTCGACGCGCGGGTCATGTCCCAGCAGACCATGCAGGGCAACTACCGGCGTTACATTGAAAGCGGCCTCGTGCGTCCGGTCTTGTCCATGGGGGAGGAGCCGCGGCTCGATCCCATCCCCGGCATCGCCACGCTCGAGGACCTGAATCTCAATGCCGAGCAGCAACGTATCGCGGACTTCCTGATAGGGACCTGGAAGCTGCTGCGCCTTTTCGCCCTTCCTCCCGGGACTCCGGCCGACCGCGTGGCGACGCTTCGCAAGGCCTTTGTGGACACCCTCAACAGCCCGGACCTCCTGCAACACGCCAAGCGCCAGAAGCTCGTCATCTCTCCGGCCTCTCCGGAATCCGTGGAGAAGACCATCGCCGACCTCTACAAGGCTCCCGCGGAGCTTCTTGCGAAATACAAGGAGATCGTGACCACGAAGTAGCCGGCGCGCGCTCCTAGCCCGCCAAGCCGCGTTCCATGATGTAACGAGCGGCGGCGCGGACGCTTTCGGCGGCCGGAACGAAGTCGATGTCCAGTAGCGTGCGCGCCCGGGCATTGTCCAGTTCCTGGTGCCGGCCCAGCAGGGGTACGATGGAACGGATGCTCCGGTCGAACATCCCGATCAGACGGATCAGGATGTCCGGTGCGGTCCTCATCGGTATTCTCTTGTGCGGGTATGCGGCCTTCAATATGCCGGCGATCTCGGTGAACCACATGAACTCGGCGGCTCCGATGATGCGTTTCCCCACCGTGCTCGCCGCGGTCATGGCGCGGACGTGCATCCTGGCGACGTCCTTGACGTCGACCACGCCGATACCCACGTTCGGTAGCATGGGGTCCCTGCCCCGAAGCAGCCGTTCCACGATCCGTAACGACGTGCCGTAGTGATCGTCGAGGGGGCGTCCCAGAACCAGACAGGGGTTTATCGTGGTGAGTTCCAGACCCGGGGCCTTGCTCTCCACGAAATCCCATGCCGCCCGTTCCGCCAGGGTCTTCGATTTGCTGTAGGGCGTGATGCCCGGCCACAACGGGTCGCTCCAGTCGGACTCGTCGAATCTTTCCTTGTCGACTTTGCGGGCGGCGTTGGTAACGGCGGCAGAGGAGGAGGTCAGCACCACGCGATGGATGCCTGCGGCGTTGGCCGCCTGCAGCGCTCTCAGGGTCCCGTCGACCGCGGGCCGCACGAGCTCGTTCTCGTCCCGCGGCTGCGCCATGGGCAGGGGCGACGCCGTGTGCATCAACACGTCCACGCCCGACATGGCTTCGAGCCAGCCGTCGTCCTTGTCGAGGTCCAGCGTGACGAACCGCAGGCGCTGGTCGAGGTCCCCGGCCCGGTCGAGATGCGGCCTGATGGCGTCCCGCACTTCGTCCCGGCGCGACTCCGACCGCAGCGAGCCGACCACGCGATCACCCGCATTCAGCAGTTCAAGGACGATGTGCTTGGCGATGAAACCGCTTGCGCCGGTGACGAGTACGGTCTTTATTTCTTTCAATGGCTCCGGGTTTCGGTGTTTCCGCTACTTCTTGGCCCCAAACGCCCCCAAAGCCGTGGGATGCGTAAAAACCCCTCCGACCTCGGCATGCTCGGGGCCGTAGAACCTGCCGACAACGTGCCCGGCGGGGTTCTGGAACTCGAATGCCCCGTCGGCAACATCGAAGTCAGGCCACTTCATGTCCGGGTGTTGGGCGTTCGTCGCCAGGTTCCTGATGTTGCTGAACTGCACGGCGAGCTTGTCGGTGGCGAAGGTGAAACGGAGAGTTGCGTCGCCTCGCAACGCCTGGATGGGTCCATGCCTCGTGTTGCCCAGCATCACGCCCCTCCACACGCCCTCGCCCTCGCCCTCGGGATTCGTTCCGGTGGCGTCTCCGAAGGACACGCTGTAGGCTGTGTTCAGGACTATCCCGCCGGTCCTCGTGGCGTTGCCTATGGTGGTTTCGAACGCGCTGTGCGTGAGCCATGCGCCGTAGTTGGCGAAGGTCCATTCAACTCCGTTTTGGGTCGAGGTGACACTGTATTGAGCCAGGTCGACCCCTCGGTGTTTACCTATCTCCCTGTAGTTCGTGTTCGGATCAATCGACAAGTCGGCGAGCGCCCGAAGGGGCTCGATCAAGGGTGTGCCGGTTTGAGCCTCCCGTGTGCAGCGCCGTCCGTCGCATGCATACTGGGTAAGCGATGGCTGATCGTCGCCCTCGACGGAGAGTACATCGCTCACGATCAGGGTATCGGACTGCAGGACTATGGTGCTCACCCGGGCGGTTATTTCGACGCCTCTGAGGACATCGATGACTTTCTTGTCGCCTCCACTGCAAGCGGTCAGGAGAACCACGAGCGCAAGTGCGATACGCCACATCGAGAACCTCCTTGGTCAGGGTCCGGGTTATTTCTGGTGCCTGTGCCTGGCTAGGTTCACTAACAGAGAAGCCTGCGACCTGCAATTCAGCTCTTGTTCCGCCGGAAGTTTCGCTGTCGGCCTCTACGGCGTGCATGGCTCAAGTCTCTCAAGGCGGTCCGGTCATTCAGGGATGAGCGGACGCGCCAGGTTCTTGCATTCTCTGTAACGAAAACAGTCGAGGGTGTGGTCGTTCACCATGCCCGTTGCTTGCATGTGGGCATAGATGATGGTGGAACCGACGAAATTGAAGCCGCGTTCTTTCATGTCCTTGCTGATCGTATCGGAGAGGGGAGTGGATGCAGGCACCTCCTCCGCGGATTTCCAGCGGTTCTGGATGGGCTTGCCATCGACGAAATGCCACATGTAACCGGCGAAACTGTTCCACGCTTCCTGGACCGCCAAAAAGGCGCGGGCGTTTCGTCTCGCGCTGTATACCTTGAGCCGGTTGCGGATGATGCGGGGATCTTGCAACAGTCGATCGAGCTTGCGGTCGCTATAGCGGGCAACCTTGCCGGCGTCGAATCCATCAAAGACGGCGCGATAGCCCTCGCGTTTGCGCAAGACCGTAATCCAGGCTAGGCCCGCCTGGGCGCCCTCCAGCACCAGGAATTCGAACAGGCCCCGGTCATCGTAAAGCGGCGTGCCCCATTCCTCATCGTGGTACGTCACGTAGAGTTCATCGGTGCCGCACCAACCGCAACGTTTGACCATGGCGTGTGTCGGGGGATAAGTAGAAATTTTACCTGCAACCTTCGAACGTCGTTCGGCGTTGCGAGCCTTAACAATATACGGTTCCATGTTGAATGAGAAGACGAAAGAGGGGTAAATGGGACGATGCCGGGCGGATTCCGTTAACCGGCCCGCGGCGTCAGTGATAAAGGCTCGCCGTCCACGTGTTCAGGAGGAACTCATGAGAAGGATCGGCACCCAGTACCGTTTCTTCCGCCCGTTCGCCGCTCCGCCCAAGGCGCCCGCCGACCGGGTCGAGGTCTTGCGCCGGGCCTTCAAGGCAACGCTGGAAGACCCGGAGTTCCTGGCGCTCGCCAAGAAGACGAGGATGGTCATCGACCATGTCCCGGCGGCAGAGGTCGCGGCCCAGGTGAACCGGGTGCTGTCCACGTCGCCCGCGGTCAAGGGCAAGCTCAGGAACATCATCGGAAACTGACCGGGCCAATCATCCCCGGCAACCCACGGGAGGAGACCGCACATGGCACGCCCCAGGATACGGCACATCGCCATCAACACCCACGACCGCGACAAGGTGGCGGACTACTATAAGGAGCACTTCGGCCTGGAGGAGAAATCGCGGGGATCCAACGGCACCATCTACCTCTCCGACGGGTTCGTCGACGTGGCGCTGATCAGCAGCCCGAACCTGCCCTACGGCATCCATCACTTCGGCTTCGTGGTAGACAGCGTATCCGCGGTCGAGGAGGCCACACGGACCGTGGCCAACTCCAACACGTACGGCGCCATTGCGGAAAGCTGGATCACCGATCCGGAAGAGAACCGCGTGGACGTGTCCGAGCACGGTTGGCCCGTATGAGCGGGTGGAGGGCCGGAGATTGGCTTGGGGCGTTGCGGGTCCAGGGTCGGCGGGCGATACCGGAGCGGAGCTTCCCATGAGTGAGTGGTCGAAAGCGCGCACTGTCATCGATGAGATGGTGAACCGGCACTTCGAGAGCGCGGAGTACCGGCGTATCTTCGGCGTCCGCCTCACGCCGGCCCGTCAGGCTGTCCTGGATCTCCACTATCCCCACTACATCAAAAGCCGGCGCGATTGCTGGGCGGCGGCTTCGGGCAAGGCGCCGCTGGACGTCAAACGGGCCATCTGGGAGCACGAAAAGGACGAGTTGATCTTCGACGAGCGCCTGGGGTCGGCCCACCTGACCGACGACGACATGGCGGCGGCGACGGACGAGGGCAACCTGTTGCCGGGGGCGCGGGCCGCCTTCTGGGCCTGGTTTCATCTGTGCACCACGCGTTCCTGGATCGAGAGCCTGATGATCAACCACACCACCGAACGCAAGAACAACAACGACATCGTCAAGGGCGGCGGCTTCACTCACCGCATGGCCGTGAAGAAGGCCGAGGAGATCGTGGGCTCGGTGGAGAAACTCGACGCCAACACGCAACTCCACATGACCGCCGACATCGGCCACTCCGACATGTTCGATCCGGTGTTCGAGAAAT
The DNA here is from genome assembly GCA_958295985.1 of uncultured Candidatus Binatia bacterium. Classification (GTDB taxonomy): domain Bacteria; phylum Desulfobacterota; class Binatia; order UBA9968; family JAJDTQ01; genus JAJDTQ01. The sequence goes on from OY282432.1 coordinate 1,724,156, forward strand.
ACGTGCGCGATTCGGACACGGCCGCCGTGGTGGTCCGGGCGTCCCGGGACTGTCTGGCCCTCGACCGGGCGTACCGGGGGGCGCTGGGGTCGGCGATGATGGAGGTGGCGGAGATCGGGCGGCGTAGCGGCTCCGGTTTCGGCTCTTGCGGCGCAATCGAGAGACGGATTCCGGACGGTGTCCTCATGGGCGCGTCGGATCCGCGCAAGGACGGCTGTGCCATCGGGTTTTGAGCGTGACGGAGGGAGGTCGGAATGGACATCGAGGGGTGGCGTAAAGCGATCGGTGACATGGTCCGGGACCACATGGCTTCCGACACGCTGACCCGATACTATGCCATCAGACAGACGCCCTTGCGCGCGCAGGTCGTGATCAGGGAGCTGGCCCACTTCGTACGGCACCGCCGTGATTGTTGGGCTCATGTTTCAGGGAACTGTCCCGAGTGGTCGGTGAAGCAGAAGATCCTCGAGCACGAGTACGGCGAGGTAATCAAGGACGAGTACTCCGAGCACGGACACATCAGCCTGATCCTCAAGCAGGGCAGGTCGGTGGGTCTTGGCGTGGACGACATCCTGCAGGCGGAACCCATTCCCACCACCCGTGCGACGCTCTACGGCTGGGCCTGGATGACCCGCGAGAAACCCTGGCTGGAGGGGTTGGCGGCGCTGACGGTGACGGAGTGGTGCAACGACGACCGGCTGCTGGCGGACCAGGGCGGGGGCAACTCGACCCGCATGGCCCGGCGCTGGATGGAGGACATGGGCATCCGGATGAAGGACATGCCGAATTTCGAGGTCCACGCGCAGGCGGACGAGGAGCACAGCGACATGTTCCTGCCCGATCTGTCCAGGCTTGCCACGGGCTCGTTGCAGGGGCAGGCGCTGCAGGCCGTCAAGGAGTCCCTGGAGCTCCTGACCATTTATCGCGCGGGCATTGCGGACGCCATGGAGCGCATTCCGGCGGACGCCTGAAGGGGGCGGGGCATGATCGAGCTGGCGAAATACGACGAGATGTTGAACCAGATGACCCGGGACACCTTCGCGACCCCGGAGGCAGAGAGTTTTTACAACGCTCCGTTGACCATCCCCCGGGCCCGGATCATCGCGCAGCAGTTCGGGCTGTTCGTGCGCGGCAGGCGGTCGGCCTGGGCCTACATCATCGCGCGATGCCCGCACATGGAGATCAAGAAGGAGCTCCTGGCGCACGAGACCGAGGAGATGCTGTTCGATCCCCGCTGCGGCTCCGACCATTACACCTTGTGGGTCCGTCATGGCGAGGCGGTGGGCCTGACTGCGGACGAGGTGCACCATGCGCAGCCGCTGCCGTCCACCCGGGCGGCGCTTTGCGGCTGGACCTGGCTCGCCTTCAATCTGTCCTGGCTGGAGGGCCTCGGCGGTGTTGCGGTGCTGGAACGGGTCAACCTGGATCCGATTATTCCCGGCGGCGCGCATCAAACCCGCGCCCAGGAGCGTTGGATGCGGGACCTTGGCCTGACCGAGGAGCAACTCCCCAATTTCAGGCTCCATCGCGAAGCCGATACCGACCACAAGGGCCAGACCATGAAACTGCTGGCCGACCATGCCAGGTCCGACGTCCAGTGGGAGGGAATCCTGGACGCTTCCCGGCAGTCGCTGGAGTTCTGGCAGGTGTTCCTGGGCGGCATCGCGCGGGCGATGGAGTCCGTCAACTGATGGGTTACGGCGTGCGGCGAGCGCACGCCTTGGCGGGAAAGGGTGACGAATGGCACGTCTGAGGCATATCGCGATCGCGACCAAGGATCCGGAAAAGACCGCGGCATTCTACCAGAAAGTGTTCGGTCTCAAGTTCGTCAAACGGGTGCCGGACTCGCCCCGCGGGGGCGGCGTGTTCCTCTCCGACGGTCACGTCAACTTCGCGTTCCTGGACTATCCTTCCGACGAGGCCGCGGACATGGCGGGAGGGGCCAGCTATGAAGGGCTTCACCACATGGGGTTTCACGTAGACGACCTCGAAGAGGCTAACGCCCGTGTGGCCGAGACGGAGGCGGAAGTGCTCGGCGACACCGTGGGCTCGCATCACAGCTTCTATTTCGAGCAGAAGGTGCGGGGTCCCAACGGGGTCATCATGGATATGTCCACCAAGGGCTGGGACCTGGCGCCGCCGGAGGCGGCCCCCGCCAAAGAGAAAGCCTGAGGGTACTAGCCGGCGACCTGCAAGCCGTCAAACGCCGGTGGCCTTCAAGGCATCTGCAACGGTCTGCATCGCTTCCTCGGTGAGTTCCTCGGAAGGCCACCGCGGGTAGCGCTTGATCTTGAAGCCGCGCGCGCGCATGGCTTCGCGATGGGCGCTACGGCCGAAACGCAGTCCCAGGCGGCCGATGGTGCGGCCGAAATCATCCGCCTTCTTCTGGAGCGGGATCGCCTCCTCGTAGTCCTTTCTCTCCAGGGCGTTCCACAGCGCCACGCAGATCTCCGGGATGGCGCCGGTCAGGGGCGGGATGGCGCCGCTCAGGCCGTGGGGCGCAGCCGGCAAGAGATCGATGCTGTTCCCCGACATGACGGCGAAGTCCTCGGGCATGGCCTCCAGATACCCCAGGAGAGGCGCCTGGGCGTAGTAGCTCGCCTTCATGCCGCACAGGGAAGGGACTTCCTGCTGGAGCGTCTTCGCGGTGGCCGGGGTGAACGCCCAACCGGAGTACTTCACGTTGTCGTAGAGGAACAGGGGCGCTCCGACCGCGGCCGTGACCGCCTTGTAGTGAGCGGTGATCTCCCATGGAGTGTGGTCGGTGTAGTAGTAGGGGGGCACCACGGCCACCGCGTCCACTCCCAGACTCTCCGCGTGCTGCGCCAGGCGGATGGTGGTCTGCACGTCCGCGGCGCCGGCGTGCATGATGACCGGAAGACGCCCCCGCACCCGCTCCATGACGAACGCCGCGGTGGCGACGCGCTGCTCCGTGGTCATGGCCGGACCCATGCCGGTGGAGCCCAGCACGAAGAGCCCGTGCACGCCGGCGTCGACGTTGAACTCCAACATCTCGCCGAGCACGTGGAAATCCACCTCGCCATCGTCGCTGAAGGTGGTCAGGGTCGGAATGAAGATTCCGCGGAACCGGGGTTGCATGTACGCCTCCTGCCTAACGTAACGACGGTAGCGCGGGCCATCCCGCGACAGGCATGGCCCGTGCGCGGCTACCGGTTCATTCCTGCTCGTGCCGTGAGCCCACGCAGAGGGCTGCGCCTGGTAGCGAGTACCTGCGAACCGGATCAGGCGCCCTTGTGCGCCACCGGTATGATGACTCTGTCTCCGTTTTTGGTCCGTGCGATGTAAGCGCCGTCCTCGCAATAGCCGTAGAGCGTCCCCCCTGCCTCGACTTGCGCCACGAGATCCGCCTTGATGCGTTCGCGCCATGCTTCCGCCCGATCGGGTTTCTGCGGTGTCGCCATGTCCCTGCGCTTCAACATGGCCCGGAACATACACCCCACGCCCGTCATCTCCAACCATCCGGGAGGCGGTCGGTGCTGTCGGGCGGGCCGCCTCCGGCACGGCCGCTTGCCACTGCTCAGAAAGCGAAGCGTCTTCGGCATAGTCCTCCAGACAGTATGCATACGCGGCCTACCGTCGGGACAAGCGGTTGAGGACAATAACGAAAGAGGGGCATGCTGCCGAAGCCGGAAGCATGCCCCTCTGCGCGCGCTGGAACCGGAACGGTTATTTGACGCTGATGTCCATGCCGTAGATACGGGCGTCAGCCGGGGGTTGGTACTCGATGTTGTTGGCCATGCCCCACAGGAGCTGGTGGCGCCACTGGAAGCAGGCCGGCGCCATATCCGTGATCATTTCCATGGCCCGGGTGAGGTTCTGGTTCCGCTTCTCCGGATCGAATTCCTGTTGTTCCGCGTCAAGGGCCGCATCGAGGTCGGGATGGGAGAAGCCGATCCGCGGCGAGCCGCCCTTTCTGAAGTACTGATGGAAGGCCGAGCTCGGATCGAGCACGCCGCCACGGCCCATGTAGAAGAACGGCACTCTGCCCTTCTGGACGTTGGCCCAAAGCGTGGGCCACTCCGGCGTCAGCAGCCTGGCCTTGAAGCCCGCCGCGTTCAGCATCGGGATCATGGCCTCGGTCACCTGCTTGTCCAGGGTGTAGCGGTTGACGGGCGTCTGCAGCTCCACGGCGACGCCGTCGGGGTAACCGGCCTTGGCCAGCAACTCGCGCGCTTTCTTGGGGTCGTAGGTGTAGCGGGTCTTGAGGTTCGGGTTGTATCCCAACTGCCCGGGACCCAGGGGGCCGTCGAGCCGCTGCGCCTGCCCCTGAAGCAGGGTCTTGATGATCTTGTCGCGGTCGATGGCGTGACACACGGCTTGGCGCGCCTCCTTCTTGTCAAAGGGCGGCTTGGGCTGCATGGCCAGGAACATGATCTCGATGGAGTCGGTGGGGACGATCTTGTGGTTCGGGGAGCCGTCCACGCTCTTGAACAGATGCGGCGGGATGAACTGCGCGATCTGCACTTCGTTGTTCATGAGGGCCGCGACGCGCTGCTCGGGCTCACGCATGACCCGGAACACGATCTCGTCGGGCGCATTGGGGTTGGCCTTGGCCGCCGGATGATCGGGCCTCTTGGCGATGACCATTCTCTGGCCCTGTACCAGCTCCACGAGCCTGTAGGGACCGCCGCCCATCATGTGGTTCCTGTCCGCTTCCTTGGCGCCGTATTTCTCGTAGGTCGCCTTGCTGGTGACGATGAGAGCGTCGCAAAGGAAGTCCAGGAGCGGCGCGGTGGGCTTCTTGGTGGTGATCCGGACCGTGAACTTGTCCACCGCGGTGGCCTCTTTGACCGGACGAGCTACCGAAGCTATCTGTTTGGTCTGGGGGTCCGTCAGGACACGTTTGAAGGAGTGCACCACGTCTTCCGCGGTTACCGGGCTGCCGTCGTTGAAGGTGTAGCCCTGGTCCAACTCGAAGAGCCAGGTGTTCGGATCCTCGACCTTCCAGCTCTTGGCCAGCCCCGGCTCCCATCTCCCGGCTTTCCAGTTGTACTTGCACAGGGGGCCGGTCAACTCGGTGTAGATGCCGTAGAGAAGCGCCACGCTGTCGCCGTACGGATTGTGCGTCTCCATGGTTTCGGTCACGCCGATGCTGACACGGGTCTTCTTCTGCGCCAACGAAACTGTGGCGGTGAGGCTGAGGGTAAGGCCCGCGACGAGCAACGCCAGGATAGTGGTTCGCAAACGATTTCGCATTTTCGTCTCCCTTTCTGAATGGTTAGGTTAGAAGATCCCCACGCCGGATAATGCCGCGCTTTTACCAACGGGCCGATGAGTTGTCAACCGTGCCCAGGATCTTTCCGAAGTCCCGCCAAACCCGTCGTTCTGAGCGGCGCCCGTTATTCTGACCGGCGCGAAGAATCCCGGCTACGTGTCAAAGCAGCGCCGCGGCAAGACCCCCGGCCACCACGATGCCGGTGGCGAGCCAGCGAAACGCTGCTACCGAGACCCTCGCCCGGAGCCACGCTCCGGTAAAGTAGCCCAGAGTGACGCCGGGCAGGCCGTAGAGCACCAACTGCCAGGTGGCGAGGGTGAGCAGGTCCATTTCCCAGTAGAAGGGAAGGGAGAACGCGGAGATGATCAGGAAGTAGGCGATCAGGGTGGCGCGGAAACGGGCCGGCTGCCAGCGCTGTTTCAGCCCGAGCAGCACCAGCGGCGGGCCGGACACGGAAGTGCTGGCGGCCAGGAAACCGGCGATGAGGCCGGCGCCCACGCACGGCGCCAACTCCCGTGAAAACGGGGGGCCGGGTTTCATCTGCAGCAACAGCGCCAGTGCGATCATCAGCCAGCCGATGCCCTGTTGCAGAGTGGCCGTGTCGACTTCCCGCAGGATCGCCGCGCCCAGGGGTACCATCACCGCGGAGCTCACGGTGAGCGTCGCCAGGCGCCGCCCGTCGACGTCGCGGCGGAGCTGGATGATCTGGGCGACGCCCAGCGGCAGGTACAGCAGCACGATGCCCGGAACCACCACGGTGGCGGGCAGGGCGACCACCAGCGCCGGCACCGAGAGGATCATCATCCCGGCCCCGGTGATGCCCTGAAGGCTCGCGGCCGACAGCACCGCCGCGAAAACGTAGAGTCCCGTTTCCCAACCCACCTCAGTCTCTTGTCATCCTCACGGGCGCGTGCCGCGGTCAGCCGGCGAAGTATCCCAGATGGCGCAGCCAGACGAACTGGAGCGGCAGCGTCACCACCCACGCCAGCGCGGTCAGGGCCAGCAGCAGCCGGATCGCCTGTCCGGCCCGTATCCCGGCCATGCGCGCGGCGACCACCAGGGGCGGCAGCTCGTACGGGAAGGGCACCATGGACCAGTTGACGGCCTGTGTCAGCAACACCGTGGCCACGGGCCAGCCGGTGACGGCGCTGATGTCCTTGGCCAGCGTGGCAGCGATGACCGGCTCGCCCGGGACCGTGGTGACGATGCTGATGAGCATGCCCACGGCGCTCATGGCGGCGAGATTGAACAGGTCGCGGCCGGGTTGCATGGGAAGCTTGTCCAGCAACCAGCCCGCCAGCAGGTCTCCCAACCCACTGTGCACCACCACCGATCCCATGCCGACGATGCCGCAGATGAAGAGCCACGGCCCCAGGTTGACCTTGCCGGTAAGGGAACTCGGCGGGATGCAGCCAAGCCGCGGCAGGAGGCAGAGGATGCCCGCCCCCATTGCGATCCAGGCGGGTGACACCCGGTGCCAGTGGTCGGTGACCCACAGCGCCAGGGCCATCACCAGGATCAGCAGCAGGTTGCGTTCCGCCGCGGTCCACGGCGCGCCGCGGGCGGGCGCGGGAGCCGGTTGCAGATGCGCGGGGAACAGGAGCCCGATCAAAAGGGGAAGCGCCAGGAGGTTGACGACGCTGATGACCGGGAAGTGCATCAGGAAATACTCGCCGTAGGTGATCTGGATGCCGTGGATACTCTCGGCCGCTCCCAGCAGCACCACGTTGGGCACCGCCGCGGTGAGGATGCCGAAACTCGGGTAGATGCTGCCGGCGGCCACCGCCAGGGTGATGCCGGTACGGCCGGTGGCGCCCGGGCCGAACCCCAGCCGCTCGCCCATGCTCAGGAAGATCGGCAGCAGGACCAGCACCCGGCCCATGTTGGAGGGCATGATGAAGCCCATGAGTGCGGCGGTGAGGACGATGCGCCAGAGGAACCCTTGGTAGGAACGGCCGAAGTAGGCCACGGTGGCGGTGGCGATGCGTGCTCCGAGGCCGGTGGCCTGCACGGCTGCGGCGATGATGAGACCGCCGAACACGAGCCAGCCCGCGGTGGAGTAGAAGCCGGCGAAGACCACCTCGGGCTTGGCCCCGGTGACGGTCACGGCCAGGAAGAAGAAGATGACCGAGGTGAGATACTCGGGCAGGACGACCGTCGCCCACAGGCCGATGCACAGCACCACGACCCCGGCGGTGGGCAGTATGCCGGGGGGCAGTCCGGCGGGCGTCGGCGCCACCGCCAGCACCAGGCCGGCCACGCACGCGGCGGCCGCCACGACCCGGTTAGGCGCCAGGGTCATTCGGCGTCGGGCTGCCGTTCGGGGGCCTGATCGGCGAACGCGGGCAGCCGCATGCAGCTCTCGTTGATCCGGGCCAGGGTCGGGTAGCGGGCCATATCCAGGTCGAAGCGCCGTGAGTTGAAGACCTGCGGCACGAGGCAGACATCCGCCAGGGTCGGCCGGTCTCCGAAGCAATGGTCGCCGGTGCGCGGGTCGTCCCGGAGCATGGCTTCCATGGCGGCGAAGCCTCCGTCGATCCAGTGCCGGGCCCAGGCCGCTCTGGCGTCCTCATCCACGCCGAGGTCTTTCTCCAGGTACTGCAGGACCCGGAGGTTATTGATCGGGTGGACGTCGCAGGCAACGATCTGCGCCAGCGCCCGGACCCGGGCCCGGTCCGCGGGACCCGCGGGTAGAAGAGGCGGCTCCGGGTAGCGTTCCTCCAGGTACTCGATGATGGCCAGGGATTGCGTGAGCACGGCGTCGCCGTCCGCCAGGGCGGGGACCAGGCCCTGGGGGTTGCGCTCCAGAAACTCCGGCGCCCGCTGCTCGTTGCGGCGCAGGTGGACCGGTTGGAGCTCGTAGTCGAGGCCCTTGAGCGCCAGCGCGATGCGCACCCGGTAGGAGGCGGAGCTTCTGAAGTAGCCGTAGAGTTTCATGATCCTCCGATGCCGGCCGTATCCGTCGGACACGAGGCGTCCGGTTCTGGAGGCGTCCGGTTGTGCCTCCTGACTATAACAGATCGACCGCGGGCCGGATAACATGGCCAAACCGGGCTCTCACCGTTGACAACCGTGGCCCGTTTTTCCGATAGTCCCTGTTGAAGTGCGATCCGTGAGGCGGAGGCCGTCAACGCGAAACGCCGGTGAGCGGTCCGGGTCCGAATCCAATCGCGGATGCCTCGGGAAGGGGGTTCCATGAAGAAGATCGATGTCGTCGATGCGGATTCCCACGTCATGGAAGTGCGGGAAACGTGGGATTATCTGGATGAGGAGTTCCGGCACCGAAGGCCGACGGTGGTGCAGGGCGAGGGGCTGGCTACCAACTCTCACATCGACGCGTGGTGGCTCATCGACGGCCAGATCCATCCCCGCTTGTGGGGGAAGGGCACGACCTTCAGCGGGACCCCCCTGGAGATGAAGTTCGCCCGGGACAAGACCTTCAACATCGGCAGTCAGGGCATGACCGACATCAACGCCCGCATCGAGGACCTGGACGCCTTCGGAATCGACATCCAGGTGATCTACTCCTCCATCCTGTTTCATCGCCTCACCGAGGACCCCCGATTCGAGGCCGCCTTGATGCGCAGCTACAACACCTGGATCTCCCAACGCTGCGGCGAGCGCCCGGAGCGGCTGAAGTGGGCCGCGGTGATTCCCATGCGAGACCGGGAAGCCTGCGTGGCGGAGGTCCACCGCGCTCGGGAGCTGGGCGCGGTGGGTCTCATGATCGGAGGCACCGCGGGCCAGACCCTGCTGCACCACCCCGATCTGACCCCCTTCTACGAGGCCGCCTGCGAGGTGGACCTGCCGGTGTGCATCCATACCGGATGGAGCGCGCCGGGCCTCACGCAGACGTGCGAGGACCCCTACGCCTCCTTGATCCTGAGCTTCACGCTGCCGGTGATGATGGGTTTCTTCAGCATCCTGGGCGGCGGCGTGCTGGACCGTTTCCCGATGCTCCGCGTGGCCTTTCTGGAGGCGGGTTCCGAATGGATACCGTACATGGTGGGACGGATGGATCACTATCATCCGGTGGTGGCGATGCTCGGCAATCGCTCCAGGAAGCCTCCCAGCGAGTATCTCAAGGAGGGCCGGGTGTACGTGACGTGCGAGGCGGAGGAGCCGCTCCTGCCCCAGGTCATCGAGCTCGTGGGGGAGGATCAGATCCTCATCGAGGGCGACATCCCCCACGCCGAGGCCCGGGAGACGGGCATCGAGGAACTCCGCGAGCGCACCGACATTTCAGAGGCCGTCAAGCAGAAGATCCTGCGTGAGAACGGGTTGGCGTTCTACCGTCTTTGAGTCGCGTCAAAGGCCGTAGAACTCCTTGGGGTTATCCACCAGTATCTTTTCGATGACGCGACCGGGGACGTCCTTGCGCTCCCGCATCACGTCCACCATGCGCGGCTCGTTGGCGGGGTCGGTGTGCCCGTAGTCGGAGCCGATGAGGAGGTTGTCCTCGCCGGTGTAGCCGAGCAGGTAGGGCAGGTCCTCGTCCGCCTCGCAGGCTACGTAGATGCGGTAGTCGCGGAACATCTCCACGTTGGTTTCATGCTTCCACCTGGGGCGCTGGATGCCCTTGCGCCCGCCCGCGGCCACGGCGCGGGATTCCCGCCGGAGCAGATGCAGCAGATAGGGGACCCAGCTTGCCTTGGCTTCGATGAAGCCGAACCGCAGGCCGGGATACCTGGCCGGCAGGTGGTTGGCGACGATGTCCCGGAACGCGAACAGGGGCACCACGACCTGGTTGGCGAACACCGAGCTGATGGCCAGGTCGAAGAGGTTGAGCAGCGTGCGGGAGCCGGACCCGGTATGGATGCAGATGGGCAGGTCGAGCTTCTCGGCCTCTTCATAGAGCGGGAAGAAACAGGGTTCGGCGATGCTGCGGTCACCCTCCAGGCCGCGCAGGGTCACCCCCACCGCGCCGTTGGCCTTGCCCTTTCGCATCTCTTCCAGGGAGGCTTCCATGGAGTGCAGCGGCGGCACCACCACCCAGCGGAGCCGCCCCCTGGACTTGGCCCAGACATCGGCCATCCAGTCGTTGTAGGCGCGGCACAACGCGGTCTCCAGCTCCCGGTCGTCGGTGAGGTACACCAGGAACAGCGTCGGGTAGATGACCTGGACCTCTACGCCCAGTTTGTCCATGTCCGCCAGCCGTGCCGGCACGTCGGTGATCTCCCGGCAGGCGATGAGGACGTCCTGGCGACGGACCTGACCCTTGGAGCGCGAAGGCGTCACCAGCCGGAAGCCGCCTCTGCCGGCCGGCTTGGGAAAGAGGTTGCCGTCGATCAGCCACAGGACGTTGATGTCCGCGTATAGCGTATCGTCCGGCACTTCCGTCATCACCGGCCGGCGGGAGTGCATGGAAGGCTCCATGAGCTCCCACATCCCCACCGACTCGGATATGTGCGTGTCCGCGTCGATCACACCCGGCATGTTGTTCCTCGTTACCGCTTCAGGGCCTTGCGGATCGCCTCCGCGTCTCTTTTCACCACGGCCATGAGATTGCGGATGGCTGTTTGCGCGGTGGCCGCGTCACCGGGATTGATGGCCGTTCCGCTTTTCTTGGCCCAGTTGCGGTAGTCCGCGTCGTCCATGGCCTTGACCACGATCTCCTCCAGCCTTTTGGCCCGGTCACGGGGAACGCCCGGGGGAATGGCCACCAGCCGCAGGATCTCGTTGATGAAGTTAACTCCCAACTCCTTGGCCGTGGGCGTGTCCGGGCATGCCCATGACCGCTTGGCGCCCAGGTGGACGATGCAACGGAGGTTGCCGTCCCGGGCAAGCGGTCCCACGGTCGAGTGTTCACTCGGGTTGAGCCAGGTCACGAAGTCGCCTCGCATCAGCGCGGGCACGCTGTCCCCGGTGCCTCGATAACCCGTTACCAGATCGAATTTGAGCCCCAGGGTTCGGGCCGTGAGGAAACTGGGCAGCCACCGTCCGGTGCCGATCCCTTCGGATCCCCAGGTGAGCCGGGAGACCTTCTTGAGGTCGTCCAGGGTCTTGTGCGGCGACTTGCCGCCGACGAAGACCGTGTAGGGCTCGTTACCCATGCGGGCGATGTATTCGTACTTGTTCAGGTCATACACGGTCTCCCTGGTGCCCGACAGGATCTGCGGAGTCACCAGGCCCAGCATGTCCAGCACTCCCACCGTGTGGCCGTCCGGTTTGGCGCGGTACAGACTCACCGCGCCGCGCCTGCCGCCGGCGCCGGTGACGTTCTTGACGATGACCCGGAGGCCCTTGGGTAGCTGCTTGTTGATGCTGCGGGCCAAGGCGCGGCTCATGGCGTCGTAGCCGCCGCCGGGCGGGAACTGCACGATCCAGTTCAGGTCTCTGCTGGGGAAGTCGGCTTGCACCGGCGTCGCCGCCATACCGGCCACGAAGAAGATGAACAAGACAGTCACTGTCCGAAGGGTCGATTTCATGATTGCCTCCCTTTTTAAGGTTCCCGTTCGGGACGGGTCGGATTTCTCAGGCCTCCGCCTTGACGTTCAACTCCATGACGCCGATCTTCTCGATCTCTCCCCGGAGCTTGTCGCCGTCCAGTAGCGTATGGACCCCGGCCGGCGTCCCGGTCGTGATCAGGTCTCCGGGCCTGAGGGTCACCACGCTCGACAGGAACCGGATGTGGTCGCGGACGCCGCAGATCATGTTGCTGGTATGGGAGGTCATGACCTGCTCGCCGTTGTGCCACGCTTTGAGGGAGAGATCCTGCGGTTCCGGTATCTCGTCCCTGGTGACGATCCAGGGCCCCTGCGGACTGAAGGTGTCGAATCCCTTGCGGATATTGCGGGTGTTCTGTTTGCCGCGGCCCCAGGGGTCCCGCTGGCTGATGTCCCAGCAGATGGTGTAGCCGAAGACGTAGTCCAGCGCCTGCTCTTCGGTGACCTTCCGGGCCGTCTTGCCGATGACGACGCACAGCTCGCACTCGAAGTCCACATCGTGCGACACTTTGGGGATGATCACGGCGCTGTCGGGTCCGATGATGGACGACACCGGCTTCAGGAAGTCCTGGGACATGTGGTCGTCCTTGTCCGGCAGCTCCTGATGGCCGCCCCCCATGCGCGTCTCCATTTCCTTTCGGTGGTCCATGTAGTTGGCGGCCGCGGCCCAGAGGGAGGTAGGGTTGTCTACGGGCGCCCGAAGGGTCACCTGACCCAGGGGCACCGAGTCGCCGGACCGGATGCATTCCTCGACACAGGGTGGGGCGTCCGGGTTCCCCGTGAGCGCCTCGATGACCTGGACCATGGTGTAACCGGCCTTGAGGATCCCGGCCGCGACCATTGCCGCTCCGATGGGGTAGACCCTGTCGTCCACCACCGCGCCTGCCTGCTTCGCGTCGTACGTACAAACCTTCATGCAAACTCCTTCACTGTGCTGGGTGTCCCACGCATCTGTGAGACGCCGCTCCGGGTAGCGTTGGTGCCTTATACCACAACGCGCGAGGGGTGGGACAGGGCGCGCCAGGCCGGGCGCGGATGTGATAGGGTTGAACCCTGGTAACGTTCGACAACGACGGCGGCCGCCCGCCGCGGAGATGGCGCATGAAGACACGGATCCGACACATCGCCCTCAATACGGAGAACTGGGACCGGATGGCCCGGTTCTATCAGACGGTCTTCGGCATGAAGAAGATCACCACCGGGATGACCGACGAGAAGGGAAACTACAATCCCGACCGCGGCCACATCAGCGACGGGGTCATCGGCTTCGCCATGCTGCAGAAGCATCCGGGGAACCAGTCCGGGCTGGATCACTTCGGTTTCGAGGTGGAGGAGATACCGGTGGTGCTGGAGCGGATGCGCAACGACTATCCGGACCTGCTGGTGGCCAAGAGCCTGCCCCACGTGCCCTTCTCGGTCTCACGCGGCACCGACCCCTGCGGCACGCAGTACGATATCTCGCAAAAGGGCGAGGCCAAGGTCCGCGAGGGTTATCTGGAAGACGGCTGGGACCAGCCGCGGCAAATCAGTCACATCTCCATCCGCTCGAAGCAGCCGGAGCGGGTGGCCGAGTTCTACCACAAGGTGTTCGAGCTCGACGTTGGCGAGGTGCCGTCCCCGGACGGCAGTTTTCGGGTCACCGACGGGCGGGTGGAGTTGCTGGTGCGCCCGTGCGACAACGCGCTCTACCGGGGCATGCGCGAGGGGCTCGACCACATCGGGTTCCGCGTCGAGAACCTGGAGCGGACCCGGAAAGACATCAAGGCCCTCAGCGACGCCGCTCCCGAGGCGGCGCCCGCCAACCTGGACATCGGCCGTTTCGGCGCCATGACCCGGGCGGATCTCGAGGGTTGCGCCATCGGCCAGTACGCCATGGCCGACCCCGACGGTATCCTGTTGGACCTCACCGAGCATTGAGGCGGATCCGCCTGGGCGCCCTTTGCTTCAGCAGTTGAGCGGAGAAAGGGAGCAGGGAGCCCACGTCCTGGATCTTCGTGGGCGGGCGCAGAGTGACGCTGAAGTCGCCGTGGCCAACGTTGGCGAGGTCCGGGCCATGAGCCGGAGCCTCCGCCGATGACGTCGTAGTGGTCAGCCATGTGATGTGTTCCCCTTTTCCGGTCGCTATCCCTTCGGTGTGGCCGCGCGGGCAAGGACGCCGGCGTCCTCCAGGTCCGCCACCTCCCGGCAGGCACGGATCATCGCCCGGGTTGATTCCGCGCCCAGCAGGGGATCGGCGAGGGCGTGGACCTTGTCTTCCATGGCCTCGTTGGACAGCGGACGCTCCAGGCTTCCCGAGGCCTGCTCGACGGTTTCCTCGAAGGAACGCCCGTCCTTCAACCGTACCCTGACCACGGCGCCGGCCTCGTGCACGGAGCCGTCCGCCACGGCCGAGACACGATCCCGCACCGCGGTGACCCGCGAGTCCTGCACGACCTCGTCGGTGAACTCGGCGACACCGACCTGCCCGAGAACGAGCGCGGCGCCCACGGCGTGGTACACGCTGAACTTGCCCTCGAGGCCGGTGCGCGGCGTCTTGTTGCCGGTGAGCTCCAGCACCAGGGGGTGGACCCGCAGCTCCACCGCCTCGATATCGTCACCGGCGAGTCCGTGTTCCCGTTTCATCCGGATGCAGCCGTCCAGGCTCGGATGGATGACGACGCCGCAGGGATAGGGCTTGTAGGTATTCAGCAGGATCTCGTAGCTGTCGCCGAGGCCGTCGCAGATGGCGGCGTAGTCCTGTTTCGTGGACAGCACCCGGGCGAAGCCCCGGGGGGCCTCGATGGCCCGTTCGGATCCGGTCAGCCCCTCGGCCGCCAGCAGGGCGGCGGCGAGGCCGTTCTGCGCCGCCCTGCCGATGTGGAACGGCTTGCACATGGTGCCGAACATCTCCCGCAGCCCGGCGGCCTGGGTCGCGGCCGCGGCCAGGGCCCAGCACATGCGCCGGACGTCCAGCCCGAGCAGGCGTCCGGCCGCGGCCGCGGCTCCGAACACCCCGGCGGTGCCGGTGATGTGCCAGCCGGCGTCGTAGTGGTCCGGGTAGACGGCGTTGCCGATACGACACTCCACCTCGACCCCGAGGACCAGCGCATGAAGGAAGTCATGGCCGGAGACGGGCCGGTGCTCGGCCAGCGGCACCAGGGCGGAGGCCACCGGCCCCGCGGGATGGATGATGGTGCGCAGGTGGGTGTCGTCGAAATCGAACACGTGGGAGCTGATGCCGTTGAGGAGCGACGCGTGCAGCACGTCGGCCCGCTCGGCGCGGCCCAACACCGAGGCCTGCGGCTGCCCCATGAAGGGGCCGAGGGCGCGCAGGGTGATGTCCACGGATTCGTGGCGCGATCCCCCCACGGCGCAGCCCATCCAGTTGAGCAGGGTGCGAGCGGCTTCTTCGCGCACCGGATCGGGAACGGTCTGAAAGTCCGACTCGCAAACCCACTCCGCCAGGCGTCTGGTCACTTCCAACTCCGAGGTGCTCATGGGCAGGGCTCCATCACGGGGAATGCCGGCGTCTACGGGACGCCGGCGGTGAATGAGGTCTTGGCGTCAGCGGCCCGCCGCCCCGTGCCGGTGACTTGACAATGTAGCCAGGTGTCTTCCATGGTAGGTGTCTTCAATGTTGATCGTATCAATCTACCGTGAATCGACGGAGGTGAGAAATGAACTGTGTAGATGCTGACGGCCACGTGGAAGAGTGCCTGGATACCTTCGACGACAAGTACCTGGACCCCAACTTCCGCGGCCAGCGGCCTCGGGTGGTCGGGGTGGACGGCATGGCCTACTGGATGATCGACGAGCAGCTCTTCCCCCGCCGGGTAGGCCGGGGCTGCAACAACCTCGGCACGCCCGTAACCATCAACGGCGAGCCTGCGAAACACTCGGTGGGCAAGGCGGACAGCGTCGCCAGCCAGGAGCTCACCAACGTTTCCGAGCGGCTCGAGATCATGGACGAGGAAGAGATCGCCGTGCAGGTGGTGTATCCGACGCTCTTTCTCGCCTATCCGCTGACCACCAACACCGCTCTGGCCACCGCGCTGTGCGACTCCTACAACCGTTGGCTGGGAGACAGGCTGAGCGGAAACGACCGTATCAAGTGGGCCGCGGTGGTGAATCTCGACGACGTGGGCGGGGCCGTGCGCGCGGTGCGCGAGGCCAAGGGGCTGGGAGCCGTGGCGGTCATGGTGCTGGGCACCGCGGGGGACCGGCTGCTGGACGACGACGAGTTGCTGCCGTTTCATGAAGCGGTGGAGGAAGAGAACCTCGCGCTGGGTGTTCACGTAGGCTGGTCGTGCCCGTCGGTCAACAACCTCTATTCGCACATCTATCCCTCCGGCGTCATTGCGTTCCACATGCCGGTGCTGATGGCGTGTACCTCCCTGATCGCCGGCGGCATCCTCGACCGGTTTCCCGAGTTGCGTGTGGTGTTCCTCGAGGCCGGATGCATGTGGGTGCCCTTCATGCTCGACCGGCTGAAGCACCGGTATGAAAACCAGGGAGAACTCCTTTTGAAGTTCCTTCCCGAGTGTGTTCCCAGGCAGGCGCTGCCGGCCATGGACTACATCGAGAAAGGCAACCTGTACTTCAGCGCCGAGATCGAGGACTCCCTGCTGCCCCAGGTGATGGACCTGGTGGGCCAGGGACAGGTCGTAACCGGGACGGACATGCCCCACGGCGACCGGGAACGCTTCGCCGCGCGGATGCTGCGTGAGCGGACCGACATCTCCGACGCGGCCAAGGACGCCATTCTGGATGCCAATCCCAGGCGGTTGTACGCGCTGTAGGACTCGCGGCCGAAAGCGGCGACCCGGATAGCGACCAAGAGCGGAGACGGCGGGAGACGCGTGATCTCCGGGAGACCGGCATGGCACTGAAGACTTCGCTCGGGGCCACCTACGGCTGGCGCGCCCGCATCGGGTTCGTCACTCCCAGCCCGGGCCATGAGAACAACGGCTACGAGTTCTATCTCATGGCGCCCGACGGCGTCACCATCGTGATGACGTCGCTCCACGTCACCCAGTTGACCCAGCAGCAGTACGACGACGCGGTGAGCCGCATGGACGTCGCCGTGGCCGAGCTTGAGGACCGGCGGGTGGACTCCATCATCCAGGCGGGAGTTCCCCTGGTGGTGACCCGGGGGTGGGGCTTCGAGGAGAAGCTGTTGGCCGAAGTGGCGCGCCAGACCGCCATTCCCATGGCCACGGACATCGGCGCCTGTATCCGCGCCATGCAGACCCTGGGCATGAGGCGCGTGGTCATGCTGACGCCCTTCGACGAGTCCATGGACCGGCGGCTCGTCGAATACGCCGGCCACGCCGGCATCGAGGTGGTGGCCACGCGATCCCTCTGGCCGTCCGACGAGGCCGCCATGTCGCGGCGCTACGGCGTCTCCACCATGCCCCTGGCCGAGCCCTATCACGCCGCCAAGGCTCTCTACCTCTCGACCCCCGCGGCCGACGGCATCTGGATCACCGGCGCCCTCATGCCCAGCGTGGCCATCATCGACAGCCTCGAACGGGACCTCCGCATCCCCGTGGTCACCAGCATGCAAGCCATGATGTGGGCCGGCCTTGGGCTGGCCCGGGTCAAGGCCGAGGTGGCCGGCTACGGCCGCCTGTTCGACCACGCGTACGATACAGGCGCCTGATCTCCCCGGCGGGAAGGGCGACAGGTCCCCAACCTGTTTCGACCTCGAAACTCGCGACCCTATCAATCAGTATCTTGCGGTCCTGACGGCTGCTCGACCTCCCGGCTGGCTGTATGGAACCCGCGTGTCGGGAGGACCCGAAGTGATGTACCCGGTGGAAGATGGTATGATGTAACCATGCCTTCAGTTGTTCTGCGACCCCTGCGACTCTTCGCCCGATCCTGTCAGCGACGACTCCCCTGAGGACGCGGTCGTAGGCGCGAACAGGAGATGCAATCGTGCGTACCATAAAGCAGGCGTGCAGACCCCGGCCAAGGGCCTTCGACAGCCTCACGTGGCTCCGCGCCGAGCTGTCCGACTACTGGCCGCAACGCGAGGCGCTGGCCGCCATCCTCCGCTACCTCGCCGCCATCGACGGCGACCACTGGCGCGAAGACGCCGCCGTCGTGGAGAACGACCATGTGTGAAGTCGTTGCCGTGCCATCCGCACCGTAGCCTGACGACTTCCAATGACGTCTCCATGTCAAAGGCGTTCACATGCCGCCGCCGGACTCTATTGTTCAAACCTGTTCACTTGCGTACAATCTCCGTGGGTGTTTCAATAACTCAGTTCGCTCGGAGGAATGGCTATGGCAGAGCAAGAGCAGACCAACGACCAGAGCATCTACGCCGTCGTTGACAAGGTAATCCAGGATCTCCTTCCGTTCGACCCATACAGTCGGCTGAGGGTGTATCGAACCGTCGGGACCTTCTTTGGCTTTGAGGACTCGTACCCCAGGGTTGCCAGGAGTGTGGATAGTCGAATTCCCGAAAAGATCTCACGAGAACCGCAATTCTCCAGTTCGGAGGAATTGACACCCAAGGAATTCTTGCTCCGAAAGCAACCGAACACCAACGTTGAACGTGTTGCTTGCCTTGCATACTACCTGGCCCACCACAGAGACGTTCACCAATTCAAGACTATTGATATAAACAAGCTGAATACGGAAGCCGCCCAGACCAAGCTGTCCAACGCCTCCTACGCCATCCACGATGCCGTTAGAGCCGGATACCTTGCAGCAGCGACAAAGGGCATGAAGCAATTGTCCGCACAAGGGGAGCAGTATGTTAATGCCTTGCCTGATCGTGACGCCGCAAAAGCGGTTAAGCCGCGAACGTCGAAGCGATCTCGCAGGAAGGTCCGCATGAACCGAGCAGAAAGCGATCACGACCAGGAGCAGGTCAAGCCGAATGAGTAATCCCGTCCGCATCACGATCTATAACCACAAAGGTGGTGTCGGGAAAACCACGCTCACGGTGAACATTGCGTTTGCTCTTTCATCTTTGGGAAAGTCTGTTCTGGTGGTCGACAGCGATCCCCAGTGTAACCTTACCTCGTATCTTCTCGCGGACGATGTCGTCGATGACCTTCTGAACCACTCCAACGATCAAAGAGGGCAAACTATCTGGAGCGCACTCAAACCTATCATCGACAACACAGGGTCAGTTCGTCTAATAGACCTGACAGAGATCAAAGACCTTGCTCTCTTGCCGGGCGATATAAGGCTTTCCGAATTCGAAGAGTTTCTGGGAGACTCTTGGGCCGATGGATTCAAGAGACGCATTGGCGCGTTGCGAGCCACTTCCTCAATAAGTGATCTGATTTCCAGTTTAGCTCACCAGCGTGACTTTGATTTCGTATTTTACGATACAGGACCAAATATAGGCCCGCTCAATCGCGTACTTCTGCTGGATTCTGACTTTTTCATAGTACCTGTGGCATGTGACCTGTTTTCTACTCGGGCGCTCGCCACACTTGGCCAAACGATCAAGAAGTGGATTATCGACGCTGGGACCATTGACGCCATCGCGCCCGATGGTGCGATGGTACTGAAAGGGAGGCCGAAGTTTCTCGGTTACATACCTCAGCGATTCAAGGTTTATGGTCAAGAGATGACATGGGAGGCCAATTCCTACTATGAGAAAATCAAGAGCCGTGTGTATAGGGACGTGTCCTCGGTGTTGCGCGAGATCGATAAGAAATTGGCGCCGAAGGCCTCGGTAGATCCTGTAGTCGATAAAGTTCAGGATCTTGCGTCGCTTGTCCAGGTAGCTCAACGCGAGGGCGTGGCCATTTGGGATTGCGAGGCTTCGGCCAATTATGGCCTGAAAAAGACAGCAAAGAACTCGTTTTTTCGAATCGCCAAGCACATTGTGCGTGCGACTGCTGATTGAGGAAGGCATGATGTTGTCGAGTACTGAACGTCGTCGCATCAAGGAAGCAGCCGACTACTTCAAGGCCAACCGACATCTGTTCGAGTCATTCGCCCAGTCGCTCATGGCCTATTTCGAGAACAGCCCGGAACTCAGGGAATTTATCCATTTCATTAAATACAGAATTAAGGATGAAGGGAGTTTGCGGGCGAAGTTGGAAAGAGTCCTCACGAGTGCAGGCGACCAGGATCTCGTGGGCAAGATTACAGACTTTGCGGGTCTCCGAATCATTCATTTGCACATGGACCAGTTGACGGCCATACATCCGCTTGTGTTGGACATTCTGAAAGAGCAGAGGTGCGAACTGTTGGAGAGCCCAAAGGCTTACTGTTGGGACATGGAGTACGAGGATCTGTTTCGCCAGATGGGCGTCGAAGCGGTTCGGAGAGACACCATGTATATGACGGTTCACTACGACATCGTAGCTAACCAGCGGAAGAGGATCACCTGTGAGCTTCAGGTGCGGCCTCTGATGGAGGAGTTGTGGGGTGAGGTTTCCCATCGAATCAACTACCCGAACGAGTCGCCGAGCGCATCGTGTCAGGATCAACTGAAGGTACTGGCGCGCCTGACTTCAGGTTGCGGGCGTCTGGTAGATTCCATATTCAAGACGCACCGTGAGGCTCTCGAACGATGACAATACCGCGATAGAGCAGAGCCACATCACGTCGTGCAGACGCATTGAAGGACAACGTGCGCCGGGGCGAACTACGGCTGCTGCTCGGCACGGACGCGGCGTCGGAAGGGCTGAACCTGCAACGGCTCGGCACGCTCATCAACCTGGACCTTCCCTGGAATCCTTCCCGTCTCGAACAGCGCAAGGGTCGGATCCAGCGCATCGGGCAAACCCGTTCCCAAGTGGACGTGTACAACATGCGCTACGCGAACTCGGTGGAGGATCGGGTACGCCAGCTCCTCTCGGAACGCCTGGAGAGCATCTCCCGGCTCTTCGGTCAGTTGCCGGATACGCTCGAAGACGTCTGGATCAAGGTCGCCCTTGGTGAGATGGAGGAAGCGAAGCAGACCATCGACAGCGTTCCGAACAAGCATCCGTTTGAACTCCGGTACCACGAGGTCGGGCGCGTGGATTGGGAATCGTGCGCACGGGTGCTCGACGACGTGGCGAAACGGCAGAGCTTGATCCGCGGATGGAATGCTTAGGCGAACCGCGGCGCCACCTTCTCGGTGAGCAGTCGGATGGAGTTGAGCACCTGCTCATGGGGGATCTGGCCGCCGTGGTTCATGTCCAGGATCAGGCCCGTCAGCCCCATGCGTTCGCGGAATTCCTGGATGCGGTCGATGACCGACTCGGGTGAGCCGAAGACCACGCGGGTGCGCAGGAACTCGTCGTAGTCGTTCATGAACTTTTCGGCTTGGGCTACGCGGTTGGCGGCATTCATGGCCGTGGCTTCGGCGATGACCCGGTGGAGGTCGTGGACCACGCTGGCCCTGGGCAGCTCCCGCGCCAGCGCTTCCGACTCGGCCACGAAGACGGGCACGCGTACGTGGATCTCCGGCGGGCCGGCATGGCCCGCGGCCTGCCATTCCTCGCCGTAGACCTGCAGGCAATCCTCGTAGTAGTCGCCCATGAACCACAACACCACGTTGAATCCCCGTCGGGCGGTGGCGGCGAAGCCTTCGGGCGTGCGCACGGCCATGTAGATGGGCGGGTGGGGTTTTTGCAGCGGCTGCGGCGAGATGCTGATGTCGTGGTACGAGTAGTAGTCTCCCTCGAAGGAGAAGGTGTCCCGGGTAAAGGCGCGCATGACGATCTCGAACGATTCGGTAAAGCGTGCCGTACTCTCCGAGTAGGGGATGTTGAAGCCGTCGTAGAACTTGGGGATGCTGCTCCGGCCGACGCCGAAATCGAACCGCCCATGGCTCATGTGGTCGATGGAGGCCACCTCTTCCGCGATGCGCAGGGGGTTGCCCAGAGGCAGCACCTGGACGGCGGTGCCGATCCTCACGCGTCGGGTGCGGGAGGCGATGGCGCCGGCCACCGCCATGGAGGCGGACAACACCGAGGCTTTGGGCCGAAAGTGGTGCTCGACGATCCAGATCGAGTCCAGCCCCATGGACTCGGCGGCATCCACCTGCGCGAACAGTTCGTCGAAGGCCAGGGTCTGTCCCTCATCCTTGCGAACGTGACAATCAACCAGTAAGCCGAACTTCATCCAAACAAACCCCGTTGTATCTCCGGGAGCCGCCGGGCAAGCGAGTCCGCGCGAATGCAGGTCGGTGACCCGTGTCCCTGCCTCGTTTCCGGCCCCGTGTTCGCCCGAACTCCGTTGTTACGCTGCCTGCAGGTCCTTGTAGTGGGCGTCCTTGGAGATGGGCGCCAGTCCGCTGGCGATGATCGACCAGCTATCTCCGGCGTCGTCACTGCCATAGACGTCCCCGTTGGTGGTGGCTGCGAAAACCGAAACCGCGTCGCCCGCGGCTTCCAGGCACAAGGCTTCGACGCTCGCCTGCAGCCGGTCCGGCAGCCCGTTTTGCAGGATCTCCCAGGTGCGGCCGCCGTCGACACTGCGCGAAATCCGGGCCCCGGCGAAATGGGTCTTTTGCCACTGCCCCGGGTTGTATTGGGCGGCGCTGAGGAACATCAGATCGGGGTTGTGCGGATGGAGCACGCACCCGTCCGGGTAGTTGCCGATCTCCGACGGACGGGAGATCCGTTCCTCGAAGTTTTTGCCGCCGTCGACGGAGACGTACAGCCCGCGCCCGGTGACCACGTACATCCGGTCACTGTCTTCCGGATGGATGACCAGACGGTGCGCATCCTCGTAGATCCCGTGGAGTTCCTCGAAGGACTCCCCGCGGTCCGTGCTCTTCAGCAGGCCGCCCACCTCCACGGAAACGTAGACGGTGTCGGGATCGTGAGGATCGAAGTTCAGGTGCTTGGCGTGGGCGATGTGCGGCGGTACGGGGAAACTCCAGTCGGGCACGCTCGGCACCGACCGGAGCGCGGGCAGCTCGGCCCAGTGCTCGCCCATGTCGTCGCTGCAGAACAGGTGCGCGGGCTCGGTGCCCGCGTATATCCGGGCGCCCCCGTTGTTCCGGCACGACGCGATGCTGTAGACGTCCTTTTCGGTGAGGCCGGTTTCCCGTGCCTCCCAGGTGGCGCCGTGGTCGCCGCTTGCGTGGAGGCCGCCGTGGAACGCTCCGGCAAAGAACAGCCCGCTCTCCGGCTCCTGATGAATGGCGCTGATGTGCTTGTCCGCCAGCATGTGGCGGGCGACGCGCCAGCCTTCTCCGCCGGAGTCTCGCTCCAGCACGGCGATGCCCTTGCGGGTGCCCACCCAGACCTCGTCGGAGCGGGAGGGGGACGAGTACATGGTCGTTCCGCCGTGGGACAGTGCGATGGTCATGGCCGTGCCTCCTTGAGCATACGAGCTTCGGTTCCGGGAGTGAGTTTCGCGAGGATGTGGAAACCGGGAGCCGGAGAACCACGGGGCGGCGCCGGCGATTCGCCTGCCAACGGCCGCCGGCCGGCCCCTCCTATGCAAGGCGGTACACCTTCGCTATGGTGGTGTCAACCTTTGCCGGGACGGGCCACGGGGAACGTGGCTGACCGGCTTCCGAGGGGGCGGCATTCGTGTTCCGGGTCACGGACCTGCTCGTGACCCGGGTCACCGGGGAGGCATGATGGAAGCGACACCGCTACGGGTCCTGTACGGGGTTCTCGGCGAGGGGCGCGAAAGGGTGGCGCGGGATCCGACCGGGTATCTGGCCATCGAGCGGGGCATCTACCGGCAGCACGGACTGGAGCTTTCCTGGGACCACGTCCAGGGCACGGATGAGCGCAATCAGGCGCTGGCGGATGGCGAGGCCGACCTGTCCCTTGTCATTGGACGGGCGTCGCTGCAGCACTTCCTCCGTTCCGGGGCGACCCGGGTCATCGGCTCGTGCATGAACAGCAGCCCCTACCTGTTGATGGCCCCGGCCGACGTGCGCGGAGTCTCGGACCTCCAAGGCAAGACCCTGGCATGTCGCAGCATCATCGCCGAGACCGTGCCGCTGGCCGCGACCTTGCTGGACCGCGGCAGGCTCGATCCGGGCGCGGACCTGCGGCTCGATGCGGTGGACACCGACCAGCACGCGCTGGACCGCCTGACGGCAGGGATTGCCGGTGCGGCTCTGCTGCCGCGCCCCTTCGACTTCGTCGCCAGGGAACGGGGCTTCCTGCCGGTCCCGGACTGGCCGGAGGTGGCGGCCGACCCGCTGCCGATCACCCTCGAAACGACCGAGCCGGCGCTGCAGGAGAAGAGAGACGCCCTGGCAGCGTTCCTGGCAGCCCACCGGGAAGGGATCCGCTACCTCAAGGGGCATCGCGGCGAAACCCTGGGGATGCTCGAACGGGTGTTCGGGTATGCGGCTGATCTGGCGGGCGTGCTCTATGACGGTTACCTGGTGTTGCTGGACGAGCGGCTGACCGTCGACCTCCCACAGGTGGAAAGGCTGGTGCGGCTGACGGCGCCCGACGCCGGGGTCAGCGTGTCGGAGTTGGCGTCGCGCTGGCTTGCGCCGTGAGCCGTGAGCCCCCGGCCCACGGACGACGGCTCCGAGTGAGCGTCGTCGAGGAGTCCCAACAGGTCGCGTTCTGAATCCAGGTCCTCATGGCCCCCGAGCTCATCGCCATTCTGGCCGCGGTTCTCTACTCTCTGAGCTTCATCGTCGCGCGCCGGGGACTGAGGTACTCCAATTCCGCCACCGTGACAGGGGTTTCCTTCCTGGTCCAGTGCGTGATCTTCGGCGCCGTGGTGGCGATCCACGGCGTCCCGGCATGGCACTGGAACGCCGTCTGGCTCATCGTCGCCGCGGGCAGCCTCCAGCCCTTCGTACGGCAGATGACCTATCTTGGGATGCAGAAGATCGGCACCGCGCGTAGCGGTTCGCTACGCGCCACGCATCCCTTTTGGGCCGGTCTCATCGCCGTGTCCTTGCTGGGGGAAACCCTGACGCCGCGGTTGTTGCTCGGTAACGTCACGGTCATTGCGGGCATCGCCGCGATCTCCTGGCAAGGCGGCAGGGTCCGCCAGCAGGCCTCCGGCTGGTACGTGCTGTTGCCCATGACCGCGGCCTTCCTGGCGGGCGTCGCGTTCCCCCTCCGGCGCGCGGCCCTGGTCCTGTCACCTGAACCGTTGTTCTTCGCCGCGGTCATCGGCGTGGTGGGTCTGTTCCTCGTGGGCGCCGCTCAGACAGTGCCGGGACTGGCCCAACGGTACGTCTGGGACCGGCGGGCGCTCTGGGCCTTTATCGCGGCGGGCGCCTGCGAAGCACTGGGCGGCGCAGGCATCCTCTATGCCCTCCGCGGGGGTGAGGTGGTCGTCATTGCTCCCATCACGGCGACGCTGCCCATGTGGACCCTGCTGGGGACGGTGATCTTTCTCCGGGACATGGAACGAGTCACCCGGGCCACGATCCTCGGGACGGTGCTCGTGGTCGTCGGCATCGTCCTGGTTTCCATGGGTCGTTGATCCCCTGAGGGCCCGTCACGGTTGCGCCAGCTCGAAGTCGATCTCGCCCTGGAACACCTTTACCCGGACGACCCGGACCGTGACGGCGTCGCCCATGCGGAAGGCGCGGCCGTGGTTCTGTCCCTTGATGAGGTGGGCGGTCTCGTAATAGCGGTAGAAGTCGTCCTCCAGGGACCTGAGGTTGACCAGTCCTTCCACGAACCAGCGGTCCAACTCCACGAAGAAGCCGAAGGCGGTCAGGTCGGTGATCACCCCGGTGTGTACCTGGCCGATCTTGTCGGTCATGAACTGGGCCTTCTTGAGATCCACCATGTCCCGCTCCGCCTCCATGGCCAGGCGTTCGCGCCGGGAGCCGTGGTCGGCGGCCTCCCGGAGGTAGGCGGCGAGCTCTTCCCGTGTCCGCGGGTCGAGTCTCGGGCCGCTGATGGCCTGATCGAGGAGCCGGTGCACCACGAGGTCGGGGTAGCGGCGGATGGGCGAAGTGAAGTGCAGGTAGGCGTTGGACGCAAGGCCGAAATGGCCGGTGTTCTCGGGGTCGTAGGCGGCCTGCTTCATGGACCGCAGCAGCATCCGGTTCAGCACCCGCTCCTCGGGCTTGCCGCGGCACGCTTCCAGGATGCGCTGGATCTCCGTCGAAGAGACCTTCTCGTCGCCGCGATGCAGCCGGTATCCCAGCGTGGACAGGAACGGGCCGATGGCGTCGAGGGTGTCTTCGTCGGGTCCCTCGTGCACCCGATAGACGCACGGGAACTTGCGTTGCCGCAGGTAGCCGGCCACGGCCTCGTTGGCCGCGATCATGGACTCTTCGATGATCCGGTGAGCGATGGTGCGTTCCGCGCGCCGGATGTCCGTGGGCATGTTGTGGTCGTCGAGCAGGATTTCCGTTTCCGGCAGCTCGAAGTCGAGACTGCCGCGGGTCCGCCGCCGGTCCATGAGCAGGTGCGTCAGCCCCTCCATGGCTCGAAGGGGCTCGATGAGCTCCGGGTATTTCCCGATGACCGACGGTTCCCGGTCAACGAGGATTCGTCCGACCTCGGTGTAGGTGAGTCTGGCGGAGCTGCGAACCACGGATCGGAACAGCTCCGTCCGCTCCACCTCGCCCTTGCGGTCGAGTTCCAGCAGCGCCGTCCGGGCCAGCCGGTCGGCGCCCGGCTTGAGGCTGCAAATGCCGTTGGACAGCGCCGGGGGCAGCATCGGCAGGGCCCGGTCCGGGAAATACACGCTGGTGCCGCGGGCGTAGGCCTCGCCGTCCAGAACGGAGCCCCGAGGCACGTAGTGGGCCACGTCGGCAATGGACACGTAGAGCCGGTAACCCTGGCCCGCGGTCCTCTCTATGCTTACGGCATCGTCGAAGTCGCGCGCCGTCTCGCCGTCCACGGTGAAGGTCGTCAGCGCGCGCAGGTCTTGCCGCCCGTGGAGATGTGCGGGATCGACGGCCGTGCCGTGGCGCTCGGCCTCCCGCCGGGTCTCGGCCGAAAAGTCCTCGGGCCAGCCGTAGCGGAAGATCACGGCCTGTGCCTGCACCTCAGGGTCGTCCGGCGAACCCAACAGCCGTTGGAGCCGGGCTTCGGGAGGCGTGTAGCCGCTGCCGTAGCGGGTCATCTCCACCGCCGCCACCTGGCCGGCAGGCAGCGGTCCGGGGGCTGTCAGCGGAATCGCGGGCGCAACGCGCGGGTCCATGGGCACCAGCAGGGTCCGGTCTCCGTCGGAACGGACCACGCCCACGAGGCGGCGTTGCCCCCGCTCCAGCACTTCCACCACGTGACCCTGGCTGCCCTCGCGGCGCTTCTTCTCCAGACGCACCAGCACCCGGTCGCCGTGCATGACCCGCCGCATTTCCCGGCGGCTGAGATAGATGTCCTCCATCCCCTTCTGCTCCGGAACGAGGAAGCCGAAGCCGTCCGGATGTCCCTGCACGACCCCGCACACGACGCTGGCAGCCTTGGCCAGGACGTAGTGGTTCTTGTGGAGACGGAGGATCTTGCGCTCCTGGATCAATTCCCTGAGCGCATCCAGCACCGTCTCCCTTGCCGGCTTGCCGAAGCCTTTTCGTATCTCTCGGAGGCTGAAACGGCGCCCCGGCCTGGACAGCATGAACGAGAGGATGCGGGGCTTGAGAGCAGCGGGCTGACTCATGAGGATAGCGCGTGTCTGCCGCCCGATCAGGGCACCTCGCCGGCGTCCGGTCCGGGGGCGGCAAGCTCACCGAGAAGCCAGTCGTCCCCCAGGCCGGCAGGGCGGGGGATCTCTTCGAGGCTCACTTCGCCGGCCACGGCGTCAAGCACCTCCCGGGCGAGTTGAAGGGAGTCCTCCAGCACCAGCAGCGCGATGACCGCCTTCTCCGGGTCGACGGTGCGGATGATGCCGAGGAGCTCATAGGACTCCACGATGAACTTGATGTACGCGATGTCCGGGCGGCGCACCCGGAGGTAAATTTCGTGGACGTCCATAGGGCCGGCAAGAAAGGCGCGAGTGTTCTCCCTCATGGCGCTCGGGAGAGAATCAGAAGCGGTGGACGTTCAACGAAGCAGCTCGCGAAAACCTCGTCCCAGTCTCTTCCACAGGTTGAACCAGTCACCGTCGTCGGATCTCGGAGGCCTCTCCTGGGCGAGCTTTTCGTACATGTAGCGGGTGATCTGCGCAACGTCGGGTTCGATGGCGACATCGGGAATGTTCCCGCTGAGCCGGAACGGCAGGCTGATGCCGTCGGCATCGAAGAGATAGCGGATGTTGCGGTGCCGTCCGCTCAGGTCGCGAGAGAACGCGGATGACAACACGAGCGTCGCCCGCAGGTCCACGCCGCCGTCGTGACTTGCCCAGCCTCTACCGACGATGCTGTACTCGTCCGAGATCTGCAGCAGGTCCTCGCTCCGGATCCGGCCCTCGTCGATGGTGAACGTGCCCTCGATGCTATCGAAGGATGACCGGGCGTCGCGCACCAGGGAGATGAATGCCGGTCCGGCGGAGTCGATCTTGTCGATGCCCTCGACGGCGTCCATGGCGGCCAGCACGCCGCGTACAGGATTGAATTTGCCGAAGACGCCCTTGTCCAGGGTGAAACCGCCGCGTCCGCTCAGGTTGCGAACGACTTCCGTCCAGTCCTTTCCGGTGCTCCGGAAGCGGCCCTCGAGGTTTATGCGGCCGTTGACGGAGTCCGTGGCGCCGTTGGGGAGCAGCGCTAACAGAGTCCGCAGGTCCAGGTGTTCCGCCTTGGGGTTCAACGCGAAGTCGAAGGCCTGGCCGTTTCGGGTCGTCAGCGCACCGTCGCCTCCGATCTTGCCCCCCAGCGTGTCGACCCCCAGCCCGTCCACCTTCAGGTGGCCGCCGGTCCAGTTCATTCGCCCCTGAAGATTGCGGTAGGCAATGCCCTTGAGCCGCCCGTTGCTCGAGGCGAGATGCCCGCGGACCGAAAGGACGCCCTTGGTGAAACCGGCCGATCCTTCGCTCACGACGTTGTTGAAGGAATCCGCCCGGTAGGCCGCGTTTCCGGTGATGTCGGCCAGGTTCAGCAGGTCGGACTGAACACGGTAGTGCAGGGTGGGGCGGCTCAGGTTCACGAGCAGTCCCCGGACCCGGAGGTCCGACAGCCCCGATCGCAACTGGAGCCTCTGGATCTCGACATCGTTGCCGCGGAACTCCAACTCGCCCTGGAGCCCCCGAATGTTCCGCCGTCCTCCCGTCGCGCCGATGAGGTTGACGTTGTCGAGGCGGAGGCTGCCCATCAGTGTCGGGGGCTCGTTCCGCGGCGCCGACTTCTGCCGTAGCGAGAGTCCGGCGCTGAGGGTGCCGTCCAGCCTGTAACCGGCGGCCGCCGGCACCAGGGCCTCCCATCCCTCCAGGGGCACGTCGGCGGTCTTGATGCGCAACCGCACCACCTGTTCCGGGTGCTGGTCGACGGAGCCCGAGAACACCACCCTGCCGTTGTGGAGGCGCGCCTCGGACTCGTGGATGACCACCCGGTTGCCGTGTACTCTGGCGTTCATGGTCAGATGGGCGGGTATCCCCGGCGCCTTGTCGAGCCATTTGCCGTACTGGAGGGTGTTGGTATCCGCGGTCACGGATGTTTGTATTTCGAGGTCGTCAAACCTGCCTTCGACGAGGTTGGACAGATTCAGGGGTTGGTGGACGGCCAGCCCTGCCGGCATCACCCGGTCCACCCAGGGGATTTGCCGCAGTTGGTCCAGGTTCACCGGTCCCAGTTGCCACCTGGCCTTGACCAGGCCCTCGTTCCATGACGCGGCGCGCGAGAAGTCCAGTTCGCCGTCCAACCGGGCGTTGAAGGTGGCCGCGCCGAACAGGGCCCCGGCAACGCTCATCTGCGATACCCGGGGCCGGTCGAGGGTTCCGGCTACGCGCGCACTCACCTTCAGAGGACCGGACGGGCGAAAATAGGAGGGGAGGTGGTTCTCCAGAAGCTTCCAGCCGCGCGTCACCAGGACTTGGGGCACGGACGCCGCCTGCAACTCCAGGTCTATCGCATTCCCGGTCCACTGCGGCAGCGGCTGTGACGTCGCAACGGTGCCGGTCAACGAGAAAGGTTGCTCTCCGTCAGGGGCGGGCGTGCCGGAGATGTCGACGTAGACGCTCGGCCCCCGCGACCATTGAAGCGCTACGGCGAGGTCATGCAGGCGGAGTTCCTCGGGCTTCTCCGAGGACCGGTCGATGAAGTAGAGCTTCCCGCCGTTGGCGTGAACGGCCATCGCGGCGCGATGGGCCGATCGGAAGCTCGATGCCAGCGGCTGCGACGGCGTGAGGATGTTGATGTCGCCGTACTCGTTACGGATAACCTGTATCTCGGGCCGGTGGAGGACAAGGTTGGAAACCGTCGGCCTGCCTGTAAGCAACGACAGCCACCCCAGGGAAATCGTGAGATGGTCTGCGTGGACCAGCGGGGTTGCCGCGAACCGCGGATCGTCGGCCACGCGCAGGTCCGTCACGATGATACCGAGGCTTCCCGGACTTCCGAGGAAACTCAAGTGGATGGAGTCGAAAGCGACGGCGCGCCCGATGGCGCTTTCGATCTTCTGGCGAATAGCCTCCTTGCGATGGTCCAGCAGCGCTTCCAGCCCCACTACTGCCACCACTGCCAGAACCGCGGCGAGGGACAGGACAGCCAGGAGCCTGGATGCTTTGCTTCTCACGCTTCGCGGTATCCCCGTTCTTTCCTATCTCCTTGAAAAATCCTGTTCCACTCCAGGAACGAGCACGTAATGGACCAGAATATATAGCATTTGGCCACGGTTTGCCAGCGCATCAGTCCGCTTTCTCCACGATGGTGGCGATGCCTTGTCCCACGCCGATGCACATGGCGGCCATGCCGTAACGGCTGCCGCGGCGTTTCATTTCGTGGATCAGCGTGGTCATGATCCTCGCGCCGCTACAGCCCAAAGGGTGCCCCAGGGCGATGGCGCCGCCGTTCACGTTGACCTTGTCCGGGTCCAGGTCGAGTTCCTTGATACAGGCCAGCGACTGGGACGCGAAGGCCTCGTTGAGCTCCACCAGGTCCAACTGGCCGGCGGTGAGCCCGGCCCGCTTGAGCGCCTTGCGGCTGGCCGGGATGGGTCCGATGCCCATGAAGGCAGGGTCCACCCCGGCCACCGCGGAAGAGACGATCCGCACCAGGGGTTTCAGTTTCAGCGCTGCCGCGGTCTCGCGCGAAGCGACGATCAGGGCCGCGGCGCCGTCGGACAGCGGCGACGAGTTGCCCGCAGTCACCGTGCCGTTCTTGACGAAGGCCGGTCTCAAGGCGGCAAGCTGCTCCATGCTGGTGTCCGGTCTCGGGCCTTCGTCCCGGCTGTGGATCACCGGCTCACCTCGCCGTTGGGGCGAGGCCACGGGCAGGATCTCGCCGTCCAGTCGCCCCGATTCCTGGGCGGCCACGGCGTTGCGATGGCTCTTGAACCCGAAGGCGTCCTGTTGCTGGCGGCTCACGGAGTACTTCTCCGCAACGTTCTCCGCGGTTTCGCCCAGGCTTATGAGCGGGTACAGCTCACCCATGCGGGGGTTCGGAAAACGCCACCCGAGCACGCTGTCGTAGACCGTGACGTTGCCGCGGGCAAACGCGACGCTCCCCTTGGGAATCACCAGCGGCGCGCGGGTCATCACCTCCACGCCGCCGGCCACGAAGAGATCCCCCTCTCCGGCGCCCACCGCCCGTCCGGCCTGGTTGACGGCCTCCAGTCCGGAACCGCACAGGCGGTTGACGGTGGCGCCGGGCACCGAGTCCGGAATGCCGGCGAGCAGGGAGGCGTTTCGCGCCACGTTGCGGCAATCTTCTCCGGCCTGGTTGGTGCAGCCGAGGATCACGTCTTCGATGGTCTCCCTGTCGATGCCGTTCCGGGCCATGAGCTGATCGATGAGATGCGCCGCCAGATCATCCGGCCGGATGTCCTTGAGGATTCCTCCGTAGCGACCCATGGGGGTCCGGGCGGCGTCGATGATGACGGCTTCGGGCATGATGCGCCTTTCTTGCGCCGGAATGGCGTTCCGCAGACCGAATGATTCCAGACGGGGCGACGGTCAAGCGGTGTCGCCGCCCTTTTCCTCGTGTTCGTAGAACCCCCGCCCCACGACCTCGCCGAGCCGTCCGGACGCCACCAGCTTCTTCAACAGCGGCGCGGGCCGGTAGCGGTCGTCTCCGGTCTCTTCCTGGAGTCCTTCGATGACCGCGAAGACTTCGTCCAGGCCGATCTCGTCGGCCCAGCGAAGCGGTCCCTGGGGATAATTGGTGCCGAGCCGGAGCGCGACGTCGATCTCCTCGGCGGTGGCGATTCCCTCGTCCAGGCCGCGAGCGGCTTCGTTGATGATGAGGCTCAGGATTCGCGGAAACACGAGGCCGGGCGCGTCCTTGACCTCCGCGCTCTCCTTGCCCAGGCGGCGTACCAGGGCTTCGGCGGTCTGGAAGGCCGCGTCGCCGGTATCGAGCCCCCGCGCCAGCTCGATGACGTTGCGCTTCGCCAGCGGGTGGAACGTGGCGAAACCGACGATCCTTTCCGGCCGGCGGCTCCAGCAGGCGATGGCGGTGGCGGACCAGCGGACACACGAGCTCAGCACCAACGTGGCGCCCGGCGCCGCGGCGTCGAGTTCTTCCAGCAGTTGCCGCTTGCCGTCGCGCCCGTGGGCCACGGTCTCCACCACAACCTCGGTGGCCGGATCCACCTCCGCGGCGCGCGGGTATCGGGCCGCGGTCAAGCCGTTGTCCCGGGCCAGCCGGCACCAGTCCTCCGCCAGACGGTTGCTCCCGAGGACCGCGACGCTATTCATAGTCGTAGAAACCTTTCCCGGTCTTTCGTCCGAGGTGTCCGGCCAGGTACAGTTTCTGCTGCAGCGGGCTCGGCCGGAAGCGCGGGTCTTCGAAGAACGCCCGGTAGAGGGTCTCGGTGGCGGTGAAGTTGATGTCGATGCCGATGAGGTCCTGAAGCTCGAAGGGGCCCATGCGGAAGCCGCCGGACTCGCGCATGACGCGGTCCACGGTCTGCACGTCCACCCCGCCTTCGCTCAGGACCCGCAGGGCCTCGTTGTAGAAGGGCCGGGCGATGCGGTTGACGATGAATCCCGGCGTGTCCTTGGCGCGGACCGGGGTCTTGCCGAACTTCCTTGCGATGTCCACGGCCTTGGCAACGGTGGCCGCGCTGGTCCGCTCGCCCTGCACCACCTCCACCAACCCCATGAGCGGCGCCGGATTGAAGAAATGCATGCCCAGCACGCGAGCGGCGTCCTTCACCGCACCGCCGATGGCGGTCACGGACAGCGAGGAGGTGTTGGTGGCCAGCAGCGTTTCCGCGGCACACGTTGCGTCCAGCTTCTGGAACAACTCCCGCTTGACCTGGAGATCCTCGGTGGCCGCTTCGATGACCAGGGCGGCATCGGCAAGGTCCTCCATGGACAGGGAGCCCTTGAGGCGCGCGAGGATGCGTTTCTCCTCGTCTTCGTCGATGTTGCCCTTCTCCCGGCTGCGTCCGATGAAGCCGTGGATCCTCCCCAGCCCGCGGTCGAGGAATGCCTGGGAGACGTCGTACACCACCGCGTCGAACCCGCCCTGGACGGCTACCTGGGCGATGCCGGCGCCCATGGTGCCGGCGCCGATCACCCCGATCTTGTTCTCGTCGATCATGGTCGATTTCCCGGGGAGCCCGCGGGCTCCATCGGAACCCTGCCTGCCTACTCCCCCTTGAACACGGGCGTCCGCTTCTCCATGAAGGCGCGCACGCCCTCGTCGTAGTCGGAGGTGCGGCCGGCGATCTCCTGGATGCAGGCTTCGTACTCGAGCTGCGCTTCGAGCTCGCCGTACATGGACCGGTTGAGCGTCCTCTTGATGAGGCCCGCGCTGCGAGGGCCTCGGGCCAGCCTTTCCGCCATGGCCCGGGCTTCCGCCGCCAGTTCCGCCAATGGCACAACCTTGGCCGCCAGTCCGTAGCGGAGCGCGTCCTGCGCGCTCAGGGGCTCTCCCAGCAGGAAGAGCTCGGTGGCCTTGCTGAGCCCGATGAGCCGCGGCATGAAATAACTGCCGCCGCAGTCGGGGCCCAGGCCCACGCGCACGAACGCTTCGATGAAGCGGGCGTTCTCCGAGACGATGCGCAGGTCGCAGGCCAGGGTGAGGTTGCATCCCGCTCCCGCGGCCACGCCGTTGACGGCGCAAAGGACGATCTTCTCGGTGCGGCGGATGGCCAGGATGATGGGGTTGTAACGGGACCTCAGGGATTCTCCCAAAGACCCCTTCCTGTCCGGGGAACGCTCCTTGAGGTCCTGTCCGGCGCAGAAGGCGCGGTCGCCGGCGCCGGTGAGGATGAAGCAGCGGACGGCCTTGTCCCGGTTGCCGTCCTTGAGGGCGTCCAGGAGCTCGCGGTTCATTTGCGGCGTGAACGCGTTGAGCGCCTGAGGCCGGTTCAGGGTGATGGCGGCGACGCCGTCCCGCTTTTCGTAGAGAATCGTTTCGTAGCTCATTTTCCCTTGAACTCGGGCTTGCGTTTGTCGAGGAACGCCTGCATGCCCTCCCGCCGGTCCTCCGAGGCGAACAGGGTGCAGAACGACTTGCGTTCGAAGGCCAGGCCCTCGTCCAGGGGCGTGTTGGCAGCCTTGAGGATGGCTTCCTTGGCAAACCGGACGGCGATGGGCGGCTTCTGGGCGATGGTTTGCGCCATGGCCCTGGCCTCGTCCAGCAACACCTCCACCGGCACGACCTTGTTCACCAAGCCGCATCGCTCCGCTTCCGCGGCGTTCATGAACCGGCCGGTGAGCACCATCTCCATGGCCTTGTGCTTGCCCACGAGACGGGTCAGCCGCTGGGTCCCCCCGGAGCCCGGTATGGTTCCCAGGTTGACCTCGGGTTGGCCGAAAACGGCCGACTCCGACGCGATGATGATGTCGCAGCTCATGGCCAGCTCGCAGCCGCCTCCCAGCGCGAAGCCGCTCACCGCCGCGATCATCGGTTTGGACAGGTGGTTGATGCGGTCTCTGAGAACCAACCGCTCGTGTGCCCTGCCGGCGAACGGGGTGGCTGCCACCATCTCGTTGATGTCGGCGCCCGCGGCGAACACACGTTCGCCTCCGGTAATGATGAAGACCCGGACGGCGTCGTCCCCGTCGAGTTCTTCGAGGGCCGCGCACAAATCCTTGCAAAGCCCGTAGGAGAGGGCATTGAGTTGTTTCGGACGGTTCAACGTGGCGGTGGCGACGGGCCCGTCCACGTTGATGATGACGTTGTCGAAGTTCATACTATCGGCAAGAAAGACCGGCAGGTTCGTAAACGTACATTCGTAAACGTGTAAACGTATTCGTGAGACAGGATACTGTACACCATGAGGTATGGGGATTCAACGAGGTTTCGTTGACTTCGAAAATCCGATCTGACAAGATCCGTCGTGATGCCGAACGATTCGGGGTCGTCCACAACCCACCACGACGAAAAGCTGCAACAGATCCTCGAGCATTCCGCCAGGATATTCGCGGAGAAGGGATTCGACGGAACCTCCATCCGTGAGATCAGCCGCGCCACGGGCATGAGCCTCGCCGGTCTCTACTACTATTTTCGCACCAAGGAAGAGCTGCTCTGCCTGATACAGGAACGCTGCCTCGTGACCTTGCTCGAGAACGGGCGGAAGATCCGGGAATCCGGGAAGAAACCGCGGCAGAAGATCGCGCTGTTCGTCCACAACCATCTCGGGTTCTTCCTCCACAACATGAACGAGATGAAGGTCATGTCCCGGGAGGACACCGCCCTGACGGCGGACTACGAGAAGCGGATACTGGACCTCAAACGGCGTTACCTGAAGGCCCTGGTGGATCTGGTGGAGGAGCTTCAACGACAGGAGCAGACCCGGGATCTGAACGCGCGGGTGGCGGCACTGGCGCTGTTCGGCATGATGAACTGGATCTACACCTGGTACAATCCCAAGCGGGACCCCGCGCTCCGATCCCTCATCGAGCAGATGTTGCGGATCTTCTTCTTTGGTGTTCTCAGCGACGACCGGGACGGTCAGGGCGTCGAGGACCATCCCTTCTCGTCTTTCCTGCCAGGTGACAAGAGCTTCGTGCTGTGGCCGGGATCATGAGCCGCCCACCCGACTCTCAGCGGCCTGCATAGCGCTAGTGTCCTGTCCCAGAAATAACTGAGCTAATCTGCTGGTCCTTTTTGCCGTCGGCTGCGTTGCTCCTCCTCGCGTGGTATTGGCCACTGCTCATCGTCGCGCCTTGCCGACAACAAAAAGTCCTGCGCATCTTGGCACAGTTATTTCTGGGACAGGACACTAGGCGGCCGCGCTGGGACGTTGGCTGACCCGGCCGTACCAGTCGGTTGCGTGGCGGCACTCCGCGGGCAGGCTCATCTTGATCCAGCCTGCGAAGTCCACGGCGACCTGCGCCGTGATGTCGGCGATGGTGTAACGCTCGCCCGCGACAAAGGGTTGGTGAGCGAGTTGAGCGTCCAGGGCGGCGAAGAACCGCTCCACCCGCCTGCGCCCGCGCTGCACCAGCTCCGGGATCTGCTCGACGTGGTCCGGCCCGGTCAGCGCCCGCCCCGCGAGCCCCCTGGCGGCGTTGCGAAACGCCTCGGTGACGGCCAGGAAGCCGTCGATCTCGAAGCGGTGCTCCCACATGGCCACCACGGCCCGGTCCCGGGCGTCCACGCCCATGAGCGGCGGCTCGGGATGGGCGTCCTCCAGATACCGGCACACGGCCACTGCCTCGCTGATGGCGGCGCCGTCATCGAGCTCCAGCACCGGCACCGTGCACCACGGGTTGAGCTTGCGGAATTCCTCGGAGAGATGCTCATCGTTGCGCAGGTCCACCTGGACCACCGGGATGTCGAGGCCCTTCTCGGCGATGAAGATGCGCACCCGGCGCGGACTCGGCGCCGTGCTGCAGTCGTAGAACCTCATGTCAGCTTACGCCGCGCACCGGGATCCCGTACTGTTGAAGGGTGGTCTCCAGCGTCGGACGGCCCAACCGGAGCCGCCCGTCGTTCAGCAGGTAGGAGAACAGGTAACCGGCCCCGAGCATCAGGATCCCGATCAGGAAGCAGTACATGACGGCCCGGTCGGGGCGGATGTCCTTCAGGTAGCCCACGTAGAGGGGGCCGAAGATGCCTGCCGCGGCCCACGCGGTGAGCCCCACACCGTAGATTCTGGACATCTTCTCCGTACCGAAAACATCCAGGACGTAGGGCGGCATGGTGGCGAACCCGCCGCCGTAACAGAGCAGCACGTAGCAGACCAGCACCGAGAACACCCATGGGTTGGTCTCCGTCATGAGAATCCCGAACACCACCATCTGGCTTGCCAGCAGGGTTCTGAAAACCTTGACCCGGCCGATGCGGTCCGACAGCGAGCCCCAGAACAGGCGCCCCACGCCGTTGCACACGGAGCTGGCCGCAATGAGCGTGGCTCCGTACTCGGCCAGTTTCGCAGGCTCGATGGTCGGGTCGGCCAGTCCCCAGACCTCCTGCAGCAGCTCGGACTGGAAGCTGATGATGGAGATGCCGGCCGCGATGTTGAAGAAGAACACGGTCCACATGATGATGAACTGCCCGGACGTCAAATACGGCAGGGTGGACTCCGGCTCCGCCGCCTTCGCGGGCGCCCGGGATGGCTGAGCGCCGCCCTGGGCCTGCGCCGGTGTGGGCGGATTGCTCAGCGCCAGGCTGCAAGGAACCAGGACGCAAGCGAATACGATCCCGAGCCACAGGAAGACCAGCGCCAGATCGCCCTCGGTGCGAACCACCAGAAAAGGCGCCAGGCCCTTGCTCAGAAGCAGCGCGCCCACGCCGAAGCCCATCACGACGATGCCGGTTATCAGGCCCTTCTGGTCCGGAAACCACTTGACCACGGTCGCCACGGGAGTCACGTAGCCGAGTCCGATGCCCGCGCCGCCGATGACGCCGTAGCCCAGGTAGAAGAGTGGAAGGGACTCCAGCCACAGCGCCGCACTGGCGATCACGTATCCGCCGGAGAACATGACGCTGCCGGCGAGCGCGAGCCGTCTGGGTCCCAGCCGCCCCAGCGCCGAGCCCGCCCACGCCGCGGCTGTGCCGAGGCAGAAGATCGCGATGCTGAAGGCCCAGGCCGTCTCGGTATGCGTCCAGCCGGACTGGCGGACCAGCATGGTCTGAAAGAAGCTCCAGGCGTAGACGGTCCCGAAGCATACCTGCAGCATGGTGCAGAAGAATGCGATGCCGATCCTTCGAATCTCCACCCGCGGCGCCTCCGTGAACATGCTTGATCCGGGCAACTATCGAGCGCCCTCGGCCGCCGGCGGCGGCCCTTCGGGAACGGATTTCCGTTGCGCCACGTGAACGAGCAGCCGCGCCAACTCCCCGGCCTCGTCGTCCCGGGCGAGGATCCGCGCATCCCCTACGGCGTTCGGGTCTTCCTCCTTGCTCAGCTTCACGGCGAGAGCCAGCAGCTCCCCCAACGGCTTGGCGGCCAGGTTGACGAACCAGATGGACGCGAGGATTCCCGCCACGAGCAGGATGGAGATGAGGTACACCTGCTGGCCGATGGCTCGCTGGATCTTCAGGCCGACGACCTCCAGATCCATACCCACGTGCACGGTGCCGGCGAAACCGGCCAGGATCGGGCTGCCGACCTCCACGAACTCGCCCATGCCCGGCAGCGTCCGGTTCACCGCCCTGGTTTGCGCGGGGTCGCTCTTGCGAATGACCTCGGGAATGCCGGGGACGAAGGTGTGGGCCAGGAACTCGCCCTTGTCGCTGGTGATGTACACGTACCGGATGCCCTGGATCTCCACGAACTGGTCGATGAGCGACTGGAGCGTGGCCAGGTTTCGGTTCAGCAGGATGTCGACGCTGGCGTCCGCGATGGTCTTGGCGATGTTCCGGCTGTTGCTCTCGTACTCCGTCGTCAGATGGGTCTGGACCGTGTAGATGCACAGCGCGGACGTGGACAGCACGATCAGGCCGAAGAGCCCGAAAATGCCGAACTGGGTTTTCTGAAAGAGTTTTTTGATCTTCATATCACCCGAACTTGGCTTTCCAGTCGTCCAGGGTGACGAACCGGCCGTCCTCGACGACAGTATAGTAGACCTTCTGCAACCCCTGCCTGCGTTCCGGACCGAAGGACACCGTTTCGTCGATCCCCAGGTTGAAGTCCCGTATCGAGAAGACCGCCTGCTCCAGTCCGGCCCTGTCCGGTTTGCCCTTCAGGCGCCTGAGGATCTCCACCATCAACTTGGCGTCCAGGAACCCCTCCAGGCTCACGAAGCTGTGGGGAAACGGCGTGTACGCTTCCTTGACCAGCTCCGCGGGCACCTGGGGGTCGTAACGCGCCATCAGGTCGCGATACTCCCCTACCGCGGGAATGGAGGTGTCCTCGTAGCTGGGGACCACCTGCGAGTTCACCAGGAACCGAGTGTAGGAATCGGGGTCGTCACGCCCCTCGGACAGCAGCTTGAGCAGGTTCTCGCTTCCGACGAATGAAAGGTTGGCGATGGGGACGCGAAGGCCCAGGTCCACGGCGTCACGGGCAAAGCCGGCGCACGCTGCGTAGGCGCCGACGCAGATCACGGCATCGGGAGAGGCCTGCTTCAGGATCTCAACCTGCGCCCGCATGCTGCCGGTGAACCGCTGACCTCTGCGGTACGTGGCCTCGCCGGCAATCTCCGCGCCGTGCTCTTCCAGGGCCGCCCGGACTCCGGCCCACCCGCTCCGGCCATAGGCGTCGGCCTGGTAGAACATGGCGATGCGCTTTCGCCCGATGCGGACGAAGTTGTTCACCAGGCCCGCGGTCTCCTGCCGGTAGGACGCCCGCAGGTTGAAGGCAAAGTCGCCGTAAGGGGGCTCCCGCTGCGGCTGGGCGCCGGTGAAGGGGAAGAAGAGGTAGACCTGCTGATCCTGGAACTTCTTCAGCATGGGCAGCACGCGGGTGACGGTGGGCGTGCCCACGTAGCCGAAGAGCAGGAAGACCCGGTCCTCCAACATCAGCTTCACGGTGTTCTCGACGCAGGGATCCGGCTGGTACCCGTCGTCGTAGAGCTTCAGGACGATCTCGCGGCCGTTGACGCCGCCGTTCTCGTTGACGTGGTTGAAGTAGGACTTGGCGCCGCGATAGAGCTCGGTGCCCAGGCCGCGGGAGGGGCCGGAGAACGCCGCGGACACCCCCAGGACGATTTCGTTGTCGTTTCGGCTTCCGCCCGTTTCGGCGCCGGCGGCCGCGCTCAAGGAGTGGAGCCAATACGGCGCCAGCATCGCCGCCAGCCCGGCGCGGACCACCGTCCTGCGCGTCAGGCGCGTGCCTGCAACCTGCTGCGTCCCGTCGTCTCTGACCGTACGACTCTGCGTGCTCACGAGCCGCCTCGCTCTCTTGAAAGCGGACCTGACCGGAATCCGGGGTCCGTGTGGAAAGTCAACGTGCGCAGATTAACCCCTATCTCTCTTTGAATCAATAGTGGTCCGGGAAGTCTCCGGCTGCGGTCCCGGTTGCGGGGCGCCCCTGAAGTCACCGTGCCCTCGGGAGCCCTGACGTTTCGCCCTGGAAGGACCGCAACAGGTCCAGGGTCTCCCGGTCCTCCTTCAGGTCCTTGCCCTTGGGGGTTTCGAGGCACATGGGCAGGCCGAAGAAGCGCTCGTCGTTCACCAGCATGCGGAACGGCTCCAGGTCCAGGTGTCCTTTGCCGATGATCTCGTGGCGGTCCACCCGGCAGTCGAGCTCCTTTTTCGAATCGTTCAGGTGGAAGGCGGCGAGGAGCTTGATCCCGATGGCATCGTCGAACTCGGTAAAGGTCCGCTCGTAGCCTTCCCGGGTGCGGAGGTCGTACCCCGCGGCGAACGCGTGCTGGGTGTCGAAGCACACCCGGAGGCGGTCGCCCTCCCTGGCGCTGTCGATGATGTTGCGGATGTGCTCGAACCGGTAGCCCAGGTTGGTGCCCTGGCCGGCGGTGATCTCCAGCGCGACGTGGACCTTGAAGCCCGTGCAACGCCGGTGGATCGCGTCCAGGGAACGCGCGATGGTACGCAGGCCCGCTTGCTCGCCCGCTCCGGTGTGGGCGCCCGGATGGGCGATGAGGCAGGGAATGTCCAGGGCCTCGCACCGCTCCATCTCGTCCACGAAGGCGGTGACGGATTTCTGCCGCAGCTCCCGGTCGGGCGCGCCGAGGTTCAGCAGGTAGGAGTCGTGGGCCATGACCGTATGGACCCCGCCGGCCTTCCAGGCGTCCCTGAACGTCCGGACACCGTCCTCGCTCAAGGGCGCCGACGCCCACTGCCGCGAGGATTTGGTGAAGATCTGGATGGCTTCGCAACCCACGCTGTCGCCTGCGTGCAGCGCGTTGTGAACCCCGCCGGCGATGGACATGTGGGCTCCCAGCAGGGGACGGTCCACGGGCTTCTTCTTTCGCGGCTCCATGGATGTCTCTTTATCACAAGGACGCCGTTCACTTCACCCCCAAGGCATGTTGCCACCCGAGCCGCTTTGCAGTATTTCAAGACACGGACGAACAAGGAGGCCTGCCATGGCAAACTGGTTGCTCAAGACCGAACCCGGCGTTTATTCCTTTGCCGACCTTCAGCGGGACAAGAAAACCATCTGGGACGGCATCAAGAACAATCTCGCCCTCAAGCACCTCAAGACCGTGAAGAAAGGCGACCGTTGCATCATCTATCATACCGGCGGGCAGAGAGTCTGCGTCGGCTTGGGCACGGCCACCACCGGCGCCTACCCCGATCCCGAAAAGGACGACCCCAGGCTGCTGGTGTTCGACATCAAGGCCGGCAAGCCGCTGCCGCGCGAGTTGTCGCTGAACGAGATGAAGCTCAACCCCAGGCTCGAAGGCTTCGACCTGTTCCGTCTGGGCCGGCTTTCCTTCGTGCCGGTGAGCGATGCCCACTACGACGTCATCATGGAGATGGCTCAGGGCTGAGGGCTTGCCGGTGTAGCCCCCATGACGCTCCCGGCGCCAACAGGAGAGAAACCATGAAGAAGGCAGACTTCCGGCAGTTCTACCGTGACGCCCATGCCGTCGAGTGCCTCAGCGAGCGCGAGAAGATCTTTCTCGGCCTCGCCGTAGCCATGACGCGAAACTGCGATCCGTGAGTGGACCGGCGCCTTGCGGACGCAAGGAAAGCAGGGCTCAACGAGGAGGAGCTGGACGCAGCGGTGGACGTCATCGCGGCGGTCGACGCCGGCATCCTGCAGTCCCTCAACCAGCGCATCAAGCAGCGGCAAAAGGAGAGGGGATGATCCGGCGCTGCCGGCCGCGTGATTCTTGAAACCCGCCTTTCGAGGTGGTACACGTAACAGGTCTACCCCAGGTTGGTCGCATAGCTCAGCTGGTTAGAGCGCTTGCCTCACATGCAAGAGGTCGCAGGTTCGAGTCCTGCTGCGACCACCATCCATTCGGTAAGGGACACGGAACGTCTTGCCGTCCGGGACTTCGCCAAGTCCAATGACTTCAACATCGTCACCAGGGGCTCCGATTGCCTGGAGATCCATCGAGGGCGCCACGAGGATGGACGGCGCAACGGAGGACACGCTATGAGTGCAGACCTCAAGATGTTTCTGTTGACCGCGGATCATCTGGTCCGGTGTTGCTGGGACGGACGGTCGCGGCAGGTCGAGGTGCTGGACCGCGTGCTGGAGGGCGAGGTGCTGCGGGAGGTTGCCCGGGACGCGGGGGACCCCAACCGGCTCTACGCCGCCACCAGCACGGAGATGCACGTGAGCGAAGACGGCGGGGAGAGCTGGAAGTGGATTCCGTCCGGCGGCCTCGACTACCGCGACATCTGGACCATGCAACTGCATCCCACGCGGCCCGAGGAGGTCTACGTGGGGACGCTGCCGGCCGCGGTGTACGTAAGCGGGGACGGCGGGCGTTCGTTCCGCGAGCTTGCCGCCTTCCGGAGACTTGAGGACTACGCCCGCTGGACCTTTCCCCCGCCGCCCCACACGCCGCACATCCGCTGCATCGTACTGGACAGCCGGGTGCCGGACGAGATCGTGGTGGGAGTCGAGGAAGGAGGCGTGGTGCGGAGCCGCGACCGGGGCGAGACCTGGGAGGACATCAGCGGTCCGCCGAGCGCGGCGGCCTACCCGGAGTTCAACGACCCATCGGGCCGGCTGCCCTACCAGATGGGCGTCCACGAGGACGGGCGCGTCTATCGCGACGTGCATTGGGTGCGGCGGGATCCCGCCAGCCTGGTCACGCTGTACGCCACCACCGGCATCGGCACCTACCGCACCGACGACGACGGCGTTTCCTGGCGCAAGCTGGAATACGACATGGGACGTTCCTACGCCATTCCCTTCGACATCCATCCCACCGTCCCGGAGCGCATCTTTCTCGGCGCGGCGGAGAACGGTCCCACCTCCTGGAAGGGTTACCGCACGGTCCGTCCGGGGCCGTACAATACCATTCGCTTCAGCCGCGACACCTCGGAGGAGTTGGGCGGCGCCAAGTCCGCCATCCTGCGCAGCGACGACCGCGGGGCAACGTGGCGCCGGCTCGAAGGCGGTCTGCCACAGGGCCACGCCCACATGACGAGCTGCGTGGCGGTGCATCCCGGCGACCCTGACACCGTGGTCATCGGCTATACCGACGGGACCGTGTACGCGAGCCACGACGCCGGCGAGGCATGGGAAAAGCTCGACCTGCCTGAGTCCAGGCTGTACGGGTTGCGGCTGCTGTCCGATTCCTGATCCGTGGCCGGCGTGTCGGACGGGAGTGTCCCGTCCGACACGCCGCCGCTCTCAACTCGAACAGAGCGTGTGGGTGACGGTGATCCGTTCGGCGCGGTAGAACTCGGTGAGGAAATCGTCCGGATCGGCGTAGCGCCGGTTCGGCACCAGGCGGGCCGGGAAGCTGAACACCAACGGGTCCGCGGCGAACGGGTAGGGGGCGACGACGGCGCGGTGCTCGGCTACGGTGTCGATGTGGAGCCGCACCGGTTCGGCGCCCTTCCGGCGGGGCACGTCCACGTCGTTCAGGGTGTCGCTGGGCCCGAGCTTCCGCTTTTGGCTGTTCAGGGGATAGCGGTTGCAGACGTACTGGGCGAGCTGATCGAACACCTCGATGTACTCGTAGTTGGTCCAGATCTGCTCGTCGGAGGCGTAGTCCCGGAACTCTTCGGATTGGCCCAACTCCGCGGCCAGCCGTTTCCTCAGCTCCTCCTGATGGTCGACGTACGCGCGCACCCGCGGGTCCGCGGTGCGATCGGGCGGATGGGTGTACTTGCCGTAGCCGGCGTTCATGAGCGCCACCCCGTGCATGGCCATCAGCATGGCCGCGTAGGGGTCCCGCTGGAGCACGTTGTCCACCGCGTTCTTGTAGAAGTCGAGCCTGAGCTGGCCGAGGAACTTGAAGCTGCCGTCGTGGTAGTCCATGGGGAAGCCCTTGTCGTTCAGCGTGGACGGCTTCATCTCCCATTCCCACCAGCCGATGTCGTGCTCCTGGGCCGCCAGCACCACCGACGCATACGGCTCCGGCCGATCGAACTCCTGGTTGCCCCAGTGGGCGGCAAAGAAGCCCGCCACCCGGGAGTGGTCGAACTGCAACGCCAGCATCAACTGCGAATCGTTGTAAGGATTGACCATCATGGCGAATCTTCTCCTGGACCGGTTGACCGGGTATGTGCCCGGCGGACCGTGGCGACAACGGGTCCCCGTGCGCGGCTATTTGCCCTTCAGCGCGTCCAGCATGGCCTGGCGATACTTGGTGTACAGCTCCACGAACACCTTCATGTCGCTGGCCGCCTTCTTGCCGCTCGCCTCCACCAGCGGGATGCCCGACTGGGCCACGAAGTCCTTGTAGGGCTTGCTGGTCATGGCCTTCAACAGAAGGCTCTCCAGCTTCTGGGCGCGGTCCGCGGGCAGACCCGGAGGGCCGACCATGGCGCGAAACACCTTCACGATCAGGTTCTCGTAACCGAGCTCGATGGCGGTGGGCGTGTCCGGGGCGTTCTTGGCCCGGGTCTCCCCGAGGTTGACGATCGGCCGGATCTCGCCCGAGCGGATGTACGGAAGCGTGGACGGGTGATCGATGGGCTGCGTAAACACGTCGAAGTCGCCTCGAATCAGGCCCGGCAGCGTCTCGCCGGTGCCGCCGTAGCCCGCCACCACGTCAAACGGAATGTTCAGCTCGTTGGCGGCGAGAAAGGCGTGGATCCAACGCGCGACGCCGATGCCTTCCACGCCCCAGGTCACCCGCTTGGCCTTCTGCAAGTCCTCGATCGTCCGATACGGCGATTGGCGGCGGACCAGCAACCCCTCCGCCTCCTGTGCGCTCACCACCGCGAGCCAGGTGAACTTGTCGATGTCGTAGCCGACGTTGCTTCGGATCATCTGGGTCCCCAGCATCCCGTCGGCGTAGATGTGCCCGATGGTGTAGCCATCGGGCTTTGCGCGGTACATGGCCACGGTTCCGGTGATGCCGCCGGCGCCCACGACGTTCTTGACGATGACGGCAACGCC
Organism: uncultured Candidatus Binatia bacterium; assembly: GCA_958295985.1. GTDB lineage: Bacteria > Desulfobacterota > Binatia > UBA9968 > JAJDTQ01 > JAJDTQ01. The sequence continues at coordinate 1,769,122 of OY282432.1, forward strand.
CTTGGGCAGCATGGGCTTCATGCTGCGGCCCAGAGCCCTGGCGATGGCATCGAACCCGCCTCCGGGCGACGCGTGCACGAGGATCGTCAGGTCCCGGTCGGGAAACCCGGCGTGAACGGTATGGGCGAAAACGGCAAGGCCGAAGGCGGCAAACACGGCGGCAAGGATCCTCTTCATGTCACCCTCCTGGGTTCCGGAACAAGATCAAGGCGAAAACGGATGGCATTATAGGGTCGCCCGAGCGGCGGTGTCAATGAGTTCGTTTCCACACGGCGGTTGAAGAAATCCGCTCGGTACACCGTTGACCCGGGCCGTTTCGATGCTTACCTTCTTCTTGCGACAGGGAGCTCCACAGCATTCAGGGAAAGCAGTTTCAGCATGATTTTCAGGGAAGGAGGTACGAACGATGTTGGGATATGAAGTGACCCGATGGCATCCGTTTCTGTTTGGCGGACAGCGCGACGTGGACGCTGTACTCGACCGGTTCCTGGGGCGCCGTGAAGCGGACGGAGGTTGGACGCCTCCGATGGACGCATACGTCAGGGACGGCAACTACGTGCTGCGGGCCGACCTGCCGGGAGTGGAGCCGAAGGATCTGGACATCCAGGTAGAAGGCCGGCTCCTGACCATCAAGGGAGAACGCAAGCGCGAGGAGAAGGGCCACACCCTTCGAGAGACCTTCCACGGCAAGTTCGAGCGCACCGTGAGGCTGCCCAACGGCGTCGACGCCGCGAAGATCGAGGCCCGGCACAGGAACGGTGTGGTCGAGGTTTCGGTGCCGCTCCCGGTCAAGGCGGCAGGCCGCAGGGTCCCGGTTCAAGCGGAAGCCGGCGAGGTGAAGACCATCGAGTCCCAAGCCGGTTGACCGGCGCGTTCGCGAAACCGTCCGTCCACGGACGGCAGGAAAGGGGGTCTCTCCGAAAGGGAGACCCCCTTTTGCTTTGTCACACCTCCACGATGGGCTGCCCGATGATCCACAGGCTGAAGATCGTGTAACCGACCATCAGGATCAGCATGGGGAGCTGCGGCGCAACGACCGCGCTGCCGCCGCGTCCGCGGTGCGCCGCCAGATGGGCGAGCCACACGGCGATGACGTGGCCGGCGACGATGACGAAGAGTGAGAACAGCCACAGGGAGCGGGCGTCCACCACGGTCGGGTCCGGCGTTACGCCCGCGGTGCCAAAGAGATCCCAGCCGGCTCCGAACGGGTCGGAGATGTGTCCGTAGAGGCGCTGGCCCTCGATCATCAACAGCAGCAGGTAGTGCGCCAGGTGATAGGCGATGGCGATGGGCACCAGCGTAAGGAAGTAGGACGAGGCCACGTCCGTGGCGCCGCGCCGCGGGTCTCCCCCGCGGCTCTCCAGGTGCGCCATGAGCCTACAGGTACCCAGGAACAAGGCCACGAAGCAGAGCGGCGCCAGCACGAGCCCGGTGGTGAAGACCAGAGTGCGCGCCCCGGTGTTTCCCAGGAGATGGGTCCAACCGAGGTCGTACAACCCGTGCAAGGCCGCGGCGTAGAACCGCGCCCACACGGGCGTGTGGAGAAAGCCGTCGAAGCTCACCGTGGCGAGCAGCGTCACCACCAGCACTACCATCGAAATCGGGGCCTTCCGGCCGTCCGCCAACCCGGACCCGTAGTGCCGCAGCAGGAGCCGTCCCTGCGCCGTCCGGGTCAGGGGAGCGAAACGGCCGAAAAGTCCGAAGACGACCGAGAACGTTTCGCCGCACTTGAGCCAGGGCTCGACGCCGTACCGGGCCATGCCGGCCCAGGTGACGGCGCTGTAGATCAGGATGACGGAAGCGAGGCTGGCGGGCGCGGTGTTGTTCGGCCACACCAACTCGGCCCAGGCAAAGCACAGGTAGAGGAACACGGCCGGCCAAACGCCCACCCATGAAGGCACCCGCCGGAGAGCGCCGCGGCGCGGGCTCCCGGGCAACAGCGCCGGCACCGCGGCCCAGGGATTCACCGCCGGCCAGATGTTGCCCACGAGGGCGCAGACGAAACCCAGACCGACCCACCAGGCTATCCAGACGAACGCGGGCAGGATGTTCGCCAGCGGGTCCTCCTGGGTGCCGAGCAGTCCGGCGACGATCAGGAAGACGAAGACGACCACGGCGAGGATGGCCAGGATCCTCGCCGGTACCTCGCCGGCGACGAGACGCCCGAGCCAGGTCCGGGAGATGTCGAGGCTTCGGGACGGTACCGGGGCGGCGTCCCTGCGAAAGGCGGCCAGCACGACGAAGGTCAGGGCAACCACGAGCCCCGCCCCCGCGAGATAGTACCAAAGCGGCACCGGCAGGTCGTAGCGCTGGACGATGGCGTGGCCCCATGCCGCGTCGGAGGCCACGGACAGGACGCCGAGACCCGCGAGCGACGCGCAGGCGGCCCTGCTCACGGCGTGCTCCCCGTCCGCGACGCCGGTTCGTTCATGGGTCGGCTCGATGCCGGTTCCCGGCGCTCGCGATCACCGGCACTGCATATCGGTCCGTACCACCTGGTGATGCGTGGTGCCGCTGCTGCCGCCGCGCCGGATGCCGCCGCCGGGCAGGTGGATCCAACCGTTCAGGTAGACCAGCCCGGTCACGCCGTGAACCGGGATGGGCATGTCGGGGAAACGCGTCCAGGTGTCGGTCTTGGGATCGTAGACCTCGTGGTGCGGAAACACCCCCGAGGGACCCGCCGTCGGATGCTCGCCGCCGAAGGTATGAAAACAGCCGTTCACGGCGATGCCGTTAAGGCCGCCGCGGGCTTCGGACATGGGACGCCGCGTAGTCCATTGATTGGCCGCGGGGTCGTAGACCTCGAGGGCCGGCGTGATCTCGCTGCGGTAGCCGCCGCCAAACCGCCCGCCGGCCACGTAGAGCTTTCCGTCGATGGCGGCCGCGGCAATGTGGTTGCGCGCCGTGGGCAGGTCGGGCAACGAGGTCCACTGGTCCGCCTCGGGATCGTAGACGGCGAAGTCGTGGCCCCGCGGCGGCCGTCCTCCCGCCACGTAGATCTTCCCGTCGATGATGTCATGGGCCATGGCGCTGCGCGCGGTGGGCATGGGCGCCCGGGGCGTCCACTTTTGGGTCTTGGGGTCATAGGCGTGGACCGCGTCGGTGTAGCGGGATTTTTCCCTGCGGCCGCCGGCATTGGTCTGGCCGCCGATCACGTACAGGACACCGTCGAGACCCACGGCCGACGCGTGGTTGATGGGGGTGGGGTAGGGGGTCGTGAGCCGCCACTTTTCCGTTTTCACGTCGTAGACCTGCACGGTGTCGACGCTTTTCCGGGTGGAAGGGTACCCGCCCACCACGTAGATCTTTCCGTCGAGGTATGCCACCGCCATTTCCGAATTGGCTTCAGCCAACTCAGCGCGTTTGCCCCACTCGCTCACGGGCTTCGAATCCGTTGCCACGGCGACGGATGCCGGGTACGCGGCCACGGCACACAGGACCGCAATGACGCGGAGTTTCGAGTAAAGGCCTTGTCCTGCCTCAGCCGACATCTTGAACCTCCCTTCAGGTGAGCCGTTCGGGCCGTCGCGGCGACCCCTCTATTGGACGGTCCGCGGTTCCCACCGGGACGGCACGGTGTTCCTCCCGTCTACGCCTCTCCGCGACCCGGCGCCAGGACGACGCGTCCGCGTCCCCCGCGAGTATGTACGACGGCGGTCTCGATTGACAAACGAGGGCAAAGGCAATAGAGCGAAATCGATACGCCATGCACGCGATTCCAAACCCGGAACCAGGAGGTATGACCATGGGTAACGCGACTTGTGTCGATACGGATGGGCACGTTCTCGAACGACCGGCGGATATTCGCAAATACCTCGACGCACCCTGGAACGAGCGCTCGACCCCGTTGTGGCCGGGAGACCAGCCCTGGGACCCGAACCTGTTCAACGGTTTCAAGATGTCCGTCAACTGGGAGGGGCTTGCCCCCGAGGAGCAGGTGCGGCGCTGGCACACGCTCATGGACAAGCAGGACATGGAGGTGGCCATCTGTTTCCCGACGGGCTCGGGCAACATCGCCAAGAACCAGGAGGTGCCGTACCAGATTGCCGTGGCCAAGGCCGCCAACACCCACTTCGCCAAGGAGTACAACGCGCTGTCGAACCGGTTGAGCTGCGTAGGCGTTCTGCCCATGCGGGCGCCGGAAGAGGCGGCCGCGGAGCTACGGCGCGCGGTCGACGAGCTGGGCCTCAAGGGCTTCGAGATCCTGCCCACCGGGCTGCCCATCGCGCTCGGCGACACCTACTATGACCCCATCTATCGCGCCGCGGAGGAGGCGGGCGTGGTGCTCGGGGTCCACGGCACCCGCAACACCTCGCGGGAGCTCGGAGCCTCGGTCCTCACTACGTTTGCCGAAGTCCATTCCTACGCCTTCACCGCCGGCATTCTGTTGCAGTTCACCAGCATGGTCTGCCAGGGCATCACGGAGCGGTTCCCGAAGTTGAAGCTGGCCTTCCTCGAGATCGGCGCTACCTGGCTTCCCTACTATCTCGACCGTCTCGACGAGCACTGGGAGAAGCGCGGCGCCCACGAGATGCCCTTGCTGAAGCAGAAGCCCAGCGACGTGGTGCGGGAGTCCAACATGTACTTCAGCCTGGAATCCGGCGAGTCCCAGTTGGCCGCCACCGTGGACTACGTGGGCAGCGAACACTTCGTCTACGCCTCGGACATCCCGCACTGGGACAACGAGTTCCCCGAGAACCTCAAGCATCTCAGGAACCACCCGGACCTGTCGGACGAGATAAAGGAGAAGATCCTCCGCAAGAACGCCAAGCGGCTGTTCGACCTCAACTAGCGGCGTCTCGGGACTCTCGAATGCCGGCAACATCCATGTTCTACGGGATCGTTGTTGCTACGGCTTGGAAACTGGTCTTATGGCCTGGAAACGGGCTGCGGCGCGCCGGAACTGCCGTTCCGGCGCGCCGCCTCTGCGTCAGTAATTGAAAATTTTCTTCAGCGCTCCCTTGTTCTCCGCCGGGATGTCCACCATCTTTTCCACCAGCGCCTGCAGTTCCTTGCCGGGAAGCGGGTTGATCTGGATACGCGCCTTCTTCGCGTCCTTGAGGAAGTCCGGATCCTTCATCACCTTGACGAAGGCTTGGCGCAGGGTCTCCACCCGTTCCGGGGCCACTCCGGGCGGCATGACCCAGGGCCGTCCCACGGATAGCTGTTTGTTGTAGACCTCGAGAACGGCCTTCTTGTCCGCCTTGGCGAGGTCGGACGCCAGCGGGACGTCCTGGAGCGCAGGGTGCTTCTCCCGCCCGATCTGCACCAGGATCCTGATGGCCTTCTTGGCGAACCAGTCCTTTTTGAGCGCTCTCAGGGAGGCGTAGCCCCAGCCGCAGATGCCGTCCACCTCGCCCTTGTCCACCGCCAGGGCGGTGGCCATGATGCCGCGGTAACCGGACGTCACCTTCATGTTGGTTCCCATCACGCTGTTGAGCATCAGGGGGACGATGTAGATGTCGGAGCGTGGCTGGGTCGCCGCCATCTTCACCGGCTTGGCCGCAGTCACCAGGTCTTCGGCGTTCTCGTAGGCGCTGTCCGCGCGCACGAAGCAGGACGCGGTCTCCTGCACCGGCGTGCCGATCCAGTTGAACCTGGCCGGATCGAACCGCGCCTGAGGTACGCCCAGGGCCTGGGTCAGCGGCAGGGTTCGGTGAATCGCACCCAGCGTGAGGCCGTCGCGCTTGGCGATGTTGTAGAGCCAGTTGGCCGCCACCATGCCCGATGCGCCCGGCATGTTCTTCACCACGATCCTCGGGTTTCCGGGAATGTACTTCGAGATGTGCCGCGCGGCGATCCGCGGGTAGAGATCATAGGACGTGCCCGCGTCCGCGGACACCAGGATGACCACCTGCTTCCCCTTGTAGACGGACTCGGCCGCGCCCGCGGCGTGGACGAGGCACGCGAGCACGATCAAGATCCCAAGGATACTGCGAAGAAAAATCATGCGTTACCCTCCTTCCGGTGCGTCGTATGTCATGGACCCCTGTATGTGACTTGTCCTTCGTTTGTCAAGCCGGCCCTGTCCGTGCCGCCATAATGCCAAGCCCACCCTGGTTGGCACGTTCGCTCTGCCTAATGGACCCGTATCTCCGCACCGGTCGAGCTTGCACCATATTATCCCCCGGCATTTCGCAAGCGTCTGCCGGTCACAGGGGCGACATGGAAGCAGGTCACCCCTGGGTTGCAACGGCACGGCCTGCTGGCTACGATTAGGGGCATGAGCGAGGCCATCGCCTTCGACACCCATAAATTCATCAAGCACATGACGGCAAGCGGCTTCACCGAGCAACAGGCCGAAGCCCTGGCCGAAGAACAGGTGGCTCTGCTCAACAGCAACCTGGCGACCAAGGCCGATGTCGAAGGTGTCAAAGCTGACATCGAGACCCTGCGGCTGGCGACCAAGGCCGATATCGAAGGTGTCAAAGCTGACATCGAGACCCTGCGGCTGGCGACCGAGGCCGATATCGAGGCCTTGCGGCAGGCGACCAAGGTCGACATCGAAGGTGTCAAAGCTGACATCGAGACCCTGCGGCTGGCAACCAAGGCCGACATCGAGGCCTTGCGGCAGGCGACCAAGGCCGACATCGAGGCCTTGCGGCAGGCGACCAAGGCCGACATCGAGGGTGTCAAAGCTGACATCGAGACCTTGCGGCAGGCGACCAAGGCCGACATCGAGGCCTTGCGGTTGGCGACCAAGGCCGATATCGAGGGTGTCAAATCCGAACTGCTGAAGTGGATGTTCGGCGCGCTGATTGCCCAAGGCGGTCTGATCGTTGCCCTCGTCAAGCTCCTGTAGCGCACTCTCGTCTGCCTCCGACCCATCACATCCCTCGCTCCTACAGACCAAACTCTACCTTCCACGGACGATTCGGCTTGGCGTCGCATTCCGCGCGCAGCATTTTCGCCAGCGCCAGCGGGTCAACTCCCGGTAGCGCCGCACCAGCCGCTTCACTTGCCGCACGCTCAGCCTCAACTGCTCTCCCGCTTCCCGTTGCACAAGCCGCTTCCCCACTACCTCCCGGATCATCTCCAGCCGGTCCACCTCTCGCATGGTCATCCCCTCATCTGTCTTCGCCATCCCTTGCCCCCTTCCTTCCTCAAAGGGGTCATCTCGGCTTTGCTCAAGGGGACATGCTCGCTTTGTTCCAACATCCTGGACCGACGGTTTTGTGCGAATGCGCGAATTGTGGCAATGTCTCCGTGCCCGCCGCCCGCCGCGGCGCCGCTTGTCCGGCAGGTAGGGGGCAGGGTCAGGAGAACCCCGGCGATGCTCATACGGTACGTCGCTATGCGCCTCGTGCAATTGGTCCCCATGGCGCTGGTGGTCACCATGGTGGTCTTTTTCGTCATGAGGATCATCCCGGGGGACCCCGTGCTGGTGATGCTGGGTGCGGTGGAGGGGGCGCCGATCTCGCAGGAGGTCTACGACGCCATGCGCCTGCGGTTGGGATTGGACCAGCCGCTCATCGTCCAGTATCTCGACTGGCTCTGGGACATGCTGCAAGGAGAACTGGGCGACTCCACCACCTACCGGACGCCCGCCCTGGCCGTCATCCTGCACCGCTTGGTGCCCACCGCGTACCTGATGGTGGGGGGCGTGGTCATGGCCGTGGCCATTGCCGTACCGGGCGGCGTCCTGGCCGCCATCCACAACAATACCAAGTGGGACCACCTGGCCACGGGATTCGTGATCCTCGGGATCACGGTGCCGACCTTCTGGCTGGCGCTGGTGGCCATCCTGATCTTTGCGGTCTACCTGGGTTGGCTGCCCTCCATCGGATATATCCCGCCGCAGAAGGACTTCCTGGACTTCCTGCGGCCGAAGCGGGCATCAGGTTTTCGCTCCAGAACCTCGGCGGCGCCGAGCTCATCAAGAAGACCATCGACGGTGAGTTGCACGTTTCCGTCTACGGCGGCGGAGGCGTGGGCGAGCCGCTGGTGGCCAACGTGCAACACCTCGGCTGCACCGAAGGCAAGGTGGGCGTCAGCAACGTCGCCAACTACTGCACGCCGGAGCTCGAGAAATGGGTGACCCGGTACATGGAAGAGCCGGACCGGGCCAAGCGCCTGGAGATCTGGAAGAAGCTGGCACGGGCATACTTTGTCGATGAAGTGATCCACTACATCGTCGGGTGGTCCAACATCCGGAACTACGTCTGGCGTGACGAGGTGAAGAACTGGGAGCGGGGGCCGACGCAGGAATACTGGCACGCCAAGGGCGGCCTCTGGCGGACCTGGCTGGAGCCGTAAGGGGCCGGATTGACACGGGACCGGGGCCGAGAGTACATTCGGTTCTCGGTTTGGATCCGACAGGAAACCGGTTGGGCTCGGCTGGAGGGCCGGAGGTCTATGGCAACGTTGAAGATGAAATACGGCGTCATCTCCGCGGATGATCACATCCAGGAGGCGCCCGATGTCTGGACCAACAGGATGTCCAAGGCCCGGTTCGGCGACGACATTCCCCACATCGTGGAGCTGCCGGACGGCACCCAGACCTGGTCCCTGGGCGGGAACACCAAGGGATTCGGCGGCCTGGCCCGGGTTTCGGGCGTCAACCCCGACGTGAAGCGGTGGGAGGACGTGCCTCCTTCCACGTACATGGTTTCGGAGCGTTCGAAGGTACTGGATCAGGAGGAGCTGGACGCGTCGGTGCTGTTCCCCAACATTATCGGCATCACCAACCAGAACTTCCAGAAGGAGGGCAGCGAGGCGTTCCGTCTGGCCTGCATCCAGGCCTACAACGACTGGCTCATCGACGAGTGGCAGGACGTCTCACCCCGGTTCATCGCCCAGTGCGTCGCGCCCATGTGGGACGTGGACCTGTGCGTGGCCGAGATCCATCGCGCGGTGAACCGCGGCCACAAGGCGCTGGTCTGGCACGGCGCCCCCCACGTCCTGGGGCTCAAACACTTCAACGATCCCTACTGGTACCCGGTTTTTCAGGCGTGCTGCGACCTGGACGTGCCCGTTTGCCTGCACTCCACCGCGCTCCCCGCGCTGCCGTCCTGGGATTCACTGGAAGCGCGCTCCAGGCTCGCTCTCGGTGTCTCCATGACCTTCGTGAGCCACATGGAGATCGTATCCAACATCCTTTACTCCGGCGTGTTCGAAAAGTTCCCCCGGCTCAAGACCATCAGCGTGGAGAGTGGCGTGGGCTGGCTGCCATACCTGCTGGAGGAGCTGGACCACGAGTTCGAGGAGCGCAAGGTGGCCGAGAACACGGCCCTCACGCGGAAGCCAAGCGATGTCTTCCGAACCAACATGTGGAGCACCTTCTGGCATGAGCGCCACGGCATCCGGAGCCGCGACGAGATCGGCGTGGACAAGATCATGTACTCGGTGGATTACCCGCACGGCACCACCACATGGCCCGAGTCGGTGTGGTGCCGGACCCACTCGCTGCAGGACGTCACGTCGGCGGAAGAGCGCAAGATGATCCTGATGGACAACGCCATCGGGCTTTACAAGCTCGACGTGGACGAATCCGCGATCCACCAGCCCCTCTATCAGCCAGGCCCCATCACCGTCGGACCGCGGCCCAAGGCCGCATAGCGCCGGACCGCGGACACGGGCGGGTTCGAAACCCGCCCCTACGCGGGGTCGCCGTAGGTCATCAGCTCGATCAGGTTGTCGTCCGGGTCGCGGAAGTACAGGCTGGTGCCGGTCCCTTGGGAGCCGGTGCGGGCCACGGGACCGGAGATTACGGGAACCCCGGCCTGCCCGAGGAAGTCCTGGGCTTCCTGCACGGTTCCTTCCCACCGCAGACAGAAGTCCGCGCCTCCCGTGGCGTAGTTGGGGGCGTGGGTCGGACTCTCGGTCTCGTAGCGGTCCACCACGTAAAGGTTCACCTTCTGCGTCTCGTTGATGCGGATGATCGGCCGCTTCCCGCGCCCGCCGGGGCGTTCCTGCCAGCCGGCGTCGAGGCCGATCTTGCGGTAGAAGGCGAAGGTCTCTTCCAGGTCCTTGACCACCAGGACCCAATGATCGATGGCTGCGATACCCATGGTTCGTCCTCATCTGGTAGATTCCGACAGGTGGTTGCTTGCAGACTCCCGTGACGCAGGACACTAAGGGAATCGAAGCGGAATTTCAAGAGAAGCAAACCCATGTGGGAAGCGGCCCTCAGCGCGGTTGAGAACATCTTCGGTTGCCCGTGTTTCGCTGACCTGATCCCGCGGAGCCTGTCCTTCCTGTTCCTCGGCGTCGTCATGGGCCTCTCCCTGGGCGCCATTCCGGGGCTCGGAGGGCTCGTGGGGCTCGCCATCCTCCTTCCGTTCACACTGGACCTGGACACCCTGAACGCGTTCGCGGTCATGATCGGGCTCATCTCGGTGACGAGCACATCGGACACCATCCCGTCGGTGCTGTTCGGAGTCCCGGGGACGGCTGCGTCGCAGGCCACCATCCTGGACGGTCATCCCATGGCCAAGCGGGGAGAGGCCGGCCGGGCCTTCGGCGCCGCCTATATGGCGTCCATGCTGGGAGGGCTCTTCGGCGCGTTGATACTCGCCGTCTCCATCCCGGTCCTCCGTCCCATCGTGCTCGCGTTCAGTGCCCCCGAGTTCTTCATGATGGGTATGCTGGGCATCTCCATGGTGGCGGTGCTGAGCGGCAGCGCTCCCCTCAAGGGGCTGGTGGTGGGCGCGCTGGGGCTCATGGTGGGCATGGTCGGCATGGACTACCAGGTGGGGGAGATGCGCTGGACCTTCGGCCAGCTTTACCTCTGGGAGGGGGTTCCGCTGGTGCCCGTGGCCCTGGGCATCTTCGCCATCCCGGAGATGGTGGACCTGGTGATCCGGGGCACCCGCATCGCCGACGTCCCCAAGGATGCATTACGGGGCGTGACCGAGGGTATCCGCGACGCCTTCCGTCACTGGTTCCTGGTGCTGCGGTCCAGTGCCGTGGGGGTCTGGGTCGGCGCCACACCGGGCCTCGGCGGGGCGGTGGTGGACTGGTTCGCCTACGGTCACGCGGTGCAGACGGAGCGGGGCGCGCGGGATTCCTTCGGCACGGGCGACGTCCGCGGCGTCATCGCGCCGGAGAGCGCCAACAACGCCAAGGAGGGCGGCTCGCTGATCCCGACCCTGGCCTTCGGGGTGCCCGGCAGCGCCGCCATGGCGATTCTACTCGGAGTCTTCCTGATCCAGGGGATCAGCCCGGGTCCGGACATGCTCACCAGGCACCTGGACATCACCTATACCATGGTCTGGAGCATCGCCATCGCCAACATCTTCGGCACCGGGCTGTGCCTGCTCCTGACCAATTCCCTGGCCCGGCTCGCCAACGTCCGGGTGCACCTGTTGGCGCCGTTGGTGATCGTCGTGGTGTTCCTGGCCGCGTTCCAGGCCAAGCGGCACTACGGCGACCTGCTTCTGCTGCTGTCGTTCGGCCTTCTGGGATGGCTCATGAAGCGTTTCGGCTGGCCCCGGCCCCCGCTCATCCTGGGGCTGGTGCTCAGCAGCGTGCTGGAGAACTACTTCTTCATCGCCGCCAGCCACTACGGCGTGAGCTGGCTCGGCCACCCCATCGTCCTGGTCATCGGCGCGCTCATCGTCGCCAGCCTGGCGTACGGCCGCAAGTGGGGGCAGCCGGGGGTGGCGCGGGATGCCTCCGTTCCCAAGGCTTCCGTGCCCCTCCGGTTTCGCCTCGGGGTGCCGGCTGCGTTCACCTTCGGCATCCTCCTGCTGGTGCTCGGCGGCGTGGTCACCGCCCGCGGGTGGCCGGACCAGGCCCGGCTCTTCCCGCTGGTTATCGGGTTGTCGGCGGTGTTCATGTGCGCGGCGCAGTTGGCGCTGGATCTGTTCCGCGGCCCGGTGGAAGGCGACGCGCGGATCATGGACCTGGAAGCGGAACGCGGCGTCCCCGGCCACCTCGTTGTCCGCCGCGCCGCGGACACCTTCGGCTGGATCGTGGGGCTCCTCACGTCCATCTGGGTCATGGGCTTCCTGCTGAGCGTGCCCCTCTTCATGTGGCTGTATCTGGCGTTCCGGGCTCGCGCCCGGTGGCCGCTCTGCCTTGGCTACACGGCCGTGGCGCTGGCGGTTCTCCTGGGCGTGTTTCACTACACCCTCCACATCCCCTGGCCCCAGGGGATGTGGAGGGTCCGCAGGAGATGGTGCTGCAGTGGCTGGGGGGTTAGCGGTCCTCCCTCTACGGCCGTTGGCTCGCGATGAATCCCCTGAGCACTTCGTTGAATTCCCCCGGATGCTCGCGGTAGGAGAAGTGACCGGCCTGGTTGATGATGTGCATCCGTGAACGGCGTTCTTGCACGCACAGGAGCTCGAACAGCCGGAGACCCTGTGCCAGCGTGGCGGTGGGATCGTTGTAGCCCCACACCAGCAGGGTGGGCTTTTGCAGCCCCTGCTCGCGAATCCGGCCCAGGGTCTCATCCTTCTGAAGCGCGTGCCGGGTCAGGAACAGGCTTTTCCTGAGGCCCTGGGTCACCATCTTTTCCACGCTTTCCCGGTACTTCGGCAACCGCGCGATCTCGGTCGCCGCGTCCAGCCAGTCGTCGGTGATGTGGGCGTCGCTATAGGAGTAGCGTTCCAGCACCCATCGCTGGCTCTCCCGGGTGAGGCGCGGCTCCGGGGCGTCGGCGAAGACGATGTGGTTCCGTCCCATGCCCGGGGCCAGCGTGTTGGTATCCACCGGGATGCAGGACTTTACCAGGTCCGGCCGTTCCAGGGTCATGCGGGCGGCCACGTAGGCGCCGCGGGAGTGGCCCACGAGATGAACCTCGCCCAGTCCCAGGGCTTCGAGAAAGCCGATGGCGTGGCTGATGGTCGCGGCCATGGTGTAGCCGGCGTCGCTGGGCGGGTTGTCCGTCAAACCCTGTCCCAGCTTGTCCAGGGCGTACACGTGGAACCACCGGGCCAGGGCGTCGAAGTTGAGGCCCCAGTCCAGGCTGCAGTCGGCCGCTTCGTTGGAGCCGAAGACGCCGCCGTGGATCAGCACGAGGTTCTCGCCGGTTCCCTTCTCGAAGTAGCGTGTCCGGATACCGTCCACGTCCACGAACCTCTCGTCTGCAGGTTTCATTCGGGGTTCCTCCTGTGTGTGGTTAGCGGGGTGTCGGCGGCCCCTTGCCGGGGGTCGCGGCAAGGGGCCGGGGTAGATCGACCTTGCGGCCTTTGCCGTCCAACGGAGTCCCTTGGCCAAACCGGCGGGTCAAAGCCCGGCCGCGTCGAAGAAGCGCTGCAGGACGCGGCTCAAGTTGAACGCGTCCGCCGTGCCTGCAATCTCCCGGACGGAGTGCATGGCCCACTGGGGCACGCCCACGTCCACGGTGCGGACACCCGTTTCGGCCGCGGCCAGCGGTCCGATGGTGCTGCCGCAGGCCATGTCGCTGCGTACCACGAAGGTCTGGACGGGCACCCCTTCATCGGCTGCCAACCGCCGGAAGGCCGCGGCGGTCTCACTGTTGCTCGCATAGCGCTGGTTGGCGTTGATCTTGATGACCGGGCCGCGGTTCAGCAGCGGCCCGTGGTTGTCGTCATGGCGGTCGGCGAAGTTGGGATGGACGCCGTGGGCGTTGTCCGCGGATATCAGCATGGAACGGGACAGCGCCCGGTTGCGGTCCTCGGGCGCCGGCAGCAGACGTTCCAGCATCTGGGTCAGCATCGGCCCTCGGGCTCCGGAGGCCGTCGTGCTGCCCACCTCCTCGTGGTCGTGGCACACCAGCAGGGCGCCGGCCTCGCCGCCCGCTTCCAGCAACGCCCGCAGACCCGCGAAACAGCTCAGCAGGTTGTCCAGCCGCGCCGACGCGATGAACTCCTCCGCCAGCCCGATGAGGGCCGGCCGCTGGGTGTCGTAGAGCACCAGTTCGTGGTCCAGCACCTGGCCGACCTCCGCACCGGCATCCGCCTCGAGTCGCTGACGCAGCAGGGTCTTGAGGTCGAAATCCCGGTCCTGCCGGCCCAGCACCGGCGGAAGACAGGTCTGGGCGTTGACCGAGCGGCTCTCGTTGGCCTCCCGGTCCAGGTGTATGGCAAGGCTGGGAATGACGGCCACCGGCTGGACGAAGTCGATGAGTCCGTGTGCGATGGCGCCGTTGCGGTCGAGATAGCTCACCCGTCCCGCCATGGACAGGTCCCGGTCGAACCAGGGGTTCAGGAGAGCCCCGCCGTACACCTCGACGCCCAACTGGAGGTAACCGTTCTTGTGGGACTCGGGCCGTGGCTTGATCTTGAGACAGGGTGAATCCGTATGCGCGCCCACCATGCGAAGCCCGCTCTCGGGCAAGGGAACCCGCACGGGCATGGTCCAGGCGATGATGGAGGAGTCGTTGCGGGTGGTGAAGTAGCGACCCCCCGGCTCCATCCGCCAGGCGTCCGTCTCGGGCCGGCGCTGGAAGCCGGCGTCCGTCAACCGCCGCACCATCTCGCGAGTCGCGTGAAAGGGCGTGGGCGACGCGGCCAGGAAGTCCATCAATCCCCGGTTGAAGCGTTGCGCGTCCATGGCGGCTCAGCCCAGGCCATACTCCCTTCGGGGGTTGGTCACGGCGATCAGGTCGATGGTCTCCGGGTCGAGGCCGGCCTGCTCGAGACTCGCCAGCGGGTCGGGGTCGCCGGGCGGAAACGGTGCGTCGCCGCCGAGCAGGATGCGCTCGGCGCCGACGAGTTCCCGGAGGAACAGTAGCGCGTTCCGGCTGTGCAGGATGCTGTCGTAGAGAAAGCGGCGCAGATAGGCGCTGGGCGGCTCCGCGGCCTTGTCCCCCGTGGCGTTCCGGTCCGCGGCGTCGTGCATGCGGTCGAAACGGCCGATGAGATAAGGCAGGTTCCCGCCGCCATGGGACAGGAGCAACCGCAGTTTCGGGAAACGGTCGAGGGTCCCGCTCAGGATCATGGAGCCCACCGCCAGGGTGGTGTCCATCGTGTAGGCGCAGGTCTGGTTGAGGCTGAACTTCTCGGCCCGCGGCAGCGGCTGCGGCAGGGAAGGGTGGACGAATACCGGAACGTCCAGGGTCTCGCAGGCGCTCCAGAACTCGTCCAGGGGAACCTCGCCCAGGTTCCGGCCCTGGACGTTGGCGGTGACGATGACGCCCACGGCGCCGCCGTCGACGCATCGTTCGAGTTCGCGTGCTGCCGCGGCGTCGTCGACGAGCGGCGCGGACGCCATCCACGAGAACCGCGCCGGACGGGCCGCGCACAATTCGGCGATGCCGTCGTTCAGGATGCGGTGCCACGTTTGGCACGGGGCGGCATCGAGGCCGTAACCGAAGATGTCGGTCCATACCGAGAGGATCTGACGTTGGACCCGTTGGCGGTCCATCTCCCCGAGCCGTGCGCCGACGTCCAGCAGGCCGGGGAGAAAAGGGCGCACCTCCAGGCCGTCGTCGAACCGGCAGCAACGGGCGCCCGCGGCTTTCTCCAGCAGCGTGACGCCGAGTTCACCCCCCTTGGCGGCCAGTGTTTCCAGCACGGCCGGCGGTACGAAATGCGCGTGGACGTCAACCGCGGTCACGGGAACGATCCATCAAGGCCTTTTCCTGGCCGCCGTCGATTTCGATCATGGTGCCGTTGACGAAATGCATGAGCGGCGACGCCAGCATGACCACGAGGTTGGCCACCTCCGCGGTCTCCGCGATGCGGCCGAGGGGGATCGAGCGGGGCGCCAACCGGTCGGCCTCCTCGTAGCTCAGGTGCATGTCCCGGGACATGGCCTCCACCAGCCCGGCCCAGCGTTCGGTGCGGACGGGCCCCGGATTCACCGCCACGAAGCTGATGCGGTCCTTGCCGTACTGGCCGGCCAGCGACTTGGTCAGGTTCTGCCCGGCGGCGTTGGCCGCGCCCGGCGCGACCTCCCAATAGGACGTCTTGACGCCGTCGTTGCCGATGAGGTTCACGACGCGCCCGCCCCCCTGCTCGCGCATGATGGGGAGCGCGTAGCGCATGCAGCGGACGTATCCCATGAACTTGAGCTGCAACGCCAGCGCCCAATCCTCTTCGGTCAGGTTCTCGATGACGCCGCCCGGCGCCGCACCGGCGTTGTTCACCAGGATGTCGATGCGCCCCAGCGCGTCGGCCGCCGCGTGGACGAAGCCGCGGGCGTCGTCGTCCCGGGTGAGGTCCGCGGTAAGGGGAACGATCTTGCGGCCCGTGGCCCTTGCTACCGCGGCCGCGGCTTCCTCCAGCGGGCCCGCCCGCCGCGCGCACGTGGCCACGTCCACGCCTTCCCGCGCCAACGCTTCCACGATGGCCTTGCCGATGCCCTCGCTGCCGCCGGTCACGACGGCCGTTTTCCCCTGAAGTTCCAGGTCCATCTGCTTGCTCCTGTTGACCGGCGACCCTTGGTCGCCGTCTTTGCGTCGTTGCCGGCGGCGCGGGTTTGAAACCCGTCCCTACACCGCGTCATCCTTGCCGGCGAACAGGCCGCCATACTGCTCCCGCAACGTGGACTTGGCCACTTTGCCGAGCTCGTTGCGCGGGATGGACTCCACGGCGAGGATTCGCTTCGGCACCTTGTAGGACGCCAACTCCGTCTTGAGATAGCCGATGCACGCGCTTTCGTCGAACGGTACCGGCGCCGTCGCCTCCACCACCGCCACGACGGCTTCCCCGAAATCCGGGTGCGGCACACCGAAAACCGCGGATCCGGCAACGCCGTCGGAACGGTCCAGGGCGTCCTCCACCTCTTTGGGATAGACGTTCAGGCCGCCGGAGATGACCACGTCCGTCTGCCGTCCCAGAAGGCGGATGCAGCCCTGGTCGTCGATTTCGGCGACGTCGCCGGTCACGAACCATCCGTCCTCGGTGAAGGCCCGCTCCTCCGGCCGGTTCCAGTAGCCGGCGAAGACGTTGTGCCCGCGGGTCTCCAGGACGCCGGCGGCCGCGGACCCGAAGCGCCCCTCCTCGTTGGCGACCCTTGTCTGCACCCCCGGAAGCGGCCAACCCACCCAGCCGCGCCGGCCGGCGGTGCCTGGGGGAATCGCGGTGATGATGGCGGCTTCGGTGGAGCCGTAGCGTTCGATGATCTCCATGCCCGTGACCTGGCGGAACCGGTGCGCAGTCTCCGGCGGCAGGGGCGCCGAGCCCGAGATGGCCAGACGGAACGCCCCCGTGATCGCCTCGGACAGCCCGGCTTCGTTCAGCAGCCGCGCGTAGTGCGTCGGCACCCCCATCATGACGCTGCAACGAGGCAACTCCCTCAGCACGCCTTTCGCCTCGAAGCCGGCGAGGAAGCGGATGGCGCCGCCGGCCTTCAACATCACGTTGACCGCGGTCAGAAGGCCGTGTGCGTGATAGGTCGGCAGCGCGTGCAACAGGACGTCTTCGCGACCCAGTTGCCACACTTCCACCAGCGCGGTAGCGCCGGCAGCCAGATTGCCGTGGGTGATCAACGCTCCCTTGGGCCGGCCGGTGGTGCCGGAAGTATAGAGCAGAGCCGCGGGCGCGTCGTCCGGCAACTCCAGGGCATCCGGCCCGGGTCCGGAATTGCGGGTCAGTTCGGCAAAGGAACCCCGATCGCCGCGGAGCCCCTCCATACGGAAACCGTTCCGTGCGGCCGCGGCTCGGAACGTGTCGGTCTCGTCGGGATCACAGACGAACAGACGGGGTCGTGCATCCGCCAGCAGCGCCTCTACCTCCCGCGGCGTGTAGGCGGGGTTCATGGGGTGCAGGATGGCCCCCGTCTTGAAGCAGGCATGAGCCAGGAACACGGCCTCGACGCATTTTCCGGCCCGGACCGAGACCCGGTCGCCCGGTTTGACGCCGCAGGCGGCCAAGGCGCCGGCGGCCCGGTCGATGGCCGCCAGCACGTCGCTGGTGGAGAGGACCGGACCGCCCGGTATGGCAAAGGCCGGGTCCCGGCCGGCGCGGCCGCGGTACAGGACGTGGATGAGGTTGCCGCCCGTCATGGTCTGCCCGCTAAAGAAATTATTTGACCGATCGATCCTGCAACAGTAGGATCCACTCGGATGAAGGGAAGAGTCATGGAGGTATTGAAAGAGTATGCGGGCGTGGCCACCCTGTTGGTGACGGTGGTCGCGGCCCTCGGCGCATTGGGTTTGTGGGCCATCAACGCCCAGGTCACGCCCGAGATCAACCGGCTGGAAGCACGGATCGACATACACGAGGCGCTGCTTAGACAGATCGACCGCAAGATCGACGCCAGTGTGAAGGACAGAAACGAGAGGTTCGACCGCTTCGAGCGCAAGGTGAACGCCAGGTTTGAACGCATTGACGGCGAGCTCAAGACCATCCGTGACGACATCAAGACGATTCTATTGAGACTTCCAAAGACCGTAGAGACCGGATAGGCCCCAAGCACCCGGGTACCCCGTCCGTCCCGAGCCGGGCCCGCTCGAAGGATGAACGGCCTGTCTCCGCCTGACGGGATCATCGCGTGCCTCTGCGGATGCACCGGTCAGCGGCCCCGAAACTCGGGCTTGCGCTTCTCCCGGAACGCCGACAGACCCTCGGCATAGTCGGCGCTCGCGTCCGCCTCAAGAGCGAGCCGGCGCAACGCTTCGTTGCCACCGTCCGCCTGGACGAGGGCCGCCAGTGCGGCCTTGGCCGCGGCCAGCGTGAGGGGCGCGGTCTCCGCTACGTTTCGGGCAACGCGCCGGCCTTCCTCCAACACCGTGCCCGGCTTCACCAGGCGGTGTACCGCACCGCAGGCATGGGCGGCGCGCGCATCGTAACGCTGACCGCCCAGCAGCAGTCCGCGAACCACCGAATCTCCGAACACCCGTACGAAGCGGGCGATGCCCCGGGGGTCGTAACCGAGTCCGAGACGCGCCGCCGGGACCATGAAAAAGGCGCCGTCCGCGGCGATCCGGAGGTCGCAGCTACAGGCGAGTGACGCTCCGGCGCCAACGCACGGGCCGGCGATGCAGGCCAGTGTCGGTTGGGGCGCGGCCTCCAGCGCGCGCAGCGCACCCTCCACCAGGTCGTCATAGTCCCGTGTGGCGCCGGGGGTCCGAAGGGCGGCGAATTCCCGGATATCGGCGCCGGAGGAGAACACGGTCTCGTCGCCGGCGAGCAGGATCGCCCGGACCGCGCGATCGTGGGCGACACGTTCGGCGAAGCGCCGCAGGTCGTTCCACATGGTGGAAGAGAGGGCGTTGCGGCTGTCTCCGCTGCAAAGCCGCAACTCGGCCACGCCGTCCGCGGTGGATACCGTTACTGCCCCTGTGGCTGTTGCCGCGCTGCTCACGCCTCCCTCCGGTGCGCCATCCAGGCGCCGTCGGCAACGGTGCGGAACAGTTCCGCCAGCGCGGCGTTGACGGCCGCCGGCTCTTCCAGCGTCAGCGTATGCCCCGAACGCGAGACCACCATCAGCGCCGCCATGGGCGCCGTGCGCTTGAGGAAGACGCTGCCGTCCAGGCACGGGTCGTCCTCGTCGCCGACGATGACCAGCAACGGGACCTCGAGCCGCGACAGCGGCTCCTCCAGGTCCCACAGGGTAGGGCGCCGCCCCTGGACTTGCGACATGGTGAAAGCGAGCCCCACGGCCGAATGGCCGGCCAGAGACTTCTCGAACTCGGCGAAGCCGCGGGGGTCCTTGGACTCGAAGGCTTTGCGCATGGGATAGCGGGCGTACTTGGCCGCGGCCTCAGCCATGGGTTCCTCCCGGAACATGCGGGCGATGTCCGCGCACGTGGCCGCACGCGCTTCGCGCTCGTCCGGATTCGAGCCCCAGCCGCAGCCGATGGCGGCCACGGACAGGCATCGCCCGGGGTGGTGGATGGCCACGTGAAGCGCGGTGTAGGCGCCCATGGAATGGCCCACGATGTGCGCCTTCTCCAACCCGAGACCGTCGAGCACCGCCACGACGTCGTCCCGGGCCGTGTCCTGGCCGTACGCTTCGGGCGCCTCCGGCACGTCCGACGGCAGGTAGCCGCGGGCGTCGAAGGCGATGCAGCGGTGGGAGCGAGAGAAGTACCGCATCTGGGGCTCGAAGCTTCGATGGTCGCCCGCGAACTCGTGTACGAATACGATGGGGACGCCCTGCCCCGATTCTTCATAGTGGAGACGGATGCCGTCGGATGCGGTAATGGTCGGCAACGGTGCCCTCCTCGGGAGAGGATGAATCCAATAGGGGTGTTCCGCATTCTACCAAGGAGAGGGCCGCGGGCAAGGGGAATCATCCGGCCAACCCCTCAAATCCGGTCCGGACCCTGTACCGGGCCGGTTGCCTTGGTTCGCTCCACGATCAATGCCACACTGAAGATCGGGACGCCACGGCGCGAACGACACGGTACGAAGGGGCCAACATGCTGATCATCAAGCCCTACGGGCGTAGCTGCACGGACTTCGAGGCCAACGGGGAGCTCCGACGGAAGATCTGTCTCGACAAGGGTCCCGGCACTCAGCGCGACCAACCCGTTGACGTGGGCGAGTTCGCGAAGACCCATCCCGAACTCGTCATCGCGCAATGGATCTCCGCCATCGACAAAATTGCAGGCAAACCCTCCGGCGGCAACAAGCCGACTCCCGAACAGCGCGGCTTCCGCCAACGGCTCGGCAAAGCTGCCCTCCAACTCCTGACCGAGAAGGGGCTTCTCGACCTCTCCGACCGGAAAGGTGAACTCGAAAAGTTGTGGTGGTCGAAGGTCCACCCTTACGGCAAGGAAGATACGGACAAGGAGAAGGGCTGGAAAAGGGGACGCTGGTATAAGCGCTTCGCAGGCGAAACGGAACCGGCGGAGGCCGATGCAGCGGTCATCGTCGAAAAGATAAGAGAGCATCTGCATGAGCGGGAATACCGGATAGCTCCGGAAAGGCCAAGTAATCCGGAAAGGCCAAGTAAGCGTCGGGGCCGGATAACCGCGAGGGCTGAAAGCATTGTCCAAAGCGTGCCGCCGCTTTTGTCGCAGTTTCCGGACCGGGGCTGCTCCTGGTCGGCCCAGGACGAGAAGGATTACGAAAAGGCCGGAAACGTTGCGGCCAGGATACGTGAAGAGGCCGAGAAACTGGAGAAAGAGGCAACGGGTCGAAACAGGCTTTCGGTGCGAGATGCTGCGCCGGCCCTGTACGAGCAGTACGGCCGGCTGTTCCAGGACGGCAACGGAACGGCTCTTCGGATACTTGAAGCCCGGAAGAAGTCCCCCGGCCTGTTCGCGCTCCACTGCGCCGTCAAGGAAACCTACACCCGCGTCCTCAAGAACCATCGACCTCTCAAGACCGGTCAGAGGAAATCCGTGGCACAGGTCCTGCCGGCCGACATGGAAACGCTGTTCCGGCTGGTGAAAGCCAAGTCCGCCAACCGTGACCTCAATGACCTCGTGCGTCTGGGAAAACTCATCCACTATAACGCCGGCCCGGCCAACGTCGTGGACAAATGGCAACCCGACGTCGCCCGCAGCCGCTACCGAACTACCGACGGACAATCGGAAATCAAGCGCACAGAAGCGTTCACGCGCGTGTGGCGCAACACCATCGCACTTGCCGCGCGGACGTTGAAGGACTGGGCGGACCCGGATGGCAAGATCGGCGACATACTCTTGAAGAGGCCAGCATTCGACGCGAGCGCTTACTCCAGAAAGCTGCCCCTTCTGTTCGGCAATCGGGCCTGTCTGTTCACGGGCGGAGACGGCGCCTTTCAAAGATCGGTTCTGCGGCTTGCTCTGGACGGGTGGGCCGCGCTGCGCCATTCGTCGTTTCACTTCAAGGAACGCGGAGCATTCGTCAAGGCGCTGAAACCCGACTTTGCCGGCGTGGAAGCAGGCCCGGTTACGGCCGCACACGACCTGTGGAGACACGACGTAGAGAAGCGTTGGAACCGGCTGATCGTGGACTTGCAGGCCGCACACGTCGAGCACTATTTCGAGCAGGGACGGCTCGATGCCCTCGTCGAAGCCGTGGTCACTACGGAACCGTCCCGATCACCGCTGCCCCGGTTTCGCCGGGTGCTGGACCGTGCGGAGAAGGCTTGGCGTCGGAAGCCCCATGTCCTGCGCCTGCCGCGGCCGAGCAACCGGGCCGAACTCGAAAAGCCGGGGTTTCAGTGTCGATACGTGGTCACGAAGACGTTGTACGACAAGGCGTTTCCCGAATGGTTGGAACGGCAGACCGCGGCAACCTTGAATGAATGGATACAGCGCGCAGTAGAACGGACGACCACGGAGGCACGATCCATCAACAAGGACGAATCCGCGGTTGCCAGGGCGGACGGTCTCATACGCCTGAGGGATGGAAAGGGGATCGCCGATTTCGTCGATCAACTGTCCGCAAGGACGGCCACGGAGTTTCGCGTCCAGCGCGGCTACGACAGCGATGCGGACCAGGCGCGAAAACAGTCGCAATACCTGGACAACCTCCGATGCGACGTGGTGGGACAGGCTTTCGAGGCTTACCTGAAGGACGCCCGGCTGACCTGGGTGCTGGATGATCTGAGCGACGACCGCCCGGAGAACAAGCGTAGCGGCCTGGCCCAGGTCCCATATACGGCAAAGGACTCGTCGCGGGAGGATGCGAAAGACTGGGAGGCCGTTCTCTACTTCCTCATTCATCTCGTGCCCGTCGACGTCGTGGGCCGCCTGCTGCATCAACTTCGCAAGTGGTCCATCCTCGAAAGGAAGCGGTCTGTGTCCGGCGACTCCAGCGAAGGCCATGAAGAAGCCCCCGAATCCGACGAGGCCGGTTCCGTTATACGAATCCTCGGTCTCTATCTCGACATGCACGACGCCAAGTTCGAGGGGGGTGACGGCATGGCCGGCGCCAAGGCTCTCAGGGACTTGTTCGAAACCGAAGACGCCTTTGAGCGAGTTTGTCCCGAGCAGCCGGGTGAGGTGAAGGACTGGTACGTACCTTGGCGCGGCTTGCGGGAGATCCGTCGTTTCGGGGGCCTCGCATCGTTGAGGTCGGTCTTCGAGAAGCATCCCATTACTGCCGGCGAAGTGAATAAACTGGAGGCCTGGGAAGCGGCGGAGGAGGATGGCCTCTCGCCCATTGCCGAACAACAGAAAGAACGAGAATGCCTGCATGAGAAATGGTCCAGGAAGAAACACGGGTTTACCCCAAAGGACCGGGAAGCCTACCGCAAGGCACTGGCCGAAGTAGTCGGGCATCGACGTCTCGCCGCCCACGTCCGTCTCAACAATCACGCCCGACTGCACAACCTCCTGATGGGGGTTCTCGGACGGCTGGTAGATTACGCCGGGTTGTGGGAGCGTGATCTCTATTTCACGACCCTGGCGCTCATTGCTCTCGAAGGAAGGAGCCCGAAGGATGCTTTTCCAGAAGACGGCCTCGAGCATCTGAAAAACGGCCGAATCGTGGAAGCGGTCAGGAAGCTGGAGCAAACGGGGAAGGATGGGAAAGCCATCATGGATCAGTTGAAGAGACTGTTCGGCAAAGACTTTCTGCATGGCCCGGACGGCGTTGTCTCCGTCCGTAACGACTTGGCGCATTTCAACATGCTGCAAGGCCGGGACACCACCCTTGATCTCACCAAGGCTGTCAACGATACGCGGCGGCTCATGGCCTATGACCGCAAACTGAAGAACGCGGTTTCCCAGTCGATCATCGAGATGCTGGCGCGGGAAGGTCTCGACCTGACTTGGGACATGAAGGATCACAGCCTCACGAACGCAAGGGTCAACGTCCGGCAGGCCGTTCACCTGGAGGACCAGAAAATCAAGGAAGACCTGCACGGCGAGCAGTTCGTCAAGATGGTGGCCGACCTGTTCGGCGGTGAAGCGCTGCCGTCCAAAGACGACGTCCTCTCGGTCAACGCCAACGAATCCGAACCGACCCGGAAAGGAGGCCAGATTCCAAAAGGATCACGAAAAAACCAACGGAACCGCCGGGGAAATCGTGGAGGCAAGAGGCGTTCCTGACGACAAAAACGAGGATTTCTTGTGATGGGGCAGACACTTATGCCACACTTGTTGGAGATCACCCCCATATGAAGGGGGACTGCACCCCGAGCCGTTCGGTTCATCCAGCCAGTGAGGTTGGAGATCACCCCCATATGAAGGGGGACTGCACCATCATCCCCCGCGGGAACGAGTGCGTAGGAGTTGGAGATCACCCCCATATGAAGGGGGACTGCACCATTTGCGGGTGGAGGTTTCCATAGATCAGGGTTGGAGATCACCCCCATATGAAGGGGGACTGCACCACAGAGAAGTATCGGTACAGGAGAGTCGTGGTTGGAGATCACCCCCATATGAAGGGGGACTGCACCGTGGCAGCAGTGGCCGTGGCATTCTTGGCTGTTGGAGATCACCCCCATATGAAGGGGGACTGCACCGGCTTTTTCGGCGTCCTCTTTCCACTTCGTGTTGGAGATCACCCCCATATGAAGGGGGACTGCACCGCAGGGTTACAGTCTGCTGGTTTATTCCGTTGTCGGAGATCACCCCCATATGAAGGGGGACCGGTACGGTCACGGGGACAATCCAGTGGCTAAGCCCAAGGGTATGTGGACAAACCGGACCCTGCGGGTGATCCAGAGGGGGGCTTGCGGGGACGTCCGACTACTGCGTGGATTAGTATTGCGGCACTTGAGTTCCGTTCCTGCTCCCGCCCCGCCTTCACCCATCAAGAGAGAGGGGGGGTAGGGTGGCCTCACCCATCAAAAGAGAGAGGGAACGGCGCCCGTGACGACCATGCCGACCCGAAAGCCTGGAGAACCTCCTTGCGCAGGTGGGACTACGCCGTGTACTTTGAGAGCGCTGCAAGGAAGGGGTTTTCGTCAAGTCAGGAGTTGACGTGCCGTCGCTGCAATTCAAGGGGAAGGTGCTCGTGGAGAACTTCCATCTGGGGGTTCCGTTTCACGAACTGACGTCATCGAGGGCGTGCCCTCCGCGAAAGATGCCTCGCTCAAGGCCGGGCTCGGCGGCGCGTTCAGCTATTTCAGGCTGGGGCGGCCCATGAGGCGGGAGTCGATGCTGGGCGGGGGGAAGCTGCCGAGCTACGAGAAGCTGGCCGGGTATGTGTTCTTTACCGCCACGGGCGAGGAGTTCGAGCCCGACAAGGTGAATCGGGACAGGTGGTTCATCGGCAAGAGCCGGTTGTACGACGTGTTCCTCATCTATTCGGACGACGTTGACGAGCTCAAGGACATGGCCCTGACCCTGGACGCGGCGCGGAAGCTGTCCCGGGGCCAGCGCAACAGGCTGGTCTTTGCCCCCACCAAGTACGTGGAGCGGGAGTTCCTGCACCGATACCGCATCACGTTTCAGCAACTGCCGTTCGAGATATACGAAGCGGTGGAGAAGCTCGAACGATGATCCTCAAGGAGTACCAGAAACAAGCCCTGGAGACGGTGCAGCGGTTTCTGGAGGAGCTTTCCGACCGGCGCGAGAGGGCGGCGAAGGTCCTGGCAGTGGACCCGGACATGGCCGCGGACTGGGTAGAGCGGGCATGGCGGGCAGTGGCGCCGGGCCGCGCCTGCCTGCCGCGCAAGAACGGCCTGAACGAACCGCTGCCGGCCTTCTGTCTGAAGATCCCTACCGGCGGCGGCAAGACGCTTTTGGCCACGAAGGTCATCGACTTGGTCAACACCCGCTTCCGGCGGCAACAGACGGGACTGGTGCTGTGGATCGTGCCCAGCACACAGATCTACGACCAGACGTTGAAGGCGCTGAAGGACCGGGACCACCCTTACCGGCAGCAACTCGACGTGGCCTCCGCGGGTCGCACCCTGGTGCTGGAGAAGACCAGTGGCTTCGGCCCGCAGGACGTGAGGGAGAACCTGTGCGTGTTGTTGCTGATGTTGCCCTCGGCCAACCGGGAGACCCGGGATCAACTCCGGATGTTCCGGGACAGCGGCGGCTTCGACCGCTTCTTTCCGCCGGACGACGACCCTGCGGCTCACGAGGCGCTGCTGCGGGAGGTGTCGAACCTGGACACCTTCGAGCAGGTGGGCGGGGTGTGGGGGAAACTGGCCAAGACCTCCCTGGGGAACACGTTGCGCCTGCTGCGACCGCTCATCATCCTCGACGAAGGCCACCGGGCCTACAGCCGCAACGCCAAGGCGACCCTCGAAGGGTTCAACCCGTGCATGATCGTGGAGTTGTCCGCCACGCCGCCGCGGGAAGCCAACGTGCTGGTGGAGATATCCGGCAGGGCGCTCAACGCCGAGGAAATGATCAAGCTCGACCTGCACGTCATGAACAAGGCGAGCGCGAGTTGGCAGGACACGCTGCTGGCCGCGGTGGAGCACCGCAACTCGCTGGAAGCCCAGGCGCGGGAGCACGAGGCGCAAACCGGCGAATACATCCGCCCCATCTGCCTCATCCAGGTGGAGCGCACGGGCCGGGAACAGCGCCGGGCCGGGTTCATCCACGCGGATGACGCCCGGGACTACCTGTTGACCTATCCCGGAATCCTTCCCGAGCACGTTGCCGTGAAGACCAGTCAACGGGACGAGTTGAAGGAAGTGGACGAGGTCGGCGGCCTGCTGTCGCGGGATTGTCCCATCCGCTTCATCATCACCAAGCAGGCGTTGCAGGAAGGTTGGGACTGCTCGTTCGCCTACGTCCTCGCCATACTCACGAACCCCACTTCCACGAGCGCGTTGACGCAACTGGTGGGCCGCATCCTCCGCCAGCCCTACGCCGGCAAGACCCGGGTTGCGGCGCTGGACGAAAGCTACGTCTTCTGCTTTCAGCGCCGCGGTGTGGACCTGTTGAAGGAAGTGCGCAAGGGGTTCGGCCTGGAGGGGTTGCAGGGACTGGAAGGCAAGGTGGTCCCGGACCCCGAAGGACCCGCGGAGCCCAGCAAGCCGGTGGTGACCGTACAGCGAGACAAGTATCGGAACGCGTCCCGGGACTTGGTGCTGCCGGCGTTCATGGTGCGGGACGGCCGCGAATGGCGGCTGGTGCATTACGAGACCGACATCCTCTGGACCGGTCAGCAGCAGCACGGGAAACTGCCGCGAAACATCCAACCAGTAGGGTTCGAGGCTACGGGTGTAGTACATCGGCTATCTTGCAACCATATTGCAAAATAGCCGGTCATTGAAGGGGTAGAAAGCCCCTATTCCGGAAGGCAGGGCGGTAACGGTGGCGGCGAAGTCCAGGGTAAAGCCCTCAGCGTCAATCAAACGGGGGGGTTCTTCCTATCCCAGTTCCTTCCGGTGCAGGCTCAGCAGCACCGCCGAGCCCACCGACACGCTCACGGCGACCAGGGAGTACATCACCGCCAGTATGACGTCGGCGCCAGACGGCGGCGGGTGGTTGATCCAGTACAGGGACAGGTTCACGACGACGTAGAAGGCGTAGGCGTGCGCCATCCCGATGACCATGCGTTTCATGTGCCAGAGGCCCAGGCCGTAGACCACCAGGGCGGCGCCGAATACGAGGCTCCACAAGACGCTGTCACCGCCCGTCAAGCGGGTCCCGAACAGAACGAAACCACTGTGCTCGCTTAGCTGAAGGGGTTTGGAGAAGTTCGAGACCGCCAGCAGCCAAAAGCAGATTGCGAGCGCCCGAAAGATTCGGTCCGGTCGTGTCCGGGTCATGGTCGTCCTCCTTGCAGGGGCGCGGTCGAGCCCGGTCGAATACGCAACCCGCCGACTTGTTTAGCAACCTGTTGAAGCGCGCGCCAACCTCGACGTGCCCTCACAGCTCGCGTAACGCGGTTGCCGGGGGCGTATGGACGAGCTTGCGGGTGCCGAGGTACCCGACGGCGGTCACCATCAGGACGCCGAATAGCGGCCCCGCCGCCCAGATTTGCGGATGAAGGCTGGTGGGAAGATCGAAGACGTAGCGGTTCAGCGTGAAGGTGGTGATTTCCGCGCCGATGACGGCGACGACGCCGGTGAACGCACCGAGCGTCGCGAACTCGGCTACGAGCGCGCCGGTGATGAGCCGGCGGGTCCCGCCCAGGGCGCGCAGCAGCGCCAACTCCCTCAGGCGCAGGTCCCGGCTCGATTGAATGGACGCGATCAGCACCAGCACGCTGGCGCACAGCACGAGAGCCAGCACCAGTTCGACGGCCTGGGCGACCCGGGCGATGATGCGGCGCAGGTGCGCGATGATCTGCTCCACGTCGATCACGGAGACGGTGGGGTAGCGGGAGAGCAGTTCGTTGAGGAACGGCTTCCGTTCCGCCGGCAGATAGAAGCTTGTCATGTAGGTGGCGGGCTGGCCGTCGAGGGCGCCCGGCGACAGGATGATGAAGAAGTTCGGCTGCAGGCTGTCCCACGCGACGCGCCTGGTATTGGTGACCTTAACCGTGAAAGGCAGGCTTCCGACGTCGAAGGTCAGGGAGTCCCCCAGCGCCAGCCCGAGCGTCGCGGCGTAGTCCTCCTCCAGCGATGCCGACGGCGCGGCGCCCGCGGACCACCACTCGCCCGCCACCACAACGTTGTTGTCGGGGACGTCCGCCAGGAAGGTGAGGTTGCGCTCGCGCCGGATTCCGGGACGGCCCCGGCCTCCGGGTCCATCGCGCTCGTTTCCACGCTCGTCCCGGCGTTGGCGCCGTTGCCACTTGCCGGCGTCGATCCCGTTCACCGCGACGATCCGCCCGCGGATCATCGGGAACATCCTGCCGTCGTAGCCGGTGCGAGCCGTCAGCATGGCTTGCACCGCGTCCACCTCGGCCGGCGCCACGTTCATCACGAAGTGGTTGGGCGCCCGCTCCGGTATCCGCGCCTGCCACTCGTCGATGAGCGCCGTGCGCACCAGCAGCATGATGAGCAGCAGCATGACGGCGACGCCGAAGATCACGATCTGCCCCACGTTCTCGCGATGGCGGCGATGCAGGCCGGCCAAAGCCAGCCGCCACACGTTGCCGGCCTGCATGCCCAGGGCGCGTCCGCCGCGCAGCAGGACCAGCGCGAGCCCGGCGAACAGGCTCACCGTGACGCCCGCGCCCGCCAGCGCCCAGGCCGTGAGCGAGGCGTCGCCGCTGTACCAGACCAGGAGCACCAGCCCGCCGAGGGCGGCGCAGCCGTAGGTCACGGCGGAAGCCGTGCCGGGCGTCAGGTCCCGGCGGATGACGCGCATGGGCGAGACCCCGCGCAGGCCCAGAAGGGGCGGCAGGCCGAACGCGAACACGCAGATGAAGCCGGTCGAGAGACCCACCCAGATCGGCCGGAGTCCCGGCAGCGGCAACGACACCGGCAGGAAGCCGCGGAGCGCCGCGATGATGCCGAGATGGGCCAAGGCGCCAAGGGCCAGGCCGGCGAGGGCGCCCGCCACCCCGATGATCAGGAGCACGAGGGTGTAACCCCATTGGATCTCTGCCGGCGTGGCGCCCAGGGTCTTCAGCACCGCCACGTGGTCGTAGTGGCGGCGCGCGTAGCGATGGGCGCTGAGCGCCACGGCGACGCCCGCCAGCAGCACCGTCAGGAGGCCGCCGAGCAGCAAGAAGCTCTCGGCGCGCTCCAGGGCGCTGTCGATGCGCGCGTTGGCGGCCCGGATGTCGCGCCAGCGGTAGCCGGGCGCCATCTCGTCACGGATGGCGTCGTGGAGCGCGCGCAGTCCGTCGTCGCGGCCCGCCAACTGGAGGCGGTAGCGGATCCGGCTGCCGGGCTGGATCACCCGCGTGGCCGGCACGTCCTCGGCGCGCATCAGCAGCCGCGGCGCGAACTCCAGGAAGCCGCCGCCGCGGTCCGGTTCCGACGCCAGCACGGCCGCCACGGTGAACTGCGCGTAGCCGACGGAGACCGCGTCGCCCACCCGGACGCCCAGGGCGGGGAACAGGCGCGAGTCCAGCCAGACTTCGCCTCGGGCGGGCAGACCGTCGGTACGCCGGCCGCGGCCGAACGGCTCATCCGCGATCCGCAGGGTGCCGCGCAGGGGATAGCCCGGGGTCACAGCCTTGACGCTGGCCAACCGGCTGGCTTCCGCGGCGGCCGGGGACACCATGGACGGGAAACGGATGACGTCGGCGAGGGCGAGCCCGCGGGCCGCGGCGAGTTCGCGGAAGCGTTGTGGAATGGCCTGCGAGGAGTCGATGACGCGGTCCGCACCCAACAGGGTCGCCGACTCGGCCACCAGCGCCCGCTGAAGGCGGTCCACGAACAGGCTGACGGCCGTCACCGCACCCACCGCCAACAACAGCGCGGCGAGCAACAGGCGCAACTCTCCGGCGCGCCAGTCGCGCATCGCGAGCCGTAGCGCCAGCGACAGGGTCACGGCGCGGGCTCCCGCGGCAGCTTCATGCGGCCGGCCTCCAGGGTGATCACCTCGGCGCACCGGCCCGCCAGTGCGGTATCGTGGGTCACCAGCATCAGCGTGGCCCCGGTCTCGCGGTTCAGCTCGAACACCAGATCGGCGATCTTGCCGCCGGTGGCGGCGTCGAGGTTGCCCGTGGGCTCGTCCGCGAACAGCACCTTCGGCCCGGAAGCGAACGCGCGCGCGATGGCCACGCGTTGCTGCTCGCCGCCCGACAGGTGGCGCGGGTAGTGGGTCGTTCTCGCGCCCAGGCCCACCCGTTCCAGGAACCCCAGGGCGACCTCTCGCGCCTGCCGTTGGCCGCGCAGCTCGAGCGGCAGCATCACGTTCTCCAGCGCGGTCAGGCTGTCGATGAGTTGGAAGGTCTGGAACACGAACCCCACACAACGCGCGCGCACGCGGGCGCGCTGCTCCTCGTCCATGGCGGTGATCTCGTCGCCGTCCAGCCAGACGTCGCCGCTCGTGGGCAGATCGAGGCCCGCGAGAATGCTCAGCAAGGTGGTCTTGCCGGAGCCGGATTCACCCACAACCGCTACTTGCGCGCCGGTGTCGACGGCGAGATCGATGCCGTCCAGGATGGTTAATTCACCCTCCGCAACGGGTACGCGCTTGACCACGGCCCTTGCCCGCAATATGCATCCTGACATGAAGCGTTTCTCAATGGGGCGGAGGTTGGCTCTTCTGAAGGAACTGGCGCGGGGTTTCCTGCTGGTAACCGTGCTTGCCGCGACCGGCCACACGCCGGCGGCGGGTGCCGGCAAGACCGTACTGGTCATGGGGAACAGTATCAGCGCCGCGTACGGACTTCAAACCGAGGCCGGCGAGCGCGGCTGGGTGGAACTGCTGCAGGAGCGCCTGGGCTCGCGCCACCGCGTGGTCAACGCCAGCATCAGCGGCGACACCACCGTGGGCGGCCTGGCCCGCCTGCCCAGGACCCTGGCCATGCACCGGCCCGACATCGTCATCATCGAGCTGGGCGGCAACGACGGTCTGCGCGGCCACCCGGTGGCCGCCATCCGCGCCAACCTGCTGGCCATGACCGAGGCGGTCCTTGCCAACGGCGCCAAACCGTTGCTGGCGGGCATGCAGATGCCGCCCAACCTGGGGCCGCGCTATACCCGGGCATTCCGCGAGATCTATGCTGATGTCGCGGACGGCACCGGCGCCGCGCTGGTCCCGTTCATTCTCGAAGGCGTCGCCACCGACCGGGAACTGATGCAACCAGACGGCATCCATCCCAACGACAGGGCACAACCGCTGCTGCTGGACAACGTCTGGCCGGTGCTCGAACCTCTGTTGGATGCGGATTGAAGGCTGCAAGACGCGCGGAATCACGGGCTGATCAAGTCAGTCTCTCTGAACAGTCTCTCTGAAAGAGGCGCCGGTCCCACCATACCGGTGTCTCCAACCCTGCCCTTATGCCCGCGAAGTCAGGGTGCCCGCAGTTGATGAGGACATTGCGCTCCATGCGGGCGACGACCGACGGGACGATCAGGACTGCGCTCCGACGTTCCGAGTACCACTGGCGCCCGAAGCGACGGGTCGCTTCCCCATCCGGACTGAAACATTCCGGGAACGTCTGGGGAGCGACGACCTCATAGCGGGTGCCCTTGGGTATTGTGATCTCTACGAAGTGATGGTTTGACGGCAGGTTTCCGTTCCAGTAGACGAGTTTTTCCAGCATCGCCGTGGAGTAGTTTTCCGAAGAGTAAATCACTTCGGCACCGGTCTCGTGCCACCTTCCGTATTCTTGTTTCGCGCCCTCGGCGCTGAAAACCGGATGCTGTCCGGCCCGGTCGCCGATACGGTACGCCCGCATCGTCTTGGGCAGGGTTCGCGGCTTCGTCAGAAGGATGCTCTGCGTGTGCTCCATGCATCTGCTAGATTATAAGGTATCTAACACTACCGGAGCCTTCTTTGCGCCTCACAGGGCGATGCCGGCTTCGGCCCGTCGGATGAGATTCAGGACGGCTTCGGCACCTGCCGAGCTGGACCGCGCCATGTCGAAAGGCGTCTCGCCGTCCAGCAAGGGATGTGGCCGGTTCAGGAACGACTCGGTGGCGTCTCGATCACCATGGTAGGCGCGGCTGACCGCATCGACAACCCGTCCGACTTCATAGAGCCTTTCGCTGATCTCCCTGGACAGCGGCTTGTTGGCCTTGCGGGCGCGCCTGAGCGTCGCTTCGGGAACGACGGGTCCAACCACACGGTTGGTACCAAGCACGGCGGCGAGCGCCGTTGCGGACCGCGCAAAGAAGCCGGCGGAAACGCGTCTGGCAAACTGAACGTCGCTAAGGGTGTCCGGTTCGTCTAGATCCAAGAGGCGGGCAATCCGTGCAACTTCGCTCCCGGGCAGAGTTACTGCAAAGTCAGGTTGGGCTTGGGATTTCATCGGGTGGCCTCCTCCGAAGATCGTCATATGGCGACTATAAAGCGATCATTTGACGAAAGCAACCGTATGCCGACTCAGTGTTAGAGCAAAGCGATAATGTCCCCTAATGAGCAAAGCTAAGATGTCCCCTTTGAGGAAGGGGGGCAAGGGATGGCGAAGCCAGAAGAGGGGATGACCATGCGAGAGGTGGACCGGCTGGAAGTGATCCGGGAGGTAGTAGGGAAGCGGCTGGTGCAACGGGAAGCGGGGGAGCGGTTGAGGCTGAGTGTGCGGCAAGTGAAGCGGCTGGTGCGGCGCTACCGGGAGTTGGGGGCGAAGGGGCTGATTTCGGGGCATCGGGGGCGCAAGGCCAGCAACGCGATAGCGCCGGAGGTTCGGGCAGAGATCTTGGCGGTGGTGCGGGAGCGCTACGAAGATTTTTTACCGACCCTGGCCTGGGAGAAGCTGTCGGAGGTGCACGGCTACCGGGTGTCGGTGGAGACCTTGCGCAAGTGGATGGCGGAAGCGGGGCTGTGGCAGTCGAAGAAGCGCCGGGGGATGCGGGTGCATCACAGCCGTCCCCGGCGACAGGCGGTGGGCGAGTTGGTGCAGATCGACGGCTCGCCGCACCGATGGTTCGAGGAGCGGGGGCCGTCGTGCACCCTGATCGTGTTCATCGACGACGCCACCAGCCGGCTCATGGCCCTGCGTTTCGTCGAGGCCGAGACCACTGAAGCCTACATGAGGACCCTGCGCGGGTACCTGGACCAGTACGGTCGTCCCGTGGCCGTCTATTTGGACAAGCACAGCATCTTCCGGGTCAATCAACAGGACCGCGAGGGCGAACGGACTCAGTTCACCCGGGCGCTTCAAACCCTGGACATCCAACCCATCCACGCCAACACCCCCCAGGCCAAGGGCCGGGTGGAACGGGCCAACGAGACCCTCCAGGATCGCTTGGTCAAGGAGTTGCGCCTTTGCGGCATCCACTCCATCGACGAGGCCAATGCCTTCGTGCCCAAGTACATGGCTGACCACAACCGCCGCTTCGCCCGCCCCACAACCCCCACGACGCCCACCGCCCAGTGCTGCACGACCCCGATTCCCTCGACCTCATCGTGAGCTGCCACTCCACCCGCAAGCTGAGCCGCAACCTCACCCTGAGATACTGCAACAGGGAATACCAAGTCTTGAACCAAGGCAGGGGCTACCGCCTGCGCTCAAGCCCCGTCACCGTGTGCGAGGACTTCGACGGTCGCGTCACCCTGTTATGTCAGGGCAAGACCCTCGACTACCGCATCCTCGCCCAAGGCCCAACTCCCATCCCTGTGGACGACGAGAAGAGCCTCTACCGAACCGTCGACACCGCCCGTGGGCTCCAACGCAAACGCCCCAAGTACAAACCCTCCCCAGACCACCCCTGGAACCGCTGGAGACACACCCCCTCCTCTCCTGTCTCGCAACCTCCCCGCTAACCCCCCGCCCCTCGGAGCGGAAGGGTTGGCCCCAGGGCTTCCGGCGCCGCAGCCAAGGGGGAGGGGACTACAACCGCGTGAGCGGTTGCCACTCTGCGCTGCCTCAAACCCTCCGCCCATGGCCCCGCGCCTGATCATCCACAGCCCCCTGTGCGTGGGCCAGCCTCCAGCCACTCACCCCAGCGATCATCACCCGGCCCAAACCGAACCTGGCCTCTCCAGGGGTATCTCCTCGACACCCTCCCCCTGTCCTGTCTTGACCGTTCCTGCCCCCCTTCGCGCGAGCGCGTGAAGCCTGTGGACAACCAGGGGTCGGGGGAGGCGGCAACGGGGTTGTCCACAGGCCACCCCCCGACGCCCTTGGAGCACCAACCTGCGCCCGTGCCCCTTCCAACCTCCCATTCCAAAACCTCCTAAGGGGGACATCTTCGCTTTGCTCAAAGGGGACATCTTGGCTTTGGGTTGACACCGTATGCCGACTCAGTCTCTTCAGTCGAGTGAAAAGAGCCGCCGTGCCGTGTCGGCTTCGGGTATGGATGCCTTGCCCTCCCAAGCCAATTCGGCCAGCAGTCTCCCGGTGAGCGGGCCGAACTTGGCCTCCTTGGTGGAGACGATGCCCGCCCCGGCGTCCCTCTCCAGCCGGGCCATTCTTCTTTGTGTATCCACTGCATGATACGCACGTATTCCAAGCCGCGGATGATATGCAACCCGGCGACTACCGATGACCATTTTCACTCTAAGGCGGTTTCAGTATCGTCCACAAAAGCAGCGAAACTCGTCGGGCACACCGACTGCAAAGTTTCGAGGTTCGATGAATGTGCTAGCTGAACGCGGGTGTCTCGCGAGTCCGGCACTCTCGCCGCTGCACATACTCGCCGAAACATTTGGTGAGGATGATTGCCCTTGTGGTTTTCCCGCGAACCCCAGATGCTTTCTGGCCTTCCTGGCAGCATAGTGACGTCCTTCAGGCCGACTCCCTGCCACGCTTGTTTGTCTGCCAGTAGCCAACTCTCCGACGCACTCATGGGGACGCACGGGACACCGTTAGCCCCCGGAAGACGGGTAAGACCATCAAGAATTTCAGAGCGTATTCGATTCCAAACGACAGGCTTGTTCGAGTCCGCGTCTGCCATGAAAACGATTAAATCGTAGTCACCTGCGGTCGCCCGGATTTTAGCCGCCAGCGCCTTCCTTCCATGGCCTTGAGGTAGAGGTTGGTGTTGCCCTTGTTGCCGCCTTTGCAACACTAATTCTTGC
The DNA here is from genome assembly GCA_958295985.1 of uncultured Candidatus Binatia bacterium. GTDB lineage: Bacteria > Desulfobacterota > Binatia > UBA9968 > JAJDTQ01 > JAJDTQ01. The sequence goes on from OY282432.1 coordinate 1,804,304, forward strand.
CGCTTGACAACCACAAAGGTCGTTTCGTTGGGGATCAATCTACGCAGGAAAGCTTGCAGCCAGCCTTCCTCGTCCATCGTCTGCCCTTTGCCGGATGGCCTTTTCGATTCACCGACGTCGTGCCTGCCCTCTCCACAGACCAGTACCTTAGTCATTCAATGTTGCTTTCTGTCATGAATGCATGGGCGCTTTCTGCCGAAAAGCGATTCGGTTCCTTGTAATTTGGATGGCTTGGAAGTCGGAGACCTTTTTGAATGGCCTTCTTCTCGGTCATACTCCAGAGTTCGCCCGGCCCGAAAAACTCCAAGCCATCACTCCAGGATTTCATCTCAGAAAATCTTGAAGTCACGACGGCGCCTGCCCCTTGCCGTGTCAGAATATGAATATTCGGCGGTTGGACGAAATTGACGAACAAAGGGGAGTGCGATGTGAAAATGAATTGACTTACGGAGTCTTTGACGATCGCTTCGACTATTTCAGGTAGGATGTGGGGTTCTATGCCGTCTTCAATCTCGTCGAGCATAACCAGGCTGGTATTCTCGTGAAACTCAGGGATGGCGCAAAGTGCAATAAGCCGGAGTAGGCCGTCGCTGGCGTGGTTGGGGCTTATCCCACGCAGCCCGCGAAAGGCCTCGGCAATTTTCACATCCACCCAGCCCGCCCTTTTTCGCCGCGTGTCGATGTTCCGGATCGGGTAGAATCGGCGGAGCCGTGCGACGACTTTGCTTTTGGACCGTGGACTAAGGCTTGCCAGGAAACTGGCAAGCCTTTCGCCCATCGTGCCAATGTCGTGGTTGTCGCCCCTCGCGCTCCGTCGCATTGCGGTGGGGCTCAGTAGTTCGAGCGAAGTAATGTTTTGCGCCCATGTTGATATGTCATGAAGTTTGCATGCTGTGTCTGCATCAGAAGGAAGGTCGACGAATGCCATTACTGAGCCGGGCATCCGAAGTCCTCGCAACGGTGGCGTGTCGGAAGGGTGAAGGATGGTCCTGGTGTGATTATGATCGAGTTTCCGTGCGGGCTGGGTGGCGTTCGGCGGGAGGTGCCAGACGACTTCCCGAAGATTCTTGGCGGTTCGAAGGCTCCAGTTGAACTGCCAGAGCCACCGGCCGTCATTTTCCGTTTCAAACAGTAAATCGGCTCGAAACCTCGCGCGGGCTTCGATCTGCGACTTGACACCCGTGGGGTCCCACCCACGATCGACGAAGAATTTGGACGCGTTGCCTTGGGCGAACTCGCGAACCAAGCCTAATGCCTGCAATGTAGATGACTTTCCGGAACCGTTGCTGCCGATCAGGACGAGGGTTTGGCCTGGAAACAGGAAAGTCGTCCGGCTGAGCGCCTTGAAACCAGATATACGAAATTTTCGTAGTCTAAGAATCTGGATGCCTCTCAGCCGTCGCCGGTTGCGTCTCCTACCGGGTGTCAGGACGCCAATGCGGCCGGCGGCTGGTTGGTGGCGGGGTCCACTTCGTAAGGCCCGGGCAGACCGGACTCCTTGGCGGTTTCCCGCATGGCCGGCAGGACTTCTTCGCCCATGAGCTTGAGGGTGCGCATCTGCGACTCGTGGTCCATGGCGCCGTCGCCGGTGCGGAAGATGATGATGCCGGGGCGCAGGTACTCCATGATGTAGCGTATGTCCTGCACGCACTGCTCTGGCGTGCCGACGATCATGCCCTTGGTAGCGACCTGGTCCTCGAAGGAGGCCAGGGCGCCGGCCCGGGTGCGTCCCTTGGAGTCGGGCGCCACCATCTGCCGGCGCAGGGCCACAGCCTTTCGGGTGTTCAGGCCCGGAGGGCTCATGATCCACGGAATGGGCCTTTGGACTCCGGGGTCGAAGGGGCTGCGGACCCCCTGGGTCAGGGTGCGGCCCACTTCCATGGCCTTGGCCTTCGTTTCCTCGACGTGCACGAAGAACATGTAGCCCAGATGCTGCGGGCCGGCTTCGTAGCCTTCCTCCTCCGCCGTCTCGTAGTAGACCTTGAACATCTCACGGGTGAGTTCGAGCTGCGTCGAGAGCATGATGTAGGGATAGCGGTGCCGGGCGCACCACTCCACGGTTTCCCTGCTGGAGGTGCCGGGCACCCAGATGGGCGGGTGAGGCTTCTGATACGGGACGGCCCAGGGGTTCACATACCTGTAGTGATAGTGTTTGCTCTCCCAGCGAAAGGGACCGGACGTGGTCCAGGTCTTGATCAGGAAGTCGTGGGCCTCCTCGAAGCGCTCCCGGTTGTAGTGAGGGGGGACGTTGTGGCTGATGCTCTCGCCGCCGGAGCCGCGCACGATCCCCGGAATCAACCGGCCGCGGGAGATGACGTCGATCATGGCGAGTTGCTCGGCCAGCCAGAGGGGATCGTCATGGATGGGCAGGATGTTGCCGAGCAGCAGGATCTTCACTTTGGTGGTGATGCGGGCGAGGATCGAAGCCTGCACGTTGGCGACGCCGTTCATGCAGAAGGGCGCGCTGTGGTGCTCGTTGACCATCAGCCCGTCGAAGCCCACCTCCTCCGCGTAGAGCTTTTCGTCAAGGTAGCGGTTGTACAGGTTGGCGGCACGCTGCGGGTCGTACTCGGCGTTGCTGACCTTGTGGATGCCGGTGCCCCATTCCTCGGGCCAGTCGTCTACCTGCCAGGGCTCTTCGGTGAAGTGGCCGATGAACATGCATTACCTCGCGGTCTGCAACCGGGTGACGAGGAGCGTGTCCGAATGTCTGTTCGGACCGGCTCCTATGAAGCCATGGCGGCGAGTGGCTCGTTGGTCCTGGGGTCGATATCGTAGGGGCCGGGAAGGCCCAGCTCGCCGGCGATCTCCCGAAGCTTGGGCATGACCTCCTCGCCCATGAGCTTGAGCGTGCGCATCTGCGACTCGTGGTCCATGGCGCCGTCGCCCGTGCGGAAGATGATGGTCCCCGGACGCAGTTGTTCCATGATGTAGCGCACCTTGGGGATGACGCTGTCGGGGGTGCCGACGATCATGCCGTGGGTCGCTACCTGGTCTTCGAATGTCGCCCTCGCTCCCGCGCGGGTGCGGCCGGACGAGTCCGCGGCGGTCATCTTGCGCCGAAGGGCCCGGGCGTTGCGCGTAGCGATTCCCGGGGGCCCGGCGATATAGGGCCGCGGCCTCTGCGCACCGGGATCGTAGGGGCTGCGGACGCCCTGGGTCAGGGTCCGGCCCACCTCCATGGCCCTTTTTTCCGTTTCCTCCACGTGGAAGAAGAACATGAAGCCAAGATGCTGGGGCCCGGCTTCATAGCCCTCTTCCCGGGCGGTGTCATAGTAGACTTGGTACATCTGCTGGGTCAGATCGATCTGGCTGGCCAGCATGATGTAGGGATAACGATGCCGGGCCGCCCACTCCACGGTCTCCCGGCTGGAAGTACCGGGCACCCAAATAGGCGGGTAGGGCTTCTGGAACGGGACCGCCCAGGGGTTCACGTACCTGTAGTGGAAGTGCTTGCCCTCCCAGCGGAAGGGGCCGGGGGTCGTCCATGTCTTGACGAGGAAGTCGTGGGCCTCTTCGAAGCGCTCCCGGTTGAAGTGCGGGGGCACGTTGTGCGTCAAGCTCTCGCTGCCGCCGCCTCGGACCACGCCGGGGATGAGGCGGCCACGGGAAATCACGTCGATCATTGCGATCTGCTCGGCCAGCCAGAGGGGATCGTCGTGGATGGGCAGGATGTTGCCGAGGATCAGGATCTTGGCCTTGCTGGTGATGCGGGCGAGAATGGAGGACGTCACGTTGGCCACGCTGTTCATGCAGAACGGGGCGCTGTGGTGTTCGTTGACCATGATCCCGTCGAAGCCCATCTCCTCGGCGTAGACCTTCTCGTCCAGGTAGCGATTGTAGAGGCCGGAAGCACGAACGGGGTCGTACTCGCTGTTGCTCACCTCCATGACGCCGGACCCCCAGGCCGCGGGCCAGTCTTCTTTCTGCCAGGGTTGCTCCGTAAAGTGGCCTATGAACATGGTGCTGGTCTCCCTGTTCCTCTTTCCCGGTCGGGAAGAGGAAGCGATACGCTGGTGGTACCTGCTTTCCACGTGCCCGGTCGCTGTCAACCTCCCAGAAACTCAAGGACGGTTTTGGTGAACTCGTCCGGCTTCTCCATCTCGGGCATGTGTCCGCAGTCCTCGAAGACGGCAGCCTGAGCACCGTGTATTCCCTGCTGGTAGAGCTCGCAACTGCTGATGGGGACGATGCCGTCCTGCCTCCCCCATACGAGCAGGGTAGGGGTCGCTATGGCCGGGAGGAGGTCCGGCAACGTGATGCTGTGCATGTAGGGACGCCAAAGGTAGCGGATGGCCGCCTCCCGGTTGGTCTCTACCTGGTCAGCCTCGTCCGGAGTCCAGTCCTTGCCGTAGTATTTCAGGTATTCGGGCGATTCGGCGTCGTGGAAGGACTGTTGGAACGCCTCCTTGGCGGAGTGCAGGAAGTAGTCCCAGATTTCTCCCTCCCGGGGCTTCATGCCTGCGGCCCCTACCAGAACCATTTTGGAGAAGATGGCGCTATTGGCGGTGGCAAGCTCGGCGGCGATCCAGCCTCCCAGGGAAAAGCCGATGACGTTGAGCGGAGTCGAAAGGCCGTAGTCCCGTACGAACCAGCTTACCCAGGCGGACAGGTCCCGAACCGACATCATCCAATCCGGAAACGACGACGAGCCGAAGCCCGGCAGGGAGGGTACATACACGGAGTAACGTTGGGCCAGGAGCTCGTGGGCCTGTAGCCAGTCGGGTACGCCCAACTCGCCGTGGAGGATCAGCAACGGTTCTCCGGAACCTCCGCGTCGCAGTTGCAGGGACGTGCCGGCGATGTTGAGGGTCTCTTCGGTGAAGGCGGCGGGCGTCGTGGTCACTGGCTCCTCCGGTCAGGACTGTGGGGGTTGGGGTAAGGTTGCGTGCATCATAGACAAGAGCGGCAGCAACGTCAACGTGGGCATTCGTGGCCGATATCTTTCGGCCGGCCGCCGGGCGAGTCGTTTCACGCCGACCTCTTGCCCTGCAGGAAACAGCTCAGAACAAGGCCGGCGATTGCGGCGGCGAGTCCCACCAGAAACGCCCACCAGAGGGCGTTGACGAGGGCGGCCGTAAGGGCCGGCATGAGGTCGGCGGGTATCAGCGACCGCGTGGCGGGATCGAGGAGGTTCTGCGGATTCAGGAGCTTCTGAAGGACCGGCGCGGGCACCGAGGTCTTCAGGTCCGCGGCGATGACGGTGAAGGCGGCGTTCATGCGTTGCAGCAGGAGGCTGCCCATGATGCTCAGGATCAGGGCGCCGCCGATGGTGCGGAACAGCATCACCGTGGAGGTGGCGACGCCCAGGTGCCGGAAGGGGACAGCGGCCTGCGCAGCCACCAGCGCGGTTACGTTGACCATCCCCATGCCGGTGCCGGAGCAACTCACCGCCAGGAGCATCACGGTCATGCCGCCGGCGTCTTTCAGGAACATCAAGGGGACGTAGCCCAGGACCATCAGGGTCATGCCCGTGATGCAGATGTTGCGGTAGCCCCAGACCGTGGAGGTCTGGCCGGCGGCGATGCTGCCCGCGGTCCAGCCCACGCTCAGAGGCAGCAGGGTCAGGCCGGCCAGCGCCGGGCTGCCGCCCAGGGCGCCCTGGACGTACAGCGGCAGGAACCCGATGATGCCGAATATGCCCATGGCCGCCAGCAGGCTGAGGGCGGTGAACCGGCTGTAGCTTGGGATGTGGAACAGGCTCATCGGCAGCAAGGGATCCCGGGCTCTCCCTTCGATGGTGATGAACAGGGTCAACAGCACGACGACGCCCGTCACGACGACCATGGATTCCACGGTCACCAGGTCGAGTTGGTTGGCGGCCACCAGCAGGCCGTAGAACAACAGCATCAGGGCGCCCAGCAGGACCGTGGCGCCGCCCAGGTCCAGCGAGCGGCGCCGGCTTGCCGCGCGCTCCTCATGGAATCCCACGACGATGAGGGTGGCCGCCAGGATCCCCAAGGGGAGGTTGATCCAGAAGATCCAGCGCCAGTCCCAGTATTCGGCTATGAGGCCGCCGCCCGCGGGCCCGAGCACGGAGGCGACCCCCCACACGCCGGAGATGAGGCCCTGCATCCGTGCCCGTTGCTCTACCGGGAACACCACCCCCACGATGATGAACGCCAGGGAGTAGACCGCGCCGCCGCCCACTCCCTGCACGGCGCGGAACACGATGAGCTGCGGCATGCTCTGGGCGGCGCCGCAGGCCGCCGAGCCCGCCACGAAGGTGCCGATGGCCAGCAATATGAGAACACGCCGGCTGTAGAGGTCCGAGAGCTTGCCGAAGATGGGGGTGGCCAGCGCCGAGGTGAGCATGTAGACGGAGAAGACCCAACTGTACAGCTCGATATCGCCCAGGTTGGAGACCATCGTGGGCATGGCGCTGCTCACGATGGTGGCGTCGATGGCGAAGAGAAAGACCGCCAGCATGACCCCGGCGACGGCGACGGGGACTCCGGGCGGCGGCGGGGCGGCTTGTGTCATGGGGGCTTGCGCGTAACTCAAGTGCAGAGGGTCAAGTGCAGATGGGTGGCGCCGAAGCGGAGTCGAAGGATACGGTCCCGTCGGTGCGCTACTCACCGCGGCCGTAGGCGAGGACCGCGTCGAAGATGGCCGTGTACCCCGTGCAGCGGCACAGATTGCCGTCCAGTCCCTTCTTCACCTCGTCGAGGGTCGGCGTCGGGTTCTGATCCAGCAGAGCCTGGGCCGCCATCAACATGCCCGGACTGCAGTAGCCGCACTGCACCGCGCCGTACCGGAGAAACAGCCGCTGGAGCCGGTCGAGCTCCATGCCGTCGCCGCATCCTTCCACCGTGGTGATCTCTTTTCCCTCACAGCGCGCGGCCAGCACCACGCAACTGTGGACGGCCATGCCGTCCACCCGCACGGTGCAGCAGCCGCAGTGGCTGGTTTCGCAACCGCGCTTGGCGCCGGTCAAGGCCAGTCGCTCCCGCAACACGTCCAGCAAGAGCGCCGTGTCCGGCGCCTCCACTTTCGTCTCTTCGCCGTTGACCGTGAGCTCAAGCAGCGCCATGGCCGTTCTCCTCGACTTGCCGCGCCGCCCGGAGCAGCGCGCGGCGGACGAATACGGCCACCATCTTGCGGCGGTACGCGGCGCCGGCATGGGGGTCGGCGCCGGGGTCCACCTCGGTGCTAGCCATTTCGCCCGCGGCCCGGGCCGTTTCCCGGTCCAGCACCGCTCCCTTCAAGGCGGCTTCGGCCGCGGTTGCCCGGAGCGGAACCGGCGCGGCGCCGCCGATGCCGATCCTCACCTCGGCCACACCGCCCGTACCCTTTCCGTCCGGCACCACCACCGCGGCGACGCCCACGATGGCCAGGTCCTCCGGGCTGACGGCGTGCTTCAGGTAGACCCCCGCCGCTCCCGCGGGCGGATGCTCGACCTCGATGCGGCACAGGATCTCGTCGGGCTCCAGCGTGGTCTCGAAGTATCCCGTGAAGAATTCGCTCAGCGGGACCTCGCGGTCGTCCGCGCGCCGCCGCAACACCGCGCGGGCGTTCAGCGCCAGCAGCGCCGGCGGCAGGTCGGCTCCCGGCTCGTTGTGACACACGTTGCCGCCGATGGTCCCAAGGTTGCGTACCGCGGTGGAGCTGACTTGCCGCGCCGCGGCCGGCAGCAGGCCGGCGGCTTCACTCAGCGCCGGCGAGGCCATCAACTGGCGGCAGGTATTCATGGCGCCGATGGACACGCCCGCCGAATGCACCTCGGCGCCGCGGAGCGCGTCGATGGGCTCGAGGTCGATCAAAGCCCTCGGCGTCACCAGCCGGTTCCGCATCATGACCAGTAGTGACTGCCCTCCCGCGATCGGCAGGGCGTCGTGCGCGTACTCCGCGCGCGCGGCCAGCGCCTCGTCCAGGTTCCCGGGCCGGATCAGCTTGCATTCCATGGTCGATCTCTCATCAGCCGTTGCCGTCCCGTTGATTCTCCACCGCCTCCAGCACCCGCTCGGGGAAAAGCGGCAGCTCCTTGATCCGGACGCCCAGGGCGTCATGGATGGCGTTGCCAATGGCGGGCGCGATGCCCACGATGGCCAGCTCGCCGATGCCCTTGGCGCCGAACGGACCCTCGGGCAGCGGCACCTCCACGGCGATGGGCTTGATCTCCGGGATCTCCTGGCTCGACGGAATCTTGTAGTCCATAAACGAGGGATTGATGATCCGGCCCTGGTCGAACTGGAGCCGCTCGTGCAGGGCGTAGCCCAGTCCCATGACCACGCCGCCGACGATCTGGCCGTCGACGCTCAGGGGGTTCAGGCTTTTGCCCACGTCGTGGGCCGAGGCGATGCGCCGGACCCGGACGATGCCGGTTTCCTCGTCGATCTCCGCTTCCACGGCCTGGGCCGCGTATTTCCAACCGGGCACGTACTCCTTCCGCCGGGCCTTGTGGGGCAGCGTCGGGTAGTCCCCCTTGCCGCCGTAGGAGCCCCGGCCCAGGATCGGCCGCACGCTGGTATGAGCCCGTTCCAGGACCTCGCGAAACGTGAGCGAGAGCTCCGGATGTCCGGGCGACACCACGCGCTGCTCCGCCACCGCGAGATCTTCCCGAGGGACCTCCACCATCCGGGAAGCCACCTCCAGGAGCTGGGTTCTGGCGTCCTCCGCGGCGATCTTCACAGCCATGCCGGTGTAGAAGGTCACCCGGCTCGAGAAGGTGCCGCGGTCGTAAGGCGTGGCGCCGGTGTCCGCGCTGGAGATGCCCACCGTCTCCACCGGAAGCCCCAGCACCTCGGCGGCGATCTGGCACAGCACCACGGACATGCCCTGGCCGATCTCGGAGGCGCCCACCAGCACCTGAGCGCTGCCGTCCTCGTTGAACTGGACGTAGGCGCTGGAGATGCTGGAGTGGGTGGTGGGGGACTTGGCGATGACCGCGAGGCCGCGGCCCACGTTCCGCGGCTTGGGCTCGGCCCAGCCGATCTCCTCGGCCACGCGTTCCAGGCATTCCCTGAGCCCGATGCTCTGGACCACGTCGTCGATGGAGTTGATGTCGCCTTCCTCGAGGATGTTCTTGAGGCGGAGTTCCAGCGGGTCCATGCCCAGGCGATCGGCGATCATGTCCAGTTGTGACTCGATGGCAAAGGCGCCCTCGGGCACCCCCAGCCCGCGCAACTGGGTGCCGCGCATCCTGTTGGTGTAGGCCAGGGTGGACGTGACCCGGATGTCGTGTATACGGTAAGGGCCGATGCCGTCCTTCATGGCACGGTTGCTGGGGGCCAGGCCCTCGGCGTGGGCGCCCGTGTTCCAGAGAAAGTCGATGTCCCGGGCCGCCAGGGTCCCGTCCTTCATCACCCCGGTCTTGACCCTCACCGTTGCGGGGGTCGAGCCGGCCGTGGCCGTGAACTCCTCTGCCCGGGTCATGACCATCTTCACGGGTTTGCGGCTGTGCAGCGACAGGGCCACGGCGCAGGGTTCCAGCCGCGGCTCGATCTTCCCGCCGAAACCCCCGCCCACCTTGGTGCAGATCACCCGCATGCGGCTTTCGGGGATGGCGAAGAGCTCCGCCAGCAGGGTCCGGAGCTGGAACACCTCCTGGCTGCAGGTCCATACCGTCACCGCGTTGCCCCGGGCCGCTGCCAGGGTTGCGTGGGGTTCCATGTAGCCGTGATGGATCTGGCTGGCGTGGAAGGTGTCCTCGAACACGTAGTCCGCCCTCGCCAGCGCCGCCTCCACGTCGCCGCGCTGATGGGAAGCCTGGTGGATGATGTTGGTGCCCGGCACCGGACTCCAGGAGGCCAGGTACACCGACCGGGCCGGTCCCAGCTCCTGGTGAACCAGGGGTGCGCCGTCCCGTGCCGCCTCCTCGGCATCGAAGACCGCCGGTAGTTCCTCGTAGTCCACGTCGATGAGGGCAAGCGCCTCCAGCGCCCGTTCCTCGTCCGGCGCTGCGGCCGCGGCCACGGGCTCTCCGACGTAGCGCACCTTCTCCACTGCGAAGATCTGCTCGTCCTCGATGGCGTAGCCGTAGCGCCGCTTCGGCACGTCCCGCGCCGTGATCACGGTGACGCCCGGGAGCGCCCGGGCCCGCTCCACGTCCATGGACCGGATCCTCGCGTGCGGCAGCGGGCTCCGCAGGACCTTGCCCCACAGCATGCCGGGCTGCGTCACGTCCGGTCCGTAGACGGCCTGGCCGGCGATCATCTCGGCGCCGTCCACGCGTACGACCGGAGTTCCGATTACGCGATAGTCATCAGCCATGTGGTTCGCTCCGTCCGCTCAATACAGCCCATACGGTGGAGAGGGTCAAGCGCCGTGCGGCCTGGCGCGGGTCGGTCAGATGTCGCAGAGATCGGGCCAGCGCTTTCGGATGCGCTCCTTCACCTCGGCGCTGGCCTCCACCACCTTGGGAAAAACCTCTCTGTCGTTCCAGGGCCGGCAGGCGTCGATGAGCATTCTCTTGTTGAAGTTCCTGTGGTGGTCCGGGTATGCCAAGGGATCCAGCGGGCTGCTCCAGCAGTTGCGTACGACGTCCAGGTCCGTGTCCGGGTCCACCCGAGTGCACATGGCCCACACCACGTCGTCGATGCTGGTGGGATCGATGTCGTCGTCCACCACCACGACCATCTTGTTCAGGTACGATCCCGCGTAGGAGCCGGCGGCGGCCATGGCGGCCTGCTTGGTATGGCCCGGATACATCTGCTCGATGGCGACGGTGATGAACATCTGGCTTCCGCTTCCCTCGTGGTTCCATACCCCCTTGATGCCCGGGACGCCCGCGGCCTCCATCTGCTCCCAGATGGCCGAGCTGCTGAGGAAGCTGGAAATGTAGGTGTCGTCGCTGGGGGGCTTGCGCGGCACGGTGCCGAGAATGATGGGATCGTTCCGGTACATCAGCGACGCGACCTCGATGACCGGCTGTTTCTCACGGCCCCCGGCGTAGTAGCCGGTCCACTCTCCGAAGGGTCCTTCGGGCTCGAAACGGCCCGGCGGTATGTGACCTTCGATCGCGATCTCGGCTGTGGCCGGAAGCGGCAGGTTCGTCACCTCGCCGCGAACGACGTCCACAGGCTCCCCGCGGATACCCCCGGCCACGTCGTATTCACAGACCCCCGCGCCGGCATGGAGGCCGGCCATCAGATAGATCAACGGGTCGTGGCCGAAGGAGACGGCGACGGGGCAGGCCTGGTTTCTGCGCCAGTATTTCTCCAGGATGAGCCGTCCCTGCTTGCCCGCGGTAATCATGATACCCAGGGTTTTCCGGTCGTGAACCACCACCCGGTAGCAGCCCACGTTGATCCAGTCGGAGTCCGGGTCCTGCATGACGACGGCGCAGCCCGTTCCCAGATAGCGGCCGCCGTCGTCCTCATGCCACTTGGGCGTGGGGAACCGGAGCATGTCGATGTTCCCGCCCGTCGCCACGTTTTCCTGCAGCGGACCCGAGTCCGTCACGTGAGGCTTGATGCCGGGCAAGGCGCCGTGGAACCGGCGGCAATGCTGCACCATGCCCGCAAGCGACAGGTCCCGGGGAATATCGAGCGTGGCGGCCACCCGTTGGGGGGATGTGGTGACGTTGGCGAGCACGCGGAATCCCGGCGGGTAGCCGGGTATCTCGTCGAACAGGAGCGCCGGACGGCCGACCCGCTCCATGTAGAGATCGGTAATGGCGCCGATCTCTTCGTCGCAGTCCGCGCCGTTGACGCGGCGGACCTGGCCCAGTGCGTCGATACGGTCGATCCAGTCACGCAGATCGTTTACGGGCATCGGTTACCGCTCCGGCGTTCAGACCAGGGATCGACTGCCCGGTGTGCGCGGGATAATCGGGTCCAATCGATTGGCGAGGCGCTCACAAGCAGCCGAACTCCTTGTAGAAGCGTTCGGCTCCCGGGTGCAGCGGCACCACGCATTCGGTGCACAGACGCTCCGGGCGTATGGGCACTTCCAGATCCCTCAGATGAGGGGCCAACGGCGCATATGGCGCGGCAATGCGGTCCCTCCGCTCCATGCTGGTCTGCGCCAGGAGATAGGCGACCTCGTCCGGCAGGTCCGCCCTCGAGAACAGCAGCCAACCGCCGAAATCCACCGTCAAGAGGTCGCTCTCAATCCCCTTGAGGCGACCCTTGGGAATGACGGCCTGGCCGAAACCGTAGGAATCCTTCATGTACGCGACGGCTTGCGGGTTTAGCGGCAAGGCGCGCATGGGCCTTGCTTCGGCCAGTTCCTCCCAGCACTCGTCGTGGACTCCCTCCTGGAAGACCGCGTTGCCCTCGCCGCGCCGGACCATGGGCACGCCCACGATGGCAGGCCCGGGGAACAGCACCTTGCCGCCCCAGGAGTTGACGGCCTCGTAGCTGAAGCCGTACCATTTCATGACCTGCTCCACGGTCCACGTCAGCGTGTCCGGGCCCGTCGGCCCCACCCGGCCCGACACCAGGGTCATGGGCGGCCTGCGCGCCGCGATCTCGTCCATCGAGTGGATGTTCAACTCCTCCGCCACCAGCCAGAAGATGTAATCGGGTTCCGGGAATCTTGCGATGGCCCTGAGTTCGCCGACGCCGGCCCGGAACAGCCCCTTCCCCTCGGTGGCCATCCGCGCGTTGGCGGGAGGGTTGGTGATGCCCACGTCCGCCAGCCCCGCGCCTACGGTCTTGGGATTCTCCAACGAACCCAACCCGAATCGTCCCGTGAAGACGCCGACACTTGAAATCGGTCCAGGCTCCTCGCGATAGCCGTTCAGGCCCTCGGCCAGTTCGTCAGTGATGCGCCACCAGGGATGGGATGGCGAATGGGACGCGATCTTGAGGATGTAACCGCTGTCATCTTTCTCGAGCATCCAGTCGCGAACCTCCTCCGGGTGTGATTCGGGCCAAAGCAGCCCGCTCCGGGCCCCGGACAATAGCACCGGCTTTTTTCCCAGGTCAAATACGTTGGCGGCTGCCGGAGGAACGGCCTTGCGCGCACATATATGTCTGCCCTATACAGGCGAGTGGGTGGGTTTCTTGCAGATCCGGCACTTTGCGGCGTGCTCGCAACAAGCGAGTCAGGTAGGGCGAAAGGGTGGCCCGCATGACCAACCCCATGCGGACGGTACATCCCCAGGAAACCGGGCCGGCAGTTGTATTCCGTGTGAAGTCCAGAGGAGTCCAGTTGGGAGGATGAAGGGGTTCGGGACATGGAAGAGCGGGAGCTGGAACAACTGACGATTTCGCAGTTGGCCGGGCAGATCGAGAGCCGAGAGGTATCTCCTGTAGACCTGATGAATCTCGTATTCGAGCGGATGGAACGACTGAATCCTGTCCTGAACGCGTACGTGACGATGACGAAGGATCAGGCGTTTGCGGATGCCGGGACGGCGGCGAAGGAGATCGAGAGCGGGCACTACCGGGGCCCGCTGCATGGAATCCCGTTTTCCATCAAGGACAATATTGCCATCGAAGGCGTGAGAACCACCGCGGGATCGAAGATTCTTTCCGATTGGAAGCCCGACCATGATGCAACGGTGGTGAGCAAACTGAGAGCTGCGGGCGCAGTGATCCTGGGCAAGACCCACATGCACGAGTGGGCCAAGTCGAGCCATACCAACAACGTGTTCTACGGCCCCAGCCGCAATCCCTGGGACGTGGCCCGAGCCACCGGCGGATCGAGCGGCGGCTCCGCCGCGGCGGTGGCGGCGAGCCTGGGCTTGGCGTCCATCGGCACCGACAGCGCCGGCTCGGTGCGGAATCCCGCGGCGCTCTGCGGCATCGCCGGACTGAAGCCGACACACGGGAGAGTGAGCATGTTTGGCGGGGTCCCCGGCACGGGACCCGGTTCGATCAATCACTTCGGCGTTCTGGCCAAGACGGTCGAGGATTGTTCCCTCGTCCTGACCTGCATCGCAGGAAGTGACCCCAGGGATGCGTTCAGCGCCGACGTGCCCGTGCCGGATTATTCCAAGGGCATCACGAAAGACGTCAGCGGGTTTAAGGTAGGGCTCATCAGGGGCTACTTTGAGGACCTGATGTTCGATGAGGTCAGACAAGTCTTCGCGGAGGCCGTCCGTTTCCTCAGGTCCCTCGGACTTGCGACGGAAGAGGTATCGATCCCGCACATGGAGCTTCTGCCGGCGGTCCAGGCGTGCATTGCCCGGGTGGAGGACATGCCGGACCATGACCCTTATCTTCGAACGCGGCCCCGGGACTACAGTCCGGGGATGCTGAGGAACCTCATCGGCTCGCTGCTGATACCCGGCAGCGCCGTCAACACCGCGCACCGGGTCCGGCGCCTCGTCTTCGAGGGATTCGAGCGGGCCTTCGAGCGCGTTCAGGTGATGGTGGCGCCCACCATCGCGTTCCCCGCGCCCACCATCGAGGACCTGGATCGTGGCTACACCGTCATCGACGGCCGGGAGGTCAGGCTTTCCGACCGCCGCGGCAACCTTTTCACGCTGTGCACGATCCCGTTCAATCAGACCGGGCTTCCCGCCCTCAGCGTGTGTTGCGGCTTCTCCCCCTCGGGCCTGCCCATCGGCATGCAGATCGTCGGCAAACCCTTCGACGAGGAGACGGTCCTGCGGGTGGGTCATGCCTACGAGCGGGCGGCGGGGTGGTACAAGAGGACACCGGATCTCCGGGTTGGGAGATGATCATGCCGCGCGTGGCGGTCGCACAGTTCAGCGGGAACGTGGATTGGCGGGAGAACATCGCCGCGGTCCGCCGTCTGGCGCTTCGAGCGGCCGGGGCGGGCGCGGACCTCATCGGCTTTCCCGAGCTGGCCAGCACCATCTATCCCGCGTTCACCAATGACCCCGAGCTGTTCAAGCTGGCCGAGCCGGAGGACGGTCCGTCGGTGACGGCGGCCCGGGCCATCGCGCGGGAGGCGGGTCTGGTGCTGGTCTACCCGTTCTTCGAGCGGGAAGGGGACGGCTACTACAACAGCGCGGTGGTGTTCGGCCGCGACGGACAGCGGCTCACCAAGTATCGCAAGAACACGATCCCCAGCGGTCTGGGGCGGCTGGTGGGAACGAGCGGCAGCGAAGAGTACTACTTCCGGCCCGGCGACCTCGGCTTCCCCGTGGTGCAGACGGACCTGGGGGTCAAGCTCGGCCTGAACATATGCTACGACCGGAACCTGCCGGAACCGGCCCGGTGCGCCGCGCTGAACGGCGCCGAGCTGCTGTGCCTGCCGGTGACCAGCACCCAGCGGGCGCGCTCGCGCTGGGAGATGCTGCTGTGCGCGCGGGCGGTGGAGAACGTCATGTACGTGGCGGCGCCCAACCGGGTGGGCCTGGATCGGGGAGGGGCGCCCGGGGAGTTCTATTTCGGCGAGAGCCTGATCATCAACCCGCGGGGCGAGGTCGTGGCCCACGCCAGCGCCACCGAGGAGGACGTGGTGTGGGCCGACCTGGACCTCGACCTGCTGGAGCGGCAGCGCAGGAACTGGATCTTCTTCACGGACCGGAGGCCCGATCAGTACACGGCCATCAGGCGGTGATCGGGCAGGCCGAGGCCGCGAGCCTTCGGCCGTTCGAAGTCACGGAGACCGACATGGAGTACAACTTGGGGGTGGATATCGGCGGCACGTTCACCGACTGCGTCGTCGTGGACGAGGCCGGCGAGTTGACCGTGGGCAAGGCGTTGTCCACGCCGGACAACTTCGCCCTCGGCGTCCTCAGCGCGGTCCGCGATGCCGCGGAGCACTTGGGCATGACCGGCGAAGGGGCCTTGCTCCACGCCGCCAAGCTGTTCTTCCACGGCTGCACGGTAGGAGACAATACCTTGCTGACCCGCTCGGGGGCCAGGACCGGACTCATCACCACCAGGGGCTTCGCCGACAGCGTCTACATGATGCGGGGCCGGATGACCGAGGGGCTCACCGAGGCTGAGACCGCGCATTTCTACGCCTTGACCAAGCCGGACCCGTTGGTGCCCCGGAGGCTGATAGGGGAGGTGAAGGAGCGCATCGACTACAAGGGCGCGGTGGTGGTGGAGCTGGACCTCGACGAGGCGGCGGACGTGGTGGAGCGACTGGTGTCCGAGGGCGTGACCGCGATCGCCGTTTCGCTCCTGTGGTCCATCGCCAACGACAGCCACGAAAAGGCACTGGAGGAGCTGATCAAGTCGCGGCATCCGGACCTGTTCGTGAGTCTGTCCTCGGAGGTGGCGCCCTACCTGGGCGAGTACGAGCGGACCATCACCACCGTCTTCAACGCCTACATCGGTCCCACCCTCTCGTCGTACCTGTCCAGCTTGGGCGAGTCCCTGGCGGCCAAGGGATTACACAACGCGCCGCTCATCATGCAGGCCTACGGCGGCGTGCTGGACAGCGACGCGTGCGTGCGCCGGGGCGTGGGTCTGGTGGAGTCGGGGCCGGCCGCGGGCGTGGTGGGCGGCCAGTACTTCTGCGACAAGATCGACGAGCCCAACATCCTGGTCACCGACATGGGCGGGACCACGTTCAAGGTGGGCTTGGTGCGGGACGGCCGAATCGAGAAGAACTACAGCCCGGTGATCCTGCGCCACGCCGTGCTGGCCACCAAGATATGGGTGGAGTCCATCGGCGCGGGCGGCGGCAGCATCGGCTGGGTGGATGAAGAGAAGGGGCTCATGAAGGTGGGGCCCCAGGGGGCGGGCGCCAAGCCCGGGCCGGCGAGCTACGGTCTGGGCGGCACCGAACCCACGGTTTCGGACGTCGATCTGGTGCTGGGTTACCTGAACCCCGATTACTTCCTGGGCGGGCGCATGCGGCTGGAACGGGAGGCGGCGGTGCGGGCGATACAGGCGAAGGTCGCCGGCCCCCTGGGGATGAGCCTGACCGAGGCGGCCAGCGGGCTCTACCGCATCACCAATGCGCAGATGGCGGACCTGATCCGGCGGGCGACGGTTGAGCGCGGTCACGATCCCCGGAACTTCGTGCTGTTCGTCACCGGCGGGGCCGGGCCGGTGCACTGCGGCCGGTACGCCGCGGAGTTGGGCATCCAGGAGGTGGTGGTGCCCATGACCTCCTCGGTGCACGGCGGTCTGGGCCTCTTGGCCTCCGATGTCGTGTTCGAGTACGGCAAGGCGGAGCGGCTGGTGTATCCGCCGGATGCCAAGGTCGTCAACGCCACCTTCGCCGGGCTGTTGGACAAGGCCCGGCAGGACCTGGAGAAGATGGGGTTCGCGGGCGAGGAGATCGCCGTGATTCGAAGCCTGGACATGCGTTACCGCTTCCAGTGCCACGAGCTCAACGCCGAGTTGCCGCCGGGGACCGCCGAGCTCGGCATGGAGGACTTCCAGTGGCTCGACCAGGCCTTCGACGAGCTCTACGAACAGTCCTACGGTCCGGGATCGGGCTATCGGGAGGCGGGCAAGGAGATCATCACCTTCCGGCTCCGCGCGGTGGGCAAGATACAACACCCCAACATCAAGCGTTATGCCAAGGGCGCCGCGAACCCCGGCGATGCCCTCAAGGGGAAGAGGAACGCATACTTCGAGCAGGAGCGGGACTTCCTCCCCGCGGACATCTACGACTTCGAGCGGCTCAAGCCGGGAATGGAGATCAACGGGGCGGGAATCATCGAGAGCCCGGTGACCACCATCGTGGTGGGGCCGGGCGATACGGCGGTGATGGATGAGTACCGCAATATCAGGATGCACGTCCGGGTCTGACGACGTGCGCGCCGTGCATGATGCCAGGCACACAGACTCCCCGACCGCGAACAAGGAGCGTTCCATGTCTGAACCCAAGTTGTCTGTCGACCCGGTTACCTTTGAGATTCTCTCGCACCGGCTCTATCAGATCACTCAGGAGATCGGCACCACCCTGGAACGGGTCGGAGGGACCGTCAACACCACCCAGATGCGGGACTACCTGGCGGGTCTCTACCAGCCCAACGGCGACGTCCTGTGCGCGGGCGACGCCATGGCGTGGCACGTGGGCTGCGCCGGGGTCGCCGTGCGCCGCATCATCGAGCGCTTCACCGACGAGGGCGGGATCTTCCCCGGTGACATGTTCCTGATCAACGACCCCTACCTGGCGGCGATCCACCAGCCGGACATGTACGTGGTCTCGCCGATCCACGTGGACGACCGCCTGATCGGCTGGAGCGCCACGTTCGTGCACGTGGCCGATGTCGGCGCCATGTCCCCGGGCGGGAACTCGCCGGGGGCCACCGAGATCTGCCACGAAGGCATCCGCATCCCCGGCATCAAGCTCATCGAGCGCGGCAAGATCCGCCGGGACGTGTTCGACACCATCACCAACATGACGCGGCAGCCGGTCATGGTGGGCCTGGACTTCAAGTGCGAGATCGCCGCCAACAACGTGGGCCGGGCCAGGATGCAGGAACTGTACCGCCACTACGGCGTCGAGCTCATGGAGAAGGTCACCGGCGAGATGCTCGACCACACCGCCAGCTTGTTGCGCAAGCGGCTCCTGGAGGTGCCCGACGGGGTCTGGCGCGCCCGAGGCAACATCGAGGCCGGCGACACCTGGAAGATGCAGGTGGAGCTCAAGAAGGAGAGGGACCTTCTGACCTTCGACTTCACCGGCACCGACAAACAGGCGCCGGTGGGCATCAATCTTCCCTACCACGCCACCGTGGGCGCGTGCTTCGAGTCGCTGCTCCAGACCCTTGGCTACGACCTGCCCAAGAACCACGGCCTGTTCCGCGTCATGGAGGTCATTGCTCCCGAGGGGACCATCGTGAACCCTACCTATCCCGCGCCGGTGTCGCTCAACACCACCTCCGGCGGCGCGGTGGCCCGTTTTCTGGCCGGAAGCACGCTGATCCAGATGATCGGGACCAGCGAGAAGTGGTCCAGGGAAGTCACCGCCCAGACCCTGGGCACCCGGTTGGCGCGGCACGCCGGGGTGAACCAGACGGGCGGCTACTACGTCTCGACCCTGGTGGGACTGGGCGGCATCGGCGCGCGTTCCTGGGGCGACGGGATCAACTCCGCCGGCATCGAGATGGGCCGGCCGTCCACGGTGCACAACGTCGAGTGGGTGGAGGCGAATTTCCCGCTGATGTATCTGTACCGCCGGCATCTCCAGGACGGCGCGGGCGCGGGCAAGTTCCGCGGCGGCGCCGGAGAGGAATCCCTCATCATGACCCACGACGCACCGGAGGCGAAAATTCAGATCGTCGCCCTGGGCGTCGCTGGACTGAGAAACTCCGGGTTCGGCATCTACGGCGGTCATCCCGGCGCGCCCAGCATCCTGGTGCACGTGGAGGACAGCGATGTGCGCAAGGCCGTTGCCGGCAAGACCCTTCCGGACGAGCTGGAAGACGCCGGCGGCACCCACAACCTGCTGGGCTACCGCGACCTTCATATGGGCGCCGACGATCTGCTCTACCTGCGGTGCGCCAACGGCGGCGGTTACGGCGATCCGTTGGAACGCGACCCGGAGACCGTCGCCCAGGACGTGATCGACGGCCTGGTGTCGCGGGAAGCTGCGGAAACCATCTACGGCGTCGTGTTCGCCGCCGAACACGACGTGGACGCCGGCGGCACGCGGGAGCAGCGCGCGTCTCTCAAGCGCGAGCGACAGGTTGCCGTCAGCCGCGTTCCGGCACTGCTCGAGCCCCCCGTGGCGGGAGCGGATGCCGTCCGGCACCCCCTCCAGGAATCCCTGGAGGTATGCGAGGTCGGCGGTCAGTCATGGGTCCGGTGCGCCCGCTGCGACCACGTCCTGTGCGAGAGTGACAAGGACTGGCGCGAGGCCTGCTCCCTGGGCGCCGCTCCACCCACCCAGGCAGGTCCCTTGATGGACCTCCTCGCGGACCGGTACGAGTTCCAGCGGTGGTACTGTCCCGGTTGCAGCGTCCTCCTCGAATCGGAGATCGTAACGGCGGAGGCGTGAGCGGCGGAGGTCGTCGCGTTATATCTTCACGAAGACGGAAACGGCTTCGCGGTATTCTTGCTCTGCGGCGCGGGCCCTGGCCGCACCTCCCTTCTGGTCAAAGCCGCCGCTCTTCCGTGCCGCACCCGCTCACAGCAGATTCGGCAGCCACAAGGCGATACCCGGGAAGGCGATCAACAGGATGAGCACCACCAGGTCGCAGGCAAGGAAGGGGAGCGCAGAGACGTAGACGTCGCGCATGGTGGTGTCGGGCGGCGCCGCGGCCTTGACGGCGAAGAGGCTCGTGCCGAAAGGCGGCGAGGTCAGGGCCATCTCGGCGTTGAGGAGCATCAGCAGCCCAAACCACACGGGGTCGTAGCCCAGGGCCACCACCACCGGCAGGAAGATCGGGATGGTGACCATGAAGATGGTCACCACCTCCATGATCATGCCCAGGATGAGCACTACGATCATCATGCCGATGATGATCAGGATGGGCGCCACGTCGAGGCCGGCGACGAAGCCGCTGAGTCCTCGGGTGATGCCCGCGAAGGCCATGATCTGGCTGAAGGTGGCGGAGGAGGCGAAGATCATCAGGATCATGGTGGACACCCGGACGGTGCCGCGCAGGGACACACGCACGAGGTTCCAGTCGAGCTTGCCGTAGACGCCGGCCAGGATGAATGCGCCCAGGGCGCCGGTCACCGCGGACTGGGACGGCGTGGCGACCCCGAGAAAGATGAGCCCCAGGGTGAGAAAGACGATCAGGCCCAGGGGCACGACGTACACCAGGGTATCGTGCACCCGGCGCTCCAGGGACGGCCGCTCTACCGCGTACGCGGGGGCCAGGTCCTTCTGGATCGCCGCCCGGGTGACGATGTAGATCATGTAGAGGGCTGCCAGCATGAGCCCCGGGATCGCCCCGCCGATGAGGATCTTGGCCACGGATATCTTGGCGATGGCCGCCAGGATGATGGCGAGCCCGCTGGGCGGGATCATCATGGCGAGGCCGCCGCCTCCCAGGATGGGTCCCAGGCTCATGGGCTTCTTGTAACCCTGCTTCTCCATCTCCGGGGTCAGCACCGTGGCCATGACCGTCGAGCTGGCCAGGGACGAGCCGCTCATGGTGGCGAACAGGGTGGCGAACGCGATGCCCAGGATCGACAACCGTCCCGGTACGCTCCCGAGCCAGTCGCCGAGCACCCTGAGCATGGTGTTGCCCATGCCCGAATGGAAGATCACCATGCCCATGAGCGTGAACTCCACGATGGCCAGCAGCGTGAACGTGGACAACGCGGTCTGCATGTTCAGCACCACCAGCTCCATGCCCGGGCCGCCGCCCCAAAGGGTGAGTGCGCCGCCGGCGGTCACCAGCATGAAGACGAAGGCGATGGGCAGGCCGGTCATCAGCAGCACGACGATGACCGAGAAGAAGATCAGCAGCAGGAGTGGCCAATCCATGGCGTCACGGGCTCATGGCGTCGGCGGAACACCGCGCGTTCATTCGCGGACCTCCGGCGTCGCGCCGGCGTCTTGCCAGCGGCGGTAATGGCCGCAGGTCCTGCGCATGAACTGGATGCACAGCGATGCCGCGCCGACGGGTATGGGGATCAGGAGCGGATAAAGCGGCGGCTTGAGGGGGCTCTCGTACATCGTTGTGCCGGCCAGATACTCGTCGAGGGTGGTCGTGGTGGCGAAGTAGGCCAGCACTCCGGTTACGAGAACCCCGACGATGGAAGTCGCCACTCCAAGCAGCGCCTGGTTCCTTGCGCTCAGCACCTCCACCACCACCTCTACCTTGACGTGGCCGTCCTCCCGCAACAGCCAGGCCGCGCCGAAGAAGGCGAGGTAGAGGAGGCAATATTCGGAGATCTCGATGGCCCAGCCCAGGGCCGAGGCGAAGAACTGCCGGCTCGCGATGTCGGAAAGGGTGAACAGGGAGGCCAGGACTACGGCCATGGCGGAGATCACCATGGAAACGTCCAGGAATCGGTCCCAGGCGGCGCCGAGTTTCGTGAGGATATCCTTCACCGCGTCCTGACCCTTCCCGCGGGATGCGCCGAGAGCGTACCCGAAAGCATGAGCGGAGGGCGGGAAGGCAGTCCACCGGCCGCCGGTGCGGCCTCCGGGGCGCGGAGGGCTGCCCCCGTGTCAAAACTGCTTGCGGAGCCGTGTCACGGGCGCATCATCGGTCGCATCTTGTCGATGAGTTCCTTGCCGAGGTTCTTCTGCACCCGTTCCCAGGACTTCTGCATCACGTCGTTGAAGAAACTCTCGGTGACGTCTTTGGGCCAATCGACGCGCACCATGCCGTTCTTCTTTGCAACCTGCCAGGCGGCGTCGAACTCCTTCGTCTTGAGCTCCACGAGCCCTTTCTCCGTCTCCGCCATGGCATCCACCAGGACTTTCCGGAGGTCGGCGGGAAGGCTGTTGAACTTCTTGAGGTTCATGGCAAGCACCGTATTCTGGGCCTTGAAGAAGCCGGGGCCCACCCAGTACTTGAGGACCTCGTAGAGCTTCCCGTCCACCACGGTGGCCATGGGGGCCGGCCTCACGTCGATCAGACCCCGCTGCAGGGCGGAATAGACTTCAGGACTCGCGACCCGTACCTTGCGGCCGCCGGCGCGCTCGATGATGGGTTCGTAGATCCCGGAAGTACGGAAACCCAACCCGTTCATATCCTCGGGCTTTTCCGCCTTTTTGGTGGAAACGAGCACATAGGGCGTGGCCGTTGAGGTCCGTCCCAGGTAACGAAAGCCGTTCTTTGCGAACTCCGCCACGAGAAAGTCGTAGAGTCCGCTCTTCCGTTCCTCGGCTGGGGTGAGCAGGGAGAGGTGCACCGCCTGGAATGCCTTGACGTGGAGCACGTAGGCCCAGGCCACGCTCATGTCCAGCACGCCCTTCTGGACCGCGGCGGGTTGTTTATTTCCGGGCGTGACCTCCGGTCCGCCGATCCAGTCGACCTTGAGCTTGCCCTTGGACTTCTCCGCCACCAGCTTGATGAACTGGGGTATGGCGGACACGGTGACCGCCGTCTTCGGGTCATAGGTGGCCAGCTTCAACGTAGTGGTTTCGGCCGCGGCCGGATTCCAGCCCGAGAACGCCAACCATACGGCCAAGATCAGGCTCGGTACGAGCCCCTTTGCATGCGTCATGATGATACCTCCTCGATACGTCCCTGAAGATCCGGCCAAAACGGCACGACGTTACTCGGAACGCCGAAAGCTTGTCAAGCACGGCGGGCCGTGCGCCTACCCGGTAAACTCGAGAACGTCCAGCCCCGCCAAGCGGTCCAGCAGGTACAACAAGCCGCTGGATCGATCGAGGAACACGTCGTTGCTCTGCACGATGGAGGCGCCCCGGCCGGGATCGGGCATGTAGTAGCCGATCTCCCGGGGACGGTAGGGGTCGCTGATGTCCACGGCGCGGAGGCCGCCGGCGAACCAGGTGACGAAGATGGTGTTGCCCTGGACCTGTTCCTGCGGCTGATGGGAGCCGAACCATTCCTCGGGGTTGAACGGCTCGTCGTTGGGCACCCGGAAGGTGGCGATGGGGACGGGTCGCGTCTCGTCGGTGATGTCGACTACCCACATGAAGGCGTTGGGCGCCGGGGCCAGGCGGTCCACCACTTCCTCGTCCGTCACCACCATCAGCTTCCGACCCTGGATGGTTTGGGGAATGGGCAGGGCGGTATGGGTGGGGCACGGGTAGGGCGGGCTCCAGTCCAGGCCGCTCACCATGCGCGGGCGAGTCAGCTCCGATATGTCGAGAATGACCAGACCGCCGTGCCAGTAGCTCACGTAGAGCCGGTCCCCCAGCCGGAGCGGGTGGTGGCAGCGGTGCCGGACTCCCTGCCACGTCGGGGTTTCCCCGCCCGCGGTCCACTGTCCGGGGAGCCACCACCGCGACACCTCCTCGGGTCGGGACGGGTCCTTCAGGTCCAGGATCATCACGATGTTTCCGACGTAGCCCTCCACCTGCGGCGAGAAATAGGCGTAGTCTCCGTCGAAGTCGAAGCGGTGAACGCCGGTGCCCGCGGCCCGGTAGAAGCCGATCTCACGGGGATGGGCCTTGTCGGCGACGTCGAAGATCTTGAGTCCGCCCTGAAAGGGGTCCTTCGCCGCGCCGCCGTAGCGTTCGTAGTTCACCAGCATGACGTCGCCGTGGACCCTGACCTTGTGCGAGTGGGTCCCCTCGGGGACTTCCAGGTGCGATACCACCCTGGGGCTCCGTGAGTCGGAAACGTCCAGGATCGAAGTGCCGTGGGGCGGTTCCAGGTGTCCGACGTAGGCGTAGTGTCCCTGCACCACGACCTGGCCGCCGCCCGGGATGTCGATGTGCCCCAACCGCTTGAAACCTTTGCTGGTGCCGTAGGGTTCACGTTGTGTCATGACGGGCCTCCGTGAAGGTTGAGCGTCCGCGATGCCGTCAGGATTTGCGCGCCAGCGCGGCTACCACGCCGCCGCTGGGCGGACCCTGGTGCTCCGCGCCCGCGGACACGTAGCACATGGTGTCCCCGGTGACCGAGGCGACCACGGCGTTGACCGCGCCGCGAATGTGCCGCGTATAGTTGATGTCCGAGTCCTCGAACATGACGTGGCGCCGTCCCCGGGTGTCCCCGGACGGATCTGGTTCGCACTTCACGAACACGTTCACGAGCCGGTCCTGGTCCTGCGCCGACAACTCGCCGTCGACCTGGAGACCCACCTTGCGGAGAGCCTGTCTCACGGCCGCCGCGTCGATGGCGTCCTTCATCACCGCGTGATCGATGATGAGGTCGCTGGCGGACCGCGGCGAGTTGCCGAGGACGATGATCTCGCAGTTCATCAGCTCGATGCCGGAAGAGGCCGAGGCCACGTTGGAGAAGACGGCCAGGTCCTGCCCAATAACCTCTTCGCCGACGTCTCCTTCCTCGATCTCGCCGGTGGCCATGCCGATGCCCAGGGCGGCGACGCTCCTGGCGTAGGACATGGACTTGTAGGTGTCGGTGGTGACCACGCCGCGGTTGCGCGCGTAGGCGTCCTTGATGCGCTCGGTGGTCAGGGCGCCGGTCTTGATCTGGACGAAGTGGATGTCCGAGGGATCGTCGATGCCGGCGTCCTGAATGGCCGCCCTCACCCCCTCGGCCGCGGACAGGACGTGCGGCATGGTGCCGAATTCCTCGGGCGTCATGTCGCGGGTATAGGCGGTGCCCACGGTAAAGCCCTTCTCGCCGTTGCCGGCGCCATCGCCGCCCGGTTCCTTCACGAAGATGGTGGCGTGTGGGCTCATCAAACCTTCGGTGCCGCCGGACCAGATGATCGGTACCTTTTTGGCGATGTCGCTCATGGTCAGTCCCGATTTTTCCGCGATCAGCAATTGAAAACACTGGGTCGCCAGAGCCCGGGTGTAGTCGTTGACGCCGCCGTTGCCCTCGGTCTTGCCCAGGATCGCCGCCACGTGCTGCGCCTGGAAAGCTCCCGCGTCCAGGAGCCTTCGTGCTTCCGACACGTCATCGGGCGCGCCCATCCCCACCTTGAATGCGGTTACCTTCATGAGTTCACTCCTTGTCGGGTTTCGCGACTTATTTGCCGTCCCGGAAACGGCGGGCCAACGCGGCGACGGCCTGTTCCATGCATGCCAGCGGTGCCCGGGTGACGCCCGCCCCGATCTGGCCGACGCCGGCCTGCCGGTGGGCGATGCCGGTGTTGATGACCGGCGCGATGCCGGCATCGACGCACTTGCGCACGTCGATGCCGGCGGGAGTGCCCTGGAAGTCCAGGACCGGCAAGGTCAATTCGGGGTTCCTTCCCAGGGTGATGTGCCTCATTTCGGACGTGGCACCGAGGGCGTCGGCGGCGGAGCCGCCCACGAACTTCACGATGGCCGGAGACGCGGCCATGGCGAAGCCGCCGATGCCGGCGGTCTCGGTGATGGCGCTGTCGCCCAGGTCGGGCGCGGCGTCGTCCACGCTGTATCCCGCGAAGAAGAGTCCGTGGACCCGCGGCGCCGGGGCAGTGAACCATTGGTCCCCCGTGCCGCTGACCCGGATGCCGAACTCCACTCCGTTGCGCGCCATGGCGGTGACCATGCTGCTGCCCGGGACGCCGTGGGCCGCGTCCAGCATGGCTTTGCAGGCGGCCATGGAAAGGTTCAGAAAGAAGTGGTCGTTGCCGCTGATGAAGCGCACGGTCTCGGCGATGCGGGCTTGCGGCGCGCCGGTCTCCAGCAGGGCCGGCAGAAGCGCACGGAGCAGCAGGGAAGAGGCCGCGACGTTACGGTTGTGGACCTCGTCGCCCATGTGCAGCGCCTGCGCCATCAGGGGTTTGAGCGACAGTCCTCCATGGTTTTCCAGCGCCGCCTTCAGGGTCGGCGCCAGCACGCGCTCCATCCATCGGAGCCGCTTCAGCACCTCGGGATCATAGGCGCCCATGCGCAGCACTTTGCCGAGCCCCTCGTTGAGGTTGCAGTAGGTGGCGTGGCCGTGCTCGGAGTCGCGCACGGTCCACACCGGCATGGACGGGCTGGTGACGCCGGCCATGGGGCCGACGCAGGCGTGATGGTGGTTCGGCTCGAAGACGATCTCGCCGCCGGCTGCCAGCGCCCGGGCGCCGTCCGGGTCCTCGGCCCACCCCTCGAGCAGGATCGCACCGGTCACCGCTCCCTGCATGGGGCCGCACATGCGCTCCCACGCCACCGGCGGACCGGCGTGGAGGATCATGCGCTCCCCCATTCCCGGGACGTCGTGTCGTGCCGTACCGATCCCCTCCAGCACCGGCTGCGCGTTCAGGTACGCGGAGAACGCGCTGCCATTGGCCCGCTCCATGGCCGCAAGGTTGACGAGGGAGGCGAGGGCGGCGCCGATTTCGCTGTTCCCGGCCGCGGGCGGACGCCAATCGGTCCGTTGCACGGCGCCGCCGGCAGCGTCGATGGAGTCCGCAAAGACCTCGAGGCCGACGTTGACGACCCGGAGTGTGTCGCTGAACAAAGGCTCGATCATGTGCCTGTCGCCTTGCTGCGCCGTCGTGGTCCTTCCGGCTTCTCGTGTCGTTCGTTCCGCGCGAGCTCCAGTGCAATCCGGACGGCCTCGGCGTTGCTGCGGCCCAGGATCACTCCCGCCTCCTCCAAACCGAATTGCTGTTGCGTCGCGTTCTGTGGGTCGTCTGGGGTCCCGCACACGGATGCCGCGAACAGGAGCCGTCTCCCGGCTCTCTCCGCTACTCGCCGCGCTTTCCGGATGGCCGGCGTGAGGGCGCCCGCCGGGTCGTGGTGGGCGCCGTAGCCCAGCACCACGTCCAGGAGAACCACGGCCACCTCCGGGTCGGCGGCTTCGTGCAGGATGCGTTCGCCGCGCAGACGAGGATCGATCATCGGATGCGGGCGTCCGCGGGTCAGACGAGCGTCGCCGAGGTCCACGACGGTGTGTCCCCGGCTTTTCCAGATATC
Source organism: uncultured Candidatus Binatia bacterium (assembly GCA_958295985.1). Classification (GTDB taxonomy): domain Bacteria; phylum Desulfobacterota; class Binatia; order UBA9968; family JAJDTQ01; genus JAJDTQ01. Next base: position 1,831,484 of record OY282432.1, read on the forward strand.
GTCCAGGGAGGGCGGCATGGAAGTATTGCTGTAGACCGGGCCAACTGTCTCCCGCATTAGCTGGACGGCCTCGGCGGCCAGCGACCCGCCGCTGTAGAGCCCACGGATGAACCGTTGGGTGGGCGTCTTTGGATGGCCGGCATCCGGGAGCCTGCGGTGCGATGGGATCCTGTCTATGGGTTGGGTATCCCATGAGTAGGGAATGCCCTGGGACAGGGCCACCGCCCGGCGGGCGACCTCCTCCAGGGTCCGTGCCGAGACGATTCCCGGTGCGGGCTCGGTGAACGGGGCCGCCCCGAGAAAATTCACCACTACCGGTTTGCCGGCGCGCCCGGCCCGCTCGAGGATCCGGGCAGCCACCTCCGTCTCCGGAGGTTTGGAGACCACGACGATGACACGTGTGGAGGGGTCTTGGGCCAGCGCGTTCAGGGCCTGCAGGGTCGCTGCGCCGCCGACGGCCCGGGAGAGGTCCCGTCCGCCGGTTCCAATGACCTGAGAGACGCCGGCACCGTGTCGATGGATGAGCGTGGAGACTTCCTGAAGGCCGGTGCCGGAGGCGCCGACGCAGCCGATGTCGCCGCGCCGCACCACGTTGGCGAAGCCCAACGGAACGCCGTTGATGATGGCCGTGCCGCAGTCCGGGCCCATGACGAGAAGGTCGTTGGCGGCGGCGTACCGCTTGAGCGCGACCTCGTCCGCTTCCGCCACGTCGGCGCTGAACAGCATGACATGGAGCCCCAGCCGCAAGGCCTTCAGAGCCTCGGCGGCAGCATAGTCGCCCGGCACCGAGATGAGCGCCAGATTGGCGTTCGTGTCTTGCAGGCTCATGGCCAAGCTGCGCGGTAAGCGGGTGTCTGCGCTCCCGGAGGCGCGGGATGCCGGGGAGCCCCGGTGCAGCTCTTCCGCAAGCGTGGCGAAGGCCTGCTCTAGTATGGGGGTTTCGTCACCGCGGATGATGACGAGAACGTCGGCGGCGCCGGCTTCCGGATGACCCGTCAACAGCCCCGCGTCCCGCAACAGCGCCCGGTTCCCGTCGGTGGCCATCACCACAGCGGCGGCGTCCACACCGGGCGTTTCCGTCACCCGCGCCGAAAGTTGCATGAGCGACAAGGAATCGCGGTAGCAATTGCGGATGGCTCTCGTCAGTGTGATCATGTTCAGGTCGGCCGGAGATGGCGCGCTTCGACTTCGGATGAACGCCGATTCCTTCTGTGGCCCGGCCAAGGACTCTACTACGAAAACCCTGGAGGGTCCATTTGCGTTGGATTTCGACGACGAAACTCACTGAAACTCGCCCTTCGAACCAGGGCCACCGGGAGCAACCATGAGCGAAACATTCGATCTCTTGATCCAGAGGGCTCGGCTGCGGCGCCGGCCGGGCGCTTTGTATGACATCGCCGTACGAGCGGGACGAATCGAGGTCATCCAGGAGTCGCCGGGGTTGTCGGCCGCCGTCGTCCTGGATGCGGCGGAGGGTCTCGTGACCGAGCCCTTCGCCAACCCCCACCTGCATCTCGACAAGGTCTACACGCTGCAGCGTCTGGACGAAGAGTCGTCCCTGCGGGCCTACCACGGTGAGGGAATGAGTAATGCGATGCACGCGATCGAGGCAGCGTCGCGGGTCAAGGCGTCTTACCGCCAGGATTGGATCGTCGAGAACGCCAGACGGGCGCTTCGCGCCGCGGCGGTCCACGGCAACACCCACATACGGGCTTTCGCCGACGTGGATTCCAAGGCGCGCCTGGAAGGCGTCAAGGCGTTGCTGCAGGTCAGGGAGGAGTTCCGCGGCGTCGTGGAGTTGCAGGTGGTCGCTTTTCCCCAGGACGGCGTCCTGCGTGAGCCCGGTGCAGCCGACCTGGTGCGGGAGGCGGTGGCCCTCGGCGCGGACGTGGTGGGAGGCATTCCGTGGATCGAGTACACGGATGCCGCTGCCCTAGAGCACGTGCGCCGGATGTTCGAGATCGCCGTCGCCAATGACCGGCCCGTCTCCATGCTCGTGGACGACGCCGGCGACCCCGGCTTGCGCACCCTGGAAATGATGGCGGTGAGTGCCATCGAGGTCGGTTGGCAAGGACGCGTCCTCGCCCATCACGCCCGCGCCATGGCGTTGTACCCGGAGCCCTATTTCCAGAAGCTGGCCGCGCTCCTGCGGCAGGCCGGGATGCCCGTGGTCACCGATCCCCACACCGGCCCGCTCCATGCCCGCGTACGTGAGCTCCTGGCCGCCGACATCTGTGTCTGCCTGGGGCAGGACGACATCTCCGACGCCTACTACCCCTTTGGCCGCAACAACATGCTGGAGGTAGCGTTCCTGGCCGCGCACCTGCTGTGGATGACCACCGAAGACGACATGGAGCGCCTCTACGACATGATCACCGTGGACGCTGCCCGGGCCATGGGCCTCAACGACTTCCGCCTGGAAGCGGGCGCCTCGGCGGACATGGTCATACTGGACGCGCCGTCTGTGCCGGAAGCCCTGCGACATCACCGGGCGCCGGTGTACGTCATCCGTAACGGGAAGGCGGTGGACGTCGAGGCGCTGAAGGCCCGGGGGTAGATCCGGCCCTGTATGATCAGGATATCGCTCGCGGCCTTCCGGGTAGCGGCACGCCTTAACGACCGCATGCTTTCAACAGAATTGCCGGCAAGCGCTTCAAGTCCTCGTTGCGGGGATCGACCTCGAATCCGCCGGACTCCAGTGCGGTGACACCCAGCAAAGGATCGGCTTCCTCGTCGCAACGTGCGGGTCGCCGTTGGCCCGTTGATCCGGATCCGAATGTGCCCGTTCAAGGCGTCCTTCCATAGGCCAGTGTCCTGTCCCAGAAATAACGGTGCTAATCTGCTGGTCCTCTTTGCCGTCGGCTGCGTTGCTCCCCCTCGCGTGGTATGGGCCACTGCTCGTCGTCGCGCCTTGCCGACAACAAAAAGTCCTATGCATCTTAGCACCGTTATTTCCGGGACAGGACACTAGCTCCAGGGCCGTCTGAAGTCCAATCCAGGAATGGAATTCAGCGCTCTGGCAGTTCAGTGGGTCGGGCTGGCCACGATTCCACGGAAGGCTTGACACGGCTCGTGAAGGAATCCTATTTAGGGGCCATGCGCACGGAAACGACGGTGGAGATCCGGGAGCTGCCGGACCTGCGGGCGCGGCAGCGCCATATGGACGATCTGCCTGCGCCGGGTCTGTCCCCTGCCCGTGTGCCCTCGGTTGTCTGAAATCATAAGCTGGAGGTTCAAGCCGTGCCCATCCTGCAACGCGACAATGTAGATCTCCATTACGACGTGACGGGCGAGGGACGGCCGTTCGTCTTCATCAGCGAAACGGCGTGCGACGGCGAGGTGTGGAAGATGTACCCGGTGCCGGAGTTCTCCCGGGACCACCAGTGCATCACCTTCGACTACCGCGGCACCGGCCGCTCCGGGAAGCCATCCATCAAGTACACCACCGACATGTTCGCCGACGATGTAGCGGCCGTCATGGACCACGTGGGCGCCAAGGACGCGATTGTCTGCGGCCATTCCATGGGCGGCCGGGTGGCGCAACTCCTGGCCCTGGACCACCCGGGAAAGGTGAGCAAGCTGATCCTGGCGTCCAGCGGGGCGTCGTTTCCCGACACCAAAGGTATCCCCATCAAGCTGGCCACGGAGATGGTGGAGATGGGATACGAGCGCTACGTGAGCGATAGCTCGGTGGCTGTGGGTTTCACCGATGCGTTCGCGAAGCAGTACCCGGAACGGGTGCAACGCTACCTGGACGTCCGCATGGCCAACGTGTGCCCGCCGGAGTTCTACCTGCGCCACGTCATCGCACGCCAGGAGCACGATACCAGCCACCGGCTCAAGGACATCGAGGCGCCGGCGCTGGTCTTGGTGGGGGAGGACGACCGCAGCGTCACCAGCGACATGGACCACAGGACGTCCGCGGACATCCTGGCCGAGGGGATCCCCGGCGCCCGCCTGGTGATCCTTCCCGGCGAGCGGCACAGCTACTTCTTTGCCAATCCCGATGCGGCGTTCAAGGCCATCCGGGACTTCCTGTAAGTCCAACCACGTCTTTAACGTGAGGAGGCGCCCCGATGGCGGAATTCACCATAGCCCGGTTCAAGGATGGGTCCGAGGGTCTGCAGGAGGGCCAGTTCGCCGTGGGCCAACGGGAAAAGGCCCAAACCCTGGCGGATCTGGACCCTACCCACAAGCAACTGCTCGATATGCCGGGCTGAGAGATCCCGTCATCGATGAGAAGCGCGTGTTGTTCGAGTGCCGCGTGGACACCGGACGCACGCGCGCGAGGCACTGAAGTAACGTGGTCTTGCCGACGCCGTTGTCCCCGAAGGGCCGCGGTGCGGCGTGTGGCGCTGCATACCGCGGCTGCTACTCCTCCCTCGGCGGGAACTCGAACGCGACCTTGCCTTCATCGTCCAGCACAAGCCAGGCGGCGAAGGGCCGGCCGGATTTGGATGAGACGAATTCCGGCAGGAGATCGGTCTTGCCCTCGGTCAGCAGCTTGGTCATCTGGCTGCGTTCCAGCGGCTGCTCGAGGATGACCGTGCCGGCCTTGAAACGGCACGGCTTCTGCTCCGCCTGGGATTTTTCGCAGAGGTAGTGCGAGTCCCACTCGAAGATTCGGCCGCCGCACCGGGGGCATTTGCCCAGGGATTCCTGACCCGAGAAGTCCGCCTTGGCCGCTGGCTTGTTGCGGGCGGCCTGAGCCGTCTTTCTGGCCGGCCGCGGCTCGAACTCGAAGCCCACCTTTCCTTCCTGAATCGCCAGAAACGCCTTGAACGGCCGTCCGGTGCGGGATGAGACGAAGCCTGGCAGGAGATCGGTCTTGCCCTCCTTCAGCAGCTTGACCATCTGCTCCCGCGCCACTTCCTGCCGGAGAATGATCTTGCCGGAGCTGAACTCACACGTTCGCGCGTCGCCCACGGCGTTCTCGCACGCGTAGCGCATGGGTAGCTCGAACACGCGCCCGACACACCGGGGGCACTGACCCAAGGGTTCCTGGCCGGTGAAGTCCGCGCCCTGCTCGGCTTCGCCGTCCCGGGGCTCGTTGCCGAAGTCGAACGCGATCTTGTATTCGGGGGACAGCTTGAGCACGGCGGCGAACGGCCGACCCTGGCGGCTGCGAAATCCCTGTAGCGGCCCGAGTTGCCCGTCCTCGATCAGCGCCGCGGTCTCCTCGGCGCTCAGCAGCCGCCCGGCCAGGATCTTGGGCAGGCTAAGGCCGCAACTCATGCACTGGAAGTTCCGATACCGTTCATGCACCTCGCCCTTGCACTTGGGACACGGCGCCGAGAGGGAGCCGAAGTCCCCCGGGATGGTATCGTGCTCGTACTGGCGCGCCCGGTCCACGATCTGCCGGGTCATTTGGGCGATCTCGCCCATGAACTCGTCGCGGCTCTTCTTGCCGCCCTGCATCTGGAAGAGCTGGTACTCCCAGTTCCCCGTGAGCTCGGGGCGTGTGAGCTCCCGCACGCCCAAACCGTTCAGCAACTCCATGAGCATGAAGGCCTTGGGGGTGGCATGAAGCTCCTTGCCGTCCCGGATGATGTAGTCCTCGTCGATGAGCCCCTCGATGATGGACGCCCGGGTGGCGGAGGTGCCGAGCCCCTTGCCGGCCATGGCCGCCCGCAGCTCCTCGTCCGTCACCAGGCGGCCGGCCCCTTCCATGGCGCCCAGGAGCGTGGCCTCGGTGAACCGGGCCGGCGGCCGGGTCTGGTTCTCCTTGGCTTCGATGCCGAGGGTTTCGACCGGTGTGCCGCGGTCGCCGGCAGAGACGTCCGTGGCGTTGGACGCGCGAGCGTTCAGGGGCGCCAGTGTCGCCTCGTCGCCCTGTTGCCGGGTGTCCCTGCCGTGGACCTCCAGCCAGCCCGCCTTGACCATGACCTTGCCCGTGGTCTTGAAGGGCTCGTTTTCCACCCGGGTGATCCGGGTGGTCTCCAGGAACTCGGCGGCGGGGTAGAAGATAGCCAGGAAGCGGCGGGTCACCAGATCGTAGATCTTCTGCTCGATCTCGTTCAGGCGCTTGGGCGCCTCGGTGGTGGGGATGATGGCGAAGTGGTCCGAGACCTTGGCATTATTGAAGATGCGCTTGTTGGGCTGGACCCAGTCCTTCTCCAGGATGGCGCCGGCAAACGGCGCATAGGCAGTGTCCTTGAGCATCCGGAGCGAGTCCTTGACCGTTCCGAGGTAGTCTTCGGGTAGCGCTCGGGAGTCGGTGCGCGGGTAGGTCAGCACCTTGTGCCGTTCGTACAACGCCTGGGCGATCTGCACGGTACGGTTGGCGCTCAGCCCGAAACGGGCGTTGGCCTCGCGTTGAAGGCTCGTGAGGTCGAACAGCGGCGGCGGCATCTGCCGGGTGGGCTTGCTGTCCTCGGTTGCGGCGCCGGTCTTGCCCAGGCACTTCTCGCGGATGGCCTCGGCCGCGGCCTGCTCCCAGATCCGTTCGGCGCGGGCGTTGGGCTCGCTGTCCTTTTTCCTGAACCTCTCGTCGAACCACCGTCCCTGATAGTCGCCGCCCTCCGACCGGAACGCGGCCGTCACTTCCCAGTAAGGTTCGGGCTTGAAGCTGCGTATCGCGGCCTCGCGCTCCACCACGATGGCCAGGGTGGGGGTCTGCACGCGGCCCACGGTGGTCTTGTAGAATCCCCCGGGCTTGGAGTTGAACGCGGTCATGGCCCGGGTGCCGTTGATGCCCACCAGCCAGTCGGCCTCGGAGCGGCTCAGCGCGGCATCCGCCAAGGGTTGCATTTCCGTGTCCTCGCGAAGCTTGACGAAACCGTTCCGGATGGCGTCGGGGGTCATGGACTGGAGCCAGAGGCGTTTGATGGGTTTCTTGGCCTTGGCGTGGCGGACGATGTTGCGGAAGATGAGTTCACCTTCCCGTCCGGCGTCGCAGGCGTTGACCAGGGCGTCCACATCCTTGCGCTTCATCAGCTTGACCAGCAGCTTGAGCCGGGAGGCGGTCTTCTGGATGGGTTTGAGTTCGAAAAAGGGAGGTATGACCGGCAGGTTGGCGAAGCTCCACTTGCCCCGTGTGGCTTCGACCCCCTCCGGCGGGATCTGCTCCAGCAGATGGCCCACCGCCGATGACAGCACGTATTCGTCGCTCTCGTAGTAGTCCTGGTGCCGCTTGAAGCCGCCCAGCGCCTTGGCCACATCCGCGGCCACCGACGGCTTCTCCGCGATGATCAGTGCTTTAGCCATGTTGACGTCTCGATCCTGGAGTTGCCCGGGAAGTTCCGGCGTCCGCCCCCTCCGTGCGTCCGCCGTGAACAGTGCATATGTCTAATTGAGGTATACCTGTCAAGCCGGCGGGGGCAAGCCGTTAGCGGGAAGTGGGGAATCCATGTAATAAGGGGGCACGGAAACGGGAGGACCGATATCCCGGCCCCCAAGGAGGAGAGAACCCATGCCCAACGTGAAGTTGTCTACCGGCGTCGACCTCTATTACGAGACCCATGGACAGGGCGAGCCCATGATCTTCGTGCCCTCCACCGCCTATTCCGGCGAGGTCTGGAAGCCCTCGCAGATGCCGTTGGCGGATTCCCTGAACCTGATCTTCCATGACCCACGGGGTTGCGGGCGGTCGGTGGCGCAACAGAGCGTCTACACCATCGAGCTCATGGCCATGGACATCGTGGCGCTCATGGATCACCTCGGGTGCCCGTCGGCCCACTTCATCGGCCACTCCATGGGAGGCCGCATCGCGTTGTCCCTGGCGCAGAACTTTCCCGGCCGGGTCAAGAGCCTGATCATGGCGGCCGCGGGCTCCGGCACCGCGGGCCGGGCCGGGCCGGACTGCGTTCCCGGCCTGCCGCACCAGCTCGTCTATGAGCTGGTGGAGATGGGCTTCGAGAAGTTCGTCTATGATGAAATCGCCGAAACCGACACCTTCTTCACCGCCGACTACCGGGCCAATCACCGCGCTGAGGTGGAGGCCTTCTACAAGCTCGCCTGGGAGACCCACGCCAGGCTTCCCGAGTTCGTCCACCTGGTTATGGCGCGGCACAGCTTCGAGGGCACCCATCGCCTGCAGGATGTCCAGTGCCCGACCATGGTGCTGATCGGCGACGGCGACACCGTGGGAAGCAATCACGTGGCCCAGGCCCAGGTGCTGGCGGACCGCATTCCCGGCGCCGAGTTGAAGGTCCTGGAGGGTCAGACCCACGGTTTCTTCTGGCAGGACCCGGAGGGGACCAACGACGTCATCCTGTCCTGGGTGAAGCGCCACAGTTGAGTCTTCGCGTGATCCGGGAATCATAGCCGCCCCAAAAAGCTCCATGCCGGATCAGGCTGTCAAGCCGACTTTCTGGACGGGCACGTTCATCCTGTTATGCGCGTCGCAGTTCCTGGCCTACGGCCATCACGCGCTGCTGACCCCGACTCTGCCGCTCTACCTGGACCATCTGGGCAGCTCGCCGTTCATGGTCGGGCTGTTGCTGGCGGCCTTCAGCAGCAGCAGCGTGGTGATCCGTCCCTTTGTGGGCACCTGGGTAGATTCCCGGGGGGAGACCCGGGTGCTCAGCCTGAGCTGCATCGGGCTGTGTCTGACCGTGCTGATCTTCGTGGTGCCGCATGTCGAAGGGGCTTTCACGGCCAACATCCTGCGGGGCTTTTCCTGGGCCGGGATAAACACCAGCGGTTACGCGTTCCTGGCGGCGGTGGTGCCCGCGGACCGGCGGGGAGAAGCCAGCGGCTACTACTCCGGCATCCAGAGCAGTTCGTCGGTGTTCTTTCCGTTCGCGGCGCTGTGGATCATCGAGAAGTTCGCGAGCGGCTATGCGCTGGTCTTCGTCCTGTCGAGTGTCGTAGCGCTCTTGGCCGCGGTCCTCGCCTACGTGTGCGGCCGGAGCATACGCCGGCCGTCCGGCCCCGCGGAGGCCGGTGGCCCCAGGCTCCCGTTCCGGAGCAGGACCTACTTCGACCGAGGCATTCTCTTCACCGCCCTTCTGCTCTTCTGCATGAACCTGCCCTGGTCGGGCCTGAATTCCTTCATCGTGCTCTACGCCCGTGAGGTGGGGATCGAGAGTCTGGGCTGGTACTTCGTGGCCATCGGGTGCGCCAGTCTCGTGGGCCGGCCGCTGCTCGGCCGGGTGTCGGACAGCATCGGCCGCGGGCCCGCGGTGGTAGTGGCGTATGTCCTGGAGATCGCCGGCATCGCGCTGGTGGTGCTGGCCGCTGATGTCATCATGATGATGATCGCCGGCATCCTGTATTTTCTCGGGTACGCGCTGGGCGTCTCCACCACCCTGGCCCTGGCCATGGAGCGGGGCGACCCCAAACGCCGCGGCGTCACCATGGCGACTTTTTCCATGGCCTTCCCGCTGGGCTCGGGGTTGGGCGCCGCACTCAGCGGCGCCGTCGTCGCCCTGGTCGGCTACCGGGGAATGTACCTGAGCCTGATCGCGGTGCTGGCGCTCGGGCTGCTGTTGGCCCTGGGCAACCGGTCGGGCCTGACCACGCCCGCGCGCTCGGGTGGGTGAGGCCATTGTCCGTACCCCGCTTACGTCCTGTGACAATAGCGGCTATTGGTTCGACGTTTCGGACCAACGACGTTGAGCCGGCCCCTCCGCCTTTCCGCACTCATTCCTTGCCGAGCCGAATCCTCCTCAGGAGCCGTTCGGGTGACTTACGCATTCTTCTTCCCGTTCAAGCGTTGAGGGTTCACCGGCTCACGCGTCGTTCCCGGCCGCGCCCGGCTCCAGGTGGAACGTCACCCGCACGAATCGGTTACGCTCGTCGTTGACCAGTGTCGGCTCGGTTCCGTTGAAGCGCCTCATGGCGTGGCGCATGGTCAGCCAGCCTCGCCCGCGCCGCTCCATGAGTCCGCGCACGACCATGGCGTTCGCTATCATTTCGTTGCGGGAGCGCGGAGCGCCACCCATCCGCGCCTGTTCGACCGTCATGTGGTTCGGCAACGCGCCGGGGCTCGTCACCACGATGCGGTCGTCGAATACTTCCAGCAGGACCTGAGATCCAGTGATGGCGTAGTCCCGGTGGATGACCGCGTTGACAAGCGCCTCGCGCAGCACGTCCTCCGGCAGCGGCGGAACGTCTCGGCGGTAGAGTCCCTGATAGATTTCTCGCCGGCCCAGGCTGCGAAACCATCCCATCGCACGATTCACCTGATCTTCAAGGCGCCCCTTTCCCTCTCCAGCGCTCAACACGTCGGCCGCTTGGTCGGCGCCGCCGTACAGCGCGCATTGCACGAACAGACTCAGGGTGTGCGGATACGCCTGCGGGTCGCGCCCGAACACCATCAGCCCATACAGCGTGGGGCGAAGCACGCCGTCCAGTTCGTCAACGATGCTGGCGTTGCGCAGGTCGTCCTCGCGTGCCGGCTGCGGTGCCTGCTCGGTGTCCAGTCCCTGCGCCCGCATGAAGGTGCGCACTGCGCTGACGTCGATGTCGTCCAGGGTCGCGGATGGCACGACCTGTTTTTCGGTGAGGACGAACCCGAAAGCGTTCATCAACTCTTGAAGCTCGGACGGAGACGGCGCCACCGTCGCCCGGCCTCGCCGAATCCAGAACCGGCCGTCATAAGCGAACGGCTCGTAGCCCCGTTGGTGGCGATGCACGTCGATCCAGTGCATCCAACCGCTACTGGTCTGGTATCTTCCGCATTGCGCGGTGACCGGCTTACCGCAGCCGGTATGCAGCAGGCTCGTCAACCGTTCCTGAACGGCCTCGGGATCTGCGTGCACTCCGACAATGGCCCTGGTAGCGTCTTCAACGCCGAGCACGATAAGGCCGCCCTCGCCGTTCGCGAACGCGCACAGCGTCTTGCCGACGCCCCGCAAGTCACTGACCCCACGCTTGAACTCGGTGCGAGCGTCTTCTCCGGCGGCGATGCGTCGTTCGACTTCAGGCCATTCCATCGGCATGCGTTCCTGTCTCGCGAGTCGTCATGGCATGGGTCGATTCTCATCCCGATCATCCCACCCGTGAGTACGGATACTGATTCTTGACGTAAGTGTGGAGAAATTTACCCTTGGACGAGGCTTGCATAAATTGACTATGCACATGTTCCGGGACACCGTAGTATTGGTATACTCCTCCGTTCGAGAATTCCACCTCAAGCGTTGACGTACGATCGTCGTAGCCTATCGCCTTGACATTCGACGACACTACGTTGTGTTTGTCCATGGCTTGTCGGCGAGCAGACGGCAAACGTCGCGGCTCCAGAGAACCTGAAGCTTAGCCAACCGCAATCTCTACCTGGGTTACGTACACCTCGTTGTGCGGTCGCGGCTCGATCTCCGTGGCGGAAGCTGTCTCGAAGAACAGCTCCAACGCCTCCTTCAAGTTGCTACGCGCTTCGTCCACGGTGCCGCCCTGGCTGGCTATATCCAACTCGGGGCAGAGTGATACGTAACCATCGCCCTCGCGCTCTATGATCGCCGTCAATTGTCTGGTCATCGTGCTCTCCTGTTTTCCGAATCCGTGCTCCGGCCTTCGACCGTCTCGCGAAGAGCGGGTGGACATCCGTAACATGGTGCCACCGGCAGGCAGTCCGCCGCAAGAATGCCCTGCTCCACGCATCTTTCTGCCGTGCTGACACGGCGCACCTTTTCCCTCCTCGGCAGCACATTGATGCGACCCACGGATCAGCGCTCCTTCTCTCAGAGAACATCGCCGGAAACGACACGTCAATCTTGCGCCCGGACTGTTTGAGATCCATCGGCCCGAGTCGCTTGGCCTCGACGGCGGCCTCGATCAATTCACTGGGCGAGGAATCCAGGACCGCGGCCCAAGGGGTCTCGAACAGCAGGCGGCCTCGTCGGCCGATGGCGAATCCGAGAAGCAGTGCATATAGGGTGGCTGCGGGTGTCGCCCGGACGCGCAGGCGAAGTTTTAACGGATTGAGCTTGCGTTAGCCTGATGGCTGGATTATGAGGGCATAGTCGTTCAAGGGATAATCTAGCAAAGGAGGTATTCATGATGTTAGAGGCATTCAAGAGAAAGGGCCGTCTGCTGCGACTCTATGGCGGTCTCTCGGCTTTGGTGCTGATGGGTTCGCTGCTGGTTCCGTCCGGCGCGTGGGCGCAGCGCTCGGATGCGGAACTGGCCAAGCTGTTCGAGTCCAAGCCGGTGAACATCATCGTAGGTTCGGCCCCGGGCGGCGGCTACGACACGTTCTCCCGGCTGGTGGCCCGGTTCGTGGGCGAGTACCTGCCGGGCAACCCGTCCTTCATCGTCCGGAACGTTCCTGGAGCGGGTCAGCTACGCGGTCTGCGCCGGGCCATGAAGGCCAAGCCGGACGGGATGACCCTGGGACTGCTTCATCCCCGGTTCGTCCAGCGCGAGCTGGCGGGCAAGGACGTGCCGGATTTCGATCTCAAGACCGTGCGGGTGCTGGGAAGCCCCAGTTCGGGCGAGGTGCCTCGTATCTGGTGTGTGCGCCGCAGCCTCGGCGCGACCTATGCGGATCTGGTCAAACGCGGCAAGCCCGTGACCAGCGGCGGCAACGCCCCGGGCGCGGCCTTCGGAATCGGTCCGCAGTTCGTGATGGAACTGGGCGGTCCGATCAAGATGGTCTACGGTTACGGCGGCACCTCCGAGATCATGGCCGCCTTCGATCGGGACGAGATGGAGGGCGTGGACCGCTGCGTCGAGGAGAACGTGCCGCGGCTGTTCCCGAAGTGGATCACCGACAAGAAGGTGGCGCCCATCTTCTGGTGGGAAAAGGAGCCGTCCAAGGACTGGCTGGGCAGGCTTGGAGCCACCAAGGTGCCGCACCTCTTCGAGGTGGTGAAGTCCACCGAGGAGCAGCAGAACGCCTTTCTCGTGGCCCAGAGGTTCAACACGTTCAGCCGGATCTACGTGCTTCAGCCCGGTGTCCCGGATGACGTCTACGAAGCCTGGAAGAAAGCCTTCGAGTCTACCACGAAGGATGCGGGGTTCCTGAAGGCCGCAGGGGTGGCGGGCTACGAGGTCTCGTTGGGCACCGCGGAAGACTTCAACGAGGGGCTCAAGCGCTACCAGTCCCTGACGCCGGACGGAGAGAAGCTGCTCAAGAGGCTCATGGGCATCAACTAGCTCTCTGGGGAGCTGCGGGCATGAAAACGGCCATCCGTCACTTGGCGGATGGCCGTTTTGCGTTCAAGTCAACCCCAGAACAGCCGGAGAAGCGGGGGGTCGTGCCACGTGGCGTTCAGGAACCGGTCGTAGACCAGCACGATCAGGGCCAGGAACAGGAGCCCCAGGATCGTGGACCAGATCCACCCGGCGCGGCCGTAGACGAGCACGTAGAAGAAGACTCCCAGCGGAATGGCGATGTGGAATCCCACCAGCCAGACCGCGGCGTAGAGGCCCAGGATGTAGCAACAGATGCGGGCGAAGCGCATTCTCTCGCCCTTGGGATCGGCGCCGGTGCGGAAGCCGAGGTCCATGATCTGCTCGGATGCGGTCGCCCGGGTGCTGCGCACCAGGGCGATCAGACGCAAGACCCAGAACGGCGTCCCCAACCCTATGGCGATGCGGGGCATGAGGGCCGAGCCCTCGGGCCAGGAGAAGGACTCGATGAGCATGTAGACGAAGAGCCCGCCGACGATGGCCAGCAGGATGATCTCCCCCAACACCTCGACGGAGAAGCCGCGTGGGGCCGTCCCCGCCGGGTCCTTGCCTGCGTTCATGTCCTTGCTCCCATCCATCAGACCTGATCCAGTCCCGGCTCCTGCCCTTCTCCGGTGGACTCCTCCGCGGCCCGCTTGGCCCCCTGTTGCATCCGCAGGCTCACCACCATGACCAGGATCATCACCACGATGATGGACAGGAACTGCGGGCGCGCGAACATGGACCAGCCGTAGCTGTTGGCCGAGAGCCAGAGGTACTTCTCCACGATATCCGCCAGCACCACCGCGATCAAGATCGGCGGGCGCGGCCAGCCGTAGCGCTTCATGAAGAGGCCCAGGACGCCGAAAGCCAAGACCAGGCCCAGGTCCTCCATGGAGTAGGTGGCCTGGTAGGCGGCCAGCGTCACCAGGGCGATGATAATGGGTGCGAGGATGTTGGGCGAGATGGCGGCGATGCGGGTCATGTAGGGCGCGAAATAGAGCATGATGGGCACGACGATCACGTTCCCCAACACGATCGTGTAGACCAGGCTGATGGTGAGCTCCAGGTGCTGGGTCAGCATCGCCGGCCCCGGCTGGACCCCCGACAGCACCAGGATTGCCAGCAGGATGGCCATGCCGCCGCTGCCCGGTATGCCGAACACCACCGTGGGGATCAGCACGCCACCGTCCACCGAATTGTTGGCCGAGTCCGCGGCGATGACTCCGCGCACGTCGCCCTTGCCGAAGGTCTCCATCGCGCCCTTCTCCGTATGGCGCGCCTGGGCGTAGGCGATCCAGTGCGCCCCGGAAGAGCCGATGCCGGGCATCATCCCCACGAAGGTGCCGATGAGCGACGAGCGCGTCAGCAGCCATTTGTTGTTGAGGGCCTCGCGCATGCCCTTGTACACGTCCCGGTTCGCCTCCTTCAGCATGGTCTCGAGACGTTCACGGGCGATGGGGGTGTTGGACACCACCAGATCCACCACCTCGGGCAGGGCGAACAGGCCGATGACCACCGGGGCCAGCGGTATCCCGTCCCAGAGGTAGTCGATGCCGAAGGTAGAGCGGGTGTTGCCGCCGATGACGGAGAAACCGATCATGGAGATGGCGAGGCCGAAGCAGGCCGTGAGCATGCCCTTGACGAACGCTCCCGAACTGACGATGGCCACGCACATGAGTCCCAAGAGCGCCAGCAGGAAGAACTCGGAGGCGCCGAAGAGCCTCAGCAACTCACGGGAGATGGGCAGCGCCAGCAGCAACGCCAGTGCGCCGATGATGCCGCCCACCAGCGTACACATGTAGCTGGCGCCCAGGGCCACGCCCGCCAGTCCCTTGCGGGCCATGGGATAGCCGTCGAGGATCGTCGCCTGGGCCGAGCGCGCCCCGGGAATGCCCATCAGAATGGAGGGGACCGGCTCCGTGATGTCGCTGGCCGCCAGGAAGAAGACCACGGCGGTGACCGTGATCCACGGGTCTACGTACCCGGCGAACCCCAGCAAGACCACCGCGATGGGCAGATTCCCCCCGGGCATCAGGCCCGAGATCAGCGCGACCGGCAGTATCACCAGTATCGCCAGCAGCGGCCCGAGGGAAAAGAGCTTTTCCGCCGCGCCTATGGCAGCTTCCCACATGTGATCCTCATGAATCCTCGTTCCCCGCGGCCTGGGAACGATCCTCGTTCCGGTAGCCTTGGAATGCGAAGTGCTGACTTGCCATGACCGGTGTGCCGTGTCAACTCGCGGAGCGGGGGCCGGCCTTACGGAGTCCGGAGTTCGCAGCACGTCTCGGCGCAGGTCCGGGCGAGGAAAGGGCCGCCGCCCGATCCAAGGTTCGCGGCGTCACCGCGTCCGGTCCAGTGCTCGCTTTTTCCCTTGATCCGGGATAGGCCCCGAAACATTGACTGGCACATTGACTGGCACGGACCATTGATTGGCACGGACGCCGCGCCGTTGCACGGATGCGCGCCCGCCCGCTGCCCCTGGCAAAGAGATGTCCATCGAGCTGCTTGCCCTCCTGACCGCGTTCTCCTACGCCGCGTCGAACATCGCGGCCCGGTGGGGACTGCGGTATTCGACACCCAACACCGCGGTGCTGTTTTCGCTGTCCATGCACGCCCTCGGGCTGTCCTCCATCGTCCTGTTCACCGAAGGCGTTCCCGCGGTTCCCCGTGCGGCGCTCTATCTGGTGGTCGTCACCGGCGTGCTGCAGACGCTGCTGCGTTCCTGCCACTACCTGGCCATCTCCACGGTGGGCGTATCCCGGGCCGTCACGCTGCGCAATACGCACCCCATGCTCACCGTTCTGATCGGGGTCACGGTGCTGGGAGAGCAGACCAATGCCTTCAATCTCGCAGGCGTGGGGCTGATCGTCGGGGGCACGGTTCTCACCTCGTGGAGGATGGACGACCAGATCCCCGACTTTCGGCCCTGGTATCTCCTGCTGCCGGTGGCAACCTCGGTCATCACCTCCACGGTGCATCCCGTCAGACGGTACGCCATGATCCTGGCCGGCGAGCCGTTCTTCTTCGCGGCGCTGGTTGGGGTGGTCTCGTTGAGTTGTTTCACGGCTTATCTGGCGCTGCCGCTGCCGCGGGACCCCCTCGTCTGGCATCGAAAGGCGTTGTTGCCGTTCGCCATCTCGGGAGGGTGCGAGACCGCGGCCATCCTGCTGCTGTTCCACGCACTGGCGTCCGGTCCGGTGGTGGTCGTGTCTCCCATTACCGCCACTTCCCCGGTATGGACCGTGCTCCTGGCCAGCATCCTGCTGCGCCGCATCGAACACGTCACCCCGGCCGTGATCTTCGGCACGCTGCTGGTGGTCGCCGGCGCCGTCTGCGTCAGCCTGGGCCGGTACTGGTAAGACCTGAAGAAGCGTCGCTCACCTCGCTGCCAAGTGTCCGGTCTTTACGTAGAAGGTGCAGCCCGCGCGGGTGCGCGGCGCATGTGCGCTGCCGGGAGGGCTCCGCAGCCACGTGCCCTTGGGGTAGACGCCGTGGCCGTCCTCGAGCACGCCTTCGAGCACCCAGATCTCCTCGCCTTCGGGATGATCGTGCGGTTCCAGGCGCGTCCCCGGCTCGAGCTTCATGAGCGAGACGGATTCCCTTCCCGCGTGGTGGAGCGGCATGACCAGCAGACCCCGTTCGCTCGCCGGGGACCACGGCGCGGAGGCGGTATCGATGCGTACGAACCCACGGTCCTCCGCTTCCATCTGACGGAGTTTCACGAACAGGGTGCAGCCGCCGCGGCTGCGGGGCCGGTGCCGGGAACCCGGAGGGTTCCTCACGTAGGTCCCCGCCGGGTAGTCCCCGTGTTCGTCGGAGAATACGCCTTCAAGCACCAGGAACTCCTCGCCGAGCCCGTGGGAGTGCTCCGCAAAGCGGCTGCCCGGGGCATAGCAGACGATGCTGGTGGCGCGCGCCACCTCGTCGCCGTCCCGCTCCAGCATGCGCCGCCGGACCCCGGGCAGCGGCGAGTCCGTCCAGGGCGTCTCCTCGGTGGCGATGACCACACGCCGGGTGATGTCGGTGTTCAAGAGCATGCCGGCGGCCTTCCACGATACCGGTCACTTGTTGACCTGTCCGTCCGGGTCCTATAATTTTTCCTCGCTCAATACAATTTCCGGCAGGGTCCACGCGCGCAAGCGTGACGAGACGGGAGGAATCCGATGGCCAAAGCCAAGGTGTTCATATTCGCCCCCAACGACGAGAGCGGCGAGTCTCACAAGAAGCTCGAGGATAACGGCTGCGAGCTGGTGCTGGGCAAGGCGGGCTGGCATACCCCGCAGGGCGACAACGAGGGCGAGATGTCCGCCATGGCCCAGGGAGTCCAGGCCCTGGTGGGGACGTCCATCCGCAGCTCTCCCATCAGCAAGGAGATCATGCAGAGCTCCAAGGATCTCCGGGTGGTGGCCAAGTACACCATCGGCGTGGACGACGTGGACGTGGAGGCGGCGACGGAGATGGGGGTCATGGTCTGCCACGCGCCGACGGAATCCAACTGGGGCGGGGTGGCCGAGGGCGCCATCACCGGCATGCTGACCATGCTCAAGCGCGTGCGCGAACGCGACCGCTACCTGAAATCGGGCGGTGAGTGGCGTGACCTGAGCCTCCAGGGAACCTACGTTGGGTCCCGTGAAATGGACGGCTATCCCGGCATCGTCCTCGGCATCATCGGGCTGGGGCGCATCGGCACCCGCATCGCCAAGCTCATGAAGCCCTGGGGCATGAGGATGATCGCGTGCGACCCTTACCTGCCGGACGAGAAGTTCGAGGAAGCCGGTGTGGAACGGGTGGACCTGCCGACGCTTCTGCGGGAGTCCGACGTGGTGACCCTCCACGTGGTCCTCACCAAGGAGACCCGCCACATGATGGGGAAAGAGCAGTTCGCGCAGATGAAGAAGAGCGCCATCTTCATCAACACTTCCCGCGGCTACTGCGTCGACGAGCCCGACCTGGCCGAGGCGCTGGGAAACGACGTGATCTCCGGCGCCGTCCTCGACGTCTTCGAGGACGAGCCCCTGTCCATGGAAAGCCCGCTCCGGAAGCTCGGCGACAAGGTGATCCTCTCCGCCCACATGGTGTCCTCCAACAAGGGGAGCGGGCTTCACCCCGGAGTGGTCTGGGCCACGCAATCCGTCCTGACCGCGCTGCGCGGCGAAGTCCCCGACAACGTCTACAACAAGGAGGTCATCGAGCAGTGGAAGAGCCGCTTCGGCGGCAAGAGCCTTCTGTGAGGACTGCGCTGATCCTTCACCGGTTTCGGGAGACGCTTCACCGCGGGGCATGGAGACAAGCGTCCAGGATCCCGAAAACCTCGCCGAGCACGGATCCGGACGGTCTTTATCGGCATGTTCGAAAATTCAGATAATCCGCTGGCGTCAAGATAGGAACGTCGTGAAACGAAGACATGTCCAGGAGGTCCCGATCCCCCGTGATCAGACAATCCGCTTCACCCATCAGCGCTGTCTCAAGCAGCTTGTCGTCATCCGGGTCGCGGCAGCCCAGCTTGGCGCCAGCTATTGGCACCCATTCCGCGACCGCCTCGAGTTGGGCGAGGTAAACCGCTCTGCCTTCTCGGCCAACATAGCCGTCGAACTTCGGGCGATGGAAACGACTCCGAAGCTCGTTGAAGGTTTCGTCGGAGAACAGCAGCACCCCGTTCTCCGCCCGTAACGCATCCACGATTGCACGCGGCGGCCCTTGAGGTCGAAGGGCTGCGCTTATCAGAACGTTGGTGTCCAAACTAGTAATCACTGTATCTCATGACTCCGCCTCATACACGCGGGGCGGCGCAGATACGTCATAAACTGTTGTATTCCTGCTAGTTATATTCCAATCCTGAGCCGTCGTAGGGCTTGCATCACCGCCACCGATGCGCTTTAATCCACTCTGATTTGACCCCAGTCGCTTTCGATACGCTTACGGTGTGCACTTCCGATGCAGCCCGTAGGCTTCTCGTCTCAGGAGGCAGTGACGTGGCCAGACCCGAGTACCTTAGCCTCTCGAAACGCATTATCGACCGTCTCTCCGTCGATGACAAGGACGCCGTGTTCTGGGACCGCGACCTTCCCGGATTCGGCATCCGGGTCTACCCTTCGGGCGCCAAGGTCTACGTCGTGCAGACTCGCGTCTTTGGCCGCTCCAAGCGCGTCACCGTGGGCCGCCACGGCGAGCTTTCCACCGACCAGGCTCGCAAGGAAGCCGCCCAGATCATCGCCCGCATCAAGGCGGGCGAGTCTGCACCCTTGACACCCGCTCGCCGCACAAATCCGGCGATGCAGATCGTCGGCTTCTGCCGTTTCGAGGACCGCGATCCGTTTCCAAGTGAGGGCCTGAGGTTGCGACGGGAGTTCGGACGCATCATCGGTGACGAACTGCCGGTCCCGCGCGTAGTTGGTCGGCCTGGGACCACGACTACTTTCGAATCGTGGCAGTCTGGAATTGCCACCCATCCACATGGAGGGCATGTACCTAGTCACGAAAACCTTCGGTGTCTGGACCGGAAGGAACGCTGTGCGGTGTTTCGGAGGCCAGGGGCTTCGACCAAAAAAGCGCCCCGTCTCGGCACCCGTTTCCGCAAGGGCTGCAACGCATCCAAGTGGAAGTACAGAAACGTGCCGATCGGGGCGAAGGTCGAAGGACAACAGCCCCCATGGATGAAATCCGCGCACAAAGAACAGATGCCCGCCAGCGGGCCGTTCTGGCACTGCGACAGGCACTAAAGGTCGCCAGCCCCGGGATCACGAAGGAGCGGCGGGCACTCTCGAACGCTCGGACCTTGTGGCCGCGTTCGGCGCGACTCGACAATAGGAGGGCTCGGTCGCCGAGCATCGGCTGTTCGACTGGCTGGAAGCGGGCATCTGCTCCGATCACCAACTCATGGTTAAGGTTTGCTGTGATGACGTTCCGAAGGGAGATCTGCAAACTCTGGCACAATAGCGTCCAGATCGAACGTGAGGTCATATTCGGCCCTCACGACGCCAAATACCGACCGCTCCACTTGGCAGATGACGCAAACACCATGTTCGCGGGATTTGTCGGTCGCCGTTACAGGACCGGTGCCGGCATTCTCTTGCTCGCCATAAATCCTGGTGGCGGCGGAGATGCATACCGCTCACGAACTGGGGAAGACGAGCATTTCTATCCGCTGTTGAGGGCCTTCAAGCGTGCTACGCCGGAGCACGCTCTGGAAGCCTTCGAACGTGTAAACGAAACCTTTGCAGAGATTGTCAGGCGCTGGAACGTCTGGAAGATCATCGAGCCAACTCTTGAAGCCGCGGGTAAAGCGCTGGATGAGGCGGCTTACATGAATCTGGTTCCCTATCGAACGCGAGCCGACAAGATGCCCCCGGTAGCGGCCCGAAGAACGGCCGTGAAGAGGTTTGTCGAACCGACCATCGACCTCCTTGTCCCCCGGGCAATCGTCGCCTTGGGGAAGAAGGCAGGGAAGATACAGGAATGTACCTCGCGACCGGATGTACCCATATACTGTGTTCGACGCACTAGGGGCGACACCGATGTCCATGCCGACGCAGTGCAGATTCTCGCCGAGATCCGGCGCGCGCTCACTTGATTTTCAAGAGACTGGTACTCGGGCAACCGCGTCTTTACACGTAACCTCTCGGTCGACTATCGTCCCTCGGCGATCAACAGGTAGCCACGGTTCTCGACACTATCGAAGGTGCGCATGGCCTTGATCAGATCGGCTGCGCTCACCCACATCCACGGAGCCCGATTCGGGTTCACGTCCATGATCAAAAAGGAATCGCTCGCCTCATCATAGGCTCCGAGGGGGAGCTGTGCCCGCCGCCTTTCTGACTCAGCGTCTTGCGGTGGTAGTTCACCAGCACGTAGTCACCCGGGCCGGCCAGGTTCTTCGCCAGCTCGCGTTTGATCACCTCGTCGTGCATCTCCTGATCGACCACGCGGATCCTCACGTCGAGCTCGTGGGCACTCAGGGCCTGGGGCAGTTGCCGGAGTTGCAGGCCAAAGTCCTTCTTCATGGCCCCCTGGATCTCGATGGGCTTGCCCAGCACTTCGATCTTGGTCTTGGTCTGGTCGGTGAGGACGTTGTTCGGCGTGTACTTTCCGAGGAAGGGGTTGAACCCCTTTAGGAGCCAGGCCCGTTCATCCTCCGCGATGGAGTAGGTGTCCTGGGGGAGCCCCTTCTTCTTGCCCAGGCTCAGCGCGTTCAAGACGATGGCCGAGGAGACAGGCCCGCAGAAGATCTTGTTGACCCGTCAACATCAGCAGCGGGTCACCGCCGGGTACACCGCGGAGAACCTGGCGTCGATGCACTGGATCGATGAGCTGTTTCTGAAGTACCCCATCGCAGAGTGAACTGGTCAGGCAAAGTCGTGAAGGCGAAGGAATTGGACGAGCACGCGCTGATTGACGCCGTTGTTGTAGTCAAACCGCTTGCGATACGCTTACGGTGATTGCGGTCGATTGAAGAAAGGAGAGCAACTTCAAGGTGTTACGTAGGCTTTACCCATTTGTGTCCAGAACGACACGCTTAACTTTCATCAGCCAGAAGCGCTTCGAGCTTGGCGTCCGTCAGGCCCTTCGCCGATGCTTCCCTGCCCAAGGCGTCCATCGTCGCCGTCAAGCGCTCCCAAGCGGCGCCGCGAAGCCGTTCATAATGTTGTGCCGACAACACCACGCTGACCGCCCTGCCGTTCTTGGTCACACGCACGGGTGCGCTCTGAGCGGCGTCGAGCAAACGACCGAAGTGGTTCTTGGCATCCTTGGCAGCGATCTCTTTCATAAGGGCCCTAATAGCTAAAATAGCTTCACCTGACAACCAGCAGGAAACACATCGTTCAGGACGATCTTTGCCGAAGGTCTTCGGCTCCATGATCATCTTCCCATTATGGAGGACTCAGTCGCCTTTTGTGCTCACTTGGCGTTGGATTCGATCCCTCCCTTCAGGCCCACTTCTCGTTGAACAACAACGCTGACCCGTGCAAACGTTTCAATCGGCTGCTATGCTGCGCGGCATGGCCGACAACCCCAGATGGATCCAGCCGGGACCTCGGCTGCTCGGCAGCCATGGCGGAGACACCGCCGGACCGCTGGTGATCGGCATCGGCGGGATCCATGGCAACGAGCCCGCGGGCGTGCGGGCCTTGCAACAGGCGTTGGAGGCCCTGCGGTGCTCCAACGCGCCTTTTCGCGGCAGGTTCGTCGGCCTGGCCGGCAACCGGGCGGCCTTGGCGCGCGGTCGGCGGTACATCCATGAGGATCTCAACCGGCTGTGGTTCCCCGAACGCATCCAGCGGCTGAGGGACGGCCACGGATCCGTCGATGCGACCTCCGAGGAAGCGGAGCAGCGCGAGCTGTTGGCGGCGCTGGACACCCAACTGGCGCAGCGCAACGGCCCGGTGGTCTGCCTCGACCTGCATACCACCTCCGCCGCAGGCAGCCCGTTCGTGGTCATCGGCGACACCCTCCTCAACCGGCGTTTTGCCTTCGGTCTCCGCGCCCCGGTAGTCCTCGGCCTGGAAGAGCGGCTGGAGAGCACCATCCTGAACTATCTGGGGGAGCGGGGATACGTCGCGGTGGGCTTCGAAGGCGGACAACACGATTCGCCTTCAGCGGTCACGATCCACATGGCGGCCATCCGCAGCGTTCTGGCAACCGCCGGTTGCATCCGGGCGAAGGACTTTCCGGCGCCGCACGGCGGCCGTGATGGGTCCGCGGCAGAGGCGACGGAGGGCCGGGCGGCGCCGGTGGTGGTGGAAATCCGTGATCATCACGTGATCCGGGAAGGCGACGACTTCGTCATGGAGCCCGGCTTCACGAACTTCCAGCCGGTGGAGCGCGGACAGCTCCTCGCCCGGGACCGCGGTGGACCGGTTCTTGCCCGCGAGTCCGGACAGATCCTGATGCCGCTCTACCAGGGACAGGGAAGGGACGGGTTCTTCCTGGTGCGGCGGGTACGACCGTTCTGGCTGCGCGTGGCCGAGAGGCTGCGCCGTCTGCGGTTCGAGCGCTTCCTGCCGGTCCTGCCGGGGGTGCGCCGGTATGCGGACCATCCTGCGACCCTGGTGGTGGACCCGCGTATCGCGCGCTGGTTCGTCGTGGAGCTGTTCCACTTGTTGGGTTTCCGGAAGAGACGCTCCCGGGAAGGCAAGCTGATCGTCAGCCGGCGCTGGCACGAGCCCTGCGTATTCGAGAAGCTGGAACCCGAAGCGTAGGTAAGGGTGCGCGCATGGCCGTCGATGGCGGCTACGCGGCAACGCGAAAGAAAAGTCGAGGAGGATTCACCCGTGAGAAGGGCGGCGAACTGGCTCTCCCCCGTGTTGGCCGGCATGGCGCTGGCTGCGGCCCTGCTTGCCGCAGGCAGCGGTTTCGCCAAACCGGTCGAGCTCACCATCGTTCACTTCAATGATCTGGACCGCATGGAGGAAAGCGGCGGCCAGGGCGGTATCGCCCGCCTGGCCGCGGTGGTCCGGGCTGAACGGGCGCGCAGCTCCAACGTCCTCGTGACCTTCGCCGGCGACGCCATCTCGCCCTCGCTGATGTCCAGCATCGACAAGGGCGCCCACATGATCGACCTGCTGAACGGAATCGGACTGACGGCCATGGCCATCGGCAATCACGAGTACGATTTCGGCCCGGACGTGGCCAGGCGGCGTTTCTCCGAAGCGAACTTCCCGATCCTCGGCGCCAACAACATCGATACCGACGGGGAGATCATCGACGGCGCCGAAGCGTCGGTCATGGTCGATGCCGGGCGGTTCAAGGTCGGGATCTTCGGTCTCACGACCCCTGGCGCCGCGGTCAAGTCGAGTCCCCGGGGGGTCACCTTCAGTCCGGTCCTGGAAGTGGCTGCGGCCCAGGCCGCCAAGTTGCGCGCGGCCGGCGCACACCTGGTTATCGCGCTGGCCCATACCGACATGGCCGAAGACGGCGCGTTGCTGAAACAACGAGCGGTGGACGTGTTGCTCAGCGGCGACGACCACCGGCTGAGGCTGGACTACGACGGCGCCGTCCTGTTCGCCGAATCAGGTCAGCAGGCAGACTGGGTCACGGTGATCGAGCTCACCCTTGACGAGGTCGAGTCCCGGGGCAAGAGGCGCTTCGTGTGGAGCCCGGCTTTCCGCGCGGTCCATACCGCCCGCGTCAGCCCGGATCCCGAACTTGCCGCAGCCGTCCAGGTCTACCGCGACAAGCTGTCGCGGGACCTCGACCTCGAGATCGGCAGGACCACCACCGAGCTCGACAGCCGCCGGGCGACGGTTCGTGCGCGGGAGGCCGCCATCGGCAATCTCATCGCCGATGCCATGCGCCTCGCCGTCAACGCGGATGTCGCCCTGACCAACAGCGGCGGCATCCGCGCCGACAAGGTCTATCCGCCCGGCACGAGGCTGACGCGGCGCGACATCCTGAACGAGCTGCCGTTCGGCGACAAGACCGTCCTTCTCGAGTTGACCGGACGCGAGCTTCGCGCCGCACTCGAGAACGGATTCAGTCAGATCGAGAAGACATCCGGCCGCTTCCCCCAGGTCTCGGGGATCGAGGTGGTGTTCGATCCCGCCAGGCCGGCCGGCGGTCGCGTGGTCGAGGTCAGGCACGGCGGCGCGGCGCTCGACCCGGACGCCACCTACCGGCTGGCCACCAACGACTTCCTGGGTAGCGGCGGCGACGGATACAGTGTCCTTGCCGGCAAGAAACTCCTGATCGATGCCGATGCAGGCACGTTGACGGCGGCCCAGGTCATGGAGCACATTGCTGCGCGCGGCGTCATCGCGCCGCGCCCGCAAGGCCGTTTGCGCACCGTCGATTAGCTCGCCGTCCGGACGTCTTCAGTCAATGCGGCAAGGCCGTATTGTGGCTGCAGGGTCTTTCCAACGTCCCGCCAAACCCGTCATTCCGAGCGGCGCCTGTCATTCTAAGCGGAGCGAAGAGCCTCAGCTACGGCGGGGGGACCCTTCGCTCCGCTCAGGGTGACAAATGGAAAGGCCCTGATTTTTTGGCTGACAGGCGCTTGAAGCGTGAAGGGAAATCGAATAGGTAGGAGGTCCGGCTTGGTTGCGACCCTCGCAACGGGCCAGGAAGGACGCCGTGAAGTACTGGAAATCAGCAACCATCGCAGCGGTCGTGACGTTGGTGTCAGGGGCGAATTACTGGCTCATGGCCGGGACCTGGAGCCCGCAAGCGCCGACAGAAGTCAAGACTGCTTTGCTGCGGACGCCCGGCAACGAGGTGCGCCGAGAGGCGAACCTGCCGAACATCTTGTCCAGGAGGGATGCGGCCTTCTACCGGAGCGTGTTCACGCTGCAGAAGGAAGGCCGCTGGAACAACGCCGACTCCTTGATCGGGCGGATCAACGATCCCCTGCTCATGGGTCACGTGCGGTTTCAGCGCTACATGCACCCCACCAAGTACCGCTCGTCGTACCATGAGCTGAGAGCGTGGATGGAGGACTATGCCGACCATCCGGGCGCCCGGAGAATCTACAAACTGGCCAAGCGGCGTCAACCCAAGGGCTGGAAACCGCCGCGACATCCGGCGCGGGCCGTGCTCGTGTCCGAGGTCGAAACCGACCCGTTTCCGGTGGTGTCGCGGCCGCATCCGAACGGCCGCCGAACGGCCGCCGGGAGTTCGCGTACGGAGCGGCCCGAGGTCAGGGAGATCCAGCGCCGGATCCGGACCTGGGTGGCATCCGGCCACGTGACAAGGTCGTACCGGTTCCTGGACCAACCGCACCACGTCCGTTTGATGGGCGCCGTGAGCTTCGACGAGAGCCTGACCCGGATCGCCGCGGGATATTTCTTCTGGAACGAGGATCGCAAGGCGCTGAAAACGGCAAGCCGCGCGGTGGCGCGCTCGGGCCATCGGGTCCCATTGGGCTATTGGTGGGGCGGTTTGGCGGCGTGGCGCCTGGGCGAGTACCATGAGGCGGCACGGCGTTTCCGGGCGCTGGCCGAGTCGAAATCGGCGACACCCTGGCTGGTATCGGCCGGCGCCTATTGGGCGAGTCGCGCCTATCGGGCGAGCGACAAGCCGCAACGGGTCGAACCCATGTTGCGCGTGGCTTCCCGGTATCCGCGTACGTTTTACGGGCTGTTGGCGATCACCGCCCTGGGCCGGCGGCCGCCGCTCGATTTCGGGTTGCGCCGGCTCAGCGCCGTGGATATCGAGATTCTCCTGCGCATGCAGCCGGTACGCCGGGCACTGGCCTTGATCCAGGTGGGCGAGCACGTGCGGGCGGGATCCGAGTTGCGCCGGTTCGCCCACCGTCTCTCGCCCCGGCTGGCGCAGGTCATGCTGGTGCTGGCCTCCGAGTCGGGGTTGGCCGATCTGTCTTACAGTACCGCGGAGAGTTTGCGGCAGCGGACAGGCGTGCCCGTGGACGCCGCTCTCTATCCGTTGCCGGTATGGGAGCCCGACGGCGGGTACATCATCGACCGCGCGTTTCTGTTTGCCGTGATGCGGCAGGAATCGAATTTTCGGGCCGGCGCCAAGAGCCCGCGCGGGGCCCGCGGTCTGATGCAGCTCATGCCCGGGACCGCCAGCGAAATGGCCGGCCAGCGCTATCGCGGGGCGGGCCGTCAGGAATTGCTGGACCCGGTGCTCAACGTGACCCTCGGCCAGAAATATCTTCAGCACCTGCTGTCGCAAGATGGGATCGACGGCAACCTGTTCTACGCGCTGTCCGCCTACAACAGCGGCCCCGGAAGGCTCAGGAAATGGCGGCGCGAGGTCGACTATCGAGGCGATCCGCTGCTGTTCATCGAAAGCATCCCGGTCAGGGAAACGCGGATCTTCATCGAGCGGGTCCTGACCAATCTGTGGATCTATCGCGCCCGGCTCGGACAGCCGGCGCGCTCGCTGGAAACCATCGTGTCGGGCGGCTGGCCCAGCTATGTCCCCCTCGACCGCAGGCGGGCCGCTTCGGGGATTTATTGAGATCGTCCATCCGAGGATCTATCAGGGAGGAGACCAAGATGAAGACGCACCTGCCAATCCACAGGATCGTGTTACTCGCTGCGATCACCGTATTCCTCGGCAGCTCGGGGGCGGGAGCGGCGGACTTCTACGCCGGCAAGACCCTCACCATCGTCTGTCCCTACTCCACGGGCGGTACGTACGACCGCATGTCGCGGCTCGCCGCGAAGTATCTGCCCCGACATATTCCGGGCAACCCGGCCGCCATCGTGCACAACCGCCCCGGCGCCGGCGGTGTTATCGGGCTGCGGTCGGTTTACCGCGCCAAGCCGGACGGCCTGTCGCTCATACATTTCACCAGTCCCATGGTGGTCCGGAGCCTCACCGGGGGAATCGAGGATATCGACTTCAACAAGTTGACATGGCTCGGCAGCGTCGGCGGCGCGCATTACATATTCGCGTTGCGGTCCGAACGGCCCGAGCGTACCCTTGAAGCCTTCAAGAACACGAAGAACCCCATCCGCGTCTCCGCGTCGGGACCCAGCTCGCTGCTGACGCAGGCGGCGAAGTTCCTGCAACGAGCCGGCAAGTTCAACATCCGGCTGGTGTCGGGCTACAAGGGGTACAACCCCATGGCGCTGGCGCTCAAGCAGAACGAGGTGGACGGCGTGACCACGGCGGGGGCGGCGGTGGCGGTCAATACGGCGACCCGCGAGATGCACGCGGACGGCACCGTCAAGCTGGTGCTGTCCATGGGCGGCGCTCCGCCTCCCGCGCACCTGAAGGCGGAGGTCGCGGCGCTCCCGAAGTTCGTGGACGGTATCGACGATCCCAAGGACCGCAACGCATGGGAGGCATTCTCGGGGCTCTTGAGCGCCAGCCGTCCGTTCGCGGCGACGCCGGGGCTGCCGGCGGAGCGGGCCGCCATCCTCAAGAAGGCCATGGCGGACATGATGGCCGATCCCGAGTTCGTGAAGACCGCCACGGACCAGGGCTTCGTGCTCAACCCGTTGAACTCCCAGGAGGCGGAGAAGCTGATCCTCTCGGTCTTCAACCTGTCCCCGGAAATCCAGGACCGGTTGAGGGCGCTCCTGAAGTAGTTCCTCCAACCCTCGCGTGAAATGGCGTTCGAGGCCTTCTTCGAGGCACTCGGCATCACCTTTACCCTGCCGGTGCTCGGGGGGATTCTGCTGGGGTTGTTGTTGGGGCTGGTCTTCGGCGCGGTGCCGGGCCTGACCGCGGTGCTCGGCATCGTGCTGCTGCTCCCGTTCGTGTGGACCCTGTCGCCGTTCGTGGCGTTCGCCATCATGCTCTCGCTGGTGTCCGCGGTTCATACCTCCAACACCTTTCCGGCCTTCTTCTTCAACGTACCCGGCAGCCCCAGTGCCGCCGCCACCATCCTGGACGGCTATCCCATGGCCCGCAACGGCGATGCCGCGCGCGGGTTGACCGCGGCCTTCGTGGTCTCCGCGGTTGGCGGCATCATCGGCGCGTTGGTGCTGCTGGTGGCCTTGCCGGCGCTGCAGCCCGTGGTGCTCGCTTTCGCCGCGCCGGAGCGTTTCATGCTGGTGATGCTGGGGATCCTGATGATCAGCTTCCTCAGCGGCGCCAAGCCGGTGAAGGGGTTGCTGGCCGGTACTCTGGGCCTTTGGCTGGGCACCGTCGGCCAGGACCCGCAACTGGGCGTAGCCCGCTTCACCTTCGACCTGGACTACCTGCTCGACGGACTTCAGACCGTGCCCATCATCATGGGTCTGTTCGCGTTGCCCGAGGTGGTGTCCCTGGCCATACGCGGGCGCATCGCCGAACGCACCCACGTGGACATGGGTGAGGGGTTCCGGCCCGGGCTCCGGGCCTGCGTCGCCAACCGATGGCTGGTGGTGCGAAGCGCCGTCGTAGGCGTGGTGGGCGGCGCCATTCCCGGCATCGGCGGCACGGCCGCGGCCTTCTACGCCTACGGTATGGCGGTCCAGGGTGCCCAGGGGGCTGAACGCGAGGGGTTCGGCAAGGGCGAGATCAAGGGCGTCATCGCCCCCGAGAGCGCCAACAACGCCTCTGCCGGAGGAGAGCTGGTGCCGTTGCTGGCGTTCGGCGTGCCCGGCGGAGCAACGTCGGCCATCCTTCTGGCGGCGTTCCTGATCCTCGGCATCCATCCCGGCCCGGAGATGCTGCGGGAGAAGCTGTCCCTCAGCTTTTCCATGGTCCTCGTGCTGGTGCTGTCTAATCTGCTGGCGACCGCCGTGTGCATCGCCGTCACCCGCCCGGCGGCGCGCATCGCATTGCTCAGGAGCAACCTGCTGATCCCGGCGCTGTTGTTGTTCGTCCTGTTCGGCTCGTATGTCGCCTATCCCCACCCCTACACGCTGGTCGTTGTCCTGGTATTCGGCGTTCTGGGTTACCTGATGATGCGGTTCGACTGGGCCCGGGCGCCGCTGCTGGTGGGTTTCATCCTGGGTCCCCTGGCCGAGAACAACCTGGCTATCTCCCTGTCGAGTTACGGCGCCGCCTTTCTTGCCCGGCCGATCCCGCTGGCGTGCGTAGGGGTGATGGCGCTGGTGGTGTTCGTGGCGGTTCGCCGCGGAGTGAGGCAGACGTGACCGTGGTCCGCGAGATCGTCCTGGGCTGTGCCGTCGCCGCGCTGTTCGCGGGCGTGGTGCTGACCGCGCTGGAGTGGGAACCGGAAACCGCCACCTTCCCCATCTTCATCGGCGTTGCCGGCCTGGGCCTGGCCGTCTGGGCCGTCGCAGGCGACGTGCTGCGCTGGCGGTCCGCGGCCCCGGAGGGTGACGGTTCGAGCGGCGAGGACACGGCCCGTGCCCGCGCCGCGTTCTCGTGGATCGCCGTGTTTTTCGCGCTGGTTCTGCTGACCGGCTTCCGGTGGGGGCTGCCCCTGGCGGTGTTGGCGTATTACCGCATGGAAGCGCGCGCCGGCTGGATGGCCGCAGTCGCTGCCGCCGCGGTGTGCGCCGCATTTCTCCACGTCGCGGTGGCCTACCTCTACCTTCCGCTGTACGCGGGGCTGGTGGCGAGGTGGTGACCGTCAGATCCCGTAGAGCCGTTTGGGATTGGCGTTGAGGATCTTCTCCTTGGCCGGTTCGGCGAGGTCCTGCCGTTCCCGGAACGCCCGCACCGCAAAGCGGTCCCGGTCGCCGTGGGGCATGTCCGAGCCGAAGACGATGCGGTCCTCGCCGATGAGGTCGAGCACCTGCGGCAGCAGTGGGTCCTCCACATCGGTGCTGAGGAAGAGGTTGCCCCGGCTCATGTACTCCGCGGGGGACACCGCGGCCCGGGGCGCGGCCTCGGGGATGGACTTGCCGAAACGGGTCGTGAAGCCGAAGCGGTGCTCCAGCCGGTCCATGAGGAAGTGGACCCAGAGGCAGCCGGCTTCCAGGAACGCCACGCGGAGGGTGGGGAAACGGTCCAGCACGCCGCCGGTGATCATGGCGGTGAATCCCATGAGCAACGGCACCAGGAACGGAATGATGGTGCCGGGGTAGAGGTGGTCGTACATGTTGCTGAGGGGCGGACAGGACCATCCCACGTGAACCGCCAGCGTCAGGTCCTCCTCCGCCAGGGCTTCGTAAAAGGGGAGGAAGCTCGGGTGGTCCAGGGTGCGCTCGCCCACGGTCCCGAGGATCATCACCGCCACCGCACCCAGCCGCCTGGCTTCCCGCACCTGGTTCACTGCGGCCGGGACGTTGTGCAGATCCACCACCGCGGCCCAGTGGAGCTGGTCCGTAGAGCCCGTGGAGTCCGCGAGCCAACGGTTGTAGGAGGAGCACAGGGCCGCGCCGAGGTCGGGGTCGGCCACCAGCGGATGGACCAGGAAGAAGCTCGGGTAGATGACCTGCACTCCCAGGTCCTCGTCGGCCATGTCCTTGAGGCGGGCTTCCGGACGACTGATCTCGATGCTCTCGATGCTTTCCGGCTTGGACGCGGTATAGAAGGAGCGTCGGCCCTCGTAGTGGGCCGGCGTCCCCATGTTGTGGCAGCCGCGTCCGAACAGGCGGGGGTAGATCTGATCCTCCACTCGCCAGTAGAGCCGCCCTTCCGAGTTGACCACTTGAGGCTTGCGCTTCCGGTATGCGGGGTCCAGGTAGGCGTCGCCGAAGGTGGCCGGAGACTCTTCCACGTGCGCGTCTGCGTCGATTACGATCATCGGAGGTCCTCCTGCTACGAGTGGATCGTGCCGCGGCACGGATCGAGGATACATTGAGAGACCGCACCCATACCGCGTTTCCGAAACGAGGCGCAAGCAGGCAGACGGGAAGGGGAGGGGATCATGCCGGTTCTGTTGACCAACAGTGACGTGAGGGAGCTGATCTCGCCGGCGACGGCGGTGGAGGTGATGAGGGAAACCTACCGGAGCCTTGCCGCCGGCACGGCGGTGACCCGGACTCGAAGCCAGACCTTCGCGGAGACTTCCCGGCCGGGAACCTTCGTGGAGTTGCGCACCATGGACGGCATCGTCCCCGCCTTCGGTTCGGTGGGCATGCGGGTCCTGCCCGACCTGCACCGCTGGCCGCGGATCGGCGACAACCGACGATATGACAAAGTGCCCAAGACGAACGGCAAGTTCCTCGCCTTCGATCTGGTCTTCGACCTGGACACCGCGGATCTCCAGGCGGTGGTCCAGGATGCCTGTCTGCAGAAGCTGCGGATCGCCGGCACCCACGGCGTCGCCGCCGAATATCTGGCTCGGGCCGATGCGTCCCGCGTCGGCGTCATCGGATCGGGCTGGCTCGCCGAGGGCGTACTCCTGGGCCTGGGGGTGGTCCGCACGCTAAAGTCCGTCAAGGTGTTCAGCCCCACTCCGGGGAACCGGGAGCGTTTCGCCGAAAACGCGAGGCGGAACCTGCATCTCGACGCCGAGGCTGTGAACCATCCGGTGGCGGCCACGCGGGACGTCGACATCATCGTCGTGTGCACCAACACCATCGATCCGGTCTTCTTTGGTGAGTGGCTCGGTCCGGGCGTGCACCTCGACGCCATTTCCGGACGCGACATCGACGAGGCGTGTTTCACGCGCTGCGACTACACCGTCCTGAGCATGCGGGAAGGCCGGTGCAACGAGGGACTGAACTTCGCCCCGCCGGTGCTGCGCGAGACCCTGGCGCCGCGGTTCGCCCCGTTCGAGAAGAATGTCCCCTGGGACGAGTACGCCGAGTTGGGAGAGGTGATCGCCGGACAGGCTCGCTCCCGGGAGAACGATCAGGAGATCACGTTCTTCTGCAACAACGTGGGCTTCGGCGCCCAGTTCGCGGCATTGGGAGGCAAGGCCGTGGCATTGGCCAGGGAACGCGGGCTGGGCAAGGAATTCTCCATCGACGACTGGTACGAGGACGAACGCTAGCGGGTCTCCAGCGCACTACGGATGCACGTCCTGAGTGAACCACTCCGTGGGCAGGGTCCGGCCCACGCCCTTGGCGACGGCCTCGCGGTAGACCCGCTGCGCCACCGCGGCAAACTGGAGGCCCTGGCCGACGTTGTTGACGAACGCCGTGGTCTGGTCCGGTGTTTGCCGCCCCGGGACCGCTCCGATGATGGCCTGCGGCAGCTCCTGAATCCGCTCCCACAGCGGCGTGGCGCGCTCGGCCCACCACCCTCCGGTGGCCTCGGGGGTATCCACCGCGGGCGTGCGATAGACCTGCGGGCGTATGTTCGCGGGGTTCGTGGAGAACAGGAACACGCGGTCCATGGCGTTCAGGAAGTCGTAGTCCATCTCCTGGACCTTGACGGCGCTGTAATGAACGCCGGGCCGCAGCCATTGGCGCTGATGCACCGGTCCCATGGAGTTGGTGCCGGTGACCACCAGGTCGGCCCCTTCCACCGCCTCGTCCGCGGACTCTACCGGTGTGAGACGGGCCCGGACCCGGCCGGCCAGCTCCCGGCAGAAGCGTTCACGGTTGACGGGATTGGGGCTGAACACCCTGACGTGGGTGATGGGCCGCACCGCGCAGTGGGCCATCAACTGTCCGCCGGCCTGCCAGCCGGTCCCCAGCAGCGCCATGACCGAGGCGTCCTCCCGGGCCAGGCAGCGGGCCGCCAGCCCGTTGGCCGCGCCCACCCGCATGCGCGAAATGTACCCGTCCGGGCAGATCATCACCGGGGCTCCGGTCTCCATGCTGAAGAGCAGCATGAGCCCGTTCCAACGGCCGTCGGCCGAGGGCAGCCGGTCCCGTCTTACGTTGCCCATGACCTCCGGCCAGATGAGCACATCGCTGTTGATGCGCAAGGCAGCCATGCCCTCGTCGGGCCAGAGCCCGCTCATGGCCTTCAGGCTGTAGACCCCCTTGGTCTCGCCGACCGCGGTGGGCGCCAACGTGTCCACCCGCGGGCTGTTGACCGCTTCTCCGGCCTCCAGCGATCGTTGCGAGCGCTCGACGCATTCCAGCGCCATCTCCATGGTCAGTATCTGATCGATCTCTTCATTGCTCAGCAGCAGTGTCATCGGCAAACCTCCAGACAACGGTCTCCGCGCGGCCTCGGTTGACGCGCTCGGTATTTTCGGCCATATTTTCCCACCTCTGGCCAGGTAGCTCAGTCGGTAGAGCAGAGGACTGAAAATCCTCGTGTCGGCAGTTCGATTCTGTCCCTGGCCACTCCCTTCCACCGGCCAAAGCCTGCGCCCTACCGATACCCCGAAACGCCGTCCCGGGCAAATCCAGGCCGCAGATCCAAGCCGTTTCACGGCCTTTCCCGGGATCGGCTCCGCACGTTAGATTGTCCTTGACAGCCTTCCGGCAAGGGTACTAGTCTGGCCCGGCATCGGACCAGGACCCCACGAACCGACGGAAGGGAGGACCCGTCCATGAAAGCGCCGCTTCGCTGTATCGTTGTGTTCTTCACCCTGGGCCTGTTCACTGCAACCCTGGCCACGGCCGCGGACCTCTTGCTCAAGGGGGCAACCGCGTGGAAGAAGGACTACGTCTTCAATGACGGTTACTGGGAGTTCACGCGCCAGGTCGAGAAGTTGTCCGGCGGTAAGATCAAGGTGGAGTGGAAGGGCGGTCCCGAGATCGCGCCGGCCTTCGAGATGTTGAGTCTGGTGCAGCGCGGCGTTGTGGATGTCCTGGGCAGTTCCGCCGCCTACTATACGGACAAGTACATGGAAGGGGTCTTTCCCGAATACTTCGTCGGCACCCCGGCCGTCATGCGAAACGCGGGGATAACCAGGTTCTTCGATGATCTGAGCCAGAAAAAGACCGCGGTCAAGCTTCTGGGCATGACCTCGGGTCCTGTGGGTATCGCCATCTTCACCAAGAAACCGGTGAAGGGCATTGCCGACTTCAAGGGCCTGAAGATGCGCAGCACGCCCACCTATCTGCCCATGGGGCAAGCCTTGGGCGCCTCGATGATCCGGATACCGTGGGCGGACCTTTACCCCGCACTCGAACGCGGCGTGGTGGAGGGATACTTCTCTCCGGCCATCGGGACCCTCCAAACGAAGCTCTACGAGCAGGTCTGCTGCATGCTCGCGCCCCACTTCTGGACCGTGCGCACCTGGCTGTACATCGGCATGCAGACCTGGAACAAGCTGACCCCGGAACAGCAGAAGGTCCTGACCGACGCCATCGTCGCCACCGAGGAGTGGGCGCAGGGTCACTACGCCGGGATCATCGGCAAGGAAATCGATACGCTGGTGAAGCAGCACGGCATGAAGGTCATCGAGCTCAAGGGGGACGAGGCCAAGCGCTTCCTCACGATGGCGTACGAGTCGGCCTGGAACAAGTACGTGCCGGCCTCCCCGGAGCACGGCAAGAAGATACGGGAGTTGGCGCGCAATTTGGAAAACCGTTGACGTCGGCGAACCACGGCTGACCCCACGAACCGATACAAGGGAGGATGAATCCATGAGAAGGGCCATTGGCTGTATCGTCGTTATTTTCACCCTGGGTCTGTTCACGGCGGCGCTGGCCCCGGCCGCGGACCTCGTGCTCAAGGGAGCCACCGCGTGGAAGCAACACAACGTCTTCAACAACGGCTTCTGGGAGTTCCAGCGCCAGGTGGTCAAGAGGTCCGGCGGCAAGATGAAGGTGGATTGGAAGGGCGGTCCCGAGATCTCCTCGCCCTTCGAGATGCTGGGTCTGGTGCAGCGGGGCGTGCTGGACGTCCTCAACGGCGCCGGCGCCTACGATTCCGCCAAGATACCTGAAGGAGTCTTTCTCGAATACTTCGTCGGGACGACCGCCGAGCTGCGGAAGGCCGGCATCACCAAGTTCTTCGATGACGTGACGCAGAAAAGGGTAGGGGTCAAGCTCCTGGGACTGACCTCCGGACCGGTAGGTTTCGCCATCTTCACGAAGAAGCCGGTGACCAGCATCGATGGGTTCAAGGGCATGAAGATGCGCAGTACGCCGACCTATCTGCCGCTGGGGCAGGCCCTGGGCGCCACCATGATTCAGGTGCCGTGGCCGGAAGTCTACAACGCGCTGGAGCGCGGGGTCGTGGACGGGTACTTCTCGCCGGTCATCGGGACTCTCGGAAACAAGCTTTATGAACAGGTCTGCTGCATGCTGAAGCCCTTCTTCTGGACGGTACGCACTTGGCTGTACATCAACCGGGACGTCTGGAACAAGCTCGAACCGGAGCAGCAGAAGGTCCTGACGGATTCCATGGTCGCGGTGGAAGAATGGACGCCGGGGTACTTCACCGGGCTCATCGACAAGGAAATCGATACGCTGGTCAAGAAACACAGCATGAAGGTCATCGAACTCAAGGGTGACGAGGCCAAGCGCTTTCGCAAGATGGCGTACGAGGCCTCCTGGAAGAAGTACCTGCCCAACTCGCCCGAGTACGGTAAGAAGATCCGGGAACTGGCACGGGGTCTGGAAGACCGTTGATGCCCGCAACCTGACCAAAGGGAGGAGGGGGAGCGGCTGATTATAGCGGCGCCCCCTCCTGCCTGCCCATCGCGCCGCGGACGGCCCGGGCAGGGAAATAGTCGAACCTCATCATGTCGCAACTCGGGCAGACCTTGGAGCGAGCCTGGGACTCGCTGCTGAACGGCCTCGCCTATGTGGCGGGGCTCCTGGTGGTGGCGGTGGCCCTTTCCGTGCTGTACGAGGTGGTGGCGCGTTATTTCTTCAACAGCCCCACCATCTGGGCAGTGGATTTCACCGAGTACTCCCTGGTCTACATCACCTTTCTGGGGACGCCCTGGGTGCTGCGCGACCACGCGCACACACGCGTGGAACTGGTGGTCGAACGGCTCCGGCCCAGACTACGGTTGGTGTTGGGCATGCTGGTGTCGTTGGCCGCGGCGACGGGCGCGGTGGTGATGGCATGGGAAGGCGCCTGGGAGACCTGGGAGTCCTACCTGGGCGGCCATGCCGAGCTGAAGGCGTGGCGGGTGTACCGCTGGCCGCTCATTCTTCCCATCTGCGTCGGCAGCTTCCTGCTCGTCGTCGAGTTCCTGCGCCAGGCGTGCAACAACCTCGGGATGTTGAGCCGGGGCGACCCGATTCCGGACGAATCAGCCCCCCCGGGCCAGGATTCCCTTTGAGCACGAGATGGAGTGGTACGAAGTCCTGGCCTTGATGCTCGGCGTGCTGATGGTCCTGTTCGTGGCCGGCACGCCCGTGGCGTTCGCCTTTCTGTTGATCAACATCGGCGGGCTCTACTTCTTCATGGGAGGCGCGCTGGCCCTGCGGCTCATGGTGACCAGCGCCTTCGCCACGCTGGCGAGCTTCGTCCTGGCGCCGGTGCTGCTCTTCATCCTCATGGGCGAGATCATGTTCCGCTCGGGGCTTGCGGTGCGCACTCTCGATTCCCTGGACAAGTGGATCGGCGGCATACCCGGGCGGCTGAGTCTTCTGGCGGTGAGCGGCGGCACCCTGTTCTCCACCCTCAGCGGCTCCAGCATGGCCACCACGGCCATGCTGGGGACGACGCTGGTGCCGGAGATGCGGCGCCGGGGCTACAGCTACCTGATGTCGGTGGGGCCCATTTCGGCGGCCGGCGGCCTGGCCGCCATCGTCCCTCCCTCGGCCATGGGCGTGCTGCTGGGCAGCCTTGCCGAGATCTCCATCGCCAAGCTCCTGATCGCCGGCATCGGCCCCGGCCTTTTCATGGCGGGCCTCTACGCCGTGTACATCGTCGTCCGGGCCAAGTTGCGGCCGGAGTCGGCGCCCACGTATGACGTCGCGCGCGTGTCGAACCGCGAGAAGCTCATGGGCCTCCTTCACCTGGCTCCCTTGAGCCTCATCGTGTTCATGGTCCTGGGCGTCATCTTCATCGGGGTGGCGACGCCCACGGAGGCGGCGGCCCTGGGCGCGCTAGGCACGGCCATGGTGGCGGCCATGTACCGCAGCCTCACGTTGAAGGTGGTGGTGCTGTCGGTGATGAGCACCGTGCGGGTCTCCGTCGTCGTGCTCATGATCATCCTCGCTTCCAACGCCTTCAGTCAGGTATTGGCTTTCACCGGCGCCAGCCGGGGTCTGGTGGAGATGGTGGCGGGGTTCGAGGCGGCGCCGGTGGTGATCCTCGTGCTCATGATGCTGATCGTGCTGGTGCTTGGCATGTTCGTCGATCAGATCTCCATCATGATGATTACGGTGCCCATCTACTTCCCGCTGGCCGCGCAGCTCGGCTTCGACCCTATCTGGTTCGGGATCCTGATGCTTCTGAACATGGAGGTGGCCAACACCACGCCGCCCTTCGGTCTCCAGTTGTTCGTCCTCAAGGGCGTGGTCCCGGATGCCCCTATGGCCGAGATCTACCGCAGTTGCTTTCCCTTCGTGCTGCTCGACATGCTCAACTTGGCGGTGATGATCGTCCTTCCCGCCCTGGTGCTGACTCTGCCTCGACTCATGCTAAATTGACCCCCCGT
The DNA here is from genome assembly GCA_958295985.1 of uncultured Candidatus Binatia bacterium. Classification (GTDB taxonomy): domain Bacteria; phylum Desulfobacterota; class Binatia; order UBA9968; family JAJDTQ01; genus JAJDTQ01. The sequence goes on from OY282432.1 coordinate 1,869,267, forward strand.
GATGAAAACCATGAACCATCCCATGCTGGAGGCCGCCAGGACGTTGGCGCCGAGGATCCGGTCCTGCTCCGACCAGATCGAGGCGGAGCGCGAACTGCCGGGGCCGTTGTTCGATGCGCTGGCGGACGCCGGCCTGTTCAAGCTCGGACTGCCACGGTCCCTGGGCGGCGTCGAGATCGACCTGCCGTGCTACGTCGACGTGCTCGAGGAATTGGGCAAGGCCGACGCCAGCACCGCCTGGGTCGTCAACCAGTGCTCGATCTTCGCCACCTACGCGGCGCGCATGCCTCGGGAACTGGCCCGGGAGATCTGGACCGATACGCCGCGTTGCGTGGTGGCCAACACGTCGATGCCCACTGCGGAGGCGGTGCCGGTGCCGGGCGGGTACCGGGTCACCGGCCGCCAGCGCTTTAGCTCGGGTTGCCGGCATGCGTCCTGGTTCGCCGCACGGGCGTGGATTCCCGAGGACGGCGAGCGCGTGCAGAAGTTTCTGTTCGTGCCCGCGGCCGAGGTGGAGGTGCTGGACACCTGGAAGGTCCGCGGCATGCGCGGTACCGGGACCCACGACTTCGTGGTGGACGGCGCCTTCGTGCCGGCCGAGCGCACGGTGCGCCATCTGGGCAGCCCGTTGGTGGAACCCGGGCCGCTGTACCGGCTTTCCCTGGTCCTGCTGTTCGCCTCGGGTGACGGCGCCCTGGCCCTGGGCGCGGCCCAGGCGTGTCTCGACGCGTTCATGGAACTGGCCGGGGCCAAGACGCCCCACGCCATGCAGGCCATGCTGCGCGATCAGCCCGCGGTTCAGGTGGCGGTGGGTCAGACCCTGGCCGCCCTGGCGTCCGGCCGGGCCTATCTGCGGGAGGCCGTCCGCGCCCTCTGGCAAGAAGCGGTGTCCGCGGATCCCCTTGCACTGGAACCGCGGATCGCCCTGCGGCTCGCCACGACCCACTGCATTCGGCTCGCGGTCCAGGCGGTGGAGACCCTGTACAACGCCTCCGGCACCACCGCCATCTACGAAGGCAACGCCATCCAGCGCTACTTCCAGGATCTACACGTGATCAGTCAGCATCAACAGGCGCGCCAAGTCGCCTACGAGCTCGCTGGTAAGCACGGCCTGGGTCTGGAGGTCGAAACGACGCGGCTGTAACCTCAGCGCCCCTCCATGTATGTCGTGTGGTGGGCGGCAGGGTGACAGGCCACGGCGTCCTACAACCGCCATAGCCGCCTGGGAGTTTCGTTGAGGATCTTGCGCTTCGATTCTTCGTCGATGTCCGTGCGTTGGCGCATCACGCGGAGGGCGTCCATCTGGCTGGAGCCGTCGTAGTGGCCGTAGTCGCTGCCGATGACGAGGTTGTCGGGGCCGCACCGGTGGGTGTAGGCAAGCTCGTCGTCGTTCTGGCAGGTGACGAAGATGTTGAACTCCTTCAGCACGTCGTCGGGCAGGGGATGGCCGCGCTGCAGGCTGCGCCGCTTGGCCTCGTGGAGCATCCAGGGGAGCCACATGGACCCGGCTTCGATGAAGGCCCAGCGCAGGTCGGGAAACTTCAACGGCAGGCGGCTCTCGATCAGGCCCTCGCACGAGCCCGCGGTCATGAGGCGAAACCGCATGAGGCCGAAGGCGTTGGGATCGTACGCCGGCCGGGTGAGATCGATGATGTCCTGGTTGCCGTTGCCGATGTGCGTGGCGATGACCATGTCGAGGCGTTGGGCCTCCTCGTAGAGCGGGTGGAACCAGGGGTCGATGGGAAGCCGTCGCCCGAGGATGGGCGGGATGGCGACGCCGACCGCGCCGTGGTCACGGGCCCAGTTCAGCAGCTCCAGGGATTCGTCCATGCTCATCAACGGCAGCACGGTGCACCACCGGAGGCGCCCGTCGGCCCGTTCCCACATGTCGGCGACCCAGCGGTTCCAGCTCTTGCACAGCGCCAACTCCACCTCGGGTCGTTCGGTTGCGGGCACCGTCCACAGAGTGTGGAACAGCACCTGGGTATCGATGCCCAAACGGTCCATGTGCCGGAGGCGCCGTTCGACGTCATCCTCGCGGGAGCCGATGGGGGTTACGAGGTCCCGCCCCTGCTCGCGGGACCGCTCGGCCATCTCCTCCTCGGTGAGGGTGATGAACCGGAAGCCGCGGGCCTGTCCGTTGATGATCCACCACTGGATGTGCGGGTCGGTCGGATGGCGCGCCAGCACCGGCCGGTATTTCTCGTCCTCGGGGTCCATGAATTCCCACGTCCGTTCCGTCTCCACAACGTGGGCGTCCGAGTCGATGAGGGTGTAATCGGGGTCCGGGACGGCGACCGCACGAGGATTGATGGCCATAAGTACCTCCAGATGACCGGGCATGACGTCCGCCAGCTCACACGCTGGACGTCGCGAGGGTATCAATCTACTCCGGTTGGATTGTGCGATGCAAGAGAGAAAGCAGTCGTTGCGGCTGCACGCTTTCCGGTGTCTGTACGAATTGCTTTTGGGGAGAAGTACCTAATCGCCGTCCGCGATTTAGGTGTCTGCCTGCCAGTTTCTCTTGTCCAAACACTCCCACGCTCTCTCCGGCAGCCAACCCTGATAGTTATTGGTCACTTGTATGACCAGAAGACTGTCGTCATCATCCATATGCTTACGAAGACGTTTCTGCCACTCGTCCGAACTGGATTTCGTGCTGATCATCCACGTCGAATCCAAATGGTGCCACCAAGCAACAAGATAGCCGCCAAAGCAAAAAAGGGTAGTGGTTCGTTTTGAAATTCAGCCTTGATTTTCGTGTTCATCCAGGTTTTTGCGGATTTCGTAACTCTGTTCAAGACACATCCGATCTATCAGGTTCAGGCATCGAGTGGCCCACTCATCGTGTCGGTGCTGGTGATAGGTTCGCAAAATCAATTTTGCCACGTTTGAACCGTCAACAGCTCGGCGGGTGCGGATATCCCTTGCCTCTGTGGCGAAACGATCGAGGAACTTTTCACATGCAATCAGCGTGATGCCGGGTAGTCTATAGGGGGACAGCTTAAGCGCATTGAGCAAGGAAAATGAGTCTTCCTGATAGGCGACGCTATCGCAGAACCTGCTTATCAGACCTTCGTGGGATTCCAGAGATTGATTTTCCAAGTAACGAAAACACGTTGCGGCTTCTTGACGAACCTTGCTGTCGTCATCGTCAAAAAACAACAGAAGCTTTTGCTCTGACCACCACCAATGTTCCTCCTTGCCAATGTTGGCAGAAGCCACCTGCGCTACCCCTAACCGCTGTGACGGATTGCCACGGAGTGCTTCTTCTACATGTGCTTCGGCATCGTCGTGGCCAAGGAGCGCCGCGATACTCGCCAGCCGGGCACCGGCTTCGCCTGTTTCGGGAAGACCGGAACGTAGCATCCGTTCAACGACGGGCCGAAGGTATTCGAAGTGCTGATAGAGTCCATGTTTGATGAAACGCTCTATGTATGGCGTCGCCAATAAACGGTCGTTGCCGGTTCGGTCGTCCCGAGGTTCGACAAGTCTGAGAAACTGTCCTGAAGCAAATTCCCAATCAGAGTCAACGATGGCCAGAAGGGTGGAACCCGCGCAGGCCCGAACTGCTGCACTGTTGTCGTTGACGAGTCGTTCGAGGGTAGAACAGAAACGGTGAATGTATGCCGCATCTCGCTGGATAAGATCCCGAATGGCCTCCGCAGCGTGCCCTCGCGTCGTGTTGATGCCGTGCCTAAGAATGTTGCCGCCATAGTAGAAATTGCCGCCGGCCGCCTGTTCGTTCCATACCTCCTGCTCTGGGTCGGGATGCTCGGTCGCCAACCAGTCGAGCATCCGAACGGCGTCATCGGGAAGTGGTTCTCCGATAGAACCCAGCATGTCGGCGAGTTCTTTCCCGCAGGCTTCGCGGTATTCGTCATACGCCTTGCGGCACACTTTCAATTTGAGTTCAGTATGGGCATCCGTTTCTTTCAGGCCACCGAGGGTGTGTCCTATATAGTAGGGATGGGTGCCGGCCGGAAATCTGAGACTCAAGTGGGCGAATCGTCCGGGTTCCTGCTTTACAGACTCTTCCAACATCCGGGCGAGTTCCAAAGCACCGCCTCTTCCAGGATTCTTCCAACGATGTTCTCTCTCCCTGGAATGGTACTTTTGGATTGCATTGAGCCATTGTTCATCCGTCATTTTCTCTACGGCCGTCTTTTCAATCGGAGAGTCTACGAAATAAACCTGATTTTCTCGCGGTGGGGACTCCGTCTCTCCAAACTTGCGTTCGAGCTCCATATAGCGTGCCTTAACACTCTCGCTGCGAAATTCAGCCGGAATGCCCGACAGCAGGGAAAAGCTGGCACGTCCTCTTGACCTGTACCCGTCTTGGGTACGCTCGTAGGCGGGGGTGTAATTCAGGATAGCCTGTTCGAGTCTCGCACGGTTTTCGTCAGAACAAAGCGGGGCAATCGCTTTTATCAATTGAGTCGCCATCCAATACGGTCTATCGGAATATCCGCACTGAAACCGCCAGACTTTGTCGCAGAGTTCCGAAACAGCGTTATCCGCGAAGTGTTTTGCACCGGCCGTATATGCCCGAAGCAGGATGAAATTCGCCATGTAGGTATCATGTCTGCGTAACTCTGCTAGAATACTGTCGATGCTGTCTGCCTTGATCTCAGCAAGTTTCTCCACTGCAAAGGCAATTGCAATCCTACAGGCTTGATCTACTGAAGGGTATTTACTGCTGAACAGAAAGACAGACCATACTGCGTCATGCTTCGGTGCGGGTTTCTCTGCTCCATTGGCGGCTTCGTCGGCAATTTTCAGTACCACCGGCAAAACATGTTGGAGAAACGCATCGGGAGCTTTGGCTGCAGCATCTTGTATCCCTTTCGCTCCAGACTGATCATAGTAGAAAAAATCATGCCATTTGGGCTGGTTCGTATCACTCCTGGTTTGTTGAATGATAGAAAGTCGCCTGAGCAGCCAATGCGCCAGCACCTCGGCAAACCAATCGGGGCGTTCCTCTACCAGTTCGTAGAACGAGCCCCAAAACGTGCTGTTGATTGCAATTGCTCCACGCGTGTTGTCCAGGGTTTCATCGTCCATCAGCCTTAGAAACAACTCGAAGAACCTTCTGCTGTGTCCAAGATCAGTCCACTGCATCATGTAGCTTAGCCGTTGCGGCCAATCTCCACCTCTCCCCACGAAGGGCTCGAGAAGCTCGGCTACCCTGTCACCCGAATGCCTCTGGTGGCCCCGGGCATAATCCACGCCTGTGTCGACGAGCCTGTCGTTATCAGATTTGAGCCAGTCAGAGACAAGTCCCTTTCTATCCGCAATCTGGAACCAAGACCTTGAAGTAAAAAAGTGGTTCCAAACCAGGGATGCAAATTTGTCCGGGTTTGGCCTGCCGCTCTTGACGGCTTCGATTTCGGATTTGATCCATGGCGCCAGAACGTTCCATTCGTCTTCATTGGGGTCCGGTAGTGAAACGGCCAAGGCAACGGCCAGGTCCTTCAAGTGGGGCCGAACGTTCTGACGGGTCAACAGGACGCGGAGTTCTCTGCAATACCGCTCGCGGTCAACGTCGCGGAGATAGACGAGAACCTGTCTCACCTGCGCCCGCCGAAACAGGTGCTGCTCCGACGTCAACAGGAACTTTGCCAGCGATTTCTTTTTGGCTACGAATCCGCGGGCAAAACAGTAGTCGAAAAATGATTCGTGGCCGAAGCCATATCGGTTTTCGTCAAACGAAAGCACACCCTCTGACACCATCTGATCGAGATACTTCTTCGGAAGGGGGTCCAGCCTTTCCCTCGACACTGAGAGTTGCTGTGAGTCAGTCAGTTTCTTACACAACACCTGTATGACGTTGTTCCAGTGATCGCACGAGGATGCAGCGCGTTCGTTGACTTTTTGGCGTTTCTCTTTCCAGTAATGATCGAACAGTTCGTTTGGCGAGGAGAACGTCGGCTGAGAGTCGGGGTCATGGGTGTCGAGAAACAGCGCCAGGTTCTGGGGCAGACGAAGCAATTTCAGTTGTCTTGCGTCAAACAAATTGGTTTTGAAACCGCTGGTTATGAGCACTTTTTTTGTTTCATCAAGGGAGAAGTCCGTAACGGAGATTTGAGCGGCGCCTTTGGTGAGAAGATGTCGCAAGCGGTGGTCGTTTTCCCAATCAAATGTTCTGCAAACAACCACGACGTGGAATCTCACCCTGCTGCGCCAGCCTCTTACTTCGCTCAACAGGCCTTCCACAAGATCGAAGAAATCCGAACGACGGCCGGACGTGGTGCTCACAGCGTCGAGCTGGTCAATCACAAGAATGGCTTCAGTCGACTTGGCCTCAGCCGCGGTGGCCAATACAAGCGCCGGCGATTCGTCGAGGCCGAGACATGCGCCCAATTCCCGGGTTGACGACACCGGCTCTATACGGTCCAGTCGAAAGACAAGCACGGCAGCAGGGTTGTCGCCTTGACGCAGAGCTTCTACACATTCGATTACGCATCCCGTCTTGCCGCTTCCCGCTTGGCCGGTGACAACGCAATCCGCTCCCTCGGCGGCGTTTTCGTTGATCTTGGCAAGTAAGTCCCGAGTTGAAGAACGAGGAATGGGAGGGTCTTGAATCAGCCGTCGTCGTGTGATGTCGAGATAGCGCTTAGATACCCCGTCGATGAGCGCAGGGGCGTCAGTCGGTTCTCTGAGTCGTCGAAACACCAAGTCCTTACGCTGGAGGTAAGAGATAAGGTCGTCCTGGTTTATGGTCTTGTGAATTGAATCTTCAGTAATGCTTCGAAGGGCATCAGAAACCCTGTCTGCCTTAGTGAGGAACCGTGCCGACAACGACTCTAGCGTTTGTTCTTCAAGTCCCTTCTCATCGATTGTACGGATATCAATACGCTGAAGGACCTCGTATGCCTTGGTAGGGTCTGTGTTGCGCCAGAATTCTCTGAGTTTCGTGAAGTGCTGCTTGTGAGTCACAGTGTTGATAAATTTCGATTCGAAATCTACTGGATTCTCCACGCTCCTGGCACGCTCGGTCAACTCTCTCAACTCCGGGGTATCACTGCCCGAGATGAAAACGAATCGAGCGTCGGAATTGTTGGAAAGTTGATCGAACATCGCTTGAAGCAGACCTTCGCCTCCGAGAGAGGAAAGACTCCACTTGCCATCCGGGTGACGGCGTTTTGCCTGATGAAGCTCTCGATGGCCGCCAGCGGTAAGCACGAACTCGGTCTTATCGACCGTCGGCTCCTCAATGCAGATGCTTTCGGCATTTCCATCCAGGATTCGGATAAGCTGAGAAACCGTCCAGCAGTGCTCATAGCGATTGCCAAGTTTGTTGGCAGGACCGCCCGGTAGAGGCATCGCTGTTTCCTTTCCTTGATCTCACTCGGCCTTGAACACTTCGCCAACCAGCCGTTCCAACTGCGCGGCGACTCCATGCTCGGCGAGCGCGGAGCGGATGCGCGCGCGTACCCTTGTAAAGTGCTCGGCTTCCTTCACCTGGACGGCGGTTGCAATGGCTTTCGCTGTCTTTGCGGCTTGGGCGAGTTCACCATGAAGCGGATTGTCGGCGTCGAACCGGGGAATCGGCAAGTTGAACACATACTTGTCGAAATCCCGTGCGCCCCATTGACCTTGAGATTGATATTGTTCAACGCCAGACCGCAACGCTTCACTGTTGAGAATTCCGCACAGATACCTGGCTTCTTCCATGCTGTCGCCGGCAGCCCAATAGAGCTTATGGTCAATGATCGTTGACGATTCCCGAATGGCGCACGCGGCGAGATGGGTGCCAGCCTTTGTATACACAACGCGGACCGCCGCTGTTGGAAACTGGCAGGACAGCTTCCCATAGTAGTCCCATTGTTCCAGAAGACTTATTGGACTTCGCTTCTGCCGTTCCCAAAGCGCCTCAACCTTTTCGAGCCATTGTGCAAGCTCCCGGTCCATCCAGGCGGCAAAATTAGCAGGTGACTCCGAACGCTCGCCAAAGCGGATCATGTTGTTGAGGATACGGTCGAAAAGCTGGGCATCAGCGGCAACCGAGATCGGAAAACATAGCACTGCCGGAGGCAGGCGTTGCGGTTGCGGTTCCGTCACGTCAATAGCCGGAACGAATATCTCCAGCATCTCGTCACTGGCAAGGAAATCGGGCTGCTCGCCTTTTCCGGCGGTCTGCGTCAAATCCCATTGCAAGGCGTTGCCCAGATAGACCGGCAACGCAATATCGCCCGGAGGTTCCTTGCGCAGCGCCGGCATGAGCGCCAGCAGGCAGGTAGCAGTAGGCTGGCAACGCTCTTTACGGTCCTCTGCGCGATTTCTCGAACATCGTTTATCGGCTACAACGCCACCGCCGAATCGTAGGGCTGGTCGAGGGCGGTGTCCTCGCCAAACAGCTTCCGGGACGCGATCCACCGGTGCGTCTGTTCGTACACTTCCCGGGTATAGGGCTCGAAGACCATGCGCTCACCGACGCCCATGCCGCTGACTTCCACCAGGGCATGGTACGGCTCGGGTAACTCCTTCAGCAGATAGTGCCGGTAACGCTCCGGCTCCATGTCGATGGCGCGTTGCGCGCGCTGCAAGGCGTTGAAGTACTTCTTCGTGTCCTCTTCGTCGGTATCCGGCTCGAGCAGGAAGCCGATCATGAACGTGGTATCGACGACCTTTCGGAAACCCTGCTGCTCCAGCACGTACATGGGTGCGCCGAAGACGTTGCCCGCCGGGACCTGGCGTTCCAGCAGCCGCGCGAGACGGTCCAATGGACGGCCGGCGAACTGCAGCTTGATCTCGGAAGAATCGAGGATCGGCTCCAGCGCCTGCAGCGCTGAGAAATGGCTCCCCGAGTGATAGCCCACCGCGATCTCGACGTTGGCGAGGTCCCGGGGTTTACGAATTTCGGACTCCGGCGGCACATAGATTCCCGAGGGCGTCACCGAGTAGGCGTGTCCCCACATGCGGCCGTGTTTCCCGGTGGCCGCCACGTTGACCATCCAGTGGCAGGCCGAGCTGACCTCGCAGGAGCGGCCGTCCTGGATGTCCTCGAGGGCGCCGTGACGAATCTCCTGGACCACCTCGGGCTCCGATGCCTGGGGCTGCACGGTCTGTTCGGAGACCAGACCGTGTATGAACTCGTAGTCCAGCCCTTCATCCTTGAAGTATCCCAGTTCCTCCGCCACCCATTCCTGTAGTCTGCCGTGCGGCTGTATGCGAAACTTTGCCATGGGTCCTTACCTCCACTGTGTATTCGGTTTGCGACGGCTCGCCGGAATTGACAAGTTAATGGAAGGACCGCGGTGCGTCAATGGCGTGTGGCCGGTCCGATTGCCGAACCCATGAACGGCGTACGGGCTTCCCGCGTGGCAGCGGGAAGCCCGTGACTCCGGCAGGCTCGCGGCGAAGCAGGACTCAGCGGCTCTCCCTCACCACCTCCACGGGCACGGAACCGCTCTGCCCGCCGCCGGTGGTTTCCCCGGGTGGTGCCACGAAGGTCTGTTCGGTATTCACCAGGCCGGGGGTGGCCTGGTCCGGTCCGTGCCAGGTGAAGTCGGCCACGGAATTGCCCGACCCCTTGAGCTGGAGCGAATGGCCCGCCTGCGTCGAATTGGACTCGCGAACGCCGATGTCCGTGGCCGCAAGGCCCTCGGCCGGTCCCGAAGCCGCGGTGAAGCCGCCCTCGTAGCTCACGAATTGAACCACCTCCTTTTCCGGGTTGACCAGCGCGATGCCGTCCGGCGCGCCGTTCTCAATGCGATGGGTGGGAAACGAGACCGTCCCGTAACCCATTTGCTGGTCGGGAATGGCCCCCTCCAGGGGGATGGTCCGGTACGGCATGCCGTTCTTGCCGTTGTAGAGCACGAGGCTCCATCCGTTCATGTCGGTGCCGGCCGGCCCCGCCACCTCCAGGCGCTCATCCGCGTCCGCGCCGCGGTTGTCGTAGTGAATCTCGTTGATGAAGACGTTCTGTCCCCACGCGGGATTCCCCGCCCACAGGAACATTCCCAGTATCACCGTGGCCGGCAGCCACCGCCCGTAGCCTCTCGAAACTTCGCGCATCATTGCACCTCCTTCGCGCAATACGTTGGATCATGCCGGGCCCATGGAATCCCGGCGCCTGTAGAATAGGATCGCCGGACGGGCCGGAAACTTTAGGGGGCTTCCATGGACTCCGAATCGAGGGAGCCCCGGATGCAGATCAGGGGAGGGCGCGATGACCGGATAACCGGGGGGAGGTCAGTTCATCAGGCTGGGTAGCCACAGCACCAGCGCGGGGAAAATGATCATGAGGGCCATCACGACGAGGTTCAACCCGACGAAGGGAAGGGCCGCGCGGTAAACGTCGCCCATGGTGGTGCCGGGCGACGCGATCCCTTTCATGACGAACAGCGACAGCCCGAAGGGCGGGGAGATGGTGGCCAACTCCAGGTTGAGGAGCATGATGGCGCCGAACCAGACCGGGTCCCATCCCAGGGCGTTGACGATGGGCATGTAGATGGGGATGGTCACCAGCACGATGGAGGTCTGCTCGATGAACATTCCGAGGAACACCAGCACCACCTGCATCAAGATGAGGATGACCATGGGATGGACCGGCAGACCCACCACGAGATTGGTAATCCCGGCGGTGGCCCCGGTGAAGGCCAGAACCTGGCTGAACGCGGCGGAGCCGGTGAGGATGGTCAAGACCATCACCGCGATGGACGTTGCGGTGCCCACGGCTTCCCTGGTCACGTTCCAGGTCAGCTTGCGGTAGGCCATGGCCAGCAGAAAGCAGAGCAGTGCCCCGACGGCCGCGGCTTCGGTGGGCGTGGCCACTCCGAAAAAGATCGTCCCGATGACGATGACGATGACGGACACCAGCGGCGCCACGTACCGGAACGTGTCCGCGATGCGCCGTCCCAACGGGGTCGGCGACACGTCATAAGCCGGCGCCAGCGAGGGTTGAAGGGTACACCGGATGATGATGTAGGCGGCGTAGACGCCGGCCAGCATCAGGCCGGGGATGATGATCCCCACCAGGAGCCTGCCCACCGAGATCTTGCCCAGGCTCGCCAGGATGACGCCCAGGGCGGTGGGCGGAATCATGATGGCCAGACTGCCGCTGGCCAGGATGGGCCCCAACGACATGGACTTGCTGTAGCCGCGCTTCTCCATGTCCGGCACCAGGGTGGAACCCAGCATGGCCACGCTGCCCATGGCCACCCCGGTGAGGGTGGCGAACAGTGCGCCGGCGCCCACTGCGAGCAGCGACAGCCTTCCGGCGATGCGTCCCAGCCATTCGTCCAGGACGTCGATCATCTTGTACGCCACCCCGGAATGGAACATGACCGCGCCCATGAGAATGAACATGGGTACGGGCACGAGCACGAAGGTGGAGATGGAGCTGTCGATGCTGAGGACGAGCTGCTGCAGGCCGATGGTCCCGCCCCAGAACACGTAGACCCCGATGATGTTCACCAGCGTGAAAGCGAAGGCCACCGGCAGTCCGATGAGCAGCAGCACGGTCAGACCGCCGAAGAAGAAGAGCATGTAGGCCCACCACTCCACGGGCGTCTACCTCAAGGGTGGGTCTCGACGGTGTCGGACGCGGAGTCGTCCAGGGCGCGTCCGGCCCGTCTCACGAACTGGAGAGAGAGGAGGAAGGCGCCCAATGGAATGACGCCCAGATTGATCACCCTCGGGATCTCGATCTCGGCCGGGATGAGGATGCCCCGCTGCCAGGAGGTGACGGCCTCCAGGGCGCCATAGACGGCCACCACAAGACAGATCAACGCGCCGAGGACAGAGTTGGCGCAGGTCAGCCGGCGACGGTGTTTGGGCCGGAGCCGGGAGACCAGGAGGTCGATGGTGACGTGCTCTTCGCGCCTGAGCACCCAGGCGGCGCCAAGGAAGGCGATATAGACCAGCAGGGTCCCGCTGATCTGGTCGACCCCCAACAGACCCTCCCGGAGACCGTACCGGAAGAACACCTTGACGGAGGTCAGGAGCATGACGGCCACCAAGAGTGCGCCCGACAGCGCCGCGCCGGCATCCAGGAGGGAATCGAAGACGCGGATGATTTTCTTGCCGGCCGTCATGCAGCGGTTTCAGCGATCAGTCGTATCCCATCAGCTTTCTGGCCCTGGCGTAGTCGTCCGTGCTCATCGCGGTCTTGAAATGCGCCCACAGAGCCTCGTTGGAGGTCTTGGCCCAGTTCTTCGCCTCGGCATCCGAGAACCGGATCACCTTCATTCCGGCTTTCTTCATGGTGGCCAACTGAAAGCCCTGGTGTGCCGACATCCACCCACGGGACCACTGCTGGATCACGCCGACGGAATCCAGCATGACCTGCTGAACGTCCCTGGGCAGGCTGTTCCATTTCTTCAGGTTCACCGCAATGCCGATGCCGTCCCGATACAACGGGTGGCCGATGAGGTACTTGGTCACCTTGTGCCAGCCGAAATTGGTGAAGCCATCGTAGTAGGGCCAGGTGAACCCCTCCACCGCGCCTCTCTCCAGGGCGAGGTAGATCTCCGACGGCGGCAGGGTTACCGGCTCCGCGCCCACCGCCTTGACGAAGAAGCGCGTGAGCGGCGGCACCCGGACCTTCATGCCCTTCAGGTCGGCCGGGCTCGAGACTTCCTTCTGCGTGGACATGAAGTGGTTTCCGGTTTGGCGGTCGCCCGAGAAGGCTCCCAGGTAGCGAACCCCCTGCTTCTCGTACATCTTCACCATGAAATCGTGCAGCGCATGGCCCGGCCCCCCGTCGGGAGGTTCCAGGGACGACAACTCCGTAACGTATCCCGCCTTGACCACGCCCGCCCAATAGTTCAAGGCGCCGTACCAGACGTCGAACACGCCCCGCACCAGCGCTTCGGGCTGGTCGAAGGTCGGCACCACTTCCCGCGCTCCCTTGAAGTTGATCACCACCTTGCCCTTGGCGCGCCGGTTGACCTCCTCCATGTAGCGTATGCCGACGTCGGCCGCGGAAGAGACGCCCGGAGGCCAGGAGCCGACCATGTTCAGTTTGACCTGGGCCGGCGCGGTTCCGCTCCACAACACGGCCAGCGCCGCTGCAACGAATACTCCGATCAAGCCGTTTCGCTTCATTTTAGCTCCTCCCGTCAGGACACCCTGCCAATGCGCCGCAACTCGCAAATCCCGGGAACTTGCCTGCTCGCCCGCAGGCCGGAGCCGATTAGATCGCTTTACCCGCAGCCTGTCAACAGGTTTCGGCGACCCGGACGGACGGCGGCGTTCCGTGACGGACTCCCGGGTCGGGAACCTGCGAATTCAGGTGCGGAACATGGCGGGCACGTAGCGCGGCACCCCCAGCGCGTCCATGAAACGTTGCTTCATCATGGGCGGGTTCATGGGGAACGCCGGCTTTGCCGGCGGCACGTCGGGCTCGGTGGCGAGGACCAGGACGGAGGGACCCTCTTCCGTCAAGGCGGACGGCAAATGCGCCCGGAAGGTTTCGAGGGAACCGACGTACAGCGTTTTCTCGATCCCGGCGGAGCGCGCCAGATCCGTCAGGTCCAGCCCGGTGTTGGTGAGCGGCTGTCCGCCTGACGCGGCGTGGATGTTGTTGTTCACCAGCAGGACCGTGAGGTTCCGCGGGGCGACGGAGCCGACGGTAATCAAGGCCCCCAGATGCATCATCAGTCCGCCGTCGCCTTCCGCCACCACCACCCGCTTTCGCGACTGGGACACGGCCAGGCCCAGGGCCAGGGGAAGGGCCAGCCCCATGGCGTCTTCCAGATAGAAGTTTTCGGGACGGTCGCAGACGTTGGACCACACGTAGGAAGCATTGCCCAGAGAAGTCACCACCAGGGTCTGTTCCGATATGGATTCGGCAAGAACGCGATAGTACGCTTCGCGTGTCGGTCTCGATTCGCTCACCAGCGTATGTCCTCGCTATCCAACAACAGCACGAAGGGCGACGAACCTTCCTCGGCGAAGGTCGCTGCCCGTTCCACTTGCGCCCCGATGGGCAGTTCCGGTGCAGCCACGGCATAGGAAAGTCCGTAGGCGCGGAGCACCGGCTCCGTCGCCCGCCCCTTGGGGAGGTGATAGAAGACCGGGTCCCGCGCCGACCCGCGGTAGGAGGCCAGGATGAGGATTGGAAACTGGTACCGCTGGGCCAGGCACACCATGCCCGCGCCCATGGTCAGGAGCCCGACGTTCTGGATCAGCAGCACCGGGCGCGCCCCGCCGAGCCGCGCACCGCAGGAGATGGACAGGGCCTCTTCCTCGTGGGTGGCCCGAATGAGGGTCATGTCGGGGTCCTCCTCGACCTTCTCCATGAAGTCCCCGATCCAGCTATCGGGGACCGAGACGATGACCTTCACGCCGGACTGCTTCAAGGCGGCCAGCAGCTCGCTCGGGCGGTGAGGGCTTTTGTCGTTCATGAGGTCGTTTTCGCAGAAAGTATGCACCCGCGACGCTGCGGCGCGGAGACCGTAGGTCGCGGTCGTGCCTCGATATTCGCAGCCACCGGATTCTATCCGACGCATCTACGGATCACAAGACGGATCTGCTATGAAGGGAACGGTCGCGGGTGGGAACTGCCATGCGCATTTTCGCCATATCGGACGTGCACGTGGATTACCCGGAGAACATGACGCGAATGCAGACGCTCTCCGGTGCTCTGTACTCGCGTGACACGCTGCTGCTGGCAGGAGACGTGAGTGACGATCTCGCCAGGCTTGCGCGGGTTCTCGAAGGCGTGCGTGAAAAATTTGCCCACGTCTTTTTCGTGCCCGGAAACCACGAGCTCTGGATCCGGCGCGGCGAGGCCGGCGACTCCACCGCCAAGTTCCGGCAGGTCTTGCGACTGTGCGCCAGGCTCGCCGTTGCCACGGGCCCGACCAAAGTGACCTCCGGCCCCGATGATCCCGGAGCCTGGGTGGTGCCGCTGTTCTCCTGGTACGTCAAGCCGGAACAGGGCGCGACGAGCCTGTTCGTTCCCAGGGACGGCGACGACGCCAGTCTCTCCATGTGGGCCGACAACGTTCGCACCCGGTGGCCGGAAGGCATGTCCGTGACGGACCATTTCCTCGACATGAACGAGCCGCACCTCGACCGGCATTATGACGCGCCGGTCATATCGTTCAGTCACTTCCTGCCCAGAAAGGAGCTGATGTTCGGCCTGTCCGCGGCCGCCGCGCCTTCGCGACCCGCCCGCGCCAAACGGTTCAACTTCAGCAGGGTCGCCGGCAGCACGCGGCTCGAGGCCCAGATTCGCGCGTTGGGCTCAGTGCTCCACGTCTTCGGCCACCAGCACCGCAACCGCGACCGGGTTATCGATGGTTTGCGCTATGTCTCGAACTGTCTGGGCTATCCGCGGGAGCACGCCCGGGGCGAGCTCGGCGGGGCGCACAGGAACCCCAAGCTCGTCTGGGACACCCGATCCGCGGGCGGATGACCCGCCTGCTTTCCGGCTAATGGATGATCCCGCCGCCTTCCACCACCAACAACTGCCCGGTCATGAAGTCGCTGTCGGCGCTGGCGAGAAACAGCGCGGTGCCGGTGACGTCCTCGGGCACCTCGACGCGTTTGAAGGCCCGCCGGCCGGCGCTGTCGGCCCGTCGCTTGCGGACGTCTTCGGTGACCACCTCTTCGCTCATGGTGGAGCCCGGCGTCATGCAGTTGACGTTGATGTTCCAGTCCCCCAGTTGGCGCGCCATGACGCGCGTCAGCGCCACGACCCCGCCCTTGGAGCTGGTGTAGTGGGGCATGTTGCTGGTGCCGTTGAGGAAGGTGCCCGACGCGATGTTGATGATCTTCCCCGACTTCTGGCGCTTCATGACGGGAATGGCCGCGCGGCAGCACATGAACACACCCTTGAGGTTCACCTCCAGGACCCGGTCCCACTCGTCCAGCGGGCAGTCTTCCACCCGGCCCATCCACATCTTCTGGGTCACGTAGATGGCTGCGTTGTTGAGCAGCACGTCGATGCGGCCGAATCGCTCGAGGGTTCCGGCCATGAGTCCCTCGATGCTGTCGTATTCGGTGACGTCCGTCGTTCTGGCCCACCCCGCATGACCGGCCCGGTTCAGCTCTTCGGCCACGGCTTCGCCCGCTGCGCCGTCGACGTCGGCGATGACCACCTGTGCCCCTTCCCCGGCGAACCGCCTGGCGTAGGCTTTCCCGAGCCCGTGTCCGCCCCCGGTGATGATGGTGACCTTGTCCTTGAGCCGCATGGATGCCTCCCCGTTTGGAATGGCGGCGAGTATAGCACACCGGACGGGGCGATCCTCTGCGGCGCGGTGCGCCGATTGATCTATCCCTCCCTGCAGGCGTACAAAGGAGGATGCGGCGCCGCCGCGCATTCGGGCACACAGGAGGTTCACCGTGCAATTCGTCCGACTGTTCACCGGAGACGACGGCCAGTCCCATTTCGAGGATCTGGATACCGGCGCCGGCGGTGGGTTCTTCTTCGAGACCCTGCCGGTGACGGGGCTGGTCCTGAAGAACGATCCGGCAACTCACCTGGGCGACTTCCACAACGCACCGCGGCGGCAGTACTGCATCACCCTGTCGGGTTCCGCGGAGATCCGGGTCGGCGACGGCACGTCGAGGACGTTCGTGGCCGGGGACGTGTTTCTTGCCGAGGATGTCACCGGGCAGGGTCACACGCTGGCGCCGCACAACTGGGCCCGGGCCTTCGTTCATATCGAGTAGGCAGCCGGCATGACCTGATTGCCGCGGCCGGATGCCCGCCGTCCAGTCGGTGATCGGAAAGGACTCCATGGGGAAAGGAGACGAACATGAGCAGTGAGGAAAGGACGCCGGTCAAGGTCAAGAAGATCGGCCACGTGGTGTTCAACGTAAGCGACCTCGAGCGCAGCACCCGGTTCTGGACGGAGATCATGGGATTCAAGGTGTCGGACGTGAACGAGCGGGGCATGGTCTTTCTCCGAAACGCGTCGGACCATCATTCCATTGCGCTTTTTCCGTCCCAGTCCAACAAGGGGCAGCCCGAGCCGGATCAGGTGGCGTTCAACCACTGCGCCCTGGAGGTGGGAAGCGTCTCCGAGCTGTTCGAGATCCGCGACTTCCTGAAGGCGAAGGGGGTGCCTATCCTCTACGAAGGCCGCCGGGGGCCGGGCTGCAACCCGGGCGTGGAGTTCACCGATCCCGACGGCTTTCAAATCGAGCTCTACGCCTCCATGGACCAGATCGGCTGGGAGGGCGAGAGCCGGCCGGCGGAGCAGTGGTCTCGCGCCAACTCCCTCGAGGAGGTTTTGGAGAAGCCGTTACCCGGCGTCTCCTACGACTGACCGGCCTCAGGCGCGGTAGGGGGCAGGCCCGGCGGCCCGTGGCCGGTTTCCGGTCCGGGTCCGGGAGAGAGTGTCCTGTCCTCCCGAATACGTTGAGTCGAGGAACGCGATGGCGGTGGATGTGATCATGCCGGCCATGGGGGCGACCCAGGAAACGGGCCGTCTGGTGCGTTGGCTCAAGCAGGCAGGGGACTCCGTCATCAAGGGCGAGATGTTGATGGAGGTGGAGACGGACAAGTCCGTGGTGGAGGTCGAGGCGCCGGCGTCCGGAACCCTGGCCCGCGTCACCGCGTCCCCGGATGACGATATCCCCGTGGGGCAGACCCTTGCGCTCATCATCGAGCCGGGCGAGGACCTGCCCGGGACGGCGGAACCGCCCATGTCCGTGCCGCGGCGCAAGGGTGCGGCGTCAGCCCGGAAGGCAAGGCAGTCCGCGGCCCGTGCAGTGGCGGCGCCCGCGGCCGGCCCCGGAACGCGCCGAACCCTCGCTTCGCCCGCGGCCAGGCGCTTGGCGAAAGAGCGGGGCCTGGATCTCGCCGGTGTCACGGGCACCGGACCGGAAGGCGCGGTGGCGGCGCGGGACGTGCTGTCCGCAGCCGCTGAAGCCGGCGCCGGAGGGTCCGTCCGGCTCAGCAGCATGCGGCGCGTCATCGGCGAGCGCATGACCTTGAGCAAGCAGACGGCGCCGCACTTCTACCTCAACATGGACGTGGACATGACCGGCGTCGAGGCGCGGCGCAGCGCGTTGAGGCAGCAGGGGGTCGGGCCGGCGCCGTCCATCAACGACTTCATCCTGAAAGCGGTGAGCCGAGCGCTGGCGGAATCGCCGTCCATGAACGCCGCCTGGACCGACGGCGGCGTCCGGCGGTTTCCGAACGTGAATCTCGGCGTCGCCGTGGCGGTGGAGGAGGGCCTCGTGGTGCCGGTCATCCGGAACGCGGACAGGCTCGGCCTTGAAGAGCTGGCCCGGCGTAGCGCCGAACTGACTCGCCGGGCACGGAGCCGCAAGCTGAAACCCGTGGACTACCAGGGCGGTACCTTCACGGTGTCCAACCTCGGCATGTTCGGCGTCGTCAGCTTCGTCGCCATCATCAATCCGCCGCAATGCGGCATCCTGGCGGTGGGCCGGGTGGCGCCCCGCGTGGTCCCCGACGGCGACGACATCACGGTCCGCTCCATGATGACCCTGACCCTGTCCGCCGACCACCGCGTGGTGGACGGCGTTATCGGCGCCCGGTTCCTCCAGCGGGTGCGGAAGCACCTGGAG
Source organism: uncultured Candidatus Binatia bacterium (assembly GCA_958295985.1). GTDB lineage: Bacteria > Desulfobacterota > Binatia > UBA9968 > JAJDTQ01 > JAJDTQ01. The sequence goes on from OY282432.1 coordinate 1,887,762, forward strand.
GAGCTTTAGCCCGTCATTCCGAACGGAGCCCGTCATCCCGAGCGGAGCGAAAAATCGCAGCTACGGCGGCGGGACCTTCGCTTTGCTCAGGGTGACAATGGAAGGGTCCCGGCCCTGCCGGAAGCGGAGCATCGGGGGGTAGGTTATGCCTGATTTACTGGCCTGATGGGCTGGGACTTCACATCCCCGGCCAGCTCTCCATCGGGTCGGTGGAGCGCACCAGGTGCATGCCGGCGGACGCGGCTTCGGTCAAGGTCTGCTCCGCGGCTTCGGTGAAATCGGCGGCGACGGCCCCGTCCTCGTCCCGCACCACCACCGAGGACGTGCAGTCGGTCATGATGTAGACTTTTTGCGCCAGCGATGGGTTCTCCTGCCGTATCTCTTCCAGCAGGTCCTGCACCGTGCTCTTGACGCAGTGGCTGGCGGCTTGTCCGGCTACGATCAGCGCGTCCGCCTCCACCAGGGTTCGGTAGAAGCGGACGTTTCTCTCCCCCAGCACACCGCCGTCCCACGTGGTCAGAACCTCGGGACGCAGCACGGAGTAGTTCTCCGTCAGGTTGTGGGCGCCCTTGATCTCGGCCCAGGACTGCGACACCCGAGCGAGGGAGTGCAGCGTCCGGGCCTCGTCCACCACCCCTGTGACCGTGTGCCCCGGGCTTCCCACCAGGCAGTGCGGGGGCCAGAGGTAGAGGGTATAGCGGCCCCCGGCCGCCAGTTCCCGGTTGTAGAAGCGGCACTGCTCCAACAGCCAGTCGTAGCCCTTGTCGGTGAGCCAGGAGGTCATGGACGGGTTGGGGGCGATGTTCTCCTTGAGGACGTTTCCCAAGGGGTCGGTGTTGATCAGCCGCTTGGCGTCGCGTCCGTCGACCGTGATGAGAGTATGGGGCGAAAGGGGCTCGCCGTGAGAGTCCACCCAGAACCAGGGAAAGAAGATCTGGAAGTTGTTGTGGCTGTCCAGGGTGCAGCGGATGTGGGTGATCCGCGCAAGGTTCCGGTAGATGAACTCCGCGATGCGCCGGTTGTCCTCGACGGCCCCCTGGCCGCTGCGGCCGCCCACGTACAACGTGCCCTCGGGGTGACAGAAGTCGCGCTGGACGTCGATGAGGAGAAGATCGATCCTCCTGGAATCCGCCGCGGCCGGTCGGACCTCGAACTCTCGCCTGAACCGCTTCGCCTCCTCGAATACCGCCATGCGGTCCGGAGTGTACGAAAAGTCTCCGGCGTGGCCAGCCTGATAGAACGCCGGCGTCTCCCTGATCTCGCGGGATTCCATGGCGTCTCCCATTGTACCAGGGAGAGGGTCGCGGGCAACCGGCCGGCGCCGGCCAGTGGCCGGTGTATGGGGAATGCTGGGAAAGGCCGCGTCGCGTCGCGCTCAGTAGCGCAATGGATACCACAAGCGGCCGACATGCTCATGGATGGCGTAAGCGGAAACTGCGAGGGCGCCCGCGCCAGGCCGGAAGGCGTTGACGCCGGACGAGAAGTTGCCCGTCACCACCGGCGCCGGCGCCACCGTGAGACCCTGGCGCTCGAAAGCGCCCACCGCGCGGGACATGTGAGTGGCGTGGGTCACCAGCGCGATGCGCGTGATCCCCGCCTCGGCGAGCAGCGCCGCGCTGTAGACGGCGTTCTCCGCGGTGTTTCGAGAACGGCTTTCCACGAAAACCGGGGCGATGCCGAAATCGTTCTCGAGCGAGCGCGTCATCAGTTCCGCCTCGGTCGGCCCGTCGGACAGCCCGAGGCCGCCGGCTACGAGCAGAGGCAGTCCGGTGCGCCGGTGCAAGGATACCGCGTGACGCAGGCGCTCCAGCGTCCAGCCGGACGCCGTGACGCGGCCGTCGTAGTCGAGCCGGCCGGGGTAGCTTCCCGCGCCCAACACCACGATGGCTCCCACTGCCGAGAGCTCGGTCCCCGGCGACAAGGCCGGGTGTTCGTACAGGCTCCGCTCCAACGCACCGGCCACCAACGCCGTGCTGAAGGCGTAGAGCGAGGTCACGGCCACGAGCACCACGAGCGCGGCCACGCGACGCGCGAAGGGGAGCAGCAAAAGACCGAGCAGCGCGAGGATGATATTGCTGCCCGGAGGCACCACCATGCTGCTGAGCACCTTCACGAGGAGAAACTCGATGGTGCTCATCGATGGCATGCCCCTTTGACCCCGGCCCGCTCTTCCGGCATGCCGGCTCGGGTCAACTCCTTCACGAAGGCGTGGGTGTCGAACGCGATGGTTCCCATGGGGTCTTGTTGCTGTGAAAATACGGTTTTCATGCTTTCGGGGTGGCCGTGCAAGGACCATGAGCGTTTTAGCCTGTCCGTGGGTTAGAGTCCATTCGGCGCTCGTCCGTTGCTCTCCTCATGGCCCGTTCCAGCCCCGCCGCTCCCTCCAACAACCGGTCCGCGGCTATTGCCCGATACCCGACCTGTGACATAAAGGAAGGCATGGCGGCCCGCTGGCTCGAGCTTTTCATCCAGGCCGAAGGCCCGGTGCAGGACCCGATATCCAACTTCCTGGTGGAGCACGGCTCCACCGGCCTTGTCTGCGGCGACCGTTCCCTGCGCGCGTTCTTTCCGTACACCCCCGACGATGCGGTCCTCAAGCCCGCGGTCCGGCAGTACCTGCGCGGGCTACGGGACATCTTCCCCGACTGTTTCGTGGGCCGCACGCGCTGGCGGGTGGTCGCCGAGAAGAACTGGCACGACGCCTGGCGGGACCACTTCAAGCCGCAGAAGGTCGGCCGGAGGTTGCTGGTGACGCCGCCGTGGATTCCTCCTCCGGAGACGCCCCGCGGCGTGGTCTTCATCGAGCCGGCCATGGCCTTCGGCACCGGGACCCACGAGACCACACGCTGTTGCCTGGAGTTCATCGAGGAGCTTTGCGCCGGGACCGTGCCGGCCAGAGCCCTCGACGTGGGCACGGGGTCGGGCATCCTCGCCATCGGCCTGGCCCGGCTCGGGGTTCGCGAGGTGCTGGCGTTGGACAACGATCCCGTGGCGCTCAAGGCGGCCGATGCGAACCTCAAGCTGAACGGGCTGGACGGCGTGATCACGCTGACCGGCATGAGTCTCGGCCGGGTGCGACGCCGGTTCCCGCTGGTGGTGGCGAACATCATCCTGGAAACCCTCCTGCCCATGGCCCCTTCCCTCACCCGCTGCGTGGCCGCCCGCGGCGCCCTGATCCTTTCCGGGCTGCTGCGCGCCCAGGCGCCCGCGGTGGTGCGGCGCTTCGAGGGGTTCCGGCTGGAGCGGCGCAAGGACCGCAACGAGTGGAGCACCCTGCTGCTGCGGAAGCCGCCATGAGTCTGCCGCGGTTCTTCGTGCCGCCGGACGCGGTTCGCCACGGCGCCGCGACCGTGCGCGGAGAGGGACTCCTGCACATGCGCAAGGTCCTGCGCCTGCGCCCGGGCGCCCGGGTGTTGCTGTGGGACGGCGAGGGAACGGAGCATGAGGCCCTCATCCGCGCCTATGAAGCTGGAGTTGCGGCTATGACCGTGGTACGGTCCTATCGCCCGCAACGGGAGTCGCCGCTGGCCGTCACCCTGGCCCAAGCCGTGGGCAAGGGCGACAAGATGGACTGGATCGTGGAGAAATCCACGGAGTTGGGGGTCGCCCGGGTGGCGCCGTTCTTTTCGTCGCATACCGTACCGCGGTTCGCCGGCGACAAGGGCCGGAGACGCCGCGAGCGCTGGGAAAAGATTGCGGCCGCGGCTGCCGGACAATGCGGGCGCATCCGGATCCCGGAAATTCACGACGCCGTCCCGTTCGACGCGGTCCTGGCGGGAGACTGGCAGTGCGAGGCCAGGATGTTATTCTGGGAAGGCTCGTCGGGCCGGCCGCTGGTTTCTCTCCGAGAAGAGTTGGGGAGCCTGCGCTCCGTGCTCGTGATGGTGGGCCCGGAAGGAGGGTTCAGCGAGGAGGAGGCGGCCAGGGCCGCGGCCCACGAGTTCCACACGGTCGGGCTCGGCAGGCGCATCCTGCGCACGGAAACCGCGGCAGTGGCCGCGGTCTGCGCCGTGCAGTTGCTGTGGGGGGATCTGGGGTGAGGCGGCAGTCAGTTACGTAGACAGGAGGTTCGTCATGGATGGGCACACCGAGGAAACCCTGCAACGGTTGCTGCGCCGGGCCGGCCTGGAAATGGCCGAGAGCGATCGCGCGCGCTTCATCCCGATGCTGGAGGCCTATATGGAGAGCCTGGAGAAGCTCCACTCCATCAACCTGGCCGGCGAGCAGGTCGGCGGGGTCTTCCGGCCGGAATCGTACGAGGACTAACGTTCCGCATCTGACGAGCAAGGAGCCGACATGTCAGACTTGTGTTTCGCGAGCATTGACAGCATGGCCCCGCGCCTGCAGAAGCGCGAGGTTTCTCCCGTTGACTTGACCCGGGCCTGCCTCGACCGGATCCACGCCCTCGACGGCAACCTGCGGGCCTACGTGAACCTCATGGAGGAAAGCGCCCTGGAGGAGGCCCGGGCGGCAGAGCGGGAGATACAACAGGGCCGGTATCGGGGGCCGCTCCACGGCATTCCCGTCGCCGTCAAGGATCAATACGACGTCGAGGGCGCCCTGTCCATGGTGCGCATCCCGCAGCCCGCGGGTCCGGGGGAAGACTGCACCGCGGTGCGCCGCCTGCGCGAGGCCGGGGCGGTGTTGCTCGGGAAGCTGAACATGAGCGGTCTTCCGGGCGGAATCAAGGGCGCGCGCAATCCCTGGAATCTCGACCACGTGCCCGGCGGATCCAGCACCGGCTCCGGCGCGGGCATCGCCGCCGGGCTGTGCATGGGCTCCCTGGGCGAGGACACTGCGGGATCGATCCGGAACCCCGCGTCGTACTGCGGCATCTCCGGGCTCAAGCCCACATACGGACGCATCAGCCGTTTCGGCCTGGCGCCCCTGGGCTGGTCCCTGGACACCGTCGGACCCATGACCCGGGTGGTGGAGGACCTCGCGCACATGCTCCAGGTCCTGGCCGGCTTCGATCCCAGGGATCCCACCTGCAGTCAGATGGACGTCTCCGACTACACCGCGGACCTGCGGGCCGGGGTCTCCGGTATGGTCGTCGGGGTCCCGCGCGAGTACATGAAGCTCATCGACGCCGACCCCGAGGTGCTGGCATGCCTGGACGAGGCGCTGGCGGCCATGGAATCCCTGGGAGCCAAGGTCCGGGACGTGACGGTGCCGAGCATGGAGCACGCCACCGTCGCCAACGGCCTCATCTATTCCTGCGAGTTCTACAACATCTGCCGGGCCGACATGGACGAGGCCATGGCGGGGGAGGCCTCGGAGTCGCGCCGCGCGCGCCTGTTCATCGGCGCGGTCTCCACCTGCGGGGACTACATCCAGGCCCAGCGGATGCGGAGCCGTCTCAGGCGGGAACTGAACGAGGTGTTTCGCGAGGTCCAAGTCATGGCCCTGCCCACCAATCCCACGCCGGCGCCCCTGGCCGCGGACCTGGACGGCCTCGACGCGGTGTACAAGATGCTGCGCCCGGACTTCGCCTCGCCGGCCAACCTCGCGGGTATCCCGGCGCTGGCCATCCCGTGCGGGGTCAACTCCAACGGCTTGCCGGTGGGCATGCAGTTCTGGGGGAAGGCCTTTGCCGAGTCCACGGTGCTGCGCGTGGGCTACGCCTACCAGCAGCAGGCCCGCTGGTACGAGCGCCGTCCGCCGATGTAGGGGTGGGTTTCAAGCCCGCCCTTTCCCGTAACCGTAGACGGGCCACGGACAGAAGGGGGGATCCGCCATGCTCACCGTCGACGCCGATGCCCACGTGTTGGAGAATCCGCACACGTGGGATTTTCTGGAGGAATCGGAGCAGGACCTCCGGCCGGAAGTCATCGTGTCGGGCCGGGAGCACACCAGGGCCGACATGCGCGACAAGTGGGACCGGGTTCCGAAACGGGCCGAGTACTGGTTCGTGGACGGTCGGCTGCAACCCAAATCTCACAACGTCGGTCTGGACACCTCCCCCGAAGCCCGCGAGATGCGCGACGTGGAGGCCCGGCTTAGCCACATGGACGAACTCGAGGTGGACGTCCAGGTGCTCTATCCAACCCTGTTCCTCCGTCCGGTGACCATGAAGCCCGCGGTGGAGCTGGCGCTGGCGAGGAGCTACAATCGCTGGCTGGCCGGGCTCTGCGAAGGCGCCAGGGGGCGCCTTCGGTGGATCGCGCTGCTGCCGTTCCTGACCATGGACAAGGCCCTGCACGAGCTTGCCTGGGCCAGGGACGCGGGCGCCTGCGGGTTCATGATGCGCGGCCTGGAAGGCGAGAAGCAGATCACCGACCCCTACTACTTCCCGCTTTACGAAGAGGCCGCCAGGCTCGACGTCCCGGTGTGCGTTCACTCGGGCATCGCCAGTTTCACCTACCAGGACCTGTTTCCGGTGCAGGCCGGTTTCCGGCGCTTCAAGCTGGCGGTGGTAGGGGATTTCCACTCCCTCATCATGGAGGGCGTCCCGGCGAAGTTCCCGGGCCTGCGGTTCGGCTTCATCGAGGTCAGCGCCCAATGGCTGCCGTATGTGATCCACGACCTCAAGCGGCTCTTCGAGCGGCAGGGCGTGGAGTTGCCGGACGACGTGCTGCGCGAGAACCGGGTGTACGTGGCTTGTCAGACGGACGACGACCTCGCCACCATCCTCCGATACGGCGGCGAGGACAACCTCGTCATCGGCACGGACTACGGCCACGCGGACCGTTCCGCGGAGATCGAGGCCCTGCGCGTTCTCAGAAACAAGGGCGAGGTTGCCCCGCACGTCATCGACAAGATCCTCGGCGAGAACGCCAGGAACCTCTACAATCTTTGACCTGCCCGCGGAGGAGGTGCTCGAAATGGTCGAGAAGGACCTGGCGACCCTGACCATCAGCGAAACGGCCCCGAAGGTCCGCGCCGGCGAGGTGTCGCCGGTGGCGCTGACGAAGCTCTACCTGGAGCGGATCGAACGGCTGAACCCGCTGCTGAGCGCGTACCTGACGCCTACTCCGGAGAGTGCGCTGGAGGAGGCGGCCGCGGCCGAGGAGGAGATCCGCGCCGGCAGGTACCGCGGTCCGCTTCACGGCATCCCGATCTCCATCAAGGACAATTTCGCCACCCGGGGCGTGCGGACCACCGCCGGCGCCAGGGCGCTTTCGGACTGGAAGCCGGACTTCGACGCCACGGTGGTGACCCGGCTGCGGGAGGCCGGCGCCATCAGTCTGGGCAAGACCCATATGCACGAGTGGGCCAAGGGCAGCCATGGGGTCAACCCGTTCTACGGCACCCCCTGCAACCCCTGGGACCGCAACCGGATACCCGGAGGCTCCAGCAGCGGATCGGCCGTGGCCGTGGCCGCGGGCATGTGCATGGCGTCCGTCGGCACCGACGCCGCCGGGTCCGTACGCAACCCGGCGTCGCTGTGCGGCATCGTCGGACTGAAGCCCACCTACGGACGGGTGAGCGTGTTCGGCGGCGTGCCGGGCACGGGGGGGTACTCCACCAACCACTTCGGTCCGCTGACCCGTACCGTGGCGGACTGCGCGGCCATGATGCAGGTCATCGCGGGGCACGACTCCCGGGACCCGCTGAGCTCGCGCGAACCGGTGCCGGACTACGCCGCGAGCCTCGGCTCCCCCGTCGACGGCATGCACGCAGGCATCGTCAGGGGATATTTCGAGAAATTCGCCTCGAACGAGGTCAGCCGGGCCCTTGCCAACGCCCTCGACATCCTGCGTTCGCTGGGGATGAGCGTGGAGGACGTCACGGTCCCCCACATGGACCTGATTCCCGCGGTGCAGCTCTGCGCCAGCCGGGTGGAGAGCACGGCCGATGCCGAGTACTATCTGCGCCACCACGCCAGGGACTACAGCCCGAGCATGCTGTCCACCCAGATCCAGGCGTTGACGGTATCCGGCGCAACCTACAACCAGTCCCAGCGGATCCGCCGGCTCATCTGCGACGGCTTCGACGAGGCGCTGGACCGGGTGGACGTGATCCTGGCTCCCACCTCGCCGGTCCCGGCACTCTCCATCGACGAGTCCATGAGCGGTTTCGCGACCGTGGACGGCCGCAAGACGCCGCTTCAGGGTCCGCACGGGAATTTCTTGACACTGTGCACCATCCCCTTTAACGTCAACGGGCTGCCGTCGTTGAGCATCAACGGCGGCTTCTCGAAGGACGGCCTGCCCATCGGCGTGCAGATCGCGGGGGGCGCCTTTCGCGAGGATACCGTGCTCAAGGTGGCCCACGCCTACGAGCGGGCGGCGCCCTGGTCCGGAAGAGTCCCGCCGCTGCCCTGACTGCTGCGCCATGTCCGGGCAAGAGCGCGATCCCATGAAAGGAGACCATCATGAACGGCTTCATCGACGCGGATACCCACATCGTCGAATCGGAAGAGGTGTGGGAGTTCATGGACAAGGACATGTACGACCGCCGGCCGATCCTGCTGAAGGCGCCCAGCGACACCGAGTATCAGAGCTCCAACGCCTTTTGGCTCATCGACGGGCAGATCTTCCCCAAATCCGTGGGCAAGGGCAGCGCCCGGCTCAGCACCCCGGCCGAACAGGACCGGCAGTGGTACCGGCAGGACATCGACCTGGGGGTGCGGCAGTTGACCGACCCCGCGGCCCGGGTGCGGGACCTGGACAAGCGCGGCGCGGCCGCGGAGGTGATCTATTCCACGCTTTGGGGAGTCTACCTCACCGATGACGTGGACCTCGACGTGGCGCTTTGCCGCGCCTACAACCGCTGGATGGGCGAGGTCTGGGCCCAGGGCGACAACCGCCTCCGGTGGACGGCGGTGTTCCCGCTGACCTCCATCGAGGAGTCCATCGAGCAGTTGCACTACGCCAGGGAGCACGGCGCCGTGGGCGTGAACATGCGCGGCATCGAGGGCGACCGGTCACTGGCCGAGCCCTATTTCTTTCCGCTCTACGAGGAGGCGAGCCGGCTCGATTTCCCCGTCTGCATCCACATCGGCGCGGGCTCGCCGGCCATATCCAGCGTGTTCGACGTGCGGGTCAGCCACACGCTGCCGCATCTGCGCATGCTCCCGCTGATCGCCTTCCGGGATCTGGTAGCCAACCGGATTCCCGAGCAGTTCCCCAATCTGCGGTTCGGTTTCGTCGAAGCCAGCGCCTCCTGGGTACCCTACCTGCTGCACCAGCTCCGGCGCACCCTCAAGGAGAGCGACCTCCCGCTGGGCCCCGAACTGTTCGAGAAGTACCGCCTGTGGGTGGTGTGCGAGGTGGACGAAGATCTGCCCATGCTGCTGAACTACATCCACGAAGACCACATCATGATCGGCTCGGACTACGGCCATCTCGACCAGTCCTTCGAGGACAACGTGGCCGCCAAGCTCCGCGCACGCGACGACATCCCGGCCCGGGTGGTGGAAAAGATCCTCGGCGACAACGCCCGAACCTTCTACGGGCTGTAACCCGATTCGATACCGAAGGAGGAAAACGATGGAGAAATCACTGAAGGCAGCCTTGGCGGTTCTGTTTGCCCTGACCTTGACGGGAACCTTCGCGTGGTCCCCCGGCCATTCCGTGGCCGGCATGACCGCGGCCGAAGTGAAGGACAAGGAGTCCCTGAAGGACTTCGTTCGAACGGCCATAGCGCATCTGAAGACCGGCTACGACCAGGCCGTGAAAGATTTCAGAACCCGGGAGCAGTGGAGGAAGGGCTCCATCTATCTCTTTGGTCTGGACAAGAAAGGCGTACTCGTTTTTCACGTGGCGAAGCCGGAGTTGGAAGGCAGGTCGATCAACCTGGTGGATGAAGACGGCCCCCGTAACACCGGGGAGTTGGTCAAGATGGCTCTGGAGGGAGATGGATTCATCGAGTACAAGTTCGATGATCCGGCCACCACGGACACGGACGAGGCCGTGCTCAAGATAAGCTACGCAGAGGCGTTTCAAAAGGGCGATCGGCAGGTCGTCATCGGCGCCGGCTTCTATCCACGGGGAAAGTAGAGGGGACCGTCCGATCGCCGGCGATCTGTCGGCTACAGGCCACCGGCGGCCTCAGCGGTTCTGGGCGATGCGCTGCACGTGCTCCCGTACCACTTCAGGCGGGCACAGCTTGACGAACCCTCTCAGTCCCAGGAAGAGCAGCAGAAGATCGTCCACGTGCCCCAGGGCAGGCAGCAGGTCGGGCACGAGGTCGGCCGGCAGGATCAGGTAGGCAAACACGCTCAACGCCAGCAGCTTGGCCTTGATCCCGACCCGCGGGTCCTTGAACAGACGCCAGAACAGCCGGAGGAAGCTGGGCAGGTGCTGCACCAGCCCCAGCAGCCGCCGGGGGCCGAGGCGCAGGAGGTAGGCGAGCGCGCCGAACCGGATCATGGCGCCTCGGATGGACGGGCGGCGGCCGGAGCCGGGGCGCGACGGAAGAGGGTGCCGCGGTCGCCTGCCAACAGCCCCGTGCCTTCCCCCATGGCGACCGCGGTGAGCCGCTCCGGGGTGCCCAGACGGGTCCTTTCCCAGCGGACGCCGTTCCAGCCCAGGGCCGCGCCCGCCTCTCCCACCGCCCAGCAGTCGGAGCGGGAGGCGCACGCGATGGCTCTCAGGCGGAAGAGGGACCCCGGCGCTTCGACCCTCCTCCAGGCGGCGCCGTCATATTCGAACAGGGCGCCGTGGTCGCCCACGGCCCAGCCCCAGTCGTTGCCGATGACGGCCAGGTCGTACATGCGCGGGACGCCGGCCACGTCGGCTTTCTTCCAGTCCTTGCCGTCCCAGTGGGCGAAGAAGCCTTCCCCCACCATCCAGCCGGAGCGTGGCGACGAGAAACGCATGGCGTAGATGCGCTCCTTGTCCACCGGACTCCTTTCATGCTCCCACTTCCTGCCGTCCCACGCGATCAGGCGACCGTCCCGGGTGCCGGCGAAGCAGCGGTCCGGGGCCGCGCAGCCCGCGCCCCACAACCGTCCCTCCGACGGCTTGCGCCGGGACAGGGGGTTGTCCACTCGGGTCCACGCCTTGCCGTCGTAATGCAGCGACAAGGCGTCGTCGCCGAAGACCCATACGTCGTCGGCGGCGTTCACCACGAACTTCCTCGGGCTCACCTTGACCGGGTGTTCCACGGGCTTCAGGCGCGCTCCGTCCCAGTGGAGCAGGCGCCCGTCACTGACGCCGAGGTAGGCGTTCTTTGGGTCGAGGACGGCGATGGCGTTAACGTGCGGGGGTTGCTCCTTCCCGGCGCCGGGAGCGTTCCAGGAAACCTTCTCCCAGGCGCCGCCCCAGGCGGCCGTGGCGAGACCCGCGGCGAGCAGCAGCGGGGCGCCGTATATCAAGGGGACTCCCGGCATGGGTTTCAGTCGCAGAGGATAACTTCGGGCCGGTTCCGTGTCAAACAAGGCGCGGCGCGGGCCCGAGCTTCGGTTGTACGGGCGTTTTTGACAACGCTCGGGGTTCGCGCTACTTGTACGTTTCGATCGTTTCGTCTCTCGGGGGGAACGCGGATGGATTCTCGCGACGACATGCAGGCCTCGGTGCGCATCAGCGGCAACAGGGACGCGGGCAGGGGGGACAACTCGTTTCGCGCCCGGGATCCCCTGACGGTGGTGATCTTCGGGGCCTCGGGCGACCTCAGCAAGCGCAAGCTGATCCCGGCGCTGTACCATCTCGAGCAGGAGGGCTATCTGCCGGAGCGTTACGCGGTGGTGGGCTTCTCGCGCACGGAGATGACCGACGAGGCGTACCGGGAGCGGATGATCGGTGAAATGCGTCAGGACTTCCCGGACGTGGACGCCGGCAGTCCCTTGTTCGAGGCGCTCCACTACCAGCCGGGCGACAACACCGACGCCGGGTCCTTCAGGGGGCTCAAGGCAAGGCTGGACGCGCTGGACGCCGAGCGGGACCTTCCCGGCAACCGGCTCTTCTATCTCTCGGTGGCCCCCGAGTTCTTTACGCCCATCATCCGGAACCTCGATGCCGCGGGACTGATCCGTCGCCCCGAGGAGGAGCCATGGTCGCACGTCATCATCGAGAAGCCCTTTGGGCACGACCTGCAAAGCGCCCGGGAGATGAACGACGAGGTCACCGGCATCCTCGACGAGAGCCAGATCTATCGAATCGACCACTATCTGGGCAAGGAAACCGTCCAGAACATCCTGAGCTTCCGGTTCGGCAACGCCATCTTCGAGCCTCTGTTCAACCAGAAGTACGTGGAGAACGTCCAGATCACGGTGGCCGAGACCCTGGGCATGGAGGGGCGCAGAGGGACGTTCTACGACAAGGCCGGGGCGCTGCGGGACATCGTGCAGAACCACATGCTGCAACTGTTGTGCCTCATCGCCATGGAGCCGCCGGCCGCGGTGGAGCCCGTGTCCATCCGTGACGAGAAGGTCAAGCTCCTGCGGGCGCTGGTGCCCTACGGCGCGCCGGAAGAGGTGGCCGCGTGTACGGTGCGCGGCCAGTACGGTTTCGGCGAGCTCCGGGGGGAGGTGGTGAAGGGCTTCCGTCAGGAAGAGGGCGTTGACGAAACCTCCGTGACCGAAAGCTACGTGGCGCTGCGGGCCAAGATCGACAACTGGCGCTGGGCCGGAGTCCCCTTCCTGCTGCGCACCGGCAAGCGGTTGCGCAACCGGCTGTCGGAGATCGCCGTGCAGTTCAGGCATCCGCCGCTGCGGCTGTTCCGTGACCCGGCGACCCCCGACGGACTCGCCATGGCCGCGGCCAGCGCCAACGTGCTGCTCTTGAGGATCCAGCCCCAGGAGGGCATCAGCCTTTCCTTCGCCTGCAAGCGTCCCGGGATGCAGATCGACCTGGCGCGGGTCAACATGGATTTCGTCTACGAGGCGTTCGAGCAGCGCTCCCCCGAGGCCTACGAGCGGCTGCTGCTGGACGCCATGCGCGGCGACGCCTCGTTGTTCACCCGCTCCGACGAGGTGGACTACGCGTGGCGCTTTACCGACTCGATACTCTCCGGGTGGGACAAGCTGCCGGCGCCCCGTTTCCCCAACTACTATCCGTTCACCGACGGCCCGGACGACTCGGACCGGCTGCTGCAGGAAAGCAGCACGGGCTGGCGCCGGCTCAGCCAGATGGGGATCGCGGAGGTCGGCCGGTAGGGGCGGTGGTGGTGATCGGTGACGTCAACGCAAGGAGTGATGGATTTGCCGTCGCGGTTTCGTGAGGGGACCTTCGAGGTCGAGGGGTCCAGGGTTCACTATCTGGAGAGCGGCGACCCGAGCCGGGAGACGTTTGTCTTCGTCCACGGAAACCGGGACCACTGCCACAGTTGGGATTTCCTGCTGGATTCCTTCGACAGGGCCGGGTTCACGCTGCCCCACGTGGTGGCTCTCGACCTGCGGGGCCACGGCGACAGCGGCTGGGTAGGCCGGGAGCGGGGTTACCGGCACGAGGACTTCGTGCTGGACGTGGTGGGCTTGCTGCGGCACCTCGACAAGGACGCCGTCACACTCGTGGGTCATTCCCTCGGCGGCAGCATGGCGGTCATGTTCGCCGGGGCCTTGCCGGAGAAGGTCAAGCGCCTGGTCATCATCGAAGCGGCGGGTCCCTACGGCCGGACCGAACAGGAGGCCCCGGAACTCTTCGGCCGCTGGACCCGGGACGACGGCTCCGACACGGTCCTCACCTACTACGCGACCGTCGGACAGGCGGCGGAGGCCATTCGAAAGCGTTTCCCGCTCATCCCCAACCGGGCGGCCATGCACGCGGCGCGCCACGGGACCCGGCTGACGCCCCACGGGTGGGTGTGGAAATACGATCCGCGGTCCCGAAACCCATCGTATTCGTCGTTCTCCGAGACCCAGGTCCGGGCCTTCATCGAACGCATCGACTGTCCGACGCTGCTCGTATACGGGTCGGACTCGGGATACAAGGAGTCGCCCCGCTTCAGCCGGGTCGAATCCTTCAGAAACAAGACGCTGGTGGAGATTCCGGGGACCGGACATCACGTGCAGCAGGAAAAGCCCGACGAGCTGGCCGCCGTGCTGATCCCGTTCCTGGGCAACCATAGCTGATCCCGCGAATCCGGACGCGGGCATTCGTAACCGACTGGAAGGATCAAGTCATGGATTTCGCACTACCCGAAGAGCTGCAACTGCTGCAGGAAACGGTCCGCAAGTTCGTCGACCAGGAGCTCATCCCGGTGGAGATGGAGTGCCGGGACGGGGTCACGCTCAAACCCGAGTACCGCGAGCGGTTCGAGACCAAGGCACGAGAGATGGGACTGTGGATGCTCGACGTCCCCGAGGAGTTCGGCGGCGCCGGCTTGAGCCTGTTGGCGCAGGTCATCATCTGGGCCGAGATGGCCCGCTCGGTGGCGGTCCCGTCCCGGGGCCGGAGTATCTTCGGCCCGGAAGTGCGCCCGGTGCTCTACGCCCTCAACGACGAGCAGAAGGAACGCTACCTCTACCCGCTGCTGCGGGATGAGAAGCGCGCCTGTTTCGCCCAGACCGAGCCCGATGCCGGCTCGGACCCGGGCTCCATGCGCACCCGGGCCGTGCGCGACGGCGACGAATACGTCATCAACGGCGTCAAGCGCTTCATCACCGAGGCGGACGAGGCCGATTTCGCCCAGGTGATGGTGGCCACGGATCCCGGCAAGGGCTCCCACGGCGGCATCTCCTGCATCCTGGTGGACATGGACAACCCGGGCGTGAAGATCACCGCCAAGTACAAGACCATGATGGGCTACGAGCCGTGCGAGATCGTCTTCGACAACTGCCGGGTGCCGGCGGCGAACATGATCGGCGCCGAGGGCGAAGGCTTCAAGCTGGGACAGAAATGGCTCGGCATCGGCCGGCTCAAGCACGGAGGGCGCGCCATCGGCGTTGCCCGGCGCGCCATCGAGATGGGCGCCCAGTACGCCAAGCAGCGGGTCACCTTCGGCAAGCCGCTGGCCGAGCGGCAGGCCATCCAGTTCAAGCTGGCGGACTCCTATACCGAGCTCCACGCCGCCACGCTCATGGTCTACCACGCGGCGTGGAAGTACGACCAGGGCGAGGACATGCGCAACGAGGGCTACATGGTCAAGGTGTATGCCGACGAGATGTCCTTTCGGGTGGTGGACCGGGTGCTGCAAATTCACGGCGGCGTAGGCCTGACCACCGACCTCCCCATCGAGCTGTGGTTCCGCGATCAGCGCAGCCGGCTTATCACGGAGGGCGCGTCCGAGGTCATGCGCATGGTCATCGCGCGGCACGTGCTGCGGCAGTACGGCTGAGGGAGGTCCATTTGCCCGCCGAAGATTCCGGCGCCTCCCGGCCTTCCTGCGGCCACACGATCAGCAAGTCCGTGCGTCCTCTGCCCAATCCGTACTCCCGCTCGATGCGGCCTCCACTGTTCACCCCCCGCTGCAGGAACGCCTGCAACAGGAGCTGCGGGCCGGCTTCGGCGCCCTGGGCGTCGCTGTTCGGCAGGTCTCGCAGCGCGAGCAGGGTGGCGGTCTTGCCCGTTTGCCGGGGCGCATGCATCACGAAATACCGCTTGTTCCCGACCAACCTCAGGACCTTGTCCAGGTTCACCCGCTCCAGCGGTGGGATGCAGTAATGGTCCTGGGCGACCACGGGGCCCGACGTGTTGAAGAAACGCATGGGGGACAGTATAGATCCTCGGCGGTGGCGTTGGGACGCACCTGATTGGGAAGGCCCTGCTCCACGATTTGAAGAGGCAGACGCTTCGTGCTATAGATCACAGCCTCCATAGAGGTTGACGATGAAAACGGACATCCATCCCGAATACAAGCTCGTGAACGTGGTATGCGCCTGCGGTAACTCGTTCGAGGTACGATCCACCGCCAAGGCCATCCATACCGAGATCTGCGCCAACTGCCATCCGTTCTACACCGGCAAGCAGAAGCTCCTCGACACCGCCGGCCGGGTCGAGAAGTTCAAGAGGAGATACGGTATCAAGGACTGAGGGGACGATCCTGACCGGCTCTTATCGGCAAAGGGGCAAAGGGTGGCGCGAATTCCCTTTGCCCCTTTGCTTTTCCGTGGGACAAGACCGTGAGCATGCTCGAGAAATTGGCCGAGGTGGAGAGCCGCTACGACGAGTTGGAGGACCTGCTGGCGGATCCCAGGCTGGTGGAGGACCGCAAGGAGTACTCCCGGGTCGCCAAGGAGCGGTCCGACCTGGCCGAGATGGTGGCGTGCTACCGGGAGTGGCGCAAGCTCGGGCAGGAGGTCCGGGACAGCCGCGAGCTGCTGGACGATGGGGATCCGGAGCTCCAGGAGTTGGCTGCCGAGGAAGTGGCGGGGTTGACGGGGAGGCAGGACGCCCTGGAGCAGCAGCTCAGGGTCCTGCTTCTGCCCAGGGACCCCCATGACGGCAAGAACGTTCTGCTCGAAATCCGCGCCGGCACGGGCGGGGAGGAGGCGTCGCTCTTCAGCGCGGATCTCTTCCGCATGTACGACCGTTACGCGGAAACCAGAGGCTGGAAGGTCGAGGTGCTGAGCTCCAATCCCACCGGCCTGGGCGGTTTGAAGGAGATCATCGCACTCATCGAGGGGCAGGGAGCCTACAGCCGGCTCAAGTTCGAGGGGGGCGTGCACCGGGTCCAGCGGGTTCCGGTGACCGAGACCTCGGGTCGGATCCATACGTCGGCCGTGACCGTCGCGGTGCTCCCGGAGGCTGACGAAGTGGACGTGGACATCGATCCCAGGGAGTTGCGTATCGACGTTTTTCGCTCCTCGGGTCCCGGGGGACAGAGCGTGAATACCACGGACTCCGCGGTGCGCATGACCCACGTGCCGACGGGTATCGTGGTATCGTGCCAGGACGAGAAGTCGCAGCACAAGAACAAGGCCAAGGCTCTCAAGATCCTGCGCGCCCGCCTCCTGGAGAAGACCCAGGAGGCCCAGCGCTCGGAGATCGCGGCCTCGCGCAAACTCATGGTGGGCAGCGGCGACCGCAGCGAGCGGATCCGCACTTACAACTTCCCCCAGGGGCGCGTGACCGACCACCGGATCAACCTGACCCTGTACAAGCTGGACCAGGTCATGGACGGCGGCATCGAGGACCTGATCGACGGTCTGATCACGTACCACCAGGCGGAAGTGCTTCAAGCCGCGACTTGATCCAGTGGACCCGCAAGCGACAGGGAACGTCGCGGACGTCCTGCAACGCACGGCCGCCAGGTTCCGGGAGGCCGGTGTGGACGCCCCCAGGCTCGACGCGGAACTGCTCCTGATGGAAACACTCGGGTGGTCGAGGGAGGATCTCTACCGGAACCCCGAGGGTGAGTTGCAGGAGTCACACGCGGAACGTTTCGAGAGCTTGGTCTCCCGGCGGGTCCGCGGCGAGCCCGTGGCCTACATCACCGGGTCGCAGGAGTTCTGGTCCCTGGACCTCCGGGTGACGCCGCACGTGCTCATCCCGCGGCCGGAGACCGAGCACCTGGTGGAGACCGTGCTGGATTTCCTGGCGTCGCGCCCCGACCCGTGCCGCGTCCTGGAGGTCGGCACCGGCAGCGGCGCCATCGCCGTCTGTCTGGCGAAAGAAAGTGCGCGAGCCGAGGTCTGGGCCACGGATGTTTCCGCGCCGGCCCTGGACGTCGCCCGAGAGAATGCGCGGCGGCATGGCGTCGAACGACGCATCCATTGGCTTCGGGGCGACCTCCTGGCTCCGGTGCGAGGGTTGCCGGGGTGTTTCGACGTATTGGTGTCGAATCCGCCCTACGTCCCCAACGGCGAGATCCCGCGCTTGCAGCGCGACGTGCGGGATTGGGAGCCGGCCCTCGCCCTGGACGGCGGCGCCGACGGCATGGACTTCTACCGTAGGATCGTCCGCGACGGCGTCCGTCACGTCCGGCAGGGCGGGCTGCTGGCGGTGGAGGTCGGAGCGGAGCAGGGCGATGATGTCTCGCGGCTGTTCCGGGCCCATGGGGAGCTTCGCCGGGTGCGGGTTCGGCCGGACTACGCCGGGCTGCCGCGCGTGGTGACCGCGGAACGAGTACAGGGCGTCTGATACGGGAAACGGGATCAAGGTCTTGGACAGCATCATCATCGAGGGCGGGACGGTTCTGGAAGGCACGGTGGTCCTCGGTGGGTCGAAGAACGCGGCCCTTCCGGTGATCATCTCGTCGCTCCTGACCGCGGACGAGTGCTCCTATGGCAGGGTGCCGGCGCTGCGTGACGTCAGCACCACCCTGCGTTTGCTGTCGCGCCTGGGAGTGACCATCGAGAAGGACGTGCTGGCCGGCGGACGCCTGGAGCTCACCGCGGACAAGGTCCGCGAGATCGAGGCGCCTTACGATCTGGTCAAGACCATGCGCGCCTCGTTCCTGGTGCTGGGACCGTTGCTGGCGCGGTTCGGAGAAGCCCGGGTGTCGACGCCCGGCGGTTGCGCCATCGGTTCCCGGCCGGTGGACCTGCACCTCCACGGGCTGGAGCGCCTGGGCGCCCGTATCCGTCAGGACCACGGTTACATCGACGCCCGCGCGGGCGAGCTCAAGGGAGCCGACATCCTGCTCGATTTCCCTTCGGTGGGGGCCACCGAGAACCTCATGATGGCCGCCACCCTGGCCCTGGGGGAGACCGTGATCCGGAACGCCGCCCGGGAGCCGGAGATCACCGAACTGGCCGGCGTGCTGACGAAGATGGGCGCCCGGGTGAACGGCGCCGGCGGCGAAGTCATCCGGATCGAGGGTGTCCGAGAGCTTCACGGCATGTCCCACGAGATGAGCTCGGACCGCATCGAGACCGGCACGTTCATGGTGGGGGCGGCCCTTACCCGCGGCAACGTCCTGATCGAGGATGCCCGGGCCGAAGACCTCGAAGCCTTCATCGTCAAGCTGCGCGAGACCGGTGCGCGGGTGGAGGCGGAGCCGGGAGGCCTCCGGGTGGCCGGGAATGGACGGGTCCGGGGCACCGACGTGGCCACCTTGCCGTATCCGGGCTTCCCCACCGACCTGCAGGCGCAGATGATGGTGCTGAGCGCGGTGTCGGAAGGGACCAGCGTCATCACCGAGAACATCTTCGAGAACCGCTTCATGCACGTCCAGGAGTTGAACCGGATGGGCGCGCGCATTTCCCTCGACGGCAACCGGGCCACGGTCCGGGGGGTGGCGGGACTGTCCGGCGCGCCGGTGATGGCCACGGACTTGCGGGCCAGCGTGTCGCTGGTGCTGGCGGGTCTGGTGGCCAAGGGCGTGACCGAGGTCTCGCGGGTGTACCACCTGGACCGCGGGTACGAGAACGTCGAGGGCAAGCTCGCCCGGCTGGGCGCGGACATACGAAGGGTGAACCGTGACGGTTGACATCGTGAAGACCACGGATGCCGGTTTCAGGAAGACGCTGGACCGGATCCTCCAACGGCGCGGCGAGATCGAGCGGGACGTCGAGGCGCGGGTGGCGGAGATCATCGAGGACGTGCGGCGGCACGGGGACAAGGCCCTTGTCCGCTACGCCAGGGCCTTCGATGGCGTGACGCTGAAACGGTCCGCCATCGAGGTGTCGGCGGAGGAGATGGACCGGGCCTGCGAAACCGTTGCCCGGCAGGACCTGCGGTGGCTGCGGCTGGCGGCGGCGCGCATCAAGCGGTTCCATCGCCGTCAGGTAGAGAAGAGCTGGCGCTACCGGGACCCCTTGGGGCTCGAGCTGGGCCAGCGCATCAGCCCGGTCGAACGCGCCGGCGCCTATGTGCCGGGCGGCAAGGCCGCCTATCCGTCCACCGTGCTGATGACCGTGATCCCGGCGGTGGCCGCGGGGGTCCGGGAGGTGGCGGTCACCACCCCGGTCCGGGAAGAGGCCGGACTGGTGCTGGCGGCGGCGCGCGTCGCCGGCGCGCACCGGGTCTTCCGCGTGGGCGGCGCCCAGGCCGTTGCCGCCCTGGCCTACGGCACCGAGACCGTCCCGCGGGTGGACAAGATCGTGGGGCCCGGGAACGTCTACGTCGCGGCCGCCAAGCGGCTGGTGTTCGGCCAGGTGGACATCGACTCCATCGCCGGCCCCAGCGAGGTGTTGCTGCTGGTGGACGGGTCGGCCGACCCGCGTTACGTGGCCGCGGACATGCTGTCCCAGGCCGAACACGACGAGCTGGCCGCGGCGGTGTGCGTCACCCCGTCCATGGCCATGGCCCGGAAGGTCCGGGCAGCCATCGCCGAACAGCTCGAGAGCACCCGGCGGCAGGCCATCACCGTCGCGGCCCTGCGGCGCTTCGGCGCCATCATGGTGTCGCGTTCGTTGAAGGAAGCGGTGGACATCACCAACGCCATCGCGCCGGAGCACGTGCAGATCATGGTGCGGCAGCCGGACAAGTGCGTCGACGCGGTGCGCAACGCCGGGGCGATCTTCGTGGGTGCTTATGCCACGCCGCCGCTCAGCGACTACGTGGCCGGTCCCAATCACGTGCTCCCCACGGGCGGCAGCGCGCGCTTCTTCTCGCCCCTGGGGGCCTATGACTTCATCAAGCGCACGAGCATCGTCCGCGCCGAGGCCGCGGGTTTGGCCGCTCTCGCTCCGGCCGTCATCCATCTGGCGCGCCGGGAAGGACTGCACGAGCACGCCCGGGCCGTAGAGGCGCGGCTCCCGGCGGGCTGAGAGAAGGCATACGGGTCAGGAGAGATCAGATGGGAAGAACGGCAACGGTTCACCGCAAGACCAAAGAGACGGATATTACCACCGTCCTCGACATCGACGGCAAGGGGGAGGCTCGGGTCGGCACCGGCATCCCCTTCTTCGACCACATGCTGGAGATATTTTCCCGCCACGGGCTCTTCGACGTCACGGTCAGGGCCGTGGGAGACATCGAGGTGGATTACCACCACACGGTGGAGGACGTGGGGCTCACCCTGGGGCAGGCGTTCAAGGACGCCCTGGGGGACAAGCACGGTATCCGCAGGTTCGGCGAGGCCACGGTGCCGCTGGACGAGGCGCTGGCCCGGGTGGTGGTGGACCTGAGCGGCCGGCCCTATCTGGCCTACCGGGTCAAGATCCGCGGCGGCCGGGTCGGGACCTTCGATACCGACCTCCCTCACGAATTCTACCAGGCGTTCGTCAACCAACTGGGAATGAACCTTCACATGGATGTCCGGCACGGCGAGAACCCCCATCACGTCATCGAGGCGTGCTTCAAGGGGTTCGCCCGAGCCATGGACCGGGCCACGGGGCTGGACGAACGGATCGAGGGGGTGCTCTCGACCAAGGGGAGTCTCTAGTGTCCTGTCCCAGACATAACTGTGCTAATCTGCTGGTCCTTTTCGCCGTCGGCTGCGTTGCTCCGCCTCGCGTGGTATGGGCCACTGCTCGTTGTCGCGCCTTGCCGACGACGAAAAGTCCTGCGCATCTTAGCCCAGTTATGTCTGGGACAGGACACTAGAAGCAAGGTGGAAGGGTCCCCGGGTAGAAGGATCGGGAGGATCGAAAGTGATCGCTGTCGTCGACTACGGCATGGGTAATCTGAGAAGCGTGCAGAAGGGCTTGGAGCGGGTGGGCTTCCGGGCCGAGGTGACCCGGGACCCCGGTCGTATCGCCGATGCCCGGGGGGTCGTGCTTCCCGGTGTCGGCGCGTTCCACGCCTGCATGGGAAATCTCCGGCGCTTCGGCCTGGTGGAGGTCATCCGGGACGTGGTGGCCCGGAAACGGCCGTTTCTCGGCATCTGCCTGGGGTTGCAGCTTCTCTTCGACGAGAGCGAGGAGTTCGGCCGGCCCGACGGTTTGGGTCTGGTGCCGGGAAGAGTCCGCGGTTTTGCCGCTGCCGGCGGCCTCAAGGTGCCGCACATGGGTTGGAACGCCATCGAGGTCCGCAAGCCCACGCGCTTTCTGGAGGGCATCGACGAAGCCGCTCAGGTCTACTTCGTGCACTCCTTCTACGCCGTCCCCGCGGACCAGTCCGTGGTCGCCACCGTGACCTCGCACGGGACGCCCTTCGCCTCGAGCATCGCCACCGACCATCTGTTCGCGTGCCAGTTCCATCCCGAGAAGAGCCAGGACATCGGGTTGCGCATCCTGGGCAACTTCGGCCGTTTCGCCGAGAACGGTGCCGCGGCCTGACCCGCATGGATTCCGCCGGCATGTTGATCATACCCGCCATCGACATCAAGGACGGCCGCTGCGTGCGGCTGTATCAGGGCGACATGGACCGGGAGACGGTGTACTACCGGCGGCCGCTGGACGCGGCCCGGCATCTTGTGGAAGAGGGCGCCCGCATGATCCACGTGGTGGATCTCAACGGCGCGGTGGCGGGCCGTCCGGTCCATCTGCCGGAGCTGGCGGCCATCTGCGCCGAATCCGGCGTGGCGGTGGAGGCCGGCGGAGGACTGCGGACGCTCGAAACGATAGAGGAGGCCATGGCCGCGGGCGTAGAGCGGGTGGTGGTCGGCACCCGGGCTTACGAGAGCCCGGACTTCTTGCGCCGGGCGTGCGCGCGCTTCCCCGGCCGGGTGGTGGTGGGCATCGATGCGCGCGCCGGGCAGGTGGCGGTGCGAGGCTGGCGTGACGATACCGCCATGGATGCGGTGGAGCTGGCGCGCCGGTGCGAGGAAGACGGCGCTGCCCGGATCATCTACACCGACATCAGCCGCGACGGCACCGGTTCCGGCGTGAACGTGGAGCAGACCGTCCGGGTGGCCCGGGCGGTGGGGATTCCGGTCATTGCTTCCGGCGGGGTGGGCTCGCTGGACGACATCCGAACGCTGGCGGGTCTGGCGAGCGAAGGCATCGAGGGCGTCATCGTCGGCCGGGCGCTCTACCGCGGCGCCTTTTCCCTTGCCGAAGCCACCGCCGCGGCCGGAGGCGGAGATGCTCACTAAACGCATCATTCCCTGTCTCGACGTCGATGCCGGCCGGGTGGTGAAAGGGATCCGGTTCGTGGACATCCGCGACGCCGGGGACCCGGTGGAGGTGGCCCGGGCGTATGACGCGGCCGGCGCCGACGAGTTGTGCTTCCTGGACATCACCGCCTCCCACGAGCAGCGCGGCATCATCCTGGACGTGGTGGCGCGGACCGCGGACGAGATCTTCATGCCTCTGACCGTAGGCGGCGGGATACGGGAGAACGCCGATATCCGCAGACTCCTCAAGGCCGGCGCCGACAAGGTCTCCATCAACACCGCGGCGGTGGCGCGCGCGGAGTTCGTGCGGGAAGCGGCGGAGACCTTCGGGAGTCAATGCATCGTGGTGGCCATCGATGCCAAGCGGGTGGAGGATCACTGGGAAGTGTTCACCCACGGAGGCCGCAAGCCCACCGGCATCGACGCGTGCGCCTGGGCCGAGCGCATGGCCGGCTACGGAGCGGGCGAGATCCTGCTCACCAGCATGGATCGCGACGGCACCAAGGACGGCTACGACCTGCCCCTGACCCGCGCCGTCGCCGACCGGGTCACGGTGCCCGTCATCGCCTCGGGCGGCGTCGGCAGTCCGGAACACCTCCGCGACGGTTTCACGGAGGGGCACGCCAGCGCAGCCTTGGCCGCGTCCATCTTCCACTATGGCGAATACACCATCGGCGAGTGCAAGCGCTATCTCCGGGAGCGGGGGATTCCGGTCCGTCCAGTGCGCGCCTGACGGCCGCGGATCAGCGCCTATCGATTCGCAGGTTCCAGGCCGCTGTTTTCGAGGTGGGTGAGGAACCGCTCGGCGTCGATGGCGGCCATGCAGCCGCTTCCGGCCGCGGTGACGGCCTGGCGATAGATGCGGTCCTGGACGTCGCCGCAGGCGAAGACTCCTTCCAGGGTGGTTCTGGTGCCGTCGTGGGTCTTGATGTACCCGAGCTCGTCCATGTCGAGAGCACCTGCGAAAAGCTGCGAGTTGGGTTGATGCCCGATGGCGATGAACACGCCGTCGCAGGCGAAGGAGCCCTCCTTGCCGGTCTTGACGTTCCGTAGCGTGACGCCGGTGACGCCTGCGGCCTGCGGGTCGCCGTGGATGTCCTCCACCGCGGTGTCCCAGATGAAGTCGATCTTGGGATTGGCCCTGGCGCGGTCCTGCATGATCTTCGAGGCCCGGAGCTGGTCCCGGCGGTGCACGATGGTGACCTTGCTGGCGAACTTGGTGAGAAAGGTGGCTTCCTCCATGGCGGTGTCCCCGCCGCCCACCACGATGAGCTCCTTGTCCTTGAAGAAGAATCCGTCGCAAGTGGCGCAAGCGGAGACCCCGTGCCCCATCAGCCGGGATTCGGCGTCGAGCCCCAGCAGCTTGGCCGTGGCGCCGGTGGCGATGATCAAGGCGTCACAGGTGTAGCGGTCCTTGCCCGCCTGGACCGCCATGGGCCGCGTTCCGAGCTCCACCGCGGAGACGTCGCCGTACACGATCCGGGTGCCGAAGCGCTCCGCCTGCTTGCGGAACTGGTCCATCATGTCGGGTCCGAGGATGCCGTCGGGGAAACCGGGGTAGTTCTCGACGTCGGTTGTGATGGTGAGCTGGCCCCCGGGCTGGGAACCCTCCACCACCAGCGGTTCGAGATCGGCCCGGGCGGCGTAGAGGGCGGCGGTGAGCCCGGCTGCCCCCGAACCCAGGATGATGATGCGGTAGTGAGTCTGGTCTGCCATGAATCCGTTCATATCACACGGGCCGTCTCCCTTGTAGCTCGGGCCCGGTGGAAGGGGTTGCCCGGACCGCCGCGGTCCCTTGCTTTCGCGGCCCCGGGAGATAGACTGACCGGGCGAAACGGGAGGACTACCGGATGGCATCGTTGTCCCATATCGATGAACAGGGGCGGGTACGGATGGTGGACGTCACCGG
This sequence comes from uncultured Candidatus Binatia bacterium, assembly GCA_958295985.1. Lineage (GTDB taxonomy): Bacteria > Desulfobacterota > Binatia > UBA9968 > JAJDTQ01 > JAJDTQ01. Next base: position 1,912,381 of record OY282432.1, read on the forward strand.
CAAGGAGGTGACCCAGCGGGTTGCCGTGGCCCGGGGCGTGGTGACCATGCAGGCGGAGACCCTGGCGGCCATTGCCGAGGGGCAGATTCCCAAGGGTGACGTCCTCACCGTGGCGCGCGTCGCCGGGATGATGGCCGCCAAGAAGACGTCCGAGCTCATTCCCATGTGCCACCCGCTCAACATCAGCGGGGTGGAGGTCCGGCTCACTCCCCGGCAGGGGCCGCCGTCCGTCGAGATAGAGGCGACCGTCCGGATCGCCGGCAAGACGGGCGTGGAGATGGAGGCGCTCACCGCGGTCTCGGTGGCAGGTCTCACCATCTACGACATGTGCAAGGCCGTGGACCGGGAAATGACCGTCGGCGAGATCCGCCTCACGCACAAGAGCGGCGGCAAGAGCGGTACCTTCGTGCGAGGGTAGACCGACTTCGGCGCGCGGCTCTTTTCCGGGCCCGAGACTCAAGTTCTTCCGAGAAACGCCGAACTGGTTCCTATAGAGACGTCGATGGGTTGCCATCGTTCCGGATGGCGTCCTTCGACTTCACCACGCCTGACCTGAGTTTGTCGGAGGGCCCGGGCCCAATGCCGCGCTCATGATGACCCGAATCAACCAATGGCCGATGGAAGACCGCCCGCGGGAAAAGCTCATCGAGAGAGGGGCGGACCAGCTCACGGAAACGGAGTTGCTGGCGATCCTGCTGGGCACCGGCAGCGCCGGAGAGCACCAGAACGCGCTGGACCACGCCCGCATGCTGATGATGAAGTTCGGCGGCCTCGGGGGTATCGATGATGCGTCCGTGGCCGAGTTGACGGGCCTCAAGGGTCTGGGTCAGGCCAAGGCGGCCCGCCTCAAGGCATGCCTGGAACTCGGTCGTCGCCGGGAAGACCTCCGGTGCGAAACCGGCCAGTTGTTGAGCTCGCCGGAGGAAGTCTTTCGCCATTTCCGGCCCCGCTGCATCAATGCCAAGCGCGAGGCTTTCTACGTCGTTCTGTTGACCAACCGAAACCGCAAGATCCGCGACGTCAAGATCTCCGAAGGGTCTCTCACGGCGTCCGTCGTTCATCCCAGGGAGGTCTTCAATCCGGTCATCCGGGAGTCCGCGGCCGGGGTCATCTTCGTCCATAACCATCCCAGCGGCGATCCTTCCCCGAGCCGCGAGGACGTGGACATCACCCACCGTCTCAGACAGGTGGGTGAGGTGCTGGGCGTGCGGGTCCACGATCACGTGGTGGTGGGGCACGACCGGTTCTTCAGCTTCAACCGGGAGGGGCTCCTGTGAGTCCGATTGAGCTGCGTGATCGTGCGGGCCGACCTTCCGAGGTCGGGGATTCCGCGATGGCGCTCAAGATGTCCGCGATTTCCGAAAAGCTGTGCTCATTTGACATGTCCACGATTACTTGACATGTCCACGATTATGTCCGATTAGTGCCGTTATCGGACCCCCCGAGGGGAGGGGGAATACGTCATGACACTCGAAACCGCGGTTGCCGTCGCCACCATCGCCAGCCCGATCGTCGCTGCCATGGTAGGGGCCGCTCAAGTCGCCGTGGTCGCCTGGGGCATCCGGGTCATGACGCGGGCACAGGACGCCCGCGAAGATGCCCGCGCCGCCCGCGAGGATGCCCGCGCCGACCGCGAAGATGCCCGCCACCGCGAAAGCATGGAAGCACTACGGGCCTTGATCCACGGCATGGAAACCGTGATCGCCCGGACCGCGCCGAAGGGTGACAGCCAATGACGCCGGCAGAATGGATTGCCGTAGGGCAACTCGCGGTCTCGGGCGTCACCGTCCTTCTCGTATGGCAGGGCCTTCGCCAGATGCGCCGGTCCGGAGACCAGCGCGAGAAGCGCGAAGATGCCCGCCACCGCGAAAGCATGGAAGCACTACGGGCCTTGATCCACGGCATGGAAACCGTGATCGCCCGGACCGCGCCGAAGGGTGACAGCCAATGAACGCCGGCTTGACGACAACCGAGGCAAGCGCCGGAACCGTAACCGGCACGGCCCGTGATCTCGTAGCCGCTTCGATCTCGGACAATACCCGTCTCGTCCATGTCGGGGCGCTTCGACGGCTGGTAGCGGCTGTGAAGTTCCGCGCCAAGCTCACCGGCCGACCGTCACCTGTAGGCGAAGGCGCGTTCAGCGATACCTTCGCCTTGAACTCCCCCGTGTAGCGGCGTCGTGTTGCCATTTCGTATCCTTCCTTTCGTCGGTAGAATACACCTTGGCAACCTGTCCGATTTTCCGGGACCACCTCAAACATCCGCCCCCGGCGACGTGCCTGCCAACACTTCTTCCGTTCTCTCCGTGATTGAAATTCGCCTTCAAGATATTGTATCAAACCGGATTCAAGGAGTCGCTCCCGAATAGTCCAGGCCGGCAGGATTCGACGGGTGTATGGACTCCAGGAAGACTGGCATGACCCTTGACTCGTGCGCGCCAGCAGGTCGTGGCGCACAATAGCCAAGGTCTTCGGGGGGTTCGGAAGCATGTCTCAGGTCAGGAAATACACCACGGATATTGCCATCATCGGCTCCGGTGGAGCGGGAATCGCCGCCGGCATCGAAGCCCGCGACTCGGGCGCCCGGGCCATCGCTTTCGAAAAGGCGCCGGACCTGGGCGGCGCCGCCATCATCTCCGGCGGCGGCTGCCTCATCGTGGGTACGCCGATTCAGCGGGCCAACGAGATCTACGACACGCCGGACCTGGCGTTCAACGACTGGCTCAAATGGGGCGGGCCTTCGGTGGACGAGGTCTGGGCGCGCTACTACATCGAGCACTCGCTTCATGACCTCTACTTCTGGGCCGAGCGCATGGGGGTCAAGTGGGTAGACATGAAGCAGCAGGAAGGCAACACGGTGATGCGCTGGACCCGAGCCCAGAGCAGCGGGCTCGGTCTGATGACCCATCTCATCGAGGCGTACCGCCAGCGTGGCGGTGAGGTCGTGTCCAACACCGAGGTCACGGAGCTCAAACGTGAGAACGGCCGCGTCACCGGTTTCGTGGGCAGGGATTCAGGCAGCGGCGAGACGGTGGACGTGGACAGCACGGTGGTGGTGGTGGCTACCGGCGGGTTCAACTCCAACCTCGACATGGTGCTCGAGGCTAGGCCCGAGCTCAAGGGCGAACGGGTCATGGAGGGTTCCGGCCGCGGTTCCACCGGGACCGGTCACAGGCTGGTGCGGCAGGCCGGCGGTTACCTCACCCACGTGGACCACATCTGGTTCTACGTCTACGCCACTCCGGACTATCGCGACCCGAGCCAGCGGCGCGGCCTGGTCTTTCGCCAGGCGCCGGGTTACATCTGGATCAACCAGCAGGGCCGGCGGTTTCACAACGAGGCGCTGTCGGGCGGTAACTCTGCCACGCCGGCGCTGATGGCACAGAACCCGCGCCACGCATGGGCGGTGGTGGACACGCCCATGACCGCCAAGCTCGAGATCGCGGACCCTTACTACCGCGCCGGGGACAAGGTGGACCGGGACAAGGTCCAGGAACTCCTCGACAACTCTCCGTTCATCAAGAAGGCCGGTTCGCTGGAGGAGTTGGGCCAACGCATGGAGGTGGACGTCCCGACCTTTCTCGACGCCGTGGAACGCTACAACCAGGCGTGCGAGCAGGGATTGGACAAGGAGCCCGAGTTCGGGAAGCCGCTGAAGCTCTCCAGGAAGTTCGACACCGCCCCGTACTATGCCATCCAGATCTTCCCGCTGGCGCGCAAGAACTTCGGCGGGGTCAAGACCGATATACGCTGCCGCGTCCTGAACAAGCACTTCGAGCCGGTTCCCGGCCTCTACGCCGCGGGCGAGGTGGCGGGCATGGCCGGAGGCCACATCAACGGCCGCGCGGGACTGGAGGGAACGATGCTCGGGCCGTCGATCTTCAGCGGCCGCGTGGCCGGCGGCTGGGCCGCCCACGAGGCCGGCTGCGGCGACGGCTTCGTCGGCATCCCGAACCGTGACTAGCGCGCGACCGACCGCGGATCACCGAACACGATGACGGAACCACAGGTCGAGAAGGTACGGGGCTACTGTGCGCTTTGCACCGCCCACTGCGCCACCGTCGCTACGGTGGAGAACGGCCGGGTGACGAGGCTCGATCCCGACCACGATCATCCCAACGGCGGCGCCATCTGCGTCAAGGGCAAGGCCGCCCCGGAACTGGTCTACCATGGCGAACGCCTGAACTATCCGTTGCGCCGTACGAACCCCAAGGGCGCCGAGGACCCGGGTTGGGAGCGGGTCGGCTGGGACGAGGCGCTCGACGACATCGCGGCGCGCCTGCTCGGCATCCGGGAACGATACGGCGCCGAGGCCATCGCCATGGCCCGTGGAACCGCCAGCGGCACCTCGACGGACGACGTCAACCAGTGGTCGTCGCGTCTCCTCAACCGCATCGGAAGCCCCAACTCGGTATCCACCACCCACGTCTGCAACTGGCACCGGGACACGGTGTTCAGCTACACCTTCGGGGTGCCGCAGCCGTCCCCGGACGTGCTACGCAGCGGCGCCTTCCTCCTGTGGGGCCACAACCCGAGCTCCACGCAGTTGATGCTGGCACAGGACACCGTCGCGGCGCGCAAGCGCGGCATGAAGATCGTGGTGGTGGACCCGCGAAGGGTCGGCCTCGGCAGTCAGGCGGACGTGCTGCTTCAAGTGCGCCCGGGCGCCGACGGGGCGCTGGCCCTGGCCCTCGTCCACGTCATGATCGAGGAGGGACGGTACGACGAGGACTTCGTCGGCGACTGGACCAACGGCCCGTTCCTCCTGCGCACGGACACCGGAGAGGCGTTGACCGAGGCGGACGTGGCGGCCGGGGGCGGTGCGGGCCGCTACATGATCTGGGACGAAGTCTCGCGCCGGGCCGTGGCCTACGACCCGCGAGCGCGGGCCTGCATGGAAGACGGCGTGCGGCCGGCGCTGCTCGGAAGCGTCAGCGTGCCGGCCAGGGACGGCGCCGCGGTGTCGTGCGAGCCGGCGTTCGCCGCCTTGGCCCGGCTGGCCGCGTCCCATGCGCCGGAACGGTCCGAGAGCGTCACCCGCGTCCCCGCGGACAAGGTCCGCGAAGCGGCCCGTGTCCTCAGCGACAACCGGCCCGTGAGCATGTTCATGTGGAACGGCGTCGGGCAACACACCAACGCGACTCAGACGAGCCGGGCCATATCCATCCTGTACGCGCTGCTGGGGGACATCGACGCGCCGGGCGGCAACCTGATGCTGCCCATGGCGCCGTTTCGCGGGATGGACGGCAAGGAGTTCCTTCCCGCGGAAGCGGCCGCACGGCGTATCGGGCGGGCCGAGAAACCGCTGGGGCCGCCGGCGACCGCGGGTGCGTGCGCGGCCCACGACGTCTACACCGCCATCCTCGAGGACCGTCCGTATCCGGTCCGTGCCCTGATCAACCTGGGCTCCAACACGGTTATCTCCAACGGCGACCCCGGGCGCGGCCGAGAGGCCCTGTGCGCCCTGGAAGTGGGAGTCGCCACCGAACTGTTCATGACCCCCACGGCCCAACTCTGCGACTACGTGCTGCCCGCCGCCAGCTTCCTGGAGATGGACCACCTCTCCGGCGGCTTCCGGCACCGAGTGGATGCCCGCTCCCACGTCCAGTACCGGCCGCGGGCGGTGGAGCCGCCGGCGGAGCGGCGTTCGGATACGTGGGTGGTGTTCGAGCTGGCCAAGCGCATGGGCTTTGGCGACGATTTCTGGGGCGGCGACGTGGAGGCGGCCTATTCCCGTCAGTTGGAGCCGACCGGCATGACCCTGGACGAACTCCGGGCGCATCCGGGCGGTGTGACCCTGAAGAGCCCGCGGCGTTACCGGAAATACGCGGAAACCGACGAGGAGGGCCTGCGGAAGGGCTTCGACAACCCCTCCGGCAGGGTGGAGATCTACTCCCACCGGCTTGCGCAGCACGGGTTCCCGCCGCTGCCGGAATACGAGGAGCCGGCCCTGAGCCCCACGAGCAGGCCGGACCTTGCCGCGGAGTATCCTCTGGTCCTGACCAACGCCAAGTTCACGACGTTCATCCACAGCCAGCAGCGGGCCCTGCCCAGTCTTCGCAAGGCGGCGCCGGAGCCCACCGCCGAGCTCCATCCGGATACGGCCGGTGAGCACGGCATCGAGCACAGGCAATGGATGATCGTGGAAAGCCCGAAGGGCGCCGTCAAGGTGCGGGCGAACCTCACCGCGCGGATCATCCCCGGCGTGGTCTGCGTGCAACACGGCTGGTGGCAGCCCTGTCGGGAGCTGGAGCTTCCGGGACACGATCCCTTTTCGGCGATCGGAGCCAACCCCAACGGGTTGGTGGACTCGGAGCACCGGGATCCCATCAGCGGCTCGCTGCCGCACCGGTCGTCCCTGTGCCGCGTGCGCCCGGCCGACGGATAGGAGCACGTTTCCCAGACCCTCCGCCGGCCTCTCCACGAGGCCCATGTGTCGGGGGGCGCGACACCGGCAGGGGGTGGCCATGACGCGCCCGCGGTTCGCCGCGGCCGCGCGGATTTCGGATGGGAGCGTCGGAGTAAAGGCCCGCGCAGGATGGTTCAGGGGCTCTACCTGGAGCGGATTTCGGATAGGAGCGTCGGAGGGCCGCGCTTGGGCGCTCCCGGAGGGACATGATGGTTCTGGTACTCAAGAACGAACAGTTGGAAGATCTGGTGCCCATGGCGGACGAGATCGACGCCATCGAGCGGGCCTATCGGGAGATGGGCGAGGGCAGCGCGGTCAATTCGCCCCGCGCCCGGCTCCGGGTCCAGGCCCCGGGAAAGAAGCCGGGCTTCCAATACTACTTCAACAACATCATGGGGCTGGTGCCGGGGATGAAGTCCATGGGGCTCAGGATCGACTCGACGTTCTCGGATGAAGAGGAGGTCGCCGGCGCCAAGAGGAGGATCTACCCGGGAGACTACGTCGGCCTTGTCTTTCTCTTCGATATGGAGGACTGCTCGCTGCTGTCCATCATGGACGACCACTACATATCCATCCTGCGCGTCGGCGCCACCAGCGGCGTGGCGGCCAGGCACCTCGCCCGCGGGGACGCCCGGGTGATGGGTCTGGTGGGGTCCGGGGAGCAGGCCAAGACGCAGTTGCTCGCGGCTTGCGCCGTGCGGCAGCTCGACAAGGTCAAGGTGTTCAGCCCCACCCGGGCCAACCGCGAGCGGTTCGCCGAGGAGATGACCGAGAAGGCCGGCGTGGAGATCGTCCCGGTGCATTCCGCGGAGGAAGCGGTGCGCGGCAGCGACATGGTCACCGCGGCCACCAACACGGTGGATCCGGTCATCGAGGGCGAGTGGTTGGAGGAGGGGGCCTTCGTCAACAGCATCGTGGGCGGGGACAGCTACCTGGCGCGTTCCGAGCTGGACGACGCCGTGATCGAGCGGGCGGGTCTGATCGTCGTGGGGTTCCGGCAGCAGATCTTCCTGGACCGTCAGGCGGAGATCTACCCCCGGATACAACGCGGTCTCATCCAGGAAGAGGACCTGCACGAATTGAGCGAGCTCCTGACCGGTCAATGCCGCGGCCGGGAGAGCGACAGGGAGATCATCGTGTTCAAGAACAACACCGGCATGGGCATCCAGTTCGCCGCCACCGCCAGGGTCCTGTACGAAGCGGCGCGAAAGAAGGGCATCGGGACCGAGCTTCCCTCGGAGTTGTTCGTGACCGACCGCAAGGGCAAGACCTATTCGCCGTAACGCCGGTGGATTGTGTTCTCAACCCGGAGCGGGAGCGGGAGAGGGGAACGATGACGAGCAGACGCAGCTTTCTGAAGCAGGCGGTGGCCGCGGGCGCCGCGGGCGTGGCGACCGTGGCGGCGCCTGCGGTCCATACGCAATCGAAGACGAGGATCCGGTGGCGGCTCCAGACCTACGCGGGTCCGGCGCTGGCCGAGCACGTGATCAAGCCCTCCATCCAGTCGTTCAACACGGTGGCCAACGGCGAGATGGAGATCGAGCTGTACTTCGCGGACCAGCTTGCGCCCACCGACGAGTTGTTCCGGGCCATGCAGCGCGGCGCCGTCGACGCGGTGCAGTCGGACGACGACTCCATCGCCGCGCCGGTGGACATCTCCGTGTTCGGCGGCTACTTCCCCTTTGCCTGCCGCTACAGCCTGGACGTGCCGGTGCTGTTTCACCAATGGGGGCTCGACGAGATCTGGGCAGAGGCCTACGGCGAGGTGGAGGGCGTCACCTGGTTGGGCGCCGGCGCCTGGGACCCCTGCCACTTCAATACCGTTGCCCCCATCCGCAGCCTCGACGACCTCAAGGGCCTGCGCGTGTTCACGTTCCCCACCGCGGGCCGCTTCCTGTCCCGCTTCGGGGTGGTGCCCGTGACCCTGCCCTGGGATCGCGTCAAGGCCGCGGTGCAGACCGGTGAGATCGACGGCCTCGCCTGGTCCGGCATCACCGAGGACTACACGGTGGGCTGGGCGGACGTCACCCACTACTTCCTCACCAACAACATCTCGGGCGCGTGGTGCGGCTCGTACTTCGCCAACACCGAGAGGTGGGACGCCCTGCCCGGGCATCTCAAGGAGCTGTTCCGGCTCTGCATGGACAGCTCGCACTACTACCGCCAGCACTGGTACTGGGGCGGCGAGGCCAAGCTGCGGGTGGAGGGTGCGAAGCTCGAGCTCACCACCATCCCGGACGAGGAGTGGACGAAGGTCGAGGCCGAGGCGCGCCGGTTCTGGGACGAGATCGCCGCCGGGAGTCCGCGCAACGCCCGGGTGGTGAAGATCCTGCGCGACTACAACGCCGTCATGGACAAGGCCGGACGCCCCTATCGTTACGCCTGAAAACGGTTACGCCTGAAAACGGTTACGCCTGAGAACGCCCAACGGCCGATCCCGCCTTTGGCTCGCTCCGCTTTACCGGCCGCCGTATGAGCAGGGTGAGCCCGGCGCACAGGATCTGCACCGCGATGAAGAAGGTCAGCGACAGGTCATAGCTGCCGGTGTAGTCGTGGAGGTAACCGAAGAAGGGCGCGCCCGCGGCGGCGAAGAGCAGCAGAATGGGCAGGCTGAGACCCCGGACCGTGCCGAGGGATATCCTCCCGAAAGAGTTGGCCCACATCACTTCCTGAAGGACCTGCGCGCCGCCCAGACCGGCGCCGTAGAGAAAGAAGGCGGCGTACAACCACGTCAACTCGGCCGTCTGCATGGCGGTGAAAAGTCCGGTTGCCTGGACGACGAACGTCAGCGCCGTGGCTTTGCGCACGCTCACCCGTTCGCTGATGAAGCCCAGCAACAGGCCCGAGCCGAGCTGGGTCCCGGCCATGACCATGACCACGGTCCCCGCCTGGGGCGTCGAGTAGCCCATGTCGGAGATGTAGGAAAACACGTGCAGGTTGAAGCCGGCGATGCCGAGATCGACGATGCTGAAGACAAGGGTGATCAGCCAGAAGGTGGAGGTGCGCGCCGCTTCTCGCCGGGTCCAGGTGGTATCGGCGACCACCGGTCCACTGTCGGGCCGCTCGGGATGCGGGGCGGGCGCCGTTCCGTAGGGTCCCGGCTCGCCGTCGGGGTGGAGGCCCATGTCCTCGGGGCTCCGGCGCATCCACACCGCGGCCGGGATCAGCACCAGGAAGACCACCAGGCCGCCGAACAGCATCCACACGCGGCGCCAGCCGATGGCGGTGAGGAGATAGGCCACCACCACCGATATGGTGGTCTTGGACAAGCCCTGTCCCAGATGCGCCACCGCCACCGCCCGGCCTCGCTTCTTCACGAACCAGCGGGAGACGGTGACGTTGACGACGAAGTAGCACACCAGCGCATGGCCGATGGACACCAGCCCCACCCGTATGGCCGTGAACTCCCAGAAGTTCCGGGCGTATCCCAGCAGGAGGAAACCGGCGACCGAGACCACCGCGCCGATGACCATGAGCCGGCGGGCGCCGTAACGGTCCAGCAGGGAGCCCACCCAGGGCGCCACACCGGCGTAGGCCACCAGCTCCAGGGAGCGCATCAGCGAGAAGGCGCCCCTGGAGACGCCCAGATCAGTGGTAATCGACTTGAGCAACACGCCGAGGGTACTGGAAAGGTAGAAGGGGCACGCGAGCTGCACCAGGAAGCCGGTGGCGACGATGTACCAGCCGTAGAAAAAGCGGGGCCTTTCCGAGGTGCGGACCGTGCGCATGCTGCTTCAGTGTGGATGGGAGACCGGCGGCAGGACCGTCACACGCCGCCCCGCGCCGGCGCCCGGGGTCTCCGTATCATCAGCGTCAGGGTCGCCGAAATGAGCAGCACGACCATGAACAGCAGGAAAGAGATCCTGTAGGTACCGGTGTAGTCGAACAGGAAACCGAAGAACGGTGGACCGCACAACCCGAACATCAGCACGATCTGCAAGCTGGCGCCGCGGACCGTGCCGAGGGAGATGCGGCCGAAGTAGTTGGCCCACATGATCTCCTCCAGGATCTGCACGCCTCCCAACCCCGCGCCGTAGAGGAAGAATCCGAGATAGAGGGACCACAGGCTCTCCGCGGTGACGGCCACCGCCAGCCCCGCGGCCTCCATCAGGAACAGCAACGAGGTAATTTTCCTGACGCTGACGCGCTCGCTGACGAAGCCCCATAGCAGTCCCGAGGCCACCTGAGTCCCCGCGATCACGGTCATGACGGAGGCTGCCCGGACCGTGGAGTAACCGAGGTCGGACACGTATGAGACGATGTGGAGGTTGAGGCCCGTGATGCCCACGTCCACCATGCCGAATATGAAGACGATGAGCCAGAAGGTGGAGGTGCGCATCACCTCCTTCCGTGTCCAGCGGATGTCGGGCCCCGGCGCTTCCGCGGCCGTCGTCCGCTGACGATCGACCGCGCCTCCGTCCGGCCCCGCGGGCCCGGCCGCGCCGTCGGGGTGAAGCCCCAGGTCCTCGGGGCTCCGTCGCATGAAGACGGCCACGGGGACGACCGCGAGCACGAACACCAGGAGCCCGAAGAGGGTCCATATATGGCGCCATCCGATGAGCAGGAGCAGCCATGCGACCACCAGCGAGATGACGACCTTGGCCAGGCCGTGCCCCAGATGAGAGATGGCCAGGGCCCGTCCCCGTTTCTTGACGAACCACCGGGACACCGTGACGTTGACCACGAAGTAGCAGACCAGCGCGTGCCCCACGGCCGCGAAGACCATTCGCACCGAGGCGAACTGCCAGAAGGTCTGCACGTGCCCGAGCAGGAGGAAGCCGGCGGTGGAGAGCGCCGCGCCCGTCACCATCATCCAGCGGGGTCCGTAACGGTCCAGTCGAGACCCCACCCACGGGGTCATGAGCGCGTACAGGAGATGCTCGCCGGACCGCATCAGCGAGAAAACGCCCCTGGACACGCCCAGCTCCGCGGTGACCGACTTGAGGAAGACGCTGAGGGTGCTGGAGAGAAAGAAGGCGCAGGAGATGTTGGCCAGAAAGCCGGCGGCAACGATGTACCAGCCGTAGAAAAGGGGCGGTCTTCCGGAGTTACGTGTGACGTCACGCACCAAAGCGGTACTTCCCGGGTGGAGGGGTCATAAGGCCCGTCGAAGAGGTAGCGGGAGCGCAGGTGTCGTTCGTGCGGTCAGGAATGATGACAGGCGTCCAACAAGGGACGGCCACACCGGACCCGTTGCACCGGCCCCGAAAAAAGATAGCCTAAACATAAACACGAAATCGATGGACCCGCAACCGAGTCCCGTGCGGCAAGATGCTTGACAGGTCAGGGCCGCGTCCTTAAATTTCCATCAAAGGGGCGGTTCGGTCGGCGGGAAGACAGGGAACCCGCTTCGGTCTAATGAATGGACGGTCGCGCACCATGACGGAACACGGAAAAGTTGAAGACCTTACGCCGAGAGCCAAAGGATCCACCGATGGCGACCCGCCGGTGGAGCGCCTTACGGCTGACGCCTATGACGCCGTGACGCTGTTCGACGCCGACGGCGTGGACGGGCCGCAGTATTGGGACACGGTCAGGCGGGCGACGCCCGCGGAGCCCGAAAGGCGCCTGTTGCTCGCCATTCTCGAGGACGCACTCGCCTGCTACCGGAAGAACTCTTGCGCCCGGACTGCCAAGAAGCAGACAGCCTTTCGGGAAGCCGAGGAATGGATCTTCGCCAGGGATGACGAGCGCTTCCTCGGTTTCGAGTCCATCTGCACGGTGCTGGCGATAGAGCCCAGCTACCTGCGTCGGGGCCTTTTGGAATGGAAGAGTCGAAAGGCCAAGGCCAGCGCCAACGCTCCGGCCGAAGCGGCTTGACGCCGGTCCGGGGGCCTTCCTGGGCCGGCTATCGACCGCTGCCGGTCTCCGTAGTGGGAAACGGTAGCGTTAACTGTTCTGCTCGCCGCTCGGACCTCTTGAACTCGGTACGGATCTCGGCTGCGAGCCGCCCCAAGCGGTAGGTATTCCAGTCGATGAACTTGGCGTATTCCGCCAACATCGGGTGCTCCATTCTGATGCGCTCCCACATCTCCTGGACGATCCAGCGGTAGTCGGGATGCCCCTGGGGCATGGTCCTGAGCTCGCCCAAGTGCACCGCCTCCCGCAGGTTCATCTTCATGTACCATCGCGTGCGATAGGTGAAGGGCACCACGTACTGGGCCTCCCGCGGGTGGTCCGCCCGGATGCGGTCGTGGACCTCGGCCGCCCGGTCCATGCAGCGTCTGAAATCGTCGCCGAAGCCGGCCTCGTCGATCTCGGGGGGCGTGTCGTAGCCGTGGGCGGTGGTGAAGTCCTGCCGTTCCTGGCTCAACAGGCGGTGCCTCTGGAGGTCCCGGTAAGCGCCCAGGTTGCCGATGATGTCGAAGGTGTAATAGACCTGCTCCAGGGCGCGGCCCGGCTTCTCGCGCCGGTGCCCGCGGGACTTCATGTAGGCGTCGAGGATCTCCCGCTTCCGTGCTTCCGGCATTTGCGCGGCCAACTCCCGCAACTGTGACAGGGGATGCCTCGTATGGGGATACAGGATGGCGGCGACGACCCTCTCCTCCGCCCGGTCGTCGTAATCCACCAACGTGACTTCCGCCCGGCGGTCGCAGTCCGCCAGCGTGACCGCCGGGGCTTCCCGGACCCGTTCGGGTGCCAGCTTCTCAGCCAGCGAGCGGGTTGCCCTGAAAGTGTCCGAGAGGTAGGGAGTCGGCCGGGCTCGTTTCACGAACGAGGGGATCAGCGTGTCGATCTCTCCGTGGATGGCGGACCCCAGATCCCGGAGCTCTGCAAGGTCGCTGGAGTAGAGTTTCGACAGCAGGTACTCGAGGGCCTGCCCTACCCCGAACAGCCCGACGTTGGTCCGGGTCGCCGCGGGCAGGTAGCCGCGCAGGACGTCGCAGGCGTGGGCCCGGACGGTGGAGCGGTAGGCGGTCTCTGCCCACTTGGTGATCTCCTTGTCCCGCCGGGCCTCGGCATACGTGATGGGGGCGCCGGTCCGAGGGTTGCGGAGCTCGGTTTCCTCCAACGGAAGCGATTTGCGCACGTGCGCGATCATTGGCTCCATCTGCCGTTCATAGGTGTCGAACAGGAGCTCCATGAGCTCGTGGTAGTCCTGCGCGTGCTTCGATCCGGCGATGGTTGGCTCCACGAAGAAGAGGCGCCGGCCCTTGGCGTCCCTGCGGTCGAAGCGGACGTAACGGGTGGACTTCTCCAGCGGCGCGATGCCGATGCGCGCGTCCTCCAGGTGTTTGGCCGCGACGTTGGAGATCCCTTCGCAGGCCACGTGGGCGCCGCCCAGTTGCGCCACCGAGTCGTCGCCGTAGCCGATGAGCACGCGGTCGTAGAAGGCGCGCGCCCGGCGCACCGCGGGGTCGTCCCTGCCCGCGGGCGCGGGCGAGCCGAGCACCGAGGAGAGGTCGGCGTCGCCCAGGAACTCGTCCAGGAACATGCGCCGCAGGTCCTTGGCGGAGCGGCTGTAGCGGGAGAAGAGCGCCCCGGCCACCTCTTGCGGCAGCCGCAGGCCGAAGACCGGCCGGTCCGCGTTGGTAAAGAACGGGGCCAGTCGCTCGCGTTCGGCCGGAGTGAAGTCTTCCATGTGGGTGCGATGCCGGTCTACGTGCCCAGCTGCGGGATCCAAGGTTCCGTGTTTTACCAGAGGACGGCCCGGTGCGACAAACCCAGCCCCGGAATCCGGAGGCAGGCACAGGGCCGCATGGCGTGGGACGGTCCTCCTGCTGGATACGAACCCGATCATCTGGCAAACTGACTCCGGCAAGTCACGTTACGAGGAGTCCACGGCTTATGAGCGGCGCAAACTTGGACGAGCTGTGCATCAACACCATCCGCACGTTGTCCATCGACGGGGTGCAGCAGGCCAACTCCGGACACCCGGGCACGCCCATGGCCATGGCGCCGGTGGCCTACTGCCTGTGGCAGCGTTTCCTGCGTTTCGACCCCGACGACCCCATCTGGCCCAACCGGGACCGGTTCGTCCTGTCCGCGGGCCACGCCTCCATGCTGCTGTACTCGCTGCTCCACCTCGCTGGGGTCAAGGCCGTCAGCAAGGACTACGAGACCCTTGGGTCGCTCTCCGTGCCCCTGGAGGCGCTGAAGCAGTTTCGTCAACTGGACAGCCGTTGTCCCGGCCATCCGGAGTACCGCTGGACCTCGGGGGTGGAGACCACCAGCGGGCCCCTGGGCCAGGGTGTCGCCACCAGCGTCGGCATGGCCATGGCCGGGCGTTGGATGGCCAGCCGCTTCAACCAGCCCGGCTTCGAGGACCTCATCGACTTCGACGTGTACGCCTTGTGCGGCGACGGCTGCATGATGGAAGGGGTGAGCCACGAGGCGGCCTCGCTGGCCGGCCACCTCAAGCTGTCCAGGCTGTGCTGGATCTACGACAACAACCGGATCACCATCGAAGGCCACACCGCGCTGGCCTTTTCCGACGACGTGGCCACCCGCTTCCTGGGCCACGGATGGAACGTCGTCCGGGTGGGCGACGCCAACGACCTGGAGCTGCTCGACCGGGCGTTCCGCACGTTTCAGGACACCACCGATCGGCCGACCCTGGTGATCGTGGACAGCCATATCGGCTACGGCTCGCCCAACAAGCAGGACACCAGCGGCGCACACGGCGAGCCGCTGGGGGTGGAGGAGGTCAAGCTCACGAAGAAGCGCTACGGTTGGCCGGAGGACGCTCGGTTCCACGTTCCCGACGGCGTGCGGGACCATTTCCGCGAGGGGATGGGACGGCGCGGCCAATCCCTGCGCGACGCGTGGTTCGCCCGCATCGAGCCGTATCGGTCCCGGTATCCGGAGCTGGCGGACGAGCTCTACCGGATGCAGCACCGCCAGCTTCCCGATGGATGGGACCGGGACCTGCCGGCGTTTCCCGCGGACGCCAGGGGGATGGCGGGCCGCGACGCTTCCGGCAAGGTGTTGAACGCGCTGGCCCGGAACGTGCCGTGGCTCATGGGCGGCTCGGCCGACCTGACGCCGTCCACCAAGACGCGCCTTACCTTCGAGGGCGCGGGAGACTTCTCGGCCGGGGACTACGCCGGGCGCAACCTGCACTTCGGGGTCCGTGAGCATGCCATGGCGTCGATCATGAACGGCATGGCGCTGGTCAAGGTGCGCGCCTACGGGTCGGGTTTCCTGATCTTCAGCGACTATGCCCGGGGGGCCATCCGGCTGAGCGCGCTGATGGAACTCCCGGTGATCCACGTCTTCACCCACGACTCCATCGGCGTGGGTGAAGACGGGCCCACGCACCAGCCGGTGGAACATCTGGCCTCCCTTCGGGCCGTGCCCGGGCTGATGGTGATCCGGCCCGCGGACGCCAACGAGGTGACCGCGGCCTGGAGGGTCGTCATGGAGCTCCACCACGAGCCCGCGGCGCTGGTGCTGACGCGCCAGGCGCTGCCGACCCTGGACCGCGGCCGCTACGCCTCGGCCGACGGCGTGGCCAGGGGCGCCTACGTGCTCGCCGACGCTCCGGACGGAAGGCCCGACGTGCTGCTGCTGGCGACGGGGAGCGAGGTTGCCCTGTGCGTGGAGGCTTACGAGGTCCTGACCGCGGAAGGTATCAAGGCCCGGGTGGTCAGCATGCCGTGTTGGGAACTGTTCGACGACCAGGACGAGAGCTACCGGAACAGCGTGGTCCCGCCCGAGGTGACGGCGCGGGTCTCGGTGGAGCAGGCATCGGTGTTCGGATGGACCAGGTACACCGGCATCACCGGACACCAGATCGGCATGCGGTCCTTCGGCGCGTCCGCGCCGCTCAAGGACCTGCAAGAGAAATTCGGCTTCACCGCGGACGACGTGGTGGCCGCGGCCAGGGAACAACTCGCGCGCCCACGGTGAACCGCGCCGGGCGCAGGGAACCTTCGGGCTCCTGGAAAGGGGAGCGGGAGGTGTCCCGCGCCGGCCGTGAACCGCGGCGGATGACCCCGTGGTGGAGGAACCATGAACCCTTTGAGAGCGTTGAACGAAAGCGGACAGTCCGTCTGGCTGGATTACATCCAGAGGAGGCTCATCACCACCGGCGAGTTGAAGCGCCTGGTGGACGAGGACGGCCTTACGGGCATCACGTCGAACCCGGCGATCTTCGAGAAGGCCATCGCGGAAAGCGACGACTACGACGACGTGATCGCCCGGTTCGGCAGGGATGGGACCGCGGACCCCAAGTCGGTGTACGAGGCCGTCGCCACGCGCGACATCCAGGAGGCGGCGGACGTGTTGAAGACCGTTTACGACCGGACCGGGCGGCGTGACGGCTACGTCAGCCTGGAAGTTTCGCCGTATCTGGCCCACGACACGGAGGGAACGGTGGCTGAGGCGCGGCGGCTCTGGGACAGCGTCGCGCGGGACAACCTCCTGATCAAGGTGCCGGGCACGCCGGAGGGGGTTCCGGCCATCGAGCAGTTGATCGGGGAGGGCATCAGCGTCAACGTGACCCTGCTGTTCGCCCGGGAAGCCTACGAGCAGGTGGCTCAGGCCTACCTGCGCGGTCTGGCGAAAGCGGCCGCGGACGGACGGGACCTGGGCCGCATCGCCAGCGTGGCGAGCTTCTTCATCTCTCGGATCGACACGCTGGTGGACGGTACCCTCAAGGCCGGGCTGGAGACCGCGGACGAAGCCGGGAAGGGACGCCTGCGGGGGCTCCTGGGCAAGGTCGCCATCGCCAACGCCAAGCTCACCTACAAGCGTTATCAGGAAATCATGCGGAGCGAGGGTTGGCAGGCGCTCGCCGCCCAGGGCGCCCGGCCCCAGCGGCTGCTGTGGGCCAGCACCAGCGCCAAGGACCCGAGCTACAGAGACGTGCTGTACGTCGAGGAGCTCGTCGGCGAGGATACGGTGAACACCATGCCGCCGGCGACTCTGGATGGGTTCCGCGATCACGGGAAGGTCCGAAACAGCCTGGAAGAAGACGTCGAAGGCGCATCCGAGACCATGGCGGCCCTGGAACAGGCGGGCCTGTCCATGCAGGAAGTGACGGACAAGCTGCTCGAGGACGGGGTTCGGCTCTTTGCCGAGGCCTTCGACAAACTTCTGGCGGCCATCGAGGGGGAGTGCCGGAAGGCCGCCGGCGCGCTGTCCCATGAGTAACGCAAGGCAGCCGGCATGAGCCCTGGTCGAGTCGAGATCCTCCCCTCCATCCTCTCCGCGGATTTTCGCAATCTCGGGCAGCAGATCGCCGAGGTGGACGAGGCGGGCGCAGACCGCATCCACGTGGACGTGATGGACGGTCGTTTCGTGCCCAACATCACCATCGGTCCACGGGTGGTCGAAGCCGCCCGGCTCAGCACCCGCCTGCCGCTGGACGTGCACCTGATGATCGTCGAGCCGGAGCGCTATCTCGGGGACTTCGCCAAGGCAGGCGCCGACATCATCCTGGTCCACCAGGAGGCGTGCCCGCACCTCCATCGCGCGGTTCAACAGATCAAGTCACTGGGAAAGGATGCGGGGGTCGTGCTCAACCCGGCCACCCCGCTGACGACCCTGGAAGAGGTCCTTCCGGACCTCGACCAGGTCCTCATCATGAGCGTGAATCCCGGTTTCGGCGGCCAGAGCTTCATCGAAGGCAGCGTGGAGAAGGTGCGCCGTCTCAAGCGGATGCTCGATGAGCGCGGTCTGGCGACCGCCATCGAGATCGATGGCGGCATCGGCCCGGACAACGCCGCCCGGGCCGTGGCCGCCGGCGCCACGCTGCTGGTGGCGGGTTCGTCGGTGTACAACGCGCCGGAAGGCGCCGCGCAAGGGGTCCGGCGGCTGCGGGCCAGCATCGACAGCGGACCGGAGTGACGGCCGAGGCCCGTCACTCCGGTCCGCTCCCAAAGGGAAAGGGAGTCTGAAAGAGCCCGTTTCCTAGTGAGCGGTCGACTGGACGTCCAGATTGACCAGGTTCGTCGGCGTTTCCGTCTCGGAGAGCATCCCCCAGCTCTTGATCCAGGCAGCGGTACGCTCCAGCTCGTCCGCGGGGATCGGCGCCGGGTCCACCACCACGATGCGGCTCTCGCGGAGTTCGTCGGCCCTGATCGCGGCGATCTCCGGATCGTCCTTGTGGTAGTCGATGAAGTACTGCATGTACTTCTTCTTGTCCGCGTTGATGCGGCGCACGGCCTCGCGCACGGCGCGATTGAACATCCCGTAGGTCTCCGCGTCCACGTTGTCGGACGCCACCTCAGTGCCGTGGAGAGAAGCGGAAACGACGATGCGGCAACCTTTCTTCTCCGCCAGCGTGAGGTAGGGCTCGGTCAGCGGGGTGGACTCGATCTCCCCCTTCATGACCGATTCCAGTCTGAAGCGGGAGCCGCGCGGCGCCTGACAGAGCTTGATCTCGTCACGGGTGAGGAAGCCCTCCAGCATGTGGAGCGTCAGATAGTGGGTGCCGAAGAAGAACGGGACGCCCACCAGCCGGTTGGCGAGCTGCTGGGCCGTGTAGACCGGCGAATCGGGCCGTACCACGAGCGCGGCATAAGCGATGATGGAACGCCTGCCGATCTGCCGGCCGGTGTCGACGCCGGAGTCCTGCACCCGGCAGTAGTTGCCCCATTCGCAGGCATTGTACATGTCGGCCTTGCCCTGCTCGAAGAGCATGCCATGGCTGGCGTGCGGGTTTGCGTCCTTGGGATCGGTGACGTCCGTGTGGGTCGCCTTGTCTCCCGGCCCGCGATCGGCAAACTCGATGGTCAGCCCTTCCTTTTCGAACAGGCCCTCGTTGTAGGCGACCAACTCGCACAGGCCCTGAAACGGCGCGGTGCTCTCAAGAACCAGCTTCTTCATCGTGTTCTCCTTATGTGATGGTTTTGCGTGTTTGGCTGGGCCGCGACGGAAAGCTGCCCATACGGAAAAAAACGTCTACCACAGTTTCCGACCGGATGGCAACGGCATGACCCATTGCCGCGGGGACGCCTCCGAAGGCCCAACCTTGTCTCCGCGTCGGGATTCGTGCAAAACTGCGGCGTGCCTCAGCCTTCATCACCCAGGCCGGATGCCGCCACCGATGACGCCAGGGCAGGCCGGTCCCTCAAGGACGTGGCCCAGTCCAGGGTATCCTTCGGCGCGCTCCGGCAAGGCCACTTCCGCGCCTACTTCTTCTTCACCATGCTGGCCATGATGGCCGACAACATCGAGCACGTGATCAGCTACTGGGTCATCTACGAGCTGTTCAAGTGGCCGGAACTGCAAGGGTTTGCGGTCATCAGTCACTGGTCGCCGTTCCTGCTCCTGTCCTGGTACGTGGGCCTGCTCTCGGACCGCTTCGATTGCCGGCGGGTGATCCAGTGGGCGATGATCCTGTATTTCGCTCTGACCATCACCTGGGCGTATTTCATCATCACCGGGACGCTCCGGGTCTGGCACGCCTGTGCGCTGCTGGTGGTGCACGGTGTCGCGGGGGTGTTGTGGAGTCCGGGAAGCCAGCTCATCCTGCACGACATGGTGGGTCCGGAACACCTTCAGAGCGCCGTCCGCCTCAGCGCCACCAGCCGGCAGTTGGGGATCCTCATGGGGCCGGCCCTGGGCGGCTACATGATGCTGCGGTTGGGTCCTGCCTGGGGTCTGGTAGTGAACGCCCTCTTCTATGTTCCCCTGACCCTGTGGCTGTCGCGGGTGCCCTATACCGGACACGGCGCCAAGGCGGTGCAGGCGCGTCGGGTCACCTGGGCCCGGGCCCTGGAAGCGCTGCGGGAGGCCCGAAGCAACCACGTCATCGTCTCGATGGTCTGCCTGGTGGGGTTTTCCTCGCTGTTGGTGGGCAACGCCTTCCAGGCGCAGATGCCGGGGTTCGCCGCCCGCCTGGGCCAGGGCGAGGCGGGTTACAGCGTTCTGCTCGCCGCCAACGGAGCCGGTGCCTTCGTGAGCGGCATCCTGCTGGAAAGCAGAGGGTTTCTCCAGGCCCGCGCGCGCACCGCCATCGTCCTCGCGTTCCTCTGGTGCGCGGCGCTGGGCATCTTTGCGTTCACGCCGTACTATCATCTGGCCGTCGGCCTCCTGTTCGTCGCGGGGTTCCTGAACCTGGCGTTCCTGACCATGTCGCAGACGCTGGTTCAACTCATCTCGCCGGCTCATCTGCGCGGCCAGTTGATCGGCCTCTTCATCATGTCCGGGCTCGGACTCCGGACCTTCAGCGGCGTCACCGTGGGAATCCTGGGCGGCGCCATCGGCATCCAGTGGTCCCTGGGCCTGAGCTGCGGCGTCCTGCTGGCCGTCATGCTGCTCCTGCTCGTGGTCACCGCCCGGGCCCGGGGCGACGAGACGGGCGCGCCGAACTGACGGGGTCGTGCCGTACCGGGTGAAATCCGTCAACAACGCGCCGTTCGGGATTCTCGTGACCCAGGATCATTTCGGAACGGTAGACGATCCGCGTATCGTCAGCCTGCCGTTATCGACCTTCATGATGCTCCGATGAACGGCTCAACGGTCCTGGCCGGAGAACAGGGCATGCTCCCGGAAGCCGAGGGGCGCCGGCGGCTGGTGGTGGCGGGGTTCGGCATGGTGGCGTACCGGCTGGTGGAGCGACTGGCGGCCCTCGACGCGCTGGGGCGCTACGACGTCACCCTCATCGGCGAGGAGCCCTGCCCGGCGTACGACCGAGTCCATCTCACCGGGTGGTTCGAGCACCGCGATCCCCAACGGCTTGCGCTGGGGCGGCCGGGCTGGCCCCGGGCGTTGGGTGTGCGCGCCGTCACCGGCAATCCGGTGACCTCCATCGACCGCGAGAGCCGCGCGGTGCGCACCGCGGATGGCGAGCGCATCCCTTACGACCGGCTGGTGCTGGCCACGGGCTCGGCGCCGTTTGTCCCGCCCATCGAGGGAGCCGGGTGCGACGGCGTCTTCGTCTACCGCACCCTCGACGATCTGGAGCGCATCGGCAAGCACGCGGCGCGGGCGCGGCGCGCCATCGTGGCAGGCGGTGGGGTGCTCGGGATCGAGGCGGCCCATGCCCTGCGCCGTCTGGGGCTTGAGGTGGTGTTGCTGGAAAGGGGATCCTGCCTGATGAGCCGCCAACTCGGCCCGGAGGCCGCGGCGCTGCTCGAAGCCCGGGTCCGCGAGTTGGGGGTTGCCATCGTCGCCGAAGCCCGCGCGCGCCGGATCGAGCCCCGGGACGGCCGGCTGGTACTGACCCTGGAAGGCGGCGGGGCGCCGTTGGCGGCCGACATGATCGTGATGACCGCGGGTATCCGTCCGAGAGACGAGCTCGCGCGGGACTGCGGGCTTGCCATCGCCCCCGGCCGCGGCGGCATCGTCGTTGACGACGAGCTGCGCGCCACGGACCCCGCGATCCACGCCATCGGCGAGTGCGCCGCGCACGACGGCGTGGTCTACGGCTTGGTGGCGCCGGGATACCGCATGGCCGGGACCCTGGCGGAGATCCTCGCCGGCGGACGAACGCGTTTCCGCGGATACACGCCGGCGGTGCGGTTGAGACTGCCGGGTATCGACGTCTGGTCCCTGGGCAACCACGCGCAACCGGGCACCCGCCTCGGTTGGAGCAGCAACGGCTCGTACCGGCAGATCACCCTGTTGGGGCGGCGTCCGGTGGCCGCGGCGGCCGTCGGCCCCTGGGAGGAGATGGGCTTCACGCAGGACGCCATCCGCCAACGGCGGCGCATGCGGCCCGAGCAACTGCAACGGTTCCTTCAGACCGGCATGTTCTCGGATGCGGCCGTCCGGCGTCCGGTGGCGGAGTGGCCGGCTTCGGCCATGGTGTGCAACTGTCTGGAGATCACCCGCGGCGCTCTGAGCGCCGCGGTCGCGGCGGGCTGCTCCTCCGTGGAAGCCGTTGCCGAACGTACCGGCGCATCGACGGTGTGCGGCTTCTGCCGTCCGCTGGTGGCGGAGCTGGCCGGCGACACGCCGTCCTCCGGCTCGAGCCGGGAAAGCGCGACCCTGCTGACGGCCGCCGCCGCGGCCGTCCTGCTGGCGTTGGCGATAGCAGGCGGCTCGCCGCTTCCTCTCCCCCGTAGCGTTCAGGCCGGGCACGTTTGGGACATCCTCTACCGGGAGGGCTGGTGGCGGCAGGCCACGGGATTCGGACTGCTGGGCTGCGTGCTGGCCGCGGCCGGGTTTGCCTTGCGCAAGCGCTGGCGGCGCGTCGGTTGGGGAAACCTCGGGTGGTGGCGCGCCGGCCACGCCGCCCTGGGGGCGCTGGCATTGACGGCGCTCCTTGCGCATACCGGCCTGCGCCTGGGGTCCGGACTCAACCAGGTCTTGATGATCTGTTTTCTCACCGCCAGCGTGTTCGGCGGCGCCACGGCAGCGGGTCTGGGCCGCCGGTACGCGCGTCTGACCTTCTGGCTCCACGTTGTGGCCGTCTGGCCTTTGCCCGTGCTGCTCGCCTTCCATGTCCTGGCGTCGTATTATTTCTGATGCCGTGAGCCCCGGCCGTGTGGCCCTGGTTTGGCTTATGACGAGTCTCGGTATTGCCGCATTCCTGACGTTCCACATGACCGGTGAGGACCGGAGCGTGTTCATGCCCGGTGACGTGACGGACGGCCACCACCAGATCGCCCTCGCCTGCCACCGATGCCACACCGCGTTCGGCGGGGTGCGGCAGGATGCCTGCCTCGACTGCCACCGGGCCGAGCTCGAAGCCGCCCGGGACTCTCACCCGGAAGACAAGTTCACCGACCCGCGCAACGCCGGCTTCCTCGCCCGGTTGGACGCGCGCCGGTGCGTTACCTGCCACACCGAGCACCGGCCGGAGATTACCGCGGTCATGGGCGTCACCCTTCCCGGGGACTTCTGCCATCACTGTCATGCCGGCGTGGCCGAGGAACGGCCGACGCACCGGGACCTCTCGTTCGACACCTGCGCCTCGGCAGGGTGCCACAACTACCACGACAACCGCGCGCTGTACGAAGATTTCCTGGTGCGGCACACGGAACCGGAGACGCCTCCGGCGGTGCTGCCGGAGCGCCAGGCCTGGATCTCCCGGACGGGCTTCGAGCGCGTATCCCTGACCGCCGCGGATGCCGATGGGCCGGTATCCTCCGCTCCCGAGCTGATCGGCGCCTGGGCCGGCTCCGCGCATGCCGCGGCCGGGGTCTCCTGCACGAGCTGCCATCAAGAGGGTGACGGTCCCTGGACCGACCGACCGCCGCGCCGGGTCTGCCGCTCGTGCCACGAGCTGGAGTTTCAGGGGTTCGTGGGGGGGAAGCACGGCATGCGGTGGTTCGTCGGGTTCGATTCGATGTCGCCCGCGCAGGCGCGCCTGCCCATGAAGCCGGAGGCCCTGTCCAGGAGGTTGGACTGCGGCGCCTGCCACGACGCGCACGCGGTGGACGTCGGTCACGCCGCGGTGGACGCCTGTCTTTCATGCCACTCCGACGAGCACTCCGAGGCGTACTCCGAGTCGCCTCATTTCCGGCTGTGGCAGTTGGAGAGGTCCCGGCAGGGGAAGCCGGGGAGCGGCGTGAGCTGCGCCACTTGCCACCTGCCGCGGGAACGGCGCCGCGTCGCCGGCGTAGAGCGAACCGTCGTGCAGCACAACCAGAACGCCAATCTTCGGCCCAACGAGAAGATGATCCGCGAAGTCTGCCTCACCTGTCATTCGCTCGCGACGTCCATCGACGCGTTGGCCGACGCGGCGCTGGTTCGACGCAACTTCACCGGTTCTCCGTCGCGTCGCGTCCGGAGCATGGACATGGCAACGTCGCGGAAGATCCATCGTTCCGATGCACCCTGAAGGAGGGGACCCGAGCCATGAAACACCTGCTTGCCCAACGGAGTCTGGTCGCCGTCCTTGCCGCGGTCCTCGCTGCGGGGCCGGCGGGCTGCGACAGCAAGCCTTCCGGCGGATCCGACCCATCCGCGGGGATTTCCCCGAAGGTCATGGCCGACGCGCTGCACGCCGTCATGGAAGCGGACCGTACCGTCTATGCGAGCCAGGTCGTCTATCGTTTGCAGGATGAAGAAGAGGTGGTCCACGCCAGCGAACACTGGCAGGACGAGAAAGCCTTGCCGCTGCCGGCCCAGATGTTTCGCATGGGCGCGGAAAGGGTTGCCGGGACGACCGACGCATTCAGCTACGGGCTGCTGTCCAAGTGGCCCGTCAACAGGAAGAACGCGCCCAGGACCGAGTTGGAGACCGCCGGGCTGGACAGCGTCGCCAAGGACCCGTCGAAACCGTTCTATGGCCGGGAGACCCTTGGCGGTGTCGAGTACTTCACCGCGGTGTATGCCGACGTAGCCGTCTCACCCGCGTGTGTGACCTGCCACAACGCTCACAAGGACAGCCCGCGGACCGACTTCGAGGAGGGAGACACCATGGGCGGCGTGGTCATCCGCATTCCGTTGCGCTGATGGGGTCGGCGGGGCCGCGCCGCGCAGGTTTGCAGCGGTGACGGACCCGTGGCAGGGGGCGAGTTCACCACCGGTTGACGAGAGGGGAGGATCGATGGAAGCGGCTTCGAAGAAGACCCTGTACCTGGCGAATCCTTACGGCTTTTCGGCGCAACAGCGGGAGGGGCCGCTGGCGGCGCTGACCGCGGCGCTGGAAGCGCTGGGGGTGGAAGTGTGGGAGCCGTTCGCGCGCAACAACCAGGTGGACAAGGCCGCGGCCGGTTGGGCGTACCGCATCGGACAGGCCGACCTCGGCGACGTGCGCGACGCAGACGGTCTGTTCGCGGTGGTCAACGGCTGTCCTCCCGATGAGGGTGTCATGGTCGAGCTGGGCATGGCCATAGCCTGGGAGAAGCCGGTGTTTCTGTTCCGGGACGACTTCCGCCGCTGCACCGACAGCGAGACCTACCCCCTGAACCTGATGCTGTTCACCGGCCTTCCGGAGCAGGACTGGCGGGCCTGCTGGTACGAGTCGGTGAAAGAGATCTCCTGCCCCGACAAGGCCTTGGCGCGGTGGGTGAAGGACGGGACGCGACACTAGTTGACACGGCGTCGGGTCACTGGCTATCATCTCGACGGCGGCGCGGGACGGCACGAGCCGTTCTCTTGCGAACATTGCAAACCCATGTCGAATTCCCGCATGGCTTACGCCAGTGGTTTGAGGGGGTGGCGCTTATGAAGTCGGCGCTTCCCCGTCTTTCGCTCGACCTCGAGCCGGAGCTTTCGTCCGCCCTCGATGACCTGGCCGAGGCGGTAACCAGCTTCGGAGAGGCCAACGGTCTTTCCCAGACACAGATCCACCATTTGAGCCTGGCCCTGGACGAGCTGGCCACCAACACGATATCGCACGGTTTCGTCGAGGTGGACCGGCAGGAGCTTCGGGTGGAGTTGCGTATCGAGGATGACGAGGTCATCGCTCAGTTGGATGACACGGGGATACCCTTCAATCCGTTCGAGGAAGCCGCGACCCCGGACGTGCACGCCTCCCTTGACGACCGGCCCATCGGCGGTCTCGGCGTTTTCCTGACCAAGACCCTGTTCCCCAATCGGGACTACGAGCGTACCAACGGGTTCAACCGCATTACCCTGCGCACGCCTGTGAAAGGAGACAGTTGATGACAAGCGCATTGGATCTCAGTACGGAGATGGATGGCGACGCCACCGTGGTCATCCCCGCGGGCCGCATCGACGGCAGCACGGCCAGCCCGTTTCAGGAGACTCTTCTCAAGCTGATCGAGGAAGGCAGGGGTTCGCTCGTGGTGGACTTCGAGAAACTCGAATACATCAGCAGCGCCGGGCTCCGGGTCCTGTTGCTGGCGGCCAAGCAGCTTCAGGCGGGTGGCAGGAAGATCGTGCTCTGCGCCATGCGGGACCACATTGCCGAGGTGTTCAAGATCAGCGGTTTCAGTGAGATCCTGGCGATCCACCCCACGCGTCAGGACGCCGTCAATGCAGGTTGACATGGAAGAAGCGATCGCCGAGGCCGCGCCGCCGTCCAACGGTGAGCCCATCAAGATACTGGTGGTGGATGACGAAGTGGACCTCGAGACGCTGGTGCGGCAGAAGTTTCGCCGGCGCATCCGCAGGAACGAGCTGGTGTTCGATTTCGCGCACAACGGCCAGGAGGCCATCAAGAAGCTCAATGAGGACGGCGATATCGCGATGGTCATCTCGGACATCAACATGCCCGTGATGGACGGCCTCGCGCTGCTCAAGCAACTCGATGAGACCAAGCCCAACATCCGGTCCGTGATCGTGTCCGCCTATGGCGACATGAACAACATCCGGACCGCGATGAACCGGGGGGCGTTCGATTTCGTCACCAAGCCCATCGACTTCAACGACCTCGAGATCACCATCGACAAGACCCTGAAGCATCTGGCCCTGGTGCGCGAGGCGTTGTCCAACAGGGATCGGTTGGTGGCCCTCGGCCGTGAGCTGGACGTCGCCCGGGACATGCAGGCGTCGGTGCTGCCCCAGAGCTTTCCCGCCACCGACCGTTACCAGACCCACGGCCTCATGGTCCCGGCCAAGGAAGTGGGCGGCGACTTCTACGACTTCTTCGCTCTGGGGGAAGACCGGCTCGGCGTGGCCATCGGCGACGTATCGGGGAAGGGCATTCCCGCCGCGCTCTTCATGATGGCTTGCCGCACACTGCTCCGGAGCCGGGCCCTGGAGGGGGGAACGCCTCACCAGTGCCTGGACTATGTCAACGGCCTGCTGTCCGAGGACAACGAGAACTGCATGTTCGTGACCCTCTTCTACGGTGTCCTCGATGCCGCGAGCGGCGTCTTCGATTACTGCAACGGGGGGCACAATCCGCCGCGGGTCGTCCACGGGGACGGCCGGGTCGTCTCCCTGCCTACCACGCGCGACGTGGCGCTGGGCGTCCTTCCCGGCCATGAGTTCAAGCACGACACCCTCCAGCTTCAGGCCGGCGACACGCTGTTCCTGTACACCGACGGCGTCACCGAGGCCGAAGGCCCGGGGTCGGAGGAGTTCGGCGAAAAGCGTCTCGACGCGCTGCTGGCCGGGATCGATCAGGCCGGCTGCGAAGAGGTGTCTTCGCTCGTGCTGGATCACGTGCGGGAATTCGCCGGCGAGAACCCGCAGTCGGACGACATCACCTGCGTGGCGCTGCGCTATCACGGGAGTTAGGAGCTTCGTGTACGGTTTTGTGCGGCTCGTGCTCGCGGCGTTGCTCGTGACGATGACGTCGCCGGCTGGCGCCGCGGCGCCTGCCGCGCAAGCGCCGGCCGCGGCCAAGGCAACGCCGGGAGTCCGTCCGGACGTCGTGGAGTTCGGTCAGTCCTGCGCCCTGAGCGGGCCTGCCAGGGCCTTGGGCGAGGGGATGCGGCTGGGCATTACCGCTGCGTTCGGGGAGGTGAATCGCGATGGCGGCATCCACGGCCGGCGGTTGCGCCTCACCACCCTGGACGACCGTTACGAGCCCGAGGCGGCCATCGCCAACACCGACCGGCTCATCGACGAGAAACAGGTTTTCGCGCTCATCGGCGCAGTGGGCACGCCGACCTCCAAAGCGGCGGAGCCCATCGCCACGGAAGCGGGCGTCCCCTACGTCGGCCCCTTTACCGGCGCGGAGTTCCTGCGCGACGCGCAAGAGCGCCCCACCGTCATCAACGTACGCGCCTCCTACTACCAGGAGACCGAAGAGATGATCGAGCGGCTCACCCGGGACCTGGGGGTGACGCGCATCGGCATCCTCTACCAGGACGACTCCTACGGCCGCGCGGGACTTTCGGGCACGCGTCAGGCGCTTCACCGGCGCGGCATGAGGCTGGCCGCGGAGGCCACCTATCCCCGCAATACCCGGGCCGTCAAGACCGCGGTGCTGGACCTGAGGCTCGGCAACCCCGAGGCCGTCATCATCGTCGGCGCCTATCAGCCGGTGGCGACGTTCATCAAGTGGTGCCGGCGCCTCGACTTCAATCCCGTCTTCGTGAACATCTCCTTCGTCGGCAGCTCGGCGCTGGCAAAGGCCCTGGGCTCCTCGGGCAAAGACGTCATCGTCACCCAGGTGGTGCCCTTTCCCCATGACAGGCGGGTCCCCGTCGTCGCCCAATACCATGAGGCGCTTCGCGCCGTCGCCCCCAACGCGGCGCCCGGCTTCGTTTCCCTGGAGGGATACCTGACGGGACGGGTGGCCGTGGAGGCGCTGCGTCGGGCGGGGCCCGATCCCACCCGCACGGGTTTGGTTGCCGCGCTTCAAAAGGCCGGCGCCCTGGACCTCGGCGGCTTCACGCTGCTCTATGGGGAGTCCGACAACCAGGGCTCCGATCGGGTGTACCTGACCGTGATCGACGACTCCGAGCGGTTTCGTTCGATCCGGCGTTTGGAGCGACCTTGAGTCTCGCGCGCCTTCTGAAGCGGGTCGAGAGCTGGCGCATCGGCCTCGGTATCAAGATGTACTCCGCTTTCGGCGCGGGAGTGCTGCTGATGCTTGCGGCCAGCGCGGTGGCCCTGGTGTCCTTCGGGGTCGTGAGTCGTTCGCAGCGCCACATCACCGAGCAGAGCGTGCCCAGCCTGGTGGCGGCCATCCGGGCGGCGCAGCAGAGCTCGGCTCTCGTCAACGCGGCGCCTCGTCTCGTTTCCGCCTCGTCCGCAGCGGAGCTCGCTCAGGTCAAGGCGGCCGTCGCCAGGGACAAGGGGCTGCTCAACAAGCTGATCGAGGAGCTCCGGGCGCGGGAGTCCCTGGAGAATCAGGAACAGGCGCGCACGCTCCGGTCCCTTTCCGACGCCCTTGCCGCGACCTTGGAAAAGATCGAGCAATCATCCTCGCGACGGCGGGAGATCCAACGCCGTCTGAACGCCCGGGAGGCCGAGATCCCGGTCATGACCCGGCAGGTCGATCGCATACTGGTCCCCGAGATCGACGACCAGGCGTTCTTTCTCGCCACCGGTCTGAGGGAGATCGGCGACCTCCCCGCGCCTCCTGCCGAGCGCACCTCCTACGCGGAGTTGGTGCGTTATCGGGACCTGCTGACGCTGCACACCCAGGCGAACCTCGCCGCCAGGCTGCTCGCGGAAGCCGCGGTGCTGAACGACCGGAAACTGGTTCAGCCCATCCGGGAGCGCTACAACGCCGCGGTCGGCTCTTTCGAGCGCGCGTTTCGATCTTCCGAGCACCACGCTTCTCCCACCCGGATGCTCGACTTCGAGTTCGAGCAGCTCAAATCGCTGGGACACGGCGCCGAGGGGATTTTCGGCCTTCAGGAAGCCAAGTTGAGAGAAGTGGATCTGGAGGCCCGCTACATCGAGGAGAACCGGGCCACCGCGGCCGGACTGCTGGCGACCATGGACCGGGTGGTGGCGGTGGCGGACCGGCAGGCGGAGGAGGCCAGCCGGGCCTCCTCCTCAGCCGTGAGCACCGGCATGGTGGTGCTGATGGTGCTCAACGCGTTCAACATCATCGGCGCGGTGGTGCTCGGGTGGATCTTCGTCGGCCGCCACCTGATCCGGCGCCTGACCGGATTGGCCGCTTCCATGCGTTCCATGGCCGAGGGCAACCTCGAGGTCCCGGTGGAGGTTCGAGGCAACGACGAGGTGACCGACATGGCGGAGGCGCTGGAAGTGTTCCGGCGCCACGCCCTGGAAGTGCAGCGGCTCAACCTGGTGGAGAAGCTCGCGGACGAGCTGAAGGAGAAGAACGCAGAGCTGGAGCAAACGCTCAAGGACCTGAAGACGGCTCAGCACCAGGTGATCATGCAGGAGAAGCTGGCTTCGCTGGGACAGCTTACCGCGGGTATCGCCCATGAGATCAAGAATCCCCTCAATTTCGTGAACAACTTCTCCGAGGTTTCCGGCGAGTTGATCGAGGAGGCGCGGGAGGTGCTGGGCGAGATCGGTGAACAGGTTCCCGAGGACGCGCGTGACGAGATCGGGGGGATCCTCGACGACCTGACCGCCAACCTCCAGAAGATCAACCAGCACGGCAAGCGCGCCGACGGCATCGTCCACAGCATGCTGGAGCACTCGCGCAGCCAGTCCGGCGAACGCCGCGCGGTGGATCTGAACGCGCTGCTCAAGCAGTACGCCGATCTCGCCTACCACGCCATGCGCGCCAAGGACCAGCAGTTCAACCTGACGTGGGAAGAGGATCTCGATGCCGGGATGGGCGAGGTCGAGGTCGTGCCCCAGGACTTGAGCCGTGTCTTCCTCAACCTGATCACCAACGCCTGTCAGGCGACCCTCGAGCGGGTCAGGAACTCCGACGGCGATTATGACCCGAGGATACGGTTGTCGAGCAAGCGTGAAGACCGGCAGGCCGAGTTCCGCATCAGGGACAACGGCCCGGGAATCCCGCAGGACATGATCAAGAAGATCTTCGAGCCCTTCGTCACCACCAAGCCCACGGGGGAAGGCACCGGACTGGGTCTGTCGCTGTCCCAGGACATCGTGGCCCAGCACGGGGGCGTCATGGGCGTCGAGTCGGAACCGGGCTCGTTCACGGAGTTCTGGATCACCCTCCCCATCCCCGAACCGGCACAGACCGGCCAGCAGAGCGCCTGACAACCGAGCGGCCCGTCGCATGGACCAGGCCGCTCGCTGCCGGCGCGCCGGGCGGGCAGGCCCGCTCAGCTTTGGCTGCGGAGTGCGTCCGCGTCGTCAGGGTCGGGCATCACCACGAACTCGGGGTAGGCTTCGATGCCGAGTTCCCCCGCGTCCTGGCCGAGCTCTTCGACCACGTGCGAGACCCGCACCTCCATGACCTGCTTCAGCCCCAGCCACACGAGCCACGAGGTCGCGAAAACGAACGCGCCGATGGCAAGCACCCCGACGAGTTGGACGCCGAAGTGGCCCCCGGCAACGATGCAGGCGGCCAGCGTACCCCATATCCCGGCGAACAGATGCACCGGAATCGCGCCCACGACGTCGTCCACCTTGAGGAGATCCAGCAGCCGCATGCCGCAGACGCAGATGGCCCCGCCGACGGCGCCGACGATCACCGCCCAGATGTGAACGCCGAAGTCGGGCCCGGCGGTAACGGACACGAGACCCGCGAGGGCGCCGTTGAGGCCCGCAAGCAGGTCGATGCGCCCGAGGATGGGCCGCGCGATGACGAGGGCCACGATGAACCCGGCGGCGCCCGCGAGGTTGGTGTTGACCAGCAGATGGCTGATGGCGATGGCGTCCGCGGCGCTGCCCAATGCGAGCTGCGATCCGCCGTTGAAGCCGAACCAGCCGAACCACAGGATGAAGACCCCCAGCGTCAGGATGGGGATGTTGGAAGGGGGCGTCGGCTTGACGCTGCCGTCGGCGCGGAACTTGCCGCGTCTCGGCCCCACCACCAGGGCGCCCGCCAGGGCCGCCCACCCGCCGGTGGAATGGACGATGGTGGAACCGGCGAAGTCCTTGAACTCCATGGCGCCAAGCCATCCGCCGCCCCAGGTCCAGGCGCCGACGATGGGATAGATGACGGCCGTCAGGATGGCGATGAAGACGAAGAAGGTCCAGAGCTTCACCCGCTCCGCCAGCGCGCCGGAGACGATGGACGCGGTGGTGGCCACG
The DNA here is from genome assembly GCA_958295985.1 of uncultured Candidatus Binatia bacterium. GTDB lineage: Bacteria > Desulfobacterota > Binatia > UBA9968 > JAJDTQ01 > JAJDTQ01. The sequence goes on from OY282432.1 coordinate 1,944,154, forward strand.
AAGACCATCTGAAAGAACCAGTCCGACATGGTGGCATAGTCGGCTTTGAGGACCGCCTCCCTGGCCTGCTCCTGGCCCGCCAGCAAGGCGGCCTCGTCGGCAGTGGGCCCGTAGAAGAAAGTGACGGTGCCGATGAAGCTGCCGACGTCCACGTACATGAGGTTGTAGCCGATGAAGAAGTACATCAGCCCCGCGATGGAGTAGAGGCCGACGTTTTTGAGGCAGATCATGGAGACGTTCTTCGTCCGCACCAGACCCGACTCCAGCATGGTGAAGCCCGCGCACATCCACATCACCAGGGCGCCCCAGATGAGGAACGAGAAGGTGTTCAGGACGAATTGCAGCTCCTTGTCGACGGCGGCGTCCGCGGCGGTGGCCAACCAGAAAAAGCCCAGTGCCGCGACAAGTCCGCCGGCCGCGGCCAAGCGGCCGAAGTGCCCGCCGACGCCGGAAACCCTTGTGGAAAAACCGTATTTGTTCATGCTTGCGGCACCTCCGGTTTCATCGAATTTCGTCTGCCGTTCTTTCGTCTGCAAGTCTTAGATGTGGAAGTAATGGAAGAACTCCGCGGGGACGGGGTGGAGAAAGACGTCCCTCGATTCCTGGTTCTTGAACGCGATGTACTGGTCGATGACGTCCTGCGTGAAGACGCCGCCCTCGAGCAGGTAGCCGTGGTCCGCGCCCAGGGCCGCCACCGCTTCCTCCATGGAGGTGGGAACGGAGGGAATCCCGGCCGCTTCCTCGGGAGAGAGCTCGTAGATGTCTGCATCGGTGGGGTCGCCGGGGTCGATGCGGTTCAGGATGCCGTCGAGGCCCGCCATCAACATGGCCGAAAAGGCCAGGTAGGCGTTGGCGGAGGGGTCGGGCGGCCGGAACTCGATCCGCTTGCTGGCTGCCGAGGTCTCGTACGTGGGGATGCGGACCGCGGCGGAGCGGTTGCGCGCCGAGTAGGCCAGGTAGACCGGCGCCTCGAAGCCGGGGACCAGCCGCTTGTAGGAATTGGTGGTGGGGGCGCAAAACGCGAGCAGCGACGGGCTGTGCTTCAGCAGGCCGCCGATGTAGTATCGCGCCAGGTCCGACAACTGGGCGTAACCGCCGGCATCGTAGAAGAGCGGCGTATCGCCGAGCCAGAGCGACTGATGCACGTGCATGCCGCTGCCGTTGTCGCCGAACAGGGGCTTGGGCATGAACGTGGCCGACTTGCCGTGGGCCTTGGCCACGTTGCGCACGATGTGCTTGTACCACTGGCTCTCGTCGGCCTTTTGGCGCAACGTCTTGAAGCGGGTCGCGATCTCGCTCTGGCCGCCCGTCGCCACCTCGTGGTGATGGATTTCGAATTCGAGGCCGACCTGATTCATCTTCTCCGCCATCTCCCAGCGCAGGTCCGCGAGCTTGTCGAACGGTGGAATCGGGGAATAGCCTTGCTTGGGCGGGATCTTGTAGCCGAGGTTGCGGTCGTCCTCTTCCCGGGAGGAGTTCCAGTCGGCTTCGTCGGAGTCGACGATGTGGAACGACGAGTTGATCTTGAGGCCGAAGCGCACGTTCTCGAACACGAAGAACTCCAGCTCGGGACCGAAGAACGCCTTGTCGGCGATGCCGGAGGCCACGAGATGGGCTTCTGCCTTGGTGGCCACGTAGCGCGGATCGCGGGTGTAGCGATCGCCGGTCACCGGGTCGACCACGTCGCAGATGAGCTTGAGCGAGGGCGCCGATTCCACCGGATCGATCCGGGCCGAGTCAAGGTCCGGAACCAGCAGCATGTCGGACTGGTCAATGGACTGGAAGCCGCGCAGGCTGGAGCCGTCAAAGCCCTGGCCGCGCTCGACGAGGCTTTCCTTCACGCTGGAAGGGGGTATCGAAAAGTGTTGCCACCGCCCGATGAGGTCGGTGACGAGGAGGTCGACACGCCTTACGTCGTTGTCCGATATCAGTTTCTGTACATCCTCAAGCGTCATGATGCTTCTCCTTGAATCCGTTGCTCCAGCCTGTTCCTCTGTTTTCCCCTCTAACCCTCTAAGTATCAGAGTTGGCGCCTTATCGCATAACCGAAGCCTCCTCCCCGATTCGCTCGATGGCCACCTCAGTCTCGAGCATCGAACCCCCGGCCCCGTGAAAGACGCCCCGGGCCGGCGGGACATCGGCATAGTCCCTCCCGACCGCTACCCGGATGTGACGCTCGTCTGCTGCGGTATCGTTGGTGGGGTCGAACCCGCTCCAGCCGACGCCCGGGAACCAGCATTCCACCCACGCGTGGCTCTCGCATTGCGCCACTCCGCCGGCGGGAGGTCCGAGGTAACCCGACACGTAGCGGCACGGGATCCCCCAGCCGCGCAGGATGGCGGTCATCACGTGGGCGTAGTCCTGGCACACGCCGCGGCCGGTCTCGATAATCCGGTCGATGGGGGAATCGACCCGGGTTTCGCCCGGAGCGTACTCCAACACCCGGTGAAGCCTGGCGCAAAGATCCCTCGCGCTCGCCAGCGGATCATCGCCCGGCGCGATATCATGCATCGCCTGGAACCGGTCCAGAGCCGGGGTCCGGCCGGCAAAGTGGCTGGGGTGAACCATCGGCCACAACTCGACGGTCTCGACGGCGCTTTGAAGCGCCTCCCATGCTCCGGGGCCCAACCGCTCCGGCGTCGATGCCAACGGTCCCACCTCCACCACGGAGCGGGCGGTAATGCTGAGACGCTCGTGGTTGCGGGGGCGGTCCAGGAAATGCCCGGTGTTGCCGAAGGAATCGATGAACTCGAACAGCGCGCCGTCCGGGTCGGTGTGAACGGAGAACTCCCGGAGCAACTGGGCACGGTCGCGGACCGGACACACGTACAGTGTCATCACCGAGTCCTGCGCCGGCTCGGCGTACTCGAAACGCAGGTTGTGCTCGATGGCATAGGTGAAGATCACGTTGCAAGCCCTTCGGCCGGGGAATGGGTTACGTAGGCGGCCATGGTCAGGAGATGGAGCGTCCGGCCGTCGTTTTCCAGCGAGCGGAAGAAGTCGCCCGCCTCCGCGTCTTCCGACGGGCCGGTGGGTTTCATCTCGACCGCGGCCGTCAGGCGCAGCGCCATCCGGTGGGGCGGCGCCAGCGGGTACCGGGCGCCCACGGGATCGATACCCGCGAGCAGCTCTTCGATGCGCCGGATCGAGAAGCGCAACGAGCGGGGAAGCTCCGGGTCCTGGGTGAGCAGGCCGAGGACTTCTTCCCGGCGGACGTTCGTCGAGTGGCGTCGACAGTACACTTCGTAGGCGCCGCACACCCGCAGCAGGTCGGCCCACGAGAGCGCGCTGGCGGCGTGGTCCTCGCGGCCGAACTCGACCCAGGAGGCGAGCAGCACGGCCTGATGCTGCACCCGTTCGATGAACCGGCCCAACTCCAGAAAGCGCCACGCTTCGTCCCGCGGCATGGCCGCGTCCACGACCCCGGCGAACAGCCGCAACCGCTCGATGGCCTCGTTCACCAGGGCGGCCGGCGCCTTGGCCCACGCTTCGCTGAAGTCGCTGTCCCGGATCCAGAGGCAACCCTGGTTGAGGCAGGTCCACACCGACAGCGGCAACTGCGCCCGCACGCGTTGGCCGTTTTCGCGTCCGCGCTCCCAGCACGAAAGCAGGGAGTCCGGATTGGCGCTCTCTTCGACGAGGTTTCCGGCAAGCGTGTAGGCGTCGGGTATGACCGCGGTCTCGGCCTCGTCGCCGCTCGCCGTGGCCCCCACCGGGGGCTGTCCGAGAACGTGGTACACGGCCTGCCAACCCAGCGTCAGCTCGTCCGCGGGCCGGTCGGCGAGCCGGTTGAGCTGGAACCGGAGAAGCCGGGCGGTGTGCTCGATGCGCTCGACGTGACGGCCCAGCCAGTAGAACTCCGCGGCTATCCGCGCCAACATCATCCTGACCTCAATCCTCCAGGACCCACAGGTCCTTGCAACCGCCGCCCTGGCTGGAGTTGACCACCAGGCTGCCGCGACGGAGCGCAACCCGGCACAAACCCCCGGGGACCACGTGCTGTTGGTCACGCCCTTGCAGCACGAAGGGGCGAAGGTCCACGTGGCGCGGCTCGATGGCCCCGTCGATGAGGCACGGGGCGCGAGACAGGGCCAGCACCGGTTGTGAGATGAAATTCGCCGGATCGGCGCGCACCCGTTCGGCATACGTCGCGCGCTGGTCCGTGGACGCGTGGGGACCCACCAGCATCCCGTAGCCGCCGGCTCCGCCGACTTCCTTGACCACCAGCTCGTCGAGGTGCTCCAGGGTGTAGGCCAACCCGTCGGGCTCCCGGCAAAGATAGGTCTCGACGTTGGCCAGTATCGGCTCTTCACCGAGAAAATAACGGATGATGCGCGGCACGTACGAGTAAAGGCTCTTGTCATCGGCCACGCCCGTGCCGGGCGCGTTGGCAAGCACGAGGTTGCCGGCCCGGTACGCGTGGAAGAGCCCGGCCGCTCCCAGGGCCGATTCGCCCCGGAACGTCACCGGATCGAGGTAGTCGTCGTCGATGCGCCGGTAGAGCACGTCGACGCGGCGCGGCCCCGCGGTGGTGCGCGCGTGCAACGCGCCGTCACGCAAGACCAGATCCCGTCCCTCCACCAGGTCGATGCCCATCTCGCCGGCGAGGAAGGCGTGCTCGTAGTACGCGGAGTTGTGCATGCCGGGGGTCAATATCGCTATATGCGGGTCCTGCAACGAAGGGCGGAGAGAGGCGAGCGTGGAATAGAGGCGCTCGGCGTAATCCGCCACCTCGCGTACCCGGTGCGCCCGGTAGAGCCGCGGGAACGCGTCCTTGACGGCGTTGCGGCAGGCGAGCATGTAGGACACCCCGGAGGGGACCCGCAGATTGTCCTCGAGGACGGCGAAACCGTCGTGGGTGCGCACGATGTCGGTGCCGCACACCGCCACGTAGACGTCGTGCGGGACCTTCAGGCCGCGCATTTCCATGCGGTATTGCGGGCAGCCGAGCACCAGGTCGATGGGTACGGTGTTGTCCCGGAGACACCGGCCCTCGTGGTAGACGTCCCTGAGGAACAGGTTGAGCGCCGCCAGGCGTTGCTTGAGGCCGCGCTCGATGTGGTCCCACTCGGCCCCGGTCAGGACCCTGGGCACACAGTCGATGGGAATGATCTGCTCGGTGGCCTTGTCGGCGTCGAGGACCGTGAAGGTGATGCCTTCATGCAGGAAGTGTCGATAGACGCCGTCCTGCAGCCTGGCCAGGTCCTCTGGGGCGAGTCCCGTCAATGCCGCGTTGAGGCGGCTGCTTGCCTCCCGCGGGCTGCCGGCGGGATCGAACATTTCATCGTAATAGTCCGGGTCCAGGTCATAGTCCGTAAAGACTCCTCCTCCCGCTGCTCGAACCTGCGACACGGCCCCTCCAGACCACCCGGTGTCATGTCCTGTACGGACCTTGGAGAATATGCGCGGGACTTCTTGTCGCCGGCAAGGCGCGACGACGAGCCGTGGCCGCTAGCACGCGATGAGGAGCAACGCAGCCGATGGCAAAGAGGGCCAGCAGATTCCCCGCAGTCTATATGGCACACGACACTTCAGGATACGACACTTACAGGATGGTGGAGCCGACCGGGATCGAACCGGCGACCTCTTGAATGCCATTCAAGCGCTCTCCCAGCTGAGCTACGGCCCCACACTCGGGAATCGAAGCGGTCGCGGATCCACGAAGCAAACGCAACCGCCCGGTTGACGGTCAATCATACCGGATCAACGGGCCGGGTGGCAAGGGGCAGCCGGACGGACACTAGTATCCTGTCCCAGAAATAACTGGGCTAATCTGCTGGTCCTTTTCGCCGTCGGCTGCGTTGCTCCGCCTCGCGTGGTATGGGCCACTGCTCGTTGTCGCGCCTTGCCGACGACGAAAAGTCCTGCGCATCTTGGCCCAGTTATGTCTGGGACAGGACACTAGCCCGGGCGGCCGGGCCCATGGGCCTTCAGCATTTCGGCCGCATGACGTTCCGCCTGAGGGGTGATCTCGACGCCGCCCAGCATGCGCGCCAACTCCTTCACTCTCTCGGTTTCGTCCAGCCGTCTGACCGTCGTAAAGGTCCTGCCGTTCGACACCTGCTTCTCCACCACGTGGTGGAACTCCGCCAGGGCGGCAATGGGGGCCAGGTGGGTGACGCAGATCACCTGATGGGACTCTGCCACGCTGGCGAGCTTCTTGCCTACCATTTCGGCCACCCTGCCGCCGATCCCGGCATCCACCTCGTCGAACAGCAGGGTCGGGATCTCGCCCTGGGTCAATACCAGCGATTTGAGCGCAAGCATGAGGCGCGAGAGTTCCCCGCCGGAAGCGATCCTGGCCAGCGGTCTGACGGACTCGCCGGGGTTCGGCGAGAAGTAGAACTCGGGATCGTCGATACCGTCGTCGCCGATCCTGACGCCGCCCATCATGAACGGCGGGTCGTCCCGGGCCGCGTCACGATGGTGGAACCGCACCTCGAACGTCGTCCGCGAAAGACCCAACTGGCCCACTTCCCGCTCCATCCGGCTCTTCAGGCTCCCGGCGGCGCGTTGACGCCCCCGGGACAGCTCCTCGGCGGTTTTCCACGCCGCCTCCCGCGCGGCTTCGAGCTCCCGGGTGAGGACGGTGAGCTCTTCCTCCCCGGTCTCCAGCGCCGCAAGCTCTTCTTTCGCCCGTTCGGCGAGAGCCAGGATCTCCTCCACCGATGCCTGGTATTTCCGTTTCAGTCGATGGATCCCGGCAAGGCGATCCTCGGTCCGTTCCAACTCCCGCGGGTCGAAGGACAGCTTGTCCGCATATTGGCGAATCAAGGTGGTGGCCTCGTCGAGTTGCGCCGCCGATCCTTCCAGCAGCGTCACCGCTTCAGCCAGCGTCTCGTCGATCGCCGCCATGTCCCGGAGGCGCGGGATGAACCGGCCCAACTCGCCGGCGACCGCGGTGTCGCCCTCGTAGAGGATCAACTCGCCTTCCTTGCAGGTCTGGTAGAGTTTCTCGGAATGGGCGAATACCTGCTGTCGGTGTCGCAGCGTCTCTTCTTCTCCGGGCTCGAGCCCGGCCTCCTCGATTTCCTCCACCTGGGCGCGCAGGAAGGCTTCCTCCCGACTCTTGCCGGCGAGCTTCTCCTTGAGATCGCGCACCCGTTTCCACGCGGCCGCGAATGCGCCAAACCGTTCCTTCATGGCCTCGGCCCCGGTTTCGAGGCCCCCATGCGCGTCCAGCAGCGCGAGATGGGTCTCGGTGCGGCGCAGGGTGTGTTGCTCGTGCTGGCCGTAGATGTGGATGAGGCCGGCGCCGACGTTGGACAAGAGGGACAGCGGGCTCAGGCTGCCGTTGAGATAGATCCGGTTGCGTCCGCCGCGGCTGACGATGCGCTTCAGCACCAGTTCGTCTTCGGACTCGCAGCCGGCCGCGGCCAGAGCGTCGCGAGTGGCCGCCGGCAGGTCCGAGAACAGGGCCTCCACGGTCGCCTCGTTCGCCCCTTCGCGAATGAGGTCGGAAGAGCCGCGGGCGCCCAGGAGGAGGCCCAGGGAGGCGAGAACGATGGTCTTCCCGGCGCCGGTCTCTCCGGTAATGACGTTGAGCCCGTGCCCGAGTTCCAACTCGACGTGATCGATCACGGCAACGTTGTTGATCCGGAGCTGCTGCAACATGGATACGCACCTGCGCGCGTGACGGGCCGGACTCTATGCGCCCGGGCGGGTTTGAAACGCGCCCCTGCTAACGCTCCCCCCACTTGAGCTTGCTGCGAAGCACGTCGAAGTAGGAACGGGTGGGTATCCGCACCAGCGACACGGGCGACTTGTGGCGGCGCACCTCCACCCGGTCGCCGTTGTTGAGCAGAAGCCCTTCCTGGCCGTCCGGAATCAGCACCACGGTGTCTCCGGAGGACCGCAGGGTCGAGCGTATCCTGGCGTCGCTGGCGATGACGATGGGACGGTTGGTGGTGAGCGTGTGCGGGCAGATGGGACAGAGGATGATGGCTCCCATGGCCGGATGCAGGATTGGTCCGCCGGCCGCGAGGGAGTATGCCGTCGATCCCGTGGGAGTGGAGATGATCAGACCGTCGGCCCTGTACGTGCACAGGTAGTCGCTGCCCACGTAGGTTTCCAGGTCGATGATCTTGGATCGGGCGCCTTTGGTGATGACCGCGTCGTTCAGTATCCTCAGTTTGCGCTCGCCGTCCCTGCCGGAGATGCTCACGCTCAAGGTCATGCGCTTTTCGATCGTGTAGTTTTCCGCAATCGTGCTGGTCAGGACCTCTTCGAGCTCGTCCGCCGCTATCTCGGTGATGAAGCCCAGACCTCCCAGATTCACGCCTACGATGGGGACTTCGGGTCGTTCCACGAGCCGGGCGATGCTCAGCAGCGTGCCGTCTCCCCCCAGGACGATGACGAGGTCGGCCCGTTCGGCCATTTCTGCTTTGTTCGCGACCCGGCCGCCGGTGGCGCCGAACTCGGCCTCCACCAACACCTCCATCCCGTGGCCCTCCAGCCACGGTATGGTGCTCCTCATGAGCGTCTCGGCCGTTTCTTCACCGTACTTCGCGACGATTCCGACGATGTTGACCATATCGCTGCCCGAGAACCGGTGGGCGCTGCCCGAAAACCGGTGGGACAGGACACCCGTGTCCTGCCCCGCAAATCACTGTGCTAATCTGCCGGTCCTTTGCCGCCGGCTGCGTTGCTTCTCCTCGCGTGGTGTTTGGCTACTGCTCGTCGTCGCGCCTTGCCGACAGCAAAAATCCTGCGCATCTTGGCACAGCTATTGCGGGACAGGACACTAACACAGGGTAGGTGAGGATGCCATCGGGAGCGAGTCGGAGTGCGGCAAGATCCTCGTGGTGCGGACGGGTCAACTCTTTTGCAAGGCGTTGTAGACCTTCTCCGCGGTGATCGGGAGATCGGCAATGCGCACGCCCACCGCCGCCTCCACGGCATTGGCGATGGCCGGCGCCGTGGGCACGATGCTGTTCTCTCCGATGGATTTGGCGTTGTACGGCCCGGGTCCGGTCTGGTCCTCCACCAGCACGGTTTCCAGGGGCGGGAGGTCCCTGACGCACGGGACGCAGTAGTCGCCGAGGTTGAGGGTCGTTACCCGCGGGCCGTCCTTGACCATCTCCTCCATCACCGCGTAACCCAGGCCCTGTACGAAGCCGCCGTCGATCTGTCCCTGGTGGGTTACGGGATTGATGATGGTGCCGACGTCGTGGGCGGTCACGACCTTCTTGACCTCCACGACGCCGGTCTCCCTGTCCACCGCCACTTCGGCCACCTGGACGAAGAACCCCGGCACCGGCGAACGCTGGGGCTGGTAGGATTTGCGCACCGACAGGACCGTCTCCTCGGCGATGAGCTTTCCGGCGACGTCGGCGAACGCCAACGCGGCGCCGGTGGCGCTGAAGCGGCCGTCCGCCAGGGTCACCTCGTCCGCCTTGCAGCCGAGGGCCTGGGCCGCCGCCTCCGTCATCCTGTCCCGCAGTTCCTCCACGGCTTCCACCAGGCCGCGCCCCACCATGGCGGTGATCTTGCTGCCGCCGGGCTCGGCGTCGGTGTCGAAGGTGTCGGTGTCGCCTCGGGCGACCTCGACCCGTTCCGCCGGCAGGGTCAGCAGCTCCGCGGTGATCTGCCGCAGCAGCGTGTGGGTGCCGGTGCCGATATCGGGTATGGCCGTGAGCACCGTGACCTCGCCGCCGGCGTTGCAGGAAAGCTCCAGGTTCACGGTGCCGCTGCCGCCGGTGTGCCGAAAGCCGAGGGCCATGCCCCTGCCGGTGTCCCGGCCCGGCTTCTCACCGTTCCATCCCGCGGCCTCCAGGGCCGCGTCGATGGTCTCCCGGCACCGGATCTTCTCCATCGCCCGCTTGTTGGGCAGCACGTCGCCGTCCTGCAACAGGTTGGCGAGCCGTATCGCCACCGGGTCCAGGTCCAGCTTCCGGGCCAGCATGTCCAGCAGCGACTCGATGGCGAAGACCGCCTGCGGTTGTCCCGGCGACTTCATGTAACCGCCGGGCACGCCGTTGGTGTAGACGTTGTACGTCCGAACGGCGTAGTTGGGGATCCGGTAGGCGTTGGTGACGTACGAGCCGTCGATCTCCGACGGCTTGAAGCCCGAGTAGGCGCCGCTGTCGAAGTAGATATCGGTGTCCAGGGCCACCAGCCTCCCGTCCCGTTTGGCCCCCAGCTTGAGCCGCATCACCGCGGGGTGTCGGGGGTCCCCGGCCATGAGTTCCTCGGTATAGTTCATCACCATCTTCACGGGGCGCCCGGCGGCTTTGGACAGGTAGTAGCAGACCGGCACGTCCATCTGGGAGCCCTTGCCGCCGAAGTCGCCGCCAAGGGCCACGCCATGGACGTGGATTCTTCCTTCGTCAAGGTCCAGTTGCTCGGCCAGCATCTTCTTGAGCCGGAACGGCGCCTTGCACGACGCCCAGACATCGATGCGCGCGGCATCGCCGGCCGCCACCACCGTGGCGTGGGGCTCGAGGTAGACCTGGTGCACCTGCGGCGTGCGGAAGGTGTGCTCGACGATGACGTCCGCGTCCGCGAATCCCTGCTCCACGTCGCCGGCGGCGTGCTCCTTGAGGGACAGGACGTTGGGCTGGTGGTCCGGGCGCCCGGGCACGCCGTCATAACGGTCGAGCCGTTCGTGAATCACCGGAGCCCCTGCCGCCAGGGCCTCCGGGATACCGGCCACCGCGGGCAGTTCCTCGTACTCCACCTCGACGAGCGACAGCGCCTCCTCCGCGGCATCCGGCGTTTCCGCGGCCACCGCGGCGATCTTGTCGCCGATGAACCGCACCTTGTCCCGGGCCAGCACCGGCAGGTCCCGAAGACTCACCCCCACCCGCACGTCCGGGACGTCCGCCCCCGTCAGTACTGCATGGACCCCGGGCACCTGCCGAGCCCGTGACGCGTCCACGCGCTTCAACCGGGCGTGCGCCAGCGTGCTGCGCAGGCACTTTCCCCAAAGCGCCGCGGGTACCTGCACGTCGGCCGTGTATTCCATCTTGCCGGAGACCTTGTCCGGACCCTCCACGCGTCCAATCGGATGCCCTACGACCTTGAGATCCATGGTTTCTCCTGTTGGCTGGTTCGATGATCCATCTCCGGCAGTTTGGCGGATCGATGGAAAAAGGGCAACGATTCCCGCTTTCGCGGGAGATGGCGCTGTCCTCCACACTTGCCCATACGGGCTTGCCCCCTGTCTCTGTTCGGAGCGACAATTGACATGCAGGGTGTCCTACTCCCGCGGAAGCGGGAACCACTGCGAGCTCTACCACGCCTTGTGGATTCAAGACGCAGGCATCGTCGCTATCCTCAGCGCGCTTCGGTTCCTCTGCCGATCTGATCATGCGCCCGGAGTACGATTTCTCCCAAGGAGAACGAGGCGTCACACGGCGGGCATCAATGATGTACCGCCGGGCACCTTGAACAATGTGCTCAAGCAGGCAGATCTGACACAGCCGAGGAGAACCCCATGAAGTACACGAGGCGATGCCGGACGAGCTGCTGGCGGGCGAGGATCCGGCGGAGGCGTTCCGCGACGGGGAGTTGCTGTCGGAGATGAGGAGGGCGGTGGCGGAGCGGGTGCTGAACGCGGAGATGGACATGCATCTGTCGCGGGAGTTGGAGCTGGCGTCGGGCAACCACCGCAACGGCCACAACCGCAAGCGGGTGGCGACGGGCAGCGGTTCGATGGATCTGGCGGTGCCGCGCGACCGTCTGGGGCTCTTCGAGCCGGAACTGGTGGAGAAGTATGTCCGGCGGCTGCCGGGCTTCGACGACAAGGTGATCTTAATGTACGCGCGGCATGAAGATGCGGGAGGTCGTGGCGCACGTGGAGGAGACTTACGGGCTATCGGTGTCGCGGGAGTTAGTCTCGAAGGTAACGGACGCGGTCAACGAGGAAGTGCGGGATTGTCAGTCGAGGCCCTTGGAGCCAGTGTACACGATCGTCTACTTCGACGCGGTCCGGGTGAAGATCCGCGTCGGCTCGTCCTACGGACGAGGGGCTGGTTCGCAACAAGGCGATGCATCTGGCGATCGGCGTGGGGTGCAAGGAGGTGCTCGGCGTGTGGCTGGAGTGCGAGGAGGGTGCGAAGTTCCGGCTGTCGGTGATGAACGAGTCGAAGGCGCGCAGCGTTGGGGCGGCTTGGTTCGACAGGCCCCTTCCGGCTTACGCTGACGCGCGGCCTATCCGCTTCTGGGGTCCACGCCCCGATCCTAACGCGATTCGACGAACCTCGGAGCGGCAAATTTCCCTTGGAAAGACGGAAGTCCAGAATTGAAGTCCTCCCCCGAAGGTGTAAAATCTTAAGTCATTGGAGGGCCGTGGTGTCCAACGGTGTGGACCTCACACACGGAATTTCTGACACTCACCGTCAGGGGAATTACCAAGGCGGTGTTCAAGCAATGACACAAGCCCAGATCATCGAACCTGCTGAGCTGGCCACTTCCGAGCAACGACACTGGTTGGAAGGCTACGGCCAAGCCGTTGTACATCTTGCCTGGCTCCGAGACTACCAAGTCCGACATCTGCTGTTCGGCATGGTGGAGCTGCGGCCCCTGGAACTTCCGGCCGCCGACAGTTCCCATGAACAACGCCATCGAGCTGCGAGCAAAGGCGGGCTATATCTGTACTATCGACGTTTCGCCATGCCAGTTGAAGAGGCGATCGCTTGGTATGAAGCTGCCATTGAAGGCAACTTGGCACTGCCAGCTAGCGACGACAACCCCCCTCAGTCTAGCCGAACAATGCAGGGTGGCCCCTTTTGCACGTTGCCCGCTTGGCCACGACTGGTTGTATCGAATAAGCTCGACTTCGCCCCCGACTGGATGCAGGGGTCGCGGGCCCACTTCCTGCACACCAAGTGTAGCCTGAGCCAGCATGAACTTCTGCGCAAACCGGAGAACAGCGCTCAGCTAAAGCGGTGGCTTCATTTCGACCTTGTCGACCTCTATCAGGACTATCTCGGTGCGATATGTTTGATCGCTCCCAATCCGTTGTTCCGATCCATCAAGAAGTCGCACTTGGACGAGCCTCGTGGCGGATCTGTCGAAACGGTAGCCTACAAACTCGTCGCCCGCGCCAACCAAAGCCTGAACGGCACCCGCCTGGAAATCGTAAACGAGAACATGCTTGGGCGTCTGACGCCCGTTGCGGCGGTCTTCAGCGACGATACCGCCATCAAGGTCTTCGAGTTTGCGGAGGAATTTGATCGGGAAGGACGGACGGTTACCCACCCACGCCACGGCTTGCTTTGCTGGAATGAACCAGCGCCGCTCATCCGAGCCATCCAACTTGATCTTGCAGTAGAGAGTCTGCGTAAATCCATCGAAGTCCCGGCGCGCGGCAAGCGCCGCCCTCGCTCTGAGTACGAGGTCTCGGAGTACCAACAAGAGAGCAGCACTGTCATCGGTACGGAATTGGATGACTCGGCAATTCAGATCCAAATTGCTGAAGCACAGCACCGGCGCGCACGCAGACAGAAGGGCGCTAGCCAGCGCTGGTTTCACGACAAACCCGAAGACGCAGCCAAGTTCATACGAGACACGATCGGCAGTGCTCGGCGAAAAGTGATGATTGCCGATCCGTATTTCGCGGACCGCGGACTACTCGCCTTTGGACACGCCATTCGGTCGCCGGACGCTAGGCTGAAAGTCTTGACCTCCGCAGCATATCTGAAAAACGGCGTGGGTTCTCAAGTTCAAAAGGTGCTCGATCAAACCTTCCAGACCTATCCTTTGACGCCCAAGGTACGTCTATTGTTGGGCGACCCCCCGCTGCTGCACGACCGGTTCCTTGTGGTCGACGACGAAGTGTGGCTTTCGGGGAACTCCTTTAATACGATAGGCGAGCGAGCGGGAATGGTTGTTCGTCTACCTGACCCTGAGCCAGTTATTGCGCACCTGAAGCGCCTTTGGAAAGAAGCTACTTCGCTAGATGCTTGGCTCAAGAAGCAATCCAGCAATAGTCAAACACGGCCGGGCCCTCCGAGTTAAACCATGGTGATCTCATGTCCAGCCGTCTAACTCCCAGGAAGACCGCCGACGACCAGCGAATTCAGCCGGCACCGTCGCCGCTAACTGCACCGCCGGCCTTGCTCTGGCCGTCCGTCGGTAATGACGGAATGAGCGTGGACGGTGTGCGCTTTCCTGATAAGGAGCACATCTATTGGCGGCGATGTCTATTGAGGACATCACCCATGACGTTGCCGGCCTTTGCGCAGGCCGTTGCAACCGCCCACCTCCGGCTGCTCATAATGGACAACTACTTTGACGAGACAGGCATGAGTTCGCTGCGGCTTGCTTTCGAGGGGAGCCAAGCATCCGATGTGCGTCTACTTACAGGTATTGTGGACGATCGGGAGAAAATGCGTAGCGACTTGGAAAAGCGCATCAATTTGCACCGAAACGACCAAGGATCGGTGAATGTCCAGTGGCGCAAGTTGGACGGGAATTCTTATCCGTTCTTGCATGATCGCTTTGCCGTGGTTGACGATGCTCTGTGGCACTTCGGGGCTACGGTCGGTGGAGGTCACCCGGGCCTGAATGCGGCCAGTGGGCCTTGGCCGGCCGAGGAAACAAGGGCTGTGGATTTTTTCCAAGAGTGCTGGAGAATGAGATGATGGGTAAGTTCCAGCTTGATCGTCTCGACAACGATCCCGTTCGTCAGCGACGAGAGAGTGCCCGGACCCAAGCGCACGACATCTTTGATGTTGACCGCACGGTACGCGACTTGGCGACTTGGTTTCAAAAGGCCGTTTTGGAACGCGGGGGCGTCGCCTCGCTTGAACGCCTTTTGACCGCCGACCTCTTGGCACACTCAGTGTCCGCCGCAGCTCCCACGGGAGGAACGTCGGCTGGCGTGGACGATCCCGTTCTTCATGCTCGCCTGACAGAGGCTGTCACGGCACTTCTCCGAAACGAACCCCATGAGTTGAAAGATGTTGCTGCGATACTATACGGAAGGGCTGTCGCGTTGGTACTGGTCCGTGAATTCGAGGACCGAGAAGCGGTTGACGAGTCGCTCGCGATGTACCTGCTGTCCTTAGGTGGCGCCGACGATCTTGCATACGTTGATCTAGCGTACGTTGAGTTTGTGGCATCGTTCGCAGAAGCGATCCCCACGCATCGCCGAGCGCACACAGCTTGTCTGCGGTGGCTGGAA
Organism: uncultured Candidatus Binatia bacterium; assembly: GCA_958295985.1. Taxonomy (GTDB): domain Bacteria; phylum Desulfobacterota; class Binatia; order UBA9968; family JAJDTQ01; genus JAJDTQ01. The sequence goes on from OY282432.1 coordinate 1,959,284, forward strand.
AGGCGCGTCGCTCGCATCAATGACTGTCCTGGCGAGGGTGCGTATGCGCGCGAACGAGAAGCATTTGATCGCTTTGTTCAAGAGTGGTGTCAGCATCCCTCGTTGAGCCGCCTTTGGCGCGATGCGGCGGGCGACAATTTCTTGGTGAACTTCGACGGTTTGGACATGATGGCTCCGGTCTTGATGGCTCCGGTCTTGATGGCAGATCCGGCCGGTGCTCTGTCGCGGCTGGACGAGATCCGATTTCCACAACCTTTAGAACAAATCTTGCGGTATGCGTCGATTCGGAACGACTCCGGCCTACTGGCGAAGCTTCTACGCTCCGCGCCATCATGTGTTCGCGAGGAAGACGAGAAGGACTGGAACGGCAGCCTGTTGGCGGTGCTTGTGCTCAAGGTGGTCGACGAACGCTGCGGTAGCTGGTGGCGTGAGTGGTGCAGGCAGGAGGCCACGGCTGATAGCGATGTAGCGAGCACGGCGCTGTCGTCTTGGATAGCCGATCTGGCCAGAATTGTAATGGACAGAAAAGACGGAGCCTTCCTGGGCACTCAGTGGTTGTTCCTGAAGGCGATAGACGAACGAATGGAGCGCGGCCCGCGCACACCTGACGTCCTCGCTCAGACGAGCATGATCGATTGGATCGGCGCTGGCCTCGCCAAGGCCGGGCTAACCGGGTCCAAGATCGCCGGATATGTGGATTTCCAAAGTAGCACGGACCGCAACAAGCTGAGCGAACCATCGTCGCCCCCCGGCAATGATGATAGGTCGCACCGCCTTTCGGCGCTCGCCATGATGGCGATGACCGACTGCATAATTGGCGACGATCAGGTAAGAGCGCCGGACGTTCTTAAATGGCTGGATGATCTTCTCGCTGCCCGCGACCAGGGATTCAAAGAAGAGGCCTTTATGGATGTGCGCACTACCGGTTTCCCTGCTTCTTGCGTGGGTTACTTGCTGGCAAACGTAGAGGATCCGGCCGAACGGTGGAAGCAATCCTGGCGCCTTCTTGCCGAACAGAGGCGTACAGTCCAACACTGGCGACAGACCAATGACTCGGAGGGCATGGCTCCATCTCTGTTCCTGGTCGTCTCGGGAATCGCCGCGCTGGACTGGTTGTGCTCGAAGACGAACGCTCGCCGGGCTGATCCCGGGGAGTTGTGGCGAGTGTTGTTCGACGCTGTTCGGGAGTGCTGGCTGACGGTTCAAGTTACCAACCTGTCCGAGCGTATGGAGGACAACATCCAACGATTGTTCGCTCGGCATTTGATGGTATTCGACGGCCCCAACGCGAAAGAAACACCGGGGCAGAATTCACCCTATAGCGAACTCTTGGCCAATGATCTCAACGCACTAGGCGGCGACGACGTGCTCGTGGCCGCCTGTTGCGAACTCGCGTACCGCAATGGAACAGCGCCCTCCGTGTTGCATCAGACGTTGCAGCATGACGAGGGTAGGGGCTATGCGCTGCTTGGCCAGTTCGTACAATGGCAAGAAGTTGAACGCAACGCCAAGAAGACCACGGGCTTAATGAGGGCGGTAAGCGATATACTTAAGGCAGTTGACGCGGCCGCACGAGAGTGACCTTACGGTGAAGTTCCCCACATCGCCCACCCAGAGGAAGAACAGACCGTCGCCAGGCGACATGCTTATCGGCACAAGCCGTAGTCCGGCATTGCATCAGGTGTATCGCGCTCTGGAGCACAGAAGCGCAAGAAACGCTTATCGGAACATGCGGGCGATGCGAGAGTGTCCACCAGATACCCAAGGCTTCGTCGACACGTTCGGACCCGCCGCACCCCCGGCCTCACTGGAGAACACTATGGGTGGTATGACGGATCCGGTCCGAAGCGGCTTGGGCAGTGTTCGGCGGCCCGGTGGACGGCGTTGGGCGGGAGCGCGGCAGCGACGGTCTGTGCGGGCTGCGCCGGCGGGCAACGGAGCATCGCCCATGCGTATCCCCACCCGTCCGTACCCCCCCCCGACGGCACTCACTATGTCGCCGATGAAGCCATCACCACCCGGCTCACTCTCCCCGAACTCCACAGTGGCAACACCACCAAGATGAAGTTCGACGTCGGCGACCCGGAGCGCCAAGCGGCCAGCACCACTGGCTACGTCTACCGCCTCACGCAGGTTAACTTCTCCTACACCGTCACCGCGGACGACATCGACACCGACGGCATCGGCATTCCGACCAACGCCATCGTCGCCTCCGGCAGTAGCTGGCTCACCGCCGGCTCCGCATTCATCAACCTCAACAACAGTGCGCTCACCAACCAGTCTGCGCACAAGGTCATCGGCAGCCCCGCGTACCTCTCCGCCACTAACCTCGCGACGCTCACCGAGGCTAATCTGAACGGCGCCACCTTCTCAAGCGGCGTCACGGCATTGAGCTTCGTGCTCGTCACGACGATACCGAACGTCTCCATCTCCCGCCCGATGCAGAACTGCCCTTGGCCGGTTCTCACCCTATGACGAGCGACTCCCCCCGCACGCCTACCTCTCAGATCGGCCGATTTAAGAGGCGCTCTCTACGTACAAATGACGGAGGGACGCGGGGACGATCGGCGGGTGTGAAGCAGCCTTGGGGTTACACCGTCGCGCGCGACAAAACGTGTTGCACAATCGCCCCCGTTTCAATATGCTGCTTTGCGCGAGTCGCGGGCTGCCGGGAAAGCCGGGTCCGCGCCGTTTATGTCCACGCGTTGCGACGAAGGAGGACCTGGCTATGGAATATGATCTGCTGATTCGCGGCGGCCGCGTTGCCGACGGTTCCGGACTGCCGTCCCACACCGCGGATGTCGGCGTGAAGGATGGCAAGATCGCCGAGGTGGGCCGTCTCAAGGGGTCGGCGAGCCGGACCATCGACGCCGCCGGCCTGGTGGTGTCTCCGGGGTTCATCGACCACCACACCCACATGGATGCGCAGATCCTCTGGGATCCCTACGGCACGTCGGAGCCCCAGCACGGCATCACCTCCGTCGTCATGGGAAACTGCGGTCTGGCGCTGGCGCCCGTGGACGACGGCGGCGAGGACGCCCTGGTCAAGAGCTTCGTGCGGGTGGAGGCCATTCCCCGCTTCGCCCTGGAGAAGGGAGTGACCTGGCGCTGGCACACCTACGGCGAATATCTCGACGCCCTGGAGGGAAGACTCGGCATCAACGCCGGCGGTCTGGTGGGCCACATCGCCGTGCGCCAGAACGTCATGGGCGAGGATTCGGTGGAGCGAACGGCCACCGCGAGCGAGGTGCAGAAGATGAAGGGCCTGGTACGGGACGCCATGGATGCGGGCGCCCTCGGGTTCTCCACCAACCGCAACGAGCGGCACATGAGGGAAGACGGCAAGCCGGTGGCCAGCCGGCTGGCGGACGACGGCGAGCTGTTCGCCTTGTGCGACGTGCTCGGCGAACTCAACAGCGGCATCGTCGAGACCATCCTCGGCCGTAACAAGATGGAGCACTTCGACTACTACCACGATCTGGCGCGCCGGACCCAGCGGCCGATCATCTGGCAGAGCGTTCACCATCGATGGGCCGAGCCGACGCTTTGGCAGCAACAGTTGGACGCGGTGTCGCGGATCTTCCGCGACGGCTACCGCGCGTACGGCCTGACCCAGACGGTCCCCCTCGTCCGTCACTTCAACCTGCAGAACGCCCAGCTCTTCGATGAGTTCCCCAACTGGAAGAACATCATGTTCCTGCCGGTGGAGGTGCGCCGGCAGGCTTTTTCCGACCCGGCCACGCGCGAGAAGCTGCGCGAGGATCTGGCGACGAAGCGCATGACCAATTTTCACAGGCGCTGGGATATCGTGCAGGTGGAAAAGGTCGTGAAGGACGAGAACAAGCGCTACGAAGGCAAGAGCGTGGCGGAAATGGCGGCCATGCGGAACCAGGAACCGCTGGATGCCTTCCTCGATCTCTCGTTGGACGAGGGGCTGTTGACCACCTTCCAGAACGCCAACACGGGCGGGGATGCCGAGGCCATGGGAGAGATCCTGCGCAGCCCCTACGTGTTGGTGGGTACTTCGGATGCCGGCGCCCACGTATTGTACGGCGCCGACTTCGGTTACGGCACGACGCTGCTGGGTCTGTGGGTGCGCGAGCGGGGTCTGATGACGCTGGAAGAAGCGGTCCACAAGCTCACCTTCCACGTTGCCTCGGTCTATGGACTCGAGGGCAGGGGGCTGATCCGGCCCGGGTACGCCGCGGACCTGACGCTGTTCGACCCCGAGACCGTTCGGGCGCACGAACCCGAGTGGGCGGCGGACTACCCGGCCGGAACCAAAAGGCTGATCCAGCGATCCGACGGCATTCACTACACCATCGTGAACGGCGGCGTGATCTACGAAGACGGCCGTTTGAGCGGAGACCTGCCGGGCCAGGTGTTGCGCGGCTCCGCCTACGCCCCAAGCCGCGCGGCCGCCGCGTAGGAGCCTGTCCGAGTAAAGCGGGAATCTAGTGCGGGGCAAGGGTGAGGTGCAGGGTCGGGTTTCGGACCCGCCCGTGCCCCGTCTGTCCCCGGGTCGATTTCAGGAGGCCGTGTGGGCGTGACATACATTCCGGTGGCGCAAACTGGTGAACTGGAGCCCGGTCAAAGGAAGGCCGTCGACCTGAGCGGGCGGTCCGTCGTCCTGACCCGTGGGGACAACGGCTACTTCGCGTTCTCCCGCTATTGCCCGCATGAGAACGCGGACCTCATGAACGGTCCCATCGTGGCGGGAAAGGTCCGTTGCGACAACCACGGGTATTGCTTCGATCTCGATACCGGAGAATGCGTGTTGCCCAGAGGCGGTGACCCGCTGACGGTTCTTCCGGTGGAGGAGAGAGGGGAGGAGATCTGTATTCGCCTCGAGTGGTAATCCCGCGGAACCGCGGCGGAAGCGGTATGACGCGGTCCTCCTGATTGCGTTCGGCGGACCCGAAAGCCCGGACGAAATCCGGCCCTTTCTCGAGCGTGTGACCGCCGGACGGGGTATCCCTCCCGCGCGTCTCGAAGCGGTGGCGCATCACTACGAGCTCATCGGCGGCCGTTCCCCGTTCAACGAGCTCACGCGCGGACAGGCCGATGCGTTGCGAAGCAGGCTGGCCCGTGACGGAGTCGCCATCCCCGTTTACGTGGGTCTGCGAAACTCGCGCCCGTTTCTGGACGAAACCCTGGTGGAACTTGCAGCGGATGGTCGCCGGCGCGTGCTGGGGATCATTCTCTCGGCCTTCCGGACCGAGGCGTCCTGGGGCCGGTACATCAGCGGGGTCGAAGCCGCCCGCGAGGCCGTCGCGGGCAGGGCGCCGGCGGTGGACTACGCCGAGACCTGGTCGCATCGCCCCCTGTTCATCCAGGCAGTGGCGGAGCGCGTGGCCGCCACCGTCGAGCGGATGCCGCGGGCGTCTCGGGACGCCCCGCTGGTCTTCACCGCCCACAGCATTCCACGGTCCATGGCGGAGGACTCACCCTACGCGGATCAGTTTCGGAACGCGTCGCAAAGGGTGGCCGAACGGCTGGGGCGGAGCAACTGGTCCCTGGCCTACCAGAGCCGCAGCGGCAACCCACGGGATCCCTGGCTCGAGCCCGACGTGAACGAAAGGATCGAGCAGTTGGCGGGCGCCGGCGAAAAAGCGGTCATCGTGGTGCCCGTCGGTTTCGTTTCCGACCACGTGGAGGTTCTCTACGATCTCGATGTCGAGGCCCGGCAGCGGGCGCGCGGGTTGGGAATGCATTTTTACCGGGCGCCTGCCGTGAACGACCACCCCCTGTTCATCCAGATGCTGGCGGACCTCGTTTCAGGGGCCTGATCGCCCGGTCATTTTCGTTTTCCGGCCGTGTTGACCGCGGCGGGTCCCGTCTATAGGATTGCCGGTGTGGCATCCTGCGCGCCTTGTCGTGCGGGTCAACGGGATCGGACACGCGGGGTCCGGCTGACGACCGTAGTGCAGAGAGGAGGGATCATGTTCTCCAGATTCCCGGGTTCGCTCGCGGCAGCCGTCCTTGCGTTGTTCACGTTCGTCTCCGTTTCTTCCGGAGCCGAAGCCAAGGCGCCGGTCCGGGTCGCCTTTGCCGGCTTCGGCGTGGGAACCGTCGTAACCTGGATAGCCGGGGACAAGGACCTGTTCGCCAAGTACGGCCTCGACGTCGAGGCGGTCTACCTCGACGGAGCCGCGGCCGGCGGAGTGCGTTCGCTCCTGGGGACTGATATCTTCGTGACCTCCCGGGACGTATTGCCTCCGCTGGAGGCCGTCAGCGACGGCGCCGACCTGGTGTTTGTCGGAGGCCACGTGAGCACCGAAAACTACCGTTTCGGAGTGGCTTCCTACGTCGACCACCTCGCGCAGCTCAAGGGCAAGAAGGTGGGCGTGTCGAACCTGGGCAGAAAGTCCGACCTGATCGCGCGCGTGGTCCTGCGGCGCGCGGGGCTGGACCCGGTCGAAGACGTGGAGATGGTTCCCATCGGCTACTCGCCTCAAAGAGCGGCCGCCATCTATCGCAACGTCGTCCAGGGGGCGCCGCTGGTTCCGCAGGTAGCCGCGGAAGCGCAACGGGTGGGCATCAAGGTGCTCGACGTGGGCGAGGTCAACCTGGTCACCGATTTGCTGGTCACGACGCGAACCTTTGCCGAGCGGAATCCCGGACTGCTGCGGCGTTTCCTGATGGCCTATCTCAACGGCATCCAGTATTTCCTCACCGAACGCGCCGACAGCATGCGCATCATGAAAGAGCACGTGACCCTGGCCGAGGGAGCTTCCCTCGCGGGGACCTATCGCTCCCTCGCGCACCGGCTGGATCCCCTGCCCCTGCTCCAGGCCGAGGCGGTCCAGGCCCTGATCGACGCGGTTTCGGTTACGGATTCGCGCGCGCGGCAGCTCAGTCCCCATCCGCTCCTGGCGTTGGAAGTCCTCAAGCGGTTGGACAGGGCGGGCTTCGTCAAGGGACTGTACTCGGAGAAGATCGAGCTGTAGGAAACCGTATTTCCACAGCAAAATTGCATTCGGGGCGTATATCCCCTAAAATGGAACAACCTCGGGTTCTTCATGGACATATGTTCATGGACGTGTGTTTATAGGCTTACGTGTGAGACACCCCACTCGGGGCCCGGGCAGACCGCCTTCAACAGCATGTACACGCTAAAGTTGGCCCTGATCGTCCTTGAGAGCATTCTCCAGAGTATCCCCATGATCGCCCTCGGGCTCCTGGATCCCTACGGCAAGCGCGTCTATCCGATGTTTCGCTTCTGGTCCTGGTGCGTTCTCAAGGTCGGCGGCGTGGGGCTGCGGGTACGTCCGGTCGGCCGTCTGGACCCGGGTCAGGCCTATGTCTTCATGGCCAATCACCAGAGCAATATCGACATTCCGGTGCTCGTGCAGGCGCTCGCGCCGTTTCAACTGCGCTGGATGGCGAAGCGGGAACTGCTCCGTATCCCGTTTTTCGGCTGGGCTCTATGGGCCTCCAAGCACATCATCGTCAAACGTTCGCAGTCAAAGGCGGTGACCGCGGCCATGGCTGCCGCCTGTGAGAAGTTGACCCGGGGGATTTCCGTGGTGGTGTTCCCCGAGGGCACCCGCAGCACGGACGGACGGCTGCTGCCGTTCAAGCGCGGTGGGTTTCGTCTGGCCGAGCAGGCGGGTGTTCCCATCGTGCCTGTCACCATCAATGGCTCGGGCGTGCTCATGAAGCGAGGGGACTGGCGTCTCGAGCCCGGGGAAGTCGAGGTCGTCATTGGTGACGCGATCCCCCCGGACGACGTACAGGATCGTTCCCGCGGGCAGATGCATCGTGTCCGGGAGGCCATCGATTCGCGCCTGGCGCGCCGCGCCGCGGCATCGGGCGAGTTTTGTGAACCCATTCATGAGGCAGGACACTAGATGGAGTCGGTGAGGATCGTTCCCCTCGGAGGCCTGGGAGAGTTCGGCAGCAACATGCTGGTAGTGGAGTGGGGGGACTCGGTGATCGCCGTGGACTGCGGCGTCATGTTCCCCAGCCCCGAGCTCCTGGGCATCGATCTGGTCATTCCGGACGTCAGCTATCTGATGGAGCAGGGCAAGACTCCCCAGGCCATCATCCTGACTCATGCCCACGAGGACCACATCGGCGCCTTGCCCTATATCCTGCGGCGTTTCCGGGCGCCGGTGTACGGCACCCGTCTGACCCTGGGGTTCCTGCGTCACAAATTGCGGGAGCACAGGCTCGAAGAGTCCACGGAACTGGTGGAGATCACGCCCGGGGAGCGGTTTTCGGTGGGGCCTTTCACGCTAGAGGGGATTCCCGTAACCCACAGCCTGGTTGACTGCATCGCCCTGGCCATCGAGACGCCCACCGGCATCATCCTTCACACCGGCGACTTCAAGATCGACAACACGCCCATGGCCGGGCAGAGCTTCGACTTTCACCGCTTTGCGGCCTACGGCGACAAGGGCGTCCTGCTGTTGCTTTCGGACTCCACCAACGTCGAGCGCACGGGCAATACGCCCTCGGAGCGTGTTGTCGGCGAGGGCCTCCGGGGGATCTTCAGCTCCAGTCCGGGACGCATCTTCATCGCGACGTTCGCCTCCCACATCCCGCGCATTCAGCAGGTTGCGGAACTGGCCACCGACTTCAGGCGCAAGCTGGTCCTCAGCGGTCGGAGCATCATCAACAACACCGGTATCGCCGCGGATTTGGGCTATCTCCGCCTGCCGGACGACGTCATGACGGACAACCAGGGCTGGCAGGACGTGGCCGGCGACCAACTCTGTTTCCTCACCACCGGAAGCCAGGGGGAGCCCCTCTCCGTCCTGCACCGCGTGGCCTTCGACGAGCATCGATCCATCAGGATTCAGCCCGGGGACACGGTGGTGCTCTCGGCGAGGTTCATCCCGGGAAACGAGAAGATCATCAGCAGCCTGATCAATCATCTCTACCGGCGGGGCGCCCGCGTCCACTACGAGCGCACGTCGGAGATACACGTCTCCGGGCACGCCAGCCAGGAAGAACTGAAGACCATGATCCAGCTCACCCGTCCGCGCTACTTCGTGCCCGTGCACGGAGAGTTCCGCCAGCTCTGCAAACACATCGAGCTCGCGCGCGCGGTGGGCATCCCCTCGGACCACTGTTTCCTCATGGAGAACGGCGACGCGCTGGAGATCAACGGCCCGGACGCGGTGCGCGTGGACCCGGTGACAACCGGCAAGGTCTTCGTCGACGGCAAGGGGATCGGCGACGTGGAAGACATCGTGATCCGGGACCGCCGGCACCTGAGCGAGGACGGGCTGGTGGTGGTGGCCATGGCGGTGCACCAGCGCACCGGCGAGGTGGCCGCCGGCCCGGATTTGCTGGCCCGGGGGTTCATGCGTTCGGAGGAAGAGGACGACGTTCTGGGCACGGCCCGGGATTCATTGCGGGAGTACCTCGACGGCTGCGGCGTGGAGATGCGTACCGACTCCGCCGAGCTCAAGGAAGGCATCCGGCGGTCGCTGCGGAAGTTCTTCGAGAAGAGGCTGCACCGCCGGCCGGTGATCGTGCCTTATATCATGGAGATGTAGGCGCGCGCCCATGCAGCAAGGCTCTCGACTCAATCGTGAACTCTGGGGCTCGGTGATCCTGGTCACGGCCTGTTTCGCCGTGCTCAGCCTGGTTTCCTACAGCGCCCTGGACCGCTCCTTCAACGTCCCGTCGGGTTCACGGGACCCGGTCAACCTGGGCGGACTGGTGGGGGCCTATCTCGCGGACGTGTTGCTGCAAGGACTGGGCCTGATCGCCTACCTCGTTCCCGTCATTCTGCTGCTGCTTGCCTATCGCCTGTTCCGTCGCGACCCCGGCCGGCTCAGGGTCCTCGGGGTCGTCGGCTACGGCGTGTTGTTGTGGGGTCTGGCCATCCTGGTCAGTCTCGTTCACGAAATGGAACCGGCGCGGGAGAGCGGCGGCATCCTCGGCGGGTTCTCCAGGGTGTTTCTCACCGAGATGTTCGGCTATGCGGGAACCTGGGGCATCACGGTCTTCCTGTTGCTGACGGCGGCCATGCTGATGTCCCAGACCTCCATGCTGAGTTGGTGGGGCCAGATCACGGGAGCGCACAGGCAGCTACGTTCGACGGTGGCCGAGGGCGTGACATCCGTGTGGCGGACCAAGTTGGAACGGAAGCCGCCGGACAACCCCAAGAAGGAACGGGAATACAAGGCGCCGCCCATCGTCCTGGAGGAGGAGGTTCCGAAGGAAGCGCCCAAGGGACGCCGGAAGAAGGCCAAGGCCAGAGCCAAACCCGAAGCCGAGCAGTTCGTCTTTCCCGAGATCACGGGCGGCTACACGTTGCCGTTGCTGGCCTTTCTCGATTCCCCTCCGACGGAGAAGGCCGGCATCGACAAAGCCACCCTGGAAGCCAATTCCCTGATGCTGCAACGAAAGCTCCAGGACTTCGGCATCGAGGGCGAAGTGCTGGCGGTGCGGCCCGGGCCGGTCATCACCGTATACGAGTTCCGGCCGGCGCCCGGTGTCATGGTGCGGCGGGTCGTGGGCGTGGCGGACGATCTCGCCATGGCCCTCAGCGCCGTCAGCATCCGCATCCTGGCGCCGATCCCGGGGGAATCCGTGGTCGGCATCGAAGTGCCCAATAACCGACGTGAAACGGTCCATCTGAGGGAAATTCTGGAAGACCCGGTGTACGCCGACTCCGATTCGAGCGTGTCCCTGGCCTTGGGCAAGGACATCGCCGGGGCGCCGTTCGCCACGGATTTGGCCCGCATGCCGCATTTGCTGGTGGCCGGCGCCACCGGCACGGGCAAGTCCGTATCCCTCAACTCGATGATCCTGAGCATCCTGTACAAGGCCACCCCGGATGATGTCCGCTTCATCATGATCGATCCCAAGATGCTCGAGCTGACTCCCTACGAAGGACTGCCGCACCTGTTGACGCCGGTGGTGACCGATCCCAAGGAGGCCCGGGCAGCGCTGTTCTGGGCCGTGGAGGAGATGGACCGCCGCTACCGGCTGATGCGCGACAAGGGCGCGCGCAATATCGACAACTACAACCGGATCCTCGAACGGGAACCGCCGCCGGACAAGACCCGGACCGGTGAGGGAGAGGAGGATGAGACCGGTGGAAGGCTCGACGGCCGCGAGGAGCTGGAGCACGAACGGATGCCGCGGGTGGTGATCCTCATCGACGAACTGGCGGACCTGATGATGTCCGTGGGCCGGGACATCGAGGAGCACATCACGCGTCTGGCCCAGAAGGCACGGGCCGCGGGGATCCACATGGTCCTGGCGACCCAGCGGCCGTCGGTGGACGTGATCACCGGATTGATCAAGGCCAACTTTCCGGCGCGGGTCTCGTTTCAGGTGACTTCCCGAGTCGATTCACGCACTATTCTGGACGGCATGGGGGCCGAGCAACTCCTGGGCAACGGCGACCTGCTCTTCCTGCCTCCCGGCACGGCCCGGTTGATACGGCTCCACGGTCCTTTCGTCTCGGACAAGGAAGTCCGCAAGGTCACCGATTTCATCAAGCAGCAGGGCCGGCCTCAATACCGCCCGGAGATCATCGAGGCCGGGGCGGGGGGGAACGGGGGGTCCGGCGGCCCGGACGACGACTACGACGAGATGTATGACCAAGCCGTCACGGTGGTGACCGAGACGCGGCAGGCGTCCATATCCATGATACAGCGGCGCTTGCGGGTCGGTTACAACCGGGCCGCGCGAATGATCGAGAAGATGGAACGGGACGGCGTGGTGGGCCCGGCGGACGGGGCCAAGCCGCGCGAAGTGCTGGCGCAGAAGATCGAGGAGTAGCCGGCTATGGAGATGACGATAGCGCTTCAAGCGCCCCGCGGCAGTCAGGGCCGGCGCCGACTGAGACGGACTTGCGCCGTTCTCGCGGGGGCGGTTCTGTGCGCGGCGGCTCTGGCCGCGGCGCCGGGGGCGGGCGCGCAAGACGCCCGCGACGTCGTCAGGGAAGTCCAGCGACGCTACGACGAAACCAGGGAATACAGCGCGGATTTCCGGCAGACCACCGAGTACCGTACGCTGAACCGGCGCGTTGAAGGCGAGGGCCGCGTTTTCTTCAGCAAGCCGGCGAAGATGCTGTGGCGCTACCGGGAGCCGGCCGGCCAGTTCGTGCTGTCCGACGGCAAGCACCTCTATTTCTATCAACCCGCGGAACGGCAGGTCATCAAGACCGCGCTCGGGTCGATGTTTCGCTCGGACCTTCCGCTTTCCTTCCTGCTGGGCATCGGCGACCTGGAACGCGACTTCCGGCCCGAGTTGATGGAATCCACCGAGAGCGGACGCCGGCTGAAGCTGTTCCCCAGAAAGGCCAATACCGGGATTCGCGAGATCCACCTGACCGTCGACCCGGGCAACCACGATATCCGTCAGGTGCTCATCGAGGACGGGGGCGGAAACCACTGGAATTTCCGCTTCGACAACGTCCGTCGCGGGTTGGCGCCGGATACGTCGCTCTTCGAGTTGAAGGTGCCGCAAGGCGTTGATATCGTTGAGTTTGGCTCTTAGCCGTCCCTCCCGACGCCGAATGCGTGGCTACGGTGGAACAGGCCCTGCCTTCCATGGTTGACTCCGTTCCCGATTAGTGGTGAATTGAGCCTCTTCCAGGAGAGACGAACATGAGGAAAGATGTTTTGAAGAAGTTTCGGGAGACCCTCCTCGGAATGAAAGGGCAGCTCCTGGAGGATATCCCGGATCGCCTCAAGCACGAGGTGGAGAGTTCCAAGGACGAGGGGCGCGACACCTACGATCTGGCCAGCGACGAGCGGGACCGTGAGATCAACATGATACTCAACGATCGCGAGAGAACGAAACTGATGGCCATCGAGGACGCGCTGCTTCGGCTCGGCGAGGGTTCCTACGGCATCTGCGACGAATGCGGCGAGGAGATCGGCGTCGGTCGACTCAAGGTGATGCCGTTCACCCGTTTGTGCGTGCGCTGCCAGGAAGAGTTGGAGAAAGAGACCCGCATGATGAAGCGCTTCGACGATGACCGGACGCTTCGCCGGCTCCCGACGACGGATGCGGAGGAGGAAAGCTACTAGTCCTGGCGGTTTGGTCGCCCCTTACATACCGGACACCGCGCCGGCCGGAACCCGGGGAGGATGCCATGAAGTACTTCTTTTCCAAGGACGAAGCCGAAGTCGTGCGCATAGAGGGCGAGGCGCCGCGCACCCTTTACCCGTGCGTCGAGCCGGGTACGACCGGGACCCGCCACTTCTCCATGGGCCTGCAGCAGGTCGATCCTCACAGCGAGATTCCTCTGCACTCGCACGACGATGCCGAAGAGATCCTTTTCGTGATCGGCGGCCGCGCCATCGCCACGGTGGGAGACGAAACCTCGGAGATCGCGTCGGGATCCATCGTGTTCATACCGCCTCGAACCAACCACGGGTTCGTCAACGATGGAGATGAGCCGCTGTGGCTGACCTGGACCTTCTCGCCCCAAGGCTTCGAGGGCTATATCCGCGGGGTTGCCCAGGGCACGGTGCAGCTCAAGACAGTCTAGCCGAGACAGCCGAGACATAGCGGTTCTCTCTGGCGGGAGGCTCCTGCCGTGGGGGCTTCCCGCGCTCTTGTTTCGTATGCGTTCACAAGGCGTCGGTCCGCGCATGGCCGGAAGGAGGCCCCATGCTTGACGACAGGATTGGCTTCATCGGGGCTGGAAAGATGGGTAGCGCCATCATCAAGGGGCTCCTGAGGGCGGGCCTGGTGGAGCGGAGCCGGTTGGCCGCGAGCGATCCCATCGAAGCCTTGGGGAAAGCGCTCGTCGAGGAGACCGGCGTGCGATTCATGCAGGACAACGCCGGTCTGGTGGAAGCGTCGGACATCGTGGTTCTGGCGGTCAAGCCCCAGGTCATGGATGGCGTGCTGCAGGATCTCGCCGCGGCGTCGCCGGGCGAAAGGCTATGGGTTTCCATCGCGGCGGGGGTGCCGCTCAGCCGTATGGAAGCTCTTCTCCCGGAAGGCGCGCGGGTGGTCCGGGTCATGCCCAACACGCCTTGTCTGGTGGGCCAGGCGGCTTCCGCGTACTCCGGAGGTCGGTGGGCAAAGGGCGAGGACCTTGAGAAGGTAGGCGAGATCTTTTCAAGCGTGGGACTTGCGGTCGCGGTCGAGGAGCATCATCTCGACGCCGTGACGGCCTTGAGCGGCAGCGGCCCTGCCTACGTCTTTCTCTTCATCGAGTCACTGACCGCGGGCGGCGTTCAGATGGGGCTCAGCCGGGAAGTGGCCCTGAAGCTGGCGCTCCAGACCGTCTACGGGTCCGCGGTGATGGCCCGCGACGCCAAAGAGCATTTGGCGGAGTTGCGAGACGCGGTCACGTCTCCCGCCGGAACCACCGCCGCGGGTCTTTTCGCCTTGGAGCAGGGCGCCTTTCGCGCCACCGTCATGGAAGCGGTGGCGCAAGCGACCGAGCGTTCGGAAGCCCTGGGGAGAGGGGAGCCTTAGTCATTCGTGGCGGGATCAGGCGGAAGACAGACGACATGACCCATGGCCATCCGTTCCCGTGGCGTCGCGCGTCATGCCTCATCCTGGTGCTGGCGTGGCTTGCGGCCGAGCCGGCGTATGCCGGCCATCACCTCCCTCCCGCCCCCGAAGGGAAGAAACAGGCCCTCGAGAAGCTCGTGGAGGCCCGGGGCCGCGCCCGGGTCAAGCGTTATGTCGAGGCCTTGAATCAACTGGACGAAGCCGTCTCGCTTGCCGAGGGAATGGAGGACAAGCTGCCGCTGGCGTTGGCGCTCCACAACGTGGCTGAGGTCCAGCTCCTCAGGGGTGAGCCCCTGGCCGCGTTGAAGGCCTATTACCGGGTCCTGGAAGTGTATACGGAGCTGGGGCACGAGGCCGGCGTCGGCAGGGTCCAAAGGCGCATCAGGACGGTTTCACGGCTTCTCAGGAAACCCAGGGAACCGGCCGTCTCCGCGGCGAAAAACGTCGCGCCGGCCGCGACCCAAGGCCGGCTTTCGCTCATCGACCAGGCCGTGGAACGCGTCCGGCGGCGGAAACAGTCTCGCGGCCAGGGCGCGCCGGAGGCCGCGCGGTCAGCGCCCGTCCGGGTCACCCGGCCCGAGCCTCGGGCGCTGGACAACCCCAGGGAGTGGGCTTACGTCGAATCTCTCCGAAGGAAGATCAGCGGCAGTTCGAGATATCCCGACTACGCCAGGCGAACAGGTCAGGAGGGGAGCGTCGGCCTGGTCTTCGCCGTCCGCAAAAACGGCGACGTCGAAAACGTCGAGTTGTCGCAGTCGTCCGGCTTCATCGTTCTCGACGTGGAAGCTCTTCGCAACGTCAGGGAGTCCGCGCCGTTCGACCCCGTGCCCGTCGGCGCCGCCGCGGGTCCCTTGACCGTTCGTCTGACATTCAGCTACCGGTTGCCGGCCGCGCCCGACGCGGCGCCCTGACCCGGTGCGGACCGGAAAAACAGCGGCTCTCCCTCGGAAGACCGCCGGTCTTCACCGGTTCTGACGGGTGTCGGCAAGGGTGTCGATGGTGGTGAGTCGCGCCAGCGCGAATGCGTGATGCGGAACGAGGCTGAGGGCGCTGACATAGTTGGCGTCGGCTCGTCCGTGGAATCCAATGGCGGTGGCGTTGCGGGCTCGCAGCACGTGGACCTCCGCGAGCCAACGGTGGTCGGCAGCGAGCCTCGACTCCGCCACGTCGAGAAAGCTCAAGGATTCCCGGTAGTTCGCCAGGAAATAGTGCGCCCGGGCGACGAAGTAGTGACTGTAGGGATTGCTCGCGTCTATGCCGATGGCCTGCTCGAACCTCCCCAGCCCAGCCTTGTACTTTTCAGCCCTCAGAAGCGTCCGGCCCTGCTGCACCAGCTTCATGGACGCCTTTCGCTGCGGCAGGGCCGCGCCGGTGACCGGGCCCAGCGATGGTAGTTCGTATGAGGCGTCCGGTTCCCCGACGGCTGCGCGGACGACCTCCATGTCCGGTTTCGCGGCCGGCTGCACGGGCGCCGGATTTCCTTCAGGCCCCGTTTCCCGGACCGTTGGCGCCGGTTCCCGACCGGGGATCGACAGGTCCGCTTCTTGAATCGTCCCCTCGCGCAAGAGCGGGGACACCGGGGCGCCTTCGGCCGCGGGCGGGTTCTGCGGAAAGCCGGTTCCGCACGCGAACCATACCGTGAGACATACCGCTCCGGCGGTGACCCACGTTGGGGACGCCTTCGGTCTCCGTGTCTCGCCGCGCATATCGGCCGGTGGCGTTAGTGTTTCATCCACGGGGTTCTTCGACAAGGGTATTACAGCAATATCACCGCCAGCACCGTACCGAGCGCAAACGGAACCAACGCCGCCGGAGGCAGGTTCCCGCTCACCGTATCGAGAACCACCAGCAGCGACAGCCCGATGAAGACGAGACCTGGATAGGTCACCAGCCATTCGATCATGGGTCAAGGTCTGCTCACTCGGTTCGCCCGGAAGCCGTCTGGCTCACGTAGCGTTGCACCTCATTGTGGGCTCCGGCTTCCGGGGTGTCAAGGAGAGGGTGGACGCGGCGCATTCCCCGCAGGTCCACTGACTCAATCGGCGGAGGCATCCGCGAGCGGCCCCACGCTGACGACTTCCACGAGTTCGGCTACCACGGCCACGGCCTCCTCGTCCTCCGCCGTCAACTCGATGGGTAAAAACTCGTGGTTGACGGGTTCGAGCACAATCTTGACGTGCCGCCAGCCGTCTTTGTCCTCGGCCTTCTCGCTCCGATAGTGCTTCACGGTGAATCGAAGGCCGGTGTCAGGGTCGACTTGGTCGCGCAGTTGAACGAGCAATGTACGTCCTTGACGCGTGCCGGTGACGGGATTGGCGAACAGACAGTACGCGCCATCGGGGATCGCCGGTTCCATGGACCGTCCAACGACCTTCGCCACGAACATCCCGGAACGTAACGAGCGTTGTGTGTCGAGTTCCACCCAGTTCCATTGGGATTCGTCGGGCACGGCTTGAGGACTGCCGAATGCCCCCGCGGCCGCCTGAAGCGGCACCAGTGGCACGCAGGTCACGTAGCGCGTCTCCGCCGTCGGCGTGACCAGCCGCAGTCTCCGTCCGGTCGCCTGGGCGTCGCCGTGAAACCAGGAACGGTCGTCGCGGACCCGGCTCCGGATGTCCCTCATGCCGAGATAACTTGCCAGACGCCGGAAGTGCCGCACCATGGCGTCCTCGTCGTCGAGCTCGTTGGCGGCGATCTCGATCACCTCGTAGCCGCGGTTGCGCAGCCAGTCGCGGATCTCGCGATCTTTCTTGGTGGTCTCCGGGTTGCCGTGGAGATGGAGACTCAGACCGTCCAGGTAGATGCACACGCCCTCGTCCGGCTCATGGTCCTCGGTGCGATAGATCACGTCCGGCGTCGTCGTTCCCAGCACGCGGTCCAGCCGGACCTGTTCGTTGCGAACGCCCTCGCCGAATCCCGCGGCGAGCAGCAGGTGACGCAGCTTGGTTTCCGCATCATTGACCGGCATGGCGTTCTCGGGAGGCCCTTCGGTCGGCTGCAATACCGGGATGTCGTGTTCGAAGGTCAGGCTCGTGCCCCAAAGGTCCAGTCGCTCGTGAGCCGTGGCGCGGTCGAGGTGGCGATGGTAGTAGGCGTTGCGGAAAGTCTGGAGGCAATCGATGCAAGAGGATCTGCACAAGGCCGGACAGTTAGCGACGACTTCACGGGCCGCCTGGACGATCTCTCCGAAACGCTCGCACAAGCGCTCCAGAAGCCCTGAGCCGCCGGGCATCGGGTCCCACAGCAGCGCGTCCACCTCCTCGTGCTCCACATGGCCGATGACGAGTATCTGCAGGTCATCCATGTGCATGTCCAGCACTTGAGTGGCTCCGAAGCGCAACGCTTCCAGTACGCTGTACGCGGTCTTCGCTTCATCGCACCCGGGCAGGGAGAGCGCTTCCGCGGTCACATCCGCATGAAAACCGATATTCCCCGGTTTGTGCCGGCACCTTTCGGCGTGGGATTTGACGAACTCGTTGCGCTGGCGTTGGGAGGAGAGTGGTGAGACGCTCTGGCCGCAGACCATACAAACCGGGTATCCGTACGCTCCCCGCGCCTTTATGGCCGGGGAAGCTCCCACGTTGACCAGCCGCATCCGGACACCACGACGCAACAACAGCGGCTGCGGCCCCCAACGGTACGCGCGCCCTCCGCTGTGCTGGCCAAGTTCGAGGCCGTAGACGGCCACCGCGAGTTGAAAGCGCAGGTCCTCTTCGTCGGAGATGTGGGACGAGTGGATAAGGTCGGCGTCGCAAACGGCCATGGTCGTGAGGATCTGTCCGCTCAGCGACGAACCGGCGCCCTGACGAGTGGGCTTGACGGCTTGCCGTTCCGCCGACACTTCATAGCAGGGCGTTTCATCCCTTCCTTCTCCGAGGTCACGCCGAAAGCGCCGCGCAACGAATCGGTGGCCGTTGGCGTAGATGAGGTTGCCGGGGACGTACTCACGCAGGGCGGTGGCGGGGGGTCTCGGCAGGCTGAAGTCCATGGCGCCGGTCCGCCAGAAGGGGATCTCCGCCCAACCCACCACCGTACCGACTTCAAGGCCGTAGCCCGGGAGGAAACCCTCCGCCGCCAGCACGTTGAAGGTGTTGGAGTCGTCGTGCCCTTCGGCTTGGCTGCGGCGCTTGTCGGATCCCTTGAGTCGCTTCACGAAACTGTCGCACCGGCGGAACAATGCCTCGTCATCGGGTTCGAGGGCGCCTTTCCGCTCGCGCAGCGCGTTCAACCGTCCGATCTGGTCCATGGCCCAAGCCAGGCGCCGCTGCAAACGACGGATAACGGTTTCCAGGTTGTCTGCAAAAGCTTCGACGTGAGCGCGCAGCACCGCCGGTCTCGTGACGTCCGCGTCCGACTCCGGCCATCCTTGCTCGAAAACCCCCTCGGTGTGGGCGGCCAAGTCGTCGACATTTTCCTCAACGAGCTTCCGTAGCGGGCTGAAGTCAAAGGGTCCTCTGCGTAGCTTGCCCTCATCGAAAAGATACGGCTCCACGCGCCTGGGAAGACATCGAGCCAGGATACTGCGAATTTTGTTACGTTCCGTTTCCGGGCGGCTCGGGTCCCGGCCATAGCGGTGCAGGTCGGCGATAACGGTCGCATGGACGTGCTTGGCGATCATCAACTCATTGCGCAGGTTGAAAGCTGGCGGATCGATCCGGCCGGTGAGAAGCTTTGGCGGATCGGCAAAGTAGGCCCGGTCGTGGGACAACGGCCGGCAGTAAGTGACGTCCACCGCCATGCGATGGCGCCGGCCCGCTCGTCCGGCGCGTTGCCAGTAATTGGCGGGCAGGGGCGGCACGTTGCGCATCAGTACCGAGTCGAGTTGGCCGATGTCGATTCCAAGCTCCAGGGTCGGTGTACATACGAGGCAGTTCACCGCGTCCGACGTACCCTTGAACAGATTCTCCAGGCGCTCGCGGTCCTCGTTCGGGACCATAGCGGTGTGCTCTTCCGGGCGTAGCATGGAGTACGCGCCGTCCAGCAATTGCAAGTCGTAGTTATCGTTGTCTTCCGGCACCCATTCGAGAACACCGTCGCAACGCCAGGCGAGGCAGCGGTCATGGGGCAAGTCACGCGTGGTGGTACGACGACAGCTCTTGCAGCGCCTGACGCCCGGGTGGGGATTAAGCCGCAGCTTGTCGGCGTCTACCTGATAGACTCCGCTGACCTTCGGCAACGGACGACCCCTTGCGCCCTTGAGCCGTACAGGCGCCAGGAGCCGGCTTTCAACCAGGTAGGCGAACAGGTCTTCCAGGAAAGACTCGATGGAGTCGGTATGGACGCCCCACTTCCTGGCGATCTGGCGCATGGTCGTGTCGCCGCGGCTGCTCAGCCATTGCGTCACCCGGTTGGCCTCTTCGTGGGGTTCACGACGCAGTTTGGTAGCACTGGGAGCCAGGAAACTTGGCAAGTAGCCCTGCTGGATCTCCCGGTCGCCGTCCATCCAGTGCTTTGTGAAAATTTCGTGCTCAGGGTCATGCAGCGCGCGCTTGCGCCGCAGGTAGTCCAGTACGCTCGCCACGCCCTCGCGCAGGTGCTCCGGCGAGATGCCTAACTCGTGAGCGCGCTCCTGTATCCACGGCGAATAGGTGTCGAGACCTTCGTATTCGACTTTCATCCGCCCCCACGGCTCTAGGCCCAGGGACTGCCGGGATGACAGCGCGACCTCGCGAAGCACCTGAAAGCGCAGGTACTTCCGGCGTTCCTGCTGGTGGCGGCCGCCGCGCCCTTCCCGGCGTTCGACTTGCCAGACTTCCGGGATCAAGGCCCGGGACAAGGTTTCGTCCCCGTCCAGCAGGTCGTCCAGATAGCCTACGAGGTCGCCCACGGAACGCGGATGCGTCTTGATGCCTTCCGCCATGAGCGCCCGTAGCCGGAAGCGGCGCGCGTGGTCCTTCATCCATCCGGCTTGGAATGCAGCGTCCTGGCGATTGTCGCAGAACACCAACAGCCGACGGCGCTCGGCATGGTGCACCATGTCCTGGGTCAGAACGTGAACATCCGCCACGTTGATGGCCCGCACGGGTCTGGCCGGCTCACGGTAGGTGCTGCTCAATGCTCGGCCGACGGTCTTGCAGGAGAGGCAACTCGTGAGCCGACCGGGGTTCTCTTTATTTTGGCGAATCGCCTGGAGTTGGACCGCGGTGCCGGACTTTCCGCAATGAAGGCAACGCGACCCGGGCTGCGGGTGCGCCGCGCCGCAGTACCGGCAGAAGTGAAGCGGAGCGGTACGGGCGTGGGATGGCGCACCGTCATCGTCGTCGTCGCCGATCAGATGATCGATCAGGACGGCACGCTGGCCGCCGCGGGTCTCGTCCAACGGCTCCCACCATGCCCCCGCCGCGCCGGCCTCGCCGCCGCCAAGTTGCTTGTCGGTGAACTTGAAGTCCTTTAGAAACGTTGCGTAGTAATGCTGACCGCAAGTCGTGCACGTGGTGACGGCAAAATGCGCGTACGAGTGTTCTTCGAGTTCCGCCTTGTCCTTCGCCGCAAGCCACAGCTTGGGACCGTCCAAGTCTTCAGGGAACGACACCACCGCGCCGCCGATGCCGCGCACGAAGCAGTGGACCACCGGCCGCAACAGGGGCCGTCCGTCTCGGCGCGCTGCTGCGCTGAGCGTAAGCCAGGCCAGGATTTCGGCTTCGGTCACGGGCCGCCCGAGACCCCGTTCCAGCGCTTCAGGCAACTCATCCAGTGCCTTGGGCGAGATGAGTTCCTCGTTCAGCCGAAAGACGAGCTCGTTGCGGGAAAGCGCATCGTGCAGCGCCAGCGGCCCGTCTCCCGAGTGCGGTCCGTTCAGGTCCCGCCCGGAGAGCGAGCGGTAGACTGCCCGCACACCAGCGTCTGGATCACTCTCTTCCTCCACCGCGTGGACGCAACGGTCGAGGATCTCGACGGTGTCCTCGGCGGGTACCGGCGGGATGAATCGCGGCTCCGACCAGCTCTCGGATTCGTAGTCCTCGCCTACGATGGTCACTGCGTCAGGGGCGACACCAAACATCCGCGCCGCGAAGCTGCGCGCTGCCTCGGGGTCTTCGCGGTCAACGATGGTCGCAGACGTGGCGACGCAGGTGGTGTGCTCTGGATCCACATTGCAGAACGCGCGCAGGCGGCGGATCAGGCAGGCGGTTTCCGCACCCAGGGCGCCGGTGAAGGTGTGCGCCTCGTCGAACACGAGGAAGTCCAGGCGTGCATCCGCGAATAACTCGATATCCTGCTGGCGCGTGAGCAGCAGTTCGAGCTGTTTCACATTGGTCAGGAGAATCCGGGGCTGCCTTCCCGCCGTACGCATGGTCTCCCGGGAGCACACCTCCTCTGGAGGATAGACCGTCTCGCTGCTGCCGTCGCGGCGTACCCGTTCGAGCCGCGCTTCGTAGTCCGCACGTGATGAGCCATGCGGCAGCCGAACCCCCGCCACTTCCTCCTCGTATTCGGGCGTCTTGCCGACATAGATTCCGAACGGAATCCCCGTACCAGCCAGGAGGCCGCGCAAGCGGTTGAGTTGGTCTTCCGCCAAGGCGTTCATGGGATAGACAATCACCGCGCTGATGCCGGGCGGTTCGTCTTCGTCCCGCAAGCGAAGGCACTGGCTGACGATGGGGTAGAGGAAGCACTCGGTCTTGCCGGAGCCGGTGCCCGTCGAGACCAAGGTCGTACGGCCCTCGGTGATGGCCCGAACCGCAGACTCCTGGTGGCTGTAGAGGTGAGTGATGTCTTTGGGAATCCTCTCCCGCAGATGAGGATGGAGCAGCCCTTCAGCTACTAGGGCATCCAGGGCTGTACCCTCCCGGAACGGCCGCGACAGGCTCACGTAAGGCCCTTTCAGGAGAGGTGAGCGACGCGTTTCATCCAGCGAAAGGAGCTCCCGCATCTGCGCGTACAGGCGCGGGTCGGCGAAGGGGTATGCCGTGAGCTGATAGCGCAGAAAGCTCCGGACGACGTTCTCGGTGTAGGCGATGGGGTTCAGGGCCATGTCGGGTCTTTTACCAAAGTTACCAGAGACGGCCGACGCCGTATCCGTCGAACACTTGGTCGATGGATACGATGGTCAAGTTGCGCGCCAGCGCTTGGGCGATCAGTACGCGGTCGAACGGGTCGCGATGGGCGCCGGGAAGTCGGCCGGCACGTTCTGCGTCTTCAACGGTGATCGCCAGTTTCTCAAAACCTTGGTCGGCGATGCTGCCGGTCACGTCGAGAGCCAACTCTTCGGCCTCCGGCAGTTTACCGATGCGGTGCTTGGTGGTTATTTCCCAAGCCGATGCCGCGCTAACGAGGATGTCATTGGCTTCGTCGGCGATTTGCCGCTTGGCCGTTCGTGAGAGCCGCGTGCTGTCTGCGATCCACCAGAGGAAGGCGTGCGTGTCGAGCAGGATTCGCACAGACCTATTCGCCTTCCCACAACTTCAAATCATCCTCCGGGAGGGGGTCGAAAAAGCTATCGGGAATGATGATCCTGCCTTTCAGGACATCAGGTTTCCGCTTGCCCGGCGACTTGCAGCGGACGAGCCTTGCAATTGGTTCGCCTCGGCGGGCAATGAGCACCTCCTCGCCAGCTTCGACCTGCGCCAACAGGCGCGAAAGCTGAGTCTTGGCTTGATGGACATTGACCATGGGCATGGGCTGATCCTCGTCGAAGAGATTTAGGTTAGCTAACTATATGACTAGATCTCACCTTTGGTCAAGGATTGGCAGGGTCTTTCCATTGTCACCCTGAGCAGAGCGAAGGGTCCCCCCGCCCTAGCCGAGATTCTTCGCTCCGCTCAGAATGACAGGCTCCGTCCGATGACGGCGGAGTTCCAGGCTGGCATTGATTGCGGTCATGGAAGGGTCGTCCCAAGATATGCTTCCCCAAGTCGGGTCGTGAGCCAATGCGTCACATCGGACCATCGCCCGTGTAATGTCTATCCCTGCCACCGCGCTCTACTCGAATAGATCCTGCGGTCCATTCTTCGGAGGGGGTTCCGCATCATAGTCCGCTCTGGGTTCGGCTACCTGCGACAGCGGTTCATCCGTGAGCGCAGGAGCGTCGCGCCCACTCCGGCGGCGGTAGTCGAGGTCGTTAAGGAGCTTACGGGCGTGGAGCTTGTGGAGGAGTTGCTCGTAGTCTCTCTGGTCCAGATGGCCGTGGGTGTGGAGGTCGGCCACCATGTTCCAGTAGGCGTTCTCGTACAGGATCTTTCGGACTTGGATTTCCAGCAGGACGGTCACGTAGCCGTCCTTGCCGACCAGTTCACGCGTGAAGCTGTCAGTTAGAAGGTCGAGGCAGTCTTTGCCTTCGGCGGTAAGGCGCTCGATCAGATCGATCAGAAGCATGGCGTAGCCGTCTACGCCGAGCATGTTCCGGGCGTGCAGATGGCATTCGCGCCAGGACTCGTCCGCGCTCTGGACAAGCTGCCAGTCGTAGAAACGGGGACCGAGGCGGCTGGCGACGGGCTGCGGGTGTTTGGCGCGCTCGTCGTGGCCGAGGCCGTAATCAGCGAGGCGGAGCGTCTCCGGCAGCATCCAGCCTTCGCCGTGGTTCTGTGAGAGGAAGGCTTCGATGCCTCGCTCACGGTCGCCGCCAGCGGCTTCGATCTTCGCTTCGAGATCGTGGAAGGCGATGAGGGTCAGGACGGTGTGGCGGAGTTCCGGGTCTTTGTCCAGATCGACACGCCAGAAGCCCTTTGCGCCCGAAGATTCGTAGCGATGAGTATCAGCGGTTTTGTAGGAAACATCGCACCACCTCAGGATATGCAGTAGTTCACTATTTTCCAATCGGAACATCGTCGCGATCAGTGCGTCAAGTACAGTCCTGATCCTTAGGCGTTCGTGTGTTTTCAATGAATTCGTCGTATTCGTCGTGGACTGTCTGGTTGCTAACAGTATCGGTTTCCAGCCAGAAAAAGATGAGTCCTGAGTACTCAGGATCGTGGACAACCGAGAAATACGCCCATGTGTGTCCGTATCGAGAGTTCTCCTTGGAAGCGGCGATTCTTCAATGACAAACCAGTTCGCATGCAGACCAGAAAACCGGGCACGCAACGCGAAGTCGTACACGACTGAGTTCAAGATACCGCAGAGCGGAGCATGAAAACCGGCAGGGCCGGCCAACATGGGAGCAGAGTTTCCGCAGGGCAAGTCTGCGACTGGCGAAGCTATCATCGTGCGAGCATTCGTTGAAGACGTGATGTCCATGACGGCGAGCTTTAGTCCCCGCTCGGACGTAGTCCCAATTGCATAGTCTTTACGGTGCATCAGATACTGCGGTTCAATCTGTTTGCGTTCCCAAGGTATCTTCCGCCAGACCGCACGTCGCCCCTTGCCGCTCACCCAGCCCTTCTGGCTGAAGTCGAACTGGCCAATCATTCGGCCTTCGTAGAGCGGCAAGGCTACATCCTCCACCATCTCCTCCTGGATATACGCATCCCCCTGCCGCGACAGAATCACCCCCGCGGGGATTGCAGCCCGCGGCACCGGCAGCCGGTCGTAGGGTGGCTGCGCACACCGTAGGCGCCAGTCGGTGCGGGCGATGTCGCCGGGCTTCAGCAGATGCCCGTGCACGAACCGCGCCTCGGCGGTTCGCCGCTCCGGGTCGGCAGTGCTGTCGAATAGCCACTCCTCAAGCTCGACCTCCACCGGCTCGGGCCGCGCCGGATCGACTTCAAGGTCTCCCCATAGATCCTCGATCGGTCGCCAGTCGCCGAGCAGCCAGCGGCTGTATTCGTCGGGGCGGTAGCCTTTCGCCTCCCACTGCGGGCGGGGCGGGAAGAGGTGCGAGTCGTTGGTCATATGGAACTCGGTGGCGTAGCGGATGCCCCATCCGTCCGGTCCGCCGTCGCCGAGGAGCACGGCGTTGGCGTAGATCTTTTCGAGGATTTCAAGATCACGCTTCGACTGGATTTCGAGGATGGCGCGGCTCTTGGGGCTGAAGCGCCCGACCTGAATCCGGGTGTAGGATGTGGCGAGGTCCTCGGCGTGCTCCCAGTCTTCCAGGCTGCGGCGCATGAAGGCGGTGCGGATCGCCTCAGTGGCGCCGCCCTTCTCGACGATGACAGGGTTGAACTTGAAGCGGCTGTCGATCGGGAAGACCTTGTCGCGGTTCTCGATGCCGAAAAGCCATTCCCACCGGCAGCGTTCGAGAAACAGTTCGCGCAGCGCGCCGGTGCCATGGTCCGAGTACAGGCCGGAGGGGACGACGAAGCCGAGCCGGCCGCCGGGTCTCAACAGCGCGTGGGCGGCTTCGAGAAAGAGCTTGTACAGGTTGAGGTCCGCGGATCCTTGGCGGTGGAAGGCATGCGCCGGATCGGCGAAGCCGGCTGAACGCTCGCGGACCTGCCGCCACCGTGCGTGAAGCTCGTGGTTCTCGTAACCCCGTACAATGGCAAAGCGGTCCTGGCTCTTGGTGTTCTCGTCGGGGTCGCCGAAGGGACTCGCTGTGTGGCTCACGAAGTTCGACTGGGCACGGAAGCGGGCGTTGTAGCCCAGCCAACTGCACTCCACCGCGTAGTCGCCGAAGTACTCCGACTGCTTCCGCAACGCTTCCTGCTTGCTGTAGGAGCGATAGAGGGGGTCGATGTCCGAAAAGAACTCCTTGGAGGCGGGCTTGGCGATGTCCCACGGCGGATTGCCGAGCACCGCATCGAAACCGGCGCCCGTGTCCCGGAACACGTCCGGGAACTCCAGTTCCCAATGGAAGAAGCGCATCTCTCCCGCGATCCGTTCGGCTACGGCCTGGATCTCGGGCGGCGGGTCGGTGAAGTGCGTCGGCAGCGGGGCGCAGTCGAGCTCGTCGGCCGGCCAGAACCAGCAGGCGCACCAGAGGTCCATCGCGGCCTTGAGCGAGCGCCATTCGGGCGAGCCCAGGAACTTCTCACGGTAGATGTTCCGACGCGCATCGGCGTCTCTTACCGGCAAGGCGTGGATGTTGGCCAGCACCGCGAGAGCCGCATCGTGCGCGCTTGCGGCCCGTTCCAGCACATCATCCTGAAAAAGGGTGCGGCCTTCCAGGAAGCGCTTCAGGTTCGGTGTAAGTTTGTCCTTGACGAACGCCTTGAACGCTTTGGTGCGGGCGTTCTTCTCGAAGTGCACGCCGTTGCCGTGGCTTTTGTCACCGCCCTCCCGGTTCTTCCAGGCCATGACCGGGTAGTGTCGGAACTGATCGAACCAAGCGCCGATCAAGGCGTTGCCGCACTTGATCTTGTGGTCCAGGAAACCGAAGGGCAGGGTGCGGTCCATGGTCTCGATCCACAGCGACAGGCGACAGAGCTCCACCGCAAGCGGGTCCAGGTCCACGGCGTAGATGCACCGCTCCACCACGTGGCGGCGCAGTACGGCCTTCAGGCGCGGCTCGAACTCGTTGTCGTCCGGCCGGCACGGGATCAGTTCATCCGCAAGGCTGTCCGTTTCCGATTCGTCTTTGTTGCGGATGCCGAGCAAACGCACCAGGGCGCGTTCGCCGTCCGGTTCGATGCGGCCGTGATGCTGGAGGGAGGTATACAGCGCGTCGGTGAGAAAGCGCAGGGCGGCCAGCGGGAACGTGCCCGAGCCGCACGCGGGGTCGCATACCGTGAGGCTCAGGATTTCCTCGGGCAGCTTCGGCGTCCAGCGCATGAGCGGAGCGTCTGCGTCCCGCTTTCCGTGGACCATTGGCGGATCGAAGGCCAGCGGACGCAGAGTGCGTTGCGCGGTAGGGACGGCGAGGCCGGGGCGGGTATGGAACGTACCCCGGCCCTTGCGTGTGCCGCCCCAACGCACCAGATACCATTCGCCCGGCAACACGACCCGGGCCACGAGTTGGCGGGCCTTGGCGCGGAGTTGCTCCTCGGATGCGTTGGCGCGCCTTGCCGCGGGTCTCCTCACCAGACCGGCCACTTGAGCGGCGCGGCGCGCCCACGTTTCTGCCCGGGTGCGGTGGCGTTGCCGCTCCCCCGAGCTGTCCGCAACGTATTGCGGCTCGGCGTCGCCAACCTCCGAAAGCGAGTCGTCGCCATCGACCTCCTCGGCGACGTCCGCCGTTTCGTTGCTCCCGTCTTCGCCAGCGTCTTCCTCCCCCTTCGAATCGTCCTTGAGGTTCTGGAACAGCGCCTTGAGGGCGCTGTCGTCCATGCCTTCCAGGCGCGACAGCGGCAGCGCTGGATGGTCGCCGGCGGCGAGGAAGATCACCGGGTCCCCGGCCGGTGCGGTCTTCAGTTCGTAGTCCAGCAACCCTTCGTAGAGAACGCCGATGTACTCGGAGGAGAGGTCGGAGAAGTCCACGGGAACCTTGACCCGTATGCTGCCTCGGCCCTGTCGAATACGGATCGTGGTGCGGGTGAGGAGGCGCAGGGTCTCGTGGACGTCCCGGTCGGGCATCGTCTCGCTCTCGAAGCACGCGTTCTCGTACACGGCCAGCGCTTGCGCGACGCCATCGGTCCCGTGGTCGCCGGGCGCGAACAGTTCGCCGCCGTATTGCGTCACCGGCAGGTCCGGGAAGTGGGAGCCTTCCCACACTAGTCGGAACAGCGCCAGCACCCGCGGCCAAGCGCTGTAGCTCTCCGCCAACGCGGGGCCGTGGGCGTCGTCGCGTTGGAGCCATTCGAACAATCCGTTCAGGCCGTAGCTTTCGTGATAGAGGGCGTTCTCGCGCGGCAGGAGCTCCCGGGCTTCGGCGAACAGGATCACCACCAGCCGCATCGCCACCCGGCAGGCAGCGCGGTAGATGTCGGCGGGATCTGCGCTTGCGCACCATTCCTTCAAGGCGTCTCCGTGGCCCCGGATCAGGATCTCCACGGCTTCGCGCACCCGTTCGCCCAGCACCTCTGAAAGCTCCGCCTGACCTTTGCGGGTGTCGCGGATGGCTTGCAGGAGCGGCGGAGCGGCGTCGTTGGTTTCGGGGGTCCAGAGTTCGGGACGGATCAGGGCGCGCAACGCCGTCACCTGCGGGGCGAGCTCGCCTTCCCGGAACCACAGGTCCAGGTCCCATTCGCACCAAGCGTCGTAATCGAGACCGGCGAACAGAAGCCGCCACTGGCGGCCATTGGTCAGTAGTGCGAGGCGTTCGTCGCTCGCCCGCAGCCAGCCGAGCGCTTGGCTGACAAGGCGGCGGCTCCTGCCGATGCCGAGTTGCTTGCCGTCGTCCAGGAACACCGGCAGCAATGCGCCGTGGCGGCCTTGCCACAGGTGGCGGGGTTTCACAGTCTCGCCGGTGACGGCCCGGCGGCCCCAAGCGGGGGCGACGTTGCTGCCCCGCGCCCAAGTGCCGGTGGAGGCATCGAAGCCGCAGACGCGCTCCAGCACGAAGGCGACGAAGGGCGAAGCGTCGCTCCCGCCGTCGAGCATGGCGCCGCCGCGCTGGCGCAACTGGCCTTCGATGTAGTCGTTGAGGGGGTCAGGCAGGCTGCGTGACAGCCCGTCGAGCCGCGCCGCGTCCAGCAGCAGGCCGCCGTGGCGCAGATCCTCCCAGCCGGGCAGATCGTGGTTCACGGCTGTTCAGCGCCCCTCAATGTTGCGCGGGAACCGGCCCGCTCAGAGTGACGATCAGGGGTCAGGCTGTAGGCGTCCTGTCGCACGGATATGGAAGTCATCTCGTTCACCACGATAGGTGACGGTTTACATATTGAATGGCGCGGCCATCCTCAGGGAGTTCGTTGCCAGTCATAGAATCAACCAGGTCCCGACTCGGCCTCAAGCAGCCGCACCAAACCGTTGCCGTTCCGGCGAGATTCAAGCTACTCCGTTTCCGGCAGTCGAACCTCCACCGCCACCGGGAATACGTGGGCGTCACCCGACAGCTCGAAACGAGCGGGCAGGAGTCGTTCCAGGATGCGGGCGCGTTCGTACTGTAACTGCTCGCGGATGTCCGTGTAATGCTGCTGCCGCCGCCTGATCTCCGCCTGCTTTTCTTCCATGGACTGCTGGATTTCAGTCAGGCGCTCGGCTTCGTCGAAGAGCCGGCCTTGACGTTGCTTTCTACGGAGATCCTCGATCTCGCGGGTGAGTCGCGCTACGGTGGATTGCTCGATCAGCGTCGAAACTTCGCCCTGGCGTTGCCGGTAGCGTTCGTCTTCGCGTTTGTGGGCGGCCTCGCCGTCGATCTCAAGCTGGCAGCGCAGCCGTTCAGTGATCTCGTCCTTGTAGCCGCGCAGCCAGGCCCGCAAGTCGTCGCGGGCTTCTTCGAGAACGTCGGCGGCACGCTCCCGGTGGGAGGAACCCATCGTACCGTGGCCGCCGCGTTGCGATTGTGCGGTGGCGTGCGGGAGCGGCTCGCCCAGACGCCCGTTCCGAAAAGGAAACGCCAATGTGCGCACCCAACGGTGGAAAGTCTCCCTCAGTTCGTTCACGGCCAGCTCCTCGATGCTGAGCAGGATCACGGCCTCGGCGTCCGCCGGCACTTCTCCCTGCCGCACCGTCCACCGCGATACTTGCTGGTCGCCGGGATAGCGGCGACGGATGAGGACCCCCAGGGCGCGTTGCATCAAGGGATGGGCGAGGTGCATGAGCAACATGTCTGAGCGCGGCTGGAACACGCTCAAACGCCCCAACCGCTGGATGAACGGTTCAGCGCTGAAGGCCAGCCGCGGCATCGGACCTTGCGCGCCTCCGAGAGTTGGACGGCGCACGGCCTCGTCGATGACGTCGCGCCAGCCGGGAAGGTCGGGGTTCGACATGCGGTAGACAAAGGGAGCCTCGGCCCGAAGCTGGGGTCCTCCGCCGCGTGTGCCCATGGCCGTTTCCAGGGTGTCGCCGAGGGCCAAGGGGTCGAGGTCGATCTCCGCTGCCAGGACTTCCAGCAAGGACGCTTCACGGACGTCATCGCTTGTCGATCCGGCGGCATCCGCTTCCATGAGGGTGTCCTCGAGGGCGGCGTCGAGGGCCGTGTCGAGGTCGGCCTGAACCCCAGCGGCATCCTCGCCCAGGATCAGGCGGCGGTGCGTTGCCCGGTCGAAGATCTCGTTGACGGACCCCAGGTCTTCGCGGATTTCGTCGGCCTTGCGGATCACGTGGTCGAGGAAGCGAAGGTCGGGGTCGCTGTCGCTGACGAAGTGATGCACGGTCACGTCCCGGGCTTGCCCGTAGCGGTCGAGTCGGCCGTTGCGCTGTTCCAGGCGGGACGGATTCCACGGACAGTCGTAGTGCAGGAGGTAGCGTGCGGTGCGGTGGAGGTTCAGACCCTCGGAAGCAGCGTCCGTGGCGACCAGCACCCGCACGGCGTGGTCGGGGTCATTGAAGGCGGCCTTGACGTTCTCGCGGTCGGCTTCGTTCATGCCGTCGGACCCGCCGCTGCCGAACAGCGTGTGCACGCGCTCCCGTCCGAAACTTTCCTGCAGGCGTCGGGCAAGGTAGTCGAGGGTGGTTTTGTATTCAGTGAACACGATCAAGCGTTCGTCTGCGCGGAACGCGCCGGAAGTGTCAGGGGTCATCAGCAAGCGTTCGATCAACGCCGTGAGAGCATCGAAACGGGCGTCCACCAAAGGTGTCTGTTCGATGATGGGGGCGCCGTCGAGATCGAAGCCCAAGGCAACGAGGGCGTGTTGAATGGCCCCGATCTCGCCCTGAACGTTGTCCGCGAAGTTCTTGAGCCACGCACCGGCGACGGTGGAGGCCGTGGCCTCGCGCTGTTGCGTTTCCCGGTCGTCGCCGGTGTCCTGGCGCAAGGTGCGTTCGGACGCGTTCAGATCGCCCTCGGTGGCTGCCTCTTGGTCGGTAAACCCTTGTCTGGCCCGGCGCCAGGACTCGGCGAAGGCGGTGGGGCAGGACAGCAGCCGTTTGCCCAGGATTTCCACGGCGAAGGTCCCGGCCCGGCGGCGCTGATTCGTGCCGCCGGCCATGATCTGGCGCACTGCGGATCGGAACGCGTCGAATGCGTCGGCAAGGGCCGCCTCGCGGGAGTCCGGAACCAGGGGCAATGCCTGCGGCGGACGTCGGTTACAGAAACGCAGGGCGTTTTCGCCGTTGCCCCTTGCGTTGATGTCCCGCTTGAGTCGGCGCACCACCACGTCCTCGATGCGGCCGCGCATGGCAGGGGTCATCTCGTTGGTGCGGGTGAAACGCACAGGGTCCAGCATTTCCAGGAGGCCGGTGAAGGAGCGTGTGTGGCCGTTGTGCGGGGTGGCGGACAGGAACAGCCGGTGCTCGAAGCGGGGCGCGATCAGGCGCACGGTCTCGCACAGGTCGCTGTCCTCCCCGAAAGGCGACGGCATCAGGTTGTGGCACTCGTCCACGATCAGGAGGTCCCAGGGAAGATGTGGAGAGCTCGACGGCATGCGGCAGGCGGACAGGAACTGCTCGCGGACGTCGGGTTGGCGCAAGTAGTGGTAGGACGCAACGATGCGGCTGAACGATGTCCAGGGGTTGGCGTCCATGCCGAGGCGGCGGCGCAAGCGTTCCGTGCTCTGGCGGTCTACCACGTCGAACCTCAGCGAGAACTTTTCCCACAACTCGTCGCGCCATTGCTGACGCAGGGAGGCCGGCGTGAGCACGAGTACCCTGCGGATGCGCCGGCGAAGCAGCAGCTCGGTGAGGATCAGTCCTGCCTCCACGGTCTTGCCGAGCCCGACGTCATCGGCGATGAGCAGGTTGACCCTTGGCATGCGCAGGGCTTTCAGCAGCGGCATGAGTTGGTAGTCCTCCACGTGCACGCTGCCGTGGAACGGACTGGCGAGGGGTTCGCCTTCAAGCGGTCCGGTGCCGTCGGGGTCGAGATAGGGTGAGAGCGCCGTCCAGCGCGCCGCCCGCAGCAGGGCGTCGAACTCCCGCGGCGGCATGGCGTTGTCGCTGTCGGGCTGCGGCAGTGTCAGCGGCTCGTCCAGTTTTCGTTTCGGTTCGAGTTCCCACAAGAGACGCTCACGGGATGGCGCGCGATCGTCGTTGTACTCCAGGTGGACGAGATGTAGACGGCCGGCCTCGCCGTCGAACGGTTCGACGGCGGCGATGACGCCGCGTCGGTTACGCACCATGGCCGGCATTCCGGCGCGGGGAACGCTGTTGTTGACTGCGAGGTTGGTCACAATGGAACCGGACCTTATGTCACGGGTCGAGGGATGGCAAACGCCCATCGGCGGCACTTCGAGAGGTTCCGTACGCGGGTCGGGAAAGGCCGCGTGTCAACCCAACAGGGCCTTGCCATTGTCACCCTGAGCAGAGTGAGGGTCCCCCGCCGTAACTGAGATTCTTCGCTCCGCTCAGAACGACAGGTTTGGCGGGACTTTGGGAAAATCCTGCAAGGATTAGCGTTGTCCAGTGAGAAGCGAGCCTGAAGAGGGGGGTGATTCCAAGGAGAGGTGAGCCTGACCCTTCGCCCCCAACTCCCACGACCCTTGACATGGCAAAGACGCTGACGTAACTTGATTTTTCGAGACGCAATCATGTATTGCCCTCTTTCCGAGGCCCGCGCTCCGGCGCGGGCTTTCGCGTATCTGGAGACTGTGGTTGACCTACTTCGCCTATCTCGACGAGTTTGGGCATATCGGTCCTTACATTGCCCGGACAGACCCAAGGCACAATGACAGCCCTGTTTTCGGCCTTGCCGGATACGTCCTGCCGTCAGCCGAGGTACGAGGATTCGGTACGTGGTTTTTTCAGCGTAAATGCGAACTTCTCGACTTCGATATCAGACGGTCGGGGGCACATCCTGCTGTGTGGGAGAAGAAGGGGTCGAGTCTCTATACGGTGCGTAACGTTACCAAGTATGGCGAGCTCCGATCATTCACGAATCGGTTGTTCAACAGGATCGAGACACTCCGCGGTTTCGTGTTCTACGTTGGGATCCGGAAGACGGCCTTACCCGATCGACACAACCCGAATCGACTCTACGTGAGGGTCCTTCTCGAAGCCATCAAACGGATCGACGCCTTTTGTGCCGAAGACTGTGATCCACAAGGCAACTTCGTCTTGGCCCTCGACGAGCACGATCAGCGTTCCAATCTGATCGCTGAGGCAGCGCGGAGCATGTATGGGAAGGAGAAACGAGGACATCTCATCGAGCCGCCATTCCATCTGGAAAGCTATCGCTATCAAACAATACAGGCCGCAGATTGGATTGCGGGGCTGGTAGGTCGTCTCGGAGCGATTTGGCAAGACCCAGTGGCTTATCCGGAAAACGAAGTGTTTCGTCGGTATTTCGAGCCGCGGCTCAATCGCGTCAGCCGCCGGAGTGGCATCCGAAGCGCGTGAGGCTGTCAACCCAAAGCCGCGTTGACACGCTCGGGCCTGCGTGTTACGTGCGGTGCGAGAGCCATTGGCGCACGCCACGCGCATTCCCTGACAGACGTTCACAGATCGGAGGAGCCGGCGGTGAAGGAACAGATTCGACAGATCGACAAGGAGTACGGGTTCAACCTCAGCGAGGATGAGATCGAGTCCATCGCAAAGCAGGCGGAGGAAACCCACCGGCTGCTCCAGGACCTCTACAAGGTCGACGTTGCCGGGGTCATGCCCATCATGAAGATCGACAAGCAGCGAAAAAGCTGACGCCCGCGCCCGACACACCCAGACACCATGGATAACAGCGCCAAGGAACGGATCCTGCAGCATATCGACGGCCAGGAGCTGGCCGAGTTGACCCGGGATCTGGTGGACATCCTGAGCCCCACCGGTTCGGAGAAGGAGATCGGCGAGTTCATCCTCGACTGGTACGGACGCAACGGCCTCAAGCCCATCCGCCAGGAGATCGACCCCAACCGCGTGAACGCGGTGGGCGTGCTGCAGGGTAGCGGCGGCGGGGTGTCGTTGATGATCAACGGCCACATGGACACGAGCTTTACCGGGCAGGAGGACGACCTCATGCTGTGCCGGGAGCTCGAGCCCCGGAGCGAGCTGCGCGGAGCCATCCGGGACGGCAAGGTGTTCGGCTTGGCGGCGTCCAACATGAAGTCGGGACTGGCGGCCTTCATGGTGGCCGGCAAGGCGCTCAAGAAGAGCGGCGTCGCCATCAAGGGAGACCTGATCCTCGCGGCCGTGGCGGGCGAGATCTCCCGCACCCCCATCGGGCCGTACCAGTCCGGATTGTACCGCGGGGAGGGCACGGGCACACGCCACCTGCTGACCTACGGCGTCCAGTCCGATTACGCCATCGTGGCGGACCGCTCGGCGCTGTCCATCATCTGGACCCAGGCCGGCGTGGCCCAGTTCAAGATCAACACCTTCGGCAATCCCCACGCGGCCTGGGGCGTCACCCGTGAGCAGGAGCCGCCCGAGGAGCACAGCGCGGTATTGAAGATGGCCAAGGTGGTGCAGGCCGTGGACGTCTGGGCCGAGGGGTTCGAGGCCAACCACGTCTATCAGTCGGCCAACGGCCCGATCATCCCCAAGGTCAACATCGGCTCGGTGCAGGGAGGCGCGCCCTACCGGCCCAACTACTATCCGGGCATCTGCTCGCTGTACGTGGACGTGCGCATTCCGCCGAAGCTCCGGCCCATCGAGGTGCAGCGCCAGTTGCGCGCGGTCATGGACGCTACCGGCTACGAGTACGACGTCGAGATGTACACGTCGAAGATGGGCTACGAGGCCACGGGCATCGAGCCGGTGGTGGAGGTCATCGAGAACACGCACCAGGAGCTGTTCGGCGAGAAGACCACTCCGGCCAACACCTTCCGTTCCAGCATCTGGACCGATACCAACATCTACAACGAGATGGGCATCCCCGCCTGCAAGTTCGGCCTCGGCGGCGGCCGCTTTACCACCCGGTCGGAGCAGATCGACATCGACGAGATCGTGCGCGCGGCGAAGATCTATGCCCTGTCGGCCGCAACCGTCTGCAATTGGGACCGATAGCCATCGGATCGGGAACGACGCATGGAACCGGTACTGGCTGAGAAGATCGTCCACGGCTTGAAGGCGGCGGGCATCGATTTCCTGACCTACCTGCCGGAGAGCCGCCTGAGTCAGATCCTGCCGCTGTTACGCGAGGACGGCACCGTGCAAATGGTAGCGGCCGCCAGCGAGCAGGAGGCCATCACCATCGCCGCGGGCGCGGCTCTCGGGGGCAAGCGGGTGGCCTGCTACATGGAGAGCACCGGACCCTACGTCTCCGCCTACTCCCTGCTTACCGTGGGAAAGCAGATGGGCGTGCCGATCCTGTTGCTCATCGGCTTTCTGGGCAGTTTTGCCGATCAGCGGAACAGCTTCCTCTACGTGTCCATCGGCATGCGAATGATCCCCACCCTCGAAGGGCTGGGTCTCGAATACCGCGTGGTCGAGAACGCGGAGAATCTCGAACGGCACATCAAGGACGCGCAGCGGGTCAGCGACTCCATGCGGGCGCCGGCCGCCCTGATCTTCTCCGGGGAGTTCGCCCGATGATCCGGCGCGACTGTCTCGAGCTCATCGCGCCGTTGATGACCGATCAACTTGTGCTTAGCTCCCAGAGCGGGCAGCGCATCGAATGGTTCCACCTGTCGCAACACGAGGGGAACCTGCTGGTGGGAATGATGGGGTGCGCCACGGGCGTGGGCATGGGACTGGCGCTGGCGCTGCCCCACCGGCGCGTCATCGTGCTCGAATCGGACGGCAGCGTCCTGCTGTCGCTGTTCAATCTTCCGACCCTGGGCAATCTCCATCTGTCCAACTTGACGGTGTTCGTGTTCGACAACGAGGTCTACAGCGGCAGCACCATGAGCGAGCCTACGGCAACGGCCGGCAAGACCGACCTCGCCGCGGTCGCCCGGGCCTCGGGGATCGACAACGCCGTGACCGTGGACGACCTCGAAGGCTTCAAGGAGCACGGCCTGCCGGGTGTCACCGGAGACGGGCTCCACTACGTGGTGTGCAAGGTCGAAGAGAGCCTCTGGCACCGCGAGATCCCGCGCCCCAACGTCGATCTGGCGGAGTACAAGTACCGGTTCGTGCGCTATATCGAGCGGACCGAGGGCAAGACCATCCCCTTCATCGGCTTGGGATAGGGCTCTCCCCCATCCCGGATTCGTGAATTCTGGAGTATCAACTCAAATCACAAGGAGGCGATTCACAATGGCAACGAACCATGAAGCGGTTAAACGGCAGGAAGCCGAAAAGACCGAATACGATTGGGGCACGCTCTGGCCGCACTATCACAAGGAGAGGATGAACTGGGCCACGGGTTTCCGCACCCGCGGCGACGTGGACATCCTGTTCCTGTCCGGCTCCACGGGACGCGATCCGTTCGAGGACGCGCCCAACCGGAACCCCACCGAGGAGCGGGAAGGCCGCGGCAAGGTCGTCGGCGGCATCAAGGAACAGACCCGTCAGGCCTGGCAGGACATCAAGGACAACCTGGAGATGATGGGCGGCGAGCTCAAGCACATCGTCATGGTGCGCTACTTCCTCACCCGCAGGGAAGACGTGTTCGACATGCGCGACGAGATGTACAAGTTCTTCGAGGAGCACGAGCCCGATCTGCGGGCCCATCCGCGCCCCGCCACCTTGCTGCGCGGCGTCGGCATCGATCTGCCGGACATGCTCATCGAGATCGAGGCCTGGGCCGCGGTGCCGCGCAAGAAGTAATCCGGTCAACCCGTGGTTCGGGGGGCAACGGCTCCCCGAACCACGTCCAAACCTACGGCCAATCCAGCTCCGCCATCACCGGAGCGTGATCTGACGGCTTCGAACCCTTTCGCTCATCCCGGTCTACGCCCGCGGACGTGGTCCGCGACCCCAGTTCCGGCGTGGCGAGGATATGGTCGATGCGCAGCCCCTGGTTGCGCGGGAACGCGAGCTGCCGGTAGTCCCACCACGAATAGAGTCCCGGCTCCGGATTGTGCTTCCGGACCACGTCCTCGAGGCCCCAGTCCAGCAGCCGCGTGATCACGTCGGTCATGTCGGGATTGAAGAGCACGGTGCCGCGCCACGCGTCCGGCTCGGCCGCGTCCGCGGCGTCCGGCGCGATGTTGAAGTCGCCCGAGATCAGGAGCGGCGTTTCCGGGACCCGAGTCTTCTCCAGGTACACGAACAGCCGTTCCAGCCACGCCCGCTTGTAAACGTACTTGTCCGATTCGACCTTGTCTCCGTTGGGGACGTAGACCGAAACGAATCGAATGCCCCGGACCATGCCGCAGATACAGCGCGCCTGGGGATCGTCCACGCCGTCGCCGAAACCGATACGGACGTCCTCGATGGGCTCCCGCGACAGGATTGCCACGCCGTTATAGGTCTTCTGGCCGTGCACCGCGGCGTGATAGCCCTGTTCTTTCACGGCTTCGTAGGGAAACTGCTCGTCGGTGACCTTGGTCTCCTGCAGACAGACCACGTCGGGGACTTGTCGCGACAGCCAGCTCAACAAGCGCTGCTCCCGCGCACGGACCGAGTTCAGGTTCCACGTAACGACCTTCAAGTTCTTCTCCTTTCGTGATTCCGCGGATGCGGGAATGACCTTGTTCAGGCCCCCATCGTCCAGTACCGGCCGTTGCTTCGCCTCAGGGCGAGCGGGGTCTCGTAGAGTTCCTGCAGCAGGCTTTCGGTGATGACCCTGGGCGTGTCGCCCAAGCGGAAAACCCGGCCGCCCTTGAGGACCAGGATCTTCTCGAAGGCCGGCAGGATCTCCTCGATGTGATGCGTGACATAGACCAGCGCGGTGGCGTCGCTGGTGCGTCCCAGTTCCTGGAGGGCCGTGAGCAGGCCTTCCCGGGCGCCCGGGTCCAGGCCTGCGCACGGCTCGTCGAGGAACATCAGGTAGGGACGGGTCATCAACGCCCTGCTGATGAGGACCTTCTGCTGCTCTCCCTGGGACAGCGTGCCGAACGCCTGATCCTTCACGCGGCAACATCCCATGCGCTCCATGATGGCCTCGGCCCGCGCGTAGTCTTCCTCGCCGGGACGGACCGTGGACATCTCCAACAGGCCGACCTGCGCGAACTTTCCCGACACCACCGTCCGCAACGCCCGTTCACGACCGGGAATCTGAGCGGTCAACGACGTGGTGACCCAGCCGATGCCCTTGCGCAACTCCCGGAGATCCAGCCGCCGGCTGCCGTTGCGGTAGATGACGCCGCCCTGGTTCGGCCACAGATAGCCGCAGGCCATCTTCAGCAACGTGGTCTTGCCCGAGCCGTTGGGTCCCAGGATCACCCAGTGCTCGCCCCGGCCCACGGTCCAGTCGATGGAGTCGAGAATCGTGTGTTGCGCCGCCGCGTAAGAGACGTTGCGGATGTCGAGTGGGACCGCCGTGTTCATGTCTGCTGCTTCTCCTTCGGCAACAACGCCCCTGTCGCCTTCCCCCGGCCCCATCGCCCCCCTTCTCCCGTGTTGCGGACGCCGACGGAAGGTTCTAAATAGCATTCCTATGCGTAGACGCGAAGGCAGGACGACCATCGTGACCGGGAGCAGCCAGGGAATCGGCCGCGCCACGGCGTTGCGTCCGGGAGCGTGGGAACGGTATAGGGCGCGTATGGACGCCTGTTGCCCATCAGATGAAGTATCGTCATACTACCAGGATGAGTTCGATACATATCAGGGCGATTGACCCCGCAACGCTGGATGCACTGAAACGTCTGGCGCGCAGTCATCACCGGTCTCTGCAAGGCGAGTTGCACGCTATCCTTGACCGAGCCGCGAGAATGGCCCCGCGGGACGAGAATACGCGGCCGCTCGAACTTGTGACGGTCGAGTCCCGCCATACGACATCGTGGAGCAGGGACGAGATCTATGACGCCGACGGTCGGTGACGTCCTGTTCGTTGATACCAACGTCTTGTTGACTGCGACGGACGCATCGCGGCCGGAGCACCGGGACGAAACCATGACCGTCGCGGAGGTTTTCGCAGACGGATGATCTGTACCGTGTACCGTCAAATTCCGCTACGGGGATGACGTGCTGACCGGCAATGGACGCAGGGGAGGGTGTCTATGACGAGTTCTGGTTTGACTGGTCGGCGACCGCAGTTTGGCCGGCTGTGGTGCTGCCTCGCCGCCGCTATCGTCTTGGCCCTTGGCTGGTCCGGGATCACGAACGCGGACACCGTCGAACGGACCGAGCGCCACACGGTGCGCGTCCATATCCTGACTCGCGGGCTCGATCACCCCTGGTCGCTCGCGTTCCTCCCCGATGGACGGATGCTCGTCACCGAACGGTCTGGCCGGCTTCGCTACGTCGCCGCCGACGGCACGCTGGACCCCACTCCCATCTCCGGCCTTCCCGAAGCGTTGGCGGAAAGGGGGCAGGGCGGGCTGCACGACGTGGCGTTGCATCCCCGGTTTTCGCAGAACCGCCTCGTCTACGTCGCCTATAGCGGCAAGGGCGCCGGCGGTTACGGCACCGAGCTGGCCCGGGGCCGGCTCGACGGCTACCGTCTTGCCGGCGTGGAGGTTTTGTTCAGGGCGTTGCCGAAGTCGTGGGGAGGCCGTCACTTCGGCGGGCGGGTGGTGTTCGACGGCAACGGGCACGTGTTCCTTACCCTGGGGGACCGGGGCGGCCGGGCGCGCGCGCAGGACCCCGGCGACCACGCCGGCTCCATCATCCGCCTTGACGAGGACGGCGGCATCCCGCGGGACAATCCCTACCGGTCGGTAGCCGGCGCGAGACCGGAGATATACACCCTTGGCAACCGCAACGTGCAGGGCGCGGCCATGAACCCCTGGACCGGCGAGCTATGGACCCACGAACACGGCCCGCAGGGCGGTGACGAGGTCAACGTCATCCGTGCCGGCGTAAACTATGGCTGGCCGGTGATCACCTACGGCAGGAACTACGGCACCGGCACACGGATCGGCGAAGGAACCCGCAAGGAGGGCATGGCCCAGCCGCTGCACCGCTGGACTCCGTCCATCGCGCCCTCGGGAATGGCGTTCTACGACGGCGACCGGTTCCCGGCTTGGCGCGGCAACCTGCTGGCGGGTGCGCTCAGTTTCCGCCTTCTGGTGCGGCTCGAACTCGATGGAGAGCGCGTGGTGCGTGAAGAGCGGATGCTACGGGGGGTTCTCGGCCGGATCCGGGACGTGCGGACCGGCCCGGACGGATACGTCTATCTCCTGAGCGACGAGCGGAACGGGGTGATCGCGCGTCTGGAGCCCACCGACGGTTGAAGCGTCTATGTAGATGAGGGCCGTGGTCGCGGTGAGACGAGGCGATGAACCGCGGCATGGTCATGCCATGAGCTCCTTCGACTTCGCTACGCTCAGGGCGAACGGAGATGGAAG
The DNA here is from genome assembly GCA_958295985.1 of uncultured Candidatus Binatia bacterium. Classification (GTDB taxonomy): domain Bacteria; phylum Desulfobacterota; class Binatia; order UBA9968; family JAJDTQ01; genus JAJDTQ01. The sequence goes on from OY282432.1 coordinate 1,999,795, forward strand.
CCACTATGCGGGAGTCAACCGTTGCAGGAGTCAACCCGTCCGGAGATTGATAGCGCAAGCAGGGAATATCCTACCGCTGCCCTGTACTTATTCCGCCTCCGCCTTCAACGAGTCCAGCGCCTCCTGAACCAGCTTGCGCCGTAGCGCCTTCTCCTCGTCGGCCGGGAGGCTCGGGTCTCCGGCCACGTGGACGATGCCGTGTCCCAGCACGACGCGGTTGGAGCCCACCATCTTGGCAATGGGCAGGGCGGAGGTCATTTGCACGACGGGGACGCCGGCCTTTTCGAGCTCGGTGGTGATCGCAGCGCCGCTGCGAGTGCTGGTGCCTCACGTGGAGGTGAGGATCACGGCATCGACCCCCTCGCGCTTCACCTTCTCCGCCATCTCCCGGCCCAGCCGGCGGGTGTTGGACAGGGGGTTGGACAGCCCGGAGGTGGAGAGGAACTCGCCGTGTATCCTGCCCACCGCGCCGTCCTGCTCCAGTTGTCTCAGGGCGTCGAGGGGCACCAGGCGGTCGGGGTCGGCTTGAACGAAGCGGGGGTCATAACCCCCGTGGGAGATCTCGTAGTCCTCGCCCGCGAGGTCGTCGGCGCCGGAGATGTCGTAGGCGCCCCAGCGGGTGGCGGCCATACCCTCGATGGCGTCCGGATTGCCCTTGGGAACCAGCCCGCCGTCGGTGATGAGCATGACGGTGGCCTTGGAGAGGTCGTCCACGCCCTTGGGCCTGGCCACGGGCTCGAAGGAGGTCACGGGCATCTCGGTGTCGAACGGCTGGTTCCGGACCTTGGCCAGCACCATGTCCACGAGACGCTCGGCCGAGGACTTGCCGACGAACTGATCCCGTATCAGCCCACGGGTCAGGTAGCCCTCTTCGCGCGGCAGGCCGATGGGCTCTCCGGCCGCCAACTTCCGGGCCAGCCCGGCCATGCGTTGGACGACCTGTTTCATGTGGGCCGCGTTCCGCCCGGAGTCGACGATGTAGAGGCCCTCCCGGTAGAGGTCCACCCCCGGGTTCTCCTCGTGCATGGCGGTGACCGCGGGGATGCCGAGCTCCGTCTGCACCGCGCTGCACAGGGCGCCGGCGGCCATGCCGTAGCGGCCGGCGTCGAAGCACGGGCCGGCCACGAACAGGTCCGCCCGGGCGCCCCGGACGTGCTCCAGGACCGCAGCCGTCAGCTCCTCCTGATGCTCGACCGCGTGGTTGTCGCCGCAGATCAGGGTCCTGACGACGGTGGCCCCGTCAGCCAGGGTCTGCTCCAGCAGACGGCCCGGGCCGGCGGCGTTCTCGACCGCCCTGAGCGGGCTCCCGGCTTGCTCCTCACCGCCGATCCCTCCGAAGAACTGGTTGAGGTAATGAACGATCCTCATGGGTTGCCTCCCCTGTTCGAGACTCGCGGCACGCGGTCCATTGCGCCATGTTGCGCGGGCGGGTTTGAAACCCGCCCGCGCAACGGGTCATCGCGCGATATCGCGGCCAAGCCTCTAATAGACCATGGCCCGCAGTCGCGACGCGCCTTGCTGGTTGGTGACGCCCGCCACGTTCATGGCGCCCAGCTCCCGGACCCCGGCCAGAAGCTCGCCGATGGCCGGCGTTGCCGCGATCACCCGCCCGGCCGGCGGCGTCTGCCACCGGGTGTCGTTGCCCCCGCCGTAAACGATGGCGTTCACCTCGGGGAAGTTGAACAGCAGGGCCGATTCCACCCGGCGGTCCCGTGAAACGTCCGAAACCATGACCGCGGTGCGGATCCCCTGGGACTCCAGCAGCCGCGCGGTCTCCGCCAGGTCCGCGTGGGGCACGCCGCCGCCGTATTTGGTCAGCACCGCGGCATCGGCGTTCAGCGCCCACCGGACCAGACCGGCGGCGGTGCGGCAGTTCCGGTCCCGGTCGGCGTTGTCCGACCCGGCGATGCTTGCCACCGTGCCGACGAAGTTCAGCTCCCCGGCGTGGTGTCTGCGGTAAAGCTCGGTGATGACGGGATGATTCTGGTAGCCGTAGGTCTCCGCGCCGCCCATGGAGGTATAGTAGGAGGTCACCACCGCGCCGTCCAGCCATTCGTCCGGATGCAGCAGCACCGGCAGCATACCGGTGGTGTTCAGCCCATAGAGCACCGGCTCGTCCAGCTCCGCCTGCCGTTGGCGGGAGAAGATCTGTCCCACGTAGGCTACCCGGGGCAGGCCCGGGCGGCCCGGCGGTCCGGGATCGACCGGTTCGAAAGTGCGGCTTGCGGCGGGTGCGTGCGGAGCCGCGGCCCGGGCGAGATGGACCGCGGTCTTGAGTCCGGCCACCCGCTTGACCCTCTGGGCCGCGTGGCCTTCGTTGCCCGGCGCCATACGGGGTATGAGGACGAGGTGGTGCAGCCTGGAGTACGACGAGCCTTCCGCCGCCGGTCCGGTCATCTCCAGGACCCGGCCAATGGAGCCTCTGGACCCGCCCGCGGCGTGCTCGTCCAGGACCGTGACCGCCATGCCCGACAGCACGTGGGTGGTGCCCATGCCGGCGGTCAGGGGAGGGCCCAGGATGCCCGGGAAGTCGGGACTGTCGCCGGCGGCCTTGGCCCTGGGCTCGACGATGTCGAACACCGGCCCGGCCCGGCAGTCCTCACCCGGAGCGACGAGCTCGAAGGTCACGTCGCCAAGGGCCTCGTCTTCGAGCAGCAACCTGCGAAGCTCATCCGTATCGATGTCGAGGGTGGCGCCGTCGAGCCGGGTGGAAGGGCCGAACCGAAGGGCTCGCACCGGGTGGTGCGCCAGTGTCAGGTTCACGCGGTGACCTCCATCTCGTGTGCGGTCCCACGTAATCCTATGGGACAACACACGGGCCGCAGTCGGGCAGATGATCCCACATTCCCGCGCCGATGGCAAAGCGGCGCGGCCTGCCTTCAGGGGTCGAAGAGCGACCCGCGGGCGTAGGCGGCCAGCGCCGTGCCGTACTCCGCCGCGTGGACCCCGTAGTCCGTGAAGTCTCCCGCAAAGCACTTGAGCGCCCACAGGGCGGCGTCGCGGTGTTCCGGCTTCCCGGTCAGGTCGTGCAGCTTCAGGAAGAAGCGCGCTGCGGCGCCGTTCTCGGTGATGAGAGTCAGCGGGTAATGAAGATAGGCGGGCCCCTTTTCTGCGACGTCAAAGAAGCCCCCCGCGGGATTCCTCAGGTTCGTCCGGATGAATCCCGCCAGGGCTTCGGCGTACTCGAGGAACGCCGGCTCGCGAGCGACCTCGAACCCTTCCGCCAGGGTGCGTCCCATCACCGCCTGGTCCGTGAGGAGTCCCCGAAGCCGGGGCGCGTCGTCGAAGTAGTGAGCCATTCCGCGGGAGCCGTCCCAGCAACGCTCCAACAGGAAGCGCAGCGTCTCCAGGGCACGTTCCAGGCAGTCCTTGCGCTCCAGGGTTCCGGCGGCTCGCAGGAGGGCGGAAACGGCCCGGGCATTGGCGTCGGTGTACATCCAGGGATCGGTAATGGAGAACATGCCCCGGTTCACGTGGAGCAGGGACCCGGGGACCGTGTCCCGACCGGGTGTGATGCGGATGTAGTCGCGGCAGCCGTGGAAGTACGGCTCGGCAGGGTCGTGAAACCCTCGGTCCAGGTAGTCCAGGATCTCCTCGGCCAGCTCCCTGAAGAAAGGTTCCCCGGTTAGCTCGAATACGTGAAGGGCGTTGTCCAGCAGGCCGGCATGGTCGGACAGAAGCTTCTCGTGGTGGGGTTCGCTCCAGTCCGGTTTCGATGAATAGCGAAAGAAACCGCCCTCCGGGTCGTAGGTCTTGCTCTGGCGCATGCTGTAGAGAGTGAGCCGGACGTGGTTGAGGCCGCGCGCGTCGCCGGTGGCCGCATGATGCTGCAACAGGAATTCGCTGGCCGCGCAGTGGGGGAACTTGCGGTCTGCTTCGTAGCCGCCGTGTACGGGATCGGCCAGGTTCCGGACGACCTCGGCGATCTCGTTCACCGCCCCCGGCCGAACGGTGGGTGCGCCGGGCGGTGGAGGCGCCGGCGGGTCCGGTGCCGCGGCGGGCTCACGCTCCTGATAACCTGCGTGAACCCGCACCAGGACGTCGCTGAAGTCCCGGGGCGACAGGTAGTTCACGCTCGCCAGGTAGTCGCCCTCGGCGCTCAGGAACACGAGGGTCGGCCAGCCGTTCCGGTTGTAGCGCACGTCGATGTCCGGTCGCTGGGCGTCTTCCACCCGAACCGGGACGAAGTAGGCGTTCAGCAGCGCGATGGTCTCGGTGTCGGAGAAGGTGGTCTCATCCATGCGCTGGCAGACGCCGCACCAGAAGGCCCCCAGGTAGAGCATGACCGGTTTTTGCCGTTCGCGCGCGCGCTCGAACGCTTCCGCGCTCCATTCGAGCCAATGGATGCGATGGGCGCTGTTCGGATTGGGGGAGAAGCGAAACATGGTCATCCACCGACCGAAGAGGTCTCCCAGCCGACCGATCGTGACTATGTCAATCTACGCAGGAAACTTCAATGGACGTAACCGAGTGCAGGACGCGCCCGGTGCTCTCGCGCGAGCCGGTGGCGGGCAGCCAACGTCTGTAGTACAGAGGGGACGGGCGCGAACACTCGACGAGAGGATTTCCATGAAAGCTTCACAGGTCGATTAGCCGGTACTACGATGAAGTTCTCCTTTTTCATGATGCCCATCCACGACCCGTCGGAGAATCCGTCCCTGGCTTTCGACCGGGACATCTCGCTGATCCACTACGCGGAGGAGCTGGACTTCGACGAGTTCTTCATCGGTGAGCACCATTCCGGCGGCTGGGAGAACATGCCGGCGCCCGAGCTGGCGCTGGCCAAGGCCGCGGCGCACGCCAAGCGCATACGCCTGGGCACGTCGGTCATCAACACCCCCTTCCACCATCCGTTCCACGTGGCCGAGCGCATGGCCTTCCTCGACCACCTCACGCGCGGGCGCGCGATCCTGGGGGTGGGGCCGAGCGCGCTGGTCACCGACAAGAAGCTGTTCGGCCTCAACAACGAGCAGCTCCATCCCATGCTGGCCGAGTCGGTGGACGTCATCGTGCGCCTGCTGGAGTCGCCCGAGCCCATGGACCACCACGGCGAGTTCTGGAGCTTCGAGGGCATGCGGCTGCAGCTTCGCTCCTACCAGCAGCCGCGCATGCCCCTGGCCATCGCCTCCTCGGGGAGTCCCCTGAGCCTGGAGCTGGCCGGCCGGCACGACATGATGCTGCTCTCGCCCGCGGGCAAGAACCGCTGGCGCAACCCGGCCCACGCCGAGCAGTGGAAGTCCGTGGAAGCCGCCGCGGCCAAGGCCGGCAAGACCGCCAGCCGGAACAACTGGCGCATCGCCACGAGCGTCTATCTGGCGGATACGCGGGAGCAGGCCTGGGCGGACGTGGAGGCGGGCATTGCCCGGGATATGCAGTACTTCTTCGCCATCGGGCTCAAGACGCCCTACGAGTCCTATCCCAACCAGCCGGCGTCGGAGATCACGCCTCGCTCTGCCGCGGACCGGCGGGACTGGATCATCGGCACCCCGGACGACGCCATCCGCCACATCGAGCGTCTGCAGCAGGAGACCGGCGGCTTCGGCGGCCTGATGCTGACCACCCACGAGTGGACCCGGAGCCACAAGCTCCGCAGATCGCTGGAGCTGTTCGCCCGCTACGTCACGCCCCATTTCCGCGGCCACACCCGGGATTTCAGGGATGAGTGGAAGCGCCTGCGCGAGGCCGCGGGCGAGGGCGGCGTGAAGCTCCCCGAGAACGGCCGGCGCAGCAACCTCGCCAACGCGTAGCCGGCCGCGTCACGCCTCAGCCGGCCGTTCGGCGCGCCACGCGTGGAGATACTGCACGATCTCGTCCAGCGGCAGCACGTCGGCGTATTTCTGGTTCATGTCGAAGAGGTTGATGGCGTGGCACGCCTCGTGCCGGTCGAACACGCACTCCTCGGCCACCACCATGCGGAACCGGTAGGTGCAGCCGTCCACCACGCTGGCGCGCACGCAACCGCTGGTGCTCTCGCCGCAGGCGATGACGGTATCGATGCCGTGCTGGTTCAGGTGCGCCACCAGGGGGGTGCCCCAGAACGCGCTGGGCGAGAGCTTGCGCAGCACCGCCTCTCCGGGAAGCGGCTGCACCTCGTCGATGATGTCGAACTTGTTGCGCCGCCGCTCCAGCGCTTCGGGCGACAGTTTGACTGACGAGCCGTCACGCCGGAAGGACCACTCGTCGACGCCGGCGCCGGGGAGGCCGGAGATGTGGATGACGGGAATCCCCACCTCGCGCGCCGTCTGCAACAATTTCTGGATGTGAGGGACGGCGTTCCAGCCGGCCATGCCGCAGCTTCCCGGCCATTCCTCGATGGCCTCCAGCACGGGCTCGGGCTTGTCGCCGAAGACCCACCGGTACAGGTCGATGAGGAGCAGGGCGGGCCTCTTGCCGAACCCGATGGGCCTGGGCGCCTTCATCGCCACGTGTGCCTTGTCCTGTTCTGTCAGAAAACGATCCCATACGCGTTCGCTCATGATCGGTCTCCTTGTGCCGTCCGTGTGGTTTCCGCGGGGCAGGGTGGCCCGCGATCCTGCAATGCCTGTAACCGTCATCCCGTCATGTCGATGATGGAACCTCTTTATGGATGCTCCCGGTGCGTCAGTCAAACAAGGGCAGCCCGCGGCCGCGCTACCCTGCGGCGGGCAAGACACGCTTTTTCCTCTAACACCCTTTCCTCCGGCGTTGCGAGTTTTGCCGGGCCGGGTTATCCTTCGGGCCGTCGTCCTCCACTCGTACTCCCTTTCTCGAATCCATGTACAGGCTACTCGGGCTGGCCGTCCTGGCCGTCAACCTCCTGACCGCGGCGTCCGCGGCCGAGCCTCCCTTGCAATCGCTGGCGCGAGAGCGGGTGGGTGGCGGCCACGGGGTTTTCGTACGGGCGGAGGACGGTACGGTGCTGGCCGCGTTGAACTCGGCGCGGCCGTACCATCCCGCCTCGGTCACGAAGGTGGCCACGACGCTGGCGTTTCTGTCCAGGCTTCGCCCCGACCGGCGGTTTCGCACGAAGGTTCTAACCGCGGGCGCCGTTGCCGGCGGGACCCTTCACGGAGACCTCGTGGTCCAGGCGGAGGGTGATCCGTACTTCCTGTTCGAGAACGCGTTCCTGGTTCTGATCGGGCTGCGGGAAAGAGGAATTCGCCGGGTCAACGGCGCGGTCCGGGTCGAAGGGCCGTTTTTCTTCGACTGGACTCCCGACTCCGACGGGCGCAGGCTCAGGCGCACATGGACGGGCCGTTTGGGCGCCCGGAGCTGGCCGGTGGTCACTCGGGCGCTCTCCCCGGGCAAGCCCCTGACGCTGGAAGACTACACGTTGCGGTTCGGGCGGCGCGTCGCCCGCGGGCAGTCCCCGCGGCGTGTCCTCGTCGCGCACGCTTCGCCGCCGCTGCTACGCCATCTCAAGGATTTCAACAGCCACTCCAACGACATCTTCCATGAATTCTCGTACCGCATCGGCGGTCCGGAAACGGTCCAGCGCATCCTGCGGGCGAGCGTCCGCGGCGTGCCCCAATCCTCCATCGTCATCGACAATGCCGCGGGCGACGGCAGGACGAACCAACTGAGCCCCAGGGCTGCCGTCGCCATGTTCGAGGCCCTGGAAAGGACTCTCGACCGGCGCGGGCTGTCCTTCTCGGACGTGCTCCCGGTGGCCGGCGTGGACGCCGGCACGCTGGAAGACCGGCTGGCGGCGCCGCGTTATCGCGGGGCGGTGGCAGGCAAGTCGGGAACGGTGCGAATCCTTCGGATATCGACCCTGGCCGGCGTCGCGTATACCCGGAAGTTCGGTCGAACGTTCTTCGCGGTCATGACCCGGGGCGTGCCGTTATGGGTCGCCAGGGAGCGCCAGAACGCCTTTCTCCGAGGGCTTCTCGATGCCGGCGGCGCCCGGCCCTTGCGTACGGGCGAGGCGGCGCCTCCCGCGTTCATGCAGGCGCGGCTGGAAACGCCGCGCTAGCGGGCGCCGGGCGGTGTGAACCCGCCCCACGGGTCGGCTTGCCGGCCACCTCAAGGCCCGGCCGCTGCCGATTTGTATGTTGCGGACCGCTGGTGTAGTGTCCCTTCCGGGTCGCGTGACGGCGCACGCGGTGCGATCGTGAGAGTACGACGAAGAGGAGGCATCCGCACATGGCAGACAGACCCCTGGAAGGAAAAGTGGCGTTGGTGACCGGGGCCGGCAGCCCCATCGGATTCGGCCGCCGCATGACGTTCGCCCTGACCGCGGCGGGAGCGCGCGTGGCCATGGTGGACATCAGTGAGGAGTGGCTCAACCGGACCGCGGACGAGGTGCGGGCCGTGGCCGGCAAGGACAGCGTGTTGCCCATCGTGGAAAGCGTGGGCAGTTGGGAGAGTGCGGCAAGGGCGGTGGGGACCGCGGTCTCCGACCTGGGCGGCCTGGACATACTCGTCAACAATGCCGGCACCAACCCGCGCAACGTCGGCCTGACTTCCGACTTCCGCTTGAAGTGCTGGGAGGTCTCGCCCGAGGCCTGGGTGCGGGTCTTTGCGGTGAACTGCAGCGGACCCTTCTTCACCGTGCGCGCCGCGGCGGGGCACATGATCGAGAAGGGTTGGGGCCGGATCATCGGCGTCACCACCAGCCTGGACACCATGTACCGCGCCCATGGGTCGCCCTACGGGCCGTCCAAGGCGGGCCACGAAGCCTTCATGGCCACGCTGTGTCAGGAACTGGAAGGCACCGGCGTCACCGCCAACGTGCTGGTGCCGGGCGGGCCGGCCAACACCAACCTGATACCTCAGGACGCCGACTATGATCGGGCTCAGCTCATTCAGCCGCCGGTGATGGAAAAGCCGGTGGTGTGGCTCGCCTCGGAGGCGTCCGACGGCATCAACGGCCGGCGCTTCATCGCCTACCACTGGGACGAGAGCCTGCCGCTGGAGGAGCGGTTGTCCAGGGCCAGCGCGCCATGCGCGTGGCCGCAGGCCGGGCAGGCCGCCATTGCCCCGGGCCGGTAGGCCCTGACGGTGGCGGTTGTTGATGTTGCATGACAAATGCGATAAGTAGGCGCAATCGACAAAACCGAGGAGGTACCTGCATGAACCGAAAAGCCATGTTCTTGAGTCTGGTCCTGGCAGTGGGGCTGCTGCCGGGCCTGAATGCATTCGCCCAGTCGTGGAACATTTCCGTTGTGGGATCGCCGGCGGGCGGCACGCTCCAGGTGAAGGCGGAGGGGATCGGAGAAGCCCTGCGGCGGGCCATCGACAATTCCAACGTCAGCGTCCCGACCTCCAGTCCCGGGGCGGGCCTCGCGCTCATCGGCACCGGCAAGGCGGAAGTGGCCGTGGGCGCTTCGGCGCGTATGGCGGTCAACGCACTGCGGGGCAATGCGCCGTTCAAGAAGAAGTACAAGTTCAACCTGCTGGCTTTCTGGGGCGCGGACCTCTTCATGTTCGTGGCCACCCCCAAGGCCGGCCTCAAGACGTTCGGCGACTACGTGTCCAACAAGGCCAAGGACGGCATCTCGGTGGGTCCTCCGGGAAGCGGCTCCTACATGGTCTTCTCCGATGTGGCCAACGTGCACGGCACCGACTTCAAGAAGATGGAAGGGTGGGGCGCAAAGGTGCACTATCAGTACTCCGCTCCCTCCCTGGAGCTCCTCCAGGACGGCCAGATCGAGGGCCTGGGCGGTCTGTGGGGGCAACCCAGCGCCCGGATCGTCGATCTCACCAACAACCGGGAGATGGTCTGGGTGGGCCTGGACAAGGCCGCCATCGACAAGCTCGGCGCGGAGTTCGGGTATGAGTACGTGAAGCTCGACAACCCCGGAGACTTCGGTTACGGCTACAAGTTCGTCAACAAGGAGCCCTTGCACACCGTGCGCATGGCCGACATCATCGCCATCCGGTCGGACCTTTCCGTGGATCAGGCATACACCATCACCAAGGCCGTCTTCAGCAGCAACAAGTACCTGGTGAATGTGCACACGTCCTTCAAGGCGCTCACGGCAGAGAACACCATCGCCCTGGACAAGGCGTCGGATGCGCTGGACCTCCACGAGGGAACCAGGAAGTATTTCCGCGAAGTGGGCGCCATGAAGTAACGGCGCGTACGAGTCGGGCGCCGGTGCGGGACGTTACCCCCGCGCCAGCGCCCGGCGCCTCGTTGCGCGGCTTGCCGCGTGACCTGCCATAACTTGACTTGACCTAGAGTCACCGACTCATGCCATTCCTGACCGCACTGGGGCGGGTGTACGAGGAGTACGCCGAGGGCGGCCGCAGGCAGTTCACTGGGGTTGCCGGCAAGCTCGTCACCGGCTTCGCCATCCTGTACTCGCTCTACCACCTCTACGTCTTCATCATCGGCGTCGGCAAGCTCAACGTGTTTCAGCACCGGTCGACGCACCTGCTGTGGCTGCTGGCCTTTTCCTTCATCGTCTATTCGCCGTCGGCCAGGAAGGGCCGGGTCGGGGTGTGGGACTGGACCCTGGCCGGTCTGTGCATTGCCATCTGGGTCTACATGATGCTCAGCCTGGAGCGCATCACCCTGTGGCTGAGCCTCATCGACGAGCCGCCTCTGCTGGACCTCGTCTTCGGCACCCTGCTGATCCTGCTGGTGCTGGAGGGGGTCCGGCGGGTGTCGAGGATGCCGCTGGTGCTGGTCACCGTGGTCTTCCTGCTGTACATGTTCTGGGGCAATCTTCTGGGCGGGATCTGGTGGCACTCGGGCCTGTCGTTCGACCGCGTCATCGACGTGCTGTTTCTGAGCCCCCAGGGCATGTGGGGCTCGTTGATGAACATCTCCGCCACCTACATCATCCTGTTCGTGCTGTTCGGCCAGTTGCTGCTGCACTGCGGCGGCGCTGCGTTCTTCGTGGACCTGGCCGACGCCATGGCCGGACGCGCCCGGGGCGGACCGGCCAAGGTGGCGGTGGTGGGGAGCGGGCTTTTCGGCACCATCTCCGGCAGCCAGATCGCCAACGTCGCCACCAGCGGCTCCTTCACCATCCCGATGATGAAGCGCGTCGGCTTCCGGCCGGAGTTCGCCGGCGCGGTGGAGTTGTCGGCGTCCATGGGCGGGATGTTCATGCCGCCGGTGATGGCGTCCACCGTGTTCCTGATGAGCGACATCAGCGGCATCCCCTACGTCGAGATCATCGTGGCGGCGTTAATCCCCGCCTGTCTCTACTTCTACACGGTCTTCTGGCAGGTGCACATGGAGAGCGTGAAGATGGGGATCACCTCCGCCACCGAGAACCAGCGCACGGCGTGGAACGTGCTCAAGGAGGACGGCCACTTCATCGCGCCGCTGGTGGTCATCGTCTGGGTCCTGCTGGAAGGCTACACGCCCATCCGGGCCGCGCTGGTGGCCATGGCGACGCTGCTGGTGGTCACGGCGCTGAGGAAGAAGGGCCGCAAGGACCTCGTCAAGAACGTACTCAAGGGACTTGAGACCGGGGCCACCACCTCCATCATCGTGGCGTTGCCCATCGCCGCGGGCGCCATCATGGTCACGGCCATCTCCGCCACCGGCCTCGGCGGCAAGTTCGGCTCCATGGTGATGCTCTTTTCCGGCGGCTATCTGTTCCCGGCCCTGGTGATCGCCATGATCGCTTCTCTGGTGCTGGGCGCGCCGCTGTCGGTGGCGGCCACGTATATCCTCACGGCGATCATGATCGTGCCCGTGACCGTGTCCCTGGGCGTGGAGCCGCTGGCCGCGCACCTGTTCGCGGTCTACTTCGCCGTCATCGCGCCCATGTCACCGCCCGCGGGCCCGGCCATGTTCCTGGCCGGCGGGCTGGCCGGAGCCAACCCCATGGTGGTGGGGCTCATCGGCATACGTATGGCCATCGGTGCGTTCGTGCTGCCGTTCCTGTTCGTCTTCAATTCCGGCCTGCTGATGCACGGGAGCGTTGTCGAGATTCTGTTCTCGACCGCGGTGGCCGCGCTGGCGCTGTACGCCCTGGCCGCGGGCTTCGAGGGCTGGGTCTCGAAGGGAACCACCACATGGGAACGCGTACTCCTGGTGGCCGGCGGTTTCACGATGATCTTCCCGGGCGCCATCACCCTCAGCATCGGCGCCGCCGCCGTGATTTTCGCCATCTCGGCCCACCTGGTGAGGGTGAAGGTCGCACGGGCCTGACTCATCCGGCGTCTTCTTGACGCCTGCTCAGCCAGACACTATCCTCGTATTCGTCCGTATGTCCCTAGTATCGGGAGGAGGCTGCGCGCCCGTATTGAACGGGGCGGCAAGACCTCGGCGTCTACCGCGGAAGGACGCCGCCCCTTCTCGATCGACGCCGTCACGAAAGGATAACCGCCGTGCCCCAGGAGAAGATCACCAACGTGTCCGTTCCCGTGCTGGACCAACAGGCCGCCAAGGCCTTCTACATGGAGAAGTTGGGATTCGAGCTGGTCGTCGAGGCCGAGATGCCTGACATGGACGACAAGTGGATTCAGCTCAAGCCGCCCGCGGGGGAAACTTCGATCTCACTGGTGACGTGGATCCCGTCGCTGTCTCCGGGTTCGCTGGATGGAGTCGTGATGAGCACCGACGACATCGATGCCAGCCGCGCGCAACTCGCTGGCCGGGAGGTGGAGGTCACGGACGTTACGGACGCGGAGTGGGGCCGTTGGGCGACCTTCCGCGACCTGGACGGAAACGGCTGGGTGCTGGTTCAGATGCCGGAACGTGAGGAGTAGCAGAGAGTTGATTCTCGCGCGGGCAGTGCTTGTCGTACTCCTGCTGGCATGGGTGTCAGGTTGCTTCTATGCGCCGCCGCCGCAAAATCAGCGGGACCTTTGCCAGGTCTTCGCGCAGTACCCGGACTGGTACGACTACGCCCGCGATTCCCAGAGCAAGTGGGGAACGCCGGTGCACATCCTCATGGCCTTCGTGCGCCACGAGTCCAGCTACCGCAGCCATGCCAAGCCGCCCAGACGATGGCTGTGGTTCATTCCGTTGGGGCGCCCGTCGTCGGCCGAGGGATATGCCCAGGCCCAGGACCCGGTCTGGGGTGAATACCGGGCAGAGCGGGGCAGGTTCTTCCGCAGCCGCTCGGACATGGAAGACGCCCTCGACTTCATCGGCTGGTACAACCACAAGACTTGGCGGCAGCTTGGCATCTCTCGCGACGACGCCGAAAAACTCTACCTCGCCTATCACGAGGGCCGCGGCGGCTATCGACGCGGCACCTGGAAGAAGAAGCCGCAATTGCGGCGCATCGCCAGAAGCGTGGCCGCCACCGCCGGCCAGTACCGCTCGCAGCTCGCCCAATGCGAATCGCGTTTCCGCTGCGACTCCTGGTACCAGGTATGGCCGCTGTGCCGCTGACCACTCCCGGACGCCCGGTATCATTCATGCGATTCCCAGGCGGCGAGGCCCCAAACGGCACATCGTTCCCGTGTTCATCTCCGTCATTCCCGCGAACGCCCCTCTTGCAAACCCCCACGACTCTGTCATAGAGTGCGGTCGCTCATCGGCTTGCGATGAAGAAAACCCAAGGAGTGTCGAAATGAAGCAATTCAGGAACAAATGGGCGGTCCCGGCAGCGCTGCTGGTGTTCGGTATCGCAACTCTGGCGGCCTCGGCCGGAAGCGCCGCGGACATGAAGACCATCACCGTGGGCCGGACGACCTCTGCGAGCGGATTCCACATCCCCTCCTACATCGCCATGGACCAGGGCATCTTCAAGAAGCACGGACTGGATGCCAAATACGTCAGCATGAGCGGCAAGGCCCTGCTCAACGCCGGCATCGCCGAGCAGATCGACTACGTGCCCATCCCCGGCGGCGGCTCCCAGGCCGCGCTCAAGGGCGCCCCGATCACCTACCTGGTGGGCCAGTCCCTCATTTCCCAGTGGACCATTACCGCTCACAAGAGCATCAAGACGGTCCAGGACCTCAAGGGCAAGATCATCGGCTTGGGACGGCCCGGCAGCGCCGACTACGATGAGGCCGACATCGTGCTGTCGAAGAACTTCGGGATGGAGCCCGGCAAGGACTACAAGGTCATCAGTTTCCGGGGTGAGGCCGAAAGGATCGCCGCCATGATCAACGGCGACATCCACGCCGGCCTCCTTACGTTCCCGCACGCCGCCAAGGCGAAGCTCGCCGGCTTCAAGGTCGTGTTGAAAACCGGGCAGTATCTGCCTCGCATCGGCGGCAGCTTCTGGGTCCACAACGACTACCTGAAGGCCAATCGGGCGACGGCCAAGGCCTTCATCCACGCCATGGCCGAAGCCGCCGAGTACATGGAGTCCAACAAGGAAGGGTCCGTGGACGTGATCCAGAAGTACTTCGCCATGAAGGACCGCAGGGAAGCCGAAGGCGTCTGGGAGGAAGTGTTCGACCAGTACGGTCCGGACCTGCCTGAAGCCCTGGTCAAGAGCCTGTTCTCTTCCCGCGTCAAGCGCATGATGGCCAAGAACCTCTGGCCCAAGGACAAGCCCCTCCCCGACCTCGAGAAGTTCGTCGCGAGGGATCTCCTGAACGAGACCTTGAGAGAACGGGGCTACTACCTGCAGCGCAAGCCGCTGTAGACATACCTTCCACGTTTGCTCTCGCCGGGGCACGCGGCATCGACCTGCGTGCCCCGGCCAGCCATCGATTCCTTGCTATGAGGGGTCGGGGTCAAATCGCAGGATTCTTGACGTATAAGACTTGGAAAGGGATTTCCGCCGCCTGGATTCTCGCATTCGCGGGAATGACGGCGAGGGGTCACTGTCCCCCCGGTCTTCAGAACGTCTTCACCTGCTCCGGCCGCCACCGGCTCAGCCGGTTCTCCAGCTTCTTGACGGCCAGGGTCATCACCAGGGATATGCCCATGAACAGGATGAGGCCGGCGAAGACCACGTCCACGACGTAGTTGCCCGCGGCCGCGGCCATGAGGTAGCCGACGCCCTGGTTGGCGCCGAAGAACTCTCCCACCACCACGCCGAGGATGGCGCGGCCGATGGCCAGCCGGAGGCCCGCGATGATGTAGGGTAGCGAGTTGGGCAGCACCACGATCTTCATGAGCTGCCATTCGTTGGCGCCGAAGGAGCGGACCACGTTGACCAGCACGCGGTCCACGTTCTTGACGCCCTCGTAGGTGTTGATGAGGAGCGGGAAGAGGGCGCCGATGAAGACGATGACAACCGTGGACCAGATCCCGAAGCCGAACCAGAGCACCACCAGCGGCAGGAATACCAGCCGGGGAGTGGCGTTGAACGCGGTCACGAAGGGGTCGAACATGGCGTTCAGCGTGTTGAACCGCCCCATGACCAGCCCCACCGGCAGTCCCACGGCGATGGAAAGCCCGAGCCCGATGACGAACTCGCTGGCGCTGACGTAGAAGTGAAACGCCATCTCCCCGGAGGTGGTCATCTCGAAGAGCTTGATCGCGATGTGGTACGGGGTGGTGAAGAACAGCGCCAGCCCCTTGGGCAGCGTCACCACCATGGGGAATATCTCCCAGGCCAGCAGGAACAGCACGATGAAGCCCCATCCGAGGATGGGTTCCTCGTTCTCCCGGTACTGTGCGAGGTAGCGGTTCATCGTGTTTCCTGGGTCCGCCAGGGAGCGATGGCGAGTTCGGCCCTGCGCAGGCCCTGGGTGAAGATGACGGCGATGATCATCAGCACGAGGATGCACACGAACATCTGCGCCAGTTGGTACATGTCGCCGTACCAGATCAGCGCGTGGCCGATGCCCTCGGAGGCGGCGTAGAACTCGCCGACGATGATGCCGACGATGCCCCGGCCGATGGCGATCCGTGCCCCCGCGACGATGTAGGGCAGGGTGCTCGGCAGGATGACCTTGAAGTAGAGGTCGCGCTCCTTGCCACCCAGGGACTTGACCACGTTGATGAGCAGCGTGTCCACCGACCGCACGCCGGCGAAGGCGTTGAAGATGAACGGGAACACGGCCAGGAGGAAGATCAGGATGGCCTTGCCCTTGACCCCCACGCCGAACATGACGATGAGGAGCGGCGCCAGGGCCACCAGCGGGCTGGCGTACATGGCGGTAAGGAACGGGTCCAGGGTGAACGCCACCCGCCGCCTCCAGCCCATGACCACCCCCAGCGGGATGCCGAAGACCACCGCGGCCGCGAACCCGAACACGAACGGCCTGCCGCTGACGTAGAGGTCCTTCCAGAGCTCGCCGCTCAGGATCAGATCTCCCGTCGCCTCGGCCATCAGGGACGGCTTGGTGATGAAGAACGGGTTGAATACGAACACGTAGGTCAGCAGGAACTCCCACACGAGGAAGAAGCCCACCACGGTGCCCGCCCCGAGCAGGAACCGCACGCTGCGTTCCGACAGTCCCTTGACTCCCATATTACTCTCTCGGGTTCAGCTCGTCCTTGAGGGTGTTCCAGATGTCGAGCTTGATGTCGTTGAATTCCGGCGACAGCCGCATCTCGTAACCCCGCGGCCTCGGAAGGTTGATCTTGATGATCCGCTTGGTCCTGCCGGGTCTGGCGGTCATGACGATGACGCGGTCCGACAGATAAGCCGCTTCCTCGATGCTGTGGGTGACGAACAGCACCGTCTTCTTGTGCTTCTCCCAGATTTGCAGCAGCTCGGCCTGCATGAGGTCCCGGGTCTGGGCGTCCAGCGCCGCGAAGGGCTCGTCCATGAGCAAGACCTCGGGGTCCGTGGCCAGCGCCCGGGCAAGACCCACCCGCTGCTTCATGCCTCCCGACAACTCGTGCGGAAAGTGCCCCTCGAACCCGGTGAGCCCTACCAGGTTGACGAGATCCTGGGCTCGGGGGCGGCGCGTGGCGACCGGCTCTCCCTTGAGCTCCGGGCCGAGCTCCACGTTGGCCATGACCGTCCGCCAGGGCAGCAGCCCGAACTCCTGGAAGACCATGGCTCGCTCGACTCCCGGGCCGGTGATCTTCTTGCCGCCGATCTCCATCTCGCCCGCGTCGGGCCTGAGCAGTCCCAGCAGCACGTTCAGGAAGGTGCTCTTGCCGCAGCCCGACGGGCCCACGATGGAGACGAACTCGCCGCTGTTCAACTCGATGCGGAAATCCTTGAGAGCGGTGACCGGGTCCCGGTTCTTGGGTGTGAACGTCAGCGTGATATCCGTTGACCGGATGTAGGGTTCCATGGGCTCCGAAACTACTACAATGACGGTGGGGTGACAAGTGAAGCTACGGCAGGGGAAGGGTAGAACGAACGCGGCCTTCGTCGGGGTCGAGGCCGGGTTGCTTGACTTCCCGTGGCCGCGTCGTCACAGTCGGAGTCGAGGGTGTCAGGGTGGCTTGCCCGATCAATCGGGTGGTGTGCCGGGTGCGTGAAGGTTGGTGTCGACCGGGAGAGGGCCGGTAGTGTCGGAACTCATCGACGCGGCCGAGGGGTTGTTCTATCGCTTTGCCGCCGGCGGAGCGCTGCCGGCCTCGTGGTTTCGCGACCTGGACCCCGTCGGCGTGTCGAGAGCCAGGCGCACCGGAAAACTCTCCCTTGAGATCGTGAGCCACTGCTGGCGGTACGGTCACTTCCTCACCTACCAGCTCAGCTCCCTCGTCAACCACCGCACCGACAAGCTCGACGTCACCATGACCGTCTACCACGCGCCCGCGGACGAATCGGTCCTGCGGGTGCTGCGGTTCTTCGAGGGCATTGAGGTACCCGGCGTCTGCTGGCGTTGGCGGCCGCTGCCCGAGGAGCGGCTTTTCCGCCGCAGCATCGGCCGCAACCTTGCAGCAAGGGCCACCGAGGCTGACTGGATCTGGTTTACCGACGCGGACGTGGTGTTCCACGAAGGCTGCCTCGACACGCTGGCGGACCTCTTGCAGGGTCGGGACGATGCCCTGGTGCATCCCAGATCCCCGCGGGGCACGTTGTTGCTGCCGGAGGACCACGAGCTCTTGAGGCAGGGCCGCGCCGCCCCGGCCGTCCGCGACGTCCCCATGGAGGAGTTCCGTCCCTACGGCGGCAACCACGACCGCGCCAAGGGACCTTACCAGATCACACACGGCGACGTAGCCCGGGCCCTGGGCTATTGCCAGTCCATCGGCCTCTACCAGAGACCCGCGCCGCGCTGGCGAAAGGCCTACGAGGACCGGGCGTTCCGGTGGCTCCTGGGCACCGACGGCACGGCCCTGGACATTCCGGGTTGTTGCCAGATCCGCCATGCGGCCAAGGGGAGGTATCGGGAGGGCTCCGTCACCGGCAGGCTGCGCTCCCTCCTGCGGAAAAGCCGCGACCGGCGGTCCTGACGCCCGAGATCAGTTCGCACAGGCGGGCGGGAAGGTCTGGTTGCGGGTCTGATAATCCTGCCTCAGCTCTCCTCCCGATAGAGGTCCAGCGCCTTCATCACCGGGGCGTCGCTCATGGACAGCAGGATGGCGTCGGTGTCCGCGGAGGGGTTGGCGTGGGCGTGCTGGTGCCACAGCGGCACGACGAAGGAGTCGCCCTGCCGCCAGTGGAACTCCCGGCCACCGATGATGGAGGCGCCCGCGCCCCGGTACGCGTGGTAGATGACGGTGCTGGTGTGGCGGTGAGGCAGGGTCTCGTGGCCGGGCTCCAGAAGCTGGACGGCGCACTGGATGGTGGGCATGGTGGGGCCGCCGGTCACGGGCTCGCGGAATTCGAGGAGGTAGCCGTCGAAGGGGTCCCGGCCCGTCTTGCTCTGCCTGAGCCGCTCCAGGCTACGCTGCGTGTCGGCCCATTTGTAGTGGAAATACTGCCTGGGCGCCGCCGCTGGCCGCGCGTGGCCATAGAACCCCGCCACCTCCTCGCTGGTGGCCTCCAGGGTCTGCTGGTCCTTCGGGCAGGGCTCGAAGAAGAGCTGGTGCAACGCCTGCGTTAGCGGGATGTCGAGTCCGTCGAGCCAGATGATGGGCTGGCCCGAGCGGTTGACGTGGTCGTGCCACGTGAGCTGGGGCGTGAGGATGAGGTCGCCCTCTTCCATGACGCACTGCTGACCGTTGACCATGGTGTAAGCGTCCCGGCCTTCGAGTACGAAGCGCAAGGCCGCGGCCGTGTGGCGGTGCGCGCGGGCGTACTCGCCGTCCTTCACGTACTGGAACGAGCAGTGGATGGTATGGGTGGTGCCGTGGCCGCCGGGGATGCCGGGGTTCAGCAGCCGCACGGTACGGCGCTCCGCCTCGTCGAGGTTCACCACCTCCCCGGCCCGGATCAGACTCTCGTGGACGTCCTCCCAGCGCCACAGGTGAGGCCGCACGCTGGTGACGGGGTAGGGGGGAAGGTCCTCCAGCCCCAGGCTCCAGTGGCCTTCGAGGCTCTTCTCGGTCATGTCGTGGTTGAGTTGCTCGATCGAATCGACGATGCGCTCCTGTTTCATGTCGTCTCCTTCCCCGTCAGAACGGACACGATGCCAGAATACACGACTGGCGGGACAAGTGAAACGATCTCCGCCACGGCCGACCGCCCGACAGGGTGCGCCGCACCGGCAAGCATCGTTGCAATTACCCCCGCAGCCCGATATGTCATTCTTTCGTCTCGCGCGTTTCGTTTCCCACTCCGTCAACGCAAGGAAGTCCCATGTTGGTCATCTCCGAAAAACAGGTAAGGGACCTGCTGGATCTCGATGAGTTGATCTCCGCGCTGGAGCAGGCTCACGTCCAGTTCTCCGCGGGCAAGGTCGTGATGCCGGTGCGCCTGGTGGTGCCGTTGCCGGAGATACAGGGCCGGATTACCAGCATGCCGGCGTTCATGAGCGAGGGGAAAGCTCTCGGGATCAAGATCATCTCCTACTTCCGGGACAACCCCGGCCAGGGGCTGCCGCCGATCCTGGCGACCATCTCGATGTACAGCGCCAAGACCGGCGGGCTCGAGGTGCTGATGGACGGAGTCTACATTACGGCCATCCGCACTGCGTGTGCGTCGGCCATGGCCACCAGGGCGCTGGCGCGACCGGAAACGCCGGTGCTGGGAGTCCTGGGCGCCGGCACACAGGCCCGGACCCACATCCGGGCGCTGAGCAGGGTCCGCTCCATCGAACGGGTGCTCATCTGGAGCCCGACGCGCACCAGCGCGATATACGTCAAGGAAGAGCTGGAGGGAGAACTCGGCATCGGCATCCATCCGCAGGACTCCGCCGAGGCGGTGGTCCGCGAGGCGGACATCCTGACCACGGTGACGGACTCGGCCGAGCCCGTCCTCGAGGCTGGTTGGCTGAAGCCCGGCGTCCACATCAACGCCGTCGGCTCCCACAGGCCCGAGGCCCGGGAGATGAGCGGCGATACGCTCAAGCGGGCGACGGTGGTGGTGGACTCCCTGGACGCCGTCCACAGCGAGTGCGGGGATATCCTGCTGGCGCTCGAGGAGGGCGCCATCACGCCGGACCACCTGCGCGGCGAGATCGGCGAGGTGCTGTCCGGCGCCAGGCCGGGACGGACCGGCGACGACGAGATCACCCTGTACAAGTCGGTGGGCATCGCGGTGCAGGACGTGGCCGCCGCCAGCCTGGTCTATCGGCGGGCGCTGGAGCAGGGAGCCGGCACCGAGGTGGAGATGTAGCAGAGGGGAAGGGCGGTCTCGGAGGGCTTCCCTGACGCCCGACCCGGAACACGATTCATGGACGCGAACGAAGCCAGAGAACGCATCGAGCAACGACTGGACGAAGACGAGGTCCGCCGGCTTCTGGTCAAGTTGCTGCAGACGCCGAGCCCCCAGACCGAGCTGCTCGAAAAGGAGCCGCAGGTGCTGGCGCTGATCCGCGACGTGGTGCGGCCCGAACTCGAGGCGGAAGGCGTCAGCGCCGCCATCGACGGCATGGGCAACCTCATCGCGCGGCTGCCGGGCCGGGGAACGGCCCCGGGGCTGTTGCTGGTGTCTTATGCCATGAACGCCGCGCCCAGCACCATGCCCAACCCGTATTCCGGGGAGATCGTCGACGGCGCGCCCCACGGGCTCGACGGCCCCTGCGGCTGGGGCCGCGGCGCCTGCGAGCAGAAGGGCAGCCTGGCGGCCATGCTGAGCGCGGTGAAGCTCATTGCCCGCAGCGCGTGGGAGCTGCCCGGAGACCTCTACTTCGTCACCAGCACCGCGGGCGAAAGCGGCAAGCACGAATCCCTCGACTACGTGCTGTCGAGGGGTGGCATCGACGCGGGCTGGGGCCTCATCGACGGCCCGCCCGAGATCCAGTTGGGCAACAAGGGCCGCATCGACGTGCGCGTCGTCGTGCGCGGCCGCCAGGCCCACAGCAGCCGCCCCTGGGACGGCGTCAACGCCGTGGACGGCGCCGTCAAGGTGCTGGAGAAGCTCGCGCCGCTGATGCCCTATCCCGAGGACAAGAGCCACCCGGAACTGGGCCGGGTTTCCCTCACCCCCACCGCCATCGAGAGCTACCCCAAGTCGACCCACACCATTCCGGGTGAGTGCCATATCAAGATGGACCGCCGGCTGCTGCCGGGGGACGACGCCGACCGCGCGGTCGCGCAGCTCGCCGATGCCATCGGCAGCATCGGGCCCTGGGAGGTGACGCTGGAGAAGGAAGAGTTCATGTATCCCTGCGAGGTGGCGAAGGACGCCGGGCTGGTGGTGGCCCTGGGCGGCGCCATACGGACCATGCTGGGGCGGGAGCCGGAGTACAGCTTCTCCACCGCCGCCAATGACACCGGGCTGCTCAACGTCCGGGGGATAGAGACGGTGAACTACGGTTCCCGCGCCGTCCGGTTCCAGCACACGGACAACGACCTGGTCCCCCTCAAGAGTGTGGTCGAGGCGGCCAAGGTGTTCACGTTCATGGCGCTGCACCGCTAGCGTCTTGTCTCAGAAGTTTACCCGGCGGCCTGTCAAAGGTGCAGTGGAACGGCGTCCTTGAGGGAAAGGGTCCGGGTGGTGACCCGGGCGCCGTAGGGATAGACCTCGACGCCGGCCCTGACCGCCCGGCGCAGCCAACGTCCGTACTCGGGGTCGATCTCGTCCGCGGGCCTGAAGGAGGGGCAGGGTCTCCTCTGGATCACGAACAGCAGCACCGCCCGGTGTCCTCTCCGTCGCAGCCGCACGAGCTCTTTCAGGTGTTTCGTGCCTCGCTCGCTGACGGCGTCGGGAAAGGCGGCGACTCGGTCCACCACCAACGTCACGTTCTTGACCTCGACGTAGCAGCGCTTTCCCGGGCTTTCGAGAAGAAAGTCGAGGCGGGCGCCCGGCCGCGTCGGGACCTCGGCGCGGAGGTTCTCATAGCCCTGCAACTCCCGGACCACGCCGGTCTCGATCCCTTCACGGGCCAGCCGGTTGGCTGCCAGGGTATTGATCCCCACCAGCGTTCGGCCCACCCGTATCAACTCCCAGGTGAAGGCAAGCTTCCGCCCCTTGCCGCTCTGGTCCGAGAGGTAGACCCGGCTGCCGGGCTCGTTGCAGCCCAGCATGCTGCCGGTGTTGGTGCAGTGAGCCGTCACCCGCGTACCGTCGTCGAGCCGAACGTCCGCGAGGAAACGCTTGTAGCGCTTGAGGAGGGTGCCCGGGATCAGTGGAGCGGGGAAACGCATGGCGATGACGCCGCCTTACGGGGAGAGCATCCTCCCGCACCCCCTCGTTCCGGGAGGGAAGGGGCGACAGCTCTTGCGGCGGACGACGAGGGGCGGGCTACGGCCGGGCCCCTTGGCCATCGAGGCATTTTTTCGCGGCGCGGCGCAGCAGGACGCCGATGAGGTGGCGCTTGTATTCCGCGCTGCCCTCCCGGTCGTCCACCAGTGCGGCCTCATCGGCGAGGGTGTCGCCGGCCTCCTGAAGCCGCTGTTCGACCGACTCCGCGGGGCCGGCGATGAGGCCTTCCGCGGCCGTCGAGCGGCACGGCGTGGGGCTCACGCAGCCCACCGCGCAACGAGCCCGGCGGATCTCCCCGCCGTCATCGTCCAGGTCGAGGGACAGCGCCAGCCCGAGCAGCGGCCGCTCGTGGACCTGGAACTTGAGGTAGGCGGCGCGTTGGGACGGTCCGGGCAGCGGCACGTCCACGCCGGTCAGGACCTCGTCCCGGCCGAGGGAGTTCTCATAGGCGCCGGCCAGCAACTCGTCCATGGCCACGGTTCGTTCGCCCGATTTCCCTTGCGCGCGGGCGCTGCCGTCCAGCGCCAGCAACAGGGTTGCGGGATCGGAGTGGGGCTCGGCGAAACACAGGTTCCCGCCCAGGGTGCCGGTGGCCCGCACCCGTACGTTGGCCACGTTGGCCGCCATTTCGGCCATCACCGGCAACGACTCCCGAACGACGGCGGAGCGCTCGATCATCCGATGGGTGGCCGCGGCGCCGATGTGCAGGCGCCCGTCGCGGCGCTCGATACCGTCGAGGCCGGTCACGGCCTTGACGTCGATGAGGTGCTCGTAGCGCAGCAGGTCGTGCCGCATGGCCAGCAGGAGCTCGGTGCCGCCGGCGTACAGGCTGCCGGTCTCGCCGTAGTGGTCGAGCATCTCCGCGGCCTCCCGCAGATCGGCCGGCCGATGCATGGCGAAGCGTCGCAGCGGCATCATGACTTGTTCTCTCCACCCGTGGCGCGCGCCTCGCGGATGGCGCGCCAGACTTTTTCCGGCGTCAGGGGCGCCCGGCGCACGCGAGCGCCGGTGGCGTTGTACACCGCGTTGGCGATGTTGGCCGGCAACGAGTTGAGCGACGCCTCGCCGCCGCCCTTGGCGCCGTAGGGTCCCACCCCGTCGCGGTTCTCCACCAGTTCCAGCTTCACCGACCGCGGCATGTCGGAGAACCGGGGCAGGCGGTACTCCAGCAGGTTGCCGTTCAAGAGCTGGTTGCCGTCGAACTCCAGTTCCTCGAACATGCCGATGCCCATGCCGGTGGTGGCGGCGCCGATGTCCTGGCCCTCGGCCAGGGCCGGGTTGATGGCCAGCCCTACGTCGCCCGCGGTGCCGAGCTTCTCCATGGTCACCTTGCCGGTCTCCTCGTCCACGGACACCTCGATGCCGGTGGAGGCCGCTTCCCAGAACACCGGCAACTGCGCGAAATCCCCGTCCTTGCGAATGTACGCGCGGCCGATGACCTCACCGTCCGGGAGCTTGTAGTAGCGGGTCAGCACCTCGGACCAGTTCAGCCGCGCCTCGCCGCAGGTGACGCCGCCGCGAACGGACTCGATCTCCGACTCCTCGACCCCGAGCACGTCCGCGGCCATGCGGACCATCTGCTCCTTGGCCTCCCGGCTGGCCTCCTGTACCGCCCGGCCCATGAGGGTGGTGGTGCGGCTGGCGCCGGTGGAGCGGTCGTAGGGGGTGATGGCGGTGTCGGAAGACACCACCCGCACCACGTCGAAGGAGACGCCGAGCTCTTCGGCGGCGATCTGCGGAAGCACCGTGTGGCTGCCCTGGCCCAGTTCCGTGCTGCCGATCATCAGCGATACCGAGCCGTCGGCGTGCACCCGTACCGCGGTGGAGGTGAGCGGATAGGCGCCGGCGTCGCTGGCGGAGCAGCCGATGCTGCGTCCATGGCCGCGGGGCAGCGGCTCCTTCCAACCGATGTTGTCGGCGACGATCCTGAGGTCCTGGGTCAGGGTGCCGTCGAACGGACGCATGCCGGGAAAGAACTCCTGCTTCGGGCGCGCCACGTTGTCCAGGCGGAACTCGTAAGGGTCCTTGCCGATCCTGGCCGCGAGCTCGTCGATCTGGGATTCGCCGGCCATGGTCACCTGGGCGCAGCCGAAGCCCCGGAACGAGCTGGCCGGCACCGTGTTGGTGTAGACCGAGTAGTTGTCGATCTGGACGTTGGGGATGGCGTAGGGGCCGACGCAGCGGTTGGACGACTTCTCGCACACCAGCGGGCTGTTCTCCGCGTAGGCGCCGGTGTTCATGTAGATCTTCGCCTGGCGCGCGATGATCTTGCCGTCGGCGTCCACCGCCGTGCGCATCCAGGTCAGGGCGTCGTCGCCCCGGGTGGTGAGCATGGCCTCTTCCACGCTGAGCTGGAGCTTCACCGGGCGCCGGGCCTTCCACGCGCACGCCGACACCAGCGGCTCGATCTTGGTGTAGGACTTGCTGCCGTAGCCGCCGCCCACGAACGGCACGATGAGGCGGATGCGGCTCACCGGCATATCGAAGATGGTCTTCAGGTCGTGCCGCACCATGAAGGGATGCTGGGCCGACGAGTAGAGGGTCACGCCGTCGTCGCCCACCTCGGCGATGGCCACGTAAGGCTCCATGGCATAGGCATAGGCCATGGGGAAGTAGTACTCGCCCTCCACCACCGCCGCGGCCCGGGCGAACGCGGCGTCCACGTCGCCCCACTTGACATGGTGTTCCTGGCACAGGTTGGAGCCCCGGCCCGCGGTGACCTCCCCCTCGAAGCCGCGCAGCGCGCCGGCCTCGAACTGGCGCTCGTGCAGCAGAGGGGCGGTCTTCTCCAGCGACTCCCCGGGCTCCATCACCGCGGGCAGCTCCTGGTACTCCACGCGGATGAGCTCCAGCGCCTCGTAGGCGGTGAGCTCGTCCTCGGCGATGACCGCGGCCACGGGCTCGCCCGCGTAGCGCACCTTGTCGATGGCGATGAGCGGGTGGTCCTTGACGGCGTGGCCGAAGTAGGGATTCAAGCCTTCCAGGTCGTCGCCCCGCAGGACGTTGCAGACGCCGCGGTGGGTCTCGGCCGCGGACGTGTCCATGGAGACGATCCTAGCGTGGGCGTAAGGGCTCCTCAGCACCTTGACGTGGGCCATGCCGGCGAGCTTCACGTCGCTCACGTAGAGCGCCCGGCCCGACACCTTGGCGCGGCCGTCACGGCGCGGCACCGAGCGGTTGACCACCTCGAAGTCGCGGCTCTTCTCCTCGCTCATCCCCGAGCCTCCTTCATGACCGCCGCCGCCTTGCGGATGGCCTTCACGATGGGCACGTATCCGGTGCAGCGGCAGAGGTTGCCGTCCATGTGGTGGATGATCTCGTCGTCGGTGGGGTCGGGAACGTCGTCGAGCAGCGCCTTGGCGGACAGGATCATGCCCGGCGTGCAGAAGCCGCACTGGAAGGCAAACTCGTCGATGAAGCACTGCTGGATGGGGTGCAGCTTGCGGCCGGCGTCCTCGAGTCCCTCGATGGTGGTAACGCTGTGCCCCTGGGCCTCGTAGGCCAGGTAGGTGCAGGAACTCACCGGCAGGCCGTCCACCAGCACCGTGCACGCCCCGCAGACCTGCACCTCGCACGAGATCTTGGTCCCGGTGAGGTTCAGGCGGTTCCGAAGCACTTCCGAAAGGGTCTGCTGCGGCTCGCACTCAACGGTCAGGTCCTTGCCGTTGAGTTCGAAACGCAACTCCACAAGGTTCCGCGACGGCTTAGACATAGTGCGGTATGATCTCCTCCGACCAGAGCAGCATCTCCTTGTACATGGTGTCCATGTCCGGGTAGATGAGCTTGAGCTCGAAGTGCTGCACGCCGGCCTCGATGAACTCGTCGATGCGGCGCCGGACGTCGTCCACCGAGCCGATGATGTGGCGGTCCAGCGCGAACTGGATGTTGTCCACGTCACGCTCGTAGGTGTGGGAGCTCTCGCGGATGGTGGGGAGAGCCAGGGTCATGGCCTCGTCCCGGGTCCGGGCGATGGCGGCCAGCTTTTCCACCGCGATCTTGATGCCCGCCGGATCCCGCCCCGCGTCCTCGGCCGCCTTCCGCAGGATGTCGCAGCCCCGGGCCATCTCCGCGGGCGAAAGCCACCCGGGGATCCAGCCCTCGCCGTAGCGCCCGGCCCGAATCGCGGCCTGGTCCATCCAGCCCCCCACCCACACCGGAGGATGGGGTTTCTGCACCGGCTTGGGGTGGATCTCGGCGTTGTCGAACTTGAGGTACTTGCCCTCGTAGGAGGCCATGGGCTGGGTCCAGACGGCCTTCATGGCCTCGATGTACTCGTCGGTGCGGTTGCCCCGGCCCTTGATGGGCACCTCGAACACGTCGAACTCGCTGGAGTCCCGCGTGGCCTTGGAACCGAGCCCCACGCCCACCAGCAACCGCCCGTCGCACAGGTGGTCCAGGGTGGCGCACTGCTTGGCCGCGTAGATGGGGTTGCGCAACGGCATCACCAGACAAGCCACGCCGATCTGGATGTCCCTGGTCTTGGCGGCCAGGTAGGACATGGTGGTCATGCACTCGAAGAAATTGGCTTCCTGGGCGTCGGTGATGGCCTCGGTGGCGCCGGACGAGATGTGGTGCCGGTGCATCTCCGAGCTCCACACCACGTGGTCGTGGAGCCAGACGGTGTCGAACCCCAACTCCTCGGAGTTCTGCGCGGCCTTGACGATGTTCGCCTTGCTGGAGAGCGGCCCCGAGTTGGGCACCCGGATGCCGAATTCGAATTTACCCATGGTCAGCTCCTCGCCCTTCGTCTTCGACCCTACGGTTCGGTGACGCCGATGCGGTCGTATTTCAGGTGGCGGTTGTACCAGTCCACCACCTCGCCGGCGATCTGGTCGAAGTAGTCGTTGTAGACTCCGTAGTGGGTGGTCTTCTTCAGCATGACGAGCTTCTTGGGCTCTCCCGCCTTCTCGTACATGCGGACGGAGTGCTCCTCGGGCGTCGTGGCGTCGTACTCCACCGCGATGAACAGCACCCCGCGGGGAGAGATCTTGTCCACCACGTCCTCCGGCCGGTAGTCCAGGATCGCGTCGGCGCACTGCAGCGGCATCTGGTTGGGGATCTTGGACGCCACCTCCTTCTTGATGTTGGTGGTCTTGCGCTCCGGGGTCTGGACCATGATCTCCTCGCGCGCCGCCACCAACTCGCCGGAACCGGTCAGGGCCCGCTGCCGGCGGTCTTCCTCGATGCGCTTGAGGTAGTCGATCCACTCGTACTCCCGGCGCATGGAATGGAGCCAGTCGCGTCCGTTGCACACGCCGAGGTAGCACACCACGCATTTCACCCGGCTGTCGGTGCCGCCCACCAGCACGGCGTTGCCGCCGCCGGTGCCGCCGGAACCGTAGGTGGCGATGCGGTCGGAGTCCACGTCGTCGCGGGTTTCCATGTAACTGATGGCGTTACGGATGTCTTCGGCCTGCCAGGTGGGCATGACCCAGCCCTTTTGCGGCCCTTCGCTCTCGCCCCACCCGCGGTAGTCGAAGCACAGGCAGGCGTATCCGGCCTCGCACAGCCGCTCGAACATCAGGATGTAGTGCTTGGCGTCCTTGAGGCCCAGAAAGCCCGGGCCCTGGACGATGCCCGGCCAGGGCTTGCCCTTGTCGCCGTCGGGTAAGTAGACGGTCCCGCGGACCTTGTAGCCCTCGCTGTAGAAAGTGACGTCCTCTGTTTGCATGTGGTTCTCCCAAGAGCCTTCGAGCGGCGCAGGAACGTACCTGCTCCCGACGCGCCGGGAGCAGGGTTCGGACTTCGAGTGTCGCTCTCAGGCGCGCACCGCGGGCAGGACTTCCTTGCCCAGCATCTCGATCTGCTCGTACCAGTCGGCGTAGCGGAACCGGAGGTCGTAGACGATGTGGTTGAGGCCGCCCTCCTCGTAACGCTGCGTGTCGCGGACGATGTCCTCCGGCGTGCCGGCCAGCAACAGCCCCTCGATGTCCTCGAGCCTGGAGAAGGTACCGGAAGCGGGCTTGACCCAGGTAGGCTTCTTGTTGCCCTCGTTGATGAGCCCGGGGGCGTTGACCAGGCTCACAGCGGTGTCCTTGTCCTTGGCGATGCTGGTAATGGGGATGGCCCCGGTGGTGACCATGGGCTTGCCGGCCTTGTCGCAGAGGCTGTGCAGGTACTTGATGCATTTGTGGAAGGTCGCCAGCGGGATCCGTCCGGGCATCCAGCCGTCGCAGTAGTCCACCGCGCGCCGGCACGAAGCCGGGGTGCCGCCGCCGTACCAGATGGGTATGGGGGCCAGGGGCGTGGGCTTGAGCTCGACGTCCTTGAACGAGAAGTACTCGTCCTCGTAGTCCACCTTCTCGCCGGCCCACAGGCGCCGCACGATGTTGGAGTTGACCTTGGCGAGGTTGAAGCGGTCCTCCCGCGTGTTCTTGAGTCCCGCCGCGGCGAACTCGTGCTGGAACGTCCCCGCGCCGATGCCCATGATCAGCTTGCCTTCGGACAGGACGCTCAGGGCCGCCATGCACTGGGCCAGATGGATCGGGTGTCTGTGCGAGATCATCGTGCCGGTGCCCAGGGTCAGCTTCTTGCACACCGACGAGATCGCCGACAGGATGGCCACACACTCGATGTGGGTGTTGTCCGTGCCCTCCATGCCGTGGGGCTCGAAGACCAGGTGATCGCGCACCCAGACGGAGTCGAATCCCAGCGACTCGGCCAGCTTCGATCCCTCGATGCACTTCTCCGCCGATCCCTGATCCCCGAAATGGGGCAACAGCAGTCCGAACTTCAACGTTGTCGCCATGCTCAAACCTCCTTGCGGTTTCTTGTGGTCGTTAGCTTGAAAAGAATGGCCCGCCCCGTGCGGAAGCGCGGCTCACCTGCCCGAAATGCTCGAAATGACGCCGCCAAGCGTCACTTCCATGGGGTCACTTCCGTGGGGTTTCATGGCCGGATTCTGGTCGCTGCCAAGGCCCCTGAACAACTAGCCGAGATGGGTTATCATGTCAAATGCCGCCATCGGCGTCACGGACGCTTCGACGCTCCTTCTTGTGGTCGGTTCGGAATTTGTCTAGTAAGGCTTGAAAATGCAGGGGTGATCGGCCGCGGCGAGCGGCCCGCCAGGGAGGAACCGATGAGTGATTTCTACACGGAATGGCTGAACACGACCGAACGGAACGATGAGTTCGTCGAGAACGCGCCGCGGGTTGCGCGCCGCAAGGAGCTCGAGTGGGTCAAGACGCGCCAGGATGCCAGGGCGGCGTTGATGATCGCTCCCGAGTTGGGCTTCCCCACCGGGGGCAGCATGCTGATGCGGGCGGAGATCCCCGCGGGATGGCATACCGGCCGCCACAGCCACGGGGAAGAGGCCATCTACGTGGAGAGCGGCGCCGGCTTCATGGTCCTGGACGGCAAGCGCTATGACTTCGGTCCGGGCACCGTCCTGCACGTTCCCTACCGGTCTCAGCATCAGTTGTTCAACACCGGGGAGGTCCCGGTGGGCTACCTGTCGGGACTGGCCTGGCACCTGGAAGCCTCCGTCTACATGGGCCGCATGGACCAGTTCGAAGATTGCGGCGCCAACGACCCCGCGGCCTTGGCCGCGGTCGCACCGGAGGAATCCCAGTACTGGCCGGAAGACGGCCGGCGCATCTCCATGCATCAGGACCAGCACGAGCTCTCGGCCGAGTCCAAGCACGGCGCCACCTATTTCCTCATGGGCCGTAGCGGCAGCCGCAACGGCTTCAAGGCCACGGCCGCGGCCATCAGCTCCATCTTCGTCGAGCTGCCGCGCTCCAAGAGCCACAGCCACGCGCATCCGGAAGCCTATCTCTACGCGCTGCAGGGCGCCGGCTACTCCGAGATCGGCGGCAAGCAGTACACCTGGGAGCAGGGCGACGCCGTCCACGTTCCCCCGGGCATGATGCACCACCAGCACTTCAACCCCAGCGACGGCGAGAGCCGTGAGCTCCGGTTCGAGTTCGGCATCCGCTACTGGCTGGTGGATCAGTGGAAGGGGTACACCACCATCGACAAGCACCTGAAGGCCATGTCCATGGACGAGGACGACGAGGACAAGTAGCCCGCGGTGGAGCAGCGGCCCCGGCCGCGTGAGGCGGCGCCGCGCCGCCGGCGGCCAAAGCCCCCGCAGATTCCCCGCGGTTCATTCAGGAGACGGCACCAGGTCCAGCAGAAAGGCGTATTCGAGGGCGGTCTCGCGATGGCGCTTGAAGCGCCCGGACGCGCCTCCGTGTCCCGCCTCCATTTGGGTCTTCAATAGCAGCCGGTTCCGGTCGGTCTTGACGGCGCGCAGCTTGGCGACCCACTTGGCCGGCTCCCAGTACTGCACCTGGGAGTCGTGCAGCCCGGTGGTCACCAGCATGTGGGGGTACTCCCTGGCCTCAACGTTGTCGTAGGGGGAGTACGACAGCATGTAGTCGTAATACGCCTTGTCGTTGGGATTGCCCCACTCGTCGTACTCGCCGGTGGTGAGCGGGATGTCCGGATCGAGCATGGTGGTGACGATGTCGACGAACGGGACCTGGGCCACCACGCCCTTGAAGAGGTCCGGGCGCAGGTTCACCACCGCTCCCATCAACAGCCCGCCGGCGCTCCCGCCCATGGCGAACAGCCGTTCCTTCGACGTGTAGCGCTGCGCGATCAGGTGCTCGGCGCAAACGATGAAGTCGGTGAAGGTGTTCTTCTTCTTGAGCAGCTTGCCGTCCTCGTACCACTGTCGCCCCATCTCCTCGCCGCCCCGGACGTGGGCGATGGCGAACACGAAGCCCCGGTCCAGCAGGCTCAACCGCGCGGATCCGAAGCCGGCGTCCAGGCTGTGGCCGTAGGAGCCGTAACCGTAAAGCAGCAGCGGACTCCCGCCGTCCCGTTCCATCCCCTTGCGGTACACCAGTGAGATGGGGACCCGGGCGCCGTCCTGCGCCGTGGCGTGGAGCCGTTCCGTGCGGTAGTCCCCGGCGTCGAACCCGCCCAGCACCTCCTCCTGCTTGAGCAGGGTCTTCTCCCGGGTGACCATGTCGTAGTCGGTGACCGAGTTCGGCGTGGTCATGGAAGTGTAACCGTAGCGCAGCACCGTGGTGTCGAACTCGGGATTCATGCTCACACGGGCCAGGTACGCGGGCTCGTCGAACGCCAGATAGTGCTCTTCCGCCCCGCTCCAGGGGATGACCCGGATGCGCATGAGCCCGTCGCGCCGCTCCTCCAGCACCAGGTGGTCCCTGAACACCTCGAAGCCCTCCAGCAGCACGTCCGGGCGGTGCGGGATGATCTCCTGCCAGTCCTCCTTGCCGGTCCGGTCCAACGGCGCGGCCATCAGGCGGAAGTTCTTGGCCTCGTGGTTGGTGTGGATGAAGAAGCGGTCCTCGAAGTGAGCGACGGCGTACTCATGGTCCCGCTCCCGGGGCAGGAAGACCGTGAACTCGCCCGTGGGGTCGCCCGCGTCAAGGTAGCGGAACTCGTTGCTCAGGGTCTGGGATGAGACGATCATCAGGTAGCGCCTGGACTTGGTCTTGAACACGTGGGCCGAGAAGGTGTCGTCGGTCTCTTCATAGATCAGAGCGTCTTCGGCCGGGTCCGTTCCCAGCAGGTGGCGGTAGATGCGACAGGACCGCAGGGTCTCGGGGTCCTGCCTGGCGTAGAACAGGGTATGGTTGTCGTTGGCCCAGGTCACGTTGGCCGTCACCTCCGGGATGACGTCCGTCAGGGTTTCACCGGTGGCGAGGTCCTTGAACCGGATGGTGTAGATGCGCCGCCCCTGCACGTCCGTTGCGTACGCGAGCAGGTCCTGCCCGAAGCTGACGGCGAGCCCGCCCACGACGAAGAACTCGTGGCCCTCGGCCAGGAGGTTCACGTCGAGCATGAGCTCTTCCGGGTTGTCGAGGGAATCGCGCTTGCGGGCGTACAGGGGGTATTCCTTCCCCTCCTCGTAGCGGGTGTAATAGTAGTAGCCGTCCCGCTTGTACGGCACCGACATGTCCGTTTCCTTGATCCGTCCCCTGATCTCCTGGAACAGCGTCTCTTCGAGTCCCCGGAGGTGCGCCAGGGTCGTTTTCGTGCGCTCGTTCTCGGCCTCGAGGTACGCGAGGGTGTCGGGGTCGTCCCGTTCCCGCAGCCAGTAGTAGTCGTCGGTCCGCACGTGGCCGTGGCGCCGGAGCTCGCGCGGCACGACCTTGGCCGTCACGTCGGTTTCTTTCATGCCGTCACCTTACCAGATCTCGTTGGAGGTTTCCCGGCGCCGCCCGCGAAGCCGGTCAGCGTCCCCGCGGTCTGCGTTTATCCGCCCCCCGCGCCTCTCCCGAAGTCGTCGTCGTGCCGCACGATGTCGTCTTCACCGAGGTAGTCGCCGAGTTGCACCTCGATCACTTCGAGCAGGGTCTTGCCGGGGTTGCCGAGACGGTGCCGGCAGCCGCGCGGTATGCAGGCCGATTGATTCTCGGACAACGTCAGCGTGGATTCGCCGCGCGTCACCCGGGCGGTTCCCCGGACCACCACCCAATGCTCCGAGCGGTGTCGGTGCGTCTGCAAGGAGAGCTGCGCTCCCGGCCTGACGGCGAGTTTCTTCACCTGGTACCCCTCCGCCTTTTCGACGGTCTCGAACCATCCCCACGGACGGTGGACGCGGCGGTGGGCATGGTGTTCCGGACGGGAGCGCGCCTTGAGACCCTCCACCACCCCCTTCATCCGCGGGGCCCCGTCCCATGACGCCACGAGCACCGCGTCCCCGGTTTCCACCACCACCAGCCGGTCGACGCCCACGGTGGTCACCAGCCGGCCTTCGGCGTGCACCAGCGAACGGGTGGTATCCACCGCGACGACGTCGCCGCTCAGGGCGTTGTCGTCGCCGTCCACGACGCTGACGGCGTGCAGCGCCGGCCAGGAGCCCACGTCGCTCCAGCCGGTCTCCAGCGGCACCACCGCGGCCGCGCCGGTCTTCTCCATCACCCCGAAGTCGATGGAGACGTTGGGCGAGCGCGCGAGGTCCGGGCCCGGCCGGAAGAAGCCCATGTCCGTCGAGCCGGTCTCGACCGCGTTTCGACAGCACTCCAGCACCGCGGGCGCGTGCCGCGAGAGCGCCGCGACGTAGGCGCTCGCCTTGAACAGGAACATGCCGCTGTTCCACAGGAATCCCCCTGATTCGACGTACCTTTCCGCGTCCTCGCGAGGCGGTTTCTCGACGAATTCGGCCACCCGGCGCGCGCGCCCGTCCAGCGGTTCCCCGGCGCGGATGTAGCCGTAGCCGGTCTCCGGCGACGACGGCCGAACGCCGAAGGTCACCAGATGCCCCGCCTCCATCGGGCCGAGTCCGGCGGCCACGGCGTCCCGAAACCGCCCGGCGTCCTCGACGTAGCCGTCGGAGGGAACCACGAGCAACGCCGGGTCGTCACCCTGCGCGAGGACGTGACAGGCGGCGAGGGCGGTGGCCGGCGCGGTGTTGCGGGGCGCGCACTCGATCAGGATGGCGCTCCACGGCTGACCGATCTCGCGGCACTGCTCGGCCGCGAGAAACCGATGCTCCTCGTTGCAGACGATGCAGGGGTCCAGGACGGCCTCCAGCGATGCCACGCGCGCCAGCGTCTCCTGCATCATCGAGCGGCCGCCCATCAGCGCCAGGAACTGCTTCGGATGAAGCTCGCGGGACAACGGCCACAGGCGTGTGCCCGAACCGCCTGCCAGCACCACCGGGAGGATCGATGTCATGAAAGGACTCCTGCAGGATCGAGCGACGGTCCAACGCCGCGCCCGGATGCCCGCGGTTTCGGCCCGGCCCGACCGCCTCGCCGTGCCTGCCGCGCTTTTGCTGCCGCAACAGTTTATATTGCCATGTTGCTGCGCTGTCCAGTGACCGTGGACCCGGTTGAATCACGTCACGCCGTATGGGAAAAGCGACCGGAGAAAGAAGGAGTTCGAAGCGCGTGGCCGGCGGCTGCGTGCGCGCGGTCCCCGCCGGGTCCGGCCTCGGTGAACGGCGGTAACAGTCGGCGGAGGAGTCCATGGAAGAGCAGAGCATCGAGCAGGAGAGCGCCTACCAGCGCTGGTTGAGGATGGAAGGACTCCCGGTCATCCGCGACTACTACATCGAGGACATCCGGGCGGTGCCGCTGGAACCCTGGGAACGCCGCGGCGGCTCGGGCGTCTACCTCAACCTCATCGGCACCGGGGACATGAACGACGCCACCATCTGCGAGATCCCCCCGGGCAGAAGCCTCAACCCTGAACGCTACCTGTTCGAGGAGATGGTCTACGTCGCCAGCGGCCGCGGGGCGACCACCGTCTGGCACGAAGGCGGCAGGAAACAGACCTTCGAATGGCACGAAGGCAGTCTCTTCTCTCCGCCGCTCAACACCTGGAGGCAACATTTCAACGGCAGCGGCGACACCCCCGCCCGGCTGTTCTCGGTGACCAGCGCGCCGTTGGTCATCAACCTCTTTCACAATTTCGAGTTCGTGTTCGACAACGGCTTTGCCTTCACGGACCGCTTCGATTCCCGGGACAACTATTTCTCGGGACAGGGCAGGTCCTACAGCGGCCGGGTGTGGGAGACGAATTTCGTGCCCGACGTTCGCAGCTTCGTGCTCAAGGAATGGAAGGAACGGGGCGCCGGGGGCCGCAACATCATGTTCGAGCTTCCGGACAACACCATGGCTTCGCACATTTCCGAGTTTCCGGTGGGGACCTACAAGAAGGCCCACCGGCACGGGCCCGGGGCCCACGTGGTCATCATCGGCGGCGCCGGCTACTCGCTCATGTGGCCGGAAGGGTCGCCCATGCAACGGTTCGACTGGCACGAGGGGAGCGTCATCGTTCCTCCCGAGATGTGGTTTCACCAGCATTTCAACGCCGGCGCCGCGCCCGCCCGCTACCTGGCGCTGCGCTGGGGCAGCCGCAAGCACCGGTTCCGCAAGCGTTACGGCATCGACAAGAGCGTCAAGGAGGGCGGCGACCAGATCGAGTACCGGGACGAGGACCCCGACGTCCGGGAAATGTTCGAACAGGCGCTGGCAGACCAGGGCATCGAGAGCCGGATGGCCGACGCCTACCGGTCCTGAGCGCGCCGCGGTCAGAGGGCGCGTTCGGGTCCGTCAAACTCGAAAAGAGCACGAAAGGAGCAGCCATGAACGAGAACGCCCCCCAAAAGGCCCGCGCCCTGGGGATCAACCACGTTGTGCTGGAGGTCGGAGACCTGGATCAGGCGCTGGAGTTCTATGGCGCGATCTTCGACTTCTCGCTGCGCGGCAGGAGCGATCACAATGCCTTCATCGACCTCGGGGACCAGTTCATCCAGTTGAGCCTCGGCAAGACCCAGGAAGCGGACGGCAAGCGGCACTTCGGGTTCGTGGTGGACGACCGGGGCCCGGTGCGGGCCGCCCTGGAGCAACTCGGCGTCAAGACCCTCGACCAGCGGCTCAATTTCCGGGACCCGTGGGGCAACCGCATCGAGGTGGTGCCCTACGACGACGTCCAGTTCACCAAGGCGGCCAACGTGCTCAACGGCATGGGCCTCGGGTCGCTGAGGAAGACGCCGGACGCCGTCGCCGAGCTGGAGAAGAAGGGCATGGCGCCGGACGGGTGAGCACGCAGGGCGGCGCGCTT
Organism: uncultured Candidatus Binatia bacterium; assembly: GCA_958295985.1. Taxonomy (GTDB): domain Bacteria; phylum Desulfobacterota; class Binatia; order UBA9968; family JAJDTQ01; genus JAJDTQ01. The sequence goes on from OY282432.1 coordinate 2,035,806, forward strand.
CAGGACTCGGCCTTCTTGAACCCCGTCAGGATCTGAAGATATTCCTTGATGGCCGGCGGCATGTTGTTGATGGCTTTCAACGCCTCCGCGATGGCCTTGGGCGACACGTAGTCGATGTTGAGGCGCGCCTTCTTCGTCTCCGCCAGGAAGTCCGGGTCCTCCATGACCGCCTTGTACGCCTTCTGCAGCACGGCGACGCGGTCCTTGGGCGTGCCCGGCGGCAGCGTGTACACGCGCGTTATCTTGTTCTGTCCGTCCCAGGCATTGAAGGCCGCGAGGTTCTCGCCCGTGAGGACGTCCGAGAAAAGCGGGATGTCCTTCACCTCGGGTTCATCGTAGCGCCGGGTGATGATGAAAGGAACGAGCCTCTTGTCCGGCGGCGCGTCCAGCATGCCTCGGGCGGTGACCCTCATGGACTCCCACGTCCAGCATGCGCCGTCCACCTCGCCGGACTCCATGGCCAACCGTATCTTGGCGGTGCCGCCGTAGCCCGGGATGCTCTTGAACTTCGTCCCCAGCTCCTTGTTCAGGAACAGGAAGGGGTCGGTCGTATTCCCCGGGGCGCGGGTGCCGCCCATGGTGACCTCCCGGCCCGATTTGATCACGTCGTCCAGCGACTTGAGACCCGAAGCCGCCATGAGGCCGCAGGTCACGGAGTCCGATGTCGGGGTGCCGATGTACTCGTATCTGGCGGGGTCGATCTTTACTTTCTTGTCGCCCATGGCGCGGGCAAAGATCAGCGCGGGACTCCAGACCCCCAGGGCGGTCCCGTCGGGTTTGGCTCGTTTGTAGATGTAGTTGGCGGTGATCAGGCTGCCGGCTCCGGGCATGTTCTGCACCACCGGGGTCGGGTTCCCGGGAATGTACCGGCTGATGTGGCGGGCGATGTAACGGGTGTAGGTATCGTAACCGCCTCCCGGGGAAAAACCCACGAGCATGCGCAAGTTCTTGTCCTTGTAGAACTCGTCGGCCGCGCCTGCCGGCGTCTGGCTTAGCGCCAGGACCAGCGCCACCGTAAGGATCACGAGTCTGCCCAACATGAGAACCTCCTTTTCTACGCCGGTTTTTCCCGCTTCAGGACCTCGTTGAGGGCGCCGGCGCGATAGCCTTGCAGGTCGATGCTGACGTAGGTGAACCCGGTCTCCTTGAAACGCCGGACGATGGTTTCACGGATACCCGGCTGAAGCAGCCTGTCGAACTCGTCCGGGGCCGCCTCGATGCGCGCCAGCTCGTCGTGGTAGCGGACCCGGCAGACGCGGAAGCCCAGCTCCCGCAGCACCCGCTCACAGCGGTGGACCTGGGTGAGCTTCTCCGGGGTGATGGCCGTGCCGTAGGGGAAGCGGCTGGAAAGACAGGCCAGCGCGGGCTTGTCCCACACGCTGAGTCCCATGCGCCGGGCGGCCTCGCGGATGTCGGCCTTGGTAAAGCCCAGCTCGTCCAGCGGCGAACGCACGCCGCGCTCGCGCGCGGCCCGGCGGCCCGGGCGGTGGTCGCCGCGGTCATCCACGTTGAAGCCGTCCAGGATGTTGACGATGCCCAGGGACGCGGCTTCGTCAACGGCCTTGCCGTACAGTTCGGTCTTGCAGAAGTAGCAGCGGTTGGCGGGATTGGCCGCGTACCGGGGGTCGTCGAGCTCTTGGGTGTCGATGAGCAGATGCCGGGCGCCGATGCCTTCGGCCAGGCGCCGGGCGTCCGCTCCCTCTTCCGGCGCCAGGCTGGGCGACACCGCGGTGAGCGCTACGGCCTTGTCGCCGAGCGCGCCCACGGCCTCGGCCAGAAGGTAACTCGAATCGACCCCGCCGGAGAAGCACACCACCACGTGCCCCATCTCCCGGAGCAGCGTCTGAAGCCCGGCCACCTTTCCGGTCAACGCCGCCGCGGTGTCGCGTTCAGGCGCACTTGCGGGTCCGTTCATGCCGTTCGGCTCTGTTCCACCCGTCATCCGCGTCTCAGGGCGTGGCCTTGACCTTCGGCCGCTCCAGCAGCGAGTCGCGCCAGCGCTTCAGGTTCGGCAGGTCGTCGCCGATGGAGACCCGGTAATGGTCTCCCCGGGTAAAGAACGGGATGTAGGTGATGTCCGCCAGCGAATAGTCGCCGACGATGAAGTCCTGCCCGGCCATCCGTTCGTCCAGCGTCTTCAGGTGCTGCGCCAGCCGTTTCCGGTTGTTCTCGACGTCGTGGTCGTGCCGTATGTTTCCCGCGGCCGCCTGAAGCCGGGTGTTGCAGAAGTCGATCCAGATCCGCACCTGCGAGCGCAGCGCCAGGTCCCTGGGCATCAGCGGCGTCTGGGGAAACTTCTCCTCCAGGTACTCGTTGATGACGGCCGACTCGTAAACCACCGTGTCCCCGTCCACCAGCACCGGCACCTTGGCATAGGGGTTGAGCCTGAGAAGCTCCTCGGGCTTGTTACCGAGGTCGCACTCCACGAGTTCATACGGAATGTCTTTTTCTGCCAGGACAAGCCTTGTCCTGTGGGCGTACGGTCAGGGACCGTAAGACAGTAAGCGCATCATGTCGTCCTCCCGCGTTGGTTCCTGTAGAAAATGACCGCGGTCCCTCTCCTCCCGTGGGGAGGAACGCGCGTTTCCCCGAACCGGGGCCTTGCGACGGCTCGATTCCCCGCCTTATACCCCACTCGAATACATCTATAATAGACCTGCTTGAAGTCAAGCCCTCCGTGGAGCGTAGAGCGCCTGCTGCGAAACAGGTAAACGGGTTCCGTTCGTTGACATTCCCGCGGTTGGCGTCTAGGCTTTCGGGGACCGCGCGGCGATAGCTCATGGGTAGCGATACACTCTGGCCTTTGGCCCTCTACTTCCTGATTGCGCTCGTGGTGGCCGGCAGCATGATCGGTCTGTCGTACGTCCTCGGAGAACGGCATTCGGATCGGGCCACCGGGCAGCCCTACGAGTCCGGCATCGTCTCCACCGGCTCGGCGCGGGTGCGGCTGTCGGTGAAGTTCTATATCGTGGCCATGTTGTTCGTGATCTTCGACCTGGAGGCCGTCTTCATCTTCGCTTACGCCGTGGCCTACGAGGAAGTGGGCTGGGCCGGGTACGCGGGCCTGCTGGTGTTCGTCGGGGTGCTGGTGGTGGCGCTGATCTACGAGTTCCGCATGGGCGCGTTGGATTGGGAGCCCGCCCGGCTCAGGACGGCCAAAGCCGGTCGGGAGAAAGGGTAGAGGGGTCCCATGCAGTGGTCGTTGTCCAGGCCTCAGCCGGCGGAGGCGGAAAAGGGCGGCTTTGACGAAGCCATACGCAGGCTTCTGGTCATGGCCCGCATGGAGGACCTGGTGACCTGGGGCCGCAAGAACTCCATCTGGCCGTTCCATTTCGGGTTGTCCTGCTGCTTCGTCGAGATGGCCACCAGCCTCACCAGCAAGTTCGACGTGGCCCGCTTCGGCGCGGAGGTGATCCGCGGCACGCCGCGGGAAGCCGACGTCATCGTCATCGCGGGCACCTGCTTCATCAAGATGGCGCCCATCGTCCGGCGGCTCTACGAGCAGATGATGGAGCCCCGCTGGGTGATCTCCATGGGCTCGTGCGCCAACTCCGGGGGCATGTACGACATCTACAGCGTGGTTCAGGGAGTGGACAAGATCCTTCCCGTGGACGTCTACGTGCCGGGGTGCCCGCCGAGTCCCTTCGCCTTTCTGGAAGCCCTGACGTTGTTGCAGAAGGCCGTGGGCAACGAGCGCCGGCCGCTGAGCTGGATGGTGGGGCCCCAGGGCGTCGACAAGGGCACGCGGCCGGTGATGCGCGACCTGAAGCGGCCCGACCGCGTGCGCGCCACCAGCCTGCGCTCGCCGGATGAAGTCTGATAGCCCGATGGATAGAGACCTTTCGCTCTCCGGCATGAATCACGACACGGGTGTCCATCCAAGCAGACAGGAATCGACTGCGTGGCATGGAAACGGGTTCGGACAGGCGCCTGGGCGCCGCGTCCACCCGGAGAAGGGCGGGTTCCACCGATGAGTGATGCGCCCGCGGTGGTAACCGAGCTCGAAGGCCGCTTCGGCGCCGGCGCCTTTACCGCGGAGGACACCCGTTGCGGGTTCCCTACCCTGTGGACCTCCGGGGAGCGCCTGCCCGCGGTCCTGAAGTTCCTGAAGACCGAGGTGGACCGGCCGTTCGGCACGCTGTACGACCTGACGGCCATCGATGAGCGCTTCCGCAAGCATCGCGACGGCCAGCCCGACAGCGACTTCACCGTTCTCTATCACCTGCTCTCCTATGAGCGGAACGAGGACCTGTGCATCAAGGTGGGCCTGTCCGAGGACTCGGCTTCGGCGCCGTCGGCCACCCCCCTGTGGCCCTCGGCCAACTGGTACGAGCGCGAGGTCTGGGACATGTTCGGCGTCCGCTTCGACGGCCATCCGTCGCTGCGCCGCATCCTCATGCCCCTCACCTGGGAAGGGCATCCGCTGCGCAAGGAGCACCCGGCCCGGGCCACCGAGATGGGTCCGTTCGAGCTGCCCGACGAGCGGCAGGACCGGGAACAGGAGGCGCTGCGGTTCCGGCCCGAGGACTGGGGCATGAAGCGCGGCCGTCAGGGCACGGATTTCATGTTCCTCAACGTCGGACCCCAGCATCCCGGCACCCACGGCGTGATCCGCATCATCCTGCAGCTCGACGGCGAGGAGATCGTCGATTGCCTGCCGGAGATCGGCTTCCACCACCGCGGCGCGGAGAAGATGGGGGAACGGCAGTCCTGGCACTCCTTCATCCCCTACACCGACCGCATCGACTACCTGGGCGGGGTGATGAACAACCTGGCCTACGTGCTGTCGGTGGAGCAGTTGGCCGGCATCGACGTGCCCGACCGCGCCCAGGTCATCCGCGTGATGATGTCCGAGTTCTTCCGCATCGCCAGCCACCTGGTGTGGTACGGCACCTTTGCCCAGGACGTGGGCTCCCTCTCCACCGTGTTCTACACCTTCAACGACCGGGAGCGGATCTTCGACATCGTGCAGGCGGTGTGCGGCGGTCGCATGCACCCGAGCTGGTTCCGCATCGGCGGCGTGGCCCATGACCTGCCCAAGGGCTGGCAGGCGATGGTGCGGGACTTCGTCGACTACCTCCCGGACCGGCTCGTGGAGTACGACAAGATCGTGATGCGGAACCGCATCTTCAAGGCTCGCACCCAGGGCATCGGCGCCTACACCGCGCAGGAGGCCATGGACTGGGGCGTGACCGGTCCGGGGCTCCGGGCCTGCGGCTTCGACTGGGACTTCCGCAAGAAACGGCCCTACTCGGGCTACGACCAGTTCGACTTCGACGTCCCCACCGCTCAGAAAGGCGACTGCTATGACCGCGCGGTGGTACGCATCGAGGAGATGCGCCAGAGCCTCCGGATCATCGACCAGTGCCTCAAGAACATGCCCCCCGGACACTACAAGTCGGATCACCCGCTGACCACGCCGCCGCGGAAGGACCGCACGATGCACGACATCGAGACCCTGATCAACCATTTCCTGAGCGTGAGCTGGGGGCCGGTGATACCCGCGGGGGAGTCCTTCATGGGCATCGAGGCGACCAAGGGCAACAACGGCTACCGGCTGGTGAGCGACGGCGGCACCATCCCCTACCGGGTGCGCATCCGGACGCCGTCCTTCGCCCACATGCAGATGATCCCGCTCATGAGCCGGGGCGTCATGGTGCCCGACCTGCTGGCGATACTGGGGAGCATCGACTTCGTGCTGGCGGACATCGACCGGTGAGCCGTGTCTTGACGAGGGGGGGCCGCGACCCGGGGGCGATGACGAGGTTTCCATGTTGACGGAGCAGGAGCGCGAGAGGATCAGGGCGGAGGCCGCCCACTACGACAGCCCGCAGGCCGCGTGCGTGGAGGCGCTGAAGATCGTCCAGGAGCGCAACCGCTGGGTGTCGGACGAGCACCTGAAAGAGATCGCGGCGCTGCTGGACATGAGTCCGGAGGCGCTGGACAGCGTCGCCACCTTCTACAACCTGATCTTCCGCAAACCGGTGGGGGAGAACGTCATCCTCCTGTGCGACAGCGTCAGTTGCTGGATCCTGGGTTACGAAGACATCTGCGCCCATCTCAAGGCGAGTCTCGGAGTGGAGTTGGGTGAGACCACCGCGGACGGCAAGTTTACCCTCCTGCCCATGGCCTGTCTCGGTACCTGCGACCGCGGGCCGGCCATGATGGTGGGGAACGACCTTTACCGGAACCTGGACAACGAGCAGGTGGACGAGATACTCACCCGGTACCGGCAAGCCCCGGAGGCCTGAGGCGGACCTTATGGCAAACGGATCATCCATGGACAAGCCCCTCACCGGGGACCTGAGGTCGGACGGCGGGGTGCTGGATCTGGCGGCCTACGAGAAGGCCGGCGGATACGAGGCGCTGCACAGAGTGCTCAAGGAGATGACTCCGGCCGACGTCCTGAAGGAAGTGTCGGACGCGAGGCTCCGGGGGCGCGGGGGCGCGGGATTCCCCACCGGGCAGAAGTGGAGCTTCGTGCCCATGGGCGACAACGCGCCGCAGCCCAAGTATCTCGTGGCCAACGCGGACGAGATGGAGCCGGGGACCTTCAAGGACCGCATGCTGCTGGAGGGGAACCCGCATCTCCTCATCGAGGGGATGATCCTCGCGGCCTACGCCATCCAGGCGACCCACGGGTATATCTTCCTGCGTTGGGCCTACAAGCTGGCGGCCGAGCGGATCACCACGGCCCTGGCCGAGGCTTGTGACAAGGGTTATCTGGGCAAGCACATCCTCGGCTCCGACTACGGCTTCGAGCTGCACCTGCACACCAGCGCCGGCCGCTACATGTGCGGCGAGGAGACCGGGTTGCTCAACGCGCTGGAGGGCAAGCGCGCCAATCCCCGGGCCAAGCCGCCGTTCCCCCAGGTGAGCGGCCTGTTCGGCAAGCCCACCATCGTCCAGAACGTGGAGACCCTGTGCAACGTCGCCCCGATCCTCCGCAACGGCGCCCAGTGGTACCTGGGGCTCAGCCGCAGCGAGGACGGCGGCACCAAGCTCTACGGCGTGAGCGGCAAGGTGAAACGGCCCGGGGCCTGGGAGCTGCCGCTGGGCACCACCATCCGGGAGATCCTCGAGCGGCGGGCCCGGGGCATGCGCGACGGCTACAAGTTTCGCGGCGTTCTCCCCGGCGGGGCCTCCACCGACTTCCTGGTGGAAGAGCACCTGGACACCAAGATGGACTATGGCTCGGTGCAGGCGGCCGGCAGCCGTCTGGGCACCGGCCTGATGGTCGTCCTCGACGACAAGACCTCGGTGGTGGGCATGGTGCTGAACCTGGAGCGTTTCTTCGCCCAGGAGTCCTGCGGCTGGTGTACGCCGTGCCGGGACGGCCTCCCCTGGACGGCGCGGATCCTGCAGGGGCTGCTGGAGGGCCGGGGACGGCCCGGAGACCTGGAGCGGCTGGAGATGCAGATCCGGATGATGGGCCCCGGCAACACCTTCTGCGCGCTGGCGCCGGGCGCCATGGAGCCCTTGCAGAGCGCCCTCAAGTATTTTCGCGAGGACTTCGAGAAGCTCATCCCCAAGAGCGACGCAGCGTAACGATCATGGCCACCATCTACGTCGACGACCGAGCCTACGAGGTTGACCCCGGCAAGAACCTGCTGGAGGAGTGCCTTTCCAAGGGTCTGGACTTGCCGTACTTCTGCTGGCATCCGGCGCTGGGGTCGGTGGGCGCCTGCCGCCAGTGCGCGGTCAAGCAGTACCGCGACGAGAACGATCCGCGCGGCCGCATCGTCATGGCGTGCATGACCCCGGCCATGGACGGCGCGCGCATCTCCATCCGCGACAAGGACGCGGCGCAGTTCCGGGCCGGCATCATCGAGCTGCTCATGAGCAACCATCCCCACGACTGTCCGGTGTGCGACGAGGGCGGCGAGTGCCACCTCCAGGACATGACGGTGATGACCGGTCACAACTACCGCGGCTACCGCTTCGGCAAGCGCACCTTCACCAACCAGAAACTGGGGCCGTTCATCAACCACGAGATGAACCGGTGCATCACCTGCTACCGGTGCGTGCGCTACTACCGGGACTACGCGGGCGGCAAGGACCTGGACGCCTTCGCGTCGCACAACCACGTCTATTTCGGCCGCCACGAGGACGGCGCCCTGGAGAACGAGTTCAGCGGCAACCTGGTGGAGGTCTGTCCCACCGGCGTCTTTACCGACAAGACGCTGAAGGACCACTATACCCGCAAGTGGGACCTGCAGACGGCTCCGTCCGTGTGCGCGCATTGCAGCCTCGGGTGCAACACCATCGCGGGCGAGCGCTACGGCCGGCTTCGTCGCATCCTCAACCGCTACAACGCCGAGGTCAACGGCTACTTCCTCTGCGACCGGGGGCGGTTCGGCTACGAGTTCGTCAACGGCCACCGGCGCCTGCGGCAGCCGCTGGTGCGCGCGGACGGCGAGAGCCGGACGGCGAGCGCGTCGGAGGCCCTGGACCGGGCGGCCTCGCTGCTGGGGCGGCAGTCCCGGGTCATCGGCATCGGCTCGCCGAGGGCTTCGCTGGAGGCCAACTTCGCGCTCCGCACGCTGGTGGGGGCCAGGAACTTCTTCAGCGGCATGGCTTCCGGGGAGGACCACTTGGTGGCCCGCATGCTCCGGGTGCTGCGAGGCGGCCGGGTCCGGATGCCGTCGCTGCGCGAAGCGGAGTCCGCCGACGCGGTCTTCATCCTCGGGGAGGACGTCACCCAGACCGCTCCGCTGCTGGCGTTGGCGGTGCGCCAGGCGGTGAAGCAGGCGCCCCGAAAAAAGGCGATGCAGCTCCGCATCCCCAGGTGGGACGACGCGGCCCTGCGCGGGGTGATGCAGCAGGAGAAAGGGCCGCTGTACGTCGCCACCACCGGCGATACCCGCCTGGACGAGTTAGCCGCGGCGAGCTGTCGCGGGGCGCCTGACGATCTCGCGCGGCTGGGGTTCGCCGTGGCCCGGGCGCTGGACGAGACGGCGCCGGAGGTGGAGGGGTTGTCGGACGGCGACCGCGCGCTTGCCGAGGCCATCGCCGGCGCGTTGCGGGCCGCGGAGCGGCCGCTGGTGGTGTCCGGGTCGGGCAGCGGCAGCGAGGCCGTCATCGACGCGGCCGCGCAGGTAGCCCGGGCCCTGGGGCGGGAGAGGCCCGCGGACCTGTGCTTCACCGCCTCGGAGTGCAACAGTTTCGGTCTCGGGCTGCTGAACGCCGTGAATACGTCGGAAGCCTTCCAGAGGGTGGCGGACGGAACCGTGGATACGGTCGTGGTGCTCGAGAACGACCTCTATCGCCGGGCGCCGCGGGCTGCGGTGGACGCCATGCTGGCGTCGGCGCAGGTGGTGGCGGTCGATCACTCCAACCATGGCACCACCGCGGGCGCCGCGGTGGCGCTGCCGGCCGGTTCGTTCGCCGAGGCCGAGGGAACCCTGGTGAGCAACGAAGGCCGGGCGCAGCGTTTCTACCAGGTGTTCGTTCCCGAAGGGGAGGAGCGGCCCGGCTGGCGTTGGCTGCGTGATCTGGCCCAGGCGGCCGGCCGCGCCGAGCTTGCGACCCTCGGTTCGCCGGATGCACTCATGGCCGCCCTGGCCCGGGCGGTGCCGGCGTTCGCGCCGTTGCCCGGGAGCCTGCCCACCGCGGCGTTCCGGGTGAACGGGGAGAAGGTGCCGCGCCAGTCGCCGCGCGCCAGCGGCCGCACGGCCGTGCAGGCGGACGTCCGCGTCCACGAGCCGAAGCCGCCGGGGGATCCGGATTCGCCGCTGGCGTTTTCCATGGAGGGCTACCCGCAGCAGCCGCCGTCGCCGCTCATCACGCGGTTCTGGGCGCCCGGATGGAACTCGGTGCAGTCGCTGAACAAGTTCCAGTCCGAAGTGGGCGGGGCGCTGGCGGGGGGCGACCCCGGGATCCGGCTGCTCGATCCCGACCCCGACGGCGACGTCCCCTACACCGCGGAGATACCGGCGCCGTTCCAACGGCGCGACGGCCAGGTCCTGGTGGTGCCGCTGCATCACATCTTCGGCTCGGATGAACTGAGTGCGGCCGCTCCCGCGGTGGCCCAGCGGAGCCCCGGGCCGTATGCCGCGCTGAACCCCGGAGATGCCCGGAACCTGGGCGTGCAGGAGGGCGAATACGTGGAGATCGAGTTGGACGGGGCCGCGTACCGGCTGCCGGCGCGTCTGGCCGCGGGCATGACCGCCGGCGTTCTCGGTGTGCCCATGGGAGTCGGCAGCGTCCAGGGCGTCGATATCCCGGCCTGGAGCCCGTGCCGCAGGGTGTGACGTGAGGGACGTGGTCTTGCAGATCCTGGTGGTCCTGGGGGTTCTCAACGCGCCCCTGATCCTGGCCGCGCTGCTCATCTGGCTGGAACGGCGGTTCCTGGCCCTGCTGCAGGACCGCTACGGCCCCAACCGGGTGGGACCGTTCGGGCTCGGCATCGTGCTGGCCGACATGATCAAGATCTTCACCAAGGAGGACTGGGTCCCGCCGTTCGCGGACCGGGCGGTGTTCACCCTGGCGCCGGCGGTCATCGTCGTCACCGGGCTCATGTCCGTGGCCGTGATCCCCATCACCGGGACCCTCGGGGTCACCGACCTCAACATCGGGCTGCTGTTCTTCCTCGCCATGTCGTCCATGGGCGTCTACAGCGTCGTGCTGGCGGGTTGGGCCTCCAACAACAAGTACGCGCTGCTGGGCGCGCTTCGGGCCTCGGCCCAGATGGTGAGCTACGAGGTCTTCATGGGCCTCTCGCTCATGGGCGTGGTGCTGCTGGCGGGCTCCTTCAGCTTGCGGGAGATCGTGGAGGCGCAACGGGACGTCTGGTTCATCGTCCCGCAGTGCCTGGGCTTCATCATCTTCTTCATCGCGGGACTGGCCGAGACCCATCGCCTGCCGTTCGACCTGCCCGAAGCCGAGGCCGAGCTGGTGGCGGGGTTCCACTCCGAGTACTCGGGGATGAAGTTCGGCATGTTCTTCGTCGGCGAGTACATCGGCGTGACCGTGATCTCCGCCATGATCGTGACCCTGTTCTTCGGCGGCTGGCTGGGGCCGGTGCTTCCGGGTCTCGTGTGGTTCCTGCTGAAGCTGCTGTTCTTCATCCTGGTGTTCATCACGCTGAGGGCGGCGTTGCCCCGGCCGCGGTTCGACCAGTTGATGGTTTTCGGTTGGAAGGTGCTTTTGCCGCTGTCGCTGCTGAACCTGGTGGTGACGGCCGGGGTGCTGCTGCTGGTGTCCGGACACTGAGGCAGGCTTGAGGATTCACCAATGCTAAGCATGTTACAGACCATCTGGACGGTGCTGCTGCACATGTTCCGGCGGCGCGTGACGGTCCAGTATCCGGAGGAGAAGCCGTATCTGCCGCCCCGTTACCGGGGCCGGATCATCCTGTCCCGGGACCCGGACGGCGACGAGCGTTGCGTGGGCTGCTACCTCTGCTCCGCCGCCTGCCCGGTGGACTGCATCGCCCTCCAGGCCGGGGAGCGGGAGGACGGCCGGCGTTATCCGGAGTTCTTCCGCATCAATTTCTCGCGCTGCATCTTTTGCGGGCTGTGCGAGGAGGCGTGCCCCACCTACGCCATTCAACTGACCCCCGACTTCGAGTTGGGTGACTTCGACCGGCAGAGTCTGGTTTACGAAAAAGAGGATTTGCTGATCAACGGCCCGGGCAAATACCCGGGGTACAACTTCTACAGGGTCGCCGGTCTGGCCGTCAGCGGCAAGGACAAGGGAGCGTCGGAGAACGAGGACAAGCCCGTGGACGTGAAGAGTCTGCTGCCGTGACGGGCGAGAACGTGGACGAGGCCGGGCGCCCGGCCCCCCGAAGAGTGTTCAGAGTGTCATGACCTTCATCTTCTACCTGGCGGCCGTCGTTGCGGTCATTGCAACGGCCATGGTGATCACCCGGTCCAACGCGGTGCACGCGTTGCTGTACATGATCGTGTCGCTGTTGTCGCTGGCGTTGATCTTCTTCACTCTCGGCGCGCCCTTCGCCGCGGCACTGGAGGTGATCATCTACGCCGGGGCCATCGTGGTCCTGTTCGTGTTCGTCATCATGATGCTCAACCTCGGGGCCGAGGCTACCGCCCGCGAACGGCGCTGGCTGCAACCCGAGGCGTGGCGGGGACCGGCGATCCTCTGCGCCGTCCTGTTCCTGGAGCTCCTGGTGTTGCTGGCGGCCGAGCCCGGCCAGTCGGGCGCCCCGGCCGCGGTGGGCGTCAAGCGCGTGGGCGCCGCGCTCTACGGCCCCTACGTGCTGGGGGTGGAGTTGGCGGCCATGTTGCTGCTGGCGGGACTGGTGGGGGCTTTCCATCTGGGTCGCCGGGCGCCGTCGGACGGCGAGGGGGGCGAATCGTGATGGCGGCGGTTCCCATGGAGCACGGCCTGGTGCTGGCCGCGGTGCTGTTCGGGCTGGGGCTTACGGGCGTTCTGGTGCGCCGCAACGTCATCTTCATCCTGCTGTCCCTGGAGATCATGCTCAACGCCGCGGCCCTGGCCTTCGTCGTGGCGGGCGCACATTGGGGCCAGGCGGACGGACAGGTCATGTTCTTCTTCATCCTGGCCATGGCCGCGGCCGAGGTGGCGGTGGGATTGGCCCTGGTGCTGCAGATCTACCATCGATACAACACGCTGGACGTCGACGCCGTGAGCCACATGAGAGGATGACATGCTCGAGCTGCTGTGGCTGATACCCGCCCTTCCTCTTGCCGGCTTCCTCGCCCTCATGCTGGTCGGGTCGCGCCTCTCGCGCACCGAGGCGGCGTGCGTGGGCTGCGGCTCCGTCGGCCTGTCCGCGGTGGTCACCCTGATCGTCGGGCTGAGCTTCATGGCCGCGCCCCCCGCGGGCGCCCGCTTTACCCAGACCCTGTGGATCTGGCTGGACGTGGCCGGCTTCCGGCCCGCCTTCGCCTTCTACCTGGACGCCCTGTCGCTGACCATGATCTTCGTGGTGACCTTCGTGGGCTTCCTCATCCACCTCTACTCCGTCGAGTACATGATGGAGGAGGAAGAGGGCTACAGCCGCTTCTTCGCCTACATGAACCTGTTCGTCTGCGCCATGCTCACGCTGCTGCTGGCGGACAACCTCATGCTGCTGCTGCTCGGGTGGGAGGGCGTGGGCCTTTGCAGCTACCTGTTGATCGGCTTTTTCTACAAGGACGAAGCCAACGGACAGGCCGCGAGCAAGGCGTTCATCGTCACCCGGGTGGGCGACACCGCCATGCTGATGGCGCTGTTCCTGCTCTTCGCCGAGCTCGGGACGCTGGACATCCAGGAGCTGTTGCAGCGCGCCGGCCAGCAGTTCCAGCCCGGCTCGGGCCTGGCGGTGACGGTGGCGCTGCTTCTGCTGGGAGGGGCCGTGGGCAAGTCCGCGCAACTCCCGCTGCAGACTTGGCTGCCCGACGCCATGGCCGGTCCCACTCCGGTGAGCGCCCTCATCCACGCGGCCACCATGGTCACCGCCGGGGTCTATCTCATCGCGCGCACCCACGTGCTGTTCACCCTGGCCCCGGCGGTGCTGACGCTGGTGGCGGTCATCGGCGCCTTGACCCTGTTGATGGCGGGCTTCGCGGCGCTGGCGCAGACCGACATCAAGCGCGTGCTGGCGTACTCCACCATCAGCCAGATCGGCTACATGTTCCTGGCCCTGGGGGTGGGCGCGTGGTCGGCGGCGCTGTTCCACTTCATGATCCACGCCTTCTTCAAGGCGCTGTTGTTCCTGGGCGCGGGCGCGGTGATCCTGTGTCTACACCACGAGCAGGACATGTATCGCATGGGCGGCCTGCGCCGGCTGATGCCGTTTACCTTCTGGTGCTTTCTCATCGGCGCCGGGGCGCTGGCGGCCCTTCCGGTGGTCACCGCAGGCTTCTACAGCAAGGACCTCATCATCTGGAACGCCTACAACTCGGCGACCGGCGGCGTCTGGCTCTGGGCCGCCGCCCTCGCGGGCGCTCTGCTGACCTCCGTCTACACCTTCCGCATGGTGTTCCTCGTCTTCTATCGGGAGGCTACCGAGTGGGTGAAGAAGCTCCTGCCCATCCGTCAGCCCGGACCGTGCGTCCGCGTTCCGCTGGGGGTGCTGGCGGTGCTGTCCGTTGTCGCGGGGGTCATCGAGATGCCCCACACCATGGGAAAGCTCACGCTGTTCTCGGATTTCCTGAACACGGCCCTGCCCGAGTTTCACGGCGCCCATGCCGGCTACGGCACGGAGCTCCTGTTCGAGCTCCTGGCCGCGGCCGCTTCCGTCGGCGGTCTGTACCTGGCGTGGGTCCTGATGATGGGACCGTCCCGTTACCGGGAGCGGATCGCCGCGCTGCCGTGGGCGCCCCGGGTGGAGCGCCTGTGGCTCTCCGGCTGGGGGTTCGACGGGCTCTATGACAGGCTCTTCGTCCAACCCTACCTGTGGTGCGCCCGGGTCAACCGGGGCGACTTCATCGACGGCTTCTATCGCGCCGTGGCCTTCATGACCGAGATGCTGCACTTCGTCGCCGCCATGACTCAGACGGGCGCGGTGCGTTGGTACGCCACCAGCATTGCCGTAGGGGCGGTGGTGACCGTGGGACTGGTGATCTTCCTATGAGCCTTACCTGGATTCTGCTCCTGCCCCTGATGGGCGGACTTGCGGCCTGGATTTCCGGCCGCTGGAGCGACCTGTGGCCGCGCTGGATCTCGCTGGGGACGGCGCTGCTCCACATGCTGCTGCTGCTGGTCACCTGGGGCGTCTTCTTTGCCCGCGTCGAGACCGGGCAGGGCGGGTGGCTCATGGTCTACAAGCAGCCCTGGATTCCCCAGTTGGGCATCAGCTTCCACTTGGCGGTGGACGGTCTCAGCCTGCTGCTGTTGTTGCTGGCGAGCTTCCTGACCGTGCTGGCGGTGCTGACCTCCTGGGTCTCGGTGACGCGCTCCGTGGGGTTCTTCCACTTCAACCTGCTGCTCATCCTGACCGCCCTGTCGGGCGTCTTCATCGCCTTCGACCTGCTCCTCTTCTTCGCCTTCTGGGAGATCTCCCTGTTGCCGCTGTACTTCCTCATCGGCATCTGGGGCTACGAGAACCGGGTCTATGCCACCACCAAGTTCTTCATCATCACCCAGGGCAGCGGGCTCCTGATGCTGCTGGCCATCCTGGGGCTGGTGGTGGCGCACTGGCAGTCCACCGGCGTCATGACCTTCGACTACCTGGAGTTGTTGGGGACGCCCATGTCCGATGCCATGGCGTACTGGCTGATGCTGGGCTTCTTCATCGCCTTTGCCGTCAAGCTGCCGGTGGTGCCGTTTCACACCTGGTTGCCGGATGCCCATACCCAGGCGCCCACCGCGGGCAGCGTGGCGCTGGCGGGTCTCGTGCTCAAGATCGGGGCCTACGGCATGCTCCGGTACGTGGTCCCGCTGTTCCCCCAGGCAGCCGCGGACTTCACCGTCGTCGCCATGACGCTGGCGGTGGTGGGCATACTCTACGGCGCGCTGCTGGCCCTGGGTCAGACCGACCTGAAGCGCATGGTGGCGTACACCAGCGTCAGCCACATGGGCTTCGTCCTGCTGGGGATCTTCGCGTGGAACGATCTGTCGCTTCAGGGGGCCGTGATCATCATGCTGTCCCACGGCTTCAGCGCCGGCGCCCTGTTCATGATGGTGGGGGACCTCCAGCACCGCACCCATACGCGTGACCTGGGCCGCTTCGGCGGCCTGTGGGCCAGCATGCCCCGGATGGGCGGCGTGGGCCTTTTCTTTGCCATGGCCTCGCTGGGGCTGCCGGGGCTCGCGAGCTTCGTGGGCGAGTTCCTGGTGCTCTTGGGCGCGTTCCAGGTCAACGTCCCGTTGACGGTGCTGGCCTCGGTGGGCCTCGTGGCCGCCACCGTCTATTCGCTGTGGATGATGCAGAAGGTCTACTACGGCGCCCGCCCGGAGGACCGGCGGCTCGACGATACCAGCGGCCGGGAGATGGCGATCATGGCGTCCCTCATAGGGGCGACGCTCTGGTTGGGTCTCTACCCGCAACCGGTGTTGACCACCTCCGGGCACGCGCTGGCGCAGATGCGCGAGTTCGCCGGTAAGGCCCGGACCCCGGTATCGCGCTCCCCGGCCGGGGAAGGCCGCGAGCCCGATGCCGTCGCATCCCTGTCGTCGGAGGGAGGCAGCCGGCCGTGAACCTGTTTGGCGCCCTGACCCCCATCGTCCTCCTGGGCGTGACGCCGCTGGCGCTCATGCTGGCGATCTCGTTCCGCCGCAGCCACGGGCTCGCCGTGGTGCTTTCCCTGGCGGGCCTGGCGCTGACGCTGGCGGTCCTGCCCGGCGCGGCCGGGAGTGCGGCCCCGCCGGTGGCGCCGCTGCTGGTCATGGACGCGTACGCGCTGTTCTACATCGGGCTGCTCTCCGCGGCCACCATGGTGGTAGTGGTGCTGTCGTACGGCTACCTGGAGCGCCTGCCGGGGAACCGCGAGGAGTTCTATCTGCTGCTCACGCTGGCCACTTTCGGCTGCGCCGTGTTGACCGCCAGCAACCACTTCGTCTCGTTCTTTCTCGGGCTGGAGATCCTCAGCGTTTCTCTCTACGGCCTGGTGGCCTATCTCCGCACCACCCGGGCCGCGCTCGAATCCGGCGTCAAGTACCTGATCCTGGCGGCGGCGTCCGCGGCCTTCCTGCTCTTCGGCATGGCGTTGATCTACGCGGACCTCGGCACCATGGATTTCACCGCCATGACCTCGGTGCTCGCCGGCAAGACACGGGAGCCGACCCTGCTGCTCCTCGGGGGCTTCGCCATGGTGGTCATCGGCGCCGGTTTCAAGCTGGCGGTGGTGCCGTTCCACATGTGGGCGCCGGACGTCTACCAGGGCGCCCCCACGCCGGTGACGGCCTATCTCACCACCGTTTCCAAGGGGGCCATGGTGGCGCTGCTGCTCCGGTACGGCCGGTACGGCGGACTCCTGGACTACGACTCGGTGGCGACCGTGCTGGGCATCATCGCGGTGGCCTCCATGTTCCTCGGCAATCTCCTGGCGCTGTTGCAGGAGAACGTCAAGCGCCTGCTGGCCTATTCCTCCATCGCCCATCTCGGCTACCTGCTGGTGGCGGTGATCGCGGCCTCACGGGAAGGCTCCCACGCGGTGACTTATTACCTGGTGGCGTATTTCATCACCTCGCTGGGGATCTTCGGCATCATCACCGCGCTCTCGGATGAGCGCAAGGAGGCCGACGAGGTCAGCGACTACCGCGGTCTGTTCTGGCGCCGCCCCTGGGTGAGCGGCGCGTTGTCGCTCATGCTGTTCTCGCTGGCGGGCATCCCCCTCACCGCGGGGTTCGTCGGCAAGTTCTACGTGCTGGCCGCCGGGGTGCTGTCCGACCTGTGGGTCCTCGTCATCCTGCTGGTGGTCAGCAGCGTCATCGGCCTCTACTACTACCTGCGCCTCATCATCACCCTGTACCAGGCGGCGCCCGAGGACCCGTCCTCGCCCCTGCCCGCCACCCGCCGGTTCTCCCTCCCGGAGGGACTGGTGCTTGCCGGCCTGACCGTGCTGCTCATCTGGTTCGGCGTGTACCCGGCTCCGCTCCTGGGCGTTATCCAGGCCGCCATCGGAAGCCTCGCCTGAGGTGCGCCCGCGCCGTACGCTGACGAGCGATCAGCCCAGCAGCTCGCCGCGCAGGACCGTGACCGCCTGACCCGACAACGTGACGCGTTGCCCCCGGACGGCGACCTTGACGAGCCCGCCGCGCTCCGATACCTGCCGCGCCGTCAACGCGTCCCGGCCGAGACGGCGTTGCCAGTAAGGTCCCAGGCAGCAGTGCGCCGATCCGGTGACCGGGTCCTCGTCGATGCCGGTGTTGGGAGCGAAGAAGCGCGACACGAAATCGAAGCCCTCGATATCCGCTCGTGCGGTGACGATGACCCCGCGAGCCTCCAGCTCCCGGAGACGTCCGAGGTCCGGGGTGAGCCGCTGCACGATCGCCTGGGTGGCGACTTCGACCAGGTAGTCGAAGCGGTTCCGGCCGACGTAGGCCGGCTCTGCACCGAGGGCGCCGGCCAACCCGTCAGGAGCGGGCGCCGGCTCGTCCGGCTCCGCCGGAAAGTCCATCTCGATCCACCCACGGCGCAGTGTCGCCGACAACCGGCCGGAGCGGGTATGGAAGATGGCCGGTGCATCCGGCGGCAGATGCCCTTCCTCCCACAGCGCGTGAGCGCTCGCCAGCGTGGCATGGCCGCACAGCTCGACCTCGACCGCGGGCGTGAACCAGCGCAGGTCGAACTCCCCGGTTTCGCGGCGAACCAGGAAGGCGGTTTCCGACAGGTTCATCTCCCGCGCCACCCTCTGCATCCACAGCGGTTCGGCCGGAGCGGGCAACAGGCACACCGCGGCCGGGTTGCCGCCGAACGGCTCGCTGGTGAAAGCGTCGACTTGGGTGATGGTCAGCGCCACGTCAGTGCCTCCAATTTCGGGATCGTCACAACCGACGAAAAGAGACTTGCCGCCGAGACGCCGTTCGCCCAGGCAAGAACTCTTGGTTCCGCTTTGTACGGCCGCGATCGGTTATGAAAACCGGTCCCTTCAAGGCATCCTTCCTGGCCTTGCTCACGTCTTGATCGAACGCTCTGCTTGTAACCATGGTGATGCCCATAGGTTCAACCTCCGCTTCCGCTCATGAATGCAGGTATCTTGCTACAATCATGGTTCCGGGACAAACCGAAGAATGAGGATTTACAAACGGTCCCGACGGCGTGATTGACAGACGCAGCGGACAAAGATTAACTAACTTCATTTCGTCGCCGGCCGCCCGAGTCCGCCGGCGCGTCCGGCAAACGCCTCGGTGAGGGAAACGCATACATGGCAAGGGTTGCAGCGGACACACAAACGTCCGACACGGAAACGTCCGGCACGGCCGAGGACACCTTGGTCCGCAAGAGCCGGGACCGGAGCGTCGTCTCCGGCGGTCATCTGGTGGCCGCGGCGCTCGAGAACGAGGGCGTCGATACCATCTTCACGCTGTGCGGCGGTCACATCATCGACATCTACGACGGCTGCATCGACCACGGCATCCGCGTGGTGGACGTGCGCCACGAGCAGGTGG
This sequence comes from uncultured Candidatus Binatia bacterium, assembly GCA_958295985.1. Classification (GTDB taxonomy): domain Bacteria; phylum Desulfobacterota; class Binatia; order UBA9968; family JAJDTQ01; genus JAJDTQ01. The sequence goes on from OY282432.1 coordinate 2,054,829, forward strand.
CGGCCCATGCCGCGGACGGCTACGCCCGGCAGACCGGCCGGTTGGGCTGCGTGGTCACCACCGCCGGGCCGGGTTTCACCAACGCGCTGACCGGCATTGCTACCGCGTTCCGCTCGGAAAGCCCGGTGCTCCACATCGGCGGACAGGGCGCCCTCACCCAGCACAAGATGGGCTCGCTGCAGGACCTGCCGCACGTGGACATCGCCGCCCCCATCACCAAGTTCTCGGCGAGCGTGCGTTCCACCGAGCGCATCGCCGACATGGTGGCCATGGCCGCGCGCGAGTGCTTTGCCGGGGCGCCGGGTCCGAGCTACCTGGAGATCCCCCGGGACGTGCTCGACCGCGAAGTGCCGGCGGACAAGGCCATGACGCCGGAGCGCGGCCGCTACCGCGCGTCCACCGGCTCCGTCGGCGACCCCGCCGATATCGAGAAACTGGCCGAGCTGCTGGCGCGGTCCGAGCGCCCCGCGGTGCTGCTGGGCACGCAGGTGTGGACCTGCCGCGGGCACGAGGCCGCGGCGGCCTTGTTCAAGTCCCTCAACGCGCCCTGTTACATGAACGGCGCCGCCCGCGGCCTGTTGCCGCCCGGCGACCCCCACTATTTCAACCGCACCCGCGCCGACGCCTTCAACGAGGCCGACGTCATCGTCATCGTGGGCACGCCGTTCGACTTCCGCATGGGTTACGGCCGGCGGCTGCGCGCCGACGCCACCGTGGTCCATATCGACATGGACTACCGTACCGTGGCCAAGAACCGCGACGTCTCCCTGGGACTGGTGGGCGATCCCGGGGCGATCCTGAAGGCCGTGCACGCGGCGGTGGACGAACGCCCGGACAACGGCGCCGAGGGCCGCGCCGGCTGGCTCGCGCATCTCCGCGGCCTTGAGGGCGACCGCGCCGCGAAGCTCATGCCGCTGTTCCTTTCCGACGCCAACCCCATCCATCCTTACCGCGTCGCCTGGGAGCTCAACCGGTTCCTCACCGAGGACACCATCTACATCGGCGACGGCGGCGACGTGGTGACCATCAGCGCTCAGGCCGTGGAACCCCGGGCGCCGGGCAACTGGATGGACCCGGGCGCCCTCGGCGCATTGGGGGTGGGCACGGGCTTCGCGCTGGCCTCCAAGCTGGTGCATCCGGAAAAGGAGGTGCTGTGCTACTACGGCGACGGCTCCTTTGGCATGACCGCCTTCGACATGGAGACCGCCAACCGGTTCGGCGCCCCCTACATCGCTGTCGTCGGCAACAACTCCGCCATGAACCAGATCCGCTACGGACAGCTCTCCAAGTACGGCGACGAACGCGGCAACGTCGGCAACCTCCTTGGTGAGGTGCCCTTTTCCAGGTTCGCCGAGATGCTGGGTGGATACGGCGAGGAGGTCACCGACTGCCGCGAGATCGCGCCGGCGCTGCAACGGGCGCGCCGCGCGGTCAGGACCTCCGGCAAGTCGGCCGTCGTCAACGTCTGGGTGGACGCCGGTGAATGGGCGCCCGGCACCAAACGTCAGACCATGTACCGTTAGCAACGAACCGCTCACCGTCGATCAGGGAACCTCATGGACAAGGCACTTTCCGGCATTCGCATCCTGGACATGACCCACGTGCAGGCAGGACCCACTTCGAGCCAGCTCATGGCGTTTCTGGGCGCGGACGTCATCAAGCTCGAATCCCCCGCGGGGGACGCCACGCGCGGGCAGCTCCGGGACGTCTCCGATGCGGACAGCCTCTACTTCACCATGCTGAACTGCAACAAGCGCTCCATCACGGTGAACCTGAAAAACGCCCGGGGCAAGGAGGTCTTCACCCGGCTGGTGCGGGCCTGCGACGTGCTGCTGGAGAACTTCGGCCCCGGCGTGCTGGACCGTCTCGGGTTCGGTTGGGAGAAGGTGCACGAGTTGAACCCCCGGATGGTCATGGGCTCCATCAAGGGCTTCGGCAGCGATGGGCCTTACGCCGCCTTCAAGGCCTACGAGAACGTGGCCCAGGCCATGGGCGGCGCCATGAGCACCAGCGGCATGTTGGACGGTCCTCCGGTGGTGACCGGGGCGCAGATCGGCGATTCCGGCACCGGCGTACACCTGCTGGCGGGGATCCTCGCGGCGCTGCTCCAGCGGGAGCGCACGGGACGCGGCCAGTACGTCGAGTGCGCCATGATGGACTGCGTCATGAACCTCTGCCGCGTGAAGTTTCGGGACCATCAACGCCTCCAGCGCGGCCCCCTCGCCGAATACTCGGTGCAGGAGTTCGAGGACTTCACTCCCCGGGCCGGCAACGACTCCGGCGGCGGTCAGCTCGGCAACGCGGTCCCGTGCAAGCCCGGCGGCGCCAACGACTACCTCTACGTAGTCGTGCAGGAGCACGTATGGAACGCCTTGGCCGCGCGCATCGGCGGCGATTCGCTGGCCGCAGACCCGCGCTTCCGCGACATCGACGCGCGCCGCGCGAACCAGGCGGAGATGTGGCGCCTGCTGGCGGACTTCGCCCGGGACTACACCAAGTGGGAGCTCATGGAGATCCTGAACGAGCTCGACGTTCCCTGCGGGCCGGTCATGAGCACCGCGGACCTGGCCGACGACGAGCACGTCAAGCTCCGGGAGATGATGGTGGAAGTGGACCACCCCGAGCGCGGCCCCTGGCGCAACGTAGGCTGCCCCATCAAGCTCTCGGACTCCCCCGTGGAGATCAAACCCTCGCCGCTGCTGGGCGAGCATACGGACGAGGTGCTGAGCGAGGTCCTGGGCTACGGCGTGGAAGAGATTGCGGAGCTTCGGCGGGATGGGGCGTTCACGCGGAAACCGCCGACGGTTTGAAACGATTGGAAGATCAGGCTCACAAGACTTTTCAGGATGGACCCTTCCATGTGACTCTCTTGCCTTCGGGGACAGGGACTCAGGGGTGAAGGAAGTCCGATGATCACGTCCATTCGCCTTGAGAACTTCAAGAACTTCGCCGACGAGACGCTCCGCCTCGGGCCTTTCAGCGTGATCGTGGGCGCCAACGCGAGCGGCAAGAGCAACGTCCGCGATGCCTTCCGCTTCCTGCACGGCATCGGCCGCGGGTACGCCCTCCATGGCTATACCCTCTCGGAGATCATCCACGGAAAGTACGGCGCCGGCGGCCAGATGGAATGGGCAGGTATTCGCGGCGCACCCGACGAGATCATTCGCTTCAAGAAGCGCGGCGCGGCGCTCGGCGACCATCTAGCAGGTATTCGCGGCGCACCCGACGAGATCATTCGCTTCGGGCAACCTGATGGCGATTACGGTTGTTCGATCACAGTCGGTACCGACGAGCATTTTATTGACAACAGCGACTTACCCGGGTTGTCCGCTCTTTTTGGTTTCCGCTATTCGATCACGGTCGGTAAAGACCCCGCTGACCCCGGGCTGTTCAAGACTATGAAAGAGAAACTCATAAGGGGGCCGCTGTACGAAACGATCTACACAAGCCACCCGGGGGATGATGACCCGGTCAATCTTCAGGACGACGACACGCACCTGCTCCTTCGCATGGGGAAGACCGGCACACAGAAGAAGTACGGTAATCGGATCATGGTGCGGCCGGACCAGCCGGCGCTGACTCAGATCCGGGAGCACCGGACGCGAGTCGTGAAGTCCCAGAAGGACGACGCTGAACAACTCATCGGGATACTTGCCGGCATGCGCTTTCTCGACCTCGTGCCCGACCGGATGCGGCAGCCCGCCTTTCCCGGCCAGACTGTGTTGGGCGACCGCGGCGAGAACCTGCCGACGGTGTTGCAAGAGATCTGCGCCGACCCGGAACGCCGGGGAACCCTGACCGAATGGATCCGCGAGCTGACCCCCATGGACGTGCGGGACTTCGAGTTTCCGACCGATCCCATCACCGGCCGGATACAGGTGGTTTTCAAGGAGGCGAACGGCAGGAGGGTGTCCGCCTACAGCGCGTCGGACGGCACGCTGCGCTTCCTCGCCCTGCTGGCGGCGTTGCTCGGTGAGAATCCCGTGGGGTTGTATTTCTTCGAGGAGATCGAGAACGGGATCCATCCCTCCAGGATGCGGCTGTTGATCGACCTGGTCGAGAGCCAGACCGAGAAGGGGAGGTGTCAGGTCGTCGCGACCACCCATTCGCCCGACCTGCTGGCCTTGGTCAACGACAAGACCTTCGAGAACACCTCCATCGTCTACCGTGACGAGAACTCGGAGGACGGTATCATCCGTCCGGTGGCCAAACTGCCGAAGGCCAGGGAGTTGCGGAGGTCACAGGGTTTGGGACGGCTGCACACGGCCGGCTGGATGGAGGACATACTGGCCTTCACCAAAGGAAACCACGAGGGTCAGGAGGCCGAAGGATGAACGTCCTCCTCATCCCCGAAGACTTCCGTAATGACCAGTATATTCTGAAGCCTCTTTTTTCTCGGCTTTTCAGAACCATTGACAGACCCGCGACAGTTAAAGTCTGTCAGGACCCTTTGCTTGGCGGCGTCGGGGAAGCACTGAAACCGAAGCGCCTGACAGAGATCGTTCAACGGTATGAGGGAATGATAGACATCTTCATACTGTGCGTTGACCGCGACGGCATGGCAGGCCGGCGTCAGAGACTTGATCAGATCGAGAAGAAATTTGCTCAAGCCGGCACATTCTTTGCCGTGAACGCTTGGGAAGAAATGGAAACGTGGCTGCTTGCGGGCTTGCGCTTGCCTCGCAGTTGGCGCTGGGCTGACGTTCGCGCAGAGGTTCACGTCAAGGAACGGTATTTCGAACCGCTTGTGGCCCGACGCAGATTGTCCGACGCGCCCGGCGGCGGTCGAAAGCCTTTGGGAGAAGAGGCTTCAGGCCGGATAAGCGCGATCCGGCAGAAGTGCCCCGAGGATTTCGACCGCCTTGCCGAGCGTCTCGAAGCCGTGGTCTGAGGCCGGATGGCGAGGACGGCCTGAAGGGAGATGGTAAGGAAGATGCAGGCAGGATCGGATCGACATGAAGAAGTCCGTGCGGTGTTGCGTCAGGTGGAGTCCGAGGGACGAACGGCCCTGTCGCCCATCGAATGCAACGCGGTGCTGCGCGCCTACGGCATTGCCGTGCCCCGGGACGGCCTCGCCCAATCGTCGGTGGAAGCCGCGGACCTCGCCGTGGACATCGGCTTCCCCGCGGTGATGAAGATCGTCTCGGAAGACATCCTGCACAAGAGCGAAGCCGGCGGCGTGCTGGTGGGGGTGGCCGACCGGGACCAGGCGGAGCGGGCATACCAGACCCTGATGCACAACGCCCGGGCCTACAAGGCCGACGCCGCGCTGGCCGGGGTGCAGGTGCAGGGGCAGGTTTCCCGCAAGGGCGTGGAGGTCATCGTCGGCGCGGTGACCGACCCGAGCTTCGGCAAGGTGGTGGCCTTCGGGCTGGGCGGCGTACTGGTGGAGGTGCTGCGCGACGTAACCTTCCGGCTGGCGCCGGTCGGCCGCGACGAGGCCCTTGCCATGCTGGACGGCGTGGCCGCGGCGGAGATCCTCCGGGGTGTCCGGGGCGCGGCCGCGGTGCATCGGGAAGCGCTGGCGGAGGTTATCGTCAACGTCTCGGCGCTGGTGAGCGACTTCCCCGAGATCTGCGAGGTGGACCTCAACCCGGTGCTGGCCGACGCCGGAGGCGCCACCGCGGTGGACAGCGTGATGACCGTGGACTTCACCCCGCAGCCCGAGCCGTATCGGCCGTCCCGGGACGAGATCGTCTCGGCCATGCAGCGCATCATGAACCCGAAGGCCGTGGCGGTCATCGGCGCCTCGGACGGGGAAGGGAAGATCGGCAACTCGGTGATGAAGAACATCATCAACGGCGGCTATGCCGGCGCTCTCTATCCCATCAACCCCCGGGCCGGCGAGATCCTGGGCAGGAAGTGCTACAAGAGCGTCAAGGACATCCCGGAAGACGTGGACGTGGCCATCTTCGCGGTGCCGGCCAAGTTCTGCGCCGCGGCCATGACCGAAGTGGGGGAGAAGGGCATCCCCGGCGCGGTGATGATCCCGTCGGGCTTTGCCGAGGTGGGCGAGAAGGAGATGCAGGAGGAGTTGCTGGCCGAGGCGCGCAAGTACAACGTGCGCGTCATGGGCCCCAACATCTACGGCTTCTACTACACCCCCGCCAACCTGTGCGCCACGTTCTGCACGCCCTACGACGTCAAGGGGCCGGTGGCACTGTCGTCCCAGAGCGGCGGCGTGGGCATGTCCATCATCGGCTTCAGCCGCTCCACCCGATTGGGAGTCTCGGCCATTGTCGGCCTGGGGAACAAGTCGGACCTGGACGAGGACGACCTGCTCACCTACTTCGAGCAGGACGACAACACCCAGGTGGTGGCCATGCACGCCGAGGACCTGAAGGACGGCCGCAGCTTCTACGAGGTGGCCAAGCGGGTGTCGGCGAAGAAACCCGTGGTGATGTTGAAGGCGGGGCGGACCCGGCTCGGCGCCCGGGCCGCGGCCTCCCACACGGGCGCCCTGGCCGGCGACGACAAGGTCTACGACGACCTGCTGCGGGCCTGCGGCGTGGTGCGTGCCTACTCCCTCAACGACATGCTTCAGTTCGCTCGCGGGTTGTCGGTGCTGCCTGCGCCCAAGGGCGAGGAGATCGTCATCATCACCGGCGCCGGCGGATCGGGCGTGCTCCTGTCGGATGCGGTGGTGGCCAACGGCCTCTCGCTCATGAAGTTCCCCCAGGACCTGGACGAGGGTTTCAAGCAGTTCATTCCGCCCTTCGGGGCCTCGGGCAATCCCGTGGACATCACCGGCGGCGAGCCCCCCACCACCTACGAGCGGACCATCCGCTTCGGCCTGGAGGACGACCGCATCCACGCCCTGATCCTGGGCTACTGGCATACCATCATCACCCCGCCCATGGTGTTCGCCGAGCTGTGCGCGCGGGTGGTGCAGGAAGGCCGGGACAAGGGCATCGAGAAGCCGGTGGTGGTGTCGTTGGTGGGCGACGTCCAGGTGGAGGAGGCCTCGGAGTACCTCTACGAAAGGGGCATCGTGGCCTGCCCGTACACCACGGAGTTGCCGGTGGCGATCCTGGGCGCGAAGTACCAGTGGGCTCGCGGCGCGGGGCTGCTCGGATAGAGAGAATCAGGGACAGCACGTTAAACGACTTTCCGGATTGGAGGCAACCATGGAGCGACTTCCGCGCGGGGCCAACTTTCAACGCAGCCTGATGCTGTGGCAGATCGGATTGCATGTCGCCGGTGACCCGGACACGCCGTATTTCGGCAACCGGGACATGTGCATCTCGGTGGGGAGCGGGTCCGCGGACAACTTCCGCCCGTGGCTGCGCATGTCCACGGGCTCGCCCATCATCGCCCACGCGGTGGCCGGGGGGGACCTGGAGATGTCCATGGTCAATCCGTCGGCTTTCTTGACCCAGGCCTACCGTGGCACCGGGCTCTTCGAGGAGCCGCTGCCGCTCCGGGTGGTGGCCTGCTACCCGTCGTGGGACCGCTTCGTGTTCATGATCCACCCGCGCACCGGGCTGACGTCGCTGTCGCAGATCAAGGAGCGGCAATATCCGCTGCGGCTCTCCATCCGTGAGGACGCCACCCACTCCACCCGGGTGTTGCTGGACCAGACCCTGGAGATATACGGGTTCACATTGGCGGACCTCGAGTCCTGGGGCGGCGCCTTGCAGCTCAACGGCGGTCCCGGGGACGAGCGGCGCATGACCGCGCTGAGGGACGAGACCATCGACGCCGTGTTCGACGAGGGACTGGTGCTGTGGTTCGACGACGCTCTGGCGCGCGGCATGGCGCCGGTGACGCCGGAGGATTTCGCCATGGAGCGGCTCAATGCCCTGGGCTGGCGCACGGTGACCATGCCCGCGGGATGCTATCCCCACCTCAAGAGCGACCACACCTGCCTGGACTACGGTGGCTGGCCGCTTTACACTCGCGCCTCCCTGCCCGACGAAGACGTCTACCGGGTGTGCGAGGCGTTGCGGGAGCGTCAGGCCGAGATCTTCTGGGAGAGCTCGTTCACGGGCATCGACCAGTTGTGGAAGGACACCGAGGCCACCCCTCTCGACGTGCCGCTCCACTCCGGCGCCGAGAAGTGGTGCAAAGAGCAGGGTTACCTCTGATGGACCTTGAGGACTTCACCCTTGCCGAAGCCGCGCGCCGGATCGAGGCGCGGGCTCTCTCGCCGGTGGAGTTGACGCGCGCTTGTCTCGAACGCATCGAGCGGCTGGATCCCGAGATCAACGCCTTCGTCACCCTGACCCGGGAGCAGGCGCTGGCGGATGCCGCCCAAGCCGAGGCTGACCTGTCTGCGGGCCGTTACCGCGGCGCGCTGCACGGCGTCCCCGTCTCCATCAAGGACAACCTCGCCACCGCGGGGGTCCGTACCACCGCGGGCTCGAAGCACCTGTCCGACTGGGTTCCGGACGAGGACGCCACGGTGGTGGCAAGGCTCCGGCAGGCCGGGGCCGTGATCCTGGGCAAGACCAACCTGCACGAGTGGGCCGCCGGCTGCTCCACCATCAATCCCTATTACGGCGTCACCCGCAACCCCTGGGACCGGAACCGGGTGCCCGGCGGCTCCAGCGGCGGTTCCGCGGCCGCGGTGGCCGCGGGCCTGTCGCTCGGCGCCATCGGTACGGACAACGCCGGCTCGGTGCGCAACCCGGCGTCCCTGTGCGGCGTGGTGGGGCTCAAGGCCACCTACGGCCGGGTCAGCCGCTTCGGCGGCGTGGCCGGCACCGGCGGCTATTCCACGGACCATTTCGGCGTGCTCACCCGGACGGTACGGGACAGCGCGCTGATGCTTCAGGCCATCGCCGGTCCCGACCCAAGAGACTCGACGTCGAGCGATGCCCCGGTGCCGGACTTCGGCGCGCTCCTCGGCGAGGGGGTGGCGGGCCTCAGGATCGGCGTTGTCCGCGATTACTTCGACGCCCTGGCGGTGGACGAGGTCAAGGAGGCCACGGCGAACGCGGTGGAGTTGCTGGAGTCTCTGGGCATGTCCGTGCAGGAGCTGTCGATCCCGTACCTGGAGCACGTCCCCATGGTGCAGCTCGTCACCGCCCGGGCGGAGAACCTCTCCCCGGCCGAGCCGTTTCTCCGCACCCGCCCGCGGGATTACAGTCCGGAGCTGCTATACCGGCAGGTCCGCGCCCTGGCGCTTCCCGCTCACGCATACGTCACGGCGCAACGCGTTCGCCGCCTCATCTGCGAGGCCTTCGACCGGGCGTTCGAGCAGGTGGACGTGATCGTGAGCCCGTCGGTGAGCATGCCGGCGGAGACCATCGAGGAGTGCCGGCAGGGGTACGTGGAGTCGGCAGGAGGGCGCATCCTGTTGCAGGACGCCCGCGGCACCCGCGGCACCCTTTGCACGATACCCTTCAACGTCACCGGCGCGCCGGCCGTCAGCGTGCCCTGCGGCTTCTCCGCCCAGGGCCTCCCCATCGGGCTGCAGATCGCCGCGCCCCATTTCGAGGAGCCGGCGCTGTTGCGAGTGGCCCATGCCTACGAGCAGGCGGCCGGATGGCACACCCGGAAGCCGCCGCAAATCCCCTTAGCTTAGAGCTCGATCCCGTTCATAACGGTAACGGCGAGGAGGTTCCATGAGATACCGAGACGTGGGCGTACTGGTTTACGACAGGGCGAAGGCGACGCCGGGCTACACGCTCATCGTGCCGCAGTCGTCACGCAAGGCGTACCTCATCGGCATGCGCGGCGAAGTGCTCCACGAGTGGTCGTTTCCCCTTTGCCCGGGGAACTATGCCTATCTCCTGCCCAACGGCAACCTGCTCTGGGCCGGCCGCATGGACGAGGGGCCGCCGTTGCGACGCGGCAAGGGCGGCCTGCTGCGGGAGTACACCTGGGACGGCGAGGTGGTGTGGGAGTACTGCGACCCGGCTCAGCACCATGACTTCCGGCGACGCCCGGACGGCAACACCCTCTACATCGGCTGGGAACCCGTTTCCGCGGATGTCGCGCCCCGGATCAAGGGCGGCCAACCCGGCAGCGAACACGACGGCGTCACCTACGGCGATTACGTGAGGGAGGTGTCTCCCGCGGGCGACACGGTATGGGAATGGCACGCGTGGCGTGATCTGGACCTGGACCGGTGGGAAATCTGCCACTGCTGCGGCCGGGATGAGTTCGCCCACGCCAACGCCTGTTTTCCGCTCGATGACGGGGGCGTGATGCTCAGCTTCCGGCGCCTGAACGCCATCATGATGATCGATCGCGAGACCTGCAAGGTGCGCTGGGCGCATCAGGACGTCACCTGGGGCCATCAACACGACTGCACGGTGTTGCCCAACGGCAACATCCTGCTCTTCGCCAACGGTATCCACTGCATCGACAACCCGCACTCCCGGGTGATCGAGCTCGACCCGAAGTCGGGAGAAACGGTGTGGCACTACCGGGGCTCGCCCATCTGGACGTTCTTCAGCCCCAACATCAGCGGCGCCCAGCGCTTCGACAACGGCAACACCCTCATCTGCGAGGGCCAGATGGGACGCGCCTTCGAGGTCACCCAGGCCGGCGAGATCGTCTGGGAGTACGTCTGCCCGTACTTTGCCGACTACGAGGGCCGCGGCCCGGGCAACAGCATGTTCCGGGTCTACCGCTACGCCGCGGACTCGCCGGAGATCGGAGGCCGGCTGGCGACGCCGGTGGCGTGGTAGCAGCGGACCGGGCAGCGTTCCAAGCCGCCAGCGGTCGAAGGCCGGGGTCGCGGACTTGGCCGGGAAGATCCGGGGAGGTCAGCCCGGCAGCGAGCCCGACGGGAGGGGGACACGGAGACCTTATACTCCGAGCGGGCTTTCTTGGTACCCGCTCGATAGTTTCATGGAAATCTCGACGGAATAGCGTTATAAACGCATTATGATCCACTTGTTCTCGGTATCGAACTATCGCTCAATCCGTGAAGAAACGACCCTGGATCTGCGTATTCCTGGAACCGCTCCCGATCTGCCGCGCTTCCGACAAAGCATGGCAAGACCGGATGTCAGGCTCCCTGCAGTCGCCGTACTCATGGGTCCGAACGGTTCAGGCAAGACGACGCTGCTTCGTGCCCTGGTCTCGGTCGCAGACATCATCGCCCATGCCACGCTCCAGGGTAGCCGTACTCCCAAGACCGTCCCTTTTTTCTCCAGCAAGACCATGGACGAGCCGACGCGGTTCCGTGTGGAACTCGACGCGAATTGGCTGGACGAAAGTCCGGGGCTGTTTCGCTATGAGCTTGTTGTGCGTGGCGACCGGATCCTCCGTGAAGCGCTGTTCCACTTTCCGAGGAACCGCCCACGCCGTCTGTTCGAGCGAGGCGGGCCGGGAGAGCCCATCTACGTTGCTCACGAGTTCGGGATCACAGCCGGGGACGACCGCCTCAAGGCAGTACGTGAAGATACCTCGGTGATTGCCACGTTCGCCCTGCTCAACTTGCCGGTGGCCAGGCTCATCACCGAGGAGGTGAAGGACTTTCTGGCTAAGAGCAATCTGGTGGAACATGCGAACTGGTCGCTTCCGACCGATGCCGTAGTCGATATGGTGGAAAACGATCCCGACATGAAAGAGTGGATGGAACGGGAAATTCAGCGTAGCGATCTGGCGGTTAAGGGCCTGGTCATGAACGAAAGCGTCCGGGGAGAGAAGCAAGTCGGCTTCGATCACCACGGACTCCACGGACCCATCCCCCTGTTCCTCGAATCCGGCGGCACGAAACGCCTGTTCCATCTGTTGCCTCAAATCTACCTTGCACTGAGCACGGGTGCGCCGGTCGTCGTCGATGAGATCGATGGGGACCTGCACGTGGACATGGTCAGCGAGATACTCCAACGGTTTCAGTCTCCGGAAACGAATCCGCACAATGCCCAGATCCTGGTCACGTCCCACAACGTCGGGTTGCTCGACGACCTGGAGAAGGAGGAGCTCTTCATCGTCGAGAAGGGCGAAGACGGTGGCACCCGGGTACACGGTGCACAGGACGTGCGCGGCCTGCGCCGGGACGCCAGACTGTACCCCAAGTATCGCGTCGGCGTGCTCGGCGGCCTTCCAAGGATCGGCTGAGCGACAATGCGGCGCCGTGGTCTGGTCGAGCGCAGGCGCGTCATCTTCATCGGTGTCGAGGGGCAAAGCGAACGCGCTTTCGTGAGATTTCTCGGAAGGTATTGCTAACGCAAGGGGCTGCGTCTGCACCTGGACGTCAAATCGGCAAACGGGGGCGACTCCGTAACTGTGGTTGAAGCCGCTGCCCGCTATGTATCGAGGCGCTCGGAGCATAGTCGAAGGCTGGTGTTGCTCGATCAGGACCGTATTGAGCGCGACAGAAAGGCCGGACGTGACGCTTGGGCCGTTGCGTCCACGTTGCGTTTGAAGATCGTCTTGCAGCGTCCGAATCTGGAGGGACTCCTGCTCAGATTGCATCCGGGCCACGAGCATCGCCGTCTTCAGGCGCAGGACGCAATGAAGGAGCTACGGAAAGTCTGGCCGGAGTATCGTAAACCTCCCACAGCAGACCAGTTGGACCAGCGCTTCGACATGCCCGCTCTGCTGCGGACAGCCGAGCACGATGGACACCTGCGAAGGCTTCTCGAAGTCCTCGGGCTGTGGGTACCGCATTGAAAGGCCCCATGGTATGCGAGGCTTGATGAAAGCGCCATGAAGACGAAAGACTTGATTGCATCGGGAGCCAAGTTACTGGAGACATGGAAACCAGATAGAATATCAAAGCAAAGGGAAGGGACCTCAACATGGCGATCTTCGATACCGTGCTTCACGGCGGAGCGATCATCGACGGAGCCGGCAATCCCTGGTTCTACGGCGACCTGGCGGTCAAGGATGGCAGGATCGTGGCCATCGGCCGGCTGGACCCGGGTTCCGGGACGCGCTCCATCGACGTCCGGGGCAAGGTGGTCACCCCGGGCTTCATCGACATGCACACCCACAGCGATCAACCGCTGGTGGCGGACGGCAACGGGGAGAGCAAGATCCGCCAGGGCGTGACCCTGGACATCATCGGCGAGAGCCAGACCGTGGCGCCTTTGGTGGGGCCGGTGTTCGAGGAGTACGTGGCCGAGCACCGGCACCGGAGCGGCATCGAGACGGACTGGACGACGTTCAGCGAGTACTTCGATCGGTTGATGGCGGGGAAGATCTCCATGAACGTGGCCTCCGGCGTCTCCCCGCAGCAGGTCAAGCGGGTGGTGGTGGGGTTCCGGGAACGGCCCGCCAGCGCGGAGGAGCAGGAGCGGATGAACGGCTACGTGGCCCAGGCCATGGAGCAGGGGGCGCTGGGGCTCACGGCCGCGTGGCACGCCAAGGGGCCGGAGTACCCGGACGAGGTGGTCTCCATGGCCCGGGTGGCGCGGAAGTACGGCGGGTATTACGGCGTACACTTGGGCAGCGAGGGCTTCGACATCATGGAGGAGCTGGAGAAGGCCCTCAAGGTGGGACGGGAAGCGGACATCCCCCTGCACGTCTACCATCTGAAGATGCGCTCCAAGGAAAATTGGGGGAGGGTGATGCAGGTGGTGGAGCAGATCGAGGAGGCCCGGCGCGAGGGCCTGGACGTCACCGCCAACCAGTATCCTTATACCGCCATGCAACACCCGTGGCGGCGGCTGTTCCCGCGCTGGGTGCAGGACGCACCGGTGCAGGAGACCATCGGCGAGTTCATGAGCCCGAGCTTCCGCCAGCGGGTCATGGACGATCCCGAGTTCGCCCAGTACGTCAGTGAGCACGGCGGCTGGGAAGGCATCGTGGCGGCGCGTCTGGACAAGCCGGAGCACAAAGCGTGGGAGGGGAAGACCATCGCGCAGATCGCGGAGATACGCGGACAGGACCCCGCCGGCACCTGCTTCGACCTGATCTACGGCGAGGGCATCTTCATCCACGGCATCCACCATACCCTGCGCGAGCAGGACGTGCAGGACGTGATGCGGGTCCCCTGGATCTCCGTGGCCTCGGACGGCAGCGCCCTCAACCTGCAATCCCCCGGCATGCCGCATCCGCGCAGCTTCGGCACCAACCCCCGGGTGTTGGGCCGGTACGTGCGCGACGAGAAGGTGCTGACCCTGCCCGACGCGGTGCGCAAGATGACGTCGCTGCCGGCCCAGGTGCTGGGCCTCAAGGACCGTGGGCTTCTCCGGGAAGGGTACTGGGCCGACGTGGTGGTGTTCGATCCCGATACGGTGGCGGACCAGGCCACCTTCGAGAACCCCAAGCAGTATCCCAAGGGTGTCGAGTACGTGTTCGTGAACGGCGACATGGTGATCGAGAACGGTGACCATACCGGAGTCCGGCCCGGGCGGGTGGTCTACGGTCCGGGCAGGAAGGAGGGGTAAGGATGGCGCTGCCGGAGAGTCTCTACGCGGACACGATCGTCGTCAACGGCGCCGTGATAACGATGGACGACGCCCGTCCCACGGCCGAGGCCGTGGCGGTCAAGGGAGACCGGATCCTGCACGTGGGAAGCAACGAAGAGGTGCGGCAGTGCGCCGGCCAAGCCACGCGCGTCATCGACGCCGGCGGCAAGACGGTGCTGCCCGGGTTCATCGAGCCCCACACCCACTTCATGTCCTACGGCATCCGGTTGGGGATGGTCAACGTGCGGACCCCGCCCAACCACTCCATCGAGGACGTGCTGGCGCGGATCCGCGAGCGCTCGGCCGTGACCCCCAACGGGCAGTGGATCGAAGCCCAGGGCTACGAGCATACCGCCATCGCGGAGAAGCGCTGGCCCACCCGGGCCGAGCTTGACGCCGCGGCGCCCGATAACCCGCTGGTCATCACCTACCGCTCGTCCCACGTCTGGATGGTCAACAGCGCGGCGTTGAAACTCGCCGGCATCGACGACGACGCGCCCCAGCCCGAGGGCGGCCACATGGACCGGGACCCGCGCACCGGCAAGCTCACCGGGGTGCTGCGGGAGAAGGCCGCCAGCCGGCCGGTCACCGGTCTGGTGCCGCATCCCACCCTGCAGCAGCTCAAGGACGGGGTAGAGCTGGCAGGCCGCGAGTACAACTCCGTGGGCATCACCTCCACCCACGACGCCGGTACCGGCGACACGCCGGACTACTACCGGGCGTACCAGGAGACCCTCGACGAGGGCCGGCTCAAGGTGCGGGTCTACCTCATGATCCACGACCTGCCCTACAAGCGCTTCTACCTGGAGCGGGACCTGGGACTCCGCACCGGCTTCGGCAGCGACTGGCTCCGGCTGGGCGCGGTCAAGACCTGTAGCGACGGCTCCATCCAGGTGCACACCTGCGCCTTCTACGACCCCTACGTCACCAGCGATACCGACGATCCCACCAAGGACCCCCGGGGCGTGCTCCAGTACTCGCCCGAGGACCAGAAGAAGCTCGTGCTGGAAGCCCACGGCAAGGGCTATCAGGTCGCCATCCACGCCCAGGGCGACCGCGGCGTCGACGTGGCGCTGGACGCGGTGGAGAACGCCATGAACGAGGTGCCGCGGCCCAACCCGCGCCACCGCATCGAGCACTGCCAGGGGGTCACCCGGGAGGCGTTGCAGCGCATGAGCCGCCTGGGGGTCATCGCGTCGTTCTATCCGCACCACCTCTGGTACTGGGGCGACCGCCACATCGCCGACTTCCTGGGCATGGAACGGGCGCAGCGGCTCGACCCCATGCGCACCGCCATCGACCTGGGCGTGGTCACCGTGGCCCATTCGGACACGCCCATCGCGCTGCCCAAGGACCCGCTCTTCGCCACCGATCCCCTGTTCGGCATCTGGTGCGCGGTGAACCGCAAGACCCGGGCGGGCGTGGTGCTGGGCGAAGACGAGCGCATCACCCCCATGGAGGGCCTGCGTGCCTACACCATCAACGCCGCCTACGCGGCTTTCGAGGAAGGCATCAAGGGCTCCATCACCCCGGGCAAGCTGGCCGACCTGGTGGTGCTGGGGGACAACCCCCTGACGGTGGATCCGTGGGAGATACGCAACATCCCGGTGGAGCAGACCATCGTGGGGGGAGAGGTTGTATACGAAGCCTGACGGCTTCATGCTGCCGAATAAAAACAGCCGCGCCGGGTTTCCGGCGCGGCTGTCCACGAGTCTCTGAAGATCGCTGATCCCTCGACGGGAGATCAGGCCTTGATCTTCATCTCTTCCAGCAGGATCTTCTCGTCCGGACGCGGGGTCCAGTCGATGTTCCGGGCCGCCCCGTAGTGGTCGAAAAGCTGATACAACGGGATCAACGGCACCTCGTCCATGATCACCTCGCTCATCTTCCGGAGGATCTGCAACCGCTTGGCGTCGTTAGACTCGGCCTGCTCGGCGTCCACGAGCGCGTCGAAACCTGCATGGCTGAAGTTGGTGCGCTTGGAGCCGCCGGTGCGGAAGTACTGGTACATCGGCGTATCGGCGTCCAGGACGCTGCCCCTGCCGATGTAGTAGAAGGGGGTCTTGCCGCCGTTGACGCCGCCGCGGCCCCAGAAAACCACCCATTCCTGCGGCACGATCTGGACCCGGAAGCCGCCCTTCGACATCTGGTTGGCCACCACCTGCACCAGCTCCGTGTCCTTCTCGTACTTGCCCGGCGAGAAGTGCAGCTTGACGTCCACGCCGTTGGGATGGCCGGCTTTCGCCAGCAGCTCCCTGGCCTTCCGGGGATCGTAGGGGTAACGCTTGACGTCGGGATTGTACCCGATGACGCGGGGTCCCACGGGTCCCTGGAGCACCTCGCCGTTGCCGTCGAAGATGTTCTTCACGATGGAGTCCGCGTCCACGCAGTAGTTGGCGGCCTGCCGCACCAGCTTGTTGTCCCAGGGCTTGTAGTTGACGTTGAAGGCGAAGAAGTACAGCCGCAGGCCGGGCACGCTGCGCACCCCGACCCGGGGATTGCGGTTGAGCCTCTCGACCTCGTGGACCGGCACCCGGTCCATGACGTCGGTCTGTCCTGCCTCCAGGCCGGCCATGCGTGAGGACACCTCCACCACCTTGCGCCACACGAGGTCCCTGATGGCAGGCTTCGGACCCCAGTAGTCGTCGTTCCGCGTCAGCACCAGGTCGCCGTCACGCTTGAAGCTCTTGAACTTGTACGGGCCGGTGCCCGTCGGGTGCTTGTCCACGTCCTCCCCGTACCTGTCCGCTACCGTCTTGCTCATGATGAACCGGTTGCGCACGCCGCGGGACAGGAACGTGACCGAGGGCTTCTTGGTCACCACCAGCACCGTGTGCTCGTCCGGCGTCCGCACCTCCTGGACGTTACGGAACGACCGCCGTTGCAGGCTCCTCTTGTCGTTCTTCATCCGGTCGATGGAGAACGACACGTCCGCGGAGGTAAGGGGGCTGCCGTCGTGGAACTGGATGCCCTTGCGCAGCTTGAACTCCCACTCCTTGCCCCGGTACTCCCAGGACTCCGCCAGCCGTCCGACGAACCTGGCCTGGGCGTAGTCGAACTCCACCAGCGGCTCCATCATGTGCTGCCACAAGCCGTAAATGGCGCCGCTGCTGTGGTCGTAAGGGTGGAGGTTATCCATGCTGCTGGCGTTGTACACGATGACCCGGTCCCTGGACGCCGCCCATGCGAACTGGCCGAGGGCCGGATGCGTCAGGGCCGTGAGCCCGAGCGCCGCGCCGCCCTTGAGCACGTCCCGCCGGCTTAGCAGTGTTCTCTTGTCACTCATGTCGAACCCCTTTCTTTTTTCAGATCCTTGGGTCTTCAACCGTTTCCCGTGTCCATGGGATGCCGCTTCAGGAATTCCAGGAAGTGGGAGTTGGCCACCTCGGGCATCTGGCGCAGGTAGCCGTGATTGCCGCCTTCCACCAGCTTGAACTCGGCGCCGGCGATGCCCTCCGCCAGCACCTTCGACGACTCCACATGACTGCCCGTGGCTGCGTCCACGGTATCGCCCGCGCCGCAGATGACCAGCGTCGGGCACCGGATGCGGTCCAGCAGGTCACGGGTCTCGTGTTCCTGGCGGGCCACCACGTGTCTGAGATAGGGTTTCAGCGGCGTGAGATGCGCCATGTTGACTTCCCGGAACTGTTGCACCTTGTCCGGGTGGTCCCGCACGAACTCGGACGGGAACATGAAGCTGCCGCCGAAGTGGTCTTCCATGTATCGCGTGTGGCCCTTCTCGGCCATCTCCACGGCCGTGGCGTAGGGTACGCCGCGCTCATAGTACTGACCGTCGTAGGAGGTGCCGGGTCCGGAGCCCGAAAGGACGAGGCTGTGGACCACCTCGGGATGGTCGATGGCGATCCATTGGCATACCCGTCCGCCCATGGAGTGGCCCATGAAGTGGGCCCGGGCAAACCCCAGCGCCTCCATGAGGTTGACGCAGTCGTCGGCGAACATCCGGGTCGAGTAGTGGACGTCCGGTTTGTCGCTGCGTCCCGTGCCCCGGTGGTCCCAGGTCAGCACCCTGAAGTGTTTCTCGAGTTCCGGCACCTGGAAGACCTTCCAGTGGTCGCCGGACATGCCGGTGCCGCTCACCAGCACCAGCGGCTCGCCGCCGCCGTGGAGTTCGTAGTGGAAATTCAGGCCGCTTACGTTGGCGATGGGCATGATCAAAAAACCACGACGCCCCGGGCCGCCTCCCCCTGCCTCAGCCGCTCGACCCCCTCGTTGATTTCTTCGAGCTTGTAGCGGTGGGACACCAGCCGGTCCAGGTCCAGCCTTCCGGCCTGATAGTGCTGCACCATCCTCGGGATGTCGATGAGCTGGCGCGCGTTGCCGTATCCCGTGCCGGTAAGGGTCTTCTGCTCGCGCACGAAGCGCAAGGGATCGATGGATGCCCGGTGGTCCATGGGAGCCATTCCCACCACCACCACGGTCCCGCCCACCCGCGCGCAGTCCAGCGCCTGCTCCACGGTGGGGCCGAGGCCGATGGCCTCGAAGACATAATCGACGCCGCCGCCGGTGATCTCCCGCACCTGTTTGGCCACGTCTTCCCGTGAGCCGTTGATCTTGTGGGTGGCCCCGAACTCCTGGGCGTATTCCAGTTTCCCGTCGAGAATGTCGATGGCGATGATGGCAGCGGCGCCCACCAGCCGAGCCCCCTGGATGACGCTCAGCCCCACGCCGCCGCAGCCGATGACCGCCACGGTGTCCCCGGCTTCCACCCGGGCAGCGTTGGTCACGGAGCACACGCCGGTGGTGACGCAGCAGCCGATGAGGGCGGCCACCTCGGGAGGGATCTCTCCGGTGACCGGAATCGCCTGCTCCGCCGGGCAGACCACCTGCTCGGCCCAGGTGCCGAGCCGCGCCGAGATGAACAGCGGTTGCCCCTTGAGGCTCACCCGCGCCGTGCCGTCGTGCAGGAGCTGGCGCGGGGAGTTGTGGCCGTTGCAGAGAACCGGGATGCCGCGCACGCAGTTCTCGCAACGGCCGCAGTTGGCGCGAAAGGAGAGGATGACGTTGTCGCCGGGCTTGACGTGGTCGACGCCGTCGCCGACGGCCTCTACCACGCCGGCGCCCTCATGGCCCAGGATCACCGGCGTCTGGTTGTCCCACTCGCCCTTGATGTTGTGCAGGTCGCTGTGGCAGATGCCGGTGGCGCCGATCCGGACCTGCACCTCCCGTGCCTTGGGACCCTGGAAGTCCACGTCCTCCACCAACAGAGGGGTGTTCGGCTGCATGAGCACCGCGGCCTTCATGCCTGCACCTCCATGACCAGCCTGTAGGGCGCCCGCGTGGGCGACAACGCAAGGGATCCGGTTACTACTTGATCCTCATCTCCCAGGTACGGATCCTCTCGTCGGAACGAGGCTGCCACTCGATGTTGCCGGCCGTGCCGTAGATGTCGGCCAGGTTCCACAACGGCACCCACGGGGAATCCTCTTTCAGGATGCGGCCTGCCTGGTGCAGCAGCTTCGCGCGTTTCTCGGGATCGGCTTCCGCCATCTCCGCTTCGATGACCCTGTCGAGCTCGGGGTTGCTGTAGGCTATCCGCGGGCTTGCGCCGGTCTTGAAGTATTGCTCGATGTGCGTGTGGACGTCGATGACGCTGCCCCGGCCGATGTAGTAGAAGGGCATCTTGCCCCCGTTGACCCCGGATTTGCCCCAGAACACCACCCACTCCTGGGTGATGATCTCGACGTCGAACCCGCCCTTCTTCATCTGGGCGGCGATTGCTTGTACCACCTCGGTGTCCTTGGGGTAGCGTCCCTGCGAGTAGTAGAGCTTCACCGAAACGCCGTCCGGGTAGCCGGCCTTGGCCAGCAGTTCGCGGGCCTTCTTCGGGTCGTAGGGATAGCGCTTGGCGTTGGGGTCGTAGCCGATGTACTGCCGCCCGCCCGCCCCTTCGACCACAAAGCCGGCTCCGTCGAAGATGTTCTTGACGATGGAGTAGGCGTCCACGGAATAGTTGGCTGCCTGCCGCACGAGCTTGTTGTCCCAGGGCTTGAACCCGGGGTTGAGGGCCAGGAAGTAGATGCGTGATCCGGGCACCGACTTGATGCTGAGCTTGGGGTTCTGCTTCAGCCGAGCCACCTCGTGGGCCGGGACGGCGTTGATGGCGTCCACCTGCCCGGACTCCAGGGCCGCGACCCTTGCGGCCTCCTCCGTCACCTTGCGCCATACCATGATCTTGATCTGCGGCTTGGGGGAGCCCCAGTAGTCGTCGTTGCGCTCCAGCACCAGGTCGCCGTCGCGCTTGAAGCTCACGAACTTGTACGGACCGGTGCCGATGACATGCTTGTCCACGTCCTTCCCGTATTTGTCGGCGGCCGCCTTGCTCATGATGAAGCGGCTCTGAAGTTTGTCGAGCAGCACGATGTTGGGTTTCTTGGTCACCAGGACGAGGGTGTGGTCGTCGATGATCCGCGTCTCCACCAGGTCGCGCAGTTGCCTCCGCTGCAGGCTCTTCTTGTCCGTCTTGATGCGGTTGAACGAAAACGCCACGTCGTGTGCGGTGAACGGCGAGCCGTCGTGGAACTTGATGCCCTTCTTCAGCTTGAAGACCCACTCCTTGCCCTTGAACTCCCAGGACTCGGCGAGCTTCGGCACATACTGGTTGCTCTTCTGGTCGACCTGCACCAGCGGCTCCATGATGTGTTCCCAGATGCCGTAGGCCGGACTCAGGCTGTGGTTGTACGGGTGGAGCGAGTCGATGCTCCCGGCGTGGTAGATCACCACCTTCTCCTTGGAAGCGGCCCAGGCCGAGCCGGATGCGAGCATGCCCATGACGAGCGCCAGCGCCGCCGCCAGCGTCCATGCCTGCTTCCACGAACTCCTGCGGATACCTGTTTCAAGTTTCATCGCGTAGTCCTCCTTTTGGAATCGGAACCGGCTAGGAGCCGTACCCGCGATACATAGGTAATTGTCGTGTCGAAAGTCAACCCTGAAAGTCAACGCTGATTCGTGGTTTGACGTTGCCGCACGGGAGCTATATTCAAGGAGCGCATCCGCGACGCAGGTCTTCATCAACGGAGGTTTCGATGGCCGGAAATCATTTGCCTTATCCTGACGCCGTGTTCTTCAACGGAAAGATACGCACGTTCGCACCCGGGACGCCCGTGGTGCAGGCCGTCGCCTGCTCCGGCGGGCGAGTCGTCGCCGCCGGCAACTCGGATGAAGTGCTGCGGCTGTGCGGCGCCGATACCCGCGAGGTGAATCTCAAGGGCCGCACGGTGGTGCCGGGACTGACCGATGCCCACGTTCACCTGGCGGACAAGGGGCTGGCGGAGCGGGAGCTGGTGGATTGCCGCGATTTCTACGGCCCGGTATCCACCATCGACGCGGTCCTCACGCGCCTTTCCAAAAAGGCCGCGACGACTCCCGCGGGCGAGTGGGTCGTGGCGCAGGGAAGCCCGATGCAGGACTTCCGCATGACGGACAAACGTTTCCCCGACCGCGAGGACCTCGATGCCGCGGTCCCGGAACACCCGGTCTCCATCTCCTTCGGCGCTCACGTGACCGTAGCCAACACCAAAGCCCTGGCGCTGGCGGGAATCGACCGGGAGCGGCAGGACCCGGCAGGCGGCAGCATCGAGCGGGACCCCGACACCGGGGAGCCCACCGGCATCCTGAACGAACGGGCTCAACACATCGTGTCGGGCGTGATACCGGACTTCGACGCCACCCAGCGCAAGCTGGGCATTGCCTACGCGGTGCAGCAGAGTCTCGAACGGGGCGTCACCACGATCCACGACATCGTGAAGGACCCGGCCGCGGTGCGGGCGTATCAGGAGCTCAAGGCCGAGGGCGGCCTGCACATGCGGTCGAGCCTGCTGCTGCGCGTCATCGAGTCCCATATGAGCACCGACAGCGTGTTGGAGACCGGCCTGCAGGTGGGCTTCGGCGACGAGTGGTTGCGGGTCGGGGGCGTGAAGATGAGCATCGACGGCGGCATCACCGGCCGCAACGCGCTCTTCTACGATCCCTATCTCGACGTCCCGGACTACCGCGGGCTCATCCGCATCGAGCAAGACGAGCTGGACGAGACCGTGCTCCGGTGTCACCGGGCGGGCATGCGGTGCTGCGTGCACGCCATTGGCGACCGCGCCTTCGACATGTCGCTGGAGGCCTATGAGAAGGCGCTGGCCGCGTCGCCGCGCGAGGATCACCGCCACCGCATCGAGCACATGGGCAACTGGTTGATGTCGCCGCAACGCATCGAGAAGCTGGTGCGCATGGGCATCGTGGCCATTCCCAACATCTCGCTCGGCTATTTCGTGGGCGATTCCATCCGCGAGGCCATCGGAGCCGGGCGCATGACCCGAGCTTTCCCGCTCAAGACGCTGCTGGACGCGGGCGTGAAGATGGCCGGCGGCTCCGACGCGCCGGGCTACTGGCCGGTGGACCCGCTACGGGACATCGGCGCCTACGTGTCGCGCCGGATGCTGTGGGGCGAGACCCTGGCGCCCGAGGAAGCCCTGAGCGTGCAGCAGGCGTTCGAGCTCCACACCACCCACGCCGCTTTTGCCGGTTTCGAGGAGGACCGCAAGGGAACCCTGGAGGTGGGCAAGCTGGCGGACATGGCGGTGCTGGCCGAGGACCCCTTCGAGGTGCCGGCGGAACGGATCAAGGACCTGAAGGTGGAGATGACGGTGGTGGGAGGCGCCGTCAAGTACCAAGCCTGAGGCGCCCGGACGTTTTCGGCCTCCGGGCCGCTAGCGGTTCAAGCGGATCTCGGTGTCGCCGGCCGGCAGCGCATGGGTCGTACCCTGTACCGACACCTCCAGGAGCGCCTCCGTCCCTCCCTCCAGTGAGATCCGCGCTCTTTCGTGCGTCAGGTCCAGCCCCACCCGCCGGCCCCGGTAGAGGATCGCCAACCGCAACCCGGGCAGTTCTTCGGGCAGGCACGGGTCGAGGCTCAGGGTCTCGCCCATGGTGCCGATGCCGGCGTAGCGGGTCAGCAGGAGGTCGTCGAGACCGCCCATGGCGCCCATGTGGACGCCTTCGGGCGTGGTCCCGCCCTGGATATCGGCGACGTCGCTCTGGAGCGCTTCCTTGAAATAGTTCCACGAGGCGCGCGGGTCCGAGCGCGCCGATACCGCGGCGTGCACCACCCGGCTCAGGGTCGAACCGTGGGAGGTGCGGGCGGTGTAATAGTCCACGGTCTTGCGCACCGTTTCGTCATCGAGACCGTATCCGAGTTGCTCGAAGAGGGTCCGCAGCTCGTCGGTGCGCAGCAGGTAGAACAGCATCAGCAGGTCCGCCTGCTTCGACGCCTTGTAGCGGTTGGTGGAGTCGCCCTCCGCCTCGAGGATGCGGTCCAGCCGCTCGATGTTGCCGTACTTTGCGCGGTAGCCGGCCCAGTCGAACTCTTCCAGGGCGTCGTACCCTTCGAACTGGCTGATGATCCCGTCGTCGTGAAACGGCACGGTCATCTTGCGGGTCACGTCGCGCCACTTCCGCTCTTCTTCCGGCCCGAGTCCGATGGCCTCGGCGAGTTCCGCCCCGCGGCCGTCGCCCAACAGGTCCAGCACCTCGAACGCACGTTCCAGGAGCCACACCACCATGACGTTGGTGTAGGCGTTGTTCCGCAGGCCGCCGGTTTCGGCGTCCGGGTACGCGTCGTGGTACTCGTCCGGCCCCATGACCCCGTGGATCTCGTAACGCCCGGTGTTTTCGTTCCACTCCGCGGAACTGGCCCAGAAACGGGCGATCTCCAGGATCATCTCGGCGCCGTAGCGGGACAGGAACTCCCGGTCCCCGGTGGTCTTGTAGTAGCGCCAGACGTTGTAGACGATGGCGATGTTGACGTGCCGCTGGCGATGGCTGTTGTCCTCCAGCCAGCGTCCGGAGTTGGGGTTCAGGTGCAGCTTCTGGGTCTCCTCGGCGCCGTCGCTGCCGCTCTGCCATGGGTACATGGCGCCGTCGTAGCCTTCCTCACGGGCCGCCCTTCGCGCGGCGTCCAGCCGGTGGTACCGGTACAACAGCAGCGTCCGGGCGACCTCCGGTATCCGCGCAATGTAGAAGAACAGAAAGTACAGCTCGTCCCAGAAGACGTGGCCCCGGTAGGCCTCGCCGTGCAGGCCCCGGGCGGCCACTCCGACGTCGAGGTCGACGGAGTTCGGGGACGCGGTTTGCAGCAGGTGGAAGGCATGCACGCGCAGGATCCTTTCCTCCTCCGGCCGCCCAGGGAGCTCCACGTCGCAACGGCGCCACAAAGAGCGCCACGCCCCCGCGTGGGACTCCAGCAACTCGGCGAACCGGCCGGATTCGGAAACGGCGACGCGGGCGGCGTTGCCGCATTCGGAGATGGCGCGGTCCCGGGACGAATGCAGGGCCACCGTCTTCTCCACGGTCACGGGCCGGCCCGGCTCCAGGACGACCGCGATTTCCTGGGCAACGGCTTCCGGTTCCTCGACGGCCCGGCGGTGGGCCTCCAGCTCCTCGTCGTGGCGAAACAGCAGCGTGCGCGCCGCCAGCGCCACGCGGACGCGCGACTGGCTGGTCTGCGCCGCCAGGTACGTTCCGTCCCGTCCGGCAATGCCCTTTTCAAGGACCTCCAGGTGCCTGGAGGCGAGGTCGCGGTAACGCGGCACGCCGGAGTTGACCACGGCGCCGTCCAGGGCCGACCTCAGGGTGGCCGTCCCGGACCAGTTCTCCGCGCACAGGGTCATCTCCAGGGCAGCCAGGTGACGCTGTCTCATGTGCACGAGCCGCCGGCTCTCGACCGAGGCAATGCGCCCCGCGTGGTCGCGGAACCGCACCCGTCGCGCAAGCACGCCGTTCCGCAAGTCCAATGCCTGCCGGTAAGCCAGTATCTCCACCGCGGAGAGGTCGAACCAGGGACCGTCCTCCAGGCGAAAGCCGAGACACAGCCAGTTGGGCAGGTTGACCAGGTCCTCGTTGACCACCACGCGACCGCCGACGGTCGTGTCCAGGCGGTTGTAGCAGCCGGCCAGATAGGTCCCGGGGTAGTGGACGTCATCGGCGCCGGCCTCTTCCGCGGCGCCGCGGGTGGCAAAGTAGCCGTTGCCGAGGGTGCACAGGGCCTCGCGCAGTCCCTGTTTGGCAGGGTCGAAGCCGTTGTAGGCAAAAATCCATTCACTCATGGTTCTTGCGCCTCTTCCATCCATGAACCCGGCAACGCCCGAACGGCGTCCAACGCCCGGAAACCGCGGAACCGCCACAGGGTTCTTACAGGAGGCCGGCCCGGATGGTGTGGCGGGCGACGATTCGTTGTCCGGTGGTCCGGCGTTGGCCGACGCTGTCCTCCAGGGTGGTCTCCTCATCCACCACCGCGAGCACGGCCACGTCGGCCTCCCGGCCCACCTCCAGGACGCCGAGCCGGTCTTCCCAGCCGATGGCCCGGGCGGCGTTGACGGTGCAGTCGGCGACGATCTCGTCGAGGTCCAGTCCCAGCATCAGGAACTTGGTCAGGGTGGTGGGCAGGTCCACCACGTGGCCGGCGCCGCTGCGGCTGTGGAGATCGGTGCTGATGATGTCGGGACGCAACCCCTGGTCCATGGCCCGGCTGACCAGGTCGAAGTCGAAGTGCCCGTTGGCGTGGGCGACGTCGAAGATCACCCCGCGTTCGCGGGCCTCCAGCACGGCCGGACGGAGCCGGCCCGAAGGGTCGACGATGGCCGGCTGCTTCGGCGTGTAACAGTGGGTCATGACGTCGCCCGGGCGCATGGTCTCGACGATCTCCTCCATGGAGATGCCGGTGTTGCCCACGTGCACCATCACCGGCGCGTCGCAGGCGTCCCCGGCCCGGACCGCCATCCCCAGGGCTTCCCGGCCGTTTTCCCCCACCGACGTGACGTGCAGCCGGATCTTGATGCCCACCGCGATATCCGGGTTCTCCCGCACCGTGCGCGCGGCGCCCTCGGGATCGGCGAAGCCGATGTTCTCCAGCTCTCCCGGAACGTTGAGCACGCCGTGCTGCGCCACCGCCACGAAGGACAGCATTCGGGTGCGGGAGCGTTCGTATACCAGGCGCCTGAATCCCGGGAAGTTCACCGGCCCGGCGGAGCCCGCGTCCGCCGCGGTGGTGACGCCCGTGGCGCAACAGATGGGGTCGGCGTCGAAGCCGTAGGGGTTGACCCCTCCGTAACTGTGGACGTGGAAGTCGATGAGGCCGGGGGTCACGAAGCAGTCCTGAACGTCGAGGACCCGCTTGGCGCCGTCCCGGGGCAGCCCCGCTTGCATGGCGGTGATGCGGCCCCCGGCGATGCCCACGTCCAACTCCTGCCGCGGGCCCGCCGCGGGGTTGAGCACCGTCCCGTTGACGAGTAGCAGGTCGAATGCGTCGCTCACCGCGGGTCTCCTTTCAAGCCGGCGCCAGGCCGTAGAACCGCGAGGGGTTCCGGTGCAGGATCTTGTCGATGACGCGGGACGCCACCTCGCCCTTTTCCCGCAAGCCCTTGAGCGCCAGCAGCTCGCTGGCGTTGTCGGCGTGGCCGTAGTCGGAGCCGACCATGAGCATGTCCTCGCCGGCGTGGTCGATGACGTAGGGCAGGTCGTCGTCCGTCTGGCAGGCGACGTAGAGGCGGTTGGCCTCGAACAGGGCGCCGTCGGGGTCTACCCCGCGCTTGCGGTTCCGTAGCGTGATGTCCTTCACCACGTGGGGCACCCATTGGGCGGCCACCTCGATGGCGCCGATGCGCAACTCCGGAAAACGCTGCGGGATGCCGCGCATGATCATGGCGTGGACGGCGCCGATGACGGTCAGCTTGGCGGTGCGGAACGGGTCGTTGCCGAAGGCTTCCGCCACCGCGGCATTGCCGATGCCCGAGTGGATCCCGATGGGGACGTTCAGACGGGCGGCCTCTTCGTACAGCGGAAAGAAATACGGGTGGTGCAGCGGATGATGGGTCTCCAGCCCACGCATGAACACCGCGCAGGCGCCGTGCTCCGTGGCCCAGCGCAGTTCCGCGAGGGCCGCGTCCATGCTCGACAGCGGCAGTTGCACGGCCCAGCGCAGGCGCCCCTTGCCCGCGGCCCAGATGTCCGCGAGCCAGCGGTTGTAAGAGCGGCACAGGGCCCGCTCCACGTCCGCGCGGTCGGTGACCGGCCGGAGGAACAGGGTAGGGTAGAGCACCTGGACGTCGGTGCCGATCTCGTCCATGTGTTTCAGACGGGCGTCGATGTCGGCCATGTCCCGGGATTCCTTGGGGGTGTCCAGGCCGATGTTGTCGCGTCCGCCGATGAGCTTGCCGTTGATGACCCAGAAGTTGCGCGTCCCGCCCTCCGGCATGTCCACGGACACGGGCACCGGACGGAACCGCTTGTCCCGACCCTCCAGGTAGTCCCAGGTGTGGTCCGTTTCGATGACGTGGGCGTCGGCGTCGATGGCGAGCATGCTATCCTCCAGTCGGGTTCCCTCTCCGTCACTCCCGCGAAAAGCCTGCCCCCGACCCCCATCGGGGCGGGGTTCTCGCGCCCTTCCGATCAAGCCCCCAATTGCTTGGCGAACCAGTCCACGATGAAGCTCCGCCGGTCGAACCGCTTCTCGTGGTGCCCCACGCCGTCGAGCAGCTCCCGCGGGGCGTTGACGGCGTTTTCGTACAGCCGGATGGCGCCTCGCGGGTCCATGACCCGGTCGTCGTGGTTGTAGCCCACCAACAACGGGCACTCGATCCTGTGCGCCCGGCCCGCCAGGGTGAACTCCTGGATCCGTTCCCGCGCCTCCTTGAGGTCCCTGGCGCCCATCAGCCAGCGCAGGCGGTCCTGAATCGGCGGGTAGTAGTCGAAGATGTCGTCCACCAGGTGGTAGGCGCCGCTCCACACGGCCACGGCCTTGATGCGTTTCTCCTCGGTGGCGCACCGGGGCCCGGAATAGCCGCCCATGCTGGAGCCGTGGAGGCCGATGCGGTCCGGGTCCACGTCCGGGCGCGACACCAGGTAGTCCACGACGGCCCTGGCCACCCGCTCCGAGTCCGGCGGCGCGTAGAGCTTCAGCTCCCGCAGGGCGGCGCCGTGCCCCGGCCCGTCCACGTCGATGAAGGACATGCCCCGGCGCACGTACTGACCGGCGTCGCCGTCCAGCCCCCGCAGCAGGATGCCGTCGGCGCCGCCGTAGTTGTACACGGTGGGGAAGCGGGCGCCGGACTTGCCGCGGGCCGGATAGAACAAGGCGTCCAGCCGGTGGCCCTCGTAGGGGATCTCGACCCGCTCGAAGGGCGGCGTCACCAGGCTCCAGGCCTTGTCGAAGGTCTCCTTGAGCTTGTGATGGCTCTGCATCATGCGGGGGTCGGTGTCGGGCATGTACACCAGCGCCCGCCGGTAGAACTCCGCCGCCCGCCGGTAGAAGTCATGGGCGGTGACGTGGCGCCGCTCCTCCTCGAACCCCGCGGCCAGCGCCTCGTTCTTCTCGGCCATGCGGGTCCACTCGGTGTGCCAACTGTCGAGGTTGTAGGGCTTGTAGCGGCGCGCCACCTCGCGGACGTCCGGGTCCGGGTGCAGCAGGGGCGCCTCCATGCGCACCTCGAGCTGGCCGCCGCCGGGCAGTCCCGGTCCGGGGAAGAGGCGCTTCTCCATGTCGTCGCCGGCCAGCGGCCTGTCCGGGGATTCCTTCATCCGATCTCTCCTGAGAGCCGGGCCGGGTCCAGGCGGTTGCCTGCGCCGGATTTCGCCACCCGTTCCCTGCCTTGCGGTTCAGATGCCGTAGAAGGCCCTGGGGTTGTCCTGGGTTATCCTGGTGACCGCCGAATGGGAGATGTCGCCCTTGTCGGCTCGCTGCCTGAGGAGTCCCAGGAAGTCCATCTCCTGGGCGGAATCGTTGTGCGTGTAGTCCGAGCCGACCAGGAGGTTGGACTCCCCCGTGTGCTGCATGACGTAGCCGAGGTCCTCGTCCACCTGAAACGATACGTACATGCGGTTCCGCCGCAGTATGTCCTCCGGCATGTCCTCGATCTCCATGGTGGAGCGCAGCACGCTGGTGGGCCGTTCCTTGTTCTTCTCCAGCCGGCGGCGGATCTCGTACAACACGAAGGGCACCCAGGAGGCGGTGGCCTCGATGAAGCCGAAGCGCAGGGTGGGGAACCGTTCCGGCACGCCGTGGACGATCAGGGACTGGAACGCGTGCACCACCGGCAACAGGATGCGGTAGAAGCGGCTGAAGGTGAACTCGCGCGCCGGGGTGAAGTCCGGCACCCCCGAGCCCGTGTGAAAGCAGATGGGCAGGTCGAGTTTCTGGGCTTCCTCGTACATCGGGAAGAAGTAGGGGTCGTTGGCCCACACCCCGGCCTCCCGGTCGCCCTTCTTGAGCACGCCGCAGGCGCCGTGTTCCCTGGCGAAGCGCAGCTCGTCCGGGGCCGCGTCCATGTTCTGGGTGGGCGGGAGCATGACCCAGCGCAACCGGCCCCCGGATTCGGCCCAGCGTTCGGCCATCCAGCGGTTGTAGCTGTGCCGGAGCGCCAGCTCGATCTCCGGCTTGTCGGTGAACTCCACCAGGAACAGGGTGGGGTACATCACCTGGAAGTCCACGCCCATGCGGTCCATGTCCGCCAGGCGTTGTTTCACGTCCTTGAGTTCCCGGGCGCCCTCGGTGGTGTGGGTCTCCTCGTCCGTGCGCACGAAGCGGATCTGGCGCTTGCCGTCGATCATCCAGTAGCGCATGGTCGCGTTGCTGGCGTCCTGGTTCCTGGGATAGGCGGTGGTGGGTCTCAGGGCCTCGTCACCGTCGCGCAGGAACGCCCAGGTATCCTCGGTCTCGTCTACATGGGTATCGGAATCGATGACTGGCATGACGTCCTCCGGGTCGAGCGTGATAGGAGTGGATTACCAAAACCGGGCTGCGTTGCCTAGCCGACGCCGGCCTTCGGCACGGTCCCTCGGAGAGACGGGCCGGTTTCAGCGGGGCTTGAACTTGGGCAGGCTGATGCCGTCGCCGGCCGGATCGAACACCACCTCCACCTCCATCCCGATCTCCACGTCGTCCACCGGGCACTGCACGATGTTGGTGTAGAAGCGGGGGCCCTCCTCCAGGTCCACCCAGGCGATGACGTAGGGGATGTCCTTCTCGAACGCGCGGGCGCCCCGGCCCGCCAACTGGCGGATGACGGTGAAGGAATAGACGGTGCCGCGCCCGCTGAGGGCGTCCCATTCCAGCTCTTCGCCGCCGCACTCCACGCACGATGGGCGGGGGCACCACACCAGTTCGCCGCAGGCGCGGCAGCGCTGCATCACCAGCCGGCCTTCCCCCGCGGCCTGCCAGAAGGGCTCGGTGAGCTCGGTGACCTCGGGAAGCGGGCGTCGGGGTTCGGTCCGTGCTTCAGCCATGGGAGCGTCCTGCTTCGTTACTCAGGATGGCCACGGCCGTGGAGCCGAGGTTCTTGCCGTAGGGGAGGCCGCCGAGGCCGGTGACCACGCCGGTGCGCGCGTTGGCCACCTGCCGTGCGCCGCCGTCGCCCCGCAGTTGGGTGACCGCCTCCAGGATATGGATCATGCCGCCGGCGGTGGACGGCTGCCCGCAGTTGATCATGCCGCCGCCGGTCTGGATCGGCAGCGTCCCCTTGAACGAGAAGTCGGTGGACTCGAAGTACTTCACGTCGCCCTTGTCGCAGAACCCCAGGTCTTCGATCTGCATCAGCTCGATGATCACGTAGTCGTCGTACAACTCGGCAAAGTCCATGTCGCTGGGGGTGACCCCGGCCATGTCGAAGGCCCGGACGCCGGCGTCCCTGATTCCCATCATCAGCGCGTCGGAGTGGGTTCGGGGGCCGTAGCTCGGATTGTCCTGCTCGCCGAAGCCCATGAGATAGACCGGCTTCCGGGGCATGGCCGCGGCCTTCTCGGCCGAGGTCAGGATGAACGCCTTGCCGCCGTTGGCCGGCATGACGCAGTCCAGCAGCCGGACCGGGTCGGCCACCAGCCGGGAAGTCTTGTAGTCCTCCAGGGTAAGCGGTTTCTTGAGGTAGGCGTTCGGGTTCAGCGACGCGTGGTGGCGGGCGGTGACCGCGATGTTCCCCAAAGCATCCAGGGTGGTGCCGTATTCGTACATGTGCCGCCGCATCACCAGGGCGATGCCGCTGTTGGCGCCCATCAGGCCGTAAGGGACCTCGAAATCTCGTACGTCGCGGGGCTCGACCCCGTTGTGGGTCTCCACGAACGCGGCCGATGCGGCCACGCACAGCACCCGCTCCACCAGCCCGCTCTGTATGGCCGCGGCCGCCTGTCCCAGCGCCGACACCGTGGCGGCGCCCCCGTTGGCAGAGGCCAGGGAAAGGGCCGGGGTGATGCCGAGGATGGACGCCGTCTCCTCCGGCCAGAACGGTTGCAGATAGTTGGTCGTGTAGATGGCGGCGAGCCCCTGGCCGTCGAAGTCCCTTCTTTCGAGGCCCGCGTCTTCCATCGCCAGGCGCGCGGCCCAGGTCAGGTACTCCGGGATGGTCCGGCGTCTTTCGCCCGGGCGCCGGCCCAGGCGGTCCACCGGGGTCTCGCCGATGCCGACGATAGCCGTGTTCCCGCGAATGCTCATGGATGAAGGGATCCCTCCCGCTGCCCCTTGATCGTTGCTGGAATCGAATCATACGTGACTTTGCGTCAGCGTCAAGGGTTCGGGTATAATCGACTCTATACGGACGCGCCGCCGGAGGTGTGGAGCGGCGCCCCGCAAGGACGGCCGAGGCGCGCGCCCGACCAACAGTCCAGGAGACCCGTTTCATGTCAGATTTCAAGTTTCAGCCCATTTTCGAGCTCGGGGAGGACACCACCGAGTACCGCAGTCTGGGCAAGGAGGGAGTGTCCGAGACCGAGCTGGACGGCCGCACGATCCTGAAGGTGGCCCCCGAGGTGCTGCGGAAGCTCACCGCGGAAGCCATCCACGACATCTCCCATCTGTTCCGGCCCAGCCACCTGTCCAGGCTGCGCGCCATCCTCGAAGACCCCGAGGCCTCGAAGAACGACCGCTTCGTGGCGCTCCAGCAGCTCAAGAACGCCAACATCTCGGCCGGCGGCGTCCTGCCCGCGTGCCAGGACACGGGCACCGCCATCGTCATCGGCAAGAAGGGGGAGAACGTCTTCACCGGCGCCGACGACGAGGAAGCCTTGTCCGCCGGCGTGTACGACGTCTTCACCGGCGCCAACCTGCGCTACTCGCAGCTTGCCCCGCTGACCCTGTACGAGGAACGGAACACCCGCACCAACCTGCCGGCGCAGGTGGAGCTCTACGCGACCCCGGGAGACGCCTACGAGCTGCTCTTCATTACCAAGGGAGGCGGCTCCGCCAACAAGACGTTCCTGTACCAGCAGACTCCCGCGCTCCTGAACGAGGCGTCCCTGGTGGAGTTCCTGGAACGGCAGATCAAGACCATCGGCACCGCGGCCTGTCCACCCTACTACCTGGCCATCGTCGTGGGCGGCACCTCGGCCGAGTCCACTCTGAAGACGGTCAAGCTGGCGAGTTGCCGCTACCTGGACGGGCTTCCCACCACCGGGAACGAATACGGCCGTGCGTTCCGGGACCTGGACCTGGAGGCGAAGGTTCAGGCCATCAGCCACAAGATGGGCGTGGGCGCTCAGTTCGGCGGCAAGTACTTCACGCATGACGTGCGCGTGATCCGGTTGCCCCGGCACGGCGCCTCGTGCCCCGTGGGCATCGGCGTCTCGTGCTCCGCCGATCGCCAGGCAAAGGCGAAGATTACCCGGGAGGGGGTGTTCCTCGAGCGGCTGGAGACCGATCCCGCCAGGTACCTGCCGGACTTCCACGAGGAGGACGACACGGACGCGGTGGTGAGCATCGACCTGAGCCGGCCCATGGACGAGATCCGCGGCGCGCTTTCCAGGCATCCGGTCAAGACCCGGTTGTCCCTGAACGGCGTCATCGTGGTGGCCCGGGACCTGGCCCACGCCAGGCTGAAGGAGCGGCTGGACGCGGGCGAGCCGTTGCCGGACTACTTCAAGGACCACGTCGTCTACTACGCCGGACCGGCCAAGACCCCCGAAGGGTACGCCTCCGGCTCGTTCGGTCCCACCACCGCCGGACGCATGGACTCATACGTGGAGTTGTTCCAGTCCCACGGCGGCAGCCTGATCTCCCTTGCCAAAGGCAACCGGTCGCGGCAGGTGACCGAGGCGTGCAAGAAGCACGGAGGGTTCTACCTGGGGTCCATCGGCGGCCCCGCGGCCGTGCTGGCCAGGGACCATATCCGGCGCGTGGAGGTGCTCGACTATCCCGAGTTGGGCATGGAGGCGGTGTGGAAGATCGACGTCGAGGACTTCCCGGCCTTCATCGTCGTGGACGACAAGGGCAACGACTTCTTCTCTGACCTGCAGTAAAGGACTGGTGTGAGTAGCGCACGGTCCCCGCTACCGTGTCCACCGCCCCCGAGACCATGGTGAAGCCGCCGGGCAGGCGGGCGCGTCGTCCGGGTCCGGTCGTTCCTCCAGTTCCCGCACCAGACCTTCATCGATCAGACCCCGCGTAATGCGCAACACCGCGGCTTTGCTCCGGCCCAGCCGGTGGGCGACCCCCTTGCGACAACGGTCCGTACAGCACGATCTCCCGCAGCACCGAAGATCAACGTCCGGCTGAACCGCGGGTCGGCCGCTGCCGTCACCGAGCCAACCCGGGCGACGATCACGAAGGCGGTTTGAGCGAGGGCAGGCCCATCCGCGTTCGACCCGTAAATTTTTTTGAAAACTGTAAGAAATAAAGGTTGCGCGTCGGTTCGTAATCCGGTAATAAGGCCGCTGATAAATAGTTGCTTACAGTTCGTAGCGATTCAGAGGATGAAACGTCACGTGGTCGGACAACCGATGGTACGCTCCTTGTCCAGGGGATGGCCGGCGCCGCTGCTGGCGATGCTGCTGTCCGCGCTGGCGCTGCTGCTGGCCGCGCTGCCGGCTGCGGCGCAGAGCGGCGCGCCTGCGGTGACCGGCGTCTCCATCACCTCCCGGCCGAGCCTGAAGAGCTCGAATCCGGACGTGTACTGGCCCTACCAGCGGGACGATCACGTCGACGTGACGGTCACCTTCAGCCGGGCGGTGACGGTCACCGGGTCGCCGCGGCTGGCGCTGACCGTGGGCTCGCGCACCCGCCAGGCGGCCTTCCGGTCGGCGTCGGGCTCCAGCGTCAACTTCCGCTACACGACCATTGGGGGCGACCGGGACGCCGACGGCATTGCCATCGCCGCGGACGCGCTGACGCTCAACGGCGGCAGCATCGAGGCGGGAGGCGTGGCCGCCGCCCTCGGCCTCGGCAGCCACGCGCTGGGCGACCAGTCCAACCACCGGGTGGACGGCGCCAAGCCGACCTTCGACGGCGTGGCGTCGCCCGCCTACGCCTTCACGCGCGGCGCGCGCGGCAGCTTCACGTTGCCGGCGGCGGGCTCGGCGACGATTTTCAGCACCTACGCGCTGGCGCCGACGCCGGCGCTGCCCGGCGGCCTGTCCTTCGCTGCGGCGACCCGCACCCTCTCCGGTACGCCGGAGGTGGGGATGGCGCAGACCACCTACACGCTCAACGTCAACCATCCAACTCCTGATTTTCAGGGCACCGAGCTCTCGGACTCCCTGGCGTTCACCGTCACGGTCGCCGGGGCGGTGCCGGCGGTGAGCGGGGTGTCCATCGCTTCCTCCCCGGCGAGCGGCTCCAGCTACGCGACGGGCGAGAACATCGACGTGGAGGTGACGTTCAACTACCCGGTAACGGTGACCGGCACGCCGCGGCTGGCGCTCGGCATCGGCTCCGCCACGCGGCAGGCGGCCTACCGGACGCACAGCGGCTCGACGGCGAGCTTCCGCTACCCGGTGATCGCGGCGGACAGCGACGGCGACGGCATCAGCATCGCCGCGGGGGCGCTGGCGCTGAACGGCGGCAGCATCGAGGCGTCGAACGTCGCCGTCGCCCTCGGGCTGGGCAGCCATGCGATCGCCAACGACGCCGGCCACACGGTGAACGATCTCCAGCCCTCCTTCGGGACGACGACGGTGGCGAACCAGCACTACGTGGCCGGCACGGCCGCGAGCGTGCAACTGCCGGCGGCCAGCGGCGGCGACGGCACGGTGAGCCACGCGCTGACCGGGCCGGGCGCGGCGACGACGCTCTCCCTGCCGCAGGGCCTCTCCTGGAACGCCGCGACGCGCACGATCTCGGGCACGCCCGGCGCCGCCGCGGCCGCGGCCACCTACACCTGGACGGCCACCGACGGCGACGGCGACACGGCGCAGCTTTCGTTCTCCGTCACGGTGGCGGCGACCAACGCGCCTACAGTGACCGGAGTATCCATCGCCTCATCCCCGGCTGGCGGCTCCAGCTACGCGACGGGCGAGAACATCGACGTGGCGGTCACCTTCAGCCGGGCGGTGACGGTCACCGGGTCGCCGCGCCTGGCGCTGACCGTGGGCTCGCGCACCCGCCAGGCGGCCTTCCGGTCGGCGTCGGGGTCCACCGTCAACTTCCGGTACACGACCATTGGGGGCGACCGGGACAGCGACGGCGTCTCCATCGCCGCGGACGCGCTGACGCTCAACGGCGGCAGCATCGAGGCGGGGAGCGTGGACGCCGCCCTCGGCCTTGGCGGCCACGCGCTGGGCAACCAGTCCAACCACCGGGTGGACGGCGGCGGGCCGACCTTCGCCGGCGTGGCTTCGCCGGCGTTGAGCTTCACGCGCGGCACGCAGGGAAGTTTCACGCTGCCGGCGGCGACACCGGGGTCCGCCACCTACGCGCTGGCGGCGACGCCGGCGCTGCCGGCCGGCCTGACCTTCAACTTCGGGACGCGCACCCTGTCGGGCACGGTGGCGGTGGGGATGGCGAAGACAACCTACACGCTCAACGCCTATCGCCTGGTCCCGTACCCGGGCGAAGAGGGCGTGTTCTATGAAGAACTCGCCGACACGCTCGCCTTCACGGTCGCGGTGTCCGGGGCGGTGCCGGCGGTGAGCGGGGTGGAGATCGCCTCCAGCCCGGCGGACGGCTTCAGCTACGCCACCGGCGAGGACATCGAGGTGCAGGTGACGTTCAACTACCCGGTGGCGGTGCTCGGCACGCCGCGGCTCGCGCTCGGCATCGGCTCCGCCACGCGGCAGGCGGAACACATTCTGAGCGGCGGCGGCGACGACAGCCGGCAGCGATTCCGCTACCGGGTGACGGCGTCGGACTTCGACCGCGACGGCATCGGCATCGCCGCGGGGGCCCTGACGGCCGCCCTCCCGTCCCGCATCACGGCTGCGAATCTGGACGTTGCCCTCGGTCTCGGCAGCCATGCGATCGCGACCGCCGCCGACCACACGGTGAACGATCTCCGGCCCTCCTTCGGGGCGACGGTGGCGAACCAGCACTACGTGGCCGGCACGGCCGCGAGCCTGCAACTGCCCGCGGCCAGCGGCGGCGACGGCACGGTGAGCCACGCGCTGACCGGGCCGGGCGCGACGACGACGCTCTCCCTGCCCCAGGGCCTCTCCTGGAACGCCGCGACGCGCACGATCTCGGGCACGCCCGCGGCGGCCACGGCGGCGGGCTCCTACACCTGGACGGCGACCGACGGCGACGGCGACACCGCGCGGCTTTCGTTCGACATCACGGTGGCCGCGGCCGACGCGCCCAAGCCGACGAGTCTGGCGCTGTCCGCGCCCGCGGGGTTCGACGGCGACTACGCCGCGGGCGAGGTGGTCCGGGCGATCGTCTCGTTCGACAAGAACGTCACCGTGACCGGCACACCGCGCTTGGCGCTGACCATCGGGTCGAACACCCGCCAGGCGGCCTACGCGAGCGGCAGCAGCGACGCGGACGACCTCGCGTTTCACTACACGGTGACCGGGTCGGACTTCGACGGCGACGGGCTGGACATCGGCTCGGACGCGCTGACGCTCAACGGCGGCGGCATCGCCGATGCCGCCGACACCTCGGTGGCGGCATCGCTCGGCCTCGGCGGCCTTGCCATCGGCGGCCCCTCCGGGCGCACGGTGCGGGACACCCGGCCCGCCTTCTCCCAGGCCGCCAGCGCCGCCAACCGGTCGCTGGAGAAGGACGCGGCGACCTCCACGACGCTGCCTCTGGCCACGGGCGGCGACGGCGCGCTGACCTACAGCATCTCGCCGGCGCTGCCCGCCGGCCTGACGCTGGCGAGCGCGCGCCCGACCATCGCCGGGACGCCGACGGTCGCGGGCGCGACCACGCACACGCTGACCGCGACCGACGCCGACGGCGACCGGGCGACGCTCGGCCCGTTCACCGTCACGGTGGTGGTCGTGCCCAAGGTGACCGGGGTCTCCATCACGTCGCGTCCGAGCCTGAGGAGCGAGAACCCGAACGTGTACTGGCCCTACCAGCGAGCCGATCACATCGACGTGACGGTCACCTTCAGCCAGGCGGTGACGGTCACCGGGTCGCCGCGGCTGGCGCTGACCGTGGGCTCTCGCGCGCGCCAGGCGGCCTTCCGGTCGGCATCGGGGTCCACCGTCAACTTCCGGTACACGACCATTGGGGGCGACCGGGACAGCGACGGCATCTCCATCGCCGCGGACGCGCTGACGCTCGATGGCGGCAGCATCGAGGCGGGGGGCGTGGACGCCGCCCTCGGCCTCGGCGGCCACGCGCTGGGCAACCAGTCCGACCACCGGGTGGCGGGCGAGGGGCCGACCTTCGACGGCGTGGCGTCGCCCGCCTACGCCTTCACGCGCGGCACGCGGGGAAGCTTCACGCTGCCGGCGGCGGGTTCGGCGACGGTATTCAGCAGCTACGCGCTGGCGGCGACGCCGGCGCTGCCCGGCGGCCTCTCCTTCGATGCGGCGACCCGCATCCTCTCCGGCACGCCGGAGGTGGGGATGGCGACGACCACCTACACGCTCAACGTCAACCATCTAGTCCCCGGCCGCGACGGCGGGGCACGCACCGAGCTCGCGGACTCGCTGACGTTCACCGTCGCGGTGTCCGGGGCGGTTCCGGCGGTGAGCGGGGTTGCCATCGCCTCCAGCCCGGCGGACGGCTCCAGCTACGCGACGGACGAGAACATCGACGTGGAGGTGACGTTCAACTACCCGGTGACGGTGACCGGCACGCCGCGGCTGGCGCTCGGCATCGGCTCCGCCACGCGGCAGGCGGCCTACCGGACGCATAGCGGCTCGACGGCGAGCTTCCGCTACCGGGTGACGGCGGCGGACTTCGACAACGACGGCATCTCCATCGCCGCGGGGGCGCTGACGCTGAACGGCGGCGGCATCGAGGCGTCGAACGTCGCCGCCGCCCTCGGTCTCGGCGGCCATGCGATCGCGACCGCCGCCGGCCACAAGGTGAACGATCTCCAGCCCTCCTTCGGGGCGACGGTGGCGAACCAGCACTACGTGGCCGGCACGGCCGCGAGCCTGCGACTGCCCGCGGCGAGCGGCGGCAACGCCACGGTGAGCCACGCGCTGACCGGGCCGGGCACGGTGACGACGCTCTCCCTGCCGCAGGGCCTCTCCTGGAACGCCGCGACGCGCACGATCTCGGGCACGCCCGCGGCGGCCACGGCGGCGGGCTCCTACACCTGGACGGCGACCGACGGCGACGGCGACACCGCGCGGCTTTCGTTCGCCATCACGGTGGCCGCGGCCAACGCGCCCAAGCCGACGAGTCTGGCGCTGTCCGCGCCCGCGGGGTTCGACGGCGACTACGCCGCGGGTGAGGTGGTCCGGGCGATCGTCTCGTTCGACAAGAACGTCACCGTGACCGGCGCGCCGCGGCTGGCGCTCGACATCGGCGGCGTCACCCGCCAGGCGGCCTATGCGAGCGCCGACAGCGACGCGGACGAGCTCTCGTTCCGGTACACGGTGACCGCGTCGGACTTCGACGGCGACGGGCTGGACATCGGCTCGGACGCGCTGACGCTGAACGGCGGCAGAATCGTCGATGCCGGCGTCGCCTCGGTGGCGGCGTCGCTCGGCCTCGGCGGCCTCACCGTCGGCGGCCCCTCCGGGCGCACGGTGCGGGACACCCGGCCCGCCTTCTCCCAGGCCGCCAGCGCCGCCGACCGGTTGCTGGAGAGGGACGCGGCGGCCTCCACGACGCTGCCCCTGGCCACGGGCGGCGACGGCGCGCTGACCTACAGCATCTCGCCGGCGCTGCCCGCCGGCCTGACGCTGGCGAGCGCGCGCCCGACCATCACCGGCACGCCCACCGCCACCGGCGCGACCACGCACACGCTGACCGCGACCGACGCCGACGGCGACCGGGCGACGCTCGGCCCGTTCACCGTCACGGTGGCGGTCGTGCCCAAGGTGACCGGGGTCTCCATCACGTCGCGTCCGAGCCTGAGGAGCTCGGATCCGGACGTGTACTGGCCCTACGAGGGAGACGATCACATCGACGTGACGGTCACCTTCAGCCAGGCGGTGACGGTCACCGGGTCGCCGCGGCTGGCGCTGACCGTGGGCACGCGCACCCGCCAGGCGGCCTTCCGGTCGGCGTCGGGCTCCACCGTCAACTTCCGGTACTCGGTCGTGTGGGGCGACCGGGACGCCGACGGCATCTCCATCGCTGCGGACGCGCTGACGCTCGATGGCGGCGGCATCGAGGCGGGGGGCGTGGACGCCGCCCTTGGCCTCGGCAGCCACGCGCTGGGCAACCAGTCCAACCACCGGGTGGACGGCGCCGGGCCGACCTTCGACGGCGTGGCGTCGCCCGCCTACGCCTTCACGCGCGGCACGCGCGGCAGCTTCACGTTGCCGGCGGCGGGTTCGGCGACGGGGCCCCACACCTACGCGCTGGCGGCGACGCCGGCGCTGCCCGGCGGCCTGTCCTTCGATGCGGCGACCCGCACCCTCTCCGGCACGCCGGAGGTGGGGATGGCGAAGACCACCTACACGCTCAACGTCAACCGTCCAACTCCTGATCTTCAGGGCACTGAGCTCGCGGATTCGCTGCCGTTCACCGTCACGGTCGCCGGGGCGGTGCCGGCGGTGAGCGGGGTGTCGATCGCCTCCTCCCCAGCGAGCGGTTCCAACTACGCGACGGGCGAGAACATCGACGTGGAGGTGACGTTCAACTACCCGGTGGCGGTGACCGGCACGCCGCGGCTGGCGCTCGGCATCGGCTCCGCTACGCGGCAGGCGGCCTACCGGACGCGCAGCGGCTCGACGGCGAGTTTCCGCTATCAGGTGGTCGCGGCGGACGTCGACCGCAACGGCATCTCCATCGCCGCGGACGCGCTGACGCTGAACGGCGGCAGCATCGAGGCGTCGAACGTCGCCGTCGCCCTC
Organism: uncultured Candidatus Binatia bacterium; assembly: GCA_958295985.1. Taxonomy (GTDB): domain Bacteria; phylum Desulfobacterota; class Binatia; order UBA9968; family JAJDTQ01; genus JAJDTQ01. Next base: position 2,095,331 of record OY282432.1, read on the forward strand.
GGGCTGGGCAGCCATGCGATCGCGACCGCCGCCGGCCACCAGGTGAACGATCCCCGGCCCTCCTTCGGGACGACGACGGTGGCGAACCAGCACTACGTGGCCGGCGCGGCCGCGAGCCTGCAACTGCCCGCGGCCAGCGGCGGCGACGCCACGGTGAGCCACGCGCTGACCGGGCCGGGCGCGGTGACGACGCTGACCCTGCCGCAGGGCCTCTCCTGGAACGCCGCCACGCGCACGATCTCGGGCACGCCGGCGGCGGCCGCGGCGGCGGCCACCTACACCTGGACGGCGACCGACGGCGACGGCGACACGGCGCGGCTGTCGTTCGACATCACGGTGGCCGCGGCCAACGCGCCGAAGCCGACGGCTCTGGCGCTGTCCGCGCCCACGGGGTTCGACGGCGACTACGCGGCGGGGGAGGTCGTCCGGGCGCTCGTCTCGTTCGACAGGAACGTCACCGTGACCGGCGCGCCGCGGCTGGCGCTCGACATCGGCGGCACCGTCCGCCAGGCGGCCTACGCGAGCGGCAGCAGCGACGCGGACGACCTCTCGTTCCAGTATACCGTGACCGCGTCGGACTTCGACGGCGACGGCATCAGCATCCGCGCAGGGGCGCTGAAGCTGAACGGCGGCAGCATCGTCGACGCGAGCGACGCCTCGGTGGCGGCGTCGCTCGCCATCGGCGCCTACGCCATCGTCGACGCCGCCGGGCATACGGTGCGGGACACACGGCCCGTCTTCTCCCAGGCCGCCAGCGCCGCCAACCGGTCGCTGGCGAAGGACGCGGCGACCTCCACGACGCTGCCCCTGGCCACGGGCGACGGCACGCTGACCTACAGCATCTCGCCGGCGCTGCCCGCCGGCCTGACGCTGGCGAGCGCACGCCCGACCATCACCGGGACGCCCACGGCCGCGGGCGCGACCACGCACACGCTGACCGCGACCGACGCCGACGGCGACCAGACGACGCTCGGCCCGTTCACCGTCACGGTGGCGGACGGCGCGCCGGTCGTGTCCGCCGTGACCATCATCTCCAAGCCCTACGCCAACGCCACCTACGGGCTGGGCGAGGTCATCCAGATCCTGGTCGACTTCGACAAGCAGGTAAGGAGGTCCTGGCTGGGGCGCCAGGCGGAGCTCGGGGTCGACGTGGGCGGGACGATCCGCCGCTTTCAGTATTCCGGTGCATACCTTGGCAACGGCCTGTTGTTCGAGCGCACGGTCAGCGCGGCGGACCGCGACGCCGACGGCATCAGCATCGGCTCCGACGCGCTTACCCTCGGCACGGGGACGCTGACCGACCTGGAGACCGGGGTCGCCGCGGTGACGGTCATCGGGACCCACGCCGTCGCCAACGCGGCGGCGCACAAGGTGGACGGCTCGGTGAACACGCCCCTGGCCGTGAAGTCGGTGAGCATCGTCAGTTCCCCGGCCAGCAGCGACGGCTACGACGTGGGCGAGTCGATCAAGGTCGAGGTCGCCTTCTCCAAGCAGGTCAGTGTCACCGGGGCGCCGCGACTGGCGCTGACCATCGCATCGAACACGCGGCAGGCGGCGTTTGAGCGGAGTACGATCGATTACGCCCTCGTGTTCGCCTACACCGTCACTGCGAACGACCGGGATTCGAACGGGATCGGCATCGCGGCCGGCGCGCTGACGCTGAACGGCGGCAGTATCGTCGATGCCGTCACCCTCTCGGTCCCGGCGTCGCTCGGCCTCGGCACCCACGCCATCGCCGACGCCTCGGCGCACAAGGTCTATACGCCGGCGCGGATCACGGGCGCGTCGATCATCTCCGACCCCGGCGCGAACGGTACCTACGACGCGGGCGAGACCGTCACGGTGGAACTGTCCTGGTCGCAGCGGGTCATCATCACCGGCGGGACGCCCCGGGTCGCGTTGACCATCGGGTCGAACACGCGCCAGGCGGAGCGGGACGCCGCGGCCGCCGCCCGCGGGCACTGGTACCGCTACAACTATACGGTGACGGCCGGCGACTGGGACGGCGACGGCATCAGCGTCGGCGCGGACGCGCTGACCCTTCCGGGCGGATTCCGCATGTTGGGCAACGGCGGCGTGGACGCGGTCCTCTCGCTCGGGACCCACGCCATCGCCGACGACTCCGGCCACACGGTGCGGGACTCGAAGCCGGCCCTGGCGACCGTGGCGGCCCGGCCCTACCTGCTGGACGTGGCGGTCGGCGACGCGCTGCCGGCGGCGACCGGCGGCGACGCGCCGGTGACCTACACGCTCGCCGGGCCGGGAACGGCGACGACGCTCTCGCTTCCCGCCGGCCTTTCCTGGGACGCCGGCACGCGCACGCTCTCGGGCACGCCGACGAGCGCGACGGCGGCGGCGTCCTACACGCTGACCGCCACCGACACCGACGGCGACACGGCGGCGGCGTCCTTCGACCTCTCGGTGGTGACGGACCCGGTGGTCACCGGCGTCGCCATCACCTCCAGCCCGGCGTCGGGCGACGCCTACGCCGCCGGCGAGACGATCACGGCCGACGTGACCTTCGGCCAGGCGCTGACCGTCACCGGCGCGCCGCAACTGGCCATCGCCGTCGGCGCCACCACGCGGCAGGCGGCGGGGAGCCACACCGCCGGCGAGAGCAGGATCGCGTTCAGCTACACGGTGGCGACGGCCGACAGGGACGCGGACGGCATCGCCATCGCCGCCGGCGCCCTGACCCTGAACGGCGCCACCGTCCGCAACGCCAGGGGCGAGGACGCGCGGTTGGGCCTCGGTTCCCACACCGTCGCCGACGCCTCGGCGCACAAGGTCTCCACCCCGCCCAGGATCACCGCGGTGGATCTCCGGTCGAGCAGCCTTCGGTGCTGCTGGGCCCCCCGGTGGGGCGATTGGGCGGATTCCCGGCAGACCGCCCAGAACCGGTTCCCCCCGAGCCACGTGATGGTCACGATCACGTTCGATCAGCCGGTGACCGTCACCGGCGCGCCGCAAGCGGCGCTCGGCATCGGCGCCAACACCCGCCAGGCCGCCTACGATTCGTTCCTCACCAAGCTCTTCCTGAACACCCCATACGTGACCGGCCCCCTGACCGCCTCATCGTTCTACTACGAACTCCAGGCGTCGGACTTCGACGGCGACGGCATCTCCATCGCCGCCAACGCGCTGGCGCTGAACGGCGGCACGATCCGCGACGCCGAGGGCGAGGACGCCGTGCTCGGCCTCGGCTCCCACGCCATCGCCAACCACCCGACCTTGCGGGTGGCGGACGCGGTGCCCTCCTTCGCGGCGACGCTGGAAGCCCGGCGCTACCTGCCGAACCTGCGGGTGAGCGACCAGCTCCCGGCGGCGACCGGCGGCGACGGCGCGCTGACCTACAGCCTCTCGCCGGCGGCGCTGCCCGCCGGCCTCTCCTGGGACGCCGCCACGCGCACGATCTCCGGCACGCCGACGAGCGTGACGGCGGCGTCCTCCTACACGCTGGCCGCCACCGACGCCGACGGCGACGCGGCGACGCTGACCTTCGACCTCTCGGTGGTGACCGACCCGGTGGTGAGCGGCCTCGGCATCACTTCCAGCCCGGCGTCGGGCGACGCCTACGCCGCCGGCGAGACGATCACGGTGGACGTGACCTTCGACCAGACGGTCACGGTGACGGGCGCGCCGAACCTCGCGCTCACCATCGGCAGCACGGCCCGGCAGGCGACGGGGAGCCACGTTTCGGGGCAGAGCAAGATCACGTTCCGCTACCCGGTGGCGACGAGCGACCGGGACACCGACGGCATCTCCATCGCCGCCGCCGCCCTGACCCTGAACGGCGCCACCATCCGCAACGCCAAGGGCGAGGACGCGCGGCTCGGCCTCGGCTCCCACGCCGTCGTCGGCGCCGCCGGCCACAAGGTGTCGGCGCCGCCCCGCGTCGTGGAGGTGAGGCTCGACACGACGGAGCTGGTCCACAGGCCGCCCGGAGACGTCTGGGGCAGTCAGCCGTCCGGCTGGGCGGACCCGCGGCAGACCGCGACCAACCGCTTCGCTCCCGCGGTCGTGGTCGCGATGGTGGCCTTCGACCAGGATTTCGCCGTCAACGGCAGCGGCTGGCCGAGCCTCGCGCTGACCATCGGCGGCCGGACCCGGCAGGCAGCCTACAGCGGTTACCTGAGCCGGGTGTTTGCAATGGGCCGCGGCAGGAGCGCCTCCCAGGTGCTCGGGTTCCATTACACCCTCCAGCCCTCGGACTTCGACGGCGACGGCCTCTCCATCGCCGCCGGCGCGCTGACCCTGCCCGCCGGCACGACCTTGCGCGACGCGGAGGGCGAGACCGCCCTGCTCGGCCTCGGCTCCCACGCCATCACCGACGACCCGGACTACCGGGTGGCGGACACTGCGCCCGCCTTCGGCACGCCCACGATCCAGCCGCAGCACTGGGTGGCCGGGACCGCGTCCTCGCTCACCCTGCCGGCGGCGACCGGGGACGGCTCCGTCTCCCACGCGCTCACGCCGGCGCAGCGGCCGTCCTGGCTGGCCTTCGACGGCGCGACCCGCGTGCTGTCCGGCACGCCCCCGGCGGCCGCGGCCGCGGCGACCCATACCTGGACGGCGACCGACGGCGACGGCGATTCGACGGCGCTGGCCTTCACCCTCACCGTGGCCGCGGCCAGCGCGCCGAAGGTCTCGGAGGTCAAGTTCCTCTCCACCCCGGCGGCGCACCGGATGTACGCGCCGGGCAGCGCCATCGAGGTCGGGGTCAAGTTCGACAAGGCGGTGACCGTGACCGGCACCCCGACGCTTGCCCTCGACGTCGGCGGCACGACGCGCAAGGCGGGCTACAGCGCCACGCGCAACGGCTACCTGGTGTTCTCCCACACCGTCCTGCAGGCGGACTACGACACCGACGGCGTGAGCATCGGCTCGGGCGCGCTCGCGCTCCCCACCGACGGCAGCGGCGACATCGTCGACGCGGCCGACGCCTCGGTCCGGGCGGCGCTGGGGCTCGGCTCCCACGCCATCGCCGACGCCGCCGGCCACCAGGCGGGCAGTCCGCCGCGGGTCACCGGCGTCGGCTTCCACTCCACGCCGCAGCAGGCGGGCACCTACACCAAGGGCGCGACGATCACCGTCCAGGTCGATTTCGACCAGACGGTGACGGTGACCGGCGCGCCGAAACTGGCGCTGACGATCGGCGGCCAAACCCGCCAGGCCGCGGCCGTCGCCGGCACGGGCAACGCCTACGTCCGCTTTTCCTACACGGTGGTGGCGGCGGATGCGGACGCCGACGGGCTCGGCGTCGCCGCCGGGGCGCTGACCCTCGACGGCGGGACCATCCGAGACGCCGACGGCCAGGACGCGGTGCTCGCCCTGGGGAGCCACGCGCGCACCGCCTTCGCCAACGCCAAGGTGAACGGCGGCAGGACCGGCCTCTGGCCGGACTTCGGCTCGGCGGCCGGCCCCGACCTCGCCCTGACCGTGGGGACGGCGGCGACCCACGCGCTGCCCACCGCGACCGCCGGCGATACGCCGCTGCGCTACGCCGTCTCGCCGGCGCTGCCCGCCGGGTTGAGCGTGAACGCCTCCACCGGCGTGCTGTCCGGCACGCCGGTGATGGAGAGCCCGCGCACCGCCTACACGCTGACCGCGACCGATGCCAACGGCGACGCCGCGACGCTGGCCTTCCATCTCAAGGTCTCGGGCACCCGCCCGGTGGCGAGCGGGGTCGCCGTCGCCTCCACGCCTCTCTCGGGGGACACCTACGGGGCCAGCGAGGAGATCCGGGTGGACGTGACCTTCGCGCGCGCGGGCACGGGCGCGATGATGGTGCGCGGCCGCCCCCGGCTGGCGCTCGAGGTCGGCGGCGCGACGCGCCTGGCGTCGTTCCTCTCCGTCTCCGGCGGGACGCTGCGCTTCCGCTACACCGCGCAGGCGGAGGACCGGGATACCGACGGCATCGCCGTCGCCGCGGACGCGCTGGACCTGAACGGCGGGCTGATCCGCGACGCGGCGGGGAACAACGCGATCCTGAGTCTGGGAAGCCATGCGCTGAGCGCCCAGGCGTCGCACAAGGTGGACGGCGGCACCGGACGCGCCCCGGCCGTGACCGGGGTCTCGGTGATCTCGGCGCCGGCGAGCGGCGACACCTACACGCGGGGCGAGATTATCGAGGTGGAGCTGCGCTTCGACCAGGCGGTGGGCGTCTCGGGGACGCCCAACCTGGCCCTCACCCTGGGCTCGGCCACGGCGCAGGCGGCCTGGAACCGCGCCGGGGCGAGCCCGACGACGCAGGTCTTCCGCCACGTGGTGGCGGCCGCGGACCGCGACACCGACGGCCTCTCCATCGCCGCCGGCGCGCTGACCCTGAACGGCGGGACGATCCGCAACGTCCGGGGCGAGGACGCGGGGCTCGGTCTCGGCAGCCACGCGCTGGGCGCCCAGGCGTCGCACAAGGTGAACGGCGCGAGTAACGCGGCGGCGATGGTGACGGGAGTCTCCATCCGCTCCTTCCAGAACGACGGCTGGTACGACCACGGCGAGACCATCGACGTGCGGGTCACCTTCAACAAGGTGGTGACGGTAACGGGCAGCCCGCGACTGGCGCTCGCCATCGGCGGCACGACCCGGCAGGCGGCGTACCGCGCCGCCGCCGGCGTCAGCGTGGACTTCCGCTACACGGTGGCGGACCCCGACCACGACACCGACGGCCTCTCCATCGCCGCCGGCGCGCTGACGCTCAACGGCGGGGCGATCTCCCACGGCGGCGTCGCCGCGGCGCTTGGCCTCGGCAGCCACGCGCTGGGCGCGCAGGCGTCGCACAAGGTGGACGGCCGCGTCGGCCGCGTGACGGGCGTCTCCATCACGTCGAGCCCGGAGAACAGCGCCGGCTACGGCGCGGGCGAGACCATCGATCTGGAAGTATCTTTCAGCGACAACGTCGCCAGCACGCAAGGCCCCAGGCTGGCGCAGACCGCCTCCAGACTGGCGCTGACCATCGGCGACAACACGCGCTACGCCCCGCTCAAGGCGCCGTACCTCACCAGCCGGTGGAACTACAGGAGCCTGTCATACCGATACACGGTCCAGACGACGGATCGGGACACGGACGGCATCTCCATCGCGGCGAACGCGCTGACCGGCTCCTTGCGCCGGAAGGACGGCAACCCGATGATTCTCGCCTTGGGCAGCCACGCGCTGGGCAACCAGGCGTCGCACAAGGTGACCGGCGCCGCCGTGACGCCCCGCGTGACCAGAGTCCGGATCCCCGCCCCGCGCGCCGGCCACACCTTCGAACTCGGGGACAGCATCCAGGTGTATCTCGATTTCAACGTCCCGGTCGCAGCAACCGCACGGCCACAATTGGCGCTCGACATCGGCGGCACCACGCACCGGCTGAACGCCCAATCGTGGGGCGACGCCGCCGGCTCGCCCTCGTCCAGGATCGTGTTCGGGCACACGGTGGGGGCATCCGACCGGGACACGGACGGCATCTCCATCGCCGCCGACGCCTTGACGCTTCCCGGTAACGGAACCCTGCGCAGCGCGGTCGGGGTGGACGCGGCGCTCGGCCTGACCGCGGTCGTCAACGACGGGACGCGCAAGGTGGACGGCAGCCTCAACCCGGTGGCGGAACCCTTCGTGAGACTCGCCGGCACGGCGCCCCACAATATCTTCCTCACGAACGGGAGCTTCATTATCGTCGTCGATTACACCAGGCCGGTGACGATCACGGGCACGCCGACGGTCGCGGTGCAGGTCGGCAGCGTCACGCGCCGCGTGCCGCTGTCCGCCCGGGATATCAACAACAAACGTTTGGAGTTCCGGTACACGGTGCGGCACGACGACCGGGATCCGGACGGCGTCAGTATCGCCGCCGACGCGCTGAGCCTGGAGGGCGGCAGCATCGTCGGGCCGGGCGGCAAGGCGGCGCGGCTCCGCTTCCGCTCCGGCATCACGAACGACGCCAGTTTCAAGGTCGGCGGCGCCGCGCTGCAGACGCCGACCTTCGGCGCGGCGGTGGTGCCGAAGCAGGTCTGGGTGGTGAACTCGCCGTGGGAATTGACGCTGCCGCCGGCGACCGACGGCGACGGGACGCTGACCTACTCGCTGACCGGGCCGGGCACGTCGGCGACCACGCTGCGCCTGCCGGCGGGAGTGAGCTACTCCACCTCGTCGGCCGGCACCTTCAACGGCGGCAGGATCAGCGGCACGCCGACGCAAGGGTGGGGATACACCCACCGGCTGACGGCGACGGACGCCGACGGCGACACGGCCACGCTGGACTTCACCCTCGAGGTCTGGCCCGACTATGCGCCGAGCTTCGGCGACGCGACCATCGACGACAAGGAGTGGACCCAGAACGGCGCGATCGACGCCTTCGATCTGCCGGAGGCCTTGAACAAGCCGGCGGTGGCCGGCCGCAACGAGCCGTTCACCTACACGCTCTCGCCGGCGCTGCCGGGCGGGATATCGCGGGCGGACCACCGGGTGAGCGGCACGCCGACCGCGGCCGCGGCGCGGACACAATACACCTGGACGGTGACGGACGCCGACGGCGACCAGGCCTCGCTCACCTTCCACGCCACGGTGGCCGAGGACACCGCGCCGAGCTTCGGCGACCAGACCATCGCCGACCTGTCCTGGATGCAGAGCCAGCCCATCGCCGAGGTCACCCTGCCGGCGGCGACCGGCGGCAACGGCCCGCTGACCTACGGGTTCTACGTGCCTTCCAGCACCAGACAACAGCAGGTGCTGCCTACCGGGGTCCGGCTCGACGGGCGCGTGCTGAAGGGCACGCCGAGCGTGGTCTGGGAGTCGCTCGAATACGCGTGGCGGGCCACCGACCAGGACGGCGACACGGCGCAACTCACCTTCGACCTGGAAGTCACCGCGAACCTGATGCCGAGCTTCGGCGAGGCGACGCTCGCCGACCGGGCGTGGACCCAGCGCCAGGGGATCACGGCCTTCACCCTGCCGGCGGCCACCGGCGGCGACGGCGACCTGACCTACACGCTCGACCCGGCCCTGCCCGCGGGCGTGAGCCGCGACGCGGCCACGCGCGAGGTCTCGGGCACGCCGACCGCGGCGATGGCCGCGACCGCCTATACCTGGACGGCGACGGACGCCGACGGCGACGAGGCGGAGCTGACCTTCACCGCCGCGGTGGACGGCATCCCCACCTTCGGCGACGAGACCATCGCCGACGCGACGTGGCTGAAGGGCAAGGAGATCGAGTCCTTCACCCTGCCCGAGGTGACGGGCGGCGACGGCCGGGTGACGTACGCGCTGACGGCGGCCGCGCCGTACACGGCGCTGCCGGCCGGGGTGGGCCACGCCGCGACGACGCGTCTGGTCTCCGGCACGCCGACCGCGACCAGGGCGCAGGCCGAATACACCTGGACGGCCACCGACACGGACGGCGACGAGGCGGCGCTGAGCTTCTCCGCGACCGTGGTCGAGCCGCCGGCGGTGACGCTGGCGCTGTCGGCCGCGACCATCGACGAGCATGACGGGACCAACCCCGGCTCAGCGACGGTGACGGCGACGCTGGACAAGGCGTCGAGCGCCGGCACGACGGTGACGGTGACCGCGACGGCGGGGACCAACGCCGCGGCCGGCGACTTCGCGCTGAGCGCCGACACGACGCTGACCATTGCGGCGGGGGAGACGACCAGCACCGGGACGGTGACGGTCACCGCGGTGAACAACGCGAAGGACGAGGCGGACAAGAGCGTCACCGTGTCCGGGAGCGCGGCCAACGATGTCCTGGTGACCGATCCCGCCGACCTGACGCTCACCATTGCCGACGACGACGCGGCGCCGGCGCTGTCGATCGATGCGCCGAGCGTGAGCGAAGGGGCGAACGGCGCGACCGCGACGCTGGACTGGACGGTGACGCTGGACGCGGAAAGCGGCAAGGAAGTCACGGTCGCCTACGCGGAAGGCACGGGCGGCACGGCGACGGCAGGCACGGACTACACCGCGCTGGCCGCGGGCACGCTGACCATCGCGGCGGGCGCGACGAGCGGGACGGTCTCGGTGACGGTGACGGGCGACGACGCGGACGAGCCGGACGAGACGGTGATCGTGACGCTGAGCGCCCCGTCGAACGCGACGTTGGGCACGGCGAGCGGGACGGGGACGATCACGGACGACGACGACGCCCCGACGGCGACCTTGGCGCTGGCGGATTCCTCGATCGCGGAGAACGGCGGCACGACGACGGTGACGGCGACGCTCTCCCATGCCTCGAGCGCGGCGACGACGGTGACGGTGACGGGTGTGTCGGGCCTCTACACGGTGGGCGCCGACGCGACCATCGTCATCGCGGCGGGGAGCACGGCGAACGCCACGGACACGGCGACGGTCGCGGCGGCGGACGACGCCATTGACAACGTGGGCGACCGGAGCGTGACGGTGACGGGCGCGGCGGCCAACGCCCAGGCCGCGGCCGATTCGCAGACCGTGACGGTGACCGGCGCGCCTCTGACGCTGACCGACGACGAGGCGACGCCGACCGCGACGCTGGCGCTGTCGGAGCCGGACGCGGCGAAGCCGGACACGATAAACGAGAGCGGGGCGGGCAATTCGAGCACGGTGACGGCGGTGCTGAACCGGGCGTCGAGCGAGGCGGTGACGCTGACGGTGGCGGCTTCGGCGGGAACGAACGCGGGCGCGGGGGACTTCACGCTGTCGAACGCGAAGACGCTCACCATCGCGGCGGGGCAGACCGCGAGCACCGGCGTCGTGACGGTGACGGCGAACGACGACACGGTCGATGCGCCGGACAAGTCGGTGACGGTTTCGGCCACGGTGTCGGGCGCCAGCGGAGTGGCGGCGCCGTCCGCCGCAACGCTGACCATCGCGGACGACGACGCCGCGCCGGCGGTGACGTTGAAGGTGGCGGAGTCCTCGATCGCGGAGAACGGCGGAGCGACCACGGTGACCGCGACGCTCTCCCACGCCTCGAGCGCGGCGACGACAGTGACGGTGATGGGGGTCGCCGGCGCCTACACGGTGAGTTCGGACGAGAGGATCGTCATCGCCGCGGGCAGCACGGCGAACGCCTCGGACGGCGTGACGATCAACGCGGTGGACGACGCCATCGACAACGTGGGCGACCGGAGCGTCACGGTGACGGGCACGGCGGCCAACGCCCAGGCGGCGGCCGATTCGGAGACCGTGACGGTGAACGGCGCGTCGCTGGCGCTGACGGACGACGAGGCGACGCCGACCGCGACGCTGGCGCTGTCCGAGCCGGATACGTCACAGCCGGACACCATCGACGAGAGCGGGGCGGGCAATGCGAGCACGGTGACGGCGACGCTGGACCGCGTGTCGAGCGAGGCGGTGACGCTGACGGTGGCGGCCACGGCGGGGACGAACGCGGCGGCGGGTGACTTCACGCTGTCGAGTACGAAGACGCTGACCATCGCGGCGGGACAGACCGCGAGCACCGGCACGGTGACGGTGACGGCGAACGACAACACGGTCGATGCGCCGGACAAGTCGGTGACGGTCACGGCGACGGTGAGCGGCGCCAGCGGGGTGGCGGCGCCGGCCGCCGCGGCCCTGACCATCGCGGACGACGACGATGCGCCGGCGGTGACCCTGGCAGTGGCGGACGGCGCCATCGCGGAGGCCGGCGGCACGACCACGGTGACGGCGACGCTGTCGCACCCGTCGAGCGCGGCGACGACGGTGACGGTGACGGCGCTCGAAGGCGCGTACACGGTGGGTTCGGACGCAACCATCGTGATTGCGGCGGGAGAGACGGCGAACGCCTCGGACGGCGTGACGGTCACGGCGGTGGACGACGCCATCGACAACGTGGGCGACCGCTCGGTAACAGTGACGGGCACGGCGGCCAACGCCCAGGCCGCGGCCAATTCGCAGACCGTGACGGTGACGGGCGCGCCTCTGACGCTGAGCGACGACGAGGCGACGCCGGTGGCGACGCTGGCGCTGTCCGAGCCGGACTCGGCGAAGCCGGACACCATAGACGAGAGCGGGGTGGGCAACGCGAGCACGGTAACGGCGACGCTGGACCGTTCGTCGAGCGAGGCGGTGACCCTGACGGTGGCGGCAACGGCGGGAGCGAACGCGGCGGCCGGCGACTTCAGCCTGTCGAGTACGAAGACGCTGACCATCGCGTCGGGGCAGACGGCGAGCACCGGCGTGGTGACCGTGACCGCGAACGACGACACGACGGACGAGCCGGACGAGACGGTGACGGTGTCGGCCACGGTGAGCGGGGACAGCGGGGTGGCGGCCCCGACCGCCGTGACCCTGACCATCGCGGACGACGACGATGCGCCGGCGGTGACCTTGGCGCTGGCGGCTACGGCCATCGCCGAGGACGGCGGCACGACGACGGTGAGCGCGACGCTGTCGCACCCGTCGAGCGCGGCGACGACGGTGACGGTGACCGCGGTCTCGGGCTTCTACACGGCGGATTCGGACGCGACCGTCGTGATTGCGGCCGGGGAGACGGCGAACGCCTCGGACAGCGTGACGGTCACGGCGGTGAACGACGATGTGGACAACATCGGCGACCGGAGCGTGACGGTGACGGGCACGGCGTCCAACGCCCAGGCGGCAGCCGATTCCGAGACTGTGACGGTGACCGGCGCGTCGCTGACGCTGACCGACGACGAGGCGACGCCGACCGTCACGCTGTCGTTGTCGGAGCCGGACCCCTCGAAGCCGGACACGATTGCCGAGAGCGGGGCGGGTAACACGAGCACGGTGACGGCGGCGCTGGACCGCGCGTCGAGCGAGGCGGTGACCCTGACGGTGGCGGCGACGGCGGGGACGAACGCGGCGGCCGGGGACTTCACGCTGTCGAGTACGAAGACGCTCACCATCGCGTCGGGAGAGACGGCGAGCACCGGCGCGGTGACGGTGACGGCGGCGGACAACGCGACGGACGGGCCGGACAAGTCGGTGACGGTGTCGGCCACGGTGAGCGGCGACAGCGGGGTAGCCGCGCCGGCAAGCGTGACGCTGACGATCGAGGACGACGACGCGGCGCCGGCGGTGACCCTGGCGCTGGCGGACGGCGCCATCGCCGAGAACGGCGGCACGACGACGGTGACGGCGACGCTCTCCCACGCTTCGAGTGCGGCGACGACGGTGACGGTGACGGCGCTCGAAGGCGCGTACACGGTGGATTCGACGGACGCGACCATCGTCATCGCGGCGGGCGCGACGGCGAACGTCTCGGACACGGCGACAGTCACGGCGGTGGACGACGCCATCGACAACGTGGGCGACCGCTCGGTGACGGTGACGGGAACGGCGGCCAACGCCCAGGCCGCAGCCGATTCCGAGACCCTGACGGTGAACGGTGCGTCGCTGACGCTGACCGACGACGAAGCGACGCCGACCGTCACGCTGGCGTTGTCGGAGCCGGACGCGGCGAAGCCGGACACCATCGACGAGAGCGGAGCGGGCAATTCGAGCACGGTGACGGCGACGCTGGACCGTGCGTCGAGCGAGGCGGTGACCCTGACGGTGGCGGCGACGGCGGGGACGAACGCCCAATCCGGGGACTTCACGCTGTCGAGCACGAAGACGCTCACCATCGCGGCAGGTGAGACGGCGAGCACGGGCGTGGTGACCGTGACCGCGGTCGCCGACACGACGGACTCGCCGGACAAGTCGGTGACGGTTTCGGCCACGGTGAGCGGCGCCAGCGGGGTGGCGGCCCCGGCCGCCGCGACCCTGACCATCGCGGACGACGACGACGCGCCGGCGGCGACCCTGAAGGTGGCGGACAGCGCCATCGCGGAGTCCGGCGGCGCGACCACGGTGAGCGCGACGCTCTCCCACGCATCGAGCGCGGCGACGACGGTGACGGTGACGGCGCTCGAAGGCGCGTACACGGTGGGTTCGGACGCGACCATCGTGATTGCGGCGGGAGAGACGGCGAACGCCTCGGACGGCGTGACGGTCACGGCGGTGGACGACGCCATCGACAACGTGGGCGACCGCTCGGTAACGGTGACGGGCACGGCGGCCAACGCCCAGGCCGCGGCCAATTCGCAGACCGTGACGGTGAACGGTGCGTCGCTGACGCTGAGCGACGACGAAGCGACGCCGGTGGCGACGCTGGCGCTGTCGGAGCCGGACTCGGCGAAGCCGGACACCATCGACGAGAGCGGGGCGGGCAACGCGAGCACGGTAACGGCGACGCTGGACCGTTCGTCGAGCGAGGCGGTGACCCTGACGGTGGCGGCAACGGCGGGAGCGAATGCGGGCGCGGGGGACTTCACGCTGTCGAACGCGAAGACGCTCACCATCGCGGCGGGGGAGACGGCGAGCACCGGGACGGTGACGGTGACGGCGGTCGCCGACACGACGGACTCACCGGACAAGGAAGTGACGGTGTCGGCCACGGTGAGCGGCGCCAGCGGGGTGGTGGCCCCGGCGAGCAAGACGTTGACGATCGCGGACGACGACGATGCGCCGGCGGTGACCTTGGCGCTGGCGGCTACGGCCATCGCCGAGGACGGCGGCACGACGACGGTGACGGCGACGCTGTCGCACCCGTCGAGCGCGGCGACGACGGTGACGGTGGCGGGGGTGACGGGCTTCTACACGGTGGGCGCCGACGCGACGATCACGATACCGGCGGGTGAGACCGCGAACGGGTCGGACACGGCGACGGTCACGGCGGTGAACGACGCCATCGACAACGTGGGCAACCGCTCGGTGACGGTGACGGGCACGGCGGCCAACGCCCAGGCCGCGGCCGATTCCGAGACCGTGACGGTGAACGGTGCGTCGCTGACGCTGACCGACGACGAGGCGACGCCGGTGGCGACGCTGGCGTTGTCGGAGCCGGACCCCTCGAAGCCGGACACGATTGCCGAGAGCGGGGCGGGCAACGCGAGCACGGTGACGGCGACGCTGGACCGTTCGTCGAGCGAGGCGGTGACCCTGACGGTGGCGGCGACGGCGGGGACGAACGCCCAATCCGGGGACTTCACGCTGTCGAGCACGAAGACGCTCACCATCGCGGCAGGTGAGACGGCGAGCACCGGCGCGGTGACGGTGACGGCGGTGGCTGACACGACGGACTCGCCGGACAAGTCGGTGACGGTGTCGGCCACGGTGAGCGGCGCCAGCGGGGTGGCGGCCCCGACCGCCGCGACCCTGACCATCGCGGACGACGACGCGGCGCCGACGGTGGCGCTGAAGGTGGCGTCCTCGGCGATCCCGGAGAACGGCGGCACGACGACGGTGAGCGCGACGCTCTCCCACGCATCGAGCGCGGATACCACGGTGACGGTGACGGCGCTGGCCGGCGCCTACACGGTGGGCGCGGACACGACGATTACGATTGCGGCGGGAGAGACGGCGAACGCCTCGGACAGCGTGACGATCGCGGCGGTGGACGACGTCATCGACAACGTCGTCAACCGCTCCGTGACGGTGACGGGCACGGCGGCCAACGCCCAGGCCACGGCCGATTCGCAGACCCTGACGGTGACCGGCGCGTCGCTGACGCTGACCGACGACGAAGCGACGCCGGTGGTGACGCTGGTGTTGTCGGAGCCGGACCCCTCGAAACCGGACACCATCGACGAGAGCGGAGCGGGCAACACGAGCACGGTGACGGCGGCGCTGGACCGGGCGTCGAGCGAGGCGGTGACCCTGACGGTGGCGGCGACGGCGGGAACGAACGCGGCGGCCGGCGACTTCAGCCTGTCGAGTACGAAGACGCTGACCATCGCGGCGGGGGAGACGGCGAGCACCGGGACGGTGACGGTGACGGCGGCGGACAACGCGACGGACGGGCCGGACAAGTCGGTGACGGTGTCGGCCACGGTGAGCGGCGACAGCGGGGTAGCCGCGCCGGCAAGCGTGACGCTGACGATCGAGGACGACGACGCGGCGCCGGCGGTGACCCTGGCGCTGGCGGACGGCGCCATCGCCGAGGACGGCGGCACGACGACGGTGACGGCGACGCTCTCCCACGCTTCGAGTGCGGCGACGACGGTGACGGTGACGGCGCTCGAAGGCGCGTACACGGTGGATTCGCCGGACGCGACCATCGTCATCGCGGCGGGCGCGACGGCGAACGTCTCGGACACGGCGACGGTCACGGCGGTGGACGACGCCATCGACAACGTGGGCGACCGCTCGGTGACGGTGACGGGCACGGCGGCCAACGCCCAGGCCACGGCCGATTCGCAGACCCTGACGGTGACCGGCGCGTCGCTGACGCTGACCGACGATGAGGCGACGCCGACGGTCACGCTGTCGTTGTCGGAGCCGGACCCCTCGAAGCCGGACACGATAAACGAGAGCGGGTCGGGCAACGCGAGCACGGTGACGGCGACGCTGAACCGTTCGTCGAGCGAGGCGGTGACCCTGACGGTGGCGGCTTCGGCGGGAGCGAACGCGGGCGTGGGGGACTTCGCGCTGTCGAACGCGAAGACGCTCACCATCGCGGCGGGGCAGACCGCGAGCACCGGCGTGGTGACCGTGACGGCGAACGACAACACGGTCGATGCGCCGGACAAGTCGGTGACGGTGTCGGCCACGGTGAGCGGCGCCAGCGGGGTGGCGGCGCCGGCCGCCGCGACCCTGACCATCGCCGACAACGACGCCGCGCCGACGGCGACGCTGACGGTGGCGGATTCCTCGATCGCGGAGGACGGCGGCACGACCACGGTGAGCGCGACGCTCTCCCATGCGTCGAGCGCGGCGACCACGATCACCGTGACGGCACTCGAAGGCGCGTACACGGTGGGCACGGACACGACCGTGGTGATCGCGGCGGGGAACACGTCGAACGCGACGGACACGGCGACGATCGCGGCGGTGGACGACGATGTGGACAACATCGGCGACCGGAGCGTCACGGTGACGGGCACGGCGGTCAACGCCCAGGCCGCGGCCGATTCGGAGACCGTGACGGTGACCGGCGCGTCGCTGACGCTGACCGACGACGAGGCGACGCCGACCGCGACGCTGGCGCTGTCGGAGCCGGACGCGGCGAAGCCGGACACCATCGACGAGAGCGGGGCGGGCAATTCGAGCACGGTGACGGCGACGCTGAACCGGGCGTCGAGCGAGGCGGTGACACTGACGGTGGCGGCTTCGGCGGGGACGAACGCGGGCGCGGGGGACTTCGCGCTGTCGAACGCGAAGACGCTCACCATCGCGGCGGGGCAGACCGCGAGCACCGGCGTGGTGACCGTGACGGCGAACGACAACGCGAAGGACGGGCCGGACAAGTCGGTGACGGTCTCGGCGACGGCCTCCGGTGGCGGCGTGTCGGACCCGGCGAGCAAGACGTTGACGATCGCCGATGACGACGGCGCCCCGACGGTGACGCTGGCGCTGGCGGCTGCGGCCATCGCCGAGGACGGCGGCACGACGACGGTGAGCGCGACGCTGTCGCATCCGTCGAGCGCGGCGACGACGGTGACGGTGACGGCGGTCTCGGGCCTCTACACGGTGGGCGCCGACGCGACCATCGTGATCGCGGCGGGGAGCACGGCGAACGCCACGGACACGGTGACGGTCTCGGCGGTGGACGACGATGTGGACAACATCGGCGACCGGAGCGTCACGGTGTCGGGAACGGCGGCCAATGCCCGGGCCGCGGCCGATTCGCGGACCGTGACGGTGACCGGCGCGTCTCTGACGCTGACCGACGACGAGGCGACGCCGACGGCGACGCTGGCGCTGTCGGAGCCGGATACGGCGCAGCCGGACACCATCGACGAGAGCGGGGCGGGCAATTCGAGCACGGTGACGGCGACGCTGGACCGGGCGTCGAGCGCGGCGGTGACCCTGACGGTGGCGGCAACGGCGGGGACGAACGCGGGCGCGGGGGACTTCACGCTGTCGAACGCGAAGACGCTCACCATCGCGGCGGGACAGACCGCGAGCACGGGCGTGGTGACCGTGACGGCGAACGACAACGCGAAGGACGAGCCGGACAAGTCGGTGACGGTGTCGGCCACGGTGAGCGGCGCCAGCGGGGTGGCGGCGCCGGCCGCCGCGACCCTGACCATCGCGGACAACGACGCCGCGCCGGCGGCGACCCTGGCGGTGGCGGACAGCGCCATCGCGGAGAACGGCGGCACGACCACGGTGACCGCGACGCTGTCGCATCCATCGAGCGCGGCGACGACGGTGACGGTGACGGGGGTCACGGGCTTCTACACGGCGGGTTCGGACGCGACCATCGTGATCGCGGCGGGGAGCACGTCGAACGCCACGGACAGCGTGACGGTCACGGCGGTGAACGACGCCATCGACAACGTGGGCGACCGGAGCGTGACGGTGACGGGCACGGCGGCCAACGCCCAGGCCGCGGCCGATTCGGAGACCGTGACGGTGACCGGCGCGTCGTTGACGCTGACGGACGACGAGGCGACGCCGACGGTGACGTTGGCGCTGTCGGAGCCGGACGCGGCGAAGCCGGACACCATCGACGAGAGCGGGGCGGGCAATTCGAGCACGGTGACGGCGACGCTGAACCGGGCGTCGAGCGAGGCGGTGACACTGACGGTCGCGGCTTCGGCGGGAACGAACGCGGGCGCGGGGGACTTCGCGCTGTCGAACGCGAAGACGCTGACCATCGCGGCGGGGCAGACCGCGAGCACCGGCGTGGTGACCGTGACGGCGAACGACAACACGGTCGATGCGCCGGACAAGTCGGTGACGGTATCGGCCACGGTGAGCGGCGCCAGCGGGGTGGCGGCCCCGACCGCCGCGACCCTGACCATCGCGGACGACGACGCCGCGCCGACGGTGACGCTGGTTCTCTCGCCTCCGACCATCGACGAGAGCGGGACGACGACGCGGGCGGCGGTGACGGCGACGCTTTCGCATCCGTCGAGCCGGGCGACGACGCTCACGGTGTCGGCTTCGGCGGGGGCGAACGCGGCGGACGGCGACTTCTCCCTCTCGGCCGCGAAGACGCTGACCGTCGCGGCCGGCGCGACGACCAGCACCGGAACGGTGACGGTGTCGGCGAACGACGACGCGAGGGACGCGCCGGACCGGTCGGTGACGGTCACGGCGACGGTCGCCAACGGCCAGGGGTTCGCCGATAACCCCGTAGCCGTGACGCTGACGATCCGCGACGACGACGGGAAGCCCACGGCGACGCTGGTTCTGTCGTCGTCGTCGATCTCGGAGAACGGCGGCAAGGCGACGGTGACGGCGACGCTGAACCGCGCGTCGAGCCAGGCGACGACGCTCACGGTGTCGGCAACGGCGGGGGCGAACGCGGCGGACGGCGACTTCACGCTGTCGAGTCCGGCGACGCTCACCGTCGCGGCGGGAGAGACGGCGAGCACCGGCACGGCGACGATCGCGGCGGCGAACGACTCGACCGACGCGCCGAACCGGTCGGTGCGGGTCTCCGGGTCCGCGAGCAACGCCCAGGGCGTGACCGACCCGCTCGCGCTCACCCTCACCATCGAGGACGACGACGCGGCGCCGGGTGCGACGCTCACGCTGTCGCCGTCGTCGGTTTCGGAGAACGGCGGCGTCTCGACGGTGACGGCGCGGCTCTCCCACCCGTCGAGCGCGGCGACGACGGTGACGGTGACGGGGGTGTCGGACTTCTACACGGTGGGTTCGGACGCGACCATCGTCATCGCGGCCGGGCAGACGGCGAACGCGACGGACACGGCGACCATTACGGCGGTGAACGACGACATGGACAACGTGGGGGACCGGAGCGTGACGGTGACGGGCGCAGCGTCCAACGACCAGGGCGTCGGCGCCGTGACCGGGCCGAGCCTCACGCTGACGGACGACGAGGCGACGCCGACCGCAACGTTGGCGCTGTCGTCTTCGTCGGTCTCGGAGTCGGGCGGCGTTGCGACGGTGACGGCGAGCTTGAACCGTGCGTCGAGCGCGGCGGTGACGCTGACGGTGGCGGCTTCGGGGAGCGGCTTCACGCTGTCGAGCGCGAAGACACTGACCGTCGCATCGGGGCAGACGGCGAGCACGGGCGTGGTGACCGTGACGGCGGTCGCCGACACGACGGACTCGCCGGACAAGTCGGTGACGGTTTCGGCCACGGTGTCGGGCACCAGCGGGGTGGCGGCCCCGACCGCCGCGACGCTGACGCTGAGGGACGACGACGCTGCGCCGACGGTGGAGCTGGCGCTGGCGGCTGCGGCCATCGCCGAGGACGGCGGCACGACGACGGTGAGTGCGACTCTGAGCCATCCGTCGAGCGCGGTGACGACGGTGACGGTGACGGGGGTGTCGGACTTCTACACGGTGGGTTCGGACGCGACCGTGGTGATCGCGGCGAGCGAGACATCGAACACCTCGGACACGGCGGCGGTCGCGGCGGTGGACGACGACGTGGACAACATCGGCGACCGGAGCGTGACGGTGACGGGCACGGCGACCAACGACCAGGGCGTCGGCGCCGTGACCGGGCCGAGCCTCACGCTGACGGACGACGAGGCGACGCCGATGGCGACGTTGGTGCTGTCGTCTTCGTCGATCTCGGAGAGCGGCGGCGTTGCGACGGTGACGGCGAGCTTGAACCGTGCGTCGAGCGCGGCGGTGACGCTGACGGTGGCGGCTGCGGCGGGGGCGAACGCGGCGTCCGATGACTTCACGCAGACGGGCACGACGCTGACCGTCGCGGCCGGGCAGACGGCGAGCACCGGCACGGTGACGGTCACGGCGGAGAGCGACACGACGGACGGGCCGGACAAATCGGTGACGGTCTCGGCCACGGCGTCCGGCGGCGGCGGCGTGTCGGATCCGGCGAGCACGACGCTGACCATCGCCGATGACGACGCCGCGCCGACGGTGTCGATCTCGTCGCCGAGCGTGACCGAGGGAGCGTCGGATGCGACGGCGACGCTGACCTTCGCGGTGACGCTGAGCGCGGCGAGCGGCAAGGAGGTCACGGTCGCCTACGCCGAGGGCACGGGCGGCACGGCGACTGCGGGGACGGACTATACGGCGCTGGCCGCCGGCACGCTGACCTTCGCGGCGGGCGCGACCAGCGGGACGGTCTCGGTGACGGTGACGGGCGACGCCGTGGACGAGCCGAACGAGACGGTGAAGGTGGCGCTGAGCGGCCCGACGAACGCGACGCTGGGCACGGCGGAGGGCACGGGCACGATCACGGACGACGACGATGCGCCGTCGGTGACGTTGGCGCTGTCATCCTCGTCGATTTCGGAGAACGGCGGCGCGGCGACGGTGACGGCGACGCTTTCGCACGCGTCGAGCGCGGCGACGACGGTGACGGTAGCGGCGTCGGCGGGGGCGCACACGGTGGCGGCGGACTTCAAGCAGACGGGGACGGCGTTGACGGTGGCGGCAGGCTCGACGGCGAGTTCGGGGACGGTGACCATCGCGGCGGTGGACAACGACGAGGACGCGGCGCACGACAAGTCGGTGAGGGTGTCGGCGACGGCCGCCAACGGGCAGGGGGTCGCGGGGAACCCGGCGCCGCTGACGCTGGCGATCATGGACGACGACGTGGACCTGAAGCCGAGCTTCGGCGACGACACGATCGCCAACCGGCGCTGGACAACCTCCACCGTGGTCCCGCGCCTCGAACTGCCGGAGGCGACGGGGGGTGACGGGACGCTGACCTACACGCTGTCGCCGGCCGTGCCGTCGTGGTTGTCGCGGAGCGGCTTCTTCGTGACGGGCACGACGCCGGACGAGGAAGTGGCGCAGGTGGATTACACTTGGACGGTTCGGGACGAGGATGGGGACGAGGATTCCTTGACGTTCTCCATCCGGGTGACCACCGAGGCCCTCCCGCCTGGGGATTCGACCAACGGAGACGGGAGGACGGTGAACCGGCCACCGTTCCTGTCGCTCTCGTCGCCGCGGGTGTCGGAGGGCGCGGCAGGTTCGACGGCGACACTGACCTACACGCTGACGTTGAGCAAGGCGGGCACGAGGACGGTGACGGTGTCTTACGCGGACGCGGGTACCGGCACGGCGACGGCGGGGACCGACTATACGGCGCTGGCCCCCGGCACGCTGACCGTGGCGCCCGGCGTGACGAGCGCGACCATCTCGGTGACGGTGACCGGCGACGGGATCGACGAGCCGGACGAGACGGTGACGGTAGAGATGAGCATGCCGGTGAACGCGCAGTACCTGACCAGCGACGCGACGGCAACGGGAACGATTACGGACGACGACGCGGCACCGACGGTGGAACTGGCGCTGTCGCACTCCTCGATCTCGGAGAATGGCGGCGCAGCTACGGTAACCGCGACCCTCTCCCATCCGTCCAGCGCGGCGACGACGGTGACGGTGACGGGGGTGACGGGCTTCTACGCGGCGGGGTCGGACGCGACCATCGTGATCGCGGCGGGCGAGACGGCGAACGCCTCGGATACGGCGACGATCGACGCCGTGAACAACACGACGGACGAGCCGGACCGCACGACGACGGTGACGGCGACGGTAGCCAACGACGTGGGCACGGGGAGCGTGACCGGTGCGTCGCTGACGCTGAGGGACGACGACGATGCGCCGACGGTGGCGTTGTCGCTGTCGCCGTCGTCGATTTCGGAGAACGGCGGCGTCTCGACGGTGAGCGCGACTCTGAGCCATCCGTCGAGCGCGGCGACGACGGTGACGGTGACGGCGGTGTCGGACTTCTACACGGTGGGTTCGGACGCGACCGTCGTCATCGCGGCGGGGCAGACGGCGAACGCCACGGACACGGCGACCATTACGGCGGTGGACGACGCCATCGACAACGTGGCCAACCGGAGCGTTACGGTGACGGGCACGGCGTCCAACGCCCAGGCCGCGGCCGATTCGCTGACGGTGACGGGCGCGTCCCTGACGCTGACGGACGACGAAGCGACGCCGACGGCGACGTTGGCGCTGTCGTCTTCGTCGATCTCGGAGTCGGGCGGGGTGGCGACGGTGACGGCGAGCTTGAACCGTGCATCGAGCGCGGCGGTGACGCTGACGGTGGCGGCAACGGCGGGGACGAACGCGGGCGTGGGGGACTTCACGCTGTCGAACGCGAGGACGCTCACCATCGCGTCGGGGCAGACGGCGAGCGCCGGGGCGGTGACGGTCGCGGCCGTGAGCGACACGACGGACGGGCCGGACAAGTCGGTGACGGTTTCGGCCGCGGTGTCGGGTGCCAGCGGGGTGGCGGCCCCGACCGCCGCGACCCTGACTATCGCGGACGACGACGCGGCGCCGACGGTGGCGCTGTCGCTGGCGGCAGTGGCCATCGCTGAGGACGGTGGCACGACGACGGTGAGCGCGACGCTGTCGCATCCGTCGAGCGCGGCGACGACGGTGACGGTGACGGGGGTGTCGGACTTCTACACGGTGGGTTCGGACGCGACCGTGGTGATCGCGGCGGGGAGCACGGCGAACGCGACGGACACGGCGACGATCGCGGCGGCGGACGACGACGTGGACAACATCGGCGACCGGAGCGTGACGGTGACGGGCACGGCGGCCAACGCCCAGGCCGCGGCCGATTCGCAGACCGTGGCGGTGACCGGCGCGTCGCTGACGCTGACGGACGACGAGGCGACGCCGACGGTGACGTTGGCGCTGTCGGAGCCGGACGCGGCGAAGCCGGATACCATCGACGAGAGCGGGGCGGGCAATTCGAGCACGGTGACGGCGACGCTGAACCGGGCGTCGAGCGAGGCGGTGACACTGACGGTCGCGGCTTCGGCGGGAACGAACGCGGGCGCGGGGGACTTCGCGCTGTCGAACGCGAAGACGCTGACCATCGCGGCGGGGCAGACCGCGAGCACCGGCGTGGTGACCGTGACGGCGAACGACAACACGGTCGATGCGCCGGACAAGTCGGTGACGGTGTCGGCGACGGTGAGCGGCGCCAGCGGGGTGGCAGCCCCGACCGCCGCGACCCTGACCATCGAGGACGACGACGCCGCGCCGACGGCGACCCTGAAGGTGGCGGATTCCTCGATTGCGGAGGACGGCGGCACGACCACGGTGAGCGCGACGCTCTCCCACGCGTCGAGCGCGGCCACCACGATCACCGTAACGGCGCTCGAAGGCGCTTACACGGTGGGCGCGGACGCGACCGTCGTCATCGCCGCCGGGGAGACGGCGAACGCCACGGACACGGCGACGGTCGCGGCGGTGGACGATGATGTAGACAATGTGGGCAATCGCTCGGTGACGGTGACGGGCACGGCGGCCAACGCCCAGGCGGCGGCCGATTCGCAGACCCTGACGGTGACCGGCGCGCCTCTGACGCTGACGGACAACGAAGCGACGCCGACGGCGACGCTGTCGTTGTCGGAGCCGGACCCCTCGGAGCCGGACACCATCGACGAGAGCGGGGCGGGCAATTCGAGCACGGTGACGGCGAGCTTGAACCGGGCGTCGAGCGCGGCGGTGACGCTGACGGTCTCGGCTACCGGCGCCGGCTTCACGCTGTCGAGCGCGAAGACGCTGACCATCGCGTCGGGGCAGACGGCGAGCACGGGCGTCGTGACCGTGACGGCGGTCGCCGACACGACGGACGAGCCGGACAAGTCGGTGACGGTGTCGGCCGCGGCGTCCGGCGGCGGCGTGGCGGCTCCGGCGAGCAAGACGCTGACCATCGCGGACGACGACGATGCGCCGGGTGTGACGCTGGCGCTGGCGGCTACGGCCATCGCCGAGGACGGTGGCACGACGACGGTGAGCGCGAAGCTCACGCATCCGTCGAGCGCGGCCACCACGATCACCGTGACGGCGCTCGAAGGCGCGTACACGGTGGGCGCCGACGCGACGATCGTTATCGCGGCGGGGAGCACGGCGAACGCGACGGACACGGCGACGATCGCGGCGGCGGACGACGATGTGGACAACATCGGCGACCGGAGCGTGACGGTGACGGGCACGGCGTCCAACGACCAGGGGGTCGGTGCCGTGACGGGGCCGAGCCTCACGCTGACGGACGACGAGGCGACGCCGACGGCGACGCTGGTTCTGTCGTCGCCGACGATCTCGGAGTCGGGCGGCGTGGCGACGGTGACGGCGAGCTTGAACCGTGCGTCGAGCGCGGCGGTGACGCTGACGGTATCGGCTACCGGCGCCGGCTTCACGCTTTCGAGCGCGAAGACGCTGACCATCGCGTCGGGGGAGACGGCGAGCGCCGGGACGGTGACGGTCGCGGCGCTCGCCGACACGACGGATGCGCCGGACAAGTCGGTGACGGTGTCGGCCACGGCGTCCGGCGGCGGCGTGTCGGCCCCGGAGAGCAAGACGCTGACGATCACCGATGACGACGATGCGCCGACGGTGAAGCTGGCGCTGGGGTCCTCTTCGATCCGGGAGAACGGGGGTTCGACGACGGTGACGGCGACGCTGTCGCACCCGTCGAGCGCGGCGACGACGGTGACGGTGACGGGGGTGAGGGGCTTCTACACGGTGGGTTCGGACGCGACCATCGTGATCGCGGCGGGGCAGACGTCGAACGCCACGGACACGGCGGGGATCGCGGCGGTGAACGACGACGTGGACAACGTGGGCGACCGGAGCGTGACGGTGACGGGCACGGCGTCCAACGACCAGGGGGTCGGCGCCGTGACCGGGCCGAGCCTCACGCTGATGGACGACGAGGCGGCGCCGACGGCGACGCTGGTTCTGTCGTCGCCGACGATCTCGGAGTCGGGCGGCGTTGCGACGGTGACGGCGACGCTGTCCGGCGAATCGAGCGCGGCGGTGACGCTGACGGTATCGGCTACCGGCGCCGGCTTCACGCTTTCGAGCGCGAAGACGCTGACCATCGCGTCGGGGGAGACGGCGAGCACCGGGACGGTGACGGTCGCGGCGGTCGCCGACACGACGGACGCGCCGGACAAGTCGGTGACGGTCTCGGCCACGGTGTCCGGCGGCGGCGTGTCGGACCCGGCGGGCAAGACGTTGACGATCACCGATGACGACGATGCGCCGACGGTGAAGCTGGCGCTGGCGTCCTCTTCGATCCCGGAGAACGGTGGCACGACGACGGTGAGCGCGACGCTGTCGCACCCGTCGAGCGCGGCGACGACGGTGACGGTGACGGCGGTGTCGGACTTCTACACGGTGGGTTCGGACGCGGCCATCGTGATCGCGGCGGGCGCCACGTCGAACGCCACGGACACGGCGACGGTCGCGGCGGTGAACGACGACGTGGACAACATCGGCGACCGGAGCGTGACGGTCACGGGCACGGCGTCCAACGACCAGGGGGTCGGCGCCGTGACCGGGCCGAGCCTCACGCTGATGGACGACGAGGCGACGCCGGCGGCGACGCTGGCGCTGTCGTCTTCGACGATCTCGGAGACCGGTGGGGTGGCGACGGTGACGGCGAGCTTGAACCGGATGTCGAGCGCGGCGGTGACGCTGACGGTATCGGCGTCGGCGGGGACGAACGCGGCGGCGACGGACTTCACGCAGACGGGCACGACGCTGACCATCGCGTCGGGGCGGACGGCGAGCACCGGGACGGTGACGGTGACGGCGGAGAGCGACACGACGGACGGGCCGGACAAGTCGGTGACGGTGTCGGCCACGGCGTCCGGCGGCGGCGTGTCGGCCCCGACGAGCAAGACGTTGACGATCGCGGACGACGACGATGTGCCGACGGTGAAGCTGGCGCTGGGGTCCTCTTCGATCCCGGAGAACGGGGGTTCGACGACGGTGACGGCGACGCTGTCGCACCCGTCGAGCGCGGCGACGACGGTGACGGTGACAGCGGTCACGGGCCTCTACACGGTGGGTTCGGACGCGACCATCGTGATCGCGGCGGGCGCCACCTCGCGGGCTTCGGACACGGCGACGATCGCGGCGGTGAACGACGATGTGGACAACGTCGGCAACCGCTCCGTGACGGTGGCGGGTTCGGCGCGGAACGACCAGGGGATCGGCGCCGTGACCGGGGCGGTGCTGACGCTGACCGACAACGAGGATACGCCGACGGCGACGCTGGTTCTGTCGTCTTCGTCGATCTCGGAGTCGGGCGGCGTGGCGACGGTGACGGCGACGCTGTCCGGCGAATCGAGCGCGGCGGTGACGCTGACGGTATCGGCTACCGGCGCTGGCTTCGCGCTGTCGAGCGCGAAGACGCTGACCATCCCGTCGGGGCAGACGGCGAGCACCGGGACGGTGACGGTCTCGGCGGAGAGCGACACGACGGACGGGCCGGACAAGTCGGTGACGGTGTCGGCCACGGCGTCCGGCGGCGGCGTGTCGGACCCGGCGGGCAAGACGCTGACGATCACCGATGACGACGATGCGCCGACGGTGAAGCTGGCGCTGGGGTCCTCTTCGATCCCGGAGAGCGGGGGCACGACGACGGTGACGGCGACGCTGTCGCACCCGTCGAGCGCGGCGACGACGGTGACGGTGACGGGGGTGACGGGCTTCTACACGGTGGGTTCGGACGCGACCATCGTGATCGCGGCGGGCGCCACGTCGAACGCCACGGACACGGCGGCGATCGCGGCGGTGAGCGACGACGTGGACAACGTGGGCGATCGCACGGTGACGGTGACGGGCACGGCGTCCAACGATCAGGGGGTCGGCACCGTGACCGGTGCGAGCCTCACGCTGACCGACGACGAGGGTCCGCCGACGGCGACGCTGGTTCTGTCGTCTTCGTCGATCTCGGAGAGCGGCGGCAAGACCACGGTGACGGCGATGCTGTCCGGCGAATCGAGCGCGGCGGTGACGCTGACAGTATCGGCGTCGGCGGGGACGAACGCGTCGGCGACGGACTTCACGCAGACGGGCACGACGCTGACCATCGCGTCGGGGCAGACGGCGAGCACCGGGACGGTGACGGTCTCGGCGGAGAGCGACACGACGGACGGGCCGGACAAGTCGGTGACGGTGTCGGCCACGGCGTCCGGCGGCGATGTGTCGGACCCGGCGAGCAAGACGTTGACGATCACCGATGACGACGATGCGCCTTCTGTGTCGATTTCGTCGCCGGGCGTGACGGAGGGGGCGGTGGGTTCGACCGCGGCGCTGACCTTCGATGTGACGCTGAGCGCGGTGAGCGGCAAGCGGGTGACGGTGGGCTACGCGGAGGGGACGGGCGGCACGGCCACGGCGGGCACGGACTACACGGCGCTGTCGGCGGGGACGTTGACGTTCGCAGCGGGCGAGACGAGCAGGACCCTCGACGTGACGGTGACCGGGGACGGCACGGACGAGCCGGATGAGACGGTGAAGGTGGTGCTGAGCGGCCCGGTGAACGCGACGGTGTCGAGCACGGCGGGAACGGGGACGGGGACCATCAGGGACGACGACGGTGCGCCGTCGGTGACGTTGGCGTTGTCTTCGTCGTCGATTTCGGAGGACGGCGGTACGACGACGGTGACGGCGACGCTGTCGCATGCATCGAGCGCGGCGACGACGGTGACGGTGACGGGGGTGACGGGGGCGTACACGGTGGGGTCGGACGCGACCATCACGATTGCGGCGGGGGAGACGGCGAACACGGCGGACACGGTGACGATCACGGCGGTGAACGACGCGGTGGACAACGTGGTCAACCGGACGGCGATGGTGACGGGGACGGCGGAGAACAGCCAGGGCGTGGGGGAGGTGACCGGTGCGTCGCTGACGCTGACGGACGACGAGGGAGCGCCGACGGCGACGCTGGTACTGAGTCCGGCTACGATCAACGAGTTCGATGGGACGAATCCGGGGTCGAGCACGGTGACGGCAACGCTGAACCCTGCGTCGAGCAAGGCGGTGACGCTGACGGTGTCGGCGACCGCTGGGACGAACGCGGCGGCGGGGGATTTCAGTCTGTCGAGCACGAAAACGCTGACCATCGCGGCGGGAGCGACGGCGAGCACCGGCACGGTGACGGTGACCGCGGTGAACAACGCGGTGAACGCGCCGAACAAGGAAGTGACGGTGTCGGCGTCGGTGAGCGGAGACAGCGGGGTTGCCGCCCCGGCGAGTGCGACGCTGACGATCGAGGACGACGACGCAGGGCCGACGGTGACGCTGTCGGTGACGGACAGTTCGATCTCGGAGGACGGCGGCACGACGACGGTAAGGGCGAGGTTGAGCCATGCGTCGAGCGCGGCGACGACGGTGACGGTGACGGGGGTGCCGGGGGCGTACACGGTGGGGTCAGACGCGACGATCACGATTGCGGCGGGTGAGACGGCGAACGCGCTGGACACGGCGACGATCAATGCGGTGGACGACACCATCGACAACGCGGTCAACCGGACGGTGACGGTGACCGGGACGGCACAGAACAGTCAAGGGGTGGGAGTGGTGAGGGGGGCGAGCCTCACGTTGACGGACGCCGGGGGAGCGCCGACGGCGACGCTGACGCTGAGTCCGGCGACGATCGACGAACACGACGGGACGAACGTGGGGTCGGCGACGGTGACGGCGAAGCTGAACCGGGTGTCGAGCAAGGCGGTGACGCTGACGGTAGCGGCGACCGCGGGGACGAACGCGGCGGCGGGGGATTTCAGTCTGTCGAGCACGAAGACGCTGACCATCGCGGCCGGGGCGACGACGAGCACCGGGACGGTGACGGTGACCGCGGTGAACAACGCGGTGGATGCACCGGACAAGGAAGTGACGGTGTCGGCGGTGGTGAGCGGCGACAGCGGAGTGGCGGCCCCGGTGAGCGTGACGCTGACGATCGAGGACGACGAGGCGGCGCCGGGTGTGACGCTGGTGGTAGCAGAGGCCTCGATCCCGGAGGACGGCGGGACGACGGTGAGTGCGGTGCTGAGCCATGCGTCGAGCGCGGCGACGACGATCACGGTGACGGCGGTGACGGGCGCGTACACGGTGGGGTCGGACGCGACCATCACGATCGCGGCGGGTGAGACGACGGACGCGTTGGACAGCGTGACGATCGCGGCAGTGGACGACGGCCTGGACAACGTGGGGGACCGGTCGGTAATGGTGACGGGGACGGCGCGGAACAGCCAGGGCGTGGGGGAGGTGAGGGGTGCGGCGCTGACCATCACCGAGGGGACCCTGCGAGATCCCGGAGAGGACGACGAGGCGCCGACCTTCGATCCGGACACCTTCGCCGCGCAACGCTACTTGCAGAACTCGACGATTGGGCGGGTCTCGCTGCCGGCAGCGACGGGAGGCGACGGGACGCTGACCTACACGCTGAGGGGTCCGGAGGGCAGGAGCGGGCTGAGGCTGCCGGCCGGGATCGTGTACAGGGCGCCGAGCGCGGGGGCCGGCACGGGCGGGAGGCTGTCGGGCACGCCCACGGAGGTGGCGGCAGAGGCGACCTACACGCTGACGGCGACGGACGCGGACGGGGACACAGGGGCATTGACGTTCACCATCGTGGTGAAGCCGGATCTGAGGCCGAGTTTCGAGGTGACCGTAGCCGACCAGGAGTGGATCGAGGATGAGAGCATCACGGCGGTGCGGTTGCCAGCGGCAGTGGGTGGCAACGGGAGGTTGAGCTACAGGCTGACGCCGGCGCTGCCGAACGGAGTGACGCGAGACCCGAGCACGCAGGTGTTAACGGGGACGCCGACGGAGGAGTCGTCGCGGACGGAGTACAGGTGGACGGCCACGGACGCGGATGGGGACACAGCGGCGCTGACGTTTGCCATCACGGTGAAGCCGGATCTGAGGCCGGTTTTCGAGGCGACCGTAGCCGACCAGGAGTGGATCGAGGATGAGAGCATCACGGCGGTGCGGTTGCCAGCGGCAGTGGGTGGCAACGGGAGGTTGAGCTACAGGCTGACGCCGGCGCTGCCGAACGGAGTGACGCGAGACCCGGCCACGCAGGTGTTAACGGGGACGCCGACGGAGGAGTCGTCACGCACGGAGTACACGTGGACGGCGACGGACGCGGACGGAGACACAGCGGCGCTGACGTTTGCCATCACGGTGAAGCCGGACCTGAGGCCGAGTTTCGAGGTGACCGTAGCCGACCAGGAGTGGATCGAGGATGAGAGCATCACGCCGGTGCGGTTGCCAGCGGCGGTGGGTGGCAACGGGAGGTTGAGCTACAGGCTGACGCCGGCGCTGCCGAACGGAGTGACGCGAGACCCGAGCACGCACGTGTTAACGGGGACGCCGACGGAGGAGTCGTCGCGGACGGAGTACACGTGGACGGCGACGGACGCGGACGGAGACACAGCGGCGCTGACGTTCGCCATCACGGTGAAGCCGGATCTGAGGCCGAGTTTTGAGGCGACTGTAGCCGACCAGGAGTGGATCGAGGGTGAGAGCATCACGGCGGTGCGGTTGCCGGCGGCGGTGGGTGGCAACGGGAGGTTGAGCTACACACTGACGCCGGCGCTGCCGAGCGGAGTGACGCGAGACCCGAGCACGCAGGTGTTAACGGGGACGCCGACGGAGGAGTCGTCGCGCAGGGAGTACACGTGGACGGCGACGGACGCGGACGGAGACACAGCCGCGTTGACGTTCGCCATCACGGTGAAGCCGGATCTGAGGCCGAGTTTTGAGGCGACTGTAGCCGACCAGGAGTGGATCGAGGGTGAGAGCATCACGGCGGTGCGGTTGCCGGCGGCGGTGGGTGGCAACGGGAGGTTGAGCTACAGTCTGACGCCGGCGCTGCCGAACGGAGTGACGCGAGACCCGAGCACGCACGTGTTAACGGGGACGCCGACGGAGGAGTCGTCGCGGACGGAGTACAGGTGGACGGCCACGGACGCGGACGGAGACACAGCCGCGTTGACGTTCGCCATCACGGTGAAGCCGGATCTGAGGCCGGTTTTCGAGGCGACCGTAGCCGACCAGGAGTGGATCGAGGATGAGAGCATCACGGCGGTGAGGTTGCCGGCGGCGAGTGGTGGCAACGGGACGTTGAGTTACAGGCTGACGCCGGCGCTGCCGAGCGGAGTGACGCGAGACCCGAGCACACAGATGTTAACGGGGACGCCGACGAAGGAGTCGTCGCGGACGGAGTACACGTGGACGGCGACGGACGCGGACGGAGACACAGCGGCGTTGACGTTCGCCATCACGGTGGAGCCGGATCTGATGCCGGTTTTCGAGACGACCGTAGCCGACCAGGAGTGGATCGAGGATGAGAGCATCACGGCGGTGAGTCTGCCTGCAGCGAGCGGTGGCAACGGGACGTTGAGCTACACGCTGACGCCGGCGCTGCCGAGCGGAGTGACGCAAGACCCAGCCACGCAGGTGTTAACGGGGACGCCGACGGAGGAGTCGTCGCGGACGGAGTACACGTGGACGGCCACGGATGCGGACGGGGACACAGCGGCGCTGACGTTCGCCATCACGGTGAAGCCGGATCTGAGGCCGGTTTTCGAGGCGACCGTAGCCGACCAGGAGTGGATCGAGGGTGAGAGCATCACGGCGGTGAGTCTGCCTGCAGCGAGCGGTGGCAACGGGACGTTGAGCTACACGCTGACGCCGGCGCTGCCGGGCGGAGTGACGCGAGATCCGACCACACAGGTGTTAACGGGGACGCCGACGGAGGAGTGGTCGCGGACGGAGTACACGTGGACGGCGACGGACGCGGACGGAGACACAGCGGCGTTGACGTTCGCCATCACGGTGAAGCCGGACCTGATGCCGGTTTTCGAGACGACCGTAGCCGACCAGGAGTGGACCGAGGCTGAGAGCATCACGGCGGTGAGTCTGCCGGCAGCGAGCGGTGGCAACGGGACGTTGAGCTACACGCTGACACCGGCGCTGCCGAGCGGAGTGACGCAAGACCCGGCCACGCAGGTGTTAACGGGGACGCCGACGGAGGAGTGGTCGCGGACGGAGTACACGTGGACGGCGACGGACGCGGACGGAGACACAGCGGCGTTGACGTTCGCCATCACGGTGAAGCCGGATCTGAGGCCGGTTTTCGAGGTGACCGTAGCCGACCAGGAGTGGGTCGAGGATGAGAGCATCACGCCGGTGCGGTTGCCGGCGGCGAGTGGTGGCGACGGGACGCTGACCTACGAGTTGAGCGGTCCGGCTGCGGCTCCCAGTGGGGACATCACCAGGACGCCTCTGCCGTCCGGGTTGACGCTGCCGTCCAGGGTGCCCCTGCCGAGCGGGATCCTCTACGTCGCTCCGGGCAGGCCGGAGGTGTGCCGCGACCAGAGAGGGGATGCCGGGAACGTGGACATGTCTGCGGCCGGCGGCGGCACCCTGTGCGGCACGCCCAGGGAGGCAGCGGTGGAGCGGCTGTACACGCTGACGGCGACGGACGCGGACGGAGACACAGCGGCGTTGACGTTCACCATCCTGGTGGCGCCGGATCTGAGGCCGGGTTTCGAGGGGACCGTAGCCGACCAGGAGTGGATCGAGGGTGAGAGCATCACGGCGGTGAGGTTGCCGGCAGCGAGTGGTGGCAACGGGACGTTGAGTTACAGGCTGACGCCGGCGCTGCCGGGCGGAGTGACGCGAGACTCGGCCACGCAGGTGTTAACGGGGACGCCGACGGAGGGGTTGGCGCGCACGGAGTACAGGTGGACAGCCACGGACGCAGACGGAGACACGGCGGAGGTGCGGTTCTCGGTGAGGGTGCTGAGTGAGGCGGATGTGCAGCGGCGGCGTCTGCGGGCGGTGAACGCGGTGATCGTGCCGGAACTGTCTCGGGCGATGTGGAGCAGCGCGGTGGAGTCGGTGACGGGGCGTCTGGGGCCGGAACGGCGAGAGGAGAGCGCCGATGTGTCCGGCAGCGTGGCGTCGGTGTTGGAGAAGCTGCGTGGACGTGGTCAGCGGCTGGAAGACAACGTGAGTTGGGATGAGTTGCTGGGTCTGGAACGGGGTCGGGGGAAGCTGTCGGAGGAGGGCAGCATCGACTGGAAGGAGTTGCTGGGAGGGACGTTGTTCACGGTTCGGCTGGGGACCGAGGGGGCTGGATCGGGCCTGGGTCTGTGGGCGGGGAGCGACTACCGGAAGCTGTCGGGAGGCAGGGCAGTGGAATGGGAGGGAGGTCTGTTCGGGGTTCATACGGGAGTGGACGTGGAGTGGGGATCGGGATTCGTGGGAGGAGTGGGAGCGTCTCGGTTCGACGGGGATGTGGACTACACGGATCGGAGCGGTGGCGGGGAGGTTCGGGGAGAGCACCGGAGCGGGATGACCATCTTCCATCCGTACCTGGGGTGGTCGTCATCCGGGGGTTCTCAGGTGTGGGGGTCGTTGGGTTACGGGCAGGGGAAGGTGAAGATCCTGGACGGGGCAGCGGGCCGGGAGAGGAGCGACACGGAGTTCCGTGGGGGTGCGCTTGGGGGCAGCGTGCGGTTGTACACGGGGGCGGAAGGGACGGCGACGGTGGACCTGAAGGGAGAGGGACAGACGACGCGGATGAGCGTGGATGACAACGGGGAGTTGTTGGCGGGCTTGTCGGTGGGGACGCACCGGTTGCGGGTAGGGGTGGAGGGGAAGGGGCGGTTGATGTTGGAGGGCGGGGGTTCGCTGGAACCGTCCCTGGAGTTGGGAGTGCGTTGGGACGGTGGTGGCGGGGAGACGGGAGCGGGTTTGGAGTTGGGGAGTCGGGTGGGTTACGACCACCCGGAACTGGGGCTGAGTGTAGAGGCATCGGGTCGGGTGTTGCTGGCGCACGAGGGAGAGTCGCGGGAATGGGGCGTGGGCGGTTCCATCCGGCTGGACCCGGGTTCGGACGGACGCGGCCTGTCCTTCAAGGTGAGTCCTGCATGGGGCAAGACGGACAGCGGGATGCAGCGGCTATGGGAAGACGGTCTGACGGGTGAGCGTAATCAGGGCGAGGGTCATGGGGCGCGGGTGGATGCGGAGTTGGGCTACGGTCTGAGCGCCTTCAATGGAGTGATGACCCCTTACGGCGGCATGGGGCTGTCGAGCGGCGAGCGCACCTACCGCATGGGCAGCCGCTTCGCCCTGGGTCCGTCCCTGACCCTGGACCTGGAAGGCGAACGCGGTGAGAGTTCCGGCGCCCCGGAATACGGCGTCAAGCTGAGCATGGACTTGACCTGGTAGGCCCGGCCCGTTCCTTGCAGGCCCTGCGCCTGTGCCGGTCCTTGCAGCGGACCCTGACCCGGTTTCTCAGCCGCGGTCTTCCATCCCGACAGTCGTTCGCGCCCTCCCGACGAGCGAGAACGCCAGCGCCACCATGCCGAGGGCGGCCGCGGTGGTGTAGGCGGTGCGGTATCCCTGCATGAAGGCCGCCAGGAGCCGGGGATCGTCTGCGAGCTTCAAGGTCGTGAGGTCCCGTGGTACGGCGCCATGGGCGGCCGCCAGCAGCCTTCTGCTGACGACGGCGGTGGCCGTGGCCGTCCCCACCGAGCGTCCCACGCTGCGCACGATGGAGATGAAGGAGGAGGCAACCCCCAGCCGATGGGGCGGCGCCGAACTGATGAGGGAGTTGTTGTTGGGGGTCTGAAAGAGCCCGATGCCGACCCCGAGAAGGGCCAGTCGGGGAATGATCTCCGCGGGACCGGAATCGTCGCCGAGCAGGCTCAGGGCGTAGGAAGCGACGGCCACTACCGCGGCTCCGGCAGCCGCGGGCAAGGTCGTGCCCACGCGGTCGGACACCCAGCCGCTCAACGGCGAGACTACTGCCAGGACCAGTGCGGTGGAAGCCATCAGGCTGCCGGCCTCGAGAGGATCCCTGCCCAGGGCGAACTGGAGCAGGAAGGGCATCATCAACTCGTTGATGCTGAGGGCGATGAAGGTGGCCAGGCGCGCGACGTTGCCGGCGGCAAAGGGTACGACCCGGAACAGCCCGAGGTCGAGGATGGGGTGGCGGCAGGTCGCTTCCCGCCAGATGAAGCAGCCCAGGAAAGCGGCGCTCGGCAGAAGTCCCCAATAACCCAGCGCGCCGCTGGTGATCCCCAACAGCAGGAAGGAGAGTCCGAGGGCGAAGAGACCCGCTCCGGCGAAGTCGAAGGGTTCCTTCCGTGGTTGCCGGCGAGGGTTCCTGTCGTCGAGCAGGAGGAAGCGGGCGGTGGCAAGGCCGAGGAAGGACAGGGCGCCGGAGACGAAGAAGATGAAGCGCCATCCCAGGGTGAAGGTGATCAGTCCGCCCACCACCGGCCCGAGGGTAAAGCCGAGGGCGGCCACGAGGCCGCCGGACAGGCCCATGGCGCGGCCGCGGTCGCGGCCGGTGAAGAGGGAGGCGGTCAAGGCGAAGGTGTTGGTCATCATCAGGGCGCTGCCCACTGCCTGCAGCAACCGGCAGCCGATCAGTTGAACCGGTCCCTGGGACAGGCCGGCCAGGACCGAGGCCGCGCCGTAGATCAGAAAGCCCGCGCAGAAGGTCCGCTTGCGG
Source organism: uncultured Candidatus Binatia bacterium (assembly GCA_958295985.1). GTDB lineage: Bacteria > Desulfobacterota > Binatia > UBA9968 > JAJDTQ01 > JAJDTQ01. The sequence continues at coordinate 2,131,503 of OY282432.1, forward strand.
CCGATGAGGTCCGACAGCCTGCCGCAGGGCAGGTACAGGGCTCCCGTCACCAGGGCGTGAACGAAGACGATCCAGCCGCCGAAAGTGATATCCGTGCCGAACTCGGTTATGATGACGGGCAGGCTTATGGTAAGGAGGCCGACATCGGTGGTGGCGATGAAGACGGCGACCACCACCACCCAGAGGGCCCACCAACGGTGGTTGGGGCCGAAGATGCGGTTGTCGATGAAGCCTCTGAGCCAGGGTGTCATGACGCGTGGACCGGGAACCGACGTGGATCCGTCCCCTCCTTCTTAGCGGCTTCTCGTGCCGCCCGAAAACGATCGGAAGGATTCGCGCCCGAGGCAGTCTCGGCGGCGTCCCGGCAGGAGGTCTGGGTTATGGCCATTCGATCCGGCAGGCACTACGTCGAAGCGCTGCGCGACGGCCGTGAGGTGTGGCACGCGGGAAAGCGCATCGAGGACGTGACCATGCATCCCGGCTTTACCGGGACCATCAAGACCCTGGCGGACCTGTACGACCGCCAGGCGTCCGCGGAAGACGGCGACACCATGACGGCGGCGCGGGACGGCGGTCGCCTCTCGTATAGCTATCTCCCGCCGGTGAACGCGGAGGAGCTCCGGGCCAAGCGCGGCAACATCGAGCTGTGGTCGCGGGAGACCTTCGGCCAGATGGGCCGGTATCCCGAATTCTGCGCCGAGCTGGTGGTGGGTCTGCTGGATTTCGCCGATACGCTGGGCGCCCACGACCCGCGCTGGGGGGACAACGCCCGGGCCTACTACCGCCATTGCATCGCCGGCGACCTGTGCCTGACCCATGCCCTCACGGACCAGTTCCATGACCACTCGAAGCGGGTGAGCGAGCAGCGGGACCCGGACCTGGTCCTGCACATCGTCGGGGAAACGTCGGAGGGACCGGTGGTCCGGGGCCTGCGCAATCTCGCCACGCTGGCGCCGCTGTCCGACGAGGCCCTGGTGTATCCCATCCGCCCCAGGGACGCCGACGAGCCGGACTACGCGCTGGCCTTCGCCATCCCCATGAACGCGCCGGGCCTCAAGATCATCTGCCGCGACCTCTACGCCGAGCACGCCGACCCGGAGCGCTTTCCGCTCACCACGCGTTTCGACGAGGTCGACGCCACGCTCGTCTTCGACGACGTAACGGTGCCCTGGGACCGGGTCTTCGCCTACCGGGCGCCGGAGCTGGTGGCGGGCTTTCACCGGAACATCCAGACCTGGGCCCAGTACGCCACCATGGTCCGCCTCATCACCAAACTGGAGACCTTCCTCGGCGTCGCGCAACTGCTCACCGAATGGTCCGGCCGGCATCAGACGCCCAACTCGCAGATACGGCTGGCGGCCTTCATCCAGGACCTGGAGATCCTGCGCGACTGCGTGGAGATCGCGGAGAACCGGGCGTATCGCACCGCGGGGGGCTTCTGGGCGCCGCTCTTGAGCCCCTCCTACCGGGTGCACAGCATCGAGGCGTCCGATCGGGCGGAGCGCAACATGGAGAGCCTTCTGACCAGCTCCCTGGTGCTCACCGGCGGCGGCTCGGACCTGGCCGGCGGCGAGCTGGGGCCGCTGGTGGACCGGTACTTCCGCGGCTGCGCCCCCTCCACCCGGGAGCACCTGCGGTTGCTGGCGGTGGCCGCGGACCTGGTCATGACGCCCTTCGGCAAACGGGGGCAGCTCTACGAGCGTTTGCAGAGCGGCGAGACCGACAACATGCGGCGGCGCCTGAACGCACAGTTCAGGGAGCGCGACGGCGCCGAGCGGCTGCTGGCGTTCATCAACGAGGACTGGTGATTCGGCCGAGGGCGGGAACGGTCGCCGGGCGAGTCCTCGTACCATGAAACACCACACGAGGTCGGCGGCGCGCGTTTTCAGACGCGCGCGGTCCGTTGCCGAGATGGCCTCTTTCCGGGGAGGTATCGGCACGATGGCAAGCCGGGCCGCGGCGCTGGCGTTTCGCCCCAGGGCCACCGACGTCCTCATCGCCACCTTCCCCAAGTGCGGCACCACCTGGCTGCAACAGATCGTGCACGGGCTCAGGACCCGGGGGTCCATGGACTTCGACGAGATCACCCTGGTGGCGCCCTGGCTCGAGCTGGCGCTGGACCTCGGCATCGACCCCGATGCGCCCCAAGTGGCCGAGCCTCGGGCCTTCAAGAGCCACTTGAGCTGGCATGAGATACCCAAAGGGGGACGCTACCTCTCCATGGTCCGGGACCCCAAGGACGTGCTGGTGTCCATGTACCATTTTCACGAGGGCTGGCGCTTCGAGCCCGGGACCATCACCCTGGGCGATTACGCGCGGAAGTTCTTTCTGGCGCCCGAGCGGGCTCGACGCTACTGGCGGCACGTGGCGTCGTGGTGGCCGCAGCGCGGGCGCCGGGACGTGCTGATGCTTGGCTACGAGGCCGCCCTTGCGGACGTTCCGGGCACGGTGAGGCGCATTGCCCGCTTCATCGGGTGTCCGCTGGACGGCGCCCTGCTGGAGGTGGTGGTCCGGCAGTCTTCCATCGAGTTCATGAAGGCCCACGGCTCGCAGTTCGACGACCACCTGGTGCGCTTCGCGCGCAACGCCGCCCACGGCCTTCCGCCCGGCGGCTCGTCCTCCAAGGTGCGGGGCGGGCGGGTCGGCGACCACGTGTACGAGCTGCCCATGGACGTACGCCAGGCCCTGGACCGGATCTGGCGTGAAGAGATGGAGCGCCGCTTCGGCCTTGCTTCGTACCAGGACATGCTCGCCGCCATCGGACCTGCTTGCGGCTCTCTCGCGGCGACGGCAAATTCCCTAAAGTAACAGAGGTCCGGGGCGATCTCTAAAGTATGGGCCTGAAGCGCCGATATTGAACATACGTTCCGGCAGTGTTATTGATTTTGGCGGTGGGCCAATGGGAAAGGTCGGCGAGGGTGCGTCTGCGCACGCGGTTGCCGACGCAATAAGCTGGACATCCAACTGAAGCCGTCCGAGGCCGAGTGGTATGCAGGCTGAGATGATTCCCTTCATCGGTTCATGCATTGCTTCGTCCGTCGGTTTCCGCGTGGGTCCGTCGCTGTGGTTACCGTACCCCGTTCCTGGCGTCGGGCGTTCCCCCCTCCCCCGGGAAATCAGGCCGGACGCGATACGGAGCAGGGGGCCGGTCCGGTGAAGCGGTTTAGCCGGTTCGCCGGAGTGGTTGCGCTGGCCCTGCTGCCGGCGCTGCCGGTAACGGCGCAATTCGCGCTGGCCGCCACGACCGTGCCGACGGTGAGCGGCGTCTCGATTACCTCCAGCCCGGCGGATGGCGTGAGCTACCGGGCTACCGAAACCATCGACGTGGAGGTGACGTTCGGCGAGCGCACCGTGGTCAACGCCGGCACGCTGCGATTGGCAATCGGCATCGGCAGCAACACCCGCCAGGCGGCCTACGGCCATGCCGCTTCCACGGCAACCGTGCTGAAGTTCACCTACACCGTCCAGGCCGGGGACGTGGACGTGAACGGCATCAGCATTGCCGCCAATGCCCTCACCTGCGTGGACCGCCTCGGCAATCCCTGCACTGACGGGCTCGGCATCGGCGCCGCCAGCGACTACGGCGCCACCGCGGCCAACCTGGACATCGGCACGCACGCCATCGCCAACGCCGGCGCGCATACGGTGAACGACAACGCGCCCACCTTCGGCGCCGCGAAAGTGGTGGCGCAGCATTACTTCGCGGGCACGGCCGCCAGCCTGCAGCTACCCACGGCCACGGGTGGCGACGGCGCCCTCACCCACAGCTTGGCGCCGGCCAGCCTGCCAAGCGGGCTGACTCTCGGCGCCAGCACCCGGCTCATCACCGGTACGCCGCAGGCGGCGGCCGCCCGCCAAGCCTACACCTGGACGGCGACCGATGCCGATGGCGACACGGCGCAGCTATCGTTCAGCATTACCGTGGCGGCCGCCAACGCGCCCAGGCCGTCCGGGGTGGCCATCACCTTGGACGACGGCTCGGCCAGCTTCGACGGCAACCACACGACCGGCGAGCGGTTGCAGGTGTCCGTCACCTTCAACCGCCAGGTGACGATTACCGGCACGCCGCAACTGGCCCTCACCATCGGCGGCAACGTGCGCCAGGCATCCATGGCGAGCTCCAACCTCAACGGACGGTCCTTTCTATTCACGTACAGGGTGACGGCGTCGGACTTCGACGGCGACGGCATCAGCATCGGCGCCGGCGCCCTGACGCTGAACGGCGGCAGCATCACCGACACCGGCACGGGCGTGGCCGCGGCCCTCGGCCTCGGCGGCCATACCATCACCAACGCCGCCCGCCATACGGTGAACGATTCGACACCGGCTTTCCCAACGAGCGCGACCATCGCGGACCTCACGCTGCGCAAGGACGCCGCCGCCGCGTCGGTGACGCTGCCTGCCGCCTCGGGCGGGGACGGCTCGCTCACCTACGGCACGGTGCCGGCGCTCCCCGCGGGCCTCTCGATCGGCAGCGCCAGCCCGCTGCTGTCGGGCACGCCCACCGCCGCCGGCAAGACCACCCACGTGCTGAAGGCGACGGACGCCGACGGCGACTCGGCAACGCTGGGCACCTTCGCCATCGACGTGGTCCCGGCCCCGGCGGTGAGCAGCCTGAGCATCGTCTCGTCGCCAACCGCCGACAGCACCTACGGACGCGGGGAGATCATCAAGGCGGTGGTTACCTTCGACCGCGCCGTCACGCTGACCGGCCCGAACAGCAGGTTCGACCTGCCCCTCGACATCGGCGGCCTGACGTTTTTCGCGGACTACAACGGCTTGCACGGCAACGGCGGCCTGCGCTTCGTCTATACGTTGACCGCCACGCACCGAGACCCGGACGGCATCAGCATCGGATCGCCAGTGCGTGTCGGCCGCGGCGCGACGGTCCGCGACAGCACCACCGGCTTCGACGCCGTGCTCGGCCTTGGCGCCCACGCCGTCGCGAACGCTGCCGCGCACAAGGTGGACGGCACGATTCTGCGCGGCATGGCGCCCAACGGCGTGAGCATCATCAGCGCCCCGGCGAGCAGCGACGGCTACGACGTGGGCGAGCGCATCGAGGTGGAAGTGGCGTGGCCACGTGCGGTGCAGGTCACCGGCTCGCCGCGCCTCGGCCTCGGCATCGGCGTCAACGCCCGCCAAGCGTCCTATCAGCGGCGGGGGGCCGCCGGCGACAGCCTGGTCTTCGCCTACACCGTGACCGGCGGCGACGCGGACGCCGACGGCATCACCATCGGTACGGGGGCGCTGGCGCTGAACGGCGGTCGCATCCGCGGCGGCGGCGCCGATGCCACGCTGGCCCTCGGCACCCACGCCATCACCAACGCCGCGGGGCACAAGGTGTTCACGCCGCCGAGCCTCACCGGGTTCGCCGTCACCTCCCGCCCGCCCCACGCTGGCCGGCTGGGTTCGGCGCCGCAACAGGACGCCACCTACACGCTCGGCCAGACCATCACCGTGCGCGCCACCTTCGACCAGGCGGTCACCGTCACCGGCAGCCCGGCGCTGACGCTTGCCGTCGGCGGCAGCGCGCGCCAGGCGACGTCGGCGGCCGGCAGCGGCAACGCCTGGATCGACTTCAACTACACCGTGGTCGCCGCGGACCTGGACACCGACGGCGTCGGCATCAACGCCGGGGCGCTCACGCTGCCGGGCGGCGCGACCATTCGCGACGCTGACGCCAACGACGCCGACCTCGATTTGGCCGGGCGCACCGTCGCCGGCTTCCCCAATGCCAAGGTGAATGGCGCGAAGAACGGCAGATGGCCGGACTTCGGCTCCGCGGCCGGTCCGGCGCTGACGTTCCAGGCCGGCGTCAGCGCGTCGGCCGCGTTGCCCACGGCGCCCTCCCCCGGGAGCGTCGTGATCTACGCCGTCGCACCGGCGCTTCCCGACGGCCTGACCTTGAACGCCACCACCGCGGTGATCAGCGGCGCGGCGACGGCGGCATCGCCGAGCACCGACTACACGTTGACCGCGAGCGACCAGACCCGTGGCTGGCTCGGTGGCCCGCTGCAAACCGACACGGCCACGCTGCCGTTCACGCTGCAGGTGACCGGCAGCCGCCCCACGGTCAGCAGCGTCAGCTTCCTCACCGCCCCGGCCGCGGCGGACACCTACGGCCAGGGCGAGGAGATCCGCGTCTCGGTGAGCTTCCGGCGGCAGGGGACCGCTGCCCTGCGCGTGAGCGGAGCGCCGACCCTCGCGCTCGCCATCGGCAGCCAGTCGCGGCAGGCCGCCTTCGACGGCGTCGACGGCGCCAGCGTCCGCTTCCGCTACGTCGTGCAGGCCGCGGACCGCGACGCCGACGGCCTCGCCATCGCGGCCGGCGCCCTGGCGCTGAACGGCGGCAGCATCCGCGACGCGGCGGGCAACGACGCGGTGCTCGGCCTCGGCGTCCGCGCCATCGCCGACGAACCGTCCCACAAGGTGGACGGCGGCAGCAGCGCTACGCCGGCGGTGGCGGCGGTGACCATCACCTCCACGCCGGCCGCCAACGGCACCTACAAGCGCGCCGAGACGCTCGAAGTGGCGGTTCGCTTCAGCCGCGCCGTCGCCGTCACCGGCTCGCCGCAACTGACGCTCAGCATCGCCAGCGGCGACCGGACGGCGGCCTGGAACCGCGCCGGGGCCAGCCCGACGACCCACTATTTCCGCTACACGGTGCAGCAGAGCGACGTGGACGCCAACGGGCTCAGCATCCTGTCCGGCGCCCTGACGCTGAACGGCGGCGCCATCCGCGGCGGCGCCGTCGACGCCGACCTGAGCCTCGGCACCCACGCCATCGCCAACGACACCGCGCACAAGCTCGACGGCGGCATGAACCCCGCGCCCTTCGTCACGGGCGTCTCCTTCGCGTCGCCGCCGGCGCGCGGCAACGCCTTCGCCCTGGGCGAGACCATTCAAGTGCGCGTGTCGTTCAACAAGCCGGTGGTGGTGACCCGCGGGAGTTATACGCTCGGCAATCCCGGTTGGCCGCGGTTGACCCTCGTCATCGGCAGCCGAACGCGCCTGGCGGGCATGGTCACCAGCAGTCGGTATAGCACGCATGCGGCGAGCGCTACGTTGAATTTCTCGTACACGGTGCAAGCCGGCGACTACGACAGCGACGGTCTGGCTGTCACGGCGCTGAATCTGAACCGCAGCACGATTCGGGCTAACGCCGTCGACGCCAACCCAAGCCTCGGCAGCCATGCCGTCGCCGCGGCCACGTACACGGTGGACGCGCGCCACCCGCGGGTGTCCGGCGTGCGCATCACCTCCTCGCCGCCGGCCTCCCAGGCCAGCCAGTACGTCGCCGTCGACGCGATCGACGTGGACGTGACGTTCGACCTGCCCGTGGAAACGTCCGGCGCGCCGCAACTGGGGCTGACGGTCGGCACGAACACCCGCCAGATGGCGCTGCGCACCGCGACCGGCAACACCCTGAGCTTCCGCTACATCGTACAGGGAAGCGACTCGGATGCCGACGGCGTCAGCATCGGTGCGAACGCGCTGGGCCTCAACGGCGGCGCCGTCACCGGCAAGAACACCCTTGCCACCGCGCAGTTGGGCCTCGGTACCCACGCCCTCGGCAACCAGTCCGGCCACAAGGTGAACGGCATGTTGCGCCGGCCTACCGTGACGAGCTGGAAGGTCCGGCCGCCACCCTCCGGCGACACCTTCTACCGCGGAGAAACCATCCAGATAGAGGTGGAGTTCAGCGAGGCCGTGGCGATGTCCGGAACACCTACGTTGACCATGGTCATCGGCGACGGCCGCGACCTCGGACAGACCGGGCGGGACGCGCTCGCGGCCAAGGTCCAGGGTGCCAAGGTGATCTTCGAGTACACCGTGCAGCAGCGTGACGCGGACAACACCGGCCTGAGCATCTGGAACGACTTGAGGGTCAGGGGAGCGACGTTGCGCAGCCTGCACGGCGTCGACGTCCTCACGGACCTCGGCTCCACCCTGACCAACTCCTCCGGCCACAAGGTGAACGGCGCCTCGACCAGAGCGCCCGGCATCCTCGAGGTGGTGTGGCGAACCCGGCCGCCAAGCGGGAACCCCTTCACGAACACCTACATACTTGGCGACACCATCACGTTCGCCGTGATCTGGAACCAGCCGATCACGGTGACCGGGACGGTGCGTGCGGAGTTCGGCCTTCAAGGGTTCAGTACGAACACCCTGCTGGACGGCGTCGCCGCTGCCGACGGCCGCTCCGTCGAGTTCAGCTACAACGTGAAGCGGGTTGACAACGCGAACGGGATCCGCGTGGGCGGAACCGGGGTGTCGCTCGTGGGAAGCGCCACCATTCGCGGATCCGGCAACAACGCCTCGCTGACGTTCGGCCGCGCACCCATCGAAGACGGCTCCGGCTACAGCGTGAGGGGCCATTGCGGCCCCACACCCGGTTTCCCCACAGGCGTGCGGATCGCGGCGCAGCGGTGGCGGGTCGGCGCATCCGTTGCCGAAAGGCTGTCGGCGGCAACCTACTTTTGCCGCCGCGGCGGGGATGTGACCTTCAGCTTGCCGGATACGCTGCTGTTGTCCGTCACGCCGGACTTGCCGGAGGGCCTCTCTTTCAGCCGAGAGACGCAATCCATCACCGGCATTCCAGCCACGGTATCCCCCGCGACTACCTACACCTACACGATGACCGATACCCTCGTGAACGGTTCCACCTCGCTGGACTTCACCATCGAGACCACGCCGAACAACCTGCCGACGTTCGGCGCCGCCACCGTCGCTTCGCAGGTCTACACCCGGAACTCGCCGATCACGCCGGTGACGCTGCCCGCCGCCAGCGGCGGCGACGGCACGCTCCGCTACACGTTGTCGGGACCGGGCAGCGCCGTCGCCCTCAGCCTGCCCGCTGGCGTCAACTTCGTGCAGCCGAGCGGCGCGGCGACCGGCGGCAGCCTCGACGGCACCCCCACCGTCGCGGCTCCGCAGACCACCTACACGCTGACCGCCACCGACGTGGACGGCGACTCGGCGGCGCTGACCTTCGCCATGCAGGTGGCGGACGACGACATGCCGCGCTTCACGCAGGCGGTGCCGAACCAGTCGTGGACGCGGCACCGGGCGATCACCGCGTTGACGCTGCCGGCCGCCACCGGCGGCAACGGCGCGCTCACCTACGCCAGTTCTCCCGCCTGGCCGGCCGGAGTGTCGAAGGACGCCGCCCACCGGGTGAGCGGCACGCCGGGCGTGGCGCTGCCGGCGACCTCCTACACCTGGACCGCCACCGACGAGGACGGCGACTCGGCCGAGATCGTCATTCGCATCGCGGTGGAGGACGCACCCTCCTTCGGCTCTGCCACGGTGGCCAACCAGTCATGGACGCGACACAGCGCCATCACGGCGTTCACGCTGCCGACCGCCACCGGCGGCGATGGCGCGCTCATCTACACCCTTTCGCCGGCGCTGCCGTCCGGGGTGTCGAAGGACGCCCGCCATCAGGTGAGCGGCACGCCGGGCGTGGCGCTGCCGGCGACCTCCTACACCTGGACCGCCACCGACGCCGACGGCGACTCGGCGAGTCTGACCTTCAGCATCACCGTCGAGGACGCGCCGACCTTCGGGGACAGCACGGTGCCGGATCAAACGTGGACTCGGCACAAGGCGATCACCGCGTTCACGCTGCCGACCGCTACGGGCGGCGACGGCGCGATCACTTACGCCATCTCGCCGGCGTGGCCGAGCGGCATATCCAAGGACGACGACCACGAAGTGAGTGGCACGCCCAGCGCCGTACTGGAGGAAACGATCTATACCTGGACCGCCACGGACTCGGACGGCGACCGGGCGAGCCTGACGTTCAGCATCACCGTCGAGGACGCGCCGACCTTCGGGGACACCACGGTGCCGGATCAGTCGTGGACTCGGCACAAGGCGATCACGGCGTTCACGCTGCCGACCGCCACGGGCGGCGACGGCGCGATCACTTACGCCATCTCGCCGGCGTGGCCGAGCGGCATATCCAAGGACGACGACCACGAAGTGAGCGGCACGCCCAGCGTCGCCCAGGACGCCGCCGACTACACCTGGACCGCCACCGACAGCGACGGCGACGAGGCCAGCGTGACCTTCAGCATCGCCGTGGCGGACAACAACGTGCCCAGCTTCTCGGCGACGGTGGACGACCGGACGTGGACGCGCAACGCCGCCATCACGGCGTTCACGCTTCCCTCGGCCACCGGCGGCGACGGCACGCTCACCTACAAAATCGTTCCGGCCCTGCCGGACGGCGTTGCGAAGGATGCAAGCCACAACGTCAGCGGTACGCCCACTGCTGCACAGGCTGCCGCCACCTACACCTGGACCGCCACCGACGCGGACGGCGACGCGGTGGAAACGACGTTCTCCATCACCGTAGACGAAGAGACGCCGACGGTGACGCTGGCCGTCGCCGACACTGCCATCGCCGAGAACGGCGGCGCCACCACCGTCACCGCCACGCTGGCGCGGGCATCGACCCTCGACGCAACGGTAACGGTGCAGGCCGTGGACGGCGCCTACACCGTCGGCGCGGACGCGGAAATCACCATCGCCGCCGGCGACACCACCAATTCCTCGGATTCGGTGACGATCACCGCGGTGGACAACACCACCGACGAACCGAACCGCTCCACCACGGTGGTCGGCACGGCGACCAACAGCCAGGGCACCGGCAGCGTCACCGGGGCCGCGCTGACGCTCACCGACGACGACGACGCACCGACGGTGACGCTGGCGGTGGCCGACACGTCGATTTCGGAGAACGGCGGCACCACGACGGTGACCGCGACGCTCTCCCACGCCTCCAGCGAGGCCACCACCATCACCGTGACCGCGGTGGACGGCGCCTACACGGTGGGTTCGGACGCGACCATCGTGATTGCGGCGGGAGAGACGGCGAACGCCTCGGACGGCGTGACGGTCACGGCGGTGGACGACGCCATCGACAACGTGGGCGACCGCTCGGTGACGGTGACGGGCACGGCGGCCAACGCCCAGGCCGCGGCCAATTCGCAGACCGTGACGGTGAACGGTGCGTCGCTGACGCTGACCGACGACGAAGCGACACCGGTGGCGAGGCTGGCGCTGTCGGAGCCTGACTCGGCGAAGCCGGACACCATAGACGAGAGCGGGGCGGGCAACGCGAGCACGGTAACGGCGACGCTGGACCGTGCGTCGAGCGAGGCGGTGACCCTGACGGTGGCGGCAACGGCGGGAGCGAACGCGGCGGCCGGCGACTTCAGCCTGTCGAGTACGAAGACGCTGACCATCGCGTCGGGGCAGACGGCGAGCACCGGCGTGGTGACCGTGACCGCGAACGACGACACGACGGACGAGCCGGACGAGACGGTGACGGTGTCGGCGACGGTGAGCGGGGCCAGCGGAGTGGCGGCGCCGGATGCGGTGACGCTGACCATCGCGGACGACGACGACGCGCCGACGGCGACGCTGGCGGTGGCGGCCGCCTCGATCTCGGAGAACGGCGGTTCGACGATGGTGAGGGCAACGCTGAGCCATGGGTCGAGCGCGGCGACGACGGTGACGGTGACGGGGGTGTCGGGCTTCTACACGGTGGATTCGACGAACCCCACCATCGTCATCGCGGCGGGTGCGACGGCGAACGCTACGGACACGGCGACGATCACGGCGGTGGACGACGATGTGGACAACGTGGCCGCCCGCTCGGTGACGGTGACGGGGACGGCGGCGAACGCCCAAGCGGCGGCCGATTCGCAGACCGTGACGGTGACCGGCGCGTTGCTGACGCTGACGGACGACGAGGATCCGCCGGATGCGACGCTGTTGTTGTCGGAGCCGGACCCCTCGAAGCCGGACACGATTGCGGAGAGCGGGGCAGGCAACGCGAGCACGGTGACGGCAACGCTGAGCCATGGGTCGAGCGAGGCGGTGACGCTGACGGTGTCTGCGGCAGCGGGGACGAACGCGGCGGCGGGCGACTTCAGCTTGTCGAGCACGAAGACGCTGACCATCGCGGCGGGGGAGACCGCGAGCACCGGGACGGTGACGGTGACGGCAGTGAACGACACGACGGACGGGCCGGACAAGACGGTGACGGTGTCGGCGACGGTGAGCGGGGCCAGCGGAGTGGCGGCGCCGGATGCGGTGACGCTGACCATCGCGGACGACGACGACGCGCCGACGGCGACGCTGGCGGTGGCGGCCGCCTCGATCTCGGAGAACGGCGGTTCGACGATGGTGAGGGCAACGCTGAGCCATGGGTCGAGCGCGGCGACGACGGTGACGGTGACGGGGGTGTCGGGCTTCTACACGGTGGATTCGACGAACCCCACCATCGTCATCGCGGCGGGTGCGACGGCGAACGCTACGGACACGGCGACGATCACGGCGGTGGACGACGATGTGGACAACGTGGCCGCCCGCTCGGTGACGGTGACGGGGACGGCGGCGAACGCCCAAGCGGCGGCCGATTCGCAGACTGTGACGGTGACCGGCGCGTTGCTGACGCTGACGGACGACGAGGATCCGCCGGATGCGACGCTGTTGTTGTCGGAGCCGGACCCCTCGAAGCCGGACACGATTGCGGAGAGCGGGGCAGGCAACGCGAGCACGGTGACGGCAACGCTGAGCCATGGGTCGAGCGAGGCGGTGACGCTGACGGTGTCTGCGGCAGCGGGGACGAACGCGGCGGCGGGCGACTTCAGCTTGTCGAGCACGAAGACGCTGACCATCGCGGCGGGGGAGACCGTGAGCACCGGCACGGTGACGGTGACGGCGGTGAACAACACGACGGACGGGCCGGACAAGACGGTGACGGTGTCGGCGACGGTGAGCGGGGCCAGCGGAGTGGCGGCGCCGGATGCGGTGACGCTGACCATCGCGGACGACGACGACGCGCCGACGGCGACGCTGGCGGTGGCGGCCGCCTCGATCTCGGAGAACGGCGGTTCGACGATGGTGAGGGCAACGCTGAGCCATGGGTCGAGCGCGGCGACGACGGTGACGGTGACGGGGGTGTCGGGCTTCTACACGGTGGATTCGACGAACCCCACCATCGTCATCGCGGCGGGTGCGACGGCGAACGCTACGGACACGGCGACGATCACGGCGGTGGACGACGATGTGGACAACGTGGCCGCCCGCTCGGTGACGGTGACGGGGACGGCGGCGAACGCCCAAGCGGCGGCCGATTCGCAGACCGTGACGGTGACCGGCGCGTTGCTGACGCTGACGGACGACGAGGATCCGCCGGATGCGACGCTGTTGTTGTCGGAGCCGGACCCCTCGAAGCCGGACACGATTACGGAGAGCGGGGCAGGCAACGCGAGCACGGTGACGGCAACGCTGAGCCATGGGTCGAGCGAGGCGGTGACGCTGACGGTGTCTGCGGCAGCGGGGACGAACGCGGCGGCGGGCGACTTCAGTCTGTCGAGCGCGAAGACGTTGACCATCGCGGCGGGAGCGACGACGAGCACCGGCACGGTGACGGTGACGGCAGTGAACGACACGACGGACGGGCCGGACAAGACGGTGACGGTGTCGGCGACGGTGAGCGGGGCCAGCGGAGTGGCGGCGCCGGATGCGGTGACGCTGACCATCGCGGACGACGACGACGCGCCGACGGCGACGCTGGCGGTGGCGGCCGCCTCGATCTCGGAGAACGGCGGTTCGACGATGGTGAGGGCAACGCTGAGCCATGGGTCGAGCGCGGCGACGACGGTGACGGTGACGGGGGTGTCGGGCTTCTACACGGTGGATTCGACGAACCCCACCATCGTCATCGCGGCGGGTGCGACGGCGAACGCTACGGACACGGCGACGATCACGGCGGTGGACGACGATGTGGACAACGTGGCCGCCCGCTCGGTGACGGTGACGGGGACGGCGGCGAACGCCCAAGCGGCGGCCGATTCGCAGACTGTGACGGTGACCGGCGCGTTGCTGACGCTGACGGACGACGAGGATCCGCCGGATGCGACGCTGTTGTTGTCGGAGCCGGACCCCTCGAAGCCGGACACGATTGCGGAGAGCGGGGCAGGCAACGCGAGCACGGTGACGGCAACGCTGAGCCATGGGTCGAGCGAGGCGGTGACGCTGACGGTGTCTGCGGCAGCGGGGACGAACGCGGCGGCGGGCGACTTCAGCTTGTCGAGCGCGAAGACGTTGACCATCGCGGCGGGAGCGACGACGAGCACCGGGACGGTGACGGTGACGGCAGTGAACGACACGACGGACGGGCCGGACAAGACGGTGACGGTGTCGGCGACGGTGAGCGGGGCCAGCGGAGTGGCGGCGCCGGATGCGGTGACGCTGACCATCGCGGACGACGACGACGCGCCGACGGCGACGCTGGCGGTGGCGGCCGCCTCGATCTCGGAGAACGGCGGTTCGACGATGGTGAGGGCAACGCTGAGCCATGGGTCGAGCGCGGCGACGACGGTGACGGTGACGGGGGTGTCGGGCTTCTACACGGTGGATTCGACGAACCCCACCATCGTCATCGCGGCGGGTGCGACGGCGAACGCTACGGACACGGCGACGATCACGGCGGTGGACGACGATGTGGACAACGTGGCCGCCCGCTCGGTGACGGTGACGGGGACGGCGGCGAACGCCCAAGCGGCGGCCGATTCGCAGACTGTGACGGTGACCGGCGCGTTGCTGACGCTGACGGACGACGAGGATCCGCCGGATGCGACGCTGTTGTTGTCGGAGCCGGACCCCTCGAAGCCGGACACGATTGCGGAGAGCGGGGCAGGCAACGCGAGCACGGTGACGGCAACGCTGAGCCATGGGTCGAGCGAGGCGGTGACGCTGACGGTGTCTGCGGCAGCGGGGACGAACGCGGCGGCGGGCGACTTCAGCTTGTCGAGCACGAAGACGCTGACCATCGCGGCGGGGGAGACCGCGAGCACCGGGACGGTGACGGTGACGGCAGTGAACGACACGACGGACGGGCCGGACAAGACGGTGACGGTGTCGGCGACGGTGAGCGGGGCCAGCGGAGTGGCGGCGCCGGATGCGGTGACGCTGACCATCGCGGACGACGACGACGCGCCGACGGCGACGCTGGCGGTGGCGGCCGCCTCGATCTCGGAGAACGGCGGTTCGACGATGGTGAGGGCAACGCTGAGCCATGGGTCGAGCGCGGCGACGACGGTGACGGTGACGGGGGTGTCGGGCTTCTACACGGTGGATTCGACGAACCCCACCATCGTCATCGCGGCGGGTGCGACGGCGAACGCTACGGACACGGCGACGATCACGGCGGTGGACGACGATGTGGACAACGTGGCCGCCCGCTCGGTGACGGTGACGGGGACGGCGGCGAACGCCCAAGCGGCGGCCGATTCGCAGACCGTGACGGTGACCGGCGCGTTGCTGACGCTGACGGACGACGAGGATCCGCCGGATGCGACGCTGTTGTTGTCGGAGCCGGACCCCTCGAAGCCGGACACGATTACGGAGAGCGGGGCAGGCAACGCGAGCACGGTGACGGCAACGCTGAGCCATGGGTCGAGCGAGGCGGTGACGCTGACGGTGTCTGCGGCAGCGGGGACGAACGCGGCGGCGGGCGACTTCAGCTTGTCGAGCACGAAGACGCTGACCATCGCGGCGGGAGCGACGACGAGCACCGGCACGGTGACGGTGACGGCGGTGAACAACACGACGGACGGGCCGGACAAGACGGTGACGGTGTCGGCGACGGTGAGCGGGGCCAGCGGAGTGGCGGCGCCGGATGCGGTGACGCTGACCATCGCGGACGACGACGACGCGCCGACGGCGACGCTGGTTCTGTCGTCGTCGATCTCGGAGAACGGCGGCAAGGCGACGGTGACGGCGACGCTCTCGCATCCGTCGAGCCAGGCGACGACGCTCACGGTGTCGGCTTCGGCGGGGGCGAACGCGGCGGCCGGCGACTTCTCCCTCTCGGCCGCGAAGACACTGACCGTCGCGGCCGGCGCGACGACCAGCACCGGAACGGTGACGGTTTCGGCGAACGACGACGCGAGGGACGCGCCGGACCGGTCGGTGACGGTCACGGCAACGGCCGCCAACGGCCAGGGGATCGCCGGAAACCCCGAGGCCGTGACGCTGACGATCCGCGACGACGACGGGAAGCCGATGGCGACGCTGGTTCTGTCGTCTTCGTCGATCTCGGAGAACGGCGGTAAGGCGACGGTGACGGCGACGCTGAACCGCGCGTCGAGCCAGGCGACGACGCTCACGGTGTCGGCTTCGGCGGGGGCGAACGCGGCGGACGGTGACTTCACGCTGTCGAGTCCGGCGACGCTCACCGTCGCGGCGGGAGAGACGGCGAGCACCGGCACGGCGACGATCGCGGCGGTGAACGACTCGACCGACGCGCCGAACCGGTCGGTGCGGGTCTCCGGGTCCGCGAGCAACGCCCAGGGCGTGACCGACCCGCTCGCGCTCACCCTCACCATTGAGGACGATGACGCGGCGCCGGGTGCGACGCTCACGCTGTCGCCGTCGTCGGTTTCGGAGAACGGCGGCGTCTCGACGGTGACGGCGCGGCTCTCTCACCCGTCGAGCGCGGCGACGACGGTGACGGTGACGGGGGTGTCGGGCTTCTACACGGTGGATTCGACGAACCCCACCATCGTCATCGCGGCGGGTGCGACGGCGAACGCTACGGACACGGCGACGATCACGGCGGTGGACGACGATGTGGACAACGTGGCCGCCCGCTCGGTGACGGTGACGGGGACGGCGGCGAACGCCCAAGCGGCGGCCGATTCGCAGACTGTGACGGTGACCGGCGCGTTGCTGACGCTGACGGACGACGAGGATCCGCCGGATGCGACGCTGTTGTTGTCGGAGCCGGACCCCTCGAAGCCGGACACGATTGCGGAGAGCGGGGCAGGCAACGCGAGCACGGTGACGGCAACGCTGAGCCATGGGTCGAGCGAGGCGGTGACGCTGACGGTGTCTGCGGCAGCGGGGACGAACGCGGCGGCGGGCGACTTCAGTCTGTCGAGCGCGAAGACGTTGACCATCGCGGCGGGAGCGACGACGAGCACCGGGACGGTGACGGTGACGGCAGTGAACGACACGACGGACGGGCCGGACAAGACGGTGACGGTGTCGGCGACGGTGAGCGGGGCCAGCGGAGTGGCGGCGCCGGATGCGGTGACGCTGACCATCGCGGACGACGACGACGCGCCGACGGCGACGCTGGTTCTGTCGTCGTCGTCGATCTCGGAGAACGGCGGCAAGGCGACGGTGACGGCGACGCTCTCGCATCCGTCGAGCCAGGCGACGACGCTCACGGTGTCGGCTTCGGCGGGGGCGAACGCGGCGGCCGGCGACTTCTCCCTCTCGGCCGCGAAGACACTGACCGTCGCGGCCGGCGCGACGACCAGCACCGGAACGGTGACGGTTTCGGCGAACGACGACGCGAGGGACGCGCCGGACCGGTCGGTGACGGTCACGGCAACGGCCGCCAACGGCCAGGGGATCGCCGGAAACCCCGAGGCCGTGACGCTGACGATCCGCGACGACGACGGGAAGCCGATGGCGACGCTGGTTCTGTCGTCTTCGTCGATCTCGGAGAACGGCGGCAAGGCGACGGTGACGGCGACGCTGAACCGCGCGTCGAGCCAGGCGACGACGCTCACGGTGTCGGCTTCGGCGGGGGCGAACGCGGCGGACGGTGACTTCACGCTGTCGAGTCCGGCGACGCTCACCGTCGCGGCGGGAGAGACGGCGAGCACCGGCACGGCGACGATCGCGGCGGTGAACGACTCGACCGACGCGCCGAACCGGTCGGTGCGGGTCTCCGGGTCCGCGAGCAACGCCCAGGGCGTGACCGACCCGCTCGCGCTCACCCTCACCATTGAGGACGATGACGCGGCGCCGGGTGCGACGCTCACGCTGTCGCCGTCGTCGGTTTCGGAGAACGGCGGCGCCTCGACGGTGACGGCGCGGCTCTCTCACCCGTCGAGCGCGGCGACGACGGTGACGGTGACGGGGGTGTCGGGCTTCTACACGGTGGATTCGACGAACCCCACCATCGTCATCGCGGCGGGTGCGACGGCGAACGCTACGGACACGGCGACGATCACGGCGGTGGACGACGATGTGGACAACGTGGCCGCCCGCTCGGTGACGGTGACGGGGACGGCGGCGAACGCCCAAGCGGCGGCCGATTCGCAGACCGTGACGGTGACCGGCGCGTTGCTGACGCTGACGGACGACGAGGATCCGCCGGATGCGACGCTGTTGTTGTCGGAGCCGGACCCCTCGAAGCCGGACACGATTGCGGAGAGCGGGGCAGGCAACGCGAGCACGGTGACGGCAACGCTGAGCCATGGGTCGAGCGAGGCGGTGACGCTGACGGTGTCTGCGGCAGCGGGGACGAACGCGGCGGCGGGCGACTTCAGCTTGTCGAGCACGAAGACGCTGACCATCGCGGCGGGGGAGACCGCGAGCACCGGGACGGTGACGGTGACGGCAGTGAACGACACGACGGACGGGCCGGACAAGACGGTGACGGTGTCGGCGACGGTGAGCGGGGCCAGCGGAGTGGCGGCGCCGGATGCGGTGACGCTGACCATCGCGGACGACGACGACGCGCCGACGGCGACGCTGGCGGTGGCGGCCGCCTCGATCTCGGAGAACGGCGGTTCGACGATGGTGAGGGCAACGCTGAGCCATGGGTCGAGCGCGGCGACGACGGTGACGGTGACGGGGGTGTCGGGCTTCTACACGGTGGATTCGACGAACCCCACCATCGTCATCGCGGCGGGTGCGACGGCGAACGCTACGGACACGGCGACGATCACGGCGGTGGACGACGATGTGGACAACGTGGCCGCCCGCTCGGTGACGGTGACGGGGACGGCGGCGAACGCCCAAGCGGCGGCCGATTCGCAGACTGTGACGGTGACCGGCGCGTTGCTGACGCTGACGGACGACGAGGATCCGCCGGATGCGATGCTGTTGTTGTCGGAGCCGGACCCCTCGAAGCCGGACACGATTGCGGAGAGCGGGGCAGGCAACGCGAGCACGGTGACGGCAACGCTGAGCCATGGGTCGAGCGAGGCGGTGACGCTGACGGTGTCTGCGGCAGCGGGGACGAACGCGGCGGCGGGCGACTTCAGCTTGTCGAGCACGAAGACGCTGACCATCGCGGCGGGGGAGACCGCGAGCACCGGCACGGTGACGGTGACGGCAGTGAACGACACGACGGACGGGCCGGACAAGACGGTGACGGTGTCGGCGACGGTGAGCGGGGCCAGCGGAGTGGCGGCGCCGGATGCGGTGACGCTGACCATCGCGGACGACGACGACGCGCCGACGGCGACGCTGGCGGTGGCGGCCGCCTCGATCTCGGAGAACGGCGGTTCGACGATGGTGAGGGCAACGCTGAGCCATGGGTCGAGCGCGGCGACGACGGTGACGGTGACGGGGGTGTCGGGCTTCTACACGGTGGATTCGACGAACCCCACCATCGTCATCGCGGCGGGTGCGACGGCGAACGCTACGGACACGGCGACGATCACGGCGGTGGACGACGATGTGGACAACGTGGCCGCCCGCTCGGTGACGGTGACGGGGACGGCGGCGAACGCCCAAGCGGCGGCCGATTCGCAGACCGTGACGGTGACCGGCGCGTTGCTGACGCTGACGGACGACGAGGATCCGCCGGATGCGACGCTGTTGTTGTCGGAGCCGGACCCCTCGAAGCCGGACACGATTGCGGAGAGCGGGGCAGGCAACGCGAGCACGGTGACGGCAACGCTGAGCCATGGGTCGAGCGAGGCGGTGACGCTGACGGTGTCTGCGGCAGCGGGGACGAACGCGGCGGCGGGCGACTTCAGCTTGTCGAGCACGAAGACGCTGACCATCGCGGCGGGGGAGACCGCGAGCACCGGGACGGTGACGGTGACGGCAGTGAACGACACGACGGACGGGCCGGACAAGACGGTGACGGTGTCGGCGACGGTGAGCGGGGCCAGCGGAGTGGCGGCGCCGGATGCGGTGACGCTGACCATCGCGGACGACGACGACGCGCCGACGGCGACGCTGGCGGTGGCGGCCGCCTCGATCTCGGAGAACGGCGGTTCGACGATGGTGAGGGCAACGCTGAGCCATGGGTCGAGCGCGGCGACGACGGTGACGGTGACGGGGGTGTCGGGCTTCTACACGGTGGATTCGACGAACCCCACCATCGTCATCGCGGCGGGTGCGACGGCGAACGCTACGGACACGGCGACGATCACGGCGGTGGACGACGATGTGGACAACGTGGCCGCCCGCTCGGTGACGGTGACGGGGACGGCGGCGAACGCCCAAGCGGCGACCGATTCGCAGACTGTGACGGTGACCGGCGCGTTGCTGACGCTGACGGACGACGAGGATCCGCCGGATGCGACGCTGTTGTTGTCGGAGCCGGACCCCTCGAAGCCGGACACGATTGCGGAGAGCGGGGCAGGCAACGCGAGCACGGTGACGGCAACGCTGAGCCATGGGTCGAGCGAGGCGGTGACGCTGACGGTGTCTGCGGCAGCGGGGACGAACGCGGCGGCGGGCGACTTCAGCTTGTCGAGCACGAAGACGCTGACCATCGCGGCGGGGGAGACCGCGAGCACCGGGACGGTGACGGTGACGGCAGTGAACGACACGACGGACGGGCCGGACAAGACGGTGACGGTGTCGGCGACGGTGAGCGGGGCCAGCGGAGTGGCGGCGCCGGATGCGGTGACGCTGACCATCGCGGACGACGACGACGCGCCGACGGCGACGCTGGCGGTGGCGGCCGCCTCGATCTCGGAGAACGGCGGTTCGACGATGGTGAGGGCAACGCTGAGCCATGGGTCGAGCGCGGCGACGACGGTGACGGTGACGGGGGTGTCGGGCTTCTACACGGTGGATTCGACGAACCCCACCATCGTCATCGCGGCGGGTGCGACGGCGAACGCTACGGACACGGCGACGATCACGGCGGTGGACGACGATGTGGACAACGTGGCCGCCCGCTCGGTGACGGTGACGGGGACGGCGGCGAACGCCCAAGCGGCGACCGATTCGCAGACTGTGACGGTGACCGGTGCGTTGCTGACGCTGACGGACGACGAGGATCCGCCGGATGCGACGCTGTCGTTGTCGGAGCCGGACCCCTCGAAGCCGGACACGATTGCGGAGAGCGGGGCAGGCAACGCGAGCACGGTGACGGCAACGCTGAGCCATGGGTCGAGCGAGGCGGTGACGCTGACGGTGTCTGCGGCAGCGGGGACGAACGCGGCGGCGGGCGACTTCAGCTTGTCGAGCACGAAGACGCTGACCATCGCGGCGGGAGCGACGACGAGCACCGGGACGGTGACGGTGACGGCGGTGAACAACACGACGGACGGGCCGGACAAGACGGTGACGGTGTCGGCGACGGTGAGCGGGGCCAGCGGAGTGGCGGCGCCGGATGCGGTGACGCTGACCATCGCGGACGACGACGACGCGCCGACGGCGACGCTGGCGGTGGCGGCCGCCTCGATCTCGGAGAACGGCGGTTCGACGATGGTGAGGGCAACGCTGAGCCATGGGTCGAGCGCGGCGACGACGGTGACGGTGACGGGGGTGTCGGGCTTCTACACGGTGGATTCGACGAACCCCACCATCGTCATCGCGGCGGGTGCGACGGCGAACGCTACGGACACGGCGACGATCACGGCGGTGGACGACGATGTGGACAACGTGGCCGCCCGCTCGGTGACGGTGACGGGGACGGCGGCGAACGCCCAAGCGGCGGCCGATTCGCAGACCGTGACGGTGACCGGCGCGTTGCTGACGCTGACGGACGACGAGGATCCGCCGGATGCGACGCTGTTGTTGTCGGAGCCGGACCCCTCGAAGCCGGACACGATTGCGGAGAGCGGGGCAGGCAACGCGAGCACGGTGACGGCAACGCTGAGCCATGGGTCGAGCGAGGCGGTGACGCTGACGGTGTCTGCGGCAGCGGGGACGAACGCGGCGGCGGGCGACTTCAGCTTGTCGAGCACGAAGACGCTGACCATCGCGGCGGGAGCGACGACGAGCACCGGCACGGTGACGGTGACGGCGGTGAACGACACGACGGACGGGCCGGACAAGACGGTGACGGTGTCGGCGACGGTGAGCGGGGCCAGCGGAGTGGCGGCGCCGGATGCGGTGACGCTGACCATCGCGGACGACGACGACGCGCCGACGGCGACGCTGGCGGTGGCGGCCGCCTCGATCTCGGAGAACGGCGGTTCGACGATGGTGAGGGCAACGCTGAGCCATGGGTCGAGCGCGGCGACGACGGTGACGGTGACGGGGGTGTCGGACGCCTACACGGTGGGGTCGGACGCGACCATCGTGATTGCGGCGGGTGAGACGGCGAACGCGACGGACAGCGTGACGATCACGGCGGTGAACGACGCGGTGGACAACGTGGGCGACCGGAGGGTGACGGTGACGGGCACGGCGGCGAACGCCCAGGCCGCGTCGCAGACCCTGACGGTGACCGGTGCGGCGCTGACACTGAGGGACGACGAGGAGCCGCCGGCGGCGACGCTGGCGCTGTCGGAGCCGGACTCGGCGAAGCCGGACACCATCGACGAGAGCGGGGCGGGCAACGCGAGCACGGTGACGGCAACGCTGAGCCATGGGTCGAGCGAGGCGGTGACGCTGACGGTGTCTGCGGCAGCGGGGACGAACGCGGCGGCGGGCGACTTCAGCTTGTCGAGCACGAAGACGCTGACCATCGCGGCGGGGGAGACCGCGAGCACCGGCACGGTGACGGTGACGGCGGTGAACGACACGACGGACGGGCCGGACAAGACGGTGACGGTGACGGCCACGGTGAGCGGGGCCAGCGGAGTGGCAGCGCCGGATGCGGTGACGCTGACCATCGCGGACGACGACGACGCGCCGACGGCGACGCTGGTTCTCTCGCCTCCGACCGTCGACGAGAGCGGAACGACGACGCGGGCAGCGGTGACGGCGACGCTCTCGCATCCGTCGAGCCAGGCGACGACGCTCACGGTGTCGGCTTCGGCGGGGGCGAACGCGGCGGCCGGCGACTTCTCCCTCTCGGCCGCGAAGACACTGACCGTCGCGGCCGGCGCGACGACCAGCACCGGAACGGTGACGGTTTCGGCGAACGACGACGCGAGGGACGCGCCGGACCGGTCGGTGACGGTCACGGCAACGGCCGCCAACGGCCAGGGGATCGCCGGAAACCCCGAGGCCGTGACGCTGACGATCCGCGACGACGACGGGAAGCCGATGGCGACGCTGGTTCTGTCGTCTTCGTCGATCTCGGAGAACGGCGGTAAGGCGACGGTGACGGCGACGCTGAACCGCGCGTCGAGCCAGGCGACGACGCTCACGGTGTCGGCTTCGGCGGGGGCGAACGCGGCGGACGGTGACTTCACGCTGTCGAGTCCGGCGACGCTCACCGTCGCGGCGGGAGAGACGGCGAGCACCGGCACGGCGACGATCGCGGCGGTGAACGACTCGACCGACGCGCCGAACCGGTCGGTGCGGGTCTCCGGGTCCGCGAGCAACGCCCAGGGCGTGACCGACCCGCTCGCGCTCACCCTCACCATTGAGGACGATGACGCGGCGCCGGGTGCGACGCTCACGCTGTCGCCGTCGTCGGTTTCGGAGAACGGCGGCGTCTCGACGGTGACGGCACGGCTCTCTCACCCGTCGAGCGCGGCGACGACGGTGACGGTGACGGCGCTGGCGGATGCCTACACGGTGGGTTCGGACGCGACCATCGTGATCGCGGCGGGGCAGACGGCGAACGCTACGGACACGGCGACCATTACGGCGGTGAACGACGACATGGACAACGTGGGCGACCGGAGGGTGACGGTGACGGGCACAGCGTCCAATGACCAGGGTGCGGTGAGCGTGACCGGCGCGTGGCTGACGCTGACGGACGACGAGGCGACGCCGACGCCGACGGCGACGCTGGTGCTGTCGTCTTTGTCGATTTCGGAGTCGGGCGGCGTTGCGACGGTGACGGCGACGCTGTCCGGCGAATCGAGCGCGTCGCTGACGCTGACGGTATCGGCTACCGGCGCCGGCTTCACGCTGTCGAGCGCGAAGACGCTGACCATCGCGTCGGGGGAGACGGCGAGCACCGGGACGGTGACGGTCGCGGCAGTGAGCGACACGACGGACGGGCCGGACAAGACGGTGACGGTGTCGGCCACGGCATCCGGCGGCGGCGCGTCGGACCCGGCGAGCACGACGTTGACGATCACCGATGACGACGATCCGCCGACGGTGAAGCTGGCGCTGGGGTCCTCTTCGATCCCGGAGAACGGGGGTTCGACGACGGTGACGGCGACGCTGTCGCACCCGTCGAGCGCGGCGACGACGGTGACGGTGACAGCGGTGACGGGTGCGTACACGGTGGGGTCGGACGCGACCATCACGATCGCGGCGGGTGAGACGGCAGACGCGTCGGACAGCGTGACGATCGCGGCAGTGGACGACGGCGTGGACAACGTGGGGGAGCGGTCGGTGACGGTGACGGGCACGGCGGCGAATGCGCAGGCGACGGCGGATGGGGAGACGATGAGCGTGACCGGTGCGGCGTTGACCATCACCGAGGGGATCCGGCGAGATCCCGGAGGGGGCGAACCGACCTTCGATCCGGACACCTTCGCCGCGCAACGCTACTTGCAGAACTCGACGATCGGGCGGGTCTCGCTGCCGGCAGCGACGGGAGGCGACGGGACGCTGACCTACACGCTGAGGGGTCCGGAGGGCAGGAGCGGCCTGAGGCTGCCGGCCGGGATCGTGTACAGGGCGCCGAGCGCGGGGGCCGGCACGGGCGGGAGGCTGTCGGGGACGCCCACGGAGGTGGCGGCAGAGGCGACCTACACGCTGACGGCGACGGACGCGGACGGGGACACAGCGGCGCTGACGTTCACCATCGTGGTGAAGCCGGATCTGAGTCCGGTTTTCGAGGCGACTATAGCGGACCAGGAATGGATCGAGGATGAGAGCATCACGCCGGTGCGGTTGCCAGCGGCAGTGGGTGGCAACGGGAGGTTGAGCTACAGTCTGACGCCTGCGCTGCCGAGCGGAGTGACGCGAGACCCGAGCACGCAGGTGTTAACGGGGACGCCGACGGAGGAGTCGTCGCGCAGGGAGTACACGTGGACGGCGACGGACGCGGACGGAGACACAGCGGCGTTGACGTTCGCCATCGTGGTGAAGCCGGATCTGAGGCCGAGTTTCGAGGTGACCGTAGCCGACCAGGAGTGGGTCGAGGATGAGAGCATCACGGCGGTGCGGTTGCCAGCGGCGGTGGGTGGCAACGGGAGGTTGAGCTACAGGCTGACGCCGGCGCTGCCGAGCGGAGTGACGCGAGACCCGAGCACGCAGGTGTTAACGGGGACGCCGACGGAGGAGTCGTCTCGCACGGAGTACACGTGGACGGCGACGGACGCGGACGGGGACACAGCGGCGTTGACGTTCGCCATCACGGTGAAGCCGGATCTGAGGCCGAGTTTTGAGGCGACTGTAGCCGACCAGGAGTGGATCGAGGGTGAGAGCATCACGGCGGTGCGGTTGCCAGCGGCGGTGGGTGGCAACGGGAGGTTGAGCTACACACTGACGCCGGCGCTGCCGAGCGGAGTGACGCGAGACCCGAGCACGCAGGTGTTAACGGGGACGCCGACGGAGGAGTCGTCGCGCAGGGAGTACACGTGGACGGCGACGGACGCGGACGGAGACACAGCGGCGTTGACGTTTGCCATCGTGGTGAAGCCGGATCTGATGCCGAGTTTCGAGGGGACCGTAGCCGACCAGGAGTGGATCGAGGATGAGAGCATCACGGCGGTGAAGTTGCCAGCGGCGGTTAGTGGCAACGGGAGGTTGAGCTACACACTGACGCCGGCGCTGCCGAGCGGAGTGACGCGAGACCCGAGCACGCAGGTGTTAACGGGGACGCCGACGGAGGAGTCGTCGCGCAGGGAGTACACGTGGACGGCGACGGACGCGGACGGAGACACAGCGGCGTTGACGTTCACCATCACGGTGGAGCCGGATCTGATGCCGAGTTTCGAGGGGACCGTAGCCGACCAGGAGTGGATCGAGGATGAGAGCGTCACGGCGGTGAGTCTGCCAGCGGCGGTGGGCGGCAACGGGAGGTTGAGCTACAGTCTGACGCCGGCGCTGCCGAGCGGAGTGACGCGAGAGCCGAGCACGCAGGTGTTAACGGGGACACCGACGGAGGAGTCGTCTCGCAGGGAGTACACGTGGACGGCGACGGACGCGGACGGGGACACAGCGGCGTTGACGTTCACCATCACGGTGAAGCCGGACCTGATGCCGAGTTTCGAGGTGGCCGTAGCCGACCAAGAGTGGATCGAGGATGAGAGCATCACGGCGGTGAAGTTGCCAGCGGCGGTTAGTGGCAACGGGAGGTTGAGCTACAGTCTGACGCCGGCACTGCCGGGCGGAGTGACGCGAGACCCGGCCACGCAGGTGTTAACGGGGACGCCGACGGAGGAGTCGTCGCGCAGGGAGTACACGTGGACGGCGACGGACGCGGACGGAGACACAGCGGCATTGACGTTCGCCATCACGGTGGAGCCGGATATGAGACCGGTTTTCGAGACGACCGTAGCCGACCAGGAGTGGATCGAGGGTGAGAGCATCACGCCGATGAGGTTGCCAGCGGCGGTTGGTGGCAACGGGAGGTTGAGCTACGAGTTGAACGGTCCGGCTGCGGTTCCCAGTGGCGACATCACCAGGGCATCGCTGCCGTCGAGGTTGGCGCTGCCGTCCAGGATGCCCCTGCCGAGCGGGATCCTCTACGTCGCTCCGGGCCGCCCGGAGGTGTGCCGCGGCCAGAGAGGGGATGCCGGGAACGTGGACATGTCTGCGGGCGGCGGCACCCTATGCGGCACGCCTAGGGAGGCAACGGTGGAGAGGCCGTACACGCTGACGGCGACGGACGCGGACGGAGACACAGCCGCGCTGACGTTCACCCTTATGGTGAAGCCGGATCTGAGGCCGAGTTTCGAGGTGACCGTATCCGGCCAGGAGTGGATCAAGGGTGAGAGCATCACGGCGGTGCGGTTGCCGGCGGCGAGTGGTGGCAACGGGACGTTGAGCTACACGCTGACGCCGGCGCTGCCGAGCGGAGTGACGCGAGACCCGAGCACGCACGTGTTAACGGGGACGCCGACGGAGGAGTCGTCGCGGACGGAGTACACGTGGACGGCGACGGACGCGGACGGAGACACAGCGGCGTTGACGTTCACCATCCTGGTGGCGCCGGACCTGAGGCCGAGTTTCGAGGTGACCGTATCCGGCCAGGAGTGGATCGAGGATGAGAGCATCACGGCGGTGCGGTTGCCGGCGGCGAGTGGTGGCAACGGGACGTTGAGCTACACGCTGACGCCGGCGCTGCCGAGCGGAGTGACGCGAGACCCGAGCACGCACGTGTTAACGGGGACGCCGACGGAGGAGTCGTCGCGGACGGAGTACACGTGGACGGCGACGGACGCGGACGGAGACACAGCGGCGTTGACGTTCACCATCCTGGTGGCGCCGGATCTGAGGCCGGGTTTCGAGGGGACCGTAGCCGACCAGGAGTGGATCGAGGGTGAGAGCATCACGGCGGTGAGGTTGCCGGCAGCGAGTGGTGGCAACGGGACGTTGAGTTACAGGCTGACGCCGGCGCTGCCGGGCGGAGTGACGCGAGACTCGGCCACGCACGTGTTAACGGGGACGCCGACCGGGGGGTTGGCGCGCACCGAGTACAGGTGGACGGCGACGGACGCGGACGGAGACACGGCGGAGGTGCGGTTCTCGGTGAGGGTGCTGAGTGAGGCGGATGTGCAGCGGCGGCGTCTGCGGGCGGTGAACGCGGTGATCGTGCCGGAACTGTCTCGGGCGATGTGGAGCAGCGCGGTGGAGTCGGTGACGGGGCGTCTGGGGCCGGAACGGCGAGAGGAGAGCGCCGATGTGTCCGGCAGCGTGGCGTCGGTGTTGGAGAAGCTGCGTGGACGTGGTCAGCGGCTGGAAGACAGCGTGAGTTGGGATGAGTTGCTGGGTCTGGAACGGGGTCGGGGGAAGCTGTCGGAGGAAGGCAGCATCGACTGGAAGGAGTTGCTGGGAGGGACGTTGTTCACGGTTCGGCTGGGGACCGAGGGGGCTGGACCGGGCCTGGGTCTGTGGGCGGGGAGCGACTACCGGAAGCTGTCGGGAGGCAGGGCAGTGGAATGGGAGGGAGGTCTGTTCGGGGTTCATACGGGAGTGGACGTGGAGTGGGGATCGGGATTCGTGGGAGGAGTGGGAGCGTCTCGGTTCGACGGGGATGTGGACTACACGGATCGGAGCGGTGGCGGGGAGGTTCGGGGAGAGCACCGGAGCGGGATGACTATCTTCCATCCGTACCTGGGGTGGTCGTCATCCGGGGGTTCTCAGGTGTGGGGGTCGTTGGGTTACGGGCAGGGGAAGGTGAAGATCCTGGACGGGGCAGCGGGCCGGGAGAGGAGCGACACGGAGTTCCGTGGGGGTGCGCTTGGGGGCAGCGTGCGGTTGTACACGGGGGCGGAAGGGACGGCGACGGTGGACCTGAAGGGAGAGGGACAGACGACGCGGATGAGGGTGGATGACAACGGGGAGTTGTTGGCGGGCTTGTCGGTGGGGACGCACCGGTTGCGGGTGGCGGTGGAGGGGAAGGGGCGGTTGATGTTGGAGGGCGGGGGTTCGCTGGAACCGTCCCTGGAGTTGGGAGTGCGTTGGGACGGTGGTGACGGGGAGACGGGAGCGGGTTTGGAGTTGGGGAGTCGGGTGGGTTACGACCACCCGGAACTGGGGCTGAGTGTAGAGGCATCGGGACGGGTGTTGCTGGCGCACGAGGGAGAGTCGCAGGAATGGGGCGTGGGCGGTTCCATCCGGCTGGACCCGGGTTCGGACGGACGCGGCCTGTCCTTCGAGGTGAGTCCTGCCTGGGGCAAGACGGACAGCGGGATGCAGCGGCTATGGGAAGACGGTCTGACGGGTGAGCGTGAGCAGGGCGAGGGTCATGGGGCGCGGGTGGATGCGGAGTTGGGCTACGGTCTGAGCGCCTTCAATGGAGTGATGACCCCTTACGGCGGCATGGGGCTGTCGAGCGGCGAGCGCACCTACCGCATGGGCAGCCGCTTCGCCCTGGGTCCGTCCCTGACCCTGAACCTGGAAGGCGAACGCGGTGAGAGTTCCGGCGCCCCGGAATACGGCGTCAAGCTGAGCCTGGACTTGACCTGGTAGGCCCGGCCCGTTCCTTGCAGGCTCTTGCGCCCGTGCCGTTCCTTGCAGCGGACCACGACCCCGGTTTCTTCTATTCGTACCGTCCATCCTTGCCGGACACCAGCTTGCCGTCCTCGTGGTAGAACAGTTGCCCGGACTGCTCCATGGGCACTTGGGCCGCCAGAACGAAACCTTGCCCCAGTACTTCAGGCGTCGGAAGCCGCGTGAACGCATCGTCGGGCGCGCCCTCGGTGACGATAGGGACCTGGGGCGAGAAGGTCACCACACAGACGTTGGACTCACGCACTTCCTCTGCCAGGTAACGGCTGAAGGTCCAGATGGCGTCCTTGGTGACCACGTAGGCGCATGCGCCGCCGGGCGTGACGCCGCCGCCGCCGTAGAGATTGATGATGTGCCCGGACCGCCGCGGCTCCATGTGGGCCAGGGCGTGCTTCGAGCACAGGAAGGTGCCGCCTAGATTCGTCTGGATGACCCGGTCCCAGAAGGACAGGTCCATATCCCGGATCAGCGGCCAGCGGGGGATGCCCCAGGCGAAATGCGGCACGATGGCGGCGTCGTTCACCAGCACGTCGATCTGGCCGAACCGGTGGACCACCTGCTCGAAGGCGCGTTGCACCGCACTCTCGTCCCGGATGTCCGCGTTGATCCCCAGGGCGTCGGTCAGGTCGCCGAGCTCGGGGCCGGTCTTGTCCAGCCATTCCTGGCTGACGTCGATGATGACCACCCGGGCTTTCTCCCGGGCGAACGTCAACGCGGCATGGCGTCCGATGCCCTTGCCGCCGCCCGTCACCACGACCACTTTTCCTTCCAGCATGTCGATCCTCCCTGGCCGCTGATCGTACCGCGACCGGTGGGCTGATTTCAGCCGTCCGGCTCGCGCCCGTCGCGGTCCCGTTCTTGCAGCCCACTGTACACCTTCTCCGCGGTCACCGGAATCTCGAAGATGCGCACGCCGACGGCGTCGGCCACGGCGTTGGCGATGGCCGCCGGCGGGTTGTTGTTGGCGAACTCTCCGATGGCCCTGCCTCCGTGGGGCGCCAACCCGCCGTCCGATTCCACCAGGACCGTTTCCAGCACCGGTATGTCGCGGATGCCCGGAAGCTTGTATTCACCGAGGTTGGCGTTGACGACCTTGCCGTTGTCCAGCGCGAGCTCTTCCATGACGGCTTGCCCCATGCCCATGATGACGCCGCCGTCGATCTGGCCCTGATGAGTGACGGGATTGATGACCGTGCCAACGTCGTGAGCGGTGACGATACGGTGGACTCTCGTAGCGCCGGTCTCGGGGTCCACTTCCACCTCCGCCACCTGTGCGCACACATAGGTGACGTCGTCCGGGTACGGGAAGTCTTCTTCCACCGTGACGGTACGGTCATTCGGGTATCGGGCCGCGGCCTGTGCCAGAGAGACGCTCCGGCTCCCGGTACGGAGCCGGAAACCGCCGTTTCCGTAGGCCACCTCCGCGGGGTCGCATTCCAGCATGCGGGCGGCGTGACGGGTGAGCATGGCCTCCAGGCCGTCGCAAGCCTTCTCGACGGCCTGCCCGGCGGTGAAGGTGACCCGGCTGGCCCTGGCCCCGGTGTCATAGGGAGCGACGTCGGTGTCGCCCGTGACCACCCGCACCCGCTCCAGCGTCACCTGCATGCGCTCGGCCACCAGTTGGCGCAGAATGGTATGGGTGCCGGTGCCCTGGTCCACCGTGGGGCTCAGGACGGTCAGCGTTCCGTCGAGTTCGGCCGTGAGGGTGATGCCGGTTTCGCCGCCGGAGATGTGGCGTCCGTAGATCGAAACGCCCCGCCCTCGGTGGGCCCCGGGCCGGGAACCGCTCCAGTCCGCTGCCTCCAACGCCCGCGACAGCACCGGGTGTATCCGCAGTCCGGGCAGACGCTTGCCGATGGCGTCCTCCTCGTTGTCGCGCAGGACGTTCTGCAGGCGGAACTCGCCGGGGTCCATGCCCAGTTCCCGGGCGATGAGGTCGGTGTGGGACTCCAGCGCGAAGAAGGTGGGGATGGACCCCGGGCTCCGGTAGTAACCTCCCGGAGTGGTGTTGGTGTAGATCTGGAGGAACTCGAACGATGCGTTCTCCACCCGGTAGAGGCCGCCGGCGTAGTGCCAGGTGGCGAAGGAGGCACTGGCCTTGAGGGCGCCGTAGGCGCCGCCGGCGTGCCACGCCTTCAGGCGGCGCGCGACGATGCGGCCGTCGCGCTTCACGCCGCTCCGGACGGTCAGCACCGTGGCTTCGTCGGGGTTGCTGGCGGTCAGCTCTTCCGCGTAGGTCATGACGATCTTCACCGGCCGCCCCGATTCCCGGGCCAGGAAAAACGCCACGGGCAGGTCCCGCGCGTCGCCCTTGCCGCCGAATTCGCCGCCCACGTTTACCGAGTGGACGCAGACCCGGGTCGGTTCCATGCCGATGGCGGCGGCCAGCATCCGGCGGGTGCGGAACGGGTCCTTTGTGGAGGCCCATACCTGGAGGCGGCCGTCCGGGTCGATGGCGACGACTCCGGCGTGGGGTTCCAGATAGCCCTGGTGCCGGCCGGGCACCCGGAAGGTGTGCTCCAGGGTGACGTCGGCCTCACGGAAACCCCGCTCGACGTCGCCCTTGGTCCAGGACAGCCGGGTGAGCCCGTTGTGGACGTCCGTGGCCAGGCGCTCGTGCGGCGCTCCGGCGTAACCGCCGACGTCGTCGTGGAGCAGCGGCGTTCCGGGCTCGGTGGCGGCCACGGGATCGAACACCGCCGGCAGGACCTCGTAGTCCACGTCGATGAGGCCAAGCGCGGCCTCCGCGGCCTCGGGCGTCTCCGCCGCCACCGCGGCTACCCGGTCGCCGATATACCGCACCCGGTCCCAGCACAGCACCGGCATGTCGTGGATCTGCTTGCCCATGAAATGATTCGGGACCTCCGGTCCGGTGACCACCGCCCGGACGCCGGGAGCGTTCCGCGCCCGGGTGGCGTCGATGCCGCGGATGCGCGCGTGGGGATGCGGGCTTCGGAGGATCTTGCCCCAGAGCAGCCCCTCGCGCGGGATGTCGGCGGCATACCGGGTGCGCCCGGTGACCTTGTCCGGCCCCTCGGCCCGCAAGACGGAGGTTCCGACGACACGAGGTTTCGTCATGACGGAATGCTTTCCGAAAGGAGATGTTCCGGCGGCTGCATGCGCTTCGACCCTTCCGGCATCCGGTTACGATTCAGGCATGAGCGAGCGCCGCCCGAACCACCAGAAGACCAGTATCAGCGGCGTCAGGACCGCGGTCAGCACCAGGGTGACGGCCGCCGCCAGGTTGGTGGCGCCGGAGAACCAGTAGCTCCAGATGACCGCCGGGAGGGTGATGTTGTCGTGGCTGATGAGGAACACCGCAACCGTGAGCTCCCGGTACACCAGGATCGCGGACCAGATCCACACCGACAGGATCGTCGGCCGCAGCAGCGGCACCAGGATCCTCCAGGAGGTCCGCACCACGGACAGCCCGGCGGTATAGGCGGCCTCCTCGAGTTCCTTGTGGATCTGCAGCAGGGAGCTGTTGAGCGCCCGCGTGGCGAAGGCCAGCCGGGAGACCATGTAGACGATGGCGATCAGCCATACCGAGCCGTAAAGCGGCAAGAAGTCCTTGACCACGAACAGCGACACCAGCAACGCGGCGATGGCAAGAATGACCTCGGGCAGGGCGTGGGGAAGGAAGGCCCCGAACTCCAGGGCATAGCGGTAGCGCGAGCCCGAGCGCACGATGAGCCAGGAGATGGCGAAGGCCACCACCAGCGTCACGGACGGCACCACGGCCACCAGCAGCACCGTGTTCTCGAGACCGCGCCACACCAGGCTCCAATCGACGTTGTAGAACGCCGCCAGCGACGCGCGGTTGAGCATGGTCCAGGACGGAGGCGCCAGGTAGGGGGTCACCGCGACGTAGGCGATCAACAACAGCGGGATCAGCTTCGAGGCGAGGATATAGAGGCCGATGAAGGTCCAGCCCGCCGCACCCCAGTTGCCCAGGTCGATGAGGGTGGGGCGGTAACCCTTGCCGGTCACCACCTCGTAGCGATGGCCCTGGCGCAGGACCGAGCTGTACCACCAGGTGAGCAGCAGAGCGACCCCGATCATCAGCACGCCCAGGGCCGCGGTGACGCCGTGCTCCGGAAACTCGTCGTCCCCGGGGTTGGTCTTCAGGTAGACGAAGGTGCTGAGCATGTAGACGCGGTTGCCGAGCCCGATGATGGCCGGGATGTCGAAGGTAGCGATGGCGATGGTGGCCATGTAGATGACCGCGGCGAGGATCGCCGGAAACGCCAGCGGCAGGGTCACCCGGCGCATGGTGGCGAAGAAGCTCATGCCGTGGATCTTGGCAGCCTCTTCCAGGGACGGGTTCATGGCCCGGAACATCTGGGCCGTGAGGATGAAAGCCAGCGCCGCCAGGCTGAGGCCCTGGACGAAGCCCATGCCCACCGGGGTGGCGATGTTGATGGGGCCCGTTTCCAGTCCGAACAGGCTGACCAGCCAGCGGTTGAGGAAACCGATGCGCTGGTGCGCCAGGAAGGTCCATCCCATGGCCGTGTAGATCCCCGGTATCAGCAGCCCCAGGGTCATGACGGTATAGACCAGCCCCTTGCCCGGCAGGGTCGTGCGTTCGGTGAGCCAGGCAATCGGCAGACCGATGGCCAGAGCGACCAGCGTCGTGGCCACCGTGAAGATCAGGGTGTTGTAGGTGACCTCGGCGACAAACGGATCGGCCAGGATCTCCAGGTAGTTCCGGTACGTGTACGTGGCCTGCGACGTCCCCAGCATGCCGGTCTGGAAGCTGATCCACACCAGCACGGCCACCAGCACCAGGATCACGAACATGGGCACGATGGCCAGCCCCAGCATCCAGGGTGACGCCTTCGGGCGGAGCGCGCGGAGCAGGGGTCGTCTCAGGACAGCTTCCATAAGGGCGCCGCGTAGGGTGGTTCACCGGCCCGGGGCCGGCGCTTGCGGGTGTCCGGCCCGAGAGTTCAAGGGCCTGTCCACGGAGGAAAGCGGGGCCACCGCCACGCGCGGCGGCCCCGATCGGCGACGACGAGAAGGTTCTCTACTTGTTCCGCATGATCTTCTCCAGCTCCTTGCGGGTCTTCACGTAGTCCGTCTGGCTGGCCAGCCACTGCGGCGAGTTGACCACGACCTTGGCGCCGCGGGAGCGGGCGTCCGCCAGCACTTTCCGTTCGTGGGACTCCGGATAGAGATGGAAGTCGAAGCCGTTGACCTCCCACATCCATTTCTGGCCTTCCGGGGTATGCAGGTAGGCGACGAACAGGGCGGCGGCATTGGGCGCCTGGGAGTGCACCGGGACGGCGCCGTAACGGGTGTGCGACACCACCGCTTCGTTGACCACCGAGTAGCCCAGAGGCAGTCCGTCACGCTTGGCCTGGTTCACGTACTGGTCGCCGCAACTGAACACCAGCATGGCGAACTCACCGCTGGTGAGGCGGTCCACCGTGCCGCACCGGATCAGGCCGCCGACTTGTTTGGACAGCTTCCTGGCGTAGTCCACCATCACCTCTCGCCCCAGCAGGCTGGGGGTGGCGAACTCGCGCAATCCGGCGACGTAGGGCGTGGACGCGATCTTGCCCTTCCACTTGGGATGGAGGACGTCGTTCATGCTCTTCGGGATGTCGTCGCCCTTGACCACGTCGCTGTTGTACATGATGCCCACCAGGGTGGACGCCGACGCCAGTCCGATGCCCTTGGGAGCCAAGGGGTCGAAGCCCGGATCGGCCTTCAACATCGGCCGTTCGAGATAGGCCATCCAGTTCATGGACCGCGTCAGCCCCACCTTGCCGGACTTCAGCATGCCGCCCGAGTTGTTCCAGAGGACGTCCGTGCTGGCCGGCTGCCCCGCCTTCATCTCCCGGGTGAGCCTGCCGATCATCTTGGTCATGCTGGGACCCGGAGTGAACTGCGGCTTGATGTTGGTGCCGTACCTCTTGTTCATGGCGGCGACGAGATGCGAAAAGCCCTTGCTTCCGTTGAGGCTGCGGGAAGACCACATGGCTCTGAAGGTGGTTTCCTTCTTGGCCCCTGCCACGAGCTCCTCCAGGGTCTTGGGGGCGTCGGCCGCGAACGCTCCCGCGGCCAGGAAGAGCGGACACAACGCCGTGCACACGGCCACGGTCCACTTGATTCTACGTTCGAGATCATGCATCGGGTTTCCTCCTTGGGCTCCGGATTCGCAACATCGCGTACCGTAGTCCGGTTTTACAAGCGATTGCAAGCATGCCGTCTCAGTCTTTGACGGAGTTGACGAAGGTCGTGTTCTTCTCGTCTGCGGGAAACACCATGACGTCGCCGGGCGAGACGTGGAGCATGAGCGTATCTCCGTGGGTCGTGGGCACGGCGCGGCTCTTGCCGGTCAGCGAAACGTCGTTGGCCGTCGCGTCGTAGACGAACTGGTCGCCCAGGAACACGCTGGAGACCAGCCGCGCCTCGAAGGCGTTGTCGCTCCTTTCGTCGGAAGGTTCCGCGAACTGAAGGGCCTCGGGCCTGAACCCCACGAACACGTCGCCACCGGGACCGGCGTCCCCGGATATCCGGAACCGGCCGATCCCGGTCTCCACCGGGCCGGCGCCGGCACGCCGCCCCGGGAGCCAGTTCACCGAGCCGAAGAACTCGGCCACCTCGGCGCAGTTGGGGTTGCGGTAGAGATCCATGGGCGCGCCGTACTGGAGCAGTTCGCCCAGGCTCATGAGGGCGATCTTGTCGGCCATGGCCATGGCTTCGACCTGGTCATGGGTGACGTAGAGCACGGTGGCGCCCAGTTGCTTGGCCAGATCGCGGATGCGGCCGCGCACGTCCTCGCGCAGGCGCGCGTCCAGGTTGCTCAAGGGCTCGTCCATCAGCAGCACGTTGGGGTTCACGGCGATGGCCCGGGCCAGCGCCACCCGTTGCTGCTGTCCGCCGCTCAGCAGCGTGGACGGACGGTCGGTCTGCTCGTCGAGCTGGACCATGTGCAGCGCCTCCCGCACGCGCCGGTCGACCTGCGGGCGGGGAATCTTCTGGGCGCCCTCCCGCAACGGAAGGGCGACGTTGTCGAACACCGTCAAGTGCGGCCACACGGCGTAGGACTGGAAGACCATGCCGAAGTTCCGGTCCTGGGGCGGCACCCACACCGGCGGGTCGTCTCCGAACACGGTGCGGTCCGCAATGCGGACCTCGCCGCCGTCCGGGGTCTCCAGCCCCGCCACGCACCTGAGGAGCGTCGTCTTGCCCGACCCGCTGGCGCCGACGATGACGAAGAACTCGCCCTCTGCCACGTCGAGGTCCAGCCGCTTGAGGGCGGCGACCTTCCCGTCGGTGACGATGAACTCCTTGCGCAGTTCCCGGATCGTGATCATGTCGGTTTCCCCTACTCTTGCATTTCAACGGTGTCAAACGGCAAGGGCGTAGAATCCCTTGCAAGCCCCTCTGCCGGCTCCACAAGAACGGCAAAACCTGATAAACACGACTCTGGCCGCATGAGGATCAACCCGGAATACAACTTGTGTCTGCCACACCCCTGTGCAAATAAAACCGGGACCACCTCAGATGTTCCAAGAGGCTGTTGATGACTACTCTCGATGAAGCAACTGTCAACCCGGCGGCGACTCCCCGCGTAGATACGAGAATATTGAAAAGGCTGGTCCGCCATATCCTCCCGGCGCGGGTGCATGGCGCGATCCGCCGGGTGGTCCATGCCCGGCGGCTCAACCGGGCGCCCGTGATGGCGGTGGACGTTGCCCCGCTTCCCCGGGCGGCGGAGATTTCATTCCCGGATATGCTCCGGGGCGACGGCATGGCCGGCGGCTGGGAAAAGGCGAAAACCTCGATCGATGAAGTCTTCGAATACGTGCCGTGGACTCACGCCACCGACCCCGAAAGCTGCCGGGCAATCTACCACCTGATTCGCCGTTTTCAACCGCGTTCCGTTCTGGAAATCGGCACCAACCGCGGCGCATCCACCTTGTACGCCGCCATGGCAATGCGGGAGTACCGGAACGCGGGCCGCCCGCCCCGTCTGGTCACCGTGGACCTGTTCGACGTCAACGATCCTGCTACCGCGGAGGCGAAACGATACCGCATCTCCACTCCGCCCCGGGAGATGCTGGCCCGGCTGGACTGTGCCGGCATGGTCGAGTTCTCCATCGCCCGGTCCACGGACTATCTGAGCGGGCGCGAAACGGAGTTCGATTTCATCCTCCTGGACCACGCCCCGGCCGCGGACATCGCCTACCGGGACATCGTGCTGGCAATCAGGGCGCTGCGCCCGGGCGGACGTCTGTTGATTCATTCCTACTTTCCGGACGGGAACCCCCTGGGGACGGCTGAGCGCGTCAACTCCGACTCCTGCCTCGCCGTGCGCCGTCTGCGCCGGCAAGGCGCCCGCCTGGTCGCCTTGCCTCTGGGCACGCTACCCTGGCCGGCGGAGCCCGGCGGGTCGAACCTCACCAGTCTGGCCCTCCTGGCGAGGGAATGACCAACGGCGGACCGCTCCGGAAGATATGACATGACCTGTTTGACACGGGAGACTACGGAAGTGCAGCAATCCGAAGCATCCCCTGCCCCCTCCCCACCCCGCAGGCGGATCATGATAATCGATCCACCTTTCAAGCGCCTCTACCACGACAATGCGTCGCTGGTGAAATTCCCCCTGGCGCTTGGCTATCTCTCGGGGGCGGTCTTGAAGTGGACGGATTGGGAGGTCCAGGCCTACAACGCCGATTTCAACCCGAAGAAGAAAGCCATCACAATCGACAACGTAACCCGCATCAAAGAAGGAATGGACCGTTACCTGCGGACGCTGGAAGACCCCGCGGCGCCTGTATGGGCAGAGATACGGTCGGCCATAGCGGAGTTCAACCCTGACGTCATCGGCATCAGTTCCAAGACCCAGAACTTCCCGTCCGCGATGAGGGTTGCGCGAATCGCCAAGGAGCATGATCCCGGCACGCTGGTCGTCCTGGGCGGCCCCCATGCCACCTTGTCCACGATGGCGGCGCTGGATTGCCCGGATATCGACGTGGCGGTGTTGGGCGAAGGGGAGACGACGCTGGTCGAGCTGCTCGAGGCCCGGGAAAACGGCGCGCCGCCGAGTGAGGTGGCGGGGTTGGCCTACCGTCAGGACGGCCGCAAGGTGTTCACGCCGCCGCGCACCAACATTGCCGACCTCGACGAACTGCCTTTTCCCGCGGAAGCTGCGCCGCGCGTGCTGCGGGACTACGCCAGTTATCCGGCCGAAGCCTTCGGATATGTCTTCTCGGCTCGCGGCTGCCCTTACGCTTGCACCTTCTGCGAGTCCAAGGCCATCTGGACGCAAACGACCCGCTGGCGCTCACCGGAAAACGTGGTGCGGGAACTCAAGTTACTGATGGAGCGGGGCGTCCGGTACGTCTACTTCGACGATGACACCTTCGGAATCCACCCGCGTTATATCGAGGAACTGTGCAGTTTGATCGAAACCGAGTGCCCCAAGCTCAAATGGGGCTGCGAGATCACCGTCGGCGTGGTCAAGGAGCGGTCGGTCGAATGGATGCGACGTTCCGGCTGTGTGCGGGTCAATATCGGTATCGAGTCGGGAAACAACCGGATACTGCGCAGCGTCAAGAAGGGGCACACCATCGAGAAGGCGTATCCCGCGGTGGACCTCTGCCGGCGGAAGGGTATCGAAGTCGGCGCCTTCTTCATGGTGGGTTTCCCGTGGGAAACGGAAGAGACGTTGCGAGACACTCTGACGGCCATCGAGAAGATTAACGCCGACAACATCATGCTGAGCATTTTCACCCCCTATCCGGGTTCCGAGTTGTTCCAGGTGTGCAAGGAGCTCGGGGTGGTGGACGACGACTTCGACATCACGATTTACAACCATCAGAGCCCGGAGAACTGCTTCACCGCCTTTATCCCGCCGGAGCGTTTCAAGGAACTGGTCCGGGAGGCGGTCTCGGTTGTCGGGCGCAAAAACAGCCGCGGCCGGTGGCGCCGGGCGGTCATGATGCTGCTTCATCGCGACTTCTATCGAACGAGGCACATGGCGCGGCAGTTCCTCCTCACCCGCGCGGCGTGGTATTCCGCGCGCGTCTTTCGACGCCTCCGGCTCAGGGCATCGGCCTGACGGCCGTGGGACAACGCCGAAGTGGCGCAAGACTTGCGCGCCTTGTGTGGACGTTAGCCCCTGCATGGACATTTTGCGTTTTCTGACCCGCTATTCACCCCGGCCGGCCAAGAAAGTGTACCGGCGCCTTTTCGGCGACGAGCAGTGGTTCCTGGCCGTGAACGCCGTCCGGCCCGTGGCCGGTTCGGGAATGACCGGACGGGCGCCCGCGGCGCAGTTCAAGGTGCATCATGCTCCGCCCGGTCGTTTCTGGGCCGACCCCTTTCCCATCGTTGTTGACGGCAAGGTTTGGGTGTTCTTCGAAGATTACTCGTTCGCGTTGAAGAAAGCCGCCATCGCGTACGCTCCGGTGTCCGCCGCTGGCGACCTGGGCGAAGTCGCCACTGCGTTGGAATGTCCCTACCATCTCTCCTACCCGTTTATTTTCGAGCATCAGGGCGGGCTTTATCTGATTCCCGATACATGGGACGAGAATCGGGTTGACCTGTGGCGCTGCCGCCGGTTCCCCGGCGATTGGAGCCGGGAACGGACGCTGATGGACGGCGTGAGCATGAGCGACCCGACCCTGCACCGGCGGGACGGGAAGCTGTGGCTGTTCGGCACGGTGAGCGAGGCGAGGGCGCGGGCCAACGACGAACTGCATATTTTCATGGCCGATGCCCTGGACGGCGCGTGGCGGCCCCACCCGGCCAATCCGGTGGTGTCCGACCGCGGCCGGGCCCGGCCGGCGGGCCGGCTGTTTTTCCGGGACGGCCACCTCATTCGCCCGGGGCAGGATTGCCGCGGAGGCTACGGACGCGCGGTAGTCCTCAACCGGGTGGATGAACTGAACGAGCGCGCCTATGCCGAAGCCTCCATCGGGCGCATCGACGGCTCCGGGCTGCCCGGCAACCGGGGCACGCACACGGTCAATTACGCGGGCGGCCTCGAATTCCTGGACGGACGCACGAGGGCGCGCAGAGAAAGGGGTCAGAGCCTGGAGGAAGGCGGTTGAGCCTGGAAGAGGCGAAAAGGGTAAGGCTGCTGCTCATAGGCCCGCTGCCCGCCAAGCCGGCGTCCCTTGGAGAACCCATCGGCGGGTCCAGGGTGACGTTTGCGGAAGCGGTCCGAGAGCTGGACCAGCGAGGCTTCGACCTTGACATCATCAACACGGCTCGGCCGAGGCCCAATCTGCCCCTTTGGAAAATTCTGAGTTACGAGTTTTTCACCTTTGCGCGGGTGGTGTGGAGAGTCCTGTGGAGGGCCCGGCGCTCCGACTTGGTGTTCCTTCACATGTCGGCCTATTCCGCGCTGTTGGCGGCGTCCACCATCTGGGCCCTGTGCCGGGTGCTGCGTCGCCCCCTGGCGCTGCGGTTCTTCGGGGACAGCCTCTACTTCACCTACCATCGTTACGGGCGGGCTCGCCGCTGGCTGCTGGACCGGACGTGTCTCCGGGCCTCGCTGGTGTATGAGGAACGGCAGACGCTCCGGGAGTTCAGCAGCCGGGACAACTTCCGCTGGCTGGCCAACACCAGGGACATCGTCCCCGCGGAAACCGGGCGAGACCGGGGTCGTGTC
Source organism: uncultured Candidatus Binatia bacterium (assembly GCA_958295985.1). Classification (GTDB taxonomy): domain Bacteria; phylum Desulfobacterota; class Binatia; order UBA9968; family JAJDTQ01; genus JAJDTQ01. The sequence goes on from OY282432.1 coordinate 2,172,412, forward strand.
CGCAGACTGATCTTCATGGGCCAGCTCAGGAAGGAAAAGGGGCTGGCCGAGGCGCTGGAGGCCTGCCGTTCCCTGCCCGAGGACTGCCATCTCCGCGTTTTTGGACCCCGTATGCCCAACACCGATTTTTCCCTGTTCGACAGCCACCCCAGGGCCACCTACGGTGGGGTGCTGGAGCCGGAGGAGGCGACACGGGTCCTCGCCGAACACGACCTGCTGCTGTTCCTCAGCTACATGAGAAGCGAGGGCACTCCGGGAGTCATTATAGAAGCCTTCCAGTGCGGCGTGCCGGTTGTAGCAACTGCGACAGGCGGAGTCCCCGAGCAGGTGGAACACGAAAAGAGCGGGCTGCTGGTGGCGCCTCGCTCCGTCCCGGAGTTGAAGGCGGCGGTCCAGCGGCTGATTGACGACCCGGCTCTGTACCGGCGGCTTTGCGCCGGGGCCAGGCAGCGCGGCGAGTTCTTCCGCAGCGGGCGCCATTTCGACCGGTTGGCCGAGGAGCTGCGGGGCCTGGCCTGCAAATAGGCAATGGCGCTTACCCGGTTGCTTTCGACCTCGGACCGGCGCGCAGCGCGGCAGACCCTCTGGATGGGCGCCATTACGGCGGCCCAACTCCTGGGCGGACTGGCCCAGATGGTCATCTCCGCCCGTATACTTGGACCGGAGGGTTTCGGGGCCCTGGCCGTCATCATCGCCGCAGCCTTCCTCATCCATGGTCTGTTGGCCGTACCGGGCGGTGAAGCCGTTACAACTTTCGTGACGCAGGCCGTGGCGGAGGACAGGCCACAAGAGGCTTCCCGCATATTGCGTTTCACCATGGCCCTGTCCCTGGGGCTGTCCCTCATCGCCTACGCCTTTATTGCCCTCATCGTCCTCGTGGCAGGCAGCCTGTTGGGTATTGAGAACGCCCACCGGGACGTAGCCCTCATGTACGGCGTTGTGGGCATCTTCCGGGCCACCCGCACCGAAAGCCTGGCGGTTCTGCGGTTGTCCGACCGGATATCCCTGGGCCTGGCAATCACTCTGGCCAGCGTTCTGCTCCGGGTCGCCCTGCTGGGAATAGTATGGTTGCAGGGGGGCGGGATGTTCGAGGTGGTCCTGACGCACATTGCCGGCGTCGTGGTGAGCGGGGCCGGGATGCTCGTTGCCGCCACGGCATCGGCCCCGCGGGCGGGGATAACCGGCTTCCTGAGTTCCTTGTCCCTCAGAGTCCCGCCGGAGGTGGTGCGCTTCCAGACCGGGATATTCTGGAGGACCACCATAGCGACATTGGCCTATAACATGGACACTCTCCTGGTGGCCCAGTTTACCGGGGCGGCGGAGGTCGGATTGTACCGGGCGGCCAGGCAGGTTACCGACACTGGACACTATCCCTTTCAGCCGCTGCGGGATGGCGTGCAACCCCAGTACAGCAAGCAATGGTACGCGGGCCAGGGCGGGGCCCTGCGCCGCATCTCGCTGCTGTTCAGTCTGGCGTCCTTCGCCTCGGCGGTGGGGCTGTTCGGGCTGCTTGCCATCTTCCATCAACCCTTGGTCCGGCTCTTCCTGGGGGAGGAGTTTTCCGGCGTCGCTCCTCTCCTGCTGATCATGATTGCCGGGGCCTTCGTCATTAACAGCATTTCCGCGCTTACCGTGCTGCCAGCGGCTGTTGGGCGGGTCTGGCCGTTGTTGGCGGGGGAATTGGGCGGTCTGGCGGTTTCCATTGCCCTCATCGTATGGCTGGTCCCGTTGCACGGCGCGGAAGGCGCGGCCTGGGCCAATACTGCATACTATAGTGTCATCGCCTTGATCATGGCACCCTTTATAATTTCAACCCTGCGGCAGAGCCGCCATTTACGGCAGAAACGGTAGAGAGCGCATGTCCCCAACCCAACCCGGCTCGACACCAAGGTTCCTATGATTGGTTACCTCTGTCTGTGTCTGAGCGTATTTTTCTTCAGCTTCCTCCTCGTTGCCGCCCCGGAGACATTGCGTGCGCTGACCCGGGAAGACTCCTGGGTAGAGTATCTCGCTGCGGTATGGTGTCTCCTGGCGGGCTTACTGCTGTTCGGCACGGCCTGGATGGAGCGCAGCTTCTCCCGCTCCAGCGGACACAGGCCAATCTTCTTTTGCACGTCATCCCCCTAGGGCTGCCGGTAAACCGCATATACGGAAACCGCAACGTAATCGCGCAACAGAGGCACGCGCAGCAATAGGTTGGAAAGTCGCCAGAGCGCGGGCCAGCGTTTCAACTGCGGGTTCACAGTCAACCGTTCCGTTATCCACCCCACTTCTTCGACGTAACGAAGAAACTCCGAAAACCTCATCTTGTTCAGTCCTTCCCTCGTATCTTCGAACGACTCGGCCTCATCCGCTACAGGCCGCCAGAACTCGCGCCTGAGACGCATAAGCGCGTCTTCTGAAAACAAGACTCCCATCCACGGTATGCGGAATCTGAAGAACCGGTTCAGATGGTCCCCGAACGGTGAATGAAACAGCGGGCCAAACGCTATAACTATCCTTGCCCGCCCCGATGACTTGAGGACGTCGTCAATACGGCGGAGGCAATCGCGAGGGCGCTCCACGTGCTCGAACACCTCATGAGAAAGTACGATGTCATACTCCTTCTCGTTCGGTATATCATGAACATTCACGCACTCGAATGCGGCTTTGTCCTGCAACTGCGTCTTCCTGGCAAGCGCTTTCGCGATTTCGATGTAATACGGGTCTTTATCAATACCCGTCACGTGTCGGCAGCCGCGCTGCGCCAGCGCCAGGGACATCTCTCCCATGCCGCATCCGACCTCCAGGTAGCGCATATCCGGCTCGATGGGAATCTCGTTGTCCAGACGGCGGTTCCATTTTTCGAAGCGAGCCGTGGCGGATTCGATGCTCAGATCACGCTCGAGCTGACGAAGCTCCTCCGCTTCGGGGTGTCTGCCATGCGCGAATAGCCGAAGCAGCCTGTAATCAATCGTCTTACCAAACACTTGGCTTCCCTCCCGCGGGGTAGCCCCGCTATTTGTGTATAGCAGCGCTTCCGGAATAGCGCGGGCGAAGCAGGTAGGATCGCTCGTTGGGCTTCAGTGAAAGTGTGACGGCCTCGGTGTCGAAGACAAGTTCGTCCAGCAATTCGCCATCCTGAGAGACAGTGAATGGTCTGCCAACCCAATCCTTTGGCTGGTCGAACAGTATCGTCAGCGGTTGGTCGAACCTGACGTTGTCCAGACCGTCGGACAGCGTAATCTCGATGCTTTCGATTCCGGCGCCGCCCTCAACCACGTCAACCGTTATCACGGCGTTCTCTCTTTCCCGGACATAAAGGGTTATGTCGTTCATCGGAGCCGTCCAGAAATCACGCGCCGCGATTGATCGAACGTCTTTGCGGAACTCGCCCCAATCGTACCATCCCCAATGCTCGGGCTTTCCGATGCTGTGGTAGGTCAATATAACCCACGCGGTTTGCTCCAAGGCCTCATCCAGGATAGGCACCAACTCGTCATTGTCGTTGATGCAGTCGTCGCAGCCTTGAAACTCGATGCTTTGCATCTCCAACGCCCGCAAGCCGAACCAATTATCCGGCGCCAATTGGGACCCCGGGAGGTTGTAAAGTGCTCGGGAGCTTGTGGTCCCCTGCGCAAGCCGGCGGAAATATCGGGCTATCCGTACCAGGAGGTTTTGAGATGCGCCGGGGGTTGTGATCTGTAGTCTGCCGCTCAAGAATCCTGAAGCCTCCAGAGCCAGTTGCGTCTCTAGTTCGTTCCCGGCGCCTCTTGGATAGGCGTAGGCGACGGGCTTCATTCCCCAATCTTTCATGGTTTCATAGTTGGCCTGGAATGATTCGAGGGCCTCTACGTAAGACAACTCGTCGTGGTCGATGTGATTGTGCCCATGTCCAAAATAGCCGAATCCCTTGGGGACCAACTCCGACATCAGATAGACGATCCGCTCATCTTCAGGCCCGCTGAATATGCGATCACCGTAAAAGGAATTTCCGGTCACTATTTCATAGCCCATTACGAGACCCTGCTCCAGCACGTAGCCATCTATGTCCGGTTCCCTTCCGGGAACGGGCCAGTCATCGTTTGTAATCGAGATTGCGGCGGCGTGGTTGTCTAACCACTTTGCGACGGATGCGTTCAGCGGGTTCGGGGTCATCGCCGGATCAGGAATTGGAACATCAGTCGCATTCACTCTGAAGATGGCGCCATCGGCCAGTTCCGCCACGGGCTCCAAGGGGAGCGGCGCCCCCGTCTGCAAGAGGCTGCAAATTATCTGTCTGCGTTCGCCCTGGCCGACCCATACGACGTACTCTTCGGGTTCCCCGTACTGCCGGGATTTCAGGACGGCCCGCTCGAACCAGCGCGGGCAATCGTAGACCTCCCGCAGGTTTCGCCGCGACACCGGAACCCAGGTCACCCGCGTTCCCGGAACACCGGCGTTCCACCGGAGTACGTTGGGGCGGTTGCTGTAGTACCGGCCGGAGACGGGGTTCGCCCGGACATATGCCACGAGCTCGGAATCCTCCCAGTACGCCGTGTTCAAACTCTTGCCGATATACCCCGATTCCAGCGCTTCCGCGGTCAATCGCAGATTCTGCTGCACCGAGACGCCGATATGCCAGGAGCCGCCGACGAGCGCGAGAGCAACCAGGGCCCACCGGCCCATGGACATCCTGCCCGTCGCCCTGCTGCGCAGGAGTGCGTCCAGCCAGAACGCCGCAACGAACAGCAGCGGGACATAGACCGGCGCCAAGTATCGGTTGTCTATGTCCTGCCAGACCATGAGCCGCGCCACCACGGCGATGATCGCAAGGTACATCAGCGCGAAGATCCAGAAGACGGAAGACGCCCGGCCCGGACGGGGAGTGACGAGGAGCAGCGCCGCCAGCAGCAACAGGCCGGCAATCAGCCAGGGCGAGTGCTGCAACGGCCAGGAGATCAGGAACTGCGGGTCGGCCCACCCGCGGAACACCGCGGCGATCTGGCTCAGCGAATCGAACAGGGACTGTCCCGCCGCGTCGGTCCTGACCCCGAAGAGGGTCCCGGAGACCCGTTGGTTGCGCGCCATCGCCGCCGCGAGCGGGAGCGACGAGATGGCGCCGAAGGCCAGGGCATGCTTCAACCGCTCGCGCACCGGGGCGTTCCGGCGCGCAAGGAGCATGAGGACTGCGGAGAGGATGAGCGCAGCTCCCATGTACCGCGTCAGCGCGGCGAGTGCGGCGAATACCGCGGAAAGCACGAGGGCCCGCGTGCCGCTTCTCCGATGCAGGAACGACTCCAGCGGCATCAGGGCGAGGAGGGTGAACAGGATGAAGAGGGGTTCGCTCAGGAGGGTCGAAGCGGCATGAGCGAGGGGGAGGGCGGCCATCACCGCCACCGCCACGCCGAGCGCGATCAGCCGCGACTCGAGTCGTCGGCTCAGCCAGAGGCCCGACACCAGGATGAGCAGGCTGAAGGCGGTTGCGTTCAGGAAGCGGCCACCGTCCACCGGCTCGATACCGAACAGGCTCAGGAACGCCATTGCCATGGAGAAGAAAGGCGCATAGATCACCATTTGCCCGCCGCCGGGGCTCAGCAGGCCCTCCCCGGCGGCCAGGCTCTCGGCTGCCGACAGGTAGTTGAAGGCGTCGTTGTAGAGTGCCGCGCCGTAGGTGGACGTGCGGACGAGGATATGCGCCGCGCCGAGAAGGGCGACGAGTACGATGAGCGCGGGAAGGCAGAGGGTCTTCGCCGACATATGCTGCCGACCGAGCTCGTAGGCCGTAGCGAGCCCGCAGAAGCCACCGCCGATCACCGCAACGTGGGGCCGGGAGTCATCCGCCGCCGTCCGGCTAGTCATCGAAGCAAATTTCCTTTTGCGAGAGAGGACCTTCGAACTTCGGCGCTCCGCAGAGGGCAGGCAAGACTTCCATCACCGCGCCTGTATCCTTGACTTCCGTCCGGGGTTGCGCTTTATCCACTGTAACTTTCACAGTCCGGCTCCCCTGTTTTTCGCAAGTATATCCCCTCTCTCACCTGCCGGGATGAATTCTCGACCATCCGACGGCACGCAACGGCCGAAGCGTCCAGTATCTTCAAGGATTCTTCAGAGAGGCGGGGCCTTTCCACATCGTCGGTCAGGGGAACGAAGAACGCCTTGTTGACCACCTCGTTCTCCTTGATTCGCTGCAATAGACGCCTGAAGCCAAGGTGGCGCAGAGTAAAGCCGCACCAGCGCCCAAAGGCCGAGAGCCACAAAGACCTGGCGGCAACCGCCTGGTTCACGGTTGGCCGCGGAGTACGGTCGAACTTCGGCGCTCCGCAGAGGGCAGGCAAGACTTCCATCACCGCGCCTGTATCCTTGGTAAGAGCGGAAAAGGAGAGCGTCAGGACATCGGCATTGGTCCGGAAAATATCTGCCAAGCGTTCGGAGGTCAATCTATCGCGTACAACCGCCGCCTCCAACCGCCGCGCGCCCAAGAGCGCTGAAAGCTCCGCCCGGCTTCTGCGGAATTGCATCATCGAAATCGCGCGGTCCCGGTGGTCTCTGAGAAGCACCACCAGCAATATCCTGAATCCCTCTGCCCTCAGAGCTTCGACGCTGCGGGACAGCCTGGCATCGGCATAGGCCAAATTAGCCACGTCACACAGGAGTTGACCCCGCCCGCACCCGTCCAACCGTTTCCGGGCCCGTCTGAACGCCCTTGGAGAGCGGTAGTAGTACCGCTCCTTGATTTCAGGGAAGACGAAGCCGGGATGGCCTCTCAAGAGCCGGTACAGGAACTCGCTCCCCGACCGCCCAGGCCCCACTACAAGCAGATAATCGTACACGTTTGGACTGCCTTCCCAAGGCGCTACATCCCCCACACGATGACCGACCGTCCGTCCCGGCGCACCTCGCGGCGGAACACCTTCTCCTCCCACCGCTTTCCTTCGGTGCGGTCGAAGACGATCAGGTGGCCGGCCTCGCTCCCGCACCGGTCCATGTAGCGCAGCGTCTGCTCGATGCCCTTGCGGGTGGTTCCCTCCAGGCTTTGCCGTTTCCCTTCGTGGAACACCTTGCACTCGACGACGAACTTGCTCCACAGGTCTGACGGGCGGCCGCCCTCCGGCCAGAGGATCAGCAGGTCGGTGCGCCCCCTTCCGAGGCCGTACTCCCGTTCGATGCGCCCGCCGCTGTTGACCACCCGCTGCAAGAACGCCTGCAAAATTAGCTGCGGCCCCGCCTCCTGGTAGTCGAACCTGCCCAGCCAATGCTCGGAATGCACACGGAAGAACTCCTGGAAGGCGGCGAGCAGCCGGTCGACGTTCAAGCCGCCGGCGTCCACGTACCAGGCGGCGTCCTGGTCCAGGCTGTCCTGCAGGACGTAGCCCAACTCTCGCGGCACCACCTCCGCGTAGATGGGATTGGCGATGCGCGGCGGGGAGTCCCGGGCGACCAAGCCCAGGTCGCGGACGTAGTCGAGGTCATGGAGATGGTAGCGGGGCTCGTCGCCGCTGCTCAGTATGGGTTCGACGACGCGCCGCACCCGTTCCTCCTCCAGTTTGTGGGCGAGTTGGTCGAGGTGGGTGCGCCGGCTCAGAATCAGCCGCTCGCGGGCGTCGAGGACGTCGTCGGCGGTAACGGTACGGGAGCGGTCGCGACCGCGACTCGTTGTCGAAGCAGGCGTCGGCGCACAGCGCGTTGACCAGCCAAGGCTGACCTTGCGTCTGCGTCCAGACCATCTTCAGGGCCTCCGGCGTGAACGTCTGCCCGGTCTCGGCGGTGTGCTGCGCTAGCAGTGTCCGCGTCTCGGCCTCGGTGAAATCGCCGAGGCGCAAGGACTTGGCCGCCACATTGAACGGGCTGCCGCCGGCGATCATCTCGCCCGAGCCGGAGCGGATGCGGTAGTCCTGAATGTCGCGCACCCCGCACAGCACCACGCTTTGCGGAAAGCCCCTGGGACGCTGCTCGTAGCCGGCGCGCAACTGCCGGAGCACCGACAGCAGCGTGTCGCCGACGAGCGAGTCGATCTCGTCAACCAGCAGCACCAGCGGTTTGGGGTCGGCCAGACTCCAGCGCGTCAATGTTGCGCCCAGCGCTCCGCCCGGGCCGAAACTCGTCAGGATGTCCAGCCAAACCTCGTCCAGGAACGGGTCGCCTGACAGCAAGGCGTGGTCGGCCAGTGCGCCGAGGATGGTGCGCATCGCGCCGCTCAAGTCTTCGCGGTGCGCTTGGGCGGCCTCGACGTTCACGTACACGCACCGGAAGTCGCCTTGTTCGCCGCGGTTCAGCAGGTCCCGAAGCGCCAGGAGAGCCGAGGTCTTGCCGGTCTGACGGGGCGCGTGCAGCACGAAGTACCGTTTGCGCTGGATCATGTCCGGGACTTGGTCGAGGTCCACCCGTTCCAGCGGCGGAACGTGGTAATGGTCCTCGGGGCGGATGGGGCCTTCCGTGTTAAACCTGCGCATAGGCTGAATATATACCCCGGCGGTGCGGCCTCGCTACCCGGCCCGGCCCTGGACGCCCAACGCCCGGGCGCGGCGGCGAGTTCCGGCGAGAGGGTGCAGTCAGTGGTCCGGTCTCCCTTATCGGGGTGGTAACTCGTCGGGAAGCCTCGGTTTCCATTCTCAAGATCATCTTCCGATGATCCCAATCCAGCCGCTTTCAGGCTCACTCCTCGTTGGATAGGCGCCCCCCTGTTCAGGCTCACGTCGCGTTGGACAGTCCTCCCTGTGTCAACCCAAAGCCAAGACCTAGTCCTTAGTCACATCATAATCTTAGGATATACGGATTTGAGTTTGCAGCGCGCATCTTCGACCCTCATCTGCCAGTCCACACCCCGTTGCCGGCGATTCACATCCGTGGCCCAGGCTGACACTTCCTCCTGCAGCACCCGCAGCTCCCCCATACGACGACCCCCCAGGCATTGGCGCGTCATCGAACTCAGTTCGTTCTCCGCTATGTTCAGCCAACTCCCGTGTTTCGGCGTGTAACAGAACTCTAGCCGACGCACTAGTTGCCGCGCCCGAGACGGTTCGAACACTTCATAAAAGGCCCCCTTCGTGTGCGTGTTCAGGTTGTCACAAACCAAGATCAGCTTCGCGCAATCCCCGTAACGCCCTTCCAGCAGCCCCGCAACCTCCACCGCCCTCTCGGCCTTCGTACGACGCTCACGAGCCGTCGCCTGCCGCCAACAACCCAAAGGCTCACTGAACAGGAAAATCGATGCCGTACCCGCCCGCTCGTACTCCACCCGGCGGGGACGTTCCTCCGTGCCCGCCATCGCTTGGCGGGTTTCCTTCACCAACTGCACCGGCTGCTCATCCATGCACACCACCGGGCAATCCCGGTCATACGGTTTCTCATAGGTTTCCAACACCTGTTCCATATTCGCCACGAACTCGGCGTCTGCCTGCGGTGGTATCACCCAGTACTCCACCTTGCGCTGGGTCATCCCGTTTTTTTTAGCGTCCGCCACAGGGTTTCGTGGCTCACCGACTCCACGATCTCCAACTCCACCGCCTTGCGCGCCAACAGCCGTAGCGACCAACTGCCATAGCCCTTCGGCGGCAGCCCCAGACGAAGGGCTATGACTTGCGCCTCCTGTTCCCCGTCGAGCCGTTTCGCCACTGGCGGAAACTCCCGTCGCTTTCGCTCCAGGGCTTGGGCAAACCCGTCCAGCACACAGCGTTGCCGTATGTTCTCCACCGTCTTGGTCCGGCAGGAAAAAGCCGCGGCTATCTGCTCGTCCGTCCACCCGGGCCCGCCTGCGTCCGCCTTCAATAGAACCTGCGCCCGGCGCACTTTCTCACTGCTCCCCTTGAGTTTCCCTATCGTCTCTCGACAGATCTTCTGTTCTTGTTCCGTCAGTCGAACGATATACTTCTACCGCATGGGAACCCTCCCTCGCTCCTGAGAAAGTTCCCCTTACCCTTACACATCTGCCGCCATATCTAAAGACCTTATTTTTTGCTGTGGCAAAGGACTAGTATTCCCTGTTGCGGTATCTCAGGGTGAGGTTGCGGCGCAGCTTGCGGGTGGAGTGGCAGCTCACGATGAGGTCGAGGGAAGCGGGGTCGTGCAGCACTGGGCGGTGGGCGTCGTGGAGGTTGTGCGGCGGGCGGGCGAAGCGGCGGTTGTGGTCAGCCATGTACTCAGGCACGAAGGCATTGGCCTCGTCGATGGAGTCGATGCCGCATCCCCCGGCGCTTCTTCGACCGCCACAGCCCCGCTGCCGCCATCCACTTGCGCAAGGTCTCCACCGACACCCGGTAGCCGTGCACCTCCCACAGCTTCTCCCAGGCCAGGGTCGGTGAAAAATCTTCGTAGCGCTCCCGCACCACCGCCAAGATCTCTGCCCGAACCTCCGGCGCTATCGCGTTGCTCGCCTTGCGCCCCCGATGCCCCGAAATCAGACCCTTCGCCCCCAACTCCCGGTAGCGCCGCACCAGCCGCTTCACTTGCCGCACACTCAGCCTCAACCGCTCCCCCGCTTCCCGTTGCACCAGCCGCTTCCCCACGACCTCCCGGATCACTTCCAGCCGGTCCACCTCGCGCAGGGTCATCCCCTCTTCTGGCTTCGCCATCCCTTGTTCCCCTTCCTCTAAGGGGACATCTTAGCTTTGCTCAGTAGGGGACATTATCGCTTTGCTCTAACACAACCCCTCTACCCGCTTGACCACATCACGAAGACGTGATAGCCAGAACTCTGGTGGCATAATCAACTACGGAATACACCTTACTTCGGCCGCCATCCTGTCCTATGAACCGGAACCACCTCAGTTTGGCATATCTGGACGGTGCCCACATGACGGCAGGCCGATGGGCACTCACAATCTGTACCTGACCTTGCTGGGCGAGGCGGGCATCGTCCCTCTGCTGCTGTTTGTGTCCGCCATTGTCCTGCTGCTGCGCGTGCAGTTGGGCGCGCCCAAGGCGTTTGCCCGGGATGCGACCGTAGCTTGGGTCATCGTCATCGCCCTGTATTGCATGACCGTCCAGCATCTGCTCAGCATCGGTGCGTTCATGTTCCTCGCCGGGTTGAGCGTCGCGCTGGCGGCGGCCCACAACGGCGACCGACATCTTGCGAAGGCGTGACCGGTGGCCGACGGCAGACTCCATGTCGGGTTCGTATTGCACAACTTAAGCGGGGGCGGGGCGGAACGCTTCTTTCTGAACCTGGCGGGGGGCCATGGCGTGGAAGGAGACCTCGGCTTCGTGGACTTCGACGAGAACCCGTACCGCTATATGCGGCGGGCGGGGCTGCTCGCGCTCTCCTCGCGCTGGGAGGGTCTGTCGGCGGTGATTATCGAGGCGCTGGCCTGCGGCACGCCGGTGGTCAGCACCGACGCGCCCTACGGTCCGCGCGAGATCCTTGGGGCTTGGGGTGACCTGCCGCCGGTGGGCGACGCGCCAGCGCTGGCGCGGGCGTTAATCGCGACGTTGCAGGGCGAGAGACCAACGGAGGAGGCACTACGGGCGCGCGCCGCCGACTTTTCCGTCGAGCAGGCCGCCGACGCCTATGTCGCGCTGTTCGAGAAGCTGGCACGGGGGCGCTCGCGGTGAGTTCGGACAAGCGCCACGTCGGCTTCCTGCTGACGGGTCTGAACGGTGGCGGGGCGGAACGCTTCACTCTGAATCTGGCGCAGGCGCTTATCGCGCGCGGGCATCGGGCGGACTTGGTGATCCCCCGGTTGGCGGGAGACTACCGGGCCGCGATCCCTGGCGGAATGCGGGTCTGGCGGGCGCGGATTCCCGGCACCGACAGGAAGTTCCTGCGGGCGGTGCAGCGGTCGGGAGTCCAAGTGGAAGCGATGACCGTCAACCCCTTCGGTGCCGTGCGGACTTGGCTGGTGCTTGGCCAGAAGGGTCTCGACCTGCCCGTTCGAAGGCGTCACCGTGTCTATGCGTATGCCACCATGATTGCGCGGTACGTTCGCGATGCGCGTCCTCATGTGCTGGTCTCGGCGCTGCCGGGCGCAGACGCCGCCGCGGTCTGCGCCGCGGAATTGACGGACCGGGCCGTGCCGGTGGTGGTCACGGTACACGTCAACGTCGCCGCGGACTATGCGCCGGAGTGGCTGGCCGCTTCCCGCACGCTCTATCCACTGGCCGACGCGGTGGTGGCGGTGTCCAAGGGCGTGGGCGAGTCCGTGCGGCGATCATTGGGTATGGACGCCGAGCGCGTTCGCACCATCTACCTCCCCATTCCCGCCGACAGCATACGAAGGCTGGCGCAGGAGGAAGTCACGCACCCCTGGTTCGCGGACGGCGAGCCGCCGGTGGTCCTGAACGTCGGGCGCGAGGCGCCCCAGAAGGACTACCCCACCTTGGTGGAGGCGTTCGGGCTGGCGAGGCGCGAGGTGCACGCACGGCTGGTCATCCTCGGACGGCTCTCGGCGCCCTTCCGGGCAAGGCTGCGGTCCCTGGCGGGGGGCCATGGCGTGGAAGGAGACCTCGGCTTCGTGGACTTCGACGAGAACCCGTACCGCTATATGCGGCGGGCGGGGCTGCTCGCGCTCTCCTCGCGCTGGGAGGGTCTGTCGGCGGTGATTATCGAGGCGCTGGCCTGCGGCACGCCGGTGGTCAGCACCGACGCGCCCTACGGTCCGCGCGAGATCCTTGGGGCTTGGGGTGACCTGCCGCCGGTGGGCGACGCGCCAGCGCTGGCGCGGGCGTTAATCGCGACGTTGCAGGGCGAGAGACCAACGGAGGAGGCACTACGGGCGCGCGCCGCCGACTTTTCCGTCGAGCAGGCCGCCGACGCCTATGTCGCGCTGTTCGAAGAACTGGTACGGCGTTAGAGCTGTCGAAGCCATGACACCGAAAGAGCCGGACAGGCCACTCGGTCCGCGTACGACCGGCGGACAGGATGCAGCCATCGTGTTCGCGACCCAGGCCGGCAACGTCATCTTCGGCCTCGCGATCCAGAGTCTCCTGGCCTATACGCTGTTGCCGGAAGGACGCGGCAGCTTTGCTCTGTGCGTCGTGTTCGCAAGTGTTCTCGGCGTGCTCTTCACGCCGGGGGCACGAGAAGGCGCGCAGTATTTCGTCATGACCAGACAGGCAACCATTTCGGAAGGCGTCGGCGCCGCCCTAGCTATTTGCCTCGTCGGCGGGGCCTTGGCGGTCGCACTAGCGGTCCCGTTCGTCCACAGCGATATCGCCTTCTTTCACAAGGCGGAGACGCACTCGTTCTACTTGGCGCTTGCCCTGGTACCGGTCATGGCGTTCTCGGGTGCCATGGAGTATCAACTCGCCGGACTCCAGCGCTTCGGACATCTCGCGGTGTTTGCCTTGGTGCACGTTGCCGCGAACATCCTCGTTCTGCTGGTCCTCCTCTGGGTCGGGCGGCTTGGGGTGGAGGGCGCCGTCATGGCGGTTGTCGCCGCGCATGGTTGCACGGTGGCCTTGTGCGTGTGGTGCCAGCGGCGCCATCACGGGCTGGTTCTGACCCATCCGTTCCGCGCCGTCTCCGCGCGAATCGTCGGCTACGGTCTGCGATTCCATCCCGCGGGCATAGACAGCGCACTGGAAATGAGCGCAGGCGTTCTCATTCTCGGGTTGTTCGCGAGCCAGGGGGAAATCGGCCTGTTCGCAACGGCAAGCGCACTCATGTTCCGACTGCGAATGATCTCCGACGCAGTCGGCAACGCGCTGCTGCCCCGTATTGCGGGCGGCGGCCGCCCGGAATTGACGACGTTCTGCCTGCGTGTCGTGTCGTGCGGCACCGTGGCCGCGATTCTCGCCGTGCTCGCGATCAGTACGCCGCTGGTTCGGACCCTCTTCTCCGAAGCCTTCCTGCCAGCGGTCCCGTTTCTGTGGATCATCGCCCCGGGAGTGCTTGCCTATGCCTGCACCGGCATACTCAAGACCTATTTCAAGGGTATCGACCACCCGGGCATCTGTTCCTGGGCTGTCTCCCTGGGACTGGCTGCGAATCTGATTGCGATTCCCGTGCTCTATCCGGTGGTCGGCGTCTCAGCCGCAGCCTGGGGGCTAACCTTGGGAATGATTTGCCGGCTCGTCCTTCTCGCGGCGGCGTTCGCAAGAGCGACTCGAATGCGCTGGCTCTCGATCTGGCTGCCACGACCCGGCGACGCGGTCTCCTTCTGGCGGGCATTCCGCGCCGCGCTCGGCAGCGGGTAACCTTGCAGGCCATCCTCCACCGCCCCCGAGCCGCAGGTATTCCTCCGGTGTCAGGAAGCGCTCCCGGCCGCCGCAGAGCTCCTTTTCGGTCTCATGACTCGTCTCCGAATCCAGTCGAAGACTTTACATTGCTCCTAAAATCAGCAACTTGTAAGATCCATTTCGTGCAGAAATCGAAACTGGCAACGACCGATGCGCTGGAAGTCCCGACCACAACCGGCGGGCAGGACGTGTCCGTAATGTTTTGCGACCTTGGCCGGCACGGCGGGTCTGACCCTGCTGATACAGGGACTGCTCGCCTACATGCACCTGCTCCTCGTCCGGTCCGCGCAGGAATCCGTTTGAAGAGCAGGAATCGGTTTGACCGGGAAAGAGAGCCGAGCGCCCACATCCTGCTCATCGCTCCGGTACAGAAGACCGGGGCGTCCGATACCAACGTTGTCGGTGGCAACAAGGTGATGGCCGACGAGCAGGTGCGGGAATTGGGGGCGTGCGGCTTCGAGGTGGACGTCATCGACACGTCGGGGGCCGTGACCAATCTGCCCGCCTGGAAAATCAAGGCCAACCGTCTGGCGAGGTTCCTGAGAGTGGCTTGGGGAGCCGCAAGGAAGATATGGTGCTCCGACGTCGTGTTCCTCATCATCGCGCCCTGGTCGGCCCTGAGCCTGGCATCGTTCCTGTGGGCCGTCTGCAAGATGACGCGCAGGCCCTTGGCGTTGCGTCTCACCGGGGGCGACATGATGTTGGATTACCTGGGATATGGTGCCTTCGCCCGCTGGCTGGCCGACCGTACCTATATGCGCTCTTCGCTGGTGTACGTGGAGACGCAGTATCTGCACCGCAACTTCGACAACCGGGACAACTTCAAGTGGTTCCCGAACACGAGAGGCATAAAGGCACCTGCCCGAACCGGGCGCGGCAGGGTGGAAAAGCTGATTTTCGTTGCTCGTTTGGACATGTACAAGGGGCTGGCCGAAGCCCTTGAGGCGTGCCGCCGCCTGCCGGAGAGTTGTCATCTGAACGTCTTCGGCCCCGGCATGTCCGACACGGACTTCTCCCTGTTCGAGGACCATCCCAGGGCGACCTACGGCGGCGTCCTGGACCCGGCGGAAATACCACGGGTCCTCAGTGAACACGACCTGCTGGTGTATCCCAGCTACTACAGGAGCGAGGGCTACCCCGGCGCTATCCTCGAAGCCTTCCAGTGCGGCCTGCCCGTCGTCGCCGCCAAGGGGGACGGCGTTTCCGAACTGGTCGAGCACGAAGAAAGCGGGCTGCTGGTGGAACCCCGTTCCGCCGCGGAGGTCGAGTCCGCGATCAAGCGGTTGCTGGACGAGCCCGAGTTGTACCGGCGGCTCTGCGCGGGAGCAAGACGGCGAGGGGATGACTTTCGGAGCGCCGACTGGTACGACCGCATGGCCGCCGAACTGCGCAGTCTGTGCCGGAAACAGACCCCGCGCGTGCGGCCCGCCAAACGGCCGTGACTCAAAGGTAAACGCATGTTGCAGCTTATGCCGTTACTCTGGAGGAGAATCGAGTTCGCATCGGCCGCCTGCATCGCCCGCCGAACCGAGTCACTCCAGACCACGCTGATCACAGTCGCGTTCTGGACATTGGCGGTCATCGCTCTGACCGACCTGAGGAACGTGCAACTTGGGGGGATGCCACAGGTCAAGGTGGTCATTACATGGACTACCGTGGCCTGCTGTGTCCTCTTGTTGGGCCTTGTTGGAGCCCAGTGCGTGATTGCCTGGCGGAAGTCCGGTTCTCTCCTTTCTCTCCGGGAGGCACTTGGCGGAACGCCTGGCATGCTGCTGTTCGCTGCGGTGGCATCCTACTTGGCGATCGGCTCCGCCGTGCTGGGGGTCGAGGCGGTCTCGCAGCCCGAGACGTATGCGAGATTGAAGTATCAAGTCTTCCAATTCGGCGTGCTCGTGGCGGCCGCGGTCGGTGGCAGCGCGATGCTGGAACGAACCGGGGCCGAGCGGTTGCTGAAGTGGACTCTCATGATACTGGCGGCAAGCTGCGCCCTCGTTCTGGCCTCGCCGTTGCTGCGCGATATTGGCGTGGTGCCGGAGACCCGGTTTTCCTATCGCATGACCTCCACTATTACCGAACCCAACGAGGTGGGCTTAGTCGCTTCCATGACGGTAGTGCTGGCGTTGGCGTTTCAATCCAACGGACGGCGACGCCCCCTTGGGTATCTTGCCCTGGTCTTGGGATACGCCGCGACACTCGCATCGTTTTCCAGAACAGCGGCTATTAGTATGGGCGTGGTGCTGACTTTGTTCCTGCTGCAGAACATCCGCCGCCTGAAACGAGACCTCTTGCATACCGGCCTGACGGTTCTGTACTTGGCCGGCGTCCTGATTTGGCTCATTCCGGGAACGCCGGTAGTGAATATCCTGAATATCCGCGAGGCTTCGGTTGTTGACCAGTACCAAGCGAAGCGGGTGGGAGACACTATCGCCGTTTTCCTGTTTGACGGCAAGTCCCGCCTGGATTACAACAACCCGGTCAATCCTTGGCGATGGCAGCGGGCCGACGCCCGGCCCGGCGATGTCAATACGCCCGACGACGCCACTTGGACCAACATCGAAGGCACGCTCTCACCCAACTACACCCCGGCGGACGAAGACAGGGGCAAGTTCTTGCGCGCCTGGGTGTCCTACGAGAAGAACGGCACGACGTACCGGGTTCAGACGGCGGCGATAGGCCCTATTATGGCAGCATCCGCAACGACCGCGACGGATGCCACCGCGCCGGTCCATCTACTGAAGGAAGCAGGGGAGACCGTGGAGCTTATCGGATCTCTATCGAGACGAATAGTCTTGTGGGAGATAGGCTTCAACAAGGCCCTGGAATCGCCTATCGTAGGTCACGGCTTGCATCAACTTCACCATATGGAGGGCGCCCCTCTCGGACACCATGGGAAACCGCTTGGAGTCCACAACGTATACCTGATGCTGCTTGGCGAGGCCGGCGTCATCCCATTGGCCTTATACCTGCTAGTCCTGTTCTTCTTGATGCGGTTGCTTTGGACTGTGCCGAAGTCCCTGGGCAGAGATATGGTCGTCGGATGGGTTATTTTGATCGCCCTGTTCGGCCTGCCGCATCACTATTTATTCCACATGACAACCTTCAGTTTCACTATAGGCTTGGCCTGCGCCACGGCGGGGTTCCTCGTTCAGAGGCAAAGAGACCAAACTGCTGCGTGAATGAAATGCAGGTGGCCATCGCCCTCGTCTCGGCCATTCAGATTATGCCGGGGTAACAACGGAATCATGGCGCAGGCCCGTATCTCAGTCGGCATCAGATGAGAGGGGAGAGAGGTGCTCCGCATTCAGCAGACGATCGAAAAAACTGATCGTCTTCTCCATTCCCGTTTCCAATGGCGTGGAAGGCGTCCAACCGAGTGAAGTGGTCCCGGTTCATGGGACAGGATAGCGGCCGAAATAAGGTGTACCCCGTAGTTGATCACGTCGCCAGAGTCCTGTTTATCACGTCCTAGTGATGTGGGGTGTGAGGTGGTCCCTTGTTCGTTGGGCAGAAGGGGGACGGTATGAAGAAGCCTGTCCCCCAGCTCAGGTGCATGGTCGCCAGCACCAGCGGAAAAAGGACGGCCGACGCGTCCGGTCGCCGAAAGCCCACGACCGCGGCCCCGACCGCGAGGGTCGAGACGTAAGCAAGCAGCAGCGCCGCCAACGGCCAGGGGAATCCGGCCAGGGCCAGCGCCGCCCCGGCCGCCAGGCCCAGCACCAACCCGGGAGCGGCAAGGTGGCGAGGACGAACCGAGCCCGGATGCTTTATGACAACCGCGGACTTTCCTCGACCGTAGTTGAAATACTGCCGCGCCAGCGTCCGGAACGTGTTGCGGGGCCGGTAATTCACCACCAGTTCGGGATCGAACCATACGATCTTTCCCCGCTTGCGCAACCGGTAGTTGAACTCATAGTCCTCGTTCGTGGTCACGTTGGCATATCCTCCGCCCATCTCCTCCAGCGTCTCGCGAGAGAACACGCCCAGATAGGCGGTGTCGGAGACTCCCTCCTTCCCGCCCAGCCGATGGAGAGCGTCGCCGACTCCCAACGGGGTGGTCATGGCCACCGCCACCGTTCGCTCGAAGGGGGTGGTTCCCACCGCCAGTTGTCGCCCGCCGACGTTTGCCGCCCCTGTTCGCTCCAGGGTTTCCACGGCGCGGCTCACGTAGCCGGGCGGAAGGGTCGCATGGGCGTCGCACCGCACCATGATGTCTCCGGTGGCCGCCCGAAACGCTGCCTTGGCTCCGGGTACAAGGGTTCTTTCCGGATTGGGAATCAACTTCACCGACGGGTGAGACCGCCGGACAAGTTCGGACATGGCCGGGGTTTCGGAGCCGTCTGCGACGATGACCTCCACCGGCCCCTCATAGTCCTGGGCGAATACCGAATCAAGGGTGAAAAGGATGGTCGCTTCGGCATTGCGCGCCGGAATGATGACCGATACGCGCGGGGGGGAGGAGGTGGTCGTGGAATCACCCTCGGGATTCGAAGTCTGCTGATTTTCGATGTTCATGGCGCCGCATCCTGCTACGGCCGCTCGCGTTGTTCGTGCCGCTCACGGAGTGGGGAGTCCATCCGCTCCGCCTGGGATTGCAACTGTTCGCTGATGACGCTCATGACCCGCACCGTTTCGAGGCCGTCCTCGGATGTGACGGCCGGAGGCAGGCCGTTGACGCTTCGCTTGAAGAACTCGCTGATGGTCCGGTCATGGATGTTCCTGAACCGGCCTGCGAGATAGTCGAAGCCATTGGCGAAGGCGCCTGAGGCGATCTGGGCGGCCTCGCCAACGGCAGAAAGGCCGATGCCCCAAGGGGACTGGTTTACCCTGTCGTAGTTGACGAGCACCTTGCTCTGCATATCGACCTTCATGATGCCTTCGGTGCCCCACAACTCCAGTAGAAAGGCCGAATGTTTGCTGGTGTACGTCAGCACGATGCTGCTGGCGGCATGGTCGCCCACAAGCTCCAATCTATAGTCCTCGAAGGGCGACCAGGGGTACTCCGGCAAGATCTTTCGGCCCCGGACCCGGACGTCGCGGACAGGACCGATGAATGCCCGGGAGAGGTACACCACGTGGGGCCCCGTCTCTCCAATGGACCCGCCGGGCAGCCGGTTGGCGAAGTGGCCGGGGTCCGCCGTCCACAGAGTGACCGGCGTGGAGTAGAAGATGCGCATCCCGGTGAGGTCCCCGATGTCGCCGCGCTCGATGCGCTTGCGGGCCTCGACGACCCACGGGTGGAACAACTCGGTATGAGCCAGCCCGACCCGGCCTTTGGCCCCCCGCTCGGCCTCGATGATCCTTTCACACTCCTCCACCGTCGTGGCCAGAGGCTTCTCGATCAGTACACTGGAGTCCGCCTTCAGCGCCGCCACCGCAATGTCGGCATGGGTGCTCGGCGGCGTGCACACGTCAACGAAGTCGGGACGCTCCATGCCCAGCATTTGCTCGACGTCGTCATAGGCCGCCGGAACTCCGAAACGGCGGCTCACCGCTTCGGCCCGGGTGCGGTCGAGATCGCAGACCGCGGCGACTCTCACGTCGCGGCGCAGCCGGAGCCAGGCCGGCAGGTGTTTCCTGGTTGATATGAACCCGGCTCCTATGATGGCTGCTGTGTACATCCGGCAGGCCGTTCCCGCTAGTCCCTTAATCCCACGGTCGGTCCGTGTCAAACCAGTGGACTCCCCCCGGACCTTCTGGTAAGTAGGAAAATTCCTGTTTGCCGGGCGTTGGCAGGCGGTCGTGTTCGTGGAAATGCCACGCTGGATGGCGACCGGAGAGGTTATGCTGTTTCAAGATCTCAGAGGCTTTCTCGACGTGCTGGAGCGCGAAGACCAGTTGCTCAAGGTGGACCGGGAGGTGGACACCCGCTTCGAGATCGCCGCGGGCATCCGGAAGAGCTCGGACATCGGCGGGCCGGCGCTGTTGTTCGACAACGTCAGGGACCATCCCGGCTGGCGGGTGCTCGGCGCACTCTACGCCACTCGTCGGCTGGTGGCCATGGGGCTGGGGGTCACCGAGGACAAGCTCCTGGAGCGCTACCTGACGCTGGAGGACAAGCGCATCCCCTCCGAGATGACGCCAACGGGGCCGGTCAAGGAAGTCCGCTGGACCGGCGACGACGTCGACCTCGACAAGATTCCCATCTCGGTGCATTCCGAGAAGGACTGCGGCGCCTACGTCACCATCGGCGTCCAGATCGGCAAGGACCCGGATACCCGCATTCCCAACGTGTCCATCCACCGCATGCTGCGGCTTGGCAAGGACCGGCTGTCCCTGTGGGCGCCCCCGGACCACCATCTGGGGCGCATGATCCTCAAGGCCGAGGACCGGGGCGAGGGGCTGGAGGTGGCAACGGCCATCGGTGTGGACCCGGCCATCATCATCGGCTCCCAGGCGCGGGTGCCTTATGGCGTGGACGAGTTCGCGGTGTCCGGCGGGTTGCGGGGAGCGCCCGTGCAGTTGACCCGATGCGACACCATCGACGTGGACGTGCCGGCCCACGCGGAGGTCGTGATCGAGGGGGTGACCATCCCCGGCGAGCGGGTGTCGGACGGCCCCTACGGCGAGTACCCGGGGACCTACAGCGAGAGCAAGCAGGCGCCGGTGATCCGGGTCACCGCGGTCACCATGCGGCAGAACCCCATCTACCAGACCTGCCTCACGGGCATGCCGGTGACCGAGAACCACACCCTCATCGAGTGCGCCAACGCGGCGCTGGTCTACCGTACCGTGTCGGCCATCACCCCGGAAGTCAAGGATTGCAGCGTCACCGCCGGCGGCACCTACCGGCACCACGCGGTGGTGTCCATGCGCAAGCGGCACGACGCCGAGGCGCGCAACGTCATCCTGGCGCTGCTGGCCACTGGCGCGGGCTTCAAGCGGGTGGTGGTGGTGGACGAGGACATCGACGTTCACGATCCGGTGGACGTGGAATGGGCCATCAACACCCGGGTCCAGCCGGACAAGGACGTCATCATCGTCCCCAACCTGGCGTGCTCCACGCTGGACCCGTCGGCGCCGGCGCCGCGCACCACCGCGGTGTGGGGCATCGATGCCACCATGCCGCTCAGGGACAACGAGTACTATCGGAAAGTCCAGGTGCCCGGCGTCGATAAGGTGGACTACATCTGAGCGATGCGGCGACGGGCGGTCACGGGCCGGCAGCCCGTGAGACTTGAGGCCGCCAGCAACGTTTCCCGGCGATCATGAAGCACTTCGAATACCTGGAACCCGGCACGGTGGCCGAAGCCTGCGACCTGTTGAAGCAATACCGCGGCGACGCGCGCGTGTTCGCCGGCGGCAGCTCCCTCACGATCCTGCTCAAGCAGGGTTTCCTGCAGCCGGAAGCGCTGATCAACATCAAGAAGATCGAAGAGTTGCGGCGCATCGAGGAGTCCGGCGACGCCCTCGTCATCGGCGCCCTGGTGACCCACCACGACATCGAGACCTCCGACCTGCTGGCGCGGCGCCTGCCGGTCCTGTGCGAGCTGGAGCACGACGTGGCCAACATCCGGGTGCGGAACATGGCCACGGTGGGCGGCAACATCGCCTCGGGGGAGCCGTTGACCGACCTTCCCTGCGTGTTCATGACCCTGGATGCGACCGTGCGCATCGCCAACACGTCGGGCGGGCGCACCCTGCCGCTGGAAGACGTCTTCGTGGACTACTACGAGACGCAGTTGCAGGAGGACGAGGTGTTGACCCACGTGGTGATCCCGCGGCTGCCGGCCCACAGCGCCGTCGATTACGTCCGGTTCTCCAGCAGTTCGGTGGTGGACAAGCCCTGCATCGGCGTGGCGGTGCGCATGTCGGTGGACCCCGACGACGGCGCCTGCGGCGACGTCCGCGTCGGGCTGGGCTGCGTCGCCCCCACGCCCATGCGGGCGCGCAAGGCCGAGGCGCTGCTGGAAGGCCAGCGGCTGAACGACGGGAATATCCGGGAGGCCGCACGCGCCGCGGCCGAAGAGTGCGACCCGATGGACGATCTGCGGGGCTCGGCGCGTTACAAGCGCGAGATGGTGGCGGCGCTGGTGCGGCGTCTCGCACCCAGGGTTTACCAACGGGCGCGAGACGGCCGGCGCTGAGCGCTGCGCCCGGCCCGGCCGCGGAAGTCACGGCCCGTGGTCCCGGCCCGGACCGGCGCGTACCGGATACGCGGATTTCAGAGAGGACTTGCGGCATGAAGAAAGCCATCACCATGGAGGTCAACGGCGCGTCCTGCGAGGTGGAGGTGGAGCCGTGGCGCACGCTGCTCGACGTGGTCCGGGAAGAGCTGGGCCTCACCGGCGCCAAGCTGGGCTGCGACATCCAGGTGTGCGGCGCCTGCACGTTGCTCCTCGACGGCAAGCCGGTGAGCGCCTGCTCGGTGCTGGCGGTGGACGCCGACGGCCGGCAGGTCGCCACCGTGGAAGGCCTGGCCGACGGCGACCGGCTGCACCCGCTGCAGGAATCGTTCATGAAGTTCGGGGCGTTGCAGTGCGGCTATTGCACCTCGGGGTTCCTGCTTACGGCCAAGGCCATGCTGGAAGAGAACCCCCACCCCGACGACGACCAGATCAAGAGTTACATGGGCGGCAGCTTCTGCCGTTGCGGCTGCTACCAGGAGATCATGCAGGCCATCCGAAGCGTGGCCCGGGCATAGGGTCCCGCGAGGGACCGGGAGCGTGTCATGGCGATAGTCGAGAGGCCGCAGAGCGCACAGGACGGACGCCGGCTGGACTACCAGGCGAAGCTTACGGGCCGCGCCGCGTACCTGGCGGACATGAAGATGCCGGGGGTCTGTGAGGGGGTGATCTTGCGCAGCCCCGCGGCCCACGCGTGGATCCGTTACGTGGACGCGTCGGAGGCCCTCAAGACGCCGGGAGTGGTGGCGGTCTACACCCGGGAGGACGTCGTCCAGGGTACCGGCATCGAGCCCTACTACGGACCGGTGTTCAAGGACCAGACCATCGTGGCGGTCGACAAGGTCCGGCACGTGGGGGATCCGGTGGCCGCGGTGGCCGCGGAGACCCGTGAGGCCGCGGAGGAGGCGGCGAACCGCATCGTGGTGGAGTACGAGGATCTGCCCGCGGTCATGGACGTGCGCGACTCGGTGGAGGAGGACGCCACCCTGGTGCACGAGACCGTGCGCATACCCGAGCACGGCTTCGCGGACCTCGCGGAGCTCAAGCCCATCGAGGGCACCAACGTCTGCACCCACTTCAAGCTGCGCAAAGGGGACATCGAGCAGGGGTTCGCCGAGTGCGCCCACGTCTTCGAGGACACCTTCATCCTGCCCACCACCCAGCACGTGGCGCTGGAGCCCCACGGCTGCGTCGCCTCGTTCCAGCCCGACGGGCGCGTCCATCTCTGGTCCACGACCCAGAACCCCTTCGTGGTGCGCACCCAGCTCTCCAACATCTTCAAGCTGCCGGTGTCGAAGATCCGCATCATCGTGCCGTATCTCGGGGGCGGGTACGGCAGCAAGGTCTATCCCAAGATCGAGCCGCTGACGGTGGCCCTGGCGCAGAAGGCCAGGCGCCCGGTGCGCATCCTGCTGAGCCGGGAAGAGGTATTCTACACGGTCACCAAGCACGCCGCGGTGATCCGCATGAAGACCGGCGTCAAGGCCGACGGCACGTTCCACGCGCGGGAGGCGGAGGTGCTGCTCGACACCGGCGCGTTCGCGGAGATCGGCCCGCGGGTGGCCAAGAAGTCCGCCTACACCGCGGCCGGGCCCTACAAGTTCAGCCACGTCAAGATCGACGCCAAGTCGGTCTACACCAACAAGCCGCCGGCGGGGGCGTTTCGTGGTTTCGGCGTCTCCCAGTCGGCCTGGGCCAGCGAGTCGCAGACGGACATCATCGCCAGGGCGCTCGGCCGGGATCCCTACGAACTGCGCGTGCAGAACATCTACGACGAGGGTGACGAGTTCGTCACCGGCGAGAAGCTCTGGAGCATCGGGGTCAAGGAGTGCCTGGAGAAGGTCGCCCAGGAGATGAAGTGGAGCGAGCCGGCGCCGGCGCCGGAGGATCCTTCCAAGGTGCGGGGCAGAGGACTGGCGGCGTTGATCAAGGCCACCATCACCCCGTCCATCTCGTGCGCCGCCATCAAGCTCAACGAGGACGGGAGCGTGAACGTGTTCACCAGCACGGTGGAGATGGGCCAGGGCTCGGACACGGCCATGGCCGCCATCGTGGCGGACACCCTGGGGATAACCCTGGACCAGGTGTCGGTGCTCGGCGTGGACACGGACGTCGTGCCGTATGATCTCACCACCTCGTCGAGCCGTTCCACGTTCCACATGGGCAAGGCCCTGGAGCTGGCCTCCCTGGACCTGTGCGAGCAACTCCGCAAGTTCGTCTCCGAGGAATACGACGTACCGTTCGACGAGACCCGCACCGAGGGCGGCAAGGTGCTGTTCCGGGAGAACGCGCTGGATTTCCGGGAGGTGCTGTTCAACCATTTCGGCATGCAGGGGGGCACGCTGGTGGGCCGGGGCGAAGTGAAGACGAGCATCAAGGACCCGGAGACCGGAGACAAGACGACTTCGTCCTTCTGGTTCGTGGGGGCCGGGGGCAGCGAAGTCGAGATCGACAAGGACACCGGCAGGCTCAGGGTGCTGAAGCACGCCACCGCGGTGGACGTGGGCAGGGTCATCACGCCCCTGGGCTGCCAGCAGCAGCTCGTGGGCGGGGCCATCACCGGTCTGGGCCAGGCGCTGTTCGAGCAGATGGTGTTCGACAACGGGGTACTGGTCAACCCCAACCTGGTGGACTACGTGCTGCCGGCCCTGGGCGATATGCCCGACGTGATTACGCCCATCACCGTGGAGGCGCCGCACAAGAACGGTCCCTTCGGCGCCAAGGGCATCGGGGAGACGTCGCTCATCCCGGTGGCGCCCTCCATCGCCAACGCGGTGGATGACGCCGTGGGCGTGCGCATCAAGGACCTGCCGGTGACCGCGGAGAAGATATTCCTGGGTATGCTGGACAAGTAGCCGGGTTTCGAACCCGGCCGTGGGCGAAGGACGTGCGGGAGCGGGTTTGGAACCCGCCCCTGCACGGAAATCGCGGAAACTTGGGGGAAAACCAAACCCAAAGACGACCGAATCGTAGTGGGGCAAGGAGGAGAAGACCATGAAGCTCAAAGACCGTGTAGCGATCATCACCGGAGCCGGCCGCAATATCGGCGAGGCGGCCGCCAAGCTGTTCGCCTCGGAAGGCGCCAGGATCTGCGTGGTGGATATGGATCCGGGGCGCGGCGAGAAGGTCGTCGGCGACCTCAAGGCCGATGGCCATGAAGCCATCTATGCCAAGTGCAACGTTGCCAACACGGATGACGTGAAGGCCATGGTCCAGGCCACGGTGGATGCCTTCGGCGGCATCGATATCCTCGTCAACAACGCCGCGGTCACCGATCACGAGACCATCTTCAGCATCTCGGAAGAAGAATGGAACCTGGTTATCGACGTGACCCTCAAGGGACCGTTTCTGGTGGGCCGGTACGTGGCGGAGCAGATGGTCAAGCAGGGCAGGGGGGGCGTCATCGTAAACGTGGCCTCGACCTCGGGCCTGTCCGGCCGCACCGACGCCATCGCCTACATGGCCGCCAAGGGCGGGGTGGTCAACCTGTCCCGCGGCATGGCGGTGCAGCTCTCCCAGTACAACATCCGGGTCAACTGCCTGACCCCCAACCGTTCGGGTTCTCCCGTGGGCCAGGACGAGGGCGCCGTGGGCCGGGAGTTCAAGAACCTGGCGGGACGGCTCGGTACGGCGGACGACCAGGCCAAGGCCATGCTGTTCCTGGCCAGCGACGACTCGGGTTTCGTGTGGGGCGAGAACCTCATCTGCGACGGCGGCGTCACCGCGGCGTCGAACTTCCCCAAGGAGCGGTTGCCGGCCAACTGACCGGCTCGCCCGGATGGAAGGGGAGCGGCCTCGAGGGTTGACGAGGCCGGGCACGTGCAGGCGAAAGTGCCCGGCTTCGTTGCGAAAACCTGCCATGTGCCTTGACATTCGTTCACGGCTTCCACTAGTGTCGGCTCCGTCGAAGACGGAAACGGTTCCGTTTTCAGGGCACAGGCCAACAGCAGCAGAAAGGGGAGACAATGAAAGCACTATCCAGATCGTTGGCGCTCTTTGTATTGGCAGGATTCGCGTGCGCGGCCGGGGTGGTGCTTCCGGTCGACGCCCAAGCGAAGATCATTCTCAAGGTGCCGACCCAGTCCGCCCGCCCGGGAACTCCCCGCGCCGATTATCTCGTGCGTTTCCAGAAGGGGGTGGCGGAAAGGACCAAGGGCGAGATCGACGTCCAGATCTTCTGGGCCAACTCCCTGGTGCATGCCAAGGAGGCCCTGGAAGCGGTGCAGTTGGGGACGGCGGACATGGCCGATCTGGCCATCGGCTATTTCTCCGACAAGATCCGGCTGCTGCAGGTCGCCGGGTTGCCCTTCTCCGTCGCTGATCCGGTGGAGTCGTGGAACGGCGTCTATCGTCTGCTTCAGCAGGTCCCGGAGGCCCGCGCCGAGCTTACCAAGTTCGGTCACGTGATCGTGGGCCAGGCCGCCACCGCGAGCTATCAGCTCGTGGCGCACGATCCCATCGGGAACCTGGCGGACCTGAAGGGCAAGAAGGTCGGCACCTTCGGCCGCATCGCGCCCAAGGCCATCAAGGCGGCGGGAGCGATCCCGGTGAGCACCACCGGCGGAGAGATGTACGAGGCGCTCCAGCGCAAGACCATCGACGCCCGCATCCTCTCTTTCGAGGCGGCCCAGCGGTTCAAGACCTACGAGGTGGCCAAGTACATGAGCCGGATCGAGATGGGCTGTATCGCCGGCGTCACCATGTTCACCATCAACCAGAGAAAGTGGGACTCCCTGTCGAAGGAACACCAGAAGATCATTCTCGACGAGGCTGACAAGGCCGGCAGGTGGGAAGCCCAGGCGATGAAGGACGACGACACCAAGTTCCAGAAATACCTCAAGAGCAAGGGCGTTATCATCGTCGATTTCTCGGCCGAGGACAGGGAGAAGTGGAAGAACAGCCCGGGCGTCCGGAAGATCGCCGGGGACTGGGTCGCGAGCATGGACAAGCTGGGCCTGCCCGGCCAGAAGGCCCTCGACGTTTTCCTGGGCCAATAGAATAGTCTTCCTTGACATCGGCTCAAGGCTTCGACTAGTGTCCTTTGGCACGCCGTGGGACTCGTGATGGTGTGGTCCGGGGAGCGGTAGCGTTGGGCGCGGGGTCAAGCAAGCGGTTCAGGTCTGCCAAGCCTACATCGGAAAGGGGACGGCATGAAGGCACTCCGGGCGTCAGGAAGATCGCCGCGGACTGGGTGGCGAGCGTGGAACAGGCGGGTCTGCCCGGCAAGAAGGCTCTCGACGTTTTCCTGGGCAAATAGTCCGGTAGGGGGCCCGGGTTGCGGGCCCCTACCCCGTGCATACGCGGGTCACGCAAGCGGTTCGGGAGGATGCCGTGTCCTATGACGATTATTCCGTAGTGGATTGTGACGGTCACGTGGTGGAGTGGATCCCGGACATGGCCGAGTACATGAGCGACCGCATCAAGGGCCAGGCCCTCGACCCGGCGCGAAACCGCCAGGGTGTTTTCCCTTCCATCGACGGGATGCACTTCGCCTTGCGGGCGGGAACCATGGACAGCGAGAGGGTCACCGCCAGCGAGTACATGCCGGGCAGCGGCGAGGACTGGGTCGCCTTTCTGCAGCAGGCCGGCATCGACAAAACCGTCCTGTTCAGCACCGAAGGACTCTCCGTGGGCTTCATCCAGATACCCCGGTATGCGGTTGAGGTCTGCCGGGCCTACAACGACTACATCCACGAGAAGTTCGCCAAGGTGAGCGACCGGCTGCGGCCGGTGGCGCTCCTGCCCATGCAGGACGTTCCGGAGGCCGTGACGGAGCTCCGGCGCGCGGTGGACAAGCTCGGCTTCGTCGGGGGCATGCTGCCGTCCACGGGACTGCCGCTCCACCTGGGCCACCAGAGCTACTGGCCGGTCTATGCGGAAGCCGAGCGCCTGGGGGTGCCGATAGCCATCCACGGCGGCTCCAACCTGGGTGTCGGGATGGACACGTTCACGAACTTCACGGGCTCTCACGTCTTGCATCATTCGGTCCCGTTGATGATCGCTCTCGTGTCGTTCATCTACCATGGCGTGTTCGACGCACACCCGAAGCTCCGGGCTGCGTTCATGGAGGGGGGCTGCGGCTGGCTCGATTTTCTCATCGACCGCATGGTGCGGGACGAGAACTACTTCGATGCCGCGGACCAGCCCGACATGCGGCCGGTGGAGTATCTCAAGGGCGGCCGCATCCTGCTGGGATGCGAGGGCAGCGAGGAGACTCTGGCGTACGTCGCGGGCAGGGTTGGCGTCGAGGCCTTCGCCTACGCGTCCGACTATCCGCACGAGGTGGATCTGCCGGCGGCGAAGCACGAGATCGAGGAGGTCGTGGAACGCGACGACATGTCCAGGGAGGACAAGCAGGCAGTGTTGGGCGACAACGCGAAGCGGTTCTTCAATCTGTAAGTCCGACGGGTAGCCCGCGCGGACGACGTTGGGCCATGACGCGTCAGCGTCACGGTAACGGGAAGTAACATCGAGGTAACATCAGAAAGGGGAAAGCATGAAGGCAGTATCGAAATCGTTGGCGGTCTTCCTGACGGCAGGCTTACTGTGCGCCGCCGGGGCGGTGGTCCCGGGAGACGCCCAATCGAAGATCATCCTCAAGGTGGCGACCCAGTCCGCCCGCCCCGGAACGCCGCGCGCGGATTATCTGGTGCACTTCCAGAAGGGCGTGGCGGAACGGACGAAAGGCGAGATCGAGGTCCAGATCTTCTGGGCCAACTCCCTCGTGCACGCCAAGGAGGCCCTGGAAGCGGTGCAGTTGGGCACGTCGGACATGGCCGATCTGGCCATCGGCTATTTCTCCGACAAGATCCGGCTGCTGCAGGTGGCGGGGCTGCCCTTTTCCGTCAGTGATCCGGTGGAAGCCCGGAACGGCGGTTTGCGCGTACTCGCGCAGGTCCCGGAGGCGGCCGCCGAGCTCACCAAGTTCGGTCACAAGGTGGTGGGCATGACCGCGACGGCGAGCTATCAGCTCGTAGCCCACTATCCCATCCGGAACCTGGCGGACCTCAAGGGCAAGAAGGTCGGCACCTTCGGTCGCATCGCGCCCAAGGCCATCAAGGCGGCGGGAGCGATCCCGGTGAGCACCACCGGCGGCGAGATGTACGAGGCGCTCCAGCGCAAGACCATCGACGCCCGCATCCTCTCTTTCGAGGCGGCCCAGCGGTTCAAGACCTACGAAGTGGCCAAGTACATGAGCCGCATCGAGATGGGCGCGATCGCCGGCGTCAACACGTTCACCATCAACCAGAGAAAGTGGGACTCCCTGTCCAAGGAACACCAGAAGATCCTCCTGGAGGAAGGCGAGAAGGTCGGGAAGTGGGAAGCCCAGGCGATGAAGGACGAGGACGTCAAGTTCCAGAAGTACCTGAAGGGCAAGGGCGTCACCATCGTCGATTTCTCGGCTGACGACAGAGAGAAGTGGAAGAACACCGCGGGGGTCAAGAGAATCGCCGACGACTGGGTCGCGGGCATGGAAAAGCTGGGCCTGCCCGGCAAGAAAACTCTCGCGGTTTTCCTGGGCGAATAGGTCCGGTTGGAAGCGGGGGCGTCACACCCCCTTACACGCGGGTGCGCAACCATGCAGGGGCGACCCGGTCGCCCCTGCATGGTCAAATCGAAGGGCTGCTCCATCTTGAATCAATCGAACGAACCAACCGAACTGGCCGCGGACGCCGAGAAGTTCTCATCGCCGGCGGACGGGACGCAGACCACCCGGTTCATCACTTTTCTGAATGAAGTAAGCGGCTACGTCCTCTTCTTCATGATGCTGCTGATCACGGTGGACGTCACCGGTCGCTACGTGTTCTCGAGCCCCATCCCCGGGACGCTGGAGTTCACCGAGTTCCTCATCGTCTTCGTGGTCTTCTTCAGCATGGCGTATGTCCAGCTCACCAAGCGTCACATCTGCGTGGAGTTGTTGACGCAGCGGTTGCCCCGGAGGGTGGCCGACGGATTTGCGGTGGTGGTCCTTCTGATCGCGACGGTGTTCTTCTTGCTGGTGTGCTGGCAGTCGTGGCATGCCGGGATTTCGTCTCTGGAATACCGCGAAGCATCCGACGGATTGGTGCAGATCCCGGTGTACCCGCCGAAGCTGGCCATTCCTTTCGGCAGCGCCCTGATCGCCCTCCAACTGTTGAGAGACGCCTGGAAACGGTTTCGGAGTCTCATAACCCCGGGGTAGGCTTTACATGGACCCAACCTTCCTAGCGATCCTCAGCGTCTTTGTTCTGATCATCCTGCTCCTGTGCGGCCTTCACGTGGCCGTGTCGCTGGGGCTGGTCGGGGTGTTGGGCTTCGTCATGATCACCGATAGTTGGTCCGCGGGGATAGGCCTGTTGCGGACGACCCCGTACAAGGTCGTGGCCAACTTCACGTTCTTCGCCATCCCCGTCTTCATCCTGATGGGTCAGTTCGCCAACTACGGCGGGCTGAGCGCGGACATCTACTCGGTGGTCCACAAGTGGCTGGGACGGGTCCGGGGCGGCCTTGCCATGGCCACGACGGCGAGCTGCGCCGCCTTTGCCGCGGCCTGCGGCTCCAGCGTGGCCACCGCCGCCACCTTCACCCAGGTGGCCCTGCCGGAAATGGTCAAGTACGGCTACGACAAGCGGCTCGCCACCGGCGCCATCGCGGCCTCGGGGACCCTGGGAGCGCTGATCCCTCCCAGCGGCCTGATGATCATTTACGGCATCATCACCGAGCAGTCCATCGGAAAGCTGCTGATCGCCGGCTTCATTCCGGGGATCCTCTCGGCCCTGATCTACATGGGCATGATCTCTTGCTGGGTCCGGCTCCGGCCCGAGATGGCGCCCATCATCGAGGAAAGGCCGCCGTTGAGGGAGAAGCTCCTCTCCCTGTACCGGGTGTGGGGTATCGTCACGCTCTCCATCATCGTCATGGGGGCCATCTACCTGGGCATCGCCACCCCCACCGAGGCGGGCGCCTTCGGGGCCTTCGGCGCGTTCGTCATCATGATCCTCAAGGGGAGCTTCACGCGCCAGAGGCTGCGGAACACGGTGCTCGACACCGCCACCTCCACCACGATGCTGTTCACCATCATCATCGGCGCCTACATCTTCAGCCGGTTCCTGGCCGTTACCAACGTCGGCCCGCAGTTGGCCGACTATCTGGTGAGTTCGGGCGCACCGCGCCATCTGATCCTGGCCGGATTCCTGCTGCTCTACGTGTTCCTGGGGATGTTCATGGACCCGGCCGCGATGATGGCCATCACCCTGCCCATCGTCTTCCCCATCATCATCGAGATGGGTTTCAGCGGCATCTGGTTCGGCGTGCTGGTGATCAAGACCTCCGAGATCGGCCTCATCACCCCGCCGGTGGGAATGAACGTCTATACCGTGAACGCCGCGGCCCACGGCATGGTGCGCCTCGAGGAGATCTTCAAGGGCATCCTGCCGTTCTTCCTCATGGACGTCTTCACCCTCGTCATCCTGGTGGCCTTCCCGCAGATCTCCCTGTGGCTGCCGGGCCAGATGCTGGGGTAGCCAACCCGTTCTTCAGGGCCGCCCAACCGCGCCGGCCCCACCCCTGGAGTCCATCTTTCGTCGGAATGACGGTTTCGGGCATTGACGGGGGATTGCGCAGTTCAGCCCACGACTTCGTTGTTCTCGATGATGTCGAGCACCCGGTCCTCGAACTCGGCCATCTCGGCTCGGGTGGCGTTGGTGGGCGTCTCCATGTCGGCGAGGACCCTTCCGGGCTTGCCCAGGACCACAAGGCGTGAGCCGATCTCCAGGGCTTCATGGATGTTGTGGGTGATGAGCAGGCAGGTCTTTTTGCTTTCCGTCACGAGTTCCAGGAAGACTTCCCGCAACCGTCGGGCGGTGGACTGGTCCAGGTGGCCGAAGGCCTCGTCGGCAAAGAAGATCTCCGGCGCGAGGCAGAAGGCCCGGGCCATGCCCACCCGCTGGCGCATGCCGCCCGACAACTCGTGGGGATAGGCGTCCTCGAACCCATGAAGCTCCAGCTTGTGCAGCCATTCGAGGGCGATGTCGTTCTGTTCCTTGTCGCCGTATCCGAGGATCTCCAGGCCCACTCGGGCGTTCTCCAGGGCGGTGCGCCAGGGGAGCAGGCGGTCGGTCTGAAAGATGACGCCCAGCTTGGACCGGAAGTAGTCGAACTCCTTGTGGGGATCGTGTCCCAGGAGCGTGACCGATCCGGAGGTGGGCGGGTCGAGGCCCAGCAGCAGGTTGAACGTGGTGGACTTGCCGCACCCGGTCTTGCCGACGATGGCGACGATGTCCCCGCTGCCGACCTCCAGGTTGAGGCCGTCCACCGCAGTGAAGCGGTCGCCGTCCACCGAGGTGAAGACCATGCGCACGTCCTGCATCGAGATGACGGCTCCACCGGCGTTCACGTGGCCATGCCTCCCTGTTTCGTCGGACGCCAGCGCAGCAGCTTGTTCTCCAGCGTGAGAATGACGAGTTGGGTGATGAGCAGGAAGGTGACCAGCACCAGGGTCCAGGCGATGGCCTTGGGCATCTCGAACAATTCCTGTGCCAGCAGCAGCTTGTTGCCCACCCCCCGGGTCGCGCCCACCAGTTCGGCAACGATGACCACGCGGGCCGCCAGCCCGAGATTCACCTTCCATGCGGTGAGTACCGCGGGGATCATCCCCGGCAGGACCAGTTTGGTGAATAGCTGCTTTCTCGTGGGGCGCATGGCCCGCAGCATATCCAGG
This sequence comes from uncultured Candidatus Binatia bacterium, assembly GCA_958295985.1. Taxonomy (GTDB): domain Bacteria; phylum Desulfobacterota; class Binatia; order UBA9968; family JAJDTQ01; genus JAJDTQ01. The sequence continues at coordinate 2,205,367 of OY282432.1, forward strand.
TACTCCTTGGAGATGCTCTTGATGCCGTCGTGGATGATGAGGGCATAGTTGGGCAGGCAGCCGGCCAGCAGGATGAACGCGATGCGGGTCTCCACGTGGCCGAACCAGATGATGGCGAAGACCACCCACGAGAGCGCCGGGATGCCCATGATGAAGTGGAGCACGGGCAGAGTGTGCTTCTCCGCCGTTTCCGTGAAGCCCATGAACACGCCCAGGACGGCGCCGCTGATGAACGCCAGGACGAGCCCCAGGAAGATCCGCCCCATGGTGGTGAACGCGTCTCCCAACAGGGTCAGGCTCATGACGATCTCGATAAAGGCGGCAATGATGACGCCGACGCTGGGAACCAGGTAGGGCGGCAGAAAGAAGGACGTGATCTGCCAGGCCACCAGGATCACGGCAAAGGAGATGATTGGCTCCTTCCTGGCGGCCATGAGGCCCGCGAGGCGTGAATACCACGCCTCGCGGGCCTCAGGCGGCGTGACCGTCGTGGGGGTTGTCCCGGATTCCATGTCAGCGAACGAGGTGCCGGTCTATCGGACGCGGCCCCGGTAGATGATGCCGTCGTCCGGCATCTTCTTCATGTACCCGCTCTCGATGCCGGCCTGGAACAGCGCCTTGATGTTCCCCTCGATCTCCGCTGCCGGGACCACGTCCAGAGGATAGCGGGCCGCGCTCAGCGCCATCAGGAACGCCTCCTTGGGCACGCCGGCCTCCTTCTCGATGATCGTCGCCGCCTCGTCATGGTGGGCCGGCAACCACGTGGACAGCTCGGCGAACGCCGCGTAGATCTTCGGGATCAGCTCCTTGTTGGCGTTGATCCAGCTCTCGTGCGCGGCCACGCCCAGAAAGCCCCGCTGGGGCGCGCCGTGGATGGCTTCCCACTGGTGAAAGTACTCGATCATCTTGAACTTGCCGGGGTTGCCTACCAGGATCTTGGAGTAGTTGGGTTCCCAGAAGTGGACGGCGTCGGCCCGTTTGGCCATCAGGTAGGTGGCCAGGCCGGGCACGCTGGTGGACTGGACCGCGACCTTGCTGAGGTCGACGCCGGCCTTGTGGGCGAAGTAGCGGAACATGGCGTAGTTCGTCGTCACCGTAAACGCCGCCAGAGTCTTGCCCTCCAGGTCGTTGATGCTGTTGACCGCGGGATTCGACGTCAGCAGCGCGCCGTGCCCGTTCAAGACGTTGAACAGATAAACCGATTTGACACCCTTGAGCCGGCGGTTGGCCTCCGACAAGAGCGCCGAGGCGATGGTGAGCTGGTCCCTGCCGGTGGCGAAGTCCGTGTTGGCCGCGCGCCCCGGCTTGAACGCCCATTCGAGATCGATGCCGTGTTTCTTGTCGAAGCCGTTGGCCTCGATCAGCGACGCCGTCGTATGACCGAAAGACGGCTTGTCGAACGACGAGATCTGTACCTTGGTCAGGCCCTGAGCCAGGACCGGCGCCGCCCCTGCCAACGCGACCGCGGCGATCAGAAGACTCGTAATGAATCGAAACATGACTTGCCCTCCTTGTGACGGTATTGCCAATGAACCGAAGGTTCGCCCGCAAAGTCCTGAACCCTAAGAATTTTTGGACGCCGTGTCAACGGGAAGCCGGGGGAGAAACCGGGCCAGTCTTGAACTGCCCCGCCGGTTGGGCTAAATCCAGAGGGGTCGCGCCCCGGGATGATGGAAGGGCCCGGCCCAGCAAACGGAGGTGAAACATGTACCTGGTCGATGCCGACGGACACGTCGAGGAAAGCGAAACCACGTTCAGCGACAAATACCTGGATCCGGCGTTCCGAGCCCAGCGGCCGCGGGTGGTGGCCATCGACCGGATGGTCTACTGGATGATCGAGGAGCAGATGTACCCGCGCCGTGTCGGCCGCGGCGCCCACAACCTTGGAACCCCGGCCAGCTACAAGGGCGAGAAGACGCTCCACGCCCAGAAGAAATCCGACACCATCGGCAGCATGGAGATCCACGGGGTCACGGAGCGGATCGAGGCCATGGACAAGGAAGGGATCTCGCTGCAGGTCCTCTATCCCACGCTGTTCCTCGCCTATCCGCTGGCGGCGAACCCGGCGCTCGTCACCGCCATGGGCTCCGCCTACAACCGCTTCCTGGGCGATCAGATAGGCGCCCACGAGCGGCTCAAGTGGGCCGCGGTGGTGAATCTGGACGACGTGGAGGGCGCGGTGAAGCAGGTCCACGAGGCTCACGGCCTCGGGGCCGTGGCCGTCATGTTGTTGGGGACCGTCGGAGACCGGATGCTCGACGACCCCGCTTTCCTGCCGTTCTATGAGGCGCTGGTCGAGAGGGATCTGACGCTGGCGGTCCACGTGGGCTGGGCCACTCCGGCCTTGAACGGTCTCTTCACCCACATCTATCCGTCTTCGGTCAATGCTTTCCTCATGCCGCTCCTGCTGGGCTTCTCTGCCATGATCAACAGCGGTCTCCTGGACCGTTTCCCCACCCTGCGCGTGGGATTTCTGGAAGCCGGCTGCCAGTGGGTCCATTTCATGATCGACCGTCTGGACCACCGCTTCGGCCATTCGGGGAATTTTCTTGCCGATATCCTTCCGGACACGATTCCCAACGCCAAACTGGCGCCGATGGAGTACGTCCGCAAGGGCAACCTCTATCTCAGCACGGAAGTGGAAGACAGGCTGCTGCCCGAGGTGGTGGAGCTCGTGGGCGACGGGCAGGTGGTCTACGGCTCGGACATGCCCCACGGCGATCGTGAGGTCCTGTCCAGCGACTACCTCAAGCAGCGGGAAGACCTCAGCGAGACGGTCAAGACTAAGATCCTGCAGGACAACGGCGCGAGGCTTTACAACCTGGATATCAGCGACGCCGCGAGAAAGGCTTCCTAGCGAGCGCGGGACGCATGCCCGGCGTCTCAGCGAGCGTCGGGCTGTGAGAGGACGACGTCCCGCGAGCGGATGGTCACGAGACGGTCGAGTCGACGCAACATCACCTTTGCCGCTTCGACCGAGATGGCTTGCCCGAAGATGTTGTAGCGCTCTCCGTTCAGACTCTGGTTGTTGGCCCAGACGGCGAACTCTTGAGGGGTGGGGGTGTGGCCGAGCTCCCTGGCGCAACGCCGCACCACGAAGCCGAGCATCACTTTCCGACCCTTGCCGTTGTCAGCGCCGGACGACATAACCGAGGTTCTTAGGCGATTCCAGCGAGAGGTTCAACCCGGTCGTCAGCGGGATACGGGCTCGAAGGACACAGGCTTGGGGCGGTGGGTTCCCCCACGAATCCCCTGGCGATCGAATAGACCCGAGGACCGGCAGCGAGACCCAAGGACCGGCAGCGGCTCAGGCACGGCGCCGCGGGCCGCGACACAAGACTGGAGGAGATGAAATGGCAGCGCAACTCGGCTCGGTATGGCTTCAGGAACTGACCTGGGAGGATGTCGCGGCCTATCTCGAAGATTCCGACATCATCATCTGTCCGGTGGGCAGCACGGAAGAGCACGGGCCGGCCGGCCCTCTCGGACTCGACTGTCTCATCGCCATGGCCCTGGCGGAAGACGTGGCTCGCGCCACCGGGACGCTGTGCACGCCGCCGCTGTGGTTCGGCGACTCGCCGCATCACCTGGGTTTTGCGGGAACCATCTCGCTTCGTACCGAGACGCTGATGGCGGTGATTCAGGATATGAGCCGAAGCCTGGCCAAACACGGATTCCGCAAGATCCTCATCATCAACGGACACAAGGGCGCCAACCTTCCCGGCTTGCTGGCGGCCACCAAGAACTTGCGCGAGTACGAGATGCCCGAGGTCTTCTTCGCGGTCATCGACCCGGTGAAGATCGCCAAGAAGATCGCCAACGAGATCAAGGAAGCGAGAGAGCATCACAGCGGGGAGCTGGAGATCTCGGAGTGCTGGTACAAGTATCCCCACCTGGTCAAGCAAGAGAAGCTGACCACGTCGCAGGTCGACTTCGAGGAGAATTTCTCGCCGTGGTCCCACGGAGACCTCTTCTCCGCGCCGCACGAGGTGATCGATATCCCCTGGACCAGCACGGAACAGCGCCGTATCGTGCCTACCGGCTCCTTCAGTCCTTCCATCAAGGCCTCGCCCGAGAAGGGCAAGGCGTACCACGACTACATGGTCGATCAGATCGTGCAATTCATCGGCTGGCTGCGGGACTACAAAGGACCCGTGGCCCAGGTTTGACGCGCGTGGACGTGGACGGTTCACAAAGCCCGGCCGTCACCGGGCTTCCGGCGAATACACGGCGCCTGCACGCCCGGGGCCGGGAGATCTACCTCGTCGGCACGGCGCACGTTTCGTTGGAGAGCATCGAGGACGTCCGCAAGACCGTCGAGCTGGTGGCGCCCGACGCCATATGCGTCGAGCTGTGCCAGGCCCGGTACGAGGCCTTCACGCAGCCCGACGTGTGGCAGAAGATGAACGTCTTCAAGGTCATCAAGGAGGGCAAGGCGACCCTCCTGTTGAGCCATTTGGTCATGTCGGCATTCTACAAGCGTATCGGCGACCGGCTCGGCGTGCGGCCCGGGGCCGATATGCTGGAGGGCGTCAAACAGGCCCGCGAGCGGGACGTGGAGCTGGTGCTGGCGGACCGCGACGTCCAGGTGACGCTCAAGAGAACCTGGCGGCATCTCGGCGTCTGGAACAGGCTGAAGCTGATCTCCCTGCTCGTCACCAGCGCGCTGGTGGAGCCGGACATCGACAAGGAAGCCGTGGACGAGCTCAAGCGGCCGGACCGGTTGGGGGATGTCCTGATGGAATTCGCCGAAGCCTTTCCGGCCGTGAAGCAATGCCTGATCGACGAGCGAGACGTCTACCTGGCGCAGCGGATCAGGGAGGCCGAGGGGCAGAGGGTGGTGGCGGTGGTGGGCGCGGGGCACGTGCCGGGAATCGCTCGTGAGATTCACCGGGACCACCCGCTTGGACCCCTCGAAACCGTGCCTGAACGCTCGTTGTGGTCCCGGAGCCTCAAGTGGCTGGCGCCTTTGCTGGTGGCAGCGATCGTCGCGTACGGATTCTACAGCGCCGGCGCCGCCCACTCCCTGGAATCCATCTCCATCTGGGTCCTGGTGAACGGCGTGCTGGCGGCCGTTGGGGCGGCTCTGGCCCTGGGCCATCCGGTCACGGTGCTGGCCGCGTTCCTGGCCGCGCCCGTCACCAGCCTCAACCCGACCATTGCCGCGGGATGGGTCTCGGGACTGGTTCAGGCCTGGGTCAAGAAGCCGACGGTGGCCGACCTCGAGGCAATGCCCGAGGTGGTGACGTCGTTCCCCAAGGGGCTTTGGCGGAACACCGTCTCGCGTATACTCCTTGTGGTGGTATTCTCGAACCTGGGAAGCACCTTGGGAACATTCATCGGCGGCAGTTGGATCGCCGCGCGTTCGTTCTAGCGTGGTGTCCCGTATGAACGGCGGGTGGATAAGGTGCGCATCTGAAGTATCCGTTTCTCGACAGGAGGAGACCCATGGCAGATCCGGCAAATGTCAAAATCGGCTTCGTCACACCGATATCGAGTTCGAGTCCTCACTTCGAGCCGTTCAGGGCGTGCATTCCCAAGGAAGTGGAGATGGAGTTCGAAGGGCTGGGAATCGTCCGCGGGTCTCTGGAGAGCCTCAGGGGTGCGGACGACAGGGTCGTGGAGACATCGGCCCGGCTGGCGCGGGAGCGCGGGTGGCAGGGCGTCATCGTCAGCGGGGCGCCGGTGGAGGTGCTCAATCCGGGACTGCTGGGGAGGTTGAAGGAAGCCGTGGACGTGCCGGTGACCACGGCGCTGGAGTCCTGCGCCGAGGCCCTGAAGTCGCTTTCGACCCCCAGGGTGCTGCTGCTGACCCCGTTCGTCGAGTCCATGAACAAGCTGATCCGCGACTATCTCGCCGGCTGCGGCATCGAGGCAATCTCGCCCGCGGATACCTTCGATGACTATCGCGACGCCATGAAAGTCGAACCCGACGACGTGTACGCGCTCACGGAAACGGCGTTCAAGGCGAACCCGGAGGTGCAGGCGATCTACTTCCAGGGAGCGGTGCTGGATCCGTTGAAGGTTCTGGACCGGATCGAGCACGATTTGGCAAGACCGGTGGTGGCGAGCAATCCGGCCATGCTCTGGTTCATGCTCTCCAGGGTGGGTTTCTCGTGCAGCATTTCCGGCTACGGAAAGCTGTTGCGGGATTGGCCCGGCATCAAGGGCTGAGAGGCCGGCGGGCGAGAGGGCGGCCGATACTGCGAGGTCCGGAGCGCCGCGCGCGTTAAGCCCGGAATCTTCCGTAACCCCAACCGAGGGCTCCGAGCCCCACGACCGCGCCGAAGATCCATTGCCAGTAGGGCTCCAGCACCAGCTTTCCCTCGATCTGCTGCTCGAGGGCATCGCGTTCAGCCGCGGCCACGGTCATCTGCCGGGTGAGTTCCTGTTTGTCGGCGCCCAGGGCCGCCACCGCCTGATCCTTTTCGGCGCGGGTCTGTTCGAGTGCGCGGTTGGTTTCATCCAGTTGCCGTTGCAGTTGTGCGGCGGCCTGGTCGTGTTCGGCGGTGAGGGAGGCGAGTTTTTCCGCGGCCTCCTGTTCTTTGGCGGCCAGGTCGGCCGCGGCCTGATCCTTTTCGGTGCGGGTCTGTTCGAGTGAGCGGCTGGTTTCATCCAGTTGCCGTTGCAGTTGTGCGGCGGCCTGATCGTGTGTGGCGGCGAGGGAGGCGAGTTTTTCCGCGGCCTCCTGTTCTTTGGCGGCCAGGTCGGCCGCGGCCTGATCCTTTTCGGTGCGGGTCTGTTCGAGTGAGCGGCTGGTTTCATCCAGTTGCCGTTGCAGTTGTGCGGCGGCCTGATCGTGTTCGGCGGTGAGGGAGGCGAGTTTTTCCGCGGCCTCCTGTTCTTTGGCGGCCAGGTCGGCCGCGGCCTGATCCTTTTCGGTGCGGGTCTGTTCGAGTGAGCGGCTGGTTTCATCCAGTTGCCGTTGCAGTTGTGCGGCGGCCTGATCGTGTTCGGCGGTGAGGGAGGCGAGTTTTTCCGCGGCCTCCTGTTCTTTGGCGGCCAGGTCGGCCGCGGCCTGATCCTTTTCGGTGCGGGTCTGTTCGAGTGAGCGGGCCACCTCGGCCAGACGCTCTTCAAGCTGTTTTATGGCGGTTTGATGCGCGGACGCCAGCGTGGCCATTTGCAATGCCAACTGTTGTTTGTCCGCGGTCAATGCGCCCATCGCCTGTTGTCGCCCGGCCTCGGCCTTCTCCAGGGACCGTTCCGTTTCGGCGAGTTGCTGTTCGAGTTGACGTCTGGCCGGGTCCTCTGCGGGGTCTTGCGCCGTCATCTTCCGTTCGAGGGCGGCCAGTTCGGCCTGAGCCTGTTCCTTTTCGGTCCGGGCCTTCTCCAGCGATGTTGTGGTTTGATCCAGTTGTCGTTGCAACTGTTGGACGGCCTGTCCATGGCCGGTCTCCGACTCCGTCAACTGTTTCGTGAGGTCTCGTTGGTCCGCGGTCAGGGCAGCGAGTGCCTGTTCCTTTTCGGTCCGGGTTCGTTCCAGAGAACGGGTGGTCTGATCCAGTTGTTGCCGTAACTGTTGGACGGCCTGTTCATGGCCGGCCTTCAACTCCGTCAACTGTTTCGTGAGGTCCCGTTGACTGGCGGTGAGGGCGGCGATTTCCCGGTCCTTTTGCGTCCGGACCTGTTCCAGAGAACCCGTGGCTTGTGCCAGTTGTTGCTGTAGCCGCTGGACGGCCTGAGCATGGGCGGCGGTGAGGGATGCAAGTTTCCGGGCGGCGTCCTGCTCGTTGGCGGCCAGGTCGGCCAGGGTTTTCTCGTTTTCGGCGCGGGCTTGTTCCAGGGAGCGCGTGGTTTGGTCGAGTTGCTGCTGTAGCCGTTGGACGGCCTGAGCATGGGCAGCGGTGAGGGATGCAAGTTTCCGGGCGGCGTCCTGCTCGTTGGCGGCCAGGTCGGCCAGGGTTTTCTCGTTTTCGGCGCGGGCTTGTTCCAGGGAACGCGTCACCTGTGACAACTGCTGCTCCAATCGAGTCAGAGCCGTCTTCTGGGTGGCGACTTCGGCCTCCAGGGATTGCCTGAGTGCGTTCAGCCGATCGGTTTCGGTGCTCATCTCCCCGATGGCACGATCCTGCTGCGCGAACTGGGCGGCCAGCCCTTCCACTTGTGCTCTCAGTTCGTCCCGCTTGCGCGCGAGCGCGGCGAAGTCGTCCTCCAGCGCGGTCTTGGCCGTGGTCAGAAGCGCGTTCTGCTGCTCCAGAGAATCTCTCAGACTGGCCAGTTCCCGAGTCCTCGCGTTCAAGTCCTGCACGGTGGACGTTCTCTGGTCGAGCTGTACGGTGAGTTCATCGACGGTTCTGAGCGTGCTGGCCCTCTCGGCCGTCAAAGCGGCGACTCTCCGCCGGTATCGGTCCGCCGTGCTGCGCCCCTCATCGATGACAGCGCTCATTTCCGCTCTGACCTGGGCCAGGGACGCCGTCAACCGGTTGATCTGCTGTCGGGCGTCCGCGAGCTCCCGCCCCCTCAACTCGATCATCTCCTCGGATCGGTTTGCGTCCAGCGTAAGCTGATCGACCCTCGCTTCGAGAGCGGTGACGTCCCGGCCTCGTTGCTGGAGGTCTTGCGTGAGGGCGGCGTTTGCCGCCTCCACGTTTTGCTTTTCGCGGTTCAGTTGCTCGTGTTCCTCGAGAGAGACGCATGAGGCGAGGGACATGAATAGCGCGACCAGAAGGCAAAGGGTTTTCGTGTGGGACATCATACCTGCTACCGTCGTGTTCCGTTTATGGGCGTTTCGGACCGCATCCGCGCGGGCCGTCGTGGCACGTGCCGCAAATACGCCCATGTTACAAAAGAGTTAAGTTACCTAGCAGACTTGGGCGGCAACAAGCAACGCTCGAACGTCAACATGAAACGACCCGTTACTTGCGGGACCGGACAATAGTGTCCTGTCCCGCAAATAACGGCGCCAATCTGCTGGTCCTTTTTGCCGTCGGCTGCGTTGCTCCTCCTCGCGTGGTGTTTGGCCACTGCTCGTCGTCGCGCCTTGCCGACAACAAAAAGTCCTGCGCATCTTGGCGCCGTTACTTGCGGGACCGGACACTAGATGACCTGTCGTCCGCGCAGCTCCTTGATGGCGCCCGGGGCGTACCCCAGGGCTTGCAGGATTTCGTCGGTATTCTCACCGAGCATCGGCGGAGGCGTCGGGGTCTCCGGCGGCGTGCGGCTCATGTTGACGCCGCTGCCCACCAGCTTCACCTTTCCCATCTTCGGGTGCTCCACTTCGATGGGGAAGCCGTACTGCCGCACCTGCTGATCGTTGAACATGTCCTCGAGGTTGTTCAAGGGGGTGGAGGGCACGTCGTGCTCTTCGAGCTTGCGCAGCCACACGTCGCGCGAGTCCCGGCCAAAGATGGCCTGGAGCTCCTCTTCCAGCAGGTCGTGGTTGTCGGTGCGGCCCTTCTTGTCCGCGAACCGTGCATCTTCGGCCCATTCAGGCCGCCCGACGACTTCCAGCAGGCCGAGCCAGAACTTGGTGGGGGAGGAAAGGTGTACGACGAAGGGTTTGCCGTCCCGGTCGACGAAGGCAAAGACGCCGGCAGTGCGGGTGCGGTCGGCCCGGCTGGGCACCACGCCGGTCTCGAAGAAACGGGCGCAGTTCTCCGCGGTGAACGACACCGACGCCCGCAGCAGGGACGTTTCGATGATCTGTCCCTCTCCGGTCATCATCCGGTTCACCAGCGCCGCCAGCACGCCGTAGCAGGCGTAGACCCCGGTGAGGTGGTCGGACAGGGAGATGCCCATGCCCTTGGGTTGGTCAGGGTCGGTGAGCAGGCTCAGCAACCCGCTCATTCCCTGGCCCACGGTATCGAAGCCGGGCCGGTCGCGATACGGTCCTTCCTGGCCGAAGCCGGAGATGGAGCAGTAGATGATCCCGGGGTTCAACGGGCGAATCGTGTGGTAATCCAGCCCCCGGCGGGCCATGACGCCCGGGCGGTGGTTCTCGATCAGCACGTCGGCCTCGGCCGCCAGCCGGCAGCAGATGTCCCGGCCCTCCTCGCTGCGGATGTCCAGGGTGATGCTCTTCTTGTTCCGGTTCAGGCTGCAGAAGGTGGCCGAGTAGAGCCGCTCGCCCCAGCCCCGGAACGGATCGCCGCCTTCCGGTTCCTCGACCTTGATGACTTCGGCGCCCAGGTCGGCCATGAGCATGGAAGCGAACGGGCCGGTGACGTAACTGGCCAGCTCCAGGATCCTTATGCCGTCGAGTGTTCCCGCCATGGTGTCAGGCCTCGATGTGGATGTCCCAAAGGTCTTCCTCGCCGCCGAGTTCCGGACAGTAGACGTCCACCTGGAGCAGCGTGGCGCAGCCGGGACAGATGTATTCGTGGTACCGTCCCAGATAGGGCTCGCCGGAGGCCGGCCGCTGGCCGCCGATCTCGTCCAGCTCGACGACGCGTTTGAGACAGCGTTTCTTGTAGTTTTCGTCGGGACTGCAGAAAGCGAAGCCGCAGCGCATGCAGCGGATCCGCTTTCCGCTTCCGTCGCGGACCACCTCGAGGGTCTCGTGGATCCGCGTCACCGGCTGCCAGCCGGCGGTGTCGCCGTTGGCGGCCGTGTCCGCGGTTACCGGCGTGGCCTGTTCGAACCGGGCCTGCCGTAGGGCGCGCCGCTGCGCCTCGGTCCCGGCCTCGTCGACTTCGGCGTCCTCTCCGCGCAAGACCACGCCGTAGACCCGCCGCGCGGTGTCTTCCGTGGACACGCCCACCCGGACGTCCCGCGCCACCGCCGCTGGTTTCCGATCCAGCGGATCCCCGTAGCCGCCGCCGCTCTGGACGTAGTCGCTCAAGACGGTGAACTCGGGCAGTGACACGCGCCCCGGCGCACCTTCCGGCACCAGCACCTTGCCCCAGCCGTCGCCTTCGATTTCGTCCAGCCGGGCGGGGTAATGACCGGCCGCCAACCGCTCTCCGATGTCGCCGTCGGTCAGGAAGATGGCCCGGATGCCGCCGGGTCCCGCGGGATGCCCGCCGAAGAGTCCGTAGGCCCCCTGGGGTATCCAGCCGTAGGGCTTGAAGTCCACCGAGAAATCCTGCGAGCCGTAGACCATGAAGATCCGGTAGGTGCCGACCCCGCCGCGATACTTGCCGAACCCGGAGCCGTCGGTGTTGTGGTTGCGCGAGAAATAGAGCAGCGGGTACTGCATCTCGGTGCGCTCGACGTCGCTGATGCCCCCGGAGGGGATGTTCATGTGGCCGCCGGTGTTGACGCCGTCCCGCAACGGCGTGGCCCCGAGTCCGCTGCCGTGGATGTCGTAGATGCCCATGGCGGTGCGGACGCCCTCGCGGTTGTGACCGGCGGGTATGTAGCCGGGGCCGCCTTCGTACCAGGTGGCGTACCACGTCGCCGGCACGTCCTGGTGCCGGCCCGCGGCGAACAGCATCTTGCCGGCGGCCTCGCACACCGCCGCCACCAGGATGCCGCCCACCACCGGGGCGGCGGCGCAGGCCGCGGGGAAGCGGCAGTTCAACACCGACCCTTCCGGGACCACGAGATCGATGGGGACGAACTTGCCGTCGCTCCAGGGGACGTCCCAGAAGAGCGTGTTGGTGATGGCGACGCCGATCAGCGCCCGGGTGCTGGGGAAGGTCGAGTTGACGTCGCTGGTGGTCTGGGGGCTGGTGCCGGTGGTGTCCAGCGTCAGGTGATCCCCTTTTTTCGTGAGCGTGCACATGATCCGGAGCGGCGCGGCCTTGCGGCTCCTGGTGTCCAGAAAGGTCAGGTAGGTGCGTCCGGTCCAGGTGCCGTCCGGCAGGGATTTGAGCTTGGCGCGGGCTGACGCCTCGGTGTCGCTGATGATCCGGGCGCCCGCGGCCTGGACGAACTCCAGGCCGAACTTGTCCACCAGACCGAGATAACGCCGGGCGCATACGTTATTGCCGGCGATCATGGCCTTGAGGTCCAGCCCCACGTACTGCGGGTCCCGGCACTGCTCGGTGAGGGACTTGAACACGTCCTCGCGGAAGATGTCGCGTTCCACCACCTTGAGGCCCATGATCCGGATGCCCTCGTGGAAGATCTCGGTGGCCGCGCCGCGCAGGTTGCCGCCGGTGTCCGCGGTATGGGTGCTGGTGGCCACCCAGCCGATGAGCCCGCGGTCGTGGAAGATCGGCTTGATCACCATCATGTCATAGGTGTGCGCTCCCGCCACGTAGGGGTCGTTGAAGAAGAACTGGTCGCCGTCGAAGAACCCCGGCGACTCTCCGAAGCAGTCGATGAGGTTCTTGATGGCGTCCGACGTCGCATGGGCGAAACGCAGGTGCCCGGAGCAGGCCAGCACCATCGTGCCGGCGGCGTTGTAGAACGAGCTCATGCACTCTCCACCCTGGGCGACGATGGGGGAGGCGGTGACTCGTTGCAGCGTCATCCGGCCTTCCTCGCCGATGGCCCAAAGACGGTGCAGGAACATCTCGTAGCGGATGGGATCGATTTCGCAGGTAGTATCGGGGTTCATGGGCTCCTTTGCCCTTTCTCTTGAATTCGACAGAGGACACTAACAACTTTGGCAGGCCGGGTCCACATACGCCGATTGACTCGTTGGCGGCATTGTGTGAGGTTCGCGTTCATGGTCACGTTCGCGGCTTGGGTGCTGTTCGCCTGGGGCGCCTTGGCGGCCGGGTACGGCGCCTACGCGGTGTCGGCGGCCGCGGCTTCTCAAAGCGCCTGTCACGCGGCGCAGGCGGGGGCCGCGTTGCTGATCGCCACGGTGTCCGTCAGCGCCGGCTTTCTCGTGTTGGTGGCAGGTCGTCTCGGACGCGTTCTGCGGCCTCCGGAGGGCGTGGCGGAGGAAGAAGGACGCTAGTGTCCTGTCCCGCAAGTAACGCTGCTAATCTGCTGGTCCTTTTTGCCGTCGGCTGCGTTGCTCCTCCTCGCGTGGTATCGGCCACTGCTCGTCGTCGCGCCTTGCCGACAACGAAAAGTCCTGCGCATCCTGGCACCGTTATCTGCGGGACAGGATACTACATCCCGCGCACCGCGGGCAGGGCGTCCTCGGCGAAGCGCTGCATGGACTCCTTGATGTGGTCGTGGGCAACGCTGCCGATGTTCATCCATGCCAGCACGTGCCCCGCTCCGGTCTCACGGGCCAAGTCTGCCACCCGGTCCGCCACCTGAGCCGCGGTGCCGATGGCGGCGAACTCGCTGCGTACCCGATCGAAGGTCAGGCCGCCCGCGGCCGCGTTCTTGCGTAGCCGTTCGGGCAGCGGCCGTCCCTGGGCCGTGAGCCATTGGGCGTAGCTCTCCCGGGTTTCCCGAATCACGTCGTAGTAGCTCATGACGCCGGCCTCGGACCTGGCGCCGGCCTCGTCCGCGGTGCCGCCCACGTGCATGGGCAGCAGCAGGCCGAGCTCGTGTCCTTTCGGGTCGTGGCCGTGGTCTGCCAGGGCCTCCCAGTAGGTGGCCGAGAACGTGCGCAACTCTTCCGCCGTCCGCACGTGCACGGGGATGAAAAGGTTGAGTCCCATGCGCGCGGCGAAGTTCACCCCGTCGAGGGAGCTCGCGGCGGTGTAGATGGGCGGATGCGGCCGTTGCACGGGCTTGGGGTTGGCGACGACGCCGGGGATCCGGAAAAACCGTCCCTGGTAGTCCACGGCCTCCTCGGTCCACGCCAGCCGGATGACCTCGATGCTCTCCGCCATGAGGTCCCGCACATGCTCGTGCTCCACGCCGAAGCATTCGTAGGCCCGGGTGTGGGGATGCCCGCCGCCGGCGGCGAAGCACATCCTTCCGTTGCTCAGCACGTCCAGGGTGGCGGCGTTCTCGGCCAGTTGCATGGGGTGGTGTACGGGCAGCGTGTTGACCGCAACCCCGAGGCGCAGGTTGCGGGTCCGCTGGGTGGCGGCCCCCAGCACCACGTAGGGGGCGGACAAGAGAGAGAAGCTGGGAGTGAAGTGGATCTCGGCGATCCAGTAGCCGTCGTAGCCGAGGTTGTCGGCCAACTCGACCTGTTCGAGAAACTGCTGCAGCAACTCGGCGGGGACGCTTCCCGACGGGCACTGCACCTCGGTAAAAAGGCTGACCTTCATCGATCGATTCTCCATCGAGCGGCCGGTGGTGGACGGCGCGCTCACCGAGTTCTATACCGAAAAGGCCTCTGGAAACAAAATCGCTCATGGAATTGATGCTTCGCCGGCTGTTCGCCGGCCTGCGCCACAGGAACTACCGTTTTTACTGGCTGGGGCAGCTCTCCTCGGTGCTGGCGCTCAACATGGAGTTGGCGGCTCAAGCCTGGCTGGTGTTCCTGCTGACGGATTCGCCCCTGATGCTGGGGGTGGCCGGGATCGCCTACGCCGTCCCGCGGGTGTCGCTGGTGCTCGTGGGCGGCGCCGTCGCGGACCGGGCCGACAAGCGGCGGATCATGGTGCTGACCCAGTCGCTGCTGGCCCTGGCCTACCTCGTGCTCGGCATGCTGGTGCTGACCGAGCGCATCGCGTTCTGGCACGTGCTCGTGTTCGCGTTCAACTCGGGTTTCCTGCGGGCCTTCGACCGGCCCAGCCGTTACGCGCTGCTACCCGAAATGGTGCCGCGCGAGGAGCTGGCCAACGCGGTGGCGCTGGGAAGCTCGGTGTGGCAGGCGTGCCGCCTCGTGGGCCCGGGGTTCGCCGGGGTCCTGATCTACTGGGTCGGCGTCGGCTACACGTTCGTGGCCTGTTTCGTGAGCTCGGCGGCCGCGGTGGCGTTGTGGGCGTTCATCCGGGCCCGTCCCATCGTCACGCAGGACCGGGGCGGCGTGTGGCGCAACATCGTCGCCGGGCTCGACTTCGTTCGCCGGAACCCGCTCTTCTACAGTCTGTTGGGGCTCACTTTCTTCAACAGCCTCTTCGGCATGTCTTTCGTGATTCTGATGCCGGTCTTCGCCCGGGAGATCCTGCGGGTGGACTCCCGCGGTTTCGGGCTGCTCCAGTCGGTCTCCGGCATCGGGGCGCTGCTGGGCACGTTGACGGTGGCCTACCTTGCCCAGGCCGGGCGCCGGGGGTGGCAGGTGCTGGCGGGGTCGGCGGCCTTCGGCACATTGCTGATCGTGTTCGCGTACTCGTCTTCGTTCCGGTTGTCGCTGGGACTGATCTTCTTTCTCGGGCTCTTCAACCAGATCTACCTGACTTCCATCAACACGATCCTCCAACTGAACCTTCCCTACGATCTGCGCGGCCGGGTGCTGGGTCTGTTCGGCCTCACCTGGGACCTCATGCCCCTGGGCGGCGCGATTGCGGGCGCCGTGGCCGAGTACGCCGGCGCCCCCGCGGCGGTGGCCCTGGGCGGGTTCCTGGTGGCGTTGATGGCCTTCTACGGCATGGTGCGGTTGCCCACCGTTCGAGAAATCGAATAGGCGAGACGGAAGGGTCCCTTTACACGCCGGCAGGGATGATTAGATTTTCCGGGACACGACACCCGGTGCAGGGCGCCCGGGGAAATTGATTCGGCGCCGCGTGCATTGTAGATTTTCATTGTAGATTCTACTTTGGGGCTCATACTCGCGAGAGAAGGGAAAGGTCCATGAAACGCGTGATACTGTTCCTGCTTACCAACATCGCGATCCTGGTCGTCCTGAGCGTGGTGGTCAGCGTGCTCGGCCTCGACCGGGCGCTTTACCAGAACGGACTCAATCTCGGAGCGCTGCTGGGATTCTCGTTCATCTTCGGCATGGGCGGCGCGTTCATCTCGCTGGCCATCTCCAAATGGATGGCCAAAATGGCCGTGGGCGCGACGGTCATCGAGAAGCCCCGGAACAACACCGAGAGCTGGCTTCTCAATACCGTGCACAACCATGCTCAGGCAGCGGGCATCGCCATGCCCGAGGTGGCGATCTACGATTCCCCCGAACCCAACGCCTTTGCCACAGGTCCGAGCCGTAACAACTCGCTGGTAGCGGTCAGCACCGGGTTGCTGCGGGCCATGAACGCGGACCAGGCCTCGGCCGTGCTCGGTCATGAGGTCAGCCATGTGGCCAACGGCGACATGGTGACGCTGACCTTGATCCAGGGCATTCTCAACACCTTCGTGATCTTCCTCTCCCGAGTGATCGGCTACGTCGTCGACCGTGCGCTCCACAGGGACGGCGAAGGCGGCTACGGCATCGGCTACTTCGTCACCGTGATCGTCACGCAGATCCTTCTCGGCATCCTGGCCAGTATCGTGGTCTACTGGTTCTCGCGGCGGCGCGAGTACCGGGCCGATGCCGGTGGCGCGCGGCTGGCGGGCACGGCCAACATGATCGGCGCCCTGCAGGCGCTCCAGCGGAGCGTGGAGCCCGAACACATGCCCGAACAGGTGGCGGTCCTGGGGATCTCCGGTGTCCGCAAGGGCGGTCTGCGGATGCTCTTCGCCAGCCACCCCCCCATGGAGGACCGGATCGCCGCGCTCCGGGAGGGTCGCCACTTCACGGGCGCCGGATCGTAGGGGCCTGTCCCGCTCGCGGGACGCCATATCGTGAGGTCTCGACGAACCGCTCTTGCCGCTGTGGCGGAATCGGGATACATCCCCACTTGAGCCTCCAGGCGAAAGGGGACGCGATGGCGATTTTCTCGGGGGAGTTCGGACTCCAGTTCGTGCTGCAGGCGGCTTCCTACTACACGACGCGGGAGTTGGTGGAGCTGGCCGAGCTCGGAGCGGAGAGGGGCTTCAAGCAGGTCTGGCTTAGCGATTCGCTGCGTTACCGCCAGGTGCTGAGCGTCGCAACGGCCATCGCCGCCCGCGCCCCTCTGAAGGTCGGCACTGCGATCCTGGTGCCTTATTTCCGTAACCCCATCGACGTGGCGGACGCCGTCCTGGCCATCTCGGAACTCACCGACGGGCGTGAGATCAGCCTCGGTATCGCCAAGGGCAGCAAGGGGCAGGTGCCGCAGTACCTGGAGATGGCGAAACCGTTCCGCGTGGTCCGGGAGACGGTGGGTTTTCTCGGCACGCTGTTCCGCGGAGAGCGGGTGCGATTCGACGAATATCCCACCCTGTGCGAGTACTTCCACATGAATCCCCGGGGCCACATCGAGTTGGTGCGTCCGCCTGCGGCGCCGGTGCGGTTCTACGGCGGCGGCGTGGGGCCCCGGTTCCTGGCCATCGCCGGCGAGACCATGGAAGGTGTCCTCATGGGCGGTTACTTCATCTCCATGCACAAGCTCGGCCGGCTGGAACAGGCCATGGCGGGCGCGGACGGCGCCGCCCGGGCGGCGGATCCCGACAAGACGCTGCGGAAGGTCTGCGAGATCAACCTCGCGGTATCGGAGGAGCCGGAGGTGGCGCTGGCCGAGGCCAAGAAGTACTCCGCCCACCACATGGTGAGCCTCCAGGCCCTCGGTTACAGCCCCGAGGAATTCGAGCGCATCGGCGTTGACTACGAGCAGGTCAACCGCATCCGGGAGGCGCTTCACTCGGGAATGACCATCGAGCAGGCCTCGCGCGAGTTGGTGACCGACGCCATGCCGCGCGCCTGCTTCGTCGCGGGGACCCCGTCGGACTGCGTGGAACCCATCCTGGAGCTCGCGGCCGAGGCCGAGCGGCTGGGGTTCCACCAGATCTCCTTTGCCAAGCTCGGCCGGGACTACGCTTCGGTGATCCGGTACCTGAGCGACGAGATCATCCCGAGGTTGTCGTAGCCTCATGCCTGCTTCACGTATCCGGGAACCTTGCTTTTGAGCGTTTCAACCGCCGGTCCCGGGGCCACTGCACGCGCCGCGCGGCTTGGCCGGACCTACCCGTGGGTGGTGCTGGGCATCTCGTGCACGACCGTGGCCGCGGCCTTCGGGTGCCGCGGGGCGTTCGCGCTTTTCTTCGTGGCGGTCATCGAAGAGTTCCAGTGGAGCCGCGGATTGTCCGCGGGCGCGCTGACCCTGGGTTCGGTGGCGTGGACCCTGTCGGCGCCCGTGTGGGGGCGGATGCTGGACCGCCTCGGGCCCAGGGTGGTGTTCCCCGCGGGCGCGGGCCTCATGGCCGCGGGCTTCATCGTCAGCGGCATGACCCAAACCGTCCTGCAATACTACGTGGGCATGGGGCTTCTGGTGGGTCTCGGTTTCGCCGCGCTGCCGATGACTTCCCAGGCCACGGTCATCAGCAACTGGTTCATCCGCAAGCGCGGCATGGCCATGGGCATTGCGGCCGCGGGCATCGGCGCCGGGATCTTCGTGGTGGTGCCCGCCACCGAGAGACTGATCGTCGGGTTGGGGTGGCGGAACGCCTACATGGTGCTGGCCGGTTTCATGCTGACGGCGGTGGTGCCGCTCAACCTGTTCTTTCAGCGGCGCCGGCCGCAGGACATGGGATTGCAGCCGGATTTCGGCGCCACCACGGTTGCGGAGACCGGCGGTCCGCGCCAGGTGCGGGACGACGGCTGGAACCTCGCCCGGGCGCTCCGCAGCTTCCGCTTCTGGGCGTTGGCCATGGGGTTCCTGCTGGGCGCGATCCCGGTGCACCTGGTGCTGGTGCACCAGGTGGCCGCAATGGTGGATGCAGGTTTCTCACGAGAGTTCGGGGCGACGGTCCTGGGCCTTACCGGGTTCTTTACCATCTTCACCATGATCGGCATGGGCATACTTTCGGACCGCGTCGGCCGGGAATGGGCCTATACCATCGGCAGCGCGGCCCTGGTGGGCGGCATCCTGGTGATCCTCTTCCTCGACGAGATGCCGCGGGTCCTGCTGATCGGCCTGTACCCGCCGCTGTTCGCCGTGGGTTTCGGGTCGCGCCAGGCGCTCTATCCGACCATTGCCGCGGACATATTCCATGGCGCGCATTTCGGCTCGATCATCGGCGTGTTGGCGGTCTGCATCGGCATCGGTTCGGGCGTGGGGCCGTGGCTCGCGGGTTACCTCCACGACCTTTCGGGCAGCTATGCCAGCTCGTGCTGGGCCGCCATGGTCCTGGTTATGTTATCGTTGGTGTGCATCTGGGTCACGGCGCCCGGCAAGGGGCCGGATCCCGTGTAGGAGCGGGTTTCAAACCAACCCGGGCCACTGCCTCGCTCGGGACGAGAACGGGACGAAGGCAAAGCCCTTCGAATACCTGGAGAAGCCATGGCCAAGACGTTGATCATCGACGCGCATCATCACTGGATGCCTGAAGAACACTACCGCAACCCCGGGCTGCTCATCCGGGCCGGTGAGACCGTGGTGCGGCAACCGGACCAGTTCGCCATCCGCCGGCAAGGGGTCCAGCTCTTCGGACCTCCGGCCATGACCGCGGACATGGCGGCGCAGGTGGAGGAGATGGACCGGGTGGGCGTCCACCAGGCCGTGCTCCACGTGGGCTGCTGGCTGGACTGGATCGACGTTCCCGCGGCGCGCTTCATCAACGACGAGATGGCCGAGGTCACGGAGCGGTTTCCCGGCCGGATCATCCCGCTGGCGCACGTGCCGGCGCTGGAGGCCGGCGGCCGGCGGGAGCTCAAGCGCGCGGTGCTGAAGCTCGGCTTTCGGGGCGTGGGCATCAACACGCACGTCCGCGGCGCGCTGCTGGACGACAAGCGCTACCATCCGTTCTACCGGCTGGCGTCGGACCTGGACATCCCGATCTTCGTGCACCCTTCCTCGGAGCTCCCGCTGGCGCATCCCCACGGCATGGAGCAGTTCAACCTCACTCGAAACCTCGGGCGCGCCATGGACAACACCATCAACATCGTGCGCCTGATGCTGAGCGGCACGCTGGAGAAATTCCCCAGGCTGCGCTTCGTGTTCACCCACCTGGGCGGCGCCTACTTCGCGCTCCGGAACCGGCTCAACCCGTCGTTCTGGGACAAGCGGGAACAAGGGTACTTCGACAAGTTCCGGGAGCGGATCTTCATCGACACCGCGCCCCCTTTCTGGGGCCCGGGCGAGATCCGCTTCGCCATGGACATGGTGGGCGAGGACCAGGTGCTGATGGGCAGCGACTTTCCCACCATCGACAAGCTCGGCGACGCGGTCTCCATCGTGAAGACGGTCAGAGCCGGCGCGGCCGCCAAGCGCAAGCTGCTGGGCGGGAACGCGGCCAGGCTGTTCCCCGAAAACGGCTGCTGAGGGATGGCGCAGGAGAGGCCCCTGTGAAAGTCCTGATGTGCCCCCCTCTCCACTACGCGCCTGCGCCCGGGGAGAACCCGGCCGC
The DNA here is from genome assembly GCA_958295985.1 of uncultured Candidatus Binatia bacterium. GTDB lineage: Bacteria > Desulfobacterota > Binatia > UBA9968 > JAJDTQ01 > JAJDTQ01. Next base: position 2,225,428 of record OY282432.1, read on the forward strand.
CGCCATGGCCGAGTGGCGCGGGCTCTACCGGCTCCTGCGCGAGGACCTGCACGTGCAGGTGGATCTGCTGGAGCCGCGGCCCGGCCTGCCGAAGCTCGTGCTGGCGGCGAGCGGCGGCTTCGTGTGGCAGGATGCCTTCATCGTCAGCCGCCTTCGGGAGGCTGAAAGGCGGCCCGAGAGCGAGGCGTGGTCCAATTTCTTTCTGGTGCGCGGCTACGCCATACCGGCGTTGCCCGAAGGCTGCCGTTTCGAGGGCGAGCGGGATCTGGTTGTTGTCGGGGACACGCTATTCGCAGGGTATCGCTCCAGCGAAGACCCGGCCGCGCACGAAGCGCTTGCGGAAATTCTCGGGCGCGAGATCCGCTCACTCCGTCTGTCGGACGGCTGGGACCTGCCCCTGGACTCCTGCCTGTGTCCGCTGGGCGAGGGTCGGGTGTTGTACCATCCCGAAGCCTTCGACGCGCCCGCGCGCAGGATTCTCGAACAGAACGTGACGCAACTCCAGTCCATGGACCCGGCGGATGTGCTGCGTCTCGGCTGTAATGCCCTGGTAGCGGACGGCAGCGTCATCCTGCCGGAGGGCTGTGAGGCCACGGTCACACGGCTGGAGCAGGAGGGGGTCCAGGTCCATACACTGCCGCTGGCCTGCTATTCCCGAGATGCCGCCGGGCCTAAGGCCTTGGTACTGAAGATCAACGACTGACCAGCGGTTTGTAGCGGCACGCACACAGGCGGGTTCGAGCCCGTCTTCTACATTGTCTCGTCAGGTCTCAGAGGGGTTGCTCCCATTGCCCGGAGTCGCCTGACGTTGCCTGTGGCTAACCGTTCTGCCGCATGGCGCGCCACATCCTCTCCGGGGTGACGGGCAGCTCGCGCACGCGCACGCCGACGGCGTCCTCGATGGCGTTGCCGATGGCGGGGGCCACGGGCATGAGGCCGCCTTCGCCCAGTCCCTTGGCGCCGTAGGGGCCCGGGCCGTTGCCGTCTTCCACCATGATGGTCTTGAAGTTGCCGGGGACGTCGTTGAACGACGGCAGGCGGTAGTCGATGAGGTTCGGGTTGAGCAGGCGGCCGTTGTCGTACTGCATCTCCTCCATGAGGGAGTGGCCGATGGCGAACATGACGGCGCCCTCGTCCTGGCCTTCGCATTGAAGCGGGTGGATGGCCTTGCCCACGTCCGCGGTGGAAACGTACTGCAGGAGCTTGACCACGCCCGTGTCCGGGTCCACCTCCACCTCGGCGCCGCCCCAGCTCGTCTCCCAGAAGGTCGTGGGCGAGCCCAGCACGGCCTTCTTGCTGTGGACGTCCTGGTAGGTTCCCTTGGCCAGCAACTCGCCGCCCTTGGCGCCGAAGGTGAGGTTGAGCACCTGCTCGTAGCTCAGGCGCTTGCCCTTGCCGGCGCGCACCTGGCCGTCCTTGAACGTGATCTTGTCGGCCTTGCACTTGAGCAGCCGGGCCCCGGCCCGGCGCAACTGCCGTTTCAACTCGGCCGCCGCCCGCTCCACGCACAGGCCCATGATGACCATGGAGCTGCTGGCGTTGGTGGCCGCGTCGTAGGGGGTGGAATCGGTATCGAGCTGGGCCACGGTGACCGCCTCGTAGGGCAGGGCCAGCTCCTCGGCCGCCACCTGGGCCAGGGCGGTGCGGCAACCCTGGCCGATCTCCACCGTGCCGGTGAACAGCACCGCGCTGCCGTCGGAGTTGAGCTTGATGGCCGCCGACGCTACCTTGTAGGTGCCGCCGCCGTCCTTCATGCAGCAGCTCAGGCCCATGCCGCGGTTCGTCCTCCTCTTCTTGCCCCAGCCCAGGGCCTTGGCGGTGCGCCGCAGACCCGCCTCCAGGTCGCAGTCCACCAGGGTGTCGCCCCTGGTGTAGACCTCACCCTTCTTCAGCAGGTTTCGGACCCGAAACTCCACCGGGTCGAACCCGAGCTTGCGGGCAATCATGTCCATCTGGGACTCGTAGGCCCAGGTGACCTGGAGTGTGCCGAAGCCACGGAACGCGCCCGCGGGCACGGCGTTGGTATAGACCGTGTAGGCGTCGACCTTGACGTTGGGGATGCGGTACGGACCCGGCGCCCGGTAGCCGGCCTTCTGGGACACCCGCGGTCCGTAGTCGGCGTAGGCCCCGGTGCCCATGTGGACCTCGCACTCCCGCGCCACCAGCCGCCCGTCGCGGGTGACGCCGGTCTTGATGCGAAACCGCGCGGGATGCCGGGTGATGGTGCGGAAGGTCTCCTCCGACGTGTGGGTGATCTTCACCGGCCGGCCGGTCTTCCAGGCCAGCGCCGCGGCCAGCGGCTCGTTCTTCACCGAGAGCTTGCCGCCGTAGGCGCCGCCCACGTGGGGCACGATCACCCGCACCTTGTTGATGGCGATGGAGAAGAACTCGGCGATGTGGCGCTGGAGCGTGAACGGGTCCTGGGTCGAGGCCCAGAGGGTCACGTGTCCGTCCTCGACCCGGGCGATGGTGATGTGCGGCTCCAGCGGGTAGTGCTGGATCTGAGGGAAGGTGAAGGTGTCTTCGAAAATCTCGTCGGCCTCGGCGAACCCCTTGTCCACGTCGCCCCGGGCGTAGTCGTAGGCGTAACAGATATTGGTGCCGCGAAACGCTTCGGGCACGCGATAGGCGTGGCCGTGAAGTTCGTCGGCTTCCGCCACCTGCTCGTGCACCAGCGGCGCGTCCGGCGCGATGGCGTCGGCGATGTCCGTGACCGCGGGAAGCTCCCGGTATTCCGTCTCGATGAGCGCCAACGCCTCGGTTGCGGTGGCCTCGTCATCGGCCACGACCGCGGCCACCGGGTCGCCGTCGTAGCGGACCTTGTCCAGGGCGACGATGGTCTGGTCCTTGTAGGCCGAGCCGAAGTACGGGTTCATGCCGTCCAGGGTCTCGCGGGTGAGGACGGTGACCACTCCCGGCAGCGCGGCCGCCTTGCCGGCGTCGATGCGCACGAGACGCGCGTGGGGAAAGGGGCTGCGCAGGACCTTTGCGTGGAGCATGCCCGGGAGCTCCAGGTCCATGGCGTAGACGGCCTTGCCGGTTGCCTTGACGACGCCGTCCACCCGTTGCCGGGACTTGCCGATGACCTGGTATTTCGCCGCTTTGCTCATGGTTTGTCGTTGCCTCCGTGTGGCCTACGCCGAGTCGTTCTCGTCCGGCGGGTAGCTCTGCCGCACCCACGCCACGGCCTGTTCCCGTGTCCGGAGCACGCCCTCCAGTTGGGCTTCTTCAACGGCGCCCAACATCGCCGAGAAAGAGGGTCCCGGCGCGTAACCGAGCCGGATGAGGTCGCGTCCGCGCAGGAGCGGTTCCGGGTTTACTTCCTCCCGGCCCAACTCGGCGAGCCTTTGCCGGCAGAATTCGTAGTAGCCCAGATCCCCGTTGGATGAAAGGGCATCGATGCGGCAGAGTTCCAGCAACTCGTCGATGCCGTCCTCCCCGAGGAACCGTTTCAGGGTGCTGAGCCGCATCTTCGGCGCCTGGGTGTAGCGCAGGTGGTGCCGCACCAGCCAGGCGACCCTCTCGGCCACCGAGCGGCTGCGCTTGAGCCGGCGGAGGATATCGGTGGCCATCCCGGCGCCGAGCTCCGGGTGCCCGTAGAACGTCACCCGGTCCCCCGCCGGTTGCCGGCATGGCGGCTTGGCCACGTCGTGCAGCAGACAGCCGTAGGCCAGGGTCTCCGTCGGGCCGTCCAGGTGTTGGAGCAGCGTCAGCGTGTGGACGAAGACATCCCCCTCGGGGTGGTAGTCGGGTGTCTGCTCGCATCCCTTCATGGCCGCGACCTCGGGCAGGATCACTTCCAGGAGCCCGGCCTCGTCCAGCAGCTCGACACCCCGCCGGGCGCCGCCTTCCATGAGCGTCCGGGTGATTTCCCCGCCGATGCGTTCCCAGGCCACCTCGGTAACGGCCGCGGCGTGGCTCCGGATGGCCTGAAGCGTCGGGCCGTCGATGGCGAAATCGAGCCCGCAGGCCAGACGCACGGCCCGGACCATCCGCAACCGGTCCTCCGCAAACCGCTCATGCGGATCGCCGATGGCCCGGATCCGACCGCGGCGCAGGTCTTCCCGGCCGTTTACCAGGTCGATGACCCGGTCGTCTGCCGGGTCGTACATCATCGCGTTGATGGTGAAGTCCCGCCGCCGGACGTCCTCCTCCAGGGTGCCGTAGCGAATGTGGACGGGATGGCGGCCGTCGCTGTAGGGTCCATCGAACCGGAAGGTCGTGACCTCGAACGGATCGCCGTCCACCACCACGACCACCGAGCCGAACTTCGACCCGATGGGGACGGTGTCGGGGAAGACTGCCTGAATGGACTGGGGCGTGGCGCTGGTGGCGATGTCGTAGTCCTTGGGCGGTCTGCCCAGGATCCGGTCGCGCACGCATCCGCCGGCGAGGTAAGCTCCGTGGCCCGCCTCCCGGAGCCGCTGTATGATATGGAGGGCCTTGTCCTGCTGTGACACCGACACCTAATTCTCGAGACCGGCCTTCTCGAGGTTCCCGACCACCACGAGGATGAGCTTCTCCGGTTGCAGGTATTTCCGGGCGACCCTGAGAACGTCCTCCGCGGTGACCTTGCGGATCAACTCCGGGTATTGATCGAGGTAATCCAGCCCGAGTCCCAGATACTCCACCTGCCCCAGGAAGCCGGCGATGTCGTCGTTGGTCTCGAGGTCCAGCGCGAAACTTCCGGTGAGGTAGCTCTTGGCATCCCGAAGCTCCTCCGCGGTGACGCCCTCGCGCCGGATCCGCTCGATCTCGGCCCTGGCCACCTCGATGGCTTCACGGGCGTTCTCGTTCTGGGTCTGCATGGCCAACTGGAACCGCCCCGCGTTCCTGCCCGAGACGAAATAACTGTAGACGGAGTATGCCAGGCCGCGCCGGTTCCGGATGCTGTCCCCGAGCCGCGACGAAAGGTCGCCGCCCCCGAGGACCTGATTCATCACCCGGATGGCGTAGTGGTCCGGGTTCATTCGGAGCGGACCCTCGTGTCCCATGAGGATGTTCGACTGGACGAGGTTGCGGTCGATCTTGACGGCTGCCCGCTTCGGCGGCCGCAGCACCACCGGCGCATCGGCCTTGCCGTCGCTCCTGGTCCAGTCCGCCAGGACCTCCGTGATCTTCTGTTTCATCTCTTCGTGGGTGGTGTCCCCCACGGCCACGAGAATGGTCCGGTCGGGCCGGTAGTAGCGCCGGTGAAAGTCGACGACGGCTTTTCGGTCAAGACCCCGGACCGTATCCTCGGAGCCTTCCACCGGGCGTCCGTAGAAGCTGTCGGGATAGAGGGCGGCCCTGAACGCCTCTCGGCCGATTGCCTGGGGGCGGTCCCTCTTGGCCCGGATGGAGGCCATGAGCGACTGCTTCGTGCGGTCCACCTCCTTCTCGGGGAACGACGCGGCCGTCAGCACCTCACCCATGAGCGCCAAGCCGGTGTCCAGGTCCTTCTTCAGGATGTTCAGGTTGACGGTGGCCTGCTCCCGGCCGCAGTCGGCCCAGAAGTGGGCGCCCATGCCCTCGATGAGGCCGCTGATACTCATGGCGTCCCGCGTCGGGGTGCCGAGGGTCAGGAGCCGCGACGTGAGGTTGGCGAGGCCGTGCCCGGGGCCGGGATCGTAGCGCGAGCCGGCCTGGATCAGCAGGCGCACCGAGACGATGGGGAGCGAGGGCTGTTCCGAGGTCACCAGCACCAGTCCGTTGGGCAGCGTCGTGCGTTGGGCGTTCATGGCGGCGAGGGCGACGGTGTGAGGGCCCAGGAGCAGGCACAGCAACAGCGGCAGCCAGTGTTTCATGAGCGCTTTCTCGTCTGGGGAACGAGTATGCCCACGGTGCGCCGGTCGCGGTCGAGGTACTGCCGCGCCACCCGGCGGACATCATGGGCGGTGACGCCCTGGATGCTCCGGAGGTATTCGTTCATCCGTCGCCATCCTCCGGTCAGCTCATGGAACCCGATCCGCATGGCCTGCCCGGAGTTGGACTCCTGGGCGAAGATGAAGGCTGCCGCCACCTGGTTCCTGGCCTTGTCGAGCTCCGCCGTGGTGACGCCATCGTCTCGGACCGCGGCGATCACCTCGTCGATGGCGGCCTCCAACTCGGCGGTGTCCTTGCCCGGCATGGCCTGGGCGCCGATGGTGAAGGTGGTGGGGTCGATGGAGACCCGATGGTAGCCGGCGTAGGCGAAGCGGGCGATGCGCCGGTCATAGACCAGGTCCCGGTAGAGCCGCGAAGTGCGTCCTCGCGAGAGGATCATCTCCAACACGTCCAGCGCATGGCTGTCCTCGTGGTCCACGCCGGGCACGTGGTAGTTCATCATCAGTACCGGGAGCTCCGCCTCCTTCTTGAGCCGCACCCGCCGCTCGCCCCGTTGCGGCGGCTCCGTGAATCCCACGGAAGGGGGCTCGGACCCCCGGGGGATCTTGCCGAAGGTCTCGCGGACCTGCGACAGGATCTCCTCGCTGTCGAAGTCGCCGGCCACCACGATGAAGGCGTTGTTGGGGGAGTAGTAGGTCCGGTAGAAGTCTTCGAGGTCCGACAGGGTCATCCGGCGGACGTCCTCGGGCCAGCCGATGATGGGCCGGCGGTAGGGATGCACGACGTAGGTCACCGCGTTGGTGATCTCGGCCAGCGCCGCCCGCGGGCGGTCGTCGGTCCGCAGGCGCCGTTCTTCCTGCACCACGCGCTTCTCCGGCGTGAAGTAGGCGTCCTCGAAGCGGGTGTTGACCATGCGGTCGGCTTCCATCTCGATGGCCACGCCGATGGTGTCCCGGCTCATGGTGGCGTGATAGACGGTGGCGTCGCGGGAGGTGAACGCGTTGGAACGGCCGCCGTGTTTTCTGATGATGCGGGCATATTCCTCGGGGGCCACTTTGTCGGTGCCCTTGAACAGCATATGCTCGAGGAAGTGCGCGATGCCGGACTTCCCGTCCACCTCGTTCCGCGACCCCACCCGGTACCAGACCTGGAAGGTCACCGCGGGGCTCCGGTGGTTCTCCAGCAACAGCACCTTGAGGCCGTTGTCCAGAACCTCCTCCCGGACCTCCACCATGCCCTTGGGAGCGGATGCTCCGGCAACCGCGGGAAGCAGGGTGACCAGCATCAGCCCGGTGAGACAGCGTGTCCACTCCATGAGTTGAAGATAACGGCCCCATCGGTCGAGCGCAACAGGGTTGCGCGACCCTTCCCGAGGGACCGTCCGTGGCGGCCTGTTCACCGCCATCAGTGACCGTTGGGCGTTGCCAGCCGGCGCGGCACGAGCGAGCCCAGCCCGTGGCGTCGCAGCCGTTCGATGAACGTGGTGCGGTTCAAACCCAGCAGGCTTGCTGCCGCGGTCTTGTTCCCGCGGGCGCGTTCCAGCGCCTGGACCATCATGTCGCGCTGGAAACGCTGGATGCACCGGTCGATGTCGATCCCGTCGCATGGCAGGGTAAACTCGTTCAGATGAGTGTCGCGAAGGTCCGGCTTGATGTAGCCCGCGAGTTCCGGCAGGTCGTCCAGGTGAATCACGGTGTGGTCGGTGAGCGTCACCAGGCGCTCGATGATGTTTTCCATTTCCCTTACGTTACCGGGCCAGTCATAGGCTTGCAGCCGTTGCATGGCCGCTTCATCGATGGTGCGTGGGTCGTCCCCGCTCAAGCGTGCCAGGAAATGCTCCACCAGGGGAGGGATGTCTTCCCGCCGTGCCCGCAAAGGGGGTAGCTCCAGGGAGAGGATGGCGAGACGGTAGTAGAGGTCTTCACGAAACTGTCCGGCGGGTATCGCCTCCTGCAAGTCACGATTGGTGGCCGCTATGAAACGCGCGTTGGTGCGCGTGGCGAAATCGCTTCCCAACGGATTGAATTCACGCTCCTGAAGCACCCGTAGCAGTTTTGCCTGTAGCCTCGGAGTGGTCTCACCGATTTCATCCAGAAATATGGTTCCTTCCTTGGCGGTCATGAACCGTCCCGATCGGGATTGTTGTGCACCGGTGAACGCGCCTCTGACGTGTCCGAACAACTCGTTCTCAAGGAGGTCTTCGGGTATCGCACCACAGTTCACGGCAACGAACGGCTGTCCCGCGCGTGGGCTTCGGTCGTGGATGGTCCGTGCGATGAGTTCTTTGCCCGTGCCGCTTTCGCCGGTTATGAGGACGGTCGAGTTGCTTGCCGCAATCCTGAGGGTGAACTCGAAGACCGTCCGCATGGCTTCACTTTTCCCGATCATGGAGCCCAAGTTTTCGCAATGCTGTTGGTCCATCGGGCGATTCTTCAATTGGCCCATCCGGTTCCTCCTTTGGCGAATTCTTGACCTGTCTGTACCGTAAATTTCTGTACCGTAAGTTTCGTTAATGCAAGAGTAGGGCCATCGTCGTCTGGCAATGAATTTGCGTACAATTCTGGCGCGGTGCATGAAGAAATGGAGGAGGATCGCGGCGACCCGGGTGGAAGTCGTCAGCGAGTTGACGGTCGGAGAAGGAACTTTGCCTTCATAGGACAAACAACTTGCCGGTTTCCGCCGGGTTATCGCCGCCAGAAGTTTGACATAGCGCTGTCAATATCCTGGCGGTCTCGGGCCGGAATCGGGTTCCTGCGGAACCGTTTCACCCTCGTACCAAAACGCTTGAGCCCTTGTGTTCACTTGAAAATGGTCGTTGAAGAAACTTGAAAATGGTCGCTGAAGAAAGTTAATTGGAGAGATCGTGTCCGATGGTGAGCCCAAGAGCAGTAAAAATCCCGCGGACGCCGGACCTCTTCCCCCCGTCCCCCTGACCCTCGAGGGCTGGAGTGTCCTGCACCAGATGTTCCGCATCCGCTGGCCGGAGTGGCACGCCATGGCGCCGGGGCCGCGTCAGAAGGCCGTCGACGAAGCCGTGGCAGCCTTGAAGTCCATGGAGCACACCGCCAAGGGCCGGAGCGGGCTCGCGTCGCTGCTGGGCCACAAGGGCGACCTGATGCTCATCCATTTCCGCGAATCGTTCGACGCCTTGAACGAGGCCGAGCTGGCGCTGGCCCAGCTCAAGCTGGCGCCCTTCCTGGAGCAGACCACCTCCTATCTCTCGGTGGTGGAGTTGGGGCTCTACAGCGGGTCGGGCCAGCTCTACCGGTCCCTGGGGGAGAAGGGCATGGAGCCCAACACGCCGGAATGGAAAGAGCAGGTGGAGGCCTACCTGGCCCAGGCCCGCAAGACCATGGGAGGCCGGCTCCGGCCCGACATGCCCGCCCGGCGCTACGTCTGCTTCTATCCCATGGACAAGAAGCGCGGCGAGGAGAAGAATTGGTACGATGCCCCGTTCGCCGAGCGGCAGCGGATGATGCAGGACCACGGCTTCATCGGCCGGGGCTATGCCGGCCGGGTGACCCAGATCATCTCGGGTTCCATCGGCTTCGACGACTGGGAGTGGGGCGTGGACCTCTTCGCTGACGACCCCGTGGTGTTCAAGAAGCTGGTCTACGAGATGCGCTTCGACGAGGCCAGCGCCCTCTATGGCCTGTTCGGGCCGTTCTACATGGGACTCCAGTTCCGCGCCGAGGAGCTGCCTGCGCTCCTGGAGGGGCGGACGCCGGGGTTCGCGTAGAAAGATAGGGGAAACGGTAGAGGCTTGTCTCGCAGTTTTGTGCGGTCGCGTCTCCTCTGACCGTATATTGATCGCGGTAGCTCACCGTTTTATGTATCTAATCTACCGAGTGAGGAGACGAAGAATGGAACTTATCCCGATAGCAAAAATGTTAAACCGCGTCGACACCAACGAAGAAACCGATTCGGTACTATTTCACGAACTTCTCTACGCAGGTGAATTTGTTACTAAAATGACGGTCCTCGCCTTGGTTACGTCTATCGATGACAACCGAGAGAATCATCCATATCGCTTCTTGCATGGGTTAGTCAGAGCCGACGGGATTGGCACGTGGGGAACCACAGTCGACCAAATATGTACTGGACCGGCGGCACAGAGTCTATCCGCAGCGGTGGTCGCCGACGTCCGAGTATTCACCGAGCGAATCGGTTCCGATGATTGGCGGTACGACGCCGTACGTCAACTTCATGACGTCCTTGAAGGGGTTGACCCGGACACTGAGCGGATTGCGGGCAAGGTCAGCCTTCGTACTTGGTTCACTAAGTTTGTCCAACTGCGCAACAAAACCCGCGGTCACGGCGCTATTACACCAGCGAATTGCGCTAGATTGGTGGGAAGCCTACGCACTTCGCTGCGACTAGTCGTAGACGGCAATCCTCTGTTTGGGCGACCTTGGGCGTATCTACATCGTAATCTGTCAGGGAAATATAACGTTGTTTCATTAGGGGGTGGCGTCGCGGCTTTTGACGGGTTAAAGACAGCCCGAAACGATGGAACGAATTACCCCGACGGAGTTTACTTGTGGGTGGATCGACCACGGTTAGTGGCGCTCGTAGAAAGCGACATTGATGCGTCTGATTTTTTCGTCGCAAATGGAGGCTTTAACGGACGCACATACGAGCTACACTCGCCCATTACCGATGACCGTTACAAACAAGACGCCGGCCCCTATCTAGCGGTATCGTCGGACAGACCGCCCAGTGAAACCGAAGGGGCGAAAGCGCTTGACGTCTACGAAAACGTTTTGACGAACATGCCAAATGCCTCAAAAGGATACGTTAAGCGACCACAGCTTGAAACGAAGGTTCGAGACAGGCTACTTGACGACCGACATCCGATCATTACACTGGTGGGTCGAGGAGGCATTGGCAAGACATCGCTAGCACTGACGGTGTTGGACGACATAGCCCGCTTGGAACGTTACGAGATGATCATTTGGTTTAGCGCTAGGGATATTGATTTGACTTCCGGTGGGCCAAAGTTGGTTCAACCGAAGACTCTGACAGAAAAGGAGATCGCGAAGGAATACGCGAACTTGCTGCGGGATTTGGAAGAGAACGTAACCGACGACGTCATTGTGCGCGACATGCGAGACAAGACGAATATAGGTAACTTGTTTGTCTTTGACAACTTCGAAACATTACAGAGCCCGGTGGACCTCTATCAATGGATTGACAACAACATCAGCCTGCCGAATAAAGCGTTTATTACAAGTCGCTTTAGAGACTTTAAGGCCGATTTTCCCATTGAAGTGTCGGGTATGGAACATGCCGAAGCTAAGGAACTGGTGCAGGGGCTCTCGGTAGAACTTGGAATCGCAAACAGGCTGGGCTCGACGAAGACAGAACAGATCATTGAGGAATCGAATGGCCATCCGTATGTAATCAAGATCATTCTCGGGGAGATCGCAGACAAGGGTACCTTTGGTAAACCAAGCCAGATCTTGGCGCGTAAGGACGGGATCTTGGAGGCATTGTTTGAAAGAACCTATAAGAACCTGTCGCCATTGGCTCGTCGTATCTTTCTTACTCTCAGCGGCTGGCGGTCGTTGGTGTTGCAGCTCGCGATGGAGGCAGTGGTACAACAGAGCAGTTCGGAGGGTGTGGATCCGGAAACAGCTGTGGATGAGTTGATTCGTATGTCGCTTATTGAAAGACGGGAAACAGAGGATGGTGTGAGCTTCCTCGAAGTGCCCGTTGCAGCGGGGCTGTTCGGACGTAAGAAACTAGAGGTTAGTCCATATCATCGTTTGATTCAAGATGACATCCAGTTTCTAAGTGAATTAGGCCCTACAAAAAGCACCGATCTGAAGAAAGGGAGTTTCCGGCGGATTCAATCGATGTTCAGGATGGCGGCTAAACTGCTGAACCGTGGTAATGTGTCGATTGACAATATGAGACCAGTTCTCAAGTTCATAGCTCGAAACTATCCTAGGGCATGGCTGCTGTTGGCGGATCTCGAGAAGGAGGTCGGCGCCGAAGTGGAGGAAGAAATCGCTTGTGTTCAACAGTTCCTGCAAGAGAGCCCGCAGGGGGATGAGGTGCTGAAGGCTTGGTTACGGTTGGTACATTTGTATCGGCAGAAAGGTGACATTATTGGCAGTTGCAACGCTTTTTTGAATGCGGCGAAGATCGAGGAGCCGGAGCTGTATGATGCAAGTAGCATGGCGAACTACCTCAACGGCAACCTAGACATCCTTGGTGGGATGGACGCAGAACAACGAAGCGCAATCTTTCGGCCGGTCGCTCAAATTGTGGAAAGGCATCGGGAGAAGGCGTCAGCGACTGATCTGTCAAGGCTTGCGTGGCTATATCTTCACTGTGGTGAAGAAGAGAATGCCCGACGAACGGCAGAGGAAGGACTGGAAGCGGAGCCCTATAATGTGTATTGCGTGCGCCTTGTTAAAAAGTTGAGTGAAAATCAGTAGGTACGATACAGAGGTTACGCGAAACGGTAACGTGTAGGTATGCTTGGCGAGGTCGTATAGGGTAGGACGAGTGATTCGTTCGCGGGGTCACCAGTGGTGTTTAGGTACCCGTCGGCGCGTTCGGTTCAGGTTGAGGTTCGGTGTCTGGAGCGTACTGCAACGGATTTTTTACCGATGGTCACAGTGGAAAGGCCTCGACGCCGCGGTTCTCGCAGCGACAACGGATGATGCAGGACCTTGGCTTCATTGGCCGGCGCTATGCCGGCCAAGTGACGCAGATCATCTCGGGCTCCATCGGCTTCGGCGACTAGGGATGGGGAGTGGGCCTCTTCGTCGCCGATTCCATGGTGTTCAAGAAGCTTGTCCACGATATGCGTTTCGACGAGCCCAGCCGGGCACCCCGGGTCCGCTCCCTGTCCAATAAACCAGGAACCACGTCAGGATTCTACGCATGAAGTCGGCTATCAAAGATCTAGCGCAGTTGTCTGATGAGCGTCTCTTCGACGAGATTTCAGAAGGTATCTCTCATATTCGCGAAAACGCGATGAGCTTGGAGGAGGCGGCTAAATGCCTCGTCAAAAGCGAGCATTACCGTATTGCCAAAATACTCTCCAGTCTTGCAGAGGAGGAGGCGGCGAAGGTTCTCGTGCTCGTTGATGTGGTGCGGTGCCCTCCCAACCAGTCGGAAGCCAAAGGGAGAACACTTAAATACTTTGACAATCATTTTGTCAAGAGAATCTACGCTAAGTTGTGCTCCTATCACTTCACTGGCTTTGCGGACACGATCGAAGCGATCGAACATGAAAGTCAAGAGTTCTACCTTGATGGGCCCAACAACGTTGACTGGATCTTCCCAAACTCCGTTAGCATGGAAAGGGAGGGACAAATGTATGTGGACTATGTCAAGGATGCCACGACAGAGGGTGGGTCCTGTTCCTGGAATACACCCCTGTCTCTTTCCCATGCGGATGTTTATTTGGGTACACATATTCGTCCCGAGTCGATCGAAGTGTCTCGAGCCCTTTATCAAATCGGAGCGACCACCCCGGAGGGCTTGGCTGTCGTGGCGGACGTGTGGCGAAAGTTTGAACCGACGCCGGAGACGCGGACAGAGGAATTGACAGGAATAAAGAACCACATGCTGGAGCGACTGCCGGACAAGGGTTTGCTCGCTCATGAGGATCCTCGGGTGATGCAGGATCTGTATTGTTGGCCGTTTCCGCTCTGGTCGTTGCAGATTGGGATTTCGGGGGTCAATCTGGATGAACTGCGCCGTAACCGGAGGGAGATCATCCGCAGGCGCAGTGAAGCGGAGGCGAAAAGGGAACCGCCGCCGACAATTAGCCGCAAGACAGTCGAGACATTGAACGATGCGTATAACCAATTTGAGAAGGAGATGGACGAACTGATCGACCGCCTTTTTCCGCCACCTAAGCCTCGCATTATTACTTTGAATGTCTATCGTCGGGCGGAAGATCTGGATTCGTACAAGCGACTGAAACGGATGGTGCTGAATTTAACCGACGAGGAGCGCGCGGACCTAGTTGCCCTCGCGTGGTTCGCGAGACCCGAGGTTATCGATTGGTCAGCCACATACAAACGCGCCCACACGCAGATTCGTAGCATTTCCTACGAATACGAGATCGGCCTTGGTTCTAAATGGCTGATCGGTCTTAACCGATGGAAACGAAAGCCGCGTAGGTTTGAAGCCGGGCGGCTGCACGGGTGACAAGCCTCGGGAATAGTCGCGAAGAGTGTTCCCAAGCCTTTTTGAGTCAGAACTCCATCCCGATCCCCTTTGCGCTGGCCAGGGCGAAGATCCGGCTGGCGATGGCGATGTCGGCGACGCCCTGTCCGGCGTTGTTCTTGAACAGGGTGGTCTGGTCGGAGGCGGTGCGGCCGGGGATTCGCCCGGTGAGGAGGTCGCTCAGGTCGCCGACCCGGTCCCACTGGAGGATGCCTTTCTCCACGGGCTCGTAGAAGTCTCCCTGCTGGTCCTGGATGGCCTGTTCGCGGGAGTTGGCGACGATGACGTCGGCCCGCTCTACGGTGGCGTCGTCGATCTCGCGGCGCCTTTGCTTGATGAGGCCGGCGTTCATGAGGCCGACGTTGCCGCCGACGATGGAGGTGAGGTGGACGCCGGGCTCCAGCCAGGAGCCGTCGAACACCGGGACGTTGGAGTTGGTGGCGGTGAGGACCACGTCGGCGCCCCGGACGGCCTCCCGGGCGCTGTCCACCGGCGTCAGCTCGCAGGACACCAGGGGCTGCATTTCTTCACAGAAGGCCGTGCGGGTCTCGGGGGTGCGGCAGAAGAGCTTCACCTTCGTGAAGTTGCGAACGGCGGCGAAGGCGAGCAGGTGGTACTGGGCTTCGGCGCCGGCGCCGAGGAGGCCCAGCACGGCGGCGTCCTCCCGCGCCAGGTGGCGTGTGCCTACCGCGCTGGTGGCGGAGGTGCGCAGTTGGGTAGCACGGGTGGCAGGTACGCCCTTGACGCCGAAACGTCCCGCCAGAACGCCTTTGAGGGAGGCGTCCCGGGTGTCGAAGAGCACCACGCACGGACGGCCCATGTGGTCGTAGGTCTGGTTCTCCGTAGACGTGGCCACGAACTCGGAGTGCGCCAGGACGCCGATGCCGCCCAGGCTGGGCACCCCGCCGGGATGCACGCTGACCCGGGCCCCTTCCCGGGTCATGATCCGGCGGCGTGGAGCATTGAGCTCCGGGTTGCCGCCCAACTCCCGGAAGCCCGCTTCTACCGCATCGATGGCCTCCTCCATGGTGAGGATATCGGCCGCGTCTTCGGCTCGGATCAGTAACGCCACGTTGGTTCGATCCTTTCGATGTTCGTTGCCCGGGAGTGCCCGTGAATCACGGGGAGGGCGTTCCTGCCGCTACCGCGGGAACGCCTCTGGGGATGGCCCGCTCGTCGATGGGCCAGTGTAGCACCGCCGCTACCACGCCGAGGCCCGCGCCGGTCCACCAGATGATGTCGTAGGACCCGGTGTAGTCGAACAGCATGCCGCCCAGCCAGATGCCGATGAAGCTGCCGATCTGGTGGTCCAGGAACACGATGCCGTAGAGCATGGCCATGTAGCGGGTGCCGAAGACCTGGGCCACGATGCCGCTGGTGAGGGGAATGGTGCTCAGAAACAGCAGGCCCATGAGCGACGAGAAAACCACCACGCTGAGCGGCGTCATGGGGAACAGGAAGAAACCCGCCATGACCACGGCGCGCCCGAAGTAGATGAGGCTCAACAGGTTCTTCTTCCTGTAGCGGTTGCCGAGGACGCCGGCGGCAAGACACCCGACGACGTTGAACAGTCCGAGGAGCGAGATGGCGGTGGCGCCCAGGCCGGGAGACAGGCCGTTGTCCACCAGTAACGCAGGCAGATGCGCGGCGATGAACAGGGTCTGGAAGCCGCAGACGAAGAAGCCGGCGGTCAGCAACAGGTAGCCGGAGTGGCGTCGGGCCTCCCCGAGGGCCTCCCTCAGGGTCTGGCCCCGCTGGGCGGCGCCCGCCGCCGGGGCGTTCTCGGCCAGCGCCGCGGACAGGGGCACGATGAGTGCGGCCACCACCGCCAGCAGCACCAGGGTCTGTACCCAACCGTAGGACGAGAGAAGGACCTGTCCGAAGGGCACCACCAGGAACTGTCCGGAAGAGCCGCCGGCGCTGCCGATGCCGAGGTAGAGGCTGCGCCTCCTGGGCGGCGCGCTGCGGCCGATCACGGCGAGCACGAGGGAGAAGCTGGTGCCGCTCATGGCCACGCCGGTGAGAAAGGCGGTGCTGAAGGTCATGCTCCACGGGTCCGTGGACACGGACATGAGATAGAGCCCGACCATGTAGGCCAGCGCGCTCAGGGCCACCACCTTGGCGGAGCCGTAACGGTCGGCCAGTCCCCCGAGGATCGGCTGCGCCAGCCCCCAGATGAGGCTCTGGAGGGCGATGGCAAACGAGAAGATGCCCCGAGGCCAGCCCAGGGTGTCGCTGATGGGGGTGAGGAACAGGCCATAGGTCTGGCGGATGCCGAAGGCCAGCATCATGACCAGGGTGCCGCAGATCAGCACGACCACGGGTGTGCGCCAGGACCGTTGCATGCGTGTCATGAGTCATAGAGGGTGCGGGCAATCCAGTCAAGGTGTTCCGGCGGCGCGGGCGGGGATGACAAGGGGCGGCGCATGGGGCATAAAGGCTCCACCGCCCTCGAGCGGGAACCAACCGGCGGAGGTTATTCGATGGTTTTCAGGATCGGCACAGCGGATACCGGCGGCACTTTCGACACCCAGGGCACGGCCATTGCCGAGGTGTTCAACCGGTCTCGTCCGCCGGAGGAACGCTGTGAGCTCACCCGCAGCTCGGCGAGCATCGACAACGCCAACCGGCTGGACCGGGGTGAGATCGAGTTCGGCTTCATGGCTTCCAACTGGGTTCCCCGGGCAGGTCGGGGAACGGCGCCCTTCGATCGCTCCATCGGACTGCGCATGGTGTCGCCGGCCAATGCCGGCCCGATATTCTTCGTCACGCTGGCCGGTACGCCCATGGACGACGTCGGCGACCTCGCCGGCAAACGGGTGGCGGTGGGGGCCCGGGACAGCGGCATGACCCAGCACGTCCACACTCTTTGCGACGCCCTGGATATGCCTTTCTCGAAGTTCGACCCTGTCTACCTGGGCTTCCCCGAAGGGGCCGACGCGTTGGTGGCGGGAGAGGTGGACGTCCAGTTCCAGTGCCCGGTCCCCAACGCGGTGATGACGGACCTGAGCCGGCGCGCCCAGGTCAAGGTGGTCCCGTACCGGGAGGAACAGATCGAGCAGGTGTTGTCGAAGGTCTTCTTCTACCGGCGGGTGGTGATGCGCCGCGGCGTGTTCCGGGGAGTGGATGACGACGTTCCCCAGCTCGCGGTGCTCAATGTTCTGGTGACCCACGAGCGCGTGGACGAGGAGACCGTCTATTCCCTGGTTTCCGCGTTGGTGGAAAACACCGGGCCGCTGGCGCGGCTCAATCCCTTGTTCGAAGGTCTCGCCGATCTGTACGAACCGCTGCGGACCCGGGGCCCGGAGGCGTTGGAACTGGACGGAGTGCCGCTGCATCCCGGCGCCTTGAGGGCGTACCGGGACGCGGGCTATCTGTAGCGGGGCAAGCCCGTCTACGGGCTACGATGCGGCTTTGCCGGCCATCGCCGCGGCTTGCTGACCGCGCCGCTCCAGGTAGTCCTTGGCGATGTCCGGAAACAGCGTGTAGGAGAGCAGGTCTTCCTCGGTGGCGGCGAGGTCGCCGATCTCCTTGCGGGCTTCCTCCATCCTGGGCTTCAACAGATCCGCGGGACGGCAGCGGATGGGATCCTTCTTTCCCAGGACCATGGCCTTCATTTCCTCGCTCACCGCGCCCGGCGGCTGACCGTAGTGCCCCATGACGTAGTTGCGCACTTCCAGGGTCACGACGCCGTAGCGCTTTCCGGTGAGGACGTTCAGCGTTGCCTGGGAGCCCACGATCTGGCTGGTGGGGGTCACCAGCGGGGGATAGCCGAGGTCCTGCCGCACCGTCTGCACTTCCCGGAGCACCTCATCCAGCCGGTTCTCGGCGTTCTGCTGACGCAACTGGTTCACTAGGTTCGAGAGCATGCCGCCCGGAATCTGCGACTCGACGATGTCGGCATTGACCCGGTTGCTGATGGGGCTTTCGAAATCGCTGTACTTGGTGCGCACCTCGGTAAAGTAGTCGGCAATGCCGCTCAACGGCTGCAGGTCGAGGCCAGTGTCGTATGGGGTCCCCTTGAGGGCCACCACCAGGGCCTCCGTTGCGGGCTGGGAGGTGCCGTGGGACAGGGTGGAGATGGCCGTGTCGACGATGTCCACCCCCGCTTCCACGGCCATGATGTAGGACATCTGGGCCATGCCGGTGGTGCAGTGGGAGTGCAGATGGACGGGGATGTCGAACCGCTTCTTCAACGCGCCGATGAGTCCGTAGGCCACGTACGGCGACAGCAGCCCCGCCATGTCCTTCACGGCCAGCACGTCGGTGCCGGCGTCCACGAGCTTTTCAGCGAAATCGACGAAGTACTGGAGCGAGTGGACCGGGCTGATGGTGTACGATACCGCGGCCTCGAGGACCTTCCCGGTGCGCTTGACCGCGTCCATGGAGGTCTTCATGTTGCGGACGTCGTTCATGGCGTCGAACACCCTGAACACGTCGATGCCGTTATCCGCGGACTTTTCGATGAAGGACTCGACGGCGTCATCCGGGTAGTTGCGGTACCCGACGATGTTCTGCCCCCGTAGCAACATCTGGAGCCGGGTATTGGGCATGGCCTCCCGGATCAACCTCAATCGGTCCCAGGGGTCTTCGTTCAGATACCGGAGGCATGCGTCGAACGTGGCGCCGCCCCACATCTCTACCGACCAGAAGCCGATCTTGTCGAGATCCTGGGCGATGGGCAACATGTCCTCCGTGCGCATACGCGTCGCCAGCAGCGACTGGTGTGCGTCTCTCAGCACGGTTTCGGTGATCCCGACCTTCTTGCCTTCCATCAGTTTCTCCCGGTTCGCGAATGGTGAGGGGCGCGGTATTCGTACCGCGATGACATTAACCCGACAGAGTAGGGGATCGCGATTGCATTTGCAAGCAAAATCGCGCCTGTGCGCGTCTTTTGGGGCGGAAACAGCGGTCGCGCGTCAGGCGACCTCGTTCTTTGCCGGAGTGTCCTGACCGGACACAGGTTCGGGGCCGGCGACGCATTGCAGGTAGATGGAGACGCGGGTGCCTTTTCCCAATTGGCTCTCGATCTTCAGATCGCCGCGGTGGGCCTGGGCGATGTGCTTGACGATGGCGAGGCCGAGACCGGTTCCGCCGAGGTCCCGAGACCGCGCCTTGTCCACGCGGTAGAACCGTTCGGTGAGCCGGGGCAGGTCCTTGTCCGGGATGCCGCAGCCGGTGTCCGACACGGTCAACGCCACTCGGGGCGCCTCATCGCCGTTCGACTCCGGCTCGAAGGCTGCACGGACCAGGACCTCGCCGCGGTCGGGGGTGTACTTGAGGGCATTGTCGATGAGGTTGATGAGCAACTGCTGCAAGCGGTCTTCGTCCCCCAGGATGTCCGGCGTACCGGTGTCCACCTCGGCGCGGATACGGATGCGCTTCTTGCCGGCCTGGTCGCGAAACAACTCCAGCACGCGTTCCAACAGCGGCTTCGTCGCCACCTGCTGCATCTTCATGTTGACGTTGCCCATCTCCAGGTCCGACAAGGCGAGCAGATCGTCGATGAGCCGGCCCAGACGCTCGGAGTGGCGCGTGACAACGTTGAGGAACTGCCGCGCCATCCTCGGGTCGTCGGGCGGGTTGTGCAGCAGCGTCTCGGCATAGCCCTGTATGGCCGTCAGCGGCGTGCGCATCTCATGGGAGACGTTGGCGACGAAATCGGCGCGGATCTGCTCGAGCCGCTTCAACTCGGTGACCTCGTGGAACACGAGCACGTAACCCAGGAGGGCTTGCGACGAGTGCTCCAGCCGCGCGGCGTTGACCGCGAACCAGCGGTCGTCCCCGAGGGTCAGCTCCCGATGGAGCGCATCGCTGCCGCTGTCTCCTTCCACCACTTCGCGAATGAGGGTCTGCATCTCCGGATGGCGTGAGACCTCGACGGTGGACATGCGGCGGACTCGGGTGTCCGCGGGCAGGTTGAACATCTTCTGAGCCATCTGGTTTACGAGGATGACCCGGCCGTGGATGTCCAGCACGATCACGCCTTCCATCATGCAACTCAGGATGGACTGGAGCTTCTCCCGCTCCGCCGTCATCTCCTGAAGGCGGCCGGTCAGCGTGTGCGCCAACTCGTTGAGGCCCGCCTCCAACGCTCCCAACTCATCCCGGCGTCGTACCGGAAGCACCCTGTCGGACGGAGTCTCGAGGCTGGCCTTGCGGCAGAAAGCCACCATGTCGGCGACGCGGGTCCGTCCTCGCCGGAGCCACACCGCCGCCGCCAGGAGTCCGGCCGGAACAGCCAACCACAGGGCGCTCGGCAGCCAGGCCGCCGCAGCATCCCGGGACGCTTCGGCCGGCTGCGAGCTCGCATATTGAGGATAGATGAAGGCCAGGGCCAGGAAAGTGAGGGGGATGCAGCCAAGACACCACTTGGCCGGCACGCTATGTCTCCAGGGATCTCTCATCCAGTTTGTAGCCTACGCCGCGTACCGTGACGATCCACTCGGGATTCCGGTCGCCGTGTTCCAGGGCTTCCCGGATCCTGCGGATGTGGACGTCGACCGTACGAGGCGTCACATACACCTCAGAGCGCCATACTCCATCGAGAATCTGGTCGCGGCTCAGCACCCGGTTGCGATTCTGAATTAGAAACCGGAGAACTTCAAACCCTTTGAGGGTGAGCCTGACCGGCCTCCCCCCGACCTGCACCTCGTAGGTCGTGAAATTGACTTTCAGGGGGCCCTTCTCGTAGATTTCGGCCAGGTCGGGCGAAGCCGGAGACTCGGTTCGCCGCAGCACTGCCTTGACCCGCGCCACCATCTCCCGGGGGCTGAAGGGTTTCGTGATGTAGTCGTCCGCCCCCAGTTCCAGGCCGACCACGCGGTCGGCTTCCCCTGCCTTTGCGGTGAGCATGAGGATCGGCGTCTGGGCGGTTTCGGGAGTTTGCCGGATGATCTTGCAGAACTCGAGGCCGGAGAGGCCAGGCAACATCAGGTCGAGCACGATGAGGCGCGGCGTCTCCCTCCGCACCAGGTCCAGGGCGTCTTCACCGTTCCCGGCTTCCAGCACCCGAAAACGCTCCTGAAGCAGATGGTACGAAATCAGCTTGCGTATGTCCGCCTCATCTTCGACGACGAGGATTTTGTCGGCCATGAGGTGCCGTGCTTCGTTCAGATGAAACGAGGCACTTCCTTGATGTGGCGAATGCTGGTCCCCTTGACCAGGAATATGACCATTTCCGCGATGTTGGTGGCATGGTCCGCGATTCGTTCCAGGTATTTCGAAACGAAGGTGATCTTCATGGCGCGGTTGATGGTCCTGGGGTCGCTGATCATGTACGAGACCGTCTCGCGGAAGATCTGCTCGTTGAGGTCGTCGATCTCCTGGTCGTCCTGGCAGACCTTGAGCGCCAACGAGGTGTCCTCGTGCACGAAGGCGTTCAGGCTTTCCGATATCATCCGCCGGGAGATGTCGGCCATGCGCGGTATGTCGATGTAGGGTTTGAGCGGGGTCTCGCGGATCAACTCGAGAGAACGCTCGGAGATATTCACCGAGATGTCGCCGATGCGTTCCAGGTCCGTCGTGATCTTGAGTGCCGTCGTCACGAACCGAAGGTCCTTGGCCGCGGGCTGGTGCAGCGCGATCAGGCGCACGCACAACTCGTCGATGTCGGCGTCCATCCGGTTGACCTCGGCGTCTCTTTCGATGACGGCTTCGGCGAGCGCTGCTTCGCGTTCCACCAGCGCCTTGATGGACCGGTCGATCTGGTCTTCCACCAGGCCGCCCATCTGTATGATCCGGTCGCGGAGTGACTTGAGCTCTTCTTCGTATTTCCGATCGGTGTGTTCAGGGCGCATCGGCGACCTCGCGGGTATGGCAACGCCAATTGTTACAATGCATGTTACACGTCGCCACTCGATGTCGGCGCCTGGCCGGTTTCGATCCGGTAGGCTTCCTGGTGCAGCTCGGAATTCGCCTTGATGATCACCTTGCGGTCGATCTCGCGCTCCAGGGCCTCCAGACCTTCATTGGCGTCGTCGTACAGGAAGTTGGCGATGCCGGGGTGGACATGCAGGGTGATGCGGGCGCCGTTTTCGAGTTGGGCGCTTTCCCGCTTGATGTTGCGGAGGATCTCGTAGGCAAGGGTGGGTTGGGACTTGATGCGGCCGCGTCCCGCGCAGTAGGGACACGGACTCAACAGGACGTTGCCGAGGTTCTCCCGTGTGCGTTGCCGGGTCATCTCCACCAGCCCGAGCCTGGAGACGGGGAGCACGCGGGTTTTGGCCTTGTCTTCCTTCACGGCTTCTTTCAGGGCGTCGTAGATCTTCTTCCGGTTGGCGGCCTGCTCCATGTCGATGAAGTCGATGATGATGATGCCGCCGACGTTGCGCAGGCGTAACTGATGCACCACCTCGCGCGCGGCCTCCAGGTTGATCTTGAAGACGGTGGCTTCCAGATCTTTCTTCCCGACGTAACGCCCGGTATTCACGTCTACCGCGGTCAACGCTTCGGTCTGTTCGATGTTGATGTGTCCACCGGAATTCAGCCAGATCTTCGGCTCCAGCGCCTTGCGGATCTTGCGCTCGATCTGGTGCCGGTCGAGCAGCGGCTCGGGTTCGTCGTACATCACCACGCGCCGCTTCAGGCGCGGCATGAACTGATCCACGAACTCGACCACGCGCCGGTACTCTTCGGCCTGATCGACCACCACCTCCTCGGTGTTGGCGTTGAAGAAGTCGCGAATGGTGCGCGGCACCAGGTCCAGATCCTCATGGATCATCTCGGGGGTTGCCGCGGACTCCAGCCGTTTGCGGATCCGGCCCCACAGCTTCGTGAGAAACCGCACGTCGCTCTGGATGTCTTTCTTGTTGCGTCCCTCGCACGCGGTCCGGATGATGAACCCTTCGTCCTCCTGGGCCAACTCTCGGACGAGTTCCTTCAGCCGCTCTCGTTCCTTCTCGTCCTCGATCTTGCGGGACACGGCCACGTGACGGGTGTTGGGCATGAAGACCAGGAATCGACCGGGCAGGGATATGTGGGTGGTGATGCGGGCGCCCTTCATTCCGAGGGGATCCTTGGTGACCTGCACGAGGATCTCCTGACCCGGGCTGAGTTGCTGTTCGATGCGGCCGAGGCCCTGCTCGGGAGCGGGCTCGAACGGCAACTCATCGTCGTTCCCGTTGACCGTCGCCGGCAGCGCCGCGGGAGAACCGATGTCCGAAGCATGGAGGAACGCCGCTTTCTCCAATCCTATTTCCACGAAGGCGGCCTGCATTCCGGGCAGCACGCGTCCTACCCGGCCCTTGTAGATGTTGCCGACGGAGCCCTTTTCCTGGTTGCGCTCGATGAGGAACTCGGCCAGGCCGTTGTCCTCCATCACCGCGATGCGGGTTTCCTGGGGGGTGGTGTTGATGAGGATCCGTCTCATGCGTCAGGTGGTTGCGGACTTGCTGAAAAGGAGAAGGGCGCAGGCACCCGGTCCAGACAGTAGGCAGTCGATAATACGGCAGTCGATGGTACGGGGTCCGAAATGCCGGTAACTTCAAGGATAGGCCAGTTGGCGCGAAATGGCAAGTTGACGTCCGGCCGGAACACCGCGTGTTTGACAAGGCGCCTGCCGGACGATAAGTTCCTCCTGATTCAATCAGGGGCCTTTGTGGATACCGGTACACGTCAGGCAAGGAGTCCAGGGAGCGTCGCCGTGGGCCGTTCTCCGATGCACACAAAGGTGCTGATCCTGAATCGTTCGTATCTGCCGATACACGTCACATCGGTACGCCGGGCCTTCACTTTGCTCTACCTGGGCATCGCCAGGGTCGTCAACGAAAGATACCAAACCTTCGACTTCAAGGGGTGGAGCGACCTTACGGTTTCGGTCCATGAGGAAACCGTGGGATTGGTCAACCACATCGTACGCGTGCCGCGGGTCATACTCCTGGTCCGGTACGACCGCGTGCCGAAGCGGCAGGTCCGGTTCAGCCGCTACAACATCTATGCCCGTGACAAGTCCACCTGCCAGTACTGCGGCCGCAAGCTGCCGCGGCACCAACTCAACCTGGATCACGTGACTCCCCGCTCCCTGGGCGGCACCTCCAGGTGGGAGAACGTCGTCTGCTCCTGTGTTCCGTGCAACCGCAGAAAGGGCGGCCGCACCCCTCAGGAAGCCCGGATGAAGCTGTTGCGCGAACCCTACAAGCCTACCTGGACCCCTTTCATCCAGGATGGCGACGGGAACATCCGCTATCGCGAGTGGCTGCCGTTCCTTTCGACCGTCGATGCCTCCTACTGGAACTCCGCCCTGCTGCAGGAGTAGGCATTTCCCCGATTCAACATGTTGTGGTGTGGGGGCGGTTCCGTCACTCCATGTTGTGACTTTCCCTTGACACCGGTCCCCTGGGTGTGAAATAGAAATACAATGGAACCCCCGCGTCGGCGGGTGTCCCGGAGAGTGCGGGATTCATTGTATGCGTCTTAAGGCTCTGGAAGTTTCCGGGTTCAAGTCTTTCGCGGGAAAGACCGTCCTGAATTTCACCTCCGATATCACCGCGATCGTGGGACCCAACGGTTGCGGGAAGTCCAACGTCGTGGATGCGCTCCGATGGGCCATGGGCGAGCAGAGTGCCCGTTATCTCCGCGGCCAGACCATGGAGGACGTCATTTTCAGCGGCAGCGAGCAGCTCGCCCCCCTCGGGATGGCGGAGGTTACCGCGCTGCTGGACAATGCCGACGGCAGCGCGCCGGCCGACTACGGCGCCTTCGGTGAAATCGCCGTCACCCGGCGGCTCTTTCGCTCGGGCGAGTCGGAGTATTCCATCAACCGGGTGACTTGCCGTTTGCGCGACGTTGTCGAGCTCTTCATGGGGACGGGAGTCGGAAACAAATCGTACTCCATCATCGGGCAGGGGCGCGTCGAGGAGTTGGTGAACTCGAAGCCCGAAGACCGGCGCCGCATCATCGAAGAGGCCGCAGGCACAAGCCGGTTCAAGAGCCGCCGGCAGGCCGCGGAAAGGAAGATGGAGCGAACGCGGCAGAATCTCCTGCGCGTCAACGACATCGTCCGCGAGGTAGAGCGGCAGCTTCACAAGATCGAGTTGCAGGCAAAGAAGGCCGAACGGTACCGGAACCTCCAGGAACGGTTGCAGGACAAGGAGCTTCGTTGGGCCGCCGTCCGCATGCTGGGGTGGGAGCGAGAGATCACCGGACTCGGCGCCGAGGTGGACGCCGTCGAAGACCGGCTTACTTCGCTTACGGCCACGGTGCGGGCCAGGGAGGCAGAGTGCGAACGCAGCCGGGTCACCCTGCTCGAAATGGACGGCGAGATCGGATCATCGCAGGAGCGGCTCTACCAGCTCAGGCTGGAGGTCAAGGGGGAGGAGCAGAGGATCGGGTTCTTCGAGCGCGAAGAGGGCGAGCTGAAGGATTCCGTCGCAAGGGCCAGGGCCGATGCCGTCAACACCGGCGCGCGGCTGGAAACGGTGGCGAGCGAAATAGCGGACCTGGACAAGGCGAGCGAAGACTTCGCCCAACTCTCTCTTTTCGAAGAGGAAGGCGTGACGCGCATCGAAGTGGAGGTGGCGGGTTTGCGGACTCGTATCGAGACGCTTCAGGCCGCGGTCGAGCGCGACAGAGATCTCTTGGTGGATCGTATCGGAGCCCACTCGCAACTCACCAATACCCGACGGGCTCATGAAGAGCGTCTGGAGCATTTGAGAGCCGGATCGGTGGAGAAGGAGGGTGAGCGAAGGGGTGTCGAGCAGACGCTGGAAGCCTTGGAAAGCCGCCGCGCCAGGGAGTCCATGGAGCTTGAGCAGTGCGGGACGCGCGCGTCCGAGATGGATGAGCGTCTGCGTCGGGCCGGCGCGGAGTTGGAGAACGCCAAGGCGGCCCTGGCCGGGCACGAGGAGGTCCTGGCCCGACTCAAGGACGAGTTGCAGGAGGCGCGTTCCGGCCTGAGCTCCCTCGAAACATTGCAAAAGAACTTCGAGGGCTATCAGGAGGGTGTCCGCGCCGTCATGTTCAAGCATCAAAGCAACGGTCGGTCGGACGGGATTTGCGGCGTGGTCGCCGATTTTATCGAAGCCCCCGAAGACGTGGAGAAGGCCTTGACGGCGGTGCTCGGCGAACGCCTTCAGTACGTGATCGTGCAGGGACACGAGGAGGGGGTGGAGGCCATCGAGTACCTGAAGCGCGAATCGGCGGGTCGGAGCGGATTCATTCCGCGCCGTTTCGAACGCCGGTGCGAAGCCCTGCCGGTTACGCTTTCGGGTCCGGACGTCATTGCCCCCCTGCTTGGGCTCGTGGAGGTGAAAGAAGGTTACCGGGAGGTGGCCGACTATCTGTTGGGCGACGTGGCGGTGGTCCGGGACCTGGAATCGGGACTGGGGCTTTGGCGCTCCAACGGGTTCAGCCATTCGTTGGTGACGCTGGACGGCGAGGTCATCGATCCCATGGGGGTGGTCACCGGAGGGAGTGCGGAAAGCCTGGAAGGCAATCCGATCTCGCGGCGCCGCAGGATCAGGGAGCTGAAGCAGCAGGTCGCGACCGGCGAGAAGCGGGTCTTGGGCCAGACGGAACGGGTGGTCGAGACGAGGTCCGGGTTGCAGCGAATGGAGTCCGAACGCCAGCGGTTGACGGACGAGGCCCGGGACCTGGCGGTGGCCCAGGTTCAACTCGAGCACGAGTTGTTGGGGACGGACCAAGCCATTGCCCGTTCGCGCCAGGATTTGGCAACCATCGGCCAGGAGTTGCGCAACCTGTCGGAAGAGGTCGGCGGCCTGACCGGCTCCATTGCGGCGTGTGATACGGCCGTCGCCGAGAGCGAGCGTGAACGGGCGGCGTTGGAGTCGCGCGTGCGGGAGCTCCAGGGCTCCTCCCGGCAAACCGAGGAAGAGTTGCGGATCGCGGACTCACGGCTTACCGACTCCCGCATACGGGCGGCGGCGGCGAAGGAGAAGGAGGAGAACTCCAGGTCGAATCTCGAGAATCGGGTCAGCTTGCGCGCCGAGCTCGCCTCGCAGCTTCAGGAGTGCGAGGCGCGGATCGCGCAAATGACTCGCAGGACTCACGAGATGAAGGTAGCCCACGAGCAGTCGGAAGCGCGGGTCCGGACGTTGCGGGTGCAGCTCCAGGACGCCGAAGGTGAAGTGGCGTCGCGGCAGCAGGAGTACCGCGGGCTCTCGAGCCGGGTCCGTGAGATGGAAGAGGCCATCCACATCATTCGTCCCGATATCGATGCCGGACAACAGGACAAGGTGCGGCTTCAGGCGTTGCAGAACGAGAAGGTTACGGCACTGCGTTACCTGTGCGACGAGATCCGGGAGAAGTACGCGGTGGAGTTGGCGGAGTTCACGCCGGAAGCCAACGTCGAAGCCTCGTGCGCCGGTGATCTTGCCGAAGAGGTTGCGGAGTTGCGGGCCCGGCTGCAACGGATGGGCGAGGTGAATCTCGCGGCCATCGGCGAGTTCGAAGAGCTCACCGAACGGAACCGCTACCTGACCGGGCAACGAGAGGACCTGGAACGGTCCATGGCCGATCTGCAACAGACCATCACCAAGCTGAACCGAATCTGCCGGCTGCGGTTCAAGGAGAGCTTCGAAAAGATCAACCAGGAGTTTCGGGCGATCTTCCCCAGACTGTTCAACGGCGGGAAAGCGTCGTTGACGCTGACCGACGAGAACAACTATCTGGAAACCGGGGTCGATATCGTTGCACAGCCGCCCGGCAAGAAACTTCAATCCATCAGCCTGCTCTCGGGAGGCGAGAAGGCCCTGACCGCGGTGAGTCTTCTGTTCGCGATCTTCCTGACCAAACCAAGCCCGTTCTGTTTCCTCGACGAGGTGGACGCGCCGCTCGACGACGTGAACCTCGAGCGGTTCATCGACGTGGTAAAGGAGATGACCCGCCTGTCGCAGTTCATGATCATCACCCACAACAAGAAGACGATGCTGGCGGCCGACATGCTCTACGGTATCACCATGGAAGATCCAGGGGTTTCCAGGATCGTATCCGTAGAGATGGTCTAGCAGGGGCGGGTTTCAAACGAGTTCATCGGTCCATGGATCAGCGAGAAGGGTTCTTTGCGCGTCTCAGGCGGGGTCTGTCGCGGACGAGGGCGGCATGGGCCGGCCGTCTGGAGGGGGCCCTTGCGGAGGCCGGCTCGTCGGAAGACGACTGGGATGCGTTGGAGGAACTCCTCCTCGGCGCCGACTTCGGCGTCCACGCTACCCAGAGGCTGTTGGCTTCCGTGCGCGGTTCGAGCCGGGCGGGGAACGGCGATGGAGCCGTATTGTTGCGGCGGGCGCTCGCCGACCTGTTGAAGGAGAATCCGGGCATGGAGGGCCGCCGGTATTCGGAGTCTCCGTGGGTGATTCTGGTGGCGGGAGTGAACGGGGTCGGCAAGACCACCACCATCGGCAAGCTCGCCCATCGATTGGAGCAGAGCGGGAAGAAGGTGATACTGGCCGCCGGTGACACCTTCCGGGCGGGCGCCATCGAGCAACTCGAGATATGGGGAGGCCGGGCCGGGGCCGAGGTCATCAAGCACGGGCCGGGACAGGACCCCTCCGGAGTTGTATTCGATGCCGTCCATGCAGCCCAGAAACGGCGGGCGGACGTTCTTCTGATCGATACCGCGGGGCGGCTTCACAACAAGGTCAACCTGGTGGAGGAACTCAAGAAGATGCGCCGTGTCCTCGGCAAGGTGCAGCAAAGGGCGCCGCACGAGACGCTGTTGGTGCTCGATGCGAACACCGGTCAGAACGCTGTCGCGCAGGCCAGGACCTTCCAGGAGGCGGTGGGTGTCAGCGGGATCGTCCTGACCAAGCTGGACGGTACGGCCAAGGGCGGTGTGGTGCTCAGGATCCAGCAGGAGCTCGCCATCCCGATAGAGTACGTCGGCGTGGGGGAAGGGATCGACGACCTCCAGGAGTTCGATTCGGACGCGTTCGTGCAGGCGTTTTTCGAGTAGGTCCGCGAGCCGCAGCGAGCATTGGGTGGCTTGACACCGGCCCCCGGCAAATCTTAAACTATCTATTGAAGATTTGCCCAGTATTTGTGTCATGGACCTTGATAAACTCCAACAGTTGGAGCTCCGGGTGGAGCGTCTTGTCGAGCAGAATCAGAGGATGAGGAAGGCCAAGGCCGAAGCGGAAACGCGCCTTCAGGAGCGTTCCGTGCAGTGCCAGGGCCTGAGCGACCGGATCCAACGGTACGAACGCGAACGGGCCGCGTTGCGAGAACGATTGACGAAGATCATTGGCCGGTTCGAGCATCTTGACCTTTCCTGACGGCCCGGAGGCGCCATGCCAAAAGCTGTCGAAGTCAAGATCATGGGGCAGAAGGTCACTCTCCGAAGTGACGACGATGAGCAGCACATCCGGAGGGTGGCGGAATACGTTGACGGAAAGATGCACGAGGCCAGCAAGTCGGCGAGTCCAAAGGGCAAGTACAGTGTGGCCATGCTCGTGGCTCTCAACATCGCCGACGAATATCACCGCCTCAAGGACAGTCACGAAGCCGTGACGGATCGGGTTGATCGGTTGATCGAGAAACTGACAACGGTTTTGTCCGAGGACGACTAGAGCAGCAGATCGCCGGACAAGGTCCGTTTCATTCATGTGCTTTTGTGTGGGATACTAAACCACGGGTTGAGGAGTGGGATGTTTTCGGCAGCAGGCACAGTTATTTCCTGGAGTTCGTTGAAGTGATCTATCGCGTCCGGCGAAGAGCGTCTTGTTCCGTACAGTGGGTTTCAAGAGGGGGAAATTCACCGTCACGTCACATGCAGCCGTTATCCCCGAGGAGATCCTGCGCCGGCGCGTAATCGAAGAGCCTCCCTGCCGTAGACCCCTGCGCTTTCGTCGAACCGCGCAGGCTGAACACACCTCGCCCTGGGGCGCCCTTGTACAGGACTTGATCATGAGTTCCTTGATAGGGGACAAGAAACGGGCACTCAGGGGTGCGATCCTAGCGAAAAGAGCATCTCTTTCGTCCACCCTGGTTTGCTCTTGGGGAGCGGCGATTCAGCGCCTCGTGCTCGCGCTCCCCGCTTACCGGACAGCGGAAGCCATTGCGCTTTACAGTCCGGTGCAGAACGAAGTCGAGACATCGGCAATAGGCCGCGGCGCGCTGGCGACGGGAAAGCGGCTGTACTACCCGAAAGTTGCCGGCGGTGGTTCACGGATCTTTCAGGTTCGGTCGGAGGCCGAACTTGTCCCCGGCCGGCACGGGATTCGCGAACCCGCGGGGGGCCGACCGTTGCCTCATCGCGGCGATGTCGGACTTGCGGTGTTCGTTCCGGGTGTGGCTTTCGATCGCCGGGGGAACCGCCTGGGTCGCGGGACGGGCTGGTACGACCGTTTCCTGGCCGGTTTGGATGCTCGCGTGCCAAGGATTGCTTTGGCGTATGAGTTCCAGTTGCTGGAGGAAGTGCCCGTGGAACGGGGAGACCTGCCGGTCCACGCCGTCGTGACGGAGAAAAGGGTCATTGCGTGCGGCGCCGCGGAGGACCGCGTGGATGTGCCCGGTGGATAGACTGTCCCATCGTTCCCCTACTTCCGGGAGGTAGCTTGTTGTGGTTACATGGTCTTCTTTGATTCTGGGTCTCGTCTCGGGTTGCTTGCTGACTGTCATTGTACTCCTGATCCGAAGGAAACAGCGCCGCCTCCAATGGGAGCTCGATCGGAACACCGGCGCGCGTATCGTGGAGGAGGCGCGAAGGGAGGCCGATGCGGTCCGCAAGGAGGCGGAGATCGAGGCCAAGGATGGGATCTTGCAGGCGCGCTCCGAGTTCGAGAACGAAATTCGGGAGACTCGGAGAGACCTGCACTCGCTGGAGAAACGGTTGCTGGCCAGAGAGGAGGTCCTGGACAAACGTCTCGAAAGCCTGGAGAACCGGGAGACCGGCCTTTCCAATCGGGAAGGAGGCATCGAAAGGAAGGAACAGGCGCTCGATGAGAAGGAGGCGGAGTCCCAGCGTCTCGTTGACGAGGCCAAACGGAACCTCGAGATCGTCGCCGGGATCAGCCGCGAGGAGGCGAAGAAGAGCTTGATGGAGGAGATGTTCGAAGAGGCGAGGTACGATTCGGCCCGGCGCATCCGGATCATGGAGGAGCAGGCAAAGGCGGAGGCGGACCGCGAGGCCAAGAAGATGATCGCTCTGGCCATCGCGCGCGTGGCCGGGGACTTCGTCACGGAGCGAACGGTTTCGGTCGTGGCCCTCCCCAACGACGAGATGAAGGGCCGGATCATCGGCCGCGAGGGACGCAACATCCGGGCGCTGGAGGCAGCGACCGGAATCGATCTCATCGTGGACGATACGCCGGAATCCGTGATCATCTCGGGTCACAACCCCATCCGCCGCGAAATCGCCCGCCTGTCCCTGGAAACGCTCATCTCCGACGGCCGCATTCATCCCGGCCGAATCGAGGAGGTGGTTCGTCGATCCGAAAAGGAGATAGACGAGGTCATAAAGGAGGCCGGACAGAAGGCGGTTTTCGATGTCGGCGTCCATGGTATCCATCCCGAGTTGGTCAAGCTCCTGGGGAGGCTGAAGTTCCGTTACAGCTATGCTCAGAACGTCCTGCTGCATTCCATCGAGATGGCGTTCATCTGTGGTTCGATGGCGGCCGAGCTCGGCCTCAACGAGAAACAGGCTCGGCGGGCGGCTTTGCTTCACGACATCGGGAAGGCCGTGGACCATGAGGTCGAAGGCTCGCACGCCATCATCGGCGGCGAGTTGGCGAGGAAATACGGGGAGTCGCCCAAGATCGTCAACGCGATCGCCGCCCATCACGAGGAAGTCAGGGCGGAAACCGTACTGGCGCCGTTGGTGGATGCCGCCGATGCCCTTTCAGGCGCTCGTCCCGGGGCGCGTCGCGAAATGCTCGAGACCTACGTCCGGCGGCTCGAGGAGTTGGAGCGGATCAGCAACTCCTTCAAGGGAGTGGAAAAGTCCTATGCCGTGCAGGCCGGACGGGAGCTCAGGATCATCGTTCAGGCGTCTCAGGTCTCCGATGACGAGGCTGCGTCCATGGCGCGGGCGGTGGCGAAAAAGGTAGAGAATGAGATGGCCTACCCGGGCCAGATCAAGGTCACGGTGATCCGGGAAACCCGGGCTGTGGAGTATGCGCACTA